>NZ_FSRI01000001.1 GCF_900141775.1 Salinivibrio sp. ES.052 | reverse complement strand
TTAGCTCAGTGGTTAGAGCAGTCGACTCATAATCGATTGGTCCCCAGTTCAAGTCTGGGAGGGGCCACCAGTCATAGCAAGGCCTGAGAGGTTAGTAACCACTCAGGCCTTTTGCTTTTTATTTTGCTGTGTAGCATATATGTAGCAAATTAATCGTTCTTAAACGTCCTTTTGATTCGCACTCCCCACCTGCCATACCCATTCTCAGGTTCGATATTAGTGATAGCTTGCTTAAGCACAGCTTTCGAACAGTCCGCCTTTTTAATCCATCTCACAAAATATGGCTTATCTAACACTTTGGACAATAGCGCACGAAAACCAAAACAGCCCTTGATACACTAGTCCCAAATCTGCCAACTCGATGGCGTGTTAGGTGCCGACAACTGATCGGCGGTAGCATGGCTAAACACTGGATGCTTAATCAGCTTATCGGCTAGATGCAGCCGAAAGCGTGCGCGTTTATCCGTGACAGATTCACACTATCGCAGAACGGATGACAAAAAGAACCTATTAGTCAGGCATTTACATACTTACGCTTGGAGATAGTGTGAGTACCAGAATAGAGATAGGCGGCATGCACACTTTCGCGGAAGAGCAGTATTCATTAAAGATGGAAAATCCTTATAGGAACAATCGGTTAGGTAGAAAAGATTGCGTATAACGGTTTTGGGAAATCGTGCGTGCGCACTAATACAATGTTATGCCACAAATTGACGGTGAAGAAGTATGAATAAAGTAGAACGGTTCGAAGGCGAGGCGCCAAAGATTAAAGGTGATGGTTCAATTCGTTACCACCTGTGGACGGACGATCAAGGAGCTCTATTCGTTCAGCTATCTGCAAATGAGGTAGACACCGCAAGCCCAGGAACATTGGACCAATATTTGTTCCCCGTCGCCGAATACATTGATAGGCGATGTGAGGAGAGTCAGTTGAACGTGACGCAAGGTCTGCGTGTCGAGACTGAAAGCCCCGAGAGGGTAGAGAACAATAACACCAGTGCTTTTCTCAAAGCGGTGCTCAGGCATCTGTTCCCCTGCTCAATGAAAGCATAACCAGCAGCGTCAGTCGGACCGTTTTGTTCCGCTGCGCTCCACAAATCGGCCGCTGCGCAAAGCGTTATACAAACGGAGGCAGCAACAAAATATGAGTAAGCAAGAACATCCTAGAAAAGCGGTAGAAAACTTTAAAGCGGTCATGCAATTACTCAGTCCGTCACGGTTGAAGCTTATAGCTTTCTCGGTTTCGTTCGTTGTGCTTGTTGGCTATTCAGTCAATTCAGAACAATTTACCTTGTTAAAATCAATTTTGCTTGTTTACTCATACATTCTTGGTCTTTCTGTTTACTCATTGAATAGACTATCCCAAGTTAAGAATGACATCGAGTATTTGTCTCAGGAGTACTTCGGTGATTTTCCTGTACGACAACCAAATGGTTTTGCTTGGGAAACTCCAGACGGACAGCGCCTAGAAAGCGAACGTTTGAACAAGCACTATAGCTATCGTATAGCGTTAATGTTTATTGGGTTTGTTCTCTTGGTTTTTGGTCTGTGCTTGCTAACAGTGTTTGTATAATAAAGCATTTAAGACGGATTCCCAACGCTTGGCATTTTCGGTTTGATTCGACTTTAGTATTTACGGCACAATGGCTTAGGTCGGGTGGCAGGCGTTGCTCACCACTTAATGCGGCGTTATGCCCTAGGTAGATATCATGAACATGAGAGAATTTTCGGATAAAGTCGAATTATCGGCTTATACCCTTCGTTATTACGAAAAAATTGGTTTACTCAAACATGTCCAAAGAAATACTAGTGGTCATCGGGTTTATTCAAATAGAGATATTGATTGGGTAAGTTTTATTAAACGACTTAAAGACACGGGCATGCCTCTTGAAGAGATTCAGACATATGCCTCTTTAAGGGAGTTAGGAGCTCAAACAGTAAAAGAGCGGCAAGCGCTGCTAGAAAATCATCAAGAAAATCTAGTAAAGCATATCATGCAGCAAAATGAGCACCTGAAAGCATTGGATGAAAAAATTAATTTATATAAAAGTGGAGAAATGAGTTGACTTAGAGTTAACTCTAACTAGTAAAGTGTGCTGGTATTCATAAAACAGGAGCACACAAAATGGAAAATTCACGTTTCGACAAAGGTTTAGCGCTATTATCAGAAATTGACGGTGAAGCTGGGCAAAAAGTTATCGATAGCCTAGAAGATATTTGTCCTGATTTGGGTAAATACACAATCGAATACCCATTTGGAGATATTTATTCTCGTTCAGGGTTAGATTTGAAATCAAGAGAATTAGCTACTGTTTCAGCCTTAACTGCAATGGGTAATTGCATACCGCAATTAAAAGTTCATTTACATGCAGCTCTTAATGTTGGTTGTTCAGAGACAGAGCTGAAAGAAGTAATTATACAAATGTCAGTCTATGCCGGTTTTCCAGCAGCACTAAATGGTATGTTTGCACTCAAAGAAGTGCTCTCTGAACGGCGGGCATAACAAATCGCATCAATTGACAAAAGTACATGTCACGAATTTTGGTACCCAAAATGTAGCGCCATGTATTTCTGCAACTGTGCTCAGCGTTAAGCAATACCAGGTGTTCCAATGGAAAATATAGACCAAAGAATTGAAAAACTTACCGATTTTCTCGGACTGCTGGATGCCTGGGAAGAAGAGCATCCAGAAGAAATACGGTCACGGATTAGTCGTGCAAGACCAAGCGTGCAAAGGGAAGTATTGGAAGCTGGTTGTCTGCATACCATTACAGTTTCTCCCCCACCGGCAGTTGGTGGAATGGTCATGCAAAACGTTAATCCCTTTGACATGATTTTTGAACGTGTCTACTTGCGTAGTCTAAACCCATACGTTCGCGACATGATAAATCAGACCATTGGAGTGCTAGAGGAATGGAAAACACATCCTCCTGAGGAGAAAACCGCGCGCAATGAGCCCGAAGTCAAATTTCAGATTCAACAAGGCTATGTTTTTGTAGCAATGCCTATCGGGCCTGAGAATCCGTTCGACGACGTACTCGATGCTGTAAAAGAGGCATGCCAGCGTTGTGGTCTGAATGCTGAGCGAGTGGATGAAGCACAGGCAAATGAGCGAATAACAGATCGGATATTGGAGTCCATACAAAAAGCTGAATACGTTATTGTGGATTTGACTGAGTCACGACCTAACGTATTTTACGAGGCAGGATATGCCCAAGGGATTGGAAAGCTACCGATTTACATAGCGAGATCAGGAACAAAGCTTGAGTTCGACCTGAAGGACTATCCGATTATATTTTTCGAGAGCTACAGGGAGCTCAAAAGCGGTTTAGAACGCCGACTCAGGGGGCTTGCCGAAAATAATGCTTAACCAGTGCAGGCACGGCGACACCCATTACATTGCGCCTTCGGCTCCATTTCATGGGCGCGCATGCTGCAGGCGTTATGTTTTTAGGAGAAAACTATGAGTAAAGAAACACAACATGTAGTCAGTAACTCACAAGGTGGATGGGACGTTAAAAAAAGTGGTTCTGACAGAGCATCTAAACACTTCAATACACAGGAAGAAGCCATTCAATGGGCGAAAGGTGTAGCGAAGAATCAAAAAACTGAACTCTATATCCATGGTAAAGATGGGAAAATTAGAGAAAAGAATAGTTATGGCAAAGATCCACACCCGCCTAAAGGATAAGGTTTGGTGATCAAATATGGAAAGTTTTGAACGAAACGTATTTGTAAATTGCCCGTTTGAATCCGCGGGGTGCCTCCAATTTCAAACCCATACCTAATTTCTGTTCTTCGAGCGGGGCATGTTATTCTTTATGCTTAATTTGAGGTTTGCAGCAATGAAAGAGTTAATTGAAAAACACAAGCAAGGAGACTTGAGCGATAGCGACCTTATATACTGTGTTTATGAGTTTCTGTTCTCAAAAACAATGAGAGATACGGAGTTTAGTTGCTTATCAGAAAGTGAAAGGCATCTTTTCTATACATTAGCGCTTGAAGGTCAGGTTTTGAATGGTGGTTTTTATCAATACTTTGACAGCTGTGATGGTGACAATATTTTTCACGCAATTGAAGGCTTCGAAGTGATTGGATTACGGTCAGCAAAGAAAATAGCTATGAAAACATTACTCCTATTTCAAAATTCAAGCCCAAGCATGAACGAGGATGTTAGGCGAGAACAGCTACAAGGGCTAACAGTTAAAGATTTTGGAGTGCTACAGACGTTGAGTCATGAGTTTGCCGATTTAGAAAGTGAAAATGCGAAACTTTTTGTCCGATTTATCTATTCTCTTTCCTAGTAATCATGGATCTTCAAAAATCTAATGAATTTTTCAAGAGGGAATTACAGCGCACGGTATTTTATTGTGCGTTGATTTAAGTGGTTTACGCGCTATGCTTAAGATGGGTAGTAGCGTCGGCTGCTTCTTAAGTGAACGTTAAATTTATAGGTAATTCAGCAGATGTACAAGATTATAGTAGTCCTTTTTACATTATTTTCTTCAATGGTATTTTCTAGTGGTGAAGACTCATTTTCAAAAAAAATTGAGGAAATGCAAAAGAGAGGCGAAGAAATATTTCGCAGTGAGGCTATTGGTATTTGGAAATGCACTTATATAGGTGAAAGTAACCTAGACAAAAGTGCTTTACTAGTTGTGTCAGAAAGTGAGATAGCGTTATATCCTTCAAATGATATTATTTCATTTAATGTGTATGAAATTAACGGATTACCTAAAAACAACCAATATATGGTTGCACAAACAGAACGGTGGCATGTAACTCGTAACTATAGTGATGGAGACTCAATCGAGCTAAAATTTAAATACCGTGGTAATGTCTTATCTGTTATTCGTTCAAACTCTGCACAAATGGAAATTATGAATTTAGTCTGTCAAAAAACGGAAAAGTAAATTTAACAAAGTATTCGAAAGTGTTCGCAAAGCATAGTGTTTTCACTATGCTTTGGTTTAAGTGATTGAAGAGATTTGAAGCGGTTTCTGTATTACATTGTCCCTTTACAAGGCGTTGGAGTGTCTCTTCATAATTGAGCGAGGCTCATCGCATGTACGAGCCGTATATATTCTATTCCCGCCCATTGGTATCAATGGATAATAGAACATTGGAGAAAAAGCTTACTAGTGTGCTTGTTAGCCACCATCCATCACTATTTTGAAGTGCTAGTGGTTTGGTCTCGGCGTGAATGATTTGCGACACAAAGTCCTTTCATATGTATTTATCGATGTTTTATCGCGTAACCTTCTATCGCTAGCTTGATGCTAAACATATCAAATTTCCAAAAATACAGTTATTCACAGAACTCCAAGTAAAAGCGCATCTGTCTTCAAGACAGATGCCATTCGTTCGTGCGGGTGATGATGGCCTTTCCGCCTGCTGAGATGCCTTTAAGCACCTTTAGAAGCTCGTCTTCGCTATACATGGACGTTTTCACCACGCCTGTATCACTATCAAAAGCCAGCTCATAATGAGGGGCTATAGCCTGCTCTGTGCGCTTGCAGAATACGCCACCCATTAAATCTGTAAAGCTTTTCCAGTTGCCTTTGTCGGCTGCGTCGTGAATATCCTGCACTAGCTGACTTTCTGCCATCATTGCCTTTAAACGGCGTAATTCACGCCAAACCGTCACCGAACATCCTCCCAGTTGTTGAAACTGGCGAATGCTCCAGCATGCCGCCCATGCATCGACGCGCGCCGCTGCACATTTCGGGTCTTCACCGTAGATACCTGCATCAAGATGATCACCGTCGATGTTCTTTGAAATGTATTTCGCGATATACCCCGTCGCTGAGCCCTTGTTTGGGTCAATCTTCACTTCCGTAAAGCGGTGCTGCTCGGCGCCTGTTTCGTCGCCATCTTCCCGTAAAGCGTAATCTCTCATGGTAGTGATGAGGGTGTCGTAATGCGCAGGTTCGACGAACAACAATAAATGCCAATGGGGTGTACCGTCGTGCTGTGGCTCCACAACCCGAAAGCCATAGAATCGCACATCCTCGCGCTGTAGTTTGGCACGCATAAGCTTCCAAATATCATTGAGATAATCCTGAGCCTCAGCAGGCGTATAGCCTCCCCATTTTGGATTTTCATCGCCCGTTGTCGCATAGCTGCGGTGGTATTTAGACGGGCAAGTAATAGTGAGAAAGGTCGCCACATGGCCGAGCTCATTGGCTAGGTCTTCAAAACCTCGCGCCCTCACCATGAGCTCAGTTTTGCGAATTTTCGGATCAGCAACGCCCTTTTTCGATAATTCCAGCAGGCTAAAACTTTGCCCTAGTTGATTGGTAACAGTCGTGTTCGCAAGGTATTGCTCTTGATGAAACTTTTGAGAAGCGCGGGCGCTTAGGGTTTCTTCGGAGCAGTAGATAGACTTGCGACGGTTTACTTCATTGAGGTGTCGCATCACGGTTTCAATGTTCTTACGCTGGGCTTTTCGAAGTTTGCGCAGCCACCATGATTTATCGGACATACGACGCAGCCGACCCTCTAGGGTGTATTTTTCCTCATCGGGAGGCAGCACGCCAAAGCTGGCACATAGGGCGTGAAGGGTTGTGATTGTTTGCTGTTCGTCCCCCATTAATTCACGCCTAATCGCCAGTGCAGAATCAACAAGGTTTTCCGCCTCTTCTCGCAAGGCATCTTCTGAGATATTGAGATTTAGCTTTTCGGGCGACACGGTGAGCTTGCTCATCAGGCTGTCGGTGAGCTCGCGTAGGTAGGTGTTTCGCGCTTGCTTGTTGGAAATGGCGAGATAGTGCTTGAACAGGATTTTTTGCGCTTTATCCGGCAAGCGACAAAGGCGCTCTTTGACGAACGCCTTATCATCCCAGTCAATTTGAGCAAAGTCAGTTTCAGGAATGGCTAACATCCAATGCCCTCCCTGCTGGTGTGAGCTCAAAAACATACCACTTGATACCGTAGGGGTAGGTGGTTCGGTACGTGATGAGCTTTTCTCGATAAAGCTTAAAGACAGTGCGTGGGTTTAATTTCATATCAAACCCTGTTGCGCCAATGTATCCGGCCTGATTGACGCGATAATCGGCACATAGCTCAAACCAATGCCCCGCTTGCATCGCACGGATAACCGCTTGTTGATGTTTATTCAGCTTAGGCATGCTCACGCTCTCCATAGCTGAGGTGTGCCTGTTTGCGGTGCTGATCTAACCAGTTATCCAAATCTTCTTTTAGGTAACGTACCGCTCGGCCAATTTTGATAAATGGTGGCGCTTCGGTGCGGTTGAGTCGGTGGCCTTCCATGCGTGATTGACGCAGGAAAGAACGGCTCATACCGATATAAGCAGCGGTTTCTTGTTCTGTGTATGCGCGTTTTTGGGTGTGTTCAGTGTGCATAACGATATCTCCGTGTGTTCGTTGGGAGATACCGTAACCGTCCCAACTAGCTTGGGACGCTGGTTGGGACTCTGGTTGGGAGAGTTTTTAGCTAAAGCGTTTTACGTACCGCTGAGACGTAGTTGGAGAAGGTCTTGTAATTGATCCGATGTGTGCCATCTATGCCAAACCACTCGACACTGTCATGGCCTATCTCCACAATGAGGCCATCCTCGTCAATCTGGTGAGCGTTATTTTCATGGTCTCGCCTGATGGCATACAAAACTTTGCGGGCTTCAGCGTCGCGATCCACAGCTAATATTTTACGGATCATGACTTTAATGGGGTGGGTTTCAATTTTGCTGATATCAGGGATAGAAATACTTCGGCCTGTTTCGCCCTCAGGGCGTAGGTCAAAGGCGGCATTGACGGCCTGCAAATCAAACCGTAATTGGTCAGCATCTATCGCCAATGGCTTGGCCTCTAACGCCCTACCTGTTTTGGCTAGGGCGTCCCATAGGCCTGAAAATCCCTGACGACTCCATTCCTCTGGGCCTGCTTGGGCTAGTTGCCTCGCTTCTTGCCCATAGGTCGCCTTGGTGCCTATGGCCCCATAGGCCATAAAGGGGGCCATAGGCCTCTGGGGCAGGGAGGATACCCGACTAAATATGCCGCTCTCGGCGTCTGGGAAATCGTTTTTGACCTCCCGCCAGTGGCTTACGTGGTCAGGTTCCAGTATTTGGGCGTGACGAATTGGGGCGGTTTTTGAATGAATACAGGCTATTGACTGGTCTTGTGTTAGGCCTATTACGCCCTTGTAGGCGAACAGGTTTGCCAGTGCAGGCCTATGGCCCTCGTTGGCGGCAAGCATCGCCCCCATCGATTTTTCATCTACCCAAGCGCACAGGGAAAGCTCCCCTTGCTCGACAGCGGCCAATAGGTCGCCTTTGGTGATAGGGGTGATATCGTGGATTTCATCTAGGCGGTAAAAGCGACGGTTTTGCATCTAATACTCTTTATCTGTTATTCCAATTAACATCTATTAGCCCCCAATAAGGCTAACAGCCGCTGCCTTATGCTCTGGTGCTAGGTGGGCATATCTTAACGTCATTTTTAGGTCGGCGTGGCCTAGTAGCTCCCGAACGGTATTGAGGTCGACGCCTGCCATCACCAGCTTACTGGCAAAATGGTGTCGTAGGTCGTGGAAGTTAAAACCTTCAATATTTGCAAGCCCTAACACGGTTCCCCACGGCTTTTTAACGTCGGTGAGCGGTTGGCCGTTTTTGCCCTCAAAGAGGTAGATGGCCTCTGGGTTTTGCTCGCGCCAGCTTGCCAGTGTGTTATAGGCCTCATTGTTGAGTGGTACTATGCGGCCTTCTTTTGATTTTGCATTCCCGCCGCGCACTTGTAGATAGCGTTCAGAAAAGTAGATATCACGCCATTCAAGGCTGAGTAGTTCGCCTCGGCGTAGCCCCGTATTGATAGCTAACAGGATGAGAGGCTCTACATAATCCACGAACGTGACATCATCTAAGCACGGATACAACGAATAATTACGTATAGCCCGATGCTCATTGGCCGAACGGCGAGCTAGGCGAATATCTTGGTCTCGATGCTTGATAGCATGCCGTAATCGTTTCTCTTCCATGTCGGTGAGATAGCGTAGGCGGGTATTGTCGGCCTTGATGGCTTTCACTTTGGTCAGTTCGTGTGA
This sequence comes from Salinivibrio sp. ES.052, assembly GCF_900141775.1. Taxonomy (GTDB): domain Bacteria; phylum Pseudomonadota; class Gammaproteobacteria; order Enterobacterales; family Vibrionaceae; genus Salinivibrio. Next base: position 2,026,756 of record NZ_FSRI01000001.1, on the reverse strand, counting down.
TTCGATTAATCCCCATTCAACGGCGCGAGATAATGCGCCTTTAAGTGAGTTCACACTGTGATTAATTGTCGACGCGGCTTTACCCTTTTTCCGTTGCTCACTTCGCCACTTCTCAACTTCCCATGCGGTAATTTGGTCGAGCTCTTTATCCATCAAAAACGCAAAGCGGCTTTTAATGTGGTTAACAATACGCTGGGCTGTTTTCGGATTACGGGTTTGCAAGTAGGGGAGGTATCGCTCGTCTAGGTAAACGGGTAGTTTGAGGTGTTTGCGGCGTTGGCTTTCTTGGCGTGCTTGCTTCCTTTCATCATGCACGTTGTTCCCTTTGGCAACGTCACCTGCTTTTTGTTTAGCAAGGTCACGCGCTTGAGCTGGGGTTAGGTCGTACGCCGTTCCGAGCTTGTAGTTAACCTGTTTGCCATCATGTCGGTAGTAGAGGTAGTAAACAATGCGCCCCGTTGCTGAGATACGAGCATGAAAGCCATGAATCTCGGTATCGTTGATGCGTTTATCCTCAACCGAAAACTGCTTGATACTGCTCGCGGTGATCTTCTTTTTAAGAGGCATGATGCTTTGCGTCCTTGGTGTCTACCCATCGATTCTGTGTAGCATATATGTAGCAAATCAATCATACTTCCATGAATTTTGATGAACAAGGAAAAACAAAGAAAACTACATAAGTGCATGATAATATTGGGTTAAACTGTTCTTTCTTGTTCACTGCGGTTCATGCAAAAACACCCAAAAAGCGTCTCATAATCGATTGGTCCCCAGTTCAAGTCTGGGAGGGGCCACCAGATTCTAGAAGGTTAGTAAGCGTAGTGTTTACTAACCTTTTTTGTACCTGACGATTTTTGGTCAGGTAATGGGTCAGGTAAGCCCCGATCACGCACTCTTCTCTGTCTGCTCCCAATACTACGCTGTTGCCAAATGTGTCCTTCTGGCGGATAAATCTCTCCCATAGAGAACAAAGAGAGATTAAACCCGCAAACCAATCATAAGTAACTTAAACTGCACTTATAGGTGATTTCTTATACATTCATCACAAAAGTGATTTATAGTGAACTTATGTGGTGAGGCGAACTTAAAAGTGACAAAAGTACACTAAAAGGCACTTATGAAAAAAGGTAAGAGGGTAAAGGCACAACCTATGCCTGATTTGAATACCGAGTTTAGTATGGAAACGCTGGGGAGCGCCATTCGCTCAAAGCGCACCGATAGAGGCTGGCGTATTGATGATCTCGCTTCAAAAGCCAACTTATCTCGCAGAACAGTCATGAAGATAGAAAAAGGCGATACCAGTGTCACCTTTGCCAATGTACTTGTCCTCATGGACATCTTAGGGCTGTCGTTACGCCTTATCGACCTAAACCTATTTGCTCGTCCACATAGCCAAATAGCCTCCCAAGCTGAAAACAGCGTGATAAGCAGTGAGGACGGTTGGTATGAGTAAGTTACAACAGTTAGACGTGTTTATTGGCACACGTTCGGACTGATTCGTAAGCTTGGTGCAGAAACATCTGGCGCATTATCTTTTCGAGTGCCAGATTCGGAGCCTCAAGAAATCCGCTTTAGACCTGTACCTAATGAGGAGTAGGTAGACCGACTAGAGCGTAACTTTGCGCCATTGGTTTATTGGGACGGTAAGGTTCGCCTTTCGGTTGCTGGTGTGCAAAACAAGTTAAACGTACTTAAGCGCGGCGATGAATGGGGGTTTGGGGAGGGAAAATTAAGTTCCAACTGTATTCTGAAGTTTGAAAGCGGTAAAGCACCGTGTATTGCTGTTAATGAGTTCTTCTGCATGACATTAGCCAAGCTAGCTGGTTTGGACGTCGCTAATGTTGAGTTAACTCGCATTGGGAAGACGAGGACACTGAGCGTAGAGCTGTTCGATCGTGCCTATATCGCGACTCGTGATGTCGTTCAACGAAAACATGTGATTGATGGCTGTCAGGCGACTGACTTACCTCCAGGCTATATCAAAACGCAATCAGGCACCGCTGATCAGCGTGCCTGAAATGCAAGAAAATGGACAAAACCTGCCGCTCACAGATTATTTCTTTAGTTTATTCTATGCAGGATTAGCGCATAAAAACACAGTCCGATATTTGCGCACTACACGTAAAAAATTGATTTTCAGAAAGATTATGACTTGCCCAGTTCGAAAACATTTTACGTAGATTCTGCTCTGCTTACTTCACGGATAACAAGGAAATACAGCGAGGAAATTAAGAGTATCGAACCACACAATATCCAACTAATCGATATCCCGAAGTGCTCGGAAATGACCCCCATAGTCAAAGAAGCAAACATCCCACCGCATGTAACAGCGAAAGAACTTATGGATAAAGTGGTTGCGCGAATCTCTTCTTGAGTGTTCTCATTAAGTAATACTTGCTCGGAGTTATTTCCCATTGTGAAGAGAAAGAAAAACGTCAAGTATAATGAAGAAAAGCTTGTGGTATTGGTAGCGTTCGCAAGCAAGAGAAGTGAAAACCCAGCAAGTGATCTAGTTGTAAATATTAAGGCCTTATGTGAACCGAAAAATATTTTTAATAAGGGAATAGAGAGTACTGATGATAAAGCCGACATCAAGAAATACAGTGCTGATATGATGCCAAAAAGAGTCAAGTCATCAGGTGCCGCTCCTATCAAATCTGCTAGATAAGGTTGCCAGAAGCTTTCAACAGCGCTCATCACTGCTCCAAAAACGAATGTTGCCTGAAGAAGCAATCTTAAAGTCCATTGATTTAAAGAAACTGTAAGCGCCGTAATACTAGTTTGCATCGCGATGGCTATGGTATTTTGGGTATTTTGGGTATTTTCTTTGATATTTTTCTGCTCAGGAAGCAGCACCCATGTCAGAAAAAACAAGGCAATACTAGATAGGCTAGCTACGAAAATATTGATGTCATATACGCTAAATGTTTCAATGTATGAGCTAACAATACTGTTAGGTAGAACCCCACCTATTAAAGACCCTGTAGCCAGCCCAACAGTAACCAATACATTTATTTTCGCGATTGCTGCGTGGTACGAATATTCCCCCATAGAGTTAACAAAAGAATCGTAGAACCAAGCGTCTAGACTGTCAGAATAAACAGCCCTTGAAGCTCCCAGAAATATAGCGCTAACCAAGATATCCCCTAAACTACTTGCATAGAAAAGAGCAAGGCAACCCAACAAATTAAGTGCTAGAGAAAACAAGTATGTATTTTTGCGCCCAAAGGTGTCGGCGACACCACCTAGAGGTATTTCTAATATCGCAGTACTTCCGATCCACACCGCCATTACAAAACCAATTTCCGTTAGGTTTAGCCCTCTAGATTGAAAAATAAGTGTTATTACTGGGATAAGTAACCCAACTATCATCCAGTGCAGGCCTTGTTGTATGCCAAATCGTATAACCAACTCGCTTCGTTTCATCAGTGTGTCCCCTCTCTTACTCAAGTTGCATCATCCTATTTTGATACATCTGTGCAATCTAAAGATAAAAAGGATAGTATTAAGATACTTTCAGTATCTATATAGGAATAATTCAGACGAAATGGATGAACAACTATCATTAGAGGTGTGTAAATTACTCAAAAGAGAGCTTAAGAGGTGCAATATTTCGTATCGCACACTCGCTACGGAACTCGAAGTATCAGAAGTCAGTGTCAAAAGGTTGCTAAACAACTTACAACCGCTTTCCATACAAAGGTTGATAGCTATTGTTAATCTTACAGAGACACCAGTATCGAAGCTTTTTTCTGAGGCTGAAGAGAACATTTCTTCAATTCCTGTTTTTTCGCAAGAACAAGATGATGCTTTTTATGATAATCCATCTCTTTTTTCATTCTGGTCAGAACTAGCAGAAGAACTTACCGTTCAACAAATCAAAGAAAAGTACAGGTTGAACGATGCTTCAACACATCTGTACCTTCGAAAATTGGAAAAGCTCAGTCTCATCAAGATAGGATCAAACAACGAGTGTAATCTTTTGTTGCCTAAGCAAACCTCATTTGTAAAGGGGGCTAGATTCCCTGTTTATTTTACGACGCAAGTGTTAAATGGTCTTCAAGAACGAGTCATTAACCTACCAGCCAATGATGATGAAGCATTTCTCACCAGCTTCAAAGCTGAGCTGACGAAAGATGAGTTTGTCGAGATCAATGGTATGTTGGATAACTGGTTGTTTGGTAAGCTTCGAGAAAGGCAAGGATTTGGTGGTCGAAACAACGATAAGGTTAAACCTTATACATTTGGTTTTATGGGAGCACAAGGAGAGTTCCATGGTAAGCTACCGTCAATATCCAATTTGATTTAACAACCCTATACGATCATTTTTGCTAACACGAATACGTTTATATCTAATCTATGCGTTCCTGCATGTTTGTATAACAATGCTGGAGGAAGTCGTTGGTTAGAAACTCTGATTATGCGAGAAAGTGGGAGATTCCGTGCAGTGCCGTTCTGCTATCTGCCATAACTTCACGTATCGGAAACTCAGCAGAGTCAGGGCAACCACACTCGGCAAGTTTGGCTTGATGATTTTGTAACGATTTCAGTTCATGGTTCAAATCCCGTATGCATTCCCCCGCAGGAGCGCGGCAACGAGTAAAATGGTACCACCGACGTTAAAGTACGCGTAGGTCGGTATAAGCGCCTTCTCGAACGCGCAAGCTTGGTGTGATTTCCGCCGCGCGCCATCCGACATCAAAGCCAAAGATTAACCTCGATGTTAAATTTGGCGCCAAACGTGACAGGCGCCCAGGCGGCATAGTGCATCATTATTGACATCTTACCGGGGCTTGTGTCACCTACGCCAATGGCGCCATCGATGTATAAATTTTGTCATTGTTGTGGCCGCCCCAAATTGGCCACGGTGTTAGAGCGTGTAAGATCAGGGATCCGTTCAGCAAAATCAGAGTAACCAAACTCGACAAGTTCAGCCTGATGGTTTTGTAACGCTTATGCCATGGTTCAAATCCCGTATGCATTCCCACGTAGGAGCGTGAGAATAAGAGAGTACACTTTAGTGCGCATAAAAGTGTCTATGTTTACATTTTTATGCGCGTAAAAATGTTTTATCTTGCATTTTGTTGCGCGTTTTTGTGTAATAAACAACCAATCAGATGAGCGCTTAAACTGGGTGGTTAGATGAAACGAGCACTACTTGAAAACCTACTGGCCTGGAAAGACAAGCCGAATAGGAAGCCTTTACTGATTGACGGCGCGAGACAAACGGGCAAAACCTTCCTATTGCAAGAACTGTTAGGCAGTGCCTTCGACAAGGTCGTCAGACTCGATTTTCTCGAAAGCCCGGAGTTAATGGACGCTTTCTCAGGATCTCTTAACCCCGATGACATCATCACCAACATTGAACTCTTAACCGGACAGATCGTCGAGCTATCAACCGATCTCCTTATTTTAGATGAAATTGGTGAATGCCCAAGAGCGGTTACCGCGCTTAAGTACTTTGCAGAAAAGGCGCCTAATGCCTATGTGGCTGCCAGTGGCTCAAACATCGGATTGCTCACCTCCTTTCCCGTTGGAAAAGTTGAGCAGCACAACTTAAGACCACTGACTTTCCGGGAGTTTTTGTGGGCCTCGGGAGAACAAGCATTGCAAAAAGCGTTTGAGCAAAAGCTGAATTCTTCTGCGGCTCATTCCAAGTTAATCGAGCTGCTAACCGATTATTACTTCGTTGGCGGCATGCCTGAAGCCGTGAACTCGTGGTTCGAAAACGCAGAGCGTAGCATTCTTGAACGCATTGACGCCGTCTCTGAAGTTCATCGGAACTTAATTGAGGGCTACATACGGGATTTCGGGAAGTACGCTGGCAAAGTGGATGCGCAGTTAATCGAGTCTGTCTTTCGAAGCATTCCTGCTCAGCTATCTTCGGTCTACGACGACTCCGTAAAGCGGTTCAAATTTAAAGGCGTTCACGAACGTAAGTCGCGCTATGCGGAATATGAAAGTGCGATCACATGGCTTCACAAGTGTCGGCTTGCGCTAAAGAATTATCCGATTGAAGGACAGCCTCGTTCGCCTCTAGCGGCTTATCAGAAGGACAATACGGTTAAACTGTTTCTCTTTGATGTCGGATTATTGAACCATATGCTCGGCACCGGGTACCGTGAAATCAAACAGCAAGGCTATGAATATAAGGGATATGTCGCCGAGAACTATGTTCAGCAGGAAATCGCTGCCTTAGGTATTGAGCCAAGCTTTTCTTGGGGAGATGCAAGAGCGGAGATAGAGTTCATTATCGCGGATGACCTAGGTCGTATCGTGCCTGTCGAAGTTAAGAGCGGTAAGCGAACCCGTGCAAAATCATTGCAGTCTTACATCGACAAGTGCAAGCCCCACAAGACGATCAAATTAACAGGCACGCAAGGCTCGCCTACAACCGAGCAAAAGCATGTCGTGATGCCACTTTATTATACTGAGTACTTACTTGATCATCTGAGCGATCGAGACCACGGCTAGGTGAGTCCACTCCGACACAAAAAACGCAGCCCCATGGCTGCGTTTTGTTTATCTAAACCAACCAATTCAACCCATCATTACTCTGTCGGCTCGATGGTCAGTGGCTCCCACGAGGCGGTGGCGTTGCCGCCGGCGCCATGTTGGTCTGGATATTCACGACCTTTAAGCAGGGTGTAGAACACATCGACAAAGTCATCATCGTTGGTCAGCCAGCCGTCGGGAATGGCTTCAATGATTTTGCCGGTGATTTGTGTGATCACGCCATAGGCTTGCACTTCTAAGTCAGGGATCGCGGCAATGATGTCGCTGGCTACCTCGTTGAGTTTGAGTGCGAGCTCTTTGTAGTTGGTGCCGTCGTCTTGCTCCATTAAGATCACGTCCGCCGCGCCCCAGCGATAACGATCCCAATGGATCATCACTTGGTTGGGGTAATAGGTGGTTTTGTCGTAATCCAAATACGGCATATCGACAATATCGAGCGTGGGTTCATCGCGGCTGGGGTTCACACCGGTGACAATCGCATACACTTCTGCCGCGCCGGAGATCCACGGTTCTTGATCGTCTTCCAAGCGGATGGTTTTCAGTACGGTAGTGTCAATGGGCTGGGCGGGGCCTTGTGCCATCATCGGTGCACTGCGACGGACACGTGGCGCAGGGTTCTGCTCGGCTAAGGTGCGACGCATCACTTCCAGGCCTGCCTTTAATGCCGCTTTGCCATTGGTATCGACAACTAACACTGGGCGGTCTGGCATTTGGTTTACATCCAGCCAGTGGGTGTTGCCTTCAATATCAAACGCTTCGATCTGGGTCCAGGTTTTCTCATCGCCTGCTGGTTCAAAGGCAAACAAAGGGGCTTGGCCAGCCTGCCAGCGCGCGAGCATGCTTGGGTCGGCTAAGCGCACTTCGAGCAGTTGATCGGCCACTTGCTCGACGCCTTGTGCTTCACGGAGGGCGCGGTCTGCGCTGTGTAGCTGTGAATCCAAGCTCCGTTTGCTGCGTGAGCTACGTGCTTGAGGCTGTGTTAGTGCTGATAATGATGCATTCAAGCCATAGCTATTAATGCTGCGGTGCAGCGTCGGCGCGATCTGCGCATAGTCTTGGCTCAGTTGCTTGGCGGTATTGCGTTTTATCTCTACCACGTTGTTATCTGCGCTACCGGCAAAAGCGGGGGTGAAAACCTGAGTAAGGCCGGCGAATAGCAGCGAGATCAGTATTTTTTTATTCATCGCATTTCCTTTTTGTTGTGTTCCAACTGACGTTAGCGGGGCTAACGCTTTGTATCTTGCGATGCTTGTCTTTAAACACGCTATCTCAAATAAAAAGGGCTGTGAGTACAGTTCACAAAAAAACTGAAATTCTAATGCGAAATTAGTCATTTTTGGAATTGGAGTAAATACTCACTAATAAAAAAGAATGAGATTGTTAGTGATCGGCCGGTGTGAACGTTGACAGTTTTAACCCGTAACTGATTGATTGGTGAAATGAAGCGATGAGTGGGAGTGGGAAAAGAAACATCAATGTTGTAGGCCGTGCGGATAAGTCATAAACGCGATAGCAGACGGTAAAAGGTAGGAGAGAACCGCCAGCATTGCACTGGCGGCGTTGAGTGCTTAAATGCCGTCGCGTTCAAGCGGGCAGCTCATACAGCGCGCGCCACCGCGGCCACGACCTAGTTGGTCGCCCGGGATCGAGAGCACCTTGATCCCGGCTTTGTCGTATTTCTCGTTGGTGTAGGTGTTGCCTTCATAACCAATCACCACCCCAGGTTTGACCGTGAGCACGTTGTTAGCATCGTTCCATTGCTCACGTTCGGCAGCGTAGCTGTCACCGCCGGTGGTAATGATGTTGAGCGGACCGACGTCGAGCGCTTTTTCAATCGCGGTGAGGTAGCAAGACTGCGCTTCCACGTTCAGGCTGTCTTCGCCTTTGCGGGTTAAGCGCCAACATGGCAGATCGGGGCGCATCACGGTGGGGTAGACCGAGAAAGTATGGATATCCATGTGGGTCATCACGGTATCAAGGTGCATGCACGAGCGATTTTTCGGCAGTTGTACCGCAATCACTTCTTTGGCTTGGCCACTAAACAGCAGGCTGCGCGCCAGCTGCTCAACCCCTTGCGGGGTGGTGCGCTCGGACATGCCAATTAATACCGCGCCGCGGCCAATGACCAGCACATCGCCGCCTTCAATCATGGCGTTGTCGTAGTCACGCACTTCATCGCCGAGGTAATTAATAAATGGGCTATCGGCAAATTCAGGGTGCCAGCGATAAATCGCGCGCAGGTGATTGGTTTCACGTTGGCGTGCCGACTTGGCCATGGGGTTGAGTGATACGCCGCCATACACCCAGCACGAGGTGTCGCGGGTAAACAAATGGTTAGGCAGTGGTTCAATCACGAAGTCAGTTTTATCGTGCATGGCTTGCATCATCGAGGATGATTGCACGGGTAAGTCGATGTAGCTTAAGCCACCTAGCAGGATCTCCGCGAGCGTATTGTGGTCGATATCGGTCATGTAGGCGCGCACATCACTGGCAAACTGATAACCGAGGCGGTATTGGTTGAGTTGGGTGTCGAGCAGCCATTGCTTGGCTTCTGGCACGGCCAGGGTTTCGACCAGTAAATCGTGAAGTAGGTAAACGTGTACGCCTTGGTCGGTCAGTGTGCGGGCGAACATGTCATGCTCTTCGCCTGCGCGCTCAACGGCCAGCACATCATCAAACAATAGCTCATGGCAGTTAGATGGCGTTAGGTGGTTCAACGCTCGTTCAGGGCGGTGAAGCAGCACGCGCTTCAGTTGCCCAACTTCGGATCCAACGTAAAACTCACTCATGGTAGGTCCTCTTTTTCCTTAATACGGGCCAGGTAATGAGACAAACAGCGTCTTGCACACACGGGACGTGTGCTCACCGGTTAGGTGGGAATGCAGGCCGTTTGCACTGGGTGGGCGTGTCTCATCTCCTCCTTGGATGCTCGAATAATGACAACCTTCTCGGGGGAGGTCAATGTTACAAATCACTAACAATCTCGCCGGACTAGCAAGCTCACAGAAAATTCATTAACTTGGCGGTTTTCTCATCAGTGACACTATGATAGAACGTGGCATTTTTTGCTAAACCGTGCCATATTGCGCCCGTATTCATTTTCTGGAGTCGCGTCTATGTCACAGGCTGAACTTATCGAACAACAACACCAAGAAACGCGGATGATCATCGAGGAGCTTCTCGCCGATGGCAGTGATCCTGATGCGCTGTATACCATTGAGCACCACCTGTGTGCCGATACCTTTGAAGCGCTGGAAGATGCGGCGGTAGAAGCCTTTAAAATGGGCTTTGAAGTGGCTGAGGCCGAAGAGCTTGAGCTGGAAGAGGGCGGCACTATCGTTTGCTTTGATGCGGTGATGGAAACGGCATTGAATGCTGAGCGCATTGATGAGCAAGTCGAAAAGCTAGTGGCGTTAGCCGATAAGCACAACATTGATTACGACGGCTGGGGCACCTACTTCGAATCGGGTGAAGACGAAGACCCAGAAGGCGAGTAACGCGCGACCACGCGACATCACGGATTCTTTATTAAGCCACATAAACGTGGCTTTTTTTGTGCCTTGAGCGGGCTACAGTGCCTTTATCATGGTGACTTCACAGCTATCGTGGCCGGTGTTGCCCATTCGCTCGCACGGCACAAAGCCGAGTGACTGATACAGCGCAATCGCCGCGGTGAGGTTGGCGGTGGTCTCAAGATAGCAGCGTTGATAGCCCCACGCTCGCGCTGTCTCCATGGCTTTAATGGCGAGCTGCCTCGCCATGCCTTTGCCGCGTAATGCCGACAGAAAGTACATCTTCTGTAGTTCACACACATTATCGTGGCCCGCTAATGGGGCGACGCCACCACCGCCGAGGATCATCCCGTCTTCCTCAATTACCCAATAGGCGGCGTGCGGGTGAGTATATTGCTCGCTAAGCGTATCAAGGGTGGGATCCGCTGCGCTAAACCCGGCATCGGCGCTGAGATCATGCTCGGCAGAGACGCGACGAATGACATCGGCAATGGCAGGGTTATCACTCGGCAAAATTAAGCGCACGTCGAGGGACGCAGGGGCGTGTGAGTCAGCCTTGCGTAAATTTTGGGGGCGATCCTTAGCCACTAATACACTCCGGATAATAGATTTATCGACAATCTATCTCACTGGGTTCGCTTTCACAACTCGGCGCGCTCAGAAGGCCACCACGCTATCGTCCTCGTTTGTTATGAGGCGCTATTTCAATGATTATCAGTTCATTTTTGTAAGTGACTTTTTACCGCAACATTAGCGGGATACTGGTTGTATTTTTGTCCATTTTTTTGACCAAACATTGAAGGGCTGTGGCATAATCTCAGCCGATTTTTTGGACATTGCAATGTTAATTCGCAATTTATTATTGATTAAGAGATAAGTGGATGGAAAACAAGGTTAAATTCTATGGCCAAGGGAAAGAATTCTTCGGCATATGGATTGTAAATATGCTGTTGTCTAGTGCGACATTAGGCATTTATTCAGCATGGGCGAAAGTACGAACTAATCAGTATTTTTATGGCAATACGGAAATTGCAGGCGATCGATTTAGTTATCACGCTTTACCTCAGCAGATTTTGATTGGTCGTATTATCGCTGCTGTTTGCGTGGTGGTTTGGGTGATTGCCAATCAGTTTTTCCCTATTGCGTCTCTGGCTCTGCTGGCGGTAGGTGTGGGCTTGATGCCATGGCTACTTCGCAACAATGCGCGTTTTGATGCAAGCATGACTAGCTATCGTAATGTTCGATTCGGCTTTACTGGCAAACTGGCATCAGCCTACCTTGTGTTCTTGGGGCTACCCGTGCTGTGCTACCTCAGTGTGGGTGTAGTGTCATTCTTTGGTGGGTCACAACTCAAAGCTGGCCATTTTGGGTTAGGGATAACGCTCCTTTTATTCGCCATTGTTCTTGGTTTCTTGGCTTATTCATGGATTGCATCGAAAGTCGCAAGTTATTACCTCAATCACTATACCTATGGAAACCATCATTTTAAGGCTGAGGTAAGCTGGAAGATATTTGCTAAAACCTATTTACAATCAGGCCTCATTTGGTTTGGCCTTTCTGCTATTGCAGGGATTATTGCACTAATGGTTATAGGGACGGATGTGGGTGTCTTCACATCGCCAGTCAGCGGGAGCTTTCCGCTGTTAATTATCGGTGCCTATTTATTCTTGGCGATGACGGTGATGATTATCAACGCTTTTATTCGGACACGGATCCGCAACTACCTATTTGGTCAAGTAGAAGTTGGCGACAGCCCTGTTTATCAATTGGCGTCACGTATGACAGTGGGTGGTCTGTTGTACTTGATCATGACGAACTTGGCGTTGCTGATTGTCACCATTGGTATTGCTACGCCATGGGTAAAAGTGCGCACCGCGGCCTATCTTGCCAATGTGACTTTCGTTATCGGTGATTTGTCGCAGCTTCAAGCTGAGGGAGAAGCTGTGACTCAGAACAACGCTGTGGCTGATGAAGTAGCTAATGCCTTTGACTTAGGAGTGGGAATTGGATGAGTTGGCGAGGTGTCTATCATCCCCCCCATAGTGCGACAAAGCTCAATGCTGAGCTAACGCTAGGTGATCGCCATGTGCATGTCACCACTGAGCAGGGTGAACATGTCTGGTCGCTTGCAGATATGGATGTGTCGGTGCCGGTGGGGAGCTTACCGTTGGTACTGACCTTTCCTGAGAGGGATACGTTCATTCCCGACGAGAGTCAATCTCTTGCTGATGCACTCGGGCCTTATCGGAAGGGAAAGCGCTTGCATTGGTTGGAGCAACATAAGTTAGCGATTCTGGCAAGCTTGCTGGTAGTTGTGTTATTGGTCGTGCTGCTATTTAGCCATGGTTTACCTGCTCTCAGTCGTGGCCTCGTGCCTCTGGTCCCTGATGAAGTACCTAATCAAATTGGTCAAAAAACTCGGGATGCCTTGGATGAGCATATGCTGTTGCCAACTCAGTTGTCTGAGCAAACTCAAGATCGCGTCCAGCAACAATTTGACGGTTTGGTTGAGCAATTGCCGGCGCTTCCTTTAAAGCCAAGTCTTGTGTTTAGGCAGTGGGAGGGAACGGCGAATGCGTTAGCACTCAGTGATGGCACCATTATTGTCACTGATGCACTCGTTGCGTTAGCAGACACGCCAGAACAACTGGATAGCATCTTGTTACATGAGATTGGGCATTTGGCACACCAGCACTCGCTAAAGTCACTAATACGCGCGACCTTGCTATCGACCACTGTTGCTTTGTTGACCGGCGAAAGTACTGGCTTAGCTGATAATTTATTAGGGGGTGGGGTCTTTCTTCTGACGAAAGGCTACTCGCGTGATGATGAGAGAGAAGCCGATGCCTATGCTCGTCAACACATGACCACTATCTATGGTGATGCCACTGCAATGAAGGCGATGCTCAAACGGATCGGTAAGTCAAATAGTTCTGGGGAACAGTTAGAGTGGCTAAGTACGCACCCTGGTATGAAAGCACGTATTGAGGCCATTCAAAGCGCCCGCTAGTGGATCGCTAACAAGCGCAAAGGGCAAAAAGCCATCGGCACCTTCAATGTGCCGATGTGTTTTAGTGGTGGTGGCCAAGGTGCACCGGTGCGGGTTTTATCGCATGGCGACGCTGCCACACCTTTTCATGGAAGAAGTACGCCAAGGTGTTGATGCTCGGCTCAACCAGCGCCAGTGCGCCACCGACTAACCAATCGCCACTGATCAAATAGCCGACCAAGAAGGCGACGTTAAAGTGGATCACGGCAAAACTGGCGGTTTTAATTGCAGGGCGTGGCTGACGACTTAGCTGCCACACTTTTTCATGAAGATAAAACGCACCGGTATTGACCGTGGGCTCGGTCATGGCGATCAAGCTACCTAGGATGATATCGCCGGTCAGCACATAGGCGACGGTAAAGGCGATCGAAAAGTGGATAGCGGCGAAACTGAGTGTTTTCTTCATGGTGTAGCTCCTTCTCGGCAACACGCGTTTAATCAACAATGACAGTATGTACTGCTCATGTCGATAAATAAAAACGGTTCTCACTATCTTTTAGATAGAGAAGGGCTATCAAGGGCGATCAGTGCTGGGTACAACAACCGTTGAGAAAGTGACCAAGCCCATTTGTGCTGGTGTTGGGCATAAAAAAAGCCACACCGAGGGGTGTGGCTTAATAGGCTAAATGAACCGAGGGTTACAGCGCGGCGATGGTGACCTTCTGCTCACCGAGCTTGGTTAAGGTGTCACGATAGCCATCGAGCTTTTCACGCTCTTTCGCTACCACGGCTTCGGGCGCTTTCGCGACGAAGCCTTCATTGCCAAGCTTACCTTCAACACGCTTGATCTCACCTTCGATTTTGGCAATCTCTTTATCCAGACGCGCCAGTTCGGCATCTTTATCAATCAAGCCCGCCATCGGGATCAAGATCTCCGAGCTGCTGACCAAGGCAGAGGCACACGCAGGCAGGGTTTCGCTGCCGTCGAGAACCGTGAAGCTGCCCAGTTTGGCTAGCGCGTTCAAGGTGGTGCTGTTGCTATTTGCACGCTCAGCGTCACGGTTATCCGCGGCCTTTAGCATCACGTCAAGCGGCTGGCTTGGCGCAATATCGTACTCGGCACGCAGATTACGAATGCTGATGATAAACTGCTTCACCCACTCGATGTCTTCTGACGCTTGTGCGTTAACACGGCTTGCCTCATATTGCGGCAGTGGCTGCTGCATGATGGTGTCGCCTTCAACGCCATTAACCAGCGGCTTCACACTTTGCCAAATCGCTTCCGTGATGTATGGGATCACGGGGTGCGCTAGACGTAAGGTTTTTTCCAGCACGGTGATCAAAGTGCAACGGGTGGCGCGTTGCTGCGCGTCGTTGCCTTTCCACAATACGGGCTTGGTCAGCTCTAAGTACCAGTCACAGAATTGATGCCAGATAAACTCATACAGTACACCCGCTGCCATATCGAGACGGTAGTTGTCGAGATGGGTGTTAAAGTCTTTCGCCGCTTGCTGGAACTGCGATTCAATCCACTGATCAGCCAGTGAGAATTGCATCTCGCCGCCGTTCATACCGCAATCTTGCTCTTCGGTATTCATCAGCACGTAACGGCTGGCGTTCCACAGTTTGTTACAGAAGTTGCGGTAACCTTCCAGACGCTTCATGTCCCAGTTGATGTCACGGCCGGTAGAGGCCAGTGCTGCGAGGGTAAAGCGCAGTGCGTCGGTGCCGTGGGCCTCGATGCCGTTCTCGAAGGTTTTGCGTGTCGCTTTCTCGATCTTCTCTGCCAGTTTCGGCTGCATCATGTTGCCGGTGCGCTTGGCAACAAGCTCATCAATGCCGATACCGTCAATCATATCGAGCGGGTCAAGCACGTTGCCTTTCGATTTTGACATCTTGGCACCGCTTTCATCGCGAATAAGGCCAGTCATATAGATGGTCTTAAACGGGACTTGTGGCTTGCCGTTTTCGTCTTTGATGAAGTGCATGGTCATCATGATCATGCGCGCCACCCAGAAGAAGATGATGTCGAAGCCTGACACCAACACATCGGTGGGGTGGAAGGTCTTCAGTGCATCGGTATCCTCTGGCCAGCCAAGCGTGCCAAAGGTCCAAAGGGCGGAGGAGAACCAGGTATCGAGCACGTCTTCGTCTTGGCGCAGCGCGACGTCGTCGCCAATCTGGTTGTCACGGCGGACTTCGTCTTCATCACGGCCCACATAGACATTGCCTTGGTCGTCATACCAGGCCGGAATGCGGTGACCCCACCAAAGCTGACGCGAAATACACCAGTCTTGCACATCGCGCATCCAGGCAAAGTACATGTTCTCGTATTGCTTAGGCACAAACTGGATATCGCCATCTTCTACCGCTTTGACGGCAGGTTCGGCGAGAGGCGCGGTACGCACGTACCATTGGTCAGTCAGCATTGGCTCAATGACCACGCCACCACGGTCGCCATAAGGGACGGTCAGATCGTGATCTTTGATTTCACCCAGTAAGCCGAGAGAGTCAAATTCGGTAACGATCGCTTTACGCGCCGCAAAACGTTCCAAACCTTGATAGTGGGCTGGAAGGTCGTTCGCGTAGGCATCACTTGGCTGGCCTTTGTGATCAAACACTTCGGCACTGTCGCGGATATCGGCGTTCAGGGTCAAAATGTTGATCATCGGTAGCTGGTGGCGTTGACCGACTTCATAGTCATTGAAGTCGTGTGCGGGGGTGATTTTCACACACCCGGTGCCTTTTTCCATGTCGGCGTGTTCATCGCCCACAATGGGAATACGGCGGTTCACCACCGGCAGTAAGACGTGTTTGCCAATCAGATCTTTGTAGCGCGGATCCTCAGGGTTTACCGCGACACCGGTATCACCCAACATGGTTTCTGGACGGGTGGTGGCCACGACAATGTAGTCTTTACCGTCTGCGGTTTTAGCGCCGTCGGCCAGTGGATAACGGAAATGCCACATGTGGCCTTTCTTGTCTTTGTTTTCCACTTCCAAATCTGAAATGGCCGTGTGCAGTTTTGGATCCCAGTTGACCAAGCGTTTGCCGCGATAAATCAAATCTTCTTTATGCAGGCGAACAAACACTTCTTTGACGGCATTAGAGAACCCGTCATCCATGGTAAAGCGTTCGCGATCCCAGTCCACAGAGGCACCTAGACGGCGCAGCTGTTGGGTAATGGTGCCACCGGATTCGCCTTTCCATTGCCAAATTTTGTCAATAAACGCGTCACGGCCGTAGTCGTGCTTGGTTTTGTTTTCTTCGGCTGCGATCTTACGTTCCACCACCATCTGTGTGGCTATACCGGCGTGGTCGGTTCCCACTTGCCATAGGGTATTTTTGCCTTTCATGCGCTCGGCACGGGTCAGGGTATCCATGATGGTATCCTGAAACGCGTGGCCCATATGTAGGCTACCGGTCACATTGGGTGGCGGGATCATGATGCTAAAGGCATCTTTGCTGGTATCACCATGAGGTCGGAAATAGCCCGCCTCTTCCCAGCGCTGATACAGCGCTTTTTCAATTGATTGTGGATTATATGTCTTTTCCATAGCGCTCTTGAAAGATCGTCAAGGTTTGGGCGATTGGTCGATGGCCAGGGTATGAAGTTGCAGGCCTGCCAGTCGGTATGCTTTATATCGGTGACGCGCGTGTTGTTTTAGCGTCTCATCGCAAGGAACGAAGTCTACCACTTGTGCAAACGAAGGCGCAAAATTTGATGGCTCTGTCGCCAAATTGATTAACACACTGCGATGACCGGTATGGCGTACGCCAGGCCAGCCAATTTCGACAGGGGCTCCGCCTCGTGGGCCTTCACCGACCAGGTTATGGGGCATAAATATGTCTGGATCGCGTTGCCACAATGCGTCATCCAATTGATGCGCTTGTTGTTGGTCACTGGCGGCCAGATAAATACGCTGCCCTTGTTGATAGTAGTAAAAGGCTAGCTCAATAGCGGTCTCGACTATTGTTTGCTGCTCACGTGTTTGCTGCTCACGTATTTGCTGTTCACGCCCTGGTTGTTGCTCGAGGGAAAGCCCCGAGTGTTCCGTATCGTCCGCCGAATCGGGCGGTGATAGCAAATAAAAGGTGGCGGTGGGCATATACGCTCCTAAAAGTGAGAAACGGCCTCCGTCCCAGCAGCGGGGTGTCCGGGTAGCGTGAAGTCATCAACATAGCTGATTGTGCGCGTCGACACCAGTGTCGAATAAAGGGTGGAGAAAAAAGGAGGCCGATTGGCCTCCTTTCGGTATTTACTCTTCCACGTCAAGGCCGGAGCGGTTCAGTAAGAATTGCACCAGCAGGGGAACGGGACGGCCGGTAGAGCCTTTTTCTTTCCCGCCACTTTTCCAAGCGGTGCCCGCGATGTCCAAGTGCGCCCAGTTGTATTTCTTGGCAAAGCGTGACAAGAAACATCCAGCGGTGATTGTGCCGCCGCCTTTACCGCCGATATTGGCCATATCTGCGAATGGACTATCGAGTTGTTCTTGGAACTCATCGGTCATTGGCAGGCGCCATGCGCGGTCACCCGCTTGCTCAGAGGCGTTAATGATGTCGTGTGCCAGTGGGTTCTGATTGGCAATCAGGGCACTGATGTGGTGGCTGAGGGCCATGATGCATGCGCCAGTGAGTGTCGCAACGTCAATTACGCACTCAGGCTCGTAGCGTTCGACATAGGTGAGGGCATCACACAGCACTAAGCGGCCTTCGGCGTCAGTGTTGAGCACTTCCACGGTTTGTCCTGACATGGTGGTGAGAATATCACCGGGGCGATACGCTTGACCGTCTGGCATGTTTTCACAACCAGCGAGCACGCCCACGACATTGATAGGCAGGTTGAGCTCGGCCAAGGCACGCATTACCCCAAATACGGAGGCGGCACCGCCCATGTCGTACTTCATCTCATCCATGCCGGCACCCGGCTTGATGGAAATACCGCCCGAGTCAAAGGTGAGGCCTTTACCCACCAACACAATGGGTTTCGTCTCTGGGTCAGGGCTGCCTTTGTACTCCATGATCGACATCATCGATTCATTTTTGGAGCCTCGGCCGACGGCGAGATAGGAATGCATGCCAAACTTTTCCATTTCCTCTTCGCCAATAATTCGAGTGGTCACCGCATCATAGTCATCGGCAAGGCGTCGTGCTTGAGAGGCGAGGTAAGCTGGGTTCGCAACATTCGGTGGCATGTTACCGAGGTCTTTACAGGCATTCACGCCCGAGGCAATGGCTAAGCCATGTGCAATGGCACGTTCACCCAAGTTGAGCTCACGACGTGTAGGCACATTGAACACCATTTTGCGCAATGGACGACGAATTTCTGGTTTGACACTTTTGAATTGGTTAAACGTGTAGAGGCTGTCTTTGGTGCTCTCAACGGCTTGACGGACCTTCCAGTAGGTGTCTCGCCCTTTTACATGTAGCTCTGTTAAAAAGCACACCGCTTCCATCGAGCCGGTTTCGTTGAGGGTGTTGATGGTTTTTTTGATGATCTCTTTATACTGGCGCTCACCCAGCTCGCGTTCTTTACCACAACCGACTAGCAGTACGCGCTCAGACAGAACATTCGGAACATGATGCAGTAGGAGCACCTGGCCGGGTTTACCTTCGAGATCACCACGGCGCAGTAAGGCGCTGATGTAGCCGTCGCTGATTTTATCGAGCTGTTCAGCCACCGGGGATAGGCGGCGAGGCTCAAACACGCCAACGACAATACAGGCACTGCGTTGCTTTTCGGGGCTACCGCTCTTTACACTGAACTCCATTTGTACTCCTAGATCCTAAAGACAATTGAGACCAAATGTTAGATAATGCCGCCTCTATATGTTGTTGAACGCGCTATATGCGCCCGGATAAGCCGGCGGTCAACAAATGGCCGAAAGATTAGAAAACAACTAATTAAACCAGAAACTATAGTTATTCGAGTAAAAAAACAAGTTTTCCATAGGTGCCTTCGCTTTGATAATTGTTCGATATTTGATCCGGGAGACGGTTAAGACACAAGTTGCAGTCTTATTTGTGCTATTTCTGGTCTTTTTCAGCCAAAAGTTCATCCGTGTGCTGGCCAATGCCACGGAGGGATCCATCCCCAGTGATCAAATTATCACCTTAGTGGGTTTGTATATGCCGTCGATGGCGATGCTGATGCTACCGCTAAGTTTGTATATCGGGATATTGATCACTTTTGGCCGCTTGTATGCCGAGAGTGAGATCACGGTGATGAACGCCACCGGGATCGGCAATGAATTCTTGATCCGGGCGGCGTTATATTTGGCGATCATTACCGGCTCAGTCGCTGCTTTTAATGCGTTGTGGCTCACTCCGTGGGCTAATAATCAAGAGTTAGAAGTGATGGAGCAGCTTGAGGCAAAGTCGGGCTTGGAGTTGCTGGTGCAAGGGCAATTTCAAAGCGCGCCGTCAGGTGAGGCGGTGATTTTTGTCGATAACATTGAGGATGACGGCAAAACGCTAAACCAGGTGTTTGTCGCTCAGCCGGTGCCGCGTGGTTCTTTATTGCCCAATGTGGTGGTGGCCGATAAAGGGTATGTTGCTGAGTTAGCCGATGGTCGCCAGGTGTTAGATCTGGTTGATGGCACCCGTACCGAGGGGATCCCGACCCGCCTAAACTATGGTGTGACCACCTACAAAAACTATCAAGTATTGATCGGCCAGCGTGAAATACGAGAAAAGAGTCGCGATTGGGATGCGGTGCCCACCTTGCAGTTATTTGGCGAGCCCAGTTTAAACGCCCGGGCAGAGCTGCAATGGCGGATCTCGTTGGTATTATGTATTCCGCTGATGACCATGATTGTGGTGCCGTTGTCGGCAGTGAATCCACGCCAAGGGCGATTTGCCAAGTTGTTTCCGGCCATTTTGATTTATCTGGCTTACTTTTTGTCGATCAGTGCCGCCAAATCGGCGGTGGAAGATGGCGACTTGCCTGCGCATATCGGGCTTTGGAGCGTCAACGTATCGGCCTTGCTGTTGGCTTTGATACTCGCCAGTTGGGATTCGCTACCGGTGCGAAAACTCAAAGCTAGCTTAAAAGGATCCGCCTGATGTTTCGCATTCTTGATTGGTATATTGGCCGTACGTTGATAGGCACGTCGTCCTTATGTTTGGCCACCTTGGTAGGATTGTCGGCGATCATCAAGTTTGTCGAACAACTGCGCTCGGTGGGCGATGGCACCTACACCATGGGTAAAGCCATTTTATATGTTTTACTCAGCATGCCGCGTGATATTGAAATGTTTTTCCCTATGGCGGTATTGCTCGGTGCCTTGATTGGCTTAGGTATGCTGGCGTCTAGCTCCGAGCTGGTGGTCATGCAGGCGGCGGGGATCTCTAAGCTGCAAATCGGTATGTCGGTGCTGAAAACGGCAATTCCATTGATGTTGGTTGTGATGATCTTGGGTCAGTGGGGCGCACCGGATGCACAAAAAGCGGCGCGTGAGCTCCGTGCTATCGCCAAATCAGGCGGTAATGTGATGTCGGTACGGCGTGGGGTATGGGCCAAAGACGGCAATGATTTTATCTACATTGCCCGCGCGGATGAGCAAGATAATCTCACGGGCGTGAGCATTTGGAAGTTTGATGAGCAGCAGAACATGAATAATGTGGTGTTTGCTGAGCGTGCCGACTTTTTGAGTAAAGACAGCTGGATGCTTAAAGACGTCACGATCACCCGTATGCAAAATCGGGATGTTATTTCCAACGTTGAGAAAGATCAACTGGTCTGGAAAACCACGCTGACGCCAGACAAGTTAGCGGTTGTGACAGTGAAACCCGAAGAGCTTCCATTATCGGGATTGTACAGTTATGTCACGTACCTGAGAGCCTCACAGCAGGATGCGTCACGGTACGAATTGGCGTTGTGGCGTAAAGCGATACAACCGTTGTCGATTGCCGTCATGATGTTGTTGGCACTAAGCTTTGTGTTTGGCCCGCTGCGAAGCGTCACCATGGGGGCGAGGGTATTGTCAGGTGTGATCTTTGGCTTTAGCTTTTATATCTCTAATGAGGTGTTTGGACCGATGAGTTTGGTCTATAAGCTGCCGCCCGTGCTTGGAGCAATCACACCGAGTTTGATTTTCCTGGCTATTTCTTTATTGCTACTGCGGCGTAAGCTATAACTTCCCTCACAAAAATTAAACGGGCCGATATTATGTCGGCCCGTTTTTTATGAGCGGCCACCCAATATAGGGCGTTAGGCCAATGGCTTAGAAGCGATAGCTCATACCCAAACGAAAGTCTCGTCCTGGCTCGGGCATGCTATTACCGCTGCTTAAGGTGAACGAGCTGTGCTCGCTGTATTCCTTGTCGAGCAAGTTATTGACCGCCAATGAAACCGTGAGCCCTTGGTAGGCCGCTGGTTGCCACTGTGCGCGCACATCATGCACTACATAGCCAGGCTTCTCGTGTTTACCTTCTGGCACATCGGTCAGCCTTTCCACCCCAGTAAGGGTATAACCTAAGCTCACATCCGTATCGACCAGTTGGTATTGCGTATCCCATACCCAAGTGTTGCCGACTGACGCGCCTATTGCCATTGCGTCGCCTAAAGGATCGCCATTTTCATCTTCCATGTCGACGTAGCTATAGCTCAGACGGGTATCGAGTTGCTTGAGCATCCAGTTAACACTGGCTTCGACGCCTTGGCTCGTCACATCACCCTCTAGGTTGTAAAGGTAATTTGGATCACTGTGACGATCATACGCTTGGTAGTTTTCTATTTGGGTATTAAATCCTGTCAAGGCAAGGTTGAGCGTATCTTGCTCGGCTAGCATCCCATAACCTTGCCATTCAACCCCGATTTCAGCTTGTTTAGCATGCTCGGGCTTTAAGTCTTTATCTACTGCAACGGCACCGCCAATCAGCAACACTTCACGCGTTTTGGCACCGCGTACGGCTTCGCCGTAACCGGCATGAAGACGGAGGTTGTCCGTCGCTTGATAGCTCAGCTGCAAGTTGGGTGAAACTTCACTGCCATCGACCTCGCCCGCTTGGCCATAATCGGTGTGGTAGTCGTCAAAGCGGGCGCCCCAGGCAATGCCAAGGTCGCCGACTGTCATTCTATCTTGCAAGAACAGGCCGATATTGCGCGCTTCATCTTGGTTATTGGCGCCGCTGTCTTCAGCGTAATCGAGGTTTTCGGTTTTTTGCTCGAACATGTCGATGCCCGTGGTGAGCGCATGTTGTACCGCGCCGGTCTCAAAGTGCATCAGGTTACGAATATCGCCACCGATATTGCGCGAACGGCTAAAGGTTTCGCTTTCAATCCGATCCAGATCTAAGGTGTTTTGATACAATTTGGTGGTCAGTTCGATCCAGTCGGAATCCGGCGCCCAGCGGTGTTGGAAAGAGAAAGTTTCTCGCTCGGTTTCTTGATAGCTGCGAGACTGGCGGCTGAAGTAGGGCATATGAGCGCGGACAAAGTAATCGCCCTGATCGGTACGACGCTCGGCACTGACACGGACATCGTGATCGCCGTGATTGAGCAGTGACAACTTGACTAGGTAGCTACGTTGTTGGTTGGCTGTCGCTGGCTGCAAGTCACCACCGCCGTGGCGATAGTCATCACTGTTACTGCCTTTCATGTAAGCAAGAATACCGAGTGATTCTCCCAATCGGCCATAGACGGCAGAGCTACCAGAGGTGGCATTGGCCGCGCTTTCAAGGCCACCTGAGAGGCGTGCACCGATGGTTTGCCCCGGACGCAGCATGTCTTGGGCATCTTTGGTTTCAAAACGCACACTGCCACCCAGCGCGCCGGGACCACTGTCAGCACTCGCGGGACCTGACTCGACCCCGACCCGCTTGAGTAGCTCGGGTTCAATGTTTAAACGTCCTTGGTGGTGGAATAAGTAACCCCCTTGTGCGGCACCATCAACGGTGATGTTGAGGTTGGTGTCTTCGACACCGCGAAGGTAAACCTTTTGCCCTGCGCCAACTCCGCCACCGACGTTAATGCTGGCATTGTCGCGGAACATGTCTTCCAGATCTTGTGCTTGACGCGCTTCAAGCGCTTCGGCGTTAACCGCCATATTGCCTTTCAGGCTATCAGCGGTGACCGTCACTGTTTCGACGGGCTGTGAATCTTGGGCATGAGTGGGCAGGCTGAGGGTTCCCGCGGTGAGGAGAGCAAGAGTGATCGGACTTAAACGTAAATGCATTTCATACTCCTATGCAAATAGTTATCATTTATTTGCGGAGACTATATCAATGGATAGTGGAAATGACCAATAAAAAGAGAAAAAACCAGTAATGTTAGTGGTTTGTTTGTCTATGTATTTATTTGCCGGGTGATGTTTCGGTTGTGTAAATTAACGTGGGAGAATGGGGCACGAACGCAGGAACGAGGCGAGGGGGAAACCGTAAAAAGCCGGCTACGAGACCGGCTTATTCATTATATTGAGTCAGCCATTACTCATATTATCCAGGCTAAGGGGTGTCCACATACTGAAACGCTTTGATCACCTGCTCAACGCCGCGCACGTTGCGAGCGATCTCGACCGCTTGATCCGCTTGTGCTTGGGTAACGGCTCCCATCAAAAAGACTTCTCTGGCCTCGGTGATGACTTTTATATTGATCGTACGAAGCTGATCATCCGCGACTAGGGCCGCTTTGACGCGAGTCGTCAGCCACCCATCGGTACTCATATCGGCCAAACCGAGCATCGGTGCCTCACGGATTTGGTTATACACAACGTCGACGCTATCAATCGCACGGATCCGTTGTATCAGCTGTTCGGTAAGCGCCGGATCGGTACTTTGGCCCACTAAAAGCGCTTGCCCTTGGAAAGCGGCAGCTTTCACGCGGAGTTTGTTTCTAAACGGTGGCTTATTAACGATCCCCGCGGTGTTGAGACCGATTTGAGTGTCTTGCCACTCTTCCCCTGTGGTGCGTGGATCGGACGAGTAGATCGCCGAGCAGGCTTGCAGAGTCAGGGCGAATAGCAAGATCATGATCACGCGCATGTTTATTCTCCGTGAGAGGGAAAGAGCACTTGGTCTATCAGATCACACAAGCAATGCACCGTCAGCAGGTGCCCTTCTTGAATTCGGGCAGTACGTTGTGAGGGAATGCGGATTTCCACGTCACGTTGCCCCAATAGCCCTGCCATTTCTCCACCATCTTTGCCCGTCATGGCAATGATGGTCATATCACGGGTCACCGCTGCCTCCATCGCTTTGATGATGTCTTTGCTGTTACCACTGGTCGAAATCGCCAGCAAGATATCGCCTGCTTGTCCTAGCGCACGCACTTGCTTAGAGAACACTTCGTCATGACTATAGTCATTCGCGACAGCGGTCAGCGTGGTGGTATCTGTCGTCAGCGCTAACGCAGGCAGGCTGGGACGCTCAGTTTCAAAGCGGTTCAACAGGCAAGAGGCGAAATGCTGAGCATTGGCCGCCGAGCCGCCGTTGCCGCAACACAGGATTTTATTGCCATTCAGTAGGCTTTGTACCATCACTTGCGCGGATTGTGACAGGTATTCGGGGATCGCTTCTGCGGCTGCGATTTGGGTTTGAATACTTTCGGTAAAGCTCTCTTTAATGCTTTCTAGCATGACTTACCCTTGAACAATGTTTTGAATCCAGTTGACCGCTTCAACGCTGCCCTCAAAGGTGACGGCGTCAAATCGAAATTCTGTTTGTGTACTTTTCACGCCATGGCATTGCATCCATCGCTCTGCGGCAAGGATTAAGCGACGTTGTTTGGTTGCTGTGATACTGGCAGCAGCGCCGCCAAAACCTTGTCCGCGTCGGAAACGGACTTCCACAAACACCAAACAGCTGCCATCTTGCATCACCAGATCAATTTCGCCACGACGACTGTGTGCGTTTTTATCTAAGACAGCCAGCCCATGGCGTATCAGATAATGACAGGCTTGTGCTTCATAAGCCTGTCCTGTCGCTCTGGGCTGAGGTTGTTTCACTGCGCCTCTCCGTGTGTGTCTTTTTCGATAGGCTCAATGGCGGTTTGGCCAAATCGCGCCCAGTCGAGTTGACGATGGATCACACAGTTTTCCGATAATGAGAGCTGGCCCGTTTGTCCGTTTAGCTGATAACCGGGTTGTGCTTGCATTTGTGGGAGCCCTTTTAGTAGCCCATAGGCATCCATACCTAACGCATGTAAGCGTGTCGTATTGTTGCTCGGAGAAGGATGGCGCTGTTGATATGTTTTATAGGCCTCACTTTGTGAGTTGATTAATAAAGGAATATCGCTGAACTCAATACCTTGTAGTTCGGCTAACTGGCCCATCCCATCGGCACGGTTATTACTGCGCGAGCTTGCGTACAGCTTAGGTGGTAATACGTCAGGGTTTATGGCTACCTCAATAAATGGTTTCAGCAAGGTGAGATCCGCGGCACCCGCGACCATATAAACGGCATCGATATCGCGACGGCTACGCGCTTGCGATTGCAAGGGTAAATCGGTGAGTTGCTTCATCTGTGCAATCCGACGCTGGCTTGCGTCTAAACCGAAGATATCACGAATACGCGCTTGCATCTTATCACGATCGCCAAGAGGGGCTTGCTCTACTTTTGTATCCGTTAGTGCCTGCCAGCGGGCGGAGAACGCATCGCGGATACGTTGGCCAAATGCAGAATCAGGATAAAGGACTAGCGGGAACTGGTAACCTTGTTGATGCAAGCGGTCGGCGGCTTGGGCCGCTTCTTGCTCTGGTGACAAGGTAAAATAGCATACACCTTGTGTGTAGCGTTCATCCGTCGGTTGATTAAGCGCTAACATGGGGACTCGGCCTGCGATGGCTTGGCTCACCGCGGCGACTTTATGCTTTTGCAATGGCCCGACGACAAAATCGATATCATCATCGCGAAGGCGTTGCTCTAGCGCGTCAATATTCATGGCGTTGGTATTGTAAAAACGTACACGAGGCAGTTGTTCCGTATCCGCATCGAGCATGGCTTCAACAAATCCATCACGAATTGCGTCGCCTTGATCGGAAAACTTATCCGTCAGTGGAAGCATCACGCCAACGTTGGTCGGCTGTGTAATCGCCAGAGCTTGAATGTCAGCCAAGTTATCAGGTAGATACTGGTTGGCTGGGTGCATGGGATGAGCCTGTAAATAGGCATCTAACTGGTCTTGCATTTGTGCTAAATCGTCAGAGTAACGACGCGCGATATCCAGTAGATTGACCCAACCGGCGAGCACGTCATCTTGGCTCGACTGAAGGTGTTTAATCTCGCCCTGGCTGAGTGATTGTAAATCTTGCCACAAGGTATTCCATGCTTGCTGTGCCCGATCTTTCTCAACGTAACTGGCGAGGCTACGCTGACTTTTCACCGCATCTAAGGCGTTGTTTTGCTGGCGTGCAATCTTGGCTTTTTGTTGGTAAAAGCGCACATATTGGCTATCTGTTAATTGCCACTCTGGTGAAAGCACCAAAGCTTGGTCAGCTTGGGATAGCTTGCCGGTTTGGGCCAATAATCGGGCACGAGAAAGCGTCCACTCAATGTGTTGGTCAGTGGTGAGTTGGCGCTCAGATAATCGTTGCAGTAGCACATCCGCTTGATTAAATTGCTGTTCGTTGAGCAGTGCTTTAATCGCGAGCAAAAACCAGTCGTTTTGTTTTTCACCTTGATTGGTTTCTGCTTGCAACAGATAAAATGTCGAATTCTCCGTGGCCGGCTGACTGATGACATCTCGCGCTGTTGGCGAAATGGATGGCGCACTACACGCGGCCAGCGCTAACGCCAAGGCTACAGGGGTGATAAGTCGTGTTACACTTTGACGCTTCTGGGTAAGTTTAACCATGAACATGTTTCAACCGTGACAACGTTGCCCCTATCTTAATCGCCGAAGGGTTGTTAAACAAATGACTGATGCAAATCTATCCGACCATGCTCACCCCACGCTCTATATTGTGCCGACGCCGATAGGCAACTTGGCGGACATCACGCAGCGTGCTCTCGATGTATTAGCCAGTGTCGATCTGGTCGCGGCTGAAGATACGCGTCATACCGCTCGGCTGCTTTCGCATTTTTCTATCAGCGCGAAAACTTTTGCGCTTCATGAGCATAATGAGCAACAAAAAGCTGCCGCATTATTGGCCCGTTTGCAACAAGGTCAGTCGGTTGCATTAGTCTCTGATGCCGGTACACCGCTGATTAGCGATCCGGGCTATCACCTGGTCACTCAATGTCGTGAAGCGGGCGTGAGAGTGGTTCCATTGCCCGGCGCTTGCGCGGTGGTCACGGCATTAAGTGCCTCTGGTCTGCCTTCAGACCGTTTTAGTTTTGAAGGGTTCCTGCCACCGAAAACAAAAGCACGTC
Organism: Salinivibrio sp. ES.052; assembly: GCF_900141775.1. Taxonomy (GTDB): domain Bacteria; phylum Pseudomonadota; class Gammaproteobacteria; order Enterobacterales; family Vibrionaceae; genus Salinivibrio. The sequence continues at coordinate 1,999,429 of NZ_FSRI01000001.1, read as the reverse complement.
AAGATACGTTCCGCGCGTTAGCGGATGATCCGCGCACCCTGATTTTCTATGAGTCACCGCACCGTATTCGTGACAGCTTGGCCGATATGCGTGAGGTGCTAGGCGATGATCGTCGTGTGGTGTTGGCACGTGAGTTGACCAAAACGTTTGAAACCATCCATGGGGCACCGTTGGGAGAACTCATCGAGTGGTTAAGTGAAGACGCCAACCGTTTACGTGGCGAAATGGTGTTATTAGTGGCCGGCCACCGTGCCGATAAAACCGCGTTACCGACGGCGGCTTGTCATGCTCTTGGATTATTGGCGGCGGAATTGCCCCTCAAAAAGGCCGCCGCCCTGGTGGCTGAATTATATTCGGTGAAAAAAAACGCACTTTATAAATGGGGCTTAGAGAATCTGTAGCTGAGCGTGATTTGCGCTGGCTTGCGTGGTTATTCTTCTATATACTCCCCCGCTCGAGTTGGCCGGGTAATCGCTGCTTTATTGATGTCCTTTGGGAGACTGATAAAGGGGAGGAAAGTCCGGGCTCCTCAGGGCAGGGTGCCAGGTAACGCCTGGGAGGCGCGAGCCTACGACCAGTGCAGCAGAGAGTATACCGCCGATGGCTCTTCGGAGCACAGGTAAGGGTGAAAGGGTGCGGTAAGAGCGCACCGCGCGACTGGCAACAGTTCGTGGCACGGTAAACTCCACCCGGAGCAAGACCAAATAGGTCCCTATTGGCGCGGCCCGCGTTTGGGGACGGGTAGGTTGCTGGAGCCTGTGAGCGATTGCAGGCCTAGACGAATGGTTACCGCCGTTTTACGGTACAGAACCCGGCTTACAGGCCAACTCACCTCCTTTTAGGGCGAGCCTTTTGGGCTCGCCCTCTCTTTTTCAGCCATCGAGTCAGACTATTTGGTTATAACCTGATGTGACTGGTTTGTTTATATCCTGATTAAGCTGCTGAAAACCCTCTTCAATATCTATAAATGTGATATTGGTCACTGTCATGGCTTGCTTGACTTTCTTTTTACCTGCTACGTACACTTCTAGGTGGGAAAATGTGGTGTAAAGTGGATAATCTTGGTGGAAAAGGGAAAATAGCGCCATGCTACGCGGCGTCAGTGCCATATCGGTCGATAAAAAAGGGCGGCTTGCCCTGCCAACACGCTATCGCGATGGGTTAATCAGCCATTGTGACGGTCAGTTTGTGTGCACGATCGATCACCAACTCCCTTGCTTGGCCTTGTATCCGGTCCCGGAGTGGGAAGTGATAGAGGCGAAGTTATCGCAGTTATCCAGCTTTCAGCCGGCAGAGCGACGCTTGCAGCGTTTATTACTGGGGCATGCGTTTGACTGCGAGATGGACGGACAAGGCCGTTTATTACTCTCAGCGACCTTGCGGCAGTATGCGGGGCTAGAGGGAAAAGCGATGCTGGTTGGCCAACTCAATAAATTTGAGATTTGGGATGATCAAACGTGGCAGGCTCAAATTCGCCAAGATATGGACACACAGGCGGAATCAAACCCGACTCTCAGTGAGCGGTTAGCTGACCTCTCTCTGTAAATAATGAAGTGAACTTATGTCAGAACAATATACCCATGTTTCCGTCCTATTGAATGAATCGGTAGACGGCCTTGCGATAAAGCCAGACGGCATTTACGTCGATGGTACTTTTGGTCGCGGCGGTCACTCTCGTCATATTCTTTCCCAATTGGGTGAAAACGGGCGCTTGTACGCCATAGATCGCGACCCTCGTGCGATTGAAGAGGCCAAGACGATCGATGATCCACGCTTCCAAATTATTCACGGTCCTTTTTCTGACATAGAAGCATATCTCAGTGAGCGTGATTTAGCTGAAAAGGTGGACGGGATTCTTCTCGACCTTGGCGTGTCCTCGCCTCAGCTCGACGATCCTAGTCGAGGGTTTAGCTTTATGCATGATGGCCCTTTGGATATGCGCATGGACCCGAGTTCAGGGCAATCGGCCGCGCAGTGGCTAGAAACCGCCAGTGCCGATGACATTGCTTGGGTGCTCAAAGTGTTTGGCGAAGAACGTTTTGCACGCCGAATTGCCAATGCTGTTGTTCGTCACCGTGAAGATGAAGAGTCATCCGCGCTCTCGACCACCAATCAGCTTGCCAAGCTGATTGATAATGCGGTGCCGTTTAGAGAAAAGAAAAAACACCCAGCGACCCGTAGCTTCCAAGCGATTCGCATTTATATCAACAGTGAATTGGATGAAATCGAACAAGCACTACAAGGCGCGCTGGCAAGTTTAGCACCCAGTGGGCGCTTGTCAGTGATTAGCTTTCACTCGTTAGAAGATCGGATGGTGAAGCGTTTTATCCGCAAACAAAGTAAAGGGCCGGACGTCCCGAAAGGCGTGCCGCTGACTGAAGCGCAGATTGCTGAAATGGGATCGGCGGCGATGAAGCCTATCGGTAAAGCGATTAAACCGTCTTCAGCGGAAGTGGAGCAGAATGCGCGCGCCCGCAGCTCGGTGTTAAGAGTGGCGGAGAAGTTAGGGTAAATCATGAAACCGCGCCCAAGTCTCGCCAAACAAATACGTCAGGATTTACTGGCGATAGGCAAGTTGCCGTTGGGGTTACTGGTGGCGGTACTGGTTTCAGCGATCGCGGTGGTATCGATGACGCAATCGACGCGCAATTTGATCGCCAAACAGGATACGTTGTTGGATCAGCGAGAAACCCTTGAAGTGGAATGGCGTAATCAATTGTTAGAGGAGAATTCATTGTCAGAGCATAGCCATGTGGAGTCCGTGGCGCGTGAATCTTTTGGCATGATTCGGCCAACCAATGATAACGAAGTGATTGTAAAACGATCTTTGAGTAAGGACCGGTGAAGAAACGTTCTAGTAAGCCAACTAACCGTCGCACGCCCAAAGCGCCACCTGTACTGATTCAGTGGCGCTTTGGTCTTATCTGCGTATTTATTGCGTTGGCTTTGGTTGCGTTGGTTGCCAGAGCTGCTTATATCCAGGTGATTGAGCCTGATCGGTTACGTCATGAAGGAGATTTACGCTCTGTACGGACCGAAGAGGTGCATTCCGCGCGAGGGATGATCACCGACCGCGAAGGCGAGCCGTTAGCGATCAGTGTACCTGTACAGGCCGTATGGGCGGACCCTGTGACCGTATTTAAACATCAGGGGTTGAAAAACGTTGAACGCTGGTACGCTCTGGCCGATGTGCTGGGCTTAGACCGTCAAGCTTTGATTGATAAGATTCAAGCGAACCGCCAGCGACGTTTTATTTATCTGCAGCGCCAAGTGCGTCCCGCAATGGCGTCTTATGTCAATCAACTTGACCTGCCTGGTGTGGGGCTAAAAGCTGAATCTCGTCGTTTTTATCCCAGTGCAGAAGTCAGTGCTCATCTGGTTGGCATGACGGGCATTGACGGGCATGGCCTTGAAGGCATTGAACGCCGTTTTGATGATTGGCTTGCCGGAGAGCATGGCAAGCGCACCGTGCGCAAAGACCGATTTGGCCGTGTGGTCGAGCACATTGCCACTGAAGACAAAAAAGAAGGCCAATCGCTGACGCTAAGTATTGACCAGCGCTTGCAGGCCATCGCCTACCGCGCGATTAAGCAAGCGGTAGCCGATTATCGCGCCACCTCTGGCTCTTTGGTGATGGTCGATGTCAAAACCGGCGAAGTGATGGCCATGGTCAATGCCCCCTCCTATAACCCTAACAATCGCAGCTCGCTAAAAAGTTTTAATATGCGTAACCGAGCCATCACGGATGTGTTTGAACCTGGCTCGACCATGAAGCCTTTTGTGGTACTGACTGCGTTAGAGAATGGTGTCGCGGATATGGACACCGTGATTGATACCGGCAATGGCATTATGCAAATCGGCGGAAGCCGGGTGCGCGACGTCTCTAAAGTGGGCAAGGCCAATCTCGCACGGATCCTCAAAAAATCGAGCAACATCGGCGTCAGTAAACTTTCTTTGGCAATGCCAGTGGAAACATTACTGGGTGAGTACGGTAGCTTTGGCTTAGGGGCGAGTACCGGCGTCGAGCTGGTGGGTGAGTCGGTGGGCCACTTTCCTTCACGTCGTCGTTGGTCGGATTTCGAACGTGCCACGTTAGCTTTTGGTTATGGGTTATCGGTGACACCGGCGCAACTTGTCCGCGCTTACGCCACCCTCGGATCGCTGGGCATCAACCGCCCACTAAGCATTTTAAAGCGAGAAGGCGTCACCGAAGGGAAGCAAGTTGCCTCGCGCGCGAATGCTTACAAAGTCTTGCAAATGCTCGAAGGGGTAACCCAGGAAGGGGGGAGTGCTCGTCGTGCTTCGGTAGACGGCTACCGTGTAGGCGCAAAAACGGGAACTGCGAAAGTGGCCGTTGCCGGTGGTTATGGTGATGAATATATCGGTTATACCGCCGGCCTGGCTCCAATCAGCGATCCGAAGCTGGCCATGGTAGTGGTGATTAATGAGCCCCAAGGTGACAAGTATTATGGCGGTCAGGTTGCGGCTCCCGTGTTTTCGAGCGTGATGAAAAGTGCGCTTCAGATTTTGAATATTACACCCGATGCGGGCACTGGCCCCGCGTTGCAAGTGGCAAAGTACGCGAACGAAGTGAATGGAAATGAATGATTTAAACCAATGGTTAAGCCCTTGGCTAGCGGATGTACCTAGTCTTCCGGTTAGGCATATCACTTTGGACAGTCGTCGAGTCGGTAATGGTGATGTGTTTATTGCCATCAATGGGCACCAGGTTGACGGTCGCCAGTTTATTGATATGGCGATCCAGTCAGGTGCGGTAGCTATCGTGCAGCAAGGCGAGCAAGACGGTGTGGCGTGGTACCAGAAGGTGCCACTGATCAGTTTGCGCGTATTGCCTGAGGCGCTTTCCGCATTAGCGACGCGTTTCTATCAGCACCCGCAACAGCACATGCGTATGATTGGGGTGACCGGGACCAATGGTAAAACCACGGTGTCGCAACTGATCGCTCAGTGGCTTGATGCCTTAGAACAACGCACAGCTGTGATGGGCACCACGGGCAACGGTTTTATTGGCGCGCTTAAAGCGGCCGATAACACCACCGGGGATGCGATCAGTATCCAATCCCAGCTTGCTGACTTTGCCCAACAAGGTGCAAGCCATGTGGCGATGGAGGTTTCTTCGCACGGCCTAGTGCAAGGGCGAGTGGCAAGCCTTGCCTTTGATGCGGCTGTCTTTACCAATTTAAGCCACGACCACTTAGATTATCACCATACCCTAGAAGCCTATGCGGCGGCGAAAAAGCAACTGTTTGAGTTAGGCTCGCCACTTAAAGTCATCAATGCTGACGATAACGTCGGTCGCACTTGGCTTAAGCAATGGCCAGACGCTATCGCTGTGGCCATGGATGCTGCCTCACTGGAAGGACACGCGGGCCCGTTTGTGCACGCAACCTCGGTGGCCTATGCCAGCGACGGGGTGCAGGTACAGGTCGATTCATCGTGGGGGCAGGGTGAGATCCATGCGGCGCTCGTTGGTGATTTCAATGTCAGCAATCTGCTGGTGAGCTTAGCCACCTTATTGGGGCTGGGCCATCCGTTCGCGCCGTTATTGGCCGTGAGCCCGCAGCTGCAAGCTGTCACCGGGCGGATGGAGGTTTTTCTTGCCGCTGACAAACCCACAGTGGTGGTTGATTATGCTCACACGCCCGATGCACTAGAAAAAGCATTGCTTGCGTTGCGACGTCATTGTAAAGGGGCACTGTGGTGCATCTTTGGTTGCGGCGGCGATCGTGATACACGTAAACGGCCGTTAATGGCTCGTTTGGCTGAGCAGCACGCGGATCATGCGGTGTTAACCAATGATAATCCCCGCAGTGAAGATCCGGAAGCCATAACCCAAGACATGCTAGCAGGCATGGAGGCGCCAGAGCGTGCATGGGTAAAACACGACCGCGCAGAGGCGGTGAGCCAGGTCATCCAACAAGCGAAAGCCGAGGATGTTGTCCTGGTCGCGGGCAAGGGCCATGAAGATTACCAAGTTTTGGCGCATGGCAAGGTGCACTATTCCGATCGAGAGACGGTGGCGGCGCAACTCAAGGAGTTATCATGATTCGGACCCCACTCGATACCCTCGTTCACGCGGCGAACGCGACGGTTTTACAGCGTGAACGGTTGCCAGCGAATACCCAGATTGATGCCATCACGACCGATACCCGTGAACTTGGCGAAGGTGCACTGTTTGTTGCCCTGCAAGGGGAGCGCTTTGATGGACATCATTTTGCGGAGCAAGCCAAAGAGGCCGGTGCTGCAGCGATGGTGGTCGACCGCCCGCTAGATGTTGCGATACCACAATTGCTGGTTGAGGATACGCGTATTGCCCTCGGCCAACTGGGCGCCTGGGTGAAAAGCCAGTGTCAGGTGCCCACCATTGCCATTACCGGTAGCTGCGGTAAAACCACGGTGAAGCAAATGCTGGCGGCTATCCTTGCGCAAAAAGGGCCAACCTTAGCCACTGCCGGCAACTTCAACAATGATATTGGTGTGCCGCTGACCCTGTTTCGACTGACGCCTGAGCATCAGTATGCGGTGATTGAGCTGGGGGCAAACCATATTGGCGAAATCGCCTACACCACGTCTTTGGTCAAACCCGATATCGCCATGGTCACCAACTTAGCCGCTGCCCACCTTGAGGGATTTGGCTCGATGGAAGGAGTGGCGATTGCCAAAGGCGAGATTTATCAAGGTTTGCCAGAGGGCGGCATCGCGCTGGTGAATCAACGTAGCCATGGCGCTGACAAGTGGCAAGCGGTGCTGGCCGACAAGCAGGTGATCCCAGTGACTGCCACCGAGGCGGCACCACTGACCGTTGTCGATAGCATCCTCACTGATGCGGGCTGTTATCAGATCTCGCTGAGTGACGGGCAAGACCAGAAAACAGTGACGCTCCCGTTGCCCGGTCAGCACAATATTACCAATGCGCTGATGGCCGGTTGTGCAGCGATGCAGTTACCTGGCGTAAGCTTGGACGATGTGGTGAATGGCTTAGCCACGGTAGAAAACGTGGCGGGCCGCACCCAAGTCAGTGAACCTCGTCTTGGGTTGAGACTGATAGATGACACTTATAACGCTAGTGTGCCAGCGATGAAATCCGCGATCGATGTACTGGCTAGCTACCCGGGCGAGCGTTGGCTCATTGTCGGCGATATGGCTGAACTTGGGCAGTACAGTGAACCAATGCATCGTGACGTGGGAGAGCATGCCGCGAAAGCGCAATTAACCCAGGTTTTCACGACTGGAAACGATAGCCGTGTGATCAGCGAATGCTGTGGCGGTGACCATTTTGATAGTAAAGAGGCGCTCATTGCGCATGTAGTAGCCATGATGAACACACACACACCTGACACAATTCTAATTAAAGGCGCTCGCGGGATGGCGATGGAAGCCGTTGTTGCCGCCATCAAGGAGGCTTGCTAATGCTTTTATGGTTAGCGGAGGCGCTACAAAACCTCTTACCTTCAATGCGTTTGTTTGAATACCTCACCTTCCGAGCGATTGTGAGTGCATTGACCGCGTTGTTGTTCTCGCTATGGGCCGGACCGCGTTTGATTAAACGCTTACAATCGATGCAGATTGGTCAAGTAGTGCGCGAAGAAGGGCCCGAATCTCACTTTAGCAAACGCGGCACGCCGACAATGGGCGGAGTGCTGATCGTGGCTGCCATCAGTTTGACGGTCTTTTTATGGGCAGACTTGGCCAACCCTTATGTTTGGGCGGTGATGGTTGTCCTGCTTGGCTATGGCGCGGTGGGCTTTGTCGATGACTACCGCAAGGTGGTGCGTAAAAATACCGACGGGCTCGTGGCGCGCTGGAAGTACTTCTGGCAATCCGCCATTGCATTAGGCGTGGCGTTTGCCCTCTATGTGCATGGCAGTGACACCGCCGCCACCCAGTTGGTGGTGCCGTTTTTCAAAGACGTGATGCCACAGCTTGGGCTTTTCTACATCGTCTTTACCTACTTTGTGATTGTCGGCACCAGCAATGCGGTGAACCTGACTGACGGATTAGATGGCTTGGCCATTTTGCCTACTGTCATGGTTGCCGGTGGGTTTGCCTTTATTGCTTGGGCGACTGGTAACGTCAATTTTGCCAGCTATCTGCATATTCCATATATCCAATACAGCAGCGAGCTGGTGGTCGTGTGTGCCGCGATTGTCGGTGCTGGCTTAGGCTTTTTGTGGTTTAACACGTATCCGGCACAAGTGTTCATGGGCGATGTCGGCTCGTTGGCATTAGGTGGCGCGCTAGGGACCATCGCGGTGTTGGTGCGCCAAGAGCTGTTGCTGATCATCATGGGCGGCGTGTTCGTGATGGAAACGGTATCGGTGATTTTGCAGGTTGGCTCCTATAAATTGCGCGGCCAACGTATTTTCCGCATGGCACCGATTCATCACCACTATGAATTAAAAGGCTGGCCAGAGCCGCGAGTGATCGTGCGCTTTTGGATCATATCGTTGATGCTAGTGCTGATTGCCCTGGCGACACTCAAGGTACGTTAATCATGGCAGCCGCGTTCCAGCGTTCACTCACCGAGTTTCGCCATATTGTGGTGATGGGCTTGGGCGTTACTGGGTTATCCGTGGTGCGCTTTATTGCGCGTCATCACCCTCAAGCGCGCATTCGCGTGATGGACTCACGGGCTCAGCCGCCCGGGCAAGATCAGTTGCCCGATAACGTCGCGTTGCACACCGGAAGCTGGTTGCCCCAGTGGTTAGCGGATGCTGATCTGGTGGTGGCTAACCCAGGTATTTCGCTGCAGACGCCAGCGTTGGCGCCAGTCCATGCAGCGGGTACACCTGTCGTGGGAGACATTGAGCTATTTGCGTGGAACTGCGATAAGCCGGTAGTGGCGATCACCGGCTCCAACGGCAAAAGCACCGTCACGGCGCTGGTGGGCGAAATGGCGAAAGCGAGCGGGATTGACGTCGGAGTGGGTGGCAATATTGGTGTCGCAGCGTTAGATTTACTCGAGCGTGGACACGAGCTGTATGTGTTAGAGCTCTCGAGCTTTCAACTCGAAACTACCAACTCGCTGGTGCTCGATGGCGCAGCGTTCTTGAATTTCTCAGAAGATCATATGGATAGGTACGAGAGCTTGGCTGATTATCGGACCGCCAAGTGCCGTATTTTCACCCATGCGACCACCTTGATTGCCAATGCCGATGATCCGCAAACGCACGATGATCTGCAAACGAATAGCGCCTCCTCCATGCGTTTATTTGGTTTCCACCAAGGCGATTATTGCCTCATCACCCACCAAGGGGAGGCGTGGTTATCGGCACATGGCGACCCATTACTACCCGTTTCGTCGTTGGGATTGGTGGGACGTCACAACGTGGCGAATGGGTTGGCGGCCATGGCACTGGCTGACAGTGTCGGCATCAGCCAACAGGGACAAAAAGCGGCACTCAGCACGTACGCAGGCCTCCCACATCGTTGTCAAAAGGTCGCCGAGCACCAGAACGTGGTGTGGGTGAATGATTCAAAAGCCACCAATGTGGCGAGTACACTAGCCGCCTTGGATGGGCTTGAGCTAAAAGGGCACTTGCATTTGCTAGTGGGGGGCGATGGTAAAGGCGCAGACTTTAGTGCCTTGCAACCCGCGTTAGCAAAGTTGGATGTGTCGCTGTACTGTTTTGGTAAAGATAAAGCACAGTTAGCGGTACTTGATCAACGCGCGCAGTGTGTGGATACCCTGCCACAAGCGATGGAAGCGGCCGCTAACCAAGTGGCGCCCGGTGACATGGTGCTGTTATCGCCTGCCTGCTCAAGTTTGGACCAATTTGCTAATTTTGCCGCCCGTGGTGATGCCTTTATCGCGGGTGTGGAATCAATTATCGCGAGGCACGCATGACCGTCCGCAGCCTTCCTCAACACTGTTGGCAGTGGCTTCGGACGCCATCTCCGGGCGCGCTGTACGATCGTCAATTAGTGTGGACGTCGTTGCTGTTGATGGTCATCGGGCTAGTGATGGTGACCTCCGCGTCGATCCCTGTTGCTTTGAGATTAGCGGATGCCCCGTTTTTATTTGCCAAACGGCATGCCTTATATCTGACTGTTGCGATTGTCGCCGCCATTGTGGTGATGTACGTCCCGGTAAAACTGTGGCAGCGCTATAGCGGGTGGATGTTGTTAGTTTCATCCATCCTTTTGTTGGCCGTATTGGCGATTGGACGTTCGGTCAATGGCGCTGCGCGCTGGATCTCTATTGCGGGGATCAATATCCAACCCGCTGAGATCGCCAAGTTATCTCTCTTCGTGTTTTTGGCCGGCTATCTCGTACGCCGTCATGGTGAAGTGCGAGAGCATTTCCGTGGGTTTGCTAAACCGCTTGCCGTTCTACTGTTTTTTGCAAGCTTACTGTTGGCACAGCCCGATTTAGGCTCAGTGGTGGTGATGTTTGTCACCACTGTGGGCATGTTGTTTATTGCGGGAGCGAAGTTATGGCAGTTTATTGCGCTATTGATCACCGGCCTGACCTTGGTAGGAGGCTTGATTATCGCCGAACCCTACCGAGTGCGGCGTGTAACGGCGTTTTTGGACCCATGGCAAGACCCGTTTGGTAGTGGCTATCAGCTCACTCAGTCGTTGATGGCATTTGGTCGTGGTGATTGGTTTGGACAAGGGTTAGGTAACTCAATCCAAAAATTGGAATACTTGCCAGAAGCGCATACCGACTTTGTGTTTGCCGTCATCGCCGAGGAGCTCGGGCTAGTGGGCGTGAGCCTTATTTTGTGTTTGATTTTTTGCCTTGTATTTAAAGCCCTTTTTATCGGTAAACGCTGTCTTGAGCAAAGCCAACTCTTCGGTGGTTTTTTGGCTTTTGGGATCGGTATTTGGTTTGCCTTTCAAACCATGGTCAATGTCGGGGCGGCAGCCGGAATGTTGCCGACTAAGGGGCTAACGTTACCGTTGATCAGTTACGGAGGCTCAAGCCTAGTCATTATGGCGGTCGCGGTGGCACTTTTATTGCGCATTGATTATGAATATCGTCTCGCCACTGCCCAGGCACACCAAAAGAATCCTTATCAAGGTAAAGATTATAACAATGAGTAAAAAACGATTATTAGTAATGGCAGGTGGCACTGGGGGGCATGTTTTCCCCGGGCTTGCGGTTGCAACTTTCTTAGAAAATCAGGGATGGGAAATCTGCTGGCTAGGCACAGCCGATCGCATGGAAGCTGACTTAGTGCCGAAATATGGTATCGAGATCGCATTTATTCGCGTGAAAGGCTTGATTGGTTCCGGGCTGATGCGCAAGCTACGAGCCCCTTGGATGATCCTGAGTGCGATCTGGCAGGCGCACCAAGTGATTAAACGCTTTAAGCCTGATGCGGTATTAGGCATGGGAGGGTACGTCAGTGGGCCCGGTGGGATCGCAGCGTGGTTGAGCGGTGTGCCAGTAATCCTTCATGAACAAAATGCAGTCGCGGGGTTAACCAACCGCTGGTTAGCCAAGGTAGCCAAGCAAGTGTTACAAGCGTTTCCAGGGGCTTTTGATGGAAAAGCGGTGGTGGGTAATCCCGTGCGCCGAGACGTCTGTGAGATCGCTGCCCCTGAGCAACGCTTTAGTGAGCGTAAGGGGGCCCTGCGGGTGTTGGTGATGGGTGGCAGCCAAGGGGCGCGTATTTTAAACCAAACTGTCCCCGAGGCGATGGCGCTGACTGACCAAACGGTCACGGTTCGTCATCAAGCAGGAAAAAATAACGCCGACCAGACACGTGACGCTTATCAACGTGCAGGTGTCAGTGATGTGGCGGTGAGCGAGTTTATTGATGATGTGGCTAAGGCCTATGCGTGGGCGGATGTCGTGATTTGTCGCAGTGGTGCTTTGACTGTGTCTGAGCTGGCGGCTGCCGGTGTGGGGGCGATCTTTGTGCCCTTTATGCATGCCGATCGTCAACAAGCACTCAATGGTGATTACCTCGTGGCCCGAAAGGCGGCTTTGATGATTGAACAACCATCACTGACTGCTCGCTCGCTTGCTGAGACAATCAATCGTTTAGATCGCCACAGCCTTTTAGCGATGGCCACGGCAGCGCGCCACGCTGCCATCATTGATGCAGATGCCCGCGTCGCGGATGCGATTACCGCGCACGCAAACAAATAGAGAACAGATAATGGGTAAATTGGATAATCAGCAGCTAGAAAAACTTCGCACCATGATCCCGGAAATGCGCCGGGTTAAACAGATCCATTTTGTGGGAATTGGCGGTGCAGGCATGTGTGGTATTGCTGAGGTGCTGATTAACGAAGGTTACCAAATAACCGGCTCGGATCTTGCACAGAATATCGTCACTGAACGTTTGGCATCCATGGGGGCGCAGATTTTTATCGGTCATCAAGCCAGCCATATCGAACAAGCCAGCGTTGTTGTGGTGTCGACTGCGATCAAGCCCGACAACCCAGAGGTCGAAGCGGCAAAAGCGTTGCGTATTCCGGTGGTGAGACGGGCAGAAATGCTTGCCGAGTTGATGCGCTATCGGCACGGTATTGCCGTTGCTGGCACACATGGCAAAACCACCACTACCGCCATGGTCACGCAGATATTCTCAGAAGCGGGGTTAGATCCCACTTTTGTCAACGGCGGCTTGGTGAAAAGTGCCGGTACCAATGCGCGATTAGGCAGCAGTCGCTACCTGATTGCTGAAGCAGATGAAAGCGACGCGTCGTTTTTGCATTTGCAGCCAATGGTCTCGATTGTCACCAATATTGAAGCTGACCACATGGATACGTATGGCGGTAGTTTCGCAAAATTGCAGCAGACATTTATCGACTTTCTCCATAATTTACCGTTCTATGGCTTAGCCGTCGTGTGCATTGATGATCCTATTGTCCGTGAGTTGATTCCTGCGATTGGACGCCAAGTGATCACCTATGGGTTCTCCGAAGATGCGGATGTATGTTTACATGATTACCAACAGCATGGTCAGTGTGGTGTGTTTAAAGTGGCACGACCCGGTCGCGAGACCTTAACTATTCGGTTGAATACTCCTGGTCAGCACAATGCACTCAATGCCGCGGCGGCGATTGCGGTGGCCACCGAAGACGGCGTGGACGATGAGGCAATCTTACGTGCTCTTGCTCTCTTTGAAGGGACGGGTCGACGGTTCGACCAATTAGGGGAGTTTCCGGTCGATGACGGGGCTGCATTGTTGGTGGATGATTATGGCCATCACCCGAGCGAAGTAGATGTCACCATTAAAGCGGCTCGCGCTGGTTGGCAAGACCATCGTTTGGTCATGATCTTTCAACCGCACAGATATAGCCGGACGCGGGATCTTTATGATGACTTTGCCAATGTGTTGGAAAAAGTGGACGTATTGCTGATGCTAGACGTGTACTCTGCGGGAGAGACGCCGATTGCAGGTGCCGATGGTAGAAGTCTATGTCGTAGTATTCGCGCTCGCGGTAAGCTGGATCCTATTTTTGTCCCTAATCCAGAGGCTTTACCCTCAGCGTTGGCGAATGTTCTGCAACCTAATGACTTGGTTTTAACACAAGGGGCGGGAGATATTGGTAAAGTCGCGAAAAATTTGGCAGCCAAACAGCTAGACAAGGCTAAAATGGCACAATAAGAAGCATGCGAGCAGGATAAAAATAACGGCTTATATAGGTTATTACGATGAAAAAGTATTTTTTTATCGTATTTGGGAGCAAAATTGCTCGCAATAGATCCCAGCTTGCTCATTAAAGTGTGTATCTGTATTGGAGTGCACGACGCGGGATCGCTATAATCAGTCGGTTTTTTCGCTAAGGGTGTCAAGCAGAGCCGACACAAGGCGATAAGATAGGTATGAGCATGGTCAATGCCCTTACACGTGTGCAAGCAATGATACAGCTGGATCGTCAGAAAGGTGCGTCATTCGCATTTTTGATGGGGGTTATTATCCTGATGTTGTTCGGTTTAGTCCGTGTCATGAATTGGATGAGTGATGAACAGCAGCTCCCTTTATCACAACTGGTGGTAGAAGGTGACCAGGCGCATGTAACGGCGATGCAAGTCCGTGATGCGGTGTTATCAGACGGCAACTTAAAAAGTTTTATGTTGCAGGACGTGGATCGGATTCAGGCCAGTATTGAAGCGCTGCCCTGGGTAAAACATGTCGCGGTAAGAAAACAATGGCCGGATACTTTAAAGGCACATATCACCGAGTATCGTGCCAGTGCAATTTGGAATGGTCAAAAACTGCTGACACCAGACGCTGAGGTATTTCAAGGCGCACCGAGTGATGTCGCGGATACACCGCTTATCTCGTTACATGGCACCAAGGGTTCGGCAGAAGAAGTGTTGCGCACGAGCCGTGAACTGGAAGATGAGCTTCGCCACATTGGGCTATCCATTCAGGCGTTATCACTGAACAAACGGCGTTCATGGCGCATTATAACACGAGATGGCGTACGGATTGAGTTAGGGCGAACGGCAAGACAAGAGCGACTCGCGCGATTGGTGAGTTTATACCCACGGATTAAAGCGCAGGATAAAGCCATTGCCTACGTTGATTTACGTTATGACACGGGTGCAGCCGTAGGCTGGAAATCAGAGACAGACGACGCGAATAGCCAAGATTAAGAGATGGTGTGAATGAATAAAACGACAGATAAGTCACTGATAGTTGGGCTCGATATCGGTACGTCCAAAGTGTCTACGCTGGTGAGTGAAGTGCTGCCAGATGGCACCATCAACGTACTTGGTGTCGGAAGCAGTCCATCCCGTGGCATGGATAAGGGTGGCGTCAACGACTTAGAATCTGTGGTTAAATCTGTCCAGCGCGCGGTGAATGAAGCAGAAATGATGGCAGATTGCCAAATCAGCTCTGTTTATCTTTCTTTGTCAGGGAAGCACATTCACTGCCAAACTGAGAGAGGGATGGGGACGATTTCGGATGAAGAAGTTACCCAAGATGATATAGACAACGTGATTCATACCGCGAAGTCGGTCAAGATCAGTGATGAGCAGCGCGTACTGCATGTGATCCCGCAAGAGTACAAAATTGATTACCAAGAAGGGATCAAGAATCCGCTCGGTTTGTCCGGGGTGAGAATGGAAGCAAGTGTGCACCTCATCACATGTCACAATGACACGGCAAAAAATATTGAGAAAGCCGTTGAGCGTTGTGGTCTTAGCGTTGATCAACTGATTTTCTCCGGGCTGTCAGCAAGCCATGCCGTGATCACACCGGATGAACGAGAGCTGGGTGTGTGCGTTGTCGATATCGGCGGCGGCACCATGGACTTGGCAGTATGGACGGGAGGCGCACTTCGACATGCAGAAGTGATCCCCTACGCGGGTAATGTGATTACCAGTGATATTGCTTATGCCTTCGGTACACCACTGGCTGATGCAGAAGACATTAAAGTGAAATATGGCTGTGCATTGAGTGAGTTGGTGAATAAAGACGCAAAGGTGAATGTGCCAAGTGTAGGAGGACGCCCATCACGCACGTTGCAACGACAAACCTTGTCAGAGGTGATAGAGCCGCGTTGCTCCGAATTATTGGGGCTGGTGAACCAAAAGTTAGTCGCTATCCAAGAAAAATTACGTAGCGATGGGGTAAAACACCAAATGGCGGCTGGGATTGTGCTCACAGGAGGAGCATCACAGATGCATGGATTGGTTGAATGCGCAGAACGCGTGTTCCAAAACCAGGTCCGAGTCGGGCCACCAGTGAATGTGACTGGACTGACTGATTACGTGCAATCCCCTTGTTATGCAACGGCGGTTGGACTTTTACATTACGGTAAAGAAAGCTTACTAACAGAAACGAGTGAACCAGAACAAAAGCGGGCTGTGGCTAGCTGGATTAACAAGCTGAGTAGCTGGTTCAAGAAAGAATTTTAACCCTGATGCGAACAGGAAGGACGGAGAGAACTCATGTTTGAACCGATGATGGAAATGTCTGACGATGCAGTGATTAAGGTCGTTGGCATTGGCGGTGGCGGCGGTAACGCCGTTGAACATATGGTGCGTGAGTCAATCGAAGGGGTTGACTTCATTAGCATTAATACAGATGCCCAAGCACTACGTAAAAGTAGCGTAGGTACGGTCATTCAAATTGGTGGTGATATTACTAAAGGCCTAGGCGCTGGGGCAAACCCGCAAGTAGGTCGAGATTCTGCACTCGAAGATCGCGATGCCATTAAAGCTGAGCTCGAAGGTGCCGATATGGTATTTATCGCAGCTGGAATGGGCGGTGGGACCGGAACCGGTGGTGCCCCTGTGATCGCAGAAATTGCGAAAGAAATGGGGATCCTAACGGTTGCGGTTGTGACCAAACCATTTAGCTTTGAGGGTAAGAAGCGATTAGCCTTCGCCGAGCAGGGGATTGAAGAGCTGTCGAAGCAAGTCGACTCGCTTATCACGATTCCTAACGAAAAGCTGCTTAAGGTGTTAGGTCGTGGCATTACGTTGTTAGATGCATTTGCGAAAGCAAATGATGTGTTACGCAATGCGGTACAGGGGATCGCTGAGCTGATCACTCGCCCTGGTCACATCAACGTCGACTTTGCTGACGTCCGGACCGTGATGTCAGAAATGGGACACGCCATGATGGGCAGTGGAGTGGCAACCGGCGAAGACCGTGCGGAGGAAGCTGCAGAAATGGCGATTTCGAGCCCGCTTCTTGAAGATATCGATCTCGCGGGTGCACGTGGTGTCCTGGTCAATATTACCGCAGGCTTTGATATGCGACTCGACGAATTCGAGACCGTGGGTAACACTGTCAAAGCGTTTGCGTCAGACAATGCCACCGTGGTCATCGGAACATCGATGGACCCAGAAATGAGCGACGAGCTGCGAGTGACTGTTGTGGCGACCGGGATTGGCAATGAACGTAAGCCAGATATTACCTTAGTCACCAATGCACAGTCAGGGCAAGCACAGGCCGAGCCTAAAAAGGCACAGCCTTTGCAAGATAAACCTAAGGCGGCAAGTACAAACCCTGCGGCGAAAGAGCAGCCGGCTGCATCGTCATCGAATGCGGCACCAAAATCGCAGACCGAGCATGATTATCTCGATATTCCTGCGTTTTTGCGTAAGCAAGCTGACTAATCGCAATTGCTTGGTTTGTAGCCAGTGATGTGCTACCATCACGCTCCCCATGTCTAAGGTGACAGGGTAATGAGTGACGCAGAGCACACTTTTTTGAGAAAAAGTTGAGATAAGCCGATGATTAGACAGCGAACATTGAAAAGTATGGTCCAAACGACTGGTGTGGGTCTCCACTCTGGGCGTAAGGTTACGCTTACTCTGCGTCCGGCTCCTGCAAACACGGGTGTGATTTATCGTCGCACTGACATGGAGCCACCGGTTGATTTTCCGGCCGATCCTAAAGATGTGCGCGACACTATGTTGTGTACGGCCTTAGTCAATGACGCGGGTGTTCGCATCTCAACCGTTGAGCACTTGAGTGCCGCGATTGCAGGTATGGGTATCGATAACATCATTATCGAAGTGAATGCGCCAGAAATTCCAATTATGGATGGTAGCTCAAGCCCGTTTATTTTTTTACTGCAGTCTGCGGGCATTGATGTCCAAAATGCGCCAAAACGCTTCATTCGTATTAAAAAGCCTGTTCGCATTGAAGACGACGATAAGTGGGCGGAACTCCTGCCATACAATGGCTTCCGTCTTGACTTTGCTATCGAATTCGACCATCCAGCGATTGAATCGGAACAGCAAAATTTGGTGTTAGACTTCTCAAGCCAATCTTTTATTAAGGATTTGAGTCGCGCACGTACCTTTGGTTTTATGCGTGACATTGAATACTTACAGTCTCAAAACTTGTGCCTCGGCGGCAGCTTTGACTGCGCCATCGTTTTAGATGATTACCGTATCTTGAACGAAGAAGGGCTGCGCTTTGATAATGAACTGGTTAAGCACAAGGTGCTTGACGCGATTGGTGATTTGTATATGTGCGGTCATAGTATTCTCGGCGAGATGCGTGCGTACAAATCTGGTCATGCGTTAAACAACAAGTTGCTTCGTGCTGTGTTGGCCGATCAAGAAGCGTGGGAGTGGGTGACGTTTGAAGAAACTGAAACATCACCAGTCGCATTTGCGGAGCCAGGAATGGTGCTAGCCTAAGACGCTGCCCAACAAGGGTGCAACGCACCATGTTTGAGCGTTCACACGATGAAAAAGCCAGAGATTACTCTGGCTTTTTTTGATCTGCGGCGAGCTTGGCGAGCGCATTAAGCCGTGTTTTGAGTTTTGGGGATGCACTTTCACCGAGCGCCCGGAGTAACTCACCAGAGGCTTGACTCAGATGACGCGAGGCTACCTTTTTATCGTCTTTTCTGTCTACGGCAGCCAAAGCCGGATTAATTTTCACTTCAATGGTTGTTAGACTGGCGAGTCCTTTTTTTCGCAACACAGACAGCAGGTGTTGCCGCTCGTAGTTGAGCCGCATTGCCCATGCCGCGCTGCCGACTTCAACCACCAACACACCGTCACGATAATTGGCAACACGACAGGCCTTGGAGGTTTCACCGGGAAGTAGTGACAATATCAACGTGTTTAACTTGGCTAGCTCAACAGCACGTTGGGCAATGTTGTTTGGGTCGCTCTCCAATAGGTGTAAAGTTGAGCGAGGGCGATGGTCTCTCATAGCGCGATAACTGCCTTTTTTATCATCTATTCGGTGCTTGAACGGGCGCACAGCGTCTAATTTTCGCTAATTGATCCCTTGAATCCTAGATTTGTCATAGGATGTGAAGGTAATTTACCTTATCATACATGCACCACCTCAGCATGCAGCCTACCAACTGAAATACTGGCTTTTCCCTGAGGTGAGCACAGTATAGAACAATCATTCACAGGTAAGTGTCGCATGGGTAAGGCGATGAGGGCGTGTTTTATCGCTCCGCCTATCACATTTATAATCAGTCACGTAGAAATTGTTGTGAAGCGGCGTAAGCGCCCTTGAATTCTATCCGATTTGGCTCCACCTAAAAGAGATGCGTATTGGTATCTCTTGTTGAATCGATGAGCTTAAGCCAATCCGCGATGAACTGAAACACGCCAGCATTGTGGCAGTGTAGCGGCCGCCCATGTGGGAAGACCATTAAAAAGAGTACCGACAACGCCATGTTATCGAAAGTCCTGACTAAAGTTATCGGAAGCCGTAATGACCGCACCTTGCGTCGGCTGCGAAAAGTTGTTGATGAAATCAATAAACTCGAACCCCAATTTGAAGCGTTGAACGACGATGCGCTAAAAGCTAAAACCATTGAATTCCGTGAGCGCCTAGACCAAGGTGCTGAGCTGGATGATCTTATTCCAGAAGCCTTTGCCACCGTCCGCGAAGCCTCGAAGCGTGTCTTCGGTCTACGCCATTTTGATGTGCAGATGATTGGCGGTATTGTGCTACATAACGGCCAAATCGCTGAAATGCGCACGGGGGAAGGTAAAACCCTGACTGCCACGCTCCCATCATACCTGAATGCCTTAACCGGTAAGTCGGTGCACATCATCACCGTCAATGATTACTTGGCCGAGCGTGATGCGGAAACCAACCGTCCCTTGTTTGAGTTTTTAGGGATGACGGTTGGAGTGAACGTCCCTAATATGCCACCTGAAGCCAAGAAAGCCGCCTATGGATGTGACGTATTGTACGGGACGAATAACGAATTCGGTTTTGATTACTTGCGTGACAACATGGCATTTCGCGCCGAAGATCGAGTACAACGCGATCGTTACTTCTCCATCGTCGATGAAGTTGACTCAATTTTGATCGATGAAGCACGTACGCCGTTGATCATCTCGGGTCCGGCGGAAGATAGCTCGGAGATGTATCAGCGTATCAATGCCTTGATCCCGAGCCTGAAACAGCAAGAAGAAGAAGACACCGAAGATTATCAAGGCGATGGCCACTTCACGGTTGATGAGAAAGCGAAGCAGGTTTACATGACTGAAAACGGACAAGAGTTCGTTGAAGATCTGCTGAAGAAAAATGGCCTGATGGGTGAAGACGATACCCTGTACTCACCAGCAAACATCAGTCTTATTCATCATATTAATGCCGCGCTACGTGCGCATGTGTTATTTGAGCGTGATGTCGACTACATCGTGAATGACGATGAAGTGATTATTGTCGACGAGCATACGGGCCGTACGATGCCGGGTCGTCGCTGGTCGGAAGGCTTACACCAAGCGGTGGAGGCTAAAGAAGGGGTGAAGATTCAAAATGAGAATCAAACCCTCGCCTCGATCACCTTCCAGAATTTCTTCCGTCTATATGACAAGCTATCGGGTATGACTGGGACCGCCGATACCGAAGCGTTTGAGTTCCAGTCGATTTATGGCCTCGATACTGTCGTTATTCCGACTAACCGTCCGATGGTACGTAAAGATCATGCGGATCAGGTCTATATGACCGAGAAAGAAAAGTTTGTCGCGATTGCTGAAGATATCAAAGCACGCGCAAAAGCAGGTCAGCCTGTGTTGGTGGGGACGGTATCGATCGAAAAGTCCGAGCTATTGTCTGATGCGCTTAACAAAGACGGCATTAAGCACCAGGTTCTGAATGCGAAGTTTCACGCCCACGAAGCCGACATTGTTGAACAAGCCGGTTATCCAGGAGCGGTCACTATTGCGACCAACATGGCCGGTCGAGGTACCGACATCGTTCTGGGTGGTAGCTGGAAACAGGTGCTGGGTGAGGTAGAAAGTCCGACCGATGCACAAGTTGAAGCAGCGAAAGAAAAATGGCAACAGCTGCACGATCAAGTCGTCGAAGCCGGTGGTTTACATATCATTGGTACCGAGCGCCACGAATCTCGTCGTATTGATAACCAGCTACGTGGTCGTGCCGGTCGTCAAGGCGATCCGGGCTCAACTCGCTTCTATCTCTCAATGGAAGACTCACTGATGCGCATTTTTGCCTCAGAAAAAGTCTCTAACATGATGAAGCGACTGGGTATGGCTGAAGGCGAAGCGATTGAACACCCTTGGGTGAACAAAGCGATCGAAAATGCGCAGCGTAAAGTCGAAGGTCGTAACTTTGATATTCGTAAGCAGTTGCTCGAGTTCGATGATGTCGCCAACGATCAGCGTAAAGTCGTGTATGAATTACGTGACGCGCTTCTCGTCTCAACCGATATCAGTGAGATGATTGAGCACAACCGCGAAGATGTGGTCAATACCATTGTTAATCAATATATCCCACCACAGTCACTAGAAGAGCTGTGGGATATCCCTGGCCTTGAAAAGCGTCTTAAAGCTGATTTCGACATTGAACTACCTATCCAGCAATGGTTGGATGACGATGACAAGCTGTATGAAGAGTTGCTGCGTGAACGTATTCTGACCGCCTTGATTGAGGTCTACAAAGGCAAAGAAGACGCTGTTGGCGCCGAAACATTACGCAACTTTGAAAAGGCCGTCATGTTGCAAACGCTGGACACGCTTTGGAAAGAGCACCTAGCGGCTATGGACCATCTTCGTCAAGGCATTCATTTGCGTGGTTATGCGCAGAAAAACCCTAAACAAGAGTATAAGCGCGAGTCGTTTGAGCTGTTTGAGGGCATGTTAGACGCATTGAAAACCGATGTTGTGACTACATTGAGCCGTGTCCGTGTTCAACAGCCTGACGAAGTTGAACGTATGGAAGCAGAACGCCAAGCACGGGCGGAACAAGCGGCACGTCAGCAACAAGTCAATCACGCGCAAGCTGAAAACCAGTTTGATGATGGCGAAGCTGGAGAGCCGGGTAATGATACCGTGGTCCGTGATGGACGAAAAGTGGGCCGAAACGAGCCTTGTCCTTGCGGTTCAGGGAAGAAATTTAAGCAGTGTCACGGTAGAATCTAGACCCTGACCATGCATTATCGAAAAAGGCCGTTTTATCGGCCTTTTTTTATTATCAGGAGAATTCATGAAACGGGTGAGTATTGCCGCAGGCATCATTGTCAACCTGGCTCAAGATAAAGTGTTTATAACACGTCGTCATGCCCAAGCGCATCAAGGTGGCAAGTGGGAGTTTCCAGGTGGAAAAATTGAAGGTAGCGAGACGCCTAAACGCGCTTTGCTCCGTGAACTACAAGAAGAGGTGGGAATTGACGCTAAGGACGTGAGCCCGTTTATTTCGTTGGACTTTGATTTTCCAGACAAAGCATTGAGTTTGGATTTCTTTTTAGTCTGTGATTTTGACGGAGAGCCTACTGGTTGTGAGGGGCAAGAGGGCGTTTGGGCGCCGATCGCTGAATTGGATGACTATGCGTTTCCTGAAGCGAACGACGCTGTTCTTGAGAAAATTCGCGCACGGTTTTGAGCCCGATGGGCGAGATTGGGGCAGTTCGGTTAGTTGTGCTGCTCCTCTGACCAAAGATCATCGTCCGACACATCGACCGGACCAGGAATGGCTTTTTCTTCACTCGCCCATTCGCCTAAATCAATTAGTTGGCAGCGTTTACTACAAAATGGACGATGTGGACTCACCTCTCCCCAAACCACAGGCTGTTGACAGGTCGGACATTTTACCACAGTGGGGGCATCACTCACGTGCTTCTCCTTAACAGACACTGATATGAACAGGCATATTGTCGGCGACCTCGAGATCATCGTCAAATGGCATGAACCGGATCGCAAAGCGATTTTTGTGCCCAGAAACTAACGGATAGACACCAAAATCCGGGGCTAATGACAGTCGAATTAAACAAGCACCATCCGCTTCTTGCTGATAAAAACCGTGTTGCACATTTTCCGTCCCGCCGTGGGCACTTTCACGTGTTAGCTGTAGCCAGAAGGTGAGGGCATGGCGCAATGGAGATAAGGTTTCCATCCACCCTTGAATCGCATTTTGGCGCGCCGCGAGAGGCTGGTGGAGCCAATAATGGAATATAGGTAAATCAAAACTACAGCTGCCCCCAGGAATGGAAAAGCGCTGCTTAATACTGGTTAAGAAGCGATCCTCTCGCAGAGCTTGACCAAATCGTTTGGCTTGTAGCACCGAGCGCTGGTGCGCGGCCAGTTGCTCTAATAATTGGTTAAGTTGTGCTTGGTCCACTTGGGGAACATCTGACCACGCGTTAAGTTTCTTCTTGAGTTTATCCAAGTCCTTGGCTAAGTCGGCTTTCACTGGCACCTGTTCTAAAATTTCCAGTAAATCAAATAAACTGCGGAAAAATTGAATATGGTGGCAGGGGGCTGAAAGCCCGCTCACTTCATCCAGTTGGTCGAGCAGGTACTCCAGGCGCAAGTAAATACGCACCTGTTCATTGAGTGGGTGTTCATACACAGTGAGGCTGGTCATAAGCGTTTAGCGATCCTGTCCGGCTATTTGCCGGCGTTTGCCTGGGTTGCCAAGGTTAAATACATGTGATGTAAGGCATCAACTTGTCGATCAAGTTCCACCTCGGTTTGCGTATTATCGACAACATCGTCGGCGACGTCGAGGCGTTGTTGACGACTGGCCTGTGCGGCCAAGATAGATTGGACCTGCTGTTCGCTGACCTGATCGCGAGCTAACGTTCGCGCTATTTGGGTTGGCTTATCAACATCAACCACCAATACCCTATTCGCTAATGACATGAGATTATTTTCGACCAATAGGGGCACCACAAGCAAACAATATGGTGCGTTGCTAGTGGCACAGTCTTGGATCATGCGTGTTCGGATCAGGGGATGCAATAAGTTATCGAGCCATTGCCTATCGTCGGGATGGTTAAATACGCGTTCTCGTAGCCATGCACGATCCAAACTGCCGTCTTGGTTTAAGGCAGGTGAACCAAAACGCGCGACAATCGCCCCAAGTCCTTTACTGCCAGGAGCGACGACCTCACGCGCAATGATGTCGGCATCGACAATATCAATCCCTTTGGCGGCAAACCGGTTGGCTACCGTGGTTTTGCCACTGCCAATACCACCGGTTAACCCGACCACAAACCCCATTAGCTAACTCCTAATACAAGCGAAAGATACCAGTGTAACAGGCTATCGCCCCAAAGCAGGCCAAGCCAGCCAGCGACCGCAATAAAAGGACCGAAGGCAAAAGCATGTTGTAGACCTTTTTGTTGTTGGCGAAGCAATAATGCCCCAACAATCGCACCACTCAGTGAGGCCAATAAAATCAGTAGTGGCAAGGCTTGCCACCCGATCCAGGCGCCTAACGCGGCAAAAAGCTTAAAATCGCCATAACCCATTCCCTCTTTCCCGGTGATCAATTTGAACACCCAAAACAAGCTCCAGAGGCTGACATAGCCGGCCATGGCCCCCATCACACTGTCGGTCAATGACACTGGGCTAATGTTGGTTAATGCCAAGGCGATCCCAGCCCAAAGGAGAGGCAAGGTGAGTTGATCAGGAAGCAGCAATGTTTCCCAGTCGATCACGGTGAGCGCCAGTAATGTCAAGCTTGCGCCCATCACCGCGATCGCCCACTCAGGCGAGGAAAACAACCAGGCCGGAAGCGCGCAGAGAAGGGCGCTGATGAGCTCAACGATCGGATAACGTTTGCTAATGGGAGCCTGACAGTGCCGACAGCGACCTTTGAGCGCTAGCCAGCTAACCAGCGGGATATTGTCGTACCAAGCAATTGATGTGTGACACTGCGGGCAGTGGGACGCGGGTAAACTCAGGTCAAAACGTGTGTCGTCTGGCGCATCGATATTGGCTTCTGGAAAGCTAAGTCGGCATTCTTGGCGCCACTGGCGTTCCATCATTGTCGGTAAACGGGCGATAACCACGTTTAAAAAACTGCCGAAGATCAGACCCAGTAGGCCGGCTATCACAATAAAAAACGGGGAAGAGAACACCAACATGACACCTGCTTATTACTTGTTGTGCGTGAATCATCGCTTGTGCGCAAATCATAGCGCGTTACGTATCGAGACTCTATCTTGGCTTAGCCGAGAACAGACATAAGATTGAAAATGGGAAGATACATGGCGACCACTAAACCGCCAATGAGTAGTCCAAGCACTAAAATCAGAAGTGGTTCGATGATTTTCCCGAGATTATCAACAATATTGTCAACATCCTCCTCGTAAATTAGCGCCACTCGGTGAAGCATGGTGTCTAACGAGCCGGACTCTTCACCAATCATGATCATTTGCGTCATCATATTGGGGAAGCGTCCACTTTCGCGTAACGCTTGATAGAGCGGTATCCCCGTTGCGGTGTGCGCAGAGACAGTGATGAGTCCGTGAGCATAATAGTCATTAGTGAGAATGTTGGTTGCCGATTTTAGCCCCGAAATCAGTGGGATCCCTGCGCTAAAAGTCGTTGCCAGTGTGCGGGCAAATTTCGCGATACAGGCTTTGCCCAAGACCTCACCAATAATGGGGAGCTTGAGTAGCCATCGGTGGTAGTGATACCGATAGCGCGGACGCCGCCGTTGTAGCCATTTATGTGACAACGTGAGGGCAACCAGGATGGCGGCAACGACCAGTGCATGCGCGAGCATCCAATCAGACAATGCCAGCACTTGCCGCGTTAGCCAAGGAAGTGGCGCACCAAAAGAATCAAAAATCTGCTTAAATTTTGGGATCACGAACAAGAGTAAGTAAGTGCTAACGCCGAGTGCCACGCCGATTACGATAGTGGGATAAATCATGGCTTTAATCACCTTACTACGCAGCCGCGCTTGCTTTTCTCGGTACAGTGCGAGGCGAGCAAACACCAAAGGAAGTTGACCGGTTTGTTCGCCGGTGGCAACCAGCTCACAATAAAAGCGGTCAAACAGGGGACTGGCTTGCGCTAGGGCCGTGCTTAAACTCGTGCCGGCTTCCAGTTGCTGACGAAGGTGGCGAACCACTAACCGCATTTCTGCTTTGACCTGATTCTCCTCTATCAGGTTTAGCGCCTGAATAATGGGGATACCAGACTCCAACAATGTGGTGATCTCGCGAGAAAACTGAGTAACATCGGCGGCTTTTGCCTTGTGTTTGCGTTGCTGCCAACTGGAAAGACGCCTGCGAACGAGACGAGTAGGCAGGATAGATTGGCTGGCCAATTGTTGACGAGCATCATGCTCCGAATACGCGAACACTTGGCCTTTTTGAACGGAACCAATGGCGACAGCTTGGCGCCAATGGAATATAAATAAGCTTGGCTTGGGCATGCTCATTCCTTATGCCAATTGGATCACGCGAGTGAGCTCTTGCACACTGGTGATCCCCTGGTTGAGTTTGTCTATCCCTGACTCTGCTAGCCGCCACATGCCTTGTTGACAGGCGAGTGTGGTGAGCTCACTTGCGCTGGCATTGCGATAAATCGCGTTGGCAATGGTGTCGTCGATAGGCAGTACTTCGTAGATCCCAGTGCGACCTTGATAGCCTTGATAGCACCGATAACAGCCGCTGGGGTTCGCTTGATAGATTTGGGTAGGATCGAAGCGAGGATATAGACTCACTAATGGTTTCAAACTGGGATCGTCACACGGATGAGGTTGTTTACAAACCGGACAAAGCCGACGTACGAGTCGTTGTGCGACGACTAAGGTCAATGAACTGGCGAGGTTGTAAGGCGCGATCCCCATATGTGCTAAACGGGTAATACTCTCAGCGGCAGAGTTGGTATGCAACGTGGAGAGTACTAAGTGCCCCGTTTGTGCCGCTTTAATGCTAATTTCGGCGGTCTCTGTATCTCGCACTTCCCCGACCATAACGATATCAGGATCTTGACGCAAAAAGGCGCGGAGTGCGGTCGCGAAATCGAGTCCAATCTGTGTATTGACATTGACTTGATTGATGCCATCAAGCTGGATCTCGACCGGATCTTCAACGGTGGCAATGTTTCTTTCCGGCTGGTTGAGGTAGCGCAAGCCACTGTATAACGAGACGGTTTTACCACTCCCTGTGGGTCCAGTGAATAAGATCAGCCCTTGCGGTTGGTCGAGCGCTGTTTGATAGTGGTGGCGCTGCCAATCAGTAAAACCAAGATCCTCAAAATTCAACGATTGCTGATCATTATTGAGCAAGCGTACGACCACCTTTTCACCCCAGACGGTCGGCAAAGTGGATACCCGCATATCGACCGTATGTTCAGCGGTGAGGGTCAGCTTGATGCGTCCGTCTTGCGGTAAGCGTCGCTCGGCAATATTGAGTTGGGCTAAGATTTTGAGTCGAGTGGATAAGCGGCGTGATACCCCTGCCGGAGGATGAGCATAGGTTTGCAGTAAGCCGTCTTGGCGAAAGCGTATTTGATAGTGATCCTCAAAGGGCTCAAAGTGAACGTCGGACGCTTTTTTACGCACCGCATCGATTAAAATTTGCTGGATATAGCGGCTAATCGGGGCTTGATCGCTTTGCAGTTCCGTACTGTCATCGTGTGGGCTATCGGTGATAGTGAGCGCCGCTAAGTCTTGATCACTGATGGTGATGCCATCGCCGGTGCCATCGATATCTGCCCCGTATAAGTGACGCAAAGCGGCATCTAAATCTTGCTGACTGAGCACCACCAAACGGACATTGAGCCCAGTAGAAAAACGAAAGTCGGCGACAGCTTCTGTGTTATCTGGGTCACTGACGCCAAGCAATAGCTCTTGGCCTTGTTGGGCAAGCGGCAGCACTTGATGACGCTGAATCAAATCGCGCCGGTCTAACGCATAGCAGGTGTCTTTAAACGGATACTGATGGCTTTCTGCAAACGGAAGATGGTGCAGGTTAGCGAGGGTGTTGGCGAGCGCGGTGGGGTCAACCCCAGCATCGAGTAAATGTGCGAGACTGAGCGACGCATTGTTGCCGATGCCCAGCACATCGCGCTGGGCATCGGTCAATAAACCGGCTTGATACAACGGAGCGGTTGGGATCATCGTGAGTCCCTGTTTTATATTCGCTTAAGGTGTTGGCTGGTTCTTACTCGCTTGCTTGCAGCCATTGACTTCTATGGTTGTCGATGGTTGCTCGCACGTCCACTTGCCTTTCTTGCTCCGTGCGAGTATGACTTTATTACCCTTCGGCATCCCCTGTACGTCTAATTTCATGTCTCCTTTAACGCCAGTAATGTCAGTGAACTCTACATCACCAGGAATTCCAAGATTTTCTTTGATTTTTGGGTCGTTTTTTGGGAACGCGCCCGTTTCCATTATCTGCGCTTCTACCACGGAGCGCATATTGGTCAGCGTGGCAATCGCGGCGGTGACTTTGGCTTTGTCTTGATACTTCTGGTATTGCGGAATGGCGATGGCAGTCAGTGCGCCAATAATGCCTAATACCACCAGTAACTCAATCAAGCTAAACCCTTGTTGCTTTTGCATGTGACTTCTCTCCTCTCAATGATGATCGGCCGCCAATGCGGTGGCCGCGAGTGCAGCGACTTTACGCTTGTGTGTGGCGCAAAAAAGAGGGTAAACATGAGTTTGAGAGTGAAGGATAAAAGCTTGATGTAACAGGCGGTTTTTTCTGTTGTAGTGTTCGACAGACCACAAAATTATTGTCACAAAATTGTTATAAAAAAAGGCTGCCCAATACGGGCAGCCCAGTTGAACCTTGGTTAGCGTAAGCGTTATTGAAAACGCATGGATAAATCGAGTGCGGTCACGTGCTTGGTTAAAGCGCCAACCGAAATATAATCCACCCCTGTGGACGCATATTCCGCCAGTGTATCCAGAGTGACATTGCCAGAAACCTCCAGTGCCACATGGCCTTGGTTGCGTGCCACTGCCTCACGCATCATCGGCACGCTAAAGTTATCTAACATCACAATGTCGGCGCCGGCATCCATCGCTTGTTGCAACTCATCCAGATTTTCTGTTTCCACTTCGACTAGCTTATCTGGGTTCAGACGGCGAGCTTCTTTCACCGCATTGGCAATCCCCCCGCAGGCAAGAATGTGGTTTTCTTTAATGAGATACGCATCGAACACACCAATACGGTGATTGTGTCCGCCGCCACAAGCCACCGCATATTTGAGTGCACTACGCAGGCCAGGCACGGTTTTGCGGGTATCCAATAGCTTGGTCTCCGTCCCCTGTAACTGTGCCACATAGGTTGCTGTTTTACTGGCGCAGCCTGATAAGGTCTGGATAAAGTTCATCGCATTGCGTTCACCCGTTAATAACACGCGTGATGGTCCCTTTAAAGTGCATAGCGATTGATTAGCGCTGATCGCGTCACCATCGGTCACATGCCATGTCAAAGTGACTTCGCCCCCCAGTTGCTTGAACACTTCGTCAGCAAAATCACGGCCACAAAAGACCCCATCCTCACGCGTAATTAGCACCGCAGTCGACACCGAATCGGCGGGGATCAGGGTCGCAGTAATGTCTTTGCTGGCGTCAATATTGCCACCCAAGTCTTCACGTAATGCCTCAGTGACAGCGCGGGGTACATCTGTTTTGAGATGAGAGGTGAGATAGGCAAGACGGCTTTGGCTGTCATGAACAGTATGAAAAGGGGTCGATGTCATCATGGCTTACCGCGGTGATAAAAAACGTGGCGGAATGATAACCCTGGTAATGACGAAATGCAGCTTTTCTCTCTTGTTTCCCGTCTATTGTCTTCTTTTTTACTCATGCACTGTCTTATTAGTTGTCTACACTTTGGTCAGTAAAGGTAAAAAAGGTAGCACCATGAAACGTGGACTGGCTCTGGTTGCAGTGATGTTGATGGCTCTTGGGGGGTATAGCGTTTGGCAATACACAAGGTTACCTATTTCTGAACCACTTGAGCCATTGACTATTGCTCTTTCTCTCACCCCGTTGTCTGCACCTATCATCGTTGCTAAGGAGCAGGGATTGTTTGAAAAATACGGCATTGATATGACGTTGAAACCTGTACACGGTGGCGTGAAAAGCTTTCAAATATTGGCCAAGGGAGAAGCGGACTTAGCGACGACGTCAGAGACGGTTGCGATGTTCAATAGCTTTGAGCGAAATGATTTTAATATTTTGGCCAGTTTTGTTGAGTCAGACAATGACGTCAAACTTTGGTCTATTAAGCGTGCGATCGGCGGCTCGCTTCCCGATGCTCTCAAAGGTGGGCGAATTGGCATTGTTGCGTCGAGCGCCAGCGAATATTTTTTCGACTCATTACTGCAGCTGCATAATATTCCTAGGGAAACGATAGAGAAAATCGACTATCTACCAGAGGCGCTGCCCGAGGCGCTGCTTAATGGCGACGTGGATGCGATTGCCATTTGGGAGCCTTACGGATACCAGCTGCTAAAGCGCGCCGCAGAGCCCGTACAGTCATTGAATAGTAAAGGCCTACACAGTTTATCCTTTTTGTTGGTAAGCGGTCGGTTACTAGTGAACAAACAACACCAAGATATGCAGCGGGTGATTCGTGCCTTAGATGAAGCGGTCAGTCTTATTCATCAGCAGCCCGATCTCGCGAAGGCACAAGTATCGGCGTATCTTTCTATGTCAGACGACAAGCTCAGTTGGCTTTGGCAGGATTATTTATTTCGCCTCTCGTTAAATGATTCCTTACTTCTTCGGTTAAAAAACCAAGCCAGATGGGCACAACGTGCTGGTTTGGTCGAAGGGCCAACGCCGTCATATCGTCACTTACTGAATCCTGGTCCTCTGGTTGAAGCAACTCAAAAAGTGAGCTTACTAGAATGAAAATCGGTCAGCAGTTAAACATCGTTGTTTACGCATGTACGGCTTTAACACTAGTGACTTTATTGATCACGGTAGAGCTTTTTTATAAGCAAAATCAGATACAAAACCGGTTAGACAGTATTGTTGCGGTTCACTCACAAATAGACAGCTTACGTGGGCGTTTATGGTTATATCGTCAATACCCCAGTGCGCAAACACGGCAGGATGCTCACCAATCAGTAAAGGCCTTACGCGCTCAGTTATCCAGTGATCAGCATGCGATTCCACGCCAGTCAGTACAATCAATTACTCAAGCTGCCAATAATGTTGGTCGCTTGCTTGATATAACAGCCGATCAGTTTGGTGCGAATCAGACGGTGGACGAAGGCCGTTTAATGCTTTTTTCGCGTTTTAATGTGTTACTGCAAGCGATGAGTGAGGCGGCATTCTCCGTGCGTCAGCAAGTCATGCATGAATCCAGTAGACAGCAGAAAATGCTACTGGTCGTTCATGGTGGCATATTGGTGATCTTAGCATTGCTGGTGACTGTTTTTGTCACCAGCTTGCGGCGACGACTAACGCATCGCTTGAAAGCGTTACATGCCACTATCTCTCAGATTAAAAAAGGGGATCTCACCTCGGAATTAATACTGACAGATAAAGACGAATTGACCGAACTGGCGGATCACGTCAATGAGATGAAGCAGGTATTGAGTCATACCATGGTTGACAAGAACCAACTGAGCGAAGAGGTTGCACGGCAAACGCAACAGCTGCGTGAGCAGCAGCATCAGCTTAAATTTTTGGCCGAGCATGACGAGTTGACAGGCTTGTTTAACCGGCGGGCATTTGAATCACATGTCGATGTGGCTTTGATGCGGGCCAACCGAGCGCACACGAATGCTGCGCTCTTATTTATCGATCTTAATAATTTTAAACAAGTCAACGATACGTATGGACACGGTATAGGCGACGAGTTACTCAAGGTGGTCAGCCTGCGTCTTAAACAAGCGCTTCGTCGCTCTGATTTAGTCGGTCGTCTGGGTGGGGATGAATTCATTGTCTGGCTGGATTTATTAACTGATAAAGAGGCTTTAAATGAGGTGATCACACGCATTCAAGATGAAATGCATGCCCCCATCACGATTGATAATATCGAGCTGTCATTAGCAATTAGTATCGGTGTCAGCTGCTTCCCCACCGACGGGCTTGAGTTACAGCAAATGATGAACCAAGCGGATTCGGCAATGTATTATGCCAAGACGCATCCTGGCGAGCGGTGTTGCTTATATTCCAATCTGCCTGCTACCCAGATAAAGTAGATCACTTTTGCTGACTGGGAGGCTGCATGCCTTGTATGCGAATCGATGAACATTGGCTCGTGAGCGCACGTGCTTGCCTGTCCCCGCATTATAACCAACGTCCGGATAGCGAGGATGTTTCCTTGCTAGTGATACATAATATCAGTCTGCCCCCCGGTCAATTCGATGGCCCCTATATCGAGCAGTTTTTTCAGGGGCGGTTGGATCCAGACACGCATCCTTATTTTGCGGAAATTACAGCTCTGCGCGTCTCGGCACACCTACTGATCCGACGAGATGGAAGTGTGATCCAGTTTGTACCATTCAATGCACGTGCATGGCATGCTGGCGCTTCGTGTTTTAACGGTCGGCAGCAATGTAACGATTTTTCTATCGGGATTGAGCTTGAGGGCACGGACACACTTCCCTACACAGAACAGCAGTACCAATCGTTAGCGGCGGTCACGCAGACGCTGATGCAGTATTATCCAGCCATTACCCGTGATCGAATCACCGGACATCAACATATAGCCCCTGGACGTAAAACAGATCCAGGCGAAGCTTTTGACTGGAAAAAATTACATTCTCTACTTGGGATCGACGAATAAAGCAATCCAAAAAAAATGGTCTTACCAATTTCGATGTGTTCAGTTATAGAGACTGTTACGTTATGAATACAGCGGTTTCCATGATGTCAATCAAAGTTCAGGTGGACAGAATATCCGCTGTCTGGTAACTTTAGAGAATAATAAAGTAATTGGTCTTACCAATTTACAATCAGTCAGTTTCTGCGGTTGAAAGTCATTACTTTCAATGTGGATGGTCAATAAAAACAATGGCATATCAGCGAATTCGTCAACCCAAACTCTCAGATGTAATTGAAAAAGAGCTCGAAGGCTTGATTTTGGAAGGGACCTTATCCCCCGGCCAGAAGCTGCCACCTGAGCGAGAGCTAGCGACGCAATTTGATGTATCTCGTCCATCGGTACGCGAAGCGATTCAGCGGCTTGAAGTAAAAAAGTTGCTAACCCGCAAGCAAGGTGGCGGTACCTTTGTGAGCGAAAGGCTGTGGCAGCGATTTTCAGAACCCCTGCTAGAGTTATTGGCGGATCATCCTGAAACCCAGCTTGATTTGTTGGAATCCCGTCATGCATTGGAAGGCATTTCTTCTTACTTTGCTGCACTGCGCGGCACGGAAGAAGATTTTTTGCGTGTAGAAGACTGCCACGATGCGATTCGCCAGGCGCAGAAAGATGGGGATTTAAAGGCCGAAGCATCGGCTGTGATGCAGTATCTCGTTGCCGTAACGGAAGCGGCGCACAATGTGGTGTTACTTCATATTATGCGTAGCCTCGCCCCGTTACTGGAACAGAATATTTTACAGAATTTTGAGCTACTTTATCGCCGTCAAGAGACGGTAGAAAACGTCAGCCGACACCGAGCTGAGATCGTGGATGCAATTACCGCTGGTGAGCCAGAAAAAGCCAGGCAGGCATCGCATGCACACTTAGCTTACATTGAGGAAACTCTGTTGGATCTTGGTCGAGAAGAAAGCCGTCGCGAACGGTCTCTACGCCGAATTCAACAACGCAAGGACGAGCTGGAGTGAACCCTATTCGCCATCATATAAAGGCAAGGGAGCCCCTCAGCTGCGACAACGTTTGTTTTGTACGAGTCAATCAACGAAAGGATAGATCGCCATGTCTGAAGTCATGAAAAATGACGTGGACGCACTTGAGACCCAAGAGTGGTTGCAAGCTCTTGAGTCAGTCGTTCGTGAAGAAGGTGTAGAACGTGCCCAGTTCCTTCTGGAGCAAGTCTTAGGGCAAGCACGTTTAGACGGTGTTGACATGCCAACGGGCGTGACCACCAACTATGTAAATACCATCCCTGCGGATCAAGAACCTGCTTACCCAGGTGATGTGAACTTGGAACGTCGTATCCGTTCTATCATTCGTTGGAACGCAATCATGATCGTGTTGCGCGCGTCCAAGAAAGATTTAGAGCTGGGTGGCCACATGGCGTCATTCCAGTCATCGGCTGCGTTCTATGAAACTTGTTTTAACCACTTCTTCCGTGCGCCTAACGAGAAAGATGGTGGCGATCTGGTTTATTATCAAGGCCATATCTCTCCAGGCATTTACGCACGTGCGTTTGTGGAAGGGCGTCTAACTGCTGATCAGCTCGACAATTTCCGTCAAGAAGTCGACGGTAAAGGTATTTCCTCTTACCCGCACCCGAAACTGATGCCTGAGTTCTGGCAATTCCCAACCGTTTCTATGGGTCTGGGTCCCATTGCGTCTATCTACCAAGCACGTTTCCTCAAGTACCTGAACGGTCGTGGCCTGAAAGACACTTCAGAGCAGCGCGTTTATGCGTTCCTGGGTGACGGCGAGATGGACGAACCAGAGTCACGCGGTGCGCTTTCTTTTGCCGCGCGTGAAAAACTGGATAACCTATGTTTCTTGATCAACTGTAACCTCCAGCGTCTCGATGGGCCTGTGATGGGTAACGGTAAGATTGTTCAAGAGCTAGAAGGCCTATTTAAAGGCGCTGGCTGGAACGTGATCAAAGTGGTTTGGGGCTCTGGCTGGGATAAACTACTGGCGAAAGATACCTCAGGTAAGCTGCTGCAGTTGATGAACGAAACCATCGACGGCGATTATCAAACCTTCAAATCAAAAGATGGCGCCTACGTACGTGAGCACTTCTTCGGTAAATATCCTGAAACTGCAGCCTTGGTTGCCGATATGACCGACGAAGAAATCTTTGCACTGAAGCGTGGTGGTCATGAGCCATCAAAACTGTTCGCAGCGTTTAAAGCGGCACAAGAGTGCAACGACCGTCCAACCGTGATCCTGGCGAAAACCGTGAAAGGTTACGGCATGGGTGAAGCGGCTGAAGGGAAAAACATCGCGCACCAAGTGAAGAAAATGGACATGACCCATGTTCACGCTATGCGTGATCGTCTGGGCCTGCAAGATTTGCTGTCTGACGATGATGTGCAAAATCTGACGTACCTGAAGTTGGAAGAAGGGTCTGCGGAGCACGAATACCTCCACGCACGTCGTAAAGCCCTGCACGGTTATACTCCACAGCGTTTACCAAAGTTCACTGAAGAACTGACCCTGCCAAAACTGGATGATTTCTCAGCACTACTGTCTGAACAGAAGCGTGATATCTCTACCACTATGGCGTTTGTGCGCTCTCTGAATGTGCTGCTAAAAGACAAAAGCATTGGCAAAAACATTGTGCCAATCATTGCGGACGAAGCCCGTACCTTTGGTATGGAAGGTCTGTTCCGTCAGGTGGGTATCTATAATCCGCAAGGACAAACCTATACTCCAGAAGACCGTGGCGTTGTCTCTTACTACAAAGAAGAGCAGGGCGGCCAGGTACTGCAAGAAGGTATTAACGAGCTAGGCGCGATGTCATCGTGGGTAGCGGCGGCGACGTCTTACAGCACCAATGACCTGCCAATGATCCCATTCTACATCTACTACTCCATGTTCGGTTTCCAACGTGTTGGCGACATGGCGTGGATGGCGGGTGATCAGCAAGCGCGTGGTTTCCTATTGGGTGCCACCGCAGGCCGTACAACGCTCAACGGTGAAGGCCTTCAGCACGAAGACGGTCACAGCCATATTCTGGCGAGCACGGTGCCTAACTGTGTGTCTTATGACCCAACCTTCGCGTACGAAGTGGCAGTGATCATGCAAGACGGTATCCGTCGCATGTACGGCCCTGATCAAGAAAACGTGTACTACTACCTGACGCTGATGAACGAAAACTATCATCAGCCAGCGATGCCAGAGGGCGCGGAAGACGGTATCCGTAAAGGTATCTACAAACTAGAAACCTACACGGGCGACAAAGCAAAAGTTCAGCTAATGGGCTCTGGCACCATCATGACGGAAGTGCGCAAAGCGGCGAAACTGCTTAGCGATGAATTCGGCGTAGCGTCTGACATCTACAGCGTGACCTCATTCAACGAGCTAGCACGTGACGGCCAAGATGTTGATCGTTTCAACATGCTGAACCCAGATGCAGAAAGCAAAGTGCCTTATATCCAAACGGTCATGGGATCTGAGCCTGCAATTGCTGCGACTGATTACATGAAAAACTACGCTGACCAAGTTCGTGCATTTATCCCAGCGGAGTCTTATAAAGTGCTGGGCACAGACGGCTTTGGTCGTTCTGATAGCCGCGAAAACCTACGCCGTCACTTCGAAGTGAATGCAGGCTATGTAGTGGTTGCGGCACTCAACGAGCTGGCTAAGCGTGGTGATGTTGATAAGAAAGTCGTGTCAGAAGCGATTAAGAAATTCGACATCGATACCAACAAAGTAAACCCGCTGTTCGCGTAAGAGGCTGAAACAATGTCAATCGAGATTAATGTACCTGACATCGGTGCGGATGAAGTAGAAGTTACTGAGATCCTTGTCAGCGTCGGTGACAAGGTAGAAGAAGAGCAGTCGTTAATCACCGTTGAAGGTGATAAAGCATCCATGGAAGTCCCTGCGTCACAAGCGGGTGTGGTCAAGGAAATCAAAATTGCCGAGGGTGACAAAGTCACCACTGGTTCTTTGATTATGATCTTTGAAGCGGAAGCATCAGCACAAAGCGCTCCGGCGCAAGAGGCGGCACCCGCCGCCCCTGCT
Source organism: Salinivibrio sp. ES.052 (assembly GCF_900141775.1). Classification (GTDB taxonomy): domain Bacteria; phylum Pseudomonadota; class Gammaproteobacteria; order Enterobacterales; family Vibrionaceae; genus Salinivibrio. Next base: position 1,962,967 of record NZ_FSRI01000001.1, on the reverse strand, counting down.
GCTGCACCAGCGGCCGCATCAGAAATCAAAGAAGTGCACGTGCCTGATATCGGTGGCGATGAAGTTGAAGTCACCGAGATCATGGTCGCGGTCGGCGACACCATTGAAGAAGAGCAGTCACTGATCACCGTTGAAGGCGACAAAGCCTCAATGGAAGTGCCTGCACCGTTCGCGGGTACCGTCAAAGAGATCAAGATCACCGCGGGCGACAAAGTGTCAACCGGCTCACTGATCATGATGTTTGAAGTCGGTGGCGGTGCTCCAGCCGTAGACGCGCCAGCAGCGCCTGCAGCAGCACAATCCAAAGACGTTCACGTGCCAGACATTGGTGGTGATGAAGTTGAAGTGACTGACATCATGGTTGCCGTTGGCGATACCATTGAAGAAGAGCAGTCACTGATCACCGTTGAAGGCGACAAAGCGTCAATGGAAGTCCCTGCACCGTTTGCGGGTACGGTCAAAGAGATCAAAATTGCGGCGGGCGATAAAGTGTCCACCGGCTCGCACATCATGGTGTTCGAGGTGGCTGGTAGCGCCCCAGCAGCGCCTGCGGCATCTGCACCTGCAGAGAAAGCAGCCCCTGCGCCAGCCCCTAAAGCTGAAGCACCTGCTGCCAAAGCTGACGCCGGTAAAGACGAATTTGTAGAAAACAAAGAGTACGCGCATGCATCTCCTGTTGTTCGTCGTCTTGCCCGTGAATTCGGTGTTAACCTTGCCAAGGTTAAAGGGACGGGTCGTAAAGGGCGCGTATTGAAAGAAGACGTTCAGAGCTTTGTAAAAGACGCCCTGAAACGCCTTGAATCGGGTGCAGCGTCTGGCTCAGGCGACGGTAGCGCACTGGGTCTGCTACCTTGGCCAAAAGTGGACTTCAGCAAATTCGGTGAAACCGAAGTGAAGCCATTGTCACGCATTAAGAAGATCTCAGGTGCGAACCTGGCACGTAACTGGGTGATGATCCCGCACGTAACCCAGTGGGACAACGCGGATATCACTGAAGTTGAAGCGTTCCGTAAAGAACAAAACGCGATCGAGAAGAAGAAAGACTCTGGCATGAAGATCACCCCACTGGTGTTCATCATGAAAGCGGCAGCTAAAGCGCTGGAAGCTTTCCCTTCATTCAATGCGTCACTGTCTGAAGACGGTGAGAGCCTGATCATGAAGAAGTATGTCAACATCGGTATCGCGGTTGACACACCAAATGGTCTGGTTGTTCCAGTCTTTAAAGACGTGAACAAGAAAGGCATTCATGAGCTGTCTGAAGAGCTGATGGTGGTCTCGAAGAAAGCCCGTTCGGGTAAACTGACCGCGTCAGACATGCAGGGTGGTTGCTTTACTATCTCAAGCCTAGGTGGCCTGGGTGGAACCGCATTTACCCCTATCGTCAACGCGCCAGAAGTCTCTATCTTGGGCGTGTCTAAGTCAGAAATGAAGCCAGTATGGAATGGTAAGGACTTCGAACCTCGCCTGATGCTGCCGCTGTCACTGTCTTACGACCACCGTGTGATCGACGGTGCCGAAGGTGCGCGCTTTATTAGCTACCTTAACGGTCTAATGTCTGATATCCGCCGTTTGGTACTGTAATCGCAACACCGACAACCCCACCGGCCCGTGATGGGTCGGTTGGGAATTGTTGTGCAGCTCACAGGCTATGGGTTTTTATTTTTCAGCCCATTAACATGGCTGTAAACTGTGGCTCTCAAATACCCACAACAATAATAAATTACCGCTCTTAGCCTGTCAGGGAATAAGACTACAACGAGGTCAGAATGAGTAAAGAAATCAAAGCGCAAGTCGTCGTCCTTGGCGCTGGTCCTGCTGGATACTCCGCCGCTTTCCGCTGTGCCGACCTAGGTTTGGAAACAGTGCTGGTTGAACGTTACAACACCCTAGGCGGTGTGTGTTTAAACGTTGGCTGTATCCCTTCTAAAGCCCTACTACACGTTGCCAAAGTGATCGAAGAAGCCAAAGCCATGGCGGATCACGGCGTGGTTTTCGGCGAGCCACAAACCGATATCGATAAAATCCGCTCTTGGAAAGATAAGGTCATCGGTCAGCTTACCGGCGGCTTGGGCGGTATGGCCAAGCAGCGTAAAGTGACCGTGGTGAATGGCAAAGGCCGTTTCACCGGCGCGAACACCCTGTTAGTCGAAGGTGAAGAAAACACCACTATCAATTTTGACAACGCGATCATCGCGGCGGGTTCTCGTCCTATCGAGCTACCATTTATTCCGCATGATGACCCGCGTATCTGGGACTCAACCGACGCGCTAGAGCTTAAAGATGTGCCAGAAAAAATGTTGCTGATGGGTGGTGGTATCATTGGCCTAGAAATGGGCACAGTCTATCACGCATTGGGTTCACAGGTTGATGTGGTCGAAATGTGCGATCAGGTGATCCCAGCGGCCGATAAAGACGTGATCAAAGTCTTTACCAAGCGTATCAGCAAGAAAATGAACCTGATGCTGGAAACCAAAGTCACCGCAGTAGAGGCCAAAGAAGATGGCATCTACGTAACGATGGAAGGCAAAAAAGCCCCGGCTGAGCCAGTGCGTTATGACGCTGTGCTGGTGGCGATTGGCCGTAGCCCGAACGGTAAACTGCTTGATGCAGGTCAAGCCGGTGTTGAAGTCGACGATCGTGGCTTTATCAATGTAGATAAGCAGATGCGCACTAACGTGCCGCATATTTATGCGATTGGTGACATCGTGGGTCAACCTATGTTGGCACACAAAGGTGTGCATGAAGGTCACGTGGCTGCCGAAGTCATTTCGGGTAAGAAGCATTACTTCGATCCAAAAGTGATCCCATCGATTGCCTACACTGAGCCAGAAGTGGCTTGGGTGGGTAAAACCGAGAAAGAATGTAAGGAAGAGGGGATCAACTACGAAGCCTCGACCTTCCCATGGGCGGCTTCAGGCCGTGCGATTGCATCTGACTGCGCTGACGGTATGACCAAGCTTATCTTTGATAAAGATACGCACCGTGTCATCGGTGGTGCCGTTGTCGGCACTAATGGTGGCGAGCTGTTGGGTGAAATCGGCCTTGCGATCGAAATGGGCTGTGATGCCGAAGATGTCGCACTGACGGTTCATGCCCACCCAACCTTGCACGAATCGGTTGGTTTGGCTGCAGAAGTGTTTGAAGGCTCAATCACCGATATGCCTAACCCGAAAGCGAAGAAAAAGAAATAAACTACGCGTCTATATTTTTCTGACTCAGCCCCGCCATGCGGGGCTTTTTTATATCTGTCATGTACTTGGTCGTGAACAAAAAAAGCGGGCTAAGGCCCGCTTCGTACGTTAGTGGGTAGGATTACAATGGTTTAGAGTTTGAAGCTGCCTACCAGGGTATCAAGACGTTTGGAAAGATCGCGCAATGACTCACTGGCTTCTGCCATGGTATTGGCGGTATCCGCGGTTTGCTGTGAACTATGGTTAATCTCTTCGATATTTTGGTTAATATCGTTGACCACGGTCGATTGCTCTTCTGTCGCGGTTGCTACTTGCGTGTTCATGTCCGAGATTTGCACAATCTGCTCATTGATCGCATTCAGTGATTGTGAAGCCTCATCGGATGCATTCACCCCTTCCGCGGTCATAGTGCGGCTTTGCTCCATGGCTTGAACCGCATTGTGTGCTTCTGTCTGGAGGCGGTCGATCATGGTTTGTATTTCATCGGTTGAATCTGACGTGCGGCTAGCAAGGTTACGGACCTCATCGGCGACAACCGCAAAGCCGCGTCCTTGTTCACCTGCCCGTGCCGCTTCAATCGCCGCGTTCAGCGCCAGTAAGTTGGTTTGCTCGGAGATGCCGCGGATCACATCCAAAATACCGCCAATAGAATCGGTGTTTTCAGCCAGGGCGCTGATCACTTTCGACATGTTCTCCATGTCGTCAGCCAGGCTGGCGATGGTATCGCGTGCTTGGGTGACCACGCCTTGGCCACTTGCCGCATCATCAGAAGCTTGGTTGGCCGCACTGGCCGCATTGGCGGCATTGCCCGCAATCTCATTCACCGTGGCCCCCATTTCATTGATCGCGGTGACCACTTGAACGGTGCGATCACGTTGATACTCACTCTGCGACTGGGTGGCGCTGGCTTGTGACGAGACTTGCTCAGCCGCATTGCGAAGTTCCCCCCCGGTGCTAGCGACATCCGAAACGAGGCGATGGATTTTTTCCACAAAGCTATTAAAGCCAGAGGCGAGCTGACCAATTTCATCTTGGCTATGAATATCCACACGCTGACGTAAATCGCCTTCACCTTCCCCGATTTCACGGAACACATTGGCGACATATTGGATGGGTTTGGTGATGGTGGCAGCGAGCCAAACGGCAACCACGATGAAAATCAGGCCCACGACTAGCGACACCATCAGGATCTGGTTACGCGTTTCATTGAGGGGGGCGTAGACTTCTTCTGCGGGAACATCCGCGATAACAAACCAATCCATAGAAGGAACATAGCTCGACGCGAGTAACACGTCTTCGCCGTTAATACTGGTGTCTAGGAGGTTAAAGTCCCCTTTTTGCAGCAAGCTGCGGACTTGCGATCCATACACATCACTCAGTGTTTGTTCGCCCATCAGATTGGTATCACGGTGAAGCTGTACCAGACCATCAGCATTGACCAAGAAGACAAACCCTGATTGTTCGATTTTGAACTGATTCAAAAAGCGGGTCATATCTTCTAAGGAGCGAGAAAAACCGGCTAAGCCTTTGCCATTGAGCTGTTGAAAGTTGACGAACAGTTTGAGCTCACCATTATCTTCTTGAAACACTTGCGCCATGGTGGCATTGCCACTGTCGAGGAAGTTGTAAAACCAACCGTCCTTTTCTCGTGTTAATACGCGTAAAAAGCCATTCTGATTCCAGTACTGGCCCGTATTACGGTTGGCGATTGACGCGTCATTGAGGTCGTATTGGTCACGTAGCACGTTGAGTTGCTTCACAACACGCGCTTCTTCGGCCGATGTAATATCTTGGCTGATAATATCTAGCATCACCGGGTTTGAGGCCAGTTGGCGTGCGGCAGATTGGAGCTGGTTCACCTCACTATCAATGGTGTCTCTAAACTGGGTGAGGGTAGTGGGTAGTTCGTTTTCAAGTAGCCGTTTTTCCATGATATCGCGTGCTTGGCTTAAGCTCATATAACTGATGATTGCGGTAGAGGCGATCACCGCTGAGACAAACGCCAGCACGAGTTTCTGTTTTATCGTGAGTTGCTTTAGCTTCATGCCTTTCTCTCTATGTGGTCTATCACGCGCTATTTTGTATTCATCGAAAAGTTGACAAGTTAGCGTGACAAAAAAGTGACGATGTATATGGCACTAACGTCTAAGTTAGCAGAGTTGTATTCATCGTTTTTAATGTATCGGCGATGAGACGATAAAATTGAAGCCCTTTCCCATACTTATTGATGAAAACGACACTGGGTTCGCGATTTCAACACAAACCGATAAAAGTAAGGGCGTGCGTGTTGGCTATGTGCCCCCGCAGTCATACAGCGGTGATCACAGTGCTAAGATAAAAAAAGTTTATAATCAATGACAACGGCGACATCCATTGTGATCATTTCATTCAAGGGTAGGAATAGTGTGCTGCGTCACTGAAACCTAAGCCGTATGTTTCATAAAACGGGTAGATTTTAATTTTAGGTTAAAAATGCTATCCTCACGCAGCGGTTACGTGCTCGAACCCTCGTCTTGCTGGAAATTTGAATAAACTTCGCCGGATAAGCGTGATACGAGTACTAACACTTTCCAAGGATGTTGGGCCACACGGTCTGACCGAGAAAAGAGGAAATAGTCGTGCTTGAAGCCTACCGTAAACACGTCGAAGAACGTGCCGCTCAGGGTATTGTGCCTAAACCGCTGAACGCTGAGCAAACCGCCAGTCTGATAGAACTCTTGAAAAACCCGCCTGCTGGCGAAGAAGAAACCCTCGTTTATTTGCTGGAAAATCGAATCCCGCCAGGTGTCGATGAAGCCGCTTATGTGAAAGCAGGCTTTCTTGCCGCCCTTGCCAAAGGCGAAGCGCAATCACCCTTGATTAGCCCCGAGCGTGCCACTAAGTTGCTCGGTACTATGCAAGGTGGCTACAACATCGAGCCGTTAATCACCCTGCTCGATGACGACAAACTTGCCCCTATTGCGGCAGACGTGTTGTCTCATACCTTATTAATGTTTGATGCGTTTTATGACGTTGAAGACAAAATGAAAGCCGGGAATGCCTACGCCAAGCAAGTGATGGAATCGTGGGCGAATGCTGATTGGTATTTGGGCAAACCGCAAATTCCTGAAAAAGTGACCCTGACGGTGTTCAAAGTCTCGGGCGAAACCAATACGGATGATCTTTCTCCGGCGCCCGATGCGTGGTCGCGTCCGGATATTCCTTTGCATGCGTTAGCCATGCTTAAAAATGAACGAGACGGCATTCACCCGGATAAACCTGGTGACATTGGTCCTATCGAGCAAATGAAAACGCTGGAAGAAAAAGGCCATCCGCTGGTGTATGTTGGCGACGTGGTAGGGACGGGCTCATCACGGAAATCAGCCACTAACTCGGTTCTTTGGTTTATGGGCAAAGATATTCCGAATGTCCCGAACAAACGTTACGGCGGTTTTTGTTTGGGAGGAAAAATTGCTCCAATCTTCTTTAATACGATGGAAGATGCGGGGGCACTGCCGATTGAGCTTGATGTAAGCAAGCTCAACATGGGCGATGTGATTGACCTATACCCTGCCGATGGCAAAGTGTGCAAGCACGGCACTGATGAGGTGCTGTCTACGTTCCAGCTGAAAACCGATATCCTTTATGACGAAGTGCGTGCCGGTGGCCGTATTCCGTTGATCATCGGTCGTGGCCTAACCGATAAAGCACGAGAAACACTGGGTCTTGAACCGTCTGAGGTCTTCCGTCGCCCTCGTCCAGTGGCCGATTCCACCAAAGGCTTCACGCTGGCACAAAAAATGGTTGGCAAAGCTTGTGGGGTGAAGGGCGTGCGTCCTAACACTTACTGTGAGCCGAAAATGACCACCGTGGGTTCGCAAGATACGACCGGTCCAATGACGCGTGATGAGCTAAAAGACTTGGCATGCCTTGGCTTTACCGCTGATTTAACCATGCAGTCGTTCTGCCATACTTCGGCTTATCCAAAGCCGGTTGACGTCGAAACCCACCATACATTACCTGATTTTATTATGAATCGTGGTGGCGTCGCGCTACGTCCCGGTGACGGTGTGATCCACTCGTGGCTGAACCGTATGCTATTGCCTGATACCGTGGGGACGGGGGGAGACTCGCACACCCGCTTCCCGCTCGGGATCTCTTTCCCAGCCGGCTCTGGCCTGGTCGCGTTTGCTGCCGCCACTGGGGTCATGCCGTTGGACATGCCTGAGTCGGTTTTGGTGCGCTTTAAAGGCGAAATGCAACCTGGGGTCACCTTACGTGATCTGGTTCATGCAATCCCTTACTTTGGTATTCAGCAAGGGCTGCTGACAGTAGAGAAATCGGGCAAGATTAACGAATTCTCTGGCCGTATTTTGGAAATCGAAGGGGTTGAGCACCTCACCGTGGAGCAAGCCTTTGAGCTGTCGGATGCGTCAGCGGAGCGCTCTGCTGCCGGTTGTACCGTTAAGTTATCGCAAGACTCAGTGGCTGAATACCTCGAGTCTAATATTGTGATGCTTAAATGGATGATCTCGGAAGGCTATGGCGACCGCCGTACCATTGAGCGCCGCATTCAAGCGATGCAGCAATGGCTTGAGAGTCCAAACCTGATGGAAGCGGACAACGATGCCGAGTACGCACATGTGCTCGAAATCGATCTGGCTGACATCAAAGAGCCGATTTTGTGTGCACCGAACGATCCGGATGACGCTCGTACCTTGTCAGATGTGGCTGGGGACAGTGTGGATGAAGTCTTTATTGGCAGCTGTATGACCAATATTGGCCACTTCCGTGCTGCGGGTAAACTGCTGGATAAATTTGGGGGGAGCTTATCTACCCGTATGTGGGTGGCACCACCGACTAAAATGGACCGGGATCAGCTCACCGCCGAAGGTTATTACGGCATTTATGGTCGTGCAGGTGTGCGGATCGAAACGCCAGGATGTTCATTGTGTATGGGTAACCAAGCGCGTGTGGCAGAAAAATCCACCGTGTTGTCTACCTCGACGCGGAATTTCCCCAACCGACTAGGGACGGGGGCGAATGTCTATCTGGCGTCGGCAGAGTTATCTGCGGTTGGTGGGATCTTAGGTCGGATCCCCACCCGAGCCGAGTACCTGGAGTACGCCGAGCAAATTAATGCCACCGCCAGTGATACGTACCGCTATCTCAATTTCCATCGGATGGATGAGTACACCAAAAAAGCAGATGATGTGATCATTAAAGCCGCGGTATAACCGCCATTTACTCGTAGATTGACTGAAAGCGCCCCAATATTAGGGGCGCTTTTTTTTGCTCAGCGTTTGGGTAATCACGCTATGAGTGACCCGCTAATTGGATCATACGTGCAATGTTTTCACTGGTGCGCATGAGGTTTTTCTTGCTGTCCATCAGCGCGTCGCTTAATGCACAGGGGCCAGCTTGAATGGGGAAGATCGCTTTAATTCCTTGCTGGTAAAGCGATTCGCAATCGTCACCGACACTGCCGGCGAGCACGATGACGGGAGTGTGGTAAGAGTGCGCGATTCTGGCGATAGCGGCTGGTACTTTGCCGTGCTGGGTTTGCCCATCGATTCGGCCCTCGCCAGTGATCACCCAATCAGCTTCCGCTAGCAGGTGATGGGCATGCGTGCGTGAGAGCAACAGCTCGACGCCAGGTTCAAGTCGCGCGCCGAGTAACCCACCCAATGCCGCGCCAATTCCTCCAGCCGCACCAGCGCCAGAAAAGTGTGAAATTGACTGGCCCAGCTGTAAGTGGCAGATGCTAGCAAAGCGATGCAGATATTGTTCTAAAGTCCGGATATCCTCTTCTTGGGCACCTTTTTGCGGCCCAAAGACGGTCGTAGCTCCATGCGGGCCGCACAAGGGGTTATCGACGTCACAGGCGGCGGTGAGCGTGACGGTGTTAAGGCGTGGATCCAGTGCGCCAAGATCTACAGTCATCAGCGCCCCAAGGCCTTCACCCGTTGGGAGAATGGGGTTACCCGTGCCATCGAGGAGCTTTGCACCTAGCGCGGTGAGGATCCCGGCGCCGGCATCATTGGTGGCGCTACCGCCTAGGCCAATAATGATTTCGTCAATATCATGGTCAAGCGCGGTTCGTATCAGCTCGCCCGTTCCCAAACTGGTGGTATGGCGAGGATTTCGCTCGTTAAGCGGAATCAAGGGAAGCCCAGAGGCACTAGCAACATCGAGTACTGCAATGCGGTGCTCACGATTGATGATAAAACTGGCCGTCACGGGGCGAAAGTCAGGGCCGGTGACCTCACAATGAAAGCGCTCGCCGCCTAATCGTTCGAGAAAGCTTTGCGCAAATCCCTCTCCACCATCTGCCATGGGGAGCAGTGAAAATTGTGCGTTAGGTAGCACTGATGCCATACCTACTTGAATCGCTTGAGCAACGTGTGGAGCGCTAAGGCTCTCTTTAAATGAATCAGGCGCGATCACGATATGCATAAGCCTATCCTTTACTGCTTACTTTTATTCTATTTAAGTATGGTTGAAGTGATATTTTGATGACAGCTCTGGCTTGGCAATTTTGGCAAAAAGCCGGACAATAGCCTGCCAAATTTGGAGGTCAGTGTGGATTACGAATTTTCTCGCAACAGTTTTGATGACAGCTACCGGATTGTTTTTTCTATGGGGCATGAAGCCATGGGGCGTTGGTTATTGGATGAGCTCGGCACGGAGCTTACCCGAGTTACATCATGTCTACACGCATTACAGCAACTCAATTCGGAGCGGCAGTGGCGCGGGCATACGTTTACACTCACCGCTAACCGCGATGAAGTGGTCGTGATGGCCAATGCCATGCTGCAGCCAGCCTCAGACGAAGTGCAAGCCACGCTCAGCGAACAAGCGCTGGACTTTTATGATGAAGAAAGCTGCGCGGCATGTGGTTATCAAGACTTTTTAGAAATGCTAGAAGCTTACCAAGATTTCATTACTCGATACGGGCGGCGCTAAGCCGTCTCAGTGTTGATCCAGCAACGGGCACGTTAGCACGTGTATTGTTACGCGTGTCTCTTACGGACTAAATCGACTCCCTCGCGTTTTTCTTCTCTCCCTGCAACGTTTTGCTTTCTGTTCTCCCTTGGTGCAACGGAAAGCTGATCCTAGAAGCGTGCGCTGTCTTGGTGAATACCTCGCACTTATATGGTGCAAATTAATACTTTCACGACAAACCTGTTTCTAACTGATTGATTTAATGTGGGTTAAATATTGGCACGGCTCTTGATACCGACAGAGGGATGCAAACACAAGGACTCAGGAGAAGGATATGAAACTGATTAGCGCCATTATCAAGCCGTTTAAGCTTGATGACGTTCGTGAAGCGTTGGCCGATGCTGGTATTGATGGCATGACTGTCTCAGAAGTAAAAGGCTTTGGCCGCCAAAAAGGGCACACAGAGTTATACCGTGGTGCTGAGTATCAGGTCGACTTTTTACCCAAAGTCAAACTGGAGATTGCCGTTCAGAGCGAGAGTGTGGATGCCGTGGTTGAAGCGATTTCTAACGCCGCCCAAACCGGGAAAATCGGTGACGGTAAGATCTTCGTTTTTGATCTTCAGCAGGCGGTACGGATCCGTACTGGTGAGATGGATCTGGAAGCAATTTAATTACAGGGAGTAAAGACAATGGAACTGGTAAACACGGTGACAGAATTGCGCTACGCGCTCGACACCTTTTTCTTTCTTTTATCCGGCGCGTTAGTCATGTGGATGGCAGCAGGCTTTGCCATGTTAGAAGCGGGCTTAGTGCGCTCGAAAAACACCACTGAGATCCTGACTAAAAATATTTGTTTGTATGCCATCGCCTGTACCATGTATCTATTGGTGGGCTACAACATTATGTATGTAGACAACAGCGGCGGAGGCCTTGTGCCGTCTTTTGGTACCCTGATTGGTACCCAAGGCGCGGATGCTGACCACTCGCTTGAATCAGACTTCTTCTTCCAAGTGGTGTTTGTCGCGACAGCGATGTCTGTGGTGTCTGGTGCCGTTGCGGAGCGTATGAAGCTGTGGGCTTTCTTGGTCTTTTCCGTGGTATTGACTGCCGTGATCTATCCGGTTGAAGGCTATTGGACATGGGGCGGTGGTTTCTTATCGGAGGCCGGTTTCAGTGACTTTGCCGGTTCGGGGATTGTTCACATGGCGGGTGCCGCTGCGGCGTTATCAGGGGTCTTACTGTTGGGTGCGCGTCAAGGCAAATACAGTAAAAACGGCAAAATTAACCCCATTCCAGGATCTAACCTGCCACTGGCAACACTGGGTACCTTTATCTTGTGGTTTGGCTGGTTTGGGTTCAATGGTGGCTCACAGTTGATGGTGTCGGATTTTGAAAACGCCACTGCAGTAGGGCAAATCTTCCTCAATACGAATGCTGCCGCCGCAACAGGGGCGATTGCCGCTCTGCTTGTCTGTAAAACTCTATGGGGGAAAGCCGATCTGACCATGGTATTGAACGGCGCATTAGCCGGTTTGGTTGCCATTACGGCCGATCCACTGTCGCCTTCACCGGTGGCAGCGCTGATTATCGGTGCGGTATCCGGTACCATTGTCGTCTTTAGCATCATTGGACTGGATAAGGTGAAAATCGATGACCCTGTTGGTGCCATCTCTGTGCACGGTGTATGTGGTTTCTTCGGTCTGATGGTGGTGCCTCTGAGTAATACAGGCGCGACGTTTGGCGCGCAGCTATTAGGTGCGGCTGTGATCTTTGCTTGGGTCTTCGGTGCTAGCTTCATTGTGTGGCTGGTCTTGAAAAAAACCATGGGTATCCGAGTGACCGAAGAAGAAGAGATGTCGGGCATGGACTTACATGATTGTGGTATTGATGCATATCCCGAATTTGTCAGCGTGAAATAGCCACACGCCTAAGACACCGTTAAACTCTGAAACGAAACCTTACATTTTTCATGTCGGGTTTCGTTTTTTTTATGCTCAGCCATATTGAGTCGGGAATCATTAGTTGTATACTAACGAAACTGAGATTCGTTATCATTTATCATCATATTTAAGGACTGCCACGATGAAAAAACTACTGATTACCTCGGCTGTAACCGCAAGCCTACTGGGAGCTAGCGCAGCGGTCGCCTCCGAAGAAGTCAATGTTTACTCGTATCGTCAACCTTTTTTGATTGAACCTATGTTCGATGCGTTTACCGAACAAACCGGCATCAAGGTGAACGTTAAGTTTGCCAAAAAAGGCATGGCGGAAAAGGTCAAGCAAGAAGGCGAGTACAGCCCTGCCGACGTGCTTCTAACCGTTGATATTTCGCGTCTTCAAGAGTTGGTAAACCAAGATGTGGTTCAGCCTGTTAATAGTGAAGCGATCGATCAAAACGTGCCGGAGCAGTTCCGTGATAGTGACGATAAGTGGGTAGCACTGACAACACGTGCGCGTGCGGTATACTCTTCACGCGAGCGCGTGGGCAAGTTGGGCGATGATTTTGATTATCTTGACTTGGCAAAACCAGAATGGAAAGGCAAGATTTGTACCCGTTCAGGTAAGCATCCCTATAATGTCTCTCTTGTATCAGCCATTATCGAGAACCATGGTGAAACGAAAGCCAAAGAGTGGCTTGAAGGAGTAAAAGACAACCTCGCGCGTAAGCCACAAGGTAACGATCGCGCACAAGTGAAAGCGATTAAAGAAGGGCTCTGTGATGTGTCGCTAGGTAATAGCTATTACTTAGGTAAAATGCTGAACGACGAAGAGCAAACAGCGTGGGCGGAAGCGGTTTATCTAAACTACCCTGGCCAAAATACTCACGGTACGCATGTGAATGTGAGTGGTATGGCGATGGCGAAGTACGCACCGAATGAAGCAAACGCGCTTAAACTCATGGAATTTTTAACGTCAGACAAAGCACAGCAAATGTATGCAAAGGTGAACTTCGAAGAGCCAGTGAAATCTGGTGTTGAGAAGTCTGATCTGGTGGCATCATGGGGGGATTATAAACACGACCCTATGCCACTAGAGGCGATTGCTGATAACTATAGTCAGTCAGTGAAACTGCTGGATGAAGTTCAGTTCGATCTGTAAGCCATTGCATAGGGGTGAATCACCCCTATTGTCTTTCTCTGACGCCTTAATGTAGTAGGCCATGCGAGATAGATTACCCATTATAAAAACCAGCAGTTGGTGCATTGCCCTATTGCTGGTTTTGCCGATCTTAGCGATCTTTTATACCGCAGTTGGTGATACAGGTGATATTTTTCCTCATCTGTTTAGGACTGTGCTCCCCACTTATACCCTAAATACCACCCTTTTGGTGGCAGGCGTGGTCGCCATTGCCATGTTACTTGGCGTTCCCACTGCATGGATGCTGGCGATGTATCAGGTTCCAGGAAGTCGTCAATTACAATGGGCGATGGTGCTTCCTTTAGCGATGCCTGGCTATATTATCGGTTATATTTATACCGATTGGTTCGACTATGCAGGTCCATTACAGCGTGCTTTGCGTTACTTATTTGAGTGGCAGAGCGTGACCGATTATTGGTTCCCGGATATGCGCACCTTGCTAGGCGCGTGCTTTGTCTTAGCGTTGGTGTTGTATCCTTATATTTATCTACTCACACGTGCTGCTTTTATGGAGCAAAGTGTGACTTTGACGCATTCTGCACGTCTACTTGGTTGCTCTCCATTGCAGAGCTTTCGCCGTATTTCCTTACCGTTAGCTCGGCCCGCGATTGCAGTGGGGGCATCCTTAGTTGCTATGGAGGCGCTCGGGGATTTTGGTACGGTCAATTACTTTGCCGTTAGCACACTGACGACTGCGGTCTATGACACCTGGTTGAGTTATTCAAGCTTAACGGCGGCCGCTAAAATATCAGCGATGATGCTGGTGGCTATTTTCTTATTGATCAGTGCTGAACGTTATGGACGTCGCAAGCAAGCGCAATTTAGTCCGAGCTCCAGTAGTGATGCGATCGAGAAAATACCATTATATGGGTGGCGCAAAGCAGGTGTGGTGGCTTGGTGTTGGAGCATATTATCTCTAGCCTTTATCTTACCGCTGTTACAGTTGGTTATTTACGCTTGGCATTATTATGAAAAAAATGCCATCAGTGATTTTGCAACCTTTAGTTATAACAGCTTTTATACGTCCAGTTTGGCTGCTTTCATTGCGGTTGCCATTGCTTGGACGGTGAATGTTTATCGTCGTCTGCGTGGCCATGGCTTCAGTGTGACACCGATGCGTTTGGCTTCAATGGGCTACGCAGTCCCTGGAACCGTCTTGGCCATTGGGGTGATGTTGGTACTGACGCGCGGGGATCACTTGATCAATGATCTTGCTACGAATTATGGATGGGGCCGGCCGGGATTAGTGTTATCTGGCACCATGGTGGCACTGTTAACTGCGTTTGTTGTGCGTTTCAGTGCGGTCGCGATTGGCAGCATTGAGTCCAGCATGGCGAAGATCCCTCCCTCTCTCGACATGGCGGCCCGGACCATGGGATGTACCACAACCGGTGTGATTCGTCGTGTGTATTTACCCTTGATCCGTCGTGGCACCTTAATCGCGATGTTGTTGGTGTTTATTGAATCAATGAAGGAGCTTAATGCTGCTATTCTACTTCGCCCATTCAACTTTGAAACACTGGCCACCTATGTGTACAACTTTACCTCTGATGAGCACCTAGAGTACGCGGCATTACCGGCGATATTACTGGTAGTGGTAGGCTTGGTACCGCTAATCCTGATTAACCGATCATTGGAGCAGAAATATCAATGAAGTGTGCCCTGTCGATTGAAAACCTGACTTGTAGCTATAATGGCACGCCGGTCTTAAAGGCGTTGTCGTTGCAAGTCGCACCGGGAGAAATTGTTTGCTTGCTCGGGGCCAGTGGCTGTGGGAAAACCACCTTGTTGAAGGCGATGGCAGGTTTAATGCCACTATCGGCAGGGACGCTATCGATTGGCTGTAAAGTCATGGATAACGAGCATCACTCTGTTCCACCAGAGCAGCGTAATATTGGTATGATTTTTCAAGACTACGCTCTCTTTCCTCATTTGACCGTGGCAGAGAATATTGGATTTGGACTTTCACAGTTGGCCGCTCAAGCGCGAGCGAGCAAAGTGGCTGACATGCTTAAACTGGTTCATTTAACTGACCTTGGGGATCGTTACCCGCATCAATTATCCGGTGGTCAACAGCAACGAGTAGCGATTGCTCGGGCACTGGCTTATGAGCCGGATCTGTTATTGCTGGATGAGCCTTTTTCAAACATTGATACCCAGGTTCGTCATGACTTAATTGAAGAAATCCGACGCATCTTTAAGTCACAAGGGGTCACGGCAATCCTCGTTACCCACAGTCGTGAAGAAGCGTTTGCGTTTGCCGATAAGTTAGCTGTGATGAATCAAGGTCTGATCGAGCAGTTTGGTGACACCACTGAGGTTTACTATCAGCCTGCCAGCCGGTTTGTAGCGGACTTTCTCGGCCAAGGCTCCTATGTGCCTGTCACCGTCTCGGCGCAAGAGCAAATGCAGACGCCTCTGGGTCCATGGCCGCGCCCAGTACATTGTCATCCCGGTCCGCATTGGTGGTTGCTTCGCCCGCAATTTTTGAGTATCCGTGCTGATGCGCAAGGTGAGGGGCAGGTGCTTTCGCAGCAATTTATGGGTGACAGTAGTCGTTACACCATTGATATTCATGGGCAAAAATTATCGGTGCATGCGAGAGAGCCCTTATCCGTGGGCGAGAGGGTGAGGTTGAATATTCGCGCTCACGAGCCTGTCTTGTTTCATGATGGGCCGAGCTTTATCGATGGCGAGTGTTGATCGGTGAAGAACCAAAAAAGCCAACCGACGGGTTGGCTTTTACTGGGTTGCGCGAGTTAGCTCTGTTGGCACAATACATCAATGTAATTTTGGGCCATTGAGTTCAACGCGGCTTTATCTGGTTGCTGATGTGCTTGTAAAAACAGCACGTAGCAAACACCGGCCAACATACTGGCTAGTCGACGTGGCGGATGGCCATCAACCATCTCACCTTTTGCCATCCCGTGCTCAAACACGTGTTCGAACTGATCCATCGCGTCTCGGCTGCCTTTCACAAAGCGTGGCCAAATATCCTCGCGAATCGAGGTACTCCATTCAAACCAGACTTTCATCCAGGCTTTATCGGCGAGTGCTGTGTCGATAATCTGCGACGTGATGCAGTTTAGTGACGCCCGCATGGATTGATCCTGTGCGGTACACTCATTAATCAATGTAATGAAGTGCTTCTCCGTTTGAGCTAGGATCTCTTCCACTAAATCTTCCCGAGTCGGGAAGTAATTAAATACAGTGGCGACTGATACGTCTGCCATTTCTGCGATGTCCGCATGGCCTGCACGACCGATACCGCGTTTAGCAAAGACATCTAAGCCACAAGTTAATAACTGCTCTTTGCGGCGTTCGGGCGACAGTCGCGTCCTTGTTCTTTCATTTGATTGAGCCATCCTAAAACCTGCCAACTTATTTTTTTGGTTTGTACAAATTAATTATTGTTTGTGCTAACAATTTTCTTATTAGCGAAAATTGAGTTTATACCAGCTATTTGTCGCCTGACAACGTCTAGAGGCCTGATCTGGGCCGTAAAATGGTAATTTTGTCTGCAAAAAAAGTCACTCATTATTAAAAACACAGGCAGTCATTATTTTTTCTTATCAATCAGTGTGATAACCAACTAGTGTGTGGGTGCATTTGCGAGGAAAACTGTCTGGCTGGGATCCGCAATCGATTTAGTGCTAGACTATGCCACCTTTGTTAGTGACCTCCCTATCGTGGAGAGACAACCATCGGGGCAGATATGAAACACACCGTTGAAGTGATGATTTCAGAGCAGGATGTACAGGCGCGAGTAAAAGCCCTGGGTGCCGAGATCAGCGAACACTATAAAGACTCTTCAGAGCTCGTCTTAGTGGGGCTGTTACGCGGCTCGTTTGTTTTCATGGCGGATTTATGCCGTGCGATTGATATGCCACATGCAGTCGATTTTATGACAGCATCAAGTTACGGCAACAGTATGGAAAGCACACGGGATGTGCGAATATTGAAAGACCTAGATGACGATATCAAAGGCAAAGATATTCTCTTGGTCGAAGACATCATCGACACGGGTAATACGCTCAGCAAGGTCTGTGAGATCCTCTCGCTGCGTGAGCCAAACTCTGTCCGTATTTGTACCCTATTGGACAAACCAGAGCGTCGTGAAGTAGACGTTAAGGTCGATTGGCTTGGCTTTACCATTCCAGATGAATTTGTGGTGGGCGTTGGTATTGATTATGCGCAGAAATATCGCCATCTCCCGTATGTGGGGAAAGTGATTCCGCAGGATTAGCCAAGCGGTCATACGATAGATAAACCAAAAACCGAGCATCTGCTCGGTTTTTTTGTTTATGCCCCATCATTGAGTTAGTAGGCGCCTTCTCGCTCTGGTGCAGAGGCGCGCTGATAATGCGCGGGGGACAACCCCAGCATTTCTTGTAGACAAGACGCCACCGCGACCGATGACCAAGTGCCAGTGAGTACGCCAACAAAGAGCGTCAGCGCAAAGCCATACAAAGCATCGCCACCTAACACCAACAAACATCCGATGGTAAACAGCGTGGTGCCGGCGGTGATCAAGGTGCGCGAGAAAGTCTCACAGACCGCAATATTGGTGCTGATATACACACATTGATCCGGTTTGGCTCTAAGCACATCACGCAGTCGATCGCCGATCACAATAGAGTCATTGAGTGAATAACCAATAACGGCGAGGAGCCCGGCAATAACATTGAGATCCATCGGCACAGCCAGTATCGCCAGCAGGCCCAAGGTGAGGATCACATCGTGCACCAACGCCCCTACTGCCGCCAAGGCAAGGCGCCATTCAAAACGAATAGCCAAATAAAGCATGATAGCCAACGAAGCAACCAGCAGAGCCAACCCCCCTTGTTCAAATAGCACCTGACCCACTTGAGGGCCGACGACGTTCGCTTGAACTAAGGTGACGGGCATGGCGAGCGCGCTGCTGATTTGTGCGATCACCTGTTGCGGATCTTGCCATTGAGACGCATGAGGTAAAATGAGCTGCCACTGGCCATGAGTGGTGCTTGGCGTGAGTGTTGCCAACTCGCCAAACTGATGGTGCAGGGCAGCGATCAGTGTATCACTGCCAGCTAAGCTGGGTAGAGTGAAATCAATCACGATACCGCCAGTAAAGTCGATGCCCAAGTTGAGGCCATAAGAAGCAATCGCCCAGAGGCTGAGCACGGTGAGCAACCCCGATAGGGCGAAGCTGGCATAGCGGACTTGTGTAAGTTTCATAAACGTAGCTCCTTAAATGGTCACGGCGCGGCGGCGGTCGCGTCCCCAAATCGGGTTGATGATCGCTCGCGTGCCGACAATGCCGCTGATCATGCTGGCGCACAGTCCCAGAATCAGTGTGGTGGCAAACCCTTGTAATGGACCTGAGCCGACCGTATACAAGCAGACCGCGGAAATTAAGGTGGTGATATTGGCGTCAAAGATGGTGCTAAAGGCCGCTCGATAACCCGTATCAATGGCATTGGCTAGGCTTGCGCCAGCACGTAAGCGATCGCGAATACGCTCAAAGATCAGCACATTGGTATCGACCGCCATGCCCACGGTTAACACTAAGCCGGCGATGCCCGGTAGGGTCAACACTGCGCCGGGCAGCAGTGCGAGTAGGCCGACTTGCATCATCAAGTTGGCAACCAGTGAAACAATCGCGACCCAGCCAAAGCGGCGATACCAAAGCATCATAAAGAGAGCCATACCTATCATGCCAACGGCCAGTGCAGAAAATCCTGCCTTGATATTATCGGCGCCCAAGGTTGGACCAATCGCGCGTTCTTCAACGATTTTAATCGGCGCGGTGAGTGCGCCAGCACGCAGCAACATCGAGAGGTTACGGGCTTCTTCTGGGCTCGACAGGCCCGTGATCCGGAATCGATCGCTGAGCGCACTTTGAATTGTCGCGACGTTGATCACCCGTTCATTGGCAACCAGATCACCCTGCTTATTGGCTTGATACTCACGGTACACAGTGGCCATGGGATCGCCCAAGTGACGTCGGGTAAAGGCCAACATGGTCTCGCCACCGGGGCCATCCAAGCGAATATCAACTTGTGGACGACGCATTTCATCGACGCTTGTACGCGCATCAATAATGTGTTCCCCACCCAAAATGGCGTGACGTGCTAACGGCACCACATTGTGCTGTGCGTCATACAGGCGTTTCGGGCTTGTGGCATCGAGGGCATAGAACGCGAGTGAGGCTGTCGCGCCAATGACATTTTTGGCTTGCTTAGGATCGTGCACCCCGGGCAGTTCGATACGAATATAGTCTTTACCCTGACGTTGTACACTCGCCTCAGCCACGCCTAAAGCGTCGATACGTTTGCGAAGAATATCGATATTCTGACGCACAGCTTGATGACTCATCGCGTCTTGCTCGGTATCGGTCATCTGCCAGCCATTTGCGGCGCTATTGAATCGCCATTGCGGATAATGCTCGGTAAACCAAGCGCTGGCTTTGCTGCGATCGCTGGCACTGAGCATCGGCAATTGCACCGTGGTGTTATCTTTGGTGTTGACCGTGGCGCTAGCCGGTAAGTGCTGGCTGTCTAACCATAAGTTGAGGCCTTGTACTAACGCTTCGGCTTGATGGGCGAGTGCTTGGTCGGTATCAACCCAAAGCAACAATTGCACACCGCCGCGTAGATCGAGCCCTAGTTTTACCGGCTCGGCGCCGAGGCGCGACAGCCATGTGGGTGCTGCGGATAAATAATCGAGGGTGATTTCCGCGTCGGGTCCTAGAGTGCCTTTTAATTGCTGTTGTACGTTCTGTTGCTGGCTAATATCGGGCGTGATTAAGGTAACCGTCCCTTGCGAGTCATAACGCACTTCACTCACGGCCTCAGGATGGGCTTTAAGCCAGTTTTGTAGTCCCTGATGCGAGTGATGCGACACGCTCACCACTGGGTGGTCGCCAAAAAAGCTTGGTAACGCCTGCACGGTCAGGACGATCAACATCAGGACTAATGCGGCGTAGTGCCATAAAGAATACCGATTAACGGGGGATAATTTATTCATTCGTTCTCCTTGGCTGTGCATCACGCACAGCAAAGCCTAATACCGAGCGCCAGCTCGATATTGTAATTAGGGGTAAAGGCGCGAAGGCCTTCTTCAGGAAAGCGAACGGTTAACGCGAATGAATAAAGCGGTATTGCAGGTTGTGTTCTCGCCAGCCTCCGAGGCGGGGGAGTGAAAACGCAAGATACTGGCGTGGCAGACACACCCCAAGTACGCACAAAAAGGCAATCAAGTGCCAAGCAAGGCGAATGTGCGGGGGGTGAGTAATGGCGGCTAAATGTGGCGGCTGGGTATCGTCATCAGGTAACGCAGCAGGCAAGGCGACGCTGGCTCTCGCAGCCGAAAGCAGGGCCGGTGTGTGTTGCAGCGCATGGATTTGGCTACTTGGCTGAAATGGCGAAACATGAGATTGCACCACAGCATTCGCGATCACCGCAAACAGCATCACGCCCGCTATCAGCCACAAAAGTAGCGGAGAGCGGTGCGTGGTTGATGATGAAGCGTGCGCGTTCGGAGTCATGGCGGTGTTGTACGACGATCAGCCACTGATCACAAGTCTTACAGTGTCAGCACTCTGTCAATTATCACAGGGGACATGGGTAGCATCGGGTACTAAATGACTCATCGCCGCTTGATAGTTAATTTCAAGCGACTCTCGGCTATCGGCCGTCATCCCCAGATCACGCAATACCCCGTCGGTAGTATCGTAAAACCAGCCATGTACCTTCACATCTTGGCCGCGCTGCCATGCGGCGCGCAAAATAGTGGAATTGCCGAGGTGGTACACCTGCTCGGCAACATTGATCTCACAAAGTCGGTTACCACGTACCTGTGCCGGCAGTTGGCTTAGGTAGCTTTTATGCTTGAGATAGAGGTCGCGAATATGCAGCAACCAATTGTTAATCAACCCCAGCTCGGGGTTTTCTATCGCGGCGTGCACCCCGCCACAACCATAGTGGCCACAGACAATGATGTGTTTGATTTGTAATACATCGACGGCGTATTGCACCACTGATAGACAGTTTAAGTCGGTATGGATGACTTGATTGGCGACGTTGCGATGCACAAAGAGCTCGCCAGAGTCTAATCCTGTCAAACGCTCTGCGGGCACGCGGCTATCCGAACAACCAATCCACAAATATTCAGGGTGTTGCTCTTTAGCAAGATCGGCAAAAAACTGTGGGTTGGTATCACGAATGTCTTTTGACCAGGCTTTATTGTTGGCAAACAACGCTTTTATCTGGGCCATACTCACTCAGTCTGTTGGCAAAGTTATCATTTGCCACTATACCTCAATGACTGGATGTGAAATATACTGAGATCAATATTCACATTTTTTTACATCTATCACGCCCGATAGATCACGCTGTCTGTGTCTGATCCCACTGCTCGGATAGGTTAACGCGAGAAAATTCGTATACTGTTCGCTCCATCATGATCTTAACCGCAGTAGAGGTAGTGCGTGTTTGATAAAGGACGATTTGCACAACTGTCATTAAAGGGCGATCTGTTCGGCGGCGTGACGACTGCCATTATTTCATTGCCTTTGGCGTTAGCCTTTGGTGTCGCCTCTGGGGCAGGAGCTGAAGCCGGATTATGGGGGGCAATTTTAGTCGGGCTCTTTGCGTCGCTATTTGGTGGCTCGTCCACCCTGATTTCAGAGCCCACTGGCCCGATGACGGTGATCATGACGGCAGTTTTGACCGCCATGATGGCTCGCTATCCCGAAGGCGGCCTTGCCATGGGCTTTACGGTAGTGATGATGGCCGGCGCGTTTCAAGTGCTGATTGGTAGTTTACGACTGGGCAAATACGTGACCTTAATGCCCTATAGTGTCGTCTCTGGGTTTATGTCGGGCATCGGCGTGATATTAATTCTACTCCAACTTGCGCCGCTATTAGGGCAAGCTGCACCGTCAGGCGGTGTGCTAGGCACCTTAAAAGCCTTACCGGGTTTAGTGGTTAATGCCGACATGAAAGAAGTCTTCCTCGGCGCGCTCACGCTGGGGATTTTGTTTTACTTTCCTGCAAAATACCGCCGTTTTATTCCCGCGCAATTAGTGGCTCTTGTCAGTATTACCTTAGTGTCAGTTTTACTCTTTGATACTGAGAGCATTCGTCGTATTGGTGAGATCCCAACCGGCTTGCCGTCACTCGTGATCCCACATATTACCCCTGAGCACTTCACCGCGATGATCATTGATGCGCTGGTTTTAGGCACCTTGGGTTGTATTGATACGTTATTAACCGCGGTGATTGCGGACTCACTGACAAGGCAAGAGCATGATTCAGACCGTGAATTACGCGGACAAGGCGTAGCCAACATCATCGCGGGTCTGTTTGGTGCATTACCAGGAGCAGGGGCCACGATGGGCACCGTGGTGAATGTACAAGTGGGGGCGCGCTCACCACTCTCAGGCATCGTCCGCGCGGCCATTTTGGCGGCGGTGGTGCTAGTTGCGGGGGCGCTCACCGCACCGATCCCGATGGCAGTGCTTGCCGGTATTGCACTCTATGTCGGCTTTAATATTCTCGATTGGAGCTTTCTACATCGCGCCCACAAAATCAGCTTGCAGCAAACTGGTATTATGTACGGCGTGATGGCGCTAACGGTGTTTGTCGATTTAATTGTCGCGGTGGGGCTCGGGGTCTTTATTGCTAACTTACTGGTGATTGAGCGCTTAAGCCGCGAACAAGCGAAACAAGTGCGAGCGATCAGTGATGCAGAAGACGATGAAGTGCCGCTAAATGACGAGGAACGCGCCTTACTTGACGCCAGTTATGGCCAAGTCCTCTTTTTCTATTTGTCTGGCCCCATGATTTTCAGCGTCTCAAAAGCGATTGCGCGTCAGCATGCGCATATCAATGAGTTTCGCGTGATGATCTTGGATTTAAGCGACGTGCCCATGTTAGACATGACTGTTGGTTTGGCGTTAGAGAACGCCATTAAAGATGCACGTGAGGCTGATTGCACGGTATTTTTGTTATGCCCGCATAATGAAACGCGTGAACACCTGCAGCGCTTACACATTGGTGACTGGGTGAGAGAGGCACATATTTTTACGACCCGCAAACCTGCTCTTGAGGCGGCCAACCGCTTGGTGGAAGTGATGCCGTAGAGCGCTGCTCAATTTACCGAGCATACTCACGCGCTGGGGCTCGTCAATAGGTTTCGTTGACGAGTGCCATTGTCACCCTGCTTACCTAAGGCTCTAAGCACGTGTCTGATGCCAAATAACCGAAAACACGATCACTTAAATACAATGTATTTAGTGAATATTTGCCACGTTTCTCATCATTTTGCTCTTTTTGGTTGAAATCTAACCATGCGTTTTCCCACCTGATTTGATCTTACGCACATTCCTATATACTGGCGCGCGCATTGGGGGACCCCCGTGCCAGTAAGTAAAGCCGTCATGGCCAGTCACTGCATAAAACGTTAAGGATCAATGGGTTTGAAATTCGAACGATTCAAAAACTGGACCCTCAAAGGAGACCTGTTTGGGGGGGTAACGACCGCGGTGATTTCGCTGCCTCTGTCGCTGGCATTTGGGGTCGCGTCCGGCGCGGGGGCTGAAGCCGGTATGTGGGGAGCGATCCTTGTGGGGTTATTTGCTGCATTATTCGGTGGCTCCTCGACGCTTATCTCTGAGCCGACCGGCCCGATGACTGTCATTATGACCGCTGTGTTGACGACTATGGTGTCTCGTTATCCTGAGGGTGGGATGGCAATGGGCTTCACGGTAGTGATGATGGCTGGGCTTTTTCAGGTGATTTTGGGGACGCTTAAGTTGGGAAAGTATGTCACCTTGATGCCCTATAGTGTGATATCTGGCTTTATGTCGGGCATTGGCGTGATCTTAATTATCCTTCAACTTCCGCCGCTATTGGGGCAAACCACACCTGAAGGTGGCGTGTTGGGGACGTTAAAGGGGCTGCCGGATCTGATTGCGCATACCCAGCAAAGCGAGTTATTACTCGGCCTTCTGACGCTGGGCATCTTATTTTCGTTTCCGCAGCGCTATCGTCGCTATATGCCCGTGCAGTTAGTGGCGCTCGTTATCGTGACTTTGCTATCTATGTGGTGGTTCGATCTGGATGCGATTCGTCGAATCGGGGTGATCCCCACAGGGTTGCCAGCTTTAGTATTGCCGCAGTTCAATAGTGAGATGTTGACCACGATGATGGTCGATGCCTTGGTGCTGGGCACTCTCGGCTGTATTGATACGCTCTTGTCCGCAGTGATTGCGGATTCATTAACGCGCGAAGAGCATGATTCAGACAAAGAGCTGAGAGGGCAGGGATTAGCCAATATGATCGCGGGGTTATTTGGTGCCTTACCTGGCGCGGGTGGCACCATGGGCACGGTGGTGAATGTGCAAGTAGGAGGCCGATCGCCCTTGTCGGCCATTGTGCGTGCGCTCATTTTGGCAGCGGTGATCTTGGTCGCGGGATTTTTGACTGAGCCCATTCCGATGGCGGTGTTAGCTGGTATCGCGATTTATGTGGGGTTCAATATTCTTGATCGCACCTTTATCCAACGTGCGCATAAAGTCAGCCTTCATCAGACCGTTATCATGTATGGTGTGATGATATTGACGGTGCTGGTGGACTTAATCGTGGCCGTTGGTGTCGGTGTATTTATTGCCAATATTATTGCGATTGAGCACCTTAGCCGTGAGCAAGAAAAGCAGGTCAAAGCAATCAGCGATGCAGATGAAGATGACGTGCCATTGAGTGAGATGGAACGATCTTTATTGGACAGTGCTAACGGAAAAGTGTTGTTTTTCTACTTGTCAGGCCCAATGATATTCAGTGTCTCCAAAGCGATCGCACGTCAGCATAGCAAGATTGAGGAATTTGATGTCATGATCTTAGACCTCAGTGACGTGCCCATGATTGACATGACCGTCGGCCTCGCGCTGGAAAACGCGATCAAAGATGCAGTCGAAGCCCATTGCCAAGTTTTTTTGCTCTGTCCCCATCAAAAAACACGGGATCAGCTTGAGCGCTTGCATGTTAAAAATTGGCTTACCGATGATCATACTTTTGATAGCCGTTATGACGCACTCCGCGCTGCGCATCGGGTGACAGACGTCATGCTTTAAAAGAACGGGAGCTTATGAAAGCCATCGAAATCAATGAACTGGTCAAAACCTACGGGGCCAGTGTTAAAGCGCTAAAAGGTGTCTCGCTCTCCGTCGAGGAGGGCGATTTTTATGCGCTATTGGGGCCAAATGGAGCGGGAAAGTCCACCACCATTGGCATATTGAGCTCATTGGTCAATAAAACCCAGGGGCAGGTACGTATTTTTGGCTACGACTTAGACACGCAAAAGGTCGAGGCTAAAAAACAAATAGGTCTGGTTCCGCAAGAGTTCAACTTTAATCAATTTGAGAAAGTGGAACAGATTGTGGTGAACCAAGCCGGCTACTACGGTGTGCCACGTGCCGAAGCCAAAGAGCGCGCGAAAAAATACCTTTCGCAACTGGACTTGTGGGACAAGCGTCATGAGCCAGCGCGTAACTTATCTGGAGGGATGAAACGGCGTTTAATGATTGCCCGAGCCCTAATGCATGAGCCACGTTTGTTAATCTTGGACGAGCCTACTGCTGGAGTGGATATCGAATTACGTCGCTCGATGTGGGATTTCTTAACGCAGATTAACCGTCAAGGGATCACCATCATTCTTACCACGCACTACCTGGAAGAAGCTGAAACGCTATGCCGTAATATTGGCATTATTAACCGGGGGGAACTGGTCGAAAATACCTCAATGAAATCCCTGTTATCTAAGTTGGATGCCGAGACTTTTATTCTCGATTTACAGCCTGGGCACAAACTGAATGCCCTTGACGGGGTGAACTGGCAAAAAACGGATACCAACACCCTAGAGGTGGAAGTGAGTAAATCTGTTGGCCTAACTCCGGTGTTTGACCAGTTATCACAGCAAGGGGTGCAGGTGCTGTCGATGCGAAACAAAGCAAACCGCTTAGAAGAGTTATTTGTGACGTTAATTCAGCAAAACGGGGAGGCACGCGTATGAATGCCTTGTATTGGGTGGCGTTTCGAACCCTTATTCACAAAGAAGTGGCACGCTTTACACGGATTTGGGTGCAAACCTTGGTCCCGCCAGCGATTACCATGAGCTTATACTTCATCATTTTCGGTAATTTGATTGGTTCGCGGATTGGCCAGATGGAAGGCTTCAGTTACATGGAGTATATCGTTCCAGGCTTGATCATGATGTCGGTGATCACCAACTCCTACTCCAACGTGGCGTCATCTTTCTTTAGTGCCAAGTTCCAGCATAATATCGAAGAGTTATTGGTGGCACCTATCCCTCATTATGTGATTATTGCTGGCTACATCGGAGGGGGCATGTGCCGTGGGTTAGCGGTGGGCGCGTTAGTGACGATGACGTCTTTGTTCTTCGTTGATTTACACATTGCACACCCGTTGATCGTGATCGCTACCGTGGTGCTGACCTCGGCCGTGTTTGCCTTAGGTGGCCTGATTAACGCAATTTTCGCCAAGACCTTTGATGACATTAGCATGGTTCCCACCTTCATATTGACACCACTGACGTACTTGGGCGGGGTCTTTTACTCGCTCTCTCTGTTGCCTGAATTCTGGCAGGGTGTATCGAAGATGAACCCAATTGTGTACATGGTGAACGCCTTCCGTTACGGCTTTTTAGGCGTATCAGATGTGGGCATTATGACGTCATTTGGCGTGCTATTGCTGTTTATTATCGGTTTGTATGCACTGGCTTGGGGATTGATTTCTAAAGGCACAGGCCTGCGGAGTTAACGACCTCACCGGGCGTGTGCTAAAAAGCCCCAGCCATGTTGGTTGGGGCTTTTTATTACTCGCTGTTCGGATAGAAGCGTCTATCTCGTGGGCTAAATGTTAATTAAACAAGCCTTTTAGCCAACCCACCGGATCGGACTGGCTACACTGTTTGGCAAATTTTCCGTTACTGTCCCACACGGGCAGCGACGTCTCACCGCGACAGTTTAAGGTGTATTGACTGCCTTGTTGGCGAACCGCCACGGTGGTGATGTCCGCGGGCCAGGGGAGAGTCAATGCTGTGGCGCCGCGACGGTTAAGGTAATCGTCATAGACGCGTAATGCGCCTGATGCGCCCGTCAGCCCAGTCGATTGGTTGTCATCGCGACCCAGCCATACTGTGGTGACTTCATGGTCATCAATACCGACAAACCAGCTGTCTCGGTTATCGTCTGTCGTTCCGGTTTTTCCTGCAAGTGCTGCCTGTCCATGGCGTTGCTGCAAGAAGCGCCCTGTGCCCTGTTTCACCACCTGTTTCATCGCATACAAGGTCAGCCAACCGGCTTGTTCAGGCACAACACGTTCCGCTTTCGGCCAGTTTTGATACAGGCCTTGTCCCTCTTTAGTGGTCACGGCCCTCAGCGCGGTTAATGGCGCGCGCTGTCCTCCACTCCCGAGCGTCTGATACATCTGAGTGACGTCAAACGGACTCATGCTGAAAGTGCCAAGCAGCACGGATGGCACGTGTGGAATGGCATCGGTATTCGCGCCTAGCTTGCCAAAGGTTTCAATCACTTCACCTAAGCCCAGTTGCATCCCGAGGTTAACCGTGGGCACGTTATACGATTTGGCCAGTGCCGTGAGCAAAGACACACTGCCTCGGTATTGGCGGTCATAGTTACGAGGCTGCCAACTGCTGCCTTGACTGCCTTCTAATCGAATGGGCTTGTCGTCAATGTTACTGGTGAGCTGAAAGCGATCAGGGTGATTTAACGCGGAGAGGTAAACCGCAGGTTTGGCGAGTGAACCAATAGGGCGCTTAGCATTTAAGGCGCGGTTAAAGCCAGCAAATCCTGGGCGGGCACCGCCAACCATCGCTCTAACTTCACCACTGCGGCGATCCGCAATCACAGCCGCTGCCTCCAGTTTATTCCCCGCCCGGTTTTTTAGCCCCTTGACGTTATCGATCACAGCATCTTCAATGGCTTGTTGTGACACTGGGTCTAAGGTAGTGAAAATCCGCAGACCAGCGCCAGCGGCATATTTATCGCCGACGTTATGGCGGATTTCTTCTTTGAGTTGGTCAAAGTAAGCTGGCTGCGGACGCGATAGACTTGGCGTCTTTTGGATATCGAGCGGACGACTCGCGGCTGCATCATAATTGACGCTGGTGAGCCGGTTTTGCTCCAGCATCAACCGCAGCACGAGATCACGCCGCGTTTTGGCGCGCTCAGGGTGACGGAACGGGTTGTAATAGGATGGGCCTTTTACCATGCCGACTAACAGCGCGAGCTGATCGACACGTAGCTCACTGATGGGGCGACCAAAATAGAGTCGAGCGCCTAGCGGGAAACCATGAACGGGTTCACCTCGGCTTTGTCCCAGATACACTTCGTTGAGATAGGCCTCTAAGATTTTGTCTTTGCTATAACGAAAATCCAAGATTAATGCCATATAGGCTTCTTGAACCTTACGCCACAAGGT
The DNA here is from genome assembly GCF_900141775.1 of Salinivibrio sp. ES.052. GTDB lineage: Bacteria > Pseudomonadota > Gammaproteobacteria > Enterobacterales > Vibrionaceae > Salinivibrio. The sequence continues at coordinate 1,934,209 of NZ_FSRI01000001.1, read as the reverse complement.
ACGGTCACGGGTCAGAAAGAGGTTTTTTGCCAATTGTTGGGTCAGTGTCGAGCCTCCTTGTACGGTGCGCCCAGCACGAATATTGGCGACCAAGGCACGTAAAATACCTGTAGGAGAGACCCCCTCGTGATGATAAAAGTCTCTGTCTTCGGTGGTAATTAAGGCTTCAACTAAAAATTCGGGAAAGCGCTCTCGTGGCAAAAATAAACGTTGCTCACGAATGCCAGACTCCATCATTCCCAATAACTTGGGTTCGATACGCAACAACCCAAGTGACTGATTGCTGCTAACGTCAGTGATTTTGTTCACTTGGCTGCCGCTAAAGCTCAGCATGGCGTGGCGCGCAGGGGCGGGGCCGTCTTCAAAGTCAAACGGACGACGGATGATTTCTAGCCGCGTTTGTGAGGCTGAGTATTCGCCGGGACGTTTGGGCGTACGCACTTTTTGGTAATTGAGTGCAGCAAGTTGTTGGCGCAATTGCGTGAGGGAAAAGTCACTGCCAGGTGACAAATTGATCACCCGACCATATACCACGCCAGGAAGCTGCCAAATCTGACCGCTGAACCTGTCTTGAATTTTGCCATCCAAGTAAATACCTAAAATGACCACCGCGGCAATCCCGACTAAACTGCACTTTAGCCCCAACATTAACAGGCGTTTTGTCCAACGAGGCTTAGTGGTCGTTTTCTTTGCCGGACGCTTTTGTGGTGAGCGCTTTTTGTTGCTTGCGCGTGTACGTGTTTTTTTCTCTGCCATACAATGGGTTAACTCTTATTAAAATGGCGTTTGGTTTTTCGGGTCGGCTCGTGCGTGGCCGGATTATCTGGCCAAAGGTGTTTGGGATACCGCCCTTTCATTTCTTTTTGTACATCTTTATATGTGCCTTGCCAAAAGCCCGCTAAGTCTTGGGTGATTTGCAACGGGCGCCCAGCTGGCGAGAGCAATTCTATCTGAACTTTGATATTGCCGTTGGCAAGCGTTGGCGTCTGTGCTTGTCCGTACATCTCTTGCATTTTTACCGCAAGTACTGGGGCATTATTTTCCTCATAGCGCAGAGCATAGCGCGATCCGGTAGGCACCGTTAGGTGCGTGGGCAATGCCGCATTTAATTGCTGCGTCGCCTTATATCCAAACCAGGCCTCAAGCGCTGGTTTAAGATCCAGTCGCTTGAGCGCTTGCCAACGCGATAGGCCGTGCATAAAGGGTGCAAGCCAGGTATCGAGTGTGGCGAGCACGTCCTCATCGCCTAAAGGTGGTAGCGCAATGTCGAGGTTCCATGCTTGAGCGCAGCGCGCACGTGTCAGTAAGGACTGACTCTCTGACTGCCAGTTCAATGCTTGAAGGCCTTTTTGACGAACCGCATCGAGCAACCCTTGTACCTGTTGTTCTGCGGTTAAGGTATCGAGTGGTTGGCGGCTGAGTACCAGCTCTCCCAAACACTGCTGTTTTTCTGCACGTAGCGTCCCGCGCTGATCATCCCACGCGATCACTTCTCGGTGTGTGAACAGATCAGGACGGGCCTCATTCAAGGTCACTAGTGATAGCGCAATGGCACAGTAGGCACGGCTATCGCTGCGCTCGCCGGCCATCACATCACCGATCACTAGCGTGTCGGTATGGCTCAATGGATCTTGGCTGTCTAGCGTCACGCCGTGACCATTTGCCATCACAAAGCGCCCCGATTGCCCACGTGATTGCGCGATCCTATCCGGCCAAACGAAGGCGGCTAATAAAGGCAACGCCTGCTCATCAAGTGTGTGGGTCAAACGGATGCCAAGCACGTTAGCCAGTGACGTTGCCCGTGATTGATGCTCTCGTGATGACATGGCGGCGCGCACCTGATCGATAAGTGACAATGATCCGCCCGCGCTCACCGGCTTATCCACCCAAGCGGCTAACCAGCAGGCGGTCGATTGTACCGATGTGGCTGCCGTTTCGACGCGTGCGAGCATTGCTGCTGCGCGAGGTTGAGCCGCTAACTGGCTCGCCCGTTGTCCTAGTAACGTTAATGCCTGACGTGTGTCAGTCAGGCCCAATTGTGTCAGCCTTTGACAGGCAGCTTGCCAATGTTTAGCGGGTGGTGCGTCAAGCCAGTGTAAATCTTGGACGTCACAGCCCCATTGGATCACATTGAGCGCCAAGTCGGTCAAGTCTTCGCGCAAAATAGGGGCGTCAGGGGCTGCCACCAGGCGCTGGAATTGCTCCTCACTGTAAAGGCGTAAGCAATGTCCTTCACTCAGTCGTCCGGCCCGTCCCGCGCGCTGAATAGCCGAACCGCGGGCGATGTGCCGCGTGACGAGCTTATCGATGCCAGTCTGTGCTTGATGAATCACCAAACGCTCAAGGCCGGTATCAATCACCAGCTGAACCCCATCAATGGTTAAACTGGTTTCAGCAATATTGGTGGTAAGCACTAACTTTCGTCTTCCCGTAGGTGCAGGTGCGATAGCGGCTTGTTGGGCAGAAAAATCGAGGCTACCGTGAAGCAGGTGTAAATCCATGTCTTCGGGGAGCGTGTTTTGCAGCGATTGATGGACGCGGCGTATCGCCTGCATCCCGGGCAAAAACATCAGTGCTGAGCCTGCGTGTTGATGGATAAAGTCCAAGCTGGCGCGTGCCACGGCACTTTCCCATTGGTCGCGGCGAGTGATCGGCTGATAATGATAGTGGATCGGAAAGCTGCGTCCTTCGGTGGAGAGCGTCAGTGCGTCAGGTAGACACTGACACAAAGCGTGATTATCCAAGGTGGCCGACATCACGATTAAACGTAAGTCTTCACGCAGGCCTGCTTGGCTATCGAGACTCAAGGTCAGCGCCAGATCGGCGTGTAAACTCCGCTCGTGAAATTCATCGAATACAATCAGGCTCACGTCTTCAAGCATGGGATCGGCTTGCAATAAGCGTGTCATGACCCCCTCGGTCACAACGTCTAAACGTGTGTTAGCACTCACTTGTGTATCACCACGCATCCTCAAGCCGATGGTTTTTCCTACTGGCTCATTTAAGCGTTGGGCAAGAAAGCTGGCAATATTGCGAGCAGCAAGACGTCGGGGCTCGAGTAATAATATTTTACCGGGAAGTTGTGTTTGCTCTAGTAGGGCGAGTGGCAGGCGCGTCGACTTACCGGCGCCCGGTGGTGCCGATAAGATGATTTGTGGGTACTGGCGTAAGCCGTCAATTAACGGCGGAATCACGGCATCAATGGGAAGCAGAGACAAACATTCGCCCTTTGTGTCAGAATCAAAACTGCTATTTTAACGGACTGAACGCAAAAGGAGACCCCATGCGGTTATTTTTCGCGTTAGGCTTGGATGAAAACGTCAATCAAGCGGCCCGAGCTCAACTTACGAGCTATAAAAACAGCCTGTGCGGGATAGGGCGAGCCGTGCCGGATCAGAATTTACACCTCACCTTGGCGTTTTTGGGAGATGTACCGGATGCATATATTCCTCGTCTACAAGCCGCGGTGCAAGACCTTCAACTGCCCGCCTTTTCCATCACGGCCTCGACAGTTGAAGTATGGGCTCATCCGAGGATTGTCTGTGCAACGTTAGCGCCCTCTCCGCAAGCCTTATTGGCGCTGGCTCATCATTTACAGGCCTTACCCGTTTGGCCCGCGAAAGCGGACAGTCATACGTTTACCCCGCATATTACCTTGCGTCGTGGTGTTAAAGATGCCAATGCGCTGGACTTACCGACTCTTCCTGCCCAGACATTTGCCTGCCGGCGATATGGGTTATATGCTTCGCCTTCCTCGCAGTCAGGTGAGCATGTGCTGCGAGATAGTGAGGGGCGGGTGTTATATCAATGCCTGCACCAGTTCGATCTTTGTTGTGAGTCATGAGCAGGAACGGAAGATGCAATTTTCCCCGCCTCTAGCGTCGGCGACATTAGTGCGCCGGTATAAACGGTTTTTGACCGATGTCACTTTGCACGATGGTGAGACGCTCACGATGCATTGTGCTAACACTGGCGCGATGACCGGTTGCGCGACACCCGGTGACACAGTGTGGTACTCAACCTCTGATAATCCAAAGCGCAAGTACCCGCACAGCTGGGAGCTTAACCATACTCAGGACGGGCATTGGATTTGTGTGAATACGGCTCGTGCTAATTCATTGGTTGTTGAGGCCATTGAAGCCGGGTGTATTCCTGAACTAGCGGGCTATAGACAATTACAGACAGAAGTACGCTATGGCAGCGAAAACAGCCGGATAGATATCCTATTACGTGACGATGACAGAGCTGACTGCTATATAGAAGTAAAGAGTGTGACTTTGTTGGAGGACAATGGCAGGGGGGCATTTCCTGATGCCGTATCAGTCCGCGGGCAAAAACATCTACGAGAACTCGTTGCGATGGTTGAACAAGGTCACCGTGCTGTCTTGTTTTTTGCTGTTTTACATTCAGGGATTGAAAAAGTGACTGGCGCCCCCCATATCGACCCGGATTATAACCAGTTACTAAATCATGCGTTGGCGTCAGGTGTCGAGGTAATGTGTTATCAAGCACAGGTGTCGCCGAGTGAGCTAAATCTGGTTAATTCCGTACCTTTTGTTACCAATACGGCAAAAGTGTAAGCATGTTCACATTGGGCGTTGCAGGGCGTAAATCAAAGATTGCCACCCTAAAGGCTTTCTGCTATAGATAGCGCCCTCATTTGACAGACACGGGTCATGTCAAGGTTTTTTAGGAGAAGCTGAATGCCAGAAAGCAAAGAAAAGAAATCGCTGGGCATCCTGGCCATTGCCGGATTAGAGCCATACCAGGAGAAACCTGGAGAGGAATATATGGGCGAGCCACAGCTCGAGCATTTCCGTAAAATCCTCAATGCGTGGCGTAATCAGCTCAGGGAAGAAGTCGACCGCACCATGAATCATATGAAAGATGAGGCGGCAAATTTCCCCGATCCTGTTGATCGTGCAGCACAGGAAGAGGAATTTAACCTAGAGCTACGTAATCGCGATCGCGAACGTAAGTTGATTAAAAAGATCGATAAAACACTGCAGCGTATCGATGACGATGACTTCGGCTTTTGCGACTCATGTGGTATCGAAATTGGCGTACGTCGCTTAGAAGCACGTCCGACAGCCGAGTTATGTATTGATTGCAAAACGCTGGCTGAACTGAAAGAAAAGCAAATGGCGGGTTAATCGCTGACGGATCGCGCTTGCGCGAGTTTGTCTCTGGCAACGACCACTCAATCAGATAAAAGGGAGCTTCGGCTCCCTTTTTGTGTTTTAGGGTGCTTGTGTTAGTGCAAGATCCCCGTACAATTTGCGCTATTCATTATCGCCATTGGCATTGATATCACTGTTTATGCGCCTATCATGACTCCGCTCTCTTCTTATATTGGCCGCTTTGCTCCTTCGCCATCGGGGCCATTACATTTTGGCTCCTTGGTGGCCGCGCTGGGGTCATATCTGGATGCCCGAGCCCATCATGGCCAGTGGTTGGTGAGAATTGAAGATATTGATCCACCCAGAGAAAAGCCGGGAGCGGCCAGCGATATATTGCGAACACTTGAAGCATACGGATTACACTGGGATGGTGACGTCCGCTACCAAAGCCAGCATTTGGGCGATTACCAAGCACAAATTGATGCGTGGTTGGCGTCGGGGCAAGCCTATTATTGCACGTGTACGCGTCGTCAAATTAAAGCGTCGGGAGGCGTCTATTTAGGGACGTGTCGAGATAAAGGGCTGGGGGCAACGCATGCTGCTGTTAGGCTTAAAAGCCCAGTAGAAGTGTTGGCGTTTAATGATCGCCTTCATGGTACGCTGCATTTGGATGCGACCCTGGCAAACGAAGATTTTATCATTAAGCGTCGTGATGGTTTGTATGCTTATAACCTCGCTGTTGTATTAGACGATCTTGATCAGGGGATCACGGATATTGTGCGAGGGGCTGATTTAATTATGCCAACGGGTCGCCATATTGCTTTATATGCTCAATTGGGTGAGCCGGCGCCCCGTTACTTACATCTTCCTCTCGCATTGAATGTGGGTGGACAGAAACTATCTAAGCAAAATCGTGCCCCTGCGATTAATAATCAAGCGCCTCTTCCTGCGTTGCGCGCAGCAATGACGTTTCTTGGTTTGCAGTCAGTGGCAAGCGAAGAGGTGGCGACGACCACTGAATTACTTAATCTTGCGGTCAATACCTGGTCGTTAATGCACTTACCGAGACAAACGGAAGTGATAACAGGATTCTAAAATGGCCCACCCTGATATATTATATGCCGCTGTTTCATGGCCCGAACAATCAATACGAGGTGAGCTATCTTTAATCGAGTGACCAGCTTTTGCCGTAAGGTTCTGAATCGTGATAGTAAAACACGAGCAATTGAGGATCTTAAGTTGGAAGTTATCCCCCGCAAAGCACATGGCATTTCGCGAAAAGGTATCAGCGAAAATGCGCTGAAAGTGCTCTATCGCCTGCATAAAGCGGGCTTTGAAGCGTACCTCGTTGGCGGAGGAGTGCGAGATCTGCTTTTGGATCGCGAACCCAAAGATTTTGATATCGCCACCAATGCCACACCGGATGAGGTCCGAAAGTTATTCCGTAATTGTCGTCTTATCGGGCGCCGTTTTCGTCTTGCTCATATTCTTTTCGGGCGTGATGTCATCGAAGTGGCGACGTTCCGTGGCCATCACGGTAAAGGCGAAAAAGACAAGCAAACGGCCCGTTCGGAAGACGGCATGCTGCTGCGCGATAATGTCTACGGCACCATTGATGAAGACGCACAACGTCGAGATTTCACAGTTAATGGCCTGTATTACAATATCGCTGACTTCTCTATTCGTGATTATGCTGGCGGTATTGAGGATCTGAATAACCGCGTGATTCGCTTGATCGGTGATCCAGAGACACGCTATCGCGAAGATCCGGTAAGGATGCTGCGGGCCGTGCGTTTTGCGGTCAAGCTGGATATGACTATCAATAGTGCGACAGCAGCACCGATTGCGGAGCTAGCGCCATTATTACAAGACATCCCAGCAGCACGTATGTTTGAAGAAAGCCTGAAACTGTTGCAATCAGGGCAAGGTCTCGACACTTACAAAATGCTGCGTGAGTATAACTTGTTTCAGCAACTCTTCCCCGCAGTGGCCGCTCATTTTACCGAGGCTCAAACTAGCCAAACTGAGCAAATGCTTGAGCAGGTGTTACGCTCAACCGATAAGCGCGTTGTTAACGATCAGAGAATTAACCCGGCTTTCTTGTTCGCGGCGATGCTTTGGTATCCGTTGGTGACACGTGCTGAAGAAATGGCATCCGAAAGTGGGCTTAGTTATTACGATGCCTTCATGGTAGCGGCCAGCGACATTGTTGATGAACAAGTTAAAACCATTGCTGTCCCACGCCGTTTCACCGCCATGGTGCGAGAAGTATGGCAATTACAGATGCGTATGACCCGTCGTACAGGGGCGCGTGCCTTCAAAACGCTAGATGAGAAAAAGTTCCGAGCCGCCTTTGATCTGCTGGAAATGCGGGGAGCCGTAGAAGGGGATGAAGCGGAGGCTCTTTGCGCGTGGTGGCGAGACTTCCAGCGAGCGGACCAGGGGGGCCGCCAAAAAATGGTGCGTGCGATCAATAAAACCAGTAATACGCGTAAACCTAAGTCACGCCGTCGTAAAGCACCGCCACGTCGGCGTAAACCACAGTCAAACTCAGACGCATGAACCGGGTGTACATCGCCATTGGCAGCAATCTCGGTGAGCCAGTAAAAAAAGCGGAACAGGCGATTGCTGCGTTAAAAGCACTGCCGCAAAGTCTCTTTGTGGCCGTCTCTCCTCTTTATACCAGTCGGCCGATGGGGCCCGCGGATCAGCCTGACTATGTCAATGCAGTTGCCGCGCTGGACACCCACCTCGACCCTTTGACACTATTGAATGCAACGCAAGCCATTGAGCTTAATTATGGCAGGAAGCGCAAAGCAGAACGTTGGGGACCAAGAACCTTGGATCTTGATATTCTGCTCTATGGTGACCGTGTTATCGAGCACCCGCGACTGACAGTGCCACACTACGGCATGAAAGAACGCGAATTTGTGCTTTATCCACTTGCCGATATTGCCCCCGACTTGTGTTTGCCAGACGGCAGCACTCTCGCCGCGTGCCTGACGCGCATTGATTGCAACGGCTTAACCCGTATCAGCGATCACGCTTAACCGGTGGGCCCCAGTTTCAGGCTTTGGGAGATACAATGAAAAAAATCACAATTACCGATCTGATTACATGGAAGCAACAAGGACAAAAGTTTGCATCTTTGACCGCCTATGATGCGAGCTTTGCTCAACTGTTTGAGCAACAGGATGTGCCTGTATTGCTTGTTGGCGACTCGTTAGGCATGGTCCTTCAAGGTAAAAGCGATACGCTGTCGGTCTCTGTTGCCGAGTTGGCTTATCATACACGTTGTGTGCGAACAGGAAGCCCGAATAGCCTTCTGATGGCAGATATGCCGTTTATGAGCTGTGCGACCCCTGAGCAGGCCTGCGCTAATGCGGCTGAATTAATGAAAGCGGGCGCGAACATGGTCAAGATTGAAGGCGGATCATGGTTGGTGGATGCCGTTAAAATGCTGACTGAGCGCGCAGTCCCTGTCTGTGTTCACTTAGGGCTTACACCACAATCGGTGAATATTTTTGGCGGTTTTCGTGTTCAAGGTCGTGATGACGACAAAGCGGAGCAAATGCTGGCTGATGCCGTCGCCCTTGAGCAGGCGGGAGCGCAAGTGATTGTACTCGAATGCGTACCAGCCTCGTTAGCGAAACGGATCACTGAGACCGTATCGGTGCCTGTCATTGGTATTGGCGCAGGCGGTGACACAGATGGTCAGATTTTGGTCATGCATGATATGCTCGGCGTATCGGCTAATTACATGCCCAAATTCTCGAAAAACTACTTGGCAGAAACCGGAGATGCCCGAGAAGCGGTTGCCCAGTATGTGCAAGAAGTGGCGAGTGGCGAATTTCCCGGTCCCGCCCACACGTTTAAATAGAGAGACCGAGTATGCAGGTGATTTCTGAGGTTGCGCTACTGCGCGATCAGGTTAGCCAGTGGAAAAAGATGGATAAACGCATTGCGTTTGTTCCGACCATGGGTAATTTACACCAAGGTCACTTAACCTTGGTCCGTAAAGCCCGAGAGCAGGGCGATATTGTGGTGGTGAGTATTTTCGTTAACCCGATGCAATTTGACCGGGCAGACGATCTGGCTAACTATCCACGTACACTGGATGAAGACTTAACCCAGTTACGCGAAGAAGGGGTGGATCTTGTGTTCACACCCACGCCTGACACCTTGTATCCGCAAGGGGTTGAAGCACACACAACGGTTGAGGTGCCAAAGCTGTCAATCATGCTTGAAGGGGCATCTCGTCCCGGCCATTTTCGTGGCGTTGCTACCGTGGTGAGTAAACTATTTCACTTGGTTCAGCCGAGTATTGCCTGCTTTGGCGAAAAAGACTTTCAGCAACTTGCGGTGATCCGTAAATTGGTGGCTGATATGGCCATGCCCATTGAGGTTATCGGTGTACCGACGGTGCGTGAAAGTGATGGCCTAGCGATGAGCTCTCGCAACAACAATTTGACGGTCGATGAACGCCAACGTGCGCCAGTACTGGCAAAAACCATGCGTTGGATGAGTGCACAGATGCGTAATGGGCGCCGCGATCTGGATGATCTGATTGAAGATGCCCACGATCAGTTGCGTGCGGCTGGGTTAAAGCCAGACGAATTCTATATTCGTGACGCCTCCTCACTTGCACAGATTAGCGAAGAAAGTCGTCAAGCCGTGATTTTAGTGGCCGCCTATCTTGGTAATACACGTTTAATCGATAACTTAACGGTTGATCTTCTCCGCGCTGCCGATAAGGCTGACAAAGCAGATATCAGCGGCGACTGATCCGCAGCCGTCGCTTCTTAGCCGTCAGCATCCATAAAGTAAGAGATTCGGGTGCGTGGTTTTAGGTATTCCCTCACTTCCTCTGGCAACTTAGAGATAGGCACAGCGGTGTCTATCTCTAGTTCACTATCGCGCATATCAATAATGGTGGCTTGATCCGAAGGAATATCCGGGTCATAAATCATCACGTTCGGTTTTAACAGCGCTGAGCTATTGACTGAAATAATGATACCCACGTCCTCATTCGACAGTTTTACCACCGTCCCTGGAGGGTATACCCCCATCATTTTTACAAATAAGGCCAGTAACCGTGGATTAAACTTGGCTTTATTGTCTTTAAATAGATGCGATAAAGCGGCAAAAGGCATACGAACCGGAGCTCCGAATTGGGGCCGACAGAGCCTATCGAAAAAATTAACCATGCCAACAATTTGAGCTACCTCGTCAATATCGTCACCGCATAACCCTTTTGGGAAACCACTGGCGTTGGCAAACTCATGGTGTTGTTCGATGATAATTTTGACGTCAGGTGTACATTCATCCATTTCCGCGATCAGCTCAGTGCCGTAATTCACGTGTTGGCGATAATAGTTCATCTCTGGATCGGTCAGGCGTTCTTTTTTTCGGACAATGGCTGACGGTACTTTTTTGGTGCCGATATCATGCAATACCGCTCCGGTGAGGAGCGCGCGTATTTTATTGTTATCATAGTCATGACTGCGTGCGAGCATCAGTGCTAATACTGCCACATTCAGCGAATGCGCATACATATCCTCTGCCAATGTAGGATCATCCATCAGATGTAGCGTGACAGCGGATTCGCTACCAAACACCATCATGCTATCAACTAACATGCGCACATCCTCGTTAGCCGCTTGTGGACGGTTTGAAGCTTTCATATTAATGGCGCGTAGTTGGGCCATTGAGCGTTGATAATGTTTTTGAACCTTTTGTATGCGTGCTCGAAATCGGCGTTGCTCTTCAATTTGCTTTTGTTTCTCCCGCTCCATTTCCTCTTTTTTGCGGCTGACTGCATTAGGATCAACCTGATCAGCGTTATCTTTTTTTTCAGACAACGCTGGCAAGGGAGAGGCAATACTTTTATCAGGGTAGTAGTAAACAAAGCTTACTGGTAGTGAGCGTATTACCTTGGCTTGGGCGTCACTTTCTATCTGAAAGCGGTTAAGCATGAAAGGGTGATCGCGCCACTTAAGCGGGAGCTTAATATAGAGGCCAGCTTGAAGCCTTTCGGTAGAAAGTTTGATGCTATTTGTCGACATGAGAATATGACACTCGATCCATGAGTTTATGCGTCACGATAGAAAGACTAAGTTATTAGACTAGCATAAAAAAGCCCCGCTCGTTTGAGCAGGGCTTTTCTGTATAGGGTGCCCGGAGGCGGAATAGATCGCGACCTGCAAGGTCACCGACACGGTGTCGGCATAAAAAATCCCCACTCGTGTGAGCAGGGATTTTTCTTAAATATGGTGCCCGGAGGCGGAATCGAACCACCGACACGGGGATTTTCAATCCCCTGCTCTACCGACTGAGCTATCCGGGCCAAGGCGGGTATTAAATAGCATTAACTTCATCATGTCAAAGTAATTTTAACGTCTTCTTTTTCATGACAAATAATTTCCATTCTTATTTTCATGTTGTCCCTGTGTTTTGTGATTTTCCTCGTTCTTTTGGATGAACAGTAAAAGAGACACAGATTGTTTTTTATCACCGCAATACCAACGGTTTATTTAACTTGCTGTTTTTTATTTAAAAAATAACGTAACACTGCGTTTTTTTCTCTGGGATATTGAAAAGGAACACTAAAAACAAGGTTGAAAAAAAGCCATGTGACTAATTATTGCTACACTTATTTCTGTGGCTGGATAACGTGTCTTTTTTTACAACAGGTTAGGGTAATCCAAATTATGCGTATTGAGCTGGGGGAGTGGCTAGATATCACACAGGTACAACTGATAAAGGACGAGCTTGCCAGCCAAATAGCGAGTGGCGAAGTATGTGAAGTTGATGCGGCTAAGCTTAGCCGTGTGGATAGTGCAGGGCTTCAGTTACTACTCAGTATGGTGATTGCGTGTAAAGAGTGGCAGTGGCGCAATGTTCCAGACTGTTTGTATGCCGCGGCTCAACACGCAGGCATGACCTCACTATTAAAGTTAAACACTTGATACATGGAGTTGGAGTAAGAGGATGGCAAATATACTAGCAGCGGATGATTCAGTATCCATTCGACAGATGGTTAGCCACACGTTGAAAGATGCAGGTTATCAAGTTGAAACGGCCAATGACGGAGCTGACGCACTGCGTAAAGCGAAGGCCAAAAAATTTGATCTGATTATTTCAGACGTAAACATGCCAATAATGGATGGCCTTGAGTTTGTACGGCAAGTGAGGGGCGTTCAGCAGTATAAATTCACGCCCATACTGATGCTCACGACGGAAGCCTCCGCCGAGAAAAAGTCAGCGGGGAAAGCGGCTGGCGCGACTGGCTGGATTGTTAAGCCGTTTAATCCAGATACCTTGCTAAAAACACTACAGCGCGTGTTGTAAGGCGCATCAACGGAGGGTGATATGGCCATGGATATGGACCAGCTGCGGCGTATCTTTTATGAAGAATGCCGCGAGAATCTTGAAGTGTTGGAGCGTGAGCTCCTAGCTCTGGATCCGGAAAACACTGATCTTGAGTCCATCAACACCATTTTCCGTGCGGCGCACTCAATTAAAGGAGGCGCAGCGACGTTTAATCTCGATGAGATTAGCCACTTCACCCATGATATGGAAACCCTACTTGATGAGTCGCGAGAGGGGAAGCGGCAATTGGATGGCCACACCATTGATGTGTTGTTGCGCGGTGGTGATTGTATTCTCGCGATGCTGGAATCGTACGAAAATAATACTGAGTACGACAAAAGTGAACGGGATGCAGTGACGGCGGCGCTAAACGATATCATGGGCAGTGATCCGTCCCAAACATCGGGAACGCCAGTGACAAAAGAGACATCGCCCTCCGTTCCGGTTACAAGCGGGACAGAAGAGTGGTCGATCACGTTTACACCGCATCCCGATATGCTGTTTTCTGGCAATGATCCCGTACGTATCTTGCGTGAGATCCATGCCTTGCCAGGGGGGGCTGATGTCAGCTGCGATCCCTCTTGTCTTCCCGATTTTGATAGTCTGAATCCTGAACAGTTATACCTACAGTGGCATATTCGTGTCGACGGTCACGTGCCGCTTGATGAGATAGAAGCGATCTTCGAGTGGGTAGAAGATGAATGTGAGCTGCTTATTACTCGAACGGATGAGCCCCAGGGAACTGACGCCGAAGTGGAGGTGATTGAACCGACCTCGTCGCCTCAACCACCCGAACCTGAAGACGATAATAAGGTGTCTCCTACCACGCCGACTGAGCCAAAACCTACCGCGAAAAAGACCCATAAACCGCCCGCTAAAAGTGAGGCGAATGTTTCTTCCATCCGGGTGGAAATCGACAAAGTTGATAATTTGATCAACTTAGTGGGAGAGCTGGTCATTACCCAATCGATGCTCGCTGAGCTGAGTAGTGATTTTTCGCCTGAACGGCTCGAGCAGCTTCAATCTGGGCTTGAGCAACTCATGCTCAATACTAAAGAGCTACAAGAGAGTGTGCTGGATATTCGCATGCTCCCGATCAGTTTTGCTTTCAATCGCTTTCCTCGTTTGATCCGAGATCTGTCGTTGCAACTGGGTAAGCGTGTCGAACTGGTCATTGAAGGGGAGAGTACCGAGCTTGATAAAACCGTGTTAGAGCGTATCTCTGATCCTTTGGTTCACTTGGTAAGGAATGCCATTGATCATGGGTTAGAAACTCCCGAAGTGCGCGCCCAAAAAGGCAAACCAGAAATCGGGATGGTTCATCTTAATGCCTACCACCAAGGCGGATCGATTGTCATCGAAGTGAGCGATGATGGGGCTGGGCTCAATAAAGAAAAAATTTGGCAAAAAGCCTTAGATAAGGGGCTCATCTCTGAAGATATTCCGCTCAATGAATTGACTGATTCTCATGTGTTTAACCTCGTTTTTGCCCCTGGTTTCTCGACAGCAGATCAGGTGTCTGATGTCTCTGGACGTGGTGTAGGGATGGATGTCGTACGGCGTAATATTGAGCAGTTGGGCGGCAATATTGATGTGCAATCCGCACCAGAAAATGGCAGTTCATTCAAAATTAGCTTACCGCTCACGTTAGCGATTTTAGATGGCCAATTAGTCAAAGTGGGGGGGCAAGTTTACGTTGTTCCACTTATTTCAATTATTGAGTCACTGCAGATTGATAGCCAGCAGGTAAAAACGGCGTCTGGCGTGCAGCTATATCGACTTCGAGAGGAAAATATTCCCATTTTACGCCTCAAAGAAGAGTTTGAGCTGGGAAGCTGTGGGGATGACTTGGATAAAAAATTGCTGTGTTTGGTCGAGGCGGGTGATAAGAAAGTTGGCCTTCTACTCGACGAATTATTAGGACAGCAACAAGTGGTGATAAAAAGTCTTGAATCGAATTATGCGCGCGTCACCGGTATTTCCGGCGCCACCATTTTAGGTGACGGTTCCGTCTCTCTTATTTTAGATGTTCAAGGACTGATTACTCAGTTTTTAGCCCGTGTCAGCGATGCGAATGGGCATATTGCAGCGGCATAAGGAGGGGGTATGCAGACAGTGATGGAACCCGATGAGGTGCTCGATATTGACGATCGTGTAGATCGGTTACAAGGCAGTGACTATTTGAGCTTTGAATTGGATGGCGAACTATATGGGGTGGATATCCAAACGGTTGAAGAAATCCGTGTTTGGGAAAAGCCCACTCTACTGCCTCGTTCACCTGCGTTTATTTTAGGGGTTATCAACCTTCGCGGCATGATCGTCCCTGTCATGGATTTACGCCTCCGCTTTGATACTCAGCAAGTGGATTATCATCGCGAAACGGTGGTGTTGGTACTACGTGCGAGTGAAGCGGCTAACCATAAAATCATGGGAGTGGTGGTCGATGCGGTTTCCGATGTGGTGGATCACGGGGAAGGGCAAATCATGCCACCGATTGGGGATTCACAGGTCATTGCTTACGTGAGTGGATTGCTCAATGTCGGAGAGCGCGTGATGTCATTAGTCAATGTTGATGAGTTACTGCGTATCGAACGGTGGATATAGGTGAAGAGCATGGGGCAATCACGAGAATACTTAAGCTTTCTCCTCGAGGATGAGGAATACGGTATACACATTCTCGATGTAAAAGAGGTGAGAGGGTGGTCTGAAGTGCGTCGTATACCAAACTCTTTGCCGCAAATGCTAGGGGTCCTAGAACTACGAGGTGAATACATCCCGATCATGGATATTCGCCAGTGCTTCGGTATGCCCCCCGCAACGTTGACCGCAATGAGTGTGATTATCATCGTGCGTAATCATCGAGGCGTATCTTTGGGAATTGTGGTCGATGCGGTGGCCGAAGTACATAACCTGGAAACAAGACAAATCAAAGCGCCACCGGGATTACACCGACGAGAAGAGTGGTACATGGAAGGCATTGCGTCAGTGAATGATAGACATATGGTGTTGATTAATCTGGAACAGTTGTTCGACTTTGATCATTTACAGCAAAGCGCACAACCCGAAAGCGCAAACGAGGACTAAAATATGGCTTGGTTTAAAAGGGAAGTAACGAAAGACAACCAACAGACCCAGCAGAATGTGCAATTATTAGCGGCACTCAATGTCGCGCCTGCTGCCCTGGTTATGCTCGATAGCCAGCAGACAATTACCTTGGTTAATCGGCGTGCGCTGCAGCTTTTGCAGTGTTATCAAACGGCGATTCGAGAACACGGGAATGTCGAGTTTTCAGCGCAAAGTGACGTGCTGTTTGGTCAACCGATGAGTGCGGTGTTACCGGCGGATCTTGTGGACTATCAAAAATGGCTGCAGTTGGTCGATGAGAAGCCGTCTGTGCAAACGATCGAACTGGGGGCCGGGAAGCTGCGCGTTTCCGCCAGTAAAATAGGCGAAGGACAAGGGTATAGCATTGAACTGTGTGATGTGACGGCCCGTGCGCACCAAAATGAAGAACATCAACGGTTAAAAGGGGCGCTTGATAATACCCATAGTGCCTTTGTGTTGCTCGGGCTTCATGGTGAAATCACTCATGTCAACGAGCAAGCGGTAAAGCTGTGCAAGCAGCATGAGAAAACCTTCCGGACTAAAAACAGTGCGTTTGTAGCAAATCGCGATGACATTCTGGGCAAGCACATTGATTACCTCTTTCCACAACTTCAAAACGACACATTCCTTTCGGCTGACAACATGCCGATTAATCGCGATATTCGATTTAAAGGTGCGCGTTTTGAATTCCATGCCACTGCCAGTTATGACCGGCAGGGTAAACATGCTGGTACGGCGATTGAGTGGCGGGATGTGACCGAACGACGGAGCAAAGAGTCGGAGCGTTCATTGCTCGCAGCGGTTGTTGAAGGGATGACGACCAATGTCATGCTGGCGGATAAAGACGGCATCATCCGCTACCTCAACCCAGCCGTAATCGAACTATTTAATAGCCGTGAAGATGAAATGCGCGAGATATTTCCCGGCTTCTCTGCCAATAAGTTGGTGGGCACCAGTATTGACCAATTCCATAAAAACCCGGCGCATCAGCAATCGGTTATTGCGAATCCAGACCGTATGCCATTTAGGGCAGAAATTACCGTCGGTGAATTGGAATTCTCACTTAACTGTATAGCGCTCTATGACGACGATGATGAATACATTGGCCCCGCATTGCAGTGGGAAGATATTACCGAGCAAATGGATGGTCAGCGCCAGGTTGAGAGGTTAATCGCTAAAGCCGCCAACGGTAATTTAAGCGATCGGATGGAAACCAGTAAATACCGTGGTTCAATGGCTAAGTTAGGGAAAGGCATTAACCAGTTACTCGATAGCTTTATGGATCCGCTCAATGAATGTATCCGTGTCATGCGTGGTGTGTCTAAAGGGGATTTAAAAACCAATATGCCTGAGGATTACAAAGGTGACTTTGAAGATCTCAGTCAAGCAGTGAATGCCTCTATCAATAATGTGCGCAACATGGTTGAGAAGATAACGCATTCGTCTGCGCGGGTGGCATCGGCATCAGCAGAAATTGCCGAAGGGAACAACGATCTTAGTGAGCGTACCGAGGAACAAGCCGCTAATTTGCAAGAAACGGCTGCCAGTATGGAAGAAATGACAGCGACCGTGAAGCAAAATGCGGAGAGTGCTGCATCGGCGAATAGCTTGTCGTCGAAAGCGAGTGAAAAGGCACGAAAAGGTGGCGATGTTGTTAAGGAAACCGTTGAAGCGATGTCGGAAATCAACGATGCGAGTAAAAAAATAGCCGATATCATTGGAGTGATTGATGAAATAGCCTTCCAAACCAACCTTCTCGCCTTGAATGCGGCTGTTGAAGCAGCGCGAGCGGGCGAACAAGGAAGAGGTTTTGCTGTGGTTGCCGGCGAAGTGCGAAATCTCGCTCAACGTAGTGCTGGAGCAGCCAAAGAAATCAAAGACTTGATCAAAGATAGCGTCGAAAAAGTGACACAAGGTTCGAAGTTGGTCGATGAATCAGGTGACATGCTGGAAGAGATCGTTGCATCGGTGTCTGAAGTCTCTCAATTGATTGATAAGATCAATGCGGCAAGCCAAGAGCAAGCGACGGGGATTGATGAAATCACTCGTTCAGTGGCAAGAATGGACCAAATGACCCAGCAAAACGCCGCTCTGGTAGAAGAGGCTGCTGCATCGAGTCAATCGATGCGTGAAGAAGGCGCCGAGTTAATCAATCTGATTGGCTTCTTCCAAGTGGATATAGATGCCGAAAAGCTAGCAAATATCCAGCCTTCCAGTGTTAAGCATAAACATACACCCACGCACTCTGCCACGTTAAGCACCAAGGGACAGACTGACCTTTACCGTAATGGCGATGCGTCGTCAACGCGTTTAAAAGCAGTGAATACTAGGAAGTCTTCCGGCTCTGAATTGAGTGATGAGTGGGAGGAATTTTAAGGGTGAGTACACCAGTTAGCGCTTCCTCTACGAGTACCTACGACTTTAGCTCACGTCACTTCAAATATGTGCAGCAATTTATGTCTGATGAGACGGGGATTTTTCTCGCAGATAAGAAGAAAAGCATGGTGTATGGACGTTTGGTTCGTTGCTTGCGCCGCACTGGTATGGCGAACTTTGATGACTATTTCGCGATGGTGGAGCGAAGCATGGATGAACGTGTGGCGTTTATCAATGCGTTAACGACCAATAAAACGCAGTTCTTTCGCGAACGTCATCATTTTGAATTTTTAGCGCATCAGTTGATCCCCCAGTGGCAACAAGCAAAGAAAAAGCGTATCCGGATTTGGTCGGCCGGTTGTTCGACGGGTGAGGAACCTTACACCATCGCTGCGGTGCTTTCAGGGCATGGGATGCTAAATGGAGGACAACTTGATGTGCAAATATTGGCGACTGATCTCGATACGCAAGTGCTGAACACCGCAAATAATGGAACTTATAGTCTTGAGGTGGCACATACGATCCCTAAAGCCTATTTAAAAGAGGGTTTTTTAAAAGGGAAAGGCGTGAAGCAAGACTTGTTTAAAGCGAAGCAAACATTACGTGATGCCATTAGCTTTAAACAGTTAAACCTTAAGGGAGATTGGCCTCACAAGCAGACAATGGACGCGATCTTCTGTCGTAATGTGATGATTTACTTTGAGCGTGACACACAGCAATGGCTGATAGAGCGTTTTTGGCATCAACTGACACCTGGGGGCGTTTTGTTCATTGGCCATTCCGAGGGGATCGGAAAAATGGCAGATAAATTTGAAAACTTGGGCCATACCATGTACCGAAAACGGGAGTGATATGCATCAAGCATTGGAGTTACATCACCATGCGCAAGAGAAAACACTGAAACGTTTTTTCAGTCCTGAGCATGGTAAGCATATGGTGAAGTTAAAGCCGGGAGATGTTTATGTGAGTTCGGACGATGAGCTCATTGCAACGGGGCTTGGCTCATGTATTGCTGCCTGTATTTGGGATCCTTTATCTCGCGTGGGGGGGATGAATCATTTTATGTTGCCGCTTAAAAATGAAGATGGGCAACAACCGTGGAGTCCCGAGCAATATTTATCTCTTGCTGCCCGTTATGGAAATTATGCGATGGAAATATTAATTAATTCCTTGCTTCAACAGGGCGCGATTAAAAATCGTTTGCGTGTCAAACTTTTTGGTGGAGGGAATATTATGGGGCAAAATATTGCGATCGGTAGCAAGAATATTGACTTTGTTCGCCAGTATGTTGCCAATGAACAACTACCTCTTATCTCAGAAGACTTAGGACAGAGCTTCCCTCGTCGCGTTTTATTTGAGCCACGGACAGGCAAAGCTTGGGTGAAGAAAATTCAATCACTCAGTCAACAAGAGCTGGTGGCGGAAGAAACACAATATAATCAGCGCTTACTGCAAGAATCTTTCAGCAGTGGCGAAGATGACCAAGATGTGGAGCTATTTTAATGAGTCAATACCGCTATAAGGTGTTGATAGTGGATGATTCTCCCCTCTACCGCACCCTAATTAGAGAATGTCTAGAGAGTGACTCATCGCTAGAAGTGGTGGGCGCGGCCTCTGATCCTTATGAAGCACGCGAAAAAATCAAAAAACTGAACCCAGATGTCCTCACTTTGGATGTGGAAATGCCCAAAATGAATGGTATTCAGTTTCTAAAAAACCTGATGCGTTTACGGCCTATGCCAGTGATTATGGTGTCAACACTGACTCAACACGGGGCGGATGCCACATTATCGGCATTGGAGCTTGGTGCGGTGGATTATGTACCTAAACCCTCCGTCAATATCGCAACGGCAATGACTCAAGAACGCGATGAACTAGTCAGTAAAGTCAAAGCGGCTGCGCAAGCCAATGTGGGACAAACGATATGGAGTAAGCAACCTAACGTCACACTTAATCGGCACCATTACAACCGTCAGGGGATCAATATTATCGCGATTGGTGCATCGACAGGCGGGACGGAAGCCTTGCGGGGTGTGCTTGAGCGTCTGCCTGAACATATGCCTCCGATTGTAGTGACTCAACATATTAAAGCTGCATTTTGTGGGCCTTTTGCCAAACGGCTGGATCGAGCTTGTCGTTTACATGTTGAAGAAGTCACCGTCGATCGTATGCCTTTAATTAAGGGGCATGTTTACGTTGCCCCCGGCGATAAACATTTAACGGTTATCAATCGACAGGGACACCTTTATTGCCAACTGTCCGGCAGTGATCCGGTTGAGCGGCATCGTCCATCGGTCGATGTGATGTTTTCTTCTATCGCGGAGTCGGTCGGCGAAAAATCTATTGGTGTGATCCTAACCGGCATGGGCAGAGATGGTGCGAATGGTTTATTACAAATGTATCAGCAAGGCGCGCTCACGGCGGCTCAAGATCAGGCGAGCTCAGTGGTATGGGGGATGCCTCGAGTTGCGATTGAGCTGGGTGGTGTGAGTCAAACACTGTGTTTATCTGAGGTTGCGAATTTTCTAGTGGAGGCCATTTATGGAAAGTCATCGTAATGCGCTTATTTGGTCACCGATACTTGTGGTACTAGGCGTTGGCGGCTTTGCACTTTGGTCAATGACCTGGCAGGCCGGAGTGTTAGCGGTGTTGGTTATGGCACTCATGGTTCTGCAGCTTATCCTGCTTCGCCAACAAACCTCTCTCCCTGAACAAGATAATGAGATGGTGAAAAAGGGGGCACCGGAACAAATACTGCGGCGAATCCATCATATCCTCTCGATTGAACTTGTGCCGATCCGAGAGCAATTGGCACGCCAGCGTGAGGTCATTGATAATTCGGTAGAAAGCCTCAATAGCAGCTTTTTTACCATGCAAAGTGCTTGTCGCGACCAAGTCAATACAGCCACTAAGATGGCGAATGAATTACTCCATAATGATGAAAGTGAGTACAGTTTGGCGAAAGTATTGCCTGCCACCGAGAAAGCGATTGATAGTTATATCGATATCATGGTGAAGGTGAGCGATAAAAGTGTGTCATCCATTTATACCATTGAAGATATGTCGAGTAAGCTCAACGAGGTCTTTAAGCTATTAGATGATGTTCAGGCGATGTCTGATCAAACCAACTTATTGGCACTGAATGCAGCAATAGAAGCAGCACGAGCTGGGGAAAATGGGCGTAGCTTTGCGGTGGTTGCACAAGAAGTTCGATCGTTAGCAATCAAAGCGACAGATCTGAATACTGAAATTCATAAACACATCAACTTAGCTCAGGAAAGTGTTGATAAAACCAAGGATACTGTTGGTGAAATCGCCTCACTCGATATGACGGAGTCAATTCGTTCGAAGGATTATATTGATTCTTTGCTTGAGGGGGTGAAAGAGGTGAATGAGGAAGTCGGAAAAGAAATTGAGCGTGTATCCACACTGGGTGAACATGTTCAAAGAGAAATTAATTCCTGTATCAAAAACCTGCAGTTCGCAGACATTATTTCGCAACAAGGCGGGCACATACTCGATAATCTACACATATTAGAGGAGTTAAATGCGTTAATTGTCGAAACAATGTCAGAAGATAATATTGATTGGCACACATTGAATAATCAGATTAATGACATTGAACAAAAAGCAGGGTCGGCCGCACGTGCGCCTGCCAAACAACAATCTATTGATGAAGGCGATATCGAACTTTTTTGAGGATTATGTATGAGGATTAAACGTGAAATGACGCCTGGAGGAAAGCAGGCCGTTTTGAAAATTAAAGGGGAGTTTAACTTCGCTTTAGTTCAGGAAATGCGAGAGGCTTATGTCGATCTTAATAATGAAGACATAGTGGTTGATTTACGTGAAGCAACTTATATGGATAGCGCAGGGCTTGGTATTCTTCTTAATATGCAAGATTACTTAAAAAAATCCGATGGGGAAATAAGGCTTATTAATTGTCCAGATGCGATCAAGCATGTTCTCTTTATCGCTAAATTTGAAAAAAAGTTTCGTATTGAGTGAACATATGGGTGAGCGCTTATGAACGTGTTAGTGGTCGATGACGAGCCAGCTTTGTTGCACTACATCGCCGCAGCGTTAAAGGACGAAGCGGACAATATTATCCTGGCAATGGATGGGTGTGAAGCATTGAGTATGTTAGAAAAAGTAGATCCAGGGATGTTTCCTGATTTAATTATCTCTGACGTCAATATGCCTAAAATAAATGGTTTTGAGATGGCCGCTGAGATACGAGGGCGGCACCCACAAACGCTTCTACCGATTGTTTTTCTCACTGGAGTTGATGAGCAGAATACCCTTACCAAGTGCCTTGAGTTCGGTGACGATTTTCTCAATAAACCAGTCGATATCGCAGCACTTATCGCCAAAATTCGCACCCATTTTCGCCATATTCGTTTATTTCGAGAAGTGAGTCATCAACGAGACCAACTCAAGCAGTTCCAGGAAACAACGGTATACGAACACGCGATGGCCAGTCAGATCTTTGAGCGCTTGATGTCTTTTAATGTTGATGGTGTCCCTGGTATTAACGCCTTCTCGGGGGCATTCAGTCTCTTTAATGGCGATGTAACCATGGTCCTACATCGTCCACTAGGGGGGCTGTATATCATGATTGCGGATGCGACGGGGCATGGTCTCCCTGCGGCGATAAGCACGATTCCTGCTGTGAAAACCTTTATTGCAACGGCTCGTCGTGGTTTACCTGTCGGTGATATCGCCATTGAAATAAATGAGCATATTCGTAGCTTTATGCCGGTCGGTACGCTGCTTGCGAGTGTCTTGCTTGAAGTGATGCCTGACGGCTTAAGCGTTAACTTTTGGAGTGGCGGATTGCCGGATGCATATTGTTTGGACCAGTACGGACAGGTGCTTACCGCTTATCAGGGGCGTCATATGGCTCTAGGCGCGCAAGGACGAGGTCAATTTGATGCTACCATCACTCGGTTGCAATTAAAGCCGGGTCAACGCTTATTCTTTGCCACTGATGGGGTGATAGAAGCGCGTAATCATACAGGCAAGCAGTTGGGGGAAGTCGGGCTTATTCGTACCTTGAGTGGCTGCCAAGGAAGCCTGATCGCGCAAACTCAGCGTACGCTGACTGCTTTTGCGGGGGAAGCTGGGGTGACGGACGATGTGTCTATGCTCGAACTGGCCTTTCCCATCGAGTGTCCTCAACGTCAGGATGAGGAAGACGTCTTACAGCCATACTCGATTGTACCCTCCACCGCGCAGATCACGTTTGATACGCATTTATTAAAAGAGGCCGATCTAATCACGGACTTGCGTGGACGTGTCAAAGGTATTGTTGGTGAGAGCACGGATTTAGATCTCATTTGCACTGTTGCCTCTGAACTTATCACCAATGCATTAGACTACGGCATTTTAGGTATGCAGGCGGTAGAAAAAAACGATGTGGATGGTCTGTTTCATTATTTTATTCAGCGTCAAGAAAGACTCTCAGCGTTGAGTGATGAGCATTACATATTGCTCGAGTTGGCCTATCAACCCGCAGAAAACTATTTCATGATGGGGTTAACCCATAGCGGTAACGGCTTTGATTTTGAGCATCAGTTACATAAAAAAAACCATGATGCGGATAGTTTGTCTGGACGTGGGATAACCTTGGTGCGCTCAATCTGTGACAAGGTGACCTATAGTGATGAGGGGAGACGGGTAGACGTGGTTTTTAAATTGAGAAGGGGTCGGTAACGGAGTGATAGAACTGAATCACGAGGATCGCTTGTAAGGGGCTATTTGGTTAGAACAAAAAAACGCCAACCTTTCGGCTAGCGTTTTCTTTATGTGGCTCCCCCAACTGGACTCAACGGGGGCGCCTAGCCCAGTGACATATTTGGCGATAGCCAAACAAAAAAAAACGCCAACCTTTCGGCTAGCGTTTTCTTTATGTGGCTCCCCCAACTGGACTCGAACCAGTGACATACGGATTAACAGTCCGCCGTTCTACCAACTGAACTATGGGGGAATAATGGTGCCTCGAGGCGGAATCGAACCACCGACACGGGGATTTTCAATCCCCTGCTCTACCAACTGAGCTATCGAGGCAATGGTGCCGGCTGCCGGAGTCGAACTGGCGACCTACTGATTACAAGTCAGTTGCTCTACCAACTGAGCTAAGCCGGCACACAAATCGCGAAATACTGTGTGTCACACCATTATTTCATTATATGGTGCCCGGAGGCGGAATCGAACCACCGACACGGGGATTTTCAATCCCCTGCTCTACCGACTGAGCTATCCGGGCTAACGGGGCGCTATTAAACGGATTTTCGGTCTCACCGTCAACTGTTTTTTTGAAAAAAGTCTGGATATCGCATTGTTTGGATAAAAAGGCAGCGAAGTGCGATAAAAACACGCAAAAAACCGATAACAAACGCGGTTCACTAGGGCAGTTTAACGAACTCTTTTTGATAACGGGTTACCTTTTGTAAATAGCGCCGCGACTCCGAAGAGGGGTGGCGATGAGTGAGTGCCCAAAATACCTGGTTAGGTCTTAGCTTATTTAAATCCTGCATGGCTCGGCGACGATCTCGGTCAAACGTGCGCAGTACATTCCCCGTGCCACCGTTATAGGCAGAGATCATGCTGTAGTGCAGAGAGAGTGGGTCTCGCACCGCCTTTAAATAGCGATTTTTCAATATGTAAAAATAGGCGGTGCCTGTATCGATATTTTTTTCTGGGTCAAAAAGGTATTTCGGAGAGGGTTGCCCGCCACGTTTCTTGACCAGTTTAAATACGTCACGTCCGGCCGTTTTCGGCACCACTTGCATCAAGCCATACGCATTGGCCCAGCTGACGGCATACGGGTTAAAGCTGCTCTCTGTTTTAATGATGGCGTAAATGAGTTTTTCAGAGATACCGTAACGCTCAGAGGCTCGGCGGACAATATCGGCATACTGGTAGCTTCGTTGGGCAGCATGATCGTTTACCATGGGGATAGTGACAAAATACATGTTTTGAAAGCGTACTTTTTTCTTTTTCAAACGCTGGTCAATCAGGTAATTGGCAAAGCGGTTAGCACGCCATTCCCAGGTGATAGCTTTACCCTCGTGATCAACCACTTGTCCTTCGAGAAACGGGCGCCCTGTCAGGGGGACCTTGGCGGCAGAGTAAAGATCCACAGAGGCAGGATCTCGGGGGGTTAATAGGGTGGTGACAATGGCTTGTCTGAGGTGATCTTTCGGATCGTCAGTGGCCACGGTTTCTACTTGGATCACGCCGCGCTCAAAGTCGATACGCGCGCGACTTTTGTAGTTATCGGTGTATTTGACGTAATCGCGTTTACCAGAGACAAAGACTTGATCTTCGCCCCAGCGTACTTCTATTTTGCCCGTAAATTGGCTGATAAGCTGGTTTAGCGCGTCGATGTCTTTTTCAAACTGCCCAGGGATCGGTGCCAGATTTTGAGCGAAGCGGTTGGTGGTTTGGTAGTCCACCCCCACATACTTTTCTACGCTCTCTCGGCTACAGCCGACGAGCAATGCGCTACAGCAGCACACTAACAAACAGAGTTTTCGTGTCATCTTTGATTGCATTTGGATAAAAAACACCCGCACTGAGCTTAACACAATGCGGGTGCGTTGCTGTGGTCAAGCCGCCTAGGTGTGGGCGACACCGCGTAATTTACGCTTCGGGCGGTACATATCCATCGATTTGCACGTCTTTTCCCTCAAACAAAAAGTTGACCATTTCTTGTTCAATGACTTTACGGTGCTCAGGATCCATCATATTGAGCTTCTTTTCATTGATCAGCATGGTTTGCTTCTTTTGCCATTCCGCCCAGGCTTCTTTGCAAATATTGTCATAAATACGCTTACCCAGCTCACCAGGGTAGAGTTGAAAATCAAGGCCATCAGCTTCTTTTTGAAGGCGTTGGCAAAATACGGTACGGCTCATAATCTAGGCTCCTTGTCATCGCCGGTTAGAGATTGTTGGCGCTCATGTTCAAGCAAGGTTAACAGCTTTTTCACTGGGGCCGCTAATCCTACCTTTGCAGGTTGTGATAAGTTATACCAAAGCCCTTGGTTGGCTTCCATGATGAATGGTGGTCGCTCAGCAACAGCGACTTTAATCGGCACAATGTCTAGGTGGAAATGGCTAAAGGTATGCCGGAAGGCGGTTAACACTTCGGTATGTACCGGTTTCATTCCTTGAAGCTTCTCGGCAATGTCCGCCTCTGCCTGGTTCTCATTCGCTTCAGGTAAACACCATAATCCGCCCCATAAGCCACTAGGCGGGCGTTGTTCTAACCAAATTTCATCTTGATATTGGATCAGTAGAAAGCTGGTTTGTTTGACGGGTAAGGTCTTTTTCGGTTTCTTGCCAGGAAAATCGAGCTGGCGGCTTTGTGCTCGCGCGTCGCATCGCTCAGCGATTGGGCACAACTCACACTTGGGTTTACTGCGTGTGCACACCATAGCGCCCATATCCATCATGGCCTGATTGTATTTGTCCGTATTCGTTGTGGGCGTCAGTGTTTCAGCAATTTCCCATAACGTGTTTTCTACCGGTTTTTTCCCCGGCCAGCCTTCAACCGCAAAGCAACGTGCGAGGGTGCGTTTGACGTTGCCGTCTAAAATAGGGTGAGGCTGATTGAGTGATAAAGATAGTACCGCACCGGCTGTCGACCGTCCTACACCGGGGAGGGCCATCACCGCGTCTAGCGTGGTAGGGAATTCCCCATCATGGTCGTTGGCAATCACTTGTGCGGCCTTGTGAAGGTTACGTGCTCGGGCGTAATATCCTAGGCCTGTCCATAGGTGAAGTACTTCGTCTTGCTCGGCATTGGCTAAATCAATGACGGTTGGAAAGCGCGCCATAAAGCGTTCAAAGTAAGGGATCACTGTGCTAACTTGCGTTTGCTGTAGCATGATCTCACTCAGCCATACCTTATAGGGCGTTTTGTTTTGCTGCCAAGGCAAGGTTTTACGGCCATATTGTTCATACCAATTTAAGATGGCGTCGGAAAAAGATTGACTCACTGTGCTCTCTCTTATGATTTTGCTCACACGTGCACAAAGGCAGGCCACAGGGTACACTAACGAGAGGGCGCACTAATAGGATCAGCGCGTCTAACTTGCGCAATGGTGAAAACTTTGCATAATGCGCAGTCCCGTTTAGATTTCCAACAATTGATGGCCACTTTTATCGCTATCATTCATTCTGCATCACAGGCACCCAATCATGACTGAAGTCACTAAAACCGAACTGACCGAGGATGGCAAAGTTATTCGTAAAGTACGCAGCTTTGTGCGTCGCGAAGGCCGTTTAACCAAAGGGCAAGAGCAAGCGTTGAACGAATCCTGGCCTACCATGGGCATTGACTTTGACACGGCTGTGCTTGATTGGCAGCAGGTGTTTGGTAATGATAACCCCGTGGTGTTGGAAATTGGTTTCGGCATGGGCGCGTCACTGGTCGAGATGGCAAAAAATGCCCCCGAGAAAAACTTTGTGGGTATCGAGGTGCACACGCCCGGAGTCGGTGCATGTTTGATGGCAGCACGTGATGCGGGTGTGACTAACTTACGTGTAATGTGTCACGATGCCGTTGAGGTGTTTGAGCAAATGTTGCCGAAAGCGGGCTTAGACACGGTTCAGCTATTTTTCCCTGATCCGTGGCATAAAAAGCGCCACCATAAACGCCGTATTGTGCAGCTACCGTTTGCTGAAATGGTCCGAGACAAGCTCAACGTCGGCGGTGTGTTTCATATGGCGACGGATTGGGAAAATTATGCCGAACACATGGTTGAAGTGATGGAGGCGGCGCCTCACTATCAAAATATTGCGCAAGATGGCTACTATGTTCCTCGTCCTGAAGAGCGCCCACTGACCAAGTTCGAACAGCGCGGACAGCGCCTTGGCCATGGCGTGTGGGATATTAAGTACACGCGTATTGCTTGATGCGTTATCAAGGCGCAAATTATCCTTAGTTCTAAAAGCCAACCTGAGGTTGGCTTTTTTGTCCCATGCAGTAAGAAGGATCCTGCCGGTGAAACCCAGCTCTCAGTTGTTAGCACAAATCCTTGACGATGTTCGACCCTTAATCGGTCGTGGAAAAGTGGCTGGCTATATCCCTGCTTTGGCCGATGTTCCCAATCACAAATTGGGCATTGCGGTCTGCTACAACGATGGGTCGGTGATAACCGCGGGGGATGCGGATGAAGCTTTTTCCATTCAGTCGATTTCTAAGGTGTTGAGCCTAACGCTCGCCATGCAGAGTTATCGGGCTGAAGAGATATGGACGCGAGTGGGTAAAGAGCCTTCTGGCCAGGCCTTTAACTCATTAATCCAGCTTGAAATGGAGCAGGGGATCCCACGCAATCCTTTTATTAATGCGGGGGCGCTGGTGGTGAGTGATATGCTGCATACCCGTCAGTCAGCGCCACGCCAGAGAATGCTAGAGTTTGTACGAAGCTTGGCAGAGAACCCACACCTCTGTTATGACAAGGAGGTGGCCGACTCTGAAATGCAGCACAGTGATCGCAATGCCGCGATTGCTTACTTGATGCGTGCTTTTGACAACTTTGATAATGAAGTGGTCCCCGTATTGACCAATTACTTCCATTATTGTGCATTAGAGATGAGCTGTGTCGATTTAGCCAAGGGGTTCTTCTATCTTGCGAATAAAGGGACGCCATTGTCTGACAGCACGCCAATCTTAAGCCCCACGCAAAGCAAGCAGATGAATG
Source organism: Salinivibrio sp. ES.052 (assembly GCF_900141775.1). Taxonomy (GTDB): domain Bacteria; phylum Pseudomonadota; class Gammaproteobacteria; order Enterobacterales; family Vibrionaceae; genus Salinivibrio. The sequence continues at coordinate 1,905,525 of NZ_FSRI01000001.1, read as the reverse complement.
CACTTCTCGCCACATGTGGTTTGTATGATGGCGCTGGCGAGTTTGCCTATCGCGTCGGGATGCCAGGAAAGTCTGGCGTGGGAGGAGGCATCATTGCCATTGTACCGGGGGAAATGTCGATTGCTGTTTGGTCCCCAGAGCTTGATCCATCAGGGAACTCGTTGGCAGGCACCGCTGCTTTAGAACTGTTATCTGCTCGGATTGGGCGCTCTATTTTCTGACCCTAGGGTTCCCTCTTGATACCGGCGAATAAAAAGCCCCGCATGCACGGTTAGCGGGGCTTTGTGTTTCAGGGACAGCGTGATGTTACTGCTGTGTCCGAGTATTCGGCGCTGTTAGTTAGGCAGCATCTGCGGCAAGGGTCGCGAATGCGTTGTCTGCCGCCGCCAGTGTCGCATCAATTTCTTTTTGACCGTGAGCAAGGCAGGTAAAGCTGGCCTCAAACGCTGACGGTGCTAGATAAACGCCTTGCTCAAGCATTAAGTGGAAGAAACGCTTAAAGCGGTCGGTATCGCACTGTTGCACGTCTTTAAAGCACGTTACTGACGCTTGATCTGTAAAGAAGAAGCCAAACATGGCACCTGCTTGGTTGGTGACCAAGGCAATACCATGTTTGTCTGCCAAGGCCTTGAAGCCTTCAGCTAATTGGTTGGTGACATCGGTGAGATAATCATGATTGCCTGGTTGGCGTAATTCACTTAAACAAGCGAATCCAGCAGCCATCGCAACGGGGTTGCCCGCTAGCGTACCAGCCTGATAAACAGGGCCCATTGGCGATAAGTATTCCATGACATCGCGACGGCCACCAAACGCACCGACAGGCATCCCTCCACCAACAATCTTGCCTAAGGTAGTCAAATCTGGCTTCACCCCGTAATAGGCTTGCGCTCCCCCTAGGGCAACCCGGAAGCCTGTCATGACTTCATCAAAGATCAGTAGAGCACCAAACTCGTCACACAGTTCGCGTAGGCCTTGTAAGAAACCGGGTTGCGGTGGCACACAGTTCATATTGCCCGAAACGGGCTCGACAATGATACAAGCCACTTCATCTGGGTAAGTCTCAAACGTATGGCGGACCGAGTCGAGATCGTTATACGTGCAGGTTAAGGTATGTTTCGCAAAGTCTGCTGGCACCCCTGGCGAGTTTGGTTCGCCGAGGGTGAGTGCACCAGAGCCTGCTTTTACCAGTAAGCAGTCGCCATGGCCGTGGTAGTTTCCTTCAAATTTGATGAACTTATCTCGCTTGGTGAAGCCTCTGGCGAGACGAATGGCACTCATGGTTGCTTCGGTTCCTGAATTCACCATGCGAACCATTTCCATTGACGGTACAAGCTCAGCGACCAATTCAGACAGGGTCGTTTCGCTTTCGGTTGGCGCGCCAAAGCTGAGACCACGCTGAGCGGCATCAATGACCGCTTCACGAATAGCGGCGTGGTTGTGGCCGAGGATCATGGGGCCCCATGATCCCACATAGTCAATATAGGCTTTACCGTCGGCATCGAAGATGTACGCGCCGTCAGCACGTTCCATAAAGACAGGGTCGCCGCCGACACCGGCAAATGCACGCACGGGAGAATTCACGCCACCGGGAATGGTGCGTCGAGCTTGTTGAAAAAGTTGTGCTGATTTGGTCATGACATATCCTGTTAGGTAAGGCTTCGCCGAATATTACGCTGGCGTATTTTAACCAAAGATATGGAACGCTGGCGAGGTAGAGTATGATTTCAATGAGACAAGATTGGCAATTAATACGTACTGATCACAATTGCGATCAAGCGCGCAATACTTGAACACTTTACTCAGGTATTAGATAATCCAATACTTAGCACAAAGAGCATGTGAGGTAACAATGAGCGAAGCACCTTTGCCGTTAGAGTTTTCCGAGGCCGCGGCAACCAAGGTAAAGACGCTGATTCAGGAAGAAGAAAATCCAAACCTGAAGTTACGTGTCTACATCACCGGTGGTGGCTGTAGCGGCTTCCAATATGGTTTTACCTTTGATGAAAGCGTCAATGAAGGCGATATGGAGATCGAGAAAAGCGGTGTCATGTTGGTGGTTGACCCTATGAGCCTGCAGTATTTGATGGGTGGAAAAGTGGATTATACCGAAGGATTAGAAGGGTCACGCTTTTTCATCGATAACCCCAATGCCACCACCACGTGTGGCTGCGGTGCTTCGTTTAGTGTCTAGCCTTCTCCGCTATACGATGTAGACGCTTTCTTATCCCATGAAACCAAAACGGCGCCGATGAGCGCCGTTTTTCATGGATAGCAACCCTGTTAGCCGCCACGATTGTAATGGTTCAAACTGCCTACCGTCGCTAGCAGTTGGTTAAACTTACTCAGTTGCGCCATGCGTGATTCGGCCAAACGGACAAACGTACGTTTTTCTTTGCCTTGTAACGACTTCGCTTCTGGTAATTCGACGGTGCGCGGGTTTTTATGCACTCCGTGAACCAAGAACTCGTAATGCAAATGGGCACCCGTCACACGTCCCGTTGAGCCGAGAGTGCCAATGATATCCCCTTGTTTAACTCGCTGACCGGTTTTGACCTTGCGCTTAGTCAGGTGCAAATACTTAGTAATATACGTCGAGCTATGACGGATAAACACATAGTTACCGTTGAAACGATTGTAAGAGGCTTTCATGACCACGCCGTCACCGGCCGCTTTGATGGGGGTACCGACTGGGGCGACGTAGTCCGTTCCCCGGTGCGGTTTAACCCGTCCCGTCACCGGGTGCAAACGGCGTGGATTAAAGTTTGAACTGACATACCGGAAGTTAACCGGTGAGCGGAGAAACGCTTTCTTCATCGCTTTACCGGTCGGCGTATAGTATTTACTGTTTTTGGCCCGTACTGCAGTAAAGGTTTCGCCGCGATTCGTGAATGTCGCGGCAAGAATATTACCGCTACCAATGTGCTCACCTTCGACAAATTCCTCTTCATACAAAACTGAAAAGCTATCGCCATTGCGGATATCGAGCGCGAAATCGACATCCCAACCAAAAATCCCGGCCAGCTGCATGATCTGATTCGGGTTGAGACCGGCACCGGAAGCGGCTTGCCAAAAGCTCGATTTGATGGTGGCACGCGCAAAGTTGATCTGAGTATCAACGTGTTTGGTTTCAATTCGGGACTGATAGGTGTCATCAAGTTTATTGACTATTAAGGTTTCGTTGGTGCCACGCGGTTGAATGAGCTGAACCAATTCTCCGTCGTCATTCACACCTAATCGCACTTCATCCCCAGGGTTCAGATAGGCGAGGCTTTGTGTTCCTTCATCGGCATTGACAAGGCGATAAAGCGTGGTTGGGCTGAGGCCTGCACGATTAAAAAGCAGTGCCATGCTCTCGCCAGGCTGCACTTCATAAGTGGTCCAATGGATATTGCGGCTAAATTGAGCGGGCATCTCATCTTGTGGCGGCAATAATGAGACCGCATCGACGGGTAATGGGTAATGCTTACCGGGTTCGAAATTGGGTTGAGGACGCGGTGTATTGGCACCGTCCGGTACCAGGATTAATAAAACAACGAATGCGCTCAGAGCACCGATAATGAGTTTATGTAATTTGGGTAAGGCTGCGAGTTTATTTAACGGCATGAAGACTATGTTGAATCGCTACGAATAAAGTTATGACAGTCAGACTCCCAATCAGTTTTATTGGGGGTGATGCCCTGAAGTATTTTTGACACGGTTGACACAAAGACGACAAACATTCTTTGACGGTAGCCGCTGCGCGCACCCGGCACGTTAACGATCAGTTTAACTGGTTTCAAAAACTGTCGCTATTCGAGTAATATGTCTGTTTATCACATTTTTGCCTATTGGGTAGGAGCAAGAGACTATGGCGAGCCTTGAAGCCGCGCTAGCAGAACTAAAACGTGGCGTAGATGAAGTAATCCCGGAAGATGAGCTGGTGGCAAAGCTGAAAGAGGATCGTCCTCTTCGCATCAAGCTCGGTGCCGATCCCACCGCACCGGATATCCACCTCGGTCACACGGTGATCCTGAATAAGCTTCGAGCTTTTCAAGCGCTTGGTCATGAAGTGATCTTTTTGATTGGCGATTATACCGGCATGGTCGGCGACCCGAGCGGGAAAAACACCACTCGCCCACCACTGACGCGAGAGCAAGTGCTCGAAAACGCAGAAACCTATAAAGAGCAGGTGTTTAAAATTCTGGATCCGGCAAAAACGCGTATCGAGTTTAACTCGAAATGGCTAGGTCAGTTGGGGACTGACGGCATGATCCGTCTGGCGGCAAGCTCGACCGTGGCTCGCATGCTTGAGCGTGATGATTTTAAAAAGCGCTATACCAGCAACCAAGCGATTGCTATCCATGAGTTCATCTACCCACTGCTTCAAGGTCACGATTCGGTGGCGTTAGAAGCAGACGTTGAGCTGGGTGGCACCGATCAAAAGTTCAATTTATTGATGGGGCGTGAGCTGCAAAAGCAAGCGGGCCAAAAACCCCAAGTGGTGATGACCATGCCGCTACTAGTGGGTCTTGATGGCGTGAAGAAAATGTCCAAGTCAGCGCACAACTACATTGGTGTGAGCGAGCGCCCAGATGACATGTTCGGTAAGATTATGTCCATTTCTGACGATCTAATGTGGGATTACTACGAGCTCTTGTCATTCCGCCCGCTCGAAGACGTGGTGCAATTCAAGCAAGACGTTCAGGCGGGTAAAAACCCACGTGATATTAAGATCTTGCTGGCCAAGGAGATCATCGCGCGTTTCCACTCAGACGCTGATGCTGACGCGGCAGAGCAAACCTTTATCAACCGTTTCCAAAAAGGGGCAATGCCGGACGAAATGCCAAGCTTTACCTTCGAGCAAGGTATTGCGATTGCTAACCTGCTAAAAGAGGCTGGGCTGGTTAATTCCACCTCCGATGCACTACGTATGGTTCGCCAAGGTGCAGTGAAAATTGACGGCGAAAAAGTGGAAGACACCAAACTCGTCCCCGCCGCGGGTGAGGCTGTTTATCAAGTGGGTAAGCGCAAGTTCGCTCGGGTGACGCTAGGCTGATTGAATTGCGTTGCTTGAGTTGAGTAAAAAGCCCTCGCTGCGATGCGAGGGCTTTTTTATTTAAACTGTCCCGTCCTGAAATACGTTGACATAAAGAGGACTTCTTTATGACAACATCAAGTAATTCAAGCCGTAAGCGCACGCAACGTGATTACACCTTAGCCTTTAAATTAGGCGTTGTAGAGCGTGTTGAAAAAGGCGAAATGACGTACAAACAAGCTCAAGCCCGTTTTGGCATTCAGGGCCGCTCAACGGTACTCGTCTGGCTCAGAAAACATGGTAGACTCGATTGGTCGAAGCCATTTCAGCATCCCCTTATGCCACATTCAAAAGAAACCCCATCCGAAACTATCAAGCGCCTTGAGCGTGAGTTAGCCGAAGAGAAACTGCGTAACCAAATCCTCAATGGTATGGTCGATATCATGGACAATGAGTACGGAGCCGGCCTCAGAAAAAAGTACTTATCCGGTACATCTGGCAAGCCAAAGCCAAAAGTAAAATAAAGTTAGCGGCGGCATGTCGTGCCACAGGCATTTCTCGGCAAGGTGTCTATCAAGCCGTTGCTCGAATGGAAAGCCGAAGAGCTGAACTATCAATCATCAGAGACTGGGTCCAATACTGGCGTAAGTATATGCCGAGGTTAGGGGCGCGTAAGCTCTACGCGTTGGTAAAGCCCAAGCTAGTTGAACACGAAATTAAGCTAGGGCGAGACGGGTTTTTTAGCTATCTGAGAAGCGAAGGCTTACTGGTTAAACCCAAGAAAAGCTACACAAAAACTACGTGTAGTAAGCACTGGATGAAGAAGCATCCTAACCTGCTAAAAGAAGACGGACTGCATGATGCTGCGCATGTACTGGTCAGCGACATCACTTATGTTGAATCAGACCAAGGTGTGCACTATCTGTCACTGGTGACCGATGCCAACTCACGCAAGATAGTGGGTCATCACGTTAGCGAAGATATGAAAGTCGACAATGTAGTGAAAGCGCTGAAAATGGCCGTCAAAGATAAGCGCTATATCGGCAATGCGGTACATCACTCAGACCGAGGTTCGCAATACTGCTCAGCCGTTTATCAGAGTGCGCTACAGGAGAGTCAAATCCAGCCGTCGATGACGGATGGTTATGATTGCTACCAAAACGCGTTAGCGGAAAGAGTCAATGGCATACTGAAGCATGAGTTTTTACTGTACCGGTGTAAGACACTGACAGAGCTTAAAATACTGGTAAAAGAATCGATAGCGATATACAACGAAATGAGACCGCACCTAAGTTTAAGTATGGCAACCCCCAATCAGGTGCATAATAAAAAAGGCCAGCTACTGGAGCTGGCCTAAAAACTGTCAACCTATATTAGGACGGGACAAACAAGACAAGTTTATGTGTGCCAGACGCCTTTTAGTGCACGTACCATGTGTTGACCAAGATAAAACGCTGTTTGTAGACAGGCTTCGTTAGGTTGATCATCGTCTGGCGTGTGTGCGGTCACCCCAAGGCTTGTGCCACTTGGATTAATGTTTTCTACCCCTATATTGGCGCGACCTAGACTTAACCACAGCATGTCATGCTGGCTGGCTAAGGTTTGGAAATACTGCAGTGTCTGTGGCTGGTCACCTCCTGGGTAGGTGCCCACCGTAAAGCCAGCCGCGTACTTTCCTCGCCAGTCTTGGCGCTCCCAGGTGGGGCTAGAGGCATCGGCAAACGCCTTAAATTGGGCGCTCGGTCCACCCATGTAGGTGGGCGCACCAAAAATAATCGCATCGACGTCTTTAAGCTTTTCAAACACCTTGTCATCGACAAAGCGTCCATTTTCTATCATTTCTGGTTCAATGCGGTAAATTACCGGCTCGGCATCACCGGCATGAATGCCCTCCGCAATGGTGGTGGCTAGCGCATGCGTGTGCTCGCTCTCAGAGTGATAGATAATGGCAATGCTGATCATAGTGGCTCCTTTATCAAGGGTGTCTACTCTGACCTTAGGGTACATCGCCTAAATTTCAACCGCTGCGTATATTGTTATGGTTTGCGATTGTCGTCATCGCGTAAATTTAACGATCAAGGGCAAAAGGAGGCAGTGATAAATGCCAGCGAATGGCCGCCAGCCGGATCAATAAGGTGGTTAGCATGCCCGCAAGCGAGGCAGTGATGGTATCCGGGCTCACTTGAACGGCGAGGGTGTGAACGATGCCGCCAGCAATACAAGCAGTGGCATAGACTTCTGTTCTGAGCACCATGGGCACTTCTCGCGCCAGAACATCGCGAATAATGCCGCCGCCACAGGCAGTGATCACGCCCATGATCACCGCGACGAGTGGTGAGGCACCGTAGCTAAGGGCTTTATCGACACCAATCCCGACAAAAACCGCCAGACCAATCGCATCCGCACAAGGCAGCACATACCAAGGCAGACGTCGTGGATGACGAATCAGCAGCATGGTCGCCACACAGGTGGCTAAAATCACCCAAATATAGAGGGTGTCCGTGATCCAAAATGCGGGCGTGGCGCCCATCGCCATATCTCTGACTGTGCCACCACCAATGGCGGTTGCGCAGGCGAGGACGACGACACCAAAGGGATCCATCCGTAATCGACCCGCCACTAAAACGCCTGAAATGGCAAACACAGCCGTGCCAAACAAATCGAATACATACAAAATCATGGTTTGTGTCATGCTAGGTCCTATTGCGCGTGACGTACGTTATCAAGGGCGGTACAAATTTGTTCAGCGGCATTGAGTGCGCGAGGTGTAGCTCGGGTTAACCAGTCTGGATTCAGTGACCAAGTAAAGCGCTGTGCGTTGTCGGGCAGTAAATCGGTCATTGATTGCCAACTGCTAGGTAGCTTCTCACCGGTGTGGAACATCACCTGTGGCGCGCGCGTGATGACCTGCTCCATATTCACTTGTGGGTAGGCGGCGGGACTATCCGCAAAGATATTTTTTCCTCCACACACCGTAAACAGCTGGCTTGGCCAAGCTCGGTTACTGGCGGTCATTAACGGTGTGTCACTGAGTAGGTAAAAGTAGGGGACGGGTGAGGCGTTCTGATAGCGTGCTTTCAATTGCGCGAGCTTATTATCAAACGCCTTTGCGTTCGCTGCTGCTATGTCGGGTGTCGCGCTATAGTGGCCCAGCTCGCGAATAAATTGGCCAATATCTTCAAGCGTTTCTGGGTTGAGATAACGTACCTTAAATCCCATGGTGGCCAATGTTTCTAACGGCTTGGGTGGGTTGCCCCCGCGCCAGGCCAAGATCAAGTCAGGCTTTAAGGCGATAATCCGTTCTAACTTGACGCCGCGGTAATTGGCGACGCGTTCGAGAGACTGAGCGCGTTCAGGGTAGTCACTATAAGCACTGGCGGCGACCAGGTTTGGGCCAAGTCCCGCGGCATAAGCCAACTCGGTGGCATGAGGCGCGAGGCTAATCACTCGAAGCGAGTTGTTGGCATGGACAGGGAACATCGCTCCCCACAGCAACACGATAAGTAAAGATTCACACAAAGGGCGATACGCGGAAAGGGCACGAAAACAACGCATAAATCAGTGTCCTTAGAGGAGTAGAAACAGAGAGCTTAATGCGATCCAAATTAAAACACTGTGTTTTAATTTGGATCGCAATAATAAAAGATGGTAACAAGCAGGTGTCACCCCATAGCCAATTTTGGTTCTGAGGGTTTTGGTGCCTTGGTAGACAGCAGGGCCGCCGAGTGATAGTTGGAAACGACTTCCTGCACAGGCGAGCAGCCAACCAGGACCAGGCGTACGCCAACGGCGGCCTTGTTGCCAGCACGCTTTAAGATGGGTCCAGGGGGTGCGACCCGCGGCTAACACAATGGCAAACAGCCCCATCGGGAGTGTGTCTAGCAGGTTAAGTAAGCGGGCTGCTGCGAGTCCAAAGGGGTAATACATGAGTCGGCTTGGCGACCAGACACGGGCAAGGTGTACCAAACTGGTATAGAGCAAGGCACCCACTCCCCCGGCGATCAAATAATAAAAAATCACACAAGCCCCATGCCGCGCTGTGCCGAGGACGAGGGTCTCCGCACCCGCTTTACCGATCCCTATCAATGATAACGACTCAGTGTCTCGGTTCACACGCGTGGCCAGTAAAGCTCGGGCTGCGCCCTTGTCATGATCATCAATCGCATGCGCGAGCGCGTGCCCAAATTGATCAATAGGCCGCCAGTCCAGCGCTAACCAAAGCAAAATTGCATCGAAAAGTGGCCGTGACCAAACCAGTTCGCGAGTGGCAATAAAGAAAATGCCCAAGGTCCCACACATCAGAGCTAGGGCAAGACCGCCGGCGAGTTTGCGCTGCTGTTTTGGATCGGTGTCTTTGTTGACCTGACTGGCGAGTAAGACGCCATACTGTTGCCAGTACTGAAAAGGCGAGTGTTGGCTCGAGAGGGGTAACAGCCAATGCAGGAGTACGGCCAACCACAGCGCCCATAAGCTACCGTGGTTGGCGGCCAGCATCATCCATTGTTGCGGGTTAAGCAAAGCATCCATGAGAGTTAGAGTTTGTCGCGTTATGCGTTAATCATCGCCACCATGTTTTCGACCATTGCCGAGGAGCTTTTGGCCGCTAGTGGTAAGAATTCTTCAAATGTCATAGGTGATTCTTTTTCCGCGACCACGTCAGAGATAGCACGTACGACCACAAACGGTGTTTTGAACTGTGCGCAAACTTGAGCAATTGCCGCGGCTTCCATCTCTGCGGCAACGGCATCAGGGAAGTGAGAATAAATGTGTTGTCGATGGGCGTCGGTATGTACGAAGGTGTCTGCGGTACAAATCAGTCCACGAACAACGTGGGTATTAGGATCGACTGCTTTTTCTGCCAATTGCATTAAAACTTCATCGGATTTAAAGACCGCGGGTTGTTGTGGGACTTGGCCTATTTGATAACCAAATGCGGTTGCATCAGCATCGTGATAGCAAACCTCAGAAGACACGACCACGTCTCCTAAGTTGAGCGAGGGCTCAAAAGCACCCGCAGAACCGGTATTGATCACCCAATCTGGTTTGTACTGTGACAGTAATAAGCTCGTGCCAATCGCCGCCGAGACTTTGCCAATACCGGATTGTAGCAAAACGATATCATGGCCCTGTAAGGTGCCCGAGAAGAAGGTGCAACCGCCTTCATGGTGAGTACTCAGATTAGCCAGCTTGTCGCGCAGCAGAGTCACTTCTTGCTCCATTGCGCCAATGATGCCGATTTTCATGGTTATAATCCTGTTCGGGCGTAAATGCCGTTAGTGTACATGAGGCAATAAAAAAGTGCCTCCTTTGAGGCACTTCTGAGAGAGGGTCATCGTGTTGATGCCGGTGATGCTTAAACTTCGAGGTAATCCATGATCCCTTCTGCAGCCTTACGCCCTTCATCGATAGCGGTGACCACTAAATCGGACCCTCGTACCGCATCCCCCCCCGCAAAAATCCTTGGGTTGGTGGTTTGGTATAAGATCTCACCCTTATCAGGCGCTTGAATTCGACCACGCTCATCGAGTGCAACATCATACGGTTCTAACCATTCCATCGCGTGGGGTTGGAAGCCAAATGCCATGATCACCGCATCGGCCTCAAGCATATGTTCACTGCCTTCAATGGGCTCTGGACGACGACGGCCCGCCGCATCGGGTGCGCCGAGCTGGGTCTTCACCACCGTGACGCCACGGACATTCCCTTTATCATCCACGTCAATGCCGAGTGGTTGAAGGTTGAACATAAAGTTGACGCCTTCCTCACGAGCATTTTTGACCTCGCGACGTGATCCAGGCATGTTCTCCTCGTCACGGCGATAGGCACAAGTGACACTGGCGGCTTGTTGGCGAATCGAGGTGCGGACACAGTCCATTGCGGTATCGCCGCCACCAAGCACAACAACTCGTTTCCCTGCCATATCGATAAAGTCAGGCGCGTTTTCCAAGTCCATAACTTGATAGGTATTGGAGACCAAAAACGGCAGCGCATCAAAGACGCCGGGAGCATCTTCATTGGCGAGGCCCGCACGCATATATTTGTAGGTGCCCACGCCTAAGAAAACCGCATCGTAGTCATCAACCAAGGTTTGCATGTCAATGTCTTTACCCACTTCGGTGTTGAGGCGGAACTCCACACCCATCTCGGTGAAGACGCGTTGACGATGACGCATCACGTCTTTTTCGAGTTTGAACGATGGGATCCCAAAGGTGAGCAAACCACCGATTTCAGGATAGCGGTCGAAGACCACGGGTTTCACCCCGTTACGCACCAAAACATCCGCACAAGCAAGTCCGGCTGGCCCTGCGCCGATCACCGCCACTTTTTTATCTGTCCACTCGACATGAGACATGTCTGGCTTCCAGCCCATCTCAAACGCTTTGTCGGTAATGTATTTTTCGACATTGCCGATCGTGACTGCCCCAAAGTCATCGTTGAGGGTACAGTCGCCTTCGCAAAGGCGATCTTGCGGGCACACTCGGCCACAGACTTCGGGCAAGCTGTTGGTTTGGTGCGACAGTTCAACCGCTTCAATAATGCGCCCTTGGTTGGCTAGCTCCAGCCATTGCGGGATGTAATTGTGCACTGGGCACTTCCATTCACAGTAAGGGTTACCGCAATCAAGGCAACGATCGGCTTGTGCGGATACTTCTTTTTCTGTGAAAGGTTCGTAGATTTCGACGAACTCAATCTTACGCGTTTCAATCGCTTTTTTGCGCGGATCAATGCGCTGCACATCAATAAATTGATAGATGTTCTGGCTCATGGGTCCCTCCTTTTACTGCGCCTGAACGCGCAACTCCGTCGCGCTACGACTCTGATGGCCTAATAAGGTATTCACATCTGCCGCCTTTGGCTTCACCAGATAGAAGCGATGCACCCAATGGTCAAAAGCATCTAACAGCTGTTGTGCCCGGTCAGAACCAGTCAATTCGAGGTGTTGGGCTATCAGGCCACGTAGGTGTTCTTGGTGAATCGCGAGTGATTCCAGTGACAGTGCTTCAACCAATTCGGGGTTGATGTGGGCACTAAAGTCACCGTCTTCATCAAGCACATACGCAAAGCCACCGGTCATTCCGGCACCAAAGTTGACACCGGTACGACCTAAAATCGCCACAATACCGCCGGTCATATATTCACAGGCATTATCGCCCGCACCTTCCACAATGGCATGGGCGCCTGAGTTACGTACCGCAAAGCGCTCACCCGCTTTACCAGCGGCGAAGAGTTTCCCCCCCGTTGCGCCATATAAGCAGGTGTTCCCCATAATCGTAGATTCATGGCTTGCAAAGGCTGATCCCACGGGTGGATGAATCACAATCTGACCGCCACTCATGCCTTTGCCCACATAATCGTTCGCATCCCCCACTAAGGTGATATTGACTCCAGCAGCATTCCATACGCCCAAGGATTGCCCCGCCGTGCCTTGTAACTGAATATCAAGAGGGTTAGCGGCCATCCCTGGGTTGCCATAACGCTTAGCAATGGCACCAGATAAGCTGGCACCGACTGAACGGTCGGTATTACTTACTGAACGATAGATGCTTGCACTATGGTTGGCCTCAATCGCTTCACGCATCTCACTGAGTAACGCTTGGTTCAGTGCGGCGTTATCAAATGGCGTATTGGGCTCACTGCAGTACAGGGTTTTTCCTGGCCAAGGAGTAGGTGCATCAAGAATATGGCTTAAATCCAGCTTCAGTTGCTTGGCAGTGAAACCATCAACAGCTTCTAACAGGTCGGTACGTCCAATCAGATCGGTCAGTTTCTCGACACCGAGCTCAGCCAGCAGTTCACGTACTTCTTCACCCAAGCCTTTGAAGAAATTCATCACCTGCTCTGGGAGACCTTTGAAGTAGTCTTTACGCAAGGTTTCATCTTGCGTGGCCACACCTGTCGCACAATTATTCAGGTGGCAAATACGGAGGTATTTACAACCAAGCGCCACCATCGGGGCAGTACCAAAGCCGAAACTCTCTGCACCTAAAATCGCCGCTTTGATGATATCGAGGCCGGTTTTTAAGCCGCCATCGACTTGCAAGCGGATTTTATGGCGTAGGCCGTTTTCGACCAATGCTTGTTGGGTTTCGGCTAGTCCGAGCTCCCAAGGGCTACCTGCATATTTGACTGATGTCAGCGGGCTGGCACCCGTTCCTCCATCATAACCAGAGATGGTGATTAAGTCGGCATAGGCTTTCGCCACCCCAGTTGCAATCGTGCCGACACCGGGTTCAGAGACTAACTTGACCGAGACTAACGCCTGTGGATTGACTTGTTTTAAGTCGAAGATCAGCTGTGCCAAGTCCTCAATCGAGTAGATATCATGGTGCGGTGGTGGCGAAATCAAGGTCACGCCTGGGACGGAGAAACGTAGTTTGGCGATCTCTGCGGTCACTTTATGGCCGGGTAGCTGTCCGCCTTCGCCTGGTTTCGCTCCCTGTGCTACCTTAATTTGCAATACGTCCGCATTGGTCAAATAGTGCGGGGTGACACCAAAGCGGCCCGAAGCAATTTGCTTGATGCGAGAATTTCGCTCGCTGTTAAAGCGACGTGGATCTTCACCGCCTTCTCCAGAGTTAGAGTGGCCGCCTAATCGGTTCATCGCAATGGCCAGTGCTTCATGCGCTTCTGGGCTTAAGGCCCCAATTGACATGGCGGCAGAGTCAAAGCGTTTAAACAGCTCAGTGGCGGGCTCGACCCGATCGAGTGCAATCGGTGTGTCCGCCTTTTTCAATTGCATTAAATCACGCAAGGTCGCGACAGGGCGCTCGTTCACGGTTTTAGCATAGGTTTTGTAATCCATGGCTTCACCCGAACGGACGGCACTTTGTAGGTTGGTCACGACATCTGGATTGTAAGCATGGTATTCACCGTCATGCACATATTTGAGCAAGCCACCATGTTCGAGCGGTTTGCGTTTGATCCATGCTCGGCGTGAAAGGTTGATCAAATCTTGTTGGAAGTCGTCAAAGTTAGCCCCTTGAATACGGCTTGCCACACCTTTAAAGCAAAGATCAATCACATCATCGTGCAAGCCAATGGCTTCAAACAACTGCGAACAACGATAAGACGCAATGGTTGAAATCCCCATCTTCGACATGATTTTGTAAAGGCCTTTATTAATGCCGTTACGGAAGTTCACCATCACGTCACGATATGGTTTGTTGACGGCCCCAATGTCGACCAAATTGGCTAAGGTTTCATAGGCCAAATAAGGATAAACGGCAGTGGCGCCAAAGCCGAGTAACACGGCAAACTGATGCGGGTCACGTGCACTGCCGGTTTCGATAATGATATTAGCATCACAGCGTAGGTTCTGACTGACGAGGCGTTTTTGAACGGCCCCCACAGCCATGGCCGCTGGAATGGGCAGACTATCCTTGTTGATACTGCGATCCGAGAGTACGACTAGCACCGTGCCATCACGGACACAGCGCTCCGCTTGATCACATAAATCGAGGATCGCTTGGTGTAGGGTTTTCTGGCTCGGATCGTAGTTAATGTCGAGGATGCTATTGCGATAGTAGGTATCGTCTAGCTCAAGCAATTGTACGAGATCAGAGAACAAGAGTACTGGCGACTTAAAGGCAACGCGTTCAGCGTGTCCATCGGTCTCACAGAATACATTCATCTCACGACCAATACAGGTAGCGAGCGACATCACGTGGTTTTCACGTAAGGGATCGATAGGGGGATTTGTTACTTGGGCAAACTTTTGTCGGAAGTAATCACTGACACTGCGTGGGCGAGAGGAAAGCACCGCCATCGGAGTGTCATCGCCCATCGAGCCAGTTGCTTCCTGGCCAATATCGCCCAGTACCTTGACGACCTGATCCACTTCCTCGTTCGACATCCCAAACAGCTTTTGATAGGTCTTAAGCTGGGCGTCTTTAAGGTTACGACTGCCTTCACTGGTTTCAGGATCCAAATCTTCAAACGGGGTGAGGCGACGGACGTGTTGATCCAACCACTTGCGATAGGGATGACGGCTTTTTAGCTCGTCATCGATTTCGCCCGAATGCCAAATTTTACCTTCTCGGGTATCGATCACTAAAAGCTCACCCGGCCCCACTCGGCCTTTTTCTGACACTTCGTCAGGGGCGTAATCCCAGATACCTATCTCAGAGGCGAGGGTAATAAACTTGTCCTTAGTGACCACATAACGCGCCGGACGCAGACCATTACGGTCAAGGTTACAGGCGGCATAGCGGCCATCCGACATCACGATACCGGCAGGCCCATCCCATGGTTCCATATGCATCGAGTTGAAATCATAAAACGCGCGAAGCTCATCATCCATGTCGGGGTGGTTTTGCCATGCGGGTGGTACGAGTAAACGCATGGCACGGAATAAGTCCATCCCACCAGAAAGAAAGACCTCCATCATGTTATCAAGGCTGGAGGAGTCTGAGCCTGATTCATTCACAAAAGGTGCCGCTTGGTGCAAATCTGGCAGTAATGGTGAATTAAACTTATAGGCTCGAGTGCGTGCCCACTGGCGGTTCCCGTCTATGGTATTGATCTCGCCATTGTGGGCAAGATAACGAAATGGCTGAGCGAGCGGCCAGCGGGGCTGTGTATTGGTACTAAAGCGCTGGTGGAATAAGCAAATTGAAGACTCAAGACGAAGATCCGCAAGATCGGTGTAAAAACGCGGCAGATCAGCCGGCATACACAAGCCTTTATAGACAATAGTTTGCGTCGATAGGCTGGTGACGTAAAAGTCCGCATCGTCCTCAAGGGCTTTTTCTGCGCGCCGACGAGCGATATAGAGACGACGTTCCAGATCACGGGCTCGCCAGCCAGCAGGGCCATTAATAAAGACTTGTTCAATGACCGGCTGAGACTGTTTAGCGATGTCTCCGAGCACATCAGGATTGGTCGGTACGGTCCGCC
This sequence comes from Salinivibrio sp. ES.052, assembly GCF_900141775.1. Taxonomy (GTDB): domain Bacteria; phylum Pseudomonadota; class Gammaproteobacteria; order Enterobacterales; family Vibrionaceae; genus Salinivibrio. The sequence goes on along the minus strand of NZ_FSRI01000001.1, from coordinate 1,889,615 downwards.
ACCCCACCACTGACAATGTTTCAGTGTTGATTTCTTGCTCGAAGCGTTGCTTGGCTTGTTGGGCTTTTGCTGGATCGGTACTGAGAAAGATCATGCCTACCGCGTAAAGGCGGCTTAGATTCCATTGATTTTGCTCAGCAATAAGGCGGAAAAAGCGGTCGGGCTTTTGTAGCAGCAATCCACAACCATCGCCTGTCTTACCGTCTGAGTTGATACCACCTCGGTGGGTCATGCGGTCAAGTGCAGCGATAGCAGTACGAACCAGTTTATGGCTAGGCTCCCCCTCTTGATGGGCGATTAGACCAAAACCACAGTTATCTTTTTCCAGCATTGGGTTGTACAGCGACATTGCAATTCTCCCTTGCTACTGCGTTACGCGCAGTGATTGCATTTATTGTCGTGATCCTCCTGACCACTCTAAATGGGTTTAGCCTTGTGGCTGTGCTCCCGTTATGTTGTGATTTTTTAACGAGAAACGCGGGTTATTCTTTCTTTAACTAACTGTTTTTTAAAAAATAACCAAGATAAATAAGGGCAAAACACAATTCAGCGACCTTCCAAATTAACGGTAAACCCAACAAAGGTCAAATTTTTGTATGCAACCTTTATTCATGCATAACACGGGTTTTTTTTATTTAACTCGATGATTATTCGTGCCTTTAAACCGTAAATCGCGTAAATAATAGCTATTCGTAATTATGCTTTTTTGTTAAATAATTATTAATTTAAAGTCATTTTGAGTAAATGTTCTAGTTTTATAAAGAAACAAAGAAGGGTACGTTTTAGGCTTTCTATTTCATAGCGAATACCACTAGAGATTGATGTAATAAAATAACAAATGATATTCATAAAGCTGTGAACAGAGTAATCACGCGCGTGATCGAAACTGTGGCAGAATACGTCGCCAGTAGTGGGTAGGCATTCATTGTTAAGGACAACGATAGTGACACAGGAGCGGCATGGCGTTTTTTACTTTATTCCTTTTTTTGTTAGTCGGTGGTGCTTTGGGTTATGGATGGCGGGCGCGCCAAGCAACATTAGCGCTATCAGATTGGCGAGTGTATATGGCCGGTTTAGACACACCGCATGCGATCGTCACCGCTGAACACGGTGAGATTTTGTATGCGAACGACGCGTGTGTGGAAACCTTTTCATTGGTGGGGCGCGATCATCAATTTAAGACGGCCACCCCCCGACAACAGCAAGCTGTTCAGGCTTTTATTGCAGGACAGCCTTGGCCACAACCTTTTTCTCGCGTAGAGGCGAAAGTCAGAGCACCTGGTGCTAATCGTGTGCGTGTCAATGTCCAGCTATCCGGATTACCCATTCGCTGTCGAGGTAAGCGGGCGTGGTTGGTCTCTTTATCTGCGGCTGAGAAGCACAGACATTGGCACCTTCAAGAACAAGAGCAAGGGGTACTGTTAAGCGTGATCAATTCGTTGGAAGAATTGGTTTGCTTTCAAGATGTGGAAGGTAATGTGGTGGGCACCAATGCGGCATTTGACCGCTTTTGGCAAGGACGTGAGCAAGAGGCGATTGTTTGGCAAGCAACTCAACCACTCACGCGACCGCGAACTGATCGCACGTGGGCGACGCAGAATAACGATGAAAGTTGTTTGTTAGAAACCAATATTACTGCGCTTAAAAATGATAAACAGGAAGTGATTGGTACCTTGTGTATTAGCCATGATGTGACCAATTGGCACCAAATGCAGGAGCGGCTTCAAAAAGAAGCGCAACAGCGTCAATCCGTTGAGCAGGTGTTGGAGCAACGCAGTAACTTACTCAGTGCTATCTTTCAATCGAGCGTGGACCCTATCGGGATCTTTGACCAAGATTATTATCACCTTGCTTGTAACCAAGCCTATGCTGATGCATTGGGCACAACGATCGAAGCATTAGAAAATGCGCCCGCGCAGCACGTCGTTGACCCCGAAATATTTGACCAACACAAAATACGCGATCAGCAGGTACTAGAAACGAGTGAAACCGTGACCTACGAAGATGTGGTCATCAATGAGGCGGGGGGACAAACGTGGTATGAAGTGACCAAATCACGTATTGAAGATCCCGTGACATTGGATCCTGCCATATTACTCATGGCGCGAGACATCACCGAGAGAAAAGAAACGCAGCAGCAGTTGGCTGATGCCATCATGGCCCTACAGGCACTCAGTTTTATCGACAGCTTAACCCAAGTGGCGAATCGACGGAGTTTAGATGAACAGCTAAGCAAACTGTGGCGTTCACAGACTCGCGAAAGTACGCCTCTTGCCTTTATTCTTTGCGATATTGATCATTTTAAACTGTACAACGATCACTATGGTCATCAACAAGGTGATTGGGCCTTACAACAAGTTGCCAATGCATTAAAATCAGCCATTCACCGACCACTGGATTTAGTCGCACGCTATGGTGGCGAGGAGTTTGCAATTGTATTGCCACAAACCCACTTAAATGGCGCGATCCAAGTAGCAGAGCGCGCGCGCGAGTTGGTGTTGTCGGCAGATATTGAGCATCACGATGCGGTAATTGCCGGAAAAATCACCATGAGTCTCGGCGTGGCTTGTGTGGTCCCGTCGCCTGATGGAGATTATGGTGATTTGATCCAACAAGCCGATAGTGCCTTATATCAAGCGAAACGAAATGGCCGAAATCGCGTGAGCGTGATGAAAAAGATGCCAATATCGCGCTCATCTATTCCTCAGCGAACCTCGGTCGCTGAGCCTACTGACTTAAGATAAATAAGCCTTTATGAAACAACTGAAAGTACTCGCGCAATATTATGTCGACTTGCTGGTTAAGCTGGGAATTATGCGGTTTAGCATGCTGCTAGCATTGGCCTTGGTTGCGCTCGCTGTCGTAGTACAAGTGGGCATCACATTAGTGCTTGAGGGGGCTGTACAAAATATAGACATCATCCGGTCTGTTTTTTTTGGTTTAATTATCACGCCTTGGGCGGTGTATTTTTTGTCTGTGGTGGTGGATCAGCTTGAAGAGTCACGCCAACGCCTGTCTAAACTGGTCTCGAAACTTGAGGAAATGCGGGCGCGTGATATGCGTCTTAATCGGCAATTGACTGAAAACATCGAGCAGCTCAACTTGGAGATCGAAGAGAGAGAAAAGGCTGAAAACGCGCGTCAGCAAGCGATCAAAGATCTCGAGAATGAGGTTTATCAACGTGAAAAGGCGCAGTTAGAGTTGGCCGAGCAAACGGCTTTATTACGTTCATTCATTGATGCTTCTCCGGACTTGATTTATTACCGCAACGCTCAGGGGCAGTTCTCTGGCTGTAACCGGGCGATGGAGGAACTGACCGGTTATGATGAAAAGACCCTTAAAGGCCTAACCCCGTGGGATGTTTATCGTGAAGATATTGCTGAAAAAGTGGTGGAAACGGATCAGCAAGTTTTTGACTCCAATGTGTCTATTACGTACGAGCAATGGCTTGAATACCAAGATGGACGCAAAGCCTATTTTGAGTTGCGTAAAGTCCCGTTCTTCGCTCGAGATGGGCGTCACCTTGGTTTACTTGGCTTTGGCCGAGAAATCACTGAACGTAAGCGCTATCAAGATGCGCTAGAGAAAGCCAGTCGAGAAAAAACCGCATTTATTTCCACCATCAGCCATGAGTTGCGGACGCCGCTGAATGGAATAGTGGGACTGAGCCGAATATTGTTGGATTCGCAACTAGACGACAAACAACGCAATTACCTACGCACTATTTATGTCAGTGCTATCACGCTGGGGAATATCTTTAACGACATTATCGACTTGGACAAGTCAGACCGAAAGCGCTTGTCATTGCATCCAACCAGCATCGATCTACGCGAGTTTGTCACTGAAATAGATAATATCTCTGGGCTCATGGCCGCACAAAAAGGTCTGCGTTTTGAATTAGAGCGTGTGACGGATTTGCCAAAATATGTTGCGGTAGATGCGACTCGGTTACGGCAAATTCTCTGGAATCTCGTTGGAAATGCAGTCAAGTTTACGAAGAAAGGCTGCGTCATTATTACCGTGAGCGCTGACGTTGAAGGCGATCACGTGCATTTATGTTTTGAGGTGGAAGACAGTGGGGTTGGGATCCCTGCTGCCGAGCAAGATAAGATTTTTGCCATGTATTACCAGGTAAAACAAGAGGGCGAAAACCTGCATGCTGTCGGGACAGGAATTGGCTTAGCGGTATCTCGTAAGCTAGCTCGCATGATGGGGGGCGATATCGACTTAGAGAGCGAAGAGGGTGAAGGCAGTACCTTTAGGGTAACCGTCAGTGTGCCTCTGAGTGAACAAGGAGAGGAAGAAGAGAGTGTGCCCACACCGATGGCCAGTGCATTGCGAATTTTGCTGGTAGAAGACATTGAGCTAAATATTACTGTTGCGACCAGCTTGCTTGAAAGCTTGGGTCATGAAGTGACCGTTGCACGTGATGGCCAGTCGGCATTGAGTACTTTCTTACCCGATGCATTTGATCTGGTCTTGCTCGATATTCAATTGCCCGACATGACAGGGTTTGATGTGGCGGCAACGTGGCGACAGCATCATCCTGAATTGCCACCCTTAGTGGCGCTGACGGCCAATGTGATTAATGATAAAGACAGCTATTTGGCTCAAGGCATGGATGATGCGATCAGCAAGCCAATGAGTGTTGCGGCACTGAATCAAGTGATTGAGCATCACGCTTTGTCTGTCGAGGGAGTATCAAACGGATCGTCCGAGCGTGGACCGTTACAGCAAACTGAGCGGCCTGAAGCGAATGAACAAGCAGAACGTTTGCTCGATATGGATATGCTCATGGGGTATGTCGATCTGGTGGGTGTCGAGCCGGTTCGACACAGCATCGAGATGTTTGAGTCGACCATGCCAGAGTATATCGCGATCTTAGATTCGAATATGACGGCACGGGATCAAGACGGCATTGTCTCTGAGGCACATAAGATTAAAGGGGCAGCAGGTTCGGTAGGATTAAAGCACATTCAAAAAGTGGCGCAAAAAGCGCAATCACCCGATCTGCCTGCTTGGTGGGAGAACATTGCTGATTGGATCGATGAAATAAAAGCCGGTTATCCGCATGATCTCGAGGTGCTCAAGGCATGGCTAGACGAGCAATGTGAGCCTGATACCTAACGGGACCGGATGAAAAAAGGCGCCTACGTTTTATCGTAAGCGCCTTTTTACTTTCCGATACGATTGAAGACCTATTGCTCTTCAATCTCACCGCAGAAGCGATAACCTTCACCATGAATAGTGGCAATGATTTCTGGCGTGTCGCTATGCGATTCAAAGTGCTTACGGATCCGACGAATTGTGACATCGACCGTGCGGTCATGCGGTTTAAGATCACGTCCTGTCATCTTTTTCAGCAGTTCAGCACGCGTTTGGATCTTGCCTGGATTTTCACAGAAGTGAAGCAACGCACGGAACTCAGAGCGAGGTAGCTTAAAGGTCTCGCCCTCAGGATTGATCAATGAACGGCTATTAATGTCGAGTGTCCAACCGTTAAACGTATACACGTCAACATTACGTTTTTCTTCGCTACCGTTAACACTGCTCAATGCACGCGTGAGTAGGTTACGGGCACGAATCGTCAATTCTCGTGGGTTGAACGGCTTAGTAATATAGTCGTCAGCGCCGATTTCTAGCCCAAGGATTTTGTCTACTTCATTGTCGCGACCCGTTAGGAACATCAATGCCATGTCACCTTGCTCACGCAGTTCGCGTGCCAGTAGCAGGCCATTTTTACCGGGCAGGTTGATATCCATGATCACAAGGTGAACATGATGATTGGACAGGACTTGATGCATTTCGTCGCCATCACTGGCTTCAAACACATTGTAACCTTCCGCTTCAAAGATACTTTTCAACGTGTTACGTGTGACCTGTTCATCTTCTACAATCAGAATTTGCGGGGTTTGCATTGGCGATACCTAATATCTAAATAGAATCAGTTACTCTTCACAGTCTAGATGCCCTAGCCCATGAAAAAAAATTACAAAAATGCGAGGAATGTCTACCGCGAACCTCGCAACTCACATATGGCACGCCATCCATAGAGAAGTGTTCGTCGATGCTAGACAACGCACCGTGTGTTCCAGCCGAGATAGAGCATGGCGGGCTTGAGTCAATGCCTTGCCGATCGCTCTTGTTTCCATTAATTATCGCTAATTGTATTCATTTAACAGCACGCTAACAATATATTAGGATGATGCTTGATGATTTTTTTCATCCTTTATTGACCCCAATCAAAAGCATGTTGCGTGTCAGTTAGAGGCCGTTATTCATTTAACTTTATGAATGTTAGCGCATAATTAGCAATTAAGCATAATATTACTCGCGAATGGGTGTAAACAGTGTGTGATCAAAATAATCAGCAAGACTTGTGGAAAACTTACCAATCGATCGCATTTCATGCTCCTCAAGCACCCAGTACAGGAGCATTTGCTATTCTTACCGCATTTAACCCACGTAGCCAACCCTTATCTGAGAAAGAGAATCAATTACGTAATGCGCGGTTAGCTGAAGAAATGGAGCGATTGGGGACTCGTTATTGGCCGATGAATGGCGGTGCACCCGATGGCAGTTGGTTTGAGCCTGGATTTGCGGTAGCGCTTGAACAGTCTGATGCCGTGGCGTTAGCGAAAAAATGGGAGCAAAACGCAATCTATTGGGTTGAAGCGGATACTCTGTGGTTATTGCCTGCATTGATGACGGAGTTTACGCCTCAATCGCTAAACGTGCGTTTTTCATCACTGTTCAGCGTGAAAAACGCGTAACCCGAAGGAGAAGAGAGACATGGACGATAAACTCCCTGATCTATGCGATCACTATCCAGATGAGGCGCAATGGGTGCCAATCCAGTGGCGTGATTATGGTGCGGTGAACACGTTTGAGGGACGGGTGAGAACGGTACGCTGTTATCATGACAACTCGAAAGTGAAGGCGTTGTTAGCCACGCCTGGCGATGGACAGGTGCTGGTGGTTGATGGCTCAGGCGCGATGGATCGCGCTTTATTAGGAGATTTAATAGGACAAAGTGCGGTTGATAACGGCTGGGCTGGCATTGTCATTGCCGGACCAGTGCGTGATGTTGCTACGTTGGCAACGTTGCCAGTGGGGATCAAGGCGCTGGGTGTCTGCCCCATAAAAACCCAAAAACGAGACCAAGGGGATGTGGATGTATCCATCACTCTTGAAGGGGTCACCATGACGGCTGGGATGTATCTGTATGCCGATCTCAATGGTGTGGTCGTGTGTGCGAATCCGTTAAGCGCCTAAATTAAAAGTTTAATCCGACCCCGAGTTGATAAATAGATTCGGGGTCCGCTTCGCGACGAAACTCTACATCAAGCCCAGCATTCACTCCCACAGACTCGCTAAATTGATAGCGACTGCTGACGCCCCATTGGTTAATCAAGGTGTCACTATTGCCTCGGCTGATCTGGCTGGATACACGTAACTTGTTAGTAAAGTGGTACTCGATGCCACTGAGTAAGCCATGTTTCGTCGTCGATTGGGGATTCTCGCTTTGTATCTGCGTCCCCATATAGATAGCGACTTTATTCAACGGATAGCGATAACCTGATTGGATAGTCCAGCTGTCAAAGCCTTGACTGGCTGATGGAATGGACTGAATAAAAAAGTGCTCCGACGCCATTTCAGGCACGGTTTGCCAAGTGAGTGGATTGCCCCACGCAGACGTTGCCACAGTTTGTAAGGCGAGGGCCAACAATCCGAATTGTTTTACGCTCAAATCCTTTGCCTCATTCTTTTTATTCACGCTTAGCTGGGGAGTGACTCGCGCTTATCGCGATGCTTTCAGTGTAGACAAAAAATATGCTGATTTGTCGATAGTTATATCTGTACATAGAAATATCTTCGATCTTGATGCGACAACATCGAGAGAGAACCGCCAAATATTTGTCGATCAATATCGTTGTCACCTTGGCGTTCTGGCGCATCGACGTGATACAACGCGGAGACGTTAAACGATTTTTTGACGACCTCTAACAATATAAAGAAAAGCAATAATTACGCCGGTTTTACCGACATCGTCGTAGGCTTTAAACAGTTATTGTCGCTATATGGACGGACGTCGTGAAAATATCCCGCCTTCACCTGACTTTGCAGTTTTTGCCAATATGCCGCGTCAAAAAGTGCTGGATGCAAGCGATCAAATTCTTCCGCGACGGCGCGATTGACCAGCAAAAAAGTGCGGAATTCTTCAGGAAATACATCGTTTTCTCCCACGCTATACCAGGGCTCTGCGGCTAATTCATCCTCAGGGTAGCGGGGCGGTGGAATGCGCCGGAAATTGACGTCAGTGAGGTAGGCGATTTCATCGTAATCGTAAAAAATCACTCTATTGTGGCGGCTGACCCCAAAGTTTTTAAATAACATATCTCCCGCAAAGATGTTGGCCGCGGCCAGCTCTTTTAGCGCATCCCCATATTCCTGCACCGCTTGGGTGATGGATTCCGGCGTTGCTTGTTCTAAATAAATATTGAGTGGGATCATGCGTCGCTCCATATAAAGATGGCGAATACGCACTTCGCTATCGGTTACCGTGATGCATGAAGGAGCGACCTCGAGCAATTCGTCAATTAACGTATCGCTAAATCGATCTCGTGGGAAAATAAAATTACGGTATTCCTGGGTATCCGCCATACGGCCCACACGATCATGCTCTTTTACCAGCCGGTACTTCTCTCGGACTTGGGCGTGAGTCATTTGCTTTTGTGGCGCAAACTTGTCTTTGATGATTTTAAATACAAAGCCGTAAGAGGGCAGCGTAAATACCGACATCACCATGCCTTTCACCCCCGGGGCGATATCAAATAAGTCGTCTGAGTTGTCCAAATGGTGAAGAAATTCACGATATAGCTCGGTTTTGCCGTGCTTTTGACAGCCGATGGCGGTGTAAAGCTCTGCGGGCGTTTTATTGGGCATTAATTGATTGAGAAAGTCGACCAAGGCGGCAGGGACGGGGGCATATACCATAAAGTAGGAGCGGGCAAAGCCAAACACAATGCTAACATCATCACTGTCGGTGATGCAGGCATCGATATACAGCTCGCCTTGCTCAGAAATGGCCAACGGCAACACTAAAGGCCGGCGTTGATTCGCCATATCTAACCGACCAATAAGGTACGCCCCTTTATTACGGAAAAAGGGCTGGCGCACCATTTCGAGAGTAAAGCTCATGGTGAGCTGAGGGCCAAAGCGCGCTTGCAGTATCTGGGTGATGCGCTTGATATCACCGGCCCTATCTCGCCAAGGTAATGTGAAGGGCGTACTATCTAACATCCGTTCTAACGTTGCATAAATACCCGCCTGAGATTGAAACCGGCGTAGCAGCGGAGTGGGGTACTTCGGGATCCGCCCCCCCTGAGCGCTTTGCACAAAGAGTTTGTCGCGGCGAATATTGCGATGTTCAAAAATTCGACAGTAGACAGAGTTAAAAAAACTCTCTGCAATATCGTAGCGAGGATAGTCGTCCAGCAGCTTGATATAAGCGGCTTTCACGGCCATCAAAAACGAACGTGTGGTGTGCTCTTTTCCTAGCATGGCACGGAGCTGTTGGCTGACTAAGCCAACGTGATGATCATAAAAATGAATACGTGTTTTAAGCGCAAGCTGAACACTTTTCCATTCTTGTTGCTCAAAGCGCTCTTGTGCGCCGGAGGTGACATCTAAAAATCGGCCATACATGGCATCCGAGCCTTGTAATATGGTGTTCGCTACCAGTTGCGCCATGGCTTCCTGTGTCATTTGCGCTCCTTTGTGGACATCGCTTTTCCCTCGTTCAAGCTCGCAGAGTTTTGTTGAAAAAGCAATCAGCATCACTTTTTTGTTGACCTCGGCGGCATGATTCGATACACCTAAGAGGAACTCAACAATATAAATGATAAACGCAGCACACATGCAACTAACGATCAGCACCCTGACCACCACAACCACCATTATTACTGGCACATTTTGTGTTGGTGCGGGCTGATACGCACAGAATTCCAAAAAAAGCCCGTACCCTCCCAGGTACGGGCTTTTTTTTATCTTAAAGAGAGAGGTCGTAAACGGATGCGAGTTTTAAAATTTGGTGGTACATCACTAGCTGATGCCGAGCGATTCAGTCGCGCTGCCGATATCATCGTGAGTAATCAAGGACAGAGTGACGTGTCCGTGGTGTTGTCTGCTCCTGCTAAGGTTACCAATATTTTAGTGTCAGTGATTGAGAACACTGTCAAGTATGGTGAGGCAGAGTTACCGCTTAAAGAGTTAGAGCAGCGTTTTATCAATTTATTTCATGGTCTCGCCGAGCGACAACCCAACCTTGAAACCCAGCCTCTGTTCGATAAATTGACACGTAGCCTTGGGCAGTTACGCCAATATGTCCACGGTATGAGCCTGTTAGGCTTGTGCCCAGACAGCACTTATGCGCGAGTTGTTAGTAAAGGTGAGCGGTTATCGGTAGCAGCCATGCATGCCTTGTTAGAGGCACGTGGATATGCGGTGTTCGATATTGATCCTGTGGATTATTTTGCCGCCTCGGGCAACTATTTAAGTGCTGAGGTGGATATTGAAATGTCGTCACAGCGTTTTAAGCAATCGCCCATTCCCGCACAGCATATTGGTCTGATGCCTGGTTTTATGGCCGGTAATGAAAGTGGTGAACTGGTGACCTTAGGGCGCAATGGATCCGACTATTCAGCGGCGGTGCTTGCTGCTTGTGTGCGAGCGGAATGCTGTGAGATTTGGACCGATGTTGATGGTGTCTATAACTGTGATCCGCGCCTTGTGCCTGACGCTCGTTTGCTAAAATCGCTCAGTTATCAAGAAGCTATGGAGCTGTCTTATTTTGGCGCGAAGGTGTTGCACCCCAAAACTATTGCGCCGATCGCCCGTTTCCATATTCCTTGTTTGATTAAAAATACCGCTAATCCGCAAGGCGAAGGCACCTTGATTGGCGAAGACAGTGGTGAAGACAAATTAGCGATTAAGGGGATCACGACATTAAGTGATCTCAGCATGGTTAATTTGTCCGGCCCAGGTATGAAAGGGATGGTAGGGATGGCCTCGCGCGTGTTTGGCGCCATGTCGTCGGCAGGCGTGTCGATTGTTTTGATTACTCAATCCTCCTCTGAGTACAGCATCAGTTTTTGTATTCAAAGCCAAGATAAAGCAAAAGCAGAGAAAGCACTGAGCATCCATTTTGAACTCGAGCTGAAAGATGGCTTACTCGAACCGGTCGAGTTTATTGATGATCTCTCGATTGTTTCCTTAGTGGGTGATGGGATGCGGACCTCAAAAGGGGTGGCCTCACGCTTTTTCACATCACTGGCGGAAGTCAACGTCAATATTGTTGCTATTGCCCAAGGCTCATCCGAGCGCGCGATTTCAGCCGTGGTTCCTTCTGAGCGAGTGTCAGAAGCCGTGAAAGCCTGCCATGAGAACTTATTTAATAGCCAGCATCACTTGGATGTGTTTATTGTGGGTGTTGGTGGAGTCGGTGGCGAGCTTATCGAACAAATTCGCCGTCAGCAGGCCAAACTGCAACAGCAAGGGATAGTGATGCGGGTGTGTGGTTTAGCCAACAGCAAAGGCATGTGGCTGAACAGCCAAGGTATCGATTTGAATAGCTGGCGTGATGAGTTGCCGAATCACCTTTCGAACTTTAGTTTGGCAGGGATGATCCAACTAGTACAACGTAACCACATTATTAACCCAGTATTGATTGACTGTACCGCGGATCAGCAGGTCGCCGATCAATATACGGACTTCTTGCGGGCTGGCTTCCATGTGATCACGCCCAACAAAAAGGCGAATACAAGTAGCATGGCGTATTACCATCAATTACGTCAGGCAGCACGCGCGACGCACCGTAAATTTATGTATGAAACCACGGTGGGTGCAGGCTTGCCGGTGATTGAAAATCTGCAAAACCTGATCGCAGCCGGGGATGAACTTTCACGCTTTTCTGGGATCTTGTCTGGCTCACTTTCCCATATTTTTGGCAAACTGGACGAAGGTGCCAGTTTCAGCGAGGCCACGAATGTGGCGCGTGAAAATGGCTTTACCGAACCGGATCCACGCGATGATCTTTCAGGAATGGATGTGGCGCGCAAGCTGCTTATATTGGCCCGTGAAGCCGGTATGGATCTTGAGCTAGATGACGTCGATGTCGAGCCAGCCTTACCTCCAGGCTTTGATCAATCCGGCGACGTCGATAGCTTTATGGCGCGGCTTCCTGAAGCGGATGCTTACTTTAAGCAATGGTCAGAGCAAGCGGGACAAGACGGAAAAGTATTGCGTTATATTGGTGGAATCGAAAACGGCAAATGCTTTGTCAAAATCCAAGCGGTCGCAGCGGATGATCCAATGAATAAAATTAAAGACGGTGAAAACGCACTGGCATTCTACAGCCGCTATTATCAGCCGATCCCGCTCGTGCTTCGTGGTTACGGGGCGGGTACGGCGGTCACTGCCGCAGGGGTGTTTGCTGACTTAATGCGTACGCTTGGCTGGAAGTTAGGAGTGTAACCATGACAGTACGTGTGTATGCGCCAGCATCGATTGGCAATGTGAGTGTTGGATTTGATGTCTTGGGCGCGGCAGTGAGCCCTATTGATGGGAGCTTACTCGGTGATGTCGTTGAGGTAGCAGATGGCGGAGAATCGCCCTTTTCATTACGTTGCCAAGGACGTTTTACCGATAAACTGCCGCGTAACGAGCAAGATAATATTGTTTACAAAGCTTACCTAGCGTATGCCGAGGCGTTGAAGACAAAGAATCAGTCAGTGAAACCGGTGGCCATGTTATTGGAAAAAAATATGCCGATCGGATCGGGGCTAGGCTCTAGTGCTTGTTCAATCGTGGCCGCGTTGGATGCACTAAACCGTTTTCACCATCATGCGCTGGATGAAACCACTATGCTGGCGTTAATGGGCGAAATGGAAGCGTCGATATCAGGCAGCTTACATTATGATAATGTCGCACCTTGTTATCTCGGTGGGTTACAGTTGATGCTCGAAAGCCAAGGTGTGATTAGCCAAGCGGTGCCACATTTTGCCAACTGGTATTGGGTGATGGCGTACCCTGGGATCAAGGTATCAACGGCTGAGGCGCGTAGCATTTTGCCCGCGCAATACCGCCGTCAGGATCTGATCGCACATGGCCGTTATCTCGGGGGATTTATTCATGCCTGTCACACCCAACAGCCTAAACTAGCGGCCAGTTTAATTTGCGACGTCATTGCAGAACCGTACCGTCAAAAATTACTCCCTGGCTTTGCCGAGGCGAGAGAGTACGCGGAAAGCTGTGGCGCACTGGCAACAGGCATCTCTGGCTCAGGGCCGACCTTGTTTAGTATCTGTGACGATCGGCAGGTGGCAGAGCGTTTAGCGCAATGGCTGCGCGAGCAGTACGTACAAAATAATGATGGCTTTGTTCATGTATGTCGCATTGATGGACAAGGCGCAAAAGAAATAGGAAGTCATGCATGAAGCTTTACAACATCAAAGATCACAGTGAAACCGTGTCCTTCTCTCAAGCGGTTCAGCAAGGCCTAGGGCGCGGGCAAGGGCTATTTTTTCCCGATGCTTTGCCTCAGTTTGACGATATGGACGCCTTACTGGCTATGCCATTGGTTGAGCGCAGTACTGAGATTCTATCGGCACTGATTGGTGATGAACTGCCAAAAAGCCAAGTCAGTGAACTGGTCTCTCAAGCCTTTGATTTTGAAGCGCCAGTTAAAAAAATCGGTGAGCGTATACATGCCTTGGAGCTCTTTCATGGTCCAACCTTGGCGTTTAAAGACTTTGGCGGCCGTTTTATGGCGCAGTCGATTGCCGCGGTCTCTGATGGTAAAAAGATCACTATCTTAACGGCCACCTCAGGCGATACCGGCGCCGCGGTTGCTCATGCGTTTTATGGTATCGACAATATTGATGTGGTGATCCTGTACCCGAAAGGAAAGATAAGCCCACTGCAGGAAAAACTGTTCTGTACCCTAGGTGGCAATATCCATACCGTGGCCATTAACGGCACTTTCGATGATTGCCAGCACTTGGTTAAGCAAGCCTTTGATGACGGTGAGCTTCGTCAGACCATTGGGCTTAACTCGGCGAACTCGATCAATATTAGTCGCTTAATGGCGCAAATTTGCTACTACTTTGAGGCGGTCGCACAGATACCGAAGCATAAACGTGACCAATTGGTGGTGTCGGTACCGAGTGGGAACTTTGGTAACCTGACGGCTGGCTTGTTGGCCAAGGCGATGGGATTACCCATTAAGCGTTTTATCGCAGGCACGAACGCGAACGATACCGTACCGCGTTATTTGGCGTCGGGCGAGTGGACGCCGCACCAAACTGTGGCGACCTTGTCTAATGCCATGGATGTCAGTCAGCCTAATAATTGGCCTCGAATTGAAGAGCTTTTCCGCCGTCAGCAATGGGCTCTGGGCGATCTCGCTTCTGGCCGCTTAGACGATGAGGAGACGGCTGAAAGCTTACGTGCATTATCACAAGCGGGTTACTTATGTGAGCCGCATGGGGCGATTGCCTATCGGTTACTTGAGCAGCAACTCGACGCGGATGAAGAGGGAATATTCTTGTGCACGGCTCATCCGGCAAAATTTAAAGAGTCGGTCGACGCGATTTTAGGAAAAGACATTCCACTGCCTGGTCCGTTGGCTAAGCATGCAAAGATGGCACTTTTGTCGAGCGAGCAAGATGCCGACTTTGAAGCTTTAAGGGCGTATTTGTTTACATTGAACGCAAACACTTAACCCCAAAAAGCCCGCTGATTCAGCGGGCTTTTTGATTAACATACCGACCTTTTACAGTGAGCTGGTAAAGGTACGGGTAATGACGTCGCGTTGTTGCTCAGGCGTGAGCGAGTTAAAACGGACGGCATACCCTGATACGCGAATGGTCAGCTGAGGGTACTTTTCTGGATGCTTCGCTGCATCTTCCAAGGTTTCACGCTTCAATACATTCACATTGAGATGCTGACCGCCTTCGTTAACGGCTTGGGTTTCGATGTTGACTTCGCGATAGTCAAACTCACCCAAAGAAGACAAAGCAACTTCTTGATCTGCTTCAAAGCCCTGCTTAGCACAAACACAACGGGCTTGATCTGCGTCTTTATTGATCAGCCAGATAGAGTTAATAAGGTCATCATTGGCCGCTGAGGTTACTTGAATGCCGGTGATCATGGCCTATCCCCTTTATTGATAGTGACTTTAATGATGTAAGATTTCATCATTTTTGAACCTTATATATACCTTGTTATTGATGTGGGTATTTTGATTTGGGTCAAATTTTAATCTGCTTTAATTGTTTGATATTTATCTTGTATCAAAAGAAAGCCGTGTTATTGGTATGTGGTCGCCCATTGGGGGACGAAGAGGCATGCGTGCTTGTATTGATGATGTTTATATTGTTGTTATTTTACCACAAATGAAAGTCTCGCTTTATGTGCCATCAAGAGGCAGTATTGCACCACCTAGGTACAATGGTGGTGTGAAAATGCACTGTATATTTTTAAGTGTATGATTTTATTGTTTTTATAAAGTTGGCATCAATATTTCATAGCTAACCTTGCCTTTGCATAAAGGCAATTCGTTCGCAGAGAAATCCGTTCGCAGAGATAAGGAGCGACCTATGATGAAGCCAACCATGACGATCACACGCGCTAGCTTACCGACCCCAAATCGGGCCGTTCAAGGTCGCTGTCAGCGTCACTACCACGCACACACGGAGCGAACAAAAGATCGCACGACACACTGATTTTCCCCTGCTGCCTCGTTAAAATAGCGCTAACGTGATGATAAGGAGTAACCATGACTCAGGCGCAAACGTGGCAGCAAGTGCTGGCCGATGAAAAACAACAAGCGTATTTTCGCGATACGCTGGCCTATGTTGAAAACGCGAGAGCCAGTGGCGTGACGGTGTTTCCTCCTAAAGAGGATGTATTTAACGCTTTTCGCTTTACTGAACTCGGGGACATTAAAGTGGTCGTTCTTGGTCAAGATCCGTATCACGGTCCTAACCAAGCGCATGGGCTGTGTTTTTCTGTGTTACCAGGCGTGAAAACACCGCCTTCATTGGTCAATATTTATAAAGAGCTTGCCACTGATATTGAAGGCTTTCAGATACCAACGCATGGTTACTTAAAAACCTGGGCGGAGCAGGGAGTATTGTTACTCAATACTGTGCTTACCGTGGAGCAGGGCAACGCTCACTCCCACGCGAAACTCGGCTGGGAAACCTTTACCGATCGCGTGATAGAGGCGGTCAATCAGCAATGTGAGGGCGTTATCTTTTTATTGTGGGGCGCTCATGCGCAGAAAAAGGGCAAAGCGATTGATAGAACGCGTCACCATGTATTGACCGCGCCTCATCCATCTCCGCTTTCAGCTCATCGTGGTTTTTTGGGCTGCAAGCACTTTTCTCAAACCAATGCACTGTTGGCTGAGCAGGGGAAAGCCCCTATCGACTGGCAGCCTCATTTAGAGGATACGTAGTCATTGAGGTTACATGGCGGGTGAAAAAAAAGGTGCTCGCCGAGCACCTTTTAGCAATCCTATGTTGAGGGTGAGTTAATCGAGGTCCAGTTGAGAGAAGTCGCCAAAAATATCGATGTCCTCCAATTCTTTTTTTAGCCGCTGTTTATCTTTCAGCGCTTCAATTTCTCTCCATTTACGTTTGACTGGTTTTGCGCGTCCGCTGCGTTGTGGCTTGTCTTGCTCGAACAGATCGTTAAAGGCAATGTTTTCCATATTCACCTCTTTTCACCTTGCGGTTAGGTTTTAAATACCACACTAGCCCCCAACATAAAATTGAACTATTTCTCATTTATGGCAGCAAGATGAAGTTTTTATGAGAGCATTATCACTGATTTTTTAAAATAGTGACTATTCACCCAACCGCAACGGGTTTAAATTGACCTTGTGAGTGGTTCACGCGAAGATTGCGCCGCGTAAAATCATTCCTTTTAATCATGACGAGGGACAGTCAGTTGAGCCTACTCACTTTTATCAATGACCTGATCTGGGGCTCCGTCCTCATTTATGTGCTCATTGGCGGCGGCGTTTTTTTCTCGCTAAAGTTGGGCGGCCTGCAATTTCGTCACTTCTCCCATATGTTTTCAGTTATGCGTCATAGCCGCCGTCGTGAAGGGAGCAGCATATCGTCTTTCCAAGCCCTATGTACCGGGCTCGCGGCGCGAGTCGGTACCGGCAATATGGCGGGGGTGGCAGTGGCGCTATCTTTGGGGGGGCCAGGCGCTATATTTTGGATGTGGTTAATGGCTTTTCTTGGGATGGCGACCGCTTTTGCAGAAAGCACCTTGGCTCAGGTGTATAAAGTGCAAGATCCAGATGGTTACTTTCGTGGTGGACCGGCCTATTATATGGAGCTTGGCCTAGGGATGCGCTGGATGGGCATTCTCTTTTCTCTTTTACTGATCCTTGCTTTCGGACTGGTGTTTAACTCAGTTCAAGCCAATTCCATTTCACAAGCGGCACAAGTGGCATTTGGGTGGCCACCGGCTTATGTCGGCGCTGGACTGGTGCTGGTGAGTGGATTGATTATTTATGGCGGTCTACGCCAAATAGCTCGGACGGCAGAAATCATTGTCCCTGTGATGGCATTGTTATATCTCTCTCTGTCGCTGTATGTGGTCAGTACACACCTTGACCAAGTCCCGGCGGTGTTTAGTCTTGTCATAAAAAGTGCGTTTGGTTTACACGAAGCGGCATCGGGGGCTTTGGGTTATACCTTGGCGCAAGGGATGATTCAGGGCATTAAACGCGGCTTGTTTTCTAACGAAGCGGGAATGGGCTCAGCCCCTAATGCCGCAGCCTCAGCGACGCCTTATCCCCCTCATCCTGTCTCTCAGGGTTATGTGCAAATGTTGGGTGTCTTTGTCGACACCTTGGTGATTTGTACCGCGACGGTGGCCATTATTCTTCTCTCCGGGGAGTATATCCCCGGCGGGGAGATCACAGGCGTGGAATTAACACAGCGTGCGCTGAGTGCACAAGTTGGCGATTGGGGGGAGCAATTTGTCGCTGTCGCGATTTTCTTCTTCGCCTTTACCTCAATCATTGCCAATTATTCTTATGCAGAGACGAATTTACTGTTTATTAATGACCGTTTGCGTCCGGCACTGCCTTATTTCCGTGCCCTGGTCTTAGGGATGGTCATGTTTGGTGCATTAGCTGAGTTGCCGCTAGTGTGGACCCTGGCTGACGCGTCGATGGGGATGATGGCGTTAGTCAACATGATCGCGATTTTATTGCTCTCAGGGATTGTTAAACGTTTGGCAACGGACTATCACACCCAGCGCTCGCTAGGACGGGTTCCCGTGTTTGATAGCCGCCGGTTCCCTGAGTTACATAGCCAATTAGATGAAAAGGCTTGGCCGCTTCCCAAGCGCTAGTGAGTCAACGGTGTTTTTTTAATACCGGAATGATAGGCTTAGCGACAGATAGATAATAGAGGGGTTAGCAAGATGCTGATTGTGGTTTCTCCCGCAAAAACGCTGGATTATGAGTCACCGTTACCAACCGAACGTTATACACAGCCACAGCTTACGGCGCATTCAGAGGCGTTGATTGAGGTCTGCCGTCAGCTAACACCCGCAGACATTGGGTCGCTGATGAAGGTGAGCGATAAAATTGCCAGTCTCAACGCCGTGCGTTTTGCAGAATGGTCTCCGACGTTCACCACCGACAATGCGCGCCCTGCCGCATTGGCGTTCAAAGGTGATGTGTATACGGGCCTTGATGCTAACTCGATGTCAGAGCAAGATTTCGATTGGGCGCAAGCGCATTTCCGCATGCTGTCCGGCCTTTATGGGCTGTTGCGCCCTTTAGACTTGATGCAACCGTATCGTTTAGAGATGGGCACCAAGTTAGCTACGCCGCGTGGCGATAACCTTTATCAATTCTGGGGGATATTATCACCGACACCCTCAACGAAATACTGGCGACGCAAGAGAGTTCGTTACTGATTAATTTGGCATCGAATGAGTATTTTAAAGCGGTTAACAAGAAGAAACTTCATGGTGAGATCATCACGCCGGTATTTAAAGATTGTAAGAACGGCCAATACAAGGTGATCAGTTTTTACGCGAAAAAAGCTCGTGGGATGATGGCGCGCTACCTCATCGATCAGCGCGCGACGTCGATCGAAGACATTAAAAGGTTTGATGTTGCAGGGTATGCGTTCAACGAAGCACTTTCGAAAGGGAATGAACTTGTTTTTTTGCGTGACGAACAGTGAAGCATAGAATATTAAATTTTAAAAAAGCCCCTTCTGGGGCTTTTTTAGTTTTAGGTGAAAGGTAGACGGGGACATTAGTGCAAGATACGCGCACGAATAGTGCCTTCAATCGCTTTCAATTTTTGCAATGCGTTGTACGCATGTTCGCTTTCGACGTCGATCACCACATAACCAATATGGGCGGACGTTTGCAGGTACTGGGCAGCAATGTTGATGCCTTCATCGGCAAAGGTGGTGTTGATCTTGGTCAGCACACCGGGGCGATTGGCGTGAATATGCAGCAAGCGTGAGCGACCTTGGTGCTCGGGTAAAGAGACCTCAGGAAAGTTGACACATGATAGGGTCGAACCATTGTCTGAGTATTTAACCAGTTTCCCCGCAACTTCCAGGCCGATATTTTCCTGGGCTTCTTGGGTCGAACCACCGATATGTGGTGTCAGTAAAGCATTGTCAAACGCTTGCAATGGTGAACTGAACGGGTCTTTATTGGTTTTTGGCTCAACCGGGAAGACATCAATCGCTGCGCCGGAAAGGTGGTTACTTTCCAGTGCCCCACAGAGAGCGTCAATATCGACGACGGTGCCACGCGATGCGTTAATAAAGATAGCGCCAGGCTTCATACGAGCAAATGCTTCAGCGCCAATCATATCTTGCGTGCTCTGCGTCTCAGGGACATGTAGAGAGACAATATCACTCCGGTTTAGCAGCTCGGTCAATGAGTTGACTTGAATGGCATTACCGAGTGAGAGCTTGCTATCGACATCATAGTAATAAACGCGCATTCCCAAGTTTTCCGCCAAGATACTGAGCTGGGTACCAATATGGCCATAGCCAATGATACCCAGCACTTTTCCTCGGGCTTCATACGATCGATCCGCTGATTTCTGCCATTCGCCACGATGCGCTTTGGCATTCTTTTCTGGGATCCCGCGTAACAGTAATAGGATCTCACCCAGCACCAACTCTGCCACGCTGCGGGTATTCGAAAAGGGTGCATTGAAAACAGGAATACCGCGCTTGGCTGCAGCGTCGAGATCCACTTGGTTGGTGCCAATACAAAAGCATCCAACAGCAACCAGTTTGTTGGCTTTTTTAAATACCGTTTCGGTGAGCTGTGTGCGAGAGCGTAAACCGACAAAGTGGGCGTCTTTTATCGCATCTTCGAGATCTTCACCTGTGAGTGAGCCTTTGTGATACTCGATATTGGTATAACCCGCTTGCTTGAATGCTTCAACTGCAGTGGGGTGGACGCCTTCGAGTAGCAGAATTTTGATCTTATTCTTGTCCAGTGAATAGTGTGACATGCGGGCTGTTCTCTTCCTTAGAAACAATAGTGGTAGCAATGTTGCGCCTGAGTGCCGGGGCGCATCGTAACCCTATACCCTAGCGCCCCTTTGAAGAGGAGGCGGTTTATAGACGTGGTCAGTGGGCTGATCTTTGACGCCAAGCCGCAGTAGGGAATGCGATGTGCCGGTATCAGAACAGTGACCAACATAACAAAAATTTACATAAGGGGTAAGAATTATCCGTTCTAGGACATAAAAAAAGCACCTTAAAAAGGTGCTTTTAACTTATTGATTACAATAAACGCAAACGTTTGGCTTTATGGCTCCTGTAGGAAAATCATAAGCTGTTGATTTGCCGAATTATGCATTTAGCTCGCAACCTTTTTCACACCAGAGTCTGTACCTGTTAGGACAATATCAGCGCCACGATTCGCAAACAGTCCCACGGTCACTACCCCGGCAATGCCATTGATGGTGTCTTCTAACCCTTTTGGATCTTGGATTTTGAGGTTGTGTACATCAAGGATGACATTGCCGTTATCGGTCACGACACCCTGACGATAGCAAGGGTCGCCGCCCAATTTAACCAGTTCACGTGCCACGTAAGAGCGTGCCATTGGGATCACTTCAATCGGTAATGGAAATCCACCAAGGACATCAACGTGTTTGGTATCATCGATGATACAGATAAATTTATCTGCAATCGCAGCAACAATTTTCTCGCGTGTTAAGGCTGCGCCCCCGCCTTTAATCATATGATGGCGTGCATTGATCTCGTCGGCCCCGTCGACATAGATATCTAAATAGCCGACTTCATTGGCATCGAACACGTCAATCCCTAATGCTTTCAGACGATCAGTGGAAGCCTCAGAACTTGATACCGCGCCTTTGATGGTTTCTTTAATTGGCTCGAGTGCATCAATAAAGTAATTGACAGTAGAGCCTGTGCCGACGCCGATAATGCTGCCTGGCTTAACATACTCTACAGCGGCTTCGCCGGTGGCTTTTTTCTTTTCGTCCTGGGTCATGATAACTCCTACATAAAGGGGGGGTAAGGCGTGATTATAGCGAAGCCGAATGGTGGCGTCAGGGTATAGGTCGCGAAATCACGTTGGCGGCAGCGAAGCAGAACAATGCCAGTGCTGACTTGGCGTCAGGATATGCGGCAACGGTATATCCCATTGTTCAGTCGGCAACTCACTCCAATGCTGGCAGTCATGAGCCAACCCAACGGCGACGGCATCGGGCGCGCATAATCCGAGGGTACGATCATAATACCCGCCTCCCATGCCAAGGCGTTGACCGCTTGAGTCAAATGCCACTAGCGGGGTCGTAATCACGTCGAGTTTTGAACTGGGAATCAGTGTTCGGATATCCAGCACAGGCTCTGCAATGCCATAACGATTGATGCACATTGCTGTCGACGGACTGTAGTGTAAAAAAAGCAAATGTCCGCGGCTGAATGGGTGAATAACGGGCAGATAGACGCTTTTTTCTGCTTGCCAGCAAGCGGCAATTACTGGGCGGGTATCAAGCTCACCGTCGAACGATAAGTAGAGCGCAATGTGTTCTGCGTTGATGACATCAGGCAGCATCATAAACTTTGCCATCACTGCTTGAGCGGCTTGATGTTGCTGTTCACCCGATAGCTGACGGCGAGCTTGTCGGACCTGCTGTCGAATTTGTCTAGGCTGCATAGGTGTCCTTGATGCTAGCCAAAAGAGGGAGGAGGGAGCCCCAGGGTGCCGTTGGGATCAATGGCCCTTGAACCCGCTGGTTCAAGGCGGGTGGGTAGTATAAACCGTAGGCTTCTCGGTACGAGCCGAGCTTGCTCAGTAGCTTATAACAACTCACCCTTTGGTTTGCTTATCGGCTCAGGGACGTAGATCCGCTGACAAACACCCCAGGGAATTCGGATTATTTTTGTGCGCTTTGCACGGCTATCGCATTGTCCAATTGTGACATCATCAGGGTGCTTCGTTGCTCCACCTGATTTTCCACCGCTTCTAATGCCTCTTTAGCGTCATTGAGCTCATGACAGACATTCAGAGCGGCAATTGCGATGAGCTGTTCTGTATTGGTTACTTTAGTGCGCTCTGCCAGCCGATGCAACCGTTGATCGAACTCACTTGCTGCATCTTTAAGCGCTTGCTCTTGCCCGGGCGGACAATTGACGCGAACAAGACGATCCAGGATTTTTATTTCAACCGGTTGTGTGTTCATAGTCCCAAGCTGGCTCCTCATCCGGCCTATAAGGTAAAGGCCAGTACACAATATCGTGGCGCTATTCTAGCAATTATTTGCCCGAATACACTACATAGAAAACCGCGAGTGGTGTTGATGCAGGGAATTTAGACAAAAAATACACGATTCACGGCGCTATCCACCTCCCTGCTGTTAATCAATAAGAGCGATTAACGCTTATCTACTCATGCACTTTGGTGTTATGAGGTTCTTTGGCATGGCGGTTACTTAGCATAAGTGTGAACTGACTCGCTTTGCTATAACAGCTCCCAACGTTGGTGTTGATCTTTGTCATCGTGACTGTATCCATTGCGCTTTTACACTTGATGCCGTATTAACGCGATTTTCTGGGGAGTCGATGAAAGATGGGTTTTTGACGCGAGTGATTCAGCCTGGTGGTGTGAGATGCTAAACTGTGCCACTTCTTTTTTATAGCATGACTAGGGGCAAGATTGTGACTGAGACCCGTTTACCTGCGTACGCGAAAACCGTAGAGGCACTCACCGCTGATAGCTTGGCGGTCTCACCGGCGGAGATGCATGGCTTAATAGCAGGCATGCTCAGTGGTGGCTTGGAGCTAGAAGACGGTAGCTGGCTAACCATGCTTTACGATTATACTCACCAAGGGATGGGATGGCCGACAGAGTCCAAAACCCTGGCGATGCAAAGCTATCACCTGCTCAAAAGTCAGTTTACTGGCAATGATTTAGACTTGGATATTTATATCCCTGACGACGAACAGTCAGGAGTTGTTGCCCGTGCAGAAGCATTAGTGGAATGGATCAATGCATTCTTAGCTGGTGTTGGTCTGATTGGTACTCGGGGGCGTACGTTATCCAAAGACGTTACCGAAGCGCTGACCGATTTAAAAGAAGTGGCTCAATTAGGCATTGATGAAGACGGAGATATGCAAGAGCAAGCGGAGTTGCTTGAGCAGGTTGTCGAGCATGTGCGTGTCTGCTGTATGGTTGTCCATGCTGAGTTAGGTGCGCGTCCTGATAACGACGATACCCCCAAAACTCTCCATTAATCTGAATGGCATCTGCAATATAGATGCGTAGTTGTTACACCGGCGAGGTAAGAATGGGATGAAAGCCTACGATATAGTGATTGCCGGCGGGGCGATGGCTGGGGCAACGGCAGCACTGGCATTGGATACCCTTAGCCGCGGCACACTGCGTATTGCGGTGGTAGAGGCGATGTTACCTGACCATGGAGATCACCCGGGTTACGATGCTCGTAGCATCGCGCTGGCCGAAGGGAGCTGTGCTGCGTTTGCCAAGCTCGGTTTATGGGAGGCATTAGCACCTTTTGGCACCCCGATTCAACATATTCATGTGTCGGATCGCGGCCATGCCGGACAAACACGTATCGATGCGTCCTCTCTGGGCGTCCCCTATCTTGGCCAAGTGATTGAACTGGCGGATGCTGGGGCGGTACTGCATCAAAAACTAAAGAATCGCGAGGCGATCGATGTCTTTTGCCCCGATGCGGTGGTTGCCATTACTCGCTCTCCCGACGCGGTGACAGTCACCTTAAAACAGGGCCAGCCTATAGTGGCATCCTTACTTGTCGCGGCAGACGGTGGACGATCCCCGTGTTGTGCACAGTTGAACATACCGCGTCAACAACATGATTTTGGCCAAGTCGCGGTGATTGCCAATGTGTCTACCGCGCTTCCTCACCAGGGACAAGCCTTTGAACGCTTCACGCAAACGGGTCCCGTTGCACTGTTACCGATGTCACAGGGGCGATGTTCCTTAGTCTGGTGTGTAGCGCCAAGCGAGGCCCAACAATTGATGGAAGCCAGTGATTCGGTTTTCTTGCAGCGCTTACAGCAGGTATTTGGCTGGCGCTTAGGTCGGTTGCTGTATGTTGGCGAGCGACATATTTATCCGCTGGCACTTAATCAGGTGGTGCGTCCTGTTAGTCACCGAGTGGCGGTGGTCGGTAACGCAGCACAAAGCTTACACCCCATTGCAGGGCAAGGGTTTAATCTTGGGTTACGGGATGTCATCACATTGGCTGACACTCTGAGTGCGGCAGCGGAGCAGGGTGACGATATTGGGGCGATGCCAATATTAATGGATTACGCCAAACGACGTACCTCAGACAGAGACAGCACAGTGGCGCTAACATCAGGCCTTGTTCACCTCTTTTCCAACGATAGTATGCTATTGGCGGGGGCTAGGAATGCAGGTCTGGGAGTCATGTCGGCACTGGAACGAGTCAAACAACCCCTTGTGCAACGCACCATGGGATGGGTGGAGCCGAGATGAAAATGATTAATGCAGATGTCGCGATTGTCGGTGGCGGTATGGTGGGATTAACACTGGCTGCTTCGCTTGCGGAGACGGACTTACGAGTGGTTGTTATTGAAGGGCATTCGCCGGCACTGACCTTGGATCCAATACCAGAAAACCGAGTTTCAGCTCTGAGTCGAGCAAGCGAGCACCTGCTCCGAGCCTTGGACGTATGGCCGGGGATTGCCTCACGCCGTATGGCGAGCTACCAGAAAATGCACGTCTGGGAGCAAGACAGCTTTGCGGAAATTGACTTTGATGCCAAGGCGTTCGGTCAGCAAAATCTTGGTCATATTGTCGAGAACCGTGTTATTCAACTGGCTCTGCTCGAGCGGGTGCAAAAGCAGAGCAATGTGACTTTGCTGATGCCCGAGCAGTGTCAATCAATGATGCAAGGCGAGAGCGAAACCTGGTTACATTTGGCTTCGGGCAGTGGGGTCACGGCTAAATTAGTGGTCGGCGCTGATGGTGCGCGTTCATGGGTGCGTGAAAACGCGCACTTTCCCTTGGTTCAGCGAGATTATGGGCACCATGCTGTCGTGGCAACGGTGCGTACGGTAGAGCCCCACCAGGGGGTAGCCCGTCAAGTATTTACCCCCGATGGCCCGCTCGCTTTTTTGCCACTCTCCGACGCACACTTATGTTCGATTGTTTGGTCAGTGCCCCCCGAACAGGCCACTGACTATATT
Organism: Salinivibrio sp. ES.052; assembly: GCF_900141775.1. Taxonomy (GTDB): domain Bacteria; phylum Pseudomonadota; class Gammaproteobacteria; order Enterobacterales; family Vibrionaceae; genus Salinivibrio. The sequence goes on along the minus strand of NZ_FSRI01000001.1, from coordinate 1,863,807 downwards.
GACATGGAGGCCAACATATTTAATCGCGCACTCACTGCTGCTTTTGATGCCAAACTCGGCATGTGTGAGGTGATCGGCCCACGTGCCAGTTACCCCTTAACCATGCGCTATGCGCAGTGCTTTGCCGCTGAGCGTGTCGCGTTAGTAGGGGATGCCGCCCATACAATTCACCCATTGGCGGGTCAAGGTGTGAATTTAGGCATGCTGGACGCGGCAGCCTTGGCACAGACAATCAGTCTGTTATCAGAGCAAGGGAAAGATATCGGTCAATACGCGTCACTACGTCGCTACGAACGTTGGCGTAAGGCTGAAGCCGCACAGATGATTGTAGCGATGCAAAGTTTCCGTAGTTTGTTTGATGGCGATAACCCGATGAAAAAACTTGTTCGTGGTCTTGGCATGCGTGCGGTGAATCATTTGCCAGGAGCAAAACAGCCATTGATGGCTCGAGCATTAGGGCTGGTGGGAGAGCTTCCCGAACTTGCCAAACCAGCCACTCGGAGAACGACTTTTTCGTGATTGCGTGATGGCTGAAATTGGCGAAAAATAAAGAATATGCTAAATAGCATTGAGACATGATGTGACTATGCGCGAGATGTTGAATTTACCAACTGACGATGAACGTTGTCATTGGGTATAACAAGGACCAAAATTATGAGTGATATCCCATCCGAACTAAAATTTACCGCCACCCATGAATGGATTCGTCCTGAAGGGGAAGGCCTCTTTACGATTGGCATTTCAGATCATGCCCAGGCCCTGCTCGGGGATATGGTTTTTATTGATTTGCCAGATGAGGGTGACACGTTTGATGCGGGAGATGACTGTGCTGTTGCCGAGTCGGTAAAAGCAGCGTCTGATATCTATGCGCCTATCTCAGGCCAAGTGATGGCGGTGAACGAAGAGCTTGATAGCAATCCTGAATTGCTCAACAGTGATCCATACGGTGACGGTTGGTTGTTCCAAATTCAAGCGACCGATGAATCTGAAATCGATGCCTTGCTCGATGCACAAGATTATGAAGAAACCTTGGGCGATCAGGATGCCGACTAAGGCGTGAGTATAGACAGGTCATGTCTGACGCGCTTCTTCCTATAATACGATTTACTTCTTTTGTGCTTTTAGCACAGAAACGCGCTGAGAAATGATGGCGGTAATTTGTGTTGTCAGCCATTTTATCTTGGGGTCACCGCTGGCTTGGCGCCGCCAAGCTAGGCCAATATCAAACCCAGGCACGTCAATCGGTGGCTGGCTAAAGGTAAGGTCGTGGGCATCATTAAAGGTATCTAACCGGGCCATCAGCTCAGGGACAGTACACAGTAATTGACGCCCTTTGAGCAGTTGTCGGACGGTTAAAAAGCGTTGTGATCCCATCACAATGTGTCGGTGGTAACCCTGTTCACTCAAGGTGGTGTCAATGGGGCTGGAAAGTTTCCCGTTGGCACTGACAAGTGCATGTGGGGTTGAAATAAAGTCAACCAAGTTAATTGGCGGGGTTAGCCCAGTACTGTGAGGGTCAAACAAGCAGACATGTTGTTCGCGGTACAATACCTTGCTATCTAACAGGCCTGAATCATCAGGGATAACGCCTATGACGGCATCGACGTCATCGTTTTTGAGGGCACTGAGACAGTGCTGGCGATCAACCGGGCGTAGGCTCAGTTGTGCCATTGGGAGTTGCTGGTTAAGTGTATCGAACAAGCTAGGTGCAAAAATAAGCTCGGCATAGTCGGTGAGCCCCAGTCGGATTTGGCCATCAAAGCTTGTCGGATCAAATTGCGGTGACGTCAATACATCAGTAGCGAGTGTAGCGAGTAATGCCTCAACCTTGGGCGCGATATCTAATGCACGCGCGGTGGGGACCATTTGGTGTCCTCGCCGTTCGAAGAGCGGGTCATCTAGCATGGTACGCAGGCGTGAAAGGCTGTGACTCATCGCTGACTGGCCTAGCGACAGGCGTTCAGCTGCGCGGGTCACGCTACGCGTTTCCATTAAAGTGACAAAAGTCACTAATAAATTCAGGTCATATTTGCGCCACTGTCTTTGTGCCATCCGTTGCGTACTTCCTTGTTCAATATGCTTCACTGCTTTTGGCTCGGCAGATATCGGCGAGGGTGGGCTGGCAGAGTGCAATTAAGTCTTCTACTTTCACCCACAGCCCAGCATGTCGATCCCCACTGCTGATGGTCACCGTATCATACGCCCATATTTGCCGATCAAAAAATACAGGCAGTGAGTGAGGCGTTGCCAACGGCGCGACCGCACCGAGTTCATAGCCTGTTACTGTGCGCACTTGCTCAGCATTAGCCAAGGTCATTCGTCGGCATCCGAGATACTGCCGTACCTTGGGAGGGCTGACTTGTTGGTCACCAGGCACGCAGGCCATTGCATAGCGCCCTCCCATATCACGCAGCACGATAGTTTTTAGCATTTGGGAGGGGCAAATGCCTCGTTGTGCCGCCGTCTGCTCAATGGACTGTGTCGCGTGTGACTGCCACAATATTTGGTAGGTGACCTGGGCGCTATCAAGCACTGCAGTCACCTGTGTTTGCCAATGAGGGTCGTTTGAAGCAAGTGTCACAGTTTAATCACTGTCTTCTAATAAATAAGGAAGTGGCTGGCGTTGCCATATATTTGCCGGTGCATCGGCAAGGCGAAATGCCGTATCGTCATCCAGGTTGTTCGGGAGTATGGCTAATACGGCTGCTTGGTCATTCGCATCGCGGTAACCTGCAATCACGGTGCCACCTGAGCGCCAATTGTCGCCAACGGCTCGCTCTATTTTATCGCCTGCGACCGGTGTGCGTGCGGCTTGCCCAGTAAGCTTATACATGGCCCGCTTGTTCATGCCTCTATACTTTGCACGTGCCACTGTCTCTTGGCCGGTATAACAGCCTTTTGTAAAGCTGATGGCGCCGAGAGCCTGTAGGTTTAAAGATTGCGGAATAAACTCACCACAGGTGGCAGACTCAATCCGAGGAAGCGCAGCATCGACGTCGTGCTGGTCCCAGTATTCAGCGCTTAGCAGGGTGGCGTGGGATTGGTACTGATGAACTAGCTCTGTTGCGGCGGCAGGCTCAATGGCGAGCAACCAACGGTTGGGTTCAATCAGAACCGCTGTGCTGCACTCACTGTGGCGCACGTTGCCCTGCGTGCCAATGTGGTCGTCAATCAACTTGTCTGCATGGGGACCGACAATGCCAAGTAACACGTAGTCTACTTTATCAAACGCTATCTTGGAGAAAATGGCGTATTTTTTGACTTCTTGTAGTTGGGTGGCCTCAATGGAGGCAGGTTGCACCATCGCCAGTCCATCCTGAAAGTGGAAAAAGCGTAGAACAGACCAGACCTTTCCTTTGGGGTCGCAGTGGGCGGCGAGAGTCGATTGGTCGTCTGCAAGGCGCTCTATATCGCAAGTGAGCTGTCCTTGTAAGTAACTTTTGGTGTCGTCGCCACTGACTTTAGTTAACGCCCAATTATCGAGTGCAACAATGGCAAGATCAGGCGTTTGATCATTCAGTTGTTTGTCCGCAGGCTGAAATGCCACGGCTTGATACCATTCGCTCATATAAATCACGCTCTCCGTTGAGAAAACATAGGCTCTACTCCGTATAGTAATCGTGCGTTACGGGCTTGTCAGCCTTTGTATTGTAAGGGTATTGCGCCATGCAATGGATTAACGCTGGGGAGCTCTCAGATCCGCCGTTTGTTTTTCGGGAAAAGTAGTCGCCCGGCATTGGCGTTGATAATATGCATCCACTGACATCAGTGATAGAGGTACACATGGTTAACACCGAGGATAAAGCACGGATCCGTTGGGCATGCCGTCGAGGCATGTTGGAATTAGATGTATTGGTTATGCCGTATTTTGAAGCGTGTTTTGATACATTGAATGAAGAGGAAAAACAGGATTTTGTCGCATTTTTAGAAAGTGCTGATCCGGATTTGTTTGCTTGGCTCATGGGGCATGGTAAACCTGACGACCCGAAGATGAAGTCCGTTGTGGATAAGGTTGTCGCCTATAATCGAAGTCAACTACGTACATAGCCAACTGTACCGTCCTCGTTATGTCACCATCGGTTTACTGCTATTTGGCGTGATGGTGGCATGGCTGCTTGCTGTGCACGTTTCTCTCCCGCTCTGCGCGCGCGCCCAACTAACGCTATTGGCGACACGAGAGCTGTTTAATTTCCATCACCGGCTTGCGAGCAGCGAGGGCCACTTCCGTTTTTCCTCCGATGGTTGGGTGCGATTACCTCACGGCCAGCATCTTCACATGGCATGTATTTGGGCCACGCCTTGGTTACTTGTGTTTGCCTCTCAGGATCGTACGTATTATCTACATCTGTGGCGTTATGGCCTCCCTGATTATCATTTTCGTCTTATTTTTCGGCACTGCTGCCAACGACTTTAGGATAACGTGTGACATATTTGTGACAAACCGATAACGCCACTTTACTTTCTGGCGTTATCACCGATATTCAAAGGACACGAGTAAAAACCTCTCTTGCTCAGAGAATGCTGTAGGGTCGCTATGAATATTAAACAAAAACTCTTGTCACTCACCTTGATGTCGGTGCTGGCACTCTTGGCTGTCACGGCGGTGGCATGGAAGGCGGAAACACGGTTGCAAAAAATGCATAGCCAATTAACAACGGTTTCAGACCTTGAAGTGATACTGCTCAATCTGCGCCGCAATGAGAAAGACTTCCTGTCTCGCATGGATCCCAAATATCTCTCCCGTTTTGATAACAATGTGGATTCGTTCAACGAGCTGCTCAGTGACTTTCGCGCACGCAGTGCATCACTGGGATTAAACACGGTGACGATTGATAACGTTAAAAGCGCAATGAAAGGTTATGCGAACGGGTTTCGCAACCTGGGCAAAGGATATCAATTATTGGGTTTAACGCCTGAGCAAGGGCTGCGAGGGCAGATGCAAAGCGCAAGCAAGAAAATGGTGGACGCGACAAAAAATGACATCGTGCTCGAGAGTAACGCCCGTCTTTTAGCGGCGGATGCCAAGCTGTTTGTGCAAAGCAGTAACCTAGAATACATCGATGGATATCAAAGCCAAATGCAAGAGCTAGCGGACTACCTACGGGGGGATCTGCTGGCGTTGTTCCAAGCCCATCAGGCGCAAGTCGACAAAATCGTCGCTCAGAAAAAGACATTGGGTCTAGCCGCAGATAAAGGGCTATTGGGGGAAATCCGGAGTAAAACGCACCAAGTTGAAGATATGTTTAATGCTTTGAGCAAAGAATATGAGCAGGCGGTTGATAAAAGCTTACGTCAGACCATGATGTTGACTGGTTCGATTGTGTTGGTATTAGCACTCATTATGACCGTGCTCTCTTTATGGATGAACCGCGGCATTCAACTGCGCATTGCGCGGTTTAGTCAGCAGATGGCCGCGATTACACAACAACGTGATCTCACGTTGCGCGCGGATGAAACGGGACGTGATGAAATTGCATTGATGGCCAAGGATGTCAACCAGATGCTGGGTAGCGTTCAGAAAATGGTGGTTGATGTCAGTCGAGCCGTACAGGCATTACACCAAAGTGCGGAGCAAGTTGAGTCTCGGACGGAGCAGACAGGAAATGCGTTGGCGACGCAGTTAGATGAAACAACCCATGCGGCCACCGCCATGAATGAAATGGAGAGTACGATTCGGGATATCGCGGGTAACACGGATCAAGCTGCCGACAATGCGCGGACCAGCTTAAGTCGTGCGGAGAATGGACAAAAAGTGGTCGATGATACGCGTGCTATGATCATGACCTTGTCTGAGACACTCAGCAATACTAGCAACGAGGTGCTTGAGTTGAGTAAGTTGTCTGAAACTATCGGTTCAGTGTTGGATGTGATCAAAGATATTTCAGAACAAACCAACTTGTTAGCGCTCAACGCCGCAATTGAAGCCGCGCGTGCGGGTGAACAAGGGCGAGGTTTTGCGGTGGTCGCTGATGAGGTGCGTCAACTGGCCACCCGTACTCGCGAGTCGACCGATGAAATTTCTGGCATCATCACATCCTTGCAAGAGCAAACTCAATCCGTATCCGATCGGATGGAGCAGAGCCGGGAAGATGGTGAAACCTCTGTGACCAAGGTTGAGTCTGCGTCGCAAGAGCTGTCGCAAATTATGGAAGACATGCAACATATTATGGATATGAGCACGCACATCGCGACGGCGATAGAGCAGCAAAGCTCGGTGGCTAAAGAGGTCAATCAGAATGTACATAATATTCAAGATATCGCTCAAACGAGCACCGAGCGGGCAAGTCAGAACCGTGAAGCCGCACATCAGGTCGCTGCAGAGGCCGCTAATTTAGAGCGTGCCGTGAGTGAATTTAAAAGCTAAAAAAACGGCCAGTCGCAAGCTGGCCATTTTTGATGGTAGCGGATGAGATTATCACGCTAACAAGGTTGATCCGGTGTGAGAATGGTGGGGCCTGATTGTTCTTTGGGCTCTGGATAATCAATGGTGTAGTGCAGGCCGCGGCTTTCTTTGCGTTGTATCGCACAGCGCACCATTAATTCTGCCACTTGCAGTAGGTTACGTAACTCCAACAGGTTGTTTGATACGCGGAAATTGGCATAGTACTCGTGCGTTTCTTGCTTTAGCAGTTCAATACGGCGTAAGGCTCGTTCAAGACGCTTGGTTGAACGAACAATCCCCATGTAGTCCCACATAAACAGGCGCAGCTCATGCCAATTGTGCTGAATGACCACTTCTTCGTCTGAGCAAATGACTTGGCTTTCATCCCAAGGCGGTAGCGCAGTGTGGGGTTCAATGTGCCCCGAGTGGGCTTTGATATGTTCCGCGGCAGACCATGCATAAACAACACACTCTAGCAATGAATTGGATGCCATACGGTTGGCACCATGTAGGCCAGTATAGCTTACCTCACCAATGGCATAGAGGCCGGGTAAATCGGTGGTGCCATTCTTGTCGACCACGACGCCACCACAGGTATAATGGGCGGCAGGGACAATCGGAATCGCTTCTTGGGTCAGATCGATGCCATATTGCTTCAACTTCTCATAAATCGTGGGGAAGTGTTTCATAACAAAGTCAGGATCTTTATGACTGATGTCCAAATACATACAGTCCGCCCCGATGCGCTTCATTTCATAGTCAATCGCGCGTGCTACCACATCACGGGGGGCCAGTTCCCCTCGTGGATCGAAGTCTGCCATAAAGCGCGAACCGTCGGGCCGTTTTAGGTGTGCGCCCTCACCGCGCAATGCTTCAGTGAGCAAAAAGTTGCGCGCATCCGGGTGATAAAGGCAAGTTGGGTGAAACTGATTAAATTCGAGGTTAGCGACTCGGCATCCCGCTCGCCATGCCATGGCGATGCCATCACCGGAAGAAACATCGGGATTGGAGGTATATTGGTAGACTTTCGATGCGCCACCAGTCGCCAAGACCATATGGTTGGTGCGGACCGTTTCTACCAATTCTTGGTTGCGGTTCCAGATATAGGCCCCTAATACATGGTTAGGTCCGCCTAAACCGACTTTTTTACGCGTGATAATATCTAGCGCGTTATGCCGCTCGAGCAGTGTGATGTTAGGGTGCTGGCGGACGTTATCTTGCAGTGAGTTCTGCACCGCCATACCGGTGGCATCGGCGGTGTGAAGGATCCGTCGATGACTGTGCCCCCCTTCGCGAGTAAGGTGGTAGCGAGGGGTTTCGTCATCACTGTCTTCTTGGTCGAAGGGGACACCGCCATCAATTAACCATTGAACACAGTCTTTGGCATTACGGGCAATAAAATCGACGACATCGGTATCACAGATGCCAGCCCCAGCTATTTGCGTATCTTCAACATGAGACTCGACCGAGTCTTGCTCGTCAAAAACAGCCGCGATGCCCCCTTGCGCATAGAGTGTTGCCCCTTCACTGAGTGGGCCTTTACTCAATACGATAACCTTGTGTGTGGGTGCCAAACGTAACGCCAGTGATAAGCCAGCGGCACCACTGCCGATGATTAACACGTCACATTGATGTTCTTGAGTTGTGGTCGTCATGATCCCTAATCCTTTTTCTGCGCTCCCAATGTTACACCAATTTGACGCAGCCGCGCGCGGTAAGATCAAATCCTGCCTAGCTTGGTTGAAAGTTTGCAACCGTGCCATTGTTTGGGCGACAATACACGCTGCCAAAGGAAGATGCTTTGGCCATTCCGTCACAGTAATGTGATTCAACGCATAATAAAACCAACATGGTGAGGAACTTTCCTCCCAAGAGGTTATCGAATGCATAGCGAAAGCTCGCAAGCGGGTTTAACCGCGCTCTGACAACGTCGGGCATAGAATTTCGATAATCGGGCGGAAAGATCAACCAAGGAGTAAACGCTCGAATGGGCGAGCAGCTAACCGATCAGGTTCTAATAGAACGTGTACAGAATGGTGACAAGCAAGCTTTCAATCTGTTAGTCGTCAAATATCAGAATAAAGTATGTAACCTTATCGCCCGCTATGTAGGCACACACAGTGGTGACATTCCGGATATTGCACAAGAGGCGTTTATTAAAGCGTACCGTGCGTTACCGGGGTTTCGTGGCGAGAGTGCGTTTTATACTTGGCTGTATCGCATTGCGGTGAATACAGCAAAAAACCACTTGGTGGCTCAAGGAAGGCGTCCGCCGGGGAGTGATATTGATGCCGATGAAGCAGAAAACTTTGAAAGTGGTGGTTCATTAAAAGAAATATCGAACCCTGAAAACTTGATGTTGTCAGATGAATTGAGACAGGTAGTGTTTTCGACTATAGAAACACTGCCTGACGACTTAAGAACCGCAATTACCTTACGGGAGCTCGACGGGCTCAGCTATGAGGAAATTGCACAGGTAATGGATTGTCCAGTCGGTACGGTGCGGTCGCGTATTTTCCGAGCGCGTGAAGCGGTTGAAAAGCGCATCCGACCACTGATGAAACGGTAACGAGTTTTGCTGACTGCATGACGGTGACTTGAATGACGGATAAAGAAAAGATTTCGGCGTTATTAGATGGTGAACTCGTGGATACTTCGGTAATCCACGATATTGAGCGAGATGATAACGCGCGACAGACCTGGAGTGATTTTGGCACCATTCGTGATGTAATGCGTGGTGACGCCCCCAGTACGTTGCAATGGAACATTGCCGACTCTGTAGCATCTGCATTGGAAGCAGAGCCTGCTTATCAGGGCGAAAGTCGTGATAGCAATGTATTGCCAATGCATGAGGCGCAGCCGCGCCCAGAAAAAGCACGTCGTCATCTACCTGGGTGGCTACAGCAGCTCACACAAGTGAGTGTCGCCGCCTGTGTGTCACTCGCGGTCATTGTCGGTGTGCAGCATTATAATCAGTCTGAAAGTACTTCACCGGTGGTGAGCGCGCAAACGCAACCGCCTGTGTTGGAAACGATTCCTTTTGCCGGAGCTGCTGAGCCAGTCAGTTTAAGCCGTGATGATTTACGCGCGACGCCTTCAGAGGCCGAAATGATGGAGCAGCGCCGTCGTGTGAATGCAATGCTGAAAGACTATGAATTGCAGCTACGGTTGAATAAAGATAGGCTGTCTGATCATCAGACACTGGCACCGTCGACAAGCAGTAATAATCAATGAAAAAAACTCTGATCGGTGCGCTTGCGCTGGTCAGTTTGATGTCTGCGCAAGCCTCGGCCGACCCCTCTGCCGAGGCTTTGTTACATCAAATGGATACCGCAAGCGATACCCTAGACTATGAAGTGTCCTACATTCTGGTAGGTAAAAACAGCTTAGAGCCGCTACGCTTTCGTCATGCTCAGATAGATGGCAACGCTTATGGTCATTTGATGTACTTAAGTGGCCCGCCGCGGGAAGTGATTCGTCGCGGCGGCGAGATCAGTTACTTTGAGCCTGGCTATGACCCCTTTACCATCGCCAGCGATCATATGGTGGCTCCCTTGCCAACGCTCATCCAAGCCGATATTGATATCTTGGCAAAGCACTATGATTTTGTCTCTATGGGACATTCACGTGAAGCGGGGATAGATTGTCATGTTGTGCGTATTACCCCCAAAGATGGTGAGCGGTATTCCTATGTTCTATGGTTGGATGAACAAAGTTACTTGCCCGTTAGAGCCGATTTACTAGACCGAGATGGTGACCCGTTAGAGCAGTATCGAGCTTTGTCATTGGTTGTTACCCCGAAAATCAATGAGTCGATGCAAAAATTGACCGAGTTGACTTTGCCACCGGTACTGACGTTACCGCTAACCACCAATCGCTCTGAATTGGATTGGCAGGTGACGGCGTTGCCTAATGGCTTCAAACCCGTTTATAGCAATCGCCACCGATTAATGATGACGAAACGTGCGGTTGAGAGCCAGATGTTTAGCGATGGCTTATTTAGCTTTTCTGTTTACTTGGCGAAAGCGGACGATGTTTCTGTGCGTAAACAGATTGTGCGCCAAGGGCGGCGTACCTTGCACAGCGTGACAAGCGGGAACGCAGAAATTACCGTGGTTGGCGACATTCCGCCAGAGACGGCTAAACGGATTGCTGAATCTGTCCGTATCAATCGTATGCCCACATCAGAAGCAGAAAAAAAGGTCTCACCATGATCAAAGCGTTGGCGGAGGTTACCGGTTATCACGATGGGTGGTTGTCACTGGCTTGCCAGCAGCAAACTAGCTGCGGTAGCTGCCAATCGCAAAGCCAATGTGGTACTGGGATTGTTTCCAAGGCGCTGCCGGGAAAAGTCAACCATGTCAGTGTTCGTTCTCCGCAACCTCTTCCTGTTGGCACGTTAGTTGAAATAGGCCTGGGTGAGGCCACCTTATTACGTTCGGCGCTGGTGGTGTATATGGTGCCGCTTGTGATGATGTTAGTGGGGGCATTACTGGGGCAGTTTTTGTTTGCGTCCTTGGCTGGAAGTGGTGAAGGAGGGGTCATTGCCCTGAGCCTAGGGTGCGGGGCGTTGGGGGTTGTTATCGCCCAACGGTTAGCGCCACATGTAGGAAGCGCTGATCAACAACAGCCAGCGCTTTTACGTGTCATGGGTGAGCCTATTTCGGGCTTAGCGATGATAAATACAACACACCAGGATAGCGACTAGCCACTATTTTCGGTAGAATCCAGTCCACTTGATCTTAGGATCCCATTCTTATTGATAACGAGTAAGTCACACCCACTTATGAAGTATATTCGTAACTTTTCGATCATCGCTCATATTGACCACGGTAAGTCGACGCTTTCAGATCGACTCATTCACGTATGCGGCGGCCTCACTGACCGGGAAATGGCAGAGCAGGTCCTTGATTCTATGGATCTGGAACGTGAACGCGGTATCACCATCAAAGCACAAAGTGTGACACTGAACTACAAAGCCAAAGACGGCAATGAGTATCAGTTGAACTTCATCGATACGCCAGGACACGTTGACTTCTCTTACGAAGTTTCGCGATCACTGAAGGCATGTGAAGGTGCTTTGCTGGTGGTGGATGCAGGACAAGGGGTTGAAGCACAGACGCTGGCCAACTGCTACACCGCGATGGACATGGACCTTGAAGTGGTGCCTGTCTTGAACAAAATTGATTTACCGGCCGCCGATCCTGATCGCGTTGCGCAAGAAATCGAGGACATCGTTGGTATTGAAGCCATTGATGCAACGCGTTGCTCTGCGAAAACAGGGGTGGGCGTTGATAATGTGCTAGAAGATATTGTTCGCCTTATTCCACCGCCGGAAGGTAACCCCGACGCCCCAACCCAAGCGCTAATTATTGACTCCTGGTTTGATAAATACCTCGGTGTGGTCTCGTTGGTTCGTATCCGCGAAGGGGCACTTAAAAAAGGCGACAAAGTCAAAATCATGAGCACGGGCCAAGAATGGAACGTGGACAGCATTGGTATTTTCACGCCTAAGCGTAAAGAGCTTAATGGTTTGCAAACCGGTGAAGTGGGTTGGGTGATTTGTGGTATCAAAGATATCCTCGGTGCCCCAGTGGGTGACACCATTACCCATGCGAAAAATGGCTGTGAAAAGCGCATTGAAGGCTTCCAGCAAGTGAAACCTCAGGTGTACGCGGGCTTATTCCCGATTTCATCTGATGATTATGAAAACTTCCGAGATGCCTTGGATAAGTTAAGCCTCAATGATGCGTCTCTTTTCTTTGAGCCTGAGAGCTCTGCAGCGCTTGGTTTCGGTTTCCGTTGTGGTTTCCTTGGCATGCTGCATATGGAGATCATTCAAGAGCGTCTGGAGCGAGAATACGATCTTGAATTGATCACCACGGCACCCACGGTTGTTTACGAAGTCACTCAAAACGATGGCGAAGTGATTTATGTAGATAGCCCAGCCAAGCTGCCGCCAGTGAACGACATTCAAGCCATTGGTGAGCCGATCGCGCGTTGTAATATCTTGGTACCCAATGAATTCGTCGGCAATGTGATTTCTTTGTGTGTTGAGAAACGTGGCGCCCAAGTGGATATGGTCTACCACGGCAATCAAGTTGCGCTGACGTACGACATACCGATGGCGGAAGTCGTGTTGGACTTTTTCGACCGTATTAAGTCAACGTCACGCGGTTATGCCTCGTTAGATTATAACTTCGAACGTTACGAAATATCCGACATGGTGCGGGTGGATATCTTGCTGAATGGAGAGCGTGTTGATGCGCTCGCGATCATCACTCACCGCGCCCACGCGCAGCCACGTGGTCGCGAGTTGGTGGAAAAAATGAAAGAATTTATTCCGCGTCAGCAGTTTGATATTGCGATCCAAGCCTCGATTGGCAACCACATTATTGCCCGTTCAACGGTTAAGCAGTTGCGTAAAAACGTCACTGCAAAATGTTACGGCGGCGATGTGAGTCGTAAGAAAAAGCTACTGCAAAAACAAAAAGAAGGTAAAAAACGGATGAAGCAGGTCGGTAATGTTGAACTGCCGCAAGAAGCCTTTTTAGCCATTTTGCATGTAGGCAAAGATAAATAATAACGGATTCCATTATGGCTAATACGTTCTCCTTGATATTGGTGCTGGTGACGATTGTCACCGGCATTGTTTGGGCGCTAGATAAATACCACTGGGCACCACGCCGCCGCCAGGCTGCCGGGAAAGCGCTCAAAGTGGCAGAGACGGAACTGGATACTGAGCAAGTGGCTAAAGTGATGCCACAACCCAGTTGGGTTGAGAATATGGCATCTATCTTTCCTGTGATTGCCGTGGTGTTAGTCCTTCGCTCATTTATCTATGAACCGTTTCAAATACCATCAGGATCAATGATGCCAACCTTATTGGTTGGCGATTTCATTCTGGTGGAAAAATTTGCTTATGGGTTACGTGATCCTGCCTTTCACACTGAACTTATCGAAACCGGTAAGCCTGAGCGTGGTGATATCGTGGTATTTAAATATCCACCACAACCGAATATCGATTATATCAAGCGAACCGTCGGGCTCCCGGGTGATACCGTGGTTTACACCAAAGAGAAGCGTTTGTGTATTCAACCCAAGGGAGAAACACAGTGTCAGCCGGTTCCAATCGATGACATCCAGTCGAGTGAGTTTGCACAAGGTGGTGTGAGCCTTGTGAAAGCACAGGAGCAACTGGGAGAGCAATTGCATCAGATTCTTGTCCATCCCAATAAGCGCGATCGAGTAAGTGCTTATCAGCCTCGTCCAGGCGTTAACCGCTGGGTGGTGCCGGAAGGGCATTATTTTATGATGGGAGATAACCGCGACAACAGTGCGGACAGTCGTTTCTGGGGGTTCGTCCCTGAGCGTAATTTGGTCGGCAAGGCGGTTGCGATTTGGATAAGCTTTGAATTTGAACGTCCTAGTGATAGTTGGTTACCGTCTTGGGTGCCTACCGGCGTTCGCTTTAACCGTATTGGTGGGATTAATTAATTCTGGACTATGATGACAAAACTAACAGATAAATTGCAGCGTGATACTGGCTATCAGTTTAGCAACGCGGCCTTACTTGAACTGGCACTGACTCACCGCAGTGCCAATGGTACCCACAATGAGCGTCTTGAGTTTTTAGGGGACTCAATCTTAAGTTTCGTGATTGCCGAAGAGCTTTATCATCGTTTCCCGAAAGTGGATGAAGGAGACATGAGTCGAATGCGTGCCACCTTGGTGCGAGGCAATACACTGGCAGAGATTGGGCGCGAGTTTTCTCTGGGCGAAGTCATGCGCCTTGGCCCAGGAGAACTTAAAAGTGGCGGATTCCGTCGTGACTCGATTCTCGCTGACGCCGTAGAAGCGTTAATTGGCGCTATCTTTTTAGATAGTGATATCAATAAGGCGAGAGACATTATTTTGCTCTGGTATCAGAATCGCTTAGATACCATTGAACCTGGTGCGAGTCAAAAGGATCCCAAGACCCGCCTGCAAGAGCTCTTACAGGGTAAACGTCAACCCTTACCGTCTTACACGGTGATGAAAGTACGTGGTGAGGCACACAACCAAGAATTTACGGTGGAGTGCCAAGTATCAGGACTGGAGCGTTCTGTGATTGGAAAAGGTAGCAGTCGCCGCAAGGCAGAGCAAGCGGCTGCAGAACTCGCATTACAGAAGTTGACATAATGACTGAGACACAGCGCTGCGGCTTTATTGCCATTGTCGGCCGCCCCAATGTAGGGAAATCGACATTATTGAATCGTTTGGTGGGACAGAAGCTCTCCATCACCTCGCGTAAACCACAGACGACACGCCATCGCATCATGGGGGTGGATACCCGTGATAATTACCAGGCTGTTTATGTGGATACGCCTGGGCTTCATATTGAAGAAAAGCGCGCCATTAACCGTCTGATGAACCGGGCCGCAAACAGCTCGTTAACGGATGTGGAATTGGTGCTCTTCTTGGTTGATGGCACGCACTGGACGCCAGACGATGAAATGGTGCTGAACAAGCTAGCGCGTTCAGGCCTACCGACTGTCTTACTGGTCAATAAAGTGGACAATGTGAAAGAGAAAACAGAGCTCTTTCCTCACCTACAGACGTTATCAAACAAGATGGAGTTTGTGGATGTGATCCCTGTTTCGGCCAAGAGCGGTACCAATATCGACGTGGTTGAGCAACGTGTGCGTGATGCGTTGCCTGAAAGTGAATTTTACTTCCCCGAAGAGTATGTCACTGATCGTTCTCAGCGTTTTATGGCTTCTGAAATAATCCGAGAAAAGCTAATGCGCTTTACCGGCGAAGAGTTGCCTTATTCGGTCACCGTTGAAATTGAGCGTTTTGATTATAATGCATCAACTGACGGCTTTCATATCAATGGCCTCATTTTGGTTGAGCGTCATGGCCAAAAGAAAATGGTCATTGGTAAAGGCGGAGAAAAGATCAAACGTATTGGCCGGGAAGCACGCTTAGATATGGAAGAGCTTTATGAGCGCAAGGTCTACCTTGAGCTGTGGGTTAAAGTAAAATCCGGCTGGGCAGATGACGAACGCGCACTGCGTAGCTTAGGCTATATCGACGATCTTTAAGCAACCCGCTCATCGGGTGTACGCACTCAGGAGGGTTTGAGTGGACGGGTTTCAACGTGGATTTGTGCTACATACGCGCCCCTATAGTGAATCGAGTCTGCTCTTAGATGTGTTTTCAGAACATGAAGGACGCGTCACCCTCCTTGCGAAAGGCGCCCGCCGACCCCGCTCGGCAATAAAAGGGGCGTTACAGCCTTTTACGCCTTTGCTGCTTAAATGGGGAGGGCGGGGCGAGCTACGTACGCTGAGAAGTGCCGAGGCGACCGGTCTCGGACTGCCTTTATCGGGCAACGCCCTTTACTCCGGCTTCTACCTTAATGAGCTGGTGATGCGGGTGCTTGAGCCTCACATCCCTTACCCGGCGTTATTCCTCGACTATGTCACGGCGTTGACCCAACTCGCTCGTTATCACAACCCTGAGCCAGCACTACGCTGCTTTGAGCTCGCGTTACTCGAAGCGTTAGGCTATGGCGTTGATTTTTCTTATTGTGCTGGTAGCGGTGCCCCGATTAACGATAACATGACGTATCTATACCGCGAGCAGCAAGGCTTTGTCGCGTCCATCATGAAGAGCCAACATCGGCAATTTACCGGTGCTGATCTTCGAGCACTGGCGACTCGACACTTTGAAACGGTTGCCCAGTTGCGCGCAGCGAAGCGTTTTACTCGAATGGCGCTCAAGCCCTATCTTGGTCCCAAGCCGCTCAAAAGCAGAGAATTGTTTAGAAGGAAATAATCATGGATAAAATTTACTTGGGTGTGAACATTGACCACATCGCCACGGTTCGTAATGCACGCGGGACGGCGTACCCAGACCCTGTTCATGCTGCGGAATTAGCCGAGCGAGCGGGGGCTGCGGGGATCACTGTACATCTGCGAGAAGATCGTCGCCATATTACCGATCGCGATGTGCGCTTGCTCAAAGAGACGCTACAAACGCGCATGAACTTAGAAATGGCCGTTACCGATGAAATGGTAGAGATAGCAATCGAGACTCAACCTGAATTTGTCTGCTTGGTACCGGAAAAGCGTGAAGAGCTTACCACCGAAGGTGGCCTAGATGTTGCTGGTCAGCTGGATAAAGTGAAAGCAGCGACTCAGAGGCTAACAGAGGCGGGGATCAAGGTCTCGTTATTCATTGATGCCGATCGTAAGCAAATCGAAGCGGCTCACCAGTGTGGCGCCCCTTTTATTGAGTTGCATACGGGCCATTATGCCGATGCCACTAACGACAACGATCGCCAAGCTGAGCTGAAAAAGATTTCTGCCGCGGCGAGCTCTGCTGTAGATCTCGGCATAAAAGTGAATGCGGGCCATGGGTTGACCTATCATAACGTCACCCCGATTGCAGCCATGCCAGAGATGCACGAGCTAAATATCGGTCATGCGATCATTGGCCGTGCCATGTTCGATGGCTTGCAAAAAGCCGTTGCTGACATGAAGGCGATTATGGAAGCGGCGCGTCACTAAATGGCCATTGTCGGGGTTGGGACAGATATTGTTGATATTGCGCGTGTTGAAAAAGCCTTCGCACGCCAATCGCGCTTTGCCGCACGCATCCTTACCGACAGCGAGCAAGCTTATATGGCAACACATCAAGCGCCAGCGCGTTACCTAGCTAAGCGGTTTGCTGCTAAAGAGGCGGCGGCGAAAGCCTTGGGCACAGGCATTGCCAATGGCGTGACCTTCCATGATTTTATCATTACTAATCAGCCTTCAGGGCAACCTGTTTTGACTTTATCGGGCCGTGCAGCTCAGCTGGCACGTGAACGTGGCGTTGAGCACTGTTGGCTCACACTCTCTGACGAAAAAGCCTATGCAGTGGCCTACGTGGTACTGGAAACAGGCTAACCCCATGCACACGTCATGGGGTGTCGCTGACCGCTCACGTTTAACAGCCTTGAGGGGTGTCTAGGTATTGTGGCGCGAGTTGTTCAATGTGCGCAATCTCATCTTGTAGCTCTAAAAGCTCAGGCTCAACCGCGTCGATATCCCGCCCAGCTTTAAGCTGTGTTTCTAACTCATTACAGAGAGCCTTAAGCTGTGGTACGCCGCTGTAGGCACAGCTACCGTGCAGTTTGTGGATGGCTTGCCATAAGCTATCGGTATCACTCTCCCCGCTCAGTGCACTCGTCACTGTCTTTTTCACTGGCACAAAGGAAGCCAGTAGCATCTCTAGCATCTCTTTGGCTAAATCGGCTTTACCGGCGGCTTGATGAAGTGCACGTTGCCAATCAAGGTGTTTGGCACTTTGATCTTGACTCACGGATAATGGGGTCGCTTGGTGATGGGCCGTGAGCGGATCATCCAGTTGTAGCCAACGTGCGAGGGTGCTTTCTAACATCGCCTCTTCAATGGGCTTGGTGAGGTAATCGTCCATGCCTGCTTCCAGGAGGCGCTCACGTTCACCGGGCATTGCATGGGCGGTGACGGCAATAATTGGCGTTTGCTGGTTAAAGCCAGCTTTACGAATTTCCTGGCTGGCGGTGACGCCGTCCATTTCTGGCATTTGAATGTCCATTAAAATAATGTCAAACGCCTGCTGATGCGCAAGAGAGACGGCTTTAACGCCATCTTCAGCCGTGACCACTTTCTCGACCCGTTCAGCGAGCAATGCGGTGATCAGCTTTAAGTTGGCGGGATTATCATCGACGGTCATCACCGTATAAGGCGCTTTTTGCGTGGCACTCGGTTTGGGCAAGGGTAAAGGCGTGGGCTCCGGCGAGCCAATTAAAGCTTCTAGCAGTTTACGCTGCGGGATAGGCTTGGCAATGCATGCTCTCACCCCAGCTTTTAAAAGGTGCTCAGAGGCTTCTAATTCCGTGGTGGGAAGACAAACTACCACCGATTGTGCTTGCGTTTCACAGACGCGAACGGCTTGTTGCATCGCATTCAGATCCGGCATGCTCCCCGCGTCAAAACACAGGAGCGCAAAGTGGTAGTGGCGATCGGTGAGCACATTGGTGCCTGAGGCGGTATCGACATTTAGTCCCACTTGCGTCAGGCGCTTACGCAAAATTTCTCGGGTGCGGGCATTCGGCTCGATGATCACGATATCGCGACCCACCAAGGGCTCAATATCGAGCGGTTGAGAAACCGGTAAATCGGTTTGTGTTAGCTGGAGCGTAAACCAGAACGACGACCCTTGGTGAAGACGACTGGTAAAGCCAATGTCGCCACCCATTTGTTGCACCAGCTTTTGGGTGATGACGAGACCAAGTCCAGTGCCGCCATAACGACGTGAGATGCTGGCATCCGCCTGCCTAAAGGCTTGGAAAAGTTGTGCTTGCTGGCGCTCGGAAATGCCAATACCGGTATCTTTGACCATTAACTGTAGCTCAACGGTTTCATCGTGAAGCTGCTTGAGGTCGACACTGACATCAATATTACCGCGCTCAGTAAATTTAGCCGCGTTACCAATGAGGTTAATCAGTACTTGTTGAATACGCAGTGGATCGCCCACAGCACCAGCAGGAATACGTGCATCGGTGCGTAAAGTGAGCTCGAGGCTTTTCTCGTGTGCCATGGGCGCAAGCAGACGCATCACCTCATCGAGCATGTCTTGAACATCAAAGGGGATATTCTCCAGCAGCAGTTTGCCAGCTTCCAATTTGGAGAAGTCTAAAATATCATTGATGATGGTGAGTAGGTTGTTGGCCGATTTTTCAATGGTGAGCAAATAGTCACGTTGGCTACTACTCAACTCGGTTTTGAGCATTTGACGGGTAAAGCCAATCACCCCGTTCAGCGGAGTACGCAACTCATGTGACATATTGGCCAAGAACTCAGATTTGACCCGTGCCGCCTCTTGGGCGTTTTTCTTGGCGATATCGAGCTCAACGTTTTGAATTTCAAGCTGCTCGAGGGTTTCGCGTAGATCACAGGTCGCTTGATCAATGCTCTGCTGCATTTCTAAATGGTATTCCGACAACGAAATCGCCATCGCATTGATGCCGTTTTTCAAGGTGTCGAGCTCACCAAGTAGCTCGCCTTCAATCCTCACATCGAGGTGGCCGCGTCGAATTCTATCGACCAAGGTGACCATGTTGCCAATCGGGTGGGTCACATCGGCAATTAAGCGATAGGCAAAAAAGCACGACAGTATCCCGCCCAATGCCACCATCACCAGTGCGGTGATCATCTCTTGGTATTGCTTTAATCGCACCGAACTTAAATCCAACTCCATGGCAATATAGCCGAGTGGGCGTTCGACATTGAGCCCGGGCGTAAAGCGCCCTATTTCCAGGATAGGGGCGCGTAGGATTAAGGTATCTTGTTGTTGGCTTATCTGTAGTTGAGTCGGGATGGGTTGGCCGCTGTTGACTGAGAGCATGGCAAGATCACGGTGATAGTTCGAGGTCACAAAGAGTTCATTTCTGCGATCGAAAACAGCAATACTGCGCACAAACTGCGAGTGCTGGCGGTGGGCAAAGCCAATTAATCGGCGCACATTTTCACGGCTATCATTTTTTAATCCGACTTCGCTGGCAATTGCCAGGGGCTCAATGATGGCAGAGCCGGTGACCGTCAGCTGCTGCTCAAGGTCCTGGTAGCGGGTGCTGGTAAAAAACGCGCTCAGTAGTAAGCCGACAATTAACGTCGGTGCAATGGTCAGAACGGAAACACGGGTGCGGAGGCCATATTTGGTCATGCTAGATAAACTATGGGAAAATAATCACGACAATTAGCGCCAGTGTACATGATTCAATCACAAAATAGTCAGCGAACTATCACAACTCCCACTGGCAGGATCTCTTGACTCGCTTGGCGACAAGCTTTTAACACTGGAATCAAAAATGGCGCGCTTTTTTAAACCCGAGAAAAAGAAAAACGTTGAGCAAAAGCATCAGCTGTTGACGATAAAACGGTTAGACCATCATGGTGATGGGGTCGGCTTTTGGCAGAAAAAGCCCGTGTTTATTCCTGGTACGCTACCTGGCGAACAAGCTTTAGTTCAGCTGACGGAGCAAAAGCGGCAGTATGCGCGTGGCAAGTTGATAAAACTCGATAACCATGCGACACAGCGTGTTGAACCTGGATGCCCACTCTATCAACAGTGTGGAGGATGTAGTCTTCAGCATCTCAGCCATGACGGTCAGGTGGTACACAAGCAGCAAACCCTGAACGAACTCATGCAAAAAATTGCGGGCGATGATCCGACCTTATCAACACCGATGGTAGGGACACCTTGGCAATATCGCCGTCGTGCGCGTATCAGTTTGCAGATCGACAAAAAAGGGGCCTTGACGATGGGGTTTCGTGCGCGCCAACGCAGTGCGATTATTGATGTTAGCCACTGCCCGGTGTTAAGCGATCCTTTGAACGTGTTGCTGTCGCGACTTCGAGCTTGCTTAGATGGTCTACGTGGTCGACGGATATTGGGGCACCTCGACTTAATTGATGCTGACAATACCCGTGTCGTGTCTGTGCGTACGACCAAAGCCTTACATCACGAGGATTATCAAGCTCTCTGTGCCTGGGCGAAGACAGAAGCATGTACGCTTTACTTGCATCAAGGAGATGCTGAACCCGAGCGTGTCGCTGGGCCTGCGCCATATTATCAAGTGGCGGAGTGTCGGTTGGCGTTTGAGCCAAATGATTTTATTCAAGTCAACCCTGAGATAAATGAAGGCATGGTACGCCAAGCTATCGAGTGGCTAGATCTCAGTGAGGATGATGACGTCTTGGATCTCTTCTGTGGATTGGGTAATTTTAGTGTGCCTATCGCCAAACAGGCTAACCATGTTGTTGGGGTTGAAGGTGTACAAGCGATGGTCAACCAAGCCATAGGCAATGCGTTGGCGAACGGCTGTGATAATGCGCACTTTTATCAGGCCGACTTAGACAACGATGCCTTAGTCGGGGACTGGACTCACACTGATTTTACTAAAATCTTACTCGATCCCGCACGCGCAGGGGCTGTGGGTGTTATAGACTTTGTGGCACAATCTAGCGCTTCACATATTGTTTATGTGTCCTGTAACCCCGCGACGCTGGCACGTGATACTCGCGTACTCCTAGAGAAGGGCTACGCGTTGGTCAAGCTTGGAATGTTAGATATGTTTCCACACACAGGACATATGGAGTCGATGGCCTTATTTAAGCCGGTGGCAAAAAAACGGGCATAGGCTTTCAGTGGCCTGTCGATATGGGCACGCCTCTCTTGTCAGGACGAGAGATTTAAGGATAGGAACACTTATGGTTGCGGTACGAGAAGCCCACCTACACGAAGACGAAGCGTTTGATCTGAATACTTGGGTCAGGCGACTCGGGCAGGATCCATCCACGACACAAGCCTTGCTGGATGGTTATCAATATTGCCGATCATTGAGCGAGGAGGAATCAGCGCTCCGCCTACCTTTGTGGCGAGGCAGAGAGATGATTGAAATCCTGGTGATGTTGAGCATGGATGCAGACACCTTGTTGGCTGCGTTGCTTTTCCCTGTGGTTGAGGCAAAACTGGTGACCTTGGAGACCCTCTCTGACACCTACTCAACATCGATCGTCAACCTCATCCGTGGCGTCCAGCAAACGGCGGCAATTCGTCACCTAAACACCCAAACGGATGACGAGGCGACCTCTTCTCAGGTCGATAATGTGCGTCGCATGTTGTTATCCATGGTGGAAGACTTCCGTTGTGTGGTGATTAAGCTGGCTGAGCGTGTTTGTCACTTACGTGAAGTGAAGGATGCCTCGGAACCTGTTCGCCAACAAGCCGCGAAAGAGAGTGCTAACATCTATGCGCCTTTAGCGAACCGATTAGGGATTGGTCAGCTAAAGTGGGAGCTGGAAGATTACGCGTTCCGTTATCAGCATGCGCAAACGTATAAGCAAATTGCTAAGCAATTAGCTGAACGACGGATCGATCGAGAAAGTTATATCAGCGCTTTTGTTGAAGGTCTGCAGCAGGCAATGGAAGCCTCTCATATCAATGCGAAAGTCTATGGGCGACCCAAGCACATTTACAGCATCTGGCGAAAAATGCAGAAGAAAAACCTGCAGTTTGATGAGTTGTTTGACGTACGTGCTGTTCGCATCATTGCCGAGGAATTACAGGATTGTTATGCCGCGCTTGGAGCTGTGCATACGCAGTTCCGTCATCTGCCGAAAGAGTTTGATGATTACGTCGCTAATCCAAAACCGAACGGCTATCAGTCCATTCACACCGTGGTACTAGGGCCTGAAGGAAAACCGGTTGAAATCCAAATCCGCACCAAGCAAATGCATGATGATGCTGAGCTGGGGGTCGCAGCGCACTGGAAATACAAAGAAGGCGCTGCTAGTGGCCGTAGTGGATACGATGAGAAGATCACCTGGCTGCGTAAACTACTGGCGTGGCAAGAAGAAATGTCTGACTCCGGTGAGATGCTGGACGAATTGCGTAGTCAGGTCTTTGATGATCGGGTTTACGCCTTTACCCCGCGTGGCGATGTGGTGGACTTACCAAACGGTGCGACGCCATTAGATTTTGCTTATCATATCCACTCAGAAGTGGGGCACCGTTGTATTGGTGCCAAGGTAGAAGGGCGTATCGTTCCTTTCACCTATCATCTACAGATGGGCGATCAGGTAGAAATTATTACCCAAAAAGAGCCTAATCCTTCACGTGACTGGCTCAACCCAAGCCATGGTTTTGTCAATTCCGGTCGCGCGCGTGCCAAAATAAATGCTTGGTTCCGTAAGCAAGACAAAGACAAGAACATTGCCGCAGGCAAGGAGATCTTAGATACCGAGTTGCAGAAAATAGGCGGCATCAGTAAAGATGCGAACTTGGCGCTAAAACGGTTTAATGTGAACACGCTTGACGAACTCTATGCAGGGGTTGGGAGCGGCGATTTGCGCATTAATCAGGTGGTAAATCATATTAATGGTCTGATTAATAAACCGAGCTTGGAGGAAGAAGAGCAGCAGTTGTTAGAGAAACTGCAACAAAGCGAACAAAAGCCGAGCACCGGTAAGGCCCACCGCGATGCTGTGGTTGTCGAAGGGGTCGATAACTTAATGACGCACCTCGCCCGTTGTTGCCAGCCGTTACCGGGCGATGATATCAAAGGGTTTGTCACTCAAGGGCGGGGTATATCTGTGCACCGTGCGGATTGCGAGCAACTTAATGAACTTAGCCATCATGCGCCAGAGCGGATTATCGCAACGGTGTGGGGAAAAGGCCATATTGGTCAATACCATGTACGCATTCGCCTTTCTGCAAACGAGCGAACCGGACTGGTCAAAGATATCAATAACGTGTTAAGCAACGAGAAAGCGCGTGTGGCGGGGATGCAAAGTCGCATTGATTATAAAAAGCAGATGTCCATTATGGACTTTGACTTGGAAATTTCTGATCTAGACACCTTAAGTCGCATTGTTAACCGGCTTGAGCAAGTCAAAGATGTGATAGAAGCCAAGCGCCTTCGTTAACCTCCTCTCCTCGCCCTGTTTTGACAGGGCGTTTTCCTTACAAAGGACGCATATGGCATCGATCAACAAGTTACTTTCTATTATGGCGACGTTACGTGATCCCCAAAATGGTTGCGACTGGGATAAAGCACAAACCTTCGCCACTATTGTGCCGCACACGCTGGAAGAAGCCTACGAAGTGGCGGATGCGATTGAACGTGAAAACTGGTCAGACCTAAAAGATGAGCTGGGCGACCTCCTTTTTCAAATCGTGTTCTACAGTCAATTGGGACGGGAAGAAAATCAGTTTGATTTTGATGAGGTGGTCGGTGCTATTTGCGACAAGCTTACGCGCCGTCATCCTCATGTGTTTGGACCCAAAGATGCTGAAGGTCAGCCATTAATGGAGCCTGATTGGGAAGGCATTAAGGCGAAAGAACGTGCAGGGAAAAACCCCTCGACACAGCCAATGAGCGTATTAGACGGCGTCACGCAAGGTCTGCCCGCGTTGACACGCGCTCATCATTTACAAAAACGGTGTGCGCGAGTGGGATTTGATTGGTCAACGGTGCCCCCGGTCATAGATAAAGTGCGGGAAGAGATTGAAGAAATTGAACAAGAGCTCGTTCAGGTGCACATTGATCAAGCTCGCGTCGATGAAGAAATGGGCGACCTCTTGTTTTCGGTTGTGAACTTGGCCCGCCACTTAGGCACTGATGCCGAGCAAGCATTACGTCACGCGAACCAAAAATTTGAACGTCGCTTTCGTCATGTTGAAAAGAAGTTACGTGATGATGGGAAAAACATTCAACAATGTCAGTTAGATGAACTAGAATCGACATGGCAGTCGGTTAAAAAGCGCGAGTAAGACGATATTCTGTAATTGTCATAATTGATTTGTGACAATTAAAAACACGGGTGTGTGTGTTAGCTTTCACATTGTGGGAGTCAGTGGGGTCTGGTATCATAATATCCCGTCCAGAACTTCATTAATTTCCTCTAAATCCAACTCTCAGGTTTAGCATGACGACGAACTACATTTTTGTTACGGGCGGTGTTGTATCCTCCCTCGGTAAGGGTATTGCTGCAGCCTCATTAGCAGCCATTCTTGAAGCGCGTGGCCTTAACGTCACCATCATGAAACTCGACCCTTATATCAACGTTGACCCAGGGACAATGAGCCCTACCCAGCATGGGGAAGTGTTCGTCACGGAAGACGGTGCAGAGACCGACCTCGATCTCGGTCACTACGAGCGCTTTATTCGTACCAAAATGACCAAGCGTAATAATTTTACCTCCGGTCGTGTGTATGCGGATGTACTGCGTAAAGAGCGCCGTGGAGATTACCTGGGGGCCACCATTCAGGTTATCCCGCACATCACCAACTCGATCAAAGATCGCATCATCGCGGGTGGAGAGGGTCACGATATCGTGATCGTTGAAATTGGCGGTACGGTCGGTGATATTGAATCACTGCCATTTTTGGAAGCCATTCGTCAGCTGACAGTGCAAGTAGGCCGTGAACACGCGATGTTCATGCATCTGACATTAGTCCCTTATTTGGCTGCGGCGGGTGAAGTAAAAACCAAACCGACACAGCATTCTGTAAAAGAGCTACTGTCGATTGGTATTCAGCCAGACGTGTTGGTGTGTCGTAGCGAGCGACCCATTCCGGCTAACGAGCGCGCGAAAATTGCGCTGTTCTGTAATGTGCCGGAAAAAGCCGTTATCACCATGAAAGACGTTGATTCCATCTATAAAATCCCATCGATTATTCGCTCACAAGGGTTGGATGATTTGGTGTGCAACCGCTTTGGCATTGAAGCCGCAGAAGCTGACTTGTCAGAGTGGGAGCAAGTGAGCTACGAAGATGCGAATCCAATGGGCGAAGTGACCATTGGTATGGTGGGTAAATATATCGAGTTGCCGGATGCGTATAAGTCCGTCAATGAAGCCCTGAAGCACGGTGGGTTGAAAAACCGCCTGACCGTCAACATCAAGTATGTAGACTCTCAAGATCTTGAAACGCGTGGCTCTGAAATGCTGCAAGATTTGGATGCAATCCTAGTTCCCGGCGGATTTGGTGACCGAGGCGTGGAAGGCAAGATCCTCGCGGCACAATATGCCCGTGAAAACAAAGTGCCTTACTTGGGCATTTGTCTTGGCATGCAAGTGGCTCTTATCGAATACGCGCGTAATGTTGCGGGCATGGAAGGAGCAAACTCGACCGAGTTTAACAAAGAGAGTAAATATCCAGTGGTTGGTCTGATCACTGAATGGGTCGATGAAGAAGGCAAAGTAGAAGAGCGCAGTGAGACCTCTGATCTCGGCGGTACGATGCGCTTAGGCGCGCAGCTTTGTCATCTATCTGAAGGGTCGAAAGCGCATCAGCTCTATGGTAATACTCAAATCCATGAGCGTCATCGTCACCGTTATGAAGTGAATAACCTGCTGCGCCCTCAACTAGAAAAAGCCGGCCTTTCGATTTCAGGCCTTTCTGCCGATAAAAAGCTGGTGGAAATCATAGAAAACCCAGCACACCCATGGTTTGTGGCGTGCCAATTCCACCCAGAGTTCACATCGACACCGCGTGACGGGCATCCGCTATTTGCTGGATTTGTTGCCGCTGCAGGCAAAAAACAGCGCGGTGAGCTATAAACGACATTCGAGCGGTGGGCCTAGTAGGCAGCCGCTTTTTACTTTTTAAAAAACAATGACAGACGAGAGGAATCACAATGTCTAAGATCGTTAAAGTTCTAGGTCGTGAAATCATTGATTCACGCGGTAACCCAACCGTTGAAGCAGAAGTTCACCTAGAAGGTGGTTTCGTCGGTATGGCGGCGGCACCATCTGGTGCTTCTACCGGTTCTCGCGAAGCGCTAGAACTGCGTGATGGCGATAAGTCACGTTTCATGGGTAAAGGCGTACTCAAAGCCATTGAAGCCGTTAATGGCCCAATCGCTGAAGCGCTGCAAGGTAAAGACGCAAAAGCCCAAGCCGATATCGACCAAGTGATGATTGATCTCGACGGTACAGAGAACAAATCTCAGTTCGGTGCGAACGCAATCCTCGCGGTCTCTTTGGCGAACGCAAAAGCCGCTGCTGCCGCAAAAGGCATGCCTTTGTTCGAGCACATCGCTGAGCTAAACGGCACAGCCGGTCAGTTCTCTATGCCATTACCAATGATGAACATCCTTAACGGTGGTGAGCACGCGGATAACAACGTTGATATCCAAGAGTTCATGATCCAGCCAGTGGGCGCTAAAACCCTAAAAGAAGCACTACGCATCGGTGCGGAAGTCTTCCATAACTTGGCAAAAGTTCTGAAGGCCAAAGGCCTGAGCACGGCAGTCGGTGATGAAGGTGGTTTCGCGCCTAACCTCGAATCAAACGCTGCTGCGCTTGCCGCGATTAAAGAAGCGGTTGAGCAAGCAGGCTACGAACTGGGTAAAGACATTACCTTAGCGATGGACTGTGCCGCGTCTGAGTTCTATGACAAAGAGCAAGGCATCTACAACATGAAGGGTGAAGGTAAAACCTTTACTTCAGAAGAGTTTAACCACTACTTGGCGAAACTGGCTGAAGAATACCCAATCGTGTCTATCGAAGACGGCCTCGACGAGTCAGATTGGGACGGCTTTAAGCACCAAACTGAACTGCTGGGTGACAAACTTCAGCTAGTGGGTGATGACCTGTTCGTAACCAACACCAAGATCCTGAAAGAAGGTATCGACAAAGGTGTGGCGAACTCTATCCTGATCAAATTCAACCAAATCGGTTCTTTGACCGAAACCTTGGCGGCAATCAAGATGGCGAAAGACGCGGGTTACACTGCCGTGATCTCTCACCGTTCTGGTGAAACGGAAGATGCGACCATCGCTGACTTGGCGGTTGGTACCGCAGCGGGCCAAATTAAAACCGGTTCGATGAGCCGTTCTGACCGTGTGGCTAAGTACAACCAGCTTATTCGTATCGAAGATGCGCTAGGCGAAAAAGCCCCGTTCAACGGTCTAAAAGAAGTGAAAGGCCAATAATCGGCGTTTAGACACTTTTTTGCGATAAAGCCGTCCCTCGGGGCGGCTTTTTTCATTTAGGAAAACCATGACACCAGCTAGCTGATCCGCTAGCCTATGCGGTTAACAATCATTGTGTGAATACGTTGAGCCGATGTTGGAAGGAGTACAGGTATGAGGCTGCTATCGGTTGCGCTATTTCTCACGCTCGTTTGGCTACAGTACGAACTGTGGTTAGGCAAAAATGGCGTGACGGATTATTGGCAAATTGAAGCGAATGTCGCCGTGCAGCAACAAGCTAACCAAAAATTAGTGACGCGTAATCAGCAAATGTATGCTGAGATTGCGGACTTGAAGCGTGGCCAAGAAGCAATAGAGGAGCGTGCACGTAACGAACTTGGCATGATCAAACCTGATGAGACTTTTTTCCGACTGGTCGATAAAACGCAATAACCTACTCATCGCTTGATAGCGGTATAACCGAAGAAGATAAATTGTGGTCGAACAAACCTCTTTGCTGCCTGGTATCAGCGCGGTAGTCCCTGCGGCAGGCGTGGGTAGTCGGATGCAGACAGACTGTCCCAAACAATACCTCTCTTTAGCCGGCAAAATGCTTATTCAGCATACCGTTGAGCGTTTATTGTCGCACCCGGCGATCAATACAGTGATCATTGCCATTGGTGCTAAAGATACTTATTTTGCACAAACAGGCTTAAGTGAGCACCCGAATGTGCGGGTTGTACTGGGTGGGGCGACACGTGCCACCTCGGTCCAAGCAGGATTGGAAGCGGTCACCACGCAGTGGGTGATGGTCCATGATGCAGCACGGCCTTGTATCACTCATTCAGATATTGATGCTTTAATCACTCACGCTCAGTCCCATGATGATGGCGCTTTACTGGCGGCCCCTGTGAGAGACACCATGAAGCGCGCCAATGCGCAAGGTCGGGTGGCGTACACGGTAGATCGCCAAGCGCTTTGGCATGCACTGACGCCACAGATGTTTTTAACCCAAACGCTCAAACAAGCGCTTATTCAGGCGGACGATACCGTCACCGATGAGGCTTCCGCGGTCGAAGCAATAGGCGGGCAGCCCGTTCTTGTCCCGGCGAGTGCGAGTAATATTAAGGTCACGCACCCAGAAGATAAGTGGTTGGCGGAGTTTTACCTTTCACAACAAGAAGGCAAATCATGATTCGAATTGGACACGGGTTCGACGTGCATAAATTTGGCGGCGAGGGTCCCGTCATCATCGGTGGGGTCGCTGTGCCTTATGAACAAGGCCTAGTGGCTCATTCTGATGGTGATGTTGCCCTGCATGCGCTTTGCGATGCGTTACTGGGGGCGATTGCTGCGGGTGATATTGGTCAGCACTTTCCTGATACCAGTGATGAATGGAAAGGTGCCGATAGTCGCATGTTGCTGCGCGATGTTTATAGCAAAGTGCGTTCTAAAGGTTACCAGCTTGGTAATGCAGACATCACCATTATTGCTCAAGCCCCTAAAATGGGCCCGCATATCGAGGCAATGCGTACCGCCATTGCGGCGGATCTTTGCACAGCGATGGAGACCATCAATGTCAAAGCCACGACATCGGAGCGCCTTGGGTTTACCGGTCGAAAAGAAGGTATCGCGTGTGAAGCGGTCGTATTACTCAATAAAGAGGTCCTATGACAGACTTACTGACTCCTCTGGCGTACCTACACGGCCAGCCCTCTCAAACGGGGGTGTTAAAATCGACCCCTGATGATTTTATTGTCTCGGAAACCTTGGGGTTCTCGCCTTCCGGACAAGGTGAGCACTTTCTGGTACGCATTAAAAAGCGGGGTGAAAACACCAAATATGTGGCCAATGAACTGGCAAAAGCCTGCGGCGTTACCTCGCGTCAAGTGAGTTGGGCGGGCCTCAAAGATAGACATGCCGTGACTGAGCAATGGTTTAGCGTTCACCTACCAGGTAAAGACGATCCAGATTTACGTGAATTCGTCGAGATGCACCCAGGGGTCGTCAGTATTGAAGGGACTGCGCGTCACCAGCACAAACTACGCCCGGGGGATTTGACGGGGAATCAGTTTACTTTATGTATCCGTCAACTGGAGGATCCGCAAGCTCTGATACCACGCCTTGAAGCGATTGCAAAACAAGGGGTTCCTAATTATTTCGGCGCACAGCGATTTGGTCGTGGTGGCAATAATGTGGAGACGGCTCGCGCATGGGGGCGGGGAGAGCACAAAGTACGGGATAAAAATAAACGTAGCTTTTATCTCTCGGCAGCGCGTGCATTATTGTTTAACCACGTCGTTTCTGCCCGATTAGAAGCCGGTTTGTTTGAGCAAACATTAGCGGGCGATCTTTGCTTGAATGAGCAGCAACAGATTGAGGTGATTGATCAAGCTGGACAGCATCAGCAACATATTACCGCCCCATTAACAGGGGATAATGCCTTGCCGACCACAGCCGATGCCGAGCAATTTGAGCAACGCATAGTGGATCAAGAGCCAGACTTACTCGCGTTGATCCGTGATAATCGCATGCGCCACGATCGTCGTCGGATAGTTTTAGTTCCCCAAGCGATGACTTGGACGCACGATGCCCAAACATTAACGGTGAGTTTCTTTTTACCTGCTGGCGCATTTGCCACTGCGGTAATGCGGGAGTTAGTCGTCGCAAGCCAACAAGGAGAGCACCATGCGAATATTGATTAGTAACGACGACGGTTACCATGCTCAAGGGATCCAAACCTTGACCGAGGCGTTATCGACCATCGCTGATGTGGTGGTTGCCGCGCCTGATCGCAATTGTTCAGGTGCGTCAAACTCACTCACCTTAGAAAACCCTTTACGTGTGCGCGAGCTAGGTCTTCAGCGTTATGCTGTTCAGGGCACCCCCACTGACTCGGTACATTTAGCATTACGCCAGTTGTTGCCTTGGGAGCCCGATTTTGTGATCACGGGGATTAATCATGGTGCGAATTTAGGTGATGACGTGCTGTATTCGGGCACTGTCGCCGCGGCCACTGAAGGATTCTTCCTGGGCGCACCGGCCATTGCTGTCTCGCTTTGCGGACATCAACACTTTGAGACCGCGGCCCATGTAGTGAAGCAGTTTTTGGCAAAGAATCAGCGCCATGCGGCCCCGAGCCACCGTTTGATTAATATTAATGTGCCTGATGTGCCTATTGATAGCCTCGAAGGTTGGAAAGTGACTCGCCTTGGTGCTCGTCATCATGCGGAAGACGTGATAAAGCAAAGCGATCCACGTGGCAAACCGATATACTGGATTGGAGCGCCGGGGAAAACACAAGATGCAGGGCCAGGGACCGATTTCCATGCGATTGCCGGGCAATATGTTTCTATTACGCCACTGCAAGTGGATTTAACCGCGCACGATACCCTTGGCGCGTTCTCTCAGTGGCTAACAGAATAGCGGCTGGGCGTGCTACAGAGGGTCAGCCGCAATGATCGGCGACTCTATCAATCGATTAATACTCAGTGATAAAGGAAGCAGACGTTGAGTCAAGCGCAATCACTTATTCAATTTTTGCGGCAACAAGGTGTGACGGACACTGATGTTCTCGGTGCCATGCAGGCCGTACCCAGACACTTATTTGTCTCTGAAGCCATGACCCACCAAGCTTATGGAAACAATGCATTACCCATAGGGTGGGGACAAACCATTTCACAACCTTATATTGTGGCTAAGATGACATCACTTCTCAATTTGCAACGCGATAGTCGCATTTTAGAAATTGGGACGGGCTCCGGTTATCAAACGGCGATCCTCGCTAATTTGGTGGATCATGTTTACTCTGTCGAGCGGATCAAGCAACTACAAATGCTAGCCAAACGACGCTTAAAACAATTGGATATTTATAACGTGTCGACCAAACACGGCGATGGCTGGCAAGGTTGGCCAACGAAAGGTCCGTATGACGCCATCATGGTGACTGCTGCCGCGACGACGATACCCGAGGCGTTGTGTGATCAACTGAATGAAGGCGGAGTGATGCTTATCCCGATTGGCGATACTGATCAAGCGTTGATGAAGGTCACGCGCCAGGGAACCGCTTTCCATACCGAGACAGTTGAATCGGTTAAATTTGTTCCCCTTGTTGCGGGTGAGCTGGCATAAACTGCCTCAGAGATGGAGCTGTATTTTAAAACAGATGAAAATCGCGTTTTTTCTGTCACTACTAGTTTTTTTATCTGGTTGCTCCTGGCGAGGGCCGGCACCGGTATCTAGTGTGACCCCCGATTATACCAGCGTTGATAGAGGCAGCTATCGCGGCAGTTATTACGAAGTGAAAAAGGGCGATACCCTCTATTACATCGCCTACATCACTGATCGCGATATCGACGACATCATCGAGCATAATGATTTACAGCGCCCCTACACCATCTATCCCGGGCAGACGCTAGCATTGTGGAAGCCCGCCTACCAGCGTCCTGATGTGGCGACGTCGACATCGAGCTCTTCTTCTCTGGTGTCGACACCGGCATCAAGTGCCGCTTCTGTGGCCTCAGCTACAAATTCGGCTGCAAGCGCAAGTGTAGTAGCAGCATCTTCTAGAAAAAGCGCTGAACTTAGCAAATTTGAGGAGAAAAATAAGTCAAAAACCGCGACTGAACGCACAAAAAGCGTTGAATCGGGGACTTCGTCGGGGTACAGTCAAACTAAAGCAAAAAGTAAAAAAAATGTTAACAAGCGGACCGCGAGCTCATCGAACCAACAGATAAGCTGGCAATGGCCAACAAGAGGCCGGATGGTGTCCCGATTTTCTAGCACAGAGCGAGGCAATAAGGGCATAGATATTGCTGGACAACGAGGACAGGGTATTCAGGCGGCGGCGGATGGTAAAGTCGTGTACGCCGGAAGCGCACTTCGAGGTTACGGTAAATTAATAATAGTGAAACACAATGATGATTATCTGAGTGCTTATGCGCACAACGATAGGTTCTATGTTTCAGAAGGCCGTACTGTCAAAAAGGGGCAAAAAATAGCTTCAATGGGCAGTTCTGGTGCAAACAGTGTTCGGTTGCATTTTGAAATTCGCTACAAAGGAAAATCGGTCAATCCGTTGCATTATCTGCCAAAGCGGTAGCACAGGGAAACCAAGGTGATATCGCGCAGCCACAATGTGACGGGGCCGGTGAAAGCAGAAACGAATTCTGCTTTGCTGCTACGTCATAAGGGAGGCGCTATGAGCCAAACAAATACCGCAAAGAGACTGGACGGCTTGAATCAAGACGTGGAGTTCGACACCGTTGAGGCGCGTTCTCAAGCTGAAGAAGTGGTCGAAGAAGTCGAGGAGGCTGTTCAGCAACAAGCGGCCACCTCAAAGGCTTCAGATGCCACCCAACTTTACCTGAGTGAAATTGGTTTTTCACCGCTCCTAACTGCGGAAGAAGAGGTACTGTACGCGCGCCGAGCTTTGCGTGGTGACGAAGTGGCTCGCAAGCGTATGATTGAGAGCAACCTCCGCTTGGTGGTGAAAATTTCCCGTCGTTATTCCAATCGTGGTCTGGCGCTGTTAGATCTGGTTGAAGAGGGTAACCTTGGCCTGATCCGCGCGGTCGAGAAGTTTGACCCAGAGCGTGGTTTCCGTTTCTCAACCTATGCGACGTGGTGGATCCGCCAAACCATTGAACGCGCCATCATGAATCAAACACGTACCATTCGCTTACCGATCCATGTGGTCAAAGAGTTAAATGTATACCTACGTACTGCCCGTGAATTGGCGCAAAAGCTTGATCATGAACCGACGGCTGAAGACATTGCGGCTCAGCTTGATAAGCCGGTAGAAGATGTGAACCGTATGCTTCGTCTCAATGAGCGGATAGGTTCAGTGGATAATCCTATTGGTGGTGACTCAGAAAAAGCACTATTGGATATTATTCCTGATGAGAAGCAAGACGGCCCTGAGTACACCACGCAAGACGATGACATGAAAAAATCGATTGTTCAGTGGTTACAAGAGCTAAATCCTAAGCAGCGTGAGGTGTTGTCGCGTCGTTTTGGGCTGCTAGGTCATGAGGCTTCAACCCTCGAAGATGTGGGTCGTGAAATTGGTTTGACACGTGAGCGTGTTCGTCAAATGTCCCGTCCTAATATAGGTTGACAGTTTTTAGGCCAGCTCCAGTAGCTGGCCTTTTTTATTATGCACCTGATTGGGGGTTGCCATACTTAAACTTAGGTGCGGTCTCATTTCGTTGTATATCGCTATCGATTCTTTTACCAATATTTTAAGCTCTGTCAGTGTCTTACACCGGTACAGTAAAAACTCATGCTTCAGTATGCCATTGACTCTTTCCGCTAACGCGTTTTGGTAGCAATCATAACCATCCGTCATCGACGGCTGGATTTGACTCTCCTGTAGCGCACTCTGATAAACGGCTGAGCAGTATTGCGAACCTCGGTCTGAGTGATGTACCGCATTGCCGATATAGCGCTTATCTTTGACGGCCATTTTCAGCGCTTTCACTACATTGTCGACTTTCATATCTTCGCTAACGTGATGACCCACTATCTTGCGTGAGTTGGCATCGGTCACCAGTGACAGATAGTGCACACCTTGGTCTGATTCAACATAAGTGATGTCGCTGACCAGTATATGCGCAGCATCATGCAGTCCGTCTTCTTTTAGCAGGTTAGGATGCTTCTTCATCCAGTGCTTACTACACGTAGTTTTTGTGTAGCTTTTCTTGGGTTTAACCAGTAAGCCTTCGCTTCTCAGATAGCTAAAAAACCCGTCTCGCCCTAGCTTAATTTCGTGTTCAACTAGCTTGGGCTTTACCAACGCGTAGAGCTTACGCGCCCCTAACCTCGGCATATACTTACGCCAGTATTGGACCCAGTCTCTGATGATTGATAGTTCAGCTCTTCGGCTTTCCATTCGAGCAACGGCTTGATAGACACCTTGCCGAGAAATGCCTGTGGCACGACATGCCGCCGCTAACTTTATTTTACTTTTGGCTTTGGCTTGCCAGATGTACCGGATAAGTACTTTTTTCTGAGGCCGGCTCCGTACTCATTGTCCATGATATCGACCATACCATTGAGGATTTGGTTACGCAGTTTCTCTTCGGCTAACTCACGCTCAAGGCGCTTGATAGTTTCGGATGGGGTTTCTTTTGAATGTGGCATAAGGGGATGCTGAAATGGCTTCGACCAATCGAGTCTACCATGTTTTCTGAGCCAGACGAGTACCGTTGAGCGGCCCTGAATGCCAAAACGGGCTTGAGCTTGTTTGTACGTCATTTCGCCTTTTTCAACACGCTCTACAACGCCTAATTTAAAGGCTAAGGTGTAATCACGTTGCGTGCGCTTACGGCTTGAATTACTTGATGTTGTCATAAAGAAGTCCTCTTTATGTCAACGTATTTCAGGACGGGACAAAATTCAAGTTGAAGGCTTGCGCCGTTTGCGTGATATGCTGACTCATCAAGGATTAAGCATCGAATCGCTCTTTAACGTTGAACAGTAAGCAACATATCAATTTCGCTGAGTAGGCGTGGATTAATTAACCGATGAAAAAGAAGGGACAGCGTTTGCTGTCCCTTTTTGTTTGTAGCCATGATGTTGCCGGGCCTGGTCGATTAGCGAGATTGTTGCAAAGCTTTGAGGGCGTAAAGCGCATCTAAGGCTTGGCGAGGGGTCATTTCATCTGGCGTCAATGCATCGACCGCGTTGTCTAGCTCGCTTGGCTCAGACAGTAATGGCAATTGGGCTGGCGCTCTGTCATCGTGTTTGGGCTCAGTATTCAATGTGTGCTGGCCACTGCGTTCCAATTGGTTCAATTTGTGTTTAGCGCGACGAATAACGGGTTTCGGTACGCCGGCTAAACTGGCAACCGCTAGACCATAAGACTTGCTGGCCGCGCCTTCTTGAACGGCGTGCATAAAGGCAATCTCATCGCCATGCTCCATGGCATCTAGGTGGACATTGACCAAACCTTCCATTTGCCCAGGGAGTTCGGTGAGCTCGAAATAGTGAGTGGCAAACAGCGTCATTGCGTGGATCTTTTCTGCTAACCATTCAGCACTGGCCCAGGCTAGCGACAGACCGTCATAGGTGCTGGTGCCACGGCCAATTTCGTCCATCAATACTAAACTATGGGCGGTAGCATTATGAAGAATATTGGCCGTTTCCGTCATTTCGACCATAAACGTGGAGCGGCCAGAGGCGAGGTCATCAGACGCGCCAATACGGGTAAATATACGATCCACAGGGCCTATGGTTGCAGACTCTGCCGGGACGTAGGCGCCAATATGGCTTAACAACGTAATCAACGCGGTTTGGCGCATATAGGTGGATTTACCACCCATGTTTGGCCCAGTGATGATTAACATCCGTCGTTCAGGGGCTAATGCTATTGGGTTGGGAATAAAAGGGTCAGTCATCACCTGCTCAACGACTGGGTGGCGGCCAGCCTCGATATGGATCCCGGGTTGTTCGACCAAGGTGGGGCGGTGGTAGTTAAGCGTGTCAGCGCGTTCGGCGAGGTTACACAGCACATCTAGTGCTGACAATGACTCTGATGCCTGCTGCAATTGCGCGAGGTGTGGGAGCAATTGATCAAACAATTCTTCCCATAGGCGTTTTTCGAGTGCCAAAGCATTTGACCGAGAGCTTAATACTTTATCCTCGTGTTCTTTTAACTCAGGGATAATGTAGCGCTCTGCGTTTTTGAGTGTTTGACGGCGAATATAGTGCGCAGGCACCCGATCACTTTGCGCGCGACTGATTTGAATATAAAAGCCATGCACCTGGTTATAGCCGACTTTCAGCGTGTCGATACCGTATTGTTCGCGCTCTCGGAGCTCTAGCTCTTCCAGGTAGCGTGAAGCCCCTTCCGAGAGGTCGCGCCACTCATCCAGTTCCGCATGATAACCTGGCGCGATGACGCCGCCATCGCGGATCACGACTGGCGGATTGTCTACCACGGCACGGGTGAGCAAATCTAGCAGCTCAGGCATTGGTGTGGTGGCGGTTTGGTGATCGGCAAACGCAATGTGATCGAGTTCAGCTAATAGGGTTTGAATGTCGGGTAATTGTGCAAGCGCGGTGCGCAGTCTTGCCATATCACGTGGACGTGCTGATCGCATCGCTAGGCGAGCCAGGACGCGCTCAATATCGCCCACGGGATGAAGCGCGGTACTCAAATCAGTAAACAAACCGCTTTCCAATAAGGCATCGATAGCATCTAAGCGCTGGTTGAGCACTCGACGATCGCGAAGTGGCTGGTGGAGCCACCGTTTCAGTAAGCGACTGCCCATCGGTGTTGTCGTACGGTCCAGTACTTCGGCTAGGGTATTGTCACTACCACCGGACAGGTTCTGCGTGATTTCTAAGTTGCGACGGGTCGCGGCATCTAACACCACCGACGTATCTTGTTGATCTTTGATGATGGCACGAATATGAGGCAATGCGGTACGCTGGGTTTCTTTAGCGTATTGCAAGACACAGCCAGCCGCACTAAGACCGATCGGACAATCCTCGACGCCAAATCCTACCAAATCACGGGTGCCAAATTGGCTGGTAAGCTGACTGCGTGCGGTATCGAGATCAAACTCCCAAATGGGGCGGCGGCGAGCCCCTCTGCAGACCGACAGTAAGTCGGGGTAAGGGAAATCCTCAGGATAAAGCAGCTCAGCAGGCTGAGTGCGTTGCAACTCCGCCTGCATCTGCTCAAGCGTGGCCGGTTCGGTGAGCACAAAGCGACCGGAAGTGATATCCAGTGTGGCAAAGCCAAAACGCGCTTTATCGCAGGTTAGCGCTGCGACCAAATTATCCACCCGCTCACTCAATAATGCTTCATCTGATACGGTTCCAGGGGTGACGATACGTACCACTTGTCGTTCAACGGGGCCTTTGCTTGTGGCGGGATCCCCAATCTGCTCACAGATAGCGGCAGGTTCACCAAGCTGTACGAGCTTAGCTAAATAGCCTTCCACCGCGTGAAACGGCACACCTGCCATTGGGATCGGCTCACCACCAGAACTGCCGCGTTTTGTCAGCGAGATATCCAGAAGCTGAGAGGCACGTTTCGCATCGTCGTAAAAGAGTTCGTAAAAATCCCCCATACGATAAAACAGCAGCTCTTCAGGATGCTGAGCTTTTAGTTTGAGATATTGTTGCATCATGGGCGTGTGCTTTTCGAGCGCTTGTACTGTCACGACTAGACCTGCAAAATGGAACGTTAAGGGCGATTAGAATACGTGATAGTACGGCAAGGGGTAAAGTTGCGGTATCGGTTTATCAACCACGAATAGAGGAGATTGCTGTGGAGCATCTATTCTCACTGGCTAAGCGTTTGGGAGCGTCACTGATTGATGCTGAATTAACGGTAACCACTGCTGAGTCGTGTACAGGCGGTGGTATTGCCTACTATTTAACCGATGTGGCGGGCAGTTCTCAGTGGTTTAATCAAGCATGGGTGACCTACAGTAATCAAGCCAAACACCAACAGGTGC
The DNA here is from genome assembly GCF_900141775.1 of Salinivibrio sp. ES.052. GTDB lineage: Bacteria > Pseudomonadota > Gammaproteobacteria > Enterobacterales > Vibrionaceae > Salinivibrio. The sequence goes on along the minus strand of NZ_FSRI01000001.1, from coordinate 1,825,460 downwards.
ATGTACCAGAGAGTTTATTGGCGCAATATGGTGCTGTCAGTGAGCCCGTGGTCATGGCGATGGCAGAAGGTGCACTGACAGACGCAGAGGCGGATTTGGCGATTGCCGTGAGTGGGGTTGCAGGTCCAAGCGGTGGCAGCGCGGATAAGCCTGTTGGTACCGTGTGGTTTGCGTGGGCATGGCATCATGGTGAAACCGATACAGAGGTCTGCCATTTTGATGGTGGCCGACGTGCTGTGAGAGAACAAACGATTGAACATGCGTTGGCCTATGCCCTTAATCGACTAACGCCGTAACTGGAGGCATGTCGCATCAGATAGATTTTTTCTAAACAGGGCTAGACACTGTATAAATGGACAGTATACTTACCCCCATTAATGATAGCTTTCATCTCATATAGATAGCGTTTTATTTCCTGGAGACTGAAATGGACGATAACAAAGAAAAGGCGCTCGCAGCCGCACTCGGGCAAATCGAAAAGCAATTTGGTAAAGGCTCAATCATGCGCCTGGGTGATGACCGTACCATGGACATCGAAACTGTATCGACCGGCTCTTTGTCTCTAGATATTGCGCTGGGTGCAGGTGGCCTGCCTTTTGGTCGGATCATTGAGGTCTACGGCCCAGAGTCATCAGGTAAAACGACATTGACGCTAGAAGCGATCGCTGAAGCGCAAAAAATGGGTAAAACGTGTGCGTTTATTGATGCCGAGCACGCATTGGATCCCATTTACGCACGTAAGCTGGGTGTCGACATCGATAACCTACTGGTTTCTCAGCCAGACACCGGTGAGCAAGCGCTCGAAATCGCTGATGCGCTGACCCGCTCGGGTGCCGTAGACATGATTGTTATCGATTCAGTCGCGGCCTTGACACCAAAGGCGGAGATTGAAGGCGAGATGGGTGACTCACACATGGGTCTACAAGCTCGTATGTTGTCACAAGCGATGCGTAAGCTGACTGCAAACATCAAAAACAGCAATACCATGATGGTGTTTATTAACCAAATCCGTATGAAGATTGGTGTGATGTTTGGTAACCCAGAAACCACTACTGGCGGTAACGCATTGAAATTCTATGCGTCCGTTCGCCTAGATATTCGTCGTATTGGTGCTATCAAAGATGGCGATGAAGTGGTGGGGAACGAAACCCGCGTAAAAGTGGTGAAAAACAAGGTTGCCGCGCCGTTTAAGCAAGCTGAATTCCAAATCCTTTATGGCCAAGGCATTAACTTGCAAGGCGAGTTGGTGGATTTAGGGGTGAAACACAAGCTGGTAGAAAAAGCTGGGGCGTGGTACAGCTACAAGGGCGATAAAATTGGTCAAGGCAAAGCGAATGCGTGTAAATACCTGAAAGAAAACCCGCATATCGCTCAAGAAATTGATACCACATTGCGTGAGATGTTGTTACAAACCGCGCTAAACAATGAAGCAGTTGATGCTGACGCTAAAGCAGAAACTGAAGACGATAAGTTGTAATGGCGGCATCGTGCCAAGAGGTAGCGGTGGGCTTACTTGCCCGCCGCGACCATTCCGTTCACGAATTACAACAGAAGCTGTCCCAACGTGGATTTGATGATGACACTATCGACACCACGTTAAGTGAGTGCTTAGAGCGTGGTTGGTTGGATGATGCGCGCTTTGCCGCCAGCTTACTGCGGCAAGGGGTCAACAAACACCATGGTTGGCTGCGTATCTGCCAAGATGCGAAGCGTAAAGGCATTGATATTGAGCTATTAGCTCGTGCAGAGCAGGACGCTGAAGTGGATTGGTACCTACTCGCCAAAGAAACAGCGTTACGTAAATATGCGGATCAAGATGGCTGTCTTCCTCCTGTTGAGCACAAGGTGAAAGCGAAACGCATGCGCTTTTTGCAGTCGCGTGGTTTCAACTTCGATCAAATCCAATATGCGCTAAATCACGACGACATCGACACACATTTCTAAACCAATCCCACTCTGTCTCTTTTCCACACGCGATCGGTTGTTTACAATGGCGTAAATAATTCCATGCTTCCATCGCGTCACGACCATGACCGGTTGCTAACGCAATATTCGATTATCAGGATTAGCCAATGTATATGAGCACTGATGAGATCCGTACCGCGTTTCTCAAGTTCTTTGAAAGCAAAGGGCACCAGATTGTGCCTAGCTCGTCGCTCGTGCCTGCCGATGACCCAACACTGTTGTTCACCAACGCAGGGATGAACCAATTTAAGGACACCTTTTTAGGCGTCGAGAAACGGGACTACACGCGTGCGACTTCCGCTCAGCGTTGCGTTCGCGCAGGTGGTAAACATAACGATCTCGAAAATGTCGGTTTTACTGCTCGCCATCACACCTTTTTTGAAATGCTAGGTAATTTCAGCTTTGGTGATTACTTTAAAAAAGACGCCATTACTTATGCGTGGGCGTTCTTAACCGAGACCATCGGTTTGCCGAAAGAAAAGTTATTGGTGACCGTTTACAAAACCGACGACGAAGCGTTTGATATTTGGCACCAGAAAATCGGTGTGCCTGCGGATCGCATCGTGCGTATTGGCGATAAGGAAGGTGGTAAGCCTTACGAGTCAGACAACTTTTGGCAAATGGGTGATACTGGACCATGTGGGCCATGCAGTGAGATCTTTTATGACCACGGTGATCATATTTGGGGCGGCCCCCCAGGCACGCCAGAAGAAGACGGAGATCGCTTCATTGAGATCTGGAATATCGTCTTTATGCAGTTCAACCGTCAAGCTGACGGCACCATGGAAAATCTGCCTAAGCCGTCGGTTGATACCGGCATGGGAATTGAGCGCATTGCAGCAATTAAGCAGGGCGTCCATTCCAACTATGAAATTGATGTTTTCCAGCAATTAATTAAGCAAGTGGCTGAGGTTATCGGGGTTGAAGACCTGACCAACCAGTCTTTGCGTGTGGTAGCAGACCACATCCGTTCATGCGCGTATCTGATTGTTGATGGCGTGATGCCATCGAACGAAGGGCGGGGCTATGTGTTGCGCCGTATCATTCGCCGTGCGGTTCGCCATGGCAACAAACTGGGCAGCAAAGACGCGTTTTTCTATAAACTGGTTGGCCCTCTCGCCACCATCATGGGCACGGCAGGTGAAGACTTGCGAGCACAGCAAACCATGGTGGAAAAGGTGCTAAAGATTGAAGAAGACAACTTTGGCCGCACCCTTGAGCGTGGCATGTTGATGTTGGAAGAGGCCTTGGACAAGGTTAAGGGTGACGAGCTTGATGGCGAAACCGTCTTCAAACTCTATGACACGTACGGTTTCCCGGCAGACTTAACCAATGATGTTGCTCGTGAGCGCGGTTATCGCATTGATGAAGCCGGCTTTGAAGCGGCGATGCAAGCCCAGCGTCAGCGCGCGCGGGAAGCCGGACAGTTTGGGACTGACTACAACCAAGCAATAAAAGTGGAGCATGGCTCTGATTTTTGTGGTTACACAGGGACAGAAGGCACCGGTCAGATCACCGAGATTTTTGTCGACGGTGGCACTGTTGATAGCTTGGTATCAGGTGATAAAGCAGTTGTGATCTTAGATCATACCCCTTTCTATGCCGAAGCCGGTGGCCAGTGTGGTGATACAGGGGTGATTGACACAGCCCAAGGACGTTTCACGGTAACCGATACCCAGAAAGCAGGGCAAGCCATTGCGCATTACGGTAGCTTGTCGGAAGGGCAACTGAATGTGGGTGCGAAAGCGACCGCGCAAGTCGATGCCAAGCGTCGTCATGCGGTGGCGATGAACCACTCAGCGACTCACTTACTGCACGCCGCGCTGCGTGAGGTGTTGGGTAAGCACATTGCGCAGAAAGGCTCGCTAGTCCGCCCTGATGGGTTGCGTTTTGACTTCTCACACCTTGAGCCCGTCACTGCTGACGAACTCAAAGCGGTTGAGCGGATAGTCAATCAGCAAATCCGAGAAAACAGCCCCGTGCACACTGAGGTGATGGATGTCGAGGCCGCTAAACAAAAAGGCGCAATGGCACTGTTTGGTGAGAAGTATGATGACCAGGTGCGCGTATTAAGCATGGGCGACTTCTCTATCGAGCTGTGTGGCGGCACGCATGCGAGCCGCACGGGTGATATTGGCATGTTTAAAATCGTATCGGAAGCGGGTATCGCGGCCGGTGTGCGCCGCATTGAAGCCATTACTGGGCAAGAGGCCATTGATAGCGTTTATCAGCAACAGGCGGACTATGAAGCCAAGCTTGACGATGCCCAGAGCAAAGCCAAAGCGCTAGAGAAGCAAATTCAGCAGCTTAAGCAGAAACTGGCCGCACAAGAAAGTGCTGGGCTGATCAATCAAGTCCGTGAGCTAAACGGTGTGAAAGTGCTGATTAGCCAACTTGATGGTGCGGATAACAAAGCGCTACGTAGTATGGTCGATGACCTGAAAAACCAAATGGATAGCGGCATAGTGCTGCTCGGCAACGTGTCTGATGGCAAAGTGGGTCTGATCGCGGGTGTCACCAAGGATCTGACCAGCAAAGTCAAAGCCGGTGAGCTGGTAAACCTTGTCGCGCAACAAGTGGGTGGCAAAGGCGGAGGTCGCCCAGACATGGCGCAAGCAGGGGGCAGCGATATCAGTGCGTTACCCAGTGCATTAGCCTCTGCGGATGCTTGGTTAACTGAGCGTTTATGATTGCCTGATAGTCATATCGAAAATGTCAAGAGGGTCGCGAGTCGCGACCTTTTTTTGTGATCTAGATTAATAATTGCACTTTTTTTCTGATTCTGTATAGTGCAACGCCTTAGGCGATGTGCCGGCTCTAAGAGGTGATATCGCTTAGATTTTGTCGCTTTGCTGGCCAGTGCAACACAGATTTCTCTTATACTGTTATCTCAGGTCAATCGGCCTAACGGCTAACGGCATGATGATAAAACAGTAAATTTCTCTGCCCTTTTCTGGATATGGTGTGATAATTCGGCCATAGTGTGAAGTGCGTACGATAATAACGTCCGCATTGGCATCACGAGCAGGGAAATAATCCAACGATTACAGGTAACGGGCCGATACGCTGGCGGGTTATCTGGCTCAGACACTAATTGAATAAGTAAAAGATTGATACTCAAGGAGTAGAAGCATGCTGATTTTGACTCGCCGTGTTGGCGAAACCTTGATGATTGGTGATGAAGTCACCGTCACCGTGTTGGGTGTAAAAGGTAACCAAGTACGTATTGGTGTGAATGCACCGAAAGATGTTTCTGTTCATCGTGAAGAGATCTACATGCGTATTCAGGCCGAAAAAGGTACGCCAGCGAGTAGTCAAAGCGACTACTAAGAAGGCAAAAGAGGTCGACTAAGGTCGGCCTTTTTTATGGACGGTTTTCCTATAAAATCAAAATGAAACGGCGATAAAACCAACAATAAAAACACACTATGGATGATAATTGTCCATTTGTTGGTGGCGAGACAGTTTTTGCCAGAAAAGTGTTTGACATATGTGTGGCTCAAAGTAATATGTGCTCCCGCAGCGACGGTGAGGTGGCCGAGTGGCTGAAGGCGCTCCCCTGCTAAGGGAGTATACGGTTTGTAGCCGTATCGAGGGTTCGAATCCCTCCCTCACCGCCATGTTGTTGCAAGCAAGATAGATGCGCGTCCGTAGCTCAGCTGGATAGAGTACCTGGCTACGAACCAGGCGGTCGGAGGTTCGAATCCTCCCGGACGCGCCACTACTTGCGGTGAGGTGGCCGAGTGGCTGAAGGCGCTCCCCTGCTAAGGGAGTATACGGTTTGTAGCCGTATCGAGGGTTCGAATCCCTCCCTCACCGCCATTGATTACAAGCCTGCCTTGTACAAGATGTGCGTCCGTAGCTCAGCTGGATAGAGTACCTGGCTACGAACCAGGCGGTCGGAGGTTCGAATCCTCCCGGACGCGCCATCATTTCACGGAAGACCCGCAACATTGTTCAGGACGAACATAGATTGACGACACGCGCTCGTAGCTCAGCTGGATAGAGTACCTGGCTACGAACCAGGCGGTCGGAGGTTCGAATCCTCCCGAGCGCGCCATCTTCAATCAATGCAAATCTGTCAGCGCGTCCGTAGCTCAGCTGGATAGAGTACCTGGCTACGAACCAGGCGGTCGGAGGTTCGAATCCTCCCGGACGCGCCATTTTTGCATCCTCTCCTCAATCATTGTTTTTAGTTTCCCTTTCTTTTTATAACGTCTAGATGATGTCTGGTGGACGTTAGTCTTCGTGATATTTTTACGCTTCGAGTGATTTGACGCGTTACATTGATCATATAATCGCATTATTCTCGCTTTACCGGCTATCAGTCCCCTCGTATCTTCTTATCTCGGCAAATGTTGATGACGGAAAAATGCTTTTTCCAAAGATGGCATAGTGTGCATCTCGCCAATCGTGAACTGTCCATCACACGCATAGGTGTCAACGCTGTCACCACCGTACAGGGCGACGCTGTTTTTGCATAAACACGCACACGGTTATTACAACAAATAAACGAGAATAATCGCCTAAAAACGGGCGTTGTAAGGTAACAAAAACGTAACGCCAGATTGTCATTTATGCGAATTGTTAGTATTTTGAACGCCGATGATGAATTTGCCACCAAGATAAACAGATAATAACAGTGGTAATCACCGCTTCGTTGTAAGCAAGAGTGAGTGTAACAAGGAAGATAACCATGGATTTAGGCCCACTTTTAGAACAGGCACTGATGTTGATGCTGACTGGCATGGCTGTCGTGTTTGTCTTTCTCTCTATTTTAATTTTCTTGGTTCGCCAACTGGAACGTTTTGGTGATCCGACCCCGCCAACCGCTACTAAAGCGATCCCTCAACCTAAAGCACAATCTGCATCGGACACGCTTTCACCCGATGTCGTTGCCGCGATCACTGTCGCTGTTCAGCAGTACCGCCAACGCCATCGTTGAGTGGTAAGGCACATATAAAAAGGAGTTTGTTATGTCTACGCCGTTAGCTATTACCGATGTGGTATTACGTGATGCCCATCAGTCGTTGTTTGCCACGCGTCTGCGTTTGGACGATATGTTGCCGATTGCCGCCGAACTCGATCAAATCGGGTTTTGGTCATTGGAAACCTGGGGAGGGGCGACCTTTGATGCTTGTATTCGTTATTTAGGTGAAGATCCCTGGGTGCGGTTGCGTGAATTGAAAAAAGCCATGCCCAATACCCCGATGCAAATGCTATTACGCGGACAAAATCTATTAGGCTATCGCCACTATGCTGACGATGTCGTACACAAGTTTGTTGAACGCGCACATGCTAATGGCATGGACGTATTCCGCATCTTTGATGCCATGAACGACGTACGTAACTTTCAAGCGGCTGTTGGTGCTGCCGTCGACGTGGGAGCGCATGCCCAAGGCACTATTTCGTACACAACCAGCCCTGTTCATACGATGGATACGTGGACAGATTTAGCGAAGCAGTTAGAAGATCTTGGCTGTCATTCTCTATGTATTAAAGACATGTCTGGCTTGTTAAAGCCTTATGAAGCCTATGAACTTGTCAGTCGGATTAAATCCGCCTGTGACATTCCACTTTCACTGCATTGCCATGCCACCACTGGGCTATCAACAGCGACGGCGGTAAAAGCTGTAGAAGCTGGCTTGGATGTCCTAGATACTGCGATTTCCTCAATGAGCCAAACCTATGGACACACGCCGACTGAAACGGTAGTGGCCATGCTTGAAGGAACGGCGCGTGAGACCCACCTTGATCTGAACAAGCTGGAGTCTATCGCTGCTTACTTCCGTACAGTGCGTAAAAAATACGCACAGTTTGAAGGGCAGTTAAAGGGCGTCGATTCACGCATTCTCATTGCGCAGGTGCCTGGTGGCATGCTGACCAATATGGAAGGCCAGCTCAAAGAGCAGGGGGCCGCCGATAAAATGGACGAGGTCTTGGAAGAGATCCCGCGTGTTCGCGAAGATCTAGGCTATATCCCACTGGTAACTCCGACGTCGCAAATCGTTGGCTCGCAATCCGTCATCAATGTGCTTACTGGTGAGAGATACAAGAGTATTACCAAAGAAACGGCAGCATTATTAAAAGGTGAATACGGCAAAGCACCCGCGCCAGTGAATGCTAAGTTACAAGCGCGCGTGCTAGACGGTGAGCAAGCAATTACCTGTCGACCAGCAGATAAGCTTGAGCCGGAAATGGAGAGGTTGACTCAGGCATTATCCGATAAGGCGGAGACGGAAGGGGTGAGCCTCGCTGACGATACGATTGATGACGTCCTTACGTATGCGCTTTTTCCTCAGGTGGGGTGGAAGTTTCTACAAAATCGTGGCAACCCTGATGCGTTTGAACCCGTTCCGACCGGTGAACGCCCTCCTGTGGCTCGCACGGATACTCATCCAAGCGAAGATACCGAGGTGGAGACATACAGTGTGCGTGTGAACGGCCAAGTTTATAAAGTCGATGTGGGGCCGGATGGCACACTCGGTGATATTCAACCAACCGACGCCGCTACGGCGACAAATACTCCCGTATCACCACCTACGTCTGTGAATGCTGATCCTGTGACGGCGCCTTTAGCTGGGAATATTTTTAAAGTCATGGTGACCGCCGGAGAGCATGTCCAAGAAGGTGATGTCCTGATCATCTTAGAAGCAATGAAAATGGAAACGGAAGTGAGGGCGGCGCGTGCTGGCACGGTCCAAGATGTGCAAGTGAAAGAAGGCGATGCAGTGACTGTTGGAATGCCGCTTTTACATTTAGGATAAGAGGACAGCATGGAAGGATTAATGATCCTGTGGTCAGAGACGGGGCTGGCGAATTTCCAGTGGCCACAGCTTGTAATGATTGCCGTTGGCTGTTTGTTGCTTTTTCTTGCGATTCGGCGTGGCTTCGAACCGTTACTGCTTTTGCCCATCGGCTTTGGCGCAATACTGGCGAATATTCCCAATGCCGGCTTTAACGAACCTGGTGGTTTGTTGTACTACATCTACCATGTGGGGATTGATACTGGGGTTTTCCCGCTATTGATCTTCATGGGCGTCGGTGCAATGACCGATTTCGGGGCCTTGATTGCTAACCCGCGGACTTTGCTCCTCGGGGCGGCTGCACAGTTTGGTATTTTTGCGACCCTGTTCGGGGCGATTTTGCTTAACCTGATCCCTGGCATGGAATTTAGTCTCCAAGATGCCGCATCGATTGCGATTATTGGGGGGGCAGATGGGCCGACAGCGATATTCTTGGCTAGCCGACTATCGCCGGATCTGCTTGGTGCGATCGCTGTCGCGGCCTACAGCTATATGGCGTTGGTGCCGATTATTCAACCGCCGATCATGAAACTATTTACGTCACCACAAGAACGCCAAATTGAAATGAAGCAGCTTCGCCACGTCTCGAAAACCGAGAAAGTGCTGTTTCCGCTGGCGGTATTGATGATGACTATCTTATTTTTGCCATCAGCCACACCTCTCGTGGGTATGTTTTGTTTAGGCAATTTGATGCGCGAGAGTGGCGTCGTCGATCGCTTGTCGAGTACGGCACAAAATGAATTGATCAATATTGTGACCATCTTTTTGGGACTTGCGGTTGGCTCAAAACTCGAGGCGGACAAATTTCTCCAGTTCGAGACGTTAGGGATCCTGGTTCTGGGGGCTGTCGCGTTCAGTATTGGCACCGGAACCGGCGTTTTAATGGCGAAGATCCTCAACCGGTTTAGTCGCGATCCTATCAACCCCTTAATCGGTGCGGCAGGGGTTTCCGCGGTGCCGATGGCAGCACGGGTCGTCAACAAGGTTGGGCTCGATGCCAATCCACATAATTTCCTGTTGATGCATGCGATGGGCCCCAATGTAGCTGGCGTTCTGGGCTCTGCGGTGGCAGCGGGTATACTGTTGGCCTTGGTCGGGTAATGCCTCTTCGGCTTCGGCAGTGAAAAGAAAACAGCGGTAGGCATTGAGTCTGCCGCTTTTTTTGTTAAGACTAGAGGTTTATGCTTTGCTATGACCCTGTGCTTGGTAATCACGCTAACGCGTCGTCGAAGAAGCATGTGTATTACCAATCAGCACAACGGCATGCGAAAGGAGTCAATATGTCGAATAATCTGTCTCTGGCGATCACCGAATTTGGTGGACCAGAGGTTCTTAATCCCGTCAATCGTTCTATTCCATCACCTTCAGAAGAGCAGGTGTTGATCCAGGTAAAAGCCGCAGGGGTGAACCCGATCGATGCCAAAACTCGAGCGGGGCTGGGTTGGGCCGCCGCGCATAACAAAGACAAGCTACCTTGGATACCAGGTTACGATGTGTCTGGCATCGTGGTCGCTAACGGAACGAATGAAAGCAAATTCGATGTCGGTGATCGGGTGGCGGGTATGATCGGTTTTCCTACCGATGGCGGAGGCTATAGCCAATATGTCGTCGCTGATGCAGGACGGCTATCAACGGTTCCACCCAGTGTCCCCATGGTGGATGCCGCTGCCGTGCCACTTGCTGGCCTTACTGCCTGGCAAGCCCTTGAGCACGCCAAGCTCGCCCGTGATGAGAGAATCCTGATCTTGGCGGGCGCTGGGGGAGTGGGCCATCTGGCGGTGCAATTGGCAGTGCGAACGGGCGCTCAGGTTTATGCGACAGCATCACCGGACAATCATGCGTTTTTGCATCAATTGGATGCCACACCGATAGATTACCACCAGATCCATTGGGCAACGTCCAACGGTGAGTTTGATGTACTGATTGATTTAGTCGGTGGTGATACCGGTATTGAAGCTCTTGCCTGTCTCAAAACAGGCGGACGCGTTGTAACGGTACCAACTAATACCCAAGATACCATTACCTCGGCTGCTGCCGAGCGAGGATTGAAAGCCATAAGTATGTTAGTTGAGCCAAACACATGGCAGACTCAGCGTTTGCTCGATATGCTCGATCAGGGAGAACTCAAGGTCGACATCGCCGCTGTTTATCCGCTAGAGCAAGGGACGCAAGCACATAAAGCGCTGGAATCTGGTCATACACGTGGTAAGCGAGTCTTGGAAATGCCGTCATCGTAGGCGAGATAGCAAGCCGTGAGCGGAAATGCACAGTGGCGATTCATGGTGTGGATCCATCATCGCTCTGAACCAATAATCATACATGAGGTCGAATGAGCGATTGGACTGCGCTGGTGATGTTGTTTGCTACCAGCTTTTTGAGCGCAACCTTGTTACCCGGTGGCTCTGAAGCCAATCTCGTTTATCTGTTAACTCAGCACCAATTTACTGACGGACTGATCATTGCGATCGCCACTGTAGGAAACACTCTCGGTGGGATGACCAATTATGCAATAGGGCGTTGGATACCGAATTATCACCCCCACCAGCGCTGGCACCGTCGTGCACTCGCCGGCCTTCAACGCTATGGTTATGCGGCCTTGCTTTTAAGTTGGGTACCCGTGATTGGTGATCCATTATGCGTGGTTGCAGGTTGGCTTCGTTTGCGTCAATCATGGTGCTGGTTAGTTATTTTTATCGCCAAAGCATCGCGCTACCTGATCATTGTCGGGTCATACCGTTGGGTAGCAGGGTAGGAATTATCATATGCAACGTTTATTGCTCGTCGCTTTTTTCGTGGTCTCGGCACTCACTGGGTGTCAGTTTATTGGCTCATCCCCCACTGCGACGCCTGACGGTGTCACTTGGATAAAAACGGTCTCGCCGCCAGCGGGAAGCGCCCAAGTGCCTTATCAGCAATTTGAGCTCGATAATGGACTCACGGTCTTGCTTCACCAAGATCACTCGGATCCCTTGGTCAATGTTGATATGCGCTATCATGTGGGATCGGCGCGTGAAGAGCCCGGTAAGTCTGGGTTTGCCCATTTCTTCGAACACATGATGTTTGAAGGCTCGGAGCATGTTGATGATCACGGCAAGCGAATCAAAGAAGTCGGGGGCTATAACAATGGCTCGACCAACCGTGACACCACCCAATATTATCAAACTGTGCCGGCAAATGAGCTAGAGCGAGTGCTCTGGCTAGAATCTGATCGTATGGGTTTTTTGTTAGACGCGGTATCTCAACGCAAGTTCGAAGTGCAGCGTGACACGGTGAAAAACGAACGCGCTTTTCGTATTGATAATGTCCCCTATGGCCGAGTTAATGAAACCCTTAACCAAGCGCTTTATCCCGATGGTCATCCTTATTCATGGCCAGTGATTGGCTATGTTGAAGATCTTGATCGAGTTGATGTGAGCGATCTTAAACAGTTTTTTTTACGCTGGTATGGCCCCAATAATGCGACTTTGACCGTCGGAGGCGATATTGATGTGCAACAAACCTTGGCGTGGGTGAACAAATACTTTGGTGATATTCCCTCCGGGCCATCAATCCCCGCCGCTGAGCCTCAACCCGTCACGCTGGATGCCAATCGATTTGTCACGTTAGAAGATAAAGTGTCACAGCCTGTGTTGGTGATGCGTTTTCCTACAGGCACGCCCGAAACGGATACCAGTACCCGCTTAAGCGTCCTTGCTAACATTCTCGGGCAAGGACGAGATAGCGTGTTATATCAGTCTTTGGTGCAAACTGGACAACTTCTTAGTGCGGGTGCCTCCCACCAATGTGGTGAACTTGCATGTACATTTGAAATATATGGTGTAGGTAGCCAAGAGCAGTCGTTAGCTGAGGTACGTACGCTATTGCGACAGAGTATGACGCAATTTGAGTCACAGGGTGTCAGCCCAGACGATATCACGCCAATCAAAGCGATGGTGGAAGCGGACAATATCTTTGCCCTGCAAAGCGTTGATGGCAAGGTCTCACAACTGGCGAGCGATTATACCTTGTTCGGCGACGCTAGCCGCCTGGAGCCGCGCTTATCGCGTTTGGACGCGGTTAACCCACACAATGTGATGGCCAGCTATCAGCAGTGGGTGAAAAACCAACCGGCGGTCACCCTTAGTGTGGTCCCCGAGGGGCGTACAGACCTAGTGGCGGAGCCTGCAAATTTCATCTATCAGCGTCCCGATTATCGTCAGGTTACTGACCAACATGAAGCTGATACTCTGGCGTTACGCCAAACCCCTGTAGATTTCGATCGTTACCAAATCCCACCGCCAAATGGCAGTGTGACTGTGAACGTCCCGATCATCTATCGAGCGGATCTGGATAACGGTATTCATCTTGCTGGGACGGTGAGTCGCGAAACGCCGACGGTCACCTTGCAACTCAGCTTACCGGCTGGGGTATTGATGGAGCCGAATGACAAGCGAGGTGTCGCTAACCTTACGGCCCAAATGATCACGGAAGGTGCGGCAGGGATGTCTGCCGCTGAGTTGACCCAAGCGTTGGACAAACTTGGGAGTCAAGTAAGTGTTAACCCAGATAGCTATCATACGACATTGACCGTGACGTCACTGAAAAAGCATCTTGGTGAAACCCTTAAACTGGTGAATAACGTGTTAAGTGCGCCGACGTTTGCTGAGCAGGACTTTGCGCGGGTAAAAAACCAGCTTCTGGAGAGTATGGCGTCACGTGCGGACGATGCCGGTTGGTTATCCGATCAAGCCATTAACCAGTTGTTGTATCAGGATGCGACTTTCCGCGCCCCTCAAGGCGGTGTGGCCGACGATATCGCTGGGATGACGGTTGAAGACGTCAAGCGCTTTTATCGTCGTCACTACGTATTAAAAGGAAGCCAGCTGGTGGTGGTCGGGGACCTTTCCCGTGAACATGCGATTAATCTCGCTAACCGCATTAAACCTTGGCAACGTGCGCCTGAGGGCTATGCGCAGCCAGCGCGAGCAGTGCCGCGCGATTATGATCACGCACAAATTTGGTTGGTCGATAAACCACAAGCCCCACAGACCAGTATTCGTATGGTGCGTCATGGCATGCCATATGATGCGACAGGAGCAATGTATCAAACCCGCTTAGCCAACTTTAACCTCGGCGGCAACTTCAATGCCCGACTAAACCAGAATCTGCGTCAGGATAAAGGCTATACCTATGGTGCACATAGTGGTGTCTACGGTGGTCGTCAAACAGGAACGATAGAAGTCAGTACCGATGTGCGTGCAGACGCGAGTGTCGACGCCATAAAAGAACTTTGGCAAGAAATGGCCCATGTAAAAGAAAATGGTTTTACGGCACAAGAACTCACCTATTTACGCCAATCGAGTGGCCAGCAGGATGCGTTACGTTATGAAACGCCATGGGAAAAAGCGGGGTTGATTGCCCACCTGGAAGAGTTTGAATTGGACGACAACTACCGTGAGGCGCAAAAAGCGTTACTCCAGTCGCTGACGTTACCGCAACTTAATGCACAAGCATCACGCTGGTTCGATCCCAATGATTATCAAATCGTGGTGGTTGGCGATGCAGCACGTCTTCGTGATAGCTTGCGTCAACTAGGCTTGCCAGTTAACACACTGACATTAGATTATCGTTAACACCATTTGGATAAACTCACAGCGCTGCGTGATGGCTTTTGACTAATAGCTTGTTTATATTGACCGTCACGCAGCATAAAGATAAGAGACACATTTTGACTGATTTCACCCAACGGTTAGCGCGTTTAGCGCAAAACCCAGACGCATTAAAGGGGATTGGCCGAGGGCTAGAGCGTGAAGCACTTCGCATCACACCGAATGGCCAGTTGGCACAGACCGCGCATCCAGGCGCGCTTGGCTCAGCACTAACGCATCGTTGGATCACCACCGATTTCGCCGAGTCATTGTTGGAGTTTATCACCCCAGTCAACACGTCGGTTAACGGCATGTTGGATGAGTTACAAGACATCCATCGATTTACCTATCAGCAAATGGGCGACGAGCAGCTGTGGCCAATGTCGATGCCGTGCGTGGTGGCATCGGAAGACGATATTACCTTAGCGCAATACGGTAACTCGAATATTGGCCGTATGAAGACCTTATATCGTCAGGGGCTCAAGCATCGCTACGGTAGCGTGATGCAAGTGATCTCAGGGGTGCATTTTAACATCTCTTTGCCAGAGACATTTTGGCAGCACTTATACCACTCAGATACGGTAAGCCAAGCATCGGTGACACAAGGCTACTTTGATCTTATCCGTAACTATTATCGCCATGGCTGGATGATCCCGTATCTATTTGGTGCCTCGCCAGCCTTATGTGGGTCGTTTATCAAACATGCCGAAAGCCAACTGCCGTTTGAGCATATGCCCTCGGGGACTTGTTACCTTCCTTATGCCACTTCGCTACGCTTGAGTGACTTGGGGTATACCAATAATGCACAAGCCGATCTGAAAATTGGCTTCAATACGCTAGAACAATACCTTGAAGGCTTAAGAAGCGCGATTCGTACACCGTCACATGCGTTTGCCAAATTAGGTATTCGTGACGGCGAGACCTATCGCCAGCTCAACACCAATGTGTTGCAAATTGAAAACGAGCTGTATGCGCCTATCCGGCCCAAGCGTAATGCTGAGAGTGGTGAGAAGCCGACCGAGGCGCTTGAACGTGGTGGTGTCGAGTATATTGAAGTGCGTTCGCTCGATGTGAATCCTTATAGCCCTATCGGTATTGAAGAAGACCAAATTCATTTTCTCGATTTATTTGTGTCTTGGTGTGCCCTCTCTCCTTCCGAGCCGATGACGGATCCTGAACTGAATTGTTGGCGCGATAATTGGAACAAAATTGTTCTCGAAGGACGCAAACCAGGCTTAACCTTGACTACAGGTTGTCACGGCGACACCTTAACTCAAGCTCAGTGGGGTCATCAGGTGATGGCAGAGCTCAAACAGTTGGCAAAAGTGATGGATCAAGCCGTTGGTGATAGCCGCTATGAGACAGTGTGCGACAAGATGATTGCGTGCTTCGACAATCCTGAGCTCACCTTGTCTGGGCGTGTTCTCACGGATGTCATCGCCCAAGGGGGCATTGGTAGCGTGGGCTTAGGCCTTGCCAGTACACACAAAGCAGCCTTGGCTGATGCGCCTTACCGTGTTCATAGTGATGCGGATTTTTTGCAGGAAGCGGAAGAGAGTTGTGCACGTCAAAAAGCGGTAGAAGCCAGTGATACGCAGAGCTTTGAACAATTTTTAAATGCTTATTTTAAAGATGTGCCCATGGCAGAAAGCTGGTAACTGGGGTCGACTGACATGAGCAGGACGCGTTTTCTCAGTCGATTAAGTCTCATCGCTGCGATTGTGCTGTTATCCGGGTGTGCGACACCGCCTCCGGATAACCCCAATAATGTTTGTGCTATCTTCGAACAACATCCTGATTGGTTTGAAGCGGCAGTCGACATGGAAGAAGATTGGGGGACGCCCATCCAAGTGGCGATGGCGTTCGTCAAGCAAGAAAGCGCGTTTGTTCATGATGCCTTACCACCGAGAGATTATGTGTTAGGTATCCTACCCTGGGGGCGTGTCAGTAGTGCCTACGGTTATGCCCAGGCGCAGGATCCCGCTTGGTCTGATTATCAAAAAGCCACAGACAATGGTGGATCTCGTACTGACTTTGCCGATGCACTACAGTTTATTGGTTGGTATACCGATGAAACCTATCGCCAACTTGGGGTGTCCAAATGGGATGTTTATCGACAATATTTGGCTTACCATGAAGGAAGAGGCGGATTTCAGCGTGGCTCGTTTGAGCGTAAACCTGGGCTAAAACGTGTTGCACGTAAAGTAGAGCAACAAGCAAAGGACTACGGTTGGCAACTGAAAGGATGCCGCCAACAATTAGAGGACAATCTGAGCTGGTGGCCATTTTAGGGCCGCAGTGACGAATGAAGGAGGTAAGATGCCACTACTAGATAGCTTTACCGTTGACCATACCCGCATGAGTGCACCTGCAGTACGGGTCGCAAAAACGATGCAAACCCCAAGCGGTGACACCATTACCGTCTTTGACTTACGATTTTGTCGTCCCAATGAAGAGCACCTAACAGAAAAAGGGATCCATACACTAGAGCACCTTTTTGCGGGTTTTATGCGTAATCACCTTAATAGCGACAAGGTGGAAATCATTGATATCTCACCGATGGGGTGTCGAACCGGCTTTTACATGAGTTTAGTGGGTGAGCCACAAGAGCCGGAGGTTGCCAAAGCTTGGGAACTCGCGATGGAAGACGTATTGGTCGTGCCGTCACAAGATAAAATCCCTGAGCTTAATGAGTATCAATGTGGAACGTACGATATGCATTCATTGAATGAGGCTAAGGATATTGCACGTGCCATTATTGATGCGGGCGTAACGGTTAATAAAAATGATGACCTCGCCTTGCCGGAATCGATGCTGAAAACATTGCGTGTCGACTAGCACTTCTCCCTGATGCCATTCTAAGCGGTAATGCAATGTTTTGTGTTACCGCTCCTTCCTGATTTAATTAGATTTTCCACATAACCTGTCTTGGTTGTTAGATAAATTATTGGGAAGTGTAGGCGTTGTTGCAGCTTTTTTGCCTGATCAAGCACGCTTCTGTGTTTTGTCGCTGCGTACTCTCACGGGTTTCGCTAAGCTGATAATGATTTAAGCATGAAGAAAGGTTGTGAGAGACAAAGTGAGTTTACGCACACGACATCCCAATTGCGCCACCTGTATTTCCCGTTGGTTGTTCGGGGTAACATTACTGGTGATGATGCCAAGTGCGCAAGCGTCGTTAAACGGCTATTGGTCGTATGACGAGTACCTTGCAAAACACCCGGCACAAAAAGCCTTAACCGCGGAGCTGGATAGCCAAGTGCAAACCGATCCTGTGCCGATGCAGCACACTCAGGAGCCGGTAAAAATCTCCGTGGTGGTACCTGGCCAACAAATTTCTGATTACTGGCAACGTAATGTGCGCGCATTTGAGCGTCGACTAACAGCGCTTAATATTCCCTACCAATTAAAAGAAGTGACGACGCGTCCCAATAACGATATACGTGAGCAGAGTGCGTCTTTGTATTCGGCGTTGCGCGATGGTGCGGATTACTTGGTGTTTACGTTAAATAGCGTCCGTCATCGTAAGTTTATAAACCATGTACTGTCGCAGAAAAAAACCAAACTCATCCTACAAAACATCACTACTCCGGTAAAAGCGTGGCAGGATAATCAACCTTTTCTTTATGTCGGATTTGATCACCAACGCGGGAGTCGTGCATTGGCAGAATACTATCAGGCACGATATCCTAAAGGGGCAGACTATTCGGTCTTATACTTCTCTCAGGGGTACGTGAGCGATGCGCGTGGTGATACCTTTATCGATGCAATGAGCCGTCAGGGGAACAATGACTTGCTCTCTGCGTATTATACCAAAGGTGATCAGGACTCTGGTTATCAGGCTGCAAAGGCGATGTTAAACAATAATCCGCAACTAGATTTTATTTATGCTTGTGCGACGGATGTGGCTTTTGGGGCAATGAAAGCGCTTGAGGAGCTGAATCGAGGGGCTGTTGGGCTGAACGGTTGGGGAGGCGGCTCCGCGGAACTTGACGCGATTGCTGCCGGACGACTGGATGCAACGGTCATGCGCATGAACGATGATACGGGTATTGCAATGGCCGAGGCTATTAAGCGCGATCTGCAACAGCAGCCGGTACCTGTGGTGTATTCGGGCCAATTTGAAGTGGTGACTCGGTATGACGATCCTGAACGGATAGAGACACTCAAACAACACGCATTCAGATACTCGGATTAGAACATGCCCCTCTCTGGTTCACCTAAGTTATCACTGTCGCAATTACTGACCCGCTTAATCGTGGTCTTTTTCTTGTTTGTGACTGTGGGGGTTTATATTCAAAGTTACCAACTTACGTTGGCCGGGATTAACCAAGAGATCACCCGTACTTTGACCCAGACTTCTCGCTTACTGCAAAACGTGTTTGATAGCCGTTTAACTTCCCTACAAATACACCAAAATACGAATGCCGCCAGCATGACACTGCAATCGCTGGTCAACAGTGAAGACAGCTACGCACTTGATGATTATTTTATTGAGCAAGAGCAGCAAGACGTGGCGAACACCCCAGATTTTCGCTTTATTGCCAAGGACGATCGCGTCCTTTGGCATGATGGTAGTAGTCTGTTTCACGGCATTGATAGTGCAGACTTAGAGCGGCTTCGCCTTCAACTGCGAGCGATTAATCGCTGGACACTGACGACCATGACCACCGACATGGAGCAAAGCTACCTGTTAATGCGAAAAACGCCTATCGTCTTTCAGGCAAACGGTAAGTTAGGCGGCTACTTGTATGTGGTGGTCATGCTCAATGGTAACTTCTCCTTTGTTAAAAGCCTACAGCGTGCTAGTGGTACGCAAGCCGTGTGGCTCTCGGCGGACAATGTGACGTTAGCATCCACTCTGAGTGGCAATGATGATATTGGTAATGATCTGACTTTGCCAAGTGAAGAGAGTAGTCAAGCGTTTAGGCACTATTTAGTCAGTCAAGTCAAGTTACGTATCGCAGGGGAGCCATCTAAGATTTCGCTACTCTCGGCCCAGCGCAACGACAATGTCATCGCGTTACAGCGACAAATGGGTATTAATTTATTACTCACCACGTTGGTGATTATAGTGGCGGCTTTTTGGGTTAACCGGTTTGTGAAAACCCGAATTGCAGACTCGCTCGATAAACTTATGCGTTACACCCAGGGAGCCCGCTCACGTCAACGTACCTTGCCGTTTGGTGGCTCGGATATCGAAGAATTTAACCATATCGGTAAAACCTTAGAGTCGACCTTTGATGCCCTGTATGAAAAAGAGCGCTCATTGCAAGACCTATTTGATTACGCGCTGTCACCGATTATTGTCTGGGATACGGATTTTGAAATTACTCGTATCAACCCGGCGGCGAAGCTTAAGCTCAACTACGATGAGCAAATACATACATCTAGCTGGCTTTACGATCAGTTTATGTATGCGATTTCACCCCACTTAAAACGTGCCGTTAATGGGACCATCCTCAAAGGGGTG
The DNA here is from genome assembly GCF_900141775.1 of Salinivibrio sp. ES.052. Lineage (GTDB taxonomy): Bacteria > Pseudomonadota > Gammaproteobacteria > Enterobacterales > Vibrionaceae > Salinivibrio. The sequence continues at coordinate 1,805,589 of NZ_FSRI01000001.1, read as the reverse complement.
AACATTGATATTGACCGCCGCGTCTATCGCTGGAACCTCGCGCCTTTGATGGTGAATAATCAAGTCAAAGCTGTGATTGGCCAGGGCCAAGAAATCACCTCACTGATCGAAGCCGAGCAACAAAGTCAACGAGCAAAAGAGGCAGCAGAAGCTTCTGCGCGTGCGAAGTCAGAGTTCTTAGCCAAGATGAGCCATGAAATACGTACCCCACTTAATGGCATCTTGGGGATCACCCAAATATTGAACGATAGAGCTGAAGATAAGGCGCAAAAAGAGCTTTTGGGGAGTTTGTATCAAAGTGGTGAGCACTTACTGACAGTACTGAATGATATTCTCGATTTGTCTAAAATAGAACAAGGCAAAATGACGATAGAGTACGGTGAGTTTTATCTGCTGGATATTATTCGTACGGTGGAAAATATATACACCCCGCTTTGTGAGAGTAAGCATATTTCGCTCAATATCGATGCACCGATTGCTGCTGATACCATGGTGCGTTCGGATCAATCACGCCTAACTCAAATCCTTTTTAATCTGATGAGTAATGCGATTAAGTTCACGCATGTGGGACAAGTGGGATTAACCGTTACCCTGAATCAACGTGAGACAAAAAATGAGGATCCTCAGCATACTCATCGACCATCAATATTGCGCTTTGAAGTGAGCGATACAGGGGTGGGAATGAACCAACAGGCGCTTGAATCCTTATTTGACCCCTTTGTACAGGCAGATTCCAGTGTCACGCGTACTTATGGAGGGAGCGGGCTGGGCCTCTCTATTGTCAAAAGCCTATTAGACTTGCTGGAAGGTGAGATTGACGTCACCAGTGAGCCTGAAAAAGGTAGCCATTTTGTGGTTGACGTACCACTCACCCTGGTTGATGAAAAGCCGGAAAAAGCCCCCGAGGAGGAGCCCTTTGATCCTGCCTTACTCGGTATTGAGCGGGTTTTATTGGTGGAAGATAACAAAATTAATGCCATGGTCGCCCAAGCGTTTTGTCATAAATACCATATTGATGTGGAGTGGGTAAAAGACGGTGAGCAAGCCTTGGCTAGCCTTGATCACGCTCACTATGACCTGGTATTGATGGACAACCATATGCCCAACCTTGGTGGTGTCGAGGCAACGCGGGCGATTCGTGAAACGCTTGGCCTTAGTGTTCCTATCTATGCGTGCACGGCCGATGCCTATGGTAGCGTACATGAGGCCTTTTACCGGGCCGGTGCTAATTACGTAATTGTAAAGCCTATCAAAGAAGCCAGCTTTATAGAGGCTCTACGCCACCTAAAGCAAATGGAACACACCCCGTTGTCATGAGTGGGCTGCCTGTTTGATCTCATTCCATACGAAAAAGGTGTGGTCAATGACCACACCTTTTTTATGGGCGATAAAACCGAGTTCCGAATCGTATCTCGCCTCGCTACAGACTGGCTGCTGGCTGTTTGGCGGGTAACACTTTCACTTGTTTGATCATATTGTCAGCCACATCGACAATCTCAATATGATGGCCGTCGATTTCAATGCTCAAGCGATTGTTAGGAATATCTTCCAAGTGCTCGAGGATCAAGCCATTTAGGGTACGAGGCCCGTCGGTTGGCAATGCCCAGTTAAGGCTTTTATTTAAATCGCGGATATTGGCGCTGCCCTCAATTAAATAGCCACCATCGGTGAGTGGTGTGATTTCTTCCGCCAGGCTAGGTGATAGAGACGTAGTGAACTCGCCTACGATCTCTTCCAAAATATCTTCTAAGGTGACCAAGCCAATCATGTCGCCATATTCGTCAACCACCAAACCAATACGTTGCTTGTTACGCTGGAACTTAAGCATTTGCACGTTTAATGGTGTGCCTTCAGGAATAAAGTAGACTTCATCCGCGGCGCGAAGCAGTGTCTCTTTATTAAATTCGTTTTTCTCTACCATCAAGCGATAGGCTTTGCGGACTCGTAGCATCCCGACGACTTCATCAATTGTATCGCGATACAGCACCATTCGCCCATGTGGGGCATGCGTAAATTGGCGCATGATTGATTTCCAGTCATCATTGATATTGATCCCGGTGATCTCATTGCGCGGTACCATGATGTCATCCACGGTCACTTCTTCAAGCTCAAGGATAGACAGCAACATATGCTGGTGACGACGAGGGATCAAGCTACCTGCCTCGTTTACAATTGTACGCAGCTCTTCGGTGCTTAAGCTATCTTTGCTATCGGCTTTCGCCCCCAGCCCGAGCAAACGTAAAAAGCCATTGGTGATAAAGTTCACTAGGCTCACGAGCGGATAGAATACCTTCATCAGAATCGTCAGCACGTAGCTACTGATAAAAGACACACGTTCAGGGTAAAGGGCAGCAAGTGTTTTTGGCGTGACCTCGGCAAAGACCAAGATCACCATGGTCAGGACACCGGTTGCAATCGCAATCCCCGCATCCCCATAGAGGCGTAACCCTAAGACGGTTGCGATCGAAGAGGCAAGAATATTCACCAGGTTATTACCGATCAGGATCAGTCCGATCAGTCGGTCTGGCCGAGTAAGCAGTTTTTCGACCCGCTTAGCGCCACTGTGGCCTGATTTAGAAAGGTGGCGTAACCGGTATCGGTTGAGTGCCATCATGCCTGTCTCAGACCCGGAAAAATAACCGGAAATGACGATAAGCAATACCAAAAGGGAAATTAATATTCCCGTCGATATGTCGTCCAACGAACTGTTCCTTACGTTTGTTTGAAAATCCGAGCGTATGCTCGAGTGTATACTATAGACGCGCGTTTGGGTGGCCGGTCAGCCTAGCCACCAGCATGCTACATTTAGCCAGTGATCAAAATCTCACGAACAAATCGGCTGCCAAAATAGGCCAATGTGAGTAGAAAGGCGCCCACAATACTAAACCAGACCACCCGACGTCCACGCCAGCCTGATTGATAGTGACCCCAAAGCAGAACACCATACACGACCCAAGCCGCCATTGAGAGGAAGGCTTTGTGCGCTTTCCCTTGCGCAAACATGTCATCGACAAAGACAAACCCAGAAATTAGAGTGAAGGTTAATAATACCTGTCCGACTAAAATAATGTTGAAAAGCTGGCGTTCCACCATCATTAAAGGAGGAACATTATGATTAATGACCTGACGCTTTTTGTGTTTGAGCTGATAATCCAGCCATGCTAATTGTAAGGCATATAGGGTCGCGATCATCAATGTTGAGTATGAGAACAGCGCCAGAGAGATATGCAATAGCACTTCTGGGTGTGATTCAAGATGCGTAATGAAGGCACCAGGCAGCAGGGTCGCGCTCGCAAGGTTTAAGCCCGCAAAGGCATAAACCACCGGCAGCAAGAACCACAGCCGCAATCGGAAAATTAGCCCGGTGGTCATCATCGCAATGATAAAACTCACCAAGGAGGCGACGTTAAGCATGCTAAGATTCTGCCCGGTGCCTGATAAAATCAGATCTTTAAGCAGATAAGCATGTAACGCCAGCGCAGCCAATGCGGTGAAAAAGACCGGCTTCGCACTAATTTGATTGTTGCTGGACAAGCCGGGGATGATCTGCAAAATGGCGGCCAGATAAAGCAGTGATGCGAATAAGGCTGTCAGAATTTCCATCGTCACCGATCAGTCAGTTAATCAATAAGAATGAAGGTGTGAGTATACCTTGCCTCAATCTCTGTCGCTATCGATACATGCAAGTGATGGGGGGATTGCGGTATAATCTCAGTAATTTCGCGACAGCGATTGCACCCAGATGAAAAATCATGGGCCAATAGGACGAGTGGGCGAGTAACGCATGTTTGAAAACTTATCAGAACGTTTATCCCGGACGCTCAAAAATGTGAGCGGCCGCGGTCGATTAACGGAAGACAATATCAAAGAAACCCTACGCGAAGTGCGTATGGCGCTGCTGGAAGCCGATGTCGCGCTCCCTGTGGTCCGTGATTTTGTCAAACGCGTCAAAGAACGCGCCGTAGGCATTGAAGTCTCCAAAAGCCTGACCCCAGGGCAAGAGTTTATCAAGATTGTCCAAGCCGAGCTCGAAGCGGTGATGGGCGATGCTAATGAAAAACTCGACTTGGCTGCGCAGCCACCCGCGGTAATTTTGATGGCGGGCTTGCAAGGGGCGGGTAAAACCACCAGTGTGGGCAAGCTGGGTAAAATGCTTGCCGAGCAAGAGAAAAAGAAAGTATTGGTGGTGTCAGCGGATGTGTATCGCCCCGCGGCGATTAAACAGCTAGAGACCTTGGCAAGCGAAGTGGGGGTGGACTTCTTCCCGTCGAGTGCCGATCAAGATCCTGTGGACATCGCCAAAGCGGCACTTGAACACGGTAAACTAAAATTTTATGACGTCGTCATCGTCGATACGGCGGGCCGTTTGCACGTCGATGACGCCATGATGGGCGAAATTAAAGACGTTCATAGTGCGGTGAATCCGGTTGAGACCTTGTTTGTGGTCGATTCCATGACGGGTCAAGATGCGGCGAATACGGCAAAAGCCTTTAACGACGCATTGGCACTAACCGGCGTGGTACTGACTAAGGTTGATGGTGATGCCCGCGGTGGTGCGGCGTTATCTGTCCGTCATATCACTGGCAAGCCGATTAAATTCTTGGGTGTAGGGGAAAAAACCGATGCTCTTGAACCATTCCATCCAGACCGGGTGGCATCCCGTATATTGGGGATGGGCGATGTGCTCTCGCTTATTGAAGATCTTGAACGCAATGTCGATCAAGATAAAGCAGAGAGAATGGCCAAGAAGTTTAAGCAGAAAAAAGGCTTTGACTTGGCAGACTTCCGCGACCAGCTTGAACAAATGAAAGGGATGGGCGGCATGATGGGAATGATGGACAAGCTACCTGGCATGTCCAATGTACCTGACAATGTAAAAGACAACGTTGATGATAAGATGTTCTTACAGATGGAAGCGATCATCAATTCGATGACGCCACGTGAGCGTCAGCGCCCTGAAATCATCAAGGGATCACGTAAAAAACGGATAGCCGCCGGTTCGGGGACGCAAGTGCAAGACGTGAACCGTCTCCTTAAGCAGTTTACCCAGATGCAGAAAATGATGAAGAAAATGCAGAAAGGTGGGATGCGCAACATGATGCGCCAAATGAAGGGGATGATGCCACCGGGCGGTGGTCCAGGTGGTCCTGGCGGATTCATGGGCTAATTAGATTCGATATTTTGCCTGTTAGCCCAGTGCTAGCAGGCATGATAACTCGCTGTGAGGCTTGGGACAGCTGGTGGAAATTTGACTAAACCAGTTGCATTCACAGCAATAAAGAGTAAAATTCCCGAGCTTTATTTTGGCACGAGGCCCCGCATTGCTCACGCGAAACGGGGCCAATTTTATTAAGTAATGCAAATGAGGACGATATGGTAACCATTCGTTTGGCACGTCATGGCGCGAAAAAACGCCCATTTTATCAAATCGTTGTAGCTGACAGCCGCCAGGCGCGCGACGGTCGCTTCATCGAGAAAATTGGTTTCTTTAACCCGGTTGCTCAAGGCCAGGAAGAGAAATTACGCCTTGACCTAGATCGTGTAAATCACTGGGTTGGCGAAGGCGCAACGGTTTCTGACCGTGTCGCTAAGCTTGTTAAAGACGCCGCGAAAGCAGCGTAAGTAATCAGTGTCAGGGTTAAAAGAAGAAATGAGTGAGCAAGAAACTATCGTCGTCGGCAAGCTTGGCTCGTCTTACGGCATTCGAGGCTGGCTCAAGATTTTTTCTTACACTGAAGAAGCTGACAGCATCTTTGCCTACTCACCTTGGTTTATCCAGGTGCGCGGGCAGTGGCAACGTTTCGAGATTGAAGACTGGAAACGCCACAACAAAGGGTATGTTGCCAAACTCAAAGGGCTGGATCAGCGCGAAGATGCGCAGATGCTGACCAATGCTGAGATTGCAGTCAGTGCACAAGCACTTCCTGCTCTATCGGATGAAGAGTTTTATTGGCGCGAGTTGTTTGGCATGGACGTGGTGAATGCAAAAGGCTATCACCTCGGTACTGTGACAGACATGCTAGAAACTGGCTCAAACGACGTACTCGTCGTCAAAGCCAACCTAAAAGATGCTTTTGGCAAAAAGGAACGCTTAATTCCGTTCCTTGAAGAGCAGGTCATCAAGTCGATTGATCGCACTGCTCAACGGATCGAAGTTGACTGGGATCCTGGTTTTTAAACTCCAACAGTAAGCGAGCGGAAATATGTGGGTTGGCATTATCAGCCTGTTTCCAGAAATGTTCCGAGCGGTCACTGATTTTGGAGTCACGGGCCAAGCGGTAAAAAAAGGGCTTTTGAACGTCGAGATGTGGAATCCGCGTGACTTCACACAAGACAAACATCGCACGGTTGATGATCGACCTTACGGTGGTGGCCCAGGTATGTTGATGATGGTGGAGCCTTTACGCGATGCCATTCACGCAGCCAAACACGCCGCAGGCGATAAAGCGAAAGTGGTTTACCTCTCTCCGCAAGGGCGCAAGCTCGATCAAGCGGGGGTTGAATCACTGGCTAGCAATGACAAACTTATTTTGATTTGCGGCCGGTATGAAGGGGTAGACGAGCGCATTATTCAAACTCACGTTGACGAAGAATGGTCAGTGGGCGATTTTGTGCTCAGTGGAGGCGAGCTACCCGCGATGACGTTAGTCGATGCCGTTGCACGGTTTGTACCGGGCGTATTGGGCGACATGGCGTCAGCAGAGGAAGATTCCTTTGCCAACGGGTTGCTAGACTGTCCACATTACACGCGTCCTGAGCGGTTAGATGGGTTGGTGGTACCTGAGGTGCTAAAATCCGGCAACCATAAGGACATTCGTCGCTGGCGATTAAAGCAATCGCTAGGTCGCACTTGGCTACGACGACCAGAGCTCCTGGAAAACCTAGCTCTGACTGACGAACAGGAATCATTACTTGCCGAATTCGTTAACGAACAGCGTGCAAGTGCCGAATCAAATTGAGTTTCAGTTTATTCTAGGGTTATAAATAATGAGTAACATCATCAAGCAGCTCGAAGACGAGCAAATGAAAAAAGACCTGCCTGAGTTTCAAGCGGGTGACACTGTCCTGGTACAGCTTAAAGTAAAAGAAGGTAACCGTGAGCGTCTGCAGCCATATGAAGGTGTGGTTATTGCTAAGCGCAACCGTGGCCTGCACACTGCATTCACCGTACGTAAAATTTCTAGCGGTGAAGGTGTAGAGCGTACCTTCCAAATCCATTCGCCAGTTATCGACAGCATTACTGTTAAACGTCGCGGTGCAGTACGTCGTGCCAAACTGTACTACCTGCGTGAGCGTTCTGGTAAGTCAGCTCGAATCAAAGAGCGTCTTAACAAGAAATAATCGCCCTTGGCGTTTATTGCTCAAAAAGCCCGTCCGACAGGACGGGCTTTTTTAATCGCACTGTCCCGTCCTGAAATACGTTGACATAAAGAGGACTTCTTTATGACAACATCAAGTAATTCAAGCCGTAAGCGCACGCAACGTGATTACACCTTAGCCTTTAAATTAGGCGTTGTAGAGCGTGTTGAAAAAGGCGAAATGACGTACAAACAAGCTCAAGCCCGTTTTGGCATTCAGGGCCGCTCAACGGTACTCGTCTGGCTCAGAAAACATGGTAGACTCGATTGGTCGAAGCCATTTCAGCATCCCCTTATGCCACATTCAAAAGAAACCCCATCCGAAACTATCAAGCGCCTTGAGCGTGAGTTAGCCGAAGAGAAACTGCGTAACCAAATCCTCAATGGTATGGTCGATATCATGGACAATGAGTACGGAGCCGGCCTCAGAAAAAAGTACTTATCCGGTACATCTGGCAAGCCAAAGCCAAAAGTAAAATAAAGTTAGCGGCGGCATGTCGTGCCACAGGCATTTCTCGGCAAGGTGTCTATCAAGCCGTTGCTCGAATGGAAAGCCGAAGAGCTGAACTATCAATCATCAGAGACTGGGTCCAATACTGGCGTAAGTATATGCCGAGGTTAGGGGCGCGTAAGCTCTACGCGTTGGTAAAGCCCAAGCTAGTTGAACACGAAATTAAGCTAGGGCGAGACGGGTTTTTTAGCTATCTGAGAAGCGAAGGCTTACTGGTTAAACCCAAGAAAAGCTACACAAAAACTACGTGTAGTAAGCACTGGATGAAGAAGCATCCTAACCTGCTAAAAGAAGACGGACTGCATGATGCTGCGCATATACTGGTCAGCGACATCACTTATGTTGAATCAGACCAAGGTGTGCACTATCTGTCACTGGTGACCGATGCCAACTCACGCAAGATAGTGGGTCATCACGTTAGCGAAGATATGAAAGTCGACAATGTAGTGAAAGCGCTGAAAATGGCCGTCAAAGATAAGCGCTATATCGGCAATGCGGTACATCACTCAGACCGAGGTTCGCAATACTGCTCAGCCGTTTATCAGAGTGCGCTACAGGAGAGTCAAATCCAGCCGTCGATGACGGATGGTTATGATTGCTACCAAAACGCGTTAGCGGAAAGAGTCAATGGCATACTGAAGCATGAGTTTTTACTGTACCGGTGTAAGACACTGACAGAGCTTAAAATATTGGTAAAAGAATCGATAGCGATATACAACGAAATGAGACCGCACCTAAGTTTAAGTATGGCAACCCCCAATCAGGTGCATAATAAAAAAGGCCAGCTACTGGAGCTGGCCTAAAAACTGTCAACCTATATTAGGACGGGACACACTATAAACTTTCCCGCTACTATAAACCTCCCCCAAAGCGAACTCCCCAAAGCTACCTGAGATAACGTTACCTGACACAAAGCTATTCCCCATGTCTGTGCCGCTTAATTCTCCTCACAACCGCTTATTTGAGCATGCGACCACTCGCGGCGAAAGGACGTGAGTTCGACCAATAACCCGGCAGAATGGCATGTGTACCTTACTAAAAAATTGGCAGAATCGCTGCTAACGACACGGAGAGCAACTATGTCCTGGTTTTTACTTTGTGTGGTGACCTTGATTGTCGGTTATTTCACCTACGGCACCTTTATCACCAAGATCTTTGGGCCTAAGCCGCAAAAAGCGACCCCCGCAATGAGCATGAACGATGGCGTGGATTTTGTGCCATTGTCAGATAAAAAAGTCTACCTCATCCAGCTATTAAATATTGCTGGTCTCGGGCCTATATTTGGTCCGATCCTTGGCGCACTTTATGGCCCAGTAGCGATGCTGTGGATTGTATTTGGTTGTATCTTCGCTGGTGCGGTGCACGACTACTTCTCTGGCATGCTCAGTGTTCGTGCTAATGGCGCGTCTGTGCCCTCCGTGGTGGGTGAGCATCTGGGTAACTTCGCTAAACATTTTATGAACTTCTTTGCGGTGTTGCTGTTGATGTTAGTTGGGGTGGTCTTTGTACTTGGTCCGGCTAAGTTGCTGGGTAGCCTATCAGAGATGAGCGTTGCCATGTGGGTGGGCATTATCTTTGCCTACTATGTGCTGGCGACGGTGGTACCGATTGATAAAATTATTGGTCGCTTCTATCCCGTATTTGGTGCTTTGCTGGTATTTATGTCAGTAGGATTAATTATTGGTTTGGCGGTTAGCGATCACAGCTTTTACAGCCAAGGGCTGGATTTTGCTACCAACTTCCACCCGACTGACCTGCCACTGTGGCCACTGCTGTTTATCACTATTGCGTGTGGGGCGGTATCAGGTTTTCACGCCACTCAGTCCCCTCTGATGGCGCGTTGTATGCAGAATGAAAAGTCAGGCCGCTTTATCTTTTATGGGGCGATGATTGGCGAAGGCGTCATTGCACTTATCTGGTGTAGCCTAGGTTTGAGCTTCTATGAATCGAGCGAAGCACTGAACCAAACACTGGCGAATGGTGGCCCGGCCGCGGTAGTGCATGAGGTATCCACCTCGCTGCTTGGTACCGTTGGCGGAATCATGGCAGTATTGGGTGTTATTGTGTTACCGATTACCTCTGGCGACACGGCATTCCGCTCTGCACGCTTGATTATCGCCGACTTTTTGAACATTCAGCAAAAACCGATGGTTAAGCGACTGATGATTGCAGTCCCTATGTTTGTGGTGGGCTTTTTGATCACCAAAGCGGAGTTTGGCGTGATTTGGCGTTACTTCGGCTGGGCCAACCAAACCACCGCGATGATTATGCTATGGGCCGCGGCTGCTTATTTGATTAAACGCGATAAGTTACACTGGGTGTGCACCATCCCTGCGATGTTCATGACTGCAGTCACAATCACTTACCTGGCCAATGCCGAAATTGGCTTTAGCCTACCAATGAATATCGCCACCATGATTGGTGTGGGTGCCACGATAGCGGCCACTATCGCCTTCTTTATTGGCTATAAGCCTAACCCGCAGTTGATAGCGGATGAGAAATAATCGCCGACGAGAGGGTATTCTCATCTAAATGCTTGGTCTTCAAGCAATATTCAATTAAGTGCGCTAAGATCTAAGCCTCAGCTTTTGCTGAGGCTTTTTCATCTGGGTAAGGACAGGGCATGAAACAGACGCTTTTTTCACTGTTGCTATTAATATTTTTGGTTGGATGTGCTGCTTCCACGACACAAGGCTTGGTGGAAGACCAGAATTGGTACGGGTTAGGTGAGCAAGATGGGCAGCGTGGTCTACCGCAGCGCACGCTCAACGATTTGCAAGCCTTAGCCAGAAAAACGGGCGACACCATGAATGCTAACTACTTGGATTACGAACAGGGCTACATCCATGGTATTGACGCCTATTGTGACCCCAAGCATGCTTACCAACTAGGATTAGATGGAAATCCGTATATGGGCGTGTGTGAAAGTCGCCCTGGCTCACAGCGCTTTAGAATGGAGTGGCAGCGTGGGTACAACGATTTTCAAAGCCAAGCCAATAGTCTGTTTTATTGAGCAGTGACGACTGGTGGTGGTGCGCTACGGGCAGAGCCCGAGTTTATCCTTTAACGCTTTTAAGTAGCGTCGGCTTACGGGTACTACATGCCCAGAGACGGTGATGACCTCTGCTAGGCTATTGTCCAATAAACGGATCTCTCGGATGGCGCCTGGGTGAATCAAATATTGGCGATGGCAGCGCATGAGCGGCGTTTTATCTTCTAGCACCTTTAAGCTCAAGTGCGTAGTCGATTCGCCGTTGGTGGTGAGCAGGGCTATACCCGTTACGGTCGTTCTTGCAACCTCGACGTCTTGGTGAGGGATCAAGATAATCCGGTTATGCCCTGCGCAAGGGAGTAAATCCAACGCGGGAGTGATCACTTGGTAATCATTTTTTTGGCTTAGCTCTCGGGTCAGTTTTTCCAGTGATTTTTTTAGCCGTACAGTTTCAACAGGCTTGAGCAAATAGTCGAATGCATTTTCCTCAAATGCTTGCACTGCGTACTCATCATAGGCGGTGACAAAGACGACCTTGGGCATGGTGTCAGGGTCGAGCATAGCCAACAGCTCTAATCCTGTCACGCGAGGCATTTGAATATCTAAAAACACCACATCGGGGCGGGTTTGATTGATGGTTTTCAGGGCGTCGATGGCATTGTTGCATTGCCCAATCACCTCAACGTCACCGAGTGCGAGTAACTCGTCTTCTAATGCTTCACGCGCATGAAGCTCATCATCGACAATCAATGCCTTTATCATGCCTCTCTCTCCTTGCTGGGCGCTTGATAGGTCAAGGGTAGGGTAACAGTTGCCCGCGTCCATACTTCGGGCTGACAGGTCATTCTCAGCGCGTACTGGCCACCAAACAACCCTCTTACGCGCTTATCGACAATACGCATCCCCAGTCCTGAGTGCTGTGCCGCCGGTTGGTAAAGCCCAGCATTGTCTTCCACTTGTAGATACAAGCATTCGTTTTCTTGCCAGCCCCGAATAATAATTTTGCCGTCCGCCATCAATTGGCTGATCCCATGCTTAACCGCATTCTCGACCAAAGGTTGTAAGGTAAAGCTTGGGATCACCGCCTGCAAGATAGCCGGGTCAATCTGCTTGTCAACACTCATACGATCAGCAAAGCGAGCATGCTCGATCTCTAAATACGCATCGAGGTGATTCAGCTCTTGTGCAAGCGAGACGGTCTCGCGATTTTGCTTGAGATTACTGCGAAAAAAGGTCGAGAGGTGTTGGATTAACTGGCGGGCGCGCTCCGGCTCGCGCTTTACCACCGCACTAATGGTGTTTAAAGCATTAAACAAAAAGTGCGGATTGACTTGGGCGCGTAACAAGTTTAACTCGGCTTGGGTGAGCAAGCTTTGTTGGCGCTGATAACGCCCAGTCAAAATCTGGTTGGAGAGTAACCGCGCGATCCCCTCTCCCATGGTGACAGTAATTGCCGAGAAGAGTTTACGTTTAGGTTCATAAAGCTTGACAGTGCCAAGCACATAGCCATCTCCACCGCGCAAGGGGATCACCAACACAGAGCCAAGTTTGCAATGGGGAGACAGTGAGCAGCAATAAGGGGTATCCGCGCCGTCAATATAGATGAGTTGGTCATCCGCAATGGCACGCCGGGTATAATCCGACGCAATTGGAGTACCGGGTAAGTGGTGGTCATCACCAATGCCGGTAAAGGCGAGGATTTTCTCGCGATCCGTGATTGCCACAGCCCCGACACCGGTCTCTTGCTGGATAATGGCGGCGACCTGTTCACTACTTTGTTGATTAAACCCGCTTCTTAAAATGCCGACCGAGCGTTCAGCAATTTTAAGCGCTTTACTGGAAAAAGCCGCCGAATAGCGTTCAAACAAGGTTTTTCGGTCGACAATAATGCTCATAAACATTGCCGCGCCAATGGAGTTGGCAATCACCATGGGGGCAGCTATCGCGCTAACCAGTTCATATGCGCGGCTAAAGGGTTCAGCCACCGCGAGGATAATTGCCATTTGCACCAGCTCAGCGACAAAGGTCACGGCTAACACGACAGCAGGAGAAAACAAACGGCTAGTTTGATTGCGTGACACCAAGTACCGATGCATTAACCCACCAATCAACCCTTCGGCAGTCGTCGATATAGCACAGGCGAGATCGGTAAAACCACCCAAGCTATAGCGATGCAAGCCCCCGGTCAGCCCAACCAAAAAGCCCACGATCGGCCCGCCAAGCAAGCCCCCCATCACGGCCCCGATCGCCCGTGTGTTGGCAATTGCATCTTGAATGCCCAACCCAAAATAGGTGCCGAGAATACAAAAGCCAGAGAAGAGGAAGTAACAAGCGACCTTATGCGACAGTCGTCCAGAAATACTCAGCAGTGGCATAAACGCCGGCGTTTTACTCAGCAAATAGGCGATCACCAGATAGACGCTCATCTGCTGAAGAAGTGAGAGAACCAGTGCCATAACGACCCACACAAAGAAGACGGATAGGTTATAGTAACGGTTGACGGTTTAAGACTCTATATTAATCGCTTTTGTAATTAAAACTTTACACAGTAAATAAAAGGGTACACCTCTATTGCTTTTAAAATGGAGACTGGTATTGTCGTTGTAAAACTTAATGAACAATTTAAGGCGAGGCTATGCAGCAAGATTCGGTGATCAATATCCATATCCGCGATGAGCAGGTGCTTCTGACACCAGAGCAGCTTCGCGCGCAATTTCCGATTGAAAAAAGTACCCGGGCGGCGATCAGTCACGCGCGTCAAACCGTGGCAGATATTATTCACAAGCGCGATCATCGCCTACTCGTGGTGTGTGGACCGTGTTCGATTCATGATGTTGAGGCAGCCAAAGATTATGCTCACCGTCTGAAAGCCTTGTCGGATGAGCTGAGCGATCATTTGTTTATCGTGATGCGGGTGTACTTTGAAAAGCCACGTACTACCACTGGCTGGAAAGGGTTAATCAATGATCCGCACCTGGATGGCAGCTTTGATGTTGAATCAGGCCTTAAACAAGCGCGCGGTCTACTCACAGATTTAGCGCAAATGGGGATCCCGCTGGCCACCGAAGCGCTGGATCCGATCAGCCCGCAATACATTGGGGATCTGTTTAGCTGGGCGGCGATTGGCGCACGTACCACCGAGTCACAAACCCATCGTGAAATGGCCAGTGGCCTGTCGATGCCAATCGGCTTTAAAAACGGTACAGATGGCAATCTCGCCACCGCCACCAATGCGATGAAAGCCGCCGCCTCAGGTCACCGCTTTATGGGGATCAACCAAGCCGGCCAAGTGGCATTATTGACCACACAAGGTAACCCCAATGGCCATGTGATTTTACGTGGCGGTAAGCAAACCAACTACGACTCAGTCTCCGTCGCCGAATGCGAGCAGCAAATGGAAGCAGCGGGACTGAATCCGTCCTTGATGGTGGATTGCAGCCACGCGAATTCGCGCAAAGACTACCGTCGTCAGCCGCTGGTGGCAGAAGATGTGATCCATCAAATTAAACAAGGTAACCGCTCCGTGATTGGGCTGATGATCGAAAGCCACCTCAACGCGGGTAACCAATCGGCAGACTTACCCAAACACGAAATGGAATACGGGGTATCGATCACCGATGCTTGCATTGATTGGGCGTCTACTGAACAATTGTTGCGTCATGCTCACCAAGAGCTGGCAACCTCTCTTCAACAACGTATTCAACAGGGCTAAATCATGGTGGCAGAACTGAGCCGACTGCGCGATCAAATCGATGATGTCGACAAACAAATGGTGAGCTTGCTCGCGCGCCGTTTAGAACTGGTGGCAGAAGTGGGGGAGGTGAAAAGCCAACATGGTTTGCCCATCTATGCACCAGACCGTGAAGCGGCGATGCTCGCTTCGCGTCGTCAAGAAGCCGAGTCGCAAAGCGTGCCACCGGATTTAATTGAAGACGTGCTGCGTCGTACCATGCGTGAGTCGTACAGCAGTGAAAATGACTCTGGCTTTAAGTGTTTAAACCCTGATTTGCGCCAGGTGGTGGTGATTGGCGGTAAAGGCCAACTGGGTAGCTTATTTGCACGCTTGTTTGCGCTTTCTGGCTATCAAGTCACCGTGCTGGATAAAGACGATTGGGAGCATGCGGATACCTTGCTGGCTGACGCGGGTATGGTGGTGGTGTCTGTGCCCATTGATGTCACGGAAACGGTCATTAATCAATTGACCCAACTGCCAGATGACTGCTTATTAGTGGATCTCACCTCAGTCAAATCAGGTCCGCTACAAGCGATGTTAGCCGCGCATTCAGGCCCAGTGGTCGGTCTACACCCGATGTTTGGCCCCGATGTGGCTAGCCTGGCTAAACAGGTCATTGTTTACTGCGATGGCCGCGAGCCAGAAGCCTACCAATGGCTGCTCGAGCAATTTCGTATTTGGGGGGCGGGACTGCACAGGATCAGTGCCGTTGAGCATGATGAGGGCATGACGCTGATCCAAGCGCTACGTCACTTTACGTCGTTTGTTTACGGGGTCCATCTGGCAGAAGAAAACCCCAATTTAGATCAGCTCACCGCGCTAAGTTCACCGATTTATCGTTTAGAGCTTGCGATGGTGGGGCGCTTGTTCGCCCAAGATGCGGGTCTGTATGCGGATATTATTATGTCCTCGCCGCAAAACCTGGCGATGATCAAACGCTTTTACCAGCGTTTTGGCGAAGCGATTGATTTGCTTGAACAACATGATAAGTCCACGTTTGTTGATGCCTTCGCGCAAGTCGAAAATTGGTTTGGTGACTACGCGCCACGCTTTTTACAAGAAAGCCAAGGCCTGTTGCGACAAGCTAACGATGCGACCCACCGCACCGCGACCTAGCGTACCTAACCCCCCCCCCCGACAATAGATGATAAATCTATACTCAAACCAGCCGCTTGGCTGGTTTTTTGATAGCGTAGAAATACCTTCTCTGTCATAAATAGCAATGGAATAAAAATAATGAGGTAACTAGAGTGAGATATTGATCCTAAAAAACATTATATCTCCAATGAGGAGTGATTTTTCAATCGATTTTTTATTTATATATTGGTAGTGTTTTTCGGCTTTTATTGTTCTTTTATCTAAAGATTAATTTAAATAAGAATTTTATGCAGAATAGATATTTTCCGTTAGTGGGTTTCATATATATAGTATTCAGCTCTTCGTTGTTATTTTCAATGTCTACAGTTGGAGACTATGTAGAGCACGCGATTAATTTCATATCACCTGTTGTGATGTTTTTTGTCATTATCGCATTATATTCAAAGTATAGAAATATAGCCATTTTTAGCGATTTAGAGTGTAAAATTATCGCTTTAGCATATGTTGCAATAACTATTGCTGACTATTTATATCCCATTTTAAGATATTGGGATCAGAGCTTTAGTTCTAGTCATTATTCTCTTTTTTTAATCGAGGTTGGCATTAATGCTGCGATAGCAAAGGTCATTATAAAATGAGTATGAATCCTAAGTCACTTTTAGGCTCTATATCTAAAGCATCTCCTTTGGCTACACCTTTGGAAATGATGTATGGACTACTAGAAGACAAAAAAGATGCAAATGAGAAATATAATGCTTTAATTCCCATACTACATGATGCTTTATCGCGCGGGTATCGATTTGAGTCTAAGGAAATACAATCAATTGTTAAAATACTTAGAGATATGCCCCCAGCTGGAGCTAGAAGAAATAATTTTGAAAAATTATACTTAAAAGATGAGTACACATTAAGAAAGTTGCCTAAAGACGCCAGAGATATCCCATATGGGCATTGGTATTGATAATAATTAAAGCCCACATCGTGGGCTTTTTTTATTGGTAACTTATTATTATTCATTGCTGTCCGGCAGCGATACCTCGGTGGGGGAAATGGTCTCTGACGGGTAGCAGCCGAGCACTTTTAGATAACGGGTCAGGGTGGTGAGTTCGTCCAGCGCACTTTGCATCAGGTTGCTAGCCATATTGGCTTCAACATCGACGTAAAACATCTCTTCCCATGGGTTGCCAAGCACGGGCCGAGATTCGAGCTTGGTCATATTGATGCCGCGCTCGCGCAGTACCATCAAGCATTCGACCAAGGAGCCGGCTTGCTGCGAGGTCGACATAATAAAAGTGGTTTTGGCCGGGGTCAGTGACGACACTTTAACCGGCTTGCGGGCCACGACAATAAAGCGGGTGTGATTTTGCTGTTGGTTGGCTATCTCGCTCTTAATCGCGGTTAAACCGTAAAACTCACCACTTGCCGCATGACCAATCGCGGCCACATTGGGCTGGTTTAAATCCGCCACTTGTTGCATGGCTTCAGCGGTGCTGGAGCAATAAATCTTCTTCACTTTACCCAAAGTGTCAATGTATTCGCTGCATTGCTGGTGCGGCTGCGGGTGGGCATACAAGGTATCAATATGGTTTGGATCTTGGTCACCGACGGTAAGCAGGCAGTGGTCGATAGGCAGCGTGAGCTCACCGACAATCGATAAACGTGTGTGCTGCAGCTGATCGTACACTTCATTGATTGAGCCAGAACTGGTGTTCTCTACGGGTAAGATGCCGTAATCGGCATGGCCCGTTTCTACCGTTTCTACCACCTTTTTAAAGCTGTCACAGGCCATTTCCACCAGTTCGGTTTGCTTGCGGCTAAAGTATTGGCGCGCGGCGAGATAGGAATAAGAGCCTTGGTTGCCCAGGAAAGAAACCCGTGCCACTGGACGCTGATTGTCGGGGTTGGCCAGGTTTTGCAGATAACGCTGCTGGATAAGCACCGAATCTTCGATAATGGTGTGAAACAGGCTCAGCACATAGTGAGCGTCTAACTGGTGATCTTGCGCTTTATTCACCAGTTTTTCTAATAAGGCTTGCTCACGAGCTTGATCGCGAATGGGCTTTTGCACGGCGACTTTGTTTTTGGCGACATCCAGGCTTAAGCGACGGCGCTCGGCCAATAGTGTCAGCAGCTCTTGATCAAGCTGGCTTATTCGCGTGCGTATTTCATCCAATGGGCGTGGTGTGTCTGGCATACATTATCCTTGTTCTAATACAAAAAAACCTCCCGGTTGGGAGGTTAGTGCGCCAGGCTGATTGGGCTTAGCACGCTTCCTCCCGCGTTAGCGAGATAAAAAAGAAGCGAAAAAAATGGGCGGTCATCAGCATTGGGCGTTGTGTTGTTATGTTTGCGTATGGATTAACCATATGGGGCGCGGGCAGGCGTGTCAAGGATCAAAAAGCCCCGCAAGAGCGGGGCTGACATGTTTAGCATATTTGGTGTTGCGTTGAGGGTCTAGATTTCCTCATCGGATGGGTTTTCTTCCATCGCAACCGTCGCGGCAGATTTTTCGTTACGACGCGCCTCGCCCTTGTGTTGGACTTTATTGAGTTGTTTCTCCAGCTTTTGGCCTACGTCATTGATCGCTTTGTACATGTCATCGCTTTCCGCTGAGGCAACCAGCGTTGAACCCGGCAACCCAGCTTTGGCTTCTACTTTAAACTGGTGGTTTGGCTCTTTACTGATCACAGCATGAGGATTGATGAGTGCCACCTGCCACTTGGCCAACTTGTCAAAGCGGCTTTCGATGCGCTCACGGATGGCGGGAGTGATTTCGATGTTTTTGCCTGCAATTTCCACTCTCATACTCGTTCCTCTTTGTTCCCCTGTATTAGGTTCATCTTTAGATTACCGCTTTACGCCATTGATAACGTGACTTGGCTCATGTTTAAAGGGGGGGAGTTTTTCGATAGGAGGATCTGTGAGCATTCGCGAATCCTGACATCGAAAAGGCCGGAAAAGCCTTGAAATCAATGCCAAAAATGCTACGTTGGGAGAGATCACGAACGCTGATTTACCCGCCAGTCAGGGCCGCCTCGCGCCTGTTTATTTTCCTAGTTTTCGCTTGTGGTTAAAAATGTGCCACAAACCTGCTTGTGCTTTTTGGCGTATTGCGGTGACGCGATAGTCATTAAGGCAAAGTCGGCATAAAAAAGGCGACCAAGTTGGCCGCCGTTGAAAAGAACTAAAAGCGGGCTTGATTAGTTATTGGCGTGTAGCTCATGGTTGAGCTCAACTGCCGTTTTGTTGGTTAAGCATTCAACCGCCCCCGTTTTTGAGTTGCGGCGTAGCAATAGGTCCGACTTACCGGCCAAATCACGTGCTTTGATGCTTTCGACCACATTGCCGTCAGCGTCGAGCATGGTGACTTTGGTGCCTGCGGTGACATACAGTCCTGACTCGATGGTGCAACGATCGCCTAATGGGAAGCCAAGGCCAGCATTGGCACCCAACAGTGAGTTCTCACCAATTGAGATCACAATCTGGCCGCCGCCACTCAGCGTCCCCATAATGGATGCACCGCCGCCAATATCGCTACCTTGACCGACCATCACACCCGCAGAGATACGGCCTTCAATCATGCTCTTGCCTTCGGTGCCGGCATTGAAGTTGATAAAGCCTTCGTGCATCACCGTGGTGCCTTCACCCACATGGGCGCCCAAGCGAACACGGGCGGTATCAGCAATACGCACACCGGCAGGCACCACGTAATCGGTCATTTTCGGGAATTTATCCACGCACTCAACGGTTAATGTTTCGCCTTTCAGACGCGCTTCCATCTGACGCTCAGGCAGTTCCGGCAAGTCGATTGGGCCTTGGTTGGTCCAAGCAATGTTGTGCAGCAGGCCAAAGAGTCCGTCTAGCACCACACCGTGTGGTTTGACTAAGCGGTGCGAGATCAGTTGAAGCTTGAGGAAGCCTTCAGCCACCGATGCGGGTTTGCTGTCGTTTTCTAGAATAACCAGCACCAGTGGCTGTGTGGTTTGTTGAGCCTTGCTCGCAAAGTTAGCTGCCTTTTGAGCGCCAGCGGCGGCGAAGGCTTCACTGATTGCAGCGCAGGTTTCTGGTGCAACCTCTAGTACCTGATTACCGGCGCTATAATCGGTTAGCGCGCTTAGGGCACTTACCAGATCATCACTAGGATTAAGCAGGGGCGCTGGGAAATAGGCTTCAATGATTTTACCGTCCTGGTTTTGAGTGGCGGTACCGAGTGCCAGAGCAAAGCTTGCCATTGGGGGGAATCTCCTTGTGTCGTTGGGCTTAAAACATCAAACACTTCATCTTAAAGACAAGCGGCGGTGGTTGGAAGCGCTTAACGGCTGGCGGAGGCAAAAACCGTTACAGGTCAGCGCACCGATTCATGTTGATGCATAGTCATCAGGAGACAGGCATAAAAAAAGCAAGCCAAATGGGCTTGCTCTTTCGCGGATGCTAAAAGGGTCAGCAATCACAACTTTAGGCCGCATCGGCGTCTTTGTCGTCGCGACTCTCGTCCGCTTTGTTCTCGCTTTTTGCCGGCTTTTTCTTTGCCGCCTTGCGTTTTGCGCCCAGTGCTTCAAGCACCGAGTCTTTGTGTTGAGCAAGGTATAGCGACAAGGCTTCACGCTTTTCTTCGTCGTCTACCAGTTCGCTTTCTCCAATCAGATCGAACATGGCATCTGCCATATCCAACATTTTGTCGTAGGCGTCGGCTTCAGCTTTGGAGGTAAATGTCATCTTTTCTTCTCCCTCGCGTTCGACCACGTACTTGACGATAACGGCCATAATTACCCTCTCTTCGTTGATTTACTGTCTTTTTATACAGTAGGATAAGGGCCATTGTCCACTGACCCGGCCATGATTGTGACATGAGAGAAAAATTTAGCACCATTTATCAACGTGCCGCTGAGCGCAAAGGCGGTCAACGCGAGGTAGAGCGCATGTTGGTGGCACCGCTTGCGCCTCATGCCTTGTGTGAGATACCGGATGATCGCTGGTTAGCGGCGTTTAGTCAGAAGGTGTTTCAATCGGGCATTAGTTGGCAGGTCGTCCGTAAAAAGTGGCCGGGGTTCGAAGAGGTATTCTGGGGCTTTGATATTGAGAAAATGCTGCTGATGCCACCGGAAATGTGGGAAGAAAAAGCCACCAACCCAGCGATTATTCGTCACCTTACCAAGGTGATGACGATTCCGCACAACGCGGAAATGATCCACCGCGTGCAGCAATCGCACGGCAGTTTTAGCCAGTTTGTCGCCGATTGGCCCAGCGAGGATATTGTCGGTTTATGGCAGTATTTAAAAAAACACGGTAAGCGTTTAGGCGGTAATACCGGTGCTTATACCTTGCGCCGAATGGGCAAGGACACCTTCTTGTTCACCCGTGATATCGAGCACTACCTGCGCGCGACTAAAATCGTTGATAGCGGTCGAGAGACCAAGCGGGCGATGCAAGCAGCGCAACAGGCATTTAATGAGTGGCAGCAAGAGTCGGGGCGTTCACTGAACCATATCAGCCAGCTGATCGCATTCAGTGTGGGTGACAATCGCGTGTAATCGCTCAGCGATTTGCCGCATTATCACGCGCTTAACAAGTCGTGTGCGAGGTCGCGGTGTGTCGGTAGCGGTTTGCGCTTAGTACGGCAATCGGCCACAATCGATGCCAGTTATCTTTCCCATGTGAGCGCCTTGTGTTTACTGTTTATCACTCTAATCAGCTCGATCTGTTAAAATCGCTGTTGGTCTCCCTGATCCAGCAGCGTCCGCTGTCTGACCCCTTTCAAAAAGAACTTATTCTGGTGCAAAGCCCCGGCATGGCGCAGTGGTTAAAAATGGCACTCGCCAACGAGCAGCAGATTGTTGCAAACGTCGAATTCCCACTTCCCGCCACCTTTATCTGGCAGTTGTTTATTCGGGTGTTGGATGGCGTGCCTGAGCGCAGTGATTTCAATAAAGAGGCGATGACATGGAAGCTAATGGACATCTTACCCAGCTGTCTGGATGCGCCAGAGTTCGCTGATTTAGCCGCGTATTTGGAAGATAGCCAGGATCAGCAGCGTGCTTACCAGCTGGCCGAAAAAGTGGCCGATATTTTCGACCAGTATTTGGTCTATCGCCCCGAGTGGGTATTGGCATGGGAGCAAGAGCAACCGGTACCCGAGCTTGACGATGTGCAGCCTTGGCAGCAAAAACTGTGGCGTCGCTTATACGATCACACATTGGCGCTGGGCCAATCGCCTTACCATCGCGCTAACTTGTATCAAGAGTTTATCGATACCTTAACCAGCCATCAGCACAAGCCTGCGGGGCTGGCTGATATTGAACGGGTGTTTGTGTTTGGCATCTCCGCGCTCCCACCACGCTATCTGGATGCGTTGCAAGCACTGGGCGAGCATGTGGAGGTGCATTTTATGTTCACCAACCCATGCCGTTACTATTGGGGCGATATTCGCGACAAGCGCTATCTGGCTAAACGTGCCGCATTGGCGCGGGATAAGATCAGCCGAATTGAAAACATCCCCGCCGAGAGCCAATTGGCACTGGGACTTGATGAGCCCGAGCACGGTGAAGTAGGGAACAGCTTGCTGGCGTCGATGGGAAAACTGGGGCGCGACAACTTACTGCTGCTCTCGGAAATGGCCTGTAATGAGATTGATAGCGGCTTTGTACCTATTAACCGCGATAATCTACTGCATCACATCCAAGCCGATATTTTGGATTTGAATGAGCCGGGCGATCCCAAGCAGACTGAAACCAGTGCGGTGAAAACAGAAATCGAGCCAGATGATGCATCCATCGCAATCCATGCCTGTCACAGCCCGATGCGCGAAGTCGAAGTGCTGCACGATCAGCTACTCGCGATGTTTGAGGCCAACCCATCACTGAGCCCCCGCGATGTGATTGTGATGGTGGCGGATATCAATGCCTACAGCCCCGCCATTCAAGCGGTGTTTGGTAATGCGCCGAGTGAGCGTTTTATTCCCTTTTCCATCTCAGATCGCAGCGCCGATCAAGAAAGCCCGGTATTAGCCGCCTTTTTGCGCCTGCTCACCCTGCCTGATAGTCGATGCAGTGCGGCGGAGCTATTGGAAATTCTTGAGGTGCCGGCGGTGTCGCGCCGTTTTGCCATCGACAGCCAACAGTTTGATCAGATTAAGCAGTGGGTGGAAGAAACCGGCATTCGCTGGGGGCTTGATACCCATACCGCGAGTCAATTTGCCTTGCCCGAGCAGTATCAGAATACGTGGCTATTTGGCCTGAAACGCATGCTACTCGGCTACGCGATGCCGAGTGAGGCTGGCTTGTTTGCAGACACCGTCCCTTATGATGAAGTCCAAGGGCTTAATGCGGAGCTGGCGGGGCGTTTAGGGCTGTTTATCGACACCTTAATTTACTACCAGCAGCAGTTAGCGATTGAGTGCGATGGCAAGGCGTGGGTGGCGCGATTGACCCAAATGCTGGATGACTGCTTCGCCATTGAAGGGGATGAAGAGTTAGCGGTCAAATTGATCCGTACCCAGTTAGACAGTTGGCTGACACAGCTTAGCGATGCAGCCTTTACCCACACGCTAACGTTGCCCGTGGTGCGCGATTACTTTAATGGTCGCCTCAACAACGAGCGAGTCAGCCAGCGCTTTTTGGCCGGTCAGGTCAACTTTTGTACCTTGATGCCGATGCGCTCAATTCCCTTTGATGTGGTGTGTTTGCTTGGGATGAATGATGGCGTGTACCCGCGCACTGTGCCTAGCGTCGGTTTTGATTTAATGGTGGGCCGCACGCGGGCAGGGGATCGCTCGCGTCGCGACGATGATCGTTACCTGTTTTTAGAAGCGCTGCAGTCAGCACAGCAGCGTTTATATATCAGTTATGTCGGGCGCTCAGTGCAAGATAACAGCTTAAAAGTCCCGTCGGTGCTGGTTACCGAGCTGCTTGAATATTGTACCCAAGGCTACTGTTTGGCCGGTGACCGCGACTTACCCGAAGTCCAGTCACGTCAGCGGCTGGAAGAGAGGCTTATCCAGACTCATCCACTCACTCCCTTTAGCCCAGAGGCGTTTGCTCATGATGGTAGCTACGCGCAAGAGTGGCTACCGGCTGCCAAAGGACAAGGGACGCAACTACCGGCATTTATGGATGATGCATTAAGCCCAGATCCGGATAGCCATACTGATCCTGTGATTGAGTTGGCTGAGTTGCAGCGCTTTTGGCGGTTGCCCGTGCGCTATTTTTTCCAACGCCGCTTGAAAGTCTTCTTTGAGCAGTTAGAAGCGCCGTTAGAAGAATTTGAACCCTTTCGCTTAGATACCTTGCACCGTTTTCAGCTGCGCGATCAGCTGTTAGCCCACTTTATTGAAACCGATGACAGCCCCCAAAGTGTGCAGGACTTTATGGCCCGACAGCGAGGACAGGGCAAGTTGCCCTTAGCGTACTTTGGCGAATTGACCTTGGATACGCAAGTTATGGTGATCCGTGATATGTACCAACGCTTAACGCCATTGCTCGCCGCGCTGCGCCCCGATCTTGAACTCAATCTGACCCTTCCTACTGCCTTGGGTGAGGTACAACTGCAAGGTTGGCTCAATCGGCGTTATCAAGACAGCTTGGTTCGCTTTCATTGTGGCGATCTGACTGTACGTCATCAGCTTTCAGTATGGATTGATCATTTATGCCAATGCGCAATGGGCGAAGCCGTGCCGAGTACGCTGGTGGGAGTGAAAGAAACCATCGAGTTTTCCCCACTCAGCAAAGATGACGCGCGAGCACACCTACAAGCCTTGGTTGAAGACTATCAACAGGGCTTGAATCAGCCGCTTACCTATCTGCCAAGCTCAATCGGGGCGGGGATAAAAGCCCGAGATAGTAAAAAAGGGTTTGATAACAGTGAAACCGGGCAAGACAAAGCGCTGAAAGCGATACGCGATGCCTTTGTGGGGGGCTTTAGCCTTGGTGAAGGACAAGACCCCTATGTGTATCGTGTTTGGCCGCAATGGAACGAGAGTCTCTGTCTCGCGCTGTTAGCAAAAGGCGATCAACACGTACTGCCGATGCTTGCGCAGCGACAAATACGCTAATCACCAAAGGCGCCTCGTAGGAATAGTGCGGCGCCGTTTCCCCCCATTCCACTCTCTTTCCCACTCATCTCCCTGTTAGCCAAGTCTATGCATGGCTTCTTTAGCTATTTTTATTCTTTATTTCTAAGTTTTTATTCATTTAAAGAGGTTGGATACTAGGATAGAGAAAATGGGTGGTTCGTCGATACAACCATCCTTTTTGTCATGTTTGTTATCATCGTGTTGGTTAAACATTGCACATTTTGCTGCTCGTTAGGGTTCAATCTATTTGGGGTCTAAATATTTTTTAAACGATCATTTTAATGCAGGGTTGTGTTTTAATTTTAATTAAAATTAAACTCTTATATTTAAAATAATGGTTAGAGGGCATCGTTTTTGTGTTGTTTATAGGGGGCTTTATTCTGTTTTTTATTTGAACGTGTAATTAACTTAACGCACAATGTCATCGAAAATTCATATAACAAACCATGAAAAAAAGGATGTGCCTTCATGCATAAATTCTCAAAAAGCGCAGTGGCGACTTTAGTGTCTGGCCTATTGTTAGGTGCGTCAGCGCACGCCGACGTCAGCATTACTCAAGGTAAGACTGCAATCCCAGATGGTGAGGCAACGCATGCCCAAGACATCACGGTAAAAAACGAGTATGTCGCGTTCGCATTGGCAGTTGAGTCTGCGCCACCGTGGGGTGTGCCACGTGGCACCTTAGTGGATCTCGCGGCGGTGAAAAATGGCAAAATTGATCTAGACCGAGTCGCTTTTGCAGATTTCATCCCCAACAGTTGGTCGGCTTGGCCGAACGATCGCAAGTCGATTGATATTGTCGAAGATAGCGATGAAAAAGCGGTGATCAAAGTGAGCCGTAACTTTGACAAGGTCGACATTACCACTTGGTACACGCTGGAAGCTGGCTCTGACGCGATCGGGCTCAAAACCGTGATGACCAACCAAGGCGAAGACGATCTTGAGCTGGAATCTGGCCACACGATTTGGCCGGATACGGGCTATCAGTTCGCGGTCCCGGGTCTTGAAGGCAATGAAGAAGCGATGGCGGATAATGCCCTCGCGGATCGCATGGTCGCGTATGACCGGGATTGGGCCTTTGCACTGCATGCGCCTGACTTTGATCGCATTAAGTATAATGGCCGCGATATGTATCTGGGTCACACGCTCAAAGCCGGTGAAAGCCGTACCTTCGAATCCCAGCTGCAAGTTGTTCCTAATGGTGATATGGCACCGATTGTTAAAGCAGAAGCTGAGCGTCATGGCGAAGCAACGGGCACGATTCAAGGCCAACTTCTTGCTGACAATGGCAATGTCCCTGCAGATGCGATTGTGATGATTGAAAAAGACGGTCACCCTTATGCGTGGACGCTTGCCAAAGATGGTCAATACAACATGGCATTGCCAGAAGGCAAGTACCAAGTGTATGGCACGGCAACAGGACATGCGAACAGCCAGCTGCAATCTATTACCGTGGGTGCTGATAGTGAGCAAACATTGGACTTCACATCGCTGAAAAGCCCAGCGACGCTTGCGCTTAACGTTGAAGAAGCGGCCTCTGGTGTGGCCAAAGATGCGCGTGTCACCATCATCGAAGGCCAAGCGCCACCGGTTGAATTTTTGGGTAAACGCACCTTCTTCACTGATTTGCTGCCAGCAGGCCATGCTGAGCTAAAACTGGCACCGGGTGAATACAAGCTGGGCATTAACGCCGGTGCGGGCTTTACCGCCGAATCACAAACCTTGGACGTGACGCTCGAATCGGGCAAAACCAACCAACAAGTGGTGAAAGTGCCTCAGGTGACTTTCCCGAACCGTAACCATTGGTATGGCGCTGACTTGCACCACCACGGCAATGTGCTGGAAGGAGTAACACCTCCAGAAATCGTGGTGCGTGCTCAGTTGGCAACTGACTTGGATCTGACCTTTATCAGTGATCATGACTCCACCATTAATCACAAAGTGTTTGCTGACCTATCAGCAAAACGTGGTGTGCCTTTCATTCCATCGATTGAGATTTCGCCATCGTGGGGTCACATGAACCCGTTCCCCATCGATAATGGCGCGGCGCTGACGGTCGATCCGGGTACTGATGACGTGCACACCTTGATTGATGCTGCGCATGAGATGGGCGCAGAAGTGGTGCCAATGAACCACCCATATAACGATTATGGTTACTTCACCAACATCGCTAAAGATGCGGTACCAGGCGGCGAGACCGATCGTTTCGACCTGATGGAGCTCAACGCACGTGTTGATAACGAGCCGACCCTGAAAAAAGCACATGATATGTGGGATAGCGGCGAAGCCATGTACCTGACTGCGGGTACCGATACTCATGATGCGTGGAATCAGCTAACCGGTCGTATTCGTATGATGGCCAATGTTGATGGTGAGCTAACGCCTCTCGCCTTTGCTAAAGCGTTAAAAGCCGGTCACGGCTATGCCACGCAGGGGCCAATTCTATACCCACAAAACATCATGTTTGGTGAAAGCGCCAAGGCAGGTGATAAATGGGATATTAACGTCGTCGCCGCTGACGGCCTCAAAGAAGTGCGCTTAATCGGTCAAGGTGGTGAGGTGCTAAACAGCGTCACCATAAACCCGGAAGAGAGCACCCAGCGTCTTGAGCTGTCACTGCCAATCCCTGCGGATGCAGAAGGTTGGATCAACCTAGAAGTGGAAGACAAAGACGGCAGCACGGCATGGACCAACCCAGTGTGGCTTCAGTCGTAAGCGTTGAGTCTCAATAAACGAACCAAGGCCAGCCATGCTGGCCTTTTTTGATCGTAACGTTAGTGGGCTCCGCTTGGTTAGCTTCGTTGGAATATGTTTTACCCCAAGGGGTTGCTACAATAGCGAGCAGACTAGGCGATGAAATAATGATATGGAACCGCAGATCCTCAACCCGCTCACCTTGCCACTTGATGGCGTCCGATTAATCGAAGCCTCCGCTGGCACCGGCAAGACATTTACCATTGCTGGCTTGTACCTGCGATTGTTGCTTGGGCATGGCCGCGCAGCGCCGTGTCGGGTCGAGCAAATACTGGTGGTGACCTTCACCGAAGCGGCAACCCAAGAGCTAAAAGACCGTATTCGGCGTCGTATCCATGAGGCACGTTTTGCCTTTATGCGCGGGGAGAGTGACGATCCTATCATTGGCCCTTTACTAGCAGAGATTAGCGATCATAAAACCGCGGCGCAGCGACTGTTAGAGGCCGAGCGTCAGATGGACGAAGCGGCTATCTATACCATTCACGGTTTTTGTCAGCGGATGCTGACCCAAAATGCGTTTGAATCGGGCAGCCTCTTCAGTCATGAATTTGTCACCGACGAGCGACAAATTAAAGCGCGCGCGGCGGCCGATTTTTGGCGTCGTCGTTTTTATCCGCTGCCAAAATCGTTAGCCGGTGTGGTGAGCAGCTACTGGCCCGCACCAGAGGCCTTATTAAAAGAGATTGCGCCCTATTTATCCGGGCCGGCTGTCACGGTTAAGGCGCCTGATCTCGGCGAAGATCTCATGGCGGCACACCAAGCGGCGATTGCCAAGATTGATGCGGTGAAGCGCGCATGGCGCGAGGCCGGGGAGCAGATCACCGACCAGCTCAGCGCCGCCAAGCTCGATGGCCGCAGTTATCGTAAAGATCATCTGGCGAATTGGCTTAATGCGATGGAACAATGGGCTAATGCCGAGACGCTTGATTACCAATTACCCGACAAATTAGAAAAATTCGCCCAACAGACATTAGCGGCCAAGAGCAAAGCCGAGCCACCGAGTCTGGCGCTATTTGATCACATTCAGGCATTGGTTGATCAGCCGCCGACGTTAAAGCCGGGATTAACCGCACTGGCGATTAAAGACGTGCGGCAGCTGCTCCGCCAAGAAAAACGCCGCCAAGGGTGGCTCTCGTTTGACGATCTCCTTTCTCAACTTGCCAGCGCACTTGACCAAGATAGCCAAGGCCAGTTGGCTGCGCGTATTCGCAGCTTATATCCGGTGGCAATGATTGATGAATTCCAAGACACCGACCCACTGCAATATCAGATTTTTAGCACTGTCTATCAGCCGCCAGTGGCGGACGATGCCCCTGTATTCGAAGAGCAAGAAGAAGGGGGTGAGTGCACCGGTTTAATGATGATTGGCGACCCTAAGCAGGCGATTTATGCCTTCCGTGGTGCCGACATCTTCACCTATATTCATGCCCGTGCGCAGGTGAGTGATCACTACAACCTTGCTACTAACTGGCGCTCGACAGATGGTATGGTGCGCGGGGTCAATGCCTTGTTCTCACGTGCTAAGGCGCCGTTCGTTTATCAAGACAGCATTCCCTTTTTAGCGGTGGCCTCTTCGCCTAGCGCCAAACAAAAAGCGCTGGTGGTGGAGGGAAACGAGCAGCCCGCGCTCACCTTTTGGCATCACAGCCCGGATGAATTGTGTGCCAAGCAAGATTTTGAACAGACCTTAGCGGTGAGTACCGCACAGCATATCACTCAGGTACTCAATCAATCGGTGGCGGGCAATAGTTATCTACAAACTCCTTCCGGCCAAGCCGAAATTCAGCCGCACAATATCGCTGTGTTGGTGCGCACCGGACGCGAGGCACAGCTGGTCAAGCAAGCGCTGGCCGAAAAAGGCGTGGCGTCTGTCTATCTTTCTAACCGTGATAATGTGTTCGCCAGCCCTGTCGCCAGTGATATTGAGCGCATCTTAGTGGCGGTGATGCAGCCTGAAAACGAGCGTAAGTTGCGAGCGGCACTAGCCAGCCCCTTATTTGGCTTGACCGCCGAGAAGCTGGCGTTACTCAATCAAGACGAAGCCTTGTGGGAGCAAGAGGTGGTGGCCTTTAGCCATTACCGTGACACTTGGCAGCGCCGTGGGGTGATGCCGATGCTTCGCCAAGTCGCCAGTGCCCGCCAAGTGGCAGAAAACTGGTTGGCGATGCCGCAAGGCGAGCGCTGTGTGACCGACTTTTTGCATATCGCGGAGTTGCTGCAAAGTGCCAGCCAGCAATTGGACAACCCACACGCGCTGATCCGCTGGCTACAAGAGCGAATGGCCGAGCCGGTTCAACAATCGGAAGAGCAGCAGGTGCGGTTGGAGTCGGAGCGTGATTTGGTGCAAATCGTCACCATCCATAAATCGAAAGGCTTGGAATACGATCTGGTTTACTTGCCGTTTGCTTGTCAGTATCGCGAAAGCAGCCAACCGTTTTATCACGATGAACAGTATCAGCCGGTGCTGGCGCTGGATAATGTCGATGAAGGCAAAGAGCGCGCTGAAAAAGAGCGGCTGGCTGAAGATATCCGCTTGCTGTACGTGGCGGTGACCCGTGCCGTGTATGGGTGTTTTATTGGCTGTGCGCCCCTTAAACAAGGTAACAGTCGGCAAAAAGACTCGGCCTTGCACCTAACGGCCCTTGGGTATTTGATCCAGCATGGAGAAGCCGGTGATGCTAGCCTGCTGGCCGAGAGTTTGGCTGGATTAGCAAGCGCGAGCGATGCGGTGGCTGTGGTCGCCCCGCCTGAGCCGGATGATAGCCGTTATGCCCCTCAAACAGGCTCCCACGAGGCGCTAAGCGCGCGTCACTTCGACGGCAAGATTGACCGTCAGTGGCGCTTAACCAGTTACTCAGGGCTGCTAAAACAAAGCCATCACATCAGTGCCTTGCCAACATTGGCCAGTTATGACTTGGACGCGGACGATGATCTCGCTGACGAGGAGACGGCGGATGTGGCGGTGGATCCTTGGTCGGTTTTTGCGTTTCCCAAAGGGGCGCGAGCCGGTACCTTTTTACATACCTTATTTGAAGAGGTGGACTTTACCGCCGATTTGATGAGTGAAGAAATCGCTGAGCTTATTACCCATCATCTTAGCTTGGAAAACTATGACCCACAGTGGTGCCCGATATTGCAGCAGTGGATGACACAGGTATTGAAACACCCGCTCAATGAGCACGGGTTGATGCTCAACCATATTGATAATACCAGTCGATTAACGGAGATGGAGTTCGTGATGCCTTTGGCCGCACTAGACTGCCAGCGATTGAACCGACTCGCCGCGCGATACGATGCGCTATCAGCGCGTGCTGGCCAGCTCACCTTTGACACGGCGCGCGGGATGCTAAAAGGCTTTATCGATTTAACCTTCCGCGCCGATGGTAAGTATTACGTGCTGGATTGGAAGTCGAACCATTTGGGGGATAGCGTGGCCGATTACCATCCTGAGGCGCTCAAAGAGGCGATGATCGCACACCGATACGACTTTCAGTACCAGATCTATACCTTGGCGTTGCACCGCTTTTTGCGACAGCGGATCCCAGATTATGACTACGACACCCATGTGGGGGGCGTGTTTTATTTCTTTTTACGGGGCGCCAGCGATAGCGGCGAGACCGGCGTATTCGCGCACCGTCCCGATAAGGCGCTGATTGACGCCTTGGACAACCTCTTTGCTGGAGAGTCGGTATGAAGCAAGCATTAATGGCGCTTTACCAGCGTGGGGAATTGCGAGCGATTGATGTGCAATTTGCTTGTTTGATGGGCGAAGAAGAAACCCAATTAGATAAGGCGGCTATCACAGTATGGGCGGCACTGTTGAGTCGCGAAGTGGGGAAAGGCCATGTCTGCCTTGACTTGCGCCAGTGGCAGCCACCCGTTGATGTCGCGTGGCAGCCCTTGCTGGAACATATTGATAGCCAAGCGCCAAGCGAGCAATTGGCGCAGGCCTCAGTCGTATCCGATGGGATGCAGTCAACGCCCTTGGTGCTTGCCGGACACCGACTGTATTTACATCGCTACTGGCATGCAGAGCAGCAAGTGGCGGGACATATTCGCCAGCGTCTCACGGCGCTATCGGTACCGGATGAGGCCAGACAAACCCTGGATAGCTTATTTGCCGCCTCACAGGCGGAGATTGATTGGCAAAAAGTGGCGGCAGCCACCGCGTTGACCCAGCCTTTTGCGGTGATTTCAGGGGGCCCGGGCACGGGTAAAACCACCACCGTCGCCCGTTTGTTGGCGGCGCTGATGGCGTCGCACCACGCCGAGCGTACAACGTCTGCAGCGCTCACTATCAAATTGGTCGCCCCGACCGGTAAAGCGGCCAACCGATTGACCGAATCACTGGGACGGGCGATTGCCGCCTTGCCTGTTGATCATGACGTGAAAGCGGCGCTGCCGACCCAAGCCAGTACCATTCACCGATTATTAGGGGCGATTCCGCAGCGAGTAGCGTTTCGCCATCATAAAAATAATCCCGTGCATGCGGATGTGTTGATTGTCGATGAAGCCTCAATGGTGGACTTGCCTTTGATGGCGCAGCTGTTCGATGCCTTGGCGCCCTCAACACGCATTATTTTGCTGGGGGATAAAGATCAGCTTGCCTCTGTGGAAGCAGGGGCGGTGTTAGGCGATATTTGTCAGTACGCCGAGGCGGGCTATCCAGCGGCGCAAGCAGCGCGTTTAAGCCAACTGACAGGCTTTGACGTACCAGACAACCCGCACGCGCCAGCGATTGCCAGTGCCCTTTGCCTGCTGCGCAAAAGTTATCGTTTTGATGCCCAATCCGGCATTGGTCAGCTTGCCTTTGCGGTGAACCGAGGAGAAATGGCTGAGGTGGGGGCGGTGTTAAAACGCGGCTATGGCGATATTACCCACCATGTGCTGAGTGATGACAGCTATCAGACCCTGATGCAACAAGCGGTGGCAGGATATCGCGATTACTTAACGACACTCGATAATGCGACGCTCGAAACCCCGTCATCAATGGTGGATGTGCTGAGTGCCTTTAGCCAATTTCGATTGTTATGCGCATTGACTGAAGGTCCGTTTGGCGTCGCTGGCCTCAACCAAGCCATTGAGCAGCATTTAGCGTCCGCAGGGTTGATCGCTAAAGAGCGAGATACCTGGTATCACGGTCGGCCGATCATGATTTTGCAAAACGACCATGCCCTAGGGTTGTATAACGGTGATATTGGGATTGCGGTGCAGCATGAGGGGATCACGCGGGTGGCGTTTGAAACCCACGATAGCGAAGTGCGCTATTTGCTTGCCAGCCGCCTGCCCGCCCATCAAACCGCGTTTGCGATGACGGTGCATAAATCACAAGGTTCGGAGTTTGCGCACACAGTGCTGGTGTGTCCGCCTACGATTTCACCGGTGATCACTCGCGAGCTGATTTACACCGGCATTACGCGGGCGAAGCGCCAGCTTGATCTCTACGCGTCTTGGCCGGTATTACGTCACGGTGTGGGCGCACGCACCGCTCGTTATAGCGGCTTGCCAGATGCTTTGTTGGCGCCTTTATAGTAGCGAAGCCAGTTAAAGCGATAGGGTCAGTACCTTAGAGCGGCGCTGATAGTTGTATAGCTCTTGACGGGTGTTAGGGAGCGCTGACACATCGGAGAGCAAAAAACCTTGTTCCAAAAACCAATGTAGACTGTGGGTGGTGAGCACAAAAATGGTTTCGAGCCCTTTGGCTTTGGCGCGTTGTTTGAGGTGATTGAGCAGCATGACGCCGCGGTCGCCATCACGATAGTCCGGATGAATGGCGACGCATGCCATCTCGCCGGTGCGCGCGTCACTAAATGGGTAGAGCGCCGCACAGCCTATCACTAACCCGTCCCGTTCGATGATGGTAAAGCGTGGGATTTCCTGCTCCAATTGTTCTCGTGAGCGGCGCACCAGGATCCCTTGTTGCTCCAAAGGCCGGATCAAATCCAAGATCCCACCGATATCGTCAATTTGGGCTTGGCGCACTTTTTCGGCACGCTCCATCACGATCTGGGTGCCGATCCCCTCAATCGAGAACAACTCTTGGATCAAGGCCCCGTCTTTTTTATAGCTGATCAAATGGCTACGCGTAACGCCCGCGCGACACGCAGCAATCGCGCCCCGTAAAAAGCGACTGGTGCCAGAGCCAGTATCGCCAGCAGCTTCTCTGGCTTCTAAGAGCGGAAGGGCTTGGGTAGGGAGTAACTCAGAAATCACTTCATTATCTTGGTTCAGCACCCCTTGCTCGGAACAAAAGCCAATCAACTTGTCTGCGCGTAACCGAATCGCGACCTGAGTCGCCACTTCTTCGGAGGTGAGATTAAAGCATTCCCCTGTCACTGAACTGGCTACCGGCCCCATCAGCACGATCGCGTTTTGATCCAATTGTCGCTGAATACCATCAATATCGATGCGGCGAATTTTGCCACTATGACAATAATCAATCCCTTCATCGACGCCCAACGGTTGAGCAATAACAAAATTGCCACTGATCACATTAATCTGGGCGCCCGCCATTGGGGTGTTGTTGAGCCCCATGGATAAACGCGCCGTGATGTCGAGCTGCACTTGGCCGGCGGCTTGTTTGACTACTTCAAGCGCGTGGCTGTCGGTGATGCGTATTGCTTTGTGATAAGGCGTTTCCAGTCCGTACTGATTGAGAGCGCGATTAATCTGTGGACGGGCGCCGAAGACCAATACCAGTTTCATGCCTAGGCTATTGAGTAGCGCGATATCATTGACGATATTTTGAAAGTTCTCATCCGCCATTGCCTCGCCGCCAAGCATGATCACCGCGGTTTTATCTCGGTGAGCATTGACATACGGCGCCGATTGGCGAAATCCTTTAACCAGGGCGGTACTTCTTATCTTCACGTGCATGTCCGTTTAATTATTCATTAATCATGCCTTTTTATGCTTTTTTTGCTGTTTATGTCAAGTCTTTCACGGTGCCAGAGACTTCGCTAGAAGGGCGAGTACTGGCTTGCCTTCAACGGGTGGGTTACGGAAGTGAGATCACAATCTGGCTCTCAGCGTCTAAAGTAAAGTAATGGGTCAGTTAAACTGTGCTAAAAATGCATTGAGGGGTAAACGCGTGCGAAAAACGAAACAAGTTGTTCTTTTACTCTTATTTATCCTATTTGGTGGTACGGGCTTTTTAGTGGCGACCCAGCCAGCAATATTTGCCCCCGATGTTGGCCTGTCTGATTTATATGGTGAGTGGGTTGAAAAAGATGTCGCGCCATATGCGGCTGATCGGTTTGAGATCCGACCTGATGGCGTCTATACAAATGGCAGCCAAATTACAACCGAGTACCAGTTTGATGGAGATCAGTTTCGTTACTCGATTGGTTCTCAGAATTATGTTTATCGGATTGAAAACAAAAGCACCCTAGAACGCTTATCGCCGGCCCATTACACCTCTTTTTTCATTAAAGCTGACTGATGCCAGGCACCATATTCTAGATGCGTGACATATCCTACTTGGCGTTTATATTTTGCGTTTCAGGGCGTATAGCATACTGGACTAGTACTTTTACGATTCAAGAGTCGATAATAATTCATTAACCGAACATTGCTTGGTGGCGATGCGTCGTAGTAAATCTGCGGTTTCTGGATCGCCACCTAGGCAGCGTTGGATACTGGTATTGATAACATGGCGGGTGCATCCTTCACTGGCCATCATGCGAATCCACTGGTATTCCACTGCATCGCTATCAAGTAGCGTTGAACGACCAACTTTTAAATCCATCACAGCTTTACTCCTTTATGTTGCACTTTCTATGCAGTTTTGTTGCAAGGACAGTACATAATAATTATATGACACTTTGATGAACACCGCCCCCCTGGCTGAGATAATCTGAATAGCATCACAATATTTCTGTATTGTTTTGCAGACAGTTACAACTTGAGAACGAGAAGTGATTGCCAAGCTCACTGCTTTTTGCGAGCCTTAGCGCTATAAATCAATTGATTGGGAACGGGTGTGATTAAAGCGTTAGCAGTAGTAGGGTGTGTGTTAGCACTGGCGGGTTGTGTCCGTCCAACCGATCGAGGGCAGCAGTATCAGGATGGGCGTTTTGAACGCATTTTAACGCCAGTTCCTCAGGTGGTATCGGAGAGCCCGCGCGATTTCAGTTTATTTCAGGATCAGCTTGCTGAAGTCGAGGTTAAGTCGCCCTCCTTGGTAGCCAAACATCAGGCTGTCTATCAACGTCTACAAGCTTGGTTAGACGCTGGTGGAGATATTGAAGCGCTTGCTGACTATGGTTTGGGCGTGAATCAAATGGGAGGCGGCGATGACTTTGGTAACGTGATGTTTACAGGTTACTTTTCTCCTGTGATAGAGATGCGTCACCAACCGGATGCCTTATTTCGTTATCCCGTGTATGCCAAACCGGAATGTGAGTTTGACTGTCCGGATAGGGCCGCAATTTATGCCGGTGCGCTTGAAGAACAAGGGCTAGTGCTTGGATACAGCGCTTCGTTGATTGATAACTTTATTATGGAAGTGCAGGGGAGTGGCTTTGTCCATTTTGGCGACAACGACCAACTAGAATACTTTGCTTACGGTGGCAAGAATGGTCACCCGTATGTCAGCATTGGCAAAGTCTTGATTGAGAACGGGGAAGTCCCGCGCGAAAAAATGTCGCTGAAAGCGATCCAAGATTGGGTGGCTGCCCACAGTAAAGATGAAGTGCGTGAATTACTCGAGCAAAACCCCTCTTATGTTTTCTTTACGCCAAAAGCGGCTGCCCCAGTCAGTGGCACGGCAGGTATTCCGTTGAAAGCGGGGGCGTCTGTGGCAGCGGATCGACGTTATTTACCCATGGGAAGTGTATTGCTTGCCGAAGTGCCCCAGCTTGATGAACAAGGAAATTGGACGGGCGAGCATGTACTCAAGCTGTTAATGGCATTGGATACCGGTGGCGCGGTGAAAGAAAATCACTTGGATTTATACCATGGCATGGGTCGTGAAGCAGGCGAGCAAGCCGGCCATTACAAACACTTTGGTCGGGTTTGGAAGCTAGATGCCTTAGCGCCACAAGTGGTGAGCCAGCCCTAAAGGCCAAGGTTAGGAGAGACTCCTGAGGAAATAAAAAAAGCGAGCGTTAAACGCTCGCTTTTTGGTAAGCGGGGGTTGATTATTCAATCAATCCGGCTTCACGGTAGTAGCGCGCAGCACCTGGGTGAAGGGGGGCAGATAGGCCGTCTTTTACCATCTCTTCTTTCTTCAGGTTGGCAAACGCAGGGTGCAGACGACGGAAGTCGTCAAAGTTTTCAAATACCGCTTTCACTACGTTATAGATCACGTCTTCAGGTACTTGGTTAGAAGATACAAAGGTTGCACCCACACCAAAGGTGGTGACGTCATTGTCGTTGCCACGGTACATGCCGCCTGGAATGATCGCTTGGCGGTAGTAGTCACGGTCTTCGATAAGTTGTTTAGCCGCATCGTTTGCGACTTCGACCAAGACACTGTCACACGCGGTAGTCGCTTCCTGAATGGCACCACTTGGGTGACCCACGGTATAGACCATGGCATCGATTTTGTTGTCACACAGGGCTTTTGATTGTTCAGCTGCTTTTAGCTCTGAGATCTGGCCAAATTTGTCCATATCCCAGCCCATTTCATCCATCAGTACTTCGATGGTGCCACGCTGACCTGATCCTGGGTTACCAATGTTAACGCGTTTACCTTCCAGATCATCAAAGGTTGTAATGTCTGCATCGGCACGTGCTACCACGGTGAACGGTTCTGGGTGAATAGAGAAAACGGCGCGAAGATCTTTAAACTCGCCTTGATCTTTAAACTTGCTGGTACCTTTATAGGCATGGTATTGCCAGTCAGACTGAGCGATACCCATATCTAACTCGCCAGCACGAATGGTATTAATGTTGTAGATTGAACCTCCCGTACTCTCTACTGAGCAGCGAATACCGTGGTCATCTTTGCTTTTGTTAACCAGACGGCAAATAGCACCACCGGTTGGGTAATAAACGCCAGTCACACCGCCAGTACCAATGGTCACAAACTGATTAGCTTGCGCGGTCGCCGCGGTTCCTAATGCGGCAGAAAAGCTGAGCGCAATCAGAGTAGGTTTCATCGCTTTCATGCTTAAGATTCCTTTTTAAGTTAGAGGTTGCTATCCGGGCGCACCCTCGAAGTGGGTATGACACTTTATGTGAACATGACAAAAAAGTGTCACCACGCTATTTTTTCAATCTTTTAACAATATTTGCAAGCAATAGTATTGGGTTAAAACGATTGGGTCATGGTTTGCCTTAGTGCTTGTACAGGTTTAGTACAATATCCCAGCTTTTCCAGTGTGTTGCGTAAATCTGTGATCTGAGATGCGTTATCCATTGCCTGGCTTTGATCAAGGCGTTGGGTATTGTTTTCAAAGCCAACCCGTACATCGCCTCCTAGCAACGCCGCGGTTGTTAAGCAGCGTATCTCATTGTGGCCGAAAGCGCAGGCTGACCAGCTCACATTTGACTTGTCAACAAGCGCTTGCCACATGGCGACGATGTCTTCTGGGTTGCCAAATGGTGGGCTTTTATCCCGGCCTGCGACGAACAGTAAATGATGCCCTCGGGACGGAATGACGCCTGAGTGACGCAATTGGCGGTAGCGCTCAATGTCTTGGGGATGATAAAGAATAAATTGAGTATAAATGCCGCGCTGATGTAACCAGGCAAAAAAGGCGCTGGCTTCTTTGGTATCGATTGGATCGGGTGCAAGCTCTCGAAGTGCAACAGAGACGGCTTCAGGTTCCACCGTTTTCACTAACGCGATTTGTTCTGAGGGACGATAGCGACCCACTGCTTCCGTGGTGAGCTGAATGACCATGCGATCACCAACAGCATCTTGAACGTTGTGATAAAGGTGGCGATTAAGGGCCGGATCCAAACTGTGAGCGCCTGACTCATCTCGGGCATGAATATGTGCCATGGTCGCCCCCGCATCGGCGCAGGCTTGCAGGCAGTCAATCAGTGATGGCGTATCAATAGGGACGGCGTTGTGCTGTGAGGGTTGCAGACGAGCACCGTTAGGGGCGACCATAATTGTGCGAGTTTCCATCATCTTCGTTCCTTGGATCTTGATTCATCAATCTATTCTCACTGACAACCTACTGCGATGTGCACGTATTGATAGTTATCATCAGTTTCTCGGTGATTTCATCAATGTGCGACTGTTCAATGATGTAAGGGGGCGCCAATAAAATATGGTGGCCTTGTTTACCATCGATGGTGCCGCCCATGGGGTAGCACATCAGGCCATTGTCGAATGCGGTTTGCTTTATTTGTTTAGCCAGCGGCCGCTGGGAGGCAAATGGCTGCTTCGTTTGTTTATCTGCCACGAGCTCGAGAGCTAAAAATAGCCCACGGCCACGAACGTCACCGACAAAAGGGTGCGAAGAAAACGTACCTTGCAGCGCAGATTTTAGCGCTTTTCCCTGCTGCGCAGCAGCGTCTATCAAACCATCCTGTTTAAGCGTTTTTAACGTCGCCAAAGCAGCTGCGCATGCGGTGGGGTGCGCCATAAAGGTATGGCCATGTTGGAAAAAACCTGATCCGCTGGCGATAGCGTCATAGATGTGATCCGCCGCGAGTGTTGCCCCAATGGGTTGATAGCCCGCCGCTAGCCCTTTGGCTATCGCGACTATATCCGGAATGATATCTTCATGTTCAAATGCGAAAAAGCGCCCAGTACGTCCCGTACCGCACATCACTTCATCGAGAATCAGTAAGATGTTGTACTGGTCGCAGATTTCACGAATACGCGTAAAATAGCCTGTTTCCGCGGTCAATGCACCGGCTGTAGCCCCGACGACGGGCTCAGCGATAAAGCCAATCACGGTTTCTGGTCCTTTTTCTAGCAGCATGGCTTCAAGCTCGTTCGCCACACGCAGGCCGTATTCATACGCGCTTTCATCGGCGCGTTGATCGCGATAGGCATAACAGGGCGCGATCAGACTGGTGTCCATCAACAAAGGGGCAAAGGGCGCGCGACGCCATGCATTACCACCCACGGATAACGCGCCGAGCGTGTTGCCATGATAGCTTTGGCGGCGAGCAATAAAGTGTTGGCGCTGCAGCTCTCCAACTTCCACCCAATATTGGCGCGCCATTTTTAGTGCCGCTTCCATCGCCTCCGATCCACCACTCACCAGATAGGCATGATTGATCGTACTTGGCGCTAAGCCAGTGAGCATATCAGCGAGCGCTTCACTGGTCGCGGAGGTAAAAAAGCCAGTATGCGCATAGGGAATAGTGTCTAATTGGGCGCGAATCGCATCCAATACCGCAGGGTGATTGTGGCCAAGGCAAGAGACCGCTGCGCCGCCACATGCATCAAGGTAGTGCTTTCCTTGTGTGTCGGTGAGGTACACGCCGTGGCCGCTTGCGACAGTGGGCAGTGTTTGATGGCAGTGACGATGGAATACCTGACTCATACTGGCGTCTCGTGGTGGTGTTAATATCTCAGTATGGGCTGGTTGTGTTCTGCGTCACAAAGGATATATTTTCACCAGGCATGCAAAAAAGGAATGGGATGATGAATGTGCGTTTACCGTCGATGCGCTCGCTACAAACATTGATTGCGGTGGCTCAAACGGGGAGCTTTTCAGAAGCCGCGAAGGTGTTGCATGTCAGCCAAAGTACGGTGAGCAAGCAAATACAGCGGCTCGAAGAAGGGATTGGTAAACCACTCTTTGAGCGACATGCAGGAGGAGTAAGACTAAACCGAGTCGGTGAGCCTTACTTAAATATGATATCGGCCAGTGTCAATGATATCGCTAATGCCACGGCGCAAGCGCGTCAGCAAAGTGCAAGGCAAGAGTCAGTCAGCTTGTTGGTGCCGCCTTCGTTTGCCAGCCTTTGGTTGATTCCTCAGCTCCCAGCGTTTAAATCGCAGTACCCTGATATCTCTGTGGTGGTCAGTGCCAGTGATTATGTGCCGCAAGGGAAAGAGAGTGAAATGGATATTTTAATCCGCTGTCAGCCTCATCAGCAGGCAGGCGCGCAAGGAGTTTGTTTAATTCACGAGCACTTATCGCTTGTCGCATCAGTGACCTTGCTGCCAGAACCTTTGGATCGGGCCGCGTTGTTATCGGAAGTGCCGGTTTTATCTCATCTAACGCGCCCTTCACTGTGGGAGCAATTTTGGCAACAATTCGGGCTGGCTGACAGCAATCCGCAATACGGAGCGGGCTTTGAGCACTTTTTTATGGCGCTTGAAGGCGTAAAACAACAGATGGGGATGGCGTTAATCCCCACCTTTATGGCCTCAGCGGCCCTGTCAAACGATCAGATTGTGAACCCCTTGGGGTTAAGTATCGACAGCGGCTATGGCTATTATCTTTACAGCGCGCGGTATAAGCAGCGCTCGCCAGCGGTTATGCACGTGATCAATTGGTTGTATGATGCCCTCAATATGGATCCGGCTAGACATCCCATCAGCAAGTCGGTATAACGCCTGTCAGCGCGATCAACGAAGACTATAGTTATGACACATTCCCTATCAGAATCCTATCTGCAACGTTTTGGCGGTACGGCTCGTTTATATGGACGCCGTGCGCTTGAGGTGTTTCACCAGAGCCATATTTGTGTCATTGGTATTGGTGGCGTGGGATCATGGGCAGTGGAATCGCTGGCTCGGACAGGGATTGGCGCAATCACATTAATTGATATGGATGATGTGTGTGTCACCAACACCAATCGTCAAATTCATGCGCTAAAACACACGGTCGGTCAAAGTAAAAGCGAGGTGATGGCGGAACGTATTATAGCGATTAACCCCGAATGCCAAGTTACCGTGATAGATGACTTTATCTCCCCCGACAATCTTGCCGAATACATCGATACGCGCTTTGATTATGTGCTGGATGCCATTGATAGCATTAAACCGAAAACGGCTTTGCTCGCTTATTGTAAGCGACACAAGATAAAAGTACTGACGGTTGGCGGTGCTGGCGGGCAAATTGATCCGACTCAGATCCAAGTGGCGGATCTGACCAAAACCATTCAAGACCCATTGGCGGCTAAACTGCGTAACAACCTTCGTCGTTTTCATGGTTTTACTAAAACCCAAGGGCGTAAGTTCGGTATTGACTGCGTTTACTCGACCGAGCAGCTCAAATACCCGCAGCCGGATGGGAGTGTGTGCGAGAGTAAATCGTCTGCAGAAGGTCCGAAACGGATGGACTGTGCGAGTGGCTTTGGCGCCGCGACCATGGTGACGGCCAGCTTTGGCTTTGTGGCGGTATCACGCATATTGCAGAAGTTGGTAGAGGCCGATAAGCGCCTTCAGACAATGAAGTAACGTTGAGAGTCAAGAAAGCGCGTATCACGTCACCTGCCCAGTATCCATTATGCCAACGTCGTGTCGGACAAGACTAATCGGTGTACAGGGTGTTTCTAAACTTGCTCCAAATGGATTGATACCGACCATCCGCTTTTAGCTGTCGGAGCGCTTTATTAAAGCGGGCGGCATTATCATAACCTGACTTGTTTGCGCGACTAAACAAGACATACAAAGGAGTGATCCGCATTGGACGAGGGTGGTGAACTAAGCGTTGTTGCTCCGAGGAAGCAACATGCTGAGCGATGACTTTTTTGAGTACATCCAAGTTACCTAGTGCCACATCGATTTGGCGGTTGAGCAGGGCATTAATCTTATTTTTCTCTTCGAGAAACTCTTGAATCTTCACATCAATACCGGACTTTTGTAGCTCTTCTAAAGCTTTGACGTCGATAAAGCCTTTTGTTACACCTATCGATAGTCCATCGAGGTCACGCGGTAACTGCCAATCAAAATCAAGCGTGGTGAGATGGAAAAAGCCGACACTTTCGGTATAAATAGGGTCGGAATAGATAAAATTATCTGCACGCTCGGGCGTATATGCCCAACCTATGGTGCCATCCCACTTTCCTTGCTGAGCAAGACTCATCGATTCATGCCAAGGGAAATAGCCCAATGACACATCAAAGTCGGCTTCTTGTGCGGTTTGCATGACAATTTCTGTAATGGGGCCTCCACCAGAAATACTCTGAGAGATAAAAGGAGCATATTCACCGGATGTGAGGCGAAGTGTGTGTGCTTGTATAGCTATAGGAATGAAAAAAAGCACTAATAACAGCCAGTGCCAGGTCTTTTCCATGTTGCCCCCGTGCCGTTGCTCTGTGATGCATTTGAGTATAGTGCACTTAAAATAAAAAAGTG
Organism: Salinivibrio sp. ES.052; assembly: GCF_900141775.1. Classification (GTDB taxonomy): domain Bacteria; phylum Pseudomonadota; class Gammaproteobacteria; order Enterobacterales; family Vibrionaceae; genus Salinivibrio. The sequence continues at coordinate 1,762,853 of NZ_FSRI01000001.1, read as the reverse complement.
ACGCCACCTAGCTGTTACTAGTAAGGGCGTCACTTTGAGTCACGAATGAGAGAACCGTTAAGCTTCTTCTTCGACTCGCTCTGGATCAGCTTTATTTTGTTCTGTGTCAGATTTTATCGGGAGGACTTGACGAACATACTCACCCGGCGCGACGTAAAGGGTTGGGTAATTGTCTGACCCTATTGAGTAAGGGTCGACTTGCTCTTCAGGACTATAGCTACGTAGCCATTTTTCCCAATGTGTCCACCATGAGCCTGTGTGGTGAGACGCGCCTTCCAGCCATTCGTCAGCAGTATCAGCAAGATGATCATTGGTCCAAAAGCCGTACTTTTTCTTGACTGGATGGTTAACGATCCCTGCAATATGGCCTGATTCACCTAACACGAAGGTTTTATTGCCACCAACATTCAATGCACCACGATAAGTGCCTTGCCACAGAGCAATATGATCTTCTTTGGTTGAGATGAAATAGCTAGGCACTTTTATCTTGTTGAGATCAATCCAGACGCCACCCACTTTCACGCCTTTGTCTTGCACCAGTTTATTTTCAAGGTACAGGTCACGCAAAATAAAGTTATGCGTTTTCGCAGCGACGTTGGTGCTGTCACTGTTCCAATACAGCAAGTCAAAGTCGACGGGGCTATTGCCTTTAAGGTAATTCTCAATGTAATAGTTCCAGTACAAACTATTCTCGCGCAGCAAGCTAAAGGTCACGCTCAAAGAGCGGCCATCCATATAGCCTCGCGCAGTATTTTGCGCCTCTATCGCACGGATCAGGCTATCATTAATGTACGCCCCAATCTCTCCAGGTTGTGAGAAGTCGAGTAGAGTAGTAAAGAAACTCGCTGACTTGATGCGTGCTTTCATGCGTTTGGCGGAATAGTAAGCAATAGTGCAAGCTAATACGGTTCCGCCAATACAGTAGCCAACGCCATTTATTTGCGATTGGCCGGTAATATCTTCGATGGCACTGACTGCTTTGACTGTCCCTTGTGTGACATAGTCTTCGAAGCCAATCTCAGCCTGTTCAGCGGAAGGGTTGCGCCAAGACATCAAGAACACCGTGTGCCCTTGCTCAACTAACCAACGAACCAGTGAGTTTTTCTCGCGCAAGTCGAGAATGTAATACTTGTTGATGAAAGGAGGCACCACTAACACGGGCGTGGCATTGACCTTTTCGGTCACTGGACGATATTGAATCAGCTCAAAAAGCTCATTTTTATAAACAACGTCCCCGGGGGTATTCGCGACATCATCACCGACACGGAACGCGTTATTGTTAGTCATGCGCACTTTCAGAATATCTGCGCTTGACTCCATATCCTGTTTTAACTGTTCCATCCCCCGCAGCAAATTCTCGCCTTGTGAGTCTAACGTCATTTTCAACAGTTCAGGGTTGGTCGCTATATAGTTGCTGGGTGCCATGGCATTAATGGCTTGGCGAGAGAAAAAGGACAAACGCTCACGGGTTTTATCATCGAGGCCTTCGATGGCTTCGATCGTTTCCATGTAGGTCCGTCCAAATAGTAGATAGGACTGTTTGATAAAGTTATAGAGGACATCTTCCTGCCAAGCTTTGTCCTTGAAACGTTTATCGTCACTACCTTCGCTAACCACCTCTTCCGTATTATCACGGGCGAGCATGGCGTTTTGCCAGATTTGCATCTGTTGTTCCCACCACTGCATCTGTACTTGTAGAAGCGCAGCGGGCTGTTGAGCCGCTCCTTCCAGCAACTGAGCAGTGTCTTGCAGGCTAACTTCCTGCATGGCTTGGTTAAACGGTGTGTCTACGGCTGCCTTGCCCTGCTCAAGATCCTGCCACCATTGCTGGTTTTGTTCTTGCAGCCTGGCAAGGTAGTCCGAAAAGAAGTGATGAAACATAGTCTTGCCCTCTTGATCGGATAAGCACTATAAAGGCCTGCTACGGTGAGTAGCAGGCGATAGTGCACTAACCCTGCCTTTACGCTGGGGTGCCGGCTTTCATGTTTTCAGCCGTGATTTTGTCGATGTCTTCTTTGAACTCTTTCGCGATGTTTTGCAGCTTGGTGCTGTCATCCATCATTTGCTGAGAGAGCTTGGTCAGTGCTGCCAGTTGCTGGCTGCTAAAAGACGTCATGCTGGTGACATCTTTCACTTCGCTAGCGGCTTTCATCTGCTCAAGGCCCAACGAGCTGTAAGTCCGCATTGCGTTCATTTGCAGCTCGGTGAGCGTCTCGACATTCTTGGCTACTAGCTTGTTGAAATTTACATAGGGAGCCAGAGCTTTCTCAGATTGCTCAGAAAACGCTTTAAACATATCTGTGTACATGGTGTATCTCCTGATAGTGTTGTTCTGGGTGTTTTACCCAAGGTCGCAAGTGTCCGTTTATGCTTGTGTACGCTTAATAACCAAAGCTGTACCCATACCGCCGCCAATGCACAAAGAAGCGACGCCGTGGGTTTCGCCTCTTCGCGTTAGCTCGTGTAGCAAGGTCACCACAATTCTGTTGCCTGAGGCCCCGAGAGGGTGACCCAGTGCAATAGCACCGCCATTAACATTGGCACGTGCCAAGATGGTATCTGGGGATGTATTGTGGTGGTCAGCTAATTGATGAATCACGCCGAGCGCTTGTGCGGCAAACGCCTCGTTGAGTTCAAACAAATCTATCTGATCGAGGGAGAGGTTTGCTTTATCGAGGGCTGTATTGACCGCGCCGACAGGCCCTAGACCCATCACGCTTGGATCAACGCCGTGTTGCGCATAGGCGGTCACTTCTGCCAACGGGGTCAGTCCATGTTTGTTGACGGCTGATTCCGACGCCAAGATGACAGCACTCGCGCCATCGTTAATCCCAGACGCGTTACCGGCGGTTACCGTGCCTTCTTTGTCGAAAGCGGGTCGTAATTTGCTTAGGCCATCGAGTGTAGCGTTTGTCTTCGGATACTCATCGGTATTAAAGGTTATGGTTTGCTTACGCTGCTTGATGTCGACGGGGGTTATTTCATCTTTAAAGCGGCCGGCTTCTATCGCCGCCACTGCTTTTTGTTGGCTTTGCAAGGCGAACTGGTCTTGCTGCTCACGGCTGATGCCGACTTCTTTCGCGACGTTTTCTGCGGTGACGCCCATATGATATTGATTGTACACATCAGTGAGGCCGTCATTGATGAGTAAATCTTTCATGGCAACGTCACCCATCTTTTGCCCGGTACGCAGATTCCCAGCGGCTGCAAATGGAATTTGTGACATGTTCTCTACCCCGGCAGCGACTACCAGTTGAGCATCACCAGCACGGATATGGGTAACCCCGTCCATAATGCTTTTCATGCCACTGCCACAGACCATATTGATCGAGTAGGCTGGAACATGTGCAGGGATATCGGCATAGATCGCCGCTTGACGGCCGATGCCCATTCCTTGTCCGGCGCTGACGACGTTACCCACAATAACTTCGTCAATGACCTCACCGCTTAGTGTGCTTTCTGCTAATGCACCTTTTATCGCGTGTGCTGCGAGTTGTCCGGTTGGGACATCTTTGAGTGTGCCTAAAAAGGCACCGATGGCGGTACGTTTTGCCGCCACAATAAAAATGCGTTCCATCAATCTATCCTTGATTTATTGCATGTACAGGCCGCCGTTGACCGACAGCGTTTCACCTGTGATATACGCACCCGCATCGCTTGCTAAGTAAGCCACCGATGCTGCAATTTCTTCTGGTTTCGCCAGGCGTTTCATTGGGATTTGGTTGGTGATTGATTCCAGCACCTCCTCGCGCATGGCCGTCACCATCGGTGTTGCCGTGTAACCAGGGGCGACAACGTTAACCGTAACGCCTGCACGTGCCCCTTCAGCGGCAAGTGACTTACTAAAGCCCATCATGCCTGCTTTGGCCGCGGCATAGTTGGCTTGCCCAAATTGGCCTTTTTGACCATTGACGGATGAGATATTAATGATACGTCCTCCCCCTTTTTCGCACATAGCAGCGAAGAGGGGTTGAGTGACGTTAAAGAGGCTATTGAGATTGGTATTAATGACGTCATGCCACTGTGCGGCATCCATCTTTTTAAAGACACTGTCGCGGGTAATGCCCGCATTGTTCACGAGTACATCGACAGTACCTTCTTCTCTAAGAAGCTCAGCAATGCGTGTGGCGCACTGCTCTGTGTCAGTGACATCAAGCTCGAACAAGAGCACTTGGTCTTGGTTGAACCCTTTTTCGTCGAACCACTCTTTTGCGCACTCCGCACCGCCTGTGAAGTGCGTAGCGATGACGCGATAATCATCCTGAACTAATTTTTCGGTGATCGCTGAGCCGATGCCGCCTTTGGCGCCAGTTACTAATGCCAGTTTTTTCATCTATGACTCCATTCACTACAACAAGCAAACTTTACGAGATGCCTGAAGCCGCATCTGGAACCACTCAAGCCAGAATTACAGTCATCCTTGTTATTTGATAACAGCAGCAAGACTTGTGCCAATACTTAAATAATCATGCTGCCGATATTGTTAGGCAGACTAACTTATTGGTGTGACCCTTTTATGACTGCCTGCTTCTAAGCTAACGAATCTAGACGAATACGCAAAGTATAAAAGACTTCGGTTACGCATTCGGGATCCAGGTCAAGTTTGACGGGTAATAATGCAACCCATTGTTAATAATTTGTTTTGTTATGTTTAATTTGCGTTAATTTAAGTGTGGGGCGGTAAGGGCTGATAAGGTGTTGAAATGGAGAGAGAGAAGGGGGGGATCGTGTTAGCGGTTTGTTTTTTTGTATCTTTATATAGACAATTTTGGTTGATAATCAATCTATTGGTTGCTGAATGAGCTGGAGGCCACCGCTACTATGTATGGGTTCAGTAGGTGGCCACCATAAGTGGCAGTATGCTACTGCGTGATTTGATGTATATGCTGCACGATGGCGTGCAAACCGTTTGCCCTTGACTCACTTAAATGGTGCGACAATCCCGTTTGCTGAAAAAAATGGTTCAAATTGAGTACACGAATAGAGTCGCGCGTTTGGCCGTGGACGCAAGCCAGCACTACCGCTAATAAGCCTTTAACTATGCGCGCATTTGAATCGGCAGCGAAGTAATGCATATCGTCGACCGATTGATGTAAAAGCCAGACGTCACTTTCACATCCGCTAACCGGACTGGCTACCTGCTTTTGTTCGTCGGTAAAGGTTGGGAGTTGCTTTCCCCAGAGAATAAGCTGTCGGTATTTATCTTCCCAACTTGTGTGTTGTGTCAGCACCGTAGCAACAGTCGATTGATCCAGTTCGGTGCCAAAAGGGTGGTTAGGTAATGACATTATTTATCCTACTAAACGATTAACTATCTAAAAGAGCAAGCGCTTTGTCTAACGCGACAATGAAGCATTCAACATCCTCCTGCGTATTATAGGCGGCTAAAGAGACTCGGATTGTCCCGTCTATGCCTAATGCTTTGAGAAAAGGATGAGCGCAATGGTGGCCCGAGCGTACTGCGATACCTTGTTGGCTCAGAAGTTCCGCGACATCAGAATGGTGCTCGTTTTGGACTACAAAAGACACCATGGTACTTGTCGCTTGAGGCGCAATGAGGGTGATTTGAGGCCGTGCCTTTAAGGCATCAATCAGCTGATGATAGCAAGCGGTTAAGTGTGTATGAATGGCCTGGTTATCTTGTGATTTTAGCCAGTTAATAGCGACCGCAAGGCCTATGGCTCCCGCCGTATTTGGCGTTCCAGCTTCGAAACGTGCTGGGATCGGTGCTAGGGTGTGGCTGTCAAATGTGACCTCTGAGATCATTTTTCCTCCGCCATGAAAAGGCGCGAGCGCGCCAAGTGCCTCCGGTTTTCCATACAGAACGCCAATGCCGGTGGGACCATAGAGCTTGTGACCGGAGAAAACATAATAGTCTGCGTCTAGTGTCTGCATACTGATAGGCTCGTGGACGATCCCTTGCGCACCATCAATGATCACAGTTGCACCATAACGATGCGCGAGTGCGGTCATTTTCTCGATCGGGTGACGGGTCCCTGTGACGTTGCTGACATGACTGATCGCGACAATACGGGTGTTGGTATTTAAGGCTTGCTGATAAGCCTCCCAGTTCAATCCCCCCGAGCTGGTACAACAGGGGATCTTGACGAGCTGCGCACCCGTGCGCTGTGCCATTAGTTGCCAAGGGATCAAATTAGCATGGTGCTCCATTTCGCTAACAAGGATTTGATCGTGCGCAGTTAGGGTGTGGCTCAGGCTGTAGGCGAGCAGATTGATCGCTTCCGTGGTGCCACGTGTCCAGATGATATCGCTCGGGTTGGCGTCAATGAAATGGGCAACATCGCGCCTTGCTTGCTCAAATTGCGCCGTCGTGGAGAGAGAGGCCTGGTGCTGACCACGGTGAACATTGGCCACTGGTGCCATGTAGCTTTGACAAATAGCGTCAATAACCATTAGCGGCTTTTGCGCAGTGGCGGCACTGTCTAAATATACCCAGTCAGGGGTGTTAAACGCAGGGAACTGGGCACGTAAGGCATAGGGATCAAAACCGTCTGTCATAGTCATCGTCCGAAATGAAATCCTGCTTATGATCGCTATCTCGCAGGAGTAACTCAAGCTTGTTAGATGTTTTAGCCGAAAATCGGACAAAAAAAAGCACTGAGCTAAGCTCAGTGCCAACAAATATGTAATGACAGACAATGTCAAAATACAGGAAGTTAAAAGTGGTAGATACGACTACCTGTCTAACCAGTGTTAGACAAATGCAAACACAACATCGCAACCACGGAAACAGTCTAAATAGAGAGACGTCACAAGTGGATGCGGGGTGAACTATAGGGGGTTACTGGTATATCAGCAATCGACAATTTATAATGCCAATGATTAGAAAAATTAATGAATAGAGGTGTCAGCATATGGCAAGGCGTCTTCCCCCACTCAATGCGCTTCGGGTTTTTGAAGCGGCAGCACGACATTTGAGTTTTACCCGTGCTGCAGAAGAATTATTTGTGACTCAAGCAGCGGTGAGTCATCAAATCAAAGCCTTAGAGGAGTTCTTAGGTTTGAAGCTGTTCCGTCGTCGTAATCGCTCTTTGTTATTGACGGAGGAAGGTCAAGGCTATTTTCTTGATATTAAAGACATTTTCTCCGAGTTGTCGTATGCGACGGATAAAGTCTTGGAGCGCAGCGCAAAAGGGGCTTTAACCATTAGTTTGCCGCCGAGCTTTGCCATTCAATGGCTGGTGCCTCGTTTAGCCGATTTTAATAAAGCACATCCTGATATTGATGTTCGGATAAAAGCGGTTGATTTGGAGGAGGGATCATTAACGGATGATGTTGACGTTGCCATTTACTATGGGCGAGGGCATTGGACGGGGTTACGTTGTGATTTGTTATATCAGGAATGTTTACTGCCCGTTTGTTCACCGCTGTTATTGGAATCTGGTCACCCCCTAAACACTCCAGAGGATTTGGCTTACCATATTCTACTGCATGATCGATCTCGTAAAGAATGGAAGGCCTTCGCGAAGGCGCACCAACTTCATGCGATCAACGTTGACCACGGACCTATTTTTAGCCACTCGTCGATGGTGTTGCAAGCGGCGGCGCATGGACAGGGTGTTGCCCTAGGCAATAATGTTCTCTCTCAACCAGAATTAGCCTCTGGACGCTTGGTTCAACCCTTCGAGCCGGTTTTAAAGAGCGACAACGGTTTTTACTTAGTCAGCCAACAAAGAGACGCGGATACTGGCCGAATTACCGCGTTTCGCGAGTGGATGTTAGCTACCGCGGCTAAAGAACAAGAGAATATGAACTTATGATGGGTTTACAACTTGATGGATCAGAAACGGCAACGGATTGGGTGATTTTCGCGCATGGGGCAGGAGCTGGAAAAGAGCATGAATTCATGGCTGATACTGCAGAGCGGATCAGTACATGCTGTCGTGTTGTTCGATTTAACTTCCCCTATATGGAGAAGCGCAAAGAAGATGGGAAAAAGCGTCCACCCGATCGAGCCCCTAAACTGCTGGCGCACTATGAGTCTGTCATTGACGCGGTCGATGGCTTACGCCCAATCGGCAGTCGCTTATGGTTGGCAGGCAAGTCCATGGGAGGGCGTATGGCTAGTCACCTGATTGAAAACACGTCAGTGAGTGGTGTGATATGTTTCGGGTTTCCTTTCCATCCACCCGGTAAGCCAGAGAATTACAAAGGTGAACACCTAGTGACGGTGAAAAAGCCACTTTTAATCGTGCAAGGAGAGCGCGATGCTTTTGGCCGTCGAGACGAAGTTATCGACTTTCCGCTGTCATCCTGTATTGAGCTAGTGTTTATCCCTGACGGTGATCATAGCTTTAAACCCCGGAAAGCTTCTAGCTATACAGAATCGGATAACCGGCAATTGGCGGTGGATAGTTTAGTGCGATTTATCGCACAACACGGGGAGTGAGCATGAAATTAAATCATTGGGTGAGCATTGCCGCGATTGGTGCAGGTTTAGCCGTTGGCCTAGGTGCGTTCGCCGCACATGGCCTGAAGACCATATTGTCTGATTATCAATTGGCCATTTTCAAAACGGGAGTCAATTATCAGATGTGGCATAGCTTGGCCTTGCTCGGAGCTTGTGCACTCGCATCAAAGTTATCTACTCGCATGTTTGCGATTGTGGCCTGGTCGTGGTTGGTTGGCATCGTGTGTTTTAGTGGCAGTTTATACCTGCTTGCGGTAACGGATATACCTTGGCTAGGACCCATTACGCCTCTAGGTGGGGTGAGCTTTTTGATTGGATGGGGGGGACTGGCCATTGGCGCATGGAGAGCGAATGCTTGAACGCTCATGCCGTCAAGATAAAAACACATGAGAGCGTTTCATTCTCGCCTGGATGGCAGATATAATGCGCAGCTTATTTTTACTGTCACATAGCGTGACAATGTGCTCGAACCAGAGGGTGTGATGAATCAGGTTTTGCTTTACTGCCGTGCAGGGTTTGAAAAAGATTGTGCGGCAGAAATCCAACAGAAAACCACCGAGATGGGAGTGTATGGGTTCCCGCGCGTGATGAATAACAGTGCGTATGTTTTGTTTGAGTGTTATCAATACGGTGACGCCGATCGGATCGTACGTGATCTTCCCTTGGACTCGCTCATTTTTTCTCGCCAAATGATTGCGGTGACCGCAACACTCTCTGATCTTGACCCAGACGATCGTATCTCACCCATCCTGGCGGTTGGTGATAGCTTGCCTAAAGGAGGGGATTTACGGGTTGAAACCCCAGATAACGATGAAGCGAAGGCCCTATTAAAATTTTGTCGTAAATTTACGGTGCCGCTACGGCAGTCCCTGCGTAAGCAGGGCGTGATGTTAGCCAAAGATAACCCCAAAAAACCGGTGATTCATTTATGCTTTACCGCACCGGGAACCTGCTTCGTGGGGTATTCATTGACGACGAATAACTCGTCGCACTATATGGGTCTACCACGGATGAAATTCCCCGCCGATGCGCCCAGCCGATCCACATTGAAGCTTGAAGAAGCTTTTCATCATTTTATTCCTAAAGAAGAGTGGGATACCCGTTTGGCACCTGGGATGTGGGCAGTAGATTTAGGGGCTTGTCCCGGCGGTTGGACCTATCAGCTTGTGAAGCGGTCCATGTTTGTTCATGCGGTGGATAACGGCGCAATGGCCGAAAGTTTAATGGAAACAGGGCAAGTATTTCATCATGCTGAAGATGGTTTCAAATTCGAACCAACGCGCAAAAATGTCACCTGGTTGGTATGTGACATGATTGAAAAGCCATCGCGTGTGGCTCAGTTGATGGGAGAGTGGCTGATTGAAGGGTGGGCCAAGGAGGCTATTTTTAACTTGAAGTTGCCGATGAGTCGGCGTTATGAGCAAGTGTCACAGAATCTGGAAACGCTGGGGACCTTTTTGGACGATTATAATGTGCCTTATGAAATGCGAGCTAAGCATCTCTACCATGATCGTGAAGAGATCACTGTGCATGTACGACGGATAAAACGTCAGCGTTAGCGTTCGAAGCGGATATCTTGAAGGTTAAAGCCTAATGGGATATCCGTTTTTAATTGGGCCACTTTTTTACAACGCTGTGCTAAGTCTTGATGCCCAGTGAGTTTTTTTTGCCATTTTGGCTCCAGATCGTCCGCTGCGAAGACGGCCTCCAATGTGGGATAAGAGCCAAGAAGCATCGCCGCCGTTTTTGGACCAATGCCTGGAACACCGCTAACCTCACTACTGCTGATCCCAGCTAGCCCCCAAAAATCACAGAGCTGTTCGGGGCGCACACCAAACTGGGTTTGGACAAATTCTAAGTCTAACCACCGATGCTGGAAATAGTCACGGATCCTCAACGTTGGTCGTAATAGCTGGCAATAACCTTTGTCGGTTGAAACGATAGTGACTTTCTGCCGACGCTCCGCCACTTTTAATGCCAATGTGGCAATCATATCATCGGCTTCATCCCCTTGGGATAGCAGGGAATCGACACCACGCTGCCAAAATGCGTCTTGGATCTTATCGAGTCCCTGTTCTAACTCGGTGGGCATCGGTTTACGGCTTTGCTTATAGGAAGGGAGTATCTCGGCCCGCCAACCGCGATCGATGCCAGTATGATCGAATACCGCAACAATATGACTAGGCTCACTATGATTGATAATTTTGTCGAGCGTTTTGAGGCATGACTGGACCGTGCTATCGAGAGGTACACGATCAGGTTGGGCCGCGTGGACACGGCGGATTAAGTTCATCGCATCAATAATAACAACATGGAGCCTAGACATAACAAAAACCGGAAATAATGCGCAGCAAGCCACGCATTATACCTGTTTTTTGATTAACACGCAGTGTGTTAAACCTTGTTAAATGTGGGCTAGGAAACAATCTCGTAGCATGGTACATACACCGTGCCTGGCAATTTCATGCGTTGTTGTGCCACGAAACTTTTCAGCAATTTATCCATTTTTGCCATCAAGTATTTGTCGCCATTAATCTTAAATGGCCCATTGCGTTCAATATTACGCATTCCTTCATCTTTGACGTTACCTGCGACGATGCCAGAGAAAGCTTGGCGCAATGCGGAAGCGAGAAGCTCGGGGCGTTGATTCATATGTAAATTAAGGTTCGCCATATTTTCGTGTGTCGGCTCAAAAGGGAGCTGAAACCCACGTTCAATTTTGAGTGACCAGTTATACGAATAGGCATCACCCGTTGCTTTTCGATGCTCTTTAACCGCAGGCATGGCGTTTTTCATTAAGCGTGCGGCTTTGGCTGGGTCGTCAATGACAATCTGGTAATACTGTGTCGCTTCTTCACCCAGGACATCACGGATAAATTCATCAATATCAAGGAAGTATTCTTCGCTTTCCTTTGGTCCAGTGAGCACGATGGGTAATGGCTGCGAGCGATTATCAGGGTGCATCATAATGCCTAATATATACAATAGCTCTTCAGCAGTGCCGGCCCCTCCAGGGAAGATAACGATACCGTGGGCAATACGAACAAAGGCTTCTAGGCGCTTCTCGATATCCGGCATGATCACCAACTCATTCACTATTGGATTCGGTGGCTCTGCGGCAATGATAGATGGCTCTGTTAAGCCAATAAAGCGGCTATCATACGTCCGCTGTTTGGCATGGCCGATGGCGGCTCCTTTCATAGGGCCTTCCATTGCACCAGGTCCGCAGCCGGTGCAAATATCAAGCTCTCTCAGTCCAAGCTCATGGCCAACTTCACGCGTATATTGATATTCGATATCGTTGATGGAGTGCCCACCCCAGCAAACAACAAGGCTAGGATCAACGCGTGGACGTAGAGCTTTCGCGTTACGTAGGATACCAAAAATCAAATTGGTAATGTGTGGTGAGCTATCTAGGTTCAACGCGGGACTGTGCTCAAGTTGCACATTGACGTGAATAATATCTCGAAGCACAGAAAACATGTGCTCTTGGATGCCTCGAATGATTTTCCCATCAACGAAGGCGTGATCAGGTGGGTTGACCAATTCCAGTTTTATACCGCGTTCACGACGCAGTACACGGATCTCGAAACTCTCGTATTTTTCGAGCAGCGCTTTGGAGCTATCAGTGTGGCTGCCTGAATTTAAAACAGCCAATGAGCAGTTTCGGTATAAGCGGTACAAGTTACTGCTGGCGCTGGCTTTTAGGCGATCGACCTCAATTTGCGAAAGCAGGTCCATCGTTCCAATGGGGCTAATGTGTGTGATCATAGCGACAACCTCTTGCTGACCGATCCCCTATTGAAAGCCAAGTAAGGGAGATAAAGCGGTGCTATAAAAATCAGTGTGTTAATTAAAAATACACACGGCAGCCACAATTGACCAGCAAAAATTAACACCAAATGATTTGGTTACGTCCACTATTCTTTGCTTGATAAAGTGCTTGGTCGGCACGCGCAAGAACCGGTTTTGGGGTATCTTGATCTTTAAACAAGGTGGCACCAATAGACGCGGTAATAGAGACACGTTCGTTCTTGAACTTCAACGGTAACTTACGAATTGTCTGGCTGATGTTAGCCAGAATATCGGTGCGAGTATCATCGTTAGCATCGGGCAGTAAAATGACAAACTCCTCGCCACCAAACCGAGCAATAAAGTCAGTATCGCGCAAGCATTGATAAATACTGCGGGCGATAACCTTGAGTGCCTTGTCACCGACTTCATAACCAAACTGCTGATTGACTTGTTTGAAGTGATCAATATCAATCACGGCGAGGCAGAACTCTCGATGGTATTTCTTCCATAATCGATATTCGTGCTCGAGACGGTCGTTGAGTGCCGCTCGATTATATACTCGTGTCAGAGGATCGAGTAGACGCTTTCGTTCTTGGTCGCCGACGTGGCGACGTTGGTCCATCGTTTGTTCAGCCAATGTACTGAGTTGATTCTGGTTATGGGCGAGCTGCTCTTCAAGTGCTTGCTCGCGATTTTTTAGTGCTTCGTTCTCTTGTGCGATCACTTTAAGCTCATCGAGTGCGCGTATCAGTGCCGCTTCTGGATCAGCAGCCGGCGCACTTTGTAGACTGATCTCATGTTCAATATCGGTAATCGTGCGCTCTAACCGTTGGTCCACGCTTTGGTGTGCCATGCGTAATTGGCTAGCATGATCGTAAGCGCGTGTATTTTGTTGACTGATAGAAACCAAGTCATCATTCACTTGCGAAAGGAACTGCTGAGAGGCGTGGCGCTCGGCCTGCGTAGCCTCTAAAATTAGCCGGAGTGAGGTCAGTGTCAATGATACAACACTGGTAGGCGATACGTCCGTCAACAACTGGCGACGGATTTCAAGAAGCTTATCACCGGCTTGGCCATCAATATCTAACTCGGTGATCAGATTTTGCAACTCATCGGCGACACGACGAATTTGGTCTTTGTCGAGTTCGACTTGCGCATGTTGAGCGCGAGGGCGTGCCACTTGTAATGTCACTGCACGCTCGTAGAGCTGAAGTAATTTAATTAAATGCTGTGTGCGCTCCGTGTCACTGCTCATCGGTTGAGCGAGCAAATCACGCAAGTCTCGTTTGAGTTGCGCGGGAAGGCCAGTCACGCGTTGTAGCGTTTCTCCACTTGTATGAAACTGCTCGTCGAGATGTGACAGTGCTTTTTTCTGTGTCATGTCTTGATGACCCACCATGCGTTCAATAACAGCTAAACGCGGAAGCAGCGCGCTAACATCTTGTGCTGAATATAATACGTCACGGAACTCAGTCAGTTTTTGATCGACTAAGGTATTTTTACCCGTACACGTGGCGATGAAACGCGAAACTAAGCGTTTTAAACTATGGATTTCTCGGCGCGATTTTAAAGCCAGATCTCGATACGCTGAGGGCGTTTCATGATGATCCGCCTGCGCGGCCTGTGCCGACAACGGTGATAGAGTAGACTTAGTCATTTTGCCGAGGAACTACCTGATTATATTCGCGATTTGGTGCCATAGTTAGCGAGAAAGTTTCGCCAGCGACTGTTAGCTATACCGACTTATTGCTATCGTCATCAATAACAGATGATTGCTTTTTATCAGATCCGTGATCCTTCTGCCAATTCATTAGGTCATTCGATGATGTTTTGACCTTCACCAAGCCGGAGTTGATGCCTTTCAAACACGCTTGGCGAAGGTTCGTGTTGACGAAGCTTGCGGCTGGCGCTGTGTTAATCGCACTAAAATGCACCCAATGACTTCCTCCGCTCTGATGAGCCAGATCACTGGCTTGATGTGTTGCCGTTAGCAATATCTCTATCAGTTCTTGATCGTTTATTGATGTATACGCTCGTGGTAAGAACGGATATTCCGCCAGTCCAATCGCGACTTGTGACGTCAAGTGGTTCGCTTGAGGCGCGATAGTATCAAAATCGTCACGTGGCATCTCGTCAGTATCATTCCGGGGAATGTCATCTGGTATAGGCGTATTGTCTTGGTACTGGGTAACAAAGTCTTCAATTAGAGATTGTACAAAATGTGCGAGGGCGTCAGGTTTCGCGTCCTTTTCCCAATTGGTCTCTATATAGATAAAAAGGGTATCGGCAAAATGGTAGAGACGCCCAGATTGGGTGACTCGTTTGGACAAGTATTCGCCGAGTTGGCGTTCGATATCTTGAGCGCGTTGATAACCATGAAATAAAAACAATTCTTTAAGAAAGGCCACATCAAACATCGCAAAGCGTAATCGATCACTTAACGGCTGGTGGATCATATCATTGAGATACCACTGTTCGAAGTTCGCATTACTTTTTTCTAGCGAGTGTGGCAGCTTCGCGTTAAGCATACGTAAATTTCTCAGCCCTGTCCGTGGGTGAGTGTAAAAATCATCACGCAGTTGCGCTAGCTCGCCTTGACGCAACACAGCCGCACGGTGACGCAGGTAGACAATGGCAATCAGTACCCCTAGGCTCCCTAAAAGGAAATAATTCACTTTTTGTAAGTGAAGTTGCTCTTGGTGAGCCGTATCAAGTTGGCGCTGTAATTCATCCATTTGTAATTGACGCTCAACCACTCGCTGTTGTTGTTTAAAAGTGTCGGCTTGTTGCTGCTGTTCTGATTGGGTCTGCTGCGAGCGTAATTGCTCATACTCGCGTTGCATCGCTAATGCTGCTTGATATTGCCCCTGAGCTTCTAGCGCCTTTGAGAGTGCACGATAGGCGCGAGTCATGGTGAGCTGATCGTTTTCAATTTCCGCACGCTCAAGGGCCGTATCGATCTCTTTTTCCGCTTGTTTGGGCTGAGCAAGCGCCAAATGAATACGACCTTGCAATAGCATTGCCTGAGTAGTGAGTGGTGATCTGGGTAAGCTGCCTACCAGTCGCAAGGCATCCTGTATATAACGATCACTGAGGGGAAAGTGCTCTAGCTGAAAGTAAGTACGTGCGATGGCGAGGTGCACATTAGCCAGAGGCTGAGTGCGGCCAAGTGATTGTTCAATTTCTAGTGCATTAAAATAATGCACCAGCGCAAAGTTATAACGTGATTGCTGTTCGTATATCGTGGCTAATAAGCGTTGAGATGCAGACAGTCGTCGGCTCAGTGAAAAGTGTTCGAAAAATGCAGCGGCCTGGTTGGCATGTTCGAGTGCTTGATTTAGCACTCCTTGCTGATAGTAGAGCTGCGCCAGTTTCATATTGGCACTGGCAATCAGTGCTGTATATTCATTCTCGCTGGCGATCCAAAAAGCGCTGAGTAATTCAGTTAATGCACTTTCGTGTCGCTTTTGGGCGAGTAAAAAATGCCCAAGTGACAGTTGGAATTCGACTTTATCACGAAGGTCTTGGGGGTCATTACTGAGTTGGCTACGTGCATTTTCATAGGCGACTAATGCACTCTCACTGTCTGACGTAGCGGCTAAAATGTTGGCGCGTAATAAGGCACTACGAAAACGGCTATCTTGGCCATTTAAGCTGTTATCGGGCAAGGCATCGATCGCTGTTTTCGCAGTCGCTAATGTTGCGAGAGCACGCTCACCATCTTGATCTAAATGCCAGATCAGAGTTGCCTCCGTCAATATCACTTGTACCCGGGTATGTTTTAGATCGTATTCTTCCACAACCTGATACGCTTTTTGGAGCGCGGCTTTTGATTCAACGGGCTGATCTAGGTGCGCATAAGCGCGAGCACTGATCAAGTAGGCATAAACAGTGTGAAGTGGTGTGCGAATGGAGCGGTCTGTATCGTTATTAACGTGTGACCGGTTAGCGCCTGTGGTCAAGCGACGCTGGGCAAGAAATCGGTTACTGATTTCTAATGATTGGGCGGGTGACGTTTCCAGCAGCTTTTCTGCATTAGTCAGAACTGGCGAGGAGTGGATAGAAGCGAACGCCGTCATTGACGTGATTAAAAAAAGCAGGCCTACAAGTAGTCGGCTGATGCGCATGCGCCATCCTCTGTGTATAAACGTGATAGAAAGGCTGCTGGTAAGCAGCCGAATGTGGCTATTGTCTCGCTAAGCGATTGTTTTCGCTGGGTGTTTTTCCCATATTGGTACGGTATGGATTGATGTCCAATCCACCGCGCCGCGTATACCGAGCGTAGACGGTTAACCTCTCCGGTTGGCAGAAGCGCATGATATCCATAAAAATACGCTCAACGCATTGCTCATGAAATTCATTATGCTCTCTGAATGAGACCAGATAACGAAGTAGCTTCTCTCGATTGATTTTTTTGCCTTTGTAGGCAATCCGTACCGATCCCCAATCAGGCTGATTCGTGATCAAGCAATTGGATTTAAGCAAGTGACTGTGAAGCGTCTCAGACACCACAGCGCCTTGAGCGGCACCGTCGAGCCAATCAGGATTGAAAGCGTAGTCGTCGATACTGATATCTTGGTGATCGATACATTCACCAGATAGGCCGGCAATGGTTTCACCTTCCAGTTCACTGAGAGGGGAGAGGGTAACATCCACTTCTTCACCCGCACAGGCGGAAAGATCGGTTTGTAGCGCGTTAGCGACGTGCTGCCAGCTTTCAAAACGGGTTTGGTTAAAGCTGTTGAGGTATAACTTAAATGATTTCGATTCAATTAAGTTTGGGCTCGATGCCGGTAGACGGACTTCGCCAATTGCGACCTGGGGCAAGCCATTATTGTTTAGCCATGACAGCTCATACAAGGTCCAGGTGTCGTAACCGGTAAAAGGCAGGGGCGTCTTGTCGAGGCCAATAGCCTGGCGATTTAATTCGCGTGGGACAGCACGAAGTTGTGAAGGGTCATACTGCGTAGGGTAATCAGTTTGTTGGCCTAGTGATAAATTGGCCAGGGCGTCGGCATCTTGATAATTGCTCATACGGTTCTGCTATTGATTCAAGTAGAATAAGTGAAGTTTACTGAATCTTGCTATAGGTTGCGAATGGAGAACACATTACATCGTGCCCTTTGGGCGCTAGCACAGGATTATGTTGCGGCATGGCAACACGATCATCAAAGTTTGCCATGTACAGAAGACTATATTGGACTATTGTCGCCGTGTACCGTTAGCGAGAATGCGCACCAAGTGCAGTGGAAGCCGGTTAAGCGTGATACGCCCGCAGACTTTGCGAACGTGGAAAAGGCTATAGCGCTGCGTTTACATAGTGATATCAAAGATTTTTATAACGGTCTCTACTGTGCTGATTTGCCCGTTCGTTTTCAGGGTGAAGCGATCAGCTTGGTTCAAGTCTGGAGTGATGAGGACTTGGCGCGTTTACAAGAAAATATATTGGGGCACCTCATGATGCAACGTCAGCGTAAGTTGACCCCAAGTGTGTTTATTGCGACCACTGATGATGAAATGACCATTATCTCTATTGATAACATGAGCGGAAAGGTAGTGAGAGAAGCGCTTAATAAAGGGACGCGAGACGTGATCGCACCAGATACCGAGGCATTTATCGCAGCTTTGGAGGTTGATGTGACATGATCCTAACTGAGCTTACCTTTGAGTGCTTTGATAACACGACCGTTAGCGCGGTCGATCGTACGCTTAATGGGTTAATGGATGCGCTTCGTTATAACGGCCAAGTGCTTGGGCGAGAGTTTCCTATCTTGATGCAAGATGGTCAGTTTCAGCTACGTGTTGTCTGTCCTGATGAGGAAGCGTTGCAGCCTAAATTTAACAGTCCACAAGTCAAACAGGCGTTGCAACAACTGGCAGATGCGTGTTTGACCCAGCCCAAGGTGCGTCTATTGGGTCGTGACCTGAACTCCGAGCAGGCGGCATCGAGTGTCTCACCGAGCTGGCAGGTGCTTTACACAACGTTTGTGCATACCTGCTCACCGTTGCGTTGTGGGGACTCCCTGTTACCGATCCCGCTGTATCGCTTACCGGCGACGTTTAATGGTGATCATAAAGCGGTGATTAAGTGGCAAACGGAGTGGCAAGCGTGTGATGAACTACAGATGGCAGGGGCGAGTGATGCCGAATTTGCAGGCTTAAAAGAAATTGAAAACCCAAACACGCGTTTATTTCAACGCGGTTGGGACCTACGTGGGCGAATAGAGTACTTAACCGGCACACCGACTTATTATTATCAATATCGTGTTGGCGGGAAGGATAAAGAGAGCGAGCTTAACCGTCCATGTCCCAAGTGCGGTCAGCCTTGGCGGCTTGAGAGCCCGCTACACGATATTTTCTTATTTAAGTGTGATAATTGCCGCTTGGTCTCTAATCTTTCTTGGGACTTTAAATTGTCGTAGCCCTGAGCCAGTGAGGGGTATAGCACCCGTGTGTTGTCAGGGGGTTTCGCACTGCGTTTCGAGCGTCGCTAATCGTTGGCTCAAGTCGGCAACCTGCCGTTCGAGTTGGCTAATACGCTCAGTGTCAGACACCGCCACGTCAACGGTAGGCAGCTGTGGCAGCGGGGTGTTAGTCTTCGCGCTTTTCACCGCTTGGATAATCAAGGGTAAGGGAACTTGCGTATTGAGCTGGGCTTTTAATGTTGCCACAGTGGCGCTCTGTCCTTTTGCGGCAAGCACCTTGAGTGCTCGCTCTAGTTCTGCTTGATAGCTCATCAGTCAATCCTAGCGATACCATGAAAAAGCAAGGTTAGGGCTTTCTCAGCAGCGCATCAAGCATA
This sequence comes from Salinivibrio sp. ES.052, assembly GCF_900141775.1. Lineage (GTDB taxonomy): Bacteria > Pseudomonadota > Gammaproteobacteria > Enterobacterales > Vibrionaceae > Salinivibrio. The sequence goes on along the minus strand of NZ_FSRI01000001.1, from coordinate 1,743,825 downwards.
TCAACCTGCTCTGCCCAGTCGGCATCGTCTTTTATTGCCTCGTCAATGAATGCACGTTGCGCCGTATTCCAAAAAGGGGCGTCGACCAGAGTTTGTCCGTCTACCAAGCAGTGACTTGATAAGAAATGTTCGATAGCTGTTTTATCTGTCGACAAGCCGAGTTGCTCAAATAGGTGCTGTAAGTCGTGTTGGAAGGTTTCCATCGTGCCTCCTACAGTGTGATACGGGTCATCCTCACTATAGCAATTGTTAGAGCGTTATACCTCCGCATCCTCTTCACGAGTACACGAGAAAAACTGAACCTGAGATAAAAGCCCTCTCCCTGCGTAAGAGATCTCTCACAAGCGCGTGGGACATAAGCAGAATCTCACTGAGATAATCAGTATTATTTTTATTTTTTTCAATTAAAATCAACAAGTTAAATTCAAACCTTCTGTTTTGGGTTGAAAGTGAGAGATAAAGCACGTGACAGTGACTTGTTCCAAATGCTCATTCGCGTAATCTTATGGGTGTCGGAAGGGAACTGACACAGGGAACAGGAATCACCAAGGATCTGGTACCTCAGGATGAGGCAGTACTTCAGGATGAAGCGCTGGCAAGGATTGCAAAAAGGACAACGGATGGAGCCGTTCTTTACAAGCAGGAAGCTTGTAAGTCAGGAAGACTTAGGACAACCCAGGATGGGGGCTTAAGGACCACTTCAGGACGAAGTCATGGACACCTCCAGGATGGAGAGCTTATCGGAAATGGGAATTTCGGTTTGTCAGGATGACGAAAGGACACCTCCAAGACGGAGAGACATGGAACGACGCTGAAGGAATCGGCGACTGATCAAGGAATGATGCAGGGAGCACCTTTTAGTAGCAGGATGGCTGCAAGTAAAACTCTAGGGCGCGGCGCAAGCTGCGCCCTTTCCTTTTTAAAGCCGGCGGCCGAGGCTGTTGGCTCGACACATCGGTGACTCCCTGTCACGCTCTGCTAAACACAGCGTCCGCGTGTGCATCATACTTCTAGTCTAGTACAGCTTATCTTAACGTGCGAATTCTCTTCTTATCGAATCATCACAACTTTTTATGGCCGACAACATCGGCACGGTAGAGAGTCACTTTCTATTGGCTAGGCATAGCATGTACAGGTGTCTCAATGGCTTTGAGCTTTAGCCCACTGAGTTGCGCTTGGCCGGTGTAGTGATCGTGGCCAGTTGCTGAAAACTCAAACCAGTAATGCGTCACCCAACGCCAACCGTGTTCGGTCTTAATCATGGCATGACGCCCGCGTGCGATCGACAGCAACTGTAACTCCATTCGCTGACAATACCGATGAATGTGACGATGGGCTTGCTCGGATTGTCGTCGCTGTTGCCAAAACAACAGTGCGACGAATATCACCAGTAAGATTGTCAAAAGATCAGTGATCATGAGGGTCGCGTCACGGCCTGTTGCATTTGAGCCATTGCTTGAGTCAGCGCTGGAGATGTATTGCCATACAATCGATTTAATAATGCACCACGTAGTGGCGGCAGCATGACTAAATCAGCGTAAATTTGCTGAAAGAATGCTGAGTCGTGTTGATTCGCCAAGGCGATCAAGAAGCGTTCGAGGACGGTATCGTCAGTCAAACTTTGCCAACAGCGACCAGCTATTGCGACAAATATTTCTCGATGCTGTAGCTCTGGTTTCTCGAGTACGGCCTCAATGAAAAGGTGACGAGTGGCGTTTGGCGCGCCGGCGTGAGCTCGAAGTAATGCACTCACCAAAAAGATATCGACTTCTCGGCTTTGGCACATACGCGTGAACATTTCGCGTAAATTGCCCGCCAGTTTGTCGTTAACGTCACAGTGCTCTAAGCAACCAAGCAGCGCGTATAGTGGTGTAGTGGGTAGATTGTTGAGTGCTTTGCGTACTCGGGTCGCATTGTTTTGTTCTTGCATGCGTACGCACGTATCTGCCAGCCCCTGTAGGCCGACACCTTGCCAATTATCCCAGCCTAATTCGCCATTTAAATAATGCTGAGCATGATCATAGTACTGACTAGCGGGACGGCCGAGCTGATAAGTCAGTGCAGCATGAAACATCGCCATTTTGTCATCCGTAGGGGTAAAGGTATAAGGATTAGTGGCTAATTTTTCTCGCTGTGCTTTATTTGGCGTTGCGGTCAGACTCTCGCCCATTGCAGCGCTGACATACTGAAGGAAATCACCCATTGCGGTGTGATTTAATAACCCTCGCTCATCTAAAGGCATTTTTAAAAACCATACCCAAGGTGCGCCACCTTGTGGCCAAAAAGCCACGGCCATATGGGCGTGTTGGCGTAATGGATGAGGGTAAGGTTGTTGATTGTCTTCGACGGCACGAAATGATGTATCATTTAGGCGGCAAACACGGCGGCCTAAATCATAGACACTGAATTGGCAACCTGCTTGATCAAATAGGGTGCTGAGGGCGTGAACCGTTTGCATGATATCCGCTCTTCGTTATCGCTTAATTAGCCGCGAGTATATCAGTTTTTATCCCTGCTATGCTCGCCTTGTTGATGTTGTCTTTGATCGGTTCGTGCTATGCTTCGCGCTTTATCTTTCGAATGATGATGAGGTTGTCAATGACTCTTCGCCAACAATGTGAACCACTCCTTGATGAACTAGAACAAGTGCTAAACGATCACGCGTTATGGCAGTCGACGCCACCGTCTGCGGAGCGTTTGGCCAGCACCGAACCGTTTGCCGTCGACACACTTTTATGTCACGAATGGTTGCAATGGATTTTTGTGCCTAATATGCGAGCACTTATCGATACAGAGCAAACTTTACCACGTAACTTCGAAATCTCACCGTACGTGGAAGAAGCAATGAAAGGGCATGCAGGCCACGGTGATGTGGTTGCCGTTGTTGTTCGCATTGATAACTTGTTTTCCGATCAATGACAGACACACCGCTTCACATCTTATACCAAGATGAGTATTTGGTGGTGGTGAATAAACCATCAGGGATGCTGGTCCATCGTTCTTGGTTGGACAAAGGGGAAACCCGATTTGTGATGCAAACATTGCGGGATCAGATCGGTCAGTACGTTTACCCTCTGCACCGGCTCGATAAGCCCACATCCGGGGTCTTGGTGTTTGCGTTATCTAGTGAGGTGGCCTCTCAGATGATGCCACAGTTTGCCGAAGGGCAGGTCAAAAAAGCTTACCATGCCATTGTACGAGGCTGGGTTTCCGATGCCGGCCAACTCGATTACCCGCTGGTGGAAGAACAAGACAAAATAGCGGATAAACATGCCAGTCAACCACCGACGGCAAAGCCGGCGGTGACTGATTATCAGCCTCTGGCGACGGTTGAGTTACCGATAGCAACTGGACGATATATGACCAGTCGCTATAGCCTGGTGGCAATGCAGCCTCATACTGGACGTAAGCATCAATTGCGTCGTCATATGCATCATTTAAGCCATCCGATTGTCGGCGATACCACCCATGGCGATGGTCGACATAATCGGGTATTCCGGGAGCATTTTAATTGTCACCAGCTGCTATTACATGCCAGCGAGATGACCCTCACGCATCCAGTAAGCGGTGCACTTATTAATATTCATGCGCCTGTGGATACAACCTGGCAACACATCTTGTACGCACTGGGTTGGGAAGCGCCTTCGTCATCACAATAGGGTGGTTCACCCTATTGTGCTACCCATGTTTTTTGTATCGTCGATTAAAGTTTATCTAGCTCTGCTTCAATTTCTGCGATCTTACTGGTGACCACTTTTTCTAAGTGACGTAAGTCTGTGAGCACTTTCTGTTTCACATCTTGCTCAGTGTGCTCGTGTTGGACAATTTGATCGAGTTCATCAATGACCAAGGAAAGACTACGGTTGATCTCCGTGACTTCCCGTGAGCGGCCGGTGCCACTATCGACCACCACATTTTTGCGTTGTCGTGGGTATTTAAACTTCATGCTCCGTGCAAAAAGATCGCCTTTTTGTTTACTAAAATAAATTTTGAGCGTGTCATAACTCGCTTCTTGGCGTAGCGAGTAGCGCTCGATTTTTTCAGGATGTTCAACACCGATGTTTTTTAACTGTTGGTACATAGTCACCTCATGGTTAGACATCGTTATCGTGGTGAGCACAGTACTCACCGCTTAATCATGTTATTTTGCTCGTGTAAGGGCTTTTTCGAGTGCCGCCTTTAATTGCGCTTGATGCTCTGACGTGAGCGCTTGGTTGTGTGCGTCAGTGACAATAAAAAAGTCCTCCGCGCGTTCGCCGATGGTCGTAATCTTCGCAGCGTGGACACATACATCTTGCCGAGCAAACACCGCCCCTACGCGTGCCAACAATCCAGGCGTATCGAGCGCGACCAGCTCCATCAGGGTGCGACGCCCGTTCTTAGTAGGTAAAAAAAGCACTTGGGTCTTGACTGAAAAATGTTGAAGCTTTTGCGAGGCGCGACGTTTAGGGATGGTAATTTTTCCCGTTTCGCCAAGTGCCTTATCAACGCCTTCAATGATTCTCGGGTGACGGTCTAATGGGATAGCCTCATCGTTCTGATCCAATACCATAAAGGTATCAAGCGCATGACCATCTTTGCTAGTCATTACCTGTGCGTCGTGGACACTGAGGTTTTTCTTGTCCAAAGCAGCAACCACTCGGGCAAATAAGCTGGGCCTATCTTGGCAGTAGACGAATATTTCTGTGCCCCCCCGCGTCGCTTTTTTACTGACGAGCACGAGCGGTTTTTCGTCGGTATGATGCAGTAGATGCTCACTATGCCATGCGATTTGTTTATGGGTATGGCGAAGAAAATAGTCCGCTTTAAAGCGCTGCCACAAGACTTCAATGTCTCTGGGGCTATGGCCTTGTTTACGCAACATAGCGGCGGCTAGGTGCTTGTTGTGACGGATGCGTTCACGCACGTCGGGTGGGTTTTCTAAGCCACGGCGTAGTGCTTTTTGTGTCGAGTAATACAGTTCCGCGATCAGTGTCCGCTTCCAACTGTTCCATAAATCTGGGTTGGTCGCATTAATATCTGCCACCGTCAGACACAGCAGTAGATCCAGTCGCTCTTCATCTCGTACTTCTTTGGCAAAGTCGGTGATCACATCAGGATCGTAAATATCGCGGCGCTGTGCGGTGACTGACATCAGTAAGTGATTGCGGACGAGCCAGCTAACAATGTTCGCTTCTGGTTTTGACAGGCCATGCTCTAAGCAAAAGTCATGTGACTCAATGGCGCCAATTTCACTATGATCGCCACCGCGTCCCTTGCCGATATCATGGAAAATGGCTGCAACCAGTAAAAGCTCGCGCCGTGCCAGGCGGGGGAAAACATCACAACAAATAGGGTGACGCTCACGATTTGCTTCGTCGTCGAACAAACGCATATGTTTGAGCAGGCGAATGGTGTGCTCATCGACGGTGTAAACGTGGAACAAGTCAAACTGCATTTGTCCGACGATTTGACTCCACTGCGGGAGATAGGCGGACATCACCCCGTGGCGGTGCATTAAGCCAAAGGCTTTGTGCAGAGCATTGGGGTGACGCACCAAGGCCATAAACTTCTCTCGAGCGTCTTCTTGCTGACACAAAAAGTGATTAAGCCGCCGTCTTGCCGTACGTAGTTGGCGTAATGTGGGGGCCGCAATTGCTTCGATAGAGGTATCGTTAGCGATATGCAGCATCATATCCAGAATGGTCTCTGGCCGAGCTTGAAATAGCGCGGGTTTGCGCGCTTCAATCGTGCGTCCGCAACGCTGAAAATCGTCACTTAATACTTCAACGTCGCCAGTGTGGCCGTTATCAATGATCACTTGATCAAAGATCTGAAGCAGCATTTTATTTAACTCACCCACACGCCCCAAGGTACGAAAAAAATCTTTCATCATGGTTTCGACCGCGCGATTGCCTTCACCGCGGTAGCCGAGCAGTTCCGCCACCGATGTTTGGTGTGCAAATGTCAATCGATTGTCGTAGCGGCGTAGCTCTAGATGGAGTGCGAAGCGGATCCGCCATAACACGTTTTGGCATTCGTTCAGTTCGCGAAACTCGGCATCGGTCAAAAAACCAAAGTCACTCATTTCCCGCAAACTGGTGGCACCAAAATGGCGGCGGGCGATCCAAGATAGGGTATGAATGTCGCGCAGGCTACCTGGGCTGAGTTTGAGATCGGGCTCGAGTTTATAAGCCGTATCATGATAGCGACGATGACGGGCTTTTTGTTCTTCAACTTTGGCTTGGTAAAAGCGTTCACTGGGCCAGAAGCTGTCATCATGCACACGGGTTTCCAGTGCTTCGAAAAGTTGAGCATTACCGCACAAAAGCCGAGATTCTTGTAGGTTGGTGGCGACGGTTAAGTCATCCAGCCCGACATGAATGCACTCGTCGACGGTCCGCACGCTATGGCCCACTTCAAGTTTTAAATCCCACAACAGTGTGAGTAAATCACTGAGACGTTGTTGCTGTTGTGTATCTAGCGGTGTTGGGCAGAGCAATAATAAGTCAATATCAGACAGTGGGTGTAATTCGCGCCGCCCATAGCCCCCTACGGCGACCAATGCGAGTGAGGATTGCTCGAAACCAAAGTGACGCCATAATCTTGCCAACAATGCATCCATATAATCGGTGCGTTGGTAAACCAATTCTGCGACTGGCACATTAGCCAAAAAATCCTGCTTTTGTTGCTCAAGCAGTTGCTGGAACTGTGCTTTTAAAGTCACGGGAGCGAGCTGTTCATCCCCTAAGAGCTGTGGCGTAATCACTGTGTCTGTCATGGCAGTCCTTTGCGCAAAAAAAAGCCGGAATGGAACCGGCTTTTATGGGGTGGATTAGGGGTTGATGTAACGCGGAAGGCTTTCTTCTTCTCGCAGCGTTAAGACCTCTACTCCGGTTTCAGTCACTAGCAGGGTATGCTCCCACTGGGCCGATTTTTTACCGTCGATAGTATACACCGTCCAACCATCGTCTTCGTCGAGTACGGTACCGTATTTACCTGCATTAATCATAGGTTCAATGGTAAAGCACATGCCAGGTTTAAGCAGGGTGCGGTCATTATTTTTGTAATGCACGACTTGGGGATCCTCGTGGAAGCTCGCGCCAATGCCATGACCGCAGTACTCTTTTACAATCGAGTAGCGGGTATTACTGTTTTTGATGAACTTTTGAATCGCGGAGCCTAAATCACCTACCGTTGTACCTGGTTTTACTTTCTTGATGGCATGATACAGGCTTTCTTGAGTGACACGGCAAAGACGTTTGTCTTCGAGAGAGACATCACCCACTAAAAACATCTTTGAGGTATCGCCATGGTAGCCATCTTTAATCACGGTCACGTCAATGTTGACAACATCACCGTCTTGCAGCACGTCTTCATCACACGGGATGCCATGACAGACAACATGGTTGATTGATGTGCACATTGATTTAGGAAAACCGTGATAGTCCAAGGTCGCAGGAATCGTACCCTGGACCTCTGTCATATATTTATGAGCGATGTCGTCTAGCTCACGAGTGGTGACACCGGGCTTAACGTGCTCCCCGAGCATGACGAGCACGTCAGCGGCGAGGCGACCGGCCACGCGCATCTTTTCAATTTCTTCTTCTGTTTTAATTGGGATTGTCATTTTGCTTTCTCACTTTATTCGGATAGCGCAATGATACGGTGCTAATCAACATGTGGGTAATTTCATACATCATATCATTGCGCACAGCAGCCGTAGCCCTGCTACGCTTTTCACAGTCATTCGGGATAGGCTGCCGTATGGCGGTAGCTATATGGTATCAAGCCATGTGTCTTCTGGAAACAGAAAGGGATCTAATCAGCAGCGTGTCGACGGGCTGGTGGGGTGAATTGAATACACGATTTAGCTGGATTATAGGCGTGCTTTTGTGATATAAAGCGCGCCGAAAACCGTCATTGTGATCAATTTAGCGACGCTAGGTTTCAGTTTGACAGTCTTCACTCATAACTTTTTATTTAAATCACACACATATCGACACATTGACCGGGGTGCCCATTAGCGGGTCGGTGAATGGGATATGTGGAGGCCTAACCCCAAGAGGAATTTATCATGGCTACTGTTTCAATGCGCGACATGCTCAAGGCCGGTGTACACTTCGGTCACCAAACTCGCTACTGGAACCCAAAAATGAAGCCTTTCATTTTTGGTTCACGTAACAAAGTGCACATCATCAACCTTGAGAAAACTGTACCAATGTTCAACGAGTCGTTGGCTGAATTGTCAAAAATCGGTGAGCGTAAAGGTAAAGTCCTGTTCGTTGGTACTAAGCGCGCAGCAAGCGAAGCGGTAAAAACGGCAGCAGAAAACTGCGAGCAGTTTTATGTAAGCAACCGTTGGTTGGGTGGCATGCTGACCAACTGGAAAACCGTTCGTACATCTATCAAGCGTCTGAAAGATCTGGAAAACCAGTCTACCGACGGTACGTTTGAGAAGCTGACTAAAAAAGAAGCTTTGACCTACACCCGTGAGATGGAAAAACTTGACAAATCACTGGGTGGTATCAAGAACATGAACGGCCTGCCTGATGCAATGTTCGTTATTGATGCTGATCACGAGCACATTGCAATCAAAGAAGCGAACAACCTGGGTATCCCAGTATTTGCAGTGGTAGATACTAACTCTAACCCAGACGGCGTTGATCACGTAATCCCAGGTAACGATGACGCAATTCGCGCTATCCAACTGTACCTGAACGCAGCGTCTGATGCTTACAAAGAAGGCCGTAGCCAAGACATCGTTGCGCAAGCAGAAGACGAGCTGGTTGAAGTCGCTGAGTAAGATGACAGCTCCTTGTGAGCGTTCTTAGCCATCAGTGTGTCATTATTCATACTGTAAGCTAAGTATGGTTAGCAGGGGCCGATATTGGGCCCCTGTTTTTTACCCAAAATAGTTTCGAATCGAGGATTGAACAATGGCAACTGTTACCGCTGCCCTGGTTAAAGAACTACGCGAGCGCACTGGCGCTGGCATGATGGAATGTAAAAAAGCACTCGTAGAAGCAAATGCTGATATTGAAGTGGCAATTGAAAACATGCGTAAAAGTGGCGCAGCAAAAGCAGCGAAAAAAGCTGGTCGTGTTGCCGCTGAAGGCGTCATTCTAGTGAAAGAAGGCGACGGCAAAGCAGCAATCGTTGAAATCAACTGTGAAACTGACTTTGTTGCTAAAGACGCAAGCTTTGCTGAATTTGCTGACCAAGTGGCTGAAGCTGCACTGGCTGAAAGCCTCGGCATCGACGCGCTGAAAGAAAAATTCGAACAGCAGCGTGCTGATCTGGTTGCGAAAATCGGTGAAAACATGGACATCCGTCGTGTTTCATTCATCGAAGGCGAGAAAGTCGGCTCTTACCGTCACGGTGGCCGCATCGGTGTTATCGTTGCTGCAAAAGCGGACGAAGAGACTATCAAGCACGTAGCAATGCATATTGCGGCGTCTAAGCCTGACTATGTTAACCCTGAAGATGTGCCTGCCGATGTGGTAGAAAAAGAGAAAAAAATTCAGGTTGATATCGCAATGGAATCAGGCAAGCCTGCTGACATCGCCGAGAAAATGGTTGTTGGCCGCATGAAGAAATTCACCGGCGAGATCTCTCTAACGGGTCAAGCATTCGTGATGGATCCATCACAAACGGTGGGTCAAATGTTGAAAGAAAAAGGTGCAGAAGTGACCAACTTCATCCGTTTTGAAGTGGGCGAAGGCATCGAGAAAGAAGAAGTAGACTTTGCTGCAGAAGTGGCTGCAGTACAACAAAGCTAAGTCTTTTGACTCAGACCGCGGTGCTCGCCGCGGTCTTCCATAACCATCTTCCCTAATTAGTGCCTAATAGAAAGGTAGTGAAATGACTACAAATCCTAAGCCTGCATATCAACGAATTTTACTTAAACTCAGCGGTGAAGCCCTGCAGGGCAAAGATGGGTTCGGTATCGATCCGGCCGTGCTTGATCGCATGGCACAAGAAGTTAAAGAATTGGTCGAGCTGGGTGTTCAGGTAGGATTGGTCATCGGTGGCGGTAATCTGTTTCGTGGTGCGGGTCTTGCTGAGGCAGGGATGAACCGTGTTGTGGGCGATCACATGGGTATGTTAGCCACCGTGATGAACGGCTTGGCGATGCGTGATGCACTTCATCGTGCCTATGTGAACGCACGAGTCATGTCAGCCATTCCTCTTAATGGTGTATGTGATAGCTATAATTGGGCGGAAGCTATCAGCCAGCTTCGTAATGGCCGCGTGGTGATTTTTTCCGCGGGGACAGGCAACCCGTTTTTTACCACGGACTCAGCTGCGTGTTTACGTGGTATCGAAATCGAGTCGGACATTGTGATTAAAGCCACCAAAGTCGATGGCGTATACAGCGATGACCCAACCAAAAACCCGGATGCCACATTATACGATTCACTGACATATCAAGATGTTTTAGAAAAAGAGTTGAAAGTGATGGATTTGGCCGCATTTACATTGGCACGAGATCATAAATTGCCGCTTCGTGTGTTTAACATGAATAAGCCAGGTGCATTACGCCGTGTCGTGATGGGTGAGGCAGAAGGCACCTTGATCACTAACAGCTAAGCCGATATTGGTGGCATAATCTTACAAACTAATTCAATCGCAAGGATATTCCCGTGATTAATGACATAAAAGACGACGCCAAAGCGCGTATGGATAAAAGTGTAGACGCGCTTAAGCATACTCTCGGTAAATTGCGTACTGGGCGTGCTCATCCAAGCTTACTTGAAGGCATCACTGTCGAATACTATGGTGCGCAAACGCCTTTAAACCAATTGGCATCTATCATCGCCGAGGATGCACGCACTCTAGCGATCAGCGTTTACGACAAGCAAGTCACCCAAGCGGTTGAAAAGGCGATCATGACTTCAGATTTAGGGCTTAACCCTGCTTCTGCTGGCACTGTTATTCGTGTTCCTTTGCCACCTTTGACTGAAGAGCGTCGTAAAGATATGGTCAAGGTTGTCCGTGCTGAAGGTGAGCAAGGCCGTGTGGCTGTGCGTAGCATTCGCCGTGACGCCAACAGTGATCTTAAGGCGCTGCTGAAAGACAAAGAAATTTCAGAAGACGATGAGCGCCGCGCGCAAGATGATATTCAAAAGCTGACCGATGAAGCGGTCAAGAATGTTGATGCACTTCTTGATGCAAAAGAAAAAGAGTTGATGGAAGTCTAAATCTCATTAGACTTTACCGCCAATGCTAAAGCGCTGTGCGTGCAGTACAGCGCTTTTTATTTGCCAAGGAGAAACATGAGTTCCCAGTCTCTTGATGCGCAGATCGAATCTGCCGCCCTACCGCAGCATATTGCCGTAATCATGGATGGTAATGGGCGCTGGGCTAAGGCACGAGGCAAAGCCCGAGTGTTTGGCCACAAAGCGGGTGTCAAAGCGGTACGTAAAACCGTTAAGGCGGCATCTGAACTTGGGGTAAAAGCCCTGACTTTATTTGCGTTCAGCAGTGAAAATTGGCGTCGACCAGAAGATGAAGTCAGCGTCTTGATGGAGTTATTTATCAATGTGCTGTCACGTGAAGTCAAACGGCTAGATAGCCATGGTGTGCAACTACGCATCATTGGCGATACCTCTCGATTCAGCCCCTCTTTGCAAGCGAAAATCGCCGAAGCCCAATCGCTAACGGCGAAGAATGATCGCTTGGTACTGAATATTGCCGCTAACTATGGTGGACAGTGGGATATTACCCAGGCAACACGTCGCGTTGCCGAAGAGGTCGCCACCGGACAGTTGCAACCGAATGATATCGGTGAACAAGATATTGCGCGTTATTTAATGCTGGCAGATTTGCCTGATGTGGATTTAATGATCCGCACCAGTGGCGAATGTCGCATCAGTAATTTTATTTTGTGGCAAGCCGCCTATGCCGAGTTATGTTTTACTGAGCAGTATTGGCCGGATTTTAACGAACAGAGTTTGTATGATGCGGTGGCTTGGTATGTCAATCGTGAACGACGATTCGGCTGCACAGGCGAGCAGATCAAAGCCATGATAACAACGGATAAGTAACTACGAGGAATCAGTTTGCTCAAACAACGTGTTTTAACCGCGGCCTTGTTAGTCCCGTTAGTGGTCGCGGGAGTATTCTACTTACCGTTTCCTGCGTTTGTTGCAGCGATAGCGGTGGTCACTCTGATCGGACTTTGGGAGTGGACGCAATTTGTATCGGCGTCATCACGCCTTTTAACCTTTATTATCCCCGCCGCAGCGCTGGCGCTTTCCCTATTTAGTCTCCCTTTTGGTGCCATGGCGTTAGGGCATGTCACGTTACCCCCCTTCGCGTTGGCGGCCACAGGGGCGGCGTGGTGGTTGTTCGCGACACTGTTAGTCCTCGCGTTTCCGCGTTCAGGGGCCTATTGGACGCACAGTAAGTTACTCCGGTTACTCTTTGGCTTACTGACTATGCTGCCCTTTATGTGGAGTGTATTGTTATTGCGCGCCACCGACTATCAGTTTTCTACCTTTTATGGTGCTAAATTAGTGCTCTTAGTCTTTGTTCTCGTCTGGTGCGCTGATAGCGGTGCCTATTTCGCGGGCAAAAAGTTTGGTAAGCATAAAATGGCCCCTGCGGTGAGTCCGAATAAGACGCTGGAAGGGCTGCTCGGTGGACTCACCGCGGCTGTGGCCGTGACTTGGCTTGGTGCCCATTTGTTGAATATCCATTTTGCCAATGTGGCTGTACTGCTGGGCATTACGATCGTGACAGCCTTGGCGTCTGTGCTAGGTGATTTGGCCGAGAGCATGTTCAAACGTGTGGCGGGGGTCAAAGACAGTGGTAATCTGCTTCCTGGGCATGGTGGTATCCTGGATCGTATCGATAGCCTGACGGCGGCGTTCCCCGTTTTTACCGTGTTGTACTTCGCCTTTGCGAATTAAGTGAAACGAGTCCTCGACATGCAAAGAATCACCGTATTAGGCGCAACTGGGTCTATTGGCACCAGTACGTTAAAAGTGGTTGAAGCCAACCCTGAAAAGTTTGAAGTCACGGCGTTGGCGGCCCATACCAATGTAGAGAAAATGGTTGCCTTGTGTGTTTATTGGCAACCTGCTTACGCGGCGATGGCCAATCACGATGCTGCACAACAACTGCGTCAGGTTTTGTGTGCAAAAGGGCTACGCACCGAGGTGCTCGCGGGGGAGGAGAGCCTATCCCACCTCGCGTCACTCCCTGATGTTGATATGGTCATGGCTGCCGTTGTGGGAGCCGCTGGTTTATCCTCGACCATGGCAGCGGTGAAAGCGGGTAAGCGTGTCCTCCTGGCCAATAAAGAAGCGTTGGTGATGTCTGGGCAGTTCTTTATCGATGCCGTGTATCAATATGGCGCAGAGCTGCTCCCTATTGATAGTGAGCATAATGCAATTTTTCAATGCCTACCCGATCGTGCTCAACAACAACCGGGACGCTGTGATTTGCATGCAGAGGGCGTCAGTAAAATTTTGCTGACTGGCTCTGGCGGTCCATTCCGCTATCGCGATCCGCAAAGCCTCGCGGCAGTCAGTGTTGCAGAAGCGATTGCCCACCCGAATTGGTCGATGGGCCCTAAAATATCGGTCGACTCCGCCACCATGATGAATAAGGGGTTGGAGTATATAGAGGCGCGCTGGCTCTTTAATGCTCAAGCCGATCAACTCGATGTCGTGATCCATCCTCAGTCGGTCATCCACTCCATGGTACAAATGTGCGACGGCTCTGTCCTCGCGCAGCTAGGCACCCCGGATATGTGTACTCCGATTGCACATGCAATGGGCTACCCCGAGCGTGTTCAAACATCCGTCGCACCACTGGATTTTACCCAAATTGGGGAATTTACCTTTATGGCGCCAGATGCCAACCGCTATCCTTGTTTATCTCTCGCCATGGAAGCGTGTGAGCAGGGACAAGCGGCAACGACTAGCTTGAATGCGGCGAATGAACAGGCCGTAGCGGCGTTTTTAGCAGGGAAAATAGGTTTTATGGATATTGCGCATATCAATGAGCAGGTATTGACCCAATCATCGCTTCCCACGCCAACAAGCTTGGATTGCTTATTTGAGCTGGATAGAATAGCGCGTATCACTGCAAATGAGCAGATTTCAAAGGTGGCAAAATGAGCGCTTTTCTATGGAATGCGGCGGCGTTTATCGTTGCCCTTGGGGTACTGGTGGCAATTCATGAGTATGGCCATTTTTGGGTCGCCCGTCGCTGCGGCGTCAAAGTTGAGCGTTTTTCTATCGGTTTTGGCCGAGCGCTATGGCGCTGGTATGGTAAAGACCATACCGAGTATGTGATTGCGGCAATTCCGTTGGGAGGCTACGTCAAAATGCTTGATGAGCGTATTGAAGTGGTTTCTGAAGAGGATAAACCTCGTGCGTTCAATAATCAGCCTTTGTGGCAACGCAGTGCGATCGTTGCCGCCGGTCCCATCGCTAACTTTGTCTTTGCTGTCTTTGCTTACTGGATAGTAATGATGATTGGCGTCCCTGCCGTTAAGCCCATCATTGGTGAAATATCCCCCAACTCGATAGCTGCTGAAGCGGGAATTGAATCCGGAATGGAACTAACCCAAGTTTCTGGCGTCGAAACCGCAGATTGGCAAGCGGTTAATTTTGCGTTGATCGGACATATTGGCGATGAGAGTATGACCCTCACCGCGAAGCCAGACTCAGCGGCAACATTTGATCGAGATTATCCGCTGGATTTAAGTCAATGGCAGTTTGATCCAGAAAAGCAATCACCTTTAACCACTTTGGGTATCACGCCTTATCGGCCGGCGATCACCTTAACGGTGGCTCAAGTGGTAGAAGACAGTGCCGCCGCTCGCGCAGGGCTTCAGGAAGGCGACAAGATTGTAGCGGTGGATAACACCAAGCTCGAGTCATGGATGCGCTTGGTTGAGGTGATTAAAGCTAGCCCAGATCAGGCGTTATCGTTGACGGTATCGCGTGATGGCGAAAGACAAACACTGGTGTTGACGCCCGATGCGCGTGAGCAGCAAGGACAAGTTAGTGGTTATGCGGGGATTGCACCGCAAATGGCGGCTTGGCCAGAGTCATACCGTTTTATACAACAATATGGCCCGGTAGCGGCGATCCCTGAAGCCGTGAGTAAAACATGGCAAGTGATCGGTATGACGGTGAATATGATCAAAAAGCTGATCATTGGTGATGTGGGCGTGAATAATCTAAGTGGCCCGATATCGATCGCCAAAGGCGCGGGCATGACAGCAGAGATCGGACTGATCTCATTTTTAGGGTTTATGGCACTGATCAGTGTGAACCTAGGCATTATCAATCTACTCCCTCTACCTGTATTGGATGGCGGCCATTTGCTGTTCTTTGGGATTGAGGCTGTCACACGAAAACCGGTTTCCGAGCGTGTACAGGACTTTGGGTATCGTATCGGCGCTGCCGTGTTGATGATGGTGATGGCAGTGGCATTGTTTAACGACTTCGCCCGACTTTAAACGGTAAGTATTCAAGGATAAGTCAGATAGCACATGGCGATGAAAAAACTATTAATAGCGTCTCTTTTAGTGAGCAGCAGTATGGCGCATGCTGACGCATTCGAAGTCAGCGATATCCGCTTTGAGGGCCTGCAGCGTGTCAGCTTAGGGGCAGCATTGCTGTCAATGCCGGTACGTGTGGGGGATAACGTCGATGACGAGGATGTTGCTGATATTATCAACGCTCTTTTTGCCTCGGGGAATTTCGAAGATGTGCGCGTGTATCGTGATGACGAAGCGTTACTGGTTAAAGTGGTGGAGCGTCCCACCATTGCTAGCATCTCGTTTTCTGGTAACAAAGCTATCAAAAAAGAGCAGTTAAAAGAGAACCTTACCTCTTCCGGGCTACGCGTCGGTGAGGCGTTGGATCGCACCAAGCTGAGTAACATCGAAAAAGGCTTAGAAGATTTCTATTACAGTGTCGGTAAGTATAGTGCGTCAGTAAAAGCGGTTGTCACTCCCTTACCGCGTAACCGCGCGGACCTGAAGTTTGTGTTTACCGAAGGGGTGTCTGCCAAGATTGAGCAGATAAACTTCGTGGGTAATGATGTCTTTAGTGATGAATCCCTGCGCGATAACTTTGATCTACGTGCTGACGTGCCGTGGTGGAACTTCTTAGCCAATGAAAAGTATCAAAAGCAGGTTTTGGCAGGTGATTTAGAAAAACTGCGCAGTTTTTATTTAAATCGCGGCTATTTAAAGTTCCGCGTTGAATCGACGCAAGTGGCCATCTCGCCGGATAAAAAAGGGGTTTATATTACCCTCAATGTCAATGAAGGCCAGCCTTACCAAGTCGCCGATCTAGACTTTCGAGGCGATCCGCAAAACGAAGAGATCTATCGTTCGTTGGTCAATTTCACCCGTGGTGATACCTATAATGGCGATAAGGTGACCGCACTTGAGGAGGCGATTAAGCGCCAACTCGGCGAAACCGGTTTTGCCTACCCGAAAGTGAATACCTTACCGACCTTCGATGATGATAATCAGCAAGTCTCGCTGACCGTCAATGTCGAGCCAGGTAAACGCATCTACGTGCGTAATATCCGTTTCTCCGGCAATACCATCACTAAAGACGAAGTATTGCGCCGTGAAATGCGACAGCTTGAAGGAACCTGGCTGAATTCAAAAGCGGTGACACGGGGTAAAGAGCGTTTAAGCCGTACCGGCTTTTTCCAAAATGTCGAGGTAGATACGCAGCGTGTACCGGGGACTGACGATCAGGTCGACGTGAGCTATAAAGTGAAAGAGGCCAACTCAGGCAGCATCAACTTTGGTATCGGTTACGGGACTGAATCTGGTGCCAGTTTACAGCTAGGCTTGCAGCAAGATAACTTTGCTGGGACGGGGAATCGCTTTGGCATTAATGCCATGGTCAACGATTACCGTAAAAACCTGACGTTGGAATACCGTGATCCTTATTTTACTCTTGATGGAGTGAGTTTGGGCGGTAAGGTTTTCTACAACGAATTTGAAGCGCGTGATGCGAATATTGTTGAGTATACCAACGAGAGTTATGGGACTAATCTGACGTGGGGCTTTTGGACCGATGAGCTGAATTCGATCGACTTCTCGCTGGGGTACACCCACAACAAAATTGAAAATATTGGTAAGTACTACCAAATCGAGAAATTTCTTGAACGCCACGACGATCACCGTACGAACAATGATGGACTCGAAGTCGATGATTTTGATATGTCCGTGTCTTGGACGCGTAACAACCTTAACCGCGGCTATTTTCCAACCGCGGGTAACTATCAGCGAGCGTCTTACCGCATGACAGTGCCGGGCTCAGACGTCCAGTATTTCAAAATGCAGTACGATATTCGCCAGTACGTACCGCTGACGCAAGAGCATGAATTTACGCTATTGATGCGTGGTCGTCTCGCGTATGGTAATGGTTATGGTCAAACTAATGGTCAAGACCATATGCTGCCGTTTTATGAAAATTACTATGCGGGTGGTTTCTCCTCACTGCGCGGCTTCCGCTCGAACTCGGTTGGACCCAAGGCAGTCTATGAGGCCGGTGGGTCAACTCAGCCAAATAGTGATGATGTTGAAAAAAATGAAGGAAGCTATGGTTCCTCAGACTCCGTCGGTGGTAACGCCATGGCGCGCGCCAGTGCTGAACTGATTGTACCAACGCCGTTTGCCTCGGATGAAGCGCGTGAGCAAATCCGCACCAGTGTGTTTATTGATGCCGCATCAGTGTGGGACACTGAATATGATGTATCGGCGGCTGCCGATTACAGTGGCATTAGTGGCGTCAAAGACTACTCAGATCCATCTAATATCAGTGCTTCTTACGGTATGGCACTGCAGTGGATGTCACCGATGGCACCTTTGGTGTTCTCCATCGCAAAACCTATAACTAGCCAGCCTGGCGACGATGAAGAGTTCTTTACCTTCACGATCGGGCGCACATTCTGATGATCAGAAAGGAGACTATTGTGAAATCATTTTTGAAAGCAGCGGGACTGAGTGTCGCGGTATTGACCACGTCCATGTACGCATCAGCGGCTGATGCGGCTCAGAAAGTGGGCTACGTATCAACAGGGGCCGTGATGTCGCAACTGGCTCAAAAAAATAATCTTAATGAAAAACTACGCGGTGAATTTAAAGATCGTGTGGCTGATATTGAGCGCCTGAAAGAGAAACTGTCTGAAGGGGTAGAGAAGCTCAAACGTAATGGCGAGCTGATGAGTGAAGATGAGCGAGTGACGCTACAACGTAAGCTTCAATCAATGGAATCGGATTACAAACTGAAGGTTAAAGCCTTGCAAGAAGATCAACGTAAGCGTGGTGGTCAAGAAGAGTCTAAACTGGTCAAAAAGCTGAAAAAAGCGGTCGACCAAGTCGCGGAGCAAGAAGGCTACGACATGGTGGTTGACGCTAACGCCGTCTTATATGCAAACCCAAGTGATGACTTGTCTGAAAAAGTGATCAACGCAGTTAAATAATCGTCGAGGAGCCCATGGTTTCGATTACTCTCGCTGAATTAGCGGAAAAACTGGATGCACAGCTTCATGGAGATGGTGCTGTAACGATAACCTCGCTTGCAGGGATGAATTCAGCGGGAGAAGGGCAAATTACCTTCTTATCCAGCCCTAAATACCGTAAAAACTTGGCGTTATGCCATGCCAGTGCCGTGATGTTAAAAGAGGGCGATCTGTCGTATTGCCAAGGCAATGCCTTGGTGGTGTCAGACCCGTACCTAGCTTATGCTAAGGTTGCTCAAATTCTCGACTCGACGCCGGCTTGTGCCACCGATATTGCCGCCTCTGCGGTGGTGGCTGACGATGCCGTCTTTGGGGAAGGGGTGGCGATTGGCCCCAACGCGGTGATTGAGTCTGGTGCACTCATCGGTGATGGCGTACAAATTGGTGCCGGCTGCTTTATCGGTAAAGGGGCAAAAATCGGGGCTCGAAGTAAACTTTGGGCAAATGTCACGCTGTATCATGAGGTAGTGATAGGACAAGATTGTCTGATCCAAGCCGGCACGGTGATCGGAGCAGATGGTTTTGGCTATGCCAATGATAAAGGCCAGTGGGTGAAAATCCCTCAACTTGGACGGGTAGTGATCGGTGATCGCGTTGAAATAGGTGCTTGTACCACTATTGACCGAGGCGCATTGGATGATACTGAAATTGCTGACGGCGTGATTATCGACAACCAGTGCCAGATTGCGCATAATGTGTCGATTGGTGAGAACACGGCAATCGCGGGTGCAACGGTGATGGCAGGCAGCCTAAAAATAGGCAAGCATTGCATTATTGGTGGTGCCAGCGTGTTTAATGGCCATATGGAAATCACAGATAACGTGACCATCACGGGAATGGCGATGGTGATGCGGCCAATCACTGAGCCGGGCATGTATTCGTCCGGGATTCCGTTACAGCCCAACCGCGAGTGGCGGAAAACAGCCGCGCGTGTACTCAAAATCGATGAGATGCACAAGCGACTTAAAGAGCTGGAAAATCAGCTCGACAAACAAGCTTAACGCCGAGATTGACTGGCCCGCCTTAGCAACGCGGGCCGTTTTGCGTTAATGAAGTCAGTATTGGATTTGAACGGGAATACTACCTTGACTCGCGAAAAACAAGTTCTATATATCAATGAAATCAAAGAGCTGTTACCACACCGCTATCCTTTTTTATTGATTGATCGCGTTACCGATTTTGAAGAAGGGCAATACCTTCACGCGATAAAAAACATCACTGTTAACGAGCCCCAGTTTACGGGCCATTTTCCGCAGTTGCCTGTGTTCCCTGGCGTACTCATTTTAGAGGCGATGGCACAAGCGACAGGCTTGTTAGCATTTAAGACCTTCGGTAAGCCGAAAGACAACGAGCTATACTATTTTGCAAGCATTGATAATGCTAAATTCCGTCGACCAGTCTCACCGGGTGATCAACTGGTTTTAGAAGTGGAGTTTATTAAAGAACGCCGCGGCATTGCAGCCTTTACTGGCGTAGCAAAAGTAGACGGTGATGTTGTCTGCTCGGCCCAACTGAAGTGCGCAAGAAGAGAGATCTAATTGTGATCCACGAAACTGCCTATATTCATCCCACAGCTGTTGTCGAAGACGGCGTAGTCCTGGGTGAAAACGTAAAAATTGGCGCCTTTTCTTATGTTGGAGAGGGCGTGGAAATCGGTGCCGGAACCGAAGTGATGACCCATGTGGTGATCAAAGGACCTTCGCGTATTGGTTGTGAAAACCGGATTTATCAATTCGCCTCGATTGGTGAAGCATGCCAGGATTTAAAATATGCTGGTGAGCCAACCACGCTAGAAATCGGTAATCGTAATACCATTCGGGAAAGCGTGACCATGCATCGGGGCACCGTCCAGGATAAGGGTGAAACCAAGGTTGGCGACGATAACCTGTTTATGATAAATGCTCACGTCGCGCATGACTGTGTGGTGGGTAATCATTGTATTTTTGCCAATAACGCCACCTTGGCCGGTCACGTTCACGTTGACGATTATGCGATTGTGGGTGGGATGTCGGCCATTCATCAATTTTGTGTGATTGGTAGCCATGCCATGCTCGGCGGCGGATCCATTGTGGTTCAAGACGTGCCGCCTTATGTAATGGCACAAGGCAATCACTGCGCGCCATTTGGCATCAATGTGGAAGGCCTCAAGCGCCGTGGTTTCGACAAGCCCGCCATTCGTGCCATTCGTGCGGTGTATAAAAACATGTATCGCTCCGGTAAAACCTTAGAAGAAGTGAAAAAAGAGCTCGCTGAGCAAGCTGAGCACGAACCCGCTCTGGCGTTGTTCATCGACTTCTTTGAACGCTCAACGCGAGGCGTTATTCGTTAATGTTACCGAGTGAGCGTCCATTACGGGTTGGAATCGTCGCCGGAGAAATCTCCGGCGATGTTTTAGGTGAAGGCTTGATTAAGGCACTGCGTGCCCAACACCCAAACATTGAGTTTGTGGGCATTGGTGGTCCGCGAATGATGGCGCAAGGGTGTCATAGCTTGTTCGATATGGAAGAACTTGCCGTGATGGGGCTGGTGGAAGTGCTGGGCCGACTACCGCGCTTATTGAAAGTGAAGTCGGCCCTAGTGAAATACTTCGCAGCGAACCCTCCCGATGTCTTTATTGGTATTGATGCACCGGATTTTAATCTACGATTAGAAGCCTCGTTGAAGCAAGCTGGGATTAAAACTGTCCATTATGTGAGCCCATCTGTTTGGGCGTGGCGACAAAAACGGATTTTTAAAATTGCGGCCGCCACGGATCTTGTCTTAGCGTTTCTGCCCTTTGAAAAAGCATTTTACGATAAGTTCGACGTGCCTTGTGCCTTTGTCGGTCACACCATGGCCGACAGTATTCCGATGCAGGTCGACAAGCAGGCTGCACAGCAAGCCCTTGGGCTGGATAGCAGCAAGCGCTGGCTGGCTGTGCTCCCCGGCAGCCGTGGCAGTGAGATGTCGATGCTAGCGCCCCCTTTTTTACAAGCCTGTCAGCGACTGTCCACTCGTTATCCTGATCTCGGGTTTGTGGTTGCTCTGGTTAACCCTGCCCGTCGCGAACAGTTTGAGCAAGCTTGGCAAACGATCGCACCTGAGTTGCCGTTTACCCTCGTCGATGATACGGCGCGCCAGGTGATCAGTGCGGCCGATTCCGTATTGTTGGCCTCTGGCACCGTGGCCCTAGAATGTATGTTGCTTAAACGCCCTATGGTGGTCGGCTACCGTGTTAAACCGGTGACAGCGTGGCTGGCAAAACGGCTACTCAAGACACAGTACGTTTCGTTGCCCAATATTCTTGCAGACGCTCCGCTGGTGCCTGAGCTGCTGCAGGAAGACTGTCAGCCTAAGGCGTTGGCCGATGCTGTTAGCGAGCAGCTTGATAGCGACAACCAAGCATTGCTGGCTACTTTTACTGAGTTACATCAAACTATTCGTAAAAATGCCGATGTTTCCGCAGCTAACGCAGTATTAACGTTATTAGATAACCATGATTGAACAACCTTTTGTGTACCCAGACGCCAACGTGATTGCCGGTGTTGATGAGGTCGGGCGTGGCCCACTTATTGGCGCCGTCGTTACGGCAGCCGTGATTTTAGACCCTCATCAACCAATCGTTGGCTTAACCGACTCAAAAAAATTGAGCGAGAAGAAACGCCTCGCGCTCTATGATGAAATTAAGGAAAAAGCCTTAGCATGGTCGGTAGGTCGCGCTGAGCCTGATGAAATTGATTCACTCAATATACTGCACGCGACTATGCTTGCGATGCAGCGTGCGATAGCTGGTTTGTCGGTCACACCAGATTATGCGCTGATTGATGGCAATCGAATTCCCGACTTACTGATGCCGGCACAAGCAGTCGTGAAAGGGGATATGCGGGTGGCGGAGATCAGTGCTGCATCGATCTTAGCCAAAGTCGATAGAGATCATGAAATGGCGTTACTGGATGCGGCGTATCCAGACTACGGGTTTGCCCAACATAAAGGCTATCCAACCAAAGTTCATATGGCCGCTTTAGCTGAATATGGTGCACTGCCAATGCACCGCAAGAGTTTTAAGCCGGTTAAACGCGCGCTGGGCATTGACTAGTGCGCGTCGTTAATCTCTGCCAATCATAGTGAAGTAGCGAGTTTTATGTCTGAGCCACGTTTTGTCCACTTACGCATCCACAGTGATTACTCCATGGTTGATGGGGTGTCCAAGGTGCCGCCATTGGTAAAAAAAGTGGCGGAAATGGGCATGCCAGCCATGGCACTGACCGATTTCAGTAATTTATGTGGATTGGTTAAGTTCTATAACACCGCCAATAATGTGGGTGTTAAGCCTATCATTGGGGCTGACTTTAATGTTCAGTCTGACGCATTTGGTGATGAGTTATGTCAGCTAACCCTGCTTGCCACCAATAAAGTTGGGTACAAAAACCTGACTTTACTGATCTCCAAAGCGTATTTGCGCGGCCATGTGCAGCATCGCCCTGTGATTGATCAACAATGGCTCGTTGAGCATGCCGAAGGCTTGATTGTTCTGTCTGGTGGCTGTCGGGGTGATTTGGGCCGAGCTTTACTGAAAGGCAATCAAGCGCTCGCTGAACAGTGCGCACATTTCTACCAAAGGTATTTTCCCAACGCTTATTATATGGAGTTGGTGCGTACCGGGCGCCAAGATGAAGAGGTCTATCTTCATTTTGCGGTGGATTTTGCTGCCGAGCATGATTTACCCGTCGTGGCGACCAATGAAGTCTGTTTTCTCTCGCCAGACGAATTTGATGCTCACGAAATTCGCGTCGCCATTCATGATGGCTTTACGTTAGACGATCCGCGTCGGCCAAAACACTACAGTGCAGAGCAGTATTTGCGCACTGAGCAAGAAATGTGTGAGCTGTTTGCGGATATTCCCGAAGCACTGACCAACAGTGTGGAAATAGCCAAACGCTGTAATGTGCCAGTTAGGCTCAACGAATACTTCTTACCCAATTTCCCGACCGAAGGGATGGAAATTGATCAGTATCTCGTTAAACGCTCGCAAGAAGGATTGGAAGAGCGTCTCGCCTTTTTGTTTCCTGATGAAGCAGAAAGAGCACGTCGACGTCCCGACTATGATGCACGCCTAGAGCGAGAACTGGGTGTGATCAATCAAATGGGCTTCCCCGGTTACTTTTTGATCGTCATGGAGTTCATCCAATGGTCAAAAGATAACGATATTCCCGTTGGTCCGGGGCGTGGTTCGGGGGCCGGTTCGTTGGTTGCATATGCCCTCAAGATCACCGATTTAGACCCGCTACAATTTGACCTGCTTTTTGAGCGTTTCTTGAACCCTGAACGTGTTTCCATGCCTGACTTTG
This sequence comes from Salinivibrio sp. ES.052, assembly GCF_900141775.1. GTDB lineage: Bacteria > Pseudomonadota > Gammaproteobacteria > Enterobacterales > Vibrionaceae > Salinivibrio. The sequence goes on along the minus strand of NZ_FSRI01000001.1, from coordinate 1,720,000 downwards.
ACGTTGATTTCTGCATGGATAAGCGCGATTTGGTGATTGACCATGTCGCTGAAATGTACGGACGTGATGCGGTCTCACAGATCATCACCTTTGGGACCATGGCCGCCAAAGCGGTAATACGAGATGTCGGGCGTGTGCTGGGCCATCCTTATGGTTTTGTGGACCGCATTTCTAAACTGGTGCCACCCGATCCAGGCATGACCCTTGAAAAGGCGTTTGAGGCCGAGCCTCAGCTGGTCGAAGTCTATAATAATGATGAAGAAGTTAAAGCGCTGATCGACATGGCGCGGAAGCTGGAAGGGGTCACACGTAACGCGGGTAAGCATGCGGGTGGGGTCGTTATATCCCCCACAACGATCACCGATTTCTCTCCGCTCTATTGTGATAGTGAGGGACACCACCCCGTTACCCAGTTCGATAAAAATGACGTTGAAACAGCTGGCTTGGTGAAGTTTGATTTCCTGGGCTTACGGACCCTGACGATCATCGACTGGGCGCTTGGCATGATCAATCCTCGCTTGAAAGCAAAAGGGCAGGATCCCATTGATATTACCGCAATACCGATGGCCGATCAGGCTTCCTTTGCGATGCTGCGTAAAGCTGAGACGACAGCGGTATTCCAGCTTGAATCGCGTGGTATGAAAGAGCTGATCAAGCGGCTCCAACCCGATTCCTTTGAAGATATGATCGCACTGGTGGCCTTGTTCCGCCCCGGACCTTTGCAATCCGGTATGGTGGATAACTTTATCGATCGTAAGCACGGTCGTGAGCAGGTTTCTTATCCGGATGAAAAGTGGCAACACGAGTCCTTGCAAGAAACGCTTGAGCCGACCTACGGCATTATCCTCTATCAAGAGCAGGTCATGCAGATTGCCCAGACCTTGGCTGGTTATACCCTGGGTGGTGCAGACTTACTGCGTCGAGCAATGGGTAAGAAAAAGCCAGAAGAAATGGCCAAGCAGCGAGACATCTTTGAGAAAGGGGCGATAGCTAACGGCATTGATGGCGAATTGGCGATGCGCATCTTCGACTTGGTAGAAAAATTCGCTGGTTACGGCTTTAACAAATCGCACTCGGCAGCATACGCACTGGTCTCTTACCAAACCCTGTGGTTAAAAGCCCATTACCCCGCTGAATTTATGGCGGCGGTGATGACGGCAGATATGGATAACACCGATAAAGTGGTGGGTCTGGTGGAAGAGTGTCGCCGAATGAAGCTGACGGTATTACCGCCTGATGTGAATGCCGGCCTTCATCATTTTACCGTGAATGATCAGGGTGAGATTGTTTACGGTATTGGGGCGATTAAAGGGGTCGGTGAGGGGCCCATTGACACGATTGTGGCTGCTCGTAAGCAGGATGGCTATTTCCGTGATCTGTTCGATTTTTGTGCTCGCATTGATACCAAAAAAGTGAACAAACGCGTGATTGAGCGGCTGATCCGTGCGGGAGCAATGGATAAACTGGGCCCACATCGGGCAGCAATGATGGCGTCCGTGGATGAAGCGATCCGCGCTGCGAGCCAACACCATCAAGCAGAAGCTCACGGGCAAACCGATATGTTTGGTGTACTAACCGACGCGCCTGAAGAAGTTGAGCATGCTTACGCACATGCGGCCCCTTGGCCAGATAAAATATGGCTAGAGGGGGAAAGGGAAACGTTAGGGTTGTATTTAACCGGACATCCCATTAATAGTTACCGTAAAGAGCTGAAAAATTATGTGACCTGGCGGTTAGAAGATGCGCATGCCACCAAACGCGATGTGATCTCGACGGTGTCAGGGTTGGTCATTGCGGCGCGGGTGATGACCACGAAACGAGGATCCCGGTTGGGCATTCTGACCTTGGATGATCGTTCGGGTCGTATGGAAGTGATGCTTTTTTCTGACGTGCTCGACAAATATCTCGATTTGGTGGAGAAAGATCGCATTCTGGTGGTCTCAGGACAGGTCAGCTTTGATGACTTCAATGGGGGGCTTAAAATGACCGCCCGTGAAGTCATGGACATTAGTCAGGCACGTGAAAAATATGCGCGTTGTTTGGGCATATCGATGATAGCCGATCAAGTCGATGCCCCATTTTTTGAACGGTTTCATGATGCGCTGGCACCTTATCGTTCTGGTACGGTACCGGTGAATCTTTACTATCAGCGCGAAGATGCGCGTGCACGGTTACGTTTGGGCGCTGAGTGGCGCGTAACGCCAACCGATGAATTGATCGACACCTTGAAAGGCTTGCTCGGCAATGAGCAAGTCGAATTAGAGTTTAACTAAGCCAGGCTGGTGACGTATCGCGTACACTGGCGGTGACCAATAGGATTCTCTTGGTATGAGTCTTAATTTTTTAGAGTTCGAAAAGCCGATCGCAGAATTAGAAGCCAAAATTGAGGCCCTTCGCGCCGTGTCTAAGCGTGGTGGAGAAGACGCGGTTAATTTGGATAAAGAAATCGAGCAATTAGAAACAAAAAGCGTAGAACTCACTCGAAAGATTTTCGGTGATTTAGGCGCTTGGCAGGTGGCTCAATTAGCACGGCACCCACAGCGTCCTTACACCTATGATTACTTAGATCGCATTTTTCACGAGTTCGATGAACTGGCTGGTGATCGTGCGTATGCCGACGATAAAGCATTGGTGGGGGGATTGGCTCGTCTTGAAGGACGCCCGGTTATGGTCATTGGCCATCAAAAAGGCCGTGATACTAACGAAAAAGTGAAACGCAACTTTGGCATGCCTAAACCTGAGGGTTATCGTAAGGCGCTACGCCTGATGAAAATGGCGGAACGGTTTAATATCCCGGTGATCACTTTTATCGATACCGCAGGCGCTTACCCAGGCGTTGGTGCAGAGGAACGTGGCCAATCAGAGGCGATTGCCCGTAACCTTAAAGAAATGGCCGGCCTCACAGTGCCCGTGATTTGTAACGTCGTCGGTGAAGGTGGCTCAGGTGGCGCGTTGGCGATTGGGGTGGGGGATTACGTCAACATGCTGCAGTACTCCACCTATTCAGTGATTTCGCCTGAAGGATGTGCCTCGATTTTATGGCGTGATGCTGCCAAAGCGCCGCAAGCGGCCGATGCGATGGGGATCACGGCTCCTCGACTGAAAGAACTAGGCTTAATTGATACGGTGATTGGCGAACCGCTGGGTGGTGCACACCGCGATATTCAAACTATGGCAGAGAGCATCAAACAAACACTGATGACTCAGCTGGCTGATTTAGAAAGCTTGGATACTGAGAGCTTGCGGGATCGCCGTTACCAACGTCTGCTTAATTACGGTTACTGTTAGCACTCTCTTTTTTTATGTGTATGAAAGGGCCTGTGGGCCCTTTTCTTTTTCCTCAAGGGCGGCAACAATAGCGCATTATCTTTATAGTGAATTTCTATGCTTTACCACCAACTTTGTGACTGCTTAGCACCCTTAACGACTACGCCACGACAAATCATTTTGGCGCTGAGCGGTGGGCTTGACTCACGGGTACTGCTGGATCTATTGGCGCAGTATTGTGACCAGCACCCACAACATCGTTATCGGGTGGTTCACGTCCACCATGGTTTGCAGGCACAGGCAGATCAATGGGCGGCACAATGTCAACACTGGGCGGAGCAAGCGGGCTTTGACTACCGGGTCGAATATGTTGAATTAGACGACGCACTCAGTATTGAGCATGCCGCGCGTGAAGCAAGGTATCAGGCCTTGCAACAACACCTAGAGCCGGAAGGCTTAGTGTTAACGGCGCAGCATAGCGATGATCAAATTGAAACATTTTTCCTTGCGCTAAAGCGTGGCAGCGGCCTCGACGGATTAGCGGGGATGCCCGAGGTGCGTCCATTAGGACAGGGCTTGCTCGTGCGACCCCTTTTAGCTCAATCACGTGCCTCCCTCGCAAGCTATGCCAGCAGCCATAGGTTGAATTGGATTGATGACCCTAGCAATCAGCAAACCCGCTTTGACCGTAACTTTTTACGTCAGCACTGGTTACCGCAAGCCGGTGCGCGCTGGCCTGGCTTTCGACAAGCCGTTCAACGCACACAGCGCCTATGTGCAGAGCAATCCTCGCTGCTGACCCGCTTTATCGCACCGATAGTGGAAAATGCACTCAGTGATTCGGGCGCATTATCAATCGCGGTACTCCCTCAAGAGGATCCGGCATTGACGCATGCGCTACTTCGTTATTGGCTAAAACGCCATGAGTTGGTACTCACTTACGCACAGTTACAGGCACTTATCCGTGACGTGGTCTACGCCAAACAAGATGCCAACCCGTGTTTGACCATCGCAGATGTCAGTATTCGTCGGTATCAGCAGCAACTCTATGTTGTCACGCCTTGTGCCGACTTATCGCAGTGGCAGGGAGAGCTTGCTCCGGGCCAGCCCCTAACGTTACCGGATGGGCTTGGACAGTTGCACTTGTTGCCCTACGAGGCGATAGCGTCTGGTTTAGCGCTAGGAAGGCTAACGTCATCCCGTCTAAACGTGCACTTTGAACCGAGTGGCTTATCGATGCACCCTGTCGGGCGACAAGGGCGGCGTAAACTAAAAAAACTCTACCAAGAAGCAGGGATCCCTAGTTGGTTACGCCGTCGGCAACCGATTATCTGTGATGATCAAGGCGTAATTGCCGTTGCGGATCATTTTGTCAGCCAGTCGGCGAGTGGGCAGCAGTGGCGACTTGTTTGGCAGTGTTCGCCAATACAAACCACGGAATAAGCACCGGATCAGTAGGGTGCCATACTCGTGATGATTAATTGAGCAGTTAAGCTGTCTTGACTTGCTTAATCACGCCGAATTACTTAATGTACTAGTCTAATGATACATGAGGTGGGCAGTAATGGCATCAAGTCGCGAATTATTCGGCACTAGAATTGGCTTTGTTCTTGCTGCAGCGGGAGCTGCGGTCGGACTGGGGAATATCTGGGGCTTTCCTACACAAGCAGCCAGCAATGGCGGGGGCGCCTTTCTACTCGTCTACCTGTTGATGATTTTACTGGTGGCTTTTCCCATGTTGGTGGTCGAAATGGCGATTGGTCGTCATGGTCGTGCCAACCCCCTAGATAGTATGCGCGCATTAAGTGACAACCCGCTAATGAAGCGCTTGGGCAGTGGTGTGGGTCTTATTGGCCTAGCGGTGCCTTGTATGGTGTTGGCGTTTTATAGCATTGTGGGGGGGTGGTTAGTATCATTTTTACTCGCCGCGGTCGCAGATATCCTGCATTTGACTGATGCGGCGGCTTGGTTAAAAGGCTTTTCGGCCTCACGCAACTTGTTTGGCGCTATCCTTTTTTATATTTTGACCATTTTTATTGTGCAAGCAGGGGTAAAGCAAGGGATCGAACGCTGGTCAACGCGTTTAATGCCTGCATTGTTTGTCTTGTTCGCCGCCATGTTCATCTACATCATGACATTGCCAGGCGCGACAGAAGGGCTAAAGCACTATCTCATTCCAGACTTTAGCAAGATCATGGACAAAGACTTATTGCTAGCCGCGATGGGACAAGGCTTCTTTTCACTGACGATTGGTGGATGCTCGATGTTGATCTACGGCTCTTACCTGAGTCAAAAAGAAAACTTGCCGAAGATGGCCTTAAGTGTGACCTTGGTAGATACTGCCGTGGCGGTGGTCGCGGGTTTAGTGGTATTGCCAGCAATGTTTGTTGCAATGAATCAAGGCGTCGAGATTTATGGTCAAGACGGTAGCTTGTTAAGTGCTGATACCCTGGTGTTCACCGTGCTCCCTTTGTTATTTGAGAGTTTAGGTGCCGCCGGCCCCTATGTGTCCTTGATCTTCTTCTTATTGATGACGATTGCCGCGCTGACCTCTTCTATTTCTATGCTCGAGTGCCCGGTTGCATTGGCCAGTGAGCGTTTAGGATCGAGCCGTAAACTGACGAGCTGGGTGCTCGGTGGCTTGATTGCTGCGTTTAGTGCAGTGATTGTTTTCCACTTTGGTACTTTGTTCGGTTTGGTGGCAAAGGTGGCGACCCAATACTTCCAGCCTGTTGCTGCATTACTGTTTTGCTTATTTGGGGGGTGGATCTGGGCGCGTGACCGCAAGTTGTCTGCCTTGCGTGAGGGCTATGAAGCGATTGAACAGAGTCTGTTTTGGAAAATTTGGCCTGCCTATGTGAAGTTCGTGTGTCCTCTCTTAGTGGCAACGGTATTGTGGGTTTCACTGGGTTAAGCGAACACGCACACAGGATGAATAGAGATAAAAAGCGGACGCGATGTCCGCTTTTCTCGTTTTAGCCCTGATTTATCGGAATTGCTTCGTTTCTTCCAGGTAATCAAACCCCGCGTCTTTAAGTCGAGTGCAGAGTGCGGCTTTATCTATATCGTAATAGCGCACCAAATCGTCTAAGCCATCGAACTCATCACGCAGCTTCATGTTGATGATGCTCATCAGCATCACAGGATCCATGGTCGCGTAATTGTTTAAATCCATCTTAATCCTCGTGATCGCTAATCAATAAATTGGCGGCTGCAAAGGCAGCTTGGTCGCGACGTGACTCAGGAATCGACGGATCTTGTGCAACGTCGTTTAGGGTATTTAGCGCGCAGTGGATAGCCGCGGGAATATAGCCTTGCTCGCCACTGCCTATTTCGGCATAGCGTTGGCGAATAAGATCACAGCAGTCTGCAACTTTCATGATTGTCTCCTCAAGTGATGATGTGGATCACTATACCCAATCTCACCAGGAGGAGGAAAGCGTTAACGTGCGCGCTTTTGGCGGTACATGCTCTGGTCAGCACGCTCGTAAAGGGAGAGATTATTATCGCCTTGTCGATACTCAGAAAATCCGACCGATGCGGAGATCTGATGGCTGGATAGCAGGTGATCTTGACTGACAAAGTGTTTAACGCGTGTTGTGACATGTTTGACGGAGGTTTTGCTCGCCGGTTGTAAGATAACCGCAAACTCATCGCCACCGAGTCGATAACAACGATCACTACCACGGACGGCTTCTCTAACCAGCAATGAAAATCGACGGAGTACCTTATCACCGTCTAAATGACCATAGGTATCGTTAACTTGCTTAAAGTTATCCATGTCGAACATCACCATCACCAGTCCAATATTTTCCCGTTCACATACGGCAACGGCGTGTTGAAGGTCTTGTTCAAAGCTGGTGCGATTGTGTAGGCCCGTTAAACCATCGAGCAATGCCATATTCTTCACGCGAGTATATTCGACGGCGTTATTGAGAGGGCCGGCTAACAGTTTGTGATAGGTGTGCAGTAAGCTGATTTCGTCTGGATCAAGCTTATAGGGGGTGGAATATTGGAGCACACCAAGCGGCTGCTTATTGAATTTTATCGAAAAAGTCTGGCGAAAGGTGTGTTGTTCACCGCGGCGAATAATATTGGAGGTTTCATCATGCTCCCAAATAATACGGCCGATATCGATTTGCTTTTCCAGCTCTCGTGCATAAACCTCAAAGAGCACCTTAATATCAAGATGGCCTTGCAGCTTTTGTAGCAATAACAAACGCTGATCGGCACCGAGCGGAACAATCCGCGGTACTCTTTCAGAATTTGTGTATTGTTTTATATGCGAGGCATTCATCAAGAATCAACAACTATGCAATTACGTCTATTTACAGTGATAAAGCAGAAATCATGCCAGCCTTTCGTGCCCATGATAGTCGTGGCTGGTAGATGCGATTAATGGCGTTGTTTTATAGATAATTAATCGGTCAATAGGGAAAGAATGTCGGACCGATGATTGTGTGCATCGCGGTAACCGATGTCAATCAACTGGCGTAAATATGCCGGCTCAAATAACAAATAACTCGCTAAAGTGGCATCTTGGCCCGCATTAATCCCTAATAGTTTGAGTAAACTGCGTAAGGCGATTGGCATATGTGAGTAAAAGCGGTTTGCCATTGGCTCAAACGGCTCGGAAGGTCGAAGATGGAGGACATCTATATGCCGTAATCCTAAGCGCTCCGTTTGGTCGGGAGATAAAGCATGGGCAACGTGATTAAGTCGTTGTAAATGCTCTAAATCTGCCGAAAGGGTGTCAGCAAAGATAGCATTCATCAGGTGGCCGCCTAGCATGGCCAGACCAGGCGCTGTGTGTTTTACTTGTTCAGGCCGTCGTATACCTGTGGTCAGATCGAGAATTAAAATCCGCTCTGCGTCCATTTTAACTGCTGGGCGTAAGGGAGATATTTGGTGGATCGCACCATCACCATAAAATTCATGACCAATCCTGGATGCTGGAAACATGAACGGGATCGCCGAAGAGGCGAGTAAGTGCTCCGTCGATATTTGACTGCGTCGTCCAACTGCACGTGCTCGTGCCCATGGTTGAATGTGGGGGGCTCCTTGGAAAAAGCTGACGGACTGCCCCGTTTGATAATTAGAGGCGGTCACGGATAGCCCGTGTAAATGCCCCGCAAGGAGCTGATAATTAAGTTTATTAAAGTTGATGGTTTGATTAAGCAGGCAGCGTAAAGGGCGATTATTCAGCAAACCAAATGGTAAGGTAGGTTGATAATGAGACTGAAAACGTTGCCCTGTTTGTGATAACAAGTGGCCGATAAGGCCGCTGGGTTGACTGGTAATAACACGAGACGTATCGAGCCGGCGCCACAGCCAAGACAATTTTTTGACGCCTAGTCGAAAACATGACGCATAGCTTGCCAGAGACACCGCATTGATGGCACCGGCAGAGGTTCCACAATAAATGGAAAAAGGGCTGGTATGCACACGCGGATACCACTGCGCAATAGCAGAGAGTACACCAACTTGGTAAGCAGCACGTGCGCCGCCGCCGGTGAGCACCAAGGCAATCTTGGGTTTGTTTTTCGACATACGCTTACCACAATTACCATTCTAACAGTTTGATTATAGATGCTCTTTTATCTCACGCGCGGCGGTATATCACAGACCCTAAATGTCATTAATGATAATGAGGTTGAAAATTGTTATCAATTCGATCTAGGCTGGTGGTGTCTTAATCATCAATGGAGTGACACTATGACTTATCCTTTTCCGGATCTTCCTTATGCCTACGATGCGCTAGCGCCCCACATTGATGAGGCGACGATGCGCATTCATCATCAGCGTCACCACAAAACCTATTACGATAAATTTGTTGCGGCGATCGAAGAGACGGCGCGTAATGGTGAATCGCTTGAGGCTTTGTTTGCTGAGATTTCAACGCTGCCTGCTGCCATCCGTAATAATGGCGGTGGTTATTACAATCATTTGGTGTACTGGCAATCAATGACACCTAACCCTAAGGGTGCACCAGAAGGGCCGCTCTACGATGCCATTGTAGCGACCTACGGCTCACTTGATGCGTTTAAAGAGGCCTTTAGTCAGGCGGCCATTGGTCAGTTTGGTTCAGGCTTTGCGTGGCTGGTGGTGAAAGAAGATGGACAGCTTGCAATTACATCGACACCTAATCAAGACAATCCATTGATGGATGTTGCTGAGGTGAAAGGGGAGCCACTGCTCGGGTGTGATGTGTGGGAGCATGCCTATTATCTTAATTACCAGAATAAGCGCCCTGATTATGTCAACGCTTGGTGGAAAGTGGTTAACTGGGACTTCGCTGAAAAGGCATATCAAAAAGCGCTTGAGACGATTAGCTGATACAACTAGCTGATACAAAAATGCCCCGCAGAGCGGGGCATTAAAATGGAACTGTCAGTTCCGACTTAGCTAAGCTTAGATTGAATAAACGTCAGTGCATCGTCGATAGCAAAAGGCACTTTTTCGCCCTCTCGACGGTGTTTATATTCGAATACACCGTTGTCCATGCTGCGTTCACCAATCACTACCGTGTGAGGCACGCCGACAAGCTCAATATCAGAGAACATTACACCTGGACGCTCTTTACGGTCGTCAAAGAGTACATCAATACCTGCCGCTGAGAGATCGGCGTATAGCTTTTCAGCCGCTTCACGCACTCGCTCAGATTTGTGCATGTTCATGGGCACAATCGCGACTTTGAATGGTGCGATAGCATCAGGCCAGATAATGCCGTTTTGGTCATGATTTTGCTCAATCGCTGCTGCCACAACACGCGTAACACCAATACCGTAACAGCCCATTTCTAACATGGCATTTTTACCGTCCTGGCCTAATACGCCTGCATTCATCTTTTGCGAGTAATTATTACCCAACTGGAAGATATGACCCACTTCAATGCCGCGCTTAAACATCAATGTACCTTTGCCACACGGGCTCGGATCGCCTTCGATAACATTACGCAGATCGACCACTTGGCCAAGCTCGGTATCGCGTCCCCAGTTTATACCGAAGTAGTGCTTATCGTCGATGTTAGCACCAGCGCCAAAGTCATTCATCACCGCCACACTACGATCAACGATAAAGGGCGCAGGTAAGTTAACGGGGCCTAAAGAGCCAGGGCCCGCGCCAACAAGCGCGCGAATTTCTTCTTCGGTGGCGAACGTGAGCGGTGCGGCAACTTCTGGTAAGTTTTCCGCTTTTACTTCATTGAGCTCATGATCACCACGGATGATCAAAGCGATCAGATTAGATTCGACCTCTTCAGAGGCTTTGACGAAAAGAGTCTTCACCGTTTTCTCGATCGGCAGTCCAAACTGCTCAATCAATTCAGCGATGGTTTTGGCATTTGGTGTGTCGACCAACGCCATGGTTTGGGTTGGCGCATCAGCCTGTGTTTTCGGCGCGAGCGCTTCGGCTTTTTCGAGATTCGCTGCGTATTCAGACTCCGTCGAGAAAGCAATCAGGTCTTCACCACTGTCTGCCAAGACATGGAATTCGTGCGAGGCTGACCCCCCAATTGCACCGGTATCAGCCAGCACCGCGCGATAATCTAATCCCATACGATCAAAGATGGCGCAGTAAGCGGCACGCATCTTTTCGTAGCTTTGCTCCATGCCTGCTTTATCGATATCGAAGCTATACGCATCCTTCATGGTAAATTCGCGAGAGCGCATCACGCCAAAACGTGGGCGTACTTCGTCACGGAATTTGGTTTGGATTTGATACAGGTTGAGCGGCAGTTGCTTGTAAGAATTAATTTCGTTACGCGCTAAGTGCGTAATCACTTCTTCATGCGTAGGGCCCAAGACAAAATCGCGTTGATGGCGGTCAGCGATGCGGAGCAGTTCAGGGCCAAATTTTTCCCAACGTCCAGTTTCTTGCCATAAATCTGCGGGTTGCACGACAGGCATCATAGTCTCAACGGCACCGGCACGGTTCATCTCTTCGCGTACGATACGCTCAACATGTTGAAGGACGCGAACACCTGTGGGCAGCCAAGTATAAAGGCCTGAAGCGAGTTTTCGAATCATCCCCGCGCGCAGCATCAGCTGGTGGCTGACAATTTCTGCGTCGCTAGGGGTTTCTTTCAAAGTAGAAAGCAGATATTGACTGGTACGCATGTAAAGTTATCCGTTGATATTGGCGATCAATAAGTCCAAGCATATTAACAGCGTGGGGGAGTTTCGACAAAAGCTTCTATGGAAGCCACCTCGATTTGCGCGTTTTGAACGTAAAACGTGACGTTAAAGTCGAACAGGTGAACCGCATAGCGGCGATTATCCGGTTGACCTTTTCTGTAAGCCGGGCGTGGATCTTGCGCTAAGACTTCAGCAATCACGCTTTGATAGTATGCTTGCTGAGGATATGGAGATAATGCCAATAAGGCGCGGTCAGAGAAATGAACATCGAGCGGAGTAGGTTTGGTTTGAGCAAATCCGCCTTGGGCGTCGGCAATACTGTCAGAGTAAGGAATATATGGCTTAATATCGACAATCGGAGTTTGGTCAACAAGATCACACCCTCGTAATACCAAGATGACTTGCCCGCTATCTTGAGTGACATCAACCAGCTCTACGGCTGACATGCCTATACCGTTAGGGCGAAAGGTTGCCCGGCTCGCGAACACGCCCATTCTCTCGTTTCCACCTAAACGGGGCGGACGGACGGTAGGTCGCCATCCTTTATCTAGGTTTTGGTCAAAAAGGAACAGCACCCAAAGGTGAGAGAATTGTTCAATGCCTCGCACGGCGTCAATCTGATTGGCATCATCGTGTAGACGAAGGTAAGACAGCGCGCTGGACGCGAGTCCGGGTTGACGGGGGACCGCAAATTTCTCTTTAAAAGGAGAGTGGAGTGTGCCGATCGGCGTGATAGAAAACTGGGAGCACATAACCTAATAAACCTAAAACAACGTCGCTATACTCTAGCATGCGATAGAGGAGGGGTGTATGGATGCAAGTCAGTCTTGAGCATGACATAATCTCAGCATTATTTACCGAGGGGAACAATGCGTGAGTCTTCCAGCAGTTTTTATCGATCGTGATGGCGTCGTGAATGTCGATCACGGTTATGTGTCCAGTACCGATAGCTTCGAATATATTGAGGGTGTGTTTGAGGCATGCCTAGCGCTAAAAGAACAAGGCTATTTACTTGTACTGGTGACCAACCAAGCGGGTATCGCGAGGGGTTACTTTACGGAGCAAGACTTTTTGCGATTGACCGAATGGATGGACTGGAACTTTGCCGACAAAGGTGTCGACTTTGATGGTATTTACTATTGCCCCCACCATGCGACCGAGGGCGTTGGAGAGTACCGAGTCGATTGCGAGTGTCGAAAGCCTAAACCTGGTATGTTTTTAGACGCGGCGAAAGAGCTCAATATCGATCTTTCTCGTTCTGTCATGGTGGGAGATAAAACGGACGATATGACAGCCGCAGACGCTGCGGGAATCGCAACGCGTTTTCTTGTTCGCTCCGGGAAGCCCGTTACTGAGCAAGGCATTGCATTGGCCACTGAGGTTGTTAACTCTATTGCCGATGTCCCTGCCTTACTGTCTAACCGTTAAAAGAAGCACCTAAAGACTGGATTTGGCGATTATTTGCCCGCTTAGTTTTTTTTGAACAAAAACACTTGCATCAAAAAATCAACGCTCTATAATTCGCTCCTCGTTGGCACGGTAAACCGCGCTAACAACGGCAAAGCAGACAAGTAAAACAAAAAGCTTGACTCACTGCCAACGTGGCGTAAAATGCCACTCCCGCTCAACATTGAGCAGCGCTCTTTAACAATTTGACCTATGCAATCTGTGTGGGCACTCGTTGAGAATAGACAAAAAGATTTATTCGATGAACTGAGTGACCAAACGATAACTTTTAGTTATTCGGCACAGTCAATTCGTTTGTCTCTTAGGAGACGAACAAAACAGTATTTATCGAGCCGTTTGTCTTTCCTTATGGGAAAGCGAACAAAAGAACTTAAATTGAAGAGTTTGATCATGGCTCAGATTGAACGCTGGCGGCAGGCCTAACACATGCAAGTCGAGCGGAAACGGCAGTATTGAAGCTTCGGTGGATTTACTGGACGTCGAGCGGCGGACGGGTGAGTAACGGCTGGGAACCTGCCCTGACGAGGGGGATAACCGTTGGAAACGACGGCTAATACCGCATAATGTCTACGGACCAAAGGTGGCCACTACATGTAAGCTATCGCGTTGGGATGGGCCCAGTTAGGATTAGCTAGTTGGTAAGGTAAAGGCTTACCAAGGCGACGATCCTTAGCTGGTTTGAGAGGATGATCAGCCACACTGGGACTGAGACACGGCCCAGACTCCTACGGGAGGCAGCAGTGGGGAATATTGCACAATGGGGGAGACCCTGATGCAGCCATGCCGCGTGTGTGAAGAAGGCCTTCGGGTTGTAAAGCACTTTCAGCAGTGAGGAAGGTAGTGTACTTAATACGTGCATTGCTTGACGTTAGCTGCAGAAGAAGCACCGGCTAACTCCGTGCCAGCAGCCGCGGTAATACGGAGGGTGCAAGCGTTAATCGGAATTACTGGGCGTAAAGCGCATGCAGGCGGTTTGTTAAGTCAGATGTGAAAGCCCGGGGCTCAACCTCGGAACCGCATTTGAAACTGGCAGGCTAGAGTCTTGTAGAGGGGGGTAGAATTTCAGGTGTAGCGGTGAAATGCGTAGAGATCTGAAGGAATACCAGTGGCGAAGGCGGCCCCCTGGACAAAGACTGACGCTCAGATGCGAAAGCGTGGGTAGCAAACAGGATTAGATACCCTGGTAGTCCACGCTGTAAACGATGTCTACTTGGAGGTTGAGGTTTTAGACTTTGGCTTTCGGCGCTAACGCATTAAGTAGACCGCCTGGGGAGTACGGCCGCAAGGTTAAAACTCAAATGAATTGACGGGGGCCCGCACAAGCGGTGGAGCATGTGGTTTAATTCGATGCAACGCGAAGAACCTTACCTACTCTTGACATCCAGTGAACTTTCCAGAGATGGATTGGTGCCTTCGGGAACACTGAGACAGGTGCTGCATGGCTGTCGTCAGCTCGTGTTGTGAAATGTTGGGTTAAGTCCCGCAACGAGCGCAACCCTTATCCTTGTTTGCCAGCACGTAATGGTGGGAACTCCAGGGAGACTGCCGGTGATAAACCGGAGGAAGGTGGGGACGACGTCAAGTCATCATGGCCCTTACGAGTAGGGCTACACACGTGCTACAATGGCAGATACAGAGGGCAGCGAGACAGCGATGTTAAGCGAATCCCTTAAAGTTTGTCGTAGTCCGGATTGGAGTCTGCAACTCGACTCCATGAAGTCGGAATCGCTAGTAATCGTGGATCAGAATGCCACGGTGAATACGTTCCCGGGCCTTGTACACACCGCCCGTCACACCATGGGAGTGGGCTGCACCAGAAGTAGATAGCTTAACCTTCGGGAGGGCGTTTACCACGGTGTGGTTCATGACTGGGGTGAAGTCGTAACAAGGTAGCCCTAGGGGAACCTGGGGCTGGATCACCTCCTTACTGACGCTATTCTTGCGAGTGTTCACACAGATTGTATAGGTTGAAGTTATAAGAGGATATGTTCCCAAACATATCAGCGTGTCCCATTCGTCTAGAGGCCTAGGACACCGCCCTTTCACGGCGGTAACAGGGGTTCGACTCCCCTATGGGACGCCAATGGGTTGTTAGCTCAGTTGGTAGAGCAGTTGACTTTTAATCAATTGGTCACAGGTTCGAATCCTGTACAACCCACCATTTTCTCAGGCACGGGGCTATAGCTCAGCTGGGAGAGCGCTTGCATGGCATGCAAGAGGTCGGCGGTTCGATCCCGCCTAGCTCCACCAAGTCTGAAAGATGGGCGATTAGCTCAGTTGGGAGAGCACCTCCCTTACAAGGAGGGGGTCACTGGTTCGAGCCCGGTATCGCCCACCATTTTCTTCTCAGAGAAAAGCACGACTATTGGGGCTATAGCTCAGCTGGGAGAGCGCCTGCCTTGCACGCAGGAGGTCAGCAGTTCGATCCTGCTTAGCTCCACCACTTTCTCTTTTGTTTTTACAGCAGTTAAATCCTGTTGCGATGACCGCTGTCTGAAAGCAAAAAATAAAGTGTGATAAACACACATGCTCTTTAACAATCTGGAAAGCTGACAAAGTCATTCTTTAAGAATGACAGTAAAGTTCTCAATCAGTGACATGTAATGTCACTCACACAATCAAGTGTGCTTGGGCTTTGTCTTAGCAATAAGCAAAGTCTCTATTTTGAGTCCGGCAAAAACAAAACCTTAGTTGTTTAAACCGTTTGTTTTCACTTTTTAAAAGTGAAAGTAAATAAGCAAGACCTTTTGGGGTTGTATGGTTAAGTGACTAAGCGTAGACGGTGGATGCCTTGGCAGTCAGAGGCGATGAAGGACGTATTAACTTGCGAAAAGCCCAGATAAGGCAGTAAAAGCCATTTGAATCTGGGATGTCCGAATGGGGAAACCCACCTGCATAAGCAGGTATCTTAGCGTGAATACATAGCGCTAAGAGGCGAACTCGGGGAACTGAAACATCTAAGTACCCGAAGGAAAAGAAATCAATTGAGATTCCGGCAGTAGCGGCGAGCGACCCCGGAACAGCCCTTAAGCAGACTTGGCGTTAGGTGAACAGGTTGGAAAACCTGGCAACAAAGGGTGATAGCCCCGTAACCGACGGCGCCATATCTGTGAAAACGAGTAGGACGGGACACGTGATATCTTGTCTGAACATGGGGGGACCATCCTCCAAGGCTAAATACTCCTGACTGACCGATAGTGAACCAGTACCGTGAGGGAAAGGCGAAAAGAACCCCTGTGAGGGGAGTGAAATAGAACCTGAAACCGTCTACGTACAAGCAGTGGGAGCCTCCTTTGTGGGGTGACCGCGTACCTTTTGTATAATGGGTCAGCGACTTAATGTAAGTAGCAAGGTTAACCGCATAGGGGAGCCGTAGGGAAACCGAGTCTTAACTGGGCGTACAGTTGCTTGCATTAGACCCGAAACCGAGTGATCTAGCCATGGGCAGGTTGAAGGTTGAGTAACATCAACTGGAGGACCGAACTCACTAACGTTGAAAAGTTAGGAGATGACCTGTGGCTAGGGGTGAAAGGCCAATCAAACTCGGAGATAGCTGGTTCTCCCCGAAAGCTATTTAGGTAGCGCCTCGGACGAACACTACTGGGGGTAGAGCACTGTTAAGGCTAGGGGGTCATCCCGACTTACCAACCCTTTGCAAACTCCGAATACCAGTAAGTGCTATCCGGGAGACACACGGCGGGTGCTAACGTCCGTCGTGGAGAGGGAAACAACCCAGACCGCCAGCTAAGGTCCCAAAGTTATCGCTAAGTGGGAAACGATGTGGGAAGGCTCAGACAGCCAGGATGTTGGCTTAGAAGCAGCCATCATTTAAAGAAAGCGTAATAGCTCACTGGTCGAGTCGGCCTGCGCGGAAGATGTAACGGGGCTAAGCGATACACCGAAGCTGCGGCAATGCGATTTATCGTATTGGGTAGGGGAGCGTTGTGTAAGCCGTTGAAGGTGTGCTGAGAGGCATGCTGGAGGTATCACAAGTGCGAATGCTGACATGAGTAACGATAATGGGGGTGAAAAACCTCCACGCCGGAAGACCAAGGGTTCCTGTCCAACGTTAATCGGGGCAGGGTAAGTCGGCCCCTAAGGCGAGGCCGAAAGGCGTAGTCGATGGGAAACGGGTTAATATTCCCGTACTGCTGCTTACTGCGATGGGGGGACGGAGAAGGCTAGGTGGGCCTGGCGATGGTAGTCCAGGTTCAAGGGTGTAGGCTGTAATCTTAGGCAAATCCGGGATTACACACGGTCGAGACCCGATGTCGAGCCACCAAGGTGGTGAAGTCATTGATGCCATGCTTCCGGGAAAAGCCTCTAAGCTTCAGGTAAGTAGGAACCGTACTCCAAACCGACACAGGTGGTCGGGTAGAGAATACCAAGGCGCTTGAGAGAACTCGGGTGAAGGAACTAGGCAAAATGGTACCGTAACTTCGGGAGAAGGTACGCTGCCCACGGTGAAGTTCCTTGCGGATGGAGCTATGGGCAGTCGCAGATACCAGGTGGCTGCAACTGTTTATTAAAAACACAGCACTGTGCAAAATCGAAAGATGACGTATACGGTGTGACGCCTGCCCGGTGCCGGAAGGTTAATTGATGTGGTTATCGCAAGAGAAGCCATTGATCGAAGCCCCGGTAAACGGCGGCCGTAACTATAACGGTCCTAAGGTAGCGAAATTCCTTGTCGGGTAAGTTCCGACCTGCACGAATGGCGTAATGATGGCCACGCTGTCTCCACCCGAGACTCAGTGAAATTGAAATCGCAGTGAAGATGCTGTGTACCCGCGGCTAGACGGAAAGACCCCGTGAACCTTTACTACAGCTTGGCACTGAACATTGAGCCTACATGTGTAGGATAGGTGGGAGGCTTTGAAACGGCGACGCCAGTTGTCGCGGAGCCAACCTTGAAATACCACCCTTGTATGTTTGATGTTCTAACTTAGCCCCCTTATCGGGGGTGAGGACAGTGCCTGGTGGGTAGTTTGACTGGGGCGGTCTCCTCCCAAAGAGTAACGGAGGAGCACGAAGGTGGGCTAATCACGGTCGGACATCGTGAGGTTAGTGCAATGGCATAAGCCCGCTTAACTGCGAGAGTGACGGCTCGAGCAGGTACGAAAGTAGGTCATAGTGATCCGGTGGTTCTGAATGGAAGGGCCATCGCTCAACGGATAAAAGGTACTCCGGGGATAACAGGCTGATACCGCCCAAGAGTTCATATCGACGGCGGTGTTTGGCACCTCGATGTCGGCTCATCACATCCTGGGGCTGAAGTCGGTCCCAAGGGTATGGCTGTTCGCCATTTAAAGTGGTACGCGAGCTGGGTTTAGAACGTCGTGAGACAGTTCGGTCCCTATCTGCCGTGGGCGTTGGATGATTGAGGGGAGCTGCTCCTAGTACGAGAGGACCGGAGTGGACGAACCGCTGGTGTTCGGGTTGTGTCGCCAGACGCATTGCCCGGTAGCTAAGTTCGGCACAGATAAGCGCTGAAAGCATCTAAGCGCGAAGCTGGCCCCGAGATGAGTCATCCCTAGAGCTTCGAGCTCTCTAAAGGGTTGTCGTAGACTACGACGTTGATAGGCAGGGTGTGTAAGCGCTGTGAGGCGTTGAGCTAACCTGTACTAATTGCCCGTGCGGCTTAACCATACAACACCCAAGAGGTTTTGGGTTGGACTCGAAATAAGCCAGTTGATTGTGGCGAGAACGAACAGCTTTCTAGATTACCGAATTTGCTTGGCGACCATAGCGCTTTGGACCCACCTGACTCCATGCCGAACTCAGTAGTGAAACGAAGCAGCGCCGATGGTAGTGTGGGGTCTCCCCATGTGAGAGTAGGACATCGCCAGGCTTTGATTATAAATTGCGCCTATTGCTTGCGATTTTTGATAGCTGCGATGCTCATGTATTGGCATACATTGTGCGTCTCGCTTCAAAACTCACTGCGCATAGCTCGCAATTTGAGCATCAAAGCAGATTGACGTAAGACTTTGATGAGACAGAATTGGTGCGGAGTGGTAGTTCAGTTGGTTAGAATACCGGCCTGTCACGCCGGGGGTCGCGGGTTCGAGTCCCGTCCACTCCGCCACTTTTTATAGGGGTATAGCTCCAACTGGCAGAGCAGCGGATTCCAAATCCGCGTGTTGGGGGTTCGAATCCCTCTACCCCTGCCACTTAAAAAGCACTGACATCCGTCAGTGCTTTTTTTTTATCTATTCAACGACTCTTCTAATAGTTTTTGGCCACGAACTGACTTGGGCCGGTTGCATCGGTTTGATGGTTAAAACAGAGTTCATAGGCAAATGCTGTTGTGTGCATTGGCTTTTGACCGCTGTCACCCTGGTACTCTACTTCCACAATTACCCTTTGATAACCTGAGCCTTCAAATACATCGATATTGGGCAGATCGTGAGATAAATCTGCTGCTTTTAAAAGCCAGCCCTCTACACGGTCATTTGGAGAGTCACTGAGTTCGATGCCAGGGTAGCCCGAGGCCGATCCTCGGCCACGGTCAGTACGTACCGCTTGTACGCTCGCAGTAAACCATTGTCCTTTGATATCAGCAAGCACATGGTGGTTTGTGCCTTCTGGGCAGAGTGTTCCGTATACGAAGAGGTTGTTGAGCATAGGCGTCGCTCCATGAATACACCTTGTTATAATTACACTTCTATCCTATCCCTGAGAGGAAGTAGGCGGCAAGTCATAACGATCGTTTATCCCTTGTATTTAGATGTGAACGATCGCAAAATCGGCGCCCGTTGTCGTGGCAACCTATACTCACAGTGGCGATCTTTATGGTGGTGATCAAGTAATGAAACGGCGTATTGGCAAAGTAGTAGCTTGGGGCAGTGCAATTTTAGTGCCTGCCGCTGTCGTTGGCGTTAATGGCTACTTTACCGTGCCGGACGGTGCCCAGTTGCACACGGTATCTGGTATTTATCGTCAGTGTGTTGATTATACGCACTCGTTACCATTAGATGAGGAAGGGCGTTTTTCGTTATTGGTTTGGAATATTTATAAGCAGCAACGCCCACAGTGGGATACGGCATTGAATCAGTACAGTGATCCCCATCGGCTCATGTTATTGCAGGAGGCCAGTTTTGGGCCGCAATTAGCGCGTTGGATCACGCAATCATCGCTTCATTATGATCAAGCCTATGCGTTTGCGATGCAAGATGCGGTAGCCGGAGTAATGAACTTGTCTAAGGTCAACCCCTTACATAGTTGTGCTTATACAGCGGTTGAGCCTTATCTTCGCTTACCGAAAAGTGCATTGTACAGTGAATATCAGCTCTCAAATGGTCAGCGACTTGCTGTGGTTAATATTCATAGTATCAATTTCACTTATGCGATGGCAGCCTATAAAAAGCAATTAGCAGCGCTGGAACAAGCGTTGTCACGTGTTGATGGACCGAT
Source organism: Salinivibrio sp. ES.052 (assembly GCF_900141775.1). Taxonomy (GTDB): domain Bacteria; phylum Pseudomonadota; class Gammaproteobacteria; order Enterobacterales; family Vibrionaceae; genus Salinivibrio. The sequence goes on along the minus strand of NZ_FSRI01000001.1, from coordinate 1,699,715 downwards.
TATTTTGGCGGGAGATTTTAATACGTGGTCACAACGGCGGTTAGAAGCTGTCAGGGCGATGGTTTCACGATTATCACTACAAGAAATGCACTTTCAACCTGATCAACGCATGACAAAGTTTGGACTGCCATTAGATCATGTTTTTTATCGAGGTTTAGCGGTTGAACAAGCGAGTGCGGTGGATAATGGTGCCTCCGATCACGCAGCGATGGAGGCACAACTTAAAATTATTGGTTGAGTTAGTCGGAGATTATGACTTAACTCAGGGCAATAGTGATCGCCCAACCACCAAAGACCGCCACCCAAGGCAAGGTGGCGACGACAATCGCTTTACCTTGACTGAGAGGCGTCCACGTCCCAACAGCAGTAATACTTAATACCCAATACCATGGAAGTAACAATGGCAAACTGGTTGCCCAGGCTGTCCAAGGTGACGTCAGCGGCAGCTTGAGCAGGCCATTTAGACTATTAAGATCAGCATGAGCGGGCAAAATAAAGCTCGGGGAGAGCGTCATGTTGGTATAGCTTGCCAAATCCCCAATCACGGCCGGTAAAAAGATAAAGCAAGATGCCGCGAGCCAGTGACGATAACCAAAATTAGGGGCTTCTTGTTTCGTGGCTAACCGAAACCAAAGCGCTAAGGCAAAAATCACCGCGGCACGACCAAACCAATCCCCCAATACTTCAGAGGCTAAGAGTGTTTCTCGTTGTAACCACTTTTGCGCTTCTGCTTGAGGCATGGATAGCTGTTGAGCCAGTGCTTGCTGAAGAGCAGAAAGATCCGTGTGATCAAAATAAGCACTCCAAAATGCAATCGCGCTTAAACACATCAGCAAGTAAGCGAACCAGCCCCATGCCGGTCGTTGACTTAAGGCGGCAAAGCAGGCGCTCGGGCGAAGCACGATGTCTCGTAAAGCGCTAAAAGGATTGTTTGATGCTTCCATCATGATCCGCTACTCCGTGATACATCAATATGAAGCGTTAACTGCTGTCCTGGTTGGATGTAAGCGTTCTGGCGTAACTGGTTCCATTTTACTAAATCAGACACCGACACATTGTAATGGTGGGCAATACTGCTCAGTGAGTCACCTTGGCGAATACGGTAGGTGATAGTCCGAACGCGCTGAGCGTTTGCTTCATTGTCCCACACCACTAATTCTTGACCAATGCTTAAAGTATCGCGAGGGCTCATGCCGTTCCACTTGGCGAGTTGGTGATAGTCGACTTCATAACGGCGAGCGATAGTCCAGAAGCTATCACCTCGGCGTACTGTGTGCGTACGTTTGTACCCGTCACGCTCAGCGGCTTGTAACGCGGCTAAACGTTGAGGCGCACTGAGCGTGTATTGCGATTCGTCTTTTAGTGAAACAGGGATCATCAAGCGTTGGCCAATATGAATACGTGAAGAGCGCAGTTGGTTAGCGCGCTTTAGTACCTTGACGGTTGTGTTGTACTCGGCGGCAATCACACTCAAACTGTCACCTGACTTCACCGCATAGCGCTCGACACGCAGCCCTTGATTATCATTCTTGGTCAGTTCTGTATTAAAGCGCGCAACGTTATTGGTCGGTAATAATAAATGAGTAGGACCTGACGGAGACGTCGCCCAATGATTATATGCGGGGTTCAGACTCTGCAGCTCGGATACGCTAAGACCTGCGTAGTTAGCGGCTAATGCGAGATCCATTTGCATGCCAGGATCAACCATGGTCAACGCTGGTTGGTTAGGGATTGCTGGCACATTTAAACCGTATTTATCTTTATGGCGAAGTACATCGCCGAGGGCGATCAGTTTGGGGACGTAGCTACTGGTTTCCTTGGGAAGATCCAGATGCCAAAAATCAGTTGGTTTTCCCCGTTGCTCATTACGACGGATCGCTCTGGAGACACGTCCTTCTCCTGAATTGTAAGCGGCAAGTGCGTGTAGCCAGTTACCATCAAACATCCCGTGTAAGTATTCGAGATAGTCGAGCGCTGCATCGGTTGATTGGACCACATCACGCCGACCGTCGTACCACCAGTTTTGCTCTAAACCAAAACGGCGTCCCGTTGCTGGGACGAATTGCCACAAACCGGCTGCTCGACCGTGAGAGTAAGCAAACTGATCGAACGAGCTCTCGACAATAGGTAGCAGAGCCAGCTCTAACGGCATATTCCGAGCTTCCACCTTTTCAACGATAAGGTGCAGAAATGGGGTCGCGCGTTCAGCGACGGTCGCGATATGATTAGGGTACTTTAAATACCAATTCCGATAGCGCCTTACTGACGCATTGTTTGGAACGGGTAGGGAGAGCTGCATACTGATCCGCTGCCAAACATCATCTTGTTTTTGCGGTGAAAGTACCGTTGGGATTGTAGAGGCGGTTACATCTCGCTTTGTCGCAGTTTCAGCGGACGTTTTTGAGGTTTTCTGAGCCGCAACAGGGGGCGCTTTAGGGGCGATATCCGTGTTTTGAGCGTCACCGGTTGACTGACATCCGCTCAGCAACAGCGTGCTCAATAAAACAAAACGGTACTTCATTGCATAAAACCTTCGTCCAAAATAGCCGATGATGATAGGGGTTGGCCTCATTGATGACAAGAGACTCAGCTCAAAATTCGTCCTTCCACTGTCGCAGGGCTCGGAAAACGTCTAACTCACTTTCCCCTTGTGCACGTCCGCTGACTGCTTGAATAACCGTAGGCTCTTGTGTGCGTAGGAAGGGGTTAATGCGTTTTTCTCGTCCAATAGTACTCGGAAGTGTTTGTTTTTCCTGTGCTCGTAGTCGGTTTACTTCTTCACGGTATAAATGAAGCGCATCATTTTCTGGCTCGACGGTCAGTGCAAAAGCCACATTTGCTGCTGTGTATTCATGAGCACAATAGACTTCTGTTTCAATCGGTAATGAAGCTAATTTCTTCAGCGAATTGATGGCTTGTTCTGCCGTTCCGCCCAATAAACGACCGCAACCCGCAGAGAACAGTGCATCGCCGCAAAATAGCTTTCCATCACCGACAAAGGCAATATGATCCTCTGTATGCCCCTCGACACCGACCACTAAAAACCGATGATCGAAGACGTCTATTTGGTCACTGTCACCGACTGCCATCGTTAGACGAGGAATGGGCTTTACATCCGGTCCAATGACACTGGCATTAGGTGCAAAGCGTACAAGATCTTCAACGCCATTGGTGTGATCCCAGTGATGGTGTGTGATGAGAATGCAAGATAAAGTCAGATCATGAGTCTTAATATAGTCAATAACCTGACTTGCCTCACCGGGATCGACCACGGCGCATCGATTATCTTCACTAATAATGAGCCATATGTAATTATCGTTAAATGCAGGTATGCTTTTGACGTGAAGCATTGGGTTCTCCAGCGATAGAATGAGCCTTAACAATGAAACCAGCGCGCATTGAACATCAGTTTGATTATCCCTACACCTGGGACCAGGTCGCTTACGGTGATTGGGCGCGCACCCAATTGCAAACCCGATTGGATGAATGGCTACCGACTTTATTCGGGTATCACATGCTTAAATTGGGCGGATTAAGCTGCGAGCTGATCAGTGAACAGTGTAACATTCAACACCAAGTCTGTGTCGATAAACACAACCCCATGCGTAACATCACCGCGGCACATTATTCATTGCCTTTCATCCAAAAGTCTTTCGATGCATGCATATTGGCGCATCAACTTGATTATAGCGATGACCCTCACCGATTATTAAGAGAAGTGGATCGCGTGATGATTGATGATGGCTGTTTGATTTTGTCGGGCATCAACCCAACCAGCTTATTCGGCGTGAAAAAGTTGATACGAGGCCGGCATCAACGTTTGCCCTGGGGAGGACGTATGTTTTCACCATTGCGGGTGAAAGATTGGTTAAGTGTGATGAATTACGAAGTGATTGCGGCACACCAAATGGGACTATGGCCGACGCAATACCCTAGAGCGCGCCATGCATGGGTTGAAAGTAGTGGTAGCCTATTCACCCCGGTACTTGGGTCTATTTATGTGATGATGGCGCGCAAACGCAGTTATCCGCTCAAACCGATTAAACCACGTTGGAAATTAAAGCAAGCAGTTTCACCGCTAGGTGGTGTGGTCCCTAACGGTGGCTAGTTGATGGTTCTCATTCGGATGGCTGATAGCCTTCATCGATATCTGTCGGGTGATTAGCCGCTTGGCGTGCGAGTTCGTCACAACGCTCATTTTCAGGGTGACCAGCATGGCCCTTTACCCAGTTCCAAGTGATCTGATGCTGGGACGCCGCTTGATCTAATTGCTGCCATAAATCGGCATTTTTAACTGGTTTCTTCCCAGCCGTTTTCCACTGACGCTTTTTCCAATTATGGATCCACTGAGTAATACCTTGGCGGACATACTGGCTGTCTGTGGTCAGAACCACTTCGCAGGGGCTTTTTAGCGTTTTTAATCCCATGATTGCTGCCATCAACTCCATCCGGTTGTTGGTCGTGAGGGTGAATCCAGCACTAAGCGTTTTTTCATGGTGTTTGTAGCGCATCACCACGCCATATCCACCAGGTCCAGGGTTACCGAGGCATGAGCCATCTGTGAAAATTTCTACCTGCTTGGTCATCTTTGATACTATGGTCTATTCGTCTGAGCCAAGTTTGACACAGTTATTGCCATGAAAGCGAATTATGATCGTCTCGTCGTGCTTGATACCGAAACCACGGGTATGAACCGCGAAGGGGGGCCGCACTACCAAGGCCACAATATTATTGAAATCGGCGCGGTTGAAATTATCAATCGCAAGCTGACGGGGCGGCACTTTCATGCCTATATTAAGCCCACGCGTACTATCGATCCCGAAGCCATTTCGGTACATGGTATCACTGATGCCTTTTTATCTGACAAGCCTCAATATGCCCAAATCCATCAAGCCTTTGTTGATTTTATTCAAGGGGCGGAGCTGATTGCCCACAATGCTCCCTTTGATGTGGGGTTCATGGATCACGAATTTAAAAACATAGGTGTCTCGCTGCACACCAATGAGATATGTACGATCACTGATACCCTTGCGATGGCGAAGAAAATCTTCCCTGGGAAGCGTAATAACCTTGATGTGTTATGTGACCGATATGGCATTGATAACTCAAGGCGCACCTTGCACGGGGCATTGCTGGATGCGGAGATTTTAGCTGACGTCTACCTGTTGATGACCGGTGGGCAAACTAATCTTTCATTTAATGCCGGTACCGACACAGATAACGCAAGTCCGATGGCGCCAAGAACGGTTAAACGTCAGAAATCGCTAAAGGTTATCCCTGCGTCGGCCGATGAAATGAATGCGCATGAAGCGCGTTTAGACTTTATTGAGCAAAACGGGAGCTGCCTTTGGCGGCAGTAGGAGTAGGCATGAAAAAGCGGTGGTGGGCAGTGTGTTTTTGTTTCCCCTTGTTGGTTCACGCCAATGAACAAGAAATTCGGCTGCTAGAAAACCGTTTTCGTGTCGATCCAACGATTGAGCGTGCGGCTTTTGTTATATATCGAGAAAAGCCCAGTATGCCAGTTGTGCTAGTCCGCCCTGATGGCACTAAATATTACGCATGGCGTCATCCTGATAAAGTGTCTTGGCACCAAGAGGCGGATATGGATATTGTGTCTATTACTGAGCCGATGCCGGGCCCTTGGCAAGCGATTGGGCGAGTTAGCCCAGACAATAAAGTGAGGGTATTGAGTGATCTGCGAATGCAAGTTGATGATTTGCCTACACGGCTCTATCAAGGTGAAGCGGTTAAGTTCACGGCCCAGTTAATGCTGGGGGATAAGCCGCTTATTCTTCGTGACTTTATTGAACGTGTTGCCCTCACTGTTAATTTTACCGAATTCATCGAAAATCCCGAGTCGCTTAACCCTGACCAGCGTCCAAAACCCAAATCGTTGGGGCAGTTTAGTGATGATGGGACTGGGCTTGACGAAGCCCCTAATGATGGTGTGTTTACCGTGTCTTTGCCCGTTAACGTGATGCCCGGCAAATATCGTGCACGCGTGACATCGGGTAATGGGATTTTTTTTCGTACACTAGAGCAACAAGTCTTGGTCTATCCAACGCCTTTGATGGCGACGTTCAAACAAAGCCAAGAAGAGGGCGAGCCGCACAAACTGATCGTTCAGTCTGAGCAGGCCAGTATTGAGCCTGGCAGTGTTTCCGTTCACGCAAAGTTTACCAATACAGAAGGGGAAACCACGGTTTACCAAACCACGGCTGAGGAAAAACAGCAGACGATCATGCTAGATATCCCCTACGCTAGTACGCCAGGGCAGTATAAATGGCGAACAACGATTTATGCGACTGATCAGCTATCTGGGCGCCCATTGGTTTTTCCACTTCCTGAACAAACCTTTGCGGTCACGGATTATGCGGCACTAGAACAAGCGGAAGCGGAGCGAGAAGCACGTGAAAAATCCATGATGGAAGCGGCAGAGAAGCGTCGTCAACAAAGAGAGCGAGAAGAAGCGCGAACTACGTCTTTGCTGATCATTGGACTGGGGAATTTGTTGGTTATGCTGATGGGTGGCGCTACTTGGTTTATATTGCGAAAACGCAAAGCGCGTAAGTTAGCAGAAGCCGCCCATGAGCTTGAGGCTCCGCCTCCTGATAAAGAGGGAGAGACAACGGATAACATGGATGATCTCGATCTTGATATGGATGGGCCCAATAAAAAGGATTAGTCAGCATCAAAAAGAGATAAAAAAAGAGAGGGAAGTCCCTCTCTTTTTGTCTTATAGGCTATGCATATGACGATTAAGCAGCATTATGCATTTTATTCTCTTTAATCGAAGCAGCAGGTAGCTCGGCAGGATCAAAATCATCAACATTGATAGTTTCAAGTCGGCCTTGTTCGGCTTCGCGGAGCAAGGCTGCTTCTTGCTCTGAAATCACCCCTGCGTGCAAGCCTTTATCCGCGACTTGATCGAGGAACATAAATGGCAGCTTCTCACCCATACCGTCACACACTTTCTTGTGGATAGGCTCGGCGTTAAGGATGTCATGCAGCGCTTTCTCGATATTGCCAATCGCATTACCTGGCTCTAAGAATTGGCCTCGACCAATACGATCACGGGTTGCACTGGGTGATTGTAAAATCACCGCTAGTTTACCATCAAGACGGTCTCCAGGCCGACGGCGACCTTTACCGAGAGGAAAAACCAGCACACGAACAAGCCCTGCAATTACTCTATTGGGGAAGTTAGCCAGAAAACCATCTAGTGCTTGTTCAGCTTGGTACATGGCATCTTGCATGCCCCAATGAACCAGCGGGAGGTCTTCTTTTTGATAGCCCTCATCGGCATAGCGTTTCATGGTTGCTGAAGCAAGATAAAGCTGGCTAAGCACATCGCCAAGGCGCGCTGACAAGCGCTCTTTGCGCTTGAGGTTACCACCGAGCACTGCCATCGAAACATCAGCAAGTAAGGCAAGTGCAGAGCTGTAACGGTTCATCTGCTGGTAATAACGACGCGTCGCATCTTTGCGTGGTGCCCTGGATAAACGGCCATCAGTTAAACCAAGCCAAAGTGTGCGGGCAACATTGCTAAATACGAATCCCACATGGCCGAATAATGCTTTATCAAACGCTGTGAGGGCCGCTTGTTGGTCATTGTTCTCGGTCGCGCGGATCTCATCCAGCACGAATGGATGACAACGAATCGCACCTTGGCCAAAGATGATCATTGAACGCGTCAGGATGTTGGCACCTTCCACCGTAATGGCAATTGGTGAGCCTTGGTAGTTGCGTCCCAGGAAGTTTTTCGGGCCGAGGCAGATGCCTTTACCGCCGACAACGTCCATCGCGTCAATCACACCTTGTTGGCTGCGATGGGTACAGTGGTATTTGACGATAGCTGAGATAACCGAAGGTTTTTCCCCTGCATCAATCCCTGTGACGGTTAAGGCACTGGCAGCATCCATTACATAGGCATTACCTGCGATTCGAGCCAAAGGCTCCTCAATGCCTTCCATTTTACCAATCGGCAATTTGAATTGGCGACGAATACGCGCATAGGCCCCTGTTGCTAATGCCGCAGACTTGAGTCCACCAGTTGTATTCGAGGGCAGGGTAATGCCGCGGCCGATAGACAAGCATTCCATCAGCATACGCCAGCCTTGGCCAGCCATTTTCTGGCCACCGATAATAAAGTCCATTGGCACGAAGACTTCATTACCTTGGGTTGGGCCATTTTGGAACGGCACGTTTAATGGGAAATGTCGACGACCAATTTGAACGTCTTCAAGATCCGTTGGGATCAGCGCACAAGTAATGCCAAGTTCGTCTTGATCGCCTAATAGGTGTTCAGGATCGCGTAGCTTGAAAGCCAGACCCAACACAGTGGCGACCGGAGCGAGGGTGATATAGCGCTTGTTCCAGGTGATTTTCATCCCCAGGACTTCTTCGCCGTTCCACATACCTTTCGTCACTACCCCGTAGTCAGGGATAGATCCTGCATCAGAGCCCGCTTCTGGGCTAGTCAACGCAAAACAAGGTATTTCTTTACCTTGGGCCAAACGAGGAAGGTAGTGGTCTTTTTGTTCCGTGGTGCCATAATGCTGTAGCAGTTCACCTGGCCCCAGAGAGTTAGGGACACCGACAGTGGATGACAGCACGCCAGAAATGCCAGATAGTTTTTGCAGGACCAGAGATTGTGCGTAGGCAGAAAACTCTAGGCCGCCATATTGCTTTTTGATGATCATGGCGAAGAACTGATTGTCCTTCAAATATTGCCAGACCTCCTCGGGCAGGTCAGCCAATTCATGGGTGACTTGATAGTCATCCACCATGCGACAGACCTCGTTGACCGGCCCATCTAAAAACGCCTGCTCTTCGGCGCTCAGTGTGGGAGCGGGAATGTCATGCAGTTTGTTCCAATCCGGTGCGCCGCGGAATAAATCGGCTTCCCACCAGACTGTACCCGCATCAATCGCTTCTTTTTCCGTTGCTGACATTTCCGGCATCACGGACTTAAATGCTTTGAACGCCGGCTTGCTGAGCCAGTTGCGACGAAACGTCACGATATTAAGCGGCAATGCAAATACGGCGAAGATCAACCAGGTGATCTGCCCGACACTGCCGATGATTGTCCCTACAACTAGCCCGGCTGCGAGTACGGCAGTCGAAACGAGTAACTTAGCACGATGGTATGCGAGTACACCGGCCAGTATTAGCATGGCGGCGATATATAACCCTGTTGCCATCACGTCATCTCCTTAGGTTTGGTTAGCCCTTACTCTTCGTGGTAAGAGGTCGTACCACTCAATGTAAGCAAATAATTAACGAATTGTAAAATGATACGGTGTGACCTGGCTTGCAAGGTGAGAAAATCACCACCTTGGTATTTGTGCCGATGGCAAGATAGGTTGCCATTCAAGCAAACGTGACCTGGCTCGCTTGCAGGGAGGTGACGGCAGTCGACAGCCATAAAACGATACGGGTACACTGGCGGTTGTCATGCCTTGTGCCTAACCTGCGTGACTAGGCGAGATATTTGTTAACAATGGGGAAGTGCCATGTACCAAGAGATTATTCGCGGCGAGCTGACAGAAGCGGCCGATGTGTTAACCGCGTTTTTAAGTGATGACACTAACATTCAGCAAATCGAGAAAGCAGCGAAACTGCTAGCTGATAGCTTTAAGGCAAGTGGCAAGGTGCTCTCTTGCGGTAATGGTGGCTCGCATTGTGATGCGATGCATTTTGCTGAAGAATTGACGGGGCGTTACCGAGAAAATCGCCCTGGTTATCCAGCGATTGCCATTTCAGATCCAAGCCATATTTCGTGCGTCTCGAATGACTTTGGCTACGAGTATGTTTTCTCACGTTATCTCGAAGCGGTGGGGATGAAAGGCGACGTGTTGTTTGGGCTATCAACGTCGGGCAATTCGGGAAATATTCTCAATGCCATTGATGTTGCTAAACAAAAAGGCATGAAGACCATTATGCTCACGGGGAAAGACGGCGGTAAAATGGCTGGGCTAGCTGATATTGAAATTCGTGTTCCCCACTTTGGCTACGCTGATCGTATCCAAGAAGTGCATATTAAAATTATCCATATTCTTATCCAGCTGGTGGAAAAGGAAATGGCAGCATAATTCGCGGAGGTAGATGAAAGAATGTGTGAGCTGCTTGGCATGAGCGCCAACGTCCCAACCGATATTTGTTTTAGCTTTACTGGCTTGATCCAGCGCGGCGGTAAAACGGGCCCACATCGTGATGGATGGGGGATCACTTTTTACGAAGGCAAGGGGTTTCGTACCTTTAAAGATCCTGCTCCGAGCAGCCAGTCTAAAGTGGCGGAATTGGTGACCAGTTATCCGATCAAAAGTTGTGCGGTAGTCAGCCATATTCGCCAAGCGAATCGCGGTGGTGTCAGCCTGGAAAACACACATCCTTTCACTCGTGAAATTTGGGGACGTCATTGGACCTTTGCCCACAATGGTCAGCTGTCTGGATTTGAGAGCTTGGATACCGGACATTTTAAACCTGTGGGAGAGACGGACAGTGAGAAAGCGTTCTGTTGGTTGTTGAATGAGCTGTTCAAGCACTATCCGCAGCAGCCAGATAACATGTGTGAGGTGTTTGATTTTATCGCATCACGCTGTGATCGGTTGCGCTCGCTAGGTATCTACAACATGCTGTTTAGCGATGGGGATTATGTGATGGCATATTGTACCAATAATCTCCATTGGATCACGCGTCGGGCACCGTTTGGTCAAGCGAGCTTGATAGACCAAGAAATGACGGTTGACTTTCATGAGCAGACCACGCCGAACGACGTAGTAACCGTGATAGCCACCCAGCCGCTGACTAATAATGAACGCTGGCATAAGATGACAGAAGGGGAATACTGTGTGTTTCACTTCGGCGAGGTATATTGTGCCAACCACGCATCGGCCTCTTAGCCAGCAAAAAAATAAGGCGTGTTAGCGCCTTATTTTTTGATATTAACGGGAGAGCGGCCTATGCCTCCTATGCCTCTGCCGCGTAACCTGCCGGGCCGAGAGCCTGGCCATCAAGCCAGGCGCGCTCCTCTTTCATTTTTAGGCGACCACCAACAAACCATTTGACCACCAGTGGATAGATCCTGTGCTCTTGTTGCTGCACGCGTGCTGCTACCGACTCTGCATCGTCATCGGCAAAAATAGGCACGCGAGCTTGGAGCACCACGGGCCCACCATCAAGCTCCTCAGTGACAAAATGCACCGATGTGCCGTGCTCCTGATCGCCAGCGTCAATGGCGCGCTGGTGGGTATGCAACCCTGTGTATTTGGGAAGCAGTGACGGATGGATATTCAGCATTCGGCCCGCATAGTGGGCAACAAAACCTGGGGTTAAAATACGCATAAAGCCCGCCAGTACCACGAGGTCGGGTTGATAAGCATCTAGCGCTCGAATAAGCGCGGCATCATAATCTTCCCGGCTCGCATAGTCGGTGTTGGCGACCACTTGAGCTGAGATGCCCGCTTGCTCTGCACGAGTGAGGCCATAGGCATCAGCCTTATTGGCTATCACCGCGGCAATATGCGCATGTTGCGGGTGGACGCTATCAATCAATGCTTGCAAGTTAGACCCACTGCCGGAAATTAATACGACAATGCGCTTCATGCTTTGAGCTCCACCTGGGCTTCGTCGCTTGTCGCCTGCGCGATATGACCCAGTTGCCAAGCGGTTTCACCTGCTTGATTCAATAGAGCAATCGCCTTGTCGGCTTCTGCCTGAGGGAGCGCAATCACCAGACCTACACCACAGTTAAAGGTGCGTAGCATTTCGTAGTCACTGACGTTGCCTTTTTCTTGCAGCCAGTTAAACACTGCAGGCCATTGCCAGCTAGTATTATCGATCACCGCCTTGGTGCCTGCGGGTAGCACGCGGGGGATGTTCTCCCAAAAACCACCACCGGTGATATGGGAAATAGCGTGAACGGGAGTTTGCTCAAGAAGCGTTAATACCGATTTGACATAAATGCGGGTTGGCGCTAACAAGTGCTCGATAAGTGGTTGACCTTCCAAGTCGTCACTCAGGTTTGCTTGACTGACATCGAGGATCTTGCGAATCAGTGAGTAGCCGTTTGAATGCGGGCCACTAGAGGCTAGTCCAATTAAGGCATCGCCATCGCTGACTTTGCTACCGTCAATGATTGCGGATTTCTCGGCAACACCGACACAAAACCCCGCGACATCATAATCGTCGCCACTATACATGCCTGGCATTTCAGCTGTTTCACCACCGATCAATGCACAGCCTGCTTGCTGGCAACCTTGCGCGATACCCGTTACAACGTCTGCTGCCACGTCAACATCCAGCTTGCCTGTTGCATAGTAGTCGAGGAAAAAGAGAGGCTCAGCACCTTGCACAATCAGATCGTTAACGCACATCGCAACCAGATCGATGCCGATAGTGTCGTGTTTATTCGCATCCAGCGCTAAGCGCAGTTTGGTACCTACCCCGTCTGTACCAGAGACCAGTACGGGCTCTTTGTATTTGGTTGGCAATGAACAAAGTGCACCAAAGCCGCCTAGGCCTCCCATGACTTCGGGACGGTGTGTTTGTTTTACTACCCCTTTAATGCGGTCGACTAGTGCGTTACCAGCGTCAATATCGACACCAGCGTCCTTATAGCTAAGAGATGATTGTTTACCGCTCACTGCAATTCCTCGCCGGAGTTGGAAGTCAAAAGTCGGCGCTATTCTATCAGTGCAGTTAGAGAAAGGAAAACGTTTGCGCAAGCAGTTTGGTGAGAATATGGACGATATATCAAGCCCTATGCCTACGCTAGCAAAATCGTTTCATGTATACTACCGAGAATTTGTTTTTTATAAGGAGTCTAAGATGAAGGTCGTGGAAGTAAGGCATCCGTTAGTCAAACATAAAATCGGCTTGATGCGTGAGCGCGATATCAGTACCAAGCGGTTTCGCGAGCTTGCCACTGAAGTGGGCAGCCTGCTGACTTATGAAGCAACCTCAGACTTCGATACAGAAAAAGTAACGATCGATGGCTGGGATGGCCCGGTTGATGTCGACCAAATAAAAGGCAAAAAAGTAACGGTTGTTCCTATCCTGCGGGCAGGTTTAGGCATGATGGATGGTGTACTCGAACATGTCCCTGGAGCGCGGATCAGCGTCGTGGGTGTGTATCGTGACGAAGAAACCCTTGAGCCAGTGCCGTACTTCCATAAACTGGCAAGCAATATCGATGAACGTATGGCCTTAGTGGTTGATCCCATGTTGGCGACTGGTGGCTCGATGATTGCGACGATCGATTTGCTTAAAGAGCAAGGCTGCCAGCACATCAAGGTATTGGTGCTGGTCTCTGCGCCAGAAGGGATTGAAGCATTGAAAAAAGCGCACCCTGATATTGAACTCTACACCGCAGCGATCGACGAAAAGCTTGACGATAAAGGTTACATCGTTCCTGGTCTTGGTGATGCAGGCGATAAGATTTTTGGTACCAAGTAAACCTGAGTTATCGTCTTATGCCATTGCGTGAATAGCGTGGTGAAGCATTAAAAAAACCCGCTCACTGGTAGCGGGTTTTATCGTTAGGGCTTTATCACCCACTGACTATCAGCCTTATCTCTTAGTCTACTCAGCCAGTTTGGCTAAATAACGTTGGATTTGTGCCTCAATGCCGGCATCATCGAGCTCCAGTTCAGCATGTGCCTCTTGCTGGGTGCCCTGAGAGATAAAGCGATCAGGCAGGCCGATTTGTAGCACAGGCTTGATAACGCCATGACGCATCAAGGCTTCAATCACCCCGGAGCCTGCACCACCCGCGATCGCGTTTTCTTCTATCGTAACGAGGCAATCATGCGTTTTCGCCATTTCTGCGATAAGAGCGTCATCTAATGGTTTGGCAAAGCGCATATCGACAACAGTCGCGTCGAGTGCTTCTGCCGCGACGATTGCGCTCGGTAATAATGTCCCAAAGTTAAGTATCGCAACACGTTCCCCGTGACGTTTAACGACGCCTTTACCTATTGGTAACGCTTGCATGATATCTTCGACTTCTGTGCCTATGCCGCTTCCGCGAGGATAACGGACAGCGGCGGGTCCAGTGTGTATGTGGCCGGTATACAACATTTGACGACACTCGTTTTCATCACTTGGCGTCATCACTACCAGATTGGGAATGCAGCGTAAGTAGCTTAAATCAAAGGCCCCTTGGTGGGTTTGACCATCTGCGCCAACAATCCCACCACGGTCAATGGCAAACAATACCGGCAAATTCATAATCGCCACATCGTGGATGACTTGGTCATACGCGCGCTGCAAGAAGGTTGAGTAAATCGCCACCACAGGATGGTATGTACCGATTGCCATGCCCGCGGCCAGTGTCACGGAATGCTGCTCAGCAATGGCAACATCAAAGTATTTGTCTGGGTGCGCTTTAGAAAAGCGTACCATGCCAGAGCCTTCACGCATGGCAGGGGTAATCGCGAGCAACTTATCATCTTGCTCTGCCATATCGCATAGCCAGTCACCGAAGACATTAGAAAAGGTTGGGCTGGCCGGCTTAGATTTAGGCAGTGTGTGCACACTGGGGTCAAATTTAGGTACAGCATGGTAACCGATAGGATCTTTTTCCGCCGGCTCGTAGCCTTTCCCTTTTTTGGTCATCACATGTAAAAACTGTGGCCCTTTTAGGTGGCGCATATTTTTGAGGGTTTTGACTAGCTCTTCTACGTCGTGACCATCAATCGGGCCAATATAGTTGAATCCTAGCTCTTCAAACATGGTACCTGGGACAACCATGCCTTTAAGGTGTTCTTCCGCGCGGCGCACCAACTCTTTGATGGGTGGCGCGCCCGACAATACTTTCTTACCGCCTTCTCGAATGCTGGTATAGACGTTGCCAGAGAGGAGTTGAGCAAAGTGATTATTTAGCGCGCCGACATTTTCAGAAATCGACATTTCGTTGTCGTTAAGGACCACGAGCATATCCGGCTTGATATCGCCAGCATGATTCATGGCTTCAAAGGCCATACCAGCGGTAATGGCACCATCGCCAATCACACTGACTACGCGTCGATTTTGCCCTTCCTTTTGCGCGCATATCGCCATCCCTAATGCGGCACTGATCGAGGTTGAAGAATGGCCAACAGAAAGTACGTCATAAGGGCTTTCTTCTCGCCAAGGGAAAGGGTGGAGTCCCTCTTTTTTCCGGATCGTAGGCATTTTCTCCCGCCGACCGGTCAATATTTTGTGAGGATAGGCTTGGTGTCCTACATCCCAGACGAGATGATCGAACGGTGTGTTATAGACATAGTGCAGCGCCACAGTAAGTTCCACGGTGCCAAGCCCTGAAGCAAAGTGGCCACTTGAATGACTGACTGTGTTGAGTAAATAGGTACGTAACTCCTCACAAAGCTGTGGCAGGTGATCGCGTGGTAAGGTACGCAATTCTTCCGGCGTATCAGCAAGAGCGAGAGTTGGGTATTTTGATATATCCAGTGTCATAATGGTTCGGCGCTTTTATTGGTAATACTAGTTGTTGCGCTCGATGATATATCGGGCAAAAACTTCCAGTTGTTCGGTATTGTAGGGGATTGCCTCTAAGGCGTGTAGTGCTTCTTGGTAAAGTTGTTCCGCTTTTTCTTGCGCACCAGTGAGACCCAACAAGGCCGGGTAGGTGCTTTTATCCGCATTGATATCCGATCCTTGCGGCTTGCCCAGGGTTTGTGTATCGCTGGTAATGTCTAAGATGTCGTCTTGCACTTGGAATGCTAGCCCGATAGCGTCGGCAAAGTTATCAAGCTGATTTAAGTAGGCGACCCCAGGATCGCCAGCGGCATAGGCGCCGAGTCTCACCGCCCCTTTGATTAGCGCACCGGTTTTATTACGGTGAATACGTTTGAGTGCTTCAAGATCAACAGCACGCCCTTCAGCGGCCAAATCCAGCGATTGCCCCAAACACATACCTGCTGCGCCACTCGCCTCGGCTAAAGCCTTCACCATGTTTATACGGTAAGGGGCGGCAGCTGGACTGAGCCGGCCTTCGGCTAGCACGGTAAAGGCCAGCGTTTGTAAGGCATCGCCAGCCAGAATCGCAGTGGCTTCGTCAAAGACGACATGACAAGTTGGCTGACCACGCCGCAAACTGTCGTCATCCATCGCAGGTAAGTCATCATGAATCAAAGAGTAAGCATGAATGCATTCCACCGCGACAGCCGGTGTATCGAGCTGTTCTAAAGCAAGCCCGAAAAGTTGCCCCGTTGCATAGGTTAAAAAAGGGCGAATCCGTTTGCCGCCGAGCAATAATCCATGGCGCATCGCTTGGATAAGAGGTTGCTCTTGGGACGTTAGGGTCTCAAGCCACATTTCAAGTTGCTGATTACTTCGCGTTTGTGCCTTCTGTAAGGCATCTTGTACAACAGTGTTAGTCATCGTTTTGGGGAGAAAACTCAGTCAGTGGCCCATTATCTTCTTGCGAGAGCAAGATCTCTACCCGTTGCTCAGCATCAGCCAGGGTTTTCTGTCCTTGTCGCGTTAAGGCGATACCGCGCTCAAAGCGCTTCATTGCCGTATCAAGCGGGAGCTCACCGGACTCTAATGCTCCCACAATGGTGTCTAACTCTTTGAGCGTGTCCTCAAAGGTCATATTTTCTGGTTTCTTCACAGCCATGATGCCATAAAATTAGAGAAGAGAGGCTAGACGGTAACCCAGCGATGAAAAGTGGTCAAACCGCTCAGCATGATTTTGTGTTCTCAACGCCTAAGCTGCGAATGGCATGTTATCCTTGTTGCTATCTGCGGATTTACGCTAAACCTATAGGGTTGGTTGCCGATATAACCAATACCCTAAAAAATGAAAAACAATGACTTGATGTAATTTAAGGGAGACTGACGTGGATATAGCGACGCTCATCGGCATTATTGGCTCGTTTGCATTCGTAATAATGGCGATGCTGTTGGGCGGCACCATGAACATGTATTTTGACGTACCATCGGTACTGATCGTCATCGGGGGCAGTTTATTTGTTGTCTTGACCAAATACACCATGGGGCAGTTTTTCGGCAGCTTTAAGATCGCCGGCAAGGCTTTTATGTTTAGCGCCGATGATCCGGAAGATTTGATTGCCAAGATCATTGAAATGGCAGATGCCGCCCGCAAAGGGGGCTTTTTGGCCCTAGAAGAAATGGAAGTGAAAAACTCCTTTATGCAAAAAGGCGTCGACTTGTTGGTTGATGGCCATGATGCGGATGTGGTCCGTTCCACGTTACACAAAGATATTAATCTGACCGAAGAGCGCCACGACCACGGGATCGGCTTCTATAGCGCTTTGGCGGATGTCGCTCCGGCGATGGGCATGATAGGGACCTTGATAGGGCTGGTGGCCATGCTGTCGAACATGGATGATCCTAAAGCGATTGGTCCCGCAATGGCGGTTGCTTTGTTGACAACCATGTACGGGGCGATGCTGGCAAACATGGTTGCCACGCCGATAGCGAATAAATTGGCATTACGTAAAGAACAAGAGAAGTTGAATCGACGCTTGATCATGGATGGCTTACTCGCGATTCAAGATGGCCAAAACCCGCGTGTGATCGATGGGTTTTTGAAAAATTACCTCAATGAAAGCAAGCGTGCGGTTGATGTCGATAATTAATCGGTTTGTGGTCGTTACCATAAAGAGCGAGAAGTAAGGAGTCTTCATGGCACAACAGCAAGAAGAAGAGGAATGTAAATGTCCACCGCCCGGCTTACCGCCGTGGATGGGGACGTTTGCTGACTTGATGTCACTTCTTATGTGCTTTTTCGTCCTTTTGTTATCTTTTTCTGAAATGGATGTCCTCAAGTTTAAGCAAATTGCTGGCTCGATGAAGTTTGCGTTTGGGGTACAAAATGTGCTCGAAGTGAAAGATATTCCCAAAGGGACCAGTGTGATCGCGCAAGAGTTCCGTCCGGGTCGTCCAGAGCCGACCCCCATTGAAGTGATCATGCAACAGACCATTGATATGACGCAACGCACCTTGGACTTCCAAGAAGGGGAAGATGATCGCTCGGGGGGCTCACAACGCAATACGTCTGATAAAGAGGGCGGCACTAGCGCGCAAGTGGCGTCGCAATTAGAGCAGCAGAGAATGCAGCAGCAACTGGAGCAGTTGCAAAAGGCACTGATGCAGGCACTGCAACGCGAAATTGATGAAGGGGCGGTGGAAGTTGAAAATCTGGGGCAACAGTTGGTGATACGGATCCGCGAAAAAGGCGCATTCCCTCAGAATTCTGCGTTTTTACAGCCAAAATTTCGCCCAATGGTCAGGCAAATAGCGCAACTAGTGAAAGATGTCCCCGGTGAAATTAAAGTCTCTGGCCACACCGATAGCTCGCCTCTAGAGTCTGAATTGTACCGCTCCAATTGGGATCTTTCCGCACAGCGCGCGGTATCCGTCGCGCAAGAAATGGAAAAAGTGCCTGGCTTTAATCACTTACGTATGAAAGTGGAAGGCTTGGCGGATACGCAGCCGCGAGCACCTAATAACTCCTCGGATAACCGTGCTTCCAATCGCCGTGTGGAAATTGCAGTGATTCAAGGGAAACCGACGTATTCAGACGAGATTTCTACGGACAACGCGGCAGAGGTGGTGCCCTAAACTAAAACATGGGCTTTAACTGATTGTCTATTAAGACAAGTTCTCGTCTGTGTTTTATCTTTCTGATAGATGCAAAAATACCCGGTTTCAGCAGAGCTTTGGTTATTGTATAATCCGCGGCTTTGTTCCCTGCTGTATCGAACCGGTTATGAAGTTTATCGTTAAAATTCACCCTGAGGTGATTATAAAAAGTGAGTCAGTCAGAAAGCGTTTTACAAAAATCCTCGAGTGCAATATTCGTAATATTTTAAAGCGTCGGACTGATAATACGGCGGTATATAACCGTCGGGATCACATTGAGGTGACGTTAAAACAACCTAACGAGCGCCAATTGGTTCTGGATGTGTTAACCAACACGCCAGGGGTGCAAACCGTGCTTGAGGTTGAGCAAACCTTGTTTAACGATTTACATCATATCTATGAGCTCACATTGGCGGGCGTACGTCATCAAATTGAAGGGAAAACCTTTTGTGTGCGCGCTAAGCGTCGTGGGCAGCATGACTTTACCTCTATCGATCTTGAGCGCTATGTCGGTGGCGGATTAAACCAAGCCGTACCGTCGGCCAGCGTGCAACTGAAAAAACCGGATGTCACCGTAATGATGGAAGTGGACCACGACAAGCTCAACGTGGTGAAACATCGTCACGCAGGCTTGGGGGGCTTTCCGCTCGGTACACAGGAAGATGTATTGAGCTTGATTTCTGGTGGGTTCGACTCAGGGGTGTCCAGCTACTTGCACATCAAACGTGGCAGCAAAGTGCACTACTGTTTCTTTAATCTAGGCGGCAAATCGCATGAAACGGGCGTGCAGCAGGTGTCTCATTACCTATGGAATAAATTTGGCTCTTCAGCCAAAGTGAAATTTATTTCTATTGATTTTGAGCCGGTCGTCAACAGCATCCTGGAAAATATCGATAATGCGCAGATGGGCGTGGTGCTTAAACGTATGTTTATGCGTGCAGCGGCCATGGTGGCGAAACGGTTTGGTATTCAGGCACTGGTAACTGGTGAAGCGTTAGGGCAGGTATCGAGCCAAACGCTGACCAACCTGCGCATGATTGATAACGTCACGGATAGCTTGATTTTGCGCCCACTGATTAACTGGGACAAAGAAGACATTATTCAAACGGCACGTAAAATTGGCACAGAAGATTTTGCCAAAACCATGCCTGAGTATTGTGGCGTGATTTCCAAAAAGCCTACGGTGAAAGCCGAAAAAGCCAAGCTGGAGCACGAAGAAACCAAGTTTGATTTTAGATTGCTTGAGCAAGTGGTTGATAACGCCACAGTGATGGATATCCGTGATATTGAAGCATTGAGCCAAGAAAAAGCGCCGGAAGCGGAGCTGGTCAATGAGGTGGAAAACGGTGCGGTCGTGCTTGATATTCGCAGCCGTGAAGAGCAAGAGGATAAGCCACTGGTCATTGAAGACGCCGATGTGGTGCACATTCCTTTCTTCAAACTGGCCACTCAGTTTGGCGACCTTGATCAAACGAAAACTTACTTACTCTATTGTGAGCGCGGGGTGATGAGCCGTTTGCAGGCGCTGTACCTTAAAGATATGGGCTATGAGAACGTCAAAGTGTACCGAGTCTAACCCTTGTACACGATAAAAACAGGCAGCCAATTGGCTGCCTGTTTGCGATTAAGCCCTGAGTGAATTTAGCTTTCAGTGAATTTTTTCTCATAATGCAGTTGTGGCAGGGGCATCATTGGCTCAGCCACTTGCCATGCCAAAGCTTTGCCGCCCAACACATGGACGATTTCAATCGCGAACTCCATTGCCGAGCCTGGCCCCTGGCTGGTAATCAAATGATGGTCATAATCGGTCATTACGCGGCGCCGGCTTAGCCACTGCGCTGGGATCTGATCGCTCACGCTCGGGTGACAGCTCATATGAGAGGTCGGGAATAGCTGGTGGCGTTGTAACACCAGAGCTGGTGCGGCACAAATCGCAGCGACCCAGGCATTGTCGCTCTGTTGCTGCTTAACGATCTCGGTAATCAGGTTACTGTCCCCTAAGCATTGGGCTCCCTCAATACCACCGGGCAATATCACACAATCAAACGGTTGGTCGGCCACCGTTGCTAGCGCGGTGTCACAGACCAGTTTGACACCACGGGAGCAGGTAAGGGTCAGCGCGCCATCGGGATCGGCACTGGCAACGGTGATGTCAAAGTCCGCGCGTTTCATGACATCAATGGCAGTCACGGCTTCCATTTCTTCTGTGCCGTTGGCCATACAAATCAGGATACGCTGCTTGTTACTCATGATGATTCCTTATTCTTTTCCGCTTGTTGTATCGCTTGGTATAGCTGCTGATGATGTGGGGTTGAAATCTGGTGCGTGTTGGCGCGTTGCAACACATAGCCCGTGATGTATTCCAGCTCTGTCGGGCGACGGTAAAACACATCGCGATTCATTGAAGAGTAGTTGTCTGCGGTTGCCTTGGCGACTGTTTCCACACGTTGACGCACCTCGGTGGCAGAGGCGAGGATCCGCTCCGCACGCATCACAGTGGCTAATTCTTGGCACAATGCGTCAATGATAGGGTCGTAGTCTAGCTTGAGCAATTCACCGTTTCTTATCCCATGTAAGGCGGTAAGCGGATTGATGACGCTATTGACCGCGAGTTTATACCACAGCGATTCAATAATATTGCTCTGCCAGGTTGCTGTTGGCAAGGCATGATCAAACACATCGGCGAGAAACTGACAGGCTTCACCGGCTTTGTTACCAGCCCCGAGCGCCGTGGGGCCATTGCCTGTGTGCTGATACTCGCCTGTTTCAGCGCGAAACACGCCCTGTGAAGTGGTCGCGAGCAGTAGCGGCTGGCTGGCAGGTAAGTAGTCGGTTAGCCACTGGTGTGGCCCCATGCCATTATGCATCAACATCACCATGGTCTCCGGCTCAAGATCAGGAAAGCACGGCGTTAAGGCTGCTTGCACGTCATAGGCTTTGGTGCATACCAGCCAAAGATCACTGCATCGAAGTATGTCTGGTTGGTTGGCGGGCAAGGTAAGGGAGGCACCGTCCAGATTGAGCACTCGCTGATGAGCGTTATCGCGGGTGATAAGATGAACGTGATGACCCGCTTGGCTTAATTTTACCGCCCATAAGGTGCCGATGGCACCGGCGCCTATCAAGGTGATCCGCATGACACTTGCCTATCGATGAAAAAGCCAGTGTATCACAGACAATATAGAGCGGGGAGCACAGCGCCGGCAGGAGCCGGCGCTGGATAGATTAGAACTTGTAGGTCGCGCTAAGGTAGTGAGAAATACCCGAGCTTTCAGTTGTACCGGCATCTTCAATTAAGTAGACGTCATTGTACGCTTTTAGGCCGTAACCGAGGGCGTAGTTGTCTGAGTGCCAGTACAGGCCGTTAAACATCGCACCGCCATGGGTCGCCTGACTGCTGCCTTTAAAGGTATCGTCAGCACCGAATTGGTAATCGATATAACCTTGGTATGACAGGAAGCTGCCATTGTCGAAAAAGTGGAAAGGTTTAAACCAGTTAGTCGAGAACTGATAGCCATTCCAATCTTTTTTATTGATGTCATACAAGCCATAAAGGTTCATGCCCACTTTGCCAAACCAAGGTAGCTCAACATCGGCACCGACCCCCCAGAACGAGTTGTTAGTATCACTATCGCCACCGCCCCAGTTAAACAAGGTCGAGAAGTAGACTTCTTGTACGGGGCCAAACGACAAGTCTTGCCCAGTGATACCATCAATTGAGAAGCGTGGCGCTAACTTCATGAACGCTTTAGATGCACCTTTTTTATTGTTGTTACTGCTATCGTCTTCACCCAAGTCAAAAATATCCACATAACCATAGAGATCGACCACGCCTTTACGGCCGCCAAACTCCATTTCTAGATAGTTGTGGTCTTTATCGGTGTCATCACCAAATTGCGGCTTTTCGTTAATGGCATACATGGCATTAAACTGAAGCCATTTGTGATCATTTTTGTAAATGTCATCCGAGTAATCGGCGGCGTTGGCAACGGATACACCGCTGGCGGCGATAACGGCGAGTGCGAGTAGGGATTTTTTCATGGTGACTGCCTCTGTCTCATTGTTTTGTTGCGCGATGCGCATGGGATAAAAGCAGTATATTGATTTAGTTCACTGTAAAGAATGCAATAAAGATAGACACACAAATACACTGTGATCAGCTGCAGTTTGTAACGGGTTGCATAACAGTTTTATGTGATCTTTGTTAATTATTGATGGTCAGTGGAGCGCAATTTTTTGCACTCCACTGTGATATAGGGAGGTTAGTCGCGACGGGAATCTAGGCAGTGTCCAGATGGTTCACCATTTTGTGACGATGATCGACGGAACTGCCTGCCGATGTAGATCAGCATGACCAGACCGGGGATCACCATTAACGCGGTTATTACGAAAAATGTTGACCAACTATCCAACCAATCCACCATCATGCCGCTGAAAGAGGCGACCGTGGTGCGACCTAAGTTCCCCAAGGACGCGAGCAGCGCATACTGGGTGGCCGAGAAAGCCCGACCGGTCAGGAAGGTTAAGAAAGAGACGAAAGCGATGGTGGCAAAGGCTGAGGTGAAGTTGTCGACCAAGATGGCGCCAACCAGTAAGTGTTCGTCAGGCCCGACCATGGCAATCCAAGCAAACATGAGATTACTGGACGCCATTGCCACTCCACCGATAAATAGGCCCTTTATCACACCAAAACGCAGGTTGATATAGCTGCCAATCAGGGTATAGAACACGGTTAGTCCCCAACCCATCAGCTTGGAGTAGTACCCAATTTGCTCATTAGTGAAACCAATATCTTTGTAAAATACAATCGACATCCGGCCGAGAAAGGCTTCACCGAGTTTGAATAAAAAGACGAAAAGCAGCAGCGTTAGTGCAACCTTGACGCCATTGCGGCGGAAAAACTCGGCGAAAGGTTCAACTACCGTGACCGCTAACCATGCTCGAAGTCCACTGTAACCTTGCTCCAAGTAATGACGTGTTGCGGCATCCTGTCGCTGCTCTCGATCGCTTTCTGGCTCTTTGACGTAAAGGGTGGCTAGCAGCATTAAGCCGACAAACCCAGCCATAATCACATAAACATGATTCCACCCCATGGCATCAGCATTAATAAAGCCGATATAGCCAGGTACAGAATAGCCTGTCCACCAACCGATCACCGACATGGCCGAGGCGAGTGGGAATTTGTCCGTTTCGTGTTCGGCAAAGTTATCAATTCGAAAAGCATCGATAGCGATATCTTGGGTGGCAGACGCGAGTGCAATAGCAAAGATCAGCGAGGACAGCACCACGGTCGTCATCCAAGGATCAATGGCGGTTAAGCCTTGTAAATCGAGCTGCGATAATGCCAGTGTGGCAACTAACATCACAATTTGAGTTATTAGGATCCAGCTACGGCGCTGACCAAGCGGTTTACTCAGCCTAGGCACCTTGATTCTATCTAACAACGGCGCCCATAAAAAGTTAACTGCATACAGCACGAATACAGAACCAAATAAACCGATGGCAGTGCGTGACAGGCCTTCATCGGCTAACCAGCCGTTCAAGTTAGAACCTATCAATACCCAAGGGAAGCCGCTACAGCACCCCATTAAGAAAACGAAAAGTAAGCGACGATCGGCATAAGGAGCCAATGTCGCCTTAAACTTGGCTAACGGCATAGAGAGTCGCCTACTTAAAACTATTGAGAGGACATCTTGTAGATATCTGTAATAACAATCGGTTGTTGCGGCACATCTTGCATGCGTTTACTCGGAATGGTCACTGTCGGCTGTTGGGTAATGGTTTGAATCGTCGTAAACCCCTCGACGATGCGGCCAAACACGGTATATCCCAGCTTGTTAGGGGTGGCGTCTAAAAATCCATTATCACTGACATTGATATAAAACTGTCGCGTGGCAGAATCGGGATCTTGCGTGCGCGCCATCGCGATAGTGGCTCGGCGGTTTCTCAGACCGTTGGTAGACTCATTGTTTACTGTGTCGTAAACCGGACGACGTTTCAGGTTTTTATCAAAGCCGCCCCCTTGCACAACAAAGCGTGGGATCACACGATGAAACTGGGTGCCGACGTAACTGCCATCATCGACATAGCGTAAGAAGTTGGCCACAGTTTTAGGCGCTTTTTGTTCATTAAGCTTCACGGCAAAGTCACCCATCGTGGTTTCAACCTTAACCATGACACTGGCTTGCACCGGTGTAATCACCAGTGCAAGCACCCATAAAAGTGAAGGTAACTTCATGATTAAAAGTGCGCTTTCATGTGGTCAAGGAGTTGTTCATCATTAGCAATATCTTGTAAGACCGCTTCAAGCAGGTTGTTGAGCGCCATTTCAATATCATCAGGAGAGGCGCTGCTGACACCACTTTGGGTTGATTTACCCGTGTAACGTTTTACAAAGCGTCCGTCTGGAGATTCAGCCACCAGCTGAAGTTGTACTGATGCTTCCATATCATGTTTAAACACGGTGTGCTTTACACGTACCAAGGCATCAAGAATATCTAAGCGCAGTATACCTGGGCCATTAGCGACCACGCGGAATCCTTGTGAGGACAGCTGGCGTGACAAGGTATCTTCTAGCACAACACGCAAATTTTGACTTGCATGAAGCGGTTTGACGTTAGAGCGACCGCTATCAATCACAGCAACAAACTGTGCGGTACGCAAATCCTTACTCTTCACCACCACAGGAAGGTTGTTGACCTGTTGCTGATTCGATGACGCTGGAGACGGTGCAATGGTTAATTGTGGCTCGCGAGGTGTTGAGCAGCCAGCAAGGACCAACACGGCGGCGGCAATAATCAGTTTCTTCATGGGGTTCAGCATCCTTTTCTTAAAATTAGGCGTTTACTGCCTTGAGAATAACGAATTTTTTATTTGACGCAACGACAGAGGCATTACCAAAAAGACGTTTTAGCTTAGTATGATAGCCGAGATGGCGATTACCGATGACTAAAAGCGCACCATTCGTGGTCAGAACACGTTTTGCGTCACAAAACATTTGCCAAGCAATATGATCGGTAATGGCTTGTTGCTGGTGAAACGGAGGATTACAGAGTACCAAGTCAACGTCTTGGTGTTTAAAATCCGTAAGGCAATCGCTGGCTTCGCAGAGAAAGCGGTCGGGATCAATGCCGTGCGTCTTCAAGTTCCGGTTGGCACTCGCGATCGCCATATGGCTTTCATCGATAGCATGAATAAACGCTTCAGGATTATTACGTGCCGCTTGCACAGCTAAAACGCCATTGCCGCAGCCCAAATCCACAATGCGCTTGAGGCTACTATGGCTCGGGATATGTGGCAGCATCAGATAAGCCGCAATATCTAGCTTTTTTGCGGAAAAAACATTGGGCCAATTGGCTAAGCGCATTGAGAAGTCAGGGACATCCACATAGCTCATTGGATCATTGGTTTTTAATGGCTGGCCGTTTGGCGTAGAGAAAATCAATCGCGCTTTTTTCTTCGCTAACGACGTGGTTGTGGTACCGAGCCAATGTTCAAACTGATTAAGCGTTGACGTATGGATTTCTTTCGCTTTTGCGCCTGCGAGCACTAAGGTGTTTTCGTCGGTAATGCTGGCAAGCTGTTGTAGCTGCCAAGTCAGCATTTTATTGTTTTTAGGCACGCGCATTATCACTGCATCAATACCACTAGGAAAGGGATCCATGCTTGTTAATTGGGTGATACTAGGTAGCTGATTTTGCGTAATATTATCAATCGTAGCGCGTTGCGCAATGATGGAGTCACTGGCTTGGATGACGTCAAAGCCCTGTTGACTCGCCCAACAACTGAGAGCGCCAAATTGATCGTTAATGATCAAAATGCGTGCATTAGCACGTAATACCCAAGCGCTGGCGTGTTCAATCAAATACTCATCAGCCGCATCAAAGGCTTGTAAGGTTTCATTGTTTCGGCGCGGATAGCGATGCACTGTTAGGGCTGATTCGCGGCCTAGGATCGGGAGTTCTGTTTTCATGGGAGCGTTTGCGTCGTAAGTCACAGACTGCGTATATTGTCGCACTCAAGCAACAACTGCAATTTAAACCCGGGGTGAACTGTTTGTCATTGAACAAGAGGGCACTTCGATTCGCAATTTTATTGATAACGACTAAGATCTGGGCAACTTGCCCTGAATCGATGGGGAAGTCATGAAAATTCAAACGCAAATTATAGAAAAACTGACGCACGCTTTTGCGCCAGTTCACTTGGATGTCCGCAACGAAAGCTATATGCACAATGTCCCAGAAGGGTCCGAGAGCCACTTTAAGGTGGTTGTGGTATCGGATGAGTTTGATGGCAAGCGTTTAATACAGCGCCATCGTGCGATTAACACCACTTTGGCGGATGAGCTTGCCGGTGAGGTTCATGCGCTTGCTATCCATACTTATACGCCACAAGAGTGGCAAGCGCAGATACAAGCGCCGGACTCGCCAGCGTGTCGAGGGGGCGGACAAAAATAGTCACTGACAGTCAGGCTATTGGTGTATTGACTTTTCACGTTATGGCAACAAATTCTTACACAAAGATACGATAAGCCGTGTGTTAGTGCGTGTTAACTGACAGGGCACGATAAAGGCTTGAGTCAGGTGAAAGTCGCCTGTGGAGAGCAAAAAAACAACAGTAAAACTGTGAGCTTACAGCGAGCATTGTTTGTACAGGTATGGATAATTGCCACGCCCTAGTGACAATACCCATAGAATCCGTGCTGGGGTTGATGATAGAATATCGTGCTTAAAGACTAACCTAGGCTACCTTTGTGTAACTAAATGGTTAGCAGGATGTTGCGACGGTGCGCCCCAGGCCACCATTCAGTCGAAAGTCGTGTCTTTAACTGCGCAATAACAGAATTCTTTTTCCCGTTAATGTAGTGCAAGTGCGTATGATTACAATAAAAAAGGGTTTGGATATCCCCATCGCTGGGACTCCTACTCAGGTGATAAGTGATGGCCCAGCCGTCAAGAAAGTCGCCTTGCTTGGCGAAGAGTACGTTGGAATGCGCCCCACAATGCATGCGCGAGTGGGCGATGTAGTGAAAAAAGGTCAGGTGGTTTTCGAAGATAAGAAAAACCCTGGCGTGAAATTTACTGCGCCCGCAGCTGGTAAAGTGGTTGAAGTCAACCGCGGTGCCAAACGTGTTCTTCAGTCTGTCGTCATTGAAATCGATGGCAACGAGCAAGTTACCTTCAACAAGTACGAAGCGTCGCAATTGGCCTCTTTAGATCGCCAAGCCGTTGTAGACCAATTGGTTGATTCGGGGATGTGGACTGCGCTTCGCACCCGCCCATTCAGCCGCTCTCCAGCGATTGATGCGGTCCCTGAAGCGATTTTTGTCAACGCAATGGACACCAATCCGCTCGCTGCGGATCCAAAGGTGATCATTGACGAGCAAAAAGAGGCATTCATTGCTGGTCTTGACGTCGTTTCTCGCTTAACTGACAAAAAAATCTTTGTTTGTAAAGCCGATGTCGAACTTCCAAACAGCCAACAATCGAATGTAGAGCAACACGTTTTTGCTGGTCCTCACCCAGCAGGCTTAGTGGGTACTCATATTCACCACTTGCGTTCAGCGAGCATGGAGAAAATGGTGTGGCACCTAAACTATCAAGATGTGATTGCATTTGGTCATCTCTTTTTGACTGGTGAAATCAATACGGATCGTGTTGTGTCGATTGCCGGCCCAATGGTGAACAAACCACGCTTGTTGCGAAGCCAACTCGGGGCAAACCTGGATGATCTGATTGATGGCGAGCTGATGGCCGGTGAAAGCCGAGTGATCTCTGGCTCCGTACTTTCTGGCACCAAAGCGTCCGGTCCTCATGCTTATCTTGGCCGTTTCCATGTGCAAGTCTCGGTATTACGTGAAGGCAATGAGAAAGAGCTCTTTGGCTGGTTATCACCAGGTAAAAACCGCTTCTCAGTCACGCGAGCGTATCTCGGTCACTTGTTTAAAGGCCAACTTTTCAATTTGACCACCTCGACCAATGGTAGTGATCGTTCCATGGTACCCATCGGTAATTATGAGCGAGTGATGCCACTGGATATCGAGCCGACAATGCTGCTGCGTGATATCTGTGCTGGTGATGTGGATAGCATGCAACAGCTAGGCGCGCTGGAGTTGGATCCTGAGGATTTAGCCCTTTGTACGTTTGTCTGCCCAGGCAAGTACGAATTTGGTCCAATGCTCCGCGAGAGCCTGGAAAAGATTGAGAAGGAAGGGTAACAGATGAGCCTGAAAAACTTTTTAGAGCAAATCGAGCCACACTTTGAGCCAGGCGGCAAACACGAGAAATGGTTTGCCTTGTATGAAGCGGTTGCGACCATTTTATACACACCAGGCATGGTGACTAAAGCTGGTGCGCATGTGCGTGACAGTATCGATTTGAAACGCATCATGATTATGGTGTGGTTTGCCGTGTTCCCAGCCATGTTCTGGGGCATGTACAACACTGGTAACCAGGCCGTCATGGGTCTCATGGACTTGTACACAGGCGATCAGCTTGCTCAAGTGATTAATGGGAACTGGCATTATTGGTTAACCGAGTCCATTGCTGGGTCGTTAGCGGCTGCAGGCTGGGGAACCAAGACAATTCTTGGTGCTACCTACTTCCTACCGATTTATGCCACTGTTTTCATTGTTGGCGGTTTTTGGGAAGTCCTGTTTTGCATTGTGCGTAAACACGAAGTCAACGAAGGCTTTTTCGTCACCTCCATCTTATTTGCCCTTATTGTTCCGCCAACACTACCTTTGTGGCAGGCGGCGCTCGGTATCACCTTTGGTGTGGTCGTGGCAAAAGAGATCTTCGGCGGTACGGGTCGCAACTTCCTAAATCCTGCGTTAGCCGGTCGCGCTTTCTTGTTCTTTGCCTATCCTGCTCAGATTTCGGGCGATTTGGTGTGGACGGCAGCCGATGGTTATTCAGGTGCAACAGCGCTGAGTCAATGGTCGAGTGGTGGTGAAGGGGCGTTAATGCATAACGTCACTGAAAAAACCATGACTTGGATGGACGCCTTTATCGGCAATATCCCTGGATCGATAGGTGAAGTCTCAACTCTGGCCATCTTGATTGGTGGTGCGGCGTTGGTCTACATGCGTATCGCCTCTTGGCGTATCATTGTGGGTACGTTTGTGGGCATGGCCGCGGCAGCGACCTTGTTCAATCTGATTGGCTCAGACTCAAACCCAATGTTCAGCATGCCATTCTATTGGCACTTAGTCTTGGGTGGCTTTGCCTTCGGTATGATGTTCATGGCTACCGACCCGGTATCTGCCGCGTTTACCAACAAAGCGAAATGGTGGTATGGCGCACTGATCGGTGCCATGGCAGTAATCATTCGTGTGGTAAACCCAGCATATCCAGAAGGTATGATGCTGGCGATCCTGTTCGCTAACCTGTTTGCGCCTCTGTTCGATAACTTGGTGATTCAGGGCAACATCAAACGGAGACTGGCTCGTAATGGCAAGTAGTAACGATAGTATTAAGAAGACGCTGATCGTTGTGATCGCGTTGAGCTTGGTGTGCTCAATCGTGGTTTCCGGAGCGGCGGTGGCGTTACGTCCTTTGCAGCAAATGAATGCAAAGCTGGACGTACAAAAAAACATCCTTTCGGTCGCTGGCGTCGAAGTGGCAGGTGGTAAGAGTGCGATTAACGATGCATACAAAAAGTACATTGAAACGCGCTTAGTTAGCCTTGAAAAAGGGGAATATATTAGCCCTGACGCTGTCAATGTCGATGAGGCTGCTGATTACGATCAGCGTGCGGCAGCGAAAGACCCTGAATTGTCGAAAAAACTCAGTAGCGATGAGAATATTGCGGATATCGGTCGCCGTGCTGATGTCGCGAAAGTCTACGTGGTGAAAGACGATTCGGGTGAAGTTCAACGGCTTATCTTGCCCGTTAAAGGCTCTGGTCTTTGGAGCATGATGTATGCCTTCGTGGCGGTTGAACCGGACGGTAATACGGTGGCTGATATCGTTTATTATGAGCAAGGGGAAACCCCAGGCTTGGGTGGCGAAGTTGAAAACCCTAAATGGCGCGCGAAGTGGGACGGTAAAAAGCTGTTCAACGAACAAGGCGAGCCGGCTATCAAAATCGTCAAAGGTGGCGCACCTCAAGGTAGTGAGCACGGTATTGACGCGCTTTCTGGTGCAACGCTGACCAGTAACGGTGTTCAGAATCAATTTAACTTCTGGCTAGGTGATTTGGGCTTTGGCCCATTCTTAGCAAAAGTTCGTGAGGGAGGCCTGAGCAATGGCTGAAGCGAAAGAACTGAAGAAAAATCTGCTGTCACCGGTGCTAGACAACAACCCGATTGCCTTGCAGGTTCTCGGTGTATGTTCGGCACTGGCGGTGACCACGCAGATGCAGACAGCTTTTGTTATGACACTGGCGGTTATGTTTGTAACAGCCATGTCGAACTTTTTCGTGTCGCTGATTCGCAACCATATTCCTAATAGTGTACGTATCATCGTCCAAATGGCGATCATCGCCTCATTAGTGATTGTGGTTGATGAAACGCTTAAAGCGTTTGTCTATGACATTTCTAAGCAGTTGTCGGTATTCGTCGGTCTCATTATCACTAACTGCATCGTGATGGGACGCGCAGAAGCCTATGCAATGAAGTCATCACCGTTGCCCTCCTTTATGGATGGTATTGGTAACGCATTGGGTTATGGTTTCGTTCTGATGACAGTCGCTTTCTTCCGTGAGCTGCTTGGCTCTGGCTCTGTCTTTGGCGTATCAATCCTGCCGGTGGTAAGCGAAGGTGGTTGGTATCAGCCTAATGGTATGATGCTATTGGCCCCCTCTGCATTCTTCCTTATCGGCTTTTTGATTTGGATTGTGCGTACCTTCAAACCAGAACAAGTTGAAGCCAAGGAGTAACAGCACATGGAACATTATCTAAGCCTGCTGGTGCGTTCAATTTTTATTGAGAACATGGCGCTGGCATTCTTCCTCGGCATGTGTACTTTTTTGGCGGTGTCTAAGAAAGTAAAAACCGCGTTCGGTCTCGGTGTCGCTGTCGTTGTGGTATTGACTATTTCAGTACCGGTTAACAACCTGGTTTATAACCTTATCTTACGTGAAGATGCGTTAGTCAAAGGGGTGGATCTAAGCTTTCTAAACTTTGTGACTTTTATCGGTGTGATTGCCGCCTTGGTCCAAATTTTGGAGATGGTTCTCGATCGATTCTTCCCGCCACTTTATAACGCCCTAGGTATCTTCCTGCCATTGATCACAGTGAACTGTGCCATCTTTGGTGGCGTATCATTTA
This sequence comes from Salinivibrio sp. ES.052, assembly GCF_900141775.1. Lineage (GTDB taxonomy): Bacteria > Pseudomonadota > Gammaproteobacteria > Enterobacterales > Vibrionaceae > Salinivibrio. The sequence goes on along the minus strand of NZ_FSRI01000001.1, from coordinate 1,667,830 downwards.
TGGTACAGCGTGATTACAACTTCGCTGAGTCAGTGGTTTATGGCTTTGGCTCTGGTGTGGGCTGGATGTTAGCCATCGTCGCCCTTGCGGGGATCCGTGAGAAGATGAAGTATTCAGATGTGCCGCCTGCACTGCGGGGATTGGGGATCACCTTCATCTCTGTGGGCCTGATGGCGTTGGGCTTTATGTCTTTCTCTGGTGTGCAATTGTAAACCGGGTAAACTGCGAGGAAAGGAATAGTCAATGGACATTATTCTTGGTGTAGTGATGTTTACTCTGATTGTGCTGGCATTGGTTCTGGTAATTTTATTTGCCAAATCCAAGCTGGTACCAACCGGAGACGTCACAATTGATATCAATGACGATCCTGAAAAAGCGATCGTGACTCAACCAGGCGGCAAGCTGCTTGGTGCACTGGCTGGTGCGGGTGTATTTGTTTCTTCTGCCTGTGGTGGCGGTGGTTCATGCGGACAATGTCGCGTGAAAATTAAAGACGGTGGTGGTGATATCCTCCCAACCGAACTTGATCACATTACCAAAGGTGAAGCCCGCGAGGGTGAGCGTCTGTCATGTCAGGTTGCGGTTAAGCAAGACATGAAAATTGAGCTTCCTGAAGAAATTTTTGGTGTGAAGAAGTGGGATTGCGAAGTTATCTCTAACGATAATAAAGCCACTTTTATCAAAGAGTTGAAACTGCGTATCCCAGATGGTGAATCTGTCCCATTCCGAGCGGGTGGCTACATTCAAATTGAAGCGCCAGCGCATCACATCAAATATTCGGATTTCGATATCCCTGAGGAATATCGAGAAGACTGGGAGAAGTTTAATCTTTTCCGTTACGAGTCGAAGGTCGATGAAGACATTATTCGTGCGTACTCTATGGCTAACTACCCGGAAGAAGAGGGTATTATCATGCTTAACGTACGGGTAGCGACGCCACCACCACGTAATCCAGACGTACCGCCTGGCCAAATGTCGTCTTATATTTGGTCACTAAAACCGGGTGACAAGTGTACGATCTCTGGTCCGTTTGGTGAGTTCTTTGCCAAAGATACCGATGCGGAGATGGTATTTGTTGGCGGTGGTGCCGGTATGGCACCGATGCGCTCACATATCTTTGACCAGCTTAAGCGCCTGAACACCGATCGTAAAATTACTTTCTGGTATGGGGCGCGCTCTAAGCGTGAAATGTTCTATGTTGAAGACTTCGATATGCTTCAAGAGCAAAACGATAACTTCAATTGGTATTGTGCGCTATCAGACCCATTACCCGAAGATAACTGGGAAGGCGACACCGGCTTTATTCACAACGTGCTGTATGAAAACTATTTGAAAGATCATGAAGCGCCGGAAGACTGTGAATACTACATGTGTGGGCCACCAATGATGAACGCAGCCGTGATTGGTCTGCTGAAAGACTTGGGTGTTGAAGACGAAAATATCTTGCTGGATGATTTCGGCGGATAAACACTGGTTATCTGTTTTACCTTTTAATGGCTGGCCTCAGGGCCAGCCATTTTACGTATTAATCCGATGTCGAAGGACACCACTATGAAGAAGTTTTGGTTACGCTGTGCAACAGTGATTGCCGTGGTTGTTGGCCTTGGCGGCTGTGAACGTTCCCCTGAGCTCGTGCACCTAACGGGCGAGACGATGGGGACCTATTATTCGATCAAGTATATCGCCACGGAGTCCTCTCCCTCGCCAGATGTTATTCAAGCCGACATCGACAAGCGCTTAGAAACCGTCAACGACCAGATGTCGACGTATCGTGATGACTCTGAGTTAAGCCAATTTAACCAGCATCAGGCTGATTCTGCGGTCACCGTATCTTCCGCCACTGCGACGGTTGTCAAAGAAGCGATTCGGCTCAATACGTTCACTCAAGGTGCACTAGATGTCACGGTGGGTCCTTTGGTTAATCTTTGGAGTTTTGGGCCCGAAAAACGACCGGAGAGTATTCCTACTGATCAAGACATCGCATCACGTATGACGATGACTGGCTTGGAACATCTACGGTTGGAAGGTAACACGTTGACCAAAACCAACCCGGATCTGTATGTCGACTTGTCGACCATCGCGAAAGGGTACGGCGTAGATGTTGTCGCGAACTATCTTGGCAGCTTAGGCCTGAATAACTATTTGGTTGAGATTGGTGGTGAGTTACAATTAAAGGGTGTCAATCAAGACCAAGTCCCATGGCGTATTGCCATCGAAAAACCGAGCGCAGGGACACAATCGGTGCAAGAGATCATTGAGCCGGGTGATATGGCGGTCGCGACCTCTGGGGATTATCGTAATTACTTTGAGCATGACGGGGTGCGGTATTCGCACATCATTGACCCTGATACAGGACGCCCGATAAACCATCACTTGGTATCCGTCACGGTATTAGATCCGTCTTGTATGACGGCGGACGGGTTAGCCACAGGCTTTATGGTGCTTGGGCCAGAAAAAGCGATGGAGCTAGCCCATCAGGCTAATATTCCTGCTTTCATGGTGATTAAAACCGACGATGGGTTTGAAGAAATCGCTTCTGAGGCATTTAAACCCTTTTTAAAGCGTTAGTGCTGAACCAGCATTGACGTATAAACTCGCATTAAGCGTGTCACTAGCACCAAGCGCCCAACGGGTGCTTGCGTGTGACTACCCAATAATAGGTGAGCAATTATGTCAGTCTTTCTTATCACCTTCGCCGTCTTCATTCTTGTTATTGCAGGTATGTCAATCGGCTACATCGTACAGCAAAAAACCATTAGTGGTAGCTGTGGTGGGTTAGGGGCTATCGGTATCGAAAAAGAGTGTGATTGCCCTGAACCGTGTGATGCACGAAAAAAACGTGAAGCGCGCGCAGAAAAAACGCGTGAGTGGAAGAAAAACCAAATTATCTAGCACAGGTATTCTCCATCTAGGAGAGTTACGCCTGCGGACGACCATAAACGTCCAGTGATGATGTCTTATGAGAAAGGCCGGGTAATGAGCAAAAAAATTATCCATATTGATATGGATTGCTTTTATGCTGCCGTAGAAATGCGGGATAATCCGGCCTTACAAGCGATCCCCTTAGCTATTGGCGGCTCCGCTGATGGTCGCGGTGTTATTGCGACCTGTAACTACCCTGCCAGACGGTTTGGGATCCGATCGGCAATGGCGACGGCCCAAGCACTTAAGCTATGTCCTGGTTTGACGGTCATGCGTGGTGATATGGCTAAATACCGCCGAGTATCACAGCAATTACATGCTATTTTTCATCGCTATACCGATATCATTGAGCCCCTTTCCTTGGACGAAGCTTACCTCGATGTCACCCATACTGAGCGTTATCACAACTCGGCAACGCTCATGGCAGACGCGATCCGGAAAGATATTCAGGCGGAGTTGGGGTTAACTGCATCAGCGGGAGTTGCGCCGGTCAAATTTGTGGCAAAAGTGGCGTCTGATAAAAATAAGCCGGATGGGATTTGTGTGGTATCGCCTGATCAGGTCGATGATTTTGTTCGTGATCTTCCTTTACAGTCTATTCCTGGTGTGGGGAGAGTCACCTTGACTAAACTTCACGAATGTAACCTTTTTACCTGTCATGATATCCAAACCTCAGAGCAATCAACGCTGATCCAACGATTCGGCAAATTTGGGGCGGTATTATGGCAGCGCGCTCATGGCATCGATAGGAGAGAGGTGGAAGTCGAACGTATTCGTAAATCCGTTGGGGTTGAGCGCACACTCTCCGAAGACATTGATCAGCTTGACAACTGTTTACCTTGGATTGAGCGTTTATACGATGAGTTATTGATTCGATTAGAGAAAGCCGATGCAAATGGCCGTATCTGCCGGCAAGGGATCAAGATTAAATTTAACGACTTTCAAACCACCACGGTCGCACATCGGTGTGAGTCCTTGGATAGGGCGTTGTTCGATACCTTGTTACACGAAGCCTTTTATCGCGGTGAAGGGCGAGGTATCCGCTTGATCGGTTTATCCGTCGGTTTGGGGGACGATAATGCCCCCCAACTCAGTTTACTTGGTTAATCGGCTTTGGCTGGAATCGCTTTTAAAATCGCTTGCATTTGCTGCCAATAATGTCCGACGCTCTTGATGTCTACTTTTTCATCAGGAGAATGAGGGAATTTAATGGTGGGACCGAATGAGATCATATCCATAGTCGGATAGGGTTGTTTAAACAGACCACACTCAAGCCCTGCATGAATCACCATGATATCGGGTTTACGTTGATAAATCCCTTCATAGGTATCGCGGAAGATATGCATGATTTGTGAATCTGGGTCAGGCTTCCAGCCAGGGTATGCGCCTGAGAACGTAACGCTAACATTCGCCAAGCTTGCCAATGATTGCAGCATTCCTTGAACTCTTTCTCTGCCTGAATCAATCAGAGAACGGATTAGGAATAGGGCTGTGATTTTATCATCTTCCGTATTGATCACACCGAGGTTGAGTGACGTTTCGACCACGCCTGGAACATCATCGCTCATTCTTACCACGCCGTTAGGTGCGGCATTTAAGGCGGCTAATAAGCGTGATTGCACAGCGCGTGTCAGTGGTGCGATCGGATTATCGCTCGCTTCCATGATAACGGTGACCTGACCTTCCAAACGGTCGAGCTCATCTTTCATTAGCATCGCGAATTGGTCGATTGCCGCTGCGAGCTGTTCTTTTTGCGAAACAGGCACGGCGATATCAGCAAAGGCTTCACGAGGAATCGCGTTACGCAACGTGCCACCACGTATTGCAATCAGGCTCATGTCTACCTCACCGAGGTGATGACTTAGCAGGCGAGCCAGTAGTTTATTGGCATTGGCTCTTCCTGTATGGATATCGACGCCAGAGTGTCCGCCTTTTAGCCCTTTAATACCAATCGTGAAACGTGCTAGCTCATTCGCTACTGATTGTCGTTCAAGAGGGAAATGCATGCTGGCATCGACGCCGCCGGCACAGCCCATATAGACTTCCCCTTCTTGTTCCGAATCCGTGTTGAGCAAGATGTCGCCTTCTAGCCACCCGGCTTCCAAGCCAAATGCGCCATCCATTCCGGCTTCTTCATTGGTCGTCAGCAAGACCTCAAGAGGGCCATGTTCGATGTCATCTGCATCTAATACGGCCAGACAAGATGCCATCCCCATACCATTGTCTGCTCCCAGCGTGGTGCCATCGGCAGTTACCCAGTCACCATCCACATAAGGGCGAATGGGGTCACGGGTAAAATCGTGATCCGTATTTTCATTTTTCTGCGGCACCATATCTAGGTGGGCTTGCAGAACCACCCCTTTACGGTTTTCCATACCGGGGGTTGCAGGCTTCCGAATAAATAGGTTGCCCGCTTTGTCCTGGCGGACGTCTAGGCCTCGTCCTTTTGCCCAGTCGATAATAAATTGGGCAAGCTGTGACTCGTGATAAGAAGGATGGGGGATAGCACAGATTTGGTCGAAAAACGCCCAAACCGGGCGAGGTGATAATTGGCTGATTTCAGACACGGTAGACTCCATTATATTTTATGGTTGGCCTTTTATGCAGCAGGCCTCACTGAAATGGAAAAACAAACCCAAGCATATCACTGTCGGTGTAGTGGCAACAGTCATAGGCTAAAACTGATAAGTGCCAACTTTATTAGGCGAAAATGATGTAACTTAATTACATATATGAATCTTTTGTGACTTATGTCACTCTAGGTCTTGTAAATAAATTACTGTTGGTTTATTATCTAGACATTGGCAACATCGCTTGCCAGTTGTTCATGGAGTGAACCCGAGTATTCGCCTCCAAGGAACCGAGATAAATGTGAACAACATTGGTTTAAACTTGAGAGAGGTAAAAATGGAAGGCATGGTATCAAGCTACTACTGGAATCAGCAGTCAGTCTACACCCAAGGTTTTACGTATCCGGCATCGTTCGGGTACCGAAAGTAAGTTTTACGATTCCCCCGCTCTTACAGAGATATTTCTGATCCAGAAGCAAATGCTTTCATTCTGGCGCCACACACAGTGTGGCGTTTTTTTTATCTGGAAGCTGCTGCTATCTAGTTATACTGATGATTTTGATAGTGACTTACTCCCATCACTGATATTTACCGCCATTCCTGCCTTTTACGCTGGAAATTTCCGTCACCGATCGGTAATATCTGCGCCAAAATTTAGCACGCAAACGTTTTCCTTTTGGTATCTAGCGATACATCACTTTTAGTTTGGGATAAAACCGATGTTAGAGCGTTTATTTAAACTTAAGGCCCATGGCACTGATCTTCGTACTGAGGTGATTGCTGGGTTTACAACCTTTCTTACAATGGCGTACATCATTTTCGTCAACCCATCGATTTTGGCTGAAACGGGAATGGATAAAGGCGCAGTCTTTGTTGCAACCTGTCTCGCTGCAGCGATTGGTTGTTTGGTGATGGGAATTGTGGCGAATTACCCAGTAGCACAAGCGCCAGGTATGGGGTTGAATGCCTTTTTCACCTATACGGTGGTCTTGCAGATGGGGCACTCATGGCAAGTTGCTCTGGCTGCGGTCTTCATCTCTGGGCTGTGCTTTATTTTGCTGAGCCTATTGCGGGTGCGAGAATGGATAATCAATTCGATCCCTATGTCATTACGAACAGGGATTTCTGCAGGCATTGGACTGTTCTTAGCGTTGATTGCGTTGCAAAACGCGGGGATTGTGGTTGATCACCCTGCAACATTGGTTGCTCTAGGCGATGTCACCTCGTTTGCGCCGGCTATGGCGGCATTGGGTTTCTTTCTCACCATTGGTTTAGTACATCGTGGCTTGAAGGGCGCGGTGATGATTGCCATTTTAGCCGTGACTATCATTGGCATTGTTGCTGGTGATGTACCATACAGCGGTATCATGTCGGCACCACCAAGCTTAGCACCGACCTTTATGCAACTGGATTTTTCTGGGGCTCTGGAAGTAGGGTTACTGTCGATTGTGTTTGCATTTTTATTTGTGGACCTGTTTGATACGGCTGGAACCTTAGTGGGTGTGGCACAGCGCGCGGAACTTTTGGATAAAGATGGTAAACTACCGCGCTTAAATCGTGCATTACTGGCAGATAGTACCGCGACATCGGTCGGGGCGCTTTTAGGCACGTCAAATACAACGTCTTATATTGAGAGCGTATCAGGGGTCGCTGCAGGCGGTCGTACTGGGTTAACTGCTGTTGTGGTTGGTATCCTGTTTGTGCTGGCACTCTTTTTTGCACCGCTTGCGGGAATGGTGCCTGCCTATGCGACAGCAGGCGCACTGTTTTATGTAGCGATCCTGATGATGTCGGGCTTGGTTAGCATTAACTGGCGTGATCTTACTGAGGCGGCACCTGTTGTGGTGGTGTGTTTGTTGATGCCGCTGACGTATTCGATTGCAAGCGGTATTGGGCTTGGCTTTATTGCATTTTGTGCCGTGAAAACCTTTGCGGGCAAAGGGCGAGAAGTCCCTGTCAGTATTTGGATTTTGGCGGGGTTGTTCTTACTCAAGTTCGTTTTCTTGGTGTAAAACAACTGCCCACATTGACGTTATAATAAGGCGAGAGTCGCCACGAGGTTTTCACCATGAGCAATAAGTTTATTATCACTTGGGACACGATGCAGATGTACACGCGCCAATTAGCGGAAAAGCTGCTACCCGCGGAGCAATGGCAAGGGATTATTGCCGTGAGCCGCGGTGGTCTCGTCCCTGCGGCGATTCTTGCCCGTGAACTGGGTATTCGTCATGTCGACACCGTGTGCATTTCAAGTTATGACCATGATCATCAACGCGACATGCGCGTGGTGAAGCAAGCTCCTGGTGATGGTGAGGGGTTTATCGTGGTTGATGATCTCGTCGATACGGGTGGCACTGCAGAGATGGTTCGCCAGTTATACCCAAAGGCACGCTTCGTGACCGTGAGTGCGAAACCCGCTGGTAAGTCTCTTGTTGATGATTACGTCGTGGATATTGCCCAAGATACGTGGATTGAACAACCCTGGGATATGGCTGTCAGTTATGTCGAGCCGATAGCTAAATAATGAAAGAGAAACTGCTTACAAAAAAGCGCCGCATTTTCACGCGGCGCTTTTTTTATATAGCGTGTGATAAGTGCTGAAAATCATGGTCTTGATGTGTGTATGGTTTAAACTAACATCACGTTACAAAAAGCCTAGGAGTGGGTGTGTCCGAGAACGAATCACAAAACTTATCGGTGAAGCTATTTGCCAAACATAGGCATGCCACCGAGACATCGACATTATTTGGTGCCGTTCAACAAACCCAGCAAGCGAACTACTCGGCATTTGACGGCGATAGCGAGTCGAGTTGGTATCGTATGCGTCGTCGAGGTCAGTGGACTTGGCAGGGAGTCGACCCGGTTGAGATGGAAGCGATTTTCTCCCGTATTGCCCATTCGGATAACTCGCGTTCAGTTGATGCTTTACTGGATACGGTAGAAGGCTACCGTGCAGGTAATTGGAACTACGAATGGACGGCTGTGGGCATGCAGCATCAAAAAAAAGCACAGGCTTTATCGGATGAAGGGAAAGCTGAGCAGGCGAGTGAACAATGGCTACAAGCTTGCACCTATTTTGGGATTGCTGCTTATCCGCATCTAAAAGGGGACAGCCTAGCACTACAATCCGAAACCTTGGCGTTTAAAGCATTCGAGAAAGCGATGTCGCAACTGCCATTTACCGTGAAGACGGTAGAAACCCAATTAGATGGGAAATCATTAAAAGGGTATCTCTATTTACCCCGTACCGATGCAACGTTGCCCGTTGTGATCTTAAGTGGCAGCTTGGATAGCTTACAAACGGATCTCTGGCGTTTATTTGTTGATTATTTTGCACCGGCGGATATTGCTGTGCTTACCCTCGATATGCCATCGGTTGGCCATAGTAGTCACTGGCATTTGAACGAAGATACTAGCCGCTTACATACTGCGATGCTAGATAAGCTCGCCGATGTGCCTTGGGTCGATCACCATCGAGTCGGTACCATGGGGATCCGTTTTGGTGCCAACCCTGCGGTGCGAATGGCATTTCTAGAGCCTCATCGTGTTAAGGCGAGTGCTTCATTGGGCGGTATTGTGCATGCATTACTGACTGATGCGACACTGATGAAGAAAATGCCCCCCATGTATCTAGATACCTTAGGATCTCGTTTGGGCCGTCGCATTCCCATTGATACATTAAAGACGCGTTTACAAGCGTGGTCGTTAAAAAACCAAGGCCTACTCACCGGCCGGCGCACTGAAGTGCCAATTTTGGCGCTAAGCCTCAAAGAGGATCCGGTTTGTCCTGAATCGGATAATCAGATGATTGCGAGATATAGCCGAGGAGGAAAAGCGATCACGCTACCTAATACACCGCTACATGATGGTTACCATCGTGCACTCACGGAGACAGTGGATTGGTTTGTAGGCATGCTCTGAACGGAATGGTCGTGCGCGTTGAGCCGAAGCGTAAGGTGTGATCCATCGCCGAAAGCGGGAGATTCACGTTCACCTGATGACTAAGCGCATGATATACAGTAAACAAGGACGTTACAGTGCCACCGGAGGACACGATGAGCGATAACTTCACGCTTTCACATGGACGATTAAAAACGCGCTTTACTGCACTAGGCCCCTATTTTCGTGAGGGGTTATCGGAGCCAGATCGTTACTTTTTCGATAGCCTTTCAGTGTGCGTTGATGCCAATAAAGAGCCTGATGTACGGGAATTCTGGGGATGGTGGTTTGAATTAACGCCATCCGATCAAGGTTTCAATTATCACTATGGCTTTGGCCTTTTTGATAAAGAAGGGGTGTGGGTGGCCAAACCTATCCCCAGTGATGCACGAGAAGCGGTCGACAAAACGTTGACTCACTTTTACGCCAAGCTTTGTACCTTGGTGAACGATGATCTCTCACGAACATTATCGCCCAGCCAAACCCTCTCTGAGCCAGAACTCGCCGGTAACGAGTCATAACTGCACATTGCCTGATCCCGTCTCTTGTGAAATGTGCAAGAGATTGATAAAAGAGAGACCTAAGCTTTTGTGGATCAGGCAACCATGACAATTCAAGACGCATTTCAAGACGGTGGCCTTGCGGCTGGCGTTTCTCCTCAAACTCTCGTTGTAAAATTGGGCACCAGTGTACTGACTGGGGGATCGACACGCTTAGACCAGGCACATATGGTTGAACTCGTGCGTCAATGTGCACGGTTAAGACAGCAAGGTCACCAAGTGATTATTGTCTCATCAGCCGCGATCGCGGCAGGCCGTGAGCACCTTGGTTACCCTGTGTTAGCGGATACGGTGGCGAATAAGCAAATGCTCGCCGCGGTCGGCCAGTGCCGTTTGATCCAAACGTGGGAGCACTTATTCGGGCTGTATGGTTTTCAGGTTGGACAAATGCTACTAACGCGCGCGGATCTCGAGCATCGCGAACGCTTTCTCAACGCCCGTGATATGCTCCATGCGCTGCTGGATAATGGCATTATTCCGATTGTGAATGAGAACGATGCCGTTGCGACATCCGAAATCAAGGTGGGCGATAATGATAACTTATCTGCCTTGGTGGCGATTCTCGCTGATGCAGACAAACTCCTACTGTTAACTGACCAACCCGGCCTATTCACGGCCGATCCGCGTTCAAACCCCGATGCCGAGCTGATTCGAGAAGTACATACCATTGATGAAACTCTCCGCAAATTAGCGGGGGGCAGTGTCGGAGGTCTTGGTACCGGCGGGATGGCAACCAAGCTTCAAGCGGCTGATATTGGCCGTCGAGCCGGTGTCGAAGTGACTATTGCCGCAGGCAGTAAGCCTGAAGTGATTCAAAAGGTTACCGCAGGCGACAACGCGGGCACACGCTTTTTGCCGTTAGAAAGCCCGTTAGAAAGCCGTAAACGCTGGATCCTTGCCGGACCTCCGCCTGCGGGTGATATCGTCGTCGATGCGGGCGCTATTACTGCGGTGACGCAAAAAGGCAGTAGCCTGTTGAGCAAAGGCATCGTTGCGGTGAAAGGGACGTTTGCACGCGGCGAGGTGGTACGTATTCTGTCGGTGGAGGGGAAATGCGTCGCGCGAGGGATTTGTCGCTATACCGCCAGCGACTTGCGCCGTATTGCCGGTGCGCATAGCCAACAAATCACTGATATTCTTGGTTATGAATATGGACCAGTCGCGATGCACCGTGATGATCTTGTGGTGGTAGACAATTAAAAAAGCAAAGACGGGGACACAATGAATTTACAAAATATGGGGAAAGCGGCTAAAGAGGCTGCACATCAATTGGCTGTGACATCCACGGCCACCAAAAACCAAGCGCTAGCGATTATTGCGGATGAGCTTGATGCACAGCAAACGGTGATCTTAGCCGCCAATGAAAGTGATCTTGCCGCTGCACGGGAGGCAAAGATGGATCCAGCGATGTTGGACCGCTTAACCCTGACCCCAGAACGTTTAACCAATATGGCCAGCGATGTGAGGCAAGTGATTGCGTTGGCCGATCCTGTCGGACAAATGCTCGATCACAAGCTGCTAGAAAATGGGATGTCCTTATCAAAGCGCCGTGAACCGTTGGGCGTTATCGGGGTGATTTATGAAGCCCGTCCGAATGTCACCATTGATATCGCTGCCCTGTGTTTAAAAACCGGTAATGCGAGTATTTTACGGGGTGGAAAGGAAACGTTTGCCACCAATCAGGTTCTTGTCCAAGTGATTCAGACCGGGCTAAAAAAAGCGGGTCTCCCACATACGTCGGTTCAGTATATTGAAAAGCCCGATCGAGCATTAGTCTCAGAGCTACTGACGCTGGATGACTACGTCGATATGATTATTCCTCGTGGAGGGGCTGGGCTACATAAAATGTGCAAACAAAACAGTACCATTCCCGTGATTATCGGCGGTTTTGGGATTAGTCATCTTTACGTTGATCACAGTGCCGATTTGGCGCGCTCTCCGGATGTTATCCTCAATGCGAAGACTGATCGTCCGTCAGCCTGTAATGCGTTAGATACGTTACTTGTCCATAAAGAGGTGGCGGCACAGTTGTTTGCACGCCTGGTTGCGCCTTTTAATCAACATGGTCTACGTATTATTGCAGCATCTAGCGCACTGCCCTATCTTGATGGTGTTGAACAGTTACGTGAAGCACAAACGGGTGACTTTGATACTGAGTGGCTAGGGCCGACACTGGGTGTGGCCGTTGTCGATGATGTGGATCAGGCGCTTGCGCACATGAGGACCCATAACGCGAGTCACTCCGATGCCATACTGACCAATGATTTACAATCGGCTGAAGCCTTTATCAACGGTGCCGGGTCAGCGGCAGTGTATGTCAATGCATCAACGCGTTTTACCGATGGTGCGCAGTTTGGTCTTGGCGCTGAAGTGGCGGTATCCACTCAAAAGCTCCATGCCCGAGGCCCAATGGGTCTGGAAGAGTTGACGACCTATAAATGGGTGGGTAAAGCCGATTACTTATCGCGTTAGCCGTCCCGTGAAGGCGGGGCTAACTAGGCAAAAAGCCGCAAGCGATGCTGCGGCTTTTTGCTATCAGTAGCAGTGGGAGGATAACATTTATTTAACCTCAACCCCTTTAGCTTGCAAGTCTGCATGATAAGACGAGCGAACAAACGGGCCACAGGCTGCATGAGTAAAGCCAAGACCCAGTGCGATCTCTTTAAGCTCATCAAACTCTTCTGGCGGCACATAGCGCTCAACCGGCAAGTGGTGACGACTTGGGGCGAGATACTGTCCTAGCGTTAGCATAGTGACACCATGTGCGCGTAAGTCTTTAAGCACCTCAATAATTTCTTCTTTGGTCTCACCGAGACCCATCATCAATCCCGATTTGGTTGGTACGTTTGGGTGCATTTCTCCAAACTTTTTCAACAGATCCAATGACCATTGATAATTAGCCCCAGGCCGTGCTTTTCGGTACAAGCGTGGCGCGGTTTCTAGGTTATGGTTGAAAACATCGGGCGGATTATCTCGCAGAATCTCGAGTGCTTTATCCATTCGGCCACGGAAATCAGGGACCAAAGTTTCGATTTGAATATCAGGATTAAGCGTGCGGATTTCACGTGTGCAATCGACAAAATGCTGGGCGCCGCCATCACGTAAGTCGTCTCGGTCAACAGAGGTAATGACCACGTATCGAAGCTTCATATCCTTGATCGTTTGTGCCAAATGTTTTGGCTCTTCGCTGTCTGGTGCTACAGGTCGGCCATGGGCGACATCGCAGAATGGGCAACGACGCGTACAGATAGCGCCTAAGATCATAAAGGTCGCTGTGCCGTGGCTAAAGCACTCAGCCAAATTTGGACAGGATGCTTCCTCACACACTGAGTGGAGGTTATTTTTACGCATCGCGTCTTTGATTTCTTTGATACGCGCGGTTTCAGCTGGGAGCTTGATCTTCATCCAATCAGGCTTACGCAGCACTTCTTTTTGCTCGGTCTGCATATTTTTGACCGGGATAAGCGCCATTTTATCGGCGTCGCGGTACTTAACGCCGCGTTCCATCTGTATCGGTTTGCTCATAAATTGCTGCTTTCCGTTGTAAACTCAACCTGAGAGTAACTCAATTGTTGAGTTAAAGTGTCTACCAGCACAGGTTGTACGTCAGCGAGAGTGACATTTTCAACCTGATCGCTCAGTTGCGTCATAGCCATACCAGCGTAGCCACATGGATTGATACGCTGAAACGGTGATAAGTCCATATTGATGTTTAGTGCCAATCCATGGAATGAGCATCCGCGACGGATACGGAGCCCAAGAGAACATATTTTTGCTCCGTCAACGTAAACACCTGGCGCATCGGGGCGGGCGTTAGCGTCAACGTGAAAGTGAGCCAATGTACCGATCACAAGATCTTCAATATGGCTCACAAGCTCCCGCACACCGACTTTCTTTCGTTTGAGATTGATGAGGAAATAGACAACCAGCTGCCCGGGACCATGGTAGGTTACTTGCCCACCTCGGTCTGATTGTACGACGGGAATCTCTCCTGGGACCAGCACATGCTCGGTTTTTCCCGCTTGTCCTTGGGTAAAAACCGGATCATGTTCCACCAACCAAATCTCATCGAGCGTCTGCTCATCACGCGTGTTGGTAAAGTCGCGCATCTGTTCCCAGACATGCAGATACGGTTGGCGTCCGAGGTGTCTCACAACGAGTTGGTGCTGCAAACCCATTTCCCATATTGTTGTCGGTGACGATATTATAGAGACTGGCAGCGTGATTTAAAGCCGCCAGTCGTGTGGGTATTTGAATTAAAGAACCATGCGCACGATATCAATCTCACCCAGCTCTTTATAAAGCGTTTCAACTTGTTCAATTGAAGTGGCATTGATGGTAATCGACACTGAATGGTAGTTGCCCTTTGCGCTAGGCTTGACCGCGGGGCTGTAGTCACCCGGGGCGTGATACTGGATAACGGTCAGCACACGATCCGGTAATTCGGGTTTCGCATGGCCCACCACCTTGTAGGTGAATTGGCAAGGAAACGCCAGCAGATCTTTTAACTTTGGTTGCTCTTGCATGTTAACTCCCAATTGCATACCGGTTATGGCACGCGTTTGTGCGATTGATCACGATTAACGCGAAATACTAATCCGCCAAGAGCGAGAAAACAAGCCGCCCACCCAGTCGGGTGGACGGTGAGGGGCGGGGTTAGCCGACTAAGTTTTTGAACATCATCACAATGTAATCGATCAAACGACTAAATAGGCCGCCTTTTTCTACATCGTTGAGAGCAACCAGTGGATATTCAGCGATATCTTCATCATCCACTTGATAGAACAACTTGCCAACAACATCCCCTTTACTGATGGGCGCTTCGAGTGTTTGCTCTAACACAAAGCTGGCTTTCAGATCTTGGGCTTTGCCGCGAGGGAGGGTGACAAAGGTATCTTCTGTCAGGCCTAGCGCGACTTCATCGGTATCCCCCATCCACACTTTCTCGGTCACAAACGTTTCGTTAGCCTTGTGTGGGGCCACGGTTTCAAAAAAGCGGAAGCCGTAGTTCAGCAGTTTTTTACTCTCTGCTTTTCGGGCATTGGCGCTCTTGGTTCCCATCACGACTGAGATAAGGCGCATATCGCCTTCAGTGGCGGAGGTCACCAAGTTATAACCCGCTCCATCGGTGTGGCCTGTTTTTATCCCGTCCACATTCAGGCTTTTATCCCAGAGCAAGCCATTGCGGTTGTATTGGGTAATGCCGTTGTAGGTAAACGCTTTTTCTTTATAGATACGGTATTCATCGGGGACATCGCGGATGAGTGCTTGGCCAAGTAACGCCATGTCATACGGGGTGGTATAGAGATCTGTTGAGTCTAAGCCGTGAACATTAGAGAAGTGGGAGCTGTCCATGCCCAGCGTTTCTCCCCAGCGATTCATCAGATCAACAAAGGCGTCTTCGGACCCTGCGACGTGTTCAGCCATGGCGACGCAGGCGTCATTACCAGACTGAATGATGATACCGCGGTTAAGGTCTGCTGCTTTGACCGTCGTGCCCACCTCGATAAACATCTTTGATGAACCAGGAAAGTTTTTTGCCCAGGCATTTTCACTAATGACGACGTCATCGTCCATGGATATGTTACCACGCTCAACTTCTTGACCAATCACGTAGCTGGTCATCATCTTGGTGAGACTGGCTGGATTGAGGCGTTGATAAGCATTATTTTCTGCTAGCACTTCGCCTGAATGGTAATCCATCAGGACATAGCCTTTTGCCGCAATTTGCGGTGCATCAGGAACAACAGCTGGAGCAGCTTGCGCGGTGGCAGAGGCGAACAGAGCTGCGGAGAGCAGTGTGCGCATACGGAAAACGGTTTTATTCATCATTGTTAGTACTTTTGTCGGTTATCGATGTCGATACTGTGCCACCACTATACCAAATTGCGTATAGAGAGACAGGCTCGATTCCTTTATCTTACGGATTGTTTGTTTTCGCCTTTGTTACTGATGTATCAGTATTACTCAGTGCTTCAGTGACGATAAACGCCCCGGGTAACTGGTGCTGTTTTGCCGTGCGCATTGCTTGCTGCGCCTGATCGCGGTCGTAAAAGGGACCAAATCGGACACGGTAGACGGTATCACGATGGGCGATATGCGTAGGTAGACCATGAACCTTCGCCAATTGTTCCGCGGTTTGATTGGCTTTTAATGCATCGGAGAGTGCGACTAACTGCACGTAATAGGCGTGATGCCTTGCAGAATGCCATTCGTCTTGTGCGGGCTTCTTGGGTGAGAGGAGTCGCAATGATACTGGTGCTGTCCCTGTGTTTAACACGCCAAGTTTTTTTGCGGCGGCATAACTGAGATCAATCAAGCGCTGATTGTGGAAGGGGCCACGGTCATTGACTCGAACAATAGCCTGCTTGCCATTGTTTTGATTGGTAACCTCAACATAGCTGGGTAAAGGCAAGGTTTTGTGGGCTGCCGACATAGAATACATATCGTAAACTTCGCCATTAGACGTACGATGCCCGTGAAATTTTTCACCGTACCATGAGGCTATTCCTGCTTCCTGATAACCTTCCGGATCACGTAAAATTTGGTAGGTTTGTCCATTTAAGGTGTAATCTTTGTTGCCGGCTAGGCTAAAGGGCTCGTACCTTGGATGCGCGTCCTCTGCATGGATAATGGTCGGCACCTTCTCGGGTGCTTTGTCGCTTTGCATGTCGTAGCGCCCTTGCTGGCTGCTACATGCGCTTAACAAGACGATAGCGCTAGAAATAAGAATAACTCGCATGTTTATGCCCTGGATAACATTTTACGATGGGTATGAATGGACATCAGAATGCCAAAACCGGCCATCAGTGTGACCATTGACGTTCCGCCATAACTGATTAAGGGCAAGGGTACGCCAACCACCGGCAAAATACCGCTTACCATGCCAATATTGACAAAAACATAAACAAAAAAGCTCAGTACAATACTGCCAGCCATCATTCGGCCAAATGCGGTTTGCGCTCGGCTTGCGAGCATTAACCCGCGGCCGATAAGAAAAAGATATAGAGCGAGCAGCACACAGACACCGATCAAGCCCCACTCTTCAGCGATCACTGCAAAAATAAAGTCAGTGTGTCGTTCAGGAAGAAACTCGAGCTGCGATTGTGTGCCTTGTAACCAGCCTTTTCCCGCGATGCCTCCCGAACCTATTGCAATTTTGGATTGAATGATGTGATAGCCTGCGCCGAGCGGATCAGACTCGGGGTTAAACAAAGTCAGCACTCGTGTGCGTTGATAATCATGCATCAAGAAAAACCAGAGCACAGGAACAAAGCTGGCGAGAGCGACCACCGCGGCGGTGATGAGCTTCCAGCTTATCCCTGCTAAAAACAACACGAAAACCCCGGATGCGGCGATAAGAATTGAGGTTCCTAAATCTGGCTGCTTAGCGATCATGATCGTAGGCACAAATAGCAGCATAAGTGCGATCAATAAGCGGGAAAACTTAGGCGGAAGCGGATCCTTACTAATAAATCGAGCCAACATTAAGGGGACTGCAAGCTTAATAATTTCTGAGGGTTGAAAGGTCACAAAGCCAAGATCAAGCCAACGTTGGGCGCCTTTTGCAGTCTCGCCAACCAACAATACCGCTGCAAGTAACACGACCCCTACGGCATACAAATAAGGCGACCAAAACTCATAGTGGCGTGGCGGCACTTGAGCGAGGGCAAACATCACCGCTAACGCCAGCAGCATACGAATGGCTTGGCGCTCCATCATTACCATGCTTTGGCCACTGGCGCTGTACATGACAACTAGCCCGAAGCCCATCAGTAAGAGAACGCCTACCAACATAGGGAGGTCAAGGTGTAAACGATCAAACAAAGACCGTTTCGTGCTTACCTGAGCTAACGAACTCATTGTTTTGCCTCTTCTGTCTCTTTCTCTTTTAACAGGACATGATCAAAGATACGACGAGCGATAGGGCCGCCATTGCTAGAACCACCACCCGCATTTTCAAGCACCATAGAGACAGCGACTTCTGGGTTTTCAAAAGGAGCAAAGCCCATAAAGAGTGCATGATCTCGCAGATGCTCGGCAATTTCGTCAGCATTGTATTCTTCGTTTTCGCCTAAGCCAAAGACTTGTGCCGTGCCTGACTTTCCGCCTGACAAATACTCAGCGGAGCGAAAAGATCGTCGAGCCGTCCCTCTGCGGCCATGGTTCACCAATTGCATGCCTTTTAATCCAACATCCCAGTATTTATCTTCCACCCCTTTTATTGGCGGAAAGGGTTCGGCTTTGGGCTTATGCTCACCCGTTTCATCTCGGGTTTTCATCAACAATTTAGGTGCTTTAACGTCGCCACGATTAATCAGTACCGTCAGCGCTTTGACGATTTGCATTGGCGTGGCAGTCCAATACCCCTGACCAATGCCAACGGGAATCGTGTCGCCCTTGTACCAAGGTTGGCGGTAGCGGCTCATTTTCCACTCACGGTTAGGCATATTGGCACTGCTTTCTTCGTGAATATCAATGCCCGTATATTGGCCAAAACCGAATTTTTCCATCCACATCGACAATTTATCTATCCCCATATCGTAGGCGATCTGATAGAAAAAAGTGTCCACTGACTCTTCGATAGACTGGACGATATTCACCCGGCCGTGGCCCCATGCTCGCCAATCACGGAAGGGGCGAGTATCTGAGTTTGGGATCCGCCAGTAACCAGGGTCGTTGCGTGTCGTTTTTGTGGTGACCACACCTTCTTCAAGTGCCGAGACCGCAATGAAAGGCTTAACTGTTGATGCGGGGGGGTAAATGCCGAGAGTGGCACGATTAACCAGAGGGCGATCCTTGTTGTTCAGTAACCCTCTGTACTGTTTACCTGAAATGCCGTGTACAAACAAATTGGGATCGTAGCTTGGTGTCGATACCATCGCTAAGACTCCGGAGGTGTCAGGGTCAACCACGACCACGGCCCCTCGGCGGTCACCAAGAATACCGCGCACATAGAGCTGCAAATCGATATCCAGATTGAGGATCAAGTCTTTACCCGGTTGGGGGGGGACATACTTGAGTGTGCGAATGACCCGCCCTCGACTATTGACCTCCACTTCTTGGTAGCCGGCCTTACCGTGTAAGGTTGACTCGTAATATTTCTCAATTCCTAATTTACCGATGTCACGGGTGGCTTTGTAATTATTTAACACCTCTTTTTGTCTGAGTTTGGCAATATCGCGGTCATTGATTTTAGCCACATAGCCGAGCACGTGAGTCAGCGCATCGCCATAGGGGTAGTAACGTTTTAAGTAGGCTTTGATTTCAACCCCAGAAAACTGGTGCTGGTGGGCGGAGAAAATAGCCACTTCTTTATCGTTTAATTGGGTTTTGAGCGCAACGGCATTAAAACGGCGAGATCGACGGCGCTCTTTTTGGAAATGCGCGATATCTTTATCGCTCAGTGACAACAAGGTTTTAAGTTGTGCCAACGTCGCGGGCATATCATCGACTTGCTCGGGCGTGACTTCCAGATGATAGACAGGACGGTTTTCGGCCAGTAGTTTGCCATCACGATCATAAATGAGGCCACGATTTGGTGCGACGGGAACCACTTTGATTCGATTATCATTCGAGCGAGTCTGGTAGTCTTGATGCTCGGTCACTTGGATATGATAGAGGTTGGTGAGCAGCACACCAACAAGCGCCATAATACCGATAAAGCAGACAATAGCTCGGCGCACAAACAACGCGGCCTCGGCGCGATGGTCTCGGATTTCAACTCGTTGGCGCTTCATCTGTCGTTATTCTCGATGATAGGGATGATTGGTGGTCAAACTCCAAGCGCGATAAAGGCTTTCAGCCATAATCACACGGACCAGCGGATGAGGTAGCGTGAGGGGAGAGAGTGACCAGCTTTGCTCTGCCGCCGCCTTGCATTGAGGAGCGAGACCTTCAGGGCCACCAATTAAGATGGCCACATCTCTGCCATCAAGCTTCCATTTTTCCAGCTGGTTAGCCAATTGTGGCGTATCCCAGGCCTTGCCTGGGATATCTAAGGTAATGACACGGCTGCCACGGTTAACGGCGGCAAGCATCGCTTCTCCTTCTTTTTGCAGGATCCGGGCAATATCGGCATTTTTACCGCGCTTGCCTGCTGGCACTTCAATCAGTTCAAGTGGCATATCTTTAGGGAAGCGGCGTTGATACTCGTTAAAGCCTTGCTCCACCCACTTTGGCATTTTATTACCAACAGCGATTAACTGGATTTTCATGGCTTAGTTCCAGAGTTTTTCCAGTTGATATAGTTGGCGTTGCTCTTCTTGCATCACATGAACCATCACGTCACCAAGGTCAACCACGACCCACTCGCTATCGTCTCGGCCCTCGGTGCCCATCGTCCCGATTTTAATCGCTTGTGCTTGTTCACAAACGTGTTCGGCAATGGACGCAACATGGCGGCGTGAGTTACCCGTGCAAAGGACTAAAAAATCAGTGATACAAGATTTATCTCGTACATCTAAGGTCACGATATCGCTGGCTTTTAATTCGTCGACCTTGTCAGCGACAAATTGCTTTAGTTCGTTAGCTTGCAAAGAGAACCTCTATATATGTGTGCGCGTTTTGTTAAGTGACAGTATATCATTTGGCAGCTTTTTGGACATGCTAGTGCGCCAGAGGTTCGGGCTCCTGGCACATGAGTGCGCAAAAATAGTGCAGATCGGGCCAAGGGTCACGACTAAAGTCGGTTTTAAGTCGTATTTCTAATTGAGCGAGGTGGCGTAACAGAGCCGCCAAGCGGGGTAGGTTTAATCGCTTAAGCGCCGCGGTGATCATCGGGCGACGTGTTTGCCAAACTCGAAGTTGGTCAAAGACGATATTAAGAGGCCGACCTTGTTGCCCTTGCTCTTGAAGGGTATAGAGCTGTTTCAGTTCTCTTTGAATTAAGCGTAATAGTAGCGTGGGCTCTTCACCCTCTGCATGTAATTGCTCGACAATACGTTGCGCACGTTGCGCTTTTCCTGCGAGTAGCGCATCGGTCAGCTGGAATGGTGTAAAGTGATGGTGGCGTGAAAGCGCACTTTCAATTCGGGGCAGTGTTAAGGTGCCATCGGGGTAGAGCAACTGTAAGATTTGCAGGCTTTGAACCAGAGCAAGCAGATTTCCCTCGTGCCACTGTGCTAATAATTGCAGGGCGGGTTGATCGGGTTGTAGGTGCAATGCACGGCAGCGTTGCTCTATAAAGCGTGGAAAATGACGGGCGTCTGGGGTATGACACACCACGTACAGCGCTTTTTTCGACAGTGTGGTA
Source organism: Salinivibrio sp. ES.052 (assembly GCF_900141775.1). Taxonomy (GTDB): domain Bacteria; phylum Pseudomonadota; class Gammaproteobacteria; order Enterobacterales; family Vibrionaceae; genus Salinivibrio. Next base: position 1,646,585 of record NZ_FSRI01000001.1, on the reverse strand, counting down.
AACCATTTGGCACTTTCTTGTTTTTTATTGAGCCGTTCACCTTGCACTAATAAAAGAATATCAGGATGCAGGTTGTTTGCTAGCTCGGTAAGCTGTTTGGTTTGAGCACTACTCAGACCATTTTCAGGGCAGGTTAATTCAATGATTTGCCGAGAAGAAAACAAACTGAGCGCTTGGCAGCAATCAAACACGTCTTGCCAATTCAGCTGCCCATCGATAAGGAACCGATGATGCTCTTCAAACCCTTGGGTTCGGGCTGCCTGGCAAATAGCATCCCGAGCCTCCAGCTTTAACAATGGGTCTGAGCCAAATACCAAGTAGGTTTGGCGCAGTGGCTGATTAAGCTGCTGCGCCAATTGTTCAGGGTAGGTTCTCATCATTGTGCAGTCTTTGACTCAGTTTGACGCGTTTCGATGATAACGTTTGGCTCACTAGGAGACGCTCCTTGCTCCAATTTTTTCAGCGCGGCTTGCTCTGCTTGTTGGCGCTCAAACTCCGCGATGTCGCCCTTCAGTTGAGACAGTTGGCGCATAATTTGACGGGTCGCTTCGGTGCGCATCTCTGCCACTAGTTTATCTTGCTCTACCGATTTAGCCAATGCGGTCAGTGGGTTGTCGAGAAAGTTACGGCTTAATGTGGTGTTGTAGGTATAACTGCCTTTATTCGGTACCGTGACACGATATCGCGCCACATAGCGAAATTCTTTTTCCGCGACCCGGCTGTTTTGATACAGCGACAAGGTTTGCTCGCTGTTGCTTTCACTGAGTAAATGGATATTGGCCACCTCTTTGGATGGTGACACGATTTGTACCTTGTGTTGGCGCAATACATTTCGCATTTGACGGGTCAGTTCACCGTAAGAGTCAAAGCTTGTTAATGACACCTTATTCACCTCATCGGGCAGGTTGTAGCTGCCACGCAAGGCAAACCCGCAAGACGCGATGGTCAAAGAGACCACCGCGACGAGCAGGGAGCGAAGTACAGTGTTAAACAGAGTCACTCCAGCGCTCCTTGTTAGTTAGCCACAATGTTAACCAGTTTGCCTGGCACATAAATGACTTTGCGAACCGTTTTGCCTTCGGTAAATTTCACCACGTTTTCATCGGTCATCGCTTGTGATTCAACGGACTCTTTCTCCGCGTTGGCGGCGACGGTGATCTTAGCACGAAGCTTACCGTTCACTTGCACAATGATCAGCTTCTCGTCCTCGACCATGGCGTCTTTATCGGCCTGCGGCCAAGCGGCATTGTCAATATCGCTTTCACCCAGCGAATGCCACAACGTAAAGCAAACATGCGGCGTGATAGGGTAAAGCATCACAACGACAGCTTTTAGTGCTTCATCCAATACGGCACGGTCTTGTTCACTGTCTTGTGGGGCTTTTACCAAGCGATTCATGAGCTCCATGATGGCGGCAATGGCCGTGTTAAAGGTTTGGCGACGGCCCATGTCGTCACTGACTTTAGCAATGGCTTTGTGCACATCACGTCGTAGCGCTTTTTGATCGTTGTTCAATGCCTCTACATCCAGCGCAACCACCTGTCCTTTCTGGTTATGTTCGTAGACCAGTTTCCAGACGCGGCGTAAGAAACGGTGTGAGCCTTCAACCCCTGATTCTTGCCATTCCAAGGTCATATCAGCGGGCGCAGCAAACATCATGAACAGACGCATTGTGTCGGCACCATATTTTTCCACCATTAACTGTGGATCAATGCCGTTATTTTTCGACTTCGACATCTTGGTCATGCCTGCGTGGGTGACGGTGTTCCCTTGGTTGTCGACCGCACTAACGATTTGCCCTTTGTTATCACGCTCAACGGTTACGTCGGTCGGTGATACCCACACGCGCACGCCTTTTTCGTCGGTGTAATAGAACGCATCGGCAAGTACCATGCCTTGGCATAGTAGCTGCTTAAATGGCTCATCGCTGTCGACCATGTTCTCGTCGCGCAATAGCTTATGGAAAAAGCGTGAGTATAAGAGGTGCATACATGCGTGCTCAATGCCGCCGATATACTGATCAACCGGAAGCCAATAATTGGCAGCGCTTGGATCCAGCATTTGATCCGCTTGCGGTGAGCAATAACGTGCGTAGTACCACGACGATTCCATAAAGGTATCAAAGGTATCAGTTTCACGCAGCGCAGGCTTCCCTTGGTACTGGGTTTGAGCCCATTGTTTGTCGGCTTTAATCGGGCTTTGTACGCCATCCATGACCACGTCTTCAGGCAGAATGACAGGAAGCTCTTCGGTAGGGACGGGCACGACCTCACCATCTTCGGTGTTCAGCATTGGGATCGGTGCACCCCAATAACGCTGGCGAGAGACGCCCCAGTCGCGCAAGCGGAAGTTAACCGTTTTTTTCCCTTTGCCGAGGGTTTCGAGCTTAGCGGCAATGGCATCGAAGGCTGTGTTAAAGTCTAACCCGTCAAACTCACCAGAGTTAAACAGTTTGCCTTTTTCGGTATACGCTTGTTCTGACAAATCGGGCGCATTGCCGTTTTCATCGAGGATCACCGGTTCAATGTCCAGTGCGTACTTGTGGGCAAATTCGAAGTCGCGTTGGTCATGAGCGGGTACCGCCATTACTGCGCCAGTGCCGTAATCCATCAATACAAAGTTAGCGACAAAGATAGGTACACGACGTCCGTTCAACGGATGCGTGGCATACAAACCGGTCGCCATGCCTTTTTTCTCCATGGTCGCCAGCTCTGCTTCGGCGACTTTGGTGTTACGGCATTCTTGGACGAATTCAGCGAGAGCAGGGTTGTCTTTGGCCGCGGCCTCCGCGAGAGGGTGACCGGCTGCAATCCCCACGTAAGTGACGCCCATCAGCGTATCTGGACGCGTGGTATACACGTCGAGTGCCGGATGCTCGCCTTCAACATCAAACGTCAGTTCGACACCTTCTGAGCGACCAATCCAGTTACGCTGCATGGTTTTCACCATGTCAGGCCAACCGTCCAGTTTGTCGATGTCTTGCAGTAGTTCTTCTGCATAATCAGTGATTTTAATGAACCACTGAGGGATTTCTTTTTGCTCAACAGGGGTGTCACAGCGCCAGCAGCAACCTTCGTGAACTTGCTCGTTGGCGAGTACTGTTTGATCGTGTGGGCACCAGTTCACCGACGAGGTCTTTTTATAAACCAGGCCTTTGTTGTAAAGCGTGGTGAAGAATTTTTGCTCCCAACGATAGTAATCCGGGCTGCAGGTGGCAACTTCACGGCTCCAATCGTAGCCAAACCCCAGCATTTTGAGCTGGCCTTTCATGTAATCAATGTTTTCGTAAGTCCAAGGTGCCGGGGCCGTTTTGTTTTTGATCGCGGCACCTTCGGCTGGAAGACCAAATGCATCCCAACCAATAGGCTGCATCACATTTTTGCCTTGCAGCCTTTGGTAACGGGAAATGACATCACCGATGGTGTAGTTACGGACATGCCCCATGTGCAGTCGGCCACTTGGGTAGGGAAACATAGAAAGACAGTAGAATTTTTCTTTGTTAGGGTCTTCATGAACCACAAAGGTTTTATTGTCATCCCAATGGGCTTGAACTTTTTGTTCAATATCTTGCGGGCTATATTGTTCTTGCATCGATGGCTTCCGAGATTCTGTGAGAAAGGTAAAACCTGAAAGAGAAATATCGTCATAGAATAACGAAAGGCAGAGACCGCAACAACACTTGAATCAGGACAGGGCCATGAATAAAGAGAAAGATCCCCAACAAAGTATCATCGAACGGGTCAAAGCGGCGTTAGAGAACAGTCCCGAGGCATTGTCTCACTGGGTGACATTGTCCGACCAATATCTCAAAGCCGCGGCCGATCTCACCAAGGATGAATGGGCATTGATCGAAGCGTATTTTAACCGTGATGTGAAAGCCTTTGGTGAGCAATACGATAAGGCACAGACTGAAGACATTGATAGCCAGGTGTTTAACGATCTTATCGCGAATTCGATTTGGGAACAGTTAGCGGAAATCACCGACCGCACTCAGCTCGAGTGGCGTGAAGTATTTGATGACCTCCAACACCATGGCGTGTACGAGGCCGGTGAAATTGTAGGCTTAGGGGTTTTACAGTGTGAGCAGTGCCAACATCAAACCCGTCACAGCCGAGTGGATGTGATTACCCCTTGCACCCAATGTGGGCATCGTTACTTTTCCCGTCGTCCTTACCCTGTTTAAGCCAAGCGTGATGCTTGGCTTTGTCGACGTATTTGAGCGATCCTTTAGGGGTTTGAAGGCGTGTCGTTATTACCTTCATAGCGCTGGCGCTCTTCTTTCTCCACTTGCGAGAGACGAGGTAACTTGAGGCCTTGGGATTTCCCCATCCAGCGTGCAAAAACAATGTTGCTGGCAAAGGCGCAAGTAATCAATAGCAGTTCTGCTGCCGCCAGCCATCGTTCTCCTTCATCGACGTAGAGGATGGTAAAGGCATGCAAAAAATAGAACATTAAAATAAAGTTCGCCCACGCGTGGGTAAATGCTTTGCCTTTTATGATCCCTGGCAACGGGAAGAGCAGGGGAAGGGTCCAGCCAATGGTGACGGCCCATGCATTGAGGTGAGGATGAGGTGATAAATAAGCGTGCCAAATGACAACCCAGGCAATCAGACCTAGGTTACTCAGCAACGAGAGCTTACGCATTAATGCGAGCCGAGGGTCAGTCACAATTGTATCCTTTTATCCCAGATGTTGGTGAAAGGTGTGCGCCACACGTGCCAGGCGTTGTCCTAGCGTTTTAGCGATTTGTTTTTCGTCAGCCATTAATGGCTGATGAGACTCAGCCACAGTGGATGCGCCGTAGGGCGATCCCCCTCCTTTTGTGGTGTGTAAGGCCGCTTCGCTGTGAGGAACACCCATCAGCATCATGCCATGATGGAGCAGTGGTACGGTCATTGTCAGCAGTGTGGTTTCTTGTCCACCATGAAGCATTGACCCCGCACCAAATACTGCGGCAGGTTTGTCAATCAAGGTGCCAGACAGCCACTCACTACTGGTGCTGTCAATAAATTGCTTTAATGGTGCCGCCATATTACCAAAGCGCACAGGGCTTCCGAGGGCTAAGCCATGGCAGTTCAACAAATCTTGGCGTGTCACAAAGGGGTCTTTCGCCACGGTTTCAGGCATTTTACCATCGGCATAAGCAGGTAGCTCTGGCACGGTACGCAGCACCGCTTCCACGCCCTGAGCTTCAATTCCCCGCGCAACTTGCTGGGCGAGCTTGCGGGTATTACCCGAGCGGCTGTAATAGAGTACGAGAACCTGTGTCATTGGATGAGCGCTAATACATTTTCAGGTGGGCGACCAATCACTGCTTTTTCGCCTTTAATGGCAATAGGGCGTTCCATCAATTTTGGATTATTGACCATCGCCTCTAACAGTTGCGCTTCTTCCACCGACGCGTCACCCAAATTAGCTGCCTTATAATCGGCTTCTTTGGTGCGCATCATGTCGCGAAATGACGCAACGCCCAGCTGTTGCTTCAACATGGAAAGAGCCTCAGCCGATAATGGTGAGTCTAAATATTTCACAATGTTCGGCGTGACGCCCTCAGATTCAAGCAGTTTGAGGGTTTCTCGGCTTTTTGAGCAGCGTGGGTTGTGGTACAGCGTAATAGTGGTCACAACATCTATCCTTTTTTGAAATGAATTAACGATCACTGAGCGTTTTAAAGCGTGCTTGCTTATGACGCAATTGGTCGAGTCGTGCATCATAACGTGCCTGTGTCAAGCTGCCTAACTCAGCCAGCTGAGCGGCTTGCGTATAATTACGAATGGCTTTACTCCATTGACCGCGTAAGGCATAGCGTTCCCCTTGCGCAGCTAACTCACCGTCACGATGTGCTCCCGTGCTCTCGTACGCTTGTTGTAACAAAAACCACCCATTGCTGTCATCGGCGTACTGGTGGGTATAGCGCTCTAAGGCTTTAATTGCACTGGATCCACGTTTCGCTTTGACCAGCGTATACGCATGATTAAGTAGTAATACGCGATTACTGGGTTGATGGTTTAACGCTTTTTCGAGACGAGATAAGGCCTTGTCATACTGCTTTTCACCGATATTCAGATCAGTCATTGCATCAATGAAAAATCGGTTATTGGGTTGGGCTTTGATAAGCGGTATTAATTTCTCACGTGCTTTATCAAAGCGGCGAGCGTCAATATCAAGCAGAGCCATCCCGTAGTCGAGGCTGTGTTTTTCAGCAGGTGATGCGTCTTGATAACGCCGCTCAAACCAGTCCATCGCAGAGCGGTTGGCGATGCCACTGTATCGCGCCACGATTCGCGCTCGGGCGAGCTGGTAATCTGGCGATTCAGGCACCCGCTTCTGAGGATATTGCCTTGCTCGTGCGCGCGAATCGGTGATCCGAGATACGGGCAATGGGTGAGTACTAAAATACTCAGGCATTTGGCTAGCGTAGCGGTACTCATCAGCAAGTCGAGAGAAAAATCGCGGCATGGCTTGAACATTAAAGTCAGCGCGAGCTAGCGTTTCAATGCCGATCCTATCGGCTTCCTCTTCGTTACGACGAGTGAAATTGATTTGATTTTGTATACTGCCAGCGGTGGCCGCATGGGCAGCCGCAATGCCGGCTTCGGGAGCCGCAATCGCGAGCATCAAGGAGCCAACTAGTGCCGCCACCGTAAGTGGAGACGTCTGCGCTTGCTCTTCCATACTGCGAGCCAGATGACGTTGAGTCACGTGCGCGATTTCGTGCGCCATCACCGACGCCAATTCACTTTCTGTTTTGGCATGCAAGAACAGACCTGAGTGCATGGCAACATAGCCGCCAAAAAATGCAAACGCATTGATGGCTTGATTATCGATTAAAATAAATCGAAATGGCGTGCGAACATCATTCGCGTTGGCCACGAGACGATGACCCAGTGCATTGACGTACTCACTGAGCACCGGATCGTCGATAATGGGTTTGCTGGCCCTCAGCATCCGCATATAGGCATCACCAAACTCTCTTTCTTTGGCGACAGACAGCGTACTGACGGCGGCGGTACCAATGTCGGGTAAGTCACTTTGGTATGACTCAACGCTCGCAGACACAGGCGCGCTTGCGAGGACGCCAGCGAGCGCATATGTGACTAGGCGGCGAGCCTTTTTCTTTTTCCAAGAGTCAGGTGCGCGTGGCGACATAAGCGTGATTACCTTTAAAAAGTGGGCGATACCTAAGTACAGACCGATAAAACCTGTATGGGTTTCGTTGGCGTTCTATCTAATGTCCATTACAATACTGACGATAATACCGACCGGTGAGACAGAATGGAATGTCAAACACTTGATTTACGGGAGCATGTTTGTCCAATGGCACTGATCTTAGCAAAGCGTGCCGCGGCGTCGTTACGTGAGGGAGAACAATTAGTTGTTTTACTGGGCGATCAAGGTGCGAAAGATGATATTCCAAAGTACTTCACTCGCGAAGGGTTTACCATCGCTTGGTTAGATACGCCAGCCTCGCGTTTACACGTCACCAAATAATAACGGGCCTTTTATGTTTGATATGTTACATCGCTGGTATCGGCGACGATTTTCTGATCCTCATGCCGTCAGCTTGGTTGCGATCCTCTTATTTGGCTTTATTACGATTTACTTTTTCGGCAACTTATTAGCGCCTTTGCTGGTTGCGATTGTGATGGCCTATTTGCTCGATTGGCCTGTCAATCGCCTCAGTCGTCTCGGGCTTCCACGCACGTTGTCGGTGCTGGTGGTGATTACGTTGTTCGTGAGCCTAACACTGATGGCGTTGTTTGGCTTAGTGCCGACCATTTGGAACCAAGGGGTGAGCCTTGTCGCCGATGTGCCGAACATGTTTAATAACATGCAATCACTGATGCTGAGCCTGCCTGAACGGTACCCGGAGTTGATTAACCCCCACATGGTGAATACGTTTGTGGATACGCTGCAAAACAAGGTGCTTAACTTAGGAGAAACCTTAGTCAAAGGCTCTCTTTCTTCGTTAGTCAATTTAGTGGCAGTGGCGGTTTATCTAATTTTAGTGCCGCTTTTGGTCTTCTTTCTACTTAAAGACAAAGCGCAAATGTTGGCCATGTTTAAAGGGTTGCTTCCTCGTAACCGCCGCCTTGCGTCGCGAGTGGGCCATGAGATGAACCAACAGATCTCTAATTATATTCGTGGCAAAGTGACAGAGATTATTATTGTGGGTAGCGCGAGTTATCTCACCTTTACGCTTCTTGAACTGCGTTATGCCGTACTGCTTAGCGTTGCAACCGGTTTCTCCGTGCTTGTGCCCTATATTGGCGCAGCCATTGTCACTGTTCCCATCGCGATTGTGGCCTTGTTCCAGTGGGGATTGGAGCCTGGTTTTTGGTATGTGATGATTGCTTATGGCGTCATTCAAGCACTGGACGGCAACGTTCTTGTCCCCGTGCTTTTCTCTGAAGCGGTGAATTTACACCCAGTGGCCATTATAATAGCCGTACTGGTTTTCGGTGGACTCTGGGGCTTTTGGGGGGTATTTTTTGCCATTCCATTGGCGACCTTAGTGAAAGCGGTGTGGCAAGCACTACCAGTGATTGAACTCGACGATGATCCAAAGGTAGGTGTTGAGTGATCCATCTTGCTGGCAGCCCCCTAAATAATGGGGCTGAGCGGCTTGAGAGTAAGCGTTAACCGCGATCAGTTTGGCCCACAGAAGTAGAAATGAAAACAGGGTTGGCATGGCACAACACAGTCAAGAACAATCGCAATTAGAAGGGTTCCGCGTCGCGGTGATCGGTGGCGGAGTGGCAGGTACAACAGCAGCAATGCGACTGGCCGAGCGTGGTGTTGACACCCAGGTGTTTGAGGCGGGAACGGGCTTGGTTAGTGGTCCGCCAATTTGTCATCTTCATGCGGGCGGTAACCTTTACCGAGAAATCTCTCTCGATCAGTGCTTAACCCTCCTCGAACAGTCTGTCGCGACCGTGCGTATGTATCCGCACTCTGTGAACCGGCGCCCGACCGTATTGGCAGTGCCGAAGCAAGATCCAGGCTCATTGGACAGTGTGATCGCTCGGTTAGAAACCTTACGTGAGCGTTACAAGCAACTGGTCGAGATCGACGGTGATAATAAGGTCATGGGTGAACCCAATGATTATTTTCGCTTATATCAGCAAGACACGTTGGAAGCATTGCGCACTCAGGATTATGACAGCCTGACGGATTCGGCGGATCAATGGATGTGGCCAGTGGCACAGTCGCTCGATTTAAGTGCGATGAAATACCCGCTGGTGCTCGTGCAAGAGTATGGGCTTAGTGTGTTTCGCTTAGCGGCGGAAGCGCAATTAACGCTTGCCGATACACCGCACTGTCAGCTTAATTTTAATCACAAAGTGATCGATACCGAGCCAACGGGTTCAGGTTGGCAGGTCACGTACCGAGATAAGGCCGGGCAGATACAAACCACCGAGGTCGATTATTTGATTAATGCTGCCGGGTTCCGCACTGGCACCATTGATGACATGGCAGGTTTTGGACGTCAGCGTCTGGTTGAGTATAAAGCGGCCTATGTCGCCCACTGGACACGCACTGAGTGTCAATGGCCAGAAATCATTGTCCATGGCCAACGTGGCACCCCACAAGGCATGGCCCAGTTAACACCGTATCCTGATGGTTTTTTCCAATTGCATGGTATGACACAAGATGTGACGCTCTTTGAGCGTGGATTAGTGCACAGTTCGACGGCATCCGCGCAACCTAATGTTGACGCGCGGTATGTGAAAAATATTGATCAAGGCTGGGATTGGGAAGAAGTGTGTCAGCGTACGGATCGCGCCATTGAGCACTTTGCTCAATGGTTACCCGCGTTTAAACAGGCTGAAGTTGGCGGCAAACCCTTATGCGGTGCACAGCAAATTCCTGGCGAAGATCCATCATTACGTGCTTCAGATGTTTCTTTTGATGGTGAGCGTTATGCGCGGATGGAAATTGTGAAAGCCTCGTCGGCCTTAACTGCTATTAACAAAATACTCATCCAGTTTGAGGATGCCGGCTGGATTTCACCCACGTCTTATCATGTGTTGACTCGGCCATCGACAGCCAACATTGTGGATACAGCGTGTGAATTTGCCGTTCGGCGAGGGTATCCAGAGGCTTTAGCGAAGCCCGTTGGTTGATCCTAACCAATGAAAAAGCGCACGGGTGACCGTGCGCTTTTTTAATGGATCGGCTGGAATCTCGCCTTAGGCTTGGTTCAAATAATCCAATACGACTTGATGATGATCTTTGGTCTTAAATTTATTAAACACATGTTCAATCTTCCCGTCTTTACCGACCAAAAAGCTCAGGCGATGAATACCATCATATTCCTTACCCATGAATTTTTTCAGTCCCCACACACCAAATGCATCCGCTACGGCATGATCTTCGTCGCTCAACAGTGTGAAGTTAAGCGCATCACGTTCCACAAAGCGCGCCAATTTTTTTACTGGATCCGGACTGATCCCCAGCACCACAGTATCTAACGCGTCAAGCTCTGCTTTGGTATCCCGCAAGGAACACGCTTGAGTGGTACAGCCTGGTGTCATCGCTTTAGGGTAAAAATACACCAGCACGCGCTTTTCGCCTTGAAACTGGCTTAAGGTGACGGTGTCGCCATTTTGATCTTGCAGTGAGAAATCGGGCGCTTGGGCGCCTTCGTTTAATGTTTGCATGCGCTGCGTTTCCTTTTTGTCGGTAAACCGAATTCAAGATGATAGAGCGTGCGAGGAATTACGCAAGTTTTTGATAATGCGATCACGGGCCTGACAGGGTTTTACCTTTTATTGACGCTGGCTGGTATCTTAATCGATTATAAAATTCAAAGCCTGAATTTGACGACGAAAAAATATCGAATAAGACACGCTTGGGCGTAGGGTTATTCTTGTGTTTACCCTGCGCCAAAAGTAACATTGCAAGCATAACCAATAAGGGAGACGAACATGGTTTCTGGAAGCATTGTGGCGCTCGTCACACCAATGGATGCACACGGCGAAGTTGATTACGTTAGCCTGGAAAAACTGGTCGAGTTTCATATCCAAGCGGGCACTGATGCGATTGTCGCAGTGGGCACGACAGGTGAGTCGTCGACAGTAACCGTGGATGAGCACATTAAAGTTGTGCTGAAAACCTTGGAATTTGCTAACGGACGTATTCCGGTTATTGCGGGAACTGGCGCCAATGCCACCCATGAAGCAATCACTTTCAGTAAAATGTTTGCCGGCTCGGGTGTTGCGGCATGCCTTAGCGTTACCCCTTATTACAATAAGCCTACCCAAGAAGGCCTATACCAGCACTATAAAGCCATTGCTGAAGCCACCGATTTGCCCCAGATCCTTTACAACGTTCCCGGTCGTACGGCGGTTGATCTCCAACCTGAAACCGTGGCACGTCTAGCTAAGTTTGACAATATCATCGGCTTAAAAGATGCAACGGCCGATGTGAGTCGAGTCGCCATTCATCGGGAACTTTGTGGCGAGAACTTCCTCTTATTCAGTGGTGATGATTTAACAGGCCTCGATTTTGTCCTAGCAGGAGGGCACGGGGTGATATCAGTGACCAATAACGTTGCGGCCGCGCAAATGGCCAAAATGATTAAATTGGCACGTGTGGGTGAAGCGGAGCAAGCACATGCAATTAACGAGACGCTAATCCCCTTACATCGCCACCTTTTTGATGAAGCTAATCCGATCCCTGTGAAATGGGCTGTCCGAGAGATGGGCTTGATTGCCGATGGCCATCTTCGTCTGCCATTAACCGAATTAAGCGAGCACTTGCGTCCAGATGTTCGAGAGGCCATACAGATTGCAGGTGCTGTTTAAGCCGTTGGAGTGTCAATGAAACCAGTATTTAAGCTCGGCCTTTGTGCCATCATGGCCACCGGTTTGGTGGCCTGTAGTGGTGGCGTCGAGCAGCGCCGTCAAGCCAAAGATGATTTTGGCTACTTGCAAACAACCCCACTGTCACAGTGGAAAACGTTGCCAGAACAAGCGCCTTATTTTTCTACCAACTATCAAATACCTGAGCAAGACTTTAAGGGCGAAATCGGCAAAAATGTCGATATTCGTCCGCCGCGACAAGTGCTCGATTTAGTTCCTGGAGCCCGTATAGAGCGAGATAGCCGTGGTGTGACCATTGCTGTTGCTAACGAAAAACAACTGGCTCAACTATGGCAAACTGTCGAGGGTCTTGCGGAAGATGAGGCCATTCCGGTTGTGGCACAAACAGCAGACCAAATTGAAACCGGTTGGATTGCTTGGGAAAAAGAAGACAGTGCGCATCAAGCGCGATTTCGTTTGTCTCGATTAGAGCAGGGTCGTCGATTTGCATTGGGCGTCAACATGATTGAGTCTCGTGCGAAAGCCAATGATGAGCCACTCACACCTGCACTTCGCGAACGTTACAACACCCTAATGACAAACGTGATCACGGTGAGCCATGACGCGGCTTTGCGTGCAGAGGCACGTCGTTTGGCTGAGCAGCGCCAGTCGGATATCCCGATCAGTTTTGGTTCTGATCGCAGCGGGTTACCGGTCATTATCGCGCGTGCGCCTTACGATGTCGTGTGGGAAAAGCTTCCAGCCATTATCGAACCCTTGGGCTTCTCGGTCGAAAGCCGAAATCAGTCGCAAGGCACCGTTAAAACGCGTCACGTTGCGCCAAGTGATGAGCGCTGGCAAGCACTGAGTGTCGAGCCTATTTCGTTCCCAGATAACAGTTATACGCTATTGCTGGGTGACTTGGGGAACCGCACGTCACTCAATGTGACTAACAGTGATGGTAAACCCGTTGACGAAGCCACATTAAAAGCGCTGAGCCCAGCGTTGAAAGCGGTTATCGCGAAACGTAATCAGGTGGCATCACCGTAATTTTATAGGGACGCTGCAGAGCGTCCCTTACTTTTAGTGCCTAATGGAGATGATGGGTAATGGAAAAACGTGCTGAGTTGTATCGCGGTAAAGCCAAATCTGTGTACGCAACAGATGATCAACACCGCTTTGTTCTGCACTTTCGCAATGATACGTCCGCATTTGATGGTGAACGTGTTGAGCAACTTGAGCGAAAAGGGGAAGTGAACAACAAGTTTAACCACTTCATCATGCAAAAACTTGAACAGGCAGGGATCCCAACGCAGATGGATCAGCTGTTGTCAGAGACCGAGTGTCTGGTTAAAAAGCTCGATATGATCCCTGTTGAGTGTGTGGTGAGAAATATTGCCGCGGGCTCACTATGTCGTCGTCTTGGGGTCGAAGAGGGCACGGCACTGACTCCGCCGACCTTCGAGCTGTTTCTAAAAAATGATGCGCTACATGATCCTATGGTCAATGAATCCTTGTGTGAATCACTCGGGTTTGCGACGCAAGCGCAACTCGCGACCATGAAATCACTGACGTACCGAGTGAACGACGTGCTTAAAGCCTTGTTTGCCGAGGGTGACTTGTTGTTGGTCGATTATAAGTTGGAGTTCGGTGTCGATCATCAAGGTAATATCGTACTCGGTGATGAGTTTAGTCCAGACGGTTGTCGCTTGTGGGACGCCAATACCCGTGAAAAACTGGACAAAGACCGTTTCCGTCAAGGCCTAGGTGGTGTTGTTGATGCATACATTGAGGTGGCAAAGCGTATCGGCTTAGCGCTCTAATTTTTCGGCTCAAAAAGCAAACGTTTGCTTTTTGTGTTAATAAAATAGCGCCTACTATGGCGCTATTTTTTGATTCTCCATCATTAATCCAACCCTCTTTCTATGCGAGCAAAAAGTTGCTCAGCTTGGGCAACTTCTTGCTCAGTGCTTACAAAAAATTGGTCAGCATGATCTTAAGTTGTTGAAATTATAGAGTTAAAAAACTGGCATGAAATTGGCACGTTAGGGATGATGCGTAACCAAGGTGGTTATGCCTAATACTAAAAACTGATAGGAGCAACTATGCCAACGCCATGTTATATCTCGATTGAAGGTGAAACTCAGGGTTTGATTACTGCCGGTGCCTGCACCGCTGATTCAATCGGTGATGCATTCGTTGAAGGTCACGAAGATGAAATGCTGGTTCAGCAGTTTGATCACAATGTTACTGTTCCAACTGACCCACAGTCTGGTCAGCCATCAGGTCAACGTGTTCACAAACCATTCAAGTTTACCGTTGCGCTAAACAAAGCCGTTCCTCTGCTTTATAACGCGCTGTCTTCGGGTGAGAAAATGTCTACCGTCGAGCTGAAGTGGTATCGCACTTCGATTGAAGGTAAACAAGAAAACTTCTTTACCACCAAGCTGGAAAACGCCTCTATCGTCGATATCCACTGTGAAATGCCACACTGCCAAGACCCTGCAAAGTCAGATTTCACTCAGAATCTGACCGTATCTATGTCTTACCGTAAAGTGACATGGGATCACGTCAACGCGGGCACTTCAGGGTCAGATGACTGGCGTAAGCCGATCGAGGCGTAAATCCAACACGTCGCGATATAAATCGAGTAGCCCACTGGCACAGTGGGCTACTTGCTTTCTCATCATATAGAGGTAGACATTAATAATGGCAACGCTGAGATTTTCACTGGTTGTAGACGGTTTATCAGAAGACACCTTTGTTGTGCGTGAATATCAAGGGCGAGAGTCCGTGTCTGATAGTTATGCAGACGGTCATCCTCTGTATGGTTATCGCTATGACATCGCACTCGCCAGCCGCCAACCAGGGATCACTGCCGAACAAACCGTTGATAAGAAGGCGCTACTGACGGTATTTCGCAATGAAGAACCCGTGCAGTACGTACACGGTATTGTCCGTCGCTTTACGCACAAAGAGATTGGTCACCATCACACGTTTTATTCTCTTATCTTGGTACCGTCGCTAGAGCGCTTATCATTACGTCGAAATAGCCGTATTTTCCAACACCAGACAGTGAAAGATATCCTCTCAACCTTGTTAACGGAGATGGGAATTACTGATGTTAGCTTTACTCTCAAGCGAGACTTACCTGAGCGTGAATTCTGTGTGCAATACAGAGAGAGCGATTTAGCGTTTTTGCATCGCTTAGCGGCTGAAGAAGGGATTAACTATTACTTTACTCATCTAGAAGATAAGCACACTGTTCACTTCTACGACGACTCTTCGCTGATTGATAAATATAGCAAGCCTGTTGAGCACAACAGCCGGGCAGGGGGTACTTACAGCGACCCTTATGTTCGCCACATCGATATCAGTGACCAAAGTGAGTCAAACAAAACCGTCCTCAAGGACTATAGCTTTAAAAAACCGGATTACAGTTTTCTTCAGCCTCACGAGGCGGATGGCACCGCCTATCAGCGCACGGATTATGAATATTTTGATGCCCCTGGTCGTTACAAAGATGATGCCAGTGGCAAAGCCTTTACTCGCATTCGTAACGAGTTTTTACGACGCGAGGCCTCAACCGCCCAGGGACAAAGCTATGTGCCTGCACTGCAAGCGGGTGTGAAATTTGACTTGATTGAAAGCTTGCACAAACCGGCTAACCGAGATTGGTTGGTGGTGAGTGTGTCGCATGTGGGTACGCAACCTCAGGCGCTCGAAGAAGAAGGCGGAACCGGTGCAACCACGTACCATAACCATTTCAAAGTGATCCCTGCCACACGACAATGGCGTGCCACGCCACAGCCTAAGCCACAAGTTGATGGACCCATGATTGGCGAAGTGGTCGGCCCGAAAGGCGAAGAGATATTTTGTGATGAGCACGGCCGTGTGAAGGTGCACTTTCCGTGGGATCGAGAAAGCAAACAAGATGAGCACAGCTCATGTTGGGTACGGGTGTCCCAAGGTTGGGCGGGCGCGCAATACGGCTTTATGGCGGTCCCTCGCATCGGCCATGAAGTGATCGTGTCTTTCCTTAACGGCGATCCAGATCAACCGATTATTACTGGGCGCACGTATCACGCGACGAACGTGCCACCGTATTTGCTCCCTAACCACAAAACGCGCACGGTACTCAAAACGCAAACCCACCAGGGTGAAGGGTCGAATGAAATCCGCTTTGAAGACCAAGCGTCCATCGAGCAAATCTACATTCATGCTCAGAAAGACCAAGATATTGTCACCGAAAACATCCATCGCGAATTTGTGGGAGTGGATAGTCACCGTCAAGTCGGGCGCAACACTTATCAATCTGTGACAGAAAACAGCCATCGCATGGTTGGCAAAAATGTCGTTGAAGAATTTGGTCAAGATCACCACCAGAAAATTGGCCGCAACCTCGTGCAGCGTATCTTGGGTAAACTGAGTCGCTTTATTTCTGGCGGCATGATCACCAAAGTTGAAGGCGGGATCGTCACACAAGCCACGGCCTCGGAAGAGAAAGAGATCGGTGCTAACCAACGGACCAAAGTCAGTAATGAAAGTTACTTAACCGCCAAAGACATTGTGCTGGAAGCTGGCAATGAGTTAACGATTAAAGGCCCCGGTGGCTTTGTCAAAATTGACGGCGGCGGGATCACTATCTCTGGCACCAAAGTGAAGATCAATGAAGGCGGCTCTCCCGGTAAAGGCACGGCACCCACCATGGTTCAGCCTGATGAGACAGATAAGCCTCAGCAGCCTGATGATCCGGACCGACGGGGGTAATTATGCCAAGTGCTGGAAGACTCGGAGACAGTGCGGCAGGGCATGGTTGCTTCCCTGCCACCCCCATTATTAGCGGTAGCCCCGATGTGTCAATCAATGGCAAGCCAGCAGCACGTAAAGGTGACCCTGTACTGCTTCATGCTTGCCCTTGTCCGAAAATGCCCCACGGTATTCATGGGCGTAGCATTAGTGCAGGGTCGTCGAATGTTTCCATCAACGGAAAGCCGGCCTCACGGGTCGGCGATGCCATTGGTTGTGGCGGTCAGGTTGCTGCGGGTTCAGGCGACGTGTTTATTGGTGATACGCCTTACCAGTCACCATCACATGATTGTGGTGAGGGGGCGGCTAAAAGCAATGCGCCTTTTTTGCGGATCTTGCCTTTGGTCAACCCGGTTGAAGCACTTTGGTCAAAACCGATTTACAGCCCTGGCTACTTTAAGTCTGTGGCTGAGCAGCAGCTCAAGGGCTCCATCACGCAAGCGCTACCCGAGGAATTACCACCTCTCGGTCAAGACTTATCGTCGTTGGTAAAAAGTGGCGGCTCACCCGAACAAATGCTGTATGTGTTAGAAAAAGGCACCACTAAAGCCAAGCGACGCAAAGCACGAGAAGCGATCACTGAGCGTGCCAGCGAGAAAGAGCCAGACGTTGCTGAACGATTTACGCAAGATATGGACGCGGCTGAAAAAGCGATGCTCAGTGAACATATCTATACCCTCGATAAACCGAAGGAAAAGTTAACAAAACATCGTCAACAAGTCGCCGAGGATTTTAAACATGACTCAGGCTGGAAGCTGGCGAGTGACGATGACTTAAATGATTTAGGCTTGTCACGTAAAGACTTACGTGTTGAAGGAAGTAATTTCCGAGCTCAAGTGTATATGCCAGATCACAAAGTGTTTGGGTCGGAGGCGAAGCCAGTATTGGTTTTCCGAGGCACAGAAGCGTTGGGAGACTGGACCAAAGGCAATATTCCTCAAGGCCTTATGGGAAGGTCAAAATACTATAAACAAGCAGTTAAACTGGGCGATAGAATTAAAAATAAAGGTATACCGATTGATATAGCTGGACACTCATTAGGGGGCGGTTTGGCCTCTGCGGCCTCGAAAGCCGGTAATTTTCCTGCCACCACCTTTAACAGTGCTGGATTGCATAAAAAGACCGTTGAGCGATATGGGGTACCCAAAGTACAACAAGGCAGTGATGGTAATATTACTCGTTATCGAATAGAGGGGGAAGTGCTTACCCATGCGCAAGAAAAGATGCCCGTTTTAAGGCGTTTACCAAGCGCGGTTGGTAATACCACCCAAACATTTTCCAAGCCGAAATCATTAACAGCTCAGACGCAAAGCGTTGGCGCGGCTCCTGGTACTAACGTAGCGATAGCAGAAAATACCGACGTTACGCTAAAAGAGCGAGTCAATTTACATGGTATGGATATGATGCGCGAAGCTATCGAAGATCGTAAAGTCGATGATTTACACATGCTAGCCAAGCAGGTTTAAACCGCGATGAAATACATTTTTTTAGTTATCTTGGCAGGTATTGTACTGTCAGTTGCCGCAAAAGCAGGAGTGCTGAATATGTTCCGTAGTAAACCCTATCCAGAGGTCTTTTTTGAGGGAGAATTGTTGGCCGTTGCTGAGGCGATGAAAGCCCATGATATCGATAAAGCGAAAGCGTTAGCGGAAAAACTGCCAGAGATTGATACGCCAGGAAACGAGAATTTTACCCTGTTAGCGTTTGCGGTAGCTGATACCAATATTCCAGCCATCAAAATGTTGATAGCGCTAGGGGCCGACCCTGCCACCAAATTCGGTGAAGGCGAGGAGGCACAGTCTGTTGCTTACTTTGCCATGTGGCGCAAAACGACAGATGCACTTAAAGCGATGTTGGAAGCGGGAATGGATCCAAATTTAACCGATGAATATGGTGAGACGCTGATTTTTGATGTGCCAGACCTAGAAGACAATGACGCGCTGAAATTATTGGTTGAGTTTGGCGCGAATGTAAATGCCAGAAACGGTTTAGGACAAACACCGCTATTAGATTTCATCAGAGTAAACATGGATGAAGTGCTTTATCTCTTGGAGAACGGTGCTGATCCTTTTGTGATAGACAATGGTGGACTGAGTGCAGCCTATTCGGTTCAACAGTCACTAGATAGTATGGATAAATCCACCGAAGCATATCAAAAAATGCTGAACATTCAGCAGAAGATGATTGAGCTCGGTGTGCAGTTTCCCGCTTTGACGCCATATGGAGAGCGTTTTAGAAACAATATTGTGTACTGCGTTAAACCAAGAGGTTATCGCCCTCGCGAAGAGTGTGAAGAGGAAGGGACGCATCCTTATCTAAAACCGCAATCAGACGCATCTAAACGGCAGGATGAAAAGATACTGCGAGAGCGTTATGGCATTGATGCCAATCTATAAGCGAGGCCTATAAGGTGTTAAAGGTAACAGCCATCGGAATAGGGATTGTGCTTTTGCTCTGGGGAGCAAAAGCCGGCGCTTTTAATCTATTCCGCAGTAAACCCTATCCAGAGGTCTTTTTTGAGGGGGAATTATTAGCCGTTGCCCAAGCAATTAAAGCTCATGATATCGATAAAGCGAAAGCATTAGCGGAAAAACTGCCGGATATTGATGCTCACGGTAATGACCATTTTACCCTGTTAGCGTTTGCGGTGGCTGATACCAATATTCCAGCTATCAAGATGCTGATGGCGCTGGGAGCTGATCCTGCCGCCAAAATTGATAACGCCGTGATAGCCGATACGGATGTTTCAGAAACGGTGGCGCATTTGGCAATGAGGCTTAAAACCACAGAGCCACTAAGAGCGATGTTGGAAGCTGGCATGGATACCGAAATAAAGAGAGGCAGTGGTACGCTGATTTTTGATGTACCGGACCTAGAAGATAATGACGCACTGAAGCTGTTGGTTGAGTTTGGCGCGGACGTGAATGCTAAAGATAGTCTCGGAGAAACGATTTTATTCAGATTTATAAGGGTTATGTTTGATGAGGCACTCTATCTTTTGGAGAACGGGGCCGATCCCTTTGTGATGGATCACTCCGGAGTAACTGCCGCTTTCGTAGTTCAGAGTCGTTTGCAACGCATGGATAAATCCACCGACGCATATCAAAAAATGCTGAAAATTCAGCAAAAAATGATTGAGCTCGATGTAAAGTTTCCCGCTTTAACGCCATATGGTGAACGTTATCGACTCGATATTGTGTGGTGTGACGATCCTGAAGGCTATTTAACACGCAGTGAATGTAAGCTTGTGGGTGAAAATGAATTTCTAGCACCACAATCAGACGCATCTAAACGACAGGATGAAAAGATACTGCGAGAGCGTTATGGCATCGATGCCAATCTATAAGCGAGGCCTATAAGGTGTTAAAGGTAACAGCCATCGGAATAGGGATTGTGCTTTTGCTCTGGGGAGCAAAAGCCGGCGCTTTTAATCTATTCCGCAGTAAACCCTATCCAGAGGTCTTTTTTGAGGGAGAATTATTGGCCGTTGCCGAGGCGATGAAAGCCCATGATATCGATAGGGCGAAAGCATTGGCGGAAAAACTGCCAGAGATTGATGCGCCAGGCAACGAGCATTTCACTCTATTAGCCTTTGCGGTGGCTGATACCAATATTCCAGCTATCAAGATGCTGATGTCACTAGGAGCCGACCCTGCTGCCAAATTCGGTGAAGGCGAGGGGGAACAGTCTGTTGCTTACTTTGCCATGTGGCGCAAAACGACAGATGCATTTAAAGCGATGTTGGAGGCGGGAATGGATCCGAATTTGACCGATGAATATGGTGAGACACTGATTTTTGACGTGCCGAATTTAGAAGATAACGACTCACTGAAACTATTGATCGAATTTGGTGCTGATGTGAATGCTAGAGACGGTTTAGGACAAACACCTTTATTAGATTTTATCAGCGTAAAGTTTGATGAATCACTGTATCTTTTAGAGCATGGCGCTGACCCTTTTATTATGAAAAACAGTGGATTAACGGCCGCTTATGCAGTTCAAGAGCGCTTGGAGAGCATGGATAAATCCACCGGCGCGTATCAAAAAATGCTGAATATTCAGCAAAAGATGATTGCGCTCGGTGTACAGTTTCCCGCTTTAACGCCATATGGAGAACGTTATCGACTCGATATTGTGTGGTGTGACGATCCTGAAGGCTATTTAACACGCAGTGAATGTAAGCTTGTGGGTGAAAATGAATTTCTAGCACCACAATCAGACGCATCTAAAAAGCAGGATGAAAAGATACTGCGAGAGCGTTATGGCATTGACGCCAAATTATAAATATTAACAGAGTCAGTTAGGCATTTTATATGGTAGATACTACGCATAAAACCCCCTTTGAAGTATTGTCACAATCAAAAGATAAACTGTTTTATTTTATTTTTGATGCTGTGCAAAACCCCGAAGCCAGAACATTCTGGGAAGCGATGGCGTCTGGAAACGATGTGGCGTGGGAGTATCTTTATCAGGGTACAGAGTATGCACACCTTATGGATGCCTCACCACTCATCATTGAGATCAAAGAAGGTAAGCCCGGAGAAACACTACTTTATTGGATCCATGATTATACCCAACGCTTCCCAAATGCCGGTCTTGTTGGCGTTTATAATGGCTCGATGGCTTCGCTTCATTCTCACTGGCAACAGTGGGTGAGTATTATCGATAAGTCAGGCACATCCCGAATGCTGCGCTTTTACGACACCAGTGTGTTGCTAGAACTTTTTGACGTTCTCACCGATGGTCAGAGAGGCGCATTTATAGGGGCGCATGAGGCACTCTATATGCCGGATGTGATTGATGACAAGCCGATGCTTTTACCGTGTTGGGATGAGGAAACGGGTTCGCCTTGGGCGCCACAAGACGCTTTGTCGTCGCCCATCGTCTTAACGCCTGAACAGCACGATATCTTCTTCTGGCCAGAAAGAGTTGAAGAGCTAATTGCGTCTGTTTACTCTGACTTAGCCCCTAATTACGCATGGTTACTGAAAAGGCAAAACGTTAGAAACTGCTTTATCGAAGGCCTGCATATTGCCAGTGAAAAATATCCCAATGCGACACGAAACGAGTGGGAAACATTCGCACACACGCGTTTTTACCTCGGTGATAAGTTCTATCAGCATCCGGAATTTGAGCGTCTACTAACGATTTTCCCGATAAAAAAAGCCATTACTGTGTTTTATAACAAGCACAAAGGCGATGAGTTGCTCAAAACAAAATATACCACCCGCGGATGGTTAGGCATTGAAGGCCGCGCCACACTGATCACAGAGTAAATATGATGCCTAATCAAGCGTCCGAGAATTCATTAGTCAATCGGTTATCAGCACCGTTTTGCGCGGTGGTTGATGCGGCGGTGTGTCCGCAAGTTTTCCAAGCAATCGATGACGACGCACTCGCGACCCATCGGTTGTATTGGGGCAAAATGGGCGAGATCCACCATTCGCTATCGCCTTACTTGCTGGTCAATCCCAGCATAGATTGGCTAGTGACGCTGAGTGAAGAGCAGCCGAACTGGGGCATCGCCTTTGTGTTTGATGATCCGCTTATCAACCAAGATGAAGAGAGTCTCTTCATTCGTGCGAAGCGTTTTTGGCAAACGTGGATACAGGTTAAGGATACCTATCAACAAACCGTATTGCTGCGATTGTTCGATAGGCAGGTGTTTCAAGCGCTATGGCAGGCCTCATCAGACACAGAAAAGCAGGCATTAAGTGGGCCGTTTAAATATGCGCTGTTCGGTACACTTAATGATACCGAGGGAGAAACCCTCCCCTTGCGTCCAGAATCGGCAGAAAAGGCCACCTGTCCGCCATTGCCGCGTGCGCTGAGCGAGGCGCAATATGCCGCTCTCTTGAATCTATCACTGCCAAAGCAGTATCAAGCCTACAAAACGCATCTACAGACCCACCATGAGCGCACACAGGCATGGTCAGAGACGCAATGGACGCAATTCATTGAAACCGGTGTGAGCGAAGCAAGCGCCAACGGATTTCAGCAACAGCAAGATATTGTTCGTTTTCTTAGCTTAAAAATCGAGCTAGGCGATACCTTCTATCAAGAGGCGTGGGCACAGAAGATCATTACCCGACCCATTATCGATGGGCAAAAAACGCCTATGGATCGTCTATTTGAGCAAGCTTTAATTCTACTAGATAAGGAATCTTCGTCGTCATGAGCAGTAATGCAAAGGCCGCTTTGCTCTCGAGTTCACAGGCCGCCCAACAAAACTTTTCAACAGACAACATATTAGAAGGTGGCTGCGTTGAGTGTGCCTGTGAAACGTTTATTCGTTACCATTACGACGATGATAAGCCCGTGCCCAATGCCCCCTTTGTGTTGACTGATAGCAAGCAAACGCAAATTGAAGGGAAAACCGACGATCAGGGGCTGTGCAAGATCCAGAACATGGGGTGTGGGGGCTATGAGATTTTGCTACAAGAGGGAGACGATGAGTTCGAGCCAGAAGAAGTGCTGGAGAACAATCCCGTCTTGCAAGACTCGCCGGAATATGCGGCACTGGCTGGCGAATACTTCGCCCTCTATACCCTTTTAAACCGTAAAGGCTATCTGTTTTACGATGCAGACGACAGCTCGGCGGATAGCATTGACGTTGATCGAAGCTGGACAAAGTGGATCCCCGATGACTATGAGCCCGCTTATGAGCGGTTTTGGGTTCTTCACCGTGAAATAAACCAAGGGACACGCAAGCAAAAAGAAGCGGTTCAAAAAATGTATAGCAGCCTAGCCGGTGAGACGGCAGGTATGGCGCAAGATAATCCAGCCTTATTGTTATTTGTTGAAATCGCGTTAGGTTGCGTCCCTGTGGTCGGACAGGCCATTGATTTATATGATTTGGGCGATTGGAGCTGGCGGACTTATGAGCAAGAGTCATTAGATAACTGGCATTGGGCCGAGGGAACCTTGATAGCCATCGGTTTCGTGCCTGGGTTAGGGGATGCGGCGAAAAAAACCGGCTGTGCCATTTTAGATGCCCTCAAAAAAGCCGATTCTCGGGCAATTCAACTGGCGATGAAAATCATCCGAAGCTTGTCGAATGGCAACCTCGTCAAGTATTTGGCCGATTTTGATAAAACGCTTAAAAGTTGCGCCAAGGAAGCGAAAGAGTTAATCAACAAAACCATTTTTGGCTTAGAAAAAGTGGTGATGCAAAGCGATAGCTGGATCCTGCGTCTTGCGTCCGGTGCCATCCTTGGAATGATTGATGGCTTGAAATCCTTGCTTCAAAAAATCGATGACATGCTCGATTGGATCAAAGGAAAATTTGATGAGTTCAAGGGCAAAATTATTACGGTTAAGCCCGGCACCGCGCACCCTAAAGAGACCCTTGAGGCGCCAGAAAACACCAACGCAGGCAAGGCAGACCCTCATCAAGAAACGCAAGATAAGGCTAATCGTCAAGCCAATAAAACCGACGGGGACGGAGCCTGTCAGCCTTCCAATAAATGTACGGGAAAAGGCGAACCTGTTGATATGCAAACGGGTAAAGCCTTTGAGCTACGGGAAGACTTTACCGTTGCGGCTCACTTGCCTGTGTCACACGAGCGCTACTATCACTCGCGCGGAGAGCGTCACACTGGCCTGATGGGTCGACTATGGCGAAGCAGTTGGGATATCAGTCTGACCATTGAAGGCGACACGGCGTTATGGATAGACAAAGACTATACCCAAGCACGCTTCCCGCTTCCGTTTACCGCGACGCCAACCCAATCGGCGATGAAGCCTGATTGGCGCTTACACCGAGACCCATCTGGGCACTTGGTACTCAAGCACAAAACCGGGCTGAGTTATCACTTTGGCTTTGCCGCGGGCAGCGTACTCAAAGTCACCAAAATCCAAGATAGCTACGGTAACAGCACCCAGTTTGTTTATCAGCACGCCACATTAAAGTGGGTGGTATTAACAGATCAGCGCTTAATCAAGGTTGCCACTGAGCGTAACCGCATTACCGCCTTAACCTTGTGTGAGCGCGATAAAACGGTGATCCGTGAATTGGCGCAGTATCAATATGACGAGCAAGGCTTTTTGCTCTCGGTGCGCGCGGAAGCGGGGCGGAATTTTGACTACCAATACAATCAAGCCGGTCACCTTATTCGTTGGCAAGATAAGGCCAAGACTTGGGTTGAACATGATTACGATGAGCAAGGCCGAGCCCTTGCGACACGTTGTGCGGGTGACTACTGGAGCGACCACATCCGCTACGACGACGAGCAGCGGATCCATTACTACAAAAATGCGTTTGGTGGCATTACCGCTTACCACTTAGACGAACGCAACCGCGTGGTGAAAACCGTGGCGCCAGATGGTAGCACCATCACTCAAACGTGGGATAACGACAACCTGATTAGCCAAACCAGTGCATTGGGTGAGACAACCTTCTATGCCTACGATGACTGGGGGAATGTAACCGACGTAATGCTACCGGATGGGGCGGTGCATGCTTATCAGTACAACGAGGAAGGCCATCTACTCGGTTATACCGACCCTGAAGGTGCGACATGGACGTATCAATACAACCCACAAGGGGATGTGATTGCCGCAACTGATCCTGAAGGGCGGGAAACCACGCTGACTTATACCCCAGAAGGGCATCGAGAAAGCCTAACGGAGCCCGATGGCACCACCACGCGCTATACCTACAATGAACTCGGATTATTGGCCCGCGTAGAGCCCCAAGTGGGCATGGGTATGCGGTTTGAATACGATCGCCAAGGGCGGTTATGCCGACGCATCAGTGACAATAACTTGGTCCGGACGTGGCACTACCAAAACGATAGCCTCACCCCAAGCAGCGTTTGTTACGAAGATGGCACTGCCGCTTACTTTGAATACGACATTGAAGGCAATCTGGTTAAAGTCACCGATGCACTGGGGCATAGCCAGTCGTTCGATTACGACGCGTTTGACTTATTGTCTCAGGCGATTGACCCTCTCGGGGCGGTGACTCGCTACCACTACAATGCCGAAGCAGAGTTTGCTGGGGTCACCAACAGTCAAGGCCATGACTGGCGCTACACCTTTGATAAACAAGGGCGTGTAGTTAGCCAGCAGCACTATGATAAGCGCGTTGAGCAGTACGAGTACGACGCAGCAGGGCGGCTGAGTCGTCACACCAAACCCGATGGCTATCAACACCAATACGACTACGACCAAGGGGGGCGGGTTAGCCACATCCACACCTTCGATGCGTCGGGCGCACCAGCGGGGCAAACCTGGTACGAATACGACGCGGCCTCTCGCCTGACCTACGCCGAAAATGGTGACGCGTGGGTAGGGCTACGCTATAGCCCAGCAGGGTTATTGGTGGAAGAAACCCTTAATGGCACCACACTGGCCTATCAGTACGATGAAGCGGGACGCCGTATAGAGGCCAAAGGCACAGAAACCGCGCGCCAGTATGACTGGCACCATCATCAGCTGACACAGGTTCAAATCGGTGCTCACCAGCCGCTTGATTTTGCTTATACCCCACAAGGGCAAGAGCAACAGCGAGGTAACCAACAAGGCTTTCGTTTAACCCATCAATGGAGTGAGCGAGGTCTACTAACACAACAAGGGCTGGGCCAACACCAAGACCCGTTGCGGCGTTACCACTACGACGCCCTTGACCGCTTAATTGGAATCGATGATAACCACCGTGGCAGTCATCGGTTTACGCTTAACCCTAATGGCCAAGTGGTTGGGGCTCGACAACAAAAAGCGTCACAACCAAACGGGCGATTTATGCACCTGTTTGGTTACGACAGCGAACTGAACCTCAATGAGACGGGGTTTGCGACCGAATACAGCCAACAGCAACAAGTCGTGTCGCTGGCCGATGCGCGGGTGCAGCGCCAAAAGCTTCGCCATGACCGCGCAGGGCGTGTATTAGAAACCGGCCGTTTTCGCTATCGCTATGATGCTTGCGGCCGGGTGATTGAAAAGACCGAGAACAAAGCAGGTTACCGGCCACAGGTAACGCGGTTTAGCTGGAACGCGGATGACCGCTTAACCCACATTGAACTGCCCAACGGCACGCGGTATCGCTACCGCTACGACCCCTTTGGGCGACGCATCGCCAAAGAATGTGCGCACAGCGACACACAAACCCACTATCTGTGGGACGGCGCGCATATTGTGCAGCAACAACAGGCCACGGCTGATGGGCAAGTCCTACAGCAAACCGAATACCTCTACGAGCCCGGCAGCTTCCGCCCGATGGCGCAAGTGACCCACCATAATCAAGGCAGCGAGCTGCATTACATCGTGACTGACCACGCGGGCACACCGCAAGAGCTGTGTAATGAACAAGGTGATATTGTCTGGCGGGGCGAGCAAGCGCTATGGGGCCATTACCACGGTCAATCACAACGCCACTGGCAGCGACACGAAGAAGCGGCCAACGACAGTATACAGTGTGACCTTCGCTACCAAGGACAACTTGAAGACCCAGAATCGGGCCTTTACTATAACGTAAACCGTTATTACGATGCAGACAGTGGCCAGTATCTTAGCCCCGACCCGATAGGGTTTGCGGGAGGATTAAGGCCACAGGCGTATGTTGCCAACCCACTAGAGTGGGTGGATCCGTTGGGGTTGGCAGGGTGTCCTTTACCCAATGGGCAGAGCGTTGCAGATTTTGAAAAAAGCTTAGTAAAGCTACCTGCAAATGAGAGAGTTGCAGCTGTAAAGGTTATGTCACAAAAAGTAGCCGAGTCTCATAATTGGCAAAGAGTAAAACGAGTGGAAAAGTTGAACCCTGGAAGGACAGTATATACAGATGGAAAGTCTTATTACTCTGTTGACACGCAACATGGACGTTTTGAGCAAATAGGAATGAAAAAAGGAAACCATATGGGTGAAGTTGATATGGGACTTAATCAGATCCCTAATAGCCTAGATAAAAGCGGTGGACATGATTTAAGGGTCAAATAGTTATGAAATTAGTTGATTATGAGTCTGATAGTGTTTCTAGAGGTGCTATCTTTAGATTTCCAGCCGTTTGGCCATATGAAGATTACCTAGATTTACTTGTTGTGAGTATGCCTGATGATGATTCTGAATATGGTTTGGTAATATCAACAGGCCACAAAGCAGGGTTGGTATTAGTTCGGTTGCCAAAAGAGAGTGAACATAATGAGAAGAGAGCTATTAAAAAAGATTGGCTTATCGATAATTGGGCTAAATGGATATATCCTGAATGTGATGTCGATAATGTTTACATAATAGAACATTATCCTTCTCCTAAGTAAGCTAGTTATTATTGAATCGGTTTTCTGTGTTTTTTGAGGGTGATCATAGTTCTGTGTCACCGAGTAATCACTGACTCACATAACCCTCGCTACGCCCCTCGACGTCGCCGATTAGCTGAGGCGGCGTCACGTTCTAGTTCTGCACTGGAGATATCCACTTTTATGATGCCTCCAATACACTTGCGTGCAGTACCAAATACGCCGCCATGACCGCGCAGGGCGTGTATTAGAAACCGGCCGTTTTCGCTATCGCTATGATGCTTGCGGCCGGGTGATTGAAAAGACCGAGAACAAAGCAGGTTACCGGCCACAGGTAACCCAGTTTAGCTGGAACGCGGATGACCGCTTAACCCACATTGAACTGCCCAACGGCACGCGGTATCGCTACCGCTACGACCCGTTTGGGCGACGTATCGCCAAAGAATGTGCACACAGCCAAACACAGACTCACTACCTGTGGGACGGCGCGCACATTGTGCAGCAACAACAGGCCACGGCTGATGGGCAAGTCCTACAGCAAACCGAATACCTCTACGAGTCCGGCAGCTTCCGCCCGATGGCGCAAGTGACCCACCATAATCAAGGCAGCGAGCTGCATTACATCGTGACTGACCACGCGGGCACACCGCAAGAGCTGTGTAATGAACAAGGTGATATTGTCTGGCGGGGCGAGCAAGCGCTATGGGGCCATTACCACGGGCAATCACAACGCCACTGGCAACGACGCGAAGAAGCGGCCAACGACAGTATAGCGTGTGACCTTCGCTACCAAGGACAACTCGAAGACCCAGAATCGGGCCTTTACTATAACGTAAACCGTTATTACGATGCAGACAGTGGCCAGTATCTTAGCCCCGACCCGATAGGGTTTGCGGGCGGGTTAAGGCCGCAGGCCTATGTTGCCAACCCACTGGAGTGGGTGGATCCGCTGGGGTTGACCCCATTAAATCAGGGGGGATTCTCGTTCTATGGTTTGTATGATGAAGGTGCTAGTAAACCGTACTATATAGGGTTATCAAATAACCCTACTAAACGAGAGTTACAGCACTTATCTTCTGGCCGTTTAGCTGGAGATGCTCAGCTAGTCGTGTTAGAGAGTGATTTAAACTATGCTCAAGCGAGAGGTTATGAACAGGCGTACATTGAAGAATATGGCACTAAAACTGGTGTCAGAGGAAAAGATATATCAATTACAAATCGCGGTAATAAAGTTAATTCTTTTGATAAAGAAAGAGTAGATGCCCGAGGAGTAGCTTTTAATGATGAGTATAATAAAGCTAAGATTGATATTAATGGAAGAAAACCCAGGAAAGAATGTAATAAGTAAAGCGGACTTGTCATGAGAAACGTATCAGAGAAAGATGTGTATGCTATCCCTTTAGGAATACTAGATGTTTCAGATGCGACATCTATGTCGAAAATGAAACCTCAGAATATCAGTTCTAGTTTTGCATATTGTGCAGTGGTAAGGAAAGAAGATTCAATTGGTTTACAGATAATCATATCGAGTGAGATTGATGGTTGGAAAAATAGTGTAGATAAAAGAATATTTGATCATTTATTAATGGAGCCTTTAGTCACGTCAGGTCTAGCTATTCAAAAGAAGAGGTGGAGGAGAGTAGATTGTCAAGGTGAAATATGTATTAGCAGTTATAATGAAAAAATTTCGACACCGGTTACTGTATGGAGGGGTTCTCAAATCGAAAAAAAGATAATGAAACTAGTTGATATAAATAATGATTAAAAGTTATTTGAGATAACAAGGGTATTAGAGAGGGTGTTCATAGTTCTGTGTCACCCAACGTTTAAAGATCTACGTAGTCGTCGAACCGTCCTTCGAAGTGGATGCTCAGTTGGGACAATGTCAGGTTCCAATTCTGCACGAGGGTGTTCAATATTCTTTGTCAGCCAATTTTTCATATATTTATATGATCATCAAGTCGATCTTCAACGTTGCTAATTAGCTGCGATAGCGTCACGTTCCAGTATTATATTGGAGGTATCCACTTTTCTGAAGCCTCCAACATACTTGTGTGCAGCGCCAAAAGCTTCGCCATGACCGCGCAGGGCGTGTATTAGAAACCGGCCGTTTTCGCTATCGCTATGATGCTTGCGGCCGGGTGATTGAAAAGACCGAGAACAAAGCAGGTTACCGGCCACAGGTAACGCGGTTTAGCTGGAACGCGGATGACCGCTTAACCCACATTGAACTGCCCAACGGCACGCGGTATCGCTACCGCTACGACCCCTTTGGGCGACGCATCGCCAAAGAATGTGCGCACAGCGACACACAAACCCACTATCTGTGGGACGGCGCGCATATTGTGCAGCAACAACAGGCCACGGCTGATGGGCAAGTCCTACAGCAAACCGAATACCTCTACGAGCCCGGCAGCTTCCGCCCGATGGCGCAAGTGACCCACCATAATCAAGGCAGCGAGCTGCATTACATCGTGACTGACCACGCGGGCACACCGCAAGAGCTGTGTAATGAACAAGGTGATATTGTCTGGCGGGGCGAGCAAGCGCTATGGGGCCATTACCATGGGCAATCACAACGCCACTGGCAACGACGCGAAGAAGCGGCCAACGACAGTATACAGTGTGACCTTCGCTACCAAGGACAACTCGAAGACGCAGAATCGGGCCTTTACTATAACGTAAACCGTTATTACGATGCAGACAGTGGCCAATACCTAAGCCCCGACCCGATAGGGTTTGCAGGCGGATTAAGGCCACAGGCGTATGTTGCCAACCCACTGGAGTGGGTGGATCCGTTGGGGTTGGCGGGTGCTGCTCATGGTGGTGAGGGCGAAGATGTTACAAAGGGAACACCTCCAGCAAATTTAAGCCCACCAGGCGCAGGTCGAACTGGTGCATTTAAAGAAGCTAAACGTCAGTCAGGTATTCCTACTAGTCAGCAACCGAGCAAAGTGGGGCCAAACCTAGATAAACGAGGAAAGGTTCAGCCTGGAAAATTATACGAGTTTGAGGTGCCTGCTGAAGGAGGTGGTACCAGAACTGTGAAAATTCGTGATGATGCTGGCGGTCATGATTACGGTCCTGGAAATCCTCAAAATAGAGGCTCTCATTTCAACAACGAAGTAGGTGATCACTTTGACTACTAATCTTAAACATACAAGTACGACGGACGTATCGAAGGAAAATGATACGTATCACATTAGTGAAGATAAACTTCCGGCAAGTATGAAGGTCGGAGCCTGTAGTTGGCTTCTACCTTCTAGAAGCCATTTTGAGGCCCGTCTCACTGTGTTGAAAATAATTTTTAGTTTGATCCTTGCGAAAATGCCTAATTTAAAGCTGTGGTATTTTGTGGGCGACTCTGCTTGGCAGAGTGATACTCGTATTATCCGTCATAAAAAGTTGTTTAAACGCCTTAAAGCTAGAGGGATAGAAGTTACCCATACCACTAAATCTATCGAGCATATGAAGGAAAGTGACGGAAAATTAAAATTCTTTGCTGCTACTTGTTGCTCAGAGTTATCTATAGATTCTATTGTTAAAGCTATAGCTGAGGAGCCATGCTCGTACATAGTGGCTGTGCCCGATAGTTTTGATATTGATTATACTCTTTGTATTGGTTGGGACGCGAGTGACTATATTGATCGCAATATTCTAGATAATGTTGTTCAGAGTGGTGGTTTACTTTTTAAGGTGATCGGAGCTTTTGATGATAAGGAAAGTGGTTTTGTTGGTTTTGGAAAGCCAGATATGGTAACGCAGCTAGTGCAGTGAGGCTACGAGAACATCAGGAGTGCCCAGATATGATCTTTTCCTAGGCATAACGTTACAGAAAAACGAGGGTGTTCATAGTTCTGTGTCACCGAGTAATCACAGACTCACATAACCCTCTATCGACGTTGCTGATTAGCTGCAGCAGCGTCACGTTCCAGTTTTGCATTGGAGGTGTCCACTTTTCTGATTCATGCAACATGCTTGCGTGCAGCACCAAAAACGCCGCCATGACCGTGAGGGCGTGTACTAGACACCCTTAACCCACATTGAACTGCCCAACGGCACGCGGTATCGCTACCGCTACGACCCGTTTGGGCGACGCATCGCCAAAGAATGTGCGCACAGCGACACACAAACCCACTACCTGTGGGACGGCGCGCATATTGTGCAGCAACAACAGGCCACGGCTGATGGGCAAGTCCTACAACAAACCGAATACCTCTACGAGCCTGGTAGCTTCCGCCCGATGGCGCAAGTGACCCACCATAATCAAGGCAGCGAACTGCATTACATCGTGACTGACCACGCGGGTACACCCCAAGAGCTGTGTAATGAACAAGGTGATATTGTCTGGCGGGGAGAGCAAGCGCTGTGGGGTCATTACCACGGGCAATCACAACGGCACTGGCTCAGTTCTGTCAGATGTACTGCTGTGGAATATTGACTTCAGCGAGGCCAAATAAGGCCTCGCTGGTTAATATACTTCCGGAAAAGTAAAGATAAACCGATGATTGCATTATTGAGTTTTCTGACACATTGGCTGCCCACTGGAGTGATAAGTTTCGCACTGCCAGCTCTGCTTTCCATCAGAAATGGTCGTTCCGTTCACTTTCACTGTTTTCGCCGAAATACCCTTAAATGAGTAAGGTTCAATACCGGCAAACCAGACATAATGACCATCCGAAACAAAATTACCTTCAAGCACTTTAAGCGCTTTCATGTCAACGTCAGCAGGAAATTCCAGACTCCGCTTCCCTGCAATCAGAAACCCTTTTTTATCTGCGGCAGCATTAAAACTCAGGCATTTAAAACTAGATGCATCCACATCATTGCGTAGCTCGCCGGAGTAATAGCTTTTCCCATCAATCGTAGCCCAACCTCGACAGTCTTCAGAAATTTTCACCTGATGTTGATAGGGTATTTTGACCGTTTTTTCCGCTACATAGAAATAATTTTTTGCATCATATCCGTGCCCGTAGGCACTCTTAAATGTTTTACCGTCTGCGCCTTTCAGTACCTTGCCGCTAATCAGTAAAATTGTATTTCCATTTCGGTAAAACGGATGATTCAGAGCCTGAAAATGCTCCAGGTCGATATCTACAGTTTGCTTACACAAAGCGAATGACCCTACATTTGTTACAAGGAAACTGCCTATGATACGTGCAGAATCCGTATCCAGCCCGGCAGGTAACTGGTCTGCATTACAATAATAATTGCCGGAGGAGTAGCCGATAGCAATGTCCTGCCCTTTATACAACAGCTGAAAATCTGCGGCTTTGGCATTTGCTAACGGCTGTGCCGGACGATTATTGAATCGTTGATATATGACATTTTGTTCAGCTGCTTTATACGGATAAATCGATTCTGCCTGAGCACTAAATCCACTGGTTGCTGCTAAAACAGCGACAACAGGAAATGACTTGAAAGTACGGTAATACATTGAAACCTTCATATTTTTTATGGGGTTAAGTCACTCAATCATCACATATAACAGAGCAATTGGTTTCTCATTTTTTACTGTTTTTGGGGCTTCTCCTAAAAACTGACAGATACAAGGCGAAACTTTTGCTGACAAGACCATCACAGAATCACTTTCATTGACTCACCTCTGATCCGTTAATATCAGCCAGCTTTTATCTCTCTACCAGATCATTGCATCCCGGTTCTGTTTCCATTGTGCTTTGATATCTGCATCGTAATTGAGATTTACGATGCACAAGTTGGCGAAGCATTGGCCAACGTGAAAGCGACGAACAAAGCCATAAGACTCGGTATGCTTGTTAATTACCGAGTTGAGCGATAGGATATATTCCTCTGGGAACAGTGCGCTAGGTGAATGATTTGTTCAACAACGCCTCGCTAGAGTGATAAGTTCAATGATTTAGGAAACAACGTCGGTAGTGTTAAAATGTCATCCTTACCGGTGAGATCTTTACCTTCACGCAAAGCTTGCAAGGCGGCATCCATATCGAATGTTGGTTTTGTCATGTGCCATCCCTTTTTGATACAGTCTAACGAAATGACACAGAACTCTTAACACTACCTCATCGTGAACGACGATGATCTCTTCTATTTACAAGTATCTGTTCGATTACTATCTAAAAGAAGTGTTTT
Organism: Salinivibrio sp. ES.052; assembly: GCF_900141775.1. Classification (GTDB taxonomy): domain Bacteria; phylum Pseudomonadota; class Gammaproteobacteria; order Enterobacterales; family Vibrionaceae; genus Salinivibrio. Next base: position 1,612,627 of record NZ_FSRI01000001.1, on the reverse strand, counting down.
TTCTGTAAACCAGTTTTTGGTGAAATCATCGGCAGGGAACAATTCTTTGTTATCATCAGATACTTTAAAAGTAAATACACCGTTTGATTTCAGCACAACGAGCTTTTCATCATTCTTCGTTGTCATTTCATACTTTCTAGGCGACATACCTGCATATGCTTTACCACCTTTACAGAAAACTACTTCTTCCATAAGAGAATCTTTTTCTTGATTGATATAAACGCCCTCTAGCCACTCTTGTGCAAATGAAGCATTAGCAAAAAAGCTCGCCACTAATAAAAGACACGATTTTTTACACAGACTCTTTTTATTCATACTAATTATATCCTTAAGACGTACTACACAGGTTAAAGTTACTGAACTGCATTGTTTATTTATAAGCGTAAACAGCTAAATTCATGCGAGAAGAAATATACCCCTGAGTAAAAATACTGTCAACGCGATAACCTGAGCCAACGCTAGTGAAAGACAGTCTGGGAGATAGACAAAATGAAAAGTACTCGAGTTTGTGAATTGCTCGAAGGCCTTGATATTAGTGAGGCTGTGAGTAAATATCATCACGCACCCGCTTTCTCTAGAAAAATAAAAAGGCTGATACCATAGCCTATTACCCCTTAAAATTTTTACTGAAATGGAACACACTTATCATAATAGATATTACGTTTGTCATCATGTACGTTATTAGAGCGAGATTGCGAACGTTTTTAACCAAAAAAGACCAGTTTGACGATCTCCTCTAGCTATGATCATATACGCCGATTGTATGATTAGTTCGGGATAGATACTGTGGATATCGATTTATCTCGATTCCTGAGAAAGAGCGTTGGTGATTTTACCGCGAGCTCTTCCCATGTGTTTGCCCTGGTTAGGTCTTTATGGGTCGCAGATCATAAGCTTAGACGAATGGCTTCATCGACTGGTTCCAAAAATCAGGTTGCTGTAGCAACGAAGAGTTTATTGGTCACCACGTTGATGGTGCCGATCTTCGTCTTTATCTGACTGTGCGCTATCTTCATCGTTTTTGTCGGATGTTGACTGTTTATCCTTATCCGGCTTGTCTTTGTGTTTCAGCCCAAACTTGGCGTTTGCCGTATACTTGAGGGCCATGATGTTGCTCACGACCACAGCGACAACAATGGTAATGATCACGTAGGGATTGGTTAGCCATTCCATCATTCCACCTCACATAGGTTGGTGACGTACGTTGAATATATCCAATCCAACTGATTAAGAATAGTGTGTTTACCACAAATGGGGGCATGAGTGATGGCGGTGGCGAGCATGTTTTGGCTAAACGCCGATAACATGATGGAGCTGGTGGTGATGTGGCTAATATGCCACGGCTCCCTGGCGACACCGCCTTGGTCTTTCGCATAAGGAAGAAAAAAACCGAATGCTGACACATTGTCCTCTAGCCAGGAAGAGAAGGCAGCTTGTGGGCCACTGTCGTACTCATGAGGAGTCAAAGCTAAGGATTGATTAGGTGCAATAGCATTTTGATCAAACACGTCCATGTCTGTTCCCCAGTGATGACGGCTTGCTCCCGGCAAGGCTGACCAACGTAAAATCGCCTTGACCCGTTCACTCTCCGATAAATGGATAATGTCTAGAGGATGGCTGTTGGCATCAAGAACGGGTTTTTCCCCATTAAATTTGCCATTCCAGATCGCCAATTGACGTTCAAAAGCGCGGTACCCACTGGCGACCCGAAGGTTGAACCCTGCATCGGTCGCCGCCTGTTGTAAGGCAGCTAAATCCTCTAAGACGCCCTGATGCAGCCAAGGCGCATTAGGGCGGGGATTCATGGGCTGAAGGGCTGAAGCGTCTTGTCCAGTCAGCTGTGCTGCACGCAGGCTCACGGTAGCGCCTTCTCCAATACTTTTTGGTACATGTCGGTCAACTTCTCTAAATCTGGGATGCTGACACACTCATTGACCTTATGAATAGTGGCATTGACAGGGCCAAGCTCAATCACTTGGGCACCCATCTGCGCAATAAAACGACCGTCTGAGGTACCACCGGTTGTCAGTAGTTGTGGCGTTTGATGATTCACCTCTTCAACCGCAGAGACGACCGCATCTAGCAAGGTGCCCTCATCGGTCAAGAACGGGTCACCACTGTGCGTCCACTCTAAGGTGTAGTCGAGCCCGTGTGCATCGAGAATGGAATAAACCCGCTGTTTGATGGTTTCACTGTCCAGCTCGGTACTAAACCGGAAGTTAAATTGCGCGTGGCACTCACCTGGAACCACATTGGCTGCGCCGGTTCCTGCCTCAATGTTTGGGATTTGAAAGCTAGTGGGTGGGAAAAAAGCGTTGCCGTTGTCCCATAGCGTTTGTACTAACTCTGTCAGTGCCGGCATCGCTTGGTGCACTGGGTTAGTGGCAAGGTGCGGGTAGGCAACATGGCCTTGTGTGCCCTTGACGTAGAGATCCCCTGTAATTGAGCCACGGCGACCGTTTTTGACGACATCACCGACGTGATGTGTACTTGAGGGCTCACCGACAATACACATGTCGATTTTCTCATTTCGAGCCATCAGCGTATCGACCACACGCGTGGTGCCATTAATGAATGGTCCTTCTTCATCGGAAGTGATCAGAAATGCGATGGAGCCAGAATGGTCAGGGTGCTCAGCAATAAAACGTTCGACAGCCACAATCATGGCAGCGAGTGAGCCTTTCATATCTGCGGCACCACGACCATGCAAGTGATCATCAATGATCGTCGCTTCAAAAGGCGGCGTGTGCCATTGTTCGCGGGGACCGGAGGGGACCACATCGGTGTGACCCGCAAAGGCAAAAAGAGGCCCTTCTGTACCACGTCTCGCCCACAGGTTGGTCGTATCTTCAAATACCATGGATTCGATGGTGAAGCCTAAGGCTTCCAGTCGAGTAATCATTTGCGCTTGGCAACCTGCGTCCTCAGGTGTGACCGATTCTCGGTTGATTAAATCTTTCGCCAAAGCCAGCGTGGCAGTGTCAGTCATTGGGGTTTCCTTACAGCAAAAAATGAATCGACTATCACATTACGCGAAAATATCCGCGTATTGGTTCTCTTTAAAGCCGAGATAGTAACTACCTTTGTGTACGAGTAGAGGGCGCTTAATGATTGCTGGATTGTCTAGCATGATAATGAGTGCGCTAACCTGGTCTAAGTGGTTTTTTTGCTCGTCGCTGAGTTGGCGGTAGGTAGTACCACGTTTATTGATCAATGCTTCCCAGCCCAACTCGGCGACAAAGGTTTGTAGCATATCGGCATCTAAACCATCTTTACGGTAATCGTGATACTGATAGGCAATGCCCTGATTATCTAACCATTTAAGGGCTTTCTTTAGCGTGTCGCAATTTTTAATGCCAAATACAGTAGTCATGGTCTTTATCGTCGTTGTTTGTGGACATTTAAGAGTGACACTGCTCGCCACTGAACGCAATACCTAGGACGGGGCGGATAAGGCTTGTTCGAGAACAAAAAAGCGTGTGAAAAATACGGTTAAATGAGCTTGCAGCACGTCGATTTGATGGCGGTTTGATCAAACGCAAAACCTCTTATCAGGCACCATGAATAATGGGATCAATCGAAATTGTTGGAGGCTCGTATGGAATTAAACCCAGTATTCGCTCGGCGTCTTTATCTTGCCGCGCTGGTGGAAGAAATGGAACGCCCAAATGTTCCGCGTCTTATCGAGGCGACAGGGTGGCCGCGTCGCACTATTCAGGATGTATTGAAGTCGCTCTCTGGACTAGGAATCGACATGACATTTATCCAAGATGGCAAGCGCCATAACGATGGTTACTACCAGCTCAAAGACTGGGGACCATTCCGCCGTGATTGGGTGGAAGATAAAAAGCGGGATATTCGCTCTTATATCAATTAGCTGACCGCTTAAGGCTTGATAAGCTCGGCGTCGGTTAAACGTTGGCGAATAACCTCGGCACGCTGACGGTTGGCACCAAAATCGTAGTAGCCAATCCGAGACGCAGAGCGAAGGGCGAGTTGATTGCTCTCAAGCGAAACTTCAACATCATCCACAAAGCGCAGCACCTTGGTGGTGAAGCGTAAGTGCGCGTAGTTGTCTTGTGAGGTGACCACCTCAGCACGTGGCATGGTCGCGATATGCGCGATAATGGTTGAAAACGTCACGCTGTCGTTTGCGATATAAAGCGGTGCCAGCTGGAATTTTTCTCGTGTATCTGCAGTGGATACACAATTAGGACTATCGCCACAGGCCGTCACCGGGGGATGTTTAGCCATCGTCTCTCCTTTGCTGCAGCCAACCAAAGTGATGATCCCTATTACGGTTACCAGTCGCTTCCACATTACGCCCTCACAAATACATAGCCAATGAACCCTATCCAGCTTATCACAAGTAAAAGCCAAGGCAGACTGCTGTAGCTCTTATCCAACCCAGCTGGAGCGGGGGTGGAATCGATGGGTGTTTGGGAGGCGTTTACATGGGCGGCGTCTGACGGTTTTTGTTGTTGTTTCTTACGTGCTTTATCCTGCTCGCGTGCTTTTGCTTTTTGTTCCTTTTTATATTGCGCGATCCCTTTCTCTATTCCTTGTGCAATCAGTTTGGTTTGCGCTTTTGTTTGTCCCGGCTTTTGCGTGGCTCTGGCAACGCGCATCGCTTCTTGCTGCGTTTCCGGTGAGATCGTTGCTTTTGGCTTTGCCATGAAGGCTCCATCAGGCACTAATAAGAATTTTAAATTTCAGGATAACAAATTTTATCTTATTGCTTGCAGTTTTTATCGCATGTCGCCATGGTAAATGCGTAATTTCTCAACCAATAACTTTATGGATACGTTTCACCATTTTGACGACAAAGGCTATATAAAAGCACCACAGATTGCCGTTGTTTGTCTGCTTTTGCTAAGCCGATCATGGTGGCTCCTTGCGATGGCGGGGGTCAGCCGTCAGCATGGCAGTGAGCTACTGGCCCTTATTTATCCGGATCAGTCAGCCTTTTATTTAAGCTTAGCGATAGGCTTGATGCCATTGTGCTTCCTTTTCCTGATTGGGAATTGTGATAGAGCACCAGCGTGGCTGAAAAAATCGTGGTCGAGTGGCTATTGGTTAGTGTGGTTTCTATGGGGATGGGAAGCTTTTCAAGTCGCTTTTACGTTAGCAGCAACGGAAGGCCAGTTTGACTGGTTACTTGCGTTACATGGGTTGTGGTTGGCATGGGCAAGCCTGTATTGGGCGAGAAGTCGTCGCGTAAAGCGCTTTTTTAATCAGTTTTCGCTTCCATATCGGGAGCGTGCGTAAGAAAAAAACGCAGCCAACTGGCTGCGTTTTTAAACCTAAAAGGTCTATTTTATCTCACTTACTTGGTGACGCGTAGTACTGGCGTTTCACCGACAGTGACTGCACCTGAGAGTTTGGTTAACTCTTTGATTTCATCCATATTCGAGATGACAACCGGTGTCAACGTTGACTTAGCTTTCTCTTCCAGTACGCCTAAATCAAACTCAATCACAGTGTCACCGGCTTTCACGGTTTGACCTTCTTCCGCAATGCGTTTAAAGCCTTCGCCTTTTAGCTCAACGGTATCGATACCAAAGTGAACAAAGAGCTCAACGCCGTCATCTGACTCGATTGAGAACGCGTGGTTGGTTTCGAAAATCTTACCGATAGTGCCGTTTACTGGCGCTACCATTTTGTCACCAGATGGTTTGATCGCAATACCATCACCGACGATTTTCTCAGCAAACACAACGTCAGGCACGTCTTCAATGTTGACGATCTCGCCCGATAATGGGGCAATAATTTCAATGGCACTAGCGTCGTTGCTGTCTTCAGACACCAACTTCTTCAGTTTGTCGAACAGACCCATAGTGTTGCTCCTAAGCAGTAATTCTTTGCTGATTGTATATTAGCAGGCGGTTTTTTCCGCAATAAATTTTTCGACATAGGCCTCGATTTCTGCCGCAGTGGGCAGAGTGAGTGCTTTGTCGGCCATCGCTTTCACATCAGCAAAGTTGGCATTACGGATAATCTTCTTGATGCGAGGGATAGAGATGGCACTCATGCTGAACTCATCCAAACCCATTCCCATCAATAGTAACGTTGCTTTCTCGTCACCTGCAAGCTCTCCGCACATCCCTGTCCATTTACCTTCCGCATGTGAGGCATCAATCACTTGCTTGATGACAGTGAGTACGGCTGGAGACAATGGGTTATACAGATGAGAGATAAGCTCATTACCACGATCGACGGCTAAGGTATACTGTGTCAAGTCGTTGGTACCGATGCTGAAAAATGCCACTTCTTTTGCGAGGTGGTGAGCAATAGCAGCGGCTGCCGGTGTTTCCACCATTACACCGATTTCAAGATCGGCATCAAAGTCTAGGCCTTCTTGGCGAAGCTCGACTTTGTAAGTTTCAATCGCTTCTTTCAGTTCCCGGATTTCTTCAACAGAAATGATCATTGGGAACATCACGCGAATTTTACCGTGTGCCGATGCACGTAGAATAGCACGTAGCTGATCGCGAAGGATCTCACGACGATCCAGACTAATACGAACGGCGCGCCAGCCCAAGAATGGGTTCATTTCTTCTGGCAAATCCATATATGGCAAGTCTTTGTCACCGCCGATATCCATGGTGCGGATGATCACTGGGTGGCCATCAATCGCCTTAGCTACCGCTTTATAAGCTTGATATTGCTCTTCTTCGGTAGGTAATGAATCACGATCCATGAATAGGAACTCGGTGCGATAAAGGCCTACGCCTTCGCCACCATTACGATTCACGCCGTCACAGTCTTTTACTGTCCCGACGTTACCGCATACTTCAACCTGATGACCATCCAAAGAGATTGCAGGTAAGTCTTTTAGTTTCGCCAGTTCCGCTTTTTCCGCGACGTGTTGATCACGAATAGCCTTAAACTTGTTGAGCTCTGCTTCAGACGGATTAACCACAATTTTGTTGTTAATTGCATCAAGAACCAGCATGTCACCGTTTTGAATTTTGCGCGTTGCATCGTTTGTACCCACGATCGCGGGTAGCTCTAAAGAGCGTGCCATGATCGATGAGTGAGACGTGCGGCCACCAATATCGGTGATGAACCCAAGCACATAATTCAGGTCAACCTGTGCTGTCTCTGAAGGTGTCAGATCATTCGCTACCAGGATCGCTTCTTCGCTAATCGCACTGAGTGACACCATGTTGATGCCAAGTGCATTTTTGACGAAACGTGAGCCAATATCACGGATGTCTGCAGCACGCTCTTTGAGATAATCATCATCTAGAGATTCAAGCGTGACCGCTTGTTCTTCAATCACAGCGTAAATTGCATGATCAGCCGTAGCATGATTGGATTTGATGAAGTTGACAATTTCTTCTTCGAGCTCTTCATCTTCAAGCAGCATGATATGACCTTCGAAGATGGCTTCTTTCTCTTCGCCGAAGGTTTCCCTTGCTTTGTCTTTGATCGCTTCGAGTTGCGTCTTAGACTGTTCGCGAGCATCCAATACGCGCTGAATTTCTTGGTCGATGTGAGACGCGTCAATCTTGTCTTTATTGATGACGACGTCTTCTTCTTGCAACAGCAGTGCTTTACCAAAAGCAATACCAGGTGATGCCAGGATGCCTGAAATCATAGCTTTACCTTACGTTTATCCAACTTAAAACCGATAGAAAAAGAGCCGGATTACTCCAGCTCGTCCATCAGTTTTACCAGGTGATCTACGGCTTGTTGCGCTTGCGCGCCTTCAGCAGAGATAGTCACCTTGGTGCCTTTGGTCAAGCCAAGGGTTTGAAGTTTAAATAGGCTTTTTGCGCTCGCGCTCTTACCGTTTGATTCGACGGTGATGTCAGCGTCATAGCTTTTCGCTTCTTTGACGAACTGCGCCGCTGGACGAGTGTGTAGGCCGTTTTCTGCAGAAATTTCAACTTGCTTCTGATACATGATTCACCCCGTTTCTCTATTTTTTTAAATCTATGTATTAAATATAAGGTCAGCTTAACCGCTAACGGGCGACTTCGCTATCCGTTGACGCTAACCTAACCAAGAAATTGACCCTATAGCTTAATCCATGTCAATTTCATGTCATCTTTTTACCATTTTTGACCTTTCACTTATTAAGCGAAAGGGCTTTTATTTCGATGCGGAAAATAAAAAGGCAGACGTGTTTTACTAAAGCTTAATATAAAAATCAAACAAAAAAGGCCCGATTTGGGCCTTGGTCGATGAGCGATTATGGAAGGTAAAGTGCTAACCTGCTGTTACTGCTCGGTTTCCAGTTCAGTAAACATGCCGGCAAACAGTGGAGAGCTGAGATAACGCTCTGCTGCACTTGGCAAAATTGTGACAATCTTCTTATTTTTGAACTCGGGGAGCTCAGCAATTTTGTTGGCTGCTACTACGGCTGCACCTGATGAGATCCCGCCTAAAATACCTTCTTCTTCCATCAAGCGACGAGCCATCGCAATGGCTTCATCCGAACTCACAGAGACGACTTGGTCGACTAACTCGATATCTAAATTCTTCGGCACAAACCCCGCACCGATACCTTGAATTTTATGGGGCGCCGGTTGTACATCCTGACCCGCGATGGTTTGTGCAATCACCGGTGACTCGGCAGGTTCGACCGCCACTGTGGTAATGGCTTTGCCTTTGGTGTGCTTAATGTAGCGACTGACACCGGTTAGAGTGCCGCCCGTACCGACACCGGCGATGAAGACGTCGATATCGCCGTCGGTATCTTCCCAGATTTCAGGCCCTGTGGTCTTTTCATGGATCTCAGGGTTGGCGGGGTTATCGAACTGCTGGAGCATCAGATATTTACCTGGTTCTGCAGCCATGATTTCTTCTGCTTTCGCAATGGCCCCTTTCATCCCTTTTGGGGCTTCTGTTAACACTAGGGTCGCGCCCATCGCTTTAAGCAACTTACGGCGCTCAAGGCTCATTGATTCAGGCATGGTGAGGGTCAGTTTATAACCCCGTGCCGCCGCGACATACGCGAGGGCAATCCCGGTGTTACCGCTAGTCGGCTCAATCAGCTCGATCCCTGGCTTTAGTGTGCCTTTTTTCTCCGCGTCCCAGATCATGTTAGCGCCAATACGGCATTTCACACTGAAGCTTGGGTTGCGAGCTTCCACTTTGGCCAACACGTTAGGGTTAGCCACACGGTTAAGGCGCACCAGCGGGGTATGACCAATTGTTTGAGTATTGTCTTCGTAAATCTTGCCCATTGTATCGTTCCTTCATGACACCGATTTAAATTACTGATTCAAGCATATCGTTGATGCTTGTTTTTGAAAGGATCGGTTGGTTATATCTTATTGTGACATTGCCCCATAACGGGCTATCAAACCGCCACAAAAACCTACTCCTATTGTGAGCGCATTCATGGAAAGGCATCAGTGACGCCCTAACGATGCTTTATGGCGATCGACCCACATGGCCGTTGCACCACATACCGCTGCAGGCATGACAATGAGATTTAACAAGGGGGTCATGGTAAATAACATGACTACCATGCCGAAACTCAAGGAGGTGCCTCGTTGCTGTTTGAGAGTGTCGCGCATGGTTGGGAACGCGACTTTGTGATTATCGAACGGGTAGTCGCAATACTGAATCGCCATCATCCAAGCACTAAATAAAAACCACAACACAGGGCCTAAGGTCTGGCCAATCGCGGGGATCCAAAGCAGCAACAGCAACCCGAGTGCTTTAGGGATGTAGTACATCAGCTTTTGCCACTCACGCTTCATGACGCGTGGCACATCCTTGATAAGGCCTGCGATCCCATCGTCGGGGGCTGGGGCGCCTGTTAACTTTGCTTCAAGGTGCTCGGCTAATAGCCCGTTAAACGGCGCTGCTATCCAGTTGGCAAGCGTGCTGAATAGATAGGAAAACACCACTAAGATACCGATCACAAGGAGCGGCCAAAGAATAAAGGATAGCCAAGATAACCACTCGGGAAGCGCGGCCATCCAATGGTCGATCCATTCATTAAATTGCGAGAGTAAGTAAATAAATGCCCCGCCGAGTAGAAGGACATTCACTAAGATTGGAATGATCACAAATCGGCGTAAGCCTGGAGCCATCATTAATGAAAACCCCTGAAACAGGTAGCCAGCGCCACTTTGAGGGCGAGGACGTACACCATTAGTCATGGTATCTCCTTGATAAAAATCATCGCAAGAACAGTGATCACGAGAACAACCCGCGCTCAAGCGATTGATATCGAGTGGAAGGTTAGCGCTATAGTAAAGGGGGAGTCACCGAGATGACAACGACCCCATAACGGGAAAGTTTACGGATTTATGTGTCTCTATTCGTTAAATTCTCGCCAACTTTTGATACAGTTAACTAAGTTGACCATTAACGCATTGCGTCAGCCAACGGGCCCCGCTTATGATCCCACTAACGTTTGCAAAGCTGTAGACGTTGTGACATAAGCTAATCAAAACGCTGAACATAGATAGATTTGAGAATCGATGATGCAGGAATTGCGCCTTGTACTGATTGTTTTGGGAGCATTAGCGATTGCAGCTTTGCTTTTGCATGGTCTCTGGACAAACAAGAAAGAAAAGACAACCAAATTTGGCGAAAAGCCCTTGGGGAAACTGGATGACGATAATGACGCTCAACGGTTTGATCAAGATGGTATTGGCGCAGTGAGAGTGGTGAGTAGCACCAAGGGAGAGAAGGAAAAGCCTGCGCGTCAGGAGCCCGCGGTGAGCTTTGGTGATAAGCCAGACGTCGATCCCTTGTTCGCCGGAGAGGTACGAACAGAGGCGGATACTGACGAGGCATTTTACCCCTCAATGTCTGCGACTGACGATGACGCTGCTGTCGCCTCAGAGTCTGTTACCGCGTCGAATGAGTCCAATGGTACCAACGGGGGGACATTCACGGATACGGCCCCCTCTTCTCAGCCTGATCCTGATGCCTCAACGCACACCGATAATACCCTGCATGATGCGCCACAAGAGCAGGTAAAACATGAGGCCGAGCAGGAAGAGACGCCTGATGATACCGAGGTATTGGTGCTGCACGTGCATGCAAATAATAATGCTGTGTTTAGTGGTTTGGATTTAATTCCAACCTTAGAGCAATACGGCCTGCGTTTTGGCGACATGGGGATTTATCACCGCCATTCAGATTTATCTGGCAGTGGCAAAGTGCTGTTCAGCGTTGCCAATATGGTGAAGCCGGGCACATTTGATGTGAGCCACTCAGAAAGCTTTGAAACGCCGGGGATCAGCTTTTTTATGACGTTGCCTTGCTATGGCGAACCCGAACAGAATTTTAAGCTGATGTTGCAAACCGCACAGCAAATCGCGGATGAGCTCGGTGGTTTGGTGTTAGATGATGCGCGATCGATGATGACGCCATCACGCTTGGACGAATACCGAGAGCGCGTCAAAGCTTTTAACGCATCATAACGCGCTCGCCCAGCGTTATTGGTGATTGCTTAAACGGACAGTGGGACATCGCTCCCGCTGTTCGCCATTTACAGATATACTGCCCGCAACTCTGCCGATACGACGAACCAAACCATGGCTTATAGCAAACAACAACTTGATGACATCAAGCATCAGCTTAACTATCACGCCTACCGTTATTACGTTGAAGATAGCCCTGAACTGCCTGATTCAGAGTACGATCGTTTAATGCAAACGTTACTGGCCATTGAGGCTGAACACCCAGAATGGGTGACGGCAGACTCACCCAGCCAGCGGGTGGGTGGCGCGCCGCTAAGTGCGTTTGAAACTGTCACGCATGAGCTGGCCATGTTATCGCTGGGTAACGCGTTCAGTGATGATGATCTCGCTGATTTTGAACGCCGTGTGAAAGACAGACTGGGTAACACCGAATCCGTCACTTATACCTGTGAGCCGAAGCTCGATGGTTTGGCAGTCAGCCTGATTTATGAAAACGGTGTATTGGTGCAGGCCGCAACGCGCGGTGATGGCTCCACCGGGGAAAATATTACCCATAATGTGAAAACGATCCGCAATGTGCCGCTAACGTTGCAAGCCGGTGATTGGCCTGAACGCCTTGAAATCCGTGGTGAAGTGTTTATGCCGAAAGCGGGTTTTGAAGCGCTCAATGACGCAGCGTTGAAGCGCGGGGATAAAACCTTTGCTAATCCACGGAACGCCGCCGCCGGTAGCTTGCGTCAACTGGATTCAAAAGTAGCCGCCAATCGGCCGCTGAGCTTTTATGCCTATGCGGTGGGCGTGATGTCGACACCGTTCGGAGACGGGCAGAGTGAACGCTTAAATCGGCTTAAAAAATGGGGCCTTGCGCTGAGCCCTGAAGTAAAGCAAGTCGCTGGACTCGAGGGCGTTAAGGCGTACTATCACGATATTCTCGCCCGCCGTGATGAACTGCCGTATGAAATTGATGGGGTGGTGATCAAAGTGGACAGCATCGCCAGCCAACAAACGCTGGGCTTTGTCGCTCGAGCACCGCGCTGGGCGATTGCGTATAAATTTCCGGCGCAAGAAGAAATCACCGCCCTTAATGATGTCGAGTTTCAAGTCGGTCGCACCGGTGCGATCACGCCTGTTGCCAAACTGGAACCCGTATTCGTCGGTGGGGTGACCGTGAGTAATGCGACCTTGCACAATGGCGATGAGATCGAACGCTTAGGCGTGCACATAGGCGATACGGTCGTGATCCGCCGCGCCGGTGATGTGATCCCGCAAGTCGTCGGCGTGGTGGAAAGTCGACGTCCTGAGCACGCTAAACCGATTGAATTTCCCACCTCGTGTCCGGTCTGCGATTCGGCTGTGACTCGGATAGAGGGTGAGGCGGTGGCACGTTGCACTGGCGGGTTGATTTGTTTGGCACAGCGCAAAGAAGCGATCAAGCATTTTGCCTCACGCAAAGCGATGGATATTGATGGTTTGGGCGATAAAATTGTCGAGCAATTAATTGAAAAAGAACTCATCGAAACCCCGGCTGATTTATTTACTCTAACCCCTGGGCGGGTGACCCAATTAGACCGTATGGGGCCGAAATCAGCACAGAACCTGGTTGATGCATTGGAAAAAGCCAAAGCGACGACCTTGCCACGCTTTATCTATGCGCTTGGGATCCGAGAGGTGGGTGAGGCAACCGCGCAAAACCTCGCCCTGCATTTTAAAACCTTAGACGCACTGCGCGCGGCCGATGAAGAGGCTCTGATTGCAGTGCCAGATGTCGGGGCGGTTGTGGCGGGTCACCTTGTCCGCTTCTTTGCCGAGCCGCATAACCAAGCGGTTTTAGATGCACTGCTTAACACGGGCATTCATTGGTCAGCGGTGAGTGTACCGTCAGACGAAAACGCGCAGCCCTTGGCGGGCAAAACCATGGTATTGACAGGAACACTGTCACAAATGTCACGTACCGACGCGAAAGCCGCATTGCAGGCGCTAGGCGCGAAAGTCACTGGCAGTGTTTCGGCAAAAACCGATATGTTGGTTGCCGGTGAAGCCGCTGGCTCTAAACTGACCAAGGCACAAGATCTGGGCGTGACAGTCCTCGACGAAGACGCGATGATCGCCTTAATCAACCAATAGTTTACATGGCCATGTGCAGCCTCTGTACATGGCCTGATTGTGGAATTTACCTGTACTGGTAAACTAATCGTTACTCATCATTCTCAGCACTGGGATAGGGATCCTAATGACTATCAAAACCCGCTTTGCCCCCAGCCCAACCGGCTTTTTGCACGTGGGCGGTGCCCGTACCGCACTGTATTCTTGGCTCGCAGCACGTAGCCAAGGCGGTCAATTTGTATTGCGTATTGAAGATACTGATATTGAACGCTCAACCCAAGAAGCGGTTGATGCCATCTTAGCCGGTATGAAATGGCTAGGCCTTGACTGGGATGAAGGACCGTACTACCAAACCAAGCGCTTTGATCGCTACAATGAATTAGTGGATCAACTGCTGGCAGAAGACAAAGCCTACAAGTGCTACGCTCCCAAAGACCTGTTGGACGCGATTCGCGAAGAGCAAAAAGCGAGTGGCTTGAAAGCACGTTATGATGCGAATCACCCGAAGGTGATTGAGGCAAATAGCAATGCTAAGTCTGACGACCCACATGTTATCCGTTTTCGTAATCCAAAAGATGGCAAGGTGGTGTTTGACGACAAAATTCGTGGCCGTATTGAGATTGCCAACAGCGAGCTTGACGATCTGATCATTCGCCGAACGGATGGCAGCCCAACCTATAACTTCTGCGTAGTAGTGGATGACTGGGACATGGGGATCACCCAAGTGGTACGCGGCGAAGATCACATTAACAATACTCCGCGTCAGATTAATATCTACGAAGCACTGGGCGCGCCAGTGCCTGAATTTGCCCATTGCTCGATGATTCTGGGCGACGATGGTGCCAAGCTGTCTAAACGCCACGGTGCGGTCAGCGTGATGCAGTACCGTGATCAAGGCTTCTTGCCGCAAGCGTTGCGTAACTACCTTGTTCGTCTTGGTTGGTCGCACGGTGACCAAGAGATCTTCTCGATGGAAGAGATGATTGAATTTTTCTCACTGGGTGCGATCAGCAAGTCGGCGTCAGCGTTTAACACTGAAAAACTGCACTGGTTGAACAACCATTACATCAAGCATGGTGATCCGGCAGAGGTCGCGAAGCACCTGCAATGGCACTTGGATCAAAAGGGTATTGATGCAACCACAGGCCCTGAACTGACCGATGTGATCCAACTAGTGGGTGAGCGCTGTGATACCTTGGTTGAGCTGGCTGAGCAAAGCCGCTACTTCTATCAAGATTTTGATGAGATTGAGGCCTCTGCTGCGAAAAAACATCTTCGCCCTGTTGCTTTAGAGCCGTTGCAAGTGGCAAAAGGCAAGATTGAAGCGCTAGATGATTGGAGCGTTGAGTCACTTAAAGCCGCGATCGCAGACACCTGCGCTGATCTTGACGTTGGCATGGGTAAAGTGGGCATGCCATTACGTGTGGCAGTGACCGGTGGCGGTCAATCCCCGTCCGTTGATGCTGTGATGCACCTGATTGGTAAAGATCGAGTGGTTACACGCATCGAACAAGCGATCAAGCTGGTTGAAGCGCGCGCGGCGCAAAGCTAAACCGATTTATCTTTAAGGTTAGGCGAATCAGTTTGACCGATAAAGACAAGGGCGCTGAATCTTCAGCGCCCTTTTTAATGGGGGGAAGGTTAGGGGGTTAGTGCTTTTCTTCTTCCATTTGCGCACTATCAACAATATGGTTTTCGCCCATTTGGCGAGGGAGTATCAAGTTAAGCACAATCGCCACCACACCACATAAGCTAATTCCTTGTAGGCTAAAGTCGCCAATGCCAAAGGCCATACCGCCAATACCAAATACCAAGGTCACGCCAACAATCGCCAGGTTACGTGAATCATGAAGGTCGACCTGATTGCGGATTAGGGTATTTAGGCCCACCGTGGCGATAGACCCAAACAATAGGATCATGATCCCCCCATAACAGGCAAAGGAATGGTGAGTAGCATTGCACCAAGCTTACCGACAAAGGCCAATACAATCGCAGTGAGCGCAGCATAAGTCATTATTTTCGGGTTAAACGCTTTGGTCAACATCACAGCTCCCGTCACTTCACTGTAGGTGGTGTTAGGTGGTGCGCCGAACAAAGACGCGGCAATGGTTGCCGCACCGTCACCGGCCATGGTGCGGTGTAAACCAGGCTTTTTCAGATAATCTTTTCGAGTCACATTTGAAATCGCCAGCATATCGCCAACATGCTCAACCGCCGGGGCGATGGCGACAGGAATCATGAATAAGATGGCATTGATATTGAACTCGGGTAGGGTAAAGGCGGGCATCATCAACCAACTGGCACTGGTCACTTCGGAAAAATCCACAATGCCCATAATGAGACTAGCCACATAACCGACCGCAATCCCTGCGATGATAGGAACAAGCTTGAAAAAGCCCTTAGCAAATACACTCACGGCAATCGTCGTCATCAGTGACAGCAGAGAGATCCAAATCGCGATATCGCCAGCAATTAACTGCTCACTGCCATCACCTGTTTTACCGAGTGCCATATTGACGGCCGTGGGGGCTAAGCCTAGACCAATCACCATAATCACGGGACCGACCACCACAGGCGGCAAAAGTTTGTGAATAATATCGACACCTTTAACGCGAATAATGGCCCCCATGATCAAATAGATAACGCCAGCAGCCATTAGACCGCCCATGGTTGCTGGAATGCCAAAATTGTTAACGCCGTAAAGAATAGGGGCAATAAAAGCAAAGGAAGAGGCGAGGAAAATGGGAACAGAGCGGCGGGTGATGACTTGGAAAATAAGGGTACCGATCCCGGCCCCGAAGAGTGCGACGTTCGGGTCTAACCCCGTTAACAGCGGCACTAACACCAAGGCTCCAAATGCGACGAACAGCATTTGTGCCCCTTGTAAAACTTGCATCATAATCTCACCTCCAAAAAAAATCGCGCAATGCTAGCACAAAGCGTTTCTGTGATTCCTGTCATATTTTTAAATGTGAGATCATTAGCAAATAAATGATGTAACGGATTTCATTGTGACGAGCGGGGGCTTGAACACCGAAAGGAATAGACTAATGAGGTACGTCGTTGATACTGAGTGGACAGGACGATCTCAATGATATCGCCTCAATGACATGGCGTTCGTAGCACGACGCCAATTATCTTATCTTTTTTGCGCGAGAGGATTGCTGAATGAGGAGAAGTAAGCTTATGATCGCTGTACTCCCATTTATCCATGTGGAAAGATTATGAATCGATTTGTGTTGGCCGTAGTTGCCTGTTTATGGTTACCAGGCGCGATGGCAAACAACCTTTATCATGCCAGCATTCCGTTGGATAACGGTGCGCAAACCTCGCAGCAAGCGGCAAAAAAACAGGGCTTGAACGCGGTGCTCACCAAAGTATCCGGTCAGCGAGAGGTGCCAGATAACCCTGCAGTCAAGCAAGCGCTGCAAGATGTCGATAGCTTCATCACTCAATTAGGATATGGCGAAAGCGCTGGTCAAACGGATGGGACTGCTCAGCGGACGTTAGAAGTCGGATTTGATAGCCAACAGATCCGTAAAGTGTTACGTGATGCAGGCTTACCTCTGTGGGGGAGCCCGCGGCCATCAGTACTGGTTTGGTTAGTCGATGCTCGAGAAGGTGAGCGGCAAATTATCTGGGAGCAAAGTGATCACCCAGTCATTGAACGGTTGCGCAATAAAGCGGCAGCACGAGGCCTACCTGTCTTCATTCCTGTCGGGGATTTCGATGATCTCATGGCGATCTCTAGCAGTGATTTATGGGGGGGCTTTATCCAGCCTGTGGAACAAGCCAGTCAACGTTATCAGCCGGATGGCATTGTGATTGGTAAACTCACTGAGCAAGGGATACGGTGGCAGTTTTTTCCGGATGCTAGCCAAATGTCAATGAGCCAAGAGCGTGGGCAGGCCCGTGATGCGCAAGCGATGATTGATATGGTCGCCGATTATTATGCGGACCAGACGGGAGTGCTCCTTGATCAACATGATGAGAGTGCATCGATCGTGATTGCGATAGCCGGTGTCAGTAGTGGCAAAGATTATGTTGCTCTTGAGCAAACTTTAGCGGGCCTTAACGCGTTGCAAAATGTCCATCTGGGTGAGCTTAAAGATGATACCTTGGTCTTTGATGCTCGATTAGCGGCGTCAGAGCAAGCGCTGATCAACGAGCTGACAGCAAACCGAGAAATACGTTTAATGGCACCTCAAGAGCGTGCAATGCGGATGAATAACGCAACCGAACCTAGGGTCTCCGGTGAAGGGCAAGATAGCATGGTGCCGGTTTCTGAGGGGGGGAGTGAGCCTGTCAATCAAATGCCAAACGAAAACGATCGGATGGCAACCTTGTCTGCTTCGGAACGCACCATGGATAAACGTTTGTGGTTTGTGTGGCAACCTTCGCAGTAAGCGTTGGTGTCCCTATAAATGTTATTCCAATCATGAAAGGCTAGCCGTCAACGCTAGCCTTTTTCATAAAGCGCGTTTATTCCGGCCGTTACCAAGTGGCTGGCGTAAACTGTTGGCCTGCTAATGCGGCTTCGAGCATCAAGCCTCCCTTAGCGTGCGTGAACACGGTAAGCCCGTTCACGTAGTAGGCTTTCGATTGACGATTACTGGCTGATGCTGAGGTGCCCGATGTCCCGGTTTGCGCGGAAGCACCCTCGGTTAAGGCGGTCGCTGACGCTTGAGCACCCAGTTCAACTTGCCCTTTCATAAAACGGTCATAGGCAGTTTTATCTTCAAAAAAGACAATTTCGCTAAATGCTTGCCCGCCGAAGGTTAACCCCACTGACACTTGTTTAAGTTCGGCAGCGCCAACCGGATTCCCTTGGCGATAGATCACGCCTTTACCGTAGGCGCCACCTACCCAGAAGCCCCCTTTTCCGACTGATGGAAAGACAGCATAGCCATAGGCATTATCGAAAAAGGGCTGTGTTTGAGGGTATTGATAAAACTGCTCTCGTGCTAGATCCGCTTGGCGGATTTGATCTTGCTGTGAACTCGAAGCACAGCCATTCAACGCTGCCAGTGCGACGATAGCAAGTGCAAACCAACGATAAGAAAAACGTGTCATGCTTAATATCCTTATGTGTCTAATCAAATGAATAATAGCAGGAGCAGGCTACGTCAGTTTCTTCTTGGTATTGTCAGGAACGTGTAGGCATTTTTATCGGGTGGCACATAGTGCGACGCCAAGCAATAACACCGATCAGGCTGCTGATGATCACCCAGATCCAAAGCGGCCCACTTCCCCATTGGCGATAAGGTGTTATGCCTTGTGTCTTCGTGACCTGGGTGGTCAGGACCTGAGTGTCAAACTGTGGCAGTGATGCTTGAATCTGCCCGCGTTCATCGATCAAAGCCGTCACCCCATTATTGGTGGCTCGGATCACCGGCAGGCCGAACTCAAGCGCGCGCATGCGAGCAATTTCCAGGTGTTGCCAAGGCCCAATAGAGCGCCCAAACCAGGCATCATTTGAAAGGGTAATGATCGCGTCGCTGTCGGCCGTGAGGTTGGCTCGGATTTGTGCAGGAAAAGCAATTTCATAGCAAAGAGCGGTGATGTATTCCCAGCCGTTTGCGGGCAAAGCCGGTTGAATGGCTGACCCCGGAGAGAATGATGACATGGGGAGATTAAAAAACGGCGCTAACGGACGAAGTAACGACTCAAACGGCACAAACTCGCCAAAAGGCAGTAAGTGGTGTTTGCTGTACTGCGCCGGTGCGGGATAGTGATAACGTGGCGTTTGTGCGCCGAGCGCGAGTACATTATTAAAATAGGTGCCATCCTCACGTTGATCGAGTGCGCCCGTGATCACCGTAGTTTGGTTATTCTTGCCTGCCTGATCTAACTGAGAAAAAAAGCGTGGCAGTTCTCGTTCTAATGCCGGAATGGCAGCTTCTGGCCATATGACCACGTCACTGTCCCAATGTTGGCGGGTTAAATCCAGATACTTCATTAAGGTTGGCCAGCGTTGGTCGGCTCGCCACTTTAGCGCTTGAGGGACGTTACCTTGGATCAGCGATACCGTTTGCTGCTGATCCGTTTTTGTTGCCCACTGGATTGATGCCAGCCCATAGCTTACAGCGAAAAGGCTAATCACAGCGCCGATGCCTATGAGGCGGGCACGCGATTGCCAAGGCCCCCAGCGTGGCGTGATCAAGGTGACCAATCCGGCAAGCAACACCAATACCAGCGTGATACCTTGTACACCTAATATGGGAGCGATTCCCGCTAAGGGGCTATTGATCTGACTATAACCTGGCCACAACCATGGAAACCCCGTAAAGAGCCAGCCTCTGAGCCAATCGATGACCAGCCACAACGCAGGCGCAAGTATCAGCCATTTTATACTCCGTTGCGTGATGGGCAGTTTATTGATCAACCCGCTAAATAGAGCGGGGTAAAGTGATAAATAGACGATAAGCAGTGCCATCAAAGATAGCCCTGCGATAGCAGGCATCCCACCAAAGTGATCAATACTGACGTAAACCCAACCCACCCCAGTGGCAAATTGGCCCAGCCCCCAGCAAAAGCCTAGCCAAGCACTGCGCTTGGGCGATGCTGTTTGCAGCAAAATAAATAAGCCCCATAAGGCGACCAACATGAATGGCCAATAAGAGAAAGGGGAAAAGGCGAGGGTGGCGGTAGCACCAAAAGCGGCAGCCAGTAATGACTGCCCACTTTGGCGTAAAAGGTTAGGCGTTTTCACTGTTCGATTCGCTACTGTCTGGGATGGTGACTTGTAGCTGAATGATACGACGACTATCGGCCGACGTCACTTTAAAGTGAAAGTCACCAATATCGACTTCTTCACCGCGATCAGGGAGATGGCCAAAGCTGGTCATCACCAAACCTCCTATGGTATCGACAACGTCATCTTGGAACTGGGCGCCAAAATGCTCGTTAAAGTCCTCTAGGGTGGTGAGTGCTTTCATCGAGAAGGTATGGCGACTGAGCTGGCGAATTTCTTGCTCTTCCTCATCGTCATACTCGTCTTCGATCTCGCCCACAATTTCTTCGAGAATATCTTCAATGGTGACAACACCAGAGACCCCACCGAATTCATCAATGACGATCGCCATATGGTAGCGCTCTTCTTGGAATTCCTTCAGTAGGCGGTCAACCCGCTTACTTTCCGGCACCACCACGACAGGGCGTAAGACCTTTTCGATGTCAAAATTTTCGGCATCAGGGCGCAGGTAGCGTAATAAATCTTTCGCAAGCAAAATACCTTCAACATGATCTTTGTCATCACTGATCACAGGATAACGAGAGTGTTGGGCATCAATAATAATATTAATGATCGCTTCCAAAGACTGCGATCGTTCAACGATTACCATCTGCGAGCGGGGTATCATGATCTCTCTCACACGCATGTCAGAGATTTGCATCACACCTTCCAGCATGTCCCGTGTATCGTGGTCGATCAGCGCGTTTTGCTCTGAGTCTCGAAACACGTCCACCAGCTCTTGCCTGTCTTTTGGATCAGCTTGGAAAAACTGGCTCAGCCGCTCGAAGAAGGTCTTCCTACTCGGACCGTCTGCGTTTTGCGAATTATCGTCGTTCATTCAGTTTCATTCAGTTAGTTAACGCTCGATGAAGTCGTTTGCATAAGGGTCATTAACCCCCATAGTCGCCAGGACTTCTCGTTCCAAGGCTTCCATTTGCTCGGCTTCATCATCCTCAATATGGTCGTAACCCAGTAAGTGTAAGCTACCATGGACAACCATATGTGCCCAGTGATCCATCAGCGCTTTACCTTGCTGTTGAGCTTCTTTCTCAACAACTTGGCGGCATACGACAAGATCACCGAGTAAATCTATTTCCACCCCTGGGGGCGCATCGAACGGAAAAGATAACACATTTGTCGGTTTATCTTTGCCACGATAATCGCGATTTAGGCTCTGACTCTCACCTTCGTCCACGATACGAATCGTGATTTCGGCTTGGGGCCGCGCGGCGTGTATTGCCTGTTCAAACCAAGCTTGGAGCTGATCGTCACTGGGCAAGCCTTGCGCGTTCTCACAGGCAATTTGCACATCGACATAGTAGCTCATGACGGCTCCTGTGAGCCTGGCACGGCAGGTTGTGCTGCAATTTGCTGGGCCTCTCGTGCTTCACGACGGCGTGCCTCTGCTTCTTTACGTGCCCTAGCGTCTTCTGATTCCCACTTGTCGTAGGCTTGGACGATGCGAGTGACCACATGATGGCGTACGACGTCGTCAGCTTGGAAAAAATGGAAGCTGATTTCATTCACGTCAGATAGTACTTCGATCGCATGGCGAAGGCCTGAACGGGCATTTCGCGGTAAGTCGACTTGGGTTACGTCACCCGTGATCACTGCGCGTGAATTAAAGCCAATCCGAGTCAGGAACATTTTCATCTGCTCGACCGTGGTATTTTGACTTTCATCCAAGATAATAAAGGCATCATTCAAGGTTCGGCCACGCATATAAGCCAGAGGTGCCACCTCGATCACGTTACGGTCGATCAATTTTTCAACCCGTTCAAAGCCCAGCATCTCAAAGAGAGCATCGTAGAGTGGGCGTAAGTAAGGATCGACTTTTTGGCTTAAATCACCGGGCAAAAAGCCTAACTTTTCGCCGGCTTCAACCGCTGGGCGAGTTAGCAGGATACGGCGGATCTCTTGACGCTCTAGCGCATCGACCGCAGCCGCGACAGCAAGATAGGTTTTACCCGTCCCCGCAGGGCCGATCCCAAAGGTAATATCATGATTGACCATATTAGCGATGTACTGCGCTTGGTTGGGCGTGCGCGGTTTAATCACCCCTTTTTTGGTCTTAATGTTGATTTCTTTACCGTAAGGAATGCTCGACTCAGTGTTCTGCTCCAACACGCCCGACTCCTTGATCGCCAAATGAATGGCTTCGGGTTCAACGTCGGGAGAGCTACCACGTACGGGAGCCGTATCTACGTAAAGACGTTTTAGGATCTCTACCGCAGCATTAGCAGTATGGGGCTTACCCATTACCGTAAACGCATTATGGCGATGACTAATTTCAACACCTAAGCGGCGCTCAAGTTGTTTGATATTATCGTCAAACGGGCCACATAAATTAGCAAGACGGGTGTTATCGGCTGGTTCTAAATTAAGGTCAAGAGAGATGATTTTAGACAAGATTATCCTCGCTTTCGGCGCCGGCTATCCGGCGCCGTTGAATTGATGAACGCGTTATGGCGTGTAAACACCAACACCAAGCTCGTTTTCGTTGCGCGCCTTCGCCATGATTTCGGTTGGCGAGACGGCGACACGCAAGTCCATATCTTTTTCGGTACGAACCAGTTCGCCGCGTAGCGAGTTTGGCATCACTTCAGTAATTTTGACGTCAACAAATTGGCCGATCAAATCGACCGAGCCTTCAAAGTTGACCACTCGGTTGTTTTCAGTACGGCCACGCAGCTCCATCAGATTCTTACGTGATGGGCCTTCAACCAAAATGCGTTGTTCGGTATCCAGCATCAAGCGCGAGTAGCGCATCGCTTGGCTGTTCACTTGTTGCTGTAGACGATACAAGCGCTCTTTCTTCAGCGACTCAGGGGTGTCGTCAGGCATATCTGCCGCTGGCGTCCCTGGGCGAGAGGAATAAACGAAGCTAAAGCTCATATCAAAGTCGATATCTTTAATCAGCTTCATGGTTGCTTCAAAGTCTTGTTCGGTTTCACCCGGGAAGCCGACAATAAAGTCTGAGCTGATGGTGATGTCTGGGCGTACCTGACGCAATTTTCGGATCTTTGATTTGTATTCGATCGCCGTGTGCGGACGTTTCATCATCGTTAGGATCCGATCCGAGCCGCTTTGTACTGGCAGGTGCAAGAAGCTTGCAACCTCTGGGGTATCACGATACACCTCAATAATGTCATCGGTAAACTCAACCGGATGGCTGGTGGTGTAGCGAATGCGATCAATCCCGTCGATAGCTGCGACATAGCGAAGTAAATCAGCAAAACTGCAGATGTCGCCATCGTGCGTATCACCGCGATAGGCATTCACATTCTGACCCAGCAGGTTCACTTCGCGCACACCTTGTTCCGCAAGCTGTGCAATTTCAAATAATACGTCATCCAGCGGGCGGCTGACTTCTTCGCCACGCGTGTACGGGACCACGCAGAAGGTACAGTATTTTGAGCAGCCTTCCATAATCGAGACGAACGCGGTCGGCCCTTCGGCTCGCGGCTCTGGCAGACGGTCAAACTTTTCAATCTCAGGGAAGGAAATATCCATCACCGGCCCACTATCGCCACGTGATTGTTTGATCATCTCGGGCAGACGATGCAGCGTTTGGGGGCCAAAAATGACGTCCACATAAGGCGCGCGCTCACGGATGTGATCGCCTTCTTGGGTTGCCACACAACCGCCCACGCCGATCACCAGCCCTGGGTTCTTGTCTTTGAGTGTCTTCCAACGACCAAGTTGGTGGAATACCTTCTCTTGTGCTTTTTCACGAATCGAGCAGGTATTAAGGAGGAGAACATCTGCGTCTTCTGGTTGTTCGGTCAGCTCATAGCCACCGGCAGAATTAAGCAGATCTGCCATTTTGGATGAGTCATACTCATTCATTTGGCAACCCCAGGTTTTGATCAGCAGTTTCTTAGCCATGTAACTTCACGCTCATTGTTAATCTTATGGTCGACATTACCCATTCAAACTGTGTGGTTTTTAACCAATCAATCAGTTTGGCAAGCCGCGTATTGTACTGCTTTCCAATATCGCTGACCAGATCGCAGGGCCGGAGAAATCACGCTAATCACGCTAAGCACCTGAACCGACGAAACAAAGGCGCATTGAAAAAGCGAATTTGACCTCACTTTGATCGGATTGATATCGAATTCTCGTTTACCTTCAGTAGAATGCTTGCATTAACGGCACAAAGAGACGGTCATGAAGCAATTTGAAATTATTATCGTTGGCGGTGGCATGGTCGGTGCCGCTGCAGCATTAGGACTTGCCCGCCAAGGTCGGCAGGTGGCATTGATAGAACGCCAAGAACCGGCTCCTTTCCAGGCGTCACAACCGATGGATTTACGGGTTTCTGCAATTTCTCATGCGTCTGTCAGCTTGCTTCAAGACTTAGGCGCGTGGGCCGACATTGAAGCGATGCGAGTCTGTCCCTATCGCCGACTAGAAACCTGGGAAGCCGAAGACAGCCGAGTGTGTTTCAGTGCCGACCAACTCGACTTACCACAATTAGGATATATGGTCGAGAACCGCTTGATTCAACTCGGCCTGTGGCAGCAATTTTCGCGCTTTGACAATTTGCACCTTGTCTCACCGGCTTCTATCACCGATATGACGCAGGCGGGCGATCTGCATCAAATCCAATTAGACAGTGGTGAAACACTAGAAGCGCCCTGGTTGATTGGTGCCGACGGTGCCCACTCGAAAGTGCGAGACTATGCGCAAATCGGCCTCACCAGTTGGGATTATCGTCAGCATTGCATGTTGATTCATGTGGAAACCGCTGTGCCCCAACAAGACATTACTTGGCAGCAGTTTTTCCCTACAGGGCCGCGCTCGCTATTGCCGCTTTGCGGCCACAATGCCTCGTTGGTATGGTACGACAGTCCAGCTCGAATCCAACAGTTGCGTCAATGCAATGCCGACCAGCTTAAAGCTGAGATAGTGAGTCATTTCCCGCCGGAAGTCGGTGACGTCACCCCCATCAATTGGGGCGCATTTCCACTGACGCGCCGCCATGCGCAGCAGTACCATCGCAATGGGGCCGTGGTAATTGGTGATGCCGCCCACACCATTAACCCGCTTGCAGGGCAAGGTGTGAACTTAGGCTTTAAAGACGTCGCCGCATTGCTGGAATCTTGTGCGGATGCGGGCGCAGAATGGCAAGCGGAGTCAACGTTAGCGGCATACGAAAAAGCACGCCGCACCGATAACATGATGATGCAAACAGGGATGGATGTGTTTTATGCCGCGTTCAGTAACCGAGTCACGCCTTTAAAACTGGCGCGTAATGCGGTGTTTAAACTGGCTGAACACAGTGGGCCGGTGAAAAAGCACGTGTTGAAATATGCACTTGGGCTCTAATCATCGTGGCGAGGAGATTAAATGACTGGCTACCAGAATATTATTTTTGATATTGGCAATGTGATCGTGCGTTGGTCACCAGAAGAAATTATCCGCTTAACCTTGGGGGAAGCGGCGGATACGCACGCTTATGCTAATCAAATCTTCCAGAGTGATACCTGGCAAGCGCTGAATCGCGGTATGTTCACCGAGGCGCAAGCCAAGCAGTGTTTTGCCGATGATACGGCGCTTAGCCCCGCACAGCTTGAGGCGCTGTTTTATTACATCAAACAGACCCAAATTTGTCTTTACGGCAGTGTTGATTTGCTTCGTTCGGCCAAACAGGCCGGATACGGTGTTTATGCGTTAACCGATAATGTGCGCGAAATCGTGGCGTTCTTAAAGCAGCGCTATGCGTTTTGGTCACTGTTTGATGGGGCCATTGTATCGGCCGAAGTAGGGTGCTTAAAACCCGAACCCGCCATCTATCACCGCTTGTTGGATGATTACCACCTCGACCCAGCTTCTTGCGTGTTTTTGGATGACAGAGTCGCGAACGTCGAGGGTGCCAAAGCGCTAGGCATGGCGGGCATCCCCTTTACCGACGCACAGCAAGGTCGCGCAGAACTGGCCAAGATGGGGATCGTGGTGTAGCGGATTAAGCGAATACGAATCCTAAACGCAAAAAAGCCCACATGATGTGGGCTTTTTAATATGGCTGGGGTACCAGGATTCGAACCTGGGAATGACGAGATCAAAACCCGTTGCCTTACCGCTTGGCGATACCCCAGTAGGCGTTGCCTAACTTGGTGCGGAGAGAGGGACTTGAACCCTCACGTCCTTTCGGACACTAGCACCTGAAGCTAGCGCGTCTACCAATTCCGCCACCTCCGCAAAAGGTGGGTAACTCGGCAATAAAAAAAAGCGCTGCCAAATTACAAAAATAAATGGTGGCTACGACGGGATTCGAACCTGTGACCCCATCATTATGAGTGATGTGCTCTAACCAACTGAGCTACGTAGCCATGCTATAAGGCCAAAGCCTCAAGACGGACCGAATTATGCGGATTGAGAGAAAGAGCGTCAAGCCTGCCCACGATTTTTTTTATGATTTTGGTCCTGCTGGCTGCAATAATCACCAGTTTGCTTGTTTTACCAACAAAGACAGCGTGTTAATCAGCATAGTGTCGGGGGGGAAAGCTCTCTTGCTATGATAAAAAAAACCAGCCCTAAGGCTGGTCTAAATAATAAAGGGTGGGGTCTCGACAATTCACCCTGTGCGCGTCACGCGTATGCGTATTAAACGTTGAAGCGGAAATGGATCACATCACCGTCTTTGACGATATACTCTTTCCCTTCTAGACGCCATTTACCGGCATCTTTGGCACCGCTTTCGCCATTGTTAGCAATGTAATCTTCATAGCCAACCACTTCGGCGCGGATAAAGCCTTTTTCAAAGTCAGTATGGATTTTACCCGCTGCTTGTGGCGCGGTAGAGCCAATCGGCACCGTCCAGGCACGTACTTCTTTTACACCCGCCGTGAAGTAGGTGTGTAGGGTGAGCAGCTCGTAACCGGCGCGAATCACGCGGTGAAGCCCAGGCTCTTCAAGCCCCATTTCCTCTAAGAACGCGGCCGCTTCTTCAGCGTCCAATTCTGCTATCTCGCCTTCAATCTCCGCACACACGGCCACCACGGTCGCGCCTTCTTGGGCGGCAATCTCACGCACTTTGTCGAGGTATGGGTTATTTTCAAAGCCATCGTCGTTAACGTTGGCAATGTACATGGTGGGCTTGAGCGTTAAAAAGTTGAGGTATTGTACCGCGGCCGCTTCTTCTTTGGTCAGTTCGACCGAGCGCAACATGTTGCCCTCCTCAAGAACGGGCAGCAGTTTTTCAAGGACCGTCAGCTCAAATTTAGCGTCACTATCGCCACCTTTGGCTTTTTTAGCGTTGCGCTGCATCGCGCGCTCACAGCTTTCAAGATCGGCCAGCGCAAGCTCGGTGTTAATCACGTCGATATCATCAGCCGGATCCACTTTACCGGCAACGTGGACGATATTGTCATTTTCAAAACAACGTACAACGTGACCAATGGCATCGGTTTCACGGATGTTAGCTAAGAATTTGTTCCCTAAGCCTTCACCGCGTGATGCACCGGCAACCAGTCCCGCGATATCCACAAATTCCATGGTGGTTGGTAGCACTTTTTGTGGGTTCACAATTTTGGCTAACGCATCCAAGCGCAAGTCAGGCACAGGCACCACGCCCGTGTTTGGCTCAATCGTACAAAATGGAAAGTTAGCCGCATCAATGCCGGCCTTAGTCAGTGCGTTAAACAGAGTGGATTTACCTACGTTTGGTAGGCCCACGATGCCACATTTAAAACCCATGAGATGGTAACCCTTTAATCAAAATTACTGTGCTTTGAAGGTGTGTAGACGATTTTGCGCTTTGGCAAGATCGTCTTTGAACAGGATCTCGAGGCTGCGTACTGCCTCATCAGTGGCCTGCTCTAGCAGGCTCTGCTCATTGGCGGGCGCTTTGGTTAGCACATAGCCCGCCACCTTGTCCTTGTGACCCGGATGACCAATGCCAATCCGAAGTCGGTAAAACGATTTATCATTTGCTAATTTGCTAATGATGTCACGCAGCCCATTGTGGCCGCCGTGCCCACCACCTTGTTTAAACTTGGCCACCCCGGGGGGTAAGTCTAGCTCGTCATGCGCCACCATGATGGCGTCGACGGGAATATTGTAAAAGTTAGCCAGTGCTTGCACGGCTTTCCCCGACAAATTCATATACGTGGTTGGGATCAACACGCGCAGATCTTGTCCATGCACATTAATACGACCGGTCAAGCCAAAGAATTTTTTCTCTTCTTTCAATGGCACGTTGTGAATACGTGCCAGCTCCTGTACGACCCAAGCGCCCGCATTATGACGCGTTTGGGCGTATTCAGGGCCTGGATTAGCTAACCCTACTAATAAGCGGATCTGATTACTCACAACGTTTCTCGCTATTTGTCTACTCATCGTCGCCGGTGAGCGTCGAGCCCACGCAAAAAGGCGTCATATCCTACCATTGTTGTGGCTAGACGGTCGAGCCAGCACCGAAAAATGCGCAATAAAAAACACCCTGCTCAAGGGCAGGGTGTTTATCGTCTATCTGCGCCAATGTGTTAAGAATTAAACATGGCAGAGATTGATTCTTCATTGCTAATGCGGCGAATCGCTTCAGCCAGCATGCCAGAGAGGGTCAATTGCGACACACGGCCCGTGGCCTGAATTTCTGCGCTCAATGGTGTGGAGTCGGTGACCACAATCTCGTCAATCACAGATTCCGCAATGTTTTTCGGCGCATCACCTGAGAACACTGGGTGGGTAGCATAAGCAAAGACACGCTTAGCCCCACGGTTTTTCAGTGCTTCTGCGGCTTTACACAGGGTGCCACCGGTATCGATCATGTCATCAACAATGATGCAATCACGGCCTTCAACATCGCCAATCAAGTGCATCACTTGCGATACATTCGCTCGTGGACGGCGTTTGTCGATAATCGCAATGTCGGTATCATCCAACAGTTTAGCGGTTGCACGCGCACGGACTACGCCGCCAATATCTGGGGAGACAACCACAGGATCTTCCAAGTTCTTCGCCAGCATGTCTTCAAGCAAAACAGGGGTGCCAAAGATGTTGTCGACAGGGACGTCGAAGAAGCCTTGGATTTGTTCTGCGTGGAGGTCCACGGTGAGGACGCGGTCGACACCCACGTTAGAAAGAAAATCGGCAATAACTTTTGCGGTGATAGGGACACGAGAGGAACGAACGCGGCGGTCTTGGCGGGCATAACCAAAGTAGGGGATCACTGCAGTTATACGGCCAGCCGACGCACGTCTAAACGCGTCTATCATCACGACCAGTTCCATTAAATTGTCATTGGTCGGCGCACAGGTAGACTGGATGACGAACACGTCACTACCGCGCACGTTCTCGTTAATCTGAACACACACTTCACCGTCAGAAAAACGGCCAACAGTGGCGTCACCCAGTGACATGTAAAGACGGTTTGCGATACGTTGGGCGAGAACGGGTGTCGCGTTACCAGCGAACAGCTTCATATCAGGCACGGTGGAAACCTCGGGTTGCATCCATTTAATAGTCACTGGCTGACGGCTGTTGCTGTAGCGCGTCAAGTAAGGGCGATCGGTTCAACCCTCGTGCAACAAACCCTGTCAGCCAGTTAGGCATAGTGTCGAGTGTGTTCTGGGCATCTTGTGCGGTATCAAACTCGGCAAACACGCACGCGCCTGTCCCAGTCATCCTAGACGGCGCATATTCTACCAGCCAGGAAACAGCCTTATCAACCTCGGGGAATTGTTTACGGGCTATCTTTTCGCAATCGTTTTCGTGATTTTGCTTCATTAGCTCAGAAACTGTGCGCTTTGGCGTGTTTCTTTGCAAATCTGGATGGGTAAAAATTGCCGCGGTGGAAATAGACACGTCAGGCTTTACCACCAGGTAGTATTTCTCGTGCGGTGTCACTGGGGTAAATTCTTCACCAATCCCTTCAGCTACCGCGGCCTGGCCATAAATAAAAATCGGCACATCGGCACCCAGTGTCAGACCAATTTGGGCAAGCGTTTGTTGGCTTAATTGGGTTTGCCAGAGATGGTTGAGTGCGACGAGCGTCGTCGCGGCATCGGACGAGCCACCGCCAAGACCGCCACCCATCGGGAGGCGCTTTTCCAACGCAATATGCGCGCCTTGTTGGCAGCCTGTGTGCTGTTGCAACGCTTTCGCGGCTTTGACAATCAAATTGTCGTTTTCACTGACTCCCTCTATCGCGGGACTGAGGCTGATCGTGCCACTCGCGTTCGGCGTAATAGCCAGTGTGTCGCCATGGTCGAGAAACTGAAACAGGGTTTGCAGTTCATGATAGCCATTGTCGCGACGGCCGGTGATGTAGAGAAACAAGTTAAGCTTGGCAGGCGCGGGCCAAAAGGTGGGTTTAGTCATTATCGAGCGTCCAATCAGAAATCATTAACTTAATGGTTTGCTGGTCTTTGATAAGGGTAATACGCGTGGGGAGAGCAGGTTGTGTCTCAGCGCTGTAGTCCTGGTAATCAATATTCCAACCTTGCGCACCATTGAGGGCGGCAACACGGTTATCTGGCCCGAGAGAAAAGCGGTCTTGTGTACGTGGCAGACCCACTAACCAAGGGGCAAGAGCCTCAACGGGTAAGTGAGCCCCAGTCAAATAGGCGATAAGGCGCGCGGGGTTAGTGTCTTGATATTGCTTGCCTTGATCATCCACCAAGATTGCGCCCTGATCATTCATGGTCAATGACAATAAGGTGGTACCAAGAAAGTTGGTGAGCCTTAATTGAGATTGTGCGGGAGCGTGTTGCCAATAAAGGTTGGCAGAAAAGCGTGTATCAGGCGAGATAAATGCGACTTTTCCAATGGCGGTATAGCTATCAATGGCGTCAAGCGCGGCGCGATGGGTATGCCACTTGGTCGTGGGGGCCGGGGCGGTTGCACAGCCAGCGATCACGGTAAAAAGCAGCGCTAACACGCAGATGCGTATACAGGAGAACATGAAACCGAGTATCCTTTTGTTATCGTCACCAGGTGGTGAGTCGCATTTCATGCTACTTTGCCACAAGCGTCGAGGTGAGAGAAGCCAGTTGGACACTTAGCCGTGCGGGAGGAAAGAATGGGTATGTATGCTGTTGACCACTCCGCCACCGATCTCGTGAGGCTTCACATTTCCGTGCCACGAAAATACTGCGATACAATGTTCGCTTTAATTCACGGGGGGCATCAAGTAAAATCCCCCGCTCCAATCCTTACTGGTGCTGTCGGTAACAACGCTTCATGAGCCTGTTAGTTCTCGGAATTAATCACAAAACGGCCCCCGTCGAATTGCGGGAAAAGGTCGCCTTTTCGCCGCAGCAACTCGAGCGGGCGTTAGGGCTGCTTTCCGAGCATCCGCAGGTGAACAGTTGTGTGATCGTTTCAACCTGTAATCGCACTGAGATATACGCCGAGCTGAATCAGCCAGGGGTCGGGGTCTTAGTCGAATGGCTAACGCGCTTTCACCAGCTCAGTAGTGATAGCTTGATGGCAAGCATTTACTATCATGAAGAGCAATCAGCGGTGAAGCACCTGATGCGGGTTGCCTGTGGATTAGACTCTTTAGTGTTAGGTGAGCCACAAATTCTGGGTCAGGTAAAGCAAGCGTACGCCAGTGCCAATGATGCCGATATGATATCAGGCTCGCTGGAAAAGTTGTTTCATAAGGCGTTCGCTGTCGCTAAACGGATCCGAACGGAAACCGAGATTGGCGGCAACGCGGTGTCAGTGGCTTTTGCTGCCTGTACGCTGGCGCGACAGATATTTGAATCGTTGTCGGATGTCACCACGCTATTGGTGGGGGCGGGCGAGACCATTGAGCTGGTGGCCAGGCATTTAAAAGAGCACCAATGCAGTCAGATTATTTTTGCCAACCGTACAGAGGCGCGCGCGCAACGCTTAGCAGAGCAGTTTGACGCTAAAGTGATTGGGCTCGATGGATTGTCGGAGCAGCTTTGCCAAGCTGATATCGTGATCAGCTCAACCGCCTCGCCATTGCCACTGATCGAAAAAGCAATGGTTGAAAAAGCCTTGAAACAGCGTCGCCATCAACCCATGCTGTTGATCGATATCGCGGTGCCACGAGACATTGATGAGGGTGTAGGCAGCTTATCTGATGCGTATCTCTACAGCGTGGATGATTTGCAATCGATAGTAGAACATAATCGTGAACAGCGAAAACTGGCCGCGATCCAGGCAGAAGCGATAGTGACGGAAGAAAGTGCAGACTTTATGCGCTGGTTACGTTCACGAGAAGCGGTCGATAGCATCAAGCAATATCGAACACAGTCCGAACACATTAAACAGGCGGAGCTGGCGCAAAGTATCCAAGCACTCGCCAATGGTGCTGACGCAGAAAGCGTGTTACGCCAATTAAGTAACCGTCTGACCAATAAACTGATCCATCCCCCCACGCAGGCGATGCAGCAAGCTGCACAAAATGGTGAGCCCGATAAACTGGCCGTGATGCGTGCTTGTTTGGGACTGGACAGTGATAACTAACGAAGAGATTTATGAAAGCATCAATATTAGCGAAGCTAGAATCGCTGGCTGAGCGTTACGAGGAAGTTCAGCACTTACTCGGAACGCCTGAGATCATTAATGACCAGAACAAGTTCCGTACTCTGTCGAAAGAGTACGCGCAGCTGGAAGAGGTGATTAAGTGCTTTAGCGAGTTCAAGCAGGCCAAAGAGGATCTCGCGGCGGCAGAGGAAATGGCGAGTGAAGATGATCCTGAAATGCGTGAAATGGCGCAAGAGGAAGTGTCTCACGCCCAACAAACCATCGTCGATTTAACCGATCAGCTGCAAATCTTATTGCTGCCTAAAGATCCCAATGACGATCGCAACTGCTTTTTAGAAATCCGAGCAGGGGCCGGTGGCGATGAGGCCGGGATTTTTGCGGGTGATTTATTCCGTATGTATAGCCGTTATGCTGAGCGGCGTGGCTGGAAGTTAGAAATTATCAGCGCTAGTGAAGGCGAGCACGGCGGTTTTAAAGAAGTGATTGCGCGTGTTGCGGGTGACGGTGCATATGGTGTCCTTAAATTTGAATCCGGTGGCCACCGTGTTCAGCGTGTTCCCGCCACTGAATCGCAAGGGCGCGTGCACACCTCGGCGTGTACGGTGGCGATTTTGCCAGAAGTGCCAGAAACCGAAGCGCCTGAAATCAACCCTGCCGATTTAAAAGTGGATACCTTCCGCGCATCCGGGGCGGGTGGACAGCACGTTAACACGACGGACTCTGCGATTCGAATTACTCACCTGCCGACCGGCACCGTGGTCGAGTGCCAGGATGAGCGCTCACAACATAAAAACCGCGCCAAAGCGATGTCAGTGTTGGCAGCGCGATTAATTAAAGCAGAAGAAGAGAAACGTGCCGCTGAAGAGGCCTCTACGCGCCGTAACCTGCTAGGGTCCGGGGATCGTTCAGACCGTATTCGCACCTACAACTATCCGCAAGGGCGAGTGTCAGACCATCGCATTAACTTAACGCTATATCGCTTAGATGATGTGATGCAGGGCGATCTTGATAGTTTGGTGGATCCGGTGATCCAAGAACACCAAGCGGATTTGCTAGCGGCCTTGTCTGAGCATCAATAATGACGACAACAATCAGTGCGTTACTGGCAGATAGCACCACAGAGCTGACCGCCTTGTCGGGGAGCTCTGCAGCGATCGACGTGCGAGCCTTGCTCTGCCATGTGTTAGGACAACCAAGCAGTTATCTTTACACTTGGCCAGAGCGAAAGCTAACCGCGGCGCAACTGGCACAATTTCGTCAATTATTTGCACGCCGGTTACAGGGAGAGCCTGTGGCGTACATCCTGGGTTACCGTGACTTTTGGACGTTACGACTCAGTGTGTCAACCGCGACCTTGATCCCGCGCCCTGAAACGGAGCTCTTAGTTGAGCAGGCACTGATGGCATTGCCTGCC
Organism: Salinivibrio sp. ES.052; assembly: GCF_900141775.1. Classification (GTDB taxonomy): domain Bacteria; phylum Pseudomonadota; class Gammaproteobacteria; order Enterobacterales; family Vibrionaceae; genus Salinivibrio. The sequence goes on along the minus strand of NZ_FSRI01000001.1, from coordinate 1,578,510 downwards.
ACACCCTGCCGAGTCTTGGATTTAGGCACTGGAACGGGCGCCGTGGCCTTAGCGATTGCCAGCGAGCGACCCGATGTGACTGTTGTGGGGGTAGATCTGATGCCCGAGGCTGTTTCTTTAGCAAGTCGCAACGCCCACGATAACCACATCCAAAACGCACATTTTATTCAAAGTGACTGGTTCAGTGCGCTCAGCGATATGAACCCATTTGATGTGATTGTGAGTAACCCTCCGTATATCGATGGTGCCGATCCGCATCTTCAACAGGGCGATGTTCGCTTTGAACCCGCCAGTGCCTTGGTTGCCGAGGAAAATGGCTTGGCGGCACTTCGTTACATTGGCCAAACAGCACCGAACTATCTGGTCGAAGGCGGCTGGTTGATGGTCGAGCATGGTTACAACCAAGGTGAAGCGGTGCGTACCGCATGGAAAGACGCCGGTTGGCAAGGTGCCAACACCCAACAAGACTATGCCGGGCTGGATAGGATCACCCTAGCTCAGCATATTTAATTGAGACTGACAGGAAGCAGGAATCGTTATGATCTATATGGCCCTAAAGCACACCCACTTACTGACTGTGGTATTAAGCCTTTCTTTATTCGTGATCCGGTTTGTTTGGGTGATGCGTGATAGCGAGATGATGAATAAAAAATGGGTCAAGGTCACGCCGCATGTGGTCGATACCCTATTACTGACCTCAGGAGTTGCCCTCATTTTTGTGACAGGCTTTATACCGTTTACAGAGTCTGGTGCTTGGTTGACCGAAAAGCTGACCTGTGTACTGGCGTACATAGCGTTAGGTTTTGTGGCCTTGCACTATAGCCGCGGCAAACTGTTCCGAACACTGGCGTTTTTTGGTGCCTTGGGCTGGGCCTATGCAGCGGCCAACCTGGCACTGATTAAAGTTCCACACCTAATGGGATAAGCATGATGCCATTAACCGATCAACAATTAGACTCGCTCACACTGGCAGAAGGGGCCGCGACCCTGAACCATGCCATCGACGCCTCGATTGATGTTCATCAAGTGAAAGCGTCACTCGATCGCCTTGCTGACGAAGCGGAGCATCAACTTGGTGCCGAACCTGACATGGCATTACGTCTTGATGGATTATGTCGCCTGTTTTATCACCAGTGGCAGTTTAAGGGAGATATCGAGCAATACTTCTCATCCGATAATGTATTTCTAGATAAAGTCCTGGATCGTAAAGTCGGGATCCCAGCATCACTTGGCGCGGTATTCCTATATCTTTGCGATCGCCTGTCACTGCCGGTTAAACCGGTTGCCTTTCCGAGCCAATTAGTGCTTCGGATTGATGAGCTTGATGAAGCACCTGTGTTTATTAATCCCTTTAATGGCGAACGCGTGAGCCAGCGTATTCTCAGTGGTTGGTTGAAAGGAAGCCAAGGGCCGCTAGCGGAGTTGGAATCGTCACACCTATTGCCTAGCGATAATCCCACGATTATAGGCCGTTGGTTAACAGTGGCTAAAAGTGCGTTATTACGTGAAGAAAAGTATGCAATGGCACTGCGTTGTAGTGAATTAGCACTGACTTTTAGCCCCGATGACCCTTATGAGATCCGTGATCGCGGCTATATTTTCCAACAGTTGGATTGCGATCGTGTGGCCGCCACCGACTACGAGTATTTTATTGAGCAATGTCCGGACGATCCGGCGGCAGAGCTGCTAAAAATGCAAGTGAAAGCGCTTAACGAAGAGCAACCGACGTTACATTGATGCGTGAGAGCACATGATAAAGGATACCCGTATGACGCAAAAAACCGTCCACATTGGCGATACACCCGTTGCGAATGATCGCCCGTTCACTCTGTTTGCTGGCATGAATGTGCTGGAGTCTCGTGATCTTGCTATGCAAATTTGCGAGCACTACGTCAAGGTGACTGACAAGCTTGGCATTCCCTATGTTTTTAAAGCCTCTTTTGATAAGGCAAACCGTTCGTCAGTGCACTCCTACCGTGGTCCAGGCATGGAAGAGGGGCTAAAGATCTTTGAAGAGCTGAAAAGTACCTTTGGCGTCAAAGTGATCACGGATATCCATGAGCAATATCAAGCTGCACCCGTGGCGGAAGTGGCGGATGTCATTCAATTGCCCGCCTTCTTAGCCCGTCAAACTGACTTGGTTGAAACCATGGCGAAAACCGATGCGGTGATTAACGTTAAAAAGCCACAGTTTATGAGCCCAGGTCAAGTCGGCAACATTGTCGATAAATTTGCTGAATGTGGTAATGAAAAGGTTATTTTGTGTGAGCGCGGTAGCTGTCATGGTTACGATAACCTAGTCGTCGATATGCTGGGCTTTGACGTGATGAAGAAAGCATCAAACGGTAGCCCGATTATTTTTGATGTGACTCACGCCCTGCAATGTCGTGATCCGCAGGGCGCGGCATCTGGTGGACGCCGCCAGCAAACCGTTGATTTGGCGCGTGCAGGTTTAGGCACCAAAATTGCCGGATTATTTATCGAAGCACATCCAGATCCAGATAACGCTCGTTGCGATGGCCCCTCAGCATTGCCGCTGAACAAGCTTGAACCATTCCTCGCTCAAATGAAATCACTGGATGATGTGATTAAAAGCTTTGAAGATATCGATATTCGCTAAGGTATAGCGCTAGATTGATGAAGTGAAAAGCTGCCGAATTGGCAGCTTTCTTGTGCTCATTCGCAAATATGATTATGCAAAAGTAGATGGCACTTAGTCAGAGAGCACAGTTAAAACCAGCCTTTGTGGCCATTTACATAGGTCGCTTCAAACTCTTTATCTGTTTTGATCAGGTAAATGATGAATTCAACAAAAGCAATAGTCCCGATAACTATGCTAGGGATACCCAGCAAGATAAAGCCAAATAGGAAGGCTAACAACATGATTAGGCCTTCTTTGGTATAGCCAAGATAGAATTTATGTACGCCAAATGCCCCAAAGAAGAAAGCCAACAAGGCTGCTGGTATTTTCTTTGAGCTGGTCGGGGATACTGCTTCACCGAATACAGCGGTAGCCTTTCCATTGGATAGCGCAAAATCAACATTCATACCAGCCTCTGGTAGCGTGCCAGATTTCCACTCGTCCATTGTTAGATTATATTCAATCCCGTCTTCACCTGTGATGAGACCTTCGCGCTTTGTGTTGTCAAAGCTCTTTATTACCCCTTTCATTTTAACTCCTGTGACGTAGAAAAATAGACAAAGCTTTTAGCACACTTCTATTTTTTGTCCAGCAATTTGCTTTTTATGTTGAATAGATTAGACACTTTTAGAGTTCACACCTTGTTTCGTGTCTTCGTTTAGGCATGCCTCCAGATAGACAAGCGACGCGTCCACACTCATCAATGTGAAGCGTTATTTGGGAGGGGTGTTTAGCATTGCCCATGATCGCCGAACCGGTCGATAACCAGACGTGCATGAGTCTTACGAACATCAAAATCACTTTATCAACGGTAAATTACCGTCTCCCTGGTTATCCTTTCCTGATGGGTGTTCTTTTTATCGATAAACGACGTCGTCCCGGTCTCATTTCTATCTTCAATTTTCTCGCGCTATCATTTCGTTTTTATACCGTATCGTTTGCCTGAAATACCTTTTTGGTGCGAGGCGTTGTCTAGCATCGAGTACGAGCAATCAAGATATTTAGATGTTTAGACGTCCATTTGTTGACTGGACGGCTAGCGGTCTGTAACCTTGATCACAGTTTTATAATAGGTATGACAAAAACTGCCATGACAACATCAGCAAATACGACACCGCAGCCCTCTGCGATTGCACTGCTCCCCCTTCTTTTGTTCTTAACGCTTTTCATTGGCGCTGGCGTTTACTTTACTTTGCAGGGCGCAGATTACGCCTTTTATCAATTGCCGGCACACGTGGCTATTCTACCCGCTGTGATTCTTGCCATAGGCTTGAGCCGTGAGCGACTGAACACCGCCATTGAGCAGCTTATTCGTGGAATGGGGCATGGCGATATTATTGCCATGTGCTTAATTTATTTATTGGCCGGTGCGTTTTCGTCAGTGGCGGATGCGACGGGTGGGGTACAAGCTACCGTCAATCTCGGCTTAGCCTTGATCCCAGAAAGCTTGATCTTACCCGGTCTGTTCGTAATTGCCGCCTTTATCTCCACCGCGATGGGGACGTCCATGGGCACCATTGCCGCCCTTGCTCCCTTTGCGCTTAACATGGCAACCGCGACGGGCCAAGCGCCCGCGGTCATGGCTGGCGTACTGCTGAGTGGTGCCATGTTTGGTGATAACCTGTCCTTTATTTCGGATACCACCATTGCTGCTACTCGCTCACAAGGTTGTAGCATGCGCGATAAGTTTAAAGAAAACGTGGGGATTGCCATTCCCGCAGCGGTCGCGGCCATTGTGCTGTTCGTGTTTAACAACCAAAGTGCGCCCGTTGAAGCGCCAGAGAGCATCAATTATCTGGCGGTAGTGCCTTATCTATCGATTATCATTCTTGCGTTGGCAGGGTTGAATGTGTTCGTGGTCCTGACCGCTGGTATCGTGTTGGCGTTATGTATCGGGCTTATGGGCACCCCTGACTTCACGCTGATGACCTTTAGCCAGGAGATAAAAGCGGGCTTCTCCAGCATGCAAGAAATCTTCTTGCTCTCCTTAATGATCGGTGGGATTGCCGAGCTGATGCGTTGTCAGGGCGGCTTGAGCTTTCTGACTCAAACGGTGAACAAAGTGATTGCCCGTTTTCAGAAAAACCAAGGTCAGCATCATTCTCGTGCCAGCGAGTTTGGCATTGCGCTTTTAGTCTCATTTGCCAACTTGTGCACTGCCAATAACACGGTTGCGATCGTGGTGTCAGGGCAAGTTGCAAAGAACATTGCCAGCGAACACGGGGTGCCAGCAAAGCGGAGCGCGAGTTTACTCGATATCTTCTCGTGTGTGGTGCAAGGCATGATCCCCTATGGCGCGCAAATCCTATTATTAGGGGCAAGTTTTGGCCTTTCTCCCTTAGTGATCGTCAGCCATTCGTACTATTGTTTCTTCTTGGCCATATCGGCGCTGATGGCAGTGATTAGCCGCCGTTGGTGGCAAGCACGTCGCACCTAGTCGCTTAACGGTACAGCCAACGGCGTTGTCCTTGCCTGTTTAAATAGACAAGCAAAGGCTGCGCCGTTTTTTATTGGGTTAGAGTGCTGACTCTAGAAGTTTTGCCCTGATCACCAAAGTGAGCTTATATGGTATATGTAGGGTGATCATCACAACAAAAATATGAAATGACTCAGCACCGTAGCATCAATTCTTTTAGACTAGATAGCGTTTTCTAACCACCGACAGTGATGTCGATGGTGGTTTTTCCATCGCTAAAAAGGTCTATGATCATGAAGGAACGTCTTTGTTTGAAGGCAGCAGTGAGTGCTGCGTTAATTGCATCTTTGGCAGGGTGTGCCAACTCTGGCTCGGAGACACAAGAGCAAGGTTGGGCGCCAGATACCACTTATAAACTTACCATTCTTCATACCAACGATCACCACGGTCGTTTCTGGCACAACCGCTATGGCGAATATGGCATGGCAGCGCGTAAAACGTTGATTGACGAGCTACGCACTGAAGCCGAGGCCGAAGGCAGTGAAGTGTTACTGCTCTCTGGGGGCGATATCAACACCGGTGTCCCTGAATCTGACTTGCTGCAAGCAGAGCCCGATTTTAAAGGGATGACGCGAATTGGTTACGATGCCATGGCCATTGGTAACCATGAGTTTGATAATCCATTAAGCGTGCTGAAACAGCAAATGCAATGGACTGACTTCCCAATGCTGTCAGCCAACATTTATGACAAAGAGACCGGCGAGCGTAAATTCCAGGCTTACGAGATGTTTGAACGTAACGGCCTGAAAATCGCAGTCGTCGGTTTGACTACAGAAGATACCGCTAAGATCGGTAACCCAGAATACATAGGTTCGCTCGATTTCCGTGATCCGAAAGCAGAAGCGAAAAAAGTGATCGCCAAGCTGAAAGAAACTGAGAAGCCTGACATCATTATCGCGGCGACTCACATGGGTCACTACGCAGACGGTAAAAGTGGTGTCAATGCCCCAGGTGATGTGGCGCTCGCGCGTTACATGGACGAAGGCGATCTCGACCTTATCATCGGCGGCCACTCACAAGAGCCGGTGTGTATGGAAGGTCCGAACATGTACAACGAGAGCTTCGAGCCTGGTGATGCCTGTACGCCTGATCAACAAAATGGCGCTTGGATCATGCAAGCCCATGAGTGGGGCAAGTACGTTGGTAAGGCAGAGTTTGAATTCCAAAACGGTGATTTGAGCCTCGTGAGCTACGATCTGATCCCGGTGAACCTGAAGAAAAAAATCAAGGTTGATGGTGAGAAAAAGCGCGTCTTTATCCAAGATGAAATTGAAAAAGACCAAGCTTTGTATGACTTCTTGAAGCCTTATCAAGATAAAGGTCAAGAGAAGCTCAATGTTAAGATCGCCGAGAGTAACGGTAAGTTAGAAGGTGATCGCAATGTTGTTCGCTTCCAGCAGACCAACCTCGGTCGTTTGATTGCCAAATCCCACATGGAGCGCGCCAATGCTGATTTTGCGGTGATGAACTCAGGGGGAGTTCGTGACTCTATCATCTCTGGCGATATCACATACAAAGATGTGCTTAAAGTTCAGCCATTCGGCAACATGGTGACTTACACCGACATGAGCGGTGAAGAAGTGATGGATTACCTCAATGTCGTGGGCACCAAGCCGGTTGACTCGGGAGCGTATGTTCAATTCGCAGGCGTTTCTATGGTCGTTGAAAACGGTAAAGTCCATGATGTGAAGATTGGTGGTGAGCCTATCGATATGGATAAGACCTATCGCTTTACCGTGCCAAGCTTTAACGCCGCTGGTGGTGATGGTTATCCAAAATTGACTAACCATCCAGGTAACGTGAACACCGGTTTTGTTGATGCGGAAGTGTTGAAAGATTATCTAGAAGCCAATAGTCCTATTGACGTGAATGACTATGCACCAAAGGGTGAGATTGTTTACAAATAAATCTTGATAAGATTGCGATGATAAAGCGGTACCGGTGCGGTGCCGCTTTTTTTGTGTAATGATATTGCGGTGTGTTGTAGCAGCAGAGAAATATGATGACGCCAGCAATAAAAATAGCGGAAAAACAGGGTATTGCCTTCGATGTTCATCAATATGAACATGACCCAAGTAACCCAAACTTTGGCGACGAGGCTGTCCAAGCGTTAGGGCAAGATCCGGCACGCGTATTCAAAACCTTGTTATTTTGTATCAATGGTGACAGTAAGCAGCTTGCTGTGGCCGTGGTTCCGGTGAAAGGTAGCCTCAATCTTAAAGCGGCAGCAAAAGCCGCGGGAGGTAAAAAAGCGACCATGGCAGATCCGCAAATAGCGCAACGTGCAACGGGATATCTGGTCGGGGGGATCAGTCCTCTTGGACAGAAAAAACGTCTTCCCACCTTTTTAGATGCATCAGCAAAGCCGTTTACGACCATTTGCGTCAGCGCAGGACGCCGTGGCTTAGAAATTGAATTGGCACCGAACGATCTCGTGTCATTGACGGCAGGCCAGTATGCCGCCATTGGCGGTTAAACAGGAGGATAAGTAATTATGACATTCACCATTTGGGCATCACTCGCATTAGTTTGCATGCTGGGGGCGATGTCACCTGGTCCCAGTTTAGTAGTGATGGCAAAACATAGCCTTGCCAATAGCCGCTTACATGGCATTGTGGCCTCATGGGCGCATGCTTTTGGCGTTGGTCTTTATGCACTGATTACCATGTTGGGATTGGCGGTTATCTTCAAGCAATCGCCATTATTGTTTACTGTCATTGCCTACGCAGGGGCAGGCTATCTGGCTTGGCTCGGGATAAAGTCACTGCTGAGTAAAGGCGGTGTGGCTGCAAAATTAGAAGCCGGAAAACCAGCAAGCTTAGGTGAGGCGGCGCGCGATGGCGCAATGATCTCGATGCTTAACCCAAAGCTAGCGCTGTTTTTTATTGCCTTATTCAGCCAGTTCGTTGCGGTGGGCACGGATTTATTTAGCCGCAGTGTGATTGTGTTGACGCCGTTGTTCATTGACGGGTTGTGGTACACCCTGATTGCTTTTTTGCTTTCCAGCGCGGGGGTGGTGGATAAACTGCGTCGACACGCGGTTTGGGTTGATAAGCTTTCTGGGCTGGTACTCCTCGCATTAGCAATACGAGTGATCGTCACGCTGCAATACTCGTAAAGCCGTTGTCTAGAGTGCGAAAAAGACTGGCAAGCGGCCAGTCTTTTTCTGGTTTAGGGGCGATGGCTCAAGTGCCGCTCACGGGTTTCCAGCTTTTTTTCTTGGCTTTTTTTAAGCATCACATATAGCGCACCCGAACCGCCTTGGTGGCGAAGCGCCGAATGGAAGCCCAGCACGTCGGAGATTTGTTGCAACCACTGACAGACATAGCTTTTCATCATTGCCGGTGGGTTACTGCGCTCGCCTTTTCCATGCACAATAATCACGGTGCGAACATCCATGCGTTGGCATTGTTTCAGAAAGCGTAGAATTTCATCGCGGGCTTGCTCTAACGACATCTTGTGCAGGTCAAGTCGCGCATTAATGTCATATTTACCTAGGCGAAGCTTCCTAAATACCCCTTCTTGTACGCCATCCCGTTTATAAGCCATCACCTCGTCGGGTTTAACCATGGTGGCATAATCGAGTGATAGATACTCGGGATCACTATGAGCTAGCTTCTGCGCCGCGCGTTGTCGCGCCAGTTGAGCTTCTGTAGGCTGATGCGGTCCAGTTTGATCCTCAACCGTATCTTGCGCTATGGGGGCGACATCAGACATCATTTCTCGGAATAGCTCAAATTCGTTTTTATCACTCATCACTACAGTGCCATGTGCGTCGTGGAGTCATTTTGAGACAGTATAAACGAAAATAAAAAAAGAAACCTAGAGCTACACTCTGTGACCAACCATGTGGCTCTAGGTTAAGCAAATGCGCTTAAAGATAGGTAGGCAATAAAACAGGTTATTGAGGTTTGGAAGTCATCACTTTGTAGATAAAATAGCCGCCGAAAAAGCTGAACAGGCCAAATGTACAGATGATGACAATCATGGATGACAAGCCCACGGCGTTGCCGAAAAGTAGATCAAGCCAAAAGTCCATAGTCTGTACCCTCGTGTCCGTTAATGTAGGATCAGGATGCCAATAGGAAGTGGATTGAATACTGATCAGGATCAAGAGAAGTGGTGAACAATTTATCAACATTTGTTAACAACGATCTGATCACAAACTGCGCGCAACTGATGCGACTTTCACCGTTTAAAGCGGTTGAGTGAAAAAATACGCGGCTAGGGCTTGAGGTTTCGCGATGCTTGAGTATGATAGGCGACCTCAGCAGGTAGGATGCACTTAAACGCAGACTAGACTGCTTGACAAGTTTGCTACGTATTCGTAAAACTTGTTAGAGATGTCGGTGAATAGCGCAGTTTGGTAGCGCATCTGGTTTGGGACCAGAGGGTCGGGGGTTCGAATCCCTCTTCACCGACCACTATTTTAAAGCCCAGTAATCCAAACTTACTTGGCTGACGTAAAAAGCATTAACGGTGAATAGCGCAGTTTGGTAGCGCATCTGGTTTGGGACCAGAGGGTCGGGGGTTCGAATCCCTCTTCACCGACCACTATTCGGGTAGTGGAGAGCGCATTTAGTCGGGGTCCGGAAGCCGGTCCAATCGAATCCCTCTTCACCGACCAACTTAAAACCCCAGCCTTTTGGCTGGGGTTTTGTCGTTATAGTGGCAGGGTGTTTATGGTTTTGGGTAATGCTTGAAGGCTTGCGTGTTGCCTGCGTCATCAAACGCCATCACTGTGTAGGGCTGGTGACGGTCGCCATATTCCATGCCTGGCGAGCCGATTGGCATGCCGGCTACCGCCAGCCCTTCTAATCCAGTATTGGTAGCGAGTAGCTTTTTCACCTCTTTGGCTGGCACATGCCCTTCAATCACATAGCCGTTAATGCGAGCAGTATGACATGACTGCATATCGGCAGGTACGCCCATCTCTTGCTTGATGGACGCTATATCATCATGTGGCTTGACCTCTAGCTCAAAACCGGCTTGCTCCATATGCTCAACCCAATCGTCGCAACAGCCACAGCTGGGCGATTTATACACCACGCCGCTCGCGGCCATCGCTGAGGCACTCATCAGACCCACGGTTGCTGCAAGTAGTTGTAAACGCTTCATTATCGCTCCTTGTTATGTGTCGTTTGATTTTATTTTGAAAAAACGTAGTCGATTGGCGTTGGTGACAACCGTAATCGAAGACAGCGCCATCGCGCCCCCTGCAATCACCGGGCTGAGCAACATGCCAGTGAAGGGATAAAGGATGCCGGCCGCGACTGGGATCCCTAAGGTGTTATAAATAAAGGCCCCAAAGAGGTTCTGCTTCATATTGCGCACGGCGGCTTGAGACAAAGCAATCGCGTTGGCCAATGCCCCTAGGTGCTGGTGCATCAAGGTGATTTGCGCACTTTCTATGGCAATATCACTGCCACTGCCCATGGCGACACCCACATCGGCTTGTGCGAGTGCAGGGGCATCGTTAATGCCATCGCCGACCATCGCCACACGCTTGCCTTGCTGTTGCAGGTGTTGAATTTGTTCCGATTTACCATCGGGTAGCACCCCAGCAATCACATGATCAATGCCTAGCTGACGACCAATGGCATTGGCGGTATCAGGATGGTCACCAGAGAGCATGATCACTTCGAGCCCTTGCGATTGCAGGTTGGCAACCGCCTCAATGGCATCGTCACGAATAGGATCACTGACACCAATCAGCGCTTGGACACTGTCTGCATTGGCAAGATAGATGGCGGTCTCGCCACGCTGAGTCATGGCGTCGATATCGCTTTGATGGGAGGCAGTCTCGATCCCTTGTGCGTCCATCCACGCTTGGTTGCCAATGAAGTAGCGCGTCCCATCGATCTGTGCCTGGATCCCTTTGCCAGATTCGCTGTTAAAGTCGTTTGATGTTGGCAGTGAGAGATCCTGTGCCTTGGCATAATTAACAATAGCCTGCGCCAGCGGATGCTCAGAATGCTGCTCTAGCGAGGCGGCGATTGCTATCAAACGCTCTTGGTCGCCGTTAATCGCTTTTACATGGGTCACTTCGGGTTGGCCGCGTGTCAATGTTCCGGTTTTATCAAACACCAGGGTGTGGATTTTGGCAGCGGTTTGCAGCGCATCCGCATCACGGATTAACACCCCCAATTCGGCGGCGCGACCGACGGCAGCGGTCACAGAGAGTGGCGTGGCCAAGCCCAGTGCGCACGGACAAGCGATGATCAATACCGTGGTGGCGGTGACTAGCATATAGCTGACCGATGGCTCAGGGCCGACAACATACCAGATAGCTGCCGTGATCAGCGCAATAGCCACCACGATGGGCACAAACACTGCGGAAATGCGGTCGGCAAGCTTGGCCAGCTCGGGTTTACTGCTTTGTGCTTCGCGCACTAAATCGATAATGCGCGCTAGCATGGTATCGCTACCGACGCCGGTCGCTTTAAAGGTTAAGCCACCTTTTTGGTTCACGGTCCCGGCATGAAGCGTGTCTCCCGCTGTTTTGTGAACAGGCACAGGCTCACCGGTCAGCATGGATTCGTCGATATAGCTGCTGCCATCAACCACTTCGCCATCAACCGGTACCTTAGCGCCAGGTTTAACTCGCAGTGTCATTCCCTGTTTCACTTCATCAAGCGGACGCTCTATTTCTTTTCCGTTTTCAATGATTAAGGCTGTGGGTGGCTGCAAATCAAGCAGCTGGTCAAGGGCTTTAGAGGTATTGGCACGTGCGCGCGCTTCAATCGCATGGCCCAAGCTAATCAAACCAATGATCATCGCTGAGGCTTCAAAATAAACATGCCGTGCTTGCTCGGGGAACAAAGCCGGAGCAAGCACCACGGCGGTAGAATACAGCCATGCTGCACCCGTCCCGAGTGCCACCAAGGTATCCATGGTGGCACGTTTGTGCTTCAGTGCTTGCCAGGCATTGGCAAAGAAGTGACGGCCACCGGTTGCAAGGAGCAAGAGGGTCACTACCGCAATGGCACCCCACGCCCACTGATCCTGAGCAGACTGAATGGTCATGCTGCCACCAAATACGCCCCAAGCCATCAGCGGTGCACCGAGGCCTAAGCCGGCAATGGTACTGCGTTTAAAGCTCTTTAACTCGGCAGCTTGCTGGTGTTGCTGGCGTTCGCGGCGATCATTATCATCTTCGACTTTTTCAGCGCCATAACCGGCGTTTTGTACCGCGTGGACTATACGCTCTGGTGAGGCATGCCCTTTGACGATCGCGCTACGCTCGGCCAAATTCACATTCACACTCGCGACACCATCGACACCACGAATCGCGTTTTCAACACTACTCACACAACTGGCACAAGTCATCCCAGACAACACGTATTGCTGACGCGTCGTTTTGCTTGTCGACTCTGCTTGGGTTGGCTCTGTACGGGTTGATTGAACCGAGTCATCGACGGATGATGGGGTAGCCTCTGAGGCCCATAACGTGGTGTTATTGGTGTCCGCCTCTGAAGATGATTCAGTGTCAGTGCTTATGGCTTCATCATTGTCAGACGCGAGTGTGGCTTGATAACCAAGTTGATCGATAATGTTGATTACGGCACCGGCGCTCAAGCTGGTGTGCACGTGAGCCTCAGTTTTACTCACTGTGTGTGAAAACACCGTGGGCTGTGCATTTAGCGTCTCTTCCACTTTAGCCACGCAGCGGCCGCAGTTTAGCCCGATCAAGGTGAAGTGATGATGGTCGCCGACCTGATAGCCGAGCGCTTCAATCGCGGAGACGGCCTGGCGCAGTGGGTACTCAGTGCTTTCCCCCAGTATTTCTAGCGAGACTGACTGGGTATCAATATCCTCAATGCGCACCCCGTCGATATCCTCAAGCGCTTTGGTCACTTTTTTCACACACCCTTGGCAGCTTAAGCCGCTGAGCGGCAGAGTGTAATAGGTGATGTTAGTATCAGTCGTGGTCATTGCCTCTCCTTACCACCAGACATGCTTCGATGTTGGCGATTGTCGCAATTTCAGTTAGGCTAAACTGTAAACCTTATAGCTACTGGAAGGTCAAGCGAGCAAAATGAAAATTCAACAAGTGGCAGAGAAAACCGGTTTAACCACTAAAACCATTCGTTTTTATGAGCAGAAAGGGCTGATCACCCCGCCACACCGTGCCGAGAATGGTTACCGAGATTATCGAGAGCAACATGTCAGTGAGTTGCAAATGATTCGCCGTGCGCGGCTGGTAGGTTTTACCTTGGAAGAAAGTGCCGGCTTGTTGGCGTTATCGCGCGATCCGTCTTTACGCAGTGCGGATGTCAAAGCACGTGCGGAGAGTAAACTTGTTGAAATTGATGAGAAAATTGCAGAGTTAGCGGCGATGAAAACCACCCTGCACGCCTTAACTCAAGCGTGTCCGGGCGATGGTGACGCGCAGTGCCCGATTATCGAAGCACTACGCGGTGACAGTGAGCTAGGCGATTTAGACGCCGATGCCTCAAGCTGCTGCTCGTCGGTCGCAGCATCGTCACTTGTCAATTAAAGGATCAGTAAAGTAGCGAATAAAGCTGGCGACGGTAGCGTGAGGCGATTTCATTGCCTTGGCCGAGTGCGGCTAGAATATCCATTAACGTCTTTTTGGCATCGCCGTCGGCATAGTTCATGTCTCGACGTATAATGCCCATGAGCAACTCAAGCGCATCTTCACTGCGATTGATTTGATTAAACTGTATAGCGAGTTCATACGCCACGTTGGCATCATCTGGGTTTTCTTCCAATGCAGACTGCAGGCGACGAATTTCAGGTGCATCGGCCGCTTGATGGTGCAATTCAATTTTAGCGATCAGTCCTTTGTAGGTCGCGTCCTGATCTTGCATCAGCACGGTGTCCAGTAGGGCCTGTGCCGCGTCAAATTGATGGGTTTCGACCAAGCACTCAGCGACTGCCAATTTATACTCACCTTTATCTCCGTGGCTGGTTTCCAGAGGCTTTAAAATCACCAAAGCATCGGTGTAGTTGCCTTCGGCCATGAGCTGGCGCGCTTGCTCAAAGGCCTGATCTTCCGGGCTCGGCAGGTGCTTATTCAGCATCTCACGTACGGTGTCTTCGTTTTGTGGGCCAGCTAAACCATCAACGGGCTGGCCATCTTTAAATAAGGCGAGGGTCGGCAGGGCTCGTACGCCAAATTGGGAAGCAATTAATTGTTGGGCTTCACAGTCAATAGTGGCGAGTGTAAAGGTGCCATGACTGTCGTAGGCGATTTGTTCCACGATAGTTTTCAGCTCCACGCTTTCAGGCATCATATTGGCCCAAAAGTACACCAGCACAGGCGCGTGTGATGATGACTCTAAAATTTGCTGAAAGTTATGCTCAGTTAATTCGACGATGTAATTTGCGTTCATCATGGATCCTGACGAAATGGATTTGCCATTAAGAGTGGGGGCAAACGCTTAGAAATTCAAGCAACTGGCCTGCTAATTGCGCGTGAAGCTGAAGGGAATGGGGGAAAACGAAAAAGCCACCTAAATGGTGGCTTATTTCGTTGGTCTGCAAGCGAAGTCATCAATGATGACAAGTGCGGGTTACAACACGAGCACCACGCACAAAGCGACGCTCAAGCAGAGCCAGTTCAGTTGATGCAAGGTCATCAGCTGGCTCCTTTTATTTTGTTATTGTCAGTATTGTTTCGATCTCGCAGGACAAAGAGCGACCACTTATTACAAGTCGAGCGTTTCCCACCAGTGCAACCAAGATTACATCGCGTCTATGACAAAAGTATGACAAATGCGACAGCAACCACGCTTTTTTAGCGATTTTTTTGCTGTTGCATCAACCGCCTTTGAGCAATACCCGATCCAGCCAACGGCTGGGTAACACGCGTTTTAGAACCGCCATCCACACCGTGGGCTGAGTGACCCGATAACGTATCTTGGGACGAGGCGAGAACAAGGCATGCGTCAGTGGTGCAACGAGCGCGTCGGCGGGCAGGGTATATTTGTTGCCGCCCTCATCCGCCGCAAGGCGGTCAAGTTGGGCTTGGTAGGCCTGTTGATGACGGCTTTTATTAGGGTCTACCCAATGTTTAAAGGCGCTGAGTGCATTGGCACGAAACGCGGTTTCAATCGGGCCGGGCTCAATCAAGCTCACCTTAATCGGCGTGTCGCTGAGCTCTAAGCGCAGGGTGTCGGTCCAGCCTTCGAGGGCAAATTTGCTGGCGTTATACGCGCCGCGGTATTTCAATGCCACGATACCCAGCACCGAGCTGTTTTGCACAATGCGTCCCTCGCCGTAATTCAGCAGCATCGGCAACAAGGCTTGGGTTAAATGGTGCCAGCCAAATACATTGGTCTCAAACTGGGCGCGTAAGGCGTCGGTGGGCAAATCTTCCAGCGCGCCGGGTTGGCCGTAAGCGCCGTTATTAAACAGCGCAAAGAGTTTGCCGCCCGTCATTTGCTCGACGGTTCCGACCGCTTGGTTGATGCTGGCCGTGTCTGACACATCTAACTGAATACAAGTTAGGCCTTCTTGCTGTAAACGGCTGACATCGTCAGCCTTTCGGCAACTGGCGATCACCGTGTGTCCTTGCTCATGCAAGGCTTTGGCGCAGGCATAGCCGATGCCGGTAGAACAGCCGGTGATTAAAATGGCGTTATTCAGCGGTGAGGCAGTGTCCATAAGATCCTCATTCATGATTCGGTTGCGTCAGACAAATAAGGCGTGAGCTTTTCCGCCATAAAATCAGCAATCCAAGGTTGTGCGGCCGGCATCGGGTGAATGCCATCATCACGCATCCATTCAGGCTTTTGGATCACAGTCTCCATAAAAAAGGGCAGCAAGGGGGTTTGTGTTTGCTCTGCCAGTGTAGGATAAATATCAGCAAATCCTTGTGCATAGCGCTGACCATAATTAGGTGGGATTTGGATTTGTACCAACAAAGGCGTGGCATCGGCGGCGCGGGTTTGAGTGATCAATTGCTTAAGGTTGTCTCGTATACGATTAAATGGCCAACCGCGTAGGCCATCGTTGCCGCCGAGTTCAATCAGCACCCATTCGGGCTGGTGGCGCTCTAATAACTGAGGCAGACGCTGCAGGCCATTGGCGGTGGTATCGCCGGAAATGCTGGCGTTAATCACCTCAACCTCGACATCATGGTCGTTGAGCGCGCGCGGTAGCTTAGCAGGCCAGGCTTGTTCAGCCGCCATTTGGTAGCCAGCGCTTAAGCTGTCACCAAGGACAAGGAGCGTTTGTGCACTGGCACTGCTCACCCACAAAAAACACAACAAAGTAAGGATGCGTAACATGGCCTCTCCTGTTATTCGAGCCGAAAAAATTGCAAAACATGTCGTGACACGCGAACAGCCGCTTACCATTCTGCAGGATGTCTCGCTACAAATCGAGGCAGGCGAGTCGATTGCATTAATGGGCGTGTCCGGCGCAGGAAAATCCACCTTAATGACTTTGCTTGCAGGATTAGATACGCCCAGTGAAGGCGAGGTCGATCTGCTTGGCCACAAGCTTTCCACCTTGGATGAAGATGCGCGCGCGGCGCTGCGTGCTGAATCGGTGGGGTTTGTGTTCCAAAGTTTTTTACTGGTGCCCTCACTGAACGCGCTTGAGAACGTGATGCTGCCGCTGACCATTCGCGGTGAGGAAGAAGATGAAACCCGCGCCAAGCAACTGCTGGCCTCGGTGGGCTTGCAAGGGCGCGAAAGCCACTTGCCGTCGCAACTCTCTGGCGGGGAGCAACAACGAGTAGCCTTGGCGCGTGCATTTATTATTCGCCCGCACGTGCTGTTTGCCGATGAGCCGACTGGCAATCTCGATCAAAAAACCGCGGCGACCATCATCGACTTACTGTTTGAGCTGAACGAAAAGCATGGCACCACCTTGGTGTTGGTCACCCACGATCCGGCGCTGGCAAAGCGTTGTCAGCGTACTTTGATGATGGACAGCGGCAAACTACAGGAGCGAGTGAATGGCGAGTAAGAACGGACTACTCAACCGCTGGGCGTGGCGCGAACTGTTACACGGGCAAATTTGGCCAGTGGCGGTGGCGCTGGCGCTGATCATCACCTGTGTGTTTGCGCTGTCGGCATTGGCCGACCGCATTGAAAACGTGCTCACCCAGCAAGGGCGCAATCTGATTGCTGCCGATACCGTATTGCGCACTCGCCAGCCGCTTAACACCGAACAAATTGATGCGTTTAAACAAGCCGGCGCCACGGTATCTGCACAAACCCGCTTTGGCACCATGGCGTTCAGCGAGCAAAAAATGCAGCTGGTCAGCGTAAAAGCGGTGGATAGCCTTTATCCGCTGCGTGGCGACTTAGTGCTGGAGCAAAACGGCCAAGCGATTGGCGGTGACCGACGCATTCAACCCGGTGAGCTATGGCTGTCTGAGCGGGTGTTCAGTTTGCTGAGCGTCAAACCCGGTGACACCGTCTCGATTGGTAATCTCGATCTGAACGTCAGCGGCACATTGGCCGCTGAGCCGGAGCTGTCGTTTAACCCCTTTAGCCAAATGCCGGCGGTGATGATGCATCGCGATGATGTGCCGGCTGCGGGCGTGGTGCGTGAAGGCAGCCGGGTGCGTTATCGCTACTTTTTAACCGGTGACGAGCCCAGCTTAAGTGCAGCCAAAGCCAGCTACACGCTGCAAGATGGCGAGCGCTGGGTGGATGAAAACACCTCCGATCGCACCGGCGATATGCTGGATCGCAGCCGTCAGTACTTGTCATTAACCGTGGTGCTGGTGATTGTGATGGCCGCGGCGACGTTAACCTTAACTTGTCAGCACTATGCCAAAAGCCGTGCGGACTTGGTGGCGATGCTAAAAAGCCTCGGCGCTAGCCAGCAATGGGTGCGGCGCTGGTTGGCACGGCAGTTAACCTTATTGTTTGTCCTTGCCACCACCGTGGGCTTGGCCGCCGGTTATACGCTTGAAGTGCTCTTGCGCTTGCCGCTGACCGATGTGCTGCCCTCGCCATTACCAAGCTATGGCTGGGTGCCTTGGGTACTCGCGCCCGGTGTCGCGCTGTTGGTGGCGCTGCCTGCCTTGGGTGTGCCGCTGCTGAAACTGCTGGATGCGCCCGCGTTGGCCGCCGTGCAATCGCAGGCTGCCATCGGACGTCGCCGTCGTGGCACCGCGGCTGTTTTGATTGCGATACCGGTGGGGGCGCTTGCGCTGTGGGCGTTTGACAACACCTTGCTATGGACAGTGCTGGGGGCGATGGCGGTGATGATCGTCTTGCTAGCGCTGGCAGGGTTAGGCCTGCTCCGGTTGGTGAAATCACGGGTGCGTGCGCCGTCGGTCAAGCTCGCCTTAAGCCGAATTACCCGCAACAAACTGGCTAGCAGCGTGCAGTTAGGGGCGCTGGCGATCTCCTTTATGCTCTTGGCGATTATCTGGCTGCTGCGCACCGATTTGCTTGCCGATTGGGGACGGATGCTGCCGCCCGATGCGCCTAATGTGTTTGCGCTGAATATCGCCCCGAGTGAGCAGCAAGACTATGTGAGTGAACTCGACGAAGCCAGCCTAATGCGCTCCGATGCCTACCCCATCGTGCGTGGCCGGCTGGTGGGCAAAAACGGTGAGCGTTATCAGCTCCCAACCGACGAGGCCGAGCGCGATGAAGCGGATGAGGCCTTGCGCCGCGAGCTTAATTTTACCTGGCGTGACAGCTTGCCGTCGCACAACGAGGTGATTGCCGGAGACTGGCCAACCGAGAATGGCGTGTCGGTAGAGGCCGACATTGCCGAGCGTTTGGAGATTGAGATTGGCGATAGCCTGACCTTTAGCGTGACCGGCCAAGACTTTACCGCCACGGTGAACTCGATTCGTGAAGTCGAGTGGCGCAATATGCGGCCTAACTTCTACTTTATTTTCGACCGCGAGACGCTCGCCGACAAACCGGCCAACTGGCTGGTGAGCTTCAGGCTCGATGAATCACAAACGCCGCTGCTCAATCGCTTAGCACGGGAGTATCCGACCGTCACGCTGCTTGATTTGCGCACCATGAGCAGCCGTATTCAGTCGATTTTGCGTCAAATTGGCTTGTCGCTCTCGGTATTGGCGGGGCTGGCGGTGATCAGCGGCTTGCTGCTGCTACTGACTTTGCTGCGTATCAGCCTGAGCGAACGCCAGCAGGAGATAAACCTCTATCGCACCTTGGGCGCCAGCCGCACCCGTATTCAACGCACCTTGTGGAGCGAATACGGTGTGATGGCCTTCGTATCGGGCTTAATGGCAGTGCTCGGCGCAGAAGCGGCGATGGTTGGCCTGCTGAAATGGGGCTTTGAAATGGAGGTACGCCTGCATCCTGAGCTCTGGGCGGTGTTGCCGGTGTTGGCGGTGGCGCTGGTGTTTGTCACTGTCGCCTCGATGCTGCGTAAACTGATTGACCCGCAACGGCGTTAACAGGGGGCGGTAAGCCTTCTCGTTTCAAACATAGCAAAGCGGGTATCAAGAGAATTGATACCCGCTTTTTTGTGTACAACGTCTAGCAAAATCTGGCTAGCAACACGCTGGCGGGAAAGGAAAGGGCCGCTATTTAAAAAGTGACTGCATGGCTTCTTCCACCTTGGGGTACTGGAACTGAAAGCCCGCATCCTCTAACGCATGGGGCAGGGCACGTTGACTATCCAGTAGGAGCTGAGAGGCTTCCCCCATCATGGCTTTAATCGCCACTGTAGGAACAAAGAACACATGCGGACGCTTTAACGCATGGGCGAGTGCTTGGCTAAATTGCTTGTTAGTGGCCGGCTCTGGCGCGGTGCAATTAAACGGCCCTTTGAGCTCAGGGGTAGTGAGCAGGTGGATAATCGCGCCGACCATATCATCAATATGGATCCACGGCATATACTGCTGCCCCTTACCAATCGGGCCGCCCAGCCCAAGCTTATACGGCAGCATCATCCGCTTTAGTGCGCCGCCGTCAGCGCTTAACACCACGCCAGTGCGCAGCAAGCAGACGCGTGTTTCTTGCGACGCGCCCTTAAGGGCAATTTTTTCCCAGTGATGACACACATGTTGCGGAAAGTCATCGGCATGCACCATCAAGGTTTCATCAAAGCTGCGGTCTTGCTGATCGCCGTAGTAACCCACTGCCGAGCCGCTAATAAAGGTGTGAGGTGGGGTGCTGCTGGCATGAATTTTCTCGACCAGCTTTTCGGTTAACCCCCAGCGGCTGGTGCAGATAATCCCTTTTTGCTGCTCACTCCAGCGTTTATCGGCAATCGGCTCGCCTGCTAGGTTAATAACTGCATCAATATCATTCAGGTGAGGGAGATCATCAAGCCGTTCTAACGGCGTGACCTTATCGCCAAAGCACTGGGTGACCTTTTGCTTGGAACGCGATAACACCGTGATTTGATGCTCGGTCAGCAAGCGCGGAATTAGCGCCTGACCAATCAGGCCAGTGCCGCCAGTGATTAAGAGTTTCATGCCTGATGTCCTAACGTCGGGTAAAGGGTGATATAGGTAACGCTAAGAGGGTTTTAGACTTAGCGCAAGTGATTGCTTTGTATCCTGTTACGTACCGCAACCAAAATCGGTTTGATCGCGCAGTTTTCTCTTCTGCCCCTCGCACGCCAAAGTGGGAGTGCTAACATAAATAGGCACATAAAAGGTGTGTTTTTCATTTTATTACGCAGGGAGTCATGTCGCCTACATGCAAGCGTTATTCAAATCATTGCTAGGAAGCTTTCGCGATCTGTTACCCATCATCCTAGTGATTGGCTTTTTTCAAGTGATTGTTCTGCAACAACCGCTGCCCAATTGGATTTCAATTACCTTTGGGTTGGTGCTGGTGGTCGTGGGGCTGACCTTATTTGTATACGGCTTAGACATGGGGCTATTTCCGATTGGCGAATCGATGGCGCACTCCCTTGCCCATAAAGGTAGCTTAGGCTGGTTGATTGCGTTCGCGTTTTTGCTCGGCTTTGGCACCACCATTGCCGAACCCGCACTCACCGCGGTGGCGGCAGAGGCGGCAGATGTCGCCGCCAATGGCGGGATGATACACACCAGCGAAGCGGCCAAAGACAACTATGCCAACGGCTTGCGGCTGACGGTGGCGCTCTCGGTCGGCTTTGCGATTGTGCTGGGTGTGGTGCGAATCATGAAAGGTTGGCCGATTCATCGTTTAATCATTGGCGGCTACTTGCTGGTGGTGGCAATGACTATGGTCGCACCGCCGAGTATTATCGGCATCGCCTACGACTCGGGTGGGGTAACCACCTCCACGATTACAGTGCCATTGGTCACCGCGCTCGGGGTGGGGCTGGCAACCGTGATCAAAGGGCGTAATCCTATGGTGGATGGCTTTGGCTTGATTGCCTTTGCCTCTCTGTCACCGATGATCTTCGTGATGGCCTACGGCATGGTGGTGGCATGAACAATCCACTCACCCTGTTTCTCGACACCTTTTTCTCCACCGTGCGCGATGTGATCCCGATTATCGCGATCATCTTTGGCTTTCAGCTGTTTGTATTGCGCAAAGCGCTTAACAATCCCAAACGGATCTTTCTCGGCTTTTTCTATGTCATTCTCGGCTTAAGCCTGTTTTTAATGGGGCTAGAGCTGGCGCTGTTCCCACTGGGATCGTCGATGGCCGAGCAGCTGACCGCTCCCGATTTTGTCGGCGCAGCGCTCAAAGCAGGCGGCGAGATCGACTGGCAAGCCTATTACTGGGTGTATCTGTTTGCCGCAGCGATAGGTTTTAGCACCACAGTGGCTGAGCCCTCATTGATCGCTGTGGCCATTAAAGCCGCCAAAGTCTCGGGCGGGGCGATCCGGGTAAACGGTTTACGCGCCTCGGTGGCGCTCGGCGTGTCGATGGGGATTGCCTTGGGGTGCTACCGCATTGTGGTGGGCGATTCGCTCCATTATTACATCATCACCGGCTATGTGGTGGTGGTGATCCAAACCTATTTTGCCCCGCCGTTTATCGTGCCTTTGGCCTATGATTCTGGAGGGGTGACCACCTCAACCGTGACCGTGCCTTTGGTGACGGCGCTGGGGTTGGGGCTAGCCTCTACCGTACCGGGAAGAAACCCGATGCTTGACGGGTTTGGCTTAATTGCGTTTGCCAGTTTGTTTCCGATGATCACCGTGATGGGCTATGCCCAAATCACAGCCTATTTACAGAAAAAGCACGCACAGCGTTCATCGTAAGGAGAGCCTATGCGGTTCAAATTAATCATGGCGTTTATTGAAGATGCCAAAACTGATGCGGTGCTCGACGCCGCCAGACAGGCCGGTGCCACCGGCGCGACCATTATTAACAACGCGCGTGGCGAAGGCTTGGTGAAAAAGAAAACCTTTTTAGGGCTGACGCTGGATGTGCAGCGAGACGTGGCCATCTTCCTGGTGGAAGAGCACTTATCACGCGCCATACTCGAAACCATTAATGACGTGGGCGAGTTTGATGCCACCTCCGGCAGTGGCATCGCGGTGCAAATTGATGTGGAAGATGCCGTGGGCGTGGCCCACCAAATGCGAGAATTAACCGAAGTGGTGAAGGACGAGTTATGAAACAACATAAAACGGTAAGAGATGTGATGCATGCCAATGCCGTGTGTATTGATGGGCTCACCACGGTCGAAGAAGCGATCCGCATTGCGCGCGAACAAGAAGTGAAAGCGATTATCGTCAATAAACGCGATGAGCATGATGAATTCGGCATTGTGTTAATGAACGACATTGCCAAAAAAGTGCTCGCCAAAAACCGCGCGCCATCACGGGTGAATGTTTATGAAATTATGACCAAACCCGCGCTCAGCGTCTCTCCCAATATGAATGTGAAATACTGCGCCCGTTTATTCGAACGCTTCGGCATTAGCCGCGCCCCCGTGATCGAAAACGGCCAAGTCCTCGGCATGGTCAGTTATAACCTGATCGTGATCTACGGCATGCTCGCCGAAGAAGTGGAGAGTCAGCATAGGAAGGATTAGGGGGGAGGATATGAACTTCCACTGTATTTATTGATTTACGTTTGTTTAAAAAATCCATAGTCACTCACGTTTACTTTTTCAATTGTATGGACTTTTTACAGCTGCTAGTATTTATTCTAGCTCCGCTGGTGTGTGACTGAATAAGCCTCCCTTAGATAGAGTGGAGGTGGCTCTAATCAAGAGGCGATTCTATCGCTTACTGTCATGAAGGTGGCAGTAGCCTCAAGTAAAGACTTAGAGGCGTTAACGGTCTCAAAGTTTTCCCAGCGGAGCTCTTTTAGGAGGAGTAAATGAATAAAGATAATGTTTGGTGGACAAGGAAATGTTGGATAAAAGCAGAAGAGCGTCTACTTAAACATGCCCGATATTCAGATTTTTTTATGTTCTGGTACTCCCTTTTGGGAGTCGCCTCTTCCATAATATTTATTGGTGAAAAGCAACCTGAGATAATATCTAAGGTTTTTGTCTGCTTCTCAGTTTTTGTTTTTGGCTTCTCGTTATTCAGCTCCTTAGGACGTTTTAGAGAAAGAGCTAATAGTTTTAAAGCTGGATATATTGAGTTGCAACGAATATATATGATCTTGAATTCAAAAAAGAAATGTAAAAGTGAAAGGATGGATGATGAACATTTTAAAAATTATACGAAAGTATTGGACTCTTGTGAAAATCATACTTCACTGGACTTTTTGAGAGCAAAAGTTGATGTTTATCAGAATTCTGTAGAAAAATCAAGCCTTACCATAATACCATGTGGGAAAGACTTTTTTATATACTATTTTCTTATATTTTGGGACTTTTTTCTTCCTGTTTTCCTTTTTGTTTTTCCTGTTTTAAACCTCATTTTTTTTATGAACTATTATGACTAGCCAATCTATATCTAATACTTTCACTTTAGAAAACCTAAGACGTATATATATTGATAGCTTTAGCCAAACAAAGGTCACAGGGGTAGATAATATTTTACCCAAGCATTTTTCTAGAAATCAGAATGAAGAACTATCAAGGATTGTAAGCAAAGTCTATTTTGAAGAGTATAAATTCACTAGGTATAAAGAGAAGCTTATATTAAAAGGAGCAAATAAACTTCCTAGGCAGATTGCAATACCTACGCTAAGAGATAGAATTACTCTTAAGACTCTGCAGGGTTACCTTCATAGGAGATTATCTGATAGGTTGAGTATGAAAGTTCCGCAGCAGGTAACTAGAGAGGTTAAATTAGCCATTAACTCTGAAAAATATGAGAAAGTTATTAAAATAGATATAAAGGATTTCTATCCTAGCATAGATCACTCTATTCTTGAGGAAAAGCTAAAAGTATTAGGTATTGAAAAAGAGGCAATAACTTTAATAGAAAGTGCAGTAAAAAATGGTTTTAAAAAGAAATCTTTAAATGAATGTGGCATCCCTCAAGGGTTGTCGATATCAAACATTCTTGCTGAAATATACTTTTTAGAACTAGACGAAAGCTTTAAAGGTAGGCCTTTTTTCTACAAGAGATATGTCGATGATGTTCTAATATTTTGTAGTAGCTCCAGTTCTGAAGCTATATACAAAGAGTTCAAAGATAAAGTGGAAAGCATAAACTTATCTATTCATGAAAAAAATAATTCTGATGGTAAAACTGAAGTTAAAAGTATTCTTAATGAGTTTTCTTATCTAGGATACCTATATAATTGTGATGTAAAAACAAAGGAAGTTAATAAAAAAGAGAAAACTAATATTTCTGTTAGGGGTTCGAGCCGAAAAAGATTTCAAGACTCGATTGCCTCTATTTTTACTCTGTACGCAAATGCTGGAAAGAAAAAATCTAAGGCTCTACTTTTTTGGAAATTAAACCTAAGAATCACAGGGTGTATATCTAATGGAAAGAGAAAAGGTTGGCTTTTTTTCTTTTCAGAAATGAATGATATGCCTATGCTCTTTGAAATGGATAATATGATAAAAAATCTTTGTGCTAGACATCGAGTTGAATATAAGGGGGTGAAAAAGCTTACTCGTGCTATTCATGTTATAAAACATGAAAAGTGGGAGAGCAGTTACTTTCCCAATTTCGATGAATATAATTATAAAAGCATGAGAGAGGTTGTAGCTTATGATAGAGGAACTAGACCTCATAAGGTGAAACTTACAGATCAAGATCTTAAAAGTGCGTTCTGGTCGATTATTAATCGTGAGGTAAGAGCGATGGAAACAGATATCACGTCATTTTCTTAGGGTTTATAAACCATTACAAGTTTGTTACCTGCTTTCCAGGAATAAAGCCTCAACGCCACCCCTAACGCATTCACAATCGCTATCAGTGCCTCGAGGGATTGCCTTTTTGGCCGAGTGTGCGGTAGAGCGTTTCCCGTGAAAGACCAGTTTGCTTGGCGATATCTGCCATTCCTTTAGCGCGTGCGATCACACCCAGTGCATCGGCGATAAATGCGGGATCGCCCGTTTGCACCGCTTCGTCTAAGTAGGCTTGAAGCGCTTCTTTATCGTCCAAGAACGCCGCTGAGTCAAAAGTGAGAAGCTTTGCGTTTGGAGCGGTTAGCATCGGTCTGTCTCTCCTTGGCACCAGATTACCGCTTGAGTGTAGCTTATTCGTAATTTGTTTTGAGTGCGCCTAATACCAAAAAGCCCGCACTTTTCAGCGCGGGCTTGAGCATTTCAGTATGTTGAGCTTGGAGGCCTACCAGCGACTGATACGTCGTCAGAGATGATTAACGTTACATCGCCTGATTCTTAATGCCAGTGCCCATAGGGTATGTCATTTGGATCTTTGGGTAGCTTTCTCAAGCCATACTCGTCTTGCAAGTAAAGCTTCTCAAAGTTCCTTCTTTGCGCACCATACTGCGGCAGTTCTCTTAAAATATTGACTAAATGCTGAACTTGCGGATCGTTAAATCGTCGACCTTGCATTAAAAAGTCCTGAAGCACCGGTATTAGTTCTTTATAGAGTTTTTCAGCTTCGTATTTATCATCAAAAACTCCCTTCATCATTTTGAATAGGGTAAAAAATGGTGCGCCAGCTCTCAGCTCAGAGACGATTTTAGCTACGTTCACGCTTTGATTCCTTAAAGAGAAGAGTAAAAATTATCACGTTTATTACAACGTCATAGATAAAAGTTGACATTAGGTCGCTTGGGTTTTGCTCTGAGTATTTAAAATATGGATAGATATAAGACGCGAGTGTGATGAATACTGATAGAAAAGCAATGGACATCAGCTGTTTTTTAGTAAACAAAGATACGTCTTTATAAATGGAAAACAATGCGATAAGGACAAAGTAGCCGATGAACATGCTTAGTGCGCTTAATCCTTTCTCTACAAAATCACCAATGTATTGATAGCCACTAGTCAGTGATATAGCGAGAGTGATAAATAAGAATGTGATTAATGAAAGGTATTTGTCAGATTTACTCATAAATCCTCTTCGATAAAATGTAATGAGCTGGCATGATTGTTTTTCCTAATATGATTTCATATATGGGATTGATGCCTAAATATACCAACTGTTTTGGCTAAAAGTGACTGCATTGGTGTTTTTTTGAATTGATATCTCATATTTTCTAATTGGAATTATTTTTTCAATTTTTTATCAAAAATTTAAAGATCAATATCTTTTAATTAACAAAAAGACTTGATGTTTATCTTGCTTTCCACCGCTTTGGCTAAGTTGAACTTCATCCCACACCTTACAACATTAACTTCCCATAATGTCTCTTTATGCGTCTTTTATGTCGCTTAGTGTCAAGTTGTGGCGTGGTATTCCCGACACACTGTGGCCAGTTTAATCAAGCGACAAGAGGCCGAACATGAATCGCAGTGTCATTCTTACCTGCGCCGTCACCGGTGCGGGCGATACCACGGGCAAAAACCCCAATGTGCCAATCACGCCAAAACAGATTGCCGACAACTGTATTGAGGCGGCGCGTGCTGGTGCCAGTGTCGCTCATATTCACGTGCGTGATCCTGAAACGGGCGGCATTAGCCACAACATTGATCACTTTCGTGAGGTGATGGAACGTGTTCGCGAATCAGACGTCGATATTGTCATGAACATCACCGGCGGTGGTGGCGGGGATTGGGTGCCGGATGCCCAAGACCCAAGCCGTGGTGGCCCGGGCACCGATATGCAAACCCCAGCCGAGCGCCATGCGCCAGTGGGCGAGCTCTTGCCTGAGCTTTGTACCTTAGATTGCGGCAGCCTGAATTTTGGCGACATGGTGTACATTAACACCGCTGACTGGCTGCGTGAGCAAGCCCGTATGGTCCAGGCCGCGGGCGTGAAAGCAGAGCTGGAGTGCTTTGACTTAGGCCACGTTTGGTTTGCGCGTCAGCTACAAAAAGAAGGTTTGCTCGAGGGCGATCCGCTGTTTCAGCTTTGCTTAGGCATTCCATGGGGCGCGGAAGCGGACACCGAAACCATGCTGGCCATGCGCAATAAGTTGCCGGAAAACGCCAACTGGGCGGCGTTTGGAATTGGTCGCCACCAGATGCCGATGGTCGCACAAGCCATGTTGCTGGGTGGCCATGCGCGCGTGGGCTTGGAAGATAACCTCTACCTAGAAAAAGGGGTAATGGCGACCAACGGCGGCTTGGTAGAAAAGGCGAGCACCATCATTGAAAACCTCGGCGGTCGTATTATGACCCCTGCACAAACGCGCGCCGCGCTGAAACTGGTTGACCCTAAAACCGGTAAACCGGTTGAAGGAGGTGACCAATGAGTAAGCAGTTAGCGGTCATCGGCACTGGCGTGATTGGTAATGGTTGGATTGCGCGCGCTTTGGCGCAAGGCTGGGACGTGGTTGCTTATGATCCCGACCCACAAGCGCCTACTCGCACCCGTGCCTTCGTGGCCAATGCCTGGCCATCGTTAGAAAAGCTAGGCCTTGCTGAAGACGCAGATCCTGCTCGGTTAACCTTTGTTGATAGCCTTGAGCAGGCGGTGAAAGAGGCCGATCTGGTTCAAGAGAACGTGCCGGAGCGCATTGATATTAAGCGTGAGACCTTGGCGGCAATTGATGCGGCTGCGGCGCCAAACGCGATTATTGGCTCATCGACCTCTGGCTTTAAGCCTACCGAGCTGCAGAGTGATTGTGATCATCTTCCTGGACGCGTCATCGTCGCGCATCCTTTTAATCCGGTGTATCTGCTGCCGTTAGTGGAATTGGTGGGCGGCGAAGCCACTCAATCGGATCAGATTGATCGCGCCCATGCACTCTACCAAGAATTGGCAATGCGTCCCTTGGTGGTTAAGCGTGAAATCGAGGGGCACATTGCTGACCGTTTAATGGAAGCGCTGTGGCGTGAAGCCTTGCACCTGGTTAACGATGGGGTGGCCACTACCGAGGAGATTGATGCCGCGGTGGTTTACGGCTGTGGCTTGCGTTGGTCGCTGATGGGCACCTTCTTAACCTTCCATCTGGCCGGTGGCGAGCAGGGTATGCGCCATATGCTAGAGCAATTCGGCCCGGCGCTAAAACTGCCGTGGACCAAGCTCGAAGCGCCTGAGCTGACCGATGATCTGATTGATAAAGTGGTCGACGGCTGTGAACACCAAGCCGCGGGTCGTCCCGTCTCTGAGCTAGACCGTCGCCGTGATGCCTTCTTGGTCGAGCTTTTAGACTTGGCGCAGAAGTACTGGCCCGAGGCTGAAGGTTTGGAAGGGCGCATCTAATGGCACTATTAAAGATAGACGTGGCGCCAGAATGGGTCGATTATAACGGGCACATGAACGACGCCGAGTACGCGCGTGTGTTCTCGCTGGGTGTCGATGCGCTAATGGCCACCATTGGCTTAGATGACGCAGGCCGCACCCAGCATCGCTACACGATTTATACCCTCGAAACCCATTTGTGTTACCGACGTGAGGCGCATCAAGGGCAGACCTTGGTGGTCGACGTGACCGTGTTAGCGCGTGATCAAAAGCGCCTGCATGTGTTTATGCAAATGTGTGATACCCAAGGTGAGGTACTGGCCACCAGCGAGCAGATGCTGATGGGCATCGATACGCAAACCGGTCGTCCCGCGCCGTTTCCGGATGTTGTCGCCAGCCTCATTGAGACCCTGCCTTGCGCGGTTGAGAGTGATTGGCCCGAGAGTGCCGGCCGTCGTATCGGGTTACCCAAGCGGCATTGAACCACGTTGCCATCGGGCGCTAAAGAGTTATCAAGTCCCGCTCAGTAGAGGCTGAGCGGTTAACGGGATCGCCGGCCCGACTTCCGGCTCAAGGAGGATTTATTATCGCTACGCCAACCCCACCACACTCACCCAAGCGTCGTGACAGCCACCAGGCTGAAGTATCGACCGATTATACCGTCACCGAGCTTGCTCAGGATGGCTTTTTCCAAGGCATGCACCGTGGCATGACCATTTGCTCTGCACTGCTGGTGCTCGCTTTTGTGTTATTCACCGGCTTTCAATCGGAGACGGCCAGTGTCCTGTTTGGTACGACGCGCACCTGGATTGAAAGCACCTTTAGTGGTTACTACCTGGTCACCGTGATGCTGTTATTGACCGTGTGCGGCTTTATTGTTTTCAGTAAGTACGGCAACGTGCGCCTTGGCCCTGACGACAGTCGTCCGGAGTTTAGTAACTTCTCTTGGTTCTCGATGCTGTTCTCTGCTGGCATCGGTATCGGCATCCTGTTTTTTGGGGTGGCCGAACCGATTTTTTACCTCGATAACACCGGCGGATTTGGCTATCCCAATAACCCTCACGCGGATATGGCTGGCGCGGCCGCCATTGGCTACGAGCGCGCCATTGATGCGCTGCGGGTCACCGTGTTCCACTGGGGCCTGCATGGTTGGGCTATTTATGTGATTGTCGGCATGTCGCTGGCGTATTTTGCCTACCGTAAGCAACTGCCTTTGGCGCTGCGCTCGGCGCTTTATCCTTTTATTGGCGAGCGCATTTACGGCGTCTGGGGGCATCTTTTCGATATCCTCGGGGTGCTGGGCTGCGTGTTCGGCGTCGCGACTTCGCTCGGGCTTGGCGTCAGTCAAATGGCGGTGGGGCTGGAGCGCCTGATCGGTATCACCTCCGGTTTGTCGACGCAGTTGATCTTGATTGCAGTGATTTCGGCGATCTCGATTATGTCGGCAGTCTCCGGGGTGCGCCGCGGGATCCGTATTATCTCCCAGATGAACATTTGGGTATCGGTGCTGGTAGTCGGTATCTTTTTGATTGGCGGCCCCACACTGTGGCTGATCAGCGCGTTCGGCGAGACTTTGCTCGACTATGCGATTAACTTTATCCCGATGGGGCTGTGGTTTGCCGATGAGCCTGGCACGGTGGAGTGGCAGCAGGCCTGGACCATTTTCTATTGGGGCTGGTGGCTGGCTTGGGCACCGTTCGTGGGTCTGTTTATTGCGCGTATTTCCAAAGGGCGGACGCTACGTGAGTTCGTGCTGGGCGTGTTGTTTGTGCCCACCTTGCTGATCTTTGTCTGGTTGGTGATTTTTGGCGGCAATGCGATTTATCAGGAGCTGTATGCCAGTGGCGGCGTGGGTAGTGCCGGCATTATTGACTTAGTCAATGCTTGGGAATTACCAGCGGCTCTGTTTGCGGCTGCCGATGGCATTGTTGGTACGGGAACGTTCGGCTGGATACTCTCGGCCTTGATGGTGTTCTTGCTGATGAGCTGGTTTGTGACCTCGTCGGACTCAGGCACCCTGGTGCTGACAACCATCTTATCTCTGGGTGACGAAGAGCCGCCGCGGCGTTTCCGCATTATCTGGGGCGTGGTGATTGGCTTGGTGGCGGCGACGCTGCTGATGGCCGGTGGCCTTAAAGCGCTACAGACGGCGTTGATCGCCGCTGCCTTGCCACTGAGCGTGGTGATCCTGGTGATGACTGCCGGGGTGCTGATCTCGCTGTTTGGTGAATCGCGCCGCTCGCTAGTGGCCGCTAAAAAATAGCGAGTCGTCAACAAATAGCGGTTTAAGGCGTCGCACCGTGACGCGCTAACCGCGAGACAAGCTGCTCATTCCGTTGCTGATTAAGGTGGCGGGGTGAGCGGCTGGTTTTGGGCTTTGCGCATCTGGCGCGGCGACACGTCGTAATGGGTGCGAAACGCGCGGGAAAAACTCGAGCTTGAGCTAAAGCCACACGCCAACCCCACGGATAACACATCGAGATCGGTTTCTTTTAGCAAGTAACGGGCTCGCTCTAGCCTTAATCCCACATACCAGCTTCGCGGGGACTGTTTTAGCTCGCTGTCGAAAAGCCGTTGCAAATGACGAAGTGAAATACCGCTGCGCTGAGCCACCTCGGCCAAAGACAGGGGCGATTCTATATGGCGTTCCATCACATCCACCGCTTCGACCAGACGTCGTCGATGGGTGCCTAAACGGCGGGCGAGTGTCATGCGCTGCTGATCGCGCCGAGTACGAATGCGCTCGTGCACCAGCTGCTCAGAGACGTCGATGGCTAGTTGGGTGCCGTGACGACGCGCAATCACATCCAGTGCCATGTCCATCGCAGCTGCGCCCCCCGCGCATGAGAAGCGCCGCGGTCCCAGTTCAAATAGCTCATCTGAGGTTTTCACCTCCGGGAAGCGCTCTTGAAACGAGGGCAGGCTTTCCCAATGCAAGGTGACACGTTCCCCTTTAAGCAAGTCGGCAGCGGCTAGCAAAAAGCAGCCGGTATCGAGCCCGCCGAGCGCGCACCCCGCCGCATCAAGACGGTGCAGCCAGCGCATTAAGGGGCGGCTTAAATAGGCTTCAGGATCGAACCCGCTACACACGGCCAGCGAGGGCAGGTCATGCACCGCATCAATCGCTTTGTCAGCCAGCAGTGACATGCCGTTAGAGGCCTTCACCGGTTTGCCATCTTCACTGATCATTTGCCAATCAAATAGCGCTTCGCCACTGATTTGGTTGGCAATACGCAGTGGCTCGACGGCAGAGAAAAAGGCCATCATCGAGAAGCGGGGCAGTAAAAGAAAGCCGATACATTCTGGCATCGGGCCGGTGTATTCAAGACGCATGACCGCACACTAAGCGTAAAAATGGGGAGAGTATGATGACTGGCCGCTGCTATGGGGGTCAAGTAATGCTGAATGTGTTGAGCGGTGAGGGGGATTACCGGGAGCTGTAATGCCACCACTAAAAACAAAGCCCGCACTTTTCAGCGCGGGCTTCGTCATTTCAGTGTGTTGAGCTTAGTGGCTTACCAGCCTTTTACCACTGCGCCGTCAAAGATTTCCATCGCGGCGTTGTAAACCGCATCAGTTTGGTAGGCTTTAACAAAGGTTTTGACGTTTTCTGCGTCGACGTTGTCTTTGCGTGCCACAATCAGGTTCACGTAGGGTGATTCTTTGTCTTCAACAAAGATACCGTCTTTGCTTGGCGTTAGGCCCACGCCGGCGGCAAAGGTGTTGTTGATGATAGCCAAGTCCACATCTTCCAATGAGCGAGGCAGTTGTGGGGTTTCTAGCTCGATGATTTCTACGTTTTTCGGGTTCTCAACGATATCCAGTTTGGTGGCGTTGATGCCTGCGCCTTCTTTGAGCTTGATGATGCCTTGCTGCTCAAGCAATACCAGTGAACGGCCCAGGTTCGATGGGTTGTTAGGCACGGCAATTTTACCGCCTTCTGGTAGATCCTCGACGCTATCTAGCTTGTAAGAATACGCCGCAATCGGATACACAAAGGTGTTGCCGGCAATCGCGAACTCATAACCACGGTCTTTAATTTGTGCGTCCAAGTAAGGTTTGTGTTGGAAAGCATTCACGTCGACCGAGCCATCATCCAGTGCCGCGTTCGGCGAGACGTAATCGGTAAAAGTCACTAACTCTACATCAAGGCCGAGCTTTTTCGCTTCTTTCACTGCATGCTCAGCCACTTGTGCTTCTTCACCGGCCATGACGCCAACGGTGATTTTGCTGTTGTCTTGCACGGCAGGCTCTTTTTCACCACAGCCGGTAAGGGCAAGGGTTGATGCCAATCCGAGTGTGGCTAGCAGTGTTTTAATGGTGGTTTTCATTGTCTATCTCCCTGTTCGAAACATATTCATCATTATTGTGTTTGATTTAGCGGTGATCGGCGCGTCGCACCAAGTAATCACCAAAAGATTGAATCGCTTGTACTAAGACCACCAGCATCACAACCGTGATCAGCATGACGGTGGTGTCAAAGCGCTGATAGCCATAGCGGATACCCACATCCCCGAGACCGCCGCCGCCGACCGCACCGGCCATGGCCGAGTAGCTCACCAAGGTGACCAAGGTAATGGTTGCGCCATTGATGATGCCGGGTAACGCTTCAGGTATGAGCACTTTGTAAATAATTTGGAATGGGTTCGCGCCCATCGCTTTGGCCGCTTCTTCCAGCCCAGCCGGTAGTTCCAGTAAGGCGCCTTCAACCAAGCGGGCAATAAACGGAATGGCGCCGACGGTAAGTGGCACAATCGCCGCCGCGGTACCAATCGAGGTGCCAACCACCATGCGGGTAAACGGAATAATCGCAACCAGTAAGATAATAAAAGGGATGGAGCGACCAATGTTCACAATCGCGCCGAGCACCTGGTTAACTTGTGGTTGGCCCAGCAAACCACCGGGTTTGGTCACATGCAGTAACACGCCTAATGGGATGCCAATCACAAAGCCCATGATGCCAGAGGCAAACACCATATACAGAGTTTGGCCGGTGGCTTCGAGCAGCAAATTGATAAGGGCGGTGTTTTCATTCACCCATTGGGTGAGTTGATCAATCAACATAGCCAAGTACCTCCGTGTTGACATGATGCTTGTTGAGGTAAGTAATGGCGTTTTCAACCGCCTCTTTCGGACCCATAATTTCCGCAAGCAGTAGGCCGAATTTCACGCCGCCGGCGTAGTCGATATCTGAGCTTAAAATGCTGATGTCGATATCAAACAGACGCGAGATCTGGCTGATTAATGGGTCATCGACCGTCGCACCGGTAAATTCGAGGCGCACCAAGGGGTAGCTGCCTTCAAAGTATTCTTTTTGTAAGCGCTGGGCAAAATCATGCGGCACTGACAAGTCGAGGGTTGAACGAATAAATTGTTTGGCCAAGTCGGATTTGGGATGCGCAAAAATCTCGCCAACTGGGCCGGACTCGACGAGCTCGCCATCGCCAATGATAGCGACGTCGTCACAGATACGTTTGACCACATCCATTTCGTGGGTGATCAGTAAAATGGTGAGGTTGAGCTTTTGGTTGATGGTTTGCAGCAACGACAAAATCGATTGGGTGGTGGCTGGATCTAGTGCGCTGGTGGCTTCATCACAGAGCAACACATTTGGGCTTGGCGCCAGTGCACGAGCAATGGCCACACGCTGCTTTTGTCCGCCACTGAGGCTGGCAGGGTAGACATCACGTTTGTCTGTCAATCCAACCAAATCGAGCAGCTCGCTCACGCGTGTTTCAATCTCATCGCGGCTCGAGCCACTTAGCTCAAGCGGCAGGGCGATATTGTCGAACACGGTGCGTGACGAAAGCAGATTAAAGTGTTGGAAAATCATCCCGATTTTACGGCGCGCTTGGGTCAACTGGCGGTTTGGCAGCGCGGTCAGGTTAACCCCTCCCACTTTGACCGAGCCGCTGGTGGGGCGTTCGAGCAGGTTAACCATCCGGATCAGGGTACTTTTCCCTGCACCGGAGGCACCGATCACACCAAATACTTTCCCCTTGGGAATAAATAAGTTGATGTCGTTAAGGGCATGAATTCGGCGTTCCCCGAGTTCGAATACCTTGTTGAGTTTGGTTATCTCAATCATCACATGTCCTTGGCGATAAATTTGATCACAGCAGACTCACTCAGCGGCTTATCCCGCATTCTTGCCGTCGCTCTGGTTATTGATGCTATGAGTTCGTCAAAATGAAGTCAATGGATATTTTTACTTCTGGACGTCTAAATGGCAATAAGGCTAAATATCTGGTTATAAACTCAACAGTAGGCTTGATCTTAAACGGCAAAGGGCGTTTACTAAGAGCCCCTGTAGTGCTTTGTTCTGATTATACTTTATGCCAACTGCTTTGATTGATACCACCATGCTTTCCTTGTTCATCCCCACCTTTTTCCTCGTCTCGGTGACGCCTGGAATGTGTATGACCCTCTCGATGACGCTGGGAATGACCATCGGCGTTAAGCGTAGCCTGCATATGATGTGGGGCGAATTAATTGGGGTTGGGTTGGTAGCCATTGCCTCGGTGATTGGGGTGGCGGCGATGATGCTCAACTATCCCTCGATCTTCCAAGTGTTCAAGTACGTCGGTGGTGCCTATCTGGCGTTTCTTGGGATACAAATGTGGCGATCTCGCGGGAAAATGGCCATTCCCGAAGAGGATGATGACGCTAGCCCCAGTGAAGCGTCTGCGTTGTCATTGGCGACCCAAGGGTTTGTCACCGCGATTGCCAACCCGAAAGGCTGGGCATTTATGATCTCGCTGTTGCCACCGTTTATTAATCCTAAATTGGCACTGCCTAGCCAGTTAAGTGTGCTGGTGTTGATTATTCTGTTGACCGAATTTAGCTGCTTGATGCTGTATGCCAGCGGTGGTCGCACGTTGCGCCAGTTTTTGCAGCAAAGAGGCAACGTGCAATTACTCAACCGTGTCGCGGGCACCTTGATGGTGGGCGTGGGCGTCTGGCTGGCGCTGGGGTGAGCGCCTACCCTGTATGTTGTTGAGCGTCTTGTTACTTAATTATTCGCGTTAAATAAGATTGGCAAACGATAACTATTTGCATTATCATCCCCGTCGCTTTTTATTGACGGGGAATGTTCAATGCAGTTAAAGCCAGTCGCCTCTTTTATTCTTACCTTTTTTGCTTTTCCTTCTTTCGCCTTTGCCGCACCGGCAGAGGAGACGCCTGAAAAAGACGCGCCGATCGATACCGTGGTGGTGAATGCTGATCGCTTTTCCGATGCGCTAATGATACGCGATGATTTGGATAAGGTTCGCGGGATCAGTAACGCGGATGTGTTTTCGGGCAACACCAGTATTCAGCTCAATAACATGCATAACGAAGCAGGGGCGATTGACCCGGGTATTCGTGGCCTGCAAGGGCATGGGCGAGTAGCGATGCTGATTGATGGCAGTTTGCAGTCGACGCATACGTCGCGTGGCTATCAGGGTGTCAGTGATCGCACTTATATTGATACGGATTTGTTGTCGTCTCTGTCGGTCGAAAAGGGAGCGACGATTGGACGCTCGGCCTATGCCAGTGGCGCGATTGGCGGCACGATAACGGCCACCACACTCAATGCCACAGACATTGTTCGCGATGGCGAGGGCTTCGGCGCCGTGGTGAAATTGCGTGCCCACAATAATAGTCGTTCGCCGCGCGTGAGTGATGATACCGTCGAACAATTGCGTTATCGCTTGGCCGATCGTAGTGATCATCATGGCTTTGATAATGGCTCTGCAATGGTAGGGCTGGGGTATCAGGGTGATGGGCTCGGTGGTGTGCTGGCATTTAGCCATCGTAAAAAAGGCAACCACTTTGCCGGTAAAAAGGGCATTGAACGCTACGAAGAACCTGTGATTGGCGCGGGCCAAGAAGTGGGTAATACCAGCTTTGAGAGTGATTCCTGGTTGGCCAAACTGGACAAAGAATTTGGTAATGGGCATCAAGCGGATATTAGCTATCGACACCACCGCCAAGAAGCGGGCGAAGTGCTGATGGCCTATTGGTATACCGATGAGCGAGAAGAAGGTACTGTCATGCCCCAATGGGGATTGGGGACGGCGGATGTGGATGCTTATAGCGCGAATTATCGCTACACCTCGCCATCGCAAAGCTGGCTGAATCTGCACGCGAATGCCTGGCATACGTCGGCTAAGCTCAATCAATACAACGGGTTGTGGGCGAAAGGCAGTAATGCTGAGCAATACCTGCATGAATATCAGAATGATCGTCACGGTGCGAGCATCGCCAACCGCAGTGAATGGGAAAACTTACCGGTAAGTGTGGATTATGGCGTGTCTTACACTAAAGAAACCCTTGAACCGCGCGGTGACACCAACAAGTTCTATACCACTGAACCGACCTCACGCCACGGAAAACGCTCAGAATGGAGTGTGTTTGCCAATAGTGAAATTGATCTCTCGCCGGTGACCGCAAAACTTGGGGTGAACTGGCATGAGGCGCAATCGCTGGATAAGCAAACCCAGCAATCCTTGCACTATCGCGGCGAGTGGGATCTGATGGGCGAGTTGCATTATGACATCAACCCTTCGGCTTCTGTGTTTGCCAAACTCTCTCGCACCGCGCGGTTACCGAGTTTGTATGAAGTGACCATATCCAACGAGGTGTTCAGCTATAACCCTTACAACCCGCTGGACCCTGAAGTGTCGTTCAACCAAGAGTACGGCGTGAGTTTAGATGGTCGAGCTTGGTTACAAGAACTGGGGCTGGCGCAAACACGTCGCGCCGCCATGACGGTGTCTTACTTTAATAATCATGTCAGTGATTTTATTTCGGGTGGCGTGCTTGATCGTACCCCTAACCTGCCGTCTTGGCGCAGTAATTTTACCTTTACCAATTATGACGAGTTGTCGCTGTCTGGGTTCGAGTTGCAAGCGCATTACGCGTACCAAGGCTTCTATAGCCACTTCTCCGCCACGTTTTACGACAGGGTACAGGTGTGTTCGCAAGATCAGGCCGAACGCTCTGGCATGGCACGTTGTAACGGCTTGGGCTTTGCGTGGAGTACTACGCCGACCCGGATCCCCCCAGAGCGTAAATGGCACCTTAACATTGGCCATAAATGGTTGGATGATCGGCTTGATATCGGTACCACGGTGCGTTATCACAGCGGCAAGTCTAACCCTGCGGATTGGTTGACAGGCACCGGCGCTGCAAGCCCTGTGGTGGCGATCCCGTCAGAATATTTGGTGGATATTTATAGCCACTACGACATCACGCCGGATGCCAGTGTTTTTATCACCGTTAATAACCTGACGGATCGTTATACCATCCAGCCTGGCTCGGTGGTGAGCATGCCGGATCCGGGCCGCACCATTACCATTGGCACTCAGTGGTCGTTCTAACGGTGGTGAGTTAGCGTGCTGATAATGCGCTGAGTGCGATGCACAGGCCTTTTGCGAATACCGTAAAAGGCCTATTTTTTATTTACGCGAGTTTCTATTCTACGAGCTTTTATTCTGCCATAGGGGATATTTCCATGCCGTGATGGCGTGCCACCAAGGCGCAGAATAGATCATGTGCCGTGGATAAAATTGCATCGGGGAAATCATAGTCGGGGTTGTGTAGCTGTGGATGGTGTTCGCCGCTGCCAATGCCAAATAATGCGCCGGGCCAACGGGCGAGAAACTCAGCCACATCTTCCGACCAACGCATGGGCTCAGCCAGTGTTTCGATAGTTAAATCGAGGGCGCTCGCCGCTTCAACTACATGCGTGTGATGAGCCGGATGATTGTAGGCGGCTGTAAAGGGCTCATGCCATTCAATGGATACTTCAAGCTCTGCACGCTTAGCGATCGTGTCAATCGTGGCCGTGAGGCTAGATTTCATCGCGTGGAAGGTGGCGTTGTCATCGCTGCGTAGTGTGGCCATTACGATAGCATCACCGGGCGATACGCCAAAGGCGAGCTCACCAAGCTGTGCATGGACCAAGGTGACAAGGCTAAACGCAGGTTGATGCTGCTCCGGCAGTTGCATCAAAGATGTCATCACTTCACTCATGGCGTTTGCAGGGCTGATCCCGCGCTCTGGGTAAGCAGCATGGGACGTTTTGCCATGCAGTTTTATCGCCACACCGGTTGAGGCGCAGGCAAAGGTGCCTGGGCGCACCACGATCTGATGTTGGGCAAAGCCTGGTAGGTTATGAAAGGCATACACATTATCGATGTGGCGGGTGGCTAAAAGCGGATCGGCACACAGACGTGCCGCGCCTTCGCCGGTTTCTTCGGCGGGTTGAAAGGCGAGTAAGACGGAGCCTTGCTGCGGCGGTTGTTGCGCGAGGGTGTGTGCCACCATCAATAAAGCAGTGGCATGCCCATCGTGGCCACAGGCATGCATAATGCCATCGTGGCAGGAGGCATGCTCCAGCGGGGCACGCTCTTGAATGGGTAAGGCATCAAAATCGGCGCGTAACAAGGTCGTTGGTCCCGGCTCGTGACCTGCAATGTCTACCACAATGCCATGCCCACCGATATCGGTATGAGGGGTAAAACCAAAGGCACGTAACTGAGCGGCAATCGTGCGGGCACTTTGCGCTTCGTGGTTGGACAATTCAGGGTGTTGGTGCAGGGTGCGGCGTAGCCTAACGGGATCAAAATTAATCGCCATCATCGACTCCAAAACAAGGATGGAGGGTTATGCTAGATCTCGGTGGCTCATTACGTTGTGAGGTAATGTCCCGTCCTAATATAGGTTGACAGTTTTTAGGCCAGCTCCAGTAGCTGGCCTTTTTTATTATGCACCTGATTGGGGGTTGCCATACTTAAACTTAGGTGCGGTCTCATTTCGTTGTATATCGCTATCGATTCTTTTACCAGTATTTTAAGCTCTGTCAGTGTCTTACACCGGTACAGTAAAAACTCATGCTTCAGTATGCCATTGACTCTTTCCGCTAACGCGTTTTGGTAGCAATCATAACCATCCGTCATCGACGGCTGGATTTGACTCTCCTGTAGCGCACTCTGATAAACGGCTGAGCAGTATTGCGAACCTCGGTCTGAGTGATGTACCGCATTGCCGATATAGCGCTTATCTTTGACGGCCATTTTCAGCGCTTTCACTACATTGTCGACTTTCATATCTTCGCTAACGTGATGACCCACTATCTTGCGTGAGTTGGCATCGGTCACCAGTGACAGATAGTGCACACCTTGGTCTGATTCAACATAAGTGATGTCGCTGACCAGTACATGCGCAGCATCATGCAGTCCGTCTTCTTTTAGCAGGTTAGGATGCTTCTTCATCCAGTGCTTACTACACGTAGTTTTTGTGTAGCTTTTCTTGGGTTTAACCAGTAAGCCTTCGCTTCTCAGATAGCTAAAAAACCCGTCTCGCCCTAGCTTAATTTCGTGTTCAACTAGCTTGGGCTTTACCAACGCGTAGAGCTTACGCGCCCCTAACCTCGGCATATACTTACGCCAGTATTGGACCCAGTCTCTGATGATTGATAGTTCAGCTCTTCGGCTTTCCATTCGAGCAACGGCTTGATAGACACCTTGCCGAGAAATGCCTGTGGCACGACATGCCGCCGCTAACTTTATTTTACTTTTGGCTTTGGCTTGCCAGATGTACCGGATAAGTACTTTTTTCTGAGGCCGGCTCCGTACTCATTGTCCATGATATCGACCATACCATTGAGGATTTGGTTACGCAGTTTCTCTTCGGCTAACTCACGCTCAAGGCGCTTGATAGTTTCGGATGGGGTTTCTTTTGAATGTGGCATAAGGGGATGCTGAAATGGCTTCGACCAATCGAGTCTACCATGTTTTCTGAGCCAGACGAGTACCGTTGAGCGGCCCTGAATGCCAAAACGGGCTTGAGCTTGTTTGTACGTCATTTCGCCTTTTTCAACACGCTCTACAACGCCTAATTTAAAGGCTAAGGTGTAATCACGTTGCGTGCGCTTACGGCTTGAATTACTTGATGTTGTCATAAAGAAGTCCTCTTTATGTCAACGTATTTCAGGACGGGACATAAGACGCAAAAAAGCCAGCGACTGGGCGCTGGCTTTTGTTCAGACAGGAGAGCGAGGCTTACGCTTGGCCTTTCTCTTCTGCTTGCTTAGCCTGAATCGCTGTCAGTGCCACGGTATAGACAATATCGTCAACCAGTGCGCCACGTGA
The DNA here is from genome assembly GCF_900141775.1 of Salinivibrio sp. ES.052. GTDB lineage: Bacteria > Pseudomonadota > Gammaproteobacteria > Enterobacterales > Vibrionaceae > Salinivibrio. The sequence goes on along the minus strand of NZ_FSRI01000001.1, from coordinate 1,537,699 downwards.
CAAGTCATTCACTGGCTTGCGCATGCCTTGCAGCATTGGACCGATAGAGACCAACTCGGCAGAACGTTGTACTGCTTTGTAGGTGGTGTTACCGGTGTTCAAGTCTGGGAAGACAAACACAGTCGCTTTACCGGCAACCGGTGAATCCGGCGCTTTCGATTTGGCTACGTTCTCCATGATCGCGGCGTCGTACTGCAGCGGGCCATCAATGATCAGATCAGGACGTTTCTCTTTGGCGAGACGGGTGGCTTCGCGAACTTTATCCACGTCTGCCCCCTTACCTGAACTGCCGGTTGAGTAGGAGATCATCGCGACGCGCGGTTCAATACCGAATGCGGCGGCAGAGTCGGCAGATTGAATCGCGATTTCAGCCAGTTGCTCTGCATTTGGATCCGGGTTGATCGCGCAGTCACCGTATACCAGTACTTGCTCAGGCAGCAGCATGAAGAAGACCGAGGAAACCAATGAGGCATTCGGGGCTGTCTTGATGATCTGCAGCGGTGGGCGGATGGTGTTAGCCGTGGTGTGAACCGCGCCAGAGACCAGCCCGTCCACTTCGTTGGCTTCCAGCATCATGGTACCTAGTACCACGGTGTCTTCTAGGTGCTCTTGCGCAATCACCTCGGTGATGCCTTTGCTCTTACGCAATTCGACCAAGCGTGCCACGTATTTATCGCGTGCTTTCACCGGATCGATAATTTCGACGCCTGCCCCTAGGGTGACACCTTGCTGGTCGGCAACGCGTTTGATTTCTTCTGGATTACCCAGCAGCACACATTCCGCGATTTTACGCTCGGCACAGATAGCCGCTGCCTTGATGGTGCGTGGTTCGTCACCTTCGGGTAGCACAATGCGCTTAGCGGCTCGGCGTGCAAATTCAGTCAGCTGATAACGGAACGCAGGCGGGCTGAGGCGACGCTCGCGGTTAGATCCCGAGCTCAGCGATTCAATCCAGTTACCATCGATGTGGCTAGCGACATGATCATTCACAAACTCAACACGGGCTTTATCGTCAGCCGGGACTTCGAGGCTGAAGCTTTGCAGGTTGAGTGAGGTCTGCCAGGTGTTGCCCGCGGTGGTGAATACTGGCAGGCCAGTTTCGAAAGCACGGTCACACAGGGCTTTTAATTGATCAGGAATGGCATAGCCACCGGTCAATAGCAGCGCACCGATTTCCACGCCGTTCATCGCGGCCAAACAGGCTGCAACGATAACGTCAGGACGGTCAGCCGAGGTCACTAGCAAGGAGCCTGGGCGGAAGTGTTCAACCATGTTTGGAATTGAACGCGCACAGAAAGTAATGCTCTTGATGCGACGTGAGTGAATTTCACCTTCGTTGATGATGGTAGCATTCAAGTGCTTCGCCATGTCGCTGGCACGGGTGGCAATCAGATCGATTTTCCATGGCACGCAACCCAGCACGCGAATTGGGCTGGAGTTGAAGATTTGCATCACTTCAACGTTGGTGGGGCGTGCGCCGTCCGCTTCGTCAAAGATTTCTGACAGATCAGGGCGCGTACGGCCAGCATCGTCAACAGGGGCGTTAAGCTTGTTGATGATCACACCAGAGATATTGCCGTTTTTGCTGCCACCAAAGTTGGTGCAGGCAAACTCGATACGCTCTTTCAGCTGGGCAGGGTTGTCTGTTCCAGGGGTGGTCACAAACACGATTTCCGCGTCCAGCGTCTTGGCGATTTCGTAGTTAATCTGGTTCGCGAATGGATGGTTACGCGTGGTGACCAAGCCTTCGACGAGCGCAACTTCTGCGTTTTCAGTGGCACGGGTAAAGCGCGCGAGCACTTCTTCGAGCAGCACATCTTCTTGATCCGAACGCAGCAAGTTTTCCGCTTGATTCATCGACATGGATTCGGCGACTTTCATATCACTGTTAGCGTGAATGATTTCTGTCGTCAGATCGGTCACATCGGTGTCATTGCCGTGATGTGGCTGGGCAATGGGTTTGAAAAACGAGACGCGAACGCCTTTACGCTCCATCGCTCGCATGACGCCAAGACTGACACTGGTCAAGCCGACGCCGGAGCCGATAGGGATTAGCATAATAGTACGGGACACGTTGACTTCCTCTTACTATCTGATTGGCGTGCCGGAGGTCCGGCACGAATACAAAAACGGCTGAGTGGAATCAGCCGTTGGAAATGGTCTTACAGGCCAGTTAGGCGCGCAGTGTCTTGCGCAATGACCAACTCTTCGTTGGTTGAAATCACCATTGCGGGCACACGGCTTTCGTCAGTGGTAATCACCCCTTCACCGCCAAAGCGAGCTTTTAGGTTGCGTTCTTTGTCGACGTCAACACCGAGTAGAGATAGACGCTCTAGCACCAATTCACGGATTGGACCTGAGTTTTCACCGATACCGCCGGTGAAGACGATTGCGTCAAGGCGGCCATCTAAGGTTGCGGTGTAGCTTGCTACGTACTTAGCAAGACGGTGGCAGAACACGTTCATTGCACGGGTGGCTTCTTCTTTTTCGCCGTAGTTGTCTTCGACAAAGCGGCAATCCGAGGTCACTTCGGTCAAGCCTTGCAGGCCGGACTCTTTGGTCAGCATGGTGTTGATTTGCTCAACGCTGTAACCCAATGCATCGTGCAGGTGGAAGATAATCGCTGGGTCTAGGTCACCGGAACGGGTGCCCATGACCAAGCCTTCCAATGGGGTCATCCCCATCGAGGTATCGACGGATTTGCCGTTTTTAATCGCACAAACAGACGCGCCATTACCGAGGTGGCAGTTAATGATGTTGACTTCATCAACAGGCTTACCGAGCTGCTCAGCGGCGGCGTTGGCAATAAAGAAGTGTGAAGTGCCGTGCATGCCGTAGCGACGAATAGCGTGCTCTTTATACAATTTATAAGGTAGCGCATACAGATACGCTTCTTCTGGCATGGTTTGGTGATACGCGGTATCGAACACTGCCACGTTTTTCAGTGCAGGGAACGCTTTTTTCGCCGCTTCAATCCCTACGATGTGCGCTGGGTTGTGTAATGGGGCGAAGCTCGCAGCATCTTGGATCCCTTTCAACACTTCGTCCGTAATCAATGCTGATTGGGTAAAGTGTTCACCGCCGTGAACAACGCGATGGCCGACAGCTCCTAGGTTCTCGGCTAGCTCAGGTTTCGAGGCCAGAATTGTGTCTACAATGAAGGTGAGGGCTTCAGTGTGCGCAGCGCCGTTGCCCAGTAGGGCTTCATGCTTACCGTCCATTTTCCACTTGATGCGGGCTTCTGGAAGGTGAAGGCATTCGGCAAGACCGGTGAGATGCTCATCGCCTGATTGTGCGTCGACAATGGCGAACTTCAAAGAGGAGCTTCCGCAGTTCAGTACGAGAACCAGCTTTGACATGTATGACTACCTATGTTTCGTGAGACAGAGTGTATGGAACAAAAAGAATAGTGGACAAACTGAGACACTACCTTTTCAAAAAAGAATTATCTCATGCCTTGTCGCGGGGAAAGAACTATCTTTAATCCGTCCTGGATAAGTGAACGCTCCATTGAGCACAACCGGATTAGGTTGCGAGACAATCGAATCCGAGCAACAATGATAAAGTGCGCTAAGGATAGCGGGACTTGATACAGATAACAAAAATTTTTTGAGCAATACTGGCTAATTTTGAAAGTTTTTAAACATTTTGTTTAGTTTTTATTGTAAAAGTTGAGTGACAGTCAACTTTAGTCACACTGAACAAGTGAGGTAGGTATGGCAACGAACAAATCAATCTGGCGCTGCCTGCAAGACGGTCAGAAATATATGCAGGAATGGCCGATGCGTAAGGAGCTAATGCCGGTTTTCCCAGAGAACCGGGTGATAACCATGACACGCTTCGCGATTAAGGTTATGCCTGCTGTGGCGGCGATTAGTGTGTTGCTACAGATGGCTGCTAATAACATGCAGGGTATGCCGCAAGCGGTGATTGTCGCCTTATTTGCCCTGAGCTTACCCCTTCAAGGCTTATGGTGGTTAGGCAAGCGCCGTGATACCCCACTTCCCCCAGCGTTAGCGGGGTGGTACCGTGAGCTTCACCAAAAAATTACCAGTGAAGGGCACACGATGCAGCCCATCAAAAATCAGCCCAAATATAAAGAGCTGGCTCAAGCTCTTAGTCGTGCCTTTAAGGTTGACCGAGCGGCATTAGACCGTTGGTTTTAAGCCCTGAGACGCTAACCGATTAGTCCGCTGCCATACGAGAACCAACTAAAAAAACGCGCGCCCCGTTGGGCGCGCGTTTTTTTAGCTGTTGATGTGTCTATATATCGCTATTTTCTGATTGGCAGCGAGATGGGCCGTTACGCTTCATCGTGCCCACGGCCTTGCGCATTTCTTCCATCGATTGCCAGCGTTGAGGCATGGGCATGACGTGTAAGCGATAATCAGGGGCGTCTTTCATTAGTGTGGTGTTATCACTGACTGCGGTGATCAGCGCGATAGTCAGATCATTGTCACGTGCTTGGATTTGAGCGGCTGTGCCTATGCCTTCGGCGATATGAAAGCGCCCCGCGATATGCACAATTTGGCGGTCAGGGTGATGATGATGATAACGCACCATGCTTTCTGCCATGGTGGCATCCCAGGCTAATTGGGCTGCGTACTGTGCGTTGGTCTGACTGGAGGTGCCATGGTGCATGTTGGCTTTAAACTTTTGTTTATAAGGCGAATCTTGGGTATCAATCGTTTTGGCAAACCAGCTGCGTTGCTCATCAGACAGTCCGCTTAAGTAGGTCAAGCCTTGTTGACCGATGCAACTGACCATCGATTTGGGTGCGTTTGCTGCAATGACGTCGATTTGGCGCTGCTTGGCTAACTCCATTAATGGACGATAGCTGCCATCATAGTTATCCCAGGCGTTAGCACGACGCTTGAAGGTATCTTCGCCTATGTCACCCGATAGGTATTGTTCGACAACCGGTTGCGCATCGCGGCTGAATTGTTCCATAGACAGTGCGACTGGGTGACGATCGGCGAGTTGGTTCAGTAATTCAGTCTGAAAACGATGCACCCCTGGATGACTATGCCATTCACCAATCAGTACTATATCTGCGTTTTCAACGTGATCTGCTACTTGGATCAGACTAAGAGGCTGACCGCTTGGCGTGGTTGCTTGATAATCATATAAGGTATTCACGGAATCAGGCGTTGCTTGGACGGCTGGGCTTAGCACTAAACCGACTGCAAACACTATGCAGGCGGCGTATGACAAACGGTAACGAGCATAGTGAGTGATTCGCTGGCGAGCATGCATCATATGTCTCCTTTCGCCTTAATGGGGGCCTGCGTGATGACGGTAAACACGCAAGGTAAAGTCGGCTTCACATTCAAAGTCGATGGCATTCGCCAAGGTGTTACGCCATGCATCGGAGGCACGCCATGCAAGCGGCGTCATTTGTAACAATGTTATCGCTTGCTCTCCCGTCAGTGTCATGGGGTAGTGTAGCGAGCGCTCACTTTCAAGTTGGAAGCCGGGCAGTGCTTCAGGTGGTGTTTCGTGCAAGCGCACCTCATCGTAGATACCCGCTTTCAGTTGAAATAGATGACGAGGACCCGGCGTTACCGTGACAACGACGCCGCCGGGCTTGATCACACGGTCAAGCTCTTCGCCATTGCAGGGGGCATAAATACGGACCACACCATCTAGGCTATTGTCGGCAAAGGGTAGACGTTGCGACGAAGCGACCGAAAATTGACATTGTGGATACCACTTAGCCGCATAACGTATGGCAATTTTGGCAATATCGAGCCCATAGACGGACCACTGTTGTGAGGCGGTTTGATCGGCGATCGCATGAGTGTAATACCCTTCGCCGCAGCCGACGTCTAAAATGGTTTGGCTCTCTTGGTCGAGTGCTTGGGTGAGGGCGTCGATCATCGCTTGTCGCATCGGCGCATAGTGCCCTGCGTTTAAAAATGCACGACGCGCTTGGGTCATGGCTTTGTTGTCACCCGGATCTTTGGAGCGTTTGAATTGCACGGGCAATAGGTTGAGGTAGCCTTCTTTAGCGCGATCAAATTGATGATTGTCAGCGCAATAAGCACCACGTGGCTTGGCTTGCAGGGGCTGTTGGCACAGCGGGCATTGATAAATCATGGGGATCTATGTCTTGGTTTTGATGCGCTTAAGGGTACGGGCTTGTGTGGCGTTCGACAAGTTCGCGCGGTGAGAAACCCAAAAGCCGCCAAGTAGGGCGGCTGCGTAATCGAATGCATAGTGTGATGCGGTTAAGCGCCTCTGGCTATCAATGTCAGCGGTTGGCGCAATCCACTAGGCGGCGAGTATCTTCTCGATTTCGGTTAAGCTCAGGTGGAATTGGCGTGGGCAGTTACGCCATACGTCGAGCATGCGGCGGTATTTGTCACGCATTGGCATTTGGCTGTTAAAGTGATGTTCACCTTGGTCAAATTGCGGGTACAGCCCTTCTGTATCGACTAAAAAGCGCACGTAGTGTACTAAAGCACCTTCAGTGGCAGCATCAAAGCCCCAAAATTGCACACGACGTGGCGACAAGGCTGATTGATTGGCCTCATCAAGAAGGTTATAAGAGGCTTGCATGGCATGGTGCATTTCCATGATATCAATCACCTCGCGGCATTGTGTTTCGCACAGTGCCTCAAACTGGCTGATCACCTCGGCCATTTGCAACGCGTAGCCGCGCTCAATAATGGTTTGCAGGCGACGGTACTTTTCGTTGTTAGCAGGATCGAGGTGGCACATTAGTTGGTACTGGTTAGATAAAATTAAACGTTGTGCAGGGGTCATATCCATGGTGGTTGGCCTCTTAACTCTCAAAGGTACAATAATCATTCATCAAACGATGAGGGTATGGACAGAGATTAACAGCTCTATGTTCACGAGATCTTGATCTGAGCTATATCCGTAGCACGTTTATCACCCGCTCGTTGGGTTTTATCACCCACGCGTTGGGTTTTATCACATAGTGGTTCACTAAGGATGCAATATGTTTGAGTTAGCCGAAGTTAGCGGTTGGCAATGGATGGGTTGGTTAGTTTGGGCGGGTGTGTTGTTTGTGACCTATCCGCGTGAATTTTTCCCTAAGCTGCATGATGAATCGGGTTATCAGCACTTGGCGTTTTCATCGGCAGTGGTTTTGTTTGCTTTATGGGCACTGCAGGCCGGTATTAAAGAAGGGCTGGATATCCACTTTTTGGGCGTGACGACCTTGGCGTTGTGCCATGGCTGGCGGATTGCCATTTGGATTACCACTGTTCCGCTAGCGTTGATGGCCGTTTTTGGGCTGATGCCGCTGGCCGATATCGGCATGACAGCACTGACTACGGCTGTGTTACCTATTTTGTTTAGCTATGCGATTTTCGCACTGAGTTATCATTATCTTACCCGTCACCTTTTTATCTATATTTTTATTGCGGCGTTTATCGGCGCGGCACTGACAATCGTTTTCCAGCTATCGGTGACCTCGCTCTGGTATTGGGCTGCCGATCGTCACAGCTGGCATGAGATTGTGCATAACTACCTGCAAATTGCGTTACTGATGTGGTTTCCCGAGGCGTTACTTAACGGTATGGCGGTGACCGTGATGGCAGTGTATCGCCCTCATTGGTTGCGTACCTTTTATGATAGAGAGTATTTGTCGCCAGAGCGTTGATGGCAGAAGGTTGAGCGCCATCTGGTTATATCCATCAAATTTTCTTATCGAGACGAATAAAAACGCTCGCTGTATTCATCCTCAATAATGGCACATATTAGCGGCCCCGGCCGTCCGTGCCACTTATCTGAGAATTGAACGAACTGTCATGAACAATCAACCATCTGCACAGAGTGGCAGCGGTATGGCGCTGTCTGCGTTTCCATGGGTGCCATTAGCGAGCTTAACGGCCTTCGCTGTGGCCAGTGGCTATTTGATGAGCTTGATCCCATTAGCATTAATGCCGCTTGGCTTGCCGCCTGAATTGGCCGCGTGGCTGGCGAGCGCCTTTTATGCGGGATTATTGTTTGGTGCCCTGTGGAGTGCGCGTATTGTCACGCGGTTCGGCCATCGCCAAGCATTAGTGCTGTTTATGAGTGTGCTGCTGTTGTCGATTGCCGCGATGGCCACGATCAAAGCACAAGGGGTATGGCTATTATCACGGTTTGTGGCAGGGATGGCGGTAGCGGGAGTCTTTGTCACGATTGAATCCTGGTTACTGATCGCCGATTCTGAGCGCCAACGAGCCAAGCGTTTGGGCTTTTATATGGCAGCTCTGTATGGAGGGAATGCTTTGGGGCAGCTTGGAGTTGGCTATGTTGGCGTCACTGGCGCTCAGCCTTATTGGTTGATCGGTAGCCTCGTGACGGCTGCTATTATTGTGCCCCTGTTTGTACGCCATGGTGAGCCGCCACAAGAAATGGGGCCGGTTGAACACTCGGGAACATTGAGGTCGATTCGTAAAGCCGCCTATATCGCCTGTATGGTGTCGGGACTCACGTTGGGGGCGATCTACGGTTTATTACCGCTTTATCTCGCGGAACGTGTCGACGATCACCAGCAGATCGGTGCGATGATGGCGTTGGTCATTGTCGGCGGAATGGGGGGTCAGCCGCTGCTGGGAGGCATCTCGACAAGAGTGAACCGAGTTCTTTTGATGTTTTACTTATCGGTGGTGGGGTTGCTGGCTATCGTCACCATTATGGTTGCAAACAGTCATTGGTGGCTTGGCGTCGGGCTTGTGATACTGGGTGGTGCCGTATTTGCTATTTATCCCGTAGCCATTGCTTACGCCTGCGCAACGCTAGCTCCGGGTAAGATCGTCGCCGCCACGGAGGCGCTTTTACTTGCTTACAGCGTTGGCTCCGTGAGTGGCCCTGTGCTGGCGCATCAAGCGTTTTCTGGTGAGCAAGGGTTGATGATGTACCTCGCTAGTTGCTTGCTCAGTACCGCGGTGTATATGTGGATCGCTTACCTAAGAGGGCGTCGTCAAATGCCTAATTTGAGTGCAGCCTGACCACGACTGACTTTAAAAGCGACACGCCTCAGTGACCGGTCTGAGGCGTGTTTGCGTTTTTATTAGGCGGTCACGAGCCCATCTTTGGCATCGGCAGGGAGAATATCCATCGTATTACCATAAAGTGGTGCTAGAGCTCGTACCACATCCGAGCGGCTGATGACGCCAACTAAGACGTTGTCTTCCATGACGGGATAAACGTAAGGACGAGATAGTGTTTGCGTTTTAGCACGCTCTAACGCGGATTGGGTGGTAAAGCGCGTGGCAATACCCGCATCACTGACTGGATACAGTACTTGGTTGTCAATGCTCATGTATTGCGCCAGTTCAATCACCGATTGGTCTGCTTCAACCGTCTGTACCTCGGTGCGCATTAAATCTTCGACTTTAGTATCCATATCAGGCTGGTAATCGTTCCACCATAAATCGACGAATACATCTTGCACCGAGAAAAAGCCGACTAATTCATTTTGCTTGTCGACCACCGGTGCGCCTTGTAATTGATAGCGGTTGAGTTGCTCCAATGCATCGGCCACAAACTGGTCGCTTTTTAAGGCGCATTGGACAGGCTTCATGTTTTTTTCAATGGTCAAGGTTTCTTGGGTCATAGTCATTCTCTCAGGGTAAGTCGCAGACGGTAGCGTCAATGATGAAACTTGCGCTGTTTTGTTTTCTCTCTCGGGATTAATAATCAGCCAATAACCCATGCCAACTAGGCCCGCGCCACCGACGATATTGCCGAGCGTGACAGGGATTAAATTGGCACTGATAAACTGCATCAGGTTGAGGTCATTAAAAGCAGCGGGCGAGCTGCCTATTGCTTGCCAGAAGCTGTCGGGCGCGAAGGTGGCAATGCTCATGCCCAGTGGCACCATGAACATATTGGCGACACTGTGCTCAAAGCCGGTGCTGACAAACATGGCAACCGGAAGAATCACCATCACCGCTTTGGTGAGCGGGTTTTGCGAGGTAAAGGTCATCCAAATCGCCAAGCAGACCAGTAAGTTACACAACACACCGAGTGCAAAGGCTTGTATCCAACTGTGATGGAGCTTGTGCTGGGCCACATGTAATGCGTTTAATCCCCATTGGCCATCGTCGAGCTGGTATAGCCCTGCCACCATCACGATAAACACCAACAGTAGAGCACCGCACAAGTTACCGAAATACACTCTTGCCCAGGTATAGAGCAGGCCGCGGGTTGAGATTTTGCCATTGGCACGAGCCAGCATAGACAGCACTGTGCTGGTAAATAGCTCTGCACCGCCAAGCACGACCAATATTAAGCCCATGCTAAAGGCAAGCCCGCCCATCAATCGGGTTATCCCCCAGCCGGCGTTACTGCCCGTGGTGACCGTGAGGTAGAACACAAAAGCCAGCCCAATAAAGAGACCTGCCATCATGGCCAATCCAACCGCCATACGGGTCGATTTATGAGTTTTACTCTCTGCATAAGCTTCAGCGTTGGCGAGCAATGCAGCGGGGCCCTCTGTTTTAATTGGGGTTGGACTTACCATTGGCTGTCTCCTCTTTCGGCACTGGGTGCCCGAGGACAAAGACACATCAACATACGAGTTGTACTCCTTTTTAGACCTAATGTGAATAAATCCAGCCTATTCGCATGTCTATCAGGAGTAAAATTGATATTGCTTAGGGTCACTATCACAAAAGTTGATAGTCTATTGCCATCAAAATAAGACAATAAGGAGCCTGGATGCGGTACTCATTGAAGCAATTAGCCGTGTTTGAAGCGATTGCTGCGACGGGCAGTGTGAGCCGAGCAGCCGACCAACTAGCTTTGACGCAGTCAGCTACTAGCATGGCCCTCTCTCAACTGGAAAAGTTGTTAGGGCGGCCGTTATTCGAGCGGCAAGGGAAGCAAATGCCGTTAACGTATTGGGGGGCCTGGCTGCGACCCAAAGCACGGCAGTTATTGTTTGATGCGCAACAAATAGAAGCTGGGTTTGATGGTCAGCACATTATTAGTGGTGATATTGCCTTAATTGCCAGTCAGACCGCAGCAGAGCATTTGATCCCAGACCTTATCAGTATTATTGATAGTGATTTCCCAGAGTTAAGAATCGACTTTACGGTGAAAAATACCCAAAAAGTCATTGATAGTGTGCGGCGCTATCAGCATGACCTGGGGATCATTGAAGGGCGGTGTGATGATAGCCGTTTAAAGCAGCAAGTCTGGTGTCATGACCACTTGGTGGTGGTGGCGGGGAAGCATCATCCCTATGCGCAGCGCGATCAGGTAAGCTTAGCGCAATTGGAACAAGCCCAGTGGGTGTTGCGTGAACCCGGTGCCGGGACACGGCATAGCTTTGATAGCGCGATTCATGGGGTGATCGAAGATCTTGATGTCCGACGAGAGTATGAACAGGTCTCCGTGCTAAGAACCTTGGTGGCGAATTCTAACTACCTTAGTTGCTTGCCGTACCTAGACGTTGAGAAATGGATTGAGCGCGAAGAGCTGGTGGCGTTAAACGTACCGGATCTGAATATGCGGCGCACGTTGTCCTTTATTTGGCGTGCGGATGCGGCAGATAACCCGTTGCGTGATTGTATTATTCGAGAAGCGATTCGAATGACTAAAGCCCGTCGGCGCGAGATGTGATCATAAATACTTGAAATTTAATCATAAAGACGCGAGATGTCAGTGTAAAAAAGCCGGCCACAAGGTGACCGGCGGATAGAGAGAGCGCAGAGGCGCGTAGGTTAATACATTACCTTATGACCATAACTGGCAATAATGTTTTTGACGTTATCCATCATTTCTTTTGATGGTGTGCTGACGTCTTTTAACTCGTATTCGTAACCCAGTGCTTCCCATTTGTGTTCACCAAGCTGGTGATAAGGGAGCAATTCAACTTTTTCGATATTATCCATGTCTTTGATAAACTTTCCTAACCGGTGAGCGGAATCATCATCATCCGTATAGCCGGGAACCACCACATAGCGAATCCAGGTTTTTTGCCCGATTTTGTGTAGGTAGTGAGCAAAGTCGAGAGTACGGCGATTGGATACGCCGACTAAATCTTCATGAACTTCATCATTGAGCTGTTTGAGATCGAGCATCACCAAATCGGTCGCATCAAGCACTTCATCAATCACAGGCGTGTGCTTGCGGATATATCCGTTGGTGTCTAAGCAGGTATGAATGCCTTTGGCTTGCGCGGCCTGGAAAAAGTCTCGCACAAATTCAGGCTGTAGCATGGCTTCGCCCCCAGAAGCGGTGACGCCTCCGCCTGATGCTGTAATGAAATGTCGGTACGCCAACACATCCTTCATGATCTCATCGACAGTCACTTCCTTGCCGCCATGGGTGTCCCAGGTATCGCGGTTATGGCAATACTTGCACCGCATCAAGCAGCCTTGCATAAAGACAATAAAACGTATCCCGGGGCCATCTACGGTCCCACAAGATTCAAAGGAATGGATGCGACCAATTGCCGACATAACTGTCTCCAGACTGCGAATTGCTATGGTGTCATTTTATTACAAAAACCGGTCTTAACGTAAGGAAATTCGCCCTTTTTCGCACACCTCTATCCAGACGTTACCTGTATGTTGCACACCTGTCTATAGGTTGATCACAGTTCCAGTTTTCTGTGCCAGCACAGTGAGATGTGATCCAGATAATTTCCATACGGTTTTTGTGTGCTCTTGGTTTTTTGTCCAAAATGACGTGCGACACGTCAAAGTATTAATGCACCATCCAGGCTGCATGTACGCTTGGTGTCAGACCAGGATCAACGGCAAATGCTAGGATAAATAATGAAAAGAATCAGTGATCTGAGAGTGAAAAATAAGCTTGTTGCACTAATGCTGATTGCGATCACATTGCTGGCCGCGATCAGTTCGTACACGATCAAAAAAGAGCGCGATCAATCCTACTCGGAGCGAGCGGCCTCGCTACGTACCAATATTGAAGTGGCACAAAGTGTGGTGAATTACTATCGACAGCAAGCATCGCAAATTGGGGAGGAAGAAGCGAAAGCGCGGGCGATAGCACAGCTCAATAAGCTTCGTTATGACGGCGATAACTATTTTTGGGTCCTTAAGCCAGATTTAACCATTGTTAGCCATCCCATTAAGCCAAATTTAAATGGCACCAGTGCGAATGGTTTAACGGATGGTGAAGGGAAATATCATTGGCGTGAAATGGTGGCGGTGAGCAAAGGCGCACAAGGGGGTGTGCTGGATTACACGTGGCGGTCACCCGAAGGTAAGATGAAGCCCAAAATTTCTTATGTGAAGCGTGTTAACGGGTGGAACTGGATTATCGGCTCAGGTGTACATGTCAGTGATATCGAAGCACAGTTTATACAATCTGCTTGGCAAATTGGTGGGTTGACTGCGATTGCCGCGGTGATCCTTTTGATTGCTGGTGCGTTTGTTAGCCGCGATATTGTGGTGCCATTGGATGATTTGGTGGAAAAGTTTGATCAGATTGCCGGGGGCGACTTGCGTATTGAGTGCGGTTATACCCGCCACGATGAAATCGGTAAACTGGCTCGGCGAATGGATATCGCAATGACCAGTGTTCGCGAAGCCTTGCGTATCGCTCACGACGAAGCTAAGCAGTCATCCACGATGGCCTCGTCGATTGCTTCTGCCAGTGAACAAAGTGCGCAAAGCATTCAATCACAACGTGCTGAGTTGGAGCAACTGGCGACAGCGATGAATGAAATGACAGCGACAGTCGCCGATGTGGCTGATCATGCAGAGCAAACTGCGCAAGCGACGAATGATATCTCCGCTATGGCGGAAGACGGAAATCATAAGCTGGATAGTACGGTGGCGAGTATTCGAGAAGTGGCTGAGCGTATTGCCAGTGCGGATAAACTGGTAAATCAAGTGAAACAAGGGGTGATGCAAATCAGTGATGTCGCGACGGTGATCCAGGGGATTTCTGAGCAAACGAACCTGTTGGCGCTTAATGCGGCGATTGAAGCGGCACGTGCGGGTGAGCAAGGCCGTGGATTTGCGGTGGTGGCCGACGAAGTCCGCTCATTAGCTCAAGGGACACAGAAGTCCACTACTCAGATTCAAGGCACGATTGAAGAGCTGACTAATAACGCGATTGAGGCTGCGGAAGCGATGAAGTCGAGCCATCAGTCCAGTGAAGCCAGTGTTGATACAGCATTAGAGACACAGCAGCAACTCAAGGATATGGTGAGTGCGTTGCATGGTTCCAATGATCGTGTGGTACAGATTGCCGCGGCCGCAGAAGAGCAAGGCACGGTGTCTGAAGAAATGAATCAAAATGTGAGTAACATTCACAACTCGGCAAACGAGATCAGTGGTGCTGCGTCGCACCTTGCAGAGCAAAGCCAATTGCTTGCTGATTCCGCCCGAGAGTTGGACAGTAAACTGGATCATTTTGAAGTGGTGTAATCGCTGATTGCGCTTAGCTGGTATGTATAGCTGTTAAGGGACAGATAAACAAAAACCGCCAGCATTGCCGGCGGTTTTTCTTTGGGCGTTAACCCTTATTTATCTCTTACAGTGAAGAGGTAAAGGTACGGGTAATCACGTCTTGTTGCTGTTCTTTCGTCAGCGAGTTAAAACGGACTGCGTAACCAGATACGCGGATAGTCAGCTGAGGGTAGTTCTCAGGATGCTCCATCGCGTCAAGTAGCATATCACGGTTCATGACGTTCACGTTTAGATGCTGGCCGCCTTCTTGGCCGCTTTCATGGTGGAAGTAACCATCCATCAAGCCTGCCAGGTTAGCGCGTTGGGTATTTTCATCTTTACCCAGTGCATTTGGCACGATAGAGAAGGTATAAGAAATACCGTCTTTGGCGTGTGCAAATGGCAGTTTACCCACTGACGTGAGTGATGCTACCGCGCCTTTTTCATCACGGCCGTGCATTGGGTTTGCACCTGGTCCGAATGGCATACCGGCTTTACGACCGTCAGGGGTATTACCCGTTTTCTTACCGTATACCACGTTTGATGTGATAGTCAGGATGGACTGGGTAGGCTCCGCGTCACGGTAGGTTCTCAGTGAACGAATCTTGTTCATGAAGCGTTCGACCAGATCACAGGCAATCGTATCAACACGCTCATCGTTGTTACCAAACGCTGGGTATTCACCTTCGATGTCAAAGTCGATAGCGATACCGTCTTCGTCACGAATTGGCTTCACTTTTGCGTATTTGATCGCAGCCAGTGAGTCAGCCGCCACGGATAGACCTGCGATACCACACGCCATGGTGCGATGTACATCACGGTCATGGAATGCCATCAGCGCCGCTTCGTAGCTGTATTTGTCGTGCATGAAGTGGATGCTGTTCAGCGCAGTCACATACTGCTTCGCCAACCAGTCCATCAGATGATCCATGCGGTCCATGACTTTGTCATAGTCCAACACGTCGTCAGTCATCGGAGCGTGCTCTGGTGCGACTTGGATTTTCAGCTTCTCATCAATACCACCATTGATGGTATAAAGGAGCGTTTTAGCCAAGTTGGCACGAGCGCCAAAGAACTGCATCTGTTTACCCACGATCATCGGGGAAACACAACATGCGATCGCGTAGTCGTCAGAATCAAAGTCAGTACGCATCAGATCATCGTTCTCGTACTGGATAGACGAGGTATCGATAGACACTTTGGCACAGAATTTTTTGAAGCCTTCAGGCAGTTGCTCAGACCAAAGCACGGTGATGTTTGGCTCTGGGCTTGGACCCATGGTGTAAAGGCTGTTGAGGAAACGGAAGCTGGTGCGAGAGACCAGAGTACGTCCGTCTAGGCCCATACCGGCAACCGATTCGGTGGCCCAAATTGGGTCGCCAGAGAACAGGTCATCATACTCAGGCGTACGTAGGAAGCGAACCATACGCAGTTTCATGACGAAGTGGTCAATCAGCTCTTGTGCTTGTTCTTCAGTCAGTTTACCGGCTTCAACATCACGCTGTAGGTAGATGTCAAGGAAGGTTGAGGTACGACCGAGCGACATCGCCGCGCCGTTTTGCGTTTTAACAGCACCCAGGTAACCGAAATAGGTCCACTGAATGGCTTCTTGAGCCGTTTCTGCTGGGCGAGAAATGTCACAGCCGTAAGAGGCTGCCATTTGCTTCAATTGCCCCAGTGCGCGGTGCTGCTCTGCAATCTCTTCACGCAATTGCATGGTCATTTGCAGATCTTCGCCGTTTTCGAATTTCTCTTGCAGAGAATCGAATTGCGCTTTTTTGTCCTTCATCAGGAAGTCGATGCCGTATAGCGCGACGCGACGGTAGTCACCGATGATACGGCCACGGCCATAGGCATCCGGTAGACCCGTCAAAATACCAGATTTACGGCATTTCATGATTTCAGGGGTATAGATATCGAAAACCCCTTGGTTGTGGGTCTTACGATGCTCGGTGAAGGTTTTCTTCACTTGTGGATCGAGCTCGCGGCCATACGCATCGCATGAACCTTGAACCATACGAATACCGCCGTAAGGCAGCATAGCGCGTTTTAGCGGCGCGTCAGTCTGTAGACCAACAATCTGTTCCAGATTTTTCTCGATGTAGCCGGCGTCGTGAGACGTCAGGGTAGAAACCACAGACGTATCAAAATCAACCGGTGCATGCGTCGCGTTCTCTTGCTTGATGCCTTCCATTACGCGTGCCCATAGTTGGCTCGTCGCGTTAGTTGGCTCTGAAACTAGAAATGATTCGTCACCCTCGTAAGGGGTATAGTTTTTCTGGATGAAGTCGCGAACGTCAACGGCTTTGCTCCAGTTACCTTCAACAAATCCTTCCCATGCATTAGAAACGTGCTCAGACATGTTGCACCTACCTGTAGTCTTTTCAAAAAGATATGTGTTGGGGCCAGGTCCAGTCATAGTGTTGTGTCAATATGGCTGACGCCTGCGACCCATCGATTTTATCCGGATACCCCGCCCGAAAGCGGGGTGATTTATTACAATAAAGATGGAATGCCGGGAATCATTCCGACTGCCAACATGGCAGCAATACAAATGATCACTGTGGCGGTTGGAATCACCAGACGGTCAACGGTAGATAGCGTTTGAGGACGCTCTTTATCACCGATAAGGCCGTTGTTGTCCAAGAGCATAGTGACTGCCCAACCAAAGACTGGGTTAACAGCCATGGAAGCGAAAATACAAATACCGGCTGATTGACTCGACTTGGCGTCTTTCACCATTTGCATACCTGCCTCAAGCAATGGCAGGAATACGCCTGATAAGAGCGCAATGGTCATCACTGGTGGCCAGGTTGCCACGTCCATTGGATAGCCAATTAACGCGACTGCAATACATAACAGACCCAAGACAATGGCCCCACCAGGGATCGGACGACGCGCAATCGCCGCTGGGATCATATAAGTGCCCCACGATGAGGTGATGTTACCGCCACCGACAGATGCACCGACAATTTGGCGGATAGAGCAACCGGTCATGGTGTCATCAACATCCATCAATACCTTTTCGGCCTTTTTCGGGTAATTAAGTTCCTGAAAAATACGGTGACCGAGAAAGTCGGGCGACCACATGGCGACAGCGAGCAGCGCAAATGGCAACGATGCGAGAAAGTGCGAGAGGTTAGGTAAACCCATCTGCCAACCTTGCTCGGTTGAACCCCACCAGTAAACAGGGTTGAGGTTTGGCACGCCAGGTTGAGTGACAAAGTCTAATGATGAACCAGCACCCAGAGCGGTCGCAATTAAGCCGCCAGTGACCGCACAAACGGGAATCGCTAACCAGCGTTTACCGATCCGTGCCAAAAAGGCATAAATCACAATCGATACGGCCAGAATTAAAATGGAAATATAGCCCATGTTAATGTCAGCACCCCAGGCCAGTAGGCTCTCAATTTGGCCTTTGGCACCACCAAAGCCCAAGAATATCAGCAAACCACCAGCCACCCCCTGGCTCGTTAGGTTCACTAATTTAGAGCCGCCTTTAAGGTAACTCAGTATCAAGCCGAAGGCACCAATCAAAATCCCCAATGCTAATGGATGCGCACCGGCTAATGCGATGGTACCCACAAGCGGGATCATTGGACCGTGGTTACCGGCCAAGTTAGCACGTGGATTGATAAACCCGCACAAAAGGACACAAAAAAGCAGGGCAGGGATTAGCATTTCAACGCGAGCGACCTCAACGGCAAACGCTTTACCCAAAGTGATATGATCCCACGCTGCGGTAAGCCCCTCAGCCCATGACATCATTACCGCAGAATACATTGCGATGATGCCGATGGTACCAGCGAGTGCGGGAACAAGATCCTCAAGTTCAAAACGGAAGTCACGGCCAGGCAGGTTTAAGCCCCAACGGCGCGGACGCATAATTTGTAGTTCGTGATTCAGGTAGTCAGCGCGGGAGGCAAATGAAGAAGCCGGTTTGTGCTTCTTTTGATATTCGCTCTTTTCATCGTGACTCACACTGCGGTCTTGAGCATGTGTTGCCATAAGTTCCTCGTCTACAGAAAGCAAAAGCTTTCGAAACAGCGACTTAGCCAGTCTTGGTTTGTTTTTAACGCTGGCCTTGTGGCCGTGTTCTGTTTCGTTATCAGCATGCTAACAACAGGGTGGTTCACGAATGTTGACTTAGATCATTACCGTGTAATTTTTTTACGTGCTACGGCAGCTTATGCCGAGGTTTTAGACCTGTTGTCGCGACTATCATGCCATTAAATCGGCTATTTTGTAATTAAATTACTGATGTTGGCGATAAATATGTGCCACAAAACAGCAAGATAATGTTGTTTAGGTGTATCCTCCAGTGGTGTGTCGCTTGAACCTGTGTCAATAAATAAAGACAACGCCTTTAAGTGCGCTGTAGTGAATAAAAAAGATAGGTTATAGTCGAAGTATTGTCCTCTAAAAATGGATCTTCATGGTGCGGCGATTATTTCCCTCCTTCACGGATTATCGAACGATCATCCCTGTCTATTGCAGGTATGCAGTGATGCTATGTTTGCTATTGCCTCTCGCGCAGGTACAGGCGGCCGATATTGGGACAGTAAGTGAATCCATTGAAGAGGGCCGCTATCAGCAAGCCGTTTCTGATACGGAGGGCTTACTCACTCAGCAAGGTGAACAGGCACTCTCACCCTCACAACGTGCAGAGCTGTGGCGTCTACAAGGCATCGCGCACCTCTATCTTGGGCAACGAGCCGCCGCCTACCGTGCTTATCAGGAGGCGTTAGGGCTGAACGCGCTCAATAAAGAGAGTGAAGCCGATGCTCTCGCGGCGGTGATCAGTTTGGCCTTTCGCGTCAATCAATACAAGGAGGTGTTGAACTACGCCCGACAACTTAGCGAGCAGCATACGTTACAACCGTCATCGGGGCGTCTTGCGATGCAATCTGCTTATTCGCTGTCTCGATTTGATGTAGCGATCGATTATGCGCGGCAGCTTCAAACATTAGACGCGGTTGATGGTTTTACGCTACAAACTAAAGCACTGAGCGAGATGGCATTGTCGCGTTATGAATCGGCAGCAGCGACCTTTGATAGACTTACCAGTGATATGACGATCGCGCCCAAGTGGTTAGAACAAGCCGCGCGTGCCCATGCTAAAGCCGGATCCCATTCAGCCGCGCGACAGTATCTTGCGCGTGCCAACGCGGATATTGCGCTGTACCGTACGCTCTCCTTATCATCCCTGGATGACGATGAGCCGAAGCAAGCGTTATTGTACTGGCGACAAGGCTTACAGCAGCTTGGTCGTGTTCCGACCAGAGATGAACAACTGTTAATGGTGCGCTACCTGATTGAAGACCGTCAACGTGTTGCTGCACTCAATCGTATCAGTGAGGTGAATTTGACTGAGCCAGACAAGCAGACGTTAAAACTGCAAGTGATGCTGGCTTACCAGTTAAGCCATTGGAAAGAGGTTATTGATACGGCACAAGTGGCGCTATCATACGGCTTGAAAGATGATCGAATGTTGTGGCAATGGTTATCGATCAGTGCGATCAAAGCGGGTGATTATGCGCTTGCAGAGTACGCGCTAGATCAGTGGGAAGCGCGCGATCCATCAGGGCTTGCAGAGCGCTGGCGTAAAACGTTGCAGCTTCTTAAAGCGAAGCGCGCAAAACAGCGAGAGGTGCGTACGTCTTAAGTTCTGTCTAGTATTGCAGATGTTCTTGTATCGTTATATAGAGGGCATGTCAGCGTGTTCACAGTTTTTGTCACATATTTATATCTCGATTAAATAAAAATAGTGCATCTCTATCCCCTCCCTACAACGCGAATTGATATTCGCTTGATAAGTGAAAAACAGCCGTCTTCCGCTCTTGACCCCCTATACTTATGGGACACTGGCCGATAAGTTTGTGAGCCTACACCAACCAAGCCTTTGTTGTTTTTTTCAGTAGTTAATTTTTTGTTTGACTTTTTATGCAGTAATATTGACTATGATAACAGCCTTATGGAGGTTAACAAAATGTTGCTCATTATAGGAAGGGGTGATATTTTCAGTCCATAAACTCAACACAGTAGATTTCACGGATGATAGGAGTTAGCGCATGACGGATGCAGTAGCGCTACAGGTTAAGTCACTCAAAAAAAGCTTTGGCCAACATCAAGTTCTCAAAGGCATTTCTCTTGACGCTCACCGTGGCGACGTCATCTCAATCATCGGCTCATCTGGGTCAGGAAAAAGCACGTTCCTACGCTGTATCAATTTATTAGAAACCCCAACTGGCGGCGAAATTTGGGTCAATGGCGAGTTGATCAAAATGAAAAATAACCGTGCCGGAGAGCCTATTCCCGTTAGTGATAAACAAGTTCAGCGTATTCGCTCGCGCCTAGCGATGGTTTTTCAGGGGTTTAACTTGTGGTCACATATGACGGTGATGCAAAACGTGATTGAAGCCCCGGTTCACGTGCTTGGGGTGCCCAAAGCGCAGGCGATTGAAGAAGCGGAGGCATTATTGCATCGTGTGGGGCTTTACGAGCGACGCGATTACTATCCTGGACACCTTTCTGGCGGCCAGCAACAACGTGCTGCGATAGCCCGCGCGTTGGCTGTCGAACCAGAAGTGTTGTTGTTTGATGAGCCAACGTCCGCGCTTGACCCTGAGCTAGTAGGCGAAGTCCTCGGTGTGATGCGTTCGTTAGCGGAGGAAGGGCGGACGATGCTGGTGGTCACGCATGAGATGAGTTTTGCTCGCGATGTGTCGAACCATGTGATGTTCTTGCATCAAGGGTTGGTGGAAGAGCAGGGCAACCCGAAAGAGCTGTTTGATGCGCCAGAGTCAGAGCGCCTGCAGCAGTTTATCTCCTCCATATACTGATTAATTAAATAGAGTTATCAATAGCATAACCATGCAATTGGGCAGATGCCCACACAACATCGTAAAACGACAGGAGACAGGAAAATGAAAAAATGGCTAGTTGCCGCCGCCGTGATGGCCGCGGTTGGGTCAACCTCCGTTGCAGCCAAGGATTGGAAGGTCGTACGTTTTGGTATTGAAGGCGCCTATCCTCCTTTTAGCTGGACCACCAATGAAGGTGACCTCAAAGGCTTTGATGTCGATATGGCCAATGCGCTGTGTGAGGAAATGCAAGCCAAGTGTAAGATTGTGGCCCAGGATTGGGATGGCATTATTCCATCACTGCTGGCACGTAAATACGATGCCATCATCGCGGCGATGTCGATCACAGAAGAGCGTAAGCGAAAAGTTGATTTCACCAACAAGTATGCGCTGATCCCTAACAAATTTGTGGCCGAAAAAGGCACGGATCTGACCTTTACCAAAGAAGGCTTAGAGGGTGTGAAAATCGGTGTACAACGTGCAACCACCCACGACAAATACCTGACTGATAACTATGGCGACGCGGTTGATATCGTCCGTTATGGCACCTTTGATGAAGCTTATCTTGATCTAAAAGCGGGCCGTATTGAATCCATTTTGGGTGATGCTTCTGCATTGCAACAAGGTTTGCTCGATAAAGACGGCGGCGATGAGTTTGAGTTTATTGGTCCATCGCTCACTGACCCTGAGTGGTTTGGTGACGGCTTTGGGATTGCGACACGTAAGCAAGACAAAGAACTGACCAAGAAGCTTAACCAAGCGATCGATTCGTTGCGTGAAAAAGGCGTGTATGACGAGATTGCTGCCAAGTACTTTGATTACGACGTTTACGGCGAGTAATAGGCAGGCGGGCAGCATGAAAGTGCTGCCCGAATCATATGATTGATTTGAAAGGTTACGAGTGGTCCCTGCTTGAAGGCGCATGGGTGACCCTTCAGGTTGCGCTGCTCTCGTTAGGTCTTGCCATGCTACTGGGTATGCTGGGCGCACTGGCGAAACTCTCCAAATTTGGCTGGCTGCGTGGGATAGCGACGGTCTATACCACGGTCATACGCGGGATCCCTGATCTGGTGCTAATGATGCTGATTTTTTACGGCGGTCAAATGCTGTTGAATAACAGCTTATATGGCATGAATGAGTGGCTGAACGAATACATGGCCGGTCAAAATCCCAATCACGACTGGACATCTTATTTACCTGACTATATTGATGTGAGCCCATTTATTGCCGGGATCCTAACCATCGGGTTTATCTTTGGTGCTTACATGGCGGAAACCTTCCGTGGCGCTATCATGGCGGTGGACTCCGGTGAAATGGAAGCCGCACGTGCTTATGGGATGAGTAGCAGTCTGGCGTTTCGTCGAATTTTATTACCGCAGATGATCCGTCATGCGTTACCCGGTTTTGGCAACAACTGGCTGGTGCTATTAAAAACCACCGCATTGGTCTCCATTATTGGCCTCGATGATATGGTGCGTAAAGGCGCATTGGCAGCCGGCTCGACCCAGATGCCATTTACTTTTTACTTTACCGTTGCGCTCATTTTCTTGCTCTTTACCAGCATCTCGACCACCGGGCTGCGCTGGATGGAGCGTCGCTTTAGTATTCATACGCGGTAGGTGCACATGGATTTTTCGTTAGTACTTGAGACCTGGCCGATTTATCTTGATGGACTCTGGACCACGGTTTGGCTTGTGGCGTCAGCGCTAGTGATTGGCTTACTCGTCGCGGTACCCGTGGCGGTGGCACGCAATGCACAATTCCCTTTGTGGCGTTATCCAGCTTGGGCGTTTATCTACTTTTTCCGTGGTACACCGTTGCTGATCCAATTGTATTTGATTTACTACGGGTTAAGCCAAGTGGTCAATGTTGAAGACTCGTTGTGGCAACATGCATGGTTTTGTGCGCTCGTCGCGTTCGTTCTCAACACTGCCGCGTACACCGCTGAAATTATTCGTGGCGCCATCAATGGCTTGCCCAAAGGGGAAGTGGAAGCGGCGATTGCCTATGGCATGAGTCCTTATAAAGCCTTTTCACGGATCATTTTGCCCAGTGCGATGCGTCGTGCGTTGCCGGCGTACAGTAACGAAGTGGTGTTTATGCTACATGGCTCAGCCGTAGCGGGCATTATCACCATTGTTGATCTCACTGGGGCGGCTCGGATTGTGAATTCGCGCTATTATGCACCGTTTGAATCGTTTTTGACCGCCGGTGTATTTTATATGGCGCTGACATTTAGCATCCTCTGGATGTTCCGATTGGCCGAGCGTCGCTTCTTACGTCATATGCGGCCATTAAGTTAGTGCTCACTACAGGCTCGTCGCTATAAGCACAGACTTATCGCTATCAACGAAAAACGCCGCAGCATGGCCGTGCTGCGGCGTAATACTATTAAGCGGCATTGTTAAGCACGCTTTCGGTGCCAATCGGGGGCTTATTTAAAGGTGGCCCAAATTGGCGCGTGATCGGAGGGCTTTTCAATCCCGCGCAGCTCGTAGTCAATCCCCGCATCAATACAGCGGCTGGCAAGATCTTGGGTGGCTAACACCACATCAATGCGTAGGCCACGGTTATCATCAAAGCCGCGCGATCGGTAGTCAAACCACGAGAACTGATCGTTCACGCTTGGATGCAGGGCACGGAAGGTGTCAACAAACCCCCAGTCCATCAGAGTGCCCAGCCACTCACGCTCTTCGGGCAAGAATGAGCACTTGCCGGTGCGTAACCAGCGTTTGGCATTTTGCTCACCAATGCCGATATCATCGTCTTTCGGGCTGATATTAATATCGCCCATCACCACCAACTGCTCGCTCGGATCACGGCCAGCTAAATAGGTCATTAAGTCTTGATAAAACTTACGCTTGGCGGGGAATTTGGTTTCATGGCTGCGGTTTTCCCCTTGCGGGAAGTAACCGTTGAGCACAGTGATTGGCTTGCCGTTTTCGTCTTCAAAGGTCGCCATGATCATCCGGCGTTGAGCGTCCTCGTCATCAGTAGGAAAGCCTTTTTGCACGCTGATAGGGGACTTTTTACATAGCATTGCCACGCCATAATGGGCTTTTTGGCCATGAAAGTGCACTTCATAACCCATTGCTTCGACGTCGGCGAGCGGGAAGGCATCATCATGCACCTTGGTTTCTTGCAACCCGATCACGTCAGGTTGATGCTTTTCAATCAAGGCTTGTAGTTGATGTAAACGCGCACGAATACCGTTGATATTAAAGGAGATGATTTTCACGTGTGAGGCTGCCTTTGTTGTCTTGTTAATAGCAAGACACTTTACCAGCTTCGTTCAATGAACGGAAAGGCGGCCTCAATGCAATGCTCGGCGAAAAGTGACGAGAATGCGCGGTACGTGAATAAAAGGGGAGGTTAGCTTGCGATCGAAAAGGCGCCTAAGCACTCACCTTGACTAAAAATCGCGCCTTCTTGGGTGCGGGGGTCAAAACGCAGGGTAGGTTGAGACAAAACTGGAAGACGATGAAGCAAATGCTTGAGGATAATATCCCCATTGAACTGATGAATCGCGACTTGCCAGTTGGCAAGGTTAGGAAGAGAAAAATTAACTATCAATGGCGTTCCTTACTGATTTTAATGTGGTTGATGGTGTTTGTGGTTGTGTTTGCGCACGGCGTAAATGATACCAGTGACGCAGTCTGCCGTTTGTTGCAGCCATATTGGATCTCCATAGGTTTAAAGGTTCGTGGCGAGTTATCGCGTGTTGCAATCAATCGCATGTGCCGCTAATGAGTCAGCCCATGTCGATTCCGCATCACAGTAGATAAAGTGATGCCAACGAACGGTTTATAGCAAAGTGTTCAGTTAACGGGTTATCAATCTAGGAAAAAAGCGAAAGTGGATTGCTGCAGAGAGTCTATGCGGGAAATAGCGTGGTCTGTCTCGACTTTGACTTGATGTCTTTTGATGCTCCGTATCTAGAGCTTTGGTCACACTACAGCATTTTATGACGATGTAAAGGGTTTTTTAGATAACCACGGATTCGTCGCTAAATAGGTGTATTTGCTCGTGATACGTTACCTGTCTGCATACTGTACGTCATTTGACATATGATTTTTCATATATATGATTAATCGTATATATCGGAAAGAGAAAATGCAGATGTGTCACACACTCACTTTTTACAAGGCCTTATCTGAGCCCACTCGGCTCACCTCTCTCTTGCTGCTGTCAGAGCACGGTGAACTATGCGTATGTGATCTGATGGAGGCGTTAGCCCTAAGCCAACCAAAGATTTCTCGGCATTTGGCGGAGCTACGTAAGCACCAATTGGTTGTCGGAGAGCGTCGAGGAAAGTGGGTCTACTACCAATTGCATCCAGCCTTACCTGAGTGGATGAGCGGTGTTTTGCGCACCACTGCCATCAATAATCCCTCGCTTCTGAGCCCTGTCACGCCTGTGATGCAGGGAAAGACGGCTTGTGAGGATCATCAATAGTTAACCTCTCGCATCATGATGGGTGCCTGTTATTCAACGTCAGTAATCACCAAGGATTTGTAATATGACTCAATCTGAAACCTGTGCGCCGTCGGCCGCCCAAAAGATGGGGTGGCTTGATCGGTATTTAACGGTATGGATTTTTCTCGCTATGGCCATAGGGGTCAGTATAGGGTGGGTTTATCCAGAAGTGGCGACCCTCAGTGAGCGCTTATCGGTCGGCAGCACCAATGTACCGCTGGCGATTGGCTTGATCTTAATGATGTATCCGCCATTGGCAAAAGTGAATTATCGTTTATTGGGCTCGGTCACGCGCGATAAAAAAGCCATCACGCTGTCGCTGATCATGAACTGGGTGGTAGGCCCTATTCTGATGTTCACACTGGCGGTGCTGTTTTTACGTGATGAGCCAGGCTACATGGCGGGAGTGATATTGATTGGTCTTGCCCGTTGTATCGCCATGGTCTTGGTGTGGAACGATATCAGTGGCGGTAACAAAGAGTATGGCGCAGCCCTAGTGGCACTGAATAGTTTATTTCAGATCCTGACTTACAGTGTGATGGCATGGCTATTTATCACCGTTTTACCCCCCATGCTGGGCCTACAAAGTTTTGTGGTGGATGTCACCATGGGGGAAATCGCACAAAGTGTGCTGATTTACTTGGGTATCCCTTTTGTAGCGGGTTACCTATCACGAGCCGTGTTGGTCGCTAAAAAGGGTGAGCAATGGTACGAAGATGTCTTTCTGCCACGTATCTCACCGATGACGTTAATCGCTTTGTTGGCGACCATTGTGTTGATGTTTAGCCTCAAAGGGGAAGCGATTATTGCGTTGCCGCTTGATGTGTTGCGTATCGCTGTACCGCTAGTGACCTACTTTGTGTTGATGTTCTTTATTAGCTTCTTTGTGGGCAAAAAATTGGGGATCCCGTATGACCGTAATGCGTCAATTGCGTTTACTTCATCTGGCAATAACTTTGAGTTAGCCATTGCGGTGGCGATCGCGGTATTTGGCATTCACTCTGATCAAGCCTTTGCGGGGGTGATAGGGCCACTGGTAGAAGTGCCCGTATTGATTGCCTTGGTGAATGTCGCGCTAAGGATGAAGCGGCGTTATACGATTTAATATGAAGCTTTTATGAATTCCTGCCTGTCCCAGTTGCATGCATGTTTGGGTCTATTAATATGCGCATATCCATATATGCATTTAGTAAAGCGTTATGAGAGAGCCTATGTTGCCTCACCAGTTTTTCAAATTATTGGCCGATGAAACGCGCGTGCGGTGTTTGCTGTTAATTGCTCGTGAAGGGCAGTTATGTGTGTGCGAGCTCACCGAAGCGCTGGACACCTCGCAGCCGAAGATTTCACGCCACTTGGCGCAATTACGTGCCTGCGGTGTGTTGGTTGATACGCGCCAAGGGCAGTGGGTGTTTTATCGTTTAGCTGCCGATTTACCCGGCTGGATGCGCAAACAAATTCAAGGGCTGGTGGACTCCAACTGCCTAAAAGATACTTATCAAGAAGATATCACGCGGCTTGCCAAGATGGCGTCTCGCCCCACCTGCTGCGTGTAAAGGAGAAGGCAATGACAATTAAAGTCGGGATCAATGGGTTTGGTCGTATCGGCCGCTTGGCACTGCGGGCCGCATTTGATTGGCCAGAGCTCGAATTTGTGCACATTAATGATGTGGCGGGAGATACGGAAACGCTGGCGCATTTGCTGGAGTTTGACTCGGTACAAGGGCGCTGGTATCACGCGGTGAATACCGAAGGCAACCGTATCCAGATTAACGGTCAAACACTGACGACAAGCCAAGAAAAAGCGATTGATGCAGTCGATTGGTCAGGCTGCGATGTGGTGATTGAGGCCACAGGAAAACACCGTGACGCGGATTTGCTGCAAAAATACTTGGACCAAGGCGTAAAGCGTGTGGTTGTCTCTGCGCCAGTCAAAGATGAGCGAGTGGCGAATATTGTGGTGGGAGTGAATGACGCGATATTTGAACCGAGTAAACATCGAATCGTTACCGCAGCGTCGTGTACCACGAACTGCTTGGCTCCGATTGTGAAAGTGATCCATGAAAAACTGGGAATTGCGCAGTCGACCTTCACCACCATTCATGATTTAACCAATACTCAAACGATTTTAGATGCGCCGCATAAAGACTTACGTCGTGCCCGCGCGTGCGGTATGAGCTTGATCCCGACCACCACAGGATCGGCGACCGCCATCGTGGAAATTTTCCCGGATCTAAAAGGCAAGATTAATGGCCATGCGGTGCGTGTACCACTCGCCAATGCGTCGCTGACGGATGTGATCTTTGACGTGGAAACCGATACCACTGCTGATGAGGTGAACGCCCTGCTGCAAGAAGCCGCGGACGGCGAGCTCAACGGCATTCTTGGCTTTGAGGCGCGTCCGTTAGTCTCGATTGATTACCGTGGCGATCAGCGCTCCACCATTGTCGATGGTTTATCCACCATGGTGGTGGGTAAGCGTATGGTCAAAATCTATGCGTGGTATGACAACGAAATGGGGTATGCCACGCGCACCGCTGAGTTGGTGCGCAACGTCGGCGGCGTTGATCAGTAATCGCTTTTTTATAGGGTAGCGATGCGTGCCCCGTGCCGCATCGCCCTTTTTTGTATGTGAATCGATGACCACTATGTTTGCTCAATTAAGCCAATCCGTGCGCCAGTATATGCTGGTCACCTTTAACTATTGGAATTTTACCATCACCGACGGCGCACTGCGGATGCTGGTGGTGCTGTATTTTTATGAGTTGGGCTACGGCACGTTAGAAATCGCCTCGCTGTTTTTGTTTTACGAATTCTTCGGGGTGGTCACCAACCTTATCGGTGGATGGCTCGGTGCGCGTTTAGGCCTCAATCGCACCATGAATATTGGCCTTGGCATGCAAATTATCGCGCTTGCCATGTTAGCCGTGCCAGCCGTTTGGCTCACCATTCCCTGGGTGATGGCTGCTCAAGCCTTGTCTGGGATTGCGAAAGATCTGAATAAAATGAGCGCTAAAAGCGCGATTAAAACCTTAGTGCCTGACGACGCACAGGGAGCGTTGTTTAAGTGGATTGCGATCTTGACGGGTTCGAAGAATGCACTCAAAGGTGTGGGCTTTTTTGTTGGTGGCGCACTGCTCTCTCTGATTGGCTTTCAGTACGCAGTGGCAGCCATGGCGGGTGTATTGGTCTTGGTGTTTATCGGCAGTCTGGTATCGCTCCATGCCGATTTGGGGAAAGCCAAAAGTCAGCCCAAGTTTTCGGAAATCTTTTCTAAATCGCGCAGCGTGAACATTCTCTCCGCCGCACGGATGTTCCTCTTTGGCGCCCGAGATGTCTGGTTTGTGGTGGCGTTACCGATTTATCTTGGCACCACCTTTGGCTGGAGCCACAGTATGGTCGGGGGGTTCCTTGCGGTTTGGGTGATTGGTTACGGCGTGGTGCAAGGCGTTGCCCCGAAAATTACTGGGCGCCAATCTGGCCATTCGCCTGGCGGCAAAGCAGCGTTAGGTTGGGCATTGGCGCTCGCTGTAGTGACCGGTGCGATTGCTTACGCGATTGGTGAGCAGTGGTATCCGCAAGGGGTGATTATCGTTGGTCTCATGGTGTTCGGGGCCATTTTTGCCGTTAATTCCTCGCTGCATTCCTACTTGATTGTCAGCTATGCTAATGGCGATGGGGTGTCGCTAGATGTGGGCTTTTATTACATGGCAAATGCGATGGGACGCTTAATTGGCACCGTGTTATCCGGTTGGGTTTTTCAAGTCTGGGGACTCGCCGCGTGTCTTTGGGTGTCGTTTGTATTTTTACTGATCACCACGGTGATTTCACTGTGGTTACCGAATCGTCAACCGCAACCTCTGTAGCCTTCGTCATGACAGACCTGTGAAAAATGCCACCCAGTGGACTGGGTGGCATTTCGGTTACCATTTAAACACGGTACTGAGGCGACGCAGCTCTTCACCGACTGATGCCAAGTCTTGACTGGCCACCGAGGTCTGCTCGGACGCTTGCGACGTTTGGTCGGCCACATCTTGAATGGTATTCATGCGTTGGCTGACATCTTCCGCCGCGTGTCCTTGCTCTTTCACGGCTTGTGCTATTTGAGTGTTCATTTCCGTGATATTGCTAATTTCTGACGAAATGGATTCAAGGGCTTCACGCACTTGTTCGGTTTGTTCAACCACTTCTCCGACTTGCTGTTTACTTTTCACCATTTCACTCACCGCCGACTCGGCGCCTGCTTTGAGGGTTTCGATCATTTTCTCGATCTCGACAGTCGACTCTTGGGTTTTTTGTGCCAGTGAACGGACTTCATCCGCAACCACCGCAAAGCCTCGGCCTTGCTCACCTGCCCGTGCGGCTTCAATCGCCGCATTAAGTGCCAGTAAGTTAGTTTGATCCGAGATGCCTTTAATGACATCCAAAATAGAGGCAATGTTCTCGCTATCATCTTTGACGGTGTTGATCACTGACTCAGATTGCCCAATAGCATCAGCCAGTGTCGAAATACCTGTCACAGTGGTGCCTACTAAAGTATTACCGCGCTGTGCTTGGTCGTTAGCTTGATGTGCCGAGTCCGAGGTTGCTTCCGCTTTATGGGCCACTTCTTGCGCTGAGGCGCTCATTTGTGTGGCAGCCGCGGCAACTTGTTCAATATCTTGTTTCTGTGTTTTAACCCCGTTGGAGGTTTCGTTAGTCAGCGAAGATAGCTCCTCTGAAGAGTTGGCGATGCGGGTGATGTTGTCAGACAAATCACCAATCATTGTTTTTAGGCGGGTCGACATGGTGGAAATGGATCCGAGTAGCTCACCAATTTCGTCTTTTCTATCGGTGGCGATATTCACACTCAAATCGCCATTGGCAATTTTCTGGCTAGCTTCGACCGCTCGTTGTAAAGGTGGCACGATCATCGCGGTCATCAGCCACGAGACAGCGACACCGATCGTAATGGCAACGCCCGCTAGTACGAGGTTGGTCACTAACATGGTTTGTTCGTTTTTAGCCAGTTTCTGTTTCCCCATGTCGCGGCCTTTCTCGGCGAGATCTTCCACCGCTCTGGCCTTGGTTAACATGGTGTCATTAATTGAGCGGCGCTGCTGATAGGCGTTCACATAGGTTTGGAAAGCGTTGCGATAGGCTTCTACCCCTTGGCTCACTCGTGAGGTATCAATCTCGTCCGGTAGGGTGTTGATGAGGTTACTCATATCGATCAAGGTTGTATTGATCGCATCGGTAAATTGTCCGTCGCTAGAAAGGATGAAGTTTTTTTCTGCACGACGAGATTCGAGCATCCATTTAATTAAGCGATTTGCCTCATCGGCGACTTTCAGCGTAGCGATGATCTCGTCTGGCGATCGCCCTTGGGCGAGGTAGCGTTCGACTTTATCTTTTTGTGTTTGGCGAATATCGATCAGTGCCTGCTCAACGCGCCGCGCTTGATCGCGCATACTCGACTCGGCTTGTTCGAGCTTATCAAATTGCGCTACATACTGGTCCATGGCAGCTTGGTAAGCTTTGTTTTCTGCCATGATTTTCGTCAGTAGGGTTTGTGTTTCTTTATCGCTGACTTTTGCTTTGGTGGTTGCCGTTTGCTGATTGATAGTGTCGGTCAGTTGTTTTATTTCAGATACATAACGGCTATCGCTGCGTAAGATGAAATTCTTTTCGGTGATCCGCACTTCTTTTATGTATTTGACGATCCGATTGAGGTCATCAGCGGCCGAGACTTCGTCATTGAGTTGGGCAACGCCAGTAACAGCATTCAGCGTGACCAGAGCGGTTAATAATACCAAAATACCAAATGCGATCATGAGTTTCAGTCGCATTTTAAGGTTATACATCCATTTCATTATAAGCCCATACTGTGATGACAAGACTCTTTTACTATAGCGGCTTTATCATTTTCAGCTTGGAAATGGGGTGAAATATCTGGGTTTATATTGACAAGTTTTATGCAGAGGTGGGTCTTTATTCGATATGACAACGAAAAAGAGCACGGGAGAAATGAATACACGGTTTAAAATAAGCACTTGATCAGCTTTTTCGAATAACTCCAACAAGTGGGTCTGCCGACTTTCTCATTGATGCTTCTTATACTGGTGGCAGCAAAAGGAGGACATATGGGAAAACTAATTGACGGTGTTTGGCATGATGTGTGGTATGACACCAAGTCGTCGGGTGGTCGTTTTGTTCGTGAAGATGCGGGGTTTCGCCATTGGGTGACCGCTGATGGGCAAGCTGGCGCAAGTGGTGATGCGGGCTTTCACGCTGAATCGGGCCGATACCATCTGTTTGTCTCTCTCGCCTGTCCGTGGGCGCATCGCACCCTGATTATGCGCCATTTAAAAGGACTTGAGCCTCATATAGCGGTTACGGTCGTCGCGCCTGAAATGCTGGAGCATGGTTGGACTTTCTCAGAGCCAGAGCCTTTATATGGTTTTGACTACGCACATCAGCTATATACCAAAGCGAAGTCTGACTACACGGGTCGAGTCACCGTGCCGATTTTATGGGATAAGCAAACCCAGACGATTGTTAGTAATGAATCGGCCGATATCATTCGGATGTTTAACTCGGCGTTTAATGCCATTACGGGTAATTATGACGATTACTACCCAGAAAACTTGCGCGCGGCGATCGATCAGTGGAATGAGTTTGTTTACCCGAACGTGAATAATGGCGTTTATAAATGCGGGTTTGCCACTGAGCAAGACGCATACGAAGATGCGTTTGATCAACTTTTTAGCGCATTAACGGTATTGGACGATCATTTAAGCCGCAATCGATATTTGGCAGGCGATCAGATCACTGAAGCCGATTGGCGGCTGTTCACGACTTTGATTCGTTTTGACCCTGTCTATGTGGGCCACTTTAAGTGTAACAAGCAACGTATCGCTGATTACTGCAATTTATTTTGTTATATGAAAGAGTTATTCCAAGTGCCAGGCGTGGCTGACACGGTCGACATGCATCATATTAAAACCCATTACTATTATAGCCACGGCAACATCAACCCAACGCGCATTGTTCCCAAAGGCCCTGAGCAAGATTTATGGCTACCGCATGGTCGTGCTGCTTTAAATGGCTAGTTAATAGGAACAGATAGAACGAAAAAGGGCCAGCAGATGCTGGCCCTTAAATATGGTGGTGGAGGAAGGATTTGAACCTTCGAAGGCTGAGCCGTCAGATTTACAGTCTGATCCCTTTGACCACTCGGGAACTCCACCACGGAGTCTTGCTTTGTAAAGTTGGTGGTGGAGGAAGGATTTGAACCTTCGAAGGCTGAGCCGTCAGATTTACAGTCTGATCCCTTTGACCACTCGGGAACTCCACCACGGAGTCTTGCTTTGTAAAGTTGGTGGTGGAGGAAGGATTCGAACCTTCGAAGGCTGAGCCGTCAGATTTACAGTCTGATCCCTTTGACCGCTCGGGAACTCCACCACGAGAACGAGGCGAATCTTACCAAACCGATTGGCTCTGTAAAGGGTTTTCTCTATCTCAGCTGTTGGTTGGTGCTTTTTTCAACGCCTTGGGGACTAAATCGGATAGTAAGTGTAGTTTTTATCGTTTTTTGAAACCTGCTTGATTTCTCACAGTCTTAACTCCGTCTAGTTAACTCTCAGATTTGTATGTAATAACTATAAAAAACAACGTCTTTACAATTCTTTAAGGACAAAAAAAAGTAGATCAGTACACTAGTGCTATTAAAAACATAAGGTGTGATGCAATGAAAAAAGGGATGCTATTAGGCGTCGTTATGTTGGCGGGGATTGCTTTCTGGCTGTGGGGCGGATCGAAGCCGGTGAGCGAAGACGCTGCGGCGCCAGCGCCAAGTGCGCGCTCTGTGGACGTGATGACGGCACAAGTTGAAACCAAACCGATTGCGCCGTCGTTGTCGTTGGTAGGGAATGTCAAAGCCCACCAGCAGATTAATATCGAATCAGAGGTGTCGGCACGCATTGAAACCGTGCACGTAAAACCGGGCGAGACGGTGCAAAAAGGCGCGCCTTTGGTCACCTTTAATCGCGCGAAAGCACAAGCCGCCGTATTGGAAGCGTCGGCTTACCTCAATGATGAACAGCGTAAGCTAAAAGAGTACACCAAACTCGCGCAGCGTGGTGCGTTGACACAAACCGAACTAGAAGCACAGCAAGCCAGTGTCAATATTGCCAAGGCCCGTTTGCAATCTGCGCAATCTGATTTAGATGATCACCGATTGGTTGCGCCATTTTCAGGGCGGATAGGATTGTTTGATCTTAGCGTCGGTCAGCGTGTAGATGTGGGTGAAACCTTATTCAGCCTGGATAATCTCTCGCGCATGAACTTAGACATACAAGTCCCAGAGCAGTACTTTAGCCGTTTATACCCTCAAATGCCGGTGACTGTGACGTCACAAGCTTGGCCAGATCAGGCCTTTACCGGCAAAATCAGTGTCGTGGATTCGCGTGTCAACCTGGATGCGCTTTCAGTAAGTGCACGCGTGGCGCTGAACAACCCCGAAAGAAAATTGCAGCCGGGTATGTTGATGGAAGCCAAATTGACGCTGCCGAAACAGCAGGCGGTGATCGTGCCCGTACAAGCCCTGCAATACTCAGGAACACGCCGTTATGTGTTTCGCGTGGATGACGAAGGTATCGCCCATCGTACTGAAATTACACTGGGTGCACGGATTGATAACCAAGTAGTGGTGAGTAAAGGGCTTGAACCTGGTCAGCATATTGTGGTGCAAGGTTTGGTTAATATGCGTGATGGTGCACAAGTGTCTGTTTTAAATGCAGAACGGCCAAAAGATCAAGGTGATGACCAAAGCCGTATCGATGATACCGCGTCTGAGACGGAGGCCAGCTAAATGTGGTTGTCTGATGTCTCTGTAAAACGGCCAGTGATGGCGATTGTTTTAAGTTTGCTGTTATGTGTCTTTGGTGCTGTGTCGTTTTCGACTCTCTCTGTGCGTGAGATGCCAGATATCGATAGCCCGGTGGTGAGTATTTATACCGGTTACTCAGGGGCCTCGGCCAGTATTATGGAAAGCCAGGTCACTCAGTTAATTGAGGATGAACTGTCTGGGATCAGTGGTATTGATGAAATCACATCTGTCAGTCGTAACGGTTCATCGCGCGTAACGGTGGAATTTAAGCTGGATCACCCGCTGACCGAAGGGGTGAGCGATGTGCGCGATGCCGTGGCGCGCGCACAAGGGGGACTGCCTGATGATGCCAACGATCCGATTGTGTATAAAGACAACGGCACCGGTGAAGCGGCTGTCTATATCAACTTGGCCTCGTCTGAGATGGACCGCAACCAACTCACGGAATACGCGCAGCGTACGCTGGAAGACAGGTTCAGTTTGATCTCTGGGGTGAGCTCCGTCGATTTATACGGCGCGCTGTATAAGGTGATGTATGTGAAGCTGGATCCCACCCAAATGGCGGGGCATGGTGTCACCACCCAAGATATTCTTGACGCATTACGTGATGAAAACTTAGAGAGCCCGGGTGGAGAAATTCGTAATGACGTGATGACCATGCCGGTGCGTAGCGATCGTTTGTATCGTGATGCGGCGGATTTTAACCAACTGGTGGTACGCACCACGGCGAACGGCACTGCGATTTACTTGTCGGATGTGGCGGAGGTGGCGATTGGCTCACGTAACGAAGATGCCACCTACAAAAACAACGGCATCAATAATTTAAGTTTGGCGCTGATCCCGCAATCAGACGCTAACCCACTCGATATTTCTGATCGGGCGCATAAGCTGGTCGATGAAATGCAGGCCTTTCTGCCTGAAGGCACGCGCTTATGGGTGGACTATGACACCACTGTGTTTATCGAGCGCTCGATTGAAGAGGTGTATAGCACCTTATTTATAACGGGCGCATTGGTGGTATTGGTGCTGTATATCTTTATTGGCCAAGCACGTGCGACACTCATCCCGGCCGTGACTGTGCCCGTATCCTTGATTTCGGCGTTTATTGTGGCCTCTGCTCTTGGGTTCTCAATCAATCTGCTGACCTTGATGGCGTTGATTTTGGCGATTGGCTTGGTGGTGGATGATGCCATTGTGGTGGTCGAAAATATCTTCCACCACTTACAACAAGGCGATAAACCCTTGGTGGCCGCTTACCGTGGCGCACGGGAGGTGGGTTTTGCAGTGATCGCCACCACCGCGGTGTTGGTGATGGTGTTCCTCCCCATTACCTACATGGATGGCATGATTGGTAAGTTGTTCACCGAGTTTGCAGTGATGCTCGCCGTCACCGTGCTCTGTTCGTCCTTAATCGCGTTGACGCTCACGCCGGTGCTTGGCAGTAAATTGCTACGCTTAAATGTAACATCCAGTCCTGTGAATCGCGTGATCACCCGTGGGTTTGATGTGCTTGAAAGTTACTATCGACGCGCGTTGGGGCATGTA
Organism: Salinivibrio sp. ES.052; assembly: GCF_900141775.1. Lineage (GTDB taxonomy): Bacteria > Pseudomonadota > Gammaproteobacteria > Enterobacterales > Vibrionaceae > Salinivibrio. The sequence continues at coordinate 1,501,556 of NZ_FSRI01000001.1, read as the reverse complement.
CTGCGTTGGCGTTGGGTAGCACCTGTAGTGATTCTACTTTGTATTGGCGGCAGTGGCGTATTGATGCAGCACTTACCGTCGCAATTAGTGCCACAAGAAGATCGCGGGGTACTGTTGGCATTTGTGAAGGGGGCAGAAGGTACCGCGTACAACCGTATGGTGGGCAATATCGAGCAAATTGAGCAGCGCTTAATGCCTTTGGTCGATGCGGGGACTCTGAGCTCGGTCAGCTTACAAACACCAGCGTTTGGTGGTCGGGCCGGCGATCAAACAGGCTTTGTGATCATGCTATTGCCGGATTGGGATGAGCGCGATCGCTCCGCTCAAGCCATTCTCGGAGAAGTGCGTCAGGTGTTAAACGGTGTGCCAGATGTGCAAGTGTTCCCGTTTGCGCCCGGCTTTGGGGGTGGCAGTTCAGAGCCCGTGCAGTTTGTATTAAGTGGTCCGGACTACCCTGAGCTTCATCGCTGGGCCGAGAAGCTGGGCGAAATGGGTCGCGAGGCGGGCATGATTGACAGCCCCGATTACGACTACAACCAAAATACCCCTGAGCTAGTGGTCAAAGTAGACCGTCGTCGCGCCGCTGAACTTGGGATTTCGGTGCGGGATGTTTCCGATACCTTAGAGGTGATGCTTGGTGGCCGGGCACAGACCAGCTATGTGGATCGCGGTGAAGAATACGATGTGTATGTGCGCGGCGATGAAAAGGCCTTTAGCAGCAAAGGGGATCTTACCCGTATTTATATGCGTAGCCGCAGCGGCAAGTTGGTTTCGCTCGATGCAGTGACTACGGTGGAAGAAACAGCGTCCGCGCAGCGTTTAAGCCATACTAACAAGCAAAAGTCGATCACTTTATCGGCGCACTTAGGCGAGGATGTGACACTGGGTCAAGCGCTTGATTATCTGGATAAAATCGCGGCTGAGAACCTGCCGGCCGATATCTCGGTGGGCTATTCAGGGGAGTCGAAAGATTTTCGTGACAACCAAACCAGTGTGCTGGTGGTGTTTGGGTTAGCGCTCTTGGTTTCGTACTTGGTGTTAGCGGCGCAATTTGAAAGCTTTATTAACCCCTTGGTGGTGATGTTGACGGTGCCTATGGGGATGCTAGGCGGCTTTTTAGGCCTATGGCTGACCAACCAAGGGATCAATATCTACAGCCAAATTGGTTTGATTATGCTGATTGGGATGGTGACTAAAAACGGTATTTTGATCGTGGAGTTTGCTAACCAACTGCGTGACCGTGGCATTGCATTTGAAAAAGCGATTATCGATGCGTCAGTCCGTCGCTTGCGACCGATTCTGATGACGGCGTTTACCACCTTGGCAGGGATGATCCCACTGATCCTCTCCACCGGTGCGGGGGCGGAAAGTCGTATCGCGGTTGGAACGGTGATCTTCACCGGCATGGCCTTTGCGACCTTTGTTACCTTGTTGGTAATCCCTGCGATGTATCGTCTGCTCTCCATTCATACTCACTCGCCTGAGTATGTGGCACAGCAGTTGGATAAAGCGCTCGCGGTGGAAACTGTGCATCGGGCCAGTCATGGTGAGTTTGATACCCATCCGCATGATGAGCCGCATAAATAACCGCTGTTGTATTCTCGATACAAAAACCGCCTCTTCATTGTGAGGCGGTTTTTTATTTCTTGTCGCTGCCAGTGGATGCGCGCAGTTACGCGTTTTCGGCTTGTTTTCGCTGCAGTGTGGCTTGAACGTCCGCTTGGTTGGCGAGGTACTCATCTAAGCCACGCTGACGTAAGTGACAGGCTGGACACTCACCACAGCCCGTGCCTTTAATACCGTTATAACAGGTTAGGGTGTGGTCGCGCACAAAATCGAGGGCGTGATACTGGTCGGCCAGTGCCCAAGTCTCGGCTTTATTCAGCCACATCAGTGGTGTGACCAACGCGAGTTTTCTGTCCATGCCTTGCTCAAGGGCTTGCTGCATTGATTGAATAAAATCATTGCGACAATCAGGGTAGCCAGAAAAGTCAGTTTCGCAGACACCGGTGATCACCGCCTCAGCGCCAATTTGATAGGCGTAGATACCCGCTAAAGTCAAAAACAAGATATTACGTCCCGGCACAAAGGAATTGGGCAGGCCGTTTTCGTTCAGCGCATTGGAAACGGGAATGTTGTCGCGTGTGAGCGAGCTAATCGCCAATTCATTGAGCAAACCAACATCCAGTACCTTGTGCGCACTGACGTTGCGGTTTGCAGCAATCTCACGGGCAACATCAATTTCTTGTTTGTGGCGCTGGTTATAGTCGAACGTGAGGCAATGCACTTCGTCGTACGCTGCCTGCGCTTGAATCAAACAGGTGGTTGAATCCTGTCCTCCGCTAAATACCACAACGGCTTTTTTCATCAGTTTGTCCTTTGGCGGTGCTACTTACCCAGTGTTACACAGAGCACGGATGGTACCCCTGTGCGGTATCGACAGCAAGCCAGACGCGATGATGCAATCCGTTAGTCAGCACGCAATTTGCCCCCCTCTTTGTTTGCTAAGCTACGCCTTGATGGTTGATTTATAAAGGACATTCACAAGTCATGGACGGACTTGAACCGCAAGCTATCCCCTTTCTGTGCCGCACGCCTATCTCGGGTATTTTTGTCAGAGTGTGTCACCCTGAGCACATCGACGCTGCCTTGATGCGAGAAAGTAAAGACAGACCGAACGGTCGGTATAATCGTCAGGGCGAAAGTGCGCTGTATTTGACCGAGAGTGTAGAGAGTGCGCGCGTGGCAATGCAAAAGTACGCCAGCCAGATCACAACGCCACGCGTGCTTGTGCGGTATCAGGTTGACCCCTGTGAGCTGGTGGATTTGCGTCATCCTGAACTTCAGCAATACAAAGCCTTATCCAGCATTGATTGGCAAGCCTCCTTAGTAAAAGGCGAATCATCATCCAGTTGGTTGGTGGCCGATACGCTGAGAAGTGGTAATGAAATTGGCTTAATTGACCCGTCGCGAAAAGATCCCAGCACTTGGCATATCACCTTGTTTCGCTGGAACGCCCCAGGCGCGCCGTCCGTGACCAGAGTGGGCGAGCCTGAAGAGATTAGTTTGGAATAAAGTTACTATTTCGCCACAAAGGCTTTTAACCCTTCGAGCGTCTCGGCTGGGATAGGGCAGCTTTTACCGGTTTTAAAATCGCAATAGACAATCAAGGCCTCGCCCTCGGCCACACAGCGTTCTTGATTGTGACTGTAGATTTCATACTTCATCGCATAGCGCTTTTCTTGAATATCCTCGACCCAAGCGACGGTGGTGATGGTATCTGGATACACCAAAGGGGCGCGATAATCGCAGCGGGTTGAGGCGACCACGGGGCCTACATGCAGCCGTTTGGCTAGCTCGAATACTTCCAGTTTTTCAAGCATCACCACACGTACATCTTCAAAATAGCGAAAGTACACGGTGTTATTGATGTGTTGCAGGGCATCCATGTCGTTCCAGACAATCGCCTGCGTATGAGAGAGCGGGTAGTTTTCTACTGGGATATTTGCCACAAGACAATCCTCCTTAATTGTGTGTCTTGATTGCACACCAAGCACAATGACAAGACAAGCCGCGCAAAGGTAAATACGGAGCTTGGTCTAACAATTACGTAACAAAATACATGAGGCGACAAAGCGGTTATCAAGTGTGTGGTGCTAATTGGTTAATGTGGCAGCAATCAGACTCTGGTATGATACGTCCCCTTTTTGGCCTTGCTTGGCCTGGTTTACTTTTGCTGTGGATACGACTTTGACTGATACTGCTTTTTCCTCGCTCGCGTTACCTGCTGATTTACTCGATAACTTGGCGACGCTGGGTTACACCGAAATGACTCCGATTCAGGCGCAGAGCTTACCGTCTGTGCTCAGTGGCAAAGACATTATTGCCCAAGCAAAAACAGGCTCGGGGAAAACGGCGGCGTTTAGCCTTGGCGTGTTAGCCAAACTGAATGTGAAACGTTTTCGGATTCAGTCACTGGTGTTATGCCCCACGCGCGAACTGGCCGAGCAAGTGGCTGAAGATATGCGTAAGTTGGCGCGTGGCCGCCATAACGTCAAAGTACTGACGCTGTGTGGTGGTGTATCGATTGGCCCACAAATTGGCTCGCTGGAGCATGGTGCACACATTATTGTCGGCACTCCGGGGCGTGTGGATGATCATTTACGCAAAGGCACCTTGCGCCTTGATGATGTTGAGACCTTGGTGTTGGATGAAGCCGATCAGATGCTGGATATGGGCTTCCAAGATACCTTGGATGCCATCATTGCGGACGTACCCACGCAGCGTCAAACCTTACTGTTCAGCGCCACCTTCCCGCCGGCAATAAAGACCATCGCTCAGCGTGTGTTAAGTCACCCTGTATCGGTGAAAGTGGAAGACACGCAAACGCAGAGCACGATCACACAACACGTTTACAAGGTCGATGATAACAAGCAGCGTTATCAGGCGTTAAAGTTACTGTTACTGAACTTTCAACCGCAAAGCTGTGTGGTATTTTGTAATACCAAAGCACAAACACAACAAGTGTGTGACGATTTAGAAGACGATGGTTTTAGCGCCGTCGCCTTGCATGGCGATATTGAACAGCGTGGCCGAGAGCGCACCTTGGTAAAATTTGCCAACAAAAGTGCCTCTGTACTGGTGGCGACCGATGTCGCTGCGCGAGGCTTAGATATTGATGACATGGATATGGTGATCAACTATCAACTCGCCCACGATCCGCAAACCCACGTTCACCGCGTCGGCCGTACCGGTCGTGCGGGCAAAAAAGGCGTGGCGTGTTCGCTATATGGCGATGCTGAGCACTATAAACTAGCATTGATTGGCGATCAGTATGACCGCGATTTTCTCCCCGAAGCCCTGCCGCCGCAGCACCTGCTCGACACCGCGCCTTATCAACCTGAGATGGCAACCTTGATGATTGACTCAGGCAAGAAACAAAAAGTACGCGCGGGTGATATTTTGGGCGCGCTGACCGGCCAAGAAGGCATTGACGGTAAGCAGGTCGGAAAAATCAATGTGCTCGACAATGTGGCGTTTATTGCTGTGTCACAATCCTGCGTCAAAGCCGCATTGCGTAAACTCAATGATGGAAAAGTTAAAGGTCGCACTATTCGCGCCCGCCGGATTTAGTTTGTATGATAAAGGATACTCTGCTTGCTAAGCCTCTAAGTTAATCTACTCTATTTCAATCGCTTAATGATTAAGTCTGCACGATGCCTTATTGGTATCGTGCACGTTGACATGGAGTCACAGATGAAAAAATATTTCGAGAACTTAGCCAAAGCTTTGCTCGGCCAGCCATTTGGTAGCCTTAGCTCGGGAGAACAAAAAGTTATTGAAAGCATTGCCAATAGCACCGCAGTGTCTGAGAACGTCAACAAGTCTTTTCACGAAAGTCTGACCACCGGGCAAATGGTGGCGGATAAAATTGCCTCATTTGGCGGTTCTTGGTCATTTATCGGACTTTTCTTCGCATTCATCATAGGCTGGATTGTCGTGAATACGGTTTGGTTAGTGGGAGACGCGTCATTCGATCCCTATCCCTTTATTTTACTGAACCTTGGGTTATCCAGTCTGGCGGCTTTCCAAGCGCCGATCATCATGATGTCGCAAAACCGCCAAGCGGCAAAAGACAGGATGGAGCAAAAAGCCACCTACGAAATCAATCTAAAACTCGAGCTTGAACTAATGCGCCTGCACGACAAGTTTGATGCCCTGCAGACGCGGATAGATAAAGATACGGACTAGCGCATTAATACTTTTGTGCGTTTTATCAATCTGTCGCGTGCTCGGTCGCTTGGGTTGTACTGCTTTTCTTACCTCGTTTTTTATCCCAGACGGCGATAAAGCCAGGCAGTAACAAAGCGAGTACCGCTAACAGCATGATGGTAAGTGTTAGTGGCCTTTCCCATAGGAATGCATAGCTACCATCCGTCAGTGTCAGTGTACGGCTAAGATTTTTCTCCAATATATCGCCTAGAATAAACCCTAAAAGCATGGGAGCCATTGGAAAGTCTAGCAGTTTCAAAAAGGTGGCGATGATGGTGATGACGACCATCATTTGGATATCGAAGGCATTAAAACTGACCAGATAAACGCCCGTGATGGAGAAAAACAATATCAATGGGATTAAAACGGGGCGTGGGATCACCAACAGACGAGAGATGTAAGGGATCAGCGGTAGGTTGAGAATTAACAAAACCAGATTACCGAAGTACATCGAGATAATCACGGACCAGAACACATCAGGATTGTCGATAAAAAGGCGTGGACCGGGTTGAATGCCATAAGCGATTAGTGCCCCGAGCATAATGGCGGTCGTGCCAGAGCCCGGAATACCAAGCGTAAGTAGAGGAACAAAGGATCCTGTCGAGGCGGCATTGTTAGCAGACTCTGGGGCGGCAAGCCCACGCAACGCTCCGCGCCCAAATCTTTCTTTAAGTGCCTTAGGCGCAAAGTTTCTTTCCATGCCATAGCTTAAAAAGGCGGCGATCGTTGCGCCTGCGCCGGGTAATACGCCAACAAGAAAGCCAAAAAATGATGAACGACCGACGGTCGGGGCGACGTGTTTTATTTCTTCTTTGCTTAGCTTCATGCTGCCGAGTGAGGTCATATCGATCTGCGCGTCTTTTTCTTTGTGCTCCCCCCTCAGCACTGTCATCACAACTTCCGTTAATGCAAAGGTTGCCATTGCTAGTAATAAGAAGCTGATACCATCAATTAAATCGACATTTCCAAAGGTAAATCGTGGGCTGCCTGACATCACATCAATGCCAACTGTCGCGATCATCAGGCCAAAGACAGTCATCATCATGGCTTTAAGCACGCGCCCTTTACCGGAAAATGCAGCCACAGCAGTGAGTCCCAGCACCATAAGTGCAAAGTAGTCACTGGATTGAAAACTCAAAGATACTTTTGCTAGCGCAGGCGCGGCAAAGAGTAAGATGATGGCGCCGATCGTGCCACCGGTGAAAGAGGAATAGGCGGCAAGCGCCAAGGCTTTTCCAGCTTGTTTTTGTTGCGCCAATGGATAACCGTCAAACGCGGTCACAACGGTACTGGCACATCCCGGAGCGTTGATAAGAATGGAGGAAGTCGATCCGCCAAAAACGGCACCGTAGTAAACGCCAGCCATCAGAATAATACCGGATGATGGGTCGAGCCCGTAAGTGATCGGGATCATTAGGGCAATCGCTGAAATGGGGCCGAGTCCGGGTAACATCCCTATAAAGGTGCCGGCAAAGCAGCCAACAATTACCATGAGTAAGTTGAAGGGCATGATAGCAGTACCAAGCCCAGACATAATTCCATCAAACATCGCTTACCCTCCTTGTGCTAGGCGAAAAAGTTGACCAGGAGCTAGATAGATATCGAGCATTTGGGTCAATAAAAACCAGAAGCTGATAGCAAAAGGGACGGAGGCCAAGAGAATAACTTTGGGGCGCCGCTCACCAAGCAACCAATAACCGCCAGCAAGAAACAGCGCGGTGGATACCAAAAAACCGACCCATTTCAGTGCAAGCGAAAACGCGACCATCAATAATAAGAGTTTGCTCATGAGCCAAAAATCGTAGCCGGCTAATGAAAGCGTTGAGTGTCGACTTTTTGTGGCGGTGAGCAACTGTAGTAGCGCGAGCACACTCCCTAATACGGCAAGAAAGTTGGGGAGGGTGCGGGCATGAAAGGGCTGAAACTCATCGCCAGGAATAAGCGCTATTTGATTAGCGTAATAACCGTAAGCAAGCGAAAAGCTCAGAAATATTAGGCCGCCGATATGGTCTTTGGTTATCGTCATTGGAGCTCCCTCTCTAGATGAACCAATAAAATGGAGAAGCAGCGCGCCAAGAAGCATGGCGACGCTGCGGTAAGGCGATTACATGAAACCAAGCTCAGTCATCAAGGCGCCGATTTCTTTTTCTTGTTGTTCAAGAAAGTGCATGAATTCGTCGCCAGGCTTATAGATTTCGGTCCAGCCGTATCGATCGCGCACGGATTTCCATTCAGGTGTGTCATACATCTCACCCAGTACTTGTGCATACTCTTTCGCACGTGCTTGACTGATTTCTGGGGAGCCAAAAAAGCCACGCCAGTTGACAAACGTCGCGTCGTAGCCCAGCTCTTTGAGGGTAGGCACATTGGGTGCAACGGGAGAGCGCTCTTCCCCTGTCATCGCGAGGATACGAACTTCACCTGCTGCTGCAAGCGTCAACGCTTCACTTAAACCGGTTGAGAGCACCTGAGTTTCGCCTGATAGCAACCCTGCCATGGCTTTTCCTCCGGCATCATAGGCGAGGTATTTGACTTGTCGTGGGTCGCCGCCACCTGCTTTAAATGCAAGCGCTGCCACTAAATGATCCATACTGCCGCGCGCTGACCCACCGGCAACAGAAACGGAACGAGGATCGTTGTTGTATTGCTCCACAAGATCGGTAAAGCTTTGGTATTTTGAGTCTTTGGGTACAACGAACGCAGCATAATCACCAATAGTGGCCGCTACTGGGGTCAAATCACGAAACGATTGCGGAAAAACTTTGGCAAGAGAGCGGATCACAATCGGTGTGGAGTTAACCATTAACGTGTCGGTAGATTGCTCAGCGGTTTGGATCAGGTACGCAATGGCCTTACCTCCGCCACCGCCGGACATGTTCTCGTACGAAACCTGTTCGACAAGCTCAGATTTAGAAAGTACTTCCCCGACGCCACGTGCTGTGCTGTCCCAACCACCACCCGCGCCACCTGGTACTAGAAAATGAATGTTGTCGACGCTCGCTTGGACGTTAATGCTTAGCGCGGCTGCTATCACACCTGCGATGATGGCTGTTGATTTACCTTTTCGATATTGCTTGAACATTGTGATTCCTCATGTATTGATTGCTTCCTCATGAGGACTCTAATGCTGTTGTTGAGCATTTCATATATTGTAAAAATAATGTGAATAAAAAATGTTTTGGTGGTTTTGTTCATATTGTTCACTGCAATAAAAACATAACGCAGATAAACTAACAGAACATGAGAATGCTTGGGTGAAAGGAGCTCGCCACCACAATGCGTCAGTTTCTCTCATTGCGTCGCTTGAAGCTAAAGCAGCGCATGGTATTGATTTTAGGTGTGATTGCCATCCTACAAACAGGGACGCTTGGCTACTTTGCTATCAATTACCTCGATAGAGTCCTTAATGAGCAAATTGGTCAGCAAGCGATGCGGGTCGCGATGACGATCGCGGCGATGCCTGATGTGGTTGAAGCCGTATCAAAAGAGAACTCAACATTTTTGCAACCTTTAAGTGTTGCTCTCGCACGTTCGGCTCAAGCACGGTTTGTCGTGTTTGGCAATGAGGTGGGGATTCGGCTTGCTCACCCTTTACCTGATCGTTTAGGGAAATCGATGGCCGATGATGACGGAGATACCAATGCCCCTGCGCTGATTCATGGTCAAGCGTACATTGCGCAAGCCGAGGGAAGTGTGGGTTGGTCTGTGCGCGGGAAGGCGCCTATTTTCAGTCCTGACGGGAAATCGATTATCGGCATTGTCTCGGTGGGGTACTTACTAGACACTGTTGATGCAATCGTCATACATCACACCAGTACAATGTTCTTCGCCATCCTCGCAGCCTTTATCTTTAGTGTTATTACCGCGATCTTATTCGCTAATCATTTTCGTCGAGCGATTTTCAATCTCGAGCCTGAGCAAATTGCGCGTCTGTTTCAGGAGCGTAATGTGACATTAGAAACTGTTCGCGAAGGGATTGTTGCGATTAACCAATCTGGGCATATCACCACATTTAACCATGCAGCCATAAAGACACTGGCGTTACCAGAAGACCAACCCTACATTGGTCGTCATATTACGGATGTATTACCCGACACCGGAATGGAAACTGTACTGGTGGAGGGAGAGCCTGATTTTGATCAAGAGATTTGGCTTCATCATCACAATCTTATTGTTAACCGGATTCCATTGCGGCAAAACGGTCTCATCACGGGGGTCGTGTCTAGCTTTAGGTTGAAAGACGAGGTGGATTTGGTAAGCCGTAAGCTGACGCGAATCAAACAGTATGCGGAGTCCTTGCGCAGCCAAGCACATGAGTACAACAACAAATTACATACTCTTGCTGGACTGATCCACATGGGGGCGACAAATGAGGCGTTGCGAATGATCGGCCAGGAAACCTCAGGCCACCAATCCTTTATTCAACGGGTGATGCAGGTCACTTCAGATAGCATTCTGGCGGGATGCCTGTTGGGTAAATATAATCGAGCAAGAGAGTTAGGTTTACGATTAACCGTTGATAAAGAAAGCCATATGCAGGATTTGCCAGAGGCTTTGCCGCGTGAGCAGCTGGTCAGTATTTTAGGTAACCTCGTTGATAACGCCCTAGAAGCAACGCTGGACCATTATGGTCCCGATGGCCAAGTCACACTGAGTTTTTCTGACTACGGTAAAGAGCTTATTTTCGAAGTGAATGATCAGGGGGCAGGTCTATCTCACCAACAAGCAGAGGCGATATTCACGCGTGGTTACACAACAAAAGAGACCGATGGTCATGGCATTGGCTTGGATTTAGTTCAGCGTCAAGTTGCACACCTAGGTGGTATCGTAACAGTTGAGCCGAATATGCGTGATAAGCAAGGTAGATTATCAGGAAGCCGCTTTACGGTTTATATACCTAGAGCTAAATGGCAAGAGCTCGATCAACATCCATATCAGGACAACACATGACAGAATTAATCAGTATTGTCATTGCAGAAGACGATCCGAAAATTGCAGAGATTCAGCGTCGCTTTATCGATAAAATCGAAGGGTTTGATGTAGTGGGAATTGCCCATGACTTGGATGATGCAAGAGACTTGCTTGATGTATTTCGACCTCAATTACTGCTTCTCGACAATCAGTTCCCCAAGGGCACAGGTCTGGAGTTACTGAGGGAATTGCGCGCCAAGAGTGCGCATACAGATGTGATATTGGTGACGGCAGCTAAGGAGGTAGAGACTCTTCGCACCGCCATGCACAACGGTATATTTGATTATATTTTAAAGCCCGTTGTTTTCGAGCGATTAAAAACGTCTTTAAACCAATATTCTACGCATGTTCAAAAGCTTGCAAATATGGATTCACTCATTCAAAGCCAAGTTGATGGTCTACTGGCGTCGGGCGTAAAGGAGAAGAGCGAACCTTATTCACCGCGACTACCAAAAGGCATAGACGCGATTACACTGAATAAAATTCGTGAGGTTTTAAATGCTCCCACGATAGCGCTAAATGCCGAGCAGGTTGGGCAGCAAATTGGCGCAAGCCGAACAACAGCGCGTCGTTACTTGGAATATATGGTCGGAAGAGATGAGCTTTGCGCTGAGGTGGCTTATGGTAGCGTCGGTCGCCCGGAGCGTCGCTACCACAAACCATAAGGCTGTTGTGCCTATTACCCCAACAAGGTCTGTAAATCATGAGTCGCTTGGTCGAGATCCCCAATGTGCTCGCGTACCCAATCAGGGTTGTAGTAGGTGTCTAGGTAGCGCTCGCCGCTGTCACATAGCAAGGTGACAATAGAGCCTTTTTCGCCGTTGGCGCGCATTTCATTTGCCAACATCAAGACGCCGTACAGGTTGGTACCGGTGGACGCGCCGGCTTTGCGGCCAAGCTGGCTTTCTAACCAGTGAATGGTGGCGATACTGTGAGTGTCCGGCACTGTGGTCATTCTATCAATCACGCCGGGAATAAAGCTGGGCTCGACACGTGGCCGTCCAATCCCTTCAATGCGACTGCTTTTATCGGTGGTCAGTGCGCTGTCGCCGGTGAGGTAGTAATCGTGAAACACCGAATGCTCAGCATCGGCCACCATCAGCTGAGTGGGTTGGCAACGATAACGAATGTAGCGGCCAATGGTCGCTGAGGTGCCACCGGTGCCCGGGCTCATCACAATCCAGCGAGGGATCGGAAAGCGCTCGTACTGCATTTGATCAAAAATGCGGTTGGCAATGTTGTTATTGCTACGCCAGTCGGTCGCTCGCTCGGCATACGTAAACTGGTCCATGTAATGGCCATTGAGCTCCTTAGCAAGGCGACGAGACTCGGCATAGATCTGATCTGAGCGCTCGACAAAGTGCGCTTCACCGCCATAAAAACGGATTTGCTCAATCTTCTTACACGCGGTGTTTTTCGGCACCACGGCAATAAAACGCAAGCCGATCAGGCGAGCAAAATACGCTTCGGAAATGGCGGTGCTGCCCGATGAGCTTTCAATGATGGTGGTGTGCTCATCAATCCAACCATTACATAAGCCGTACAAAAACAAAGAACGCGCCAAGCGGTGCTTCAAACTGCCGGTCGGGTGAGTGCTCTCGTCTTTCAGATAGATATCAATGTCCGTAAAGCTAGGGAGATCGAGCTTAATTAAATGAGTATCTGCAGAGCGTTTAAAGTCGGCTTCAATGAGGCGAATCGCGTTACCGACCCAAGTATGGCAAGGATGTGGGGTTGTCATCATGCGTCTCCGAATGCGTAATTAGCACCAGTTTACGCAAAGCGTGGGATAAAAACCTTGCTATTTTTGCTCTATAATGCCAACAAAAGAGAAAAATAAACTCCTATATAACGATTGGTGGAAATAATTTTTTATGGCTATCACTTTAGATGAGATAGATCGCACTTTACTCGCGGCGCTGCAGGAAGATGCCAACTGGTCTGTGGCTGCGTTGGCCGAACGGGTTAATCTAACCACGACTCCCTGTTGGAAGCGGCTGAAACGGCTGGAATCACAAGGGGTGATCCGTGGTCGGGTGGCATTGCTTGATCCCGAAACCGTTGGCCTCGCGTTTACCGCCTTCGTCCACATCAAAACTAATGATCACAGTGAGCGGTGGTACAAGACCTTTACCGAGGTGGTGACCGAGTTCCCAGAGGTGATGGAATTCTACCGTATGGCGGGAGAATATGATTACATGATGAAGGTGCAGGTGGCTGATATGACTCGATTTGATCATTTTTATAAAAAGCTGGTCAATTCTGTGCCAAGTCTGAATAATGTGACATCAACATTCGCCATGGAAGCGCTTAAGTACACCACCGCCTTACCGATCCGATAGGTCGTTCTGATGATAAAAAGGCGGGGATAAAAAGGAGACCTCATGAAGGTGTTTTGGCAGTTAGGCTGGTTTTTTAAACGTGAATGGCGTCGTTATGTCGGTGCCATGATTATTTTGGTATTTGTCTCTGTCTTCGAGCTTATCCCTCCGATGGCCGTGGGCCATGTGGTTGATGGCGTGGTCGCGGGAGAGATTTCGACTGAGCTACTGATGTGGCTACTCGCAGGCATGCTGGCCATTTGGGTGGTGGTGTATGTGCTACGCATTGTGTGGCGAGTGTGGCTGTTTGGTGCCGCGGCTGAACTTGGCACTGTGCTGCGCAATCGGCTTTATGATCACTTTACCCGCCAATCCCCGCATTTTTTCCGTCGCTATCCGAGTGGCGATATCATGGCGCGTTCCACCAATGATGTGAAAGCGGTGGTAATGACGGCCGGTGAAGGGGTCCTGACCGCTGGGGATTCTATTATCACAGGCGTCGCCGTGCTCATTGTGATGGTGAGCCAAATTAGCTGGCAGCTCACACTCTTAGCCCTGTTACCGATGCCGGTGATGGCGGTGCTGGTCAATCGCTTTGGTCGCCGTTTGCATCACACCTTCACCGAGTCGCAAGCGGCGTTTTCTGAGCTGTCAGAAGTGAGTCAGTCCTCACTGTCGGCGGTGCGTATGGTGCGCGCATTCGGCTTAGAGCAGCACCAGATGAATCAGTTTAATCAAGTTGCCGATCGTACCGGGGAGAAAAACCTCGCGGTGGCGCGGGTGGATGCGCTGTTTTCGCCGGTGATCCAAGGCACCATTGGTGCTTCGTTTTTCCTAACCGTGTCTGGCGGCGGCTACATGGTCGCCACTGGTGAGATTTCGCTTGGGGATCTTACCGCATTTACCTTGTATCAAGGCTTGATGATTTGGCCGATGCTCGCAGTGGCGTGGCTGTTTAATATCATTGAGCGTGGGCGTGCCGCTTGGACGCGGATTGATGCGTTGCTGCAAGAACAGCCGGACATTGTTGGTGGTGACACGCCGTTGCCTGACACCATGCAGCCGTTGACGCTGGCCATTGAGCAGTTTAAGTGGCAACCGGATGACAGTTTTGCGCTTAACGACATCCATGTGACGCTCCCGCCTGGGGCCATGCTGGGGATTGCCGGCCCAGTCGGCAGTGGCAAATCAACTTTATTGCAGTTGCTGCTTCATCTGACCCAGCTTGAAAAGGGCGATATTCGCTATGGTGATGTGTCGATAGCGGAGGCTGATTTGTCGTCATGGCGACAACGTTTTGCGGTAGTGACGCAAACGCCGTTTTTGTTTTCGCGCTCGATTGCGGAAAACATCGCTCTTGGTCGTCCGGATGCGACCCAAGCGGAAATCGAACAGGCGGCGAAACTTGCCTGTATTGATGAAGACATCCGTCAGCTGCCGCACGGGTATCAAACCGCAGTCGGTGAAAAAGGGATCACCTTATCTGGCGGTCAAAAGCAGCGTATTTCCATTGCCCGCGCTTTGTTGGTGGAAGCGGAGTGCTTGATTTTGGATGATGCCTTGTCAGCCGTTGACGGTGACACCGAGCACCGCATTTTGCAGAACCTGCAACAGCATCAGCACACCCGTACCACGATTGTGATAGCCCACCGCTTATCGGCACTCGAAAACGCCGATGAAATTGTGGTACTCAGCCACGGGCAAATCCGAGAGCGTGGCCAGCATCGCCAATTGATTCAACAGCCAGGATGGTATCAAGAAATGCACCAATATCAGCAGCTGGAAGCGGCATTGGAAGCCGATGAGGAACCGCGCCATGACTAAGCGAGAGATCTTATTTCGATTGCTAACCTACATGCGCCGCGACAGGCGTCAATTTGTGATTGCCACGGTTTTCTTGCTGGTGGCGGCTGTGGCCGAAGTGACGGGGCCTTATTTGGTGCAAATCTTTCTCGATAATTATGTCGCCAAAGACCATTATCCGGCGGTGATCATGTGGGCACTGGCGGTGGGTTATATCGTATCGACCATTGTCTCCGCGGGCTTTCAGTATCAGTACGAGCTGCGTTTTAACACCATGGCGGTGGCCATCATTCAACGTATTCGTAAAGCGGTGTTCGCCAACGTGATTAAACAGCCTCTGTCAGCCTTTGATTACGTGCCAATGGGGCGGATTGTATCGCGCTTGACCAATGACACCGAGTCGTTAAAAGAGCTGTATGTGTCGGTGCTTTCTACCTTTTTACGTAACATCGCACTGATTGGTGTGATGCTGGTGGCGATGCTGATGCTCAGTGTGCAACTGACAATGGTGGTGTTGGTGCTACTGCCGTGTGTGGTGCTGGTGATGGCGCGCTATCAAAAACGTTCAGCGCCTGCGTATCGTCGGGCGCGAGATCGACTCGCAGACATCAACGGGGTGATGAACGAATCTGTGCTCGGCATGAATTTGATTCAGCTAATGCAGCAAGAGCGGGCGTTCTCCTCGCGATTCAGTGATATGACTGCGGATCACCTAGATGCCATGGTGACTATTCAACGCCTGAACGGGATCTATCTTCGCCCTTTGATTGATTTATTGGCAGGGGCCGCGTTGCTGTCTTTGGTGGCGATCTTCGGTTTTAGCGGCACAGCAGTAATTGGGGTCGGGGTGCTGTACGCCTTTTTAAGCTATTTGGGGCGGATCACCGAGCCATTGATTGAAATGATGCAGCAACTGTCACTGCTTCAGCAGGCTATCTCGGCCGGTGAGCGGCTTTTCGAAATGATGGATACGCCGCCTGAGCAATATGGCCATGACACCACGCCGATCCCTGATGGAGCCATTGCACTGCAGAATGTATCGTTTTCCTATGATGGTGAAACACCGGTGTTGTCAGACGTGAATGTAGACGTCCCTGCGGGCGGCTTTCTTGCGTTGGTGGGACATACGGGCAGCGGTAAATCAACTTTGGCGTCGTTACTGATGGGGTTTTATCGCGCAGGTGAGGGGACGCTGACGCTGGGTGGATTACCGATCGAAAGCTTGAGTCATCAAAGCTTGCGTGAGGGCGTTGCCATGGTGCAACAAGACCCGCACATGCTGACCGGGAGTTTGCGAGAAAACATCGCGCTGGGGCAGACGCTGGACGATGAAAAAATCTGGCATGCGCTCGAACAAGTGGCGTTGGCAGATTACGTGAAAGGGTTGCCAGCGGGGCTGGATATCTTACTTGGTGAGGGCGGAATGACCTTTTCTGCCGGTCAGCGCCAGCTGTTGGCTCTGGCGCGCGTGTTAGTGCGTCAGCCTAAAATTCTGATCCTTGATGAAGCCACCGCCAATATCGACTCCGGTACTGAAGAGCTTGTGCAACAGGCGCTGAATCGGTTACGCCAACAGATGACAGTGGTGGTGATTGCGCACCGCTTATCGACCATTGCCGAGGCCGATAACATCCTCGTCTTGCATCGTGGCCGCGTGATTGAGCAAGGGCGTCATCAAAGCCTGCTGCGTCAGCAAGGTCGCTACTGGCAGATGTATCAACTCCAGCAAGCCAGCGCGCATTTAGCCGCACTGGAGGAAGAGGCGCAGGTGTAGCGGTCCAGCCATGAGTGAAGCAATCAAAAAGGGGCGCAATGCCCCTTTTTGTGTTGCTCAGACTCACTCACGCTCGAGACGTTGATGGTTAGGAGATCTTACGCATCAAGCCTTCTTGGGTCGCTGAGGCGATAAGATCGCCTTGCTGATTAAAAAGTTCGCCGCGTACAAAGCCACGCGCACCACTGGCGGAGGGGCTTTCGATGGCAAACAGCAGCCACTCATCCATTCTAAACGGACGATGGAACCACATCGAGTGATCAATGGTGGCCACTTTCATGCCCGGCGTAAGCAGCGTCACTGCGTGAGGCTGCAACGCCGTGACCAAAAAGCCCCAATCGGCGGCATAGCCGAGTAAATACTGGTGGACATGAAAATCGTCCCCGACTTCACCATTGGCGCGGATCCACAGATATTGCTTAGCCGGCGCGGCATGGGGCTTAAGTGGGTTGATCACCGTCGCGGGACGTACCTCAATGGGCTTATCACCCCCAAAGGCTTTGACCACATTAGGGGGAAGCTTGTGAGCGATATCATTGACAAGTGACTGCTCCGAGCGCAAGGTCTCGGGCGCTGGCACGTCTGTCGGCATGGTGTTTTGATGCTCAAAGCTTTCTTCCTCTTCTTGATAAGAAGCGGTGAGATAAAAAATCGGCTTCCCGTACTGTACGGCTTTTATTCGCCGTGTACTGAAACTTTTTCCGTCTCTGAGTATCTCAACATCATAGATGATCGGCTGTTCAGGATCGCCTGGACGCAGAAAATAACTGTGGAATGAATGCAAAAAGCGAACGGGGTCTACCGAGGTTTTCGCGGCGGATAGCGCTTGTCCAATCACTTGCCCGCCATACACTTGGGGTAGCCCAAGGTTCTCACTTTGGCCGCGGTAGAGGCCTGTGTCTAATCGCTCAAGCTGCAGCAGTTGTAAGAGTTCTTTTAGTGGTTGGCTCATAAGTCCTTGATTCATGCTATGCTTCCATTGTTATTGTTCAAGCTATCATAACCTTAGTGTTTTTGCCGCATTTGAACGCGCTTCAGTGAGGATTCTTTAATGAAGAAACTAACGTTTCTGTTATTCGCCTTATTCACTGCCTTAGTGTTTACTGCCTGTTCAGGGAATAGCCAGCCTAATGATTTGGCTAGTATTTCAGGAGGGCTAGTCTACCGTGAACGCCTTGCCTTACCTGACGATGCCAGTGTGACGGTCCGTTTGGTGGAAATGAAAAATATGAATGCACCAGGCAAGGTAATCAGTCGTCAATCGTTTGTGACTGAAGGGCAACAAGTCCCCCTGCATTTTTCTCTCAACTATGATCCTCGCCAAATTTCTGCCTCGCATGATTATGTGATCACTGCACAAGTGGATGTGAGTGAGCGTCTTTTATTTATCACTAACACTGTCAATAAAGTGATCACGGATACGAATCACACCTATGATCCTACGCTAATGCTGGTACGTGCTAGCGACTAATCGCTACACTAAAGGTGCTAATCACCGCACAAGGAGTGTGCATGCGGATCACCTCGTTTATATGGCCCTCATTGGTTGCAACGATAGCGGTCGCAGCGGGTATCAGTGCTGATTATTCGCTGCATGGTTTGGCGATCGTTGCCCCCTCGTTATTCTTCTTCTATCCCGAAAAAGTGGCTAGTTGGTTATTGGTCCTGGCGATGACGGCGTTTGCTTATGCATTGCCCCAATTACCGGCGTTACTGGCGGCCAGTACTTTATTGCTTTTGCCTGCATTGTCGTTATGGTTTAACCCTGATAGGCACCCACACGTTAAATACCTATTGGGGGCTGTGATGATTGCCATGTTTGCAGGCATGATGGCGTTGCAGTCTGAAGCAAAATTAGGGGGTTCACCTTGGCTATTGGCGCTTCAAATCGTGGCATTACTCGGGGTATGGCTCGCGATTATTTATTGGCCTGGCTATCAACCGCCGCGACACGGTGCTTGGTTGGTGTTACCCATTTTAGCCGTAACCGTGGGGTGGCCATCCGCACTGTGGAGTGCCTCGATCGTGGCCATGATTTGGTTACTGCAATGGGTAGGGATGACTCCTCATTTTGCGCGTTCTCGCCATCTTGCGTTGCATGTATTGCCTGGGATACCGTTTTTGGTGATTACCTGGGTTGCCCCCTGGCAGTTAACCATGTCTTTACTGGTGGCATGGGCTGCTATGCTTGCAGCTATTTGGGTTGGAGAGTACTTACTTATGGACGATCCTGATGACGAATAAAGAACAATTGCTTAGAAGATCAACAGTTAATCACCGAGATATTGAATCCTTCTTGCATTGCATTCGGCCATGCCACATAATGCCCCGCAGTTAAGCAAGCTTAACGACATATCGATGGAGGCCTCCTTGGTTCTCCCGCAACACTATCTTGTGTACTGGGTCAGGTCCGGAAGGAAGCAGCTCGCGCTTGGGACGTGTGTGCCGGGATGTAGCTGGGGAGGTCTCCGCCCTTTGTGACTTTCTCTTTCTGACACCATAAGTTTGCAATTAGCATCATAAACTTGCACAACTACATTTATTTGTAATAAAACAACATGTGGTAAACGCCCATGTATCGTCGCAATCTAAAGCACTCCCGCGTCAAAAATCACTTTAAGTTCTGAAGCTTAAAGAACAGTACCATTCTTACCGTTGAATCCTCATTAGAGTTCGATACCTGCTTTCACTCGAATATTGCAAAGAAATTGTGTGTTTCGAGGCTCAGCCAGAAGGTTTTTACTATCAATTTGAAGGCAAAAAGTTGCCTTAAACGCCAGATTTTTGGGTTAGCTATAAAGGTGGGAGTGAGGCATTTCTGGAGATAAAGCCTGCCAGTTAAATTGACGGGGATGAGTATCGTCGGAAGTTTGTCGGCAAGATGGCTGTAGCGAAGTCTTTGGGATGTCCTCTTTAACTGGTAACCGATAACCAAATCAGAGTTAATTCAGTCCTATACAATCTAAAGCTGTTGCACTGTTATACAGGTATTGTTGGCATAAATGTTATGCAAGTACAGTTGCTCAAAGTGGTGACATCAAGTGGGTTAGCCTTCTACCACAACGGATTCATGTGTCTATCGGGGTGCGAAAAGCCAAAGCGCTGGCGTTAATGTCTCGTGGGCAATTGCAGGCAGAATTGAAGGGCAAGGACAGGCTTACCCTCAATAAGGCTTTAGTTTGAGCAAAGTGCTGCGGCATCAAGGTTAATGCTACAGGTATTTGGTCTCGGCGACTTCCAATAGATCTTGTCAAATTCGGCGTTGCAGCCAGCGTCCTCCATAAGTGCCACGTCACCGTCACATATCAGCATGACCGCATTGCCCCCTTGAAACTCCTGTAGTAATCGATAGTTAGTCACTTTCGCTTCTTTGGCGAGCACTTCGAGCTCTGGTAGTTGACTGGGGTTGGTCAAGGTGGCATTTGAGATAATCTTTTCTTGGCTGAGTCCTTCGGTATTTCCCCACTTAAGCTCACCGTCAACAGCTTGGGATACATCTTTAAGAATAGATGCCATGTCATACATCACTTCATTCGAGTATTTAGCTTGCGTGGAGCAAGACGCTATAGCCATAAGCATTACAAGAGCAGTGATTAATCGCATTGATTCCCCCAAGCTGTCAGCTGGCCGTTTTCACAGCGACCTGTATCTAAATTCCAATTTTTGAAGAAGTCTGTTTCGGCGTCTTCAAACACAGCTGCTGCGGCTTTCTCCCAAAATAACTGGACTGTGTCGACGGCCTTATCAAAAATCTCGTCATAGTGTTTAGCACCATCGGGCGTTTCGAGGCTTTCGATAAAAGTTGTATCGACTTCACCGGGAAGGGGGT
Source organism: Salinivibrio sp. ES.052 (assembly GCF_900141775.1). Taxonomy (GTDB): domain Bacteria; phylum Pseudomonadota; class Gammaproteobacteria; order Enterobacterales; family Vibrionaceae; genus Salinivibrio. The sequence continues at coordinate 1,481,086 of NZ_FSRI01000001.1, read as the reverse complement.
AGGTTAAGCCCTGTTGTGAAGCAACATGCCGAGCCCAAGGAAACAATCGATGGGATTCCTCGGCGTTATCTACAACTGTTTGGAAACCCTGATGCCAAGCGTTGATGTTTGGCTGACATTCACTGGCGTAGTCTGGGTAGGCAGCATTGAGTGCGATGTGCCAGATGTCGTTGATAATTGGATCAATGGCACTGTCGTTGTTGATATCTACGCAGCTGCCTATGTTTTCTTTTACACGATCAGCCATGCCAATATCGCCCAGCCTCAATCGAGAAGACCAGATATAGGCATCCTGATTCATTTCACAAACACGGTGGGCTTTAGCGTTTTTAGCATAAGGACCAACTTTCATCTCAACCACGGGATGAATGGTAATATCAGCAGCGACGTGTGAGACGAAGCCACATAACCATGCAAAGGCTTTTTCGTGATGTTCGCTATTTACTGATTTCACTTGCTGAACGAGAGCACTTATCAACTTGCCGACATTGTTGTAATGCATTTCGTCAGCCCATTTGTTTTGGGCTGAATCCATCAGAACCAGATAAGGATAATCAGGGCTGACGCAACCTAGCTCCAAATACCTTTTGTTTTGAGCTAAAGCCTTTTTTGCTGCTAGGGACATTTTTAGAGACATCAAAACGTTGTTCGCAGAAGCAACGTTAACTGCAGTGATATGAGCAAAAGCGCCTGGCATAATCTTCTCCCTTCATACTGAGTGATTGAGTTTACTATGTAATGCGCTTGTTGTTTTTGACTTAAATCTTATAAGAGACAAAGATTTAAAGGCTACACAATTGCATCTTCAGTACTAAACGAATTTGCAAACTTATGGTGTCATAAATATCGTAAACCATTGTTCTCAATTTTTAGCTTTGAAGGTTTATGGTGTTGGCAACATCTTCTTTTTTTCTTATGCTTCGCCGTGTGCCCCTCTTATGATGTATTCATGCGATACGTTGTCCCCTTGATGAACGGTGATGTTGACACTCGGGTGACACACCCCTTTACCGCTTAGCTATGATTTAATCAGGAGTCGCAATGATAGGTCTGGGGAGAGTCGATTGGTTTTTCGAGCGTTAGTTGCGTTACTGTTCGCTTTATTAAGCAGCCAATCGGCAGCCAGTGAGCTGCAAACGCAACTCAAAGGCTTTTATGATGAAGCGTGGCAAGCGGGTACCTTGGTGGTAGCTCAGCCATCGCTTAATGCCTATTCGCAAAATCTCTTGGAAAGCCAAGCGCAGTATCCAGGCTTTGAGCGTTTCGACTGGCAAGATCTCGCTGCGTTGCATCAGGTTGTGCAACGGTGTCAGGCCAACCCCCGCATTGTTGATCCACATTTATTGATTGCTCAGCGTTTTGAGCTCGCACTGTGCAGCGGGAGGTCACTGCCGCCGGTATGGTTTGTCGAAAACCCACTATTGCACCCCGCAGGAGGCAGTTACGCTGACCGCTACCTCGCTGAGCATCCTATGGCATCGCCGCCACCAGAGATAACCCAACGCCTAACACTTGATAATACACAGCATCCGCTGCACCAAGCATTAAGCGCCCTGAGTGCTCAGGGGCGTGACGCGTTACTCAGTGGTTACCGAGCGTACCTAGATGATCATCAGCTGTGGTTGAATGGGGAATTGGGTTGGAAGGTGTTGCCCCAATCGGTGTGGTCGCCCATTGCTGAACACTATCGACTGAGCCTGTCGACCGACGCGACGGGGTGCGATTATCGCTACGGCAATATCTGTAACCAGTTGCATCCAGCCTATCAAGGTGTGTTTACCGCAGTACTGGTCATGATCTTTATCGCCTTGGTGGTCGGGCTTGCTCGTAGCCTTTACGATCGCTATCAACAGCGTCGAGAACGGCAATTTATTCTTCAACTACTGACGCATGAGTTGCGCACGCCGATTGCGAGCTTAGGGTTAACGGTCGAAATGCTGCGAAATCAATTCGATCACTTAAGCGAAGATGCGCAAGATGTGTTATGGCGGTTACTGGCCGATCATCAAAGATTGAGTCAACTGACCGAAACCAGCAAAGGGTATTTGAGCACTGACAAGAGTGAACAATTTAAGACCCAAACCGCATTAGTCTCTGATTGGCTCGATCATGTGTGTGAACCCTTTGGCATTGACTATGTGCTAGAAGACGACCGCACGCTAACCTTACCGTTTTACTGGTTATCTATTTGCTTGGAAAACCTGATTAAAAATGCACATCAGCATGGCGGAGAAACGGTTTGGATCCGAGTCTGTGTCGGTAAGCGCGTGCGTGTTTGTGTCTATGATGATGGTATGTTTCCTTCATGGTGGCAGCGATTATGGCGACGTTGTAAAGCGCCAAAATCTGAACACAATATGGGGATCGGGTTATTTTTGGTGGCGCGTTTAATGCGTCAAATGGGCGGAAAGCTATTGCTCAAACGGCATCCGACTTGCTGCATCTTGGAGTTACCCCAATGAGCCATTTGTTATTGATTGAGGACGATAAATTACTGGGTGAGGGCTTACGCCAGTTTTTGGAAAACCAAGGCTTCAGTTGTACTTGGCTGATGGAAAGCGCAAAGGTTGAGAAGCATTGGTATCACGCCGACTTAGTGATCTTAGATCGGCAACTTGCGGATGGCGATAGCTTGGCACATTTGCCCACTTGGCTGGCTTTGAAAGCGTTGCCTGTCATTGTGTTGACCGCAAAAATAGAAGTAGAGCAACGTGTTGAAGGCTTAATGGCAGGGGCCAAAGACTATGTGGTTAAACCCTTTGCGCATCAAGAGTTGCTGGCCCGTATTTATGCACAGCTTCGCCCTCTTGGAGAAAGCCAATTGCTCTACGGCGAGATTAAGGTTGAGCCAGGATCACGCGCGGTATATTGGCAAGACGAAGCGGTCACGCTAAAGCCCAAAGAGTTTGATTTACTGTTGTTACTTTTGCAAAACCAAGGGCGAGTTTTCCACCGAGAGGAGCTACTGAATAAAATCTGGGGCTATCAAGCCTTTCCGACGACGCGTACCGTGGATAATCATGTATTGCGTTTGCGGCAAAAAATTCCCGACCTGGCTATCGAAACTCACCGCGGGGTGGGGTACAGGTTGGTGGCGCAATGAAGATAAATAGATACCGGTTACTGGTCATTGTATGCATGGTACTAAGCGTTAATGTCCGAGCTGAGCAAGCATGGCTCCCTAAAACTCCGATGCAAGAAACCTACCAAGCATTGTTGGCTGATCGACCAAAGGTGGCGTGGCAAGAGCTTATGTTTGCTTTGTCTCAGCAGACAATACCGACTGAGCGTTGGTCTAAGATAAAGCACGCGATCATCAATCAAACAGATTGTGGCCAACAGTTAACGGAGCCCAATGGCAAAGGGGTCCCTCAAGGGCTGACTATTGCTTTTATGCGCTGGGCAGGCGCGTCAAGTATTGGTTATGAAATTAAGCTCTCCGCAGAGGAGGTCGAGCGTAACACGCTGCTGACACTCACTGATCCAACCGGAGAAACGGTGCTCAATGAGATCTTGAACGCGAAAAGCGGTTATCAAGAAATAGAGTCAGATCGATTACTCACTCCAATTATCCCGGGTGTTTATGAATTAACAATGGGTGGTCAGCACTATAGTTTGGTGGTGTATGGGCTGCCTCGTCGGCCATGGGTAAAGCTGATTGGCCATCCCGAAAAACAACTGTCGTTCGATTTACCCGATACGCCTTCGAGTTGCTCGCCGGCAGCTGCGCACTGGCTGTGGCTTGACGATGCCTATCGCTGGGTTGAGCAAACGCCGATTTATGTGTCCGGTCGCTCAGAAACCTCCCACGCGCCAACGATGATAAAACTCCCATCAACATCGCCTGACAATGCCGAGCACTTCAGTGCAACCGTCAGCCACTTTGAGTATCAAGGCGCGATCAAAGTGAAATATGTTGAGTGGTTGGCGTTGCCACTGACTCGATCCGTTAAGAATGAGTGAGGGGGTTAACCGTGCACAAAGAAGCCCGCATTCACGCGGGCCTCTTTATTATGGATTACCGATTCTTATACTGAGTGTTGATCAGTTAAGGTAAGCGTTGAACATCCAAAGCAGTTTTTCTTGTTCGCGAATGTAATCGCTCATCAACGCGGATGTCCCTTCGTCGTTGGCTTCACCGGCGAGGTTCATGATGTCGCGTTGTAAGCCAATTAATACACTAAACCCATCAACAATGGCGCGTAAGCCCGCTTGGCCGTTCGCCTCTGGTGCGTGCTCTTTGATTTCACTGACCTTGAGATATTCGCTGAAGCGGTGCTCGGCTGTGCCACCGATGGTGAGAATGCGCTCGGCCACTTCATCGATTTTGGTTTGAAGATCCGTGTAGATCTCCTCAAATTTAATGTGTAGTTCGAAAAAGTCGTTGCCTTTAATGTTCCAGTGAAAACCACGCACATTCGTGTACAGCACTTGGTAATTCGCCAATAGCGTATCCAAACGTGCGCCTAGATCTGCGGCTTTGCTGCTGTCTAGTCCGATCAATGCTGCTTGTTTACTCATCTAATGCCTCCTTAAGTGGCAAAATCAAGGTGTTTGACCCATCGCATAGTCGCGAGCGTCAAGCACTGGAAACGGTGTTGTTCCGAACGATGTGGATAGAGTAACTATCCGAGATAAAAAAAGAAAATGGAGTTAACCTATATACGTGATAGGGCGTGCCTATGATGTGATCAATGTATCGTCATGAACAATAAAGTGTTCAGGTAGACGCTCTAACCCCGCGATTAAAGCCTGTAAGCAGCGTGCGTCGATTGCTGTGCCTGTTTCTTCTTTCATGATAGATAAGGCTTTGTTCATCGGGATAGCACCACGATAGGGTCGCTCAGCGGTGATGGCATCAAAAATATCTGCGGTGGTAATAATGCGTGTGAGCAGGGAGATTTCATCGCCTTGTATCCCCTCTGGATATCCGCAGCCGTTGAGCTTTTCATGGTGGGCACTGGCGAAGTTGGCAAGGTGCTCAAACTGGTGAATCTGAGACAAAATCGTTTTGCTCAACGCTGCATGTCGTTTGACATGCTCCCACTCATCGTCATCAAGTTTGCCTGGCTTGTCGAGCACGTCATTACTCACCCCTAATTTGCCAATGTCATGCAGCAAAGCGCCACGCTTTAACCATTTCTTATCCTGCTCACTGATGTCTAACTCGTCAGCAATTAAGCTGGCGTATACAGCAACACGTTCACTATGACCTGAGGTAAAAGGGCTTTTGGCATCAACAATACGCCCAAAGGCAGCCGCGATGTCATCCATATAATCATCGTCAACCCAAATGCATGTGTCGGCAGGCGTCATCGACAGCACTTCTTCTTTTAACGTAGGGCTATCCAGTTGCTGCCAAAATTGTGGATCGCGAGCCACAAGCAAAAAGGTATCGACGAGCTCGGGATCAAACCAAGTGCCGCGACGGTTTTTTAGTTCATTGAGTGCGGCATCGATTCCTGACTCTGTTCGGAACACATCAATCACTTGTGTCATCAGTGCGATGCGTGAAAAAAAGGGGATTTGGTTTGCTTGTAATTGGTCTGGACGGCCGCCTCCATCATAGTGCTCATCAAGCGCATAGATGGCTTCAGCGACGGTTTCGTTGAAACGCAGATCGCGCGCGACATCGGCACCACGGGTACACCGGGTTTCAATTAGCTCTTGTGCATACATATCACCGTTACGGATGATATCAAGTGTGGTCGAGAGCTTTTGCATAAAGCCTTGCTTAACCCCAGTATTTTTAAGCACGAAATTGAGCACACTGGATAAACTACCATCGACCACTTTATAGCTTTGCTTAAAGGTCAAATCATTGGTGAGATACAGCTCACAGATGCGCGCCGCATTACTACTGCAGCCTGCATCTTTGAGCAGCAGAGTATAGAAAAGGTCGTGACGCTCCTGATCATTTAGCCGCAATGCATCAGCGATCTTCATCCCCAACCAAGCACAGCGCATACAGTGTTCGGGTGGTTGTCCTTCCGTCATGTCCAGCGCTGTGCTCAAAGCGAGGATAAGCTCCGATAACTTCAACTCTGTCGTGTCACTTCGCCGGGTCTGCATCGTGTTTCCTTATCCGTTTTCGCCCATCATTCTCTGATGCTGTAGGCGTGCTTTTAATGGGTGAGGCGGTGAACGGTGGCCGACACTTCTTCTGCACCAGCATGAATATCAGCCATCACAGTGTCGGCAGCGGTCACTTTTTCTTGCCCCATTGAAGATTGCTCAGTGACTCTTTCCATCGCCTCACTGACTCCTTTAATGAGTTGCAGGTTTTCATCGACCACATCCGCAATTTCGGTGGTGGATTTGCTGGTGCGTTGTGATAACCCGCGGACCTCATCGGCGACCACCGCAAACCCACGTCCTTGCTCGCCGGCTCGTGCGGCTTCAATGGCTGCGTTGAGAGCTAAGAGGTTCGTTTGCTCTGCTATCTGTTTAATGGTGGTTACTATGTTTTCAATGCTTTGTGCGTGTTCGCTTAATTGATTGACTTGGTTCGCCGCCTCAACGGCTTGCTCCGTAACGTTTTGTGATAATTTCACCGCTTCTTGTAACAGGGCTCTGCCATTCTCACTATGGCTGAGTGTTTGTTCGGAAGACGCTTGTGCGAGCTCTGCGGCCTGGTTGACTGCTTGGTTTCGTTTCACCGTATCGGTGATGGCGGTGGCGAACTTGATCACCCGATGAACGTTCCCTTCTGCATCAAAAACGGGATTATAGGTGGCTTCTAACCAAACTTCGTTGCCATATTTATCGCGGCGCAAATATTGCCCAGAAGTGAATTGCCCACGCGCTAGATCCGCCCAGAAATCAGGGTTCTCATCGTAAAAGCCCTGATCACAGAACATACGGTGATGTTGGCCCTTAATCTCGTTATCTTGGTAGTCCACTGCAGCGAGAAAGTTATCATTTGCGCGGATAATGGAACCATCTGGCTCAAATTCAATCACCGCGAGTGAGCGGTTAATGGCCGTTAATATTGCTTCTTGTCGGCGTGAATCCTGGTGCTGTTTGGTGACATCAGCGGCTAACTTGCGAATACTGACTACATTGCCGCTGGCATCTTTGATTGGCACATAAGTCGCTTCCAGCCAAATTTCTTGCCCGGATTGATGGCGGCGACGAAAAACCCCTTTTTGTGACTTTCCTTGCGCGAGTGATTGCCAAAACTGCCGATAGCTGGGTGCCTGACTGGTCTCGTCAAAGCATACAGTGCGGTGATGCTGGCCGATGACCTCATCGCGGGCGTAGCCAATAATACTTAAGAGTTTGTCGTTAACACCGGTGATGATACCGTCGGGTGTAAATGTAATGGTTGCAATATGCGTATTGATAGCATCGAGTTCTGCTTGGAGAGCGGCTTTTTCGGAGCGACAGGTGTCCAGCTCTCGCTGCGTCGTTTTGAACATGACAGCAAACTTCCTTTTGTTCAGGTATTAATGATAGGCGCGTCATGTTGAATAGTTATAAGACTGCGCACATTTACAAGTGTAGAACCTTGTGGTGTTTTTCACGTGATAGTACCCCTCCCAAATCGTGGTTCCAGTATCAAAAACCATTTCTGTTGAGAGACGCTCTGTTTATAAATCCCACAATTGTGTATCTATGTGTGTTTTGGCCCTTTCTTTTCTCCTGATGCATACGTACTCTGTGTGACTTCGATCATGTTTTATCGCTCGTTAGTGTAACGTATTTACAATCTCTCCTTACCTTTAGTTACAACTTCGCTTTTCTATTTTCAATAATTTCTGAAATTTCCAAATTTTCATTGATCCCCCACAAAGAAACTCCGTATTATTTCTCAGACGTACTGCGAGGGAGATCAAGATGGAGCTGTCACAAGAGTTACGAAATGTCGTTATGCACTTCGGTGAAATGGGTAGCCGTTGGGGCTTTAATCGCTCGGTCGGCGAGATGCTTGCGCTGATCGTGCTTAGTGAGCACCCGCTAAGTGCTGACGATATTGTCTCTGCGCTCACTATTTCTCGTGGCAATGTCAGTATGGCAACCAAAGAGTTACAAGGCTGGCACTTGATCCGCTCTCAGCGTACTCCCGGTGATAGAAAGGATTACTTTGTGCCTAATGGCACTATTTGGGAGTTGGCGCAGCAAGTTCTCGCCGAAAGGAAGAAGCGGGAAGTCGACCCTACCTTATCCATGCTGCGCTCGCATTTCATGCGAAGTGAGGATGACGCAGACAGTCACGCGGTGACGCAGCTGCATGAGATCCACGATCTTTTAGAGCTGTTTAACCATTGGTTTGATGATGTTCAGCAAATGAAACCTGAACATCTGAAAAATTTGATGAAGCTGGGCAGCAGCGTCGGCAAGCTCCTTGAGCTGTCGGGCAAGTTGTTTCACAGCAAATCCAACGAAGAATCGGGTAGTTAAACTCCTGAGGGTAATGTCATGTTAGATACATTCATGTTGTCGCGGATCCAGTTTGCGGCCAATATCAGCTTCCACATCCTGTTTCCCACCATCACGATTGCACTTGGTTGGATGCTGGTATTTTTTAAATTTAGACACAACCGTACGGGTGAACAAATTTGGCTCGATACGTATTATTTCTGGGTCAAAATTTTTGCACTGACGTTTGCGCTGGGGGTGGTCTCTGGGATCACCATGAGCTTCCAGTTCGGTACCAATTGGCCTGGCTTTATGGAAAAAGTGGGTAATATCGCGGGGCCGTTGTTGGGTTACGAGGTCATGACCGCCTTTTTCATGGAGGCGACTTTCCTCGGTATCATGCTGTTTGGTAAAAACCGTGTGCCAAACTGGGTGCACACATTGGCCACGTTGTTGGTGGCGATTGGGACCACCATTTCTGCATTCTGGATTTTAGTCCTCAATAGTTGGATGCACACACCGACTGGCTTTGAGATCATTGAAGGGGTTGTTCACCCAACCAGCTGGTTTGAGGTGATTTTTAATCCATCGATGCCATACCGTTTGAGCCACATGCTGCTGGCGTCTGGCCTCACCGCCTCGTTCTTGATTGCCGGGATCTCGGCGTATCAAAAACTGAAGTCACCGACATCCAATGTGGCGGATAAGCCACTGAAAGTCGGGATAACGGCCGCGGCTATCTTAATCCCGTTACAAATTTTTGTGGGGGACATGCACGGGTTAAACACCCTGGAGCACCAGCCACAGAAAATTGCGGCGATGGAAGGTGTGTGGGAGACCGAACAAGGGGCACCTTTGCTATTGTTCGCGGTGCCTAACGAAGAAACGCGATCAAACGACTATGAAGTCGGGATCCCGAACCTGGCCAGTTTGATTCTAACCCACAAACTCGATGGTGAAATTAAAGGCTTGGAAAGCTTTGATTATCATCCACCGGTAAAGCCACTGTTCTTTGGTTTCCGGATCATGGTGGGTGTGGGTGTACTAATGCTGCTGGTGAGCTGGTTTACGGCTTATCGTGTGTGGCGTAACCACCCGATGCCCCAATGGCACCTAATAGGTTTGGTGGCAATGACCTTCTCTGGTTGGGTCGCTACGCTTTCTGGCTGGTATGTGACGGAAATTGGCCGTCAGCCTTGGCTAGTGCAAGGCGTGCTGAAAACTGCTGATGCAGTCACGACAGTCTCCAGTGCCAATGTGGGGATTTCGTTGACTATCTATCTCACGCTCTATGCGGTGCTAATGATCGCGTACATTCGCACCCTTTTCTTCTTGGCGAAAAAACGTTTGCCAGAGTATCAATTCGACGACGCAAGCAATGCACAGCCAACCAAAGAGGTGAACGTATGACCATCACTCCTCATTTACCAGAGATCTATCTATTGCTCTTTGGGTTTACGGTATTTATGTATGCGGTATTAGATGGGTACGATTTAGGGGTTGGTATGTTGCTTCCCCGCTGTAACCAAGCGCAACGTGATCGGATGATTGCATCCATTGGGCCTTTTTGGGATGCCAACGAAACGTGGTTAGTGCTGGCCGTCGGGATATTGTTGATTGCATTTCCGACTGCACATAGCCTGATTTTGACCGAGTTGTATTTGCCCACGTCCGTGATGTTGGCGGGTCTTATTTTGCGCGGCGTGTCGTTTGATTTTCGAGCCAAAGTGAAGCCGGAGCGCAAAGACCTTTGGGACCGCTGCTTTAAAGCCGGTTCCTTTATCGCGTCTATGACGCAAGGCTACATGATTGGTCGCTATGTACTGGCGTTTGATGACAGCACAGGTGCGTACTTGTTTGCGCTGCTAAGTGGTCTTTGTGTTACCGCCGCCTACATCTATATTGGTGGGACTTGGTTGGTGATGAAAACCGAGGGTGACTTACAAAAGCGCGCCGCTAAGTGGTCTCGTCGCGGAGGCTGGTTGGCGGCACTGGGTGTGTTAGCCATTAGTATCGTTAACCCGTTGGTTAGCAATACCGTGGCTGAGCGTTGGTTTGGCTTTCCTGAGATTTTGCTACTCGCACCGGTTCCGTTGGTATGTTTAGTGATCATGTTGTTGGTCGATCGCTATTTACGCCATGTGCCGGTTGAGAATGACGTGGGATACCAATTCCCATTTATTGGCGCTATCTGTCTCTTCGCGTTAAGCTTTTTCGGGTTGGCGTATAGCTTCTTCCCTGACATTGTGCCAGGGGTGATGACGGCACAAGAAGCGGCGAGTGCAACAGGGACATTACTGATTGTCGGTTACGGCGCGATGTTCGTTTTGCCGATGATCTTTTTGTATACCTTGTTTGTCTACCGAGTGTTCTCGGGTAAAGCAACTGAGCTTAACTACGATTAATACCACGTTAATGTAACCACCGAGGCGCTCAGACTTTTTATAACGTCTGAGCGCTTTCTTATGCCTTTTCTTATCTGGTGAGTCACGTCACCAAAGCATTACATCACGTTACCTCCTCTCTATCCTGACATTGACTCTTTCAGCCAAGCCTATCAATAAAAAAACTTGTCACCCTAAACGTTTAGGGTGTTAACTATTACACCTCATTTGTTTGTCTGTTTGCCCATTGGTGTCAGTCCTTTCTCTTGATGTTATTTGATGTCTATAGGAGTAAGTGTGCTTTAATGCTTATACTGTGTAGGCATTTGTCGCTAATTTCCGCATTTTTGCCGCTTAAATCGTCTTTTTCAAAGTTATCCAGTCTTCTTTACATACAGTCAGTAACGAAATGATCTTCTTTATGGCTCTTATTAATCCCTGGTTTAGGGAGTAGGGTTGTGTGTTTTTTCGTCGCCTTGGTCATAAATAGTGCTATCAACACAAAATATTAGTCGTGGAATCAGTGTGGCTAGAATTGACCTAAATCATTGTTTTGTCTTTATCTAGCTGTTTTTTGGTGGGGTTAGGTGTAGCAAATTGGTTAAAAATAATATTTGAGATCTAATGATTAGCGTGTAAGATTATCTTTAACTAATCGTTCAATTAAAAATGAATGGAGACAAAATGCCTAAGGTAGGGATGCCGGAAGTACGAAAACCGCAGTTAGTTAAAGCCACGATGACGGTGATTGGTCGGGTGGGGCTACATGCGGCAAGTATTTCTTTGATTAGTAAGGAAGCCGGCGTATCAACAGGCATTATTAACCACTATTTTGGTGGTAAGCATGGCTTACTGGAAGAGACGATGCGTGTGGTTCTACGCGAGCTGTCAGCAACAGTGATCGGTGCATTGCGTGAGATCCCTCGTCATCATCACCAAGTGCGTATCAACGCGATCATCAACGCGAACTTTGAAGGGTTTCAGGCAAAGTCTGATGTGGTTAAAACCTGGTTGGCGTTTTGGTCTTATGCCATGCATGACAATGAGTTACATCGTTTACAACGTGTGAACGAAAAACGCTTGCTGTCTCATTTGCGAATAGAGCTTCGCGCACTATTGCCAGAAGAGCAGGCTGCGATGGTCGCTCAGGGAATTGCCGCATTGATTGATGGTATTTGGTTGCGTGGTGCATTGAACCCTAAAGGTATTGATGCCAATAACGCACGCACCATCATCAATGATTATTTAGATAAGCAACTGACCTTTTATGGTCGCCCTCAGCGCTAAGACCGCTTATAGCCTTACATGCACATACGAATAGACAAGAATTCAGGATTAATCATGGATGCGAAAACGCTTTTTATTAATGGCCAGCTAACCACCGCAACGAGCGGCGAGCAGTTTGCAACAGTCAACCCGGCAACGGGTGAAACGTTGGCGCAAATTGGCCAGGCCTCGGCAGACGATGTACAAGCTGCGGTCGATGCCGCGAAGCAGGGCTTCGCCGTGTGGTCGCGTATGACCGCCATGGAACGTAGCCGTATTTTGCTGAAAGCGGTTGCGCTGCTACGTGAGCGCAATGATGAACTGGCGAAACTTGAAGTACTAGACACCGGTAAGCCGATGCAAGAAGCGGTCGAGGTTGACGTGGTCACCGGTGCGGATGCTATTGAATACTTTGCTAACCTGGTTCCTTCTATGCAGGGTGAGCAACAGCCGTTATCAGACAACCAATTCTTCTATACACGACGCGAGCCGTTGGGTGTTTGTGCCGGTATTGGTGCGTGGAATTATCCTATTCAGATTGCGATGTGGAAGTCAGCACCAGCATTGGCCGCGGGTAATGCGATGGTCTTTAAGCCATCAGAAGAAACGCCCTTGACCGCACTGAAACTGGCAGAGATCTTTGCTGAGGCAGGTATGCCTGCTGGTGTATTTAACGTGGTTCAGGGTGACTATCGTGTCGGGCAAATGCTGACCGCGCATCCAGAGATCGCCAAAGTATCGTTTACCGGTGAAGTCGGCACAGGCAAAACCGTGATGGGTGATGCGGCCAAAACACTGAAATCCGTCACGATGGAATTAGGTGGAAAATCACCTTGTATCGTGTTTGATGATGCGGATCTTGATAACGCAGTGTCCGCCGCCATGGTTGCTAACTTTTATACCCAAGGCGAAGTCTGTACGCACGGCACGCGTGTGTTTGTGCATGACAGCATTTACGATGCCTTTGTTGAGCAGCTAAAAGCGCGTACTGAAAAGCTCGTCATTGGTGACCCGACCGATATGAATACCCAAGTGGGGGCACTGATTTCAACCGAGCATCTTCATAAAGTGATGACGGCGATTGAAACCGCAAAACAAAGCGGCGCGACCTTGCTAGCTGGTGGTTACCGTGTCACTGAGAATGGTTTAGACAAAGGTAACTTTGTGGCACCCACCATTTTCACTGATTGTGACGACAGCATGGCCCATGTGCGTGAAGAAATCTTTGGCCCTGTGATGTCGGTACTGCGTTTCTCTGACGAAGATGAAGTGGTAGCACGCGCTAACAACACGCACTATGGCCTCGCGGCAGGTATCTTTACTCAGAACCTATCACGTGCCCACCGAGTTATTCATCAGCTTGAAGCGGGTATTTGCTGGGTAAACACCTGGGGTGATTCACCCGCAGAGATGCCAGTCGGTGGTTACAAGCACTCAGGCGTTGGTCGTGAAAATGGTGTCGAAACCCTCACGCACTATACCCAAACCAAGAGTGTATTCATTGAGCTTGGCGACTTCGCCAGTCCTTACGCCTAATTTTTAACGGAGCGACCAATATGTCACAACGCTACGATTATATTATCGTCGGCGCGGGTTCGGCCGGCTGCGCATTGGCTGATCGGCTGACCGAGTCGGGTCAACATCAAGTGTTGCTGCTTGAAGCAGGTGGTACTGATAAGAGCATCTTTATTCAGATGCCGACGGCTTTGTCGATTCCAATGAATACCAAACGCTATGCATGGCAGTTTGAATCCTTGCCTGAGCCAGGCCTTGATGGGCGCCAACTGCATTGTCCACGTGGCAAGGTGCTGGGAGGCAGTTCATCGATTAACGGCATGGTGTATGTCCGTGGTCACGCTTGTGACTATGAAGAATGGGTTGAGCACGGTGCCAATGGTTGGGATTACGCAAGTTGTTTACCGTATTTCAAGCGTGCAGAAACCTGGTCTGGCGGTGCCGATACCTATCGTGGCGGTCAGGGGCCTGTGGGCACATGTAACGGTAACGACATGAAACTCAACCCGCTGTATCAAGCCTTTATTGATGCGGGTGTCGAAGCAGGCTATCCCGAAACCAACGATTACAACGGTTATCAGCAAGAAGGCTTTGGCCCCATGCACATGACCGTCGATAAAGGCGTGCGTGCCTCTACGTCGAACGCTTATCTGCGCCGTGCCTTGAAGCGTAGCAACCTCACTTTGAAAAAAGGGGTGGTGACGCGCCGGATCTTGCTAGAAGGCAAGCGTGCTGTGGGTGTGGAATTTGAGAAAGGCGGCAACATCGAGCATGTAATGGCCGATAAAGAAGTGATCTCCAGCGCCGGCTCAGTGGGCTCTCCTCAGCTTCTGCAACTATCCGGGATTGGTGCGCGTGACGTGCTTGAAAGCGCAGGGGTTGATGTTCAGCACGAGCTGCCGGGCGTAGGTGAAAACTTGCAAGACCACCTAGAGGTTTACTTCCAGTTTCACTGTAAGCAACCAATCACGCTGAACAGCAAACTGGGTCTTATCAGCAAAGGCATGATTGGTACTGAGTGGATCCTGACCCGTAAAGGTCTGGGCGCGACCAACCATTTTGAGTCTTGCGCCTTTATTCGCTCTCGCGAAGGGTTGAAGTGGCCAAACGTGCAGTATCACTTCTTGCCTGCCGCAATGCGTTATGACGGCAAAGCCGCGTTTGATGGCCATGGTTTTCAGGTGCATGTCGGCCCTAACAAGCCAGAGAGCCGCGGTCATGTTCGGATCAAATCAGCGGATCCGCATGATAAACCATCAATCTTATTTAATTACATTACCACCGAGCAAGATCGCCAAGATTGGCGTGACACCCTTCGTTTAACCCGTGAAATCATGGATCAAAACGCGATGGATACATTCCGCGGCGATGAGATTCAGCCGGGCAATGATGTTCAGTCTGATGAAGCGATTGACCGCTGGGTGAAAGAGAACGTGGAAAGCGCGTATCACCCATCGTGTACCTGCAAAATGGGTGCGGAAGACGACGTCATGGCGGTGCTTGATGAGCAATGCCGTGTACGTGGAATTCAAGGGTTGCGAGTGGTGGATTCATCGGTCTTCCCGACGATTCCAAACGGCAACCTCAATGCCCCAACTATCATGGTAGCGGAGCGCGCCGCTGACATGATCCTTGAAAAACCACTCTTACCTGCTGAGCAGGTGCCAGTATGGATTGCGGCTGAGTGGCAGAACAAGCAACGCAATCAAAACGCGCAGAGTGACGATGCCACCCAAGGGTGAGCACACACTAGAAACTAATCAGTAAGCATTACAAGGAAATTAAGATGTCAATGAACAAACGTAAAACCACCAAAACGCTGATGACCGTGGCTGGCTTAAGCTCAATGATGGCGTTTGGCGCCGCAGCCAATCAGTGTGAAACCGTGCGTTTCTCGGATATCGGTTGGACTGATGTCACCTCAACGACGGCTATCACCACTGAAGTGCTGAAAGGCATGGGCTATACCACAGAGACAGATTTACTGTCACTGCCTGTGACTTTTTCATCACTGGCATCGGGCGACATCGACGTATTCCTCGGTAACTGGATGCCAACACAAACAGGCGATATTAAAAAGTACCTTGAAGATGGCTCTATCGACAGCATTCGCGCCAATCTGACAGGTGCAAAATATACGCTAGCCGTGCCTAAGTATGTTTACGATGCGGGTGTTACGAGTGTCGCAGATATCGCGGAATATGCTGATAAGTTTGACTCACGCATTTATGGCATCGAGCCAGGTAACGACGGCAATCGTCAAATTCAAAAAATGATTGATACCGATGATTTTGATCTGGGTGATTTCCGTCTGATCGAGTCAAGTGAAGCCGGCATGGTGTCACAAGTGTCACGTGCGGTACGTCGTGATAAATGGGTTGCCTTCCTAGGCTGGGCCCCACACCCAATGAACAGCAATTTTGATATGAAGTACCTGTCTGGCGCAGACGAATACTTCGGCCCTAACTACGGCGGCGCAACGGTGCATACCAACGTGCGTAATGGCTATGTAGAGCAGTGCGCGAACGTGGGCCAAATGCTCGAGAATCTTGAGTTTAGTCTCAAGATGGAAAACGAAATGATGGGCAAAATTCTCAACGACGGTGAGAAGCCACAGATGGCTGCACGTGAATGGTTACGTAACAACCCAAGTGTGTTGAACAAGTGGCTAGACGGTGTCACCACGGTTGACGGTGAAGACGCCGTTGAAGCGGTCACTGAATACCTAAAAAAGACTGAAGCGTAAATAAAAAAGTGTAGAGGAGAGGGCGGTGTGAACGCCGCCCCTAAGGTTTTATTGTGAATATTATTACAGATAACAAGATCCCACTCGGTCAATGGATGGAAAATGGTGTTGACTGGCTAACCATGAATGCCGCCGGCTTTTTTGATGCGATCTCTATCGGCTTGGATACCAGCATCACGTTACTGGTCGACATCTTTAAATGGATGCCAGCGGCAGGGCCTATCCTTATGACGGCAGCCCTTGCTTGGTACCTGCAACGTCGGATTTCCATCGTGATTTTTGTTGTGAGTGCGCTCTTGTTGATCCTCAACCTGGGCTACTGGCAAGAGATGCTGGAAACCTTTGTTCTGGTTTTTGCCGCGACAACGATTTCCGTATTAATTGGCATACCGATGGGGATAATGGCGGCACACCGGCCTTTGGTTTACACCTTGATGCGGCCAATGCTTGACTTGATGCAAACTGTGCCTCCGTTTGTATACCTCATTCCAACCTTGGTGTTGTTTGGCTTGGGGATTGTACCTGGTTTAATCTCGACCATTATTTTCGCCATTGCGGCACCGATCCGTTTGACGTATCTCGGGATCACACGTGTACCGGAAGAGTTGGTCGAAGCCGGGCGTGCATTTGGTGCCACTCGCATGAAACTGTTATTTAAAGTGGAACTCCCAGCGGCCTTGCCAAGCATTATGACGGGTGTCACCCAGTGCATTATGTTGTCACTGTCTATGGTGGTTATCGCGGCATTGGTCGGTGCAGATGGCCTGGGTAAGCCGGTTGTACGAGCACTAAACACAGTGAATATTTCTCAAGGTTTTGAAGCAGGTCTAGCGATTGTATTGGTAGCCATCATTCTTGACCGCTTGTGTAAAGCACCAAACCAAGGCAACGAATAAGGGGGAAACCATGGACGCAATCGCAATTAAAAATTTAGATGTGGTATTTGGCGATAATGTACAGCCAGCCCTAGATCTGCTTGATAAAGGCCTGACTCGGTCAGAAATTATCGAAAAAACTGGCCAAGTGGTTGGTGTCGATAACGTCTCTTTAAATGTGAAAGAAGGCGAAATTTGTGTACTGATGGGCCTGTCTGGCTCAGGAAAATCAAGCTTGTTACGCGCCGTTAACGGCTTGAATCCCATTAGCCGGGGTAGCCTTGAAGTTCGTGATGGTGACCAAATGGTGGATATGGCAAGTGTTGATTCGCAAACCTTGCGTCATTTACGGACCAATCGCGCTTCTATGGTATTCCAGAAATTTGCGCTGATGCCATGGATGACTGTGGTCGATAATGTGGCGTTTGGCCTGGAAATGAAAGGCATCACGAAAAAAGAACGCCGCAAGCAAGCGCTTGAGAAGCTAGAACTGGTTGGCTTGGGAGAGTGGGCGTATCAGTATCCTCATGAACTCTCTGGTGGTATGCAGCAACGTGTAGGTCTCGCTCGGGCCTTTGCCATGGACAGCGATATACTGTTAATGGATGAACCTTTCTCTGCACTCGATCCTTTGATCCGAGCACAGTTACAAGACGAGCTTTTAGAAATCCAGAAAAAACTGAATAAAACCATTTTATTCGTGAGCCACGATCTGGATGAAGCGCTTAAGATTGGCAATAACATTGCAATTATGGAATCCGGCCAATTGATCCAGCACGGTAAGCCGGAAGACATCGTTTTACGTCCAGAAACTGACTATGTCCGTGACTTTGTCGCCCATACTAACCCATTGAATGTCCTAAAGGGTCGCTCAATGATGAAAACGGTTGATAACTTGACGCATACTGATAATCGTTGGAAAGTGTGTGATCAGCGTGAAATCTGGGTGACGGCTGAGAATAATGGTACTTTCTCCGCGACCGCGGATAATCAAGCGTTACGTGTGGCAGAGTGGAAAAAAGACATTTTGGACTTGTCACAAATCAGTGATAACACCATTGTCGTGGCGTCACCGGATATTGAGATGCGTGACGCGATTGAAATTCGTTACAACACCAATACCCCAGTGTTATTGGTCGAGAATGGCCAATTGCTCGGTACGCTTTCCGATCATGATTTTTATCATGCCTTACTGGGTAAGTTTCAGAAAAACGATACAGACAAAGCGGCCTAACTCACCACGAGTCAGCCCTTCGTCTCACCATACAAAAGGCCTGCTTCTCTAGCAGGCCTTTTTAATCTCACGACCGACCCATAAATCACTGTGCGCTATTTTACGGCATTATCACCGAGTCAATGACGTGAATAATACCGTTAGAGGTCATCACATCGGGTTTGATGACCGTTGCGTTATCCACTTTTACCTTGCCATAAGATGTTTTAATCATCACATCACTCCCCTGTACGGTGGTGGCGGATGACATGCCCATCACCTGTTCGGCGGTGACTTTTCCTGGCACGACGTGATAGGTCAGTATTTCGGTCAATTTATCTTTATTTTCTGGTTTGAGCAGGGTTTCCACTGTCCCCTCTGGCAACTTGTCGAAGGCCGCATTGGTGGGGGCAAAAACAGTAAATGGTCCGTCGCCTTTCAAGGTCTCGACGAGATCAGCGGCCTTGACCGCAGCCACAAGTGTTGAAAAATCGTCGTTCTTCATTGCGGTATCAACAATATCATGCTCACCTTTGTGGTGAGCCGCAACCGCTGTTCCCATACCAGCTAGGAATGTCGTTATCACTGCGAACTTGGTCATTGCGTGTCTTAACATCATTGTTCTCCCTTTTGCTATTTAGCTCCCCACCACGCCAAACTGCGACTGTGCAATCCGCGGATGACTACTTGGGACTGATTGATGTACTGCTTTGAACAAAACGAAGGCAAACGAGAAGCCGATCACTTAGCGAGAGGTATTGTTGGGTAGGGTTTTCCTTTTTACGCCTGATTTCACTGATATTCATGTGAAATTTTTCGAACGAGTCATTCGTATAATTGTGATTGTCCGCACACTTTCTCGGGCGTAGTCTAGTGCTTGTCCTAAGGCGACAGCGCAGACCATTTGTCGACCCACTGAAAGCAACGCTTCTGGCTTCCAGACACATGTTTTCGAAATAGAGACATTGAGGTGACAAATCACCGGCGCGGTTCGCGTTTAATAGCATTCAACCCGTTACGAAAGAGGAAATAACCATGAAAAAACTTGCTGCAGTCTTTGCCCTAACATTAGCTTCAACGTCTGTGATGGCTAGTGGTCTAAACCTCGATGTGAACCCTGCTGAAGGGGGCGCTTGGGTGACGGTCACGGAACAAGGCCAAGCCGTTAAGGGGGCAAAAGTCACCAGTGAATCAGGCCTTGATGCAAAAGTGACTGACGAGTCTGGTCGCGTATTCATTCACGCCCAAAACCAGAACAGCCGTACAGTAAACTATATTGCGAACACTGACCAAGGCGAGCGCGCTGAAAAAGCGGCCTTTGTCCGTGGCGATCACAGCTAAGTCTCAACGATGAGCGATTGATGATAAAAAGAGAGCATAATCGCTCTCTTTTTTTATGTGACGATTTATGTCGTGGGCGACATTAACCACGCTTTTAGTTCATACAGTGACTCAACCTGTCTAGTCGGGGTGATCTCCGTTGGCGCCGGCGTGTTATCTATATTAAGCCAGCAGGTATCAATCCCTGCACGCATTCCTCCCAGCACATCAGAGTGGGGATTATCGCCAACCATTAATATTTTTTCTTTTGGCGGGTGACCCATTTTTTCAAAGGCGTGTTCAAAGATCCGAGGATCCGGTTTCGCAATCCCTACTTGTTCCGAAATGACCAGTGTCGAAATGGCAGACTTTAACCCTGTTTTCTCTAAGCGGATATCCTGGAGAGCGGTAAATCCGTTAGTAATGATACCAATATGTGCATGAGGCTTAATCGCATTGATGAGCGCATGTGCTCCTGGAAGCGGCTCACAAATATCGGCCATGGCTTCTAAAAAGCCTTGATTTAACGTGGTAGGTGCCACGTTAAGACGGTGTCCCCACAGGGTGAAACGCTCGGTTTGTAGAGTCTTGGCGTCGATTTCACCATTTTGGTATTGCACCCATAAAGGTTGGTTATAGTCTGAATATTCAGCGAAAGCTTGGCGATCAAAGTCGACATCATAGTGCGAGAACAGTCGCTGGAGGCCTGCGAAAGCATCAAAGTGGAAGAGGGTTTCGTCGGCATCAAAAAGCACCCAAGGATATCGCATTGGTCTAACTCTCTTTATATGAAGTAAAAAGAGTGTAACAGACTTTTGGGGGATCCTTCGAGTAGAAGAAAGGGCTCACCGTCCATGGTGAGAGTCCGTTTATGGCTGAGTGGTTTGCGGTTGATGAAAGGGCGTATGTGAGTCAGCAAAGTGATAGATATAATCCCGCGAGGGTTGCGCTCATTAGGTTAGCCAGTGTCGCGGCAAGAATGGCACGCATGCCGAGTTTGGCAATATCACCACGGCGCTCTGGAACGATGCCGCCTAGACCTCCCATCAGCATCGCAATCGAGGTAAGGTTAGCAAACCCACAGAGTGCAAATGTCACAATGGCTTGGCTATGGGCGGATAACTGGTCTTTTAAGTTCATAAAATCGGCAAAAGCGACAAACTCATTAACGGCAATTTTTTTACCGATTAAGGTGCCTGCGGCCATGGCTTCTTGCCAAGGTATGCCAATCAACCAAGCTACAGGCGCGAAGAGATAACCAAATAGCCACTCGAGGCTTAGCTGAGGCAGATTTATAATAGGGCCAAGCTTGCCCAAGCCACCATTAATGAGTGCAATCATGCTGATCACGGCCAATAAACTGGCACCTACGGCCATCGCGATTTGTAAGCCACTCAAAGCACCTTGTGTGCCAGCATCAATTAGGTTGACAGGCTTATCTTGTGCGTCCTCAACAGATTGATGCTGTGCTTGGCTCATCGGTTCCTCAGTTTGTGGGACCATGATTTTCGCCATCATCAGTCCTGCTGGTGCTGACATGAAAGCAGCGGCAATCAGGTACTTCATTTCTACACCTAGACCGGCGTAACCGACCATGGTTCCGCCTGCAACTGATGCTAAACCGCCCACCATGACCGCAAAAAGTTCAGACCGCGTCATGGTGGCTAAAAAAGGCCTAACAACCAGCGGTGCTTCGACAGATCCGACAAAGATATTGGCGGTGGCAGACATTGATTCCGTACGTGATGTACCTAGAACATAACGAAGAGCACCACCGATTGATCGGATGACCCACGTCATAATCCCGAGATGATAAAGCACCGCTATCAGGGCTGAAAAAAAGACAATAGTTGGTAGGACGTTGAATGCGAAGATAAAACCCAGCTTGAACTTAGCGAGATCGCCAAATAAAAACGCGGCACCAATGTCACCGTAGCTAATAATGGAAGAGACGACGCGCGACGCGGAGGCGAGAAGTTTTTGACCAACAGGCACTGAAATAATAAAGCCTGCAAAAGCGACTTGGATGAGAAAAGCGCCTCCAACGGTTCGCCAGTTGATCGCTCGGCGGTTTTCAGAAAACGCGACCGCGACAAGGAAGAGGACAGTGATCCCCAAAAGGCCAATGCCTAACTGCATGGTAAGCTCCGCAAACGTTAAACTTGAGGTGGAAAACGATTGCGGAGGTATTGTACGCAGTTTTTTAATTGTGACAAGAGTCACTTTTTTGTTTTATGTTTTCATTTTGTTGCATTTGTGTCGGTATTGCTACGTCGTTTGTGGTGGCGTTTGAATATTGCGTGACGGTTTAGGTGGAAGGATAATTGCCTGTCTATTTAACTTAACAATGGGTGCGTTGAGACATACATCAAAAGTCTCTGTCGAAAAGAGGCTATTTTTTATGCACAACATCAGGAAATACAGCTATGATTTCTAAGATCTCATTGTTGTGTCAATTTCCTTAATGACACGATTGTTTATTGTTCTGAAATAAAGAGTTCAAATGACTTGTTAAGCCAGTAGGGACGGGGCAATGAGGGATGTTTTTTCTTAGTTGCTGGTCACAAAATAAACATTTGGTTAGGGGCCTAATTAAATTTTTTTAGAGATGTGTTAATATTATCGATTGTGTGGTGAGCGCTGGTCTTTTATTGATGTTAAAGATGGCTTGAATATCAATAAATAATGAGTCCACCACCAACACTCACAGGCTTCCGAATAAACGGACTAAGGAGTTAACTCGTGAGCGATAAAAGCCATGAAGATATGATGACACCAGATGGGAAGGTTAACCCGATCGATACTGATTACCAGGTCGGTCAGGATAACGTAGCGCTAAAACTCGGCCCGTTTGGTTTTGATATTCACAACCGAGTATTTATGATTTCAGGGCTGGCCATTATGGCCTTCATTTTTGTCACCCTGGCGTTTCAAAACCAGATTGGCCCTGTTTTTGGTGACCTACGTGGATGGCTCACTTCAAACCTAGACTGGTTCTTCCTTTCTGCGGGTAATATTTTTGTCGTTGCCTGTCTTGTTTTGATTGTGTCCCCACTTGGTAAAGTACGACTCGGTGGTACTGAGGCAAAACCGGATTATAGCTATGGCGCGTGGTTTGCGATGCTGTTTGCTGCCGGTATGGGTATTGGTTTGATGTTCTACGGTGTGTCAGAACCACTGACGCATTTTCAAACCGCATTAGGAGGGACAGCAACAGGTCCCGATGGCCTTCGTACAGACTGGGCGCCTCTGGGTGCTGCAGTAGGTGACGCTGAAGCCGCACGTCGTTTGGGTATGTCAGCCACTATTTTCCATTGGGGTTTACATCCTTGGGCAATTTATGCGGTATTGGCGTTGGGCTTAGCCTTATTTGCGTATAATAAAGGCTTACCACTCACTATGCGTTCGGTGTTTTACCCACTATTTGGTGAGCGCGTTTGGGGTTGGACGGGTCACGTGATTGATATTCTCGCAATCATTGCCACCTTGTTCGGTCTCGCTACCTCTCTGGGGCTAGGTGCATCACAGGCATCAGCAGGTCTTCACTATCTGTTTGATACGCCGTTAGGCGATACCACCGAAGTACTTCTGGTCATGGGGATTACCGGTATGGCGATCCTGTCAGTCGTTGCTGGTGTGGATAAAGGGGTTAAGCGCCTATCCGAAATCAACATGTTCCTCGCACTATTACTGCTCATTTTCGTGATTGCAGTAGGCCCGACGATTGCGATTCTTACGGGCTTCTTTGGTAACCTAGGGGCATATCTACAAAACCTACCAGCACTATCGATGCCATTTGGCCGTGAAGATGCGAACTTTACCCAGGGCTGGACATCGTTCTATTGGGCGTGGTGGATTTCTTGGTCCCCATTTGTTGGTATGTTTATTGCGCGTGTTTCACGCGGACGTACCGTGCGTGAGTTTATCACCTGTGTCTTGATCATTCCTTCAGCTGCTTGTGTGTTGTGGATGACAGCATTCGGTGGTACCGCCATTGGCCAGTTTGTTAACGAAGGTTACACATCGGTCGTAGATGCAGAGCTCTCGCTGAAACTGTTTGCGATGCTCGATGATTTGCCATTAGCTGAAATTACGTCATTCATTGGCATCATGCTTGTTATCGTTTTCTTCGTGACCTCTTCTGACTCAGGGTCACTGGTTATCGATACCATTTCTGCAGGCGGTAAAGTGAATGTGCCTGTACCACAGCGTGTGTTCTGGGCTTCGTTTGAGGGCTTGGTTGCCGTTGCACTGATCCTTGGTGGTGGCTTGGTAGCACTGCAAGCGATGGCAGTCTCAACAGGCTTCCCGTTCACGATAGTACTATTGGTTGCGACCGTATCCTTGTTTAAAGGCCTCGCGTCAGAACCTCGTGGTTAATTGAGATAAGATGATACGAACGTATTAACTGTTCGTTAATCCAAAAAGGCAGCTTTTGTAGCTGCCTTTTTTTATCCCCAACTTTAAGTATTCCCTTCCTTTTTTTATCTCTTCTTTATTCGCGGTGTGTATTGCCCACCAATACTACGAATAAATGTGTGGTTAGCGCATTCAATAACCACCGTGAGGGCAACTGGACTGAAAGAGTGGTTGCAAACTAACCAAGCTCTTCGAGGCCTAATTAAACAGAGATTGCGCTGTGGTATCCTTGCTGATGATGTTGTCATTGCCACCCTTTTTGGTATTTAACTCTTGCTTAAATATCAAGCACTTTAGGCAGTGTCGACCAATACTCACAGGCTTCCGACTAGACGGACTAAGGAGTTAAACGCGTGAGCGATAAAAGCCATGAAGATATGATGACACCAGACGGACAAGTAAATCCGATCGACACTGATTATCAGGTCGGGCAGGATAACGTTGCCCTTAAACTCGGGCCGTTTGGTTTTGATATTCACAACCGAGTATTTATGGTCTCAGGGCTGGCAATTATGGCCTTCGTTTTTGTGACCTTAGCCTTTCAAAACCAAATGAGCCCTATTTTTGGTGATATGCGTGCTTGGTTGACAGCGAACCTAGATTGGTTCTTTCTCTCTGCAGGTAATGTGTTTGTTATCGCTTGCTTGATATTGATTTTCTCGCCATTAGGTAAGGTACGGCTCGGGGGGACAGAAGCGACCCCGGATTACGGTTATAGTGGTTGGTTTGCGATGCTTTTTGCTGCCGGCATGGGCATAGGTTTGATGTTCTACGGCGTCTCAGAGCCGTTGACACACTTTCAAACTGCCTTAGAGGGGACGGTTGGCGCTGATAGCATGCGTACTGATTGGGCGCCATTAGGGGCTGCAGCCGGTGATACAGAAGCGGCTCGGCGCCTGGGCATGTCGGCAACCATTTTTCATTGGGGCCTACATCCATGGGCAATTTACGCGGTATTGGCATTGGGCTTAGCCTTGTTTGCTTATAACAAAGGTCTACCATTGACAATTCGCTCCGTGTTTTATCCTCTATTTGGTGAGCGCGTTTGGGGATGGACAGGTCATGTGATCGATGTTCTGGCGATTGTTGCAACCCTTTTCGGCCTGGCCACGTCACTGGGTATTGGCGCGTCGCAAGCGTCGGGTGGTTTGCATTATTTATTCGATACGCCACTTGGAAATACAACCGAAGTGCTGCTCGTCATTGGGATTACCGCGATGGCGATCTTTTCCGTGGTTGCGGGTGTTGACAAAGGGGTCAAGCGCTTGTCGGAGATTAACTTGGGATTAGCATTCTTATTGCTGATCTTTGTAATCGCGGTGGGTCCTACGGTCGCTATTTTGACAGGCTTTTTTGGTAATCTCGGTGCTTACCTTCAAAACCTGCCTGCGCTAGCAATGCCATTCGGCCGTGAAGATGCCAACTTTACTCAAGGTTGGACCTCGTTCTATTGGGCATGGTGGATTTCTTGGTCCCCATTCGTTGGCATGTTCATTGCGCGTGTCTCGCGCGGTCGCACGGTGCGTGAATTCATTACTTGTGTCTTATTAATCCCATCGGCAGCGAGTGTGTTGTGGATGACATCCTTCGGTGGTACAGCGATTAATCAGTTTGTTAATGAAGGATACACCGCGGTGGTGGATGCTGAATTATCATTGACGCTGTTTGCGATGTTGGAAGGCTTGCCCTTTGCTGACATCACGTCGTTTATTGGTATTATTTTGGTGATCGTCTTCTTTGTCACCTCATCGGATTCAGGCTCTTTAGTTCTCGATACGATTTCTGCCGGTGGTAAAATGAATGTCCCTGTTTCCCAGCGCGTTTTCTGGGCGGTGTTCGAGGGCTTGGTTGCGGTTGCGCTTATCCTAGGAGGTGGGCTCGTGGCCCTGCAGGCAATGGCGGTCTCGACAGGCTTTCCATTTGCGGTGGTACTGCTTGTCGCGACGGTATCGCTGTTCAAGGGGCTCGCCTCTGAGCCTCGTGCGAAATAATAAAGATGTGTGCTAACTGCTTGATTGTTAGCTAAGATAGAAAAGGCAGGCCTATGGGGCTGCCTTTTTTTATAGCATGGGGCAGGCGCATTGCGTTGCTGCCACGGAGTGACACGTGGCATTAACTCCATGAATAATATCGCAGGTTTAGGTGAGCGCTATGGAAGCTGAACAAATTGAAATTGCTACATTCCTTGCACAGTACGCCCCATTTAATTCAATGCCAGAAGACGTGGTGGCTGACGTCGCGACCAGCATTGAAATTAGCTACTTCCGTGCGGGGACCGATATCTTTGCTTACGGCGATGAGATTCACGACTTAGCGATCTTGCGTAGCGGGGCCGTGGAGCTCTTCCGCCGTAATGGCACCTTGTATAATCGCATTTCTGAAGGTGACATTTTTGGCCAAATGGGCCTTTTAATGAATAACCGGGTGCGGATGCCAGCCAAAGCAATTGAAGACACCTTGATTTATTTTATTCCAGAAGCCACGTTTAATCGCTTGTTTGATGACTTTGAGTACTTTGCTGATTTTGTTGAAGTTGAAGACCGAACACGATTACGGCAAGCGGTATCTAGCCATAATGAAGCCAACGACTTAACCACTTCTAAGGTTAAAAAGCTGATTATTCGTGATCCAGTGATGATTGCGAGTACAGACTCGGTGCAATATGCCGCCCAGATTATGTCACAAGAAACGGTGTCTTCCATTTTGGTGATGGGAGATGAGCCTGACCCAGATACCGGCTTTAAGCCTGTTTTGGGGATTATTACCGATCGAGATTTACGTAATCGTGTGCTGGCAGAAGGGCTGCCTTATGAAACACAGGTTCAGGAGATCATGTCGCCTCAATTAATAACCTTGGATCACAATGCTTATATTTTCGAGGCAATGTTAACCATTCTACGTTCTAATCTGCACCACGTACCGGTGATTCAGCATGGCAAACCGATTGGCGTCGTTGCCTTATCCGATATTGCCCGTTATGAGTCACAAAACAGTTTGTTCTTAGTCGCGAGTATCTTCCGTCAGCAATCAGTTGACGACTTGGTGATCTTGTCACAGCAGGTAAAAGATTGCTTTGTGCGTATGGTTAATGAAGATGCTAATTCACATATGATTGGTTCGGCTTTATCGGTGATTGGACGTAGCTTTAAGCAACGATTGTTGGAACTTGCCGAAGAGGAACTAGGCGAGCCGCCGGTACCTTATTGCTTTCTCGCCATGGGCTCAATGGCACGAGATGAACAGCTGATTGTCACCGACCAAGATAACGCGATCATTTTGGATGACAACTATGATCACCGCCAACACAATACTTATTTTGAAGCGCTTTCCAAGCGGGTCTCAGACGGTTTAAATGCGTGTGGCTATACCTATTGCACCGGCAATATTATGGCAACCAACCCCGAGTGGCGTAAAACGTTAAAAGAGTGGGAGCAGTGCTTTGCCGATTGGATTGATCATCCTAGCCCGCGCTCATTACTCGACAGTAATATTTTCTTCGACTTAGATGGTGTGCATGGCCGCACTAACTGGGCCGAGCAGCTTAAAGCTTTCGTGGGTCGTCGCGCGCGTCGAAATAATCGTTTTTTGGCGTCGATGGCACGTAATGCTTTGAACCGGACACCACCACTCGGTTTCTTTAAAGATTTTGTGATGGAGCAAGACGGTCGCCATAATAATTCGATTAACTTAAAACGTCGTGGTACCGCACCCTTAGCCGACTTGATACGTGTGCACGCTTTGGCGACGGATTCGCGTTCACAAAACTCTTTCGAACGTTTGGACGATATTATCGAAGCAGGGATCTTACCTAAAGGTCGAGGCCCTGACTTGCGTGATGCGATGGAGTTTATTTCTATGGTCAGGATCCGTCATCAAGCATTGGATATTGAAGCGGGCCGTGAACCTGACAATAACATTGAGCCTGAAAACTTGTCTGATTTCGAGCGTCGGAATCTCAAGGATGCTTTTCAGATATTAAGTAACGCGCAGAAGTTCTTGAAATTCCGCTATCAGCCTAATCGGTCTTAAGGGGAGGGTATGCTTCATTTCGATTTGAGGAAAAAAGAGGATGCCGACTACGTTGACTGGCGTGCCATGTTGGAAACCAAGCGGGAGACCGTGCAACATGAGACGTTACAAGCGTTTTATCAACAGGGCTGGATATCGCCCGATACACCTGTCTCGCAAGTGTCCTTTGTGGCATTGGATTTTGAAACCACAGGGCTTGATAGTCAGCAAGATGCGATTGTGAGTATCGGCTTAGTTCCTTTTACGCTAAACCGTATTCGTTGCCAAAATGCGCATCACTGGATTGTAAATCCCAATCGACCGCTCGCGGAATCGTCGATCGTGATCCATGGGATCACCCACTCTGATATTGTTAATGCGCCTGACTTTTCTCATGTGATTGAGCCATTACTCAGTGCGTTGGCAGGTTCAGTGGTGGTAGTGCATTATCGACGTATTGAACGAGAGTTTTTAGATCGTGCAATAAAACAGCGCTTAGGAGAGGGGATTATTTTTCCAATGGTGGATACCATGGAGCTAGAAGCGCGAAAACACCGAACCGGCAAGCGAAGCTTTATGGATTGGGTCGTTCGTCGTCCTCCAGAATCGATTCGACTCGCAGATAGTCGATATCGTTATCATTTGCCTTTTTACCAAAGCCACCATGCGCTCACCGATGCCATAGCAACCGCCGAGTTGCTACAAGCACAGATCGCGTACGACTTTTCACCCGATACACCCATTAGTGAGTTATGGCGTTAAGATTATCTCCTTTCGTGCTGCCGAGTACGTGCGCACCCGAAAAAAGAAACCAGTACTGAACCCTTCCTGCACGGTTTCCGTAGTGGCCAATGAGGCGTATAATTTTATGTGCCACAAAGCCAGTGACGGAAAGTAAGAGGAACATAAATGACATTTATCCATGCAATTGAAGGCCTAGTGTTTGGTCTTGGGGTACTGTTGTTGTCATCGTCGATTGGTTTTGCCTATTGGGGGCTCACCCTCAAGCCAGAAGAAGCAGAAGATATGACGGCACGTAAAATCGAGTTGGGTTTTTATGCCGGCGCTTGTTTGGTTTTTACTGTCTTGATCGGATATTGGCTCAGCCGATAAAGCCGTAGCACCAATCAACGCGCTAAGCGGAAATGACCGAATAAAAAAACCACCGCATGCGGTGGTTTTTTTATTCAAACGTTTTGTTCTACGCAACGTGGTTTTACCAAGCGTCTTTATCGATCTGTTTATCCAGTTTCGGAAACTTAGTGCGATCAAACGTTGGTTTCTTGCCTGCGCGACGCTGGTCTTCATAGTCTTTCATCAGCGCGAAGGCGACGCCTGATAGTAACGCAATAGCGACCAAGTTGATCACCGCCATCATCCCCATCGATAAGTCAGCAAAGCTCCAAATCAACGGCAGATCCATCACTGCACCCATCAATACCATGGCAAGTACAGCAATACGGTATAATAAGATGGCTTTACGGCACTTAAAGATATACTCGATGTTCGATTCGCCATAGGAATAGTTGGCAATAATCGAGGTGAACGCGAAAAGTAGAATGGCGATTGCGATAAAGGCGGCACCCCAATCACCCACTTGGCTGACCAAGGCTTCTTGGGTAAGCGCAATCCCGGTTAGGCCGCTTTCTGGCTCGAGCATGCCTGACATTAAGATAATCGATGCGGTTGCGGTACAGATTACGATGGTATCAATAAAGACCCCCAACATCTGGACGTAGCCTTGTGCTGCAGGGTGGTTGGGCTTGGTCGTCGCGGTTGCTGCCGCATTCGGCGCGGACCCCATACCTGCTTCGTTTGAGAACAACCCTCGTTTGATACCATGCATCATGGCTTGTGCAATCGCGTAGCCCATCGCACCACCTGCGGCTTGTTCAAGGCCAAAGGCGCTTTTAACAATGCTGGAGAGCACGGCAGGGAGTTGCTCAATGTTCATCCCAACGACGACGAGCGCAACCAACAAGTAAGCTAGAGCCATAAAGGGCACAATGAGTTCAGCCACCCGGGCAACCGAGCGCATACCACCAAAAATGACCGGTGCGGTCACTAGAGCCAGACCAATGCCAACCGCTAAATCATTAAAACCAAACGCGGTATTCATTGCAGCGGCAATAGAATTGGACTGCACACCATTAAAGGCTAGGCCGAAGGCAATGATAAGGCAGAGCGCAAAGAGGATACCCAGCCAGCGTTGACCCAACCCTTTTTCAATGTAGTAAGCCGGGCCACCGCGATAAGTTTTATCGTTATGATTAACTTTATATGCTTGTGCTAGGGTTGACTCGACAAAGCTGGTTGCCATACCGACCAATGCCGTTAGCCACATCCAAAAAATCGCTCCCGGACCGCCTAAATAAAGGGCTACGGCCACCCCTGCCATATTGCCGGTACCCACACGGGCTGCGAGGCTTGTGCTAAAAGCTTGGAAAGACGAGATGCCGCCGGATGCACCATTTCGACTGTCCGCCATTAGTTTGAACATGTGGCCAAAGTTACGGAATTGAATGAAGCCAGACCGTACGGTGAAGTACAGACCCAAGCCAATCAAAAGGTAAATCAATACGCTACCCCAAAGGAGGCTGTTACCTGTATCGACTATGGACACAAATAGATTTTTAAGTAGTTCCATCATTAAACTCTGTTTTGTCTGTTGGGAGACGCCTTGCTCCGTAAAACGCGAACCTATCGTTCATCGTGAAGAAGCGAGGGTCGACAACCACTGTCCATGTGAGATCACTGCTGTCCGTGCAGGTGAGCAACGAGACACTCGATTTAGCCATGTATCGTGGCGTGATATAACGAGTGAACGCTGAGTCTGCAACAGCATTTTGAATCCATGCTCGGCTGTTGCCAGAGTGCGCCACTAGGGGTAATACCGATGTCTTAGCACATCGATACACTACGTGGAGCACGCCGGATAATACCGATATTTGTGAGACAAAACACTAGATGATTATTGATTTGGTGGTTTTTTGAACGGTGCTGGGCGTTAATAATAGCAGTAATAACTGTAAATGAAATGTAATGCTTTTCACCCTAATTACTTGATGTTAAAGCGGTCATATTTCGATTCTTCGAATAATATCACGCGATTGATGACGAATGATTAGATCTTTTTATCCTGAATAAAATGTGATCAAAGCCTCATCATAAAGTCGTTCGCATCACGCTATACAAAGGTATCTCGGCTTAAAAACTAGGCGTGTTTGGTCAGTTAGCCGGATGTTAGTCATTTTTTTTAGTGAGTAAATCCCGTTTGACGATCTCGAGAGCCGACAAGGCCGTGTCCGGATCAATATTGTGACTTTCGAGTAGATAGATAAGGTCAACCGCTAATTTGACGTCATCTGATGCATTTTCTAATCCAGTAGAGTGGGCAGAGTGGGGTTGTGTCATGACACCTCCAAGGGAGAAATAGTTGCAGGAAAGGCGTTGATCGCTGCTTGGATTAATTGCTCGTGCAAAGGCACTAAATGATGCTGATCATCGTGATACCCACCACCAATCACCGCAGCGACCGGAATATCGTTGTATGCGCAACGAGAGAGCACACCGACGTCACGCTGATAGATGCCGTTGGCCGATAATGACAAATAGCCAAGCGCATCATCTTGGTGCACGTCGACACCAGCGTCATAGATCACCATATCAGGACGATGCTGTGCGAGCGCGAGATCTAATAAAGGTAAAAAAGCGTCTAGATAATCTTGGTCCTGTGTGCCTTTAGGTAGCGGTAAATCCAAATCTGAGGGAGGCTTTCGTGATGGAAAGTTTTTCTCGCAATGGACAGAGAACGTCATAATATCCGGATGATTGGCGGCTAATGCAGCGGTACCATCACCATGATGAACATCACAGTCAATAATCATCACTTTGTCTACACCTGGCTGAGTGAGTGCATGGCGAGCCGCAATCATTAAATCATTAAACAGGCAAAACCCACTGCCAAAGTCATAATGAGCGTGGTGATAGCCACCGGTAAGGTGGATGGCAAAGCCTGAACGCAGCGCGTGATCCACCATTAATGTGGTGCCACCGAGCGACGTTAAGCTACGTGTTATCAGGGCTCGGCTCCAAGGGAAGCCTATCCGACGCATTTTCACTAAGGGCAAATGGCCTTCCAACAACTGACTGACATAATTCGGGTCATGGATCGCATCAATGACCTCTCGTGTTGCTGGTGCCGGCTGATGAAAGCGGACGGGGAGCGCCAAAGTTTGTAGGCGTTCAAATAAGAGCCGGTACTTTTGTAATGGATAGCGGTGCCCTTCGGGAAGAGGGAAGTCCGAGTACACGGGATGATAAATCAATGGCAGCACGTGTCTCTCCTTTTGTTTTATCTTAGGGTCGAAGCCCTACCTTTTTTCTCGATAACTGATCGTGGTTTCAATACGTTCACGCGCTTTTGTGCAGCGCATAAGACGCTGTTCCAAGGCGAGGACTTGCTTTTGATACTGTTGTCGCACCGCCGGGGTGGTCGCAATATCGAGGCTTGCATTTGCATCACGAAGTTTATCTGACAGGCGTCGCTCCCAGTCTTGGTGTTTAGCCAAATCTTGATAGAGCTCGGCGATAGACTGGCGTCGTGGCCCGCGTTTAGCCTGCTCTTGCTTACGCAACGGTTGTGTTGCCAGTTCACGCTGCAGGGCCGTGATTTGCGATAAGAGGGTCTCGCAAATATGGGTCGCGCGCGCATCGGTTAGCGTGCCTTGTTGATGATCGCGCTGCATGACCGCTAACAATCCTTGGGCTTCGTTTACACAGGGGGTGAGGAGCTTGCCTTTACAGTGAAAAAGGGTCGTGGCAAATAAAGGCGCATTGGCTTCCCCACGACGCCGGTCGACGTCTGCGGCTTGAATTGCCAGTTGCTCAAGGTGTTGGGACATAGCATCCATTTGCGCTTTCATCGTATGTCTCTCTCAGTGAAGCCAGGTGCTAAAAAGGCTTGGCATTAGAACCAAGCATCGACCGCAAGTTTACCCGCTAAAATCACGACAGCGGTGATAAAAACAGGGCGAATAAACTGGCTGCCAAAACGAATTGCCGAATGCGCACCAATAAATGCCCCGAGCATTAAGCACGCGCCCATGGTGAGACCGAGTGCCCAGTTCACGTGGCCCAAGAGTGCAAAAGCGACTAACGACGTAATATTACTGGTGAAGTTCATCGCCTTTGCCAGCCCTGAGGACAGTAAAATATTCATCCGATAGAGCGACATGGTGGAAACCGTCCAAAATGCACCGGTTCCCGGACCTGCCACCCCGTCGTAGAAGCCAAGTGATAAACCCTGACTCCATTGTTTTATTGGTAATTTCGGGCAGCAAGCAGGCAGCTGATTGTTATCTCCCTTTGGATGTGGGTGCCAGATGGTGTAAACGGCAGCGACTAATACCACGATCGGAATGGCTTTTTCTAACCACTCAGTACTTAACACGTCAACCAGCAAAGTGCCGGCCGTTGCGCCAATCAAGGTGCCCCAAAATGCATGTTGCCAAAACAAGGGCGAGAACAGGCGTTTCTTATAATAGGTGAAAGCCGCGGTGCTTGAGGCAAAGGTTGCGGCCAGCTTATTGGTACCCAGCGCGACATGCGGCGGGAGCCCAAGCGATAAGAGAGCAGGGACAGTCAGCATGCCACCGCCGCCGGCTACCGCATCGATAAACCCAGCGACAAAAGCAGTGAGCCCCAGTATAACTAAGGTAGAGAGGTCAATCAGTTCCAGCATGTTAACTCGTTAGTTTAAGGTTCGATCACGCGCTTAAAGGGCGGCAGCGAGTCGAGTAAGGATTGGCCATATCTACGGGTGATAATGCGCCGGTCAAGGAGCACTACTTTACCAGAATCCTCCTCTTTGCGCAGTAGACGACCCACTGATTGTACGAGCTTTTTACTTGCCTCTGGCACGGCAATTTGTAAAAACGGGTTGCCACCACAGCGCTCAATATATTCGGCGTGCGCTTCTTCCACCGGGGACGTCGGCACAGCGAAGGGGATTTTGGTAATAATAAGGTTCGTCAATAAGTTACCGGGTAAGTCTAACCCTTCCGAAAAACTACCGGTACCAAAAATAATACTGGTTTTATCTTTACTCACGGCTTTCTGATGGGCGTCTAGCAGCGCGGTGCGTGATTGGTTCCCTTGGCAGAGGAGTTGCCAGCCCCGTTGCTTGCAAGTGCTTTCTATCGCTTGTGTCACTTGCTTCATTTGCCAATAAGAAGCGAAGAGCACCAAAGAGGCACGTTCGCCTTCCAGGTGTTCGAGTATTTTATCGCTGAGCGCACCAGTAAAGGCACTGGCTTGGGGCTCACAAGGCATAGTGGGGATCACCAAGCGCGCTTTATTGGCGTAATCAAACGGTGAGGGCAAGGCTAAATAACGCGAGCCGTCTGTTTCGCTCAAGCCAACTTGACGGCAGAAATAGCTGAACCGGTTGAGGGCACGCAAGGTGGCGGAGAACAGACCGACGCCCGCTGCACGCGACCAAAGCATTTGGTCTAAGCGCCAACCCACTTCTAAGGGGGACACATGGACCCAAAGATCCCCTTCACGCTCTCGACACGCTTGTACCCAGCGTGCCAAGGGAGCCCCTTTATCCGAATTGGGTTGGGCCATTAAGCTCCACACTTTCTCAAGGTTTTCTAATCGTTGCAGGAAAAAGGCGGTTTCAGCGAGGGCTGGATCGGCCAGTTTTGCCGAAATGTCATTTTCTTTCAGACGCTCATTGATCAAATCATGGAGCTTGCCTAATGCTTGATGCGCTTTTTTGCTCGCGGCTTTTAACTGCTCACTGGGTGAGATAAGTGTATCGGGAAGTTCGCCACCGGCAAAACGGTAGCAACCATCATCGTTGAGCGGTAGTTGACTGAGCAGTTGTTTAACCTCGCGTAACCCTGGGATCAGGGTTTGTATCGCCTCGAGTAAGCTGTCAACAAAGCGGTGCGCACGTTTGATATCCGCAGTGTTCCCGAGTTTAGTGGCGGCTTGGTTGAGTTTTTCTAACCAACCAATGACACCGAGTAAGCTGGCACTGGCCGCAGAAAAATCGCGCGCGACGGTGGGCAAGTGATGCGCCTCGTCAATCATATACAGGCACTGTTCTGGCTCGGGCAAGATAACACCGCCCCCTAGCTCTAAATCGGCTAACAGCAGACTATGGTTCACGACCACCACATCCGCTTTATCCATCGCTTCGCGCGCTTTGGCAAATGGGCAACCGCGGTGGGCGGGCAAACCGGCATGACAAGTGTGCTTATCAGAGGCGATTGCCTGCCAAAGGTGATCGGCAATGGGCTTTGGCCAGCTGTCGCGGTCGCCATCCCATTTGCCACGGCTGAGTGCCGCGTAGAGATCATTCAATAATAATTGCTCGCTACGCTTGGGTTTTTGGGTGAATAGCGCCCCTTGAATACTTTCCGTGTCCGCCACCGCGCTTAGTTTATGCGCACAGCAATAGCGTTGGCGTCCCTTGGCCAAGATAAAAT
Organism: Salinivibrio sp. ES.052; assembly: GCF_900141775.1. GTDB lineage: Bacteria > Pseudomonadota > Gammaproteobacteria > Enterobacterales > Vibrionaceae > Salinivibrio. Next base: position 1,445,480 of record NZ_FSRI01000001.1, on the reverse strand, counting down.
CAAACGGTTTGGGGCAGATGCGATGAAAAAACGGAATGTCTTTATTGGCAAGCTGCTCTTGCAACGCCACCGTCGCGGTGGAAATGACCACTTTTTTATTGTTGTTGAGTGCAAATGGGATCGCGCCCATGAGGTAGGCCATTGACTTGCCGACCCCAGTGCCTGCCTCTGCCACTAATAGGCGGCGTTTAGGGTCATAATCACCTGCCAGAGTTTTCGCCAGCTCGGCCACTAAATAGTTTTGAGCTTTACGCGGAATAAAGTGGGGAAGTTGATCTTGTAGCGTTTGGTAGCACGCGCGAATGTCTGATTTTACGGCAGGGCTGAGCATCAACAGGTCCGATTTGCAAAGGTTGATGCGCAGTATAACACGGGTCAAAAACGTGAAAACGATCTCGAAATGTAAGTTTTCCTTACAGATATGAGACCTTGGTCACGAATTTAATTTGAACCATTCTTCGCTATCTTGCTGATCTGCCGTTTGATTAACAAAACGCCTGATTTAAGCTATTGATTAGTTTTTTATCCTGTTAATTGTATTTTAAACAATAAACTTTAGTGTTTTATTCTTCTGGTGTTTGTTGTTTATTTTCATCAAAAAGGATGGTTTGGGTGAATTAAACTGTGATCTTAGTTCATTAAATATTGCTATATTGTTGTTTTTAAGGTTTTTTTGTCTAGATTGTAATGCGCTTCCAGCGAGTTGACAGAAACACAAATGTTCTGCACGATTAGCGTCGAAGTTTCAGTGAACTGGCATTTTGTTCTTCGCAGCGTTTTTGCTGCTGGTAATAGAGTGACAGTCACCATAAAACAGAGTTCCAAGAAGGAACTCATAATGACTAAATAGAAAAGGCAGTGGATTAACCATGAAAAAGACTATTCTAGCAATGGCAGTACCAGCTCTGCTGGCTGCTGGCTCAGCATCAGCAAGCATCAACCTGTATGACGCAGAAGGCGTTAAAGTAGACGCGTCAGGTGCAGCTGAAGTTCAGTACATCCAAGACATCGGCAACAACCAAGACGGCAAGTGGCGTCTAGATGACGGTGACTTTGCTATCAACACTGAAGTTGCCGTTTCAGACAAGCTTTCTGTAATCGGCGCAATGGCGTTCGAATTTGAAAATTTAAAAGCAGATAGTAATGACTTAGAAAACCGCGGTGATGTTGAAAACGACGAACTCTATGTTGGTTTTAAAGGTGATTGGGGTCAGTTCACTGCAGGTCGTCAGTACCTATTGATGGACGATTCTGGTATCACTAAAGATTACGAGTTGTCAGTAAATAGTTTTGGTGTAGATATCAACCAAGCCGCTCAAGTTGGTAAGTACGTTTATGATAACGGTTCTTTTTACGGTGCAGTGACTTACACTGACTACAGTGAAGGTGATGACACTACTGACGATCAAACTATCTACGAAGGCCGTTTAGGCTATCGTATTGCTGACGTAGATGCACGTGTTTACTATCAGTTGGCTGAAGACTTGGGCCGTGTGTCTGATGCAGATACTGAAGCTTATAACTTCGAAATCGAATACGCAGGTATCGAGAATGTAGGAATTGCAGCATCGTATGGTCGTACCACTGATAAAACTGGTGCTACTGACGTAGATACAGACTATGTATCACTCGCCGCTGATTACACAATGGGCAAAACCACCTTTGGTGTTGGCTACGACAACCAAGACGCAGATGGTACTTCTACAGATCTTAATGGTTACTACGCTAACGTGACTTATGCTCTGCACAGTAACGCACACGTTTACGCAGAACTTGGCGACAGCGACGGTGATGAACAAGACTTCGGCTACGTAGCAGGCATGGAAGTTAAGTTCTAATTGAACTTATACTATCACTGTTAAATGTAGCACTGATTGTAAAAGCCGCCTTAGGGCGGCTTTTTTATTATCACGGTTTGGAGTAGAGATGAAAAACGTAGTAGGTATGGGCTTAATGCTGAGTACTCTCATAGCATCGAGTGTGGTTAATGCGGCAGAAATTACTTCAGCACGTAATATTGAGTTTGTGGTGGTGGATGGCAAGGAAATCAGTTTTGAAAACTGGGCTCCGCAGCAGACGATTGAGCTAGATAACGGCATCCATCAATTAGTGATGCGCTTTGACGGAGAAGTGAAGAGGGGGAGTCAAGACGTTATCTTTACCTCTCGCCCCTATCTGTTTGAGCTGGACGTCGATGACCGCGATGCTACTATCAATATTGACTCGAAACTGCGGGTGAAAAGCCAAGCCACTAGCTATTTTGACGATAACCCACAATGGCAGGCTGAGTTCGATAACGGCGATGTGATGCCTTTAGACGCCATCGAGCTAAAAGGTGATGGTTTTGCCGCCTATGCGGATATGGAAGCGCTGGTGGCGGAGTATAACCGTGAGAATGGCATCATTTTCGACCAAGGTGAAAGCAAGAACCTCAACGATGTATTGGTCGAGGTGGACGATCAAGGCCAAGCGTCGATTAAGGGTGACACGCTTTCTCAGTTGAAGCTTTGGTATACCAAAGCCAGTGACCAAGAGCGCAAGTCGTTCCGTCGTTGGATTATTGACCAAGATTAAGCGTTGTAGGCTGATGCTTGATAGTAAGTACCCTTCCTTGCTGCTTTGCTGCCTTGTTGAATAGTCAAAAAAACGCGCCCAGCATCAGCTGGGCGCGTTGTGTTTAAGCCACGATGAGACAAGCGAAAGTCAACCTCGCGATCACACGGTTTTACGTGCTCCCGTTGTGGCGCGGCGAGTGGCTGGATCGTGATGATAATAATTCGACGCACGGCATTGTGGGCAGCGCTGCTCCGCGGCATCTTTAATTAAATCATTCAGTGGGATTTCACTTTCACAATCGGCACATAAGCCATAAATCTCCAAATCCATGGCACATAAAGCCGCATCGACTTTTTCTAAACGTTCACCGAGGTATCGGATGGCGCCAGGTACCCCTTGGCTTTCTTTAATCAGATCCGATATGGTGAGGTTTTCGCAATGCTTGTCCCAGTCTTCACGCAATCGCGTCGTTAATGTTGCTACCAGTTCAGTGCGCTCGCGGTTAAGCTCACGCCCAAGCTGGGCAAGGGTTGTTGTATCCATGGTCAGTTCGCTTGATTGGCTAAAATGACGTTTATCATGACGCAGTCACACAAGTTGTTACCCTGATGTAAATCAATGATCCGGTTAAAACCTTACAAACAGTCCGTTTTTAGCGGTGTTAAGCTGAGCTATAGTAGCGGCTCACTGTTGTTATGCTGTTGTGAGTGAAGTAACAAAATGGAACATGATTTTAAAGAGCCCTATAACGTCAAGTACTTCATCGGCTTCCTGCTGGTTTTGCTGATCCCCACGTTACCGGCAAGCTTAACTTGGTTAGGTATTATTTTTGGCGGCTAATCACCGCCTTATTTGTCTATCTCCTTACTCCGACCGTCAATACTGTACCTGTATCGTCTCTGCCACTACACTTAGCGTAAGTGAACAAGGGCAACCAAAGCGCATTGAAAGGTAATAAAGACTATGCAGCAGGCACCGACAGTCTTGTGGCGTTGGTTATGGAACGGGTTAGGGTGGTTATGGGTCGCGCTGGGCGCGGCAGGGGCATTTTTGCCTGTTTTACCCACCACGCCGTTTTTATTGCTCGCCAGTGGTTGTTTTATGCGCGGCTCTCCCCGAATCGCTAATTGGCTCCACGCGCATCCCACATTTGGGCCTATATTGACCGATTGGTACCAAAAGCGCGCGATTAGCCGTAAAGTCAAGCGGCGTGCCACCTTGATGATCTTGGCAAGTTTTAGCTTCTCCATTTATATCGTCGGAGCGATGTGGCTGAAAGCTTTACTGGTTACCTGCCTAATTGTGCTCTTGTGCTGGTTTCTCCGCCTACCTGAAACGGAATCTGTTGCTGGCTCGGCCGAAAATTCATAACATTGCGGTTTGCGTTTTTTATCGGCGAGAATTGGCCATGAGCACCGACAGCTTGAATGTCATTAAACAAAGTATTCAAACCATCCCTGATTACCCCAAGCCTGGCATCTTATTTCGTGATGTCACCAGCTTGATGGAAGACCCAGCTGCGTATCAAGCCACCATTGATGCATTGGTCGCGCAATACCGAGATCAAGGGTTCACCAAAGTGATTGGTACCGAGTCGCGCGGCTTTTTATTTGGCGCGCCATTGGCGCTTGCGCTCGGGCTGCCTTTTGTGCCGGTTCGTAAGCCTGGCAAGTTACCACGGGCAGTGATCAGTGAAAATTACCAGCTGGAATACGGTGAAGATACCCTGGAAATCCATCGTGATGCGATTGACGATAATGATAAAGTACTAGTGATCGATGATCTGCTGGCGACAGGCGGCACCATAGAAGCCACCGTGAAGCTGGTACGCCGTTTAGGTGGCACAGTGGAACACGCCGGTTTTGTGATAAGCTTGCCGGATATTGGCGGTGAAGAGAAATTGACAGCGCTAGGGATCCGTGTTTATAGCTTGTGCGAATTTGCAGGTCATTAATGCCACTCAATATGCTGGATCTCGCGTTAGCAATAAGCATACAGGAAGCGGATTGACATGAGTTACCAAGTCCTCGCACGTAAGTGGCGACCCCATAACTTTGACTCTGTCGCAGGGCAGAGCCATGTGCTAACAGCCTTAGCTAATGCACTCGATCATGATCGTTTGCACCATGCTTATTTGTTCAGCGGTACTCGCGGTGTGGGTAAAACCACGATTGCGCGCATTTTTGCCAAAGGGCTCAATTGCGAACAAGGGGTGTCTTCTTCGCCATGTGGTCAATGTAGCACGTGCCGTGAAATTGATGAGGGGCGGTATGTTGATTTGTTAGAGATTGACGCCGCCTCTCGTACCAAGGTGGAAGACACGCGTGAATTATTGGACAACGTCCAATATAAACCAGCACGTGGGCGCTATAAGGTGTATCTGATTGATGAGGTACACATGCTGTCACGCCATAGCTTCAATGCGTTGTTGAAAACGCTGGAAGAGCCGCCTGAATATGTGAAGTTTTTATTGGCGACCACGGATCCGCAAAAGCTACCTGTCACCATCTTATCGCGTTGTTTGCAGTTTCATTTAAAGCATTTTGACGCTAACCAGATCCAGACACAATTAGAGCATATTCTTGCTCAAGAGGGGGTAGGAGCTGAATCACGTGCCTTGATGCTGCTGTCACGTGCCGCGGAAGGCAGTATGCGGGATGCATTGAGCTTAACCGATCAGGCCATTGCGCTGGGTAACGGCCAGATTAGCACTCAAGCTGTGGCTGAGATGCTGGGGACCTTGAGTACGGATAATGCACTGTTGCTCCTTGAGGCCTTAGCCAACCATGACGCCATTGAGTTGATGAACATGCTGGCGCAAATTGCGCAAGTCGGCGTGGAGTGGGATGGTTTACTCAAAGAGCTAGCCAGCCAGCTTCACCGTGTCGCACTCGCCCAAGCACTGCCACAGACGCATGATGACGACAGTGGCGAGCAAGCACGTATTCAAGCCTTAGCATCGCGATTGGCACCACAAGATGTGCAGCTGTGTTACCAAATAGCCCTGCAAGGGCGACAAGATTTACCCTATGCCCCTGATGGACGGGCAGGGCTGGAAATGGCCTTGCTCCGTATGTTGGCTTTTCAGCCGGTTAAAACGGTGCCGTATGAACCGGTTACCGTGTCGGTACCAGCCCAGGATCCTGCATCTGTGCCCGAGCAGCCAGCAGCCAAAGATCCTTCACAAGCGCTAAATGCGTTAAAAGCCCAAGTCTCATCGGTCAGTGTTGGATCGCAAAACCAGGATCGGGCGCAACAGCCGCGATCCATTGGTGGTGCCCCGATGAACAATAATCGGGATATGGCAGACCACACCCAAGGAGTCGTTGACACACACGCGGCGGTTCCTCAGCAGTCGATGCCAGAGGCGTCTGGCGTGGAGACGCCCAGCGAAGACACCTCCGGTAGAGACTCACGCGAAGCGAATGTCGCCGAGCAGGGCCAACCGAGAGTTGATGCCTTAGTGTCCGGCGATGCGCCAACAGCAGCGAGTGAACCACCTGCTTCCTCGCCCGCGTCCAGTCTAATTCAGGCGCGTAATCAGCTACGTAGCCGTATGAAGCGTCAAGCCGATCAAACGGGGACTGGGACAAAAAAGGCGGGGCGGACACCGGCCAAGACTGATGCTTTATCTGTGCTCGATCGCGTAGCGACTGCCACAGAGAATGTATCGCCTGTGTCCGCCCCTGCTCATCAAACGCCAAATTCTGCGTCAGCGCCAATGGTTGAACCAAGAGAGGAAAAAGCGTCGTCTGAGCCCTATCAGTGGCGACCTTCACAGCCTATTACGCAGCACACAGAGGCAACGCCTTCGCTTACACCAAAGACACTGAAGCAGGCGCTTGAGCATGAGAAAACGCCGGCAATGCGCGATAAACTGGTACAGGAAACTAACCAGCAAGACGCTTGGTGTGCGCTGGCCGATAGCTTAGCGGTTGAACGCTTGGTCAAACAAATGGCACTCAATGCCGCGATGATCCGAGAAGGTGACCATGTTCGGCTCACCTTAAGGCCTGATCAATCACATCTCAATACCGAAAAAGCGCAGCAGCAGTTAACTCAGGCCTTGACGACGGCGCTTGGCGCCCCCATAACGTTGGAGGTACAACTCGGCGAGATGGGGATAACACCTTTAGAGCGGCGAGAGCAACTCTATCAACAAAAGTTAGCGCAGGCGACACACAGCCTGCATAATGATCCGAATGTCACCTTTATTCTCCAACGCTTTGCAGCGGAGTTAGAAGAAGACAGCATTCGACCAATTTAAGACACCTAACCAGAGAGAGAATTATGTTTGGTAAAGGCGGAATGGGCAACATGATGAAGCAGGCGCAGCAAATGCAAGAGCGCATGCAGAAAGTACAAGAAGAAATTGCCAGCATGGAAGTCACCGGCGAAGCGGGGGCCGGGATGGTGAAAGTGACCATGACAGGTAGCCACAGCATCCGTCGTGTCGACATTGACGACAGCCTGATGGAAGATGATAAAGATATGCTAGAAGACCTGATTGCAGCCGCATTCAACGATGCGGCGCGCCGTGTCGAAGAGCAACAGAAAGAAAAAATGGCTGACGTGACAGGCGGTATGCAGTTACCACCAGGCATGAAAATGCCCTTTTAAACGATGCGAACCAGCCAGTTACTTGAACAACTGATGGAATCCCTGCGTTGCTTACCTGGCGTAGGCCCAAAATCAGCGCAGCGGATGGCTTACCACCTGTTGCAACGAAATCGCCAAGGTGGGCTGGCCCTCGCGCAAGCACTGAGCACGGCAATGACAGACATCGGCCACTGCAGCCAGTGTCGTACGTTTACTGAGCAAGAGGTTTGTGCGATTTGTGACAATCCTAAACGGCAGCAAACTGGATTGATCTGTGTGGTTGAAAGCCCTGGTGATATTGCGGCGGTTGAAGCGACAGGCCAGTATTCGGGGCGCTATTTTGTTTTGATGGGGCATCTGTCTCCGCTGGATGGGATTGGTCCTGCAGATATCGGTCTAGATGTGCTTGAAAAACGCCTCCAAACCGAGCCTATTCAGGAGCTTATCCTGGCGACTAACCCGACGGTTGAAGGGGAAGCGACGGCGCAGTATATCGCTGAGCTTTGCCAAGAGCACCAAGTGGGGGCGAGTCGAATTGCCCATGGTGTGCCTATGGGCGGTGAGCTTGAATTGGTTGATGGTACCACGCTATCGCATTCGATCATTGGTCGCCAACAATTAAAGTACCGTTAAGGTCGCCGCATAAGCTGCCATGACACGCTAAAGCCTAGCCGCTCGGTTAGGCTTTTTCTTTACCTCACGTTTTCTTTGCTTGAATTGGTATTAACTGGCTTTTATTTGACCAGTTACACCTTGAAAGCGTCTGATGTGGCCCTTATATCCAGGGATACTGAATATGAATTCATCGTGATGTGGGCGACTGCCCACTCAGCCTTCTAAACATCATAATGTTAGGTAGATTGACATGAGCGTTAAAACCCCAGAAAAACACCAGTTTGGTTCAGATACTTCCAAATTGCTGCAGTTGATGATCCACTCTCTCTACTCAAACAAAGAGATTTTTCTTCGAGAGCTAGTCTCAAACGCATCGGACGCCGCCGACAAGCTACGTTTTAAAGCGCTATCAGCGCCTGAGTTGTATGAAAACGAGGGTGATCTGCGTGTGCGCTTATCGTTTGATAACGATGCAGGCACCTTGACCGTAACTGATAATGGCATTGGTATGAGCCGTGATGATGTCATTGCCAATCTTGGTACCATTGCTAAATCCGGCACGGAAGAGTTTTTAAAGCAACTGAACGAAGATCAAAGCAAAGATTCTAACCTGATTGGTCAGTTCGGTGTTGGCTTTTACTCCGCGTTTATTGTGGCCGATAAGGTAACAGTACGCACTCGCGCCGCTGGCCTCGCGGCTGACGAGGCGGTGCAGTGGGAGTCTACTGGGGAAGGCGAATATACCCTCGAGCCTACCCACAAAACAGAACGTGGCACAGAAATCACCCTGCACCTAAAAGACGATGAGAAAGAGTTTCTCAACGACTGGCGCCTGCGTGAAGTGATTGGCAAGTACTCAGATCACATCGGTATTCCGGTAGAAATGTGGACGCAAGAGAAAGATGAGGAAGGCAACGAGACCGGTGAAGGTAAATGGGAGCAAGTTAACAAAGCACAAGCGCTTTGGACCCGTTCTAAATCAGACATCTCGGCAGACGAATACAAAGAGTTCTATAAGCATGTTTCTCATGATTTTGCTGAGCCGCTGACCTGGAGTCATAACCGGGTTGAGGGTAAAAACGACTACACCAGCTTGCTGTATATCCCGTCAAAAGCCCCTTGGGATCTTTATAATCGCGAGCACAAACATGGACTGAAACTCTATGTACAGCGCGTGTTTATCATGGATGATGCGTCACAATTCATGCCAAGTTACTTGCGTTTCGTCCGTGGTTTGATTGATTCTAACGATCTTCCGCTCAATGTATCGCGTGAGATCCTGCAAGATAATAAGATCACCCAGTCACTGCGTGGCGCGTGTACCAAGCGTGTTTTGTCGATGCTAGAAAAACTGGCCAAAAACGATGCGGACAAGTATCAAACATTTTGGCGCGAGTTTGGCTTGGTGATGAAAGAAGGCCCAGCGGAAGATTTCAGCAATAAAGAAAAAATTGCCGGCTTGCTACGCTTTGCGTCAACGAACGAAGACAGCGCGGATCAAACCGTGTCGTTGGCCGACTATGTGTCGCGCATGAAAGATGAGCAAGATAAGATCTACTACATCACCGCGGATAGCTACAATGCGGCCAAACATAGCCCACACTTGGAGCAGTTTAAAGCCAAAGGCATTGAAGTGATCTTGATGTACGATCGCATTGATGAATGGTTAATGAGCTACCTGACCGAATTCGACGGCAAATCGTTCCAAGCGATCACCAAAGCTGACCTTGACCTGAGCCAATTCGATGACGAAGAAGCGAAGGCTGAACGCGAAGAAACTGAAAAAGCGTTTGAGTCTGTGATTGAGCGGGTGAAATCGCACCTAGGCGATCGGGTGAAAGATGTGCGTACGACGTTTAAGCTCTCTGACACCCCAGCGGTGGTGGTGACCGATCAGTTTGAGATGGGTACGCAGATGGCGAAGTTGCTAGAAGCGGCCGGACAGCAAGCGCCTGATGTTAAATATATTTTCGAGCTTAATCCAGAGCACAAGTTGATTAAACGTATGGCGGATGAAAGCGATGAGCAGAAATTTGGCACTTGGGTCGAAATGCTACTGGGCCAAGCGATGCTGGCAGAAAAAGGCAGCATGGACGATCCGTCAGACTTCCTTGCATCGGTCAACCAGCTTCTGACTAAGGTATAATCGACAGACGACTGTCGAGAACAGATACTCAGTGACTAACGAACAAGCCCGGCCGGATTGCCGGGCTTGATAGCGTTTAGTTAAGCGTGTATGTTTCGGGTCTTTGCGAATATAGACGCAGTTTAACGAAACCTAAATAATGATAAAGGGGATCACTATGCGCATCATTCTGTTGGGTGCACCGGGCGCGGGTAAAGGGACGCAAGCGCAGTTCGTCATGGAAAAATACGGGATTCCGCAGATTTCGACTGGTGATATGTTGCGCGCCGCGATTAAAGCGGGCACTGAGCTTGGCAAACAAGCCAAAGCGGTTATTGATGCTGGCGAGTTGGTGTCTGACGACATCATTCTGGGCCTAGTTAAAGAGCGTATCTCGCAAGATGATTGTGCCAACGGCTTCTTGCTAGATGGGTTCCCTCGTACCATTCCACAAGCTGATGGACTGAAAGAGATCGGTGTTGTGATTGATTACGTACTCGAATTCGAGGTTCCGGATAACGTAATTGTTGAGCGTATGAGTGGTCGCCGTGCTCACCTTGCGTCAGGTCGTACTTACCACGTTGTTTACAACCCACCAAAAGAGGAAGGGAAAGATGACGTGACTGGCGAGGCGCTGGTAGTACGTGATGATGATAAGGAAGAAACAGTACGCGCACGGTTGAATGTGTATCACAATCAAACAGCGCCATTGATTGCTTATTACAAAAAAGAAGCGGACGCTGGTAACACCCAATTTGTGACCTTTGACGGTACCCAAGCCGTTGAGCAGGTAAGCGAAGAAATCCAAAAAGTGCTGGGCTAATTGAATAGCGCCTTGTAACGATTCGGATATTCATCGGGATTGCTGATGTCAGAAACCGGAGCAGACGATGAGTCGCTCCGGTTTTTTTATGGCACACTAATCCCTAATGATATGAAAAAATACGCTCTTTGAATGAGCCGATGCCAAGGACAATGATCATGACCGAAAAAAACACCCATGTTGGCGTATTGCTGGTCAACTTGGGGACGCCTGATGCGCCCACCTCTTCTTCCGTAAAGCGTTTTTTATCCGAATTTTTGCATGATCATCGTGTGGTCGATTTAACACGTTGGTTATGGTGCCCACTGCTGCATGGTGTGATTTTACCGGTACGTTCCCCCAAGGTGGCGAAACTCTATCAAAGTGTTTGGATGGAGGAGGGGTCGCCATTGATGGTGTATGCCACGCGACAGCGTGATGCGCTAGCTAAGCAGATAGATAATCCAGTCGCGCTGGGAATGACGTACGGCACGCCGTCTATCGCGCAGGGTATTGATGAGCTACAGCAACAAGGCTGTGACAAAGTGATGATTTTGCCCCTCTATCCGCAATACTCGGCGACAACCACCGCTGCAGTATTCGATAAAGTGGCTAAATCGCTCAAAGGACAGCCACTTATCCCTGAACTACGCTATGTTCATCACTATCATGACCATCCTGCTTACCAGTCAGCATTGGCGGCCTCAGTAAAAAGGCACTGGGAAGCGCATGGACAAGGCGATCTGTTACTGTGTTCTTATCATGGGATCCCTCAGCGTTTTGCCGATAATGGCGACCCGTATCCGCAGCACTGTGAGCAAACCACGGCCTTGTTACAAGCGGAGCTAGGGTTGCCTGACCAAGCGATAATGATGAGTTATCAATCGCGCTTTGGCCGCGAAGAGTGGCTCAAGCCCTACACGGATAAAACGTTAGAGGGGTTACCGGAAAAAGGGATTAAAACATTGGACATCATGACCCCCGCATTCTCGTCTGACTGCTTGGAAACGTTGGAAGAAATTGCAGCAGAGTGTCGTGATATTTTCTTAGAAGCCGGTGGCGAAGCCTTTCGTTTTATCCCATGCTTAAATGATGACGAAGCACATATTCATTTAATGGCGTCACTGGTGGCAGACCATACACAAGGCTGGTAGCGCGAGAAATTCGTCGGACAGACGCTATGCAGGCGCAAATTCTGTGGTAGAATTCGCGCCTCCCTTCCATTAGCTAGTTACACGAACCATGAAATTTCCAGGACAACGTAAGTCTAAACACTACTTTCCGGTTCATGCCCGGGACCCTTTGCTTAACCCTGCCAGCGAGCGCGGCTTCAAACGTCCGCATGTGATTGGTATTGACCAAACCTTGGTCGATATAGAAGCAAAAGTAAGTGATGATTTTCTGGAGCGTTATGGTTTGAGCAAAGGACACTCATTGGTCATTGACGATGCGCGTGCTGAAGCTTTGTATCAAGAGCTAAAAGATAACAACTTGGTGACGCATGAATTTGCAGGTGGCACCATTGGCAATACCTTACACAATTATTCAGCCCTGGCCGACGATCAGTCGATCTTACTGGGGGTGATGAGCCAAGACATCCGAATTGGTAGCTACTCTTATCGTTATTTGTGTAATACGTCCAGCCGAATGGATTTGAACTACCTACAGCCGGTTCAAGGTCCAATTGGCCGTTGCTATGCGCTGATTGGCGACTGCGGTGAGCGTACCTTTGCAATTAATGAAGGGCTGATGAATCAGCTGCATCCTGATTCGATTCCGGAGCATATCTTTGAACATGCCTCTGCGTTAGTACTGACGGCATACCTGGTGCGTTGTAAGGAAGGCGATCCGATGCCGGAAGCCACCATGCGTGCGATTGAGTATGCGAAAAAGTATAACGTTCCAGTCGTAATGACCCTTGGCACTAAATATGTGATTGAACAAAATCCGCAATGGTGGCGTGACTTTCTTGCTGAGCACGTCAGTGTTGTTGCCATGAACGAAGATGAAGGCGAAGCGCTAACGGGTGAAAGTGACCCATTATTGGCCGCTGATGCGACCTTGCAATGGGTCGATATGGTGTTATGCACGGCAGGCCCTATTGGTTTATATATGGCTGGCTACAGCGAAGAAAAGGCTAAACGAGAAACCTCTCTGCCATTGTTACCAGGGGCAATTGCAGAGTTCAATATGCATGAGTTTAGCCGTCCAATGATGAAAGCTGATTGTGAATCACCACTCAAAATCTATTCTCATATAGCGCCTTACATGGGTGGCCCAGAGCGAATCAAGAACACCAATGGAGCGGGAGATGGTGCCTTGTCTGCGCTATTGCATGATATGTCCGCGAACCGTTATCACCGAGATAACGTGCCTAATTCGAGCAAGCATCAATATCCATTTTTAACCTATTCGTCGTTCTCTCAGCTTTGTAAGTATGCAAACCGTGTGAGTTATGAAGTCCTTGCTCAGCATTCACCGCGTTTATCACGTGGCTTGCCGGAACGAGAAGATAGCCTCGAAGAGGCGTATTGGGAACGTTAGGACGGATAAGCTTACAACGAGAATGAATACAAAAAACCGCCTAATCGGCGGTTTTTTTGTGTGTGGTCATTGAGTTCGGTTATTGATAGGCCTTGGTATGGACATTCCGTACCGCTCGGCCTGATGGATCGGCCTGGTTTTTAAATGACTCATCCCATTCAATTGCTTTTGCACTGGAGCAAGCAATGGAAGGTCCCCCTGGTACACACTTGGCGGCATCATCAAGTGGGAAAAGATCGGCAAAAATCTCACGATACATATACGCTTCTTTGGTCGTCGGCGTGTTATATGGAAAGCGGAATTGGGCCGTGACCAATTGCTTATCGCTGACTTTTTCTTCCGCGATGGCTTTCAACGTATCAATCCAACCGTAACCCACGCCATCACTAAACTGTTCTTTTTGGCGCCATGCAACGGACTCAGGCAGCAAGTCGCTAAAGCACTCACGAATAATATGTTTCTCCATTTTGCCATCGCCGCACATTTTGTCGTCCGGTCTGATTTGCATTGCCACTTCCAAAAATTCCTTATCAAGGAAAGGAACACGGGCTTCTACCCCCCATGCCGCCATTGATTTGTTGGCACGGGCACAGTCGAACATGTTGAGTGCAAGCAGTTTGCGTACCGTTTCTTCATGGAACGCCTGTGCGCTCGGGGCTTTATGGAAGTACAAATATCCCCCGAATACTTCATCTGCGCCTTCACCGGAAAGTACCATTTTGATCCCCATCGCGTGAATTTTGCGCGACATTAGGTACATTGGTGTCGATGCGCGAATGGTGGTGACATCGTATGTCTCGATATGGTAAATGACGTCACGAATTGCATCGAGTCCTTCTTGAATACTGTAGGTGAACTCGTGGTGAACGGTGCCTAAGTGATCGGCCACCTCTTTTGCCGCTTTCAAGTCGGGCGCTCCTTCAAGGCCGATAGCAAAAGAATGTAAACGTGGCCACCAAGCTTGGCTTTGATCATCATCTTCAATCCGGTTAGCTGAAAACTGTTTCGTAATGGCGGAAATAACCGAGGAGTCGAGCCCACCAGATAACAATACGCCATAAGGCACGTCGGTCATCAACTGACGGTGTACCGCGTTTTCTAGTGCTTCTTTGAGTGCCGCTTTGTCTGTGGTGCTGTCTTTGACCCCATCGTATTCCATCCATTCGCGTTTGTAATAGCGAACGGGCTCACCTTGTTTGCTCCATAAAAAATGGCCAGGAGGGAATTCACTGATAGTCTTACAAATGGGCGTCAGTGCTTTCATCTCAGAAGCCACGTAATAGTTTCCGTGCTCATCATGCCCATGATAAAGCGGAATAATGCCAATATGGTCGCGACCAATTAAATACGCATCTTGTTCTTCATCGTAGAGGATGAAGGCAAAAATACCGTTTAGATAATCCAACAGATCCGTGCCTTTTTCTTGGTATAAGGCAAGGATAATTTCGCAATCTGACTCGGTTTGAAAAGGGTAATCGGCTGCAAATTCTGTACGGAGCTCTTTGTGATTGTAGATCTCGCCATTTACAGCCAAGGCTTGGGTGTGGTTTGAGTTATAAAGAGGCTGCGCCCCACTGTTAAGATCGACAATCGCAAGGCGCTCGTGCACCAAAATGGCTTTGTCTGATGAATAAATACCAGACCAATCAGGACCACGGTGACGCATGGTTTTTGACATCTTTAGCGCAACCTCTCGCAATTGTTGCGGATCGGTTTTAATGTCTAGCGCCCCAAAAATTGAACACATAATTTCCCTCTCTTTCTCTTATTAAGCCATCTCGGCATCGACTGGTTAACCACACTCTGCCTTGCGCGGATAAAAGACACAAGTATGCAAAACAAATTCATTATCAAAATCGAGTTAATGATGTATAAAATTTAAAAAATAACGTAAATAACGAATAAAAGTTAAAAATGGTACGGTTTATGTGCAAAAACGCACAAGAAGCAGGCAGCCACTTGTGCGTTAAAGAAGGGGGAGCAAGTTTAAATGGCTATATTAAGCGTTAGTAGAAAAGCGATCTCGTACGTGGCGAGCAAAACCACTGCCAGCCTCTTGGTAGATATTGAATGCTTCGTCAACACCTAGTGCTTTGAGTTGATCGAGCTCATCTTGGTATTTGGCAATCGCCGCGACTTTACCCGCAAACGGCGTTTGTCTAATTTGCTCTAACGCCAGTGTGTTGGCTTGGCTGTGAGGCATTGCAAGTAAAATCAATGATATGTTCCCATCTGAGACCGCTCGAGACCAAAAGTCAGGGTCGGTGGCATCGCCGAGAATAACGCGTCGTCCTTCTTGCTGGTGGCGGTTGACCGACTCTTCTCGAGTATCAATCCCCACAATCGGCTGATGGTGTGTGGTGGCGAGCTCGTCATACGCCCCTGAGCCAATACGGCCCATCCCCAAGACCAAAATACTGGCATCGCCGAGATTGATTTGCTGTTCACTAGGGTGAAGGTTCTCAGGCGCACGTTCAGGTAACCAGCGCGATGCCCAGGTATACAGTGGGTTACTAAAGGTATTGAGCGGTGCTGAAAAGGCAAAGCTCAGCGACACGGCGATGGCAATAGAGACGAGAATAGGGCCAGGCATTAATCCGGTTTGGTAAGCGAGCCCTCCGACGATCAAACCAAATTCACTGAAGTTGAATAAAGTGAGTGTCGTAAATAAGGAGGTACGAACACGATAACGAAATCGGCTCACGATCCAGTAATAGAGCATACCTTTTATGGGGAGTAGCAGCATCAATATCAGGGCAAAACTAAAGCTCTGCCAGGTCGGCTGCTCGGATAAGCCAATATTGAGGAAAAAGCAGACTAAGAAAAGCTCTTTCATATTAAAGAGAGACTTAGCCATTTCCGATGCACGTGGATGGCTGGCGAGCAGCATCCCCAGAATTAATGCACCTAAATCAGGTTTTACGCCTACTGCTTCAAATAACCCAGCGCCAACAACCAGTGAGAGGAAGATGGCATAGAGAACTAACATTTCACCATGGCCCGCTTTATCGAGTAGCTTGCCTAATAAAGGCTTGAGGAGGGGCAGCCCAAATAAAAGTAGGGCACTGAGTTCAGGCGTTTTCCCCGAAGTCACCGTGAGAAAGATGACAGCAAAGATGTCCTGCATGATGAGTATACCAATGGCCAGTGTGCCATAGGTCGCATTAAGTTCGCCTTTTTCCTGCAAGGCTTTAATCGCAAAAACGGTACTAGAAAAAGATAAAGCGAATCCAAGCAACAGCATTTCTGACATATTCATGCCTGATAGCATGGGAATACTCAGCACTTTGAGTCCCATTAATGCCAACGTGAAAAAAGCGGTTGTCAGCACATTATGGACGGTTGCGCCAAACCAGATTTCTTTAGCAAGCAGAGTTTTGACGTCAAGCTTTAACCCGATAGTGAATAGCAGGAGTGTTACCCCAAGATCCGCCAGTTGCGAGATAACAGGCGTAGAGTGATAACCCATTGCGTGCAGAGCAAAGCCCGCAATCAGAAAGCCAACTAAAGGAGGGAGATGGCAGCGCATTAAAATATAGCCACTAATAAAAGCGGCAGAAATAAAAACCAGTTCCATATCTTGCACTTATTTTAAAGTTGAGTAGGACAAGGGATTGTCGGTGACGTGGCTATAATGTACACGTTTTGTGGCTAATATGTGAATGTAAAATAGGTTTGAACTGGATATAGAATAGAAATATGGAGGAGAAGTAACGGGCTTGCTCAACGCCAAGCCCGCATAGATTACTCTTCGAGCAACTCCTGAAGCAGTTCGCCATTAAGCATCGCGCGTTTAACCAATGCGAATGCTGCCATGGTTGGCTGCGATTCGAGGTTAGCACTGACGATTGATAGTTTCTGGTGAAAGCTTGGCAGTGATTGGTTTTCTACACAGCGTTCAATTGCGGGGAAAACCACACTTTTTGCTGCGGTTATTTTTCCTGCAATCACAACGAGTTGTGGATTGAACAGGTTAACCGTCATGGCGATCGCTTTGCCGAGGTGATTACCGACTTTGACCAGGACTTGGCGAGCCAGCTCATCACCCTGCTCAGCCGCTTGGCAAATCGCTTCAATGGTTAAACTTTGGTCATAACTGAGATTGCTTGGATGCCCCTGAGCCAGCAATTGCTGCGCGTGTTCGATGATCGCTTCGTTAGATGCCACGGTTTCTAAACAACCAAAGTTGCCGCATTGACATTTTTTGCCGAGAGGATCAATTTGAACATGGCCGAGCTCGCCGACATTCCGATTATGTCCCAGAAAAATTTGTCCATTAACAATAATACCGGCCCCAGTGCCATGATGAACACTGACCAGCATCGAGTCATGATAGTCTTGACTAGCACCGAAGTAATGCTCAGCCAAAGCTTGGCCTCGAATATCGTTTCCGACAAAAGCCTGCACGCCAAATTCATTACGCAGTGTTTCGGCGAGTGCAAGTTGTTGGATGTTGATATTGGGCATGTACTCTACCACCCCAGAGTCTGGGTCGACCAAACCTGGCATGACAACCGACATGGCGATGAGCTCTCTGAGAGCGTGTTGGTGAGTATCAAGAAATTTGCCCACGATGTGTAGTAAGCCCTTCACCAGCTCATCTTGGTCGTGGTAATGGAAGGTTTCACCGTGTTCAGCCAGTGAAATACCACTCAAGTCATACAGCGATAGTTCAATAAAATGCCGCCCCAAGCGGACCGCGAGGGTGTGAAAGGGGGCACATTCTGTGGTGAGCGAAATGGCACGGCGTCCGCCCGTTGACGCTTGCTGTGCCACTTCTTTGATCAGGCCCCTCTCAAGGAGCTGGCGGGTTATTTTTGTCACGCTTGCGGGTGCCAATCGGCTGACATCGGCAACTTGTATGCGTGAAATAGGCCCTTGTTGATCAATTAATCGATAAACGGCAGCACCGTTAAGTTGCTTTACTAGATCGACATTCCCGATTTTTCCGCCAGTCATAGGTGTCCTAGCTTTTTAGATATTGTCCGTTTACGATCGTCGCTTGAATGTTAATTGATCGGTCGAAAATGGCAAGATTCGCAACTTTCCCCGGACGAATACTGCCATAGTGTTGATCGATACCGATTGCACGTGCGGGATAGAGTGTCGCCATCCGCAACGCTTCATCCAAGGCGATCCCAATATGCTCAACACTGTTATGGACAGCTTGGTTCATGGTGAGTGCTGAGCCGCCAAGCGTGCCATTTTCATCAACACACTTACCGTCACGGTAATATACTTTCTTGCCTACAAAAATAAAGTGATCCATGTCGGCTCCTGCAGGTGCAACCGCATCAGTAACTAACACTAATTTCTCACCTTTTACTTGTTGCGCGAGCCGAATGTTAGCGTATGACACATGAAAGCCGTCGGCAATCACGCCGGTATAGACCTCAGGGGTGTCGTAGACGGCGCCAACGACACCAGGCTCTCGACCCGTAATCGATGTCATGGCATTGAACAGATGGGTCGCAAAGCGAATACCATTCGCAAAACCTTCTCTGGCTTGCGCATAGGTTGCGTTGGTATGACCCGCTGAAACAAGGATACCCGCCTCTGTGAGTGCTCGGATATGTGCATTGGGCGCGAGTTCAGGCGCTAGCGTTACTTTAGTGATCACATCGGCGTTATCGCATAAGTAAGCAATCATCTCATCGTTACTAGGGCGAATATAATCCGTACTGTGGATCCCTTTTTTCTGGTTATTTAAGTAAGGACCTTCTAAGTGCAAACCCAGGGCTTGGTGAGGATGCTGCGTTTTATAATGGCGCATTGCCTCAATAGCCGTTTTCATGTCTGCATCTGAGCTAGTGATCAGTGTCGGAAGAAAGTTAGTGCAACCCGATTTAAGGTTGGCGTGGTGCATGGTGCTGATGGTGTCTGACGTGATGACATCATTAAACATCACGCCACCACAACCATTAAGTTGAAGATCAATAAATCCAGGGCTCACAAGGGCACCGTCTAAGCTACGTGTTTCAATGTCAGTAGGCAGAGCATGTTGTGGACAGACGTCTTCAATCCGATCATCTCGAATGACGATGGCATGATCATCTAGCACCTCATGGCCAGTAAAAATCCGGCAGTGGGTTAACGCATACATGCTTAAATTCCTTATAAATGGTGAATATTTTGGGCTTCAAGCTCTTGAAAGTACTTGACGGTTTTTACTTTAAGCTCTGCGGTCGAGGGGGCATCACACACAATCATTGCTTTTGGGTGAAGCTGTAGAGCAGAGACTGTCCAAAGATGGTTAACCGATCCTTCCACAGCCGCTTCGAGCGCTTGTGCTTTATTGTTACCCGTCACTAGAATCATGATTTCTTCTGCATCTAGCAACGTGCCGACACCGATAGTGAGGGCATGCTTAGGCACTTGGTTGATATCATTATCAAAGAAGCGAGAGTTTGCCACACGGGTGTCTTCGGTCAAGGTTTTGATGCGCGTTCGGGATGCTAATGATGAGGCGGGTTCATTAAACGCAATATGACCGTCATTGCCTACGCCTCCCATAAATAAATGAATACTGCCGTACGATTTGATTTTTTCTTCATAACGCTGACATTCCACATCGATATCTGTCGCATTTCCATCAAGCAAGTTAATGTTTTTTTCTTTTATATCAATGTGATTAAAGAAATTTTCGTACATGAATGTACGATACGCCTGTGGATGGTCGGCCGGGATCCCGCAGTACTCATCCATATTAAATGTCACCACGTGCTCAAAGCTCACTTCCCCTTTTTTATGAAGTTCAATGAGTTGTTTGTAGGTGTTGAGTGGCGTGCCTCCGGTAGGTAAGCCCAAAACAAAGGGTCTATCGGTGGTCGGAGAAAATTTGTTGATGGTATCGACGATGTAACGCGCCGACCAAAGGCCGACTTGCTGGCTAGTTTGTAAAGGGATGAGTCGCATCGGTCACCTCGGTAATCATGTCTGAGTCAGTGGAAACAGCATAACGGATATGCTCATTTATTTTCATCATAAAATAAGTTTTATGATCAGGCTAACAATTTTCTCTTGGTTTAGGAGGATTAGGTGATGATTCTCACAAATAATGCGGGTTTAATTTGCGAGGCGAATTTATTGACATAAACTGCAGTTGACTAACATTGCTTTACAAAAGAAGTGGTTTAACAAAAAGTCCTTGGGCTAATGCTCAAGCGGTTGTTCAAGCAAAGGCGCGATAAGCGGACATTTTGCAGAGCACAGAAAAATACACAGGGGGAACGACGGTGAATATTCTTGGTTATGCACAACGTATAGGTCGTGCGCTGATGGTGCCGGTAGCGGTACTACCTGCAGCCGCGATCTTAATGGGGGTCGGCTACTGGCTTGACCCAACTGGATGGGGGGGCAACAACGCCCTGGCAGCGTTCCTGATTAAATCAGGGGCTGCGATTATCGATAATATGTCGGTACTGTTTGCCATTGGTGTGGCTTATGGTATGTCAAAAGATAAAGATGGTGCCGCAGCGCTCGCTGGCTTTGTTGGCTTTATGGTCATCACCACGCTTTGCGCGCCCGGTGCGGTGAGTCAAATTGGGCTGGTGGATGTTTCACTGGGCAACAATGAGCTCGCTTTCAGCAAAATCAACAACCAGTTTATCGGTATTTTAATCGGCGTGGTTTCTGCTGAACTCTACAACCGTTATAGCAGTGTCGAATTGCCAAAAGCCTTGGCGTTCTTTAGCGGTAAGCGTTTGGTGCCGATTTTGGTGTCTGTTGTGGCGATCATCATCTCGTTTGTATTGATGTTCGTTTGGCCCGTACTATTCGGTGGTTTGGTTCACTTTGGCGAAAGCATCACCAACCTGGGTGCGGCCGGTGCTGGTATTTACGGCTTCTTTAACCGCTTACTGATCCCAGTCGGCCTTCACCATGCATTAAATGCGGTATTCTGGTTCGACACGGTTGGTATCAATGACCTTGGTCGTTTTTGGATGGGTGCACAAGGCCTTGAAACAGGTGAAGCCATTAAAGGCACAACTGGTATGTACATGGCTGGTTTCTTCCCTGTGATGATGTTCGGTCTACCGGGTGCGGCTCTGGCTATCTACCACACGGCACGTCCAGAGAATAAAGCACGTGTTGCGTCTATCATGATTGCAGCGGGTTTTGCGTCTTTCTTTACCGGTGTGACTGAGCCACTTGAGTTTGCCTTCCTGTTCGTCGCACCTGTGCTGTTTGTATTGCATGCGTTCTTGACGGGTATTTCTTTGTTCATTGCCGCCACGTTCAATTGGACAGCGGGCTTCGGTTTTTCTGCCGGTCTTGTCGACTTGGTGTTGTCATCGAAAAACCCCGTTGCTAATGAATGGTATATGTTACCGCTCATGGGGCTAGTGTTCTTTGTGCTGTACTACGCCACATTCCGTGCTGCCATCATGGCGATGAACTTGAAAACGCCGGGTCGAGAAGACGAAGCGGTTGAAAGTGTGCCGTCAAGTGTGAATAGCAACGGTAAGAGCGACAACCGTGAATTAGCGCGTAAGTACCTAAAAGCACTTGGTGGCCATCAAAATCTGACATCTATCGATGCTTGTATTACTCGCCTACGTCTTTCGGTTGCTGACCGTGAGGTGGTCGATGAAGCGAAATTGAAAGCCATTGGTGCGATGGGCGTTGTCAAGCTAGGTGAAAATAACTTGCAAGTTATCCTAGGCCCATTAGCCGAAATTATTGCTGGTGAACTAAAACAAATCCCAGAAGATGAAGATTTGTCGAAAGTGGCACTGCCTTAAGTGAGGTAACCCATCACTCATCGCGGTAATCAGAGACAAAACGCCCAGCTAACCACTGGGCGTTTTTTTCGTTTGTTACCCCCGCTTTCGCGCAAAAAAGTAACAAATAGACGTATGCTACGACGACAATCACAACAACAGGTTGAGTCGCAGGGCGGAATAGGAGATCATAAAGCCTGTGTAGCTTTAAAATTCGCATTTTTGATACGAGGTAACCTTGATGAGTGATGCTGAAGCTCGTCCCACTAATTTTATTCGTCAAATCATTGATAAAGATTTGGCGGACGGGAAACATACATCGATCGTGACACGTTTCCCTCCGGAGCCAAATGGCTATCTGCACATTGGCCATGCAAAATCAATTTGTTTGAATTTTGGGGTTGCTCAAGATTATCAGGGTGAATGCAACTTGCGCTTTGATGATACCAACCCAGAGAAAGAAAACGTTGAGTACGTCGAATCAATTAAGCGTGATGTGCAATGGTTGGGCTTTGATTGGGCGGGAGAGGTTCGTTACTCCTCAAACTATTTTGACAAGCTCTATGGTTACGCCGTTGAACTGATTGAAAAAGGGTTGGCGTACGTTGAAGAGTTAACCCCTGATGAGATCCGTGAGTATCGTGGCACATTGACGGAACCAGGTAAGCACAGCCCATATCGCGAGCGCTCCGTCGAAGAGAACTTAGCGCTGTTTGAAAAGATGCGTGCCGGGGAATTTGAAGAAGGAAAAGCTTGCCTACGTGCAAAGATAGATATGGCGTCACCCTTTATGGTGATGCGTGACCCTGTTTTGTATCGTGTCCGTTTTATTCATCACCACCAAACGGGTGATAAGTGGTGCATTTATCCAATGTATGACTTTACCCACTGTATCTCTGATGCGCTTGAAGGGATCACACATTCTCTTTGTACCTTAGAGTTTCAAGATAATCGCCGTTTGTATGATTGGGTGTTGGAAAACATCACTATCGATTGTACGCCGCGTCAATATGAGTTCAGCCGCTTGAATCTCGAGTATACCGTGATGTCAAAGCGCAAACTCAACCAATTGGTGGAAGAGCAGCTCGTTAATGGGTGGGATGACCCGCGCATGTTAACCATTTCAGGTTTACGTCGCCGCGGTTATACGCCGGCCTCTATTCGCGAGTTTTGTCAGCGCATTGGTGTCACCAAACAGGACAACACCATTGAAATGAGTTCACTGGAGTCTTGTGTACGCGATGATCTTAACGAAAACGCACCACGCGCAATGGCTGTTTTGGATCCGATAAAATTGGTGATTGAAAACAAAGCGGACGGTGTGGAGTGGCTTGAAGCGCCAAACCACCCGAACCAGCCAGAAATGGGAACTCGCCAGGTGCCATTTTCTCGCGAGATTTGGATTGAACGCGAAGATTTCCGTGAATCAGCTAACAAGAAGTATAAGCGTTTGGTATTAGATAAAGAAGTCCGTCTGCGTAATGCCTATGTGGTCAAGGCAGAGCGCTGTGACAAAGACGAAGACGGTAATATTACGACGATATACTGCAGCTACGATCCCGACACCCTAGGTAAAGATCCTGGTGATGGGCGTAAAGTGAAAGGCGTGATCCATTGGGTTTCTGCCGATGAAGCGCTACCTGCAGAATTCCGTTTGTATGATCGCTTGTTTACGGTACCAAACCCAGCAAGTGCCGATAACTTCGCTGAGACAATCAATCCTGAGTCATTGCAGGTACAACAGGGTTTTGTTGAGCCAAGCATGCAGAATGTGCCAGCAGAGAAGGGCTACCAGTTTGAGCGCACGGGCTACTTCTGTGCGGACAGCAAAGATAGTTGCTCTGATGCGCTCGTCTTTAATCGGACGGTTGGCTTACGAGATACTTGGGCGAAGATAGAAGGTAATGTCCCGTCCTAATATAGGTTGACAGTTTTTAGGCCAGCTCCAGTAGCTGGCCTTTTTTATTATGCACCTGATTGGGGGTTGCCATACTTAAACTTAGGTGCGGTCTCATTTCGTTGTATATCGCTATCGATTCTTTTACCAATATTTTAAGCTCTGTCAGTGTCTTACACCGGTACAGTAAAAACTCATGCTTCAGTATGCCATTGACTCTTTCCGCTAACGCGTTTTGGTAGCAATCATAACCATCCGTCATCGACGGCTGGATTTGACTCTCCTGTAGCGCACTCTGATAAACGGCTGAGCAGTATTGCGAACCTCGGTCTGAGTGATGTACCGCATTGCCGATATAGCGCTTATCTTTGACGGCCATTTTCAGCGCTTTCACTACATTGTCGACTTTCATATCTTCGCTAACGTGATGACCCACTATCTTGCGTGAGTTGGCATCGGTCACCAGTGACAGATAGTGCACACCTTGGTCTGATTCAACATAAGTGATGTCGCTGACCAGTATATGCGCAGCATCATGCAGTCCGTCTTCTTTTAGCAGGTTAGGATGCTTCTTCATCCAGTGCTTACTACACGTAGTTTTTGTGTAGCTTTTCTTGGGTTTAACCAGTAAGCCTTCGCTTCTCAGATAGCTAAAAAACCCGTCTCGCCCTAGCTTAATTTCGTGTTCAACTAGCTTGGGCTTTACCAACGCGTAGAGCTTACGCGCCCCTAACCTCGGCATATACTTACGCCAGTATTGGACCCAGTCTCTGATGATTGATAGTTCAGCTCTTCGGCTTTCCATTCGAGCAACGGCTTGATAGACACCTTGCCGAGAAATGCCTGTGGCACGACATGCCGCCGCTAACTTTATTTTACTTTTGGCTTTGGCTTGCCAGATGTACCGGATAAGTACTTTTTTCTGAGGCCGGCTCCGTACTCATTGTCCATGATATCGACCATACCATTGAGGATTTGGTTACGCAGTTTCTCTTCGGCTAACTCACGCTCAAGGCGCTTGATAGTTTCGGATGGGGTTTCTTTTGAATGTGGCATAAGGGGATGCTGAAATGGCTTCGACCAATCGAGTCTACCATGTTTTCTGAGCCAGACGAGTACCGTTGAGCGGCCCTGAATGCCAAAACGGGCTTGAGCTTGTTTGTACGTCATTTCGCCTTTTTCAACACGCTCTACAACGCCTAATTTAAAGGCTAAGGTGTAATCACGTTGCGTGCGCTTACGGCTTGAATTACTTGATGTTGTCATAAAGAAGTCCTCTTTATGTCAACGTATTTCAGGACGGGACATAAATAACAAAAAAGCCGGCGTGAGTGACGCCGGCTTTTTTAGGTGTGTCTGAGATGTCGAATTAGCCTGCGTTATGGATTGACGGATCAGCTTTACAGTCACCTTCCTGACAGTGTCCATATAAATACAAACTATGGTTAGTCAGCTTCACATTAAAGCGTGCGGCAATTTCTTTCTGGCGCTCCTCGATCAAGTCATCAGAAAACTCAATCACTTTACCGCAATCAAGACACACTAAGTGGTCGTGGTGATGTTGTGTTGCGAGTTCAAAGACCGACTTTCCACCTTCAAAGTGGTGACGCGTTACAATGCCTGCGTCATCAAATTGGTTCAATACGCGGTATACGGTTGCGAGACCGATTTCTTCGCCTAGATCGATTAATTTCTTATACAGGTCTTCGGCACTGATGTGCTGGCAATCTGGCTGTTGCAGCACTTCTAGGATCTTGAGCCGTGGGAGTGTGACTTTCAGTCCAGCTTGCTTCAACGCCTGGTTATTGTCTGACATGTGTATCTACCTGTTTTCTGTCTGAGTGAAGACAGTTGGATTAGCAAGGAAAATATCTTACAAGCCTATCAAAATTGCGCTGGTCTCGCTACATCAGCCAAGCTTTCTTCGTGCGAAATTTGTTCGTTTGTGGTTGCGTCAATGTTTGCAAGATGTGAATATTGCCTGGTTGGACCAGATAAGGATGTCAATACGCCATGTATCGTTTCTATAAGCCACGCATCGTCAAGTGGGCGCTCAACAGCTGGCCACCATTTTGGGGCGCAGGTATTCATATTGATATGATCAGTCAGGATTTTAAACGTGTAAACATGCGTTTGAAGTTACGCTGGTGGAATAAAAATGCGAATCGTACCCAATATGGGGGCAGTATATTCTCATTAACGGATCCTGTCTATGCGCTTATGTTGATGGGGATTTTGGGGCCTCAGTATCATGTTTGGGACAAGCAAGCAGACATCAATTTCATCAAGCCGGGGACAACGGATTTGTATGCTGACTTTGTGATCAGTGATGCGGTGCTCACTGATATCCAACAGCAAGCGGGGCGCGGCGATAAAGTATTACCCGAATTTGTGGTGCATGTGAAAGATGCACATGGCGAGGTTATCGCAGAAGTGAAGCGTACTCTCTATGTGAGAAAGAAGCGGCAGTACCGTGATGCTTCACCGAAACAGGCCGCGTAGTGGACAAAAACGCCAAGGCTGAATTTGCCTTGGCGCTTGTCAGTGTACTGTCGTCGCGGGCCCTTAGTCTTCGAGCTCGGCTAAACACATCTCTTCATGGATTTGCGTCACCCATTTGCTCACGCGTTCATCGGTCAATTCCGGTTGACGATCTTCATCCACACACAAGCCTACAAAGTGATTATCATCTACTAGGGCTTGCGAGGCTTCAAACTCATATCCTTCTGTTGGCCAGTGGCCGATAATCGTTGCCCCTTTGGCTTCGATAATATCACGCACTGTGCCCATCGCATCACAGAAATATTCTGCATAATCTTCTTGGTCGCCACAGCCAAAAATGGCGACGAGTTTAGTGGAGAAGTCAATTTGCTCTAACTCGGGAAAGAAATCATCCCAGTCACACTGTGCTTCACCATAATACCAAGTTGGGATCCCGATCAGCAGCAGATCGAAGTTATCAATGTCTTCTTTACTGCTCTTCGCGATATCCTGCACGTGGACCATTTTTTTGCCCAGCTGCTTTTGAATGCTTTTCGCAATTGCTTCCGTGTTTCCCGTGTCACTACCAAAGAAGAGACCTACACTCGCCATATAAAAAATACCCGTTTTTGTCAGTGGGTTGCTGTTTGCAACTAACTCGAATTTAAGAAAAAGCCATGCTTTTTCACACCCATATGCCTAGGTGATCATTGTCAGTTTGGTTAGCCGATACCGACCCCTTCCCAAACCAATTGAATGACCCCTTTTACGATAAAGCCGACACAGCCTAGAGTGAGAACAAACCAGACGATACGCCGACCGAATACTGGTACGTTGCCCTCACGCAACACGTCTTTGATTGCCATGCCGATAAAAAAGAAAATCGCGGCGAAGACGAGATCTAGACCAATTTTCTCGAGCAATTGAAAGTGCTCGTAAAGCATGCGTGCCTCCATTGAGCACCGACTTCTGCGGCGCAATATACCACAAGGGTTGCTTAACTGTTAACGCTCGTCCGGCATTAAAAAGCGCGCGATAACATTGGATACGACGGTTGGTTTTTCCGCGTGTAGCCAATGCCCTGTGCCTGCCACCATATGCGCTTTTGAATGGGGAAACTGCGCGACAATGGTATCGCGATGCTCAGGCTGTATATACTCAGAGTTCTGTCCTTTCACAAATAAGGTCGGGCCTGAATACGGTCCAAAAGCTGTCCATCCCATGATGTCACGATAGCTCTGATAAAGATTATCAATATTAAAGCGCCAGTCGTAGTGACCGTGATCGGTTTTATAGAGTGATTTCAATAAAAATTGGGTCACGCCCGGGTTTTCTATCGACGTATTCATGATTGTTTGTGCTTGTTGACGACTTTCTAATGTTACTTTTTGCGTGTCGTGCAACGCATTAAACACATTGTCATGTCGACTGACTTGATAATCCACAGGGGCAATGTCCATCACAACCAGTTGTGTGACTCGCTCAGGGAAACGTTGAGCAAGGGCCATCGCCACTTTGCCGCCCATAGAATGTCCCACTAAGGTCACCGTCTCCAGGCCTTGCTGGTCCATCCAAGCGATTACCGCATCTGACTGGTTTTGATAATTCATGTTCTCAGTATGATAGGACTGTCCATGGTTGGGCAGATCAACCTGATACACACAAAAATGCTCAGCGAGGCTTTTAGCCAGCCCGCCCAGATTATCCAGATCGCCGAATAAACCGTGGATTAATACGAGCGGTGACCCCTCACCGCGAGATTTTCCATTTAACAACACGTTGCTTTTCTCTCAGATTACTGGCTTTGACGTAGAGTATACCTATCTATCTCTGTATAATCGCCCCGTCAAACGATAAACAGGACGCGATGAAAAACAATGAAGACGATTGAGGTTGACGACGATCTATACCGGTATATTGCCAGCCAAACCCAGCATATCGGCGAGAGTGCATCAGACATTTTACGTCGCCTATTGCTGTCGGATTCGGCTCCGAAGCCAAGTCAAGCAGCATCGACAACGCCCTCTCGTTCTAGCGGCATTGTTGTCAGTAAGGATGCGGGTCGGAGTGTGTCTGTTGACCGTGTCAAAGCGATGAGAACGCTACTTATTTCGGATGAGTTTGCCGCTCAAGATCGCGCCATTGGCCGCTTTATGCTAGCGCTTACTACCTTATACCGTGTCGACCAACAAGGGTTTGCTGATGGCATGGCCCTGAAAGGCCGTACTCGCCTGTATTTTGCCGATAACCCACAAACACTGTTGGAAAGCGGTAAAACGACTAAGCCCAAGCAGATCCCAGACACACCTTTTTGGGTCATTACCAATACCAATACTGGCCGTAAACGTCAGATGGTGGAGCAGCTGATGGAAAGAATGCAGTTCCCGAGTGATCTGACTGAAAAGGTTGTGAACGCGATTTAATCTATGCCACTCATGGGAGAAGAGATTTATGGCAGTGCATCCCCAAGCAGGGCAGCGCGCACAAGCTTCAGACTTGTGTGATATTCCTGCGCTTGTTACGCGTTTTTTCCAAGCTCAACCCCAGCCTGGCCAACCAGAGCAGCAGGTTGCGTTTGGTACATCTGGCCATCGTGGAAGCGCATTAAATACGACATTCAATCGTGATCATATCTTAGCGATTGCTCAAGCGATCTGTGATGAGCGCCAGGCAAGAGATATCACGGGGCCTGTCTTTGTGGGGAAAGATACCCACGCGCTTTCTGCACCCGCTTTTGGTGCCGTCATTGAAGTACTTGCGGCCAATCAAGTTACGATCGTCGTGCAGGCTGATCAGGGTTATACGCCGACACCAGGCATCTCACAGCAGATTTTGGCGTATAACCGTGAACATTCCGTAAAGGCGGATGGTATTGTTATTACGCCTTCACATAATCCGCCTCAAGATGGCGGAATTAAATACAACCCCCCACATGGGGGGCCAGCAGAGGGCGAAATAACCCAGGCGATTGAGTCACGCGCAAACCACTATATCGATACGTGTTTAGAGGGCGTCAAACAGACAAATATCGATGAAGCGATGGCGAGTGATTACTACGTTGAAAAAGACTTGGTGACACCCTATGTTTCGGGTTTGGTCAATGTGGTGGATATTAGTGCAATCCAAAAGGCAGGATTAAAACTGGCTGTCGATCCACTTGGTGGCGCGGGTATTCGCTACTGGCAGGCTATTGCTGAACATTATGATCTCGATATTACCTTAATCAATGATCATGTTGATCCCACCTTTGGCTTTATGCCTCGCGATGGGGATGGTGTGATCCGCATGGACTGTTCATCTGCCTATGCAATGGCCGGTTTGCTTGCGTATAAAGACGACTATGATTTGGCGTTTGGTAATGATCCGGACTTCGACCGCCATGGCATTGTGACGCCTGCTGGGTTGATGAACCCGAACCATTATTTGGCCGTGTGTATTGATTACTTGTTCCGCCACCGCCAGCAATGGCATGCAGAATTGGGCGTCGGTAAAACACTGGTCTCCAGCGCCATCATTGATAAAGTGGTGGGGGATTTATCGCGTCCGCTTGTTGAAGTACCGGTGGGTTTTAAATGGTTTGTACCAGGCTTGCATCAAGGAACTTTGGGATTTGGTGGCGAAGAGAGTGCCGGGGCCTCATTCTTGACGTTTGATGGTCAGCCTTGGTCAACCGATAAAGATGGTATTATCCTTTGTTTGCTGGCCGCTGAAATCTTGGCAGTTACAGGGTTAACCCCGCAAGCGTATTATCAAACGTTGGCTGATAAGCACGGTGATCCCGCTTATAATCGTTTACAAGCGATGGCCAATGCACAACAAAAGCAAGTGCTCAGTCAGCTTAGTCCTGAAATGGTG
This sequence comes from Salinivibrio sp. ES.052, assembly GCF_900141775.1. Taxonomy (GTDB): domain Bacteria; phylum Pseudomonadota; class Gammaproteobacteria; order Enterobacterales; family Vibrionaceae; genus Salinivibrio. Next base: position 1,415,283 of record NZ_FSRI01000001.1, on the reverse strand, counting down.
ACGGCAGAGACGCTCGCGGGAGATACGATCACTGCGAAGCTTACCCACGCTCCAGGAAATGGCGCTGCTATTGGGGGGCTAAAAGTGGTTACCCATTACGGTTGGTTTGCGGCACGCCCATCAGGCACAGAAGATATTTACAAAATCTACTGCGAAAGCTTTAAAGGGGCTGAGCACTTACGTTTGATTGAGACAGAAGCACAACAAATTGTTGACCGTGTTTTTAATGATCAAGGTGTTTAGTGACTGACCCTCTATTTTGGCAGCATAAAGCGCGCACGGTTTGAGTGCGCGTTTTTTTAGGCCATAGGAGGCAATGGCGGAACGTTGTTGGGCCAACCTTTAGGCACCACAAACCAAGGCGTTTGCGTTTCATCCAGTAAATGGTGGGCACGGGTGATCTCGTTGAGCGTATTAGCCGCCACTTTGGGTAGGTCGCTAAACGGAGGCAGTGATAACCATTGGTCACGAGCCAAAATGCCAAAGGCACGGTCTGTTGGGAGCGCTTCAGGCCAGCACCACCAACCACCAATACTCTCTGTGCTTACAGGCGACCAATCAGGCAATCCAATGTTGTAGCCGTAGTGGCGGTAAAGCCGACCTTGTACCAGCAGCCGTTTTTGCGTGGGTTGCCAGTGAGGATACTGCTGACGAAAGCTTGGGTGGCTCGACAAGGCCAGTTGGTGGTCGAGCATCCGCGTGACTTTTATATCTAATGCATCTTTCGCATTTGGGCCCAACCAACGGTTCTCATAGGCGAGATAGAATTTTACCGCGACTTCCCAATGTTCTAAGTGACCTTGATTTTCAATCAGAAAGTCTATTGCTCCCCGGGTTTTTCCTGCCTCATTCACTTGTATTTCCTCTGCTTCAAGTCGCAATTGAGGATGATGGTTGATTAACTCGGTAAGCAACCACTGATAATAAAAGCCAATGCGTTTGGGCCCTGAATACGGTTTTGGGATCGGTAGCGGCACGTTCGACCAGAGCGTTTTTGGGAGCATGGGAAATTGGTGGGGTGATAGCAGAGGGGCCTGGGTCAGTAACCATTGCATATCAGCCCGTATCTGCGCGGTATTCGTAAATAATTCGATATCGATAAGATGCCCACGTGGCTCATTCATAGTGTAACTTTATTACCTTGTTAATTGTTTGTTAATAACAAAATGGTGCTTTTAGGATAAAAATTCACCAGAAATGTAGTAATGATACAAAACTAATGATAACATCCACACATAACTGGTCAGATGAGTGAGGTTAGCTATGTATAAACCGTTCGATAAAACCCGTGTTGTTCTACGCCGTAGTGTTGTCGTAGCTGCGGGCATCACTTGCCTGCCAACACTGATTGTCCCGCCACTGGCGTCTCGCATTTATAGTCATTTACATCAAGTATGGCTCAAGGACAGTACCAAGCCTGTTTGGCTGGCTGAGTCTGAGAAAGTAGGTGGCTTTTTTTAATCGCTACGACCCATTGAGCTAGTTGGCAAGTTTTGTCTTTGAAAAAGGCGGTTAGCAGTGATGCTAGCCGCTTTTTTTATCTTCGTGTGTCAGGTTACACTGTTGTCAATGTCTCGCAAGCGAATGTGATTGCTATGAATAATTTTCAACTGGAAGCACTACTTAACGCAGAACTCAAGCCTGAGCAGATTAAAGATTACAGCCCGAATGGGTTGCAAGTTCAAGGTTGCGATAACGTTCAAACAATCGTGGCTGGGGTGACGGCCTGCCAAGAGTTAATCGAGAAGGCAATTGAATACCAAGCGGATGCCATCCTGGTTCATCATGGCTACTTTTGGCGAGGTGAACCGCAATCAATCCGCGGTATGAAATACCAACGTATCAAAATGTTGATTGAAAACGGTATCAACTTATACGGTTACCATTTACCGCTTGATATCCATCCCTCATTAGGTAACAACGCCCAATTAGCGAAACGACTAGGCATAGAGCTCATTGGGGGGCTTGAACCAGGTAACCCAGTTTCAATTCCTGTCTATGGAAAGCTCTCGTCACCCATGACATTGAGTCAATTTGAGCAACAGGTGGCAACCGTACTAAATCGTTCTCCACTGGTCATTGACGGTGGCCAGCAAAAACGGATTGAGACGGTTGGATTATGTACCGGGGGAGCCCAAGATTTTATTGATTTAGCCGCGTCTCAAGGGATGGATGCTTATCTATCAGGCGAAGTCTCGGAGCGTACGACCTTCTCGGCGCGTGAGCAGGGTGTGCATTATCTCGCCGCAGGGCATCACGCAACCGAGCGCTATGGTGTTAAAGCACTGGGAGAGTGGTTAGTTGATAACCATGGTTTAACGGTGCATTTTGTTGATATTGATAATCCGGTGTAATTGGTTTTGCCTAGGGCGGCGAATTATGGAGCATCGTATTGAGGTGTGAAGGCGGTTGATTATCGCTGGATACTAAAAAGCCGCCTGGCTAGGCGGCTTTATAATGATAATACAGCCTGATTCAGCTGCGTTTATCGATAGGTGTGAATTCACGTTGCGTGTAACCCGTATACAGCTGACGCGGACGTCCTATGCGCTTATTCGGATTCGTGTGCATTTCGTTCCAATGGGCAATCCAGCCTATGGTCCGTGACATAGCAAAGATCACCGTAAACATCGACGTTGGAATACCGATGGCCTTGAGGATAATGCCAGAGTAAAAATCGACATTCGGATACAATTTTTTATCGATAAAGTAACCGTCTGACAGCGCAATACGTTCTAGCTCCATTGCGACATCTAGCAGCGGATCTTGAATTTGTAGTTCTTCAAGAACCTCATGACAAGCTTCTCGCATCACCGTTGCGCGTGGGTCATAATTCTTGTAAACCCGGTGACCAAAGCCCATCAAACGGAAAGGATCATCTTTATCCTTGGCACGTTCAATATACTCAGGAATGTTATCAACGTGGCCGATTTGCTCGAGCATACGTAGGCAAGCTTCATTGGCACCGCCGTGCGCAGGCCCCCACAACGAGGCAATCCCTGCGGCAATACAAGCAAATGGGTTAGCGCCTGATGAACCGGCAAGACGCACTGTCGATGTCGAAGCATTTTGCTCGTGATCAGCATGAAGAGTAAAGATTTTATCCATGGCACGTGCAACCACAGGGTTAACTTCGTACTCTTCGCATGGTGTGGCAAACATCATGTGCAAGAAGTTTTCTGCGTAGTCGAGATCGTTACGTGGATAAATAAAAGGCTGTCCAATTGAATATTTGTAACACATGGAAGCCAGTGTTGGCATTTTTGACAATAAACGGAACGCCGTAATTTCGCGATGTTGATCGTTATTGATGTCAAGTGAATCGTGGTAGAACGCGGCAAGTGCACCTACAACCCCGACCATCACGGCCATAGGATGGGCGTCACGACGGAAACCATGGAAGAAGCTCGCTATTTGTTCGTGGACCATGGTGTGGCGGACGATCATCGAGCGAAATTCATCATATTGCTTTTTCGTAGGGACTTCACCGTAAAGCAGGATATAACAGACTTCTAAATAGTCAGCGTTATTGGCAAGTTGATCTATCGGATAACCGCGATGCAGTAAAACGCCAGCTGCGCCATCAATATAGGTGATCTGCGAATCGCAAGAGCCTGTTGCGACAAAACCGGGATCAAACGTAAAGTAGCCTTCGTTAACCAGGTTACGCACATCAATGACGTCTGGGCCGACTGTGCCTCCGATAATCGGCAGTTCGATTGGTGCTTTCCCTTCTATGTGGAGGGTAGCTTTCTTCTCTGCCATAACAATCTCCTTTGTTATTTTATAATCCCATCCAGGATACGGACCCGACCGTTGTACCGATCGCCCCCTATGATGTCAATTTTTAACCTATCGATGTGTGCGTCAGTTAATAACTTATTTGTAATGCGCGTTAAATATCTGTTGTGAGATTCCGGTCAATTTTGTGCGTTTGTAATTGTCTGTTACGACACGTATACTTTTTCGAGGTCTCTGGGCAAATCAGTATCCTAGGGCGTTTAGGGGCTTAAACACCTTTCTTAAATGACGTGATCCATTCACCGATAATTGCAGTTATAAGCAATAAGGTACATGAAGCGCGTTACGCAGATGTTGCAGGTCTTACGCTTTGAGTACTGAGGTTCAGAGAGTGTAATAACTATAAATGCTTCAATGGAGCTGAGTGGGCAATATCGTGAAAGAAAGAAAGTCAAGACCCGTAAACCTCGACCTCCAGACGATTCGCTTTCCCATTACAGCGATTGCGTCTATCTTGCATCGGGTATCAGGTGTGATCACCTTTGTCTCGATCGCCATCCTACTATGGCTACTAAGCCTCTCTCTCTCTTCGCCTGATGGATTCCAATCTGCTGCTGCGATCGTTGACAGCTTTTTTGTCAAATTTGTGCTTTGGGGCATATTGACAGCGCTGGCCTATCACATCGTCGGGGGAGTGCGTCATTTAATCCAAGATATGGGTTATTTTGAGGAGTTAGAGTCAGGCGCGAAAAGTGCTCAAGTCTCCTTTGTGGTGACTGGCGTGCTGTCTGTGTTGGCGGGGGTTTTGGTATGGTAACGAAAAATATTTCATCGGTGGGTCGTAACGGTGTGCACGATTATGTGCTGATCCGTGCTACTGCGATCCTTATCACACTTTACACACTTTACATGGTCGGTTTTGCCGTCTTCGGCCCTGAGATCACGTATGCCTCTTGGACAGCCTTTTTTGGCCAGACCAGCACCAAGGTCTTCACGATGTTGGCGTTAGTGTCTGTGCTGATCCACGGCTGGATCGGAATGTGGCAAGTGCTTACTGACTACATTAAGCCAGCCTTGCTGCGCGGAGTGTTACAGCTTGGTGTCGTTGCAACGCTACTGATTTATGTGTTTGCCGGTTTTTTTGTATTGTGGGGTGTGTAAGTGAGTATTCCAGTTCGCGAATTTGACGCAATTGTTATTGGAGCAGGCGGTGCGGGTATGCGCGCGGCGCTGCAAATATCAGAGCAGGGCCTGACATGCGCACTGCTATCTAAAGTGTTTCCAACTCGTTCCCACACAGTGTCTGCGCAGGGCGGTATTACGGTAGCGCTGGGTAACTCGCACAAAGATAATTGGCAGTGGCATATGTATGATACGGTGAAAGGCTCCGATTATATCGGTGATCAGGATGCCATTGAATACATGTGTAAAACGGGTCCACAATCTGTGATTGAGCTTGAGAAAATGGGGTTACCGTTTTCACGCTTTGATGATGGTTCGATCTATCAGCGCCCATTTGGTGGTCAATCAAGAGAATTTGGTGGTGAGCAAGCTGCGCGCACCGCCGCTGCGGCAGACCGGACCGGACACGCGTTGCTGCATACCTTGTACCAACAGAACATCAAAAATAAAACCACGATATTTTCTGAGTGGTACGCGCTCGATTTGGTGAAAAACCAAGATGGCGTGATCGTCGGTGCGACGGCGATGTGTATGGAAACCGGGGAGATTTGTTATTTTAAATCCAAAGCCACCGTATTGGCGACTGGAGGCGCGGGGCGCATTTATCAGTCGACCACGAATGCACACATCAACACTGGGGATGGTGTCGGTATGGCGCTGCGCGCAGGTGTGCCGATGCAAGATATGGAAATGTGGCAATTCCATCCCACAGGTATTGCTGGCGCTGGCGTATTGGTGACGGAAGGTTGCCGTGGTGAAGGCGGGTACCTTCTTAATAAAGATGGTGAGCGCTTTATGGAGCGTTACGCCCCTAATGTGAAAGATTTGGCAGGCCGCGATGTGGTCGCTCGTTCGATGATGATCGAGATTCGAGAAGGACGCGGTTGCGACGGCCCATGGGGACCACACCTTAAACTCAAGCTTGATCACTTGGGTAAAGATGTCCTTGAGTCCCGTTTACCCGGTATCCTCGATCTGTCGCGTACCTTTGCGCACGTCGATCCCATCAAGGAACCTATCCCCGTTATTCCAACGTGCCACTATATGATGGGTGGGATCCCTACTCAGGTATCAGGGCAAGCGATTAAACAAGACCCACTTGGCAATGACATCGAAGTACAAGGGCTCTATGCCTGTGGTGAAATCGCCAGTGTCTCTGTGCACGGTGCCAACCGCTTAGGCGGCAACTCTTTACTCGATCTTGTCGTTTTTGGACGAGCAACCGGTTTACATCTTGGCGAAACTTTGGCGGCGCAAGTTGAAGCAAGAGAAGCGAGCGAATCCGATATTGAAGCCTCGCTGGCGCGTGTGAATCGCTGGAATAGTACGCAGAAAGGGGAAGATCCGGTCGAAATACGTAAAGATCTTCAAGCCTGTATGCAAGAAAACTTCTCTGTGTTCCGAGAAGGTGAAGCCATGGAAAAAGGGCTGAAAGAGCTGAAGGAAATTCGCGAACGCCTTAAGTCGGCGCGTCTTGATGACACGTCAACCGAGTTCAACACCCAGCGTGTCGAATGTTTGGAGCTGGAGAATTTGATGGAAACCGCGTATTCAACGGCGGTATCAGCCCATTATCGTACTGAAAGCCGTGGCGCACATGCGCGTTTCGACTATCAAGACCGTGATGATGAAAACTGGCTATGCCACTCCATCTATAACCCAGAAACCGAAGCCATGTCGAAGCGCGACGTCAATATGGCGCCAGTGCACCGTGAGCCTTTCCCACCGAAAGTCCGCAGTTACTAAAGGGGTCGAGAACGATGAATGTTAAGTTTTCTATCTATCGCTACAACCCAGATGTAGATAATGCGCCATACATGAAAGACTACACGCTGGATGTGCCTGAAGGGTCTGACATGATGCTGCTGGATGCGCTCATCCAGCTTAAAGAGCAAGATCCTACTTTGGCATTTCGTCGCTCGTGCCGTGAAGGTGTGTGTGGCTCTGACGGCGTTAATATGAATGGTAAAAATGGCCTTGCATGCATCACGCCGCTGTCCTCACTGATGGACAAGTCCGAAATCGTGATTCGTCCGCTACCCGGTCTACCGGTGGTGCGTGATCTTATTATTGATATGGGACAGTTCTATGAGAACTATGAGCGTGTCAAACCCTACCTGATGAATGATGAGACACCGCCATCGCGTGAGCACCTGCAGGCGCCGGAAGATCGCGCGGAACTTGATGGCTTGTATGAGTGCATCATGTGTGCATGTTGTAGTACCGCATGCCCTTCATTTTGGTGGAATCCTGACAAGTTTGTTGGCCCTGCGGGCTTGCTTGCCGCTTATCGTTGGTTGGCGGATAGTCGTGACACGGCAACCGAAGAACGGTTATCTGATCTAGACGACGCTTTTAGTGTCTTCCGTTGCCACGGGATCATGAACTGTGTCAGTGTGTGTCCAAAAGGACTTAATCCAACCAAGGCAATTGGGCATATTAAGTCGATGCTGATTCAGCGCGGCGTTTAAAACGCTGAACCAACAACGTAGATAAAATGCCCCGTTTTAGGACGGGGCTTATAACAGGTAACCCGGCCTCAGACCGGTGTTTGGATAAATAACTAGTGGTTAAGGGATAACAATGCAAAATGGCGTGATGAAGGCTTGGATGGAGTCCTCTCATTTGGCTGGCGCCAATGCAACGTACGTAGAAGATCTCTACGAAATGTACCTCAGTGACCCGGAGTTAGTTGATCAAGAATGGAGAGCGGTCTTTGACCAACTGCCTGTGGTGAATGACACCGCGGTAGAACAACCTCACTCTCGAGTTCGTGATTACTTTCGACGCTTAGCTACCGATACATCGCGTGCAAGTGCTTCAGTCAATGACCCAGACGTAGACGCGAAACAAGTCAAAGTTCTTCAACTTATTAATGCTTTCCGTTTCCGCGGCCACCAACAGGCCAACTTAGACCCTCTTGGGTTATGGAAACGCAAACCTGTACCTGATCTATCACCTGCTTTTCACTCTCTCAACGAGCAGGACTTCAACGAAACCTTTAATGTTGGCTCATTTGCGATTGGTAAAGACAATATGCAATTGGGTGAGTTGTATGATGCACTGAAAAAAACCTATTGCGGATCTATCGGTGCCGAGTACATGCACATTACTGACACGGAAGAAAAGCGCTGGATCCAAAGCCGATTAGAATCCGTCGTTGGACAGCCTCAATTTTCTGAGCAGGAAAAGCTCACCTTTTTGGAAGAGCTAACCGCAGCAGAAGGCCTTGAGCGATACCTAGGTGCCAAGTTCCCAGGGGCAAAACGTTTCTCTCTTGAAGGGGGAGATTCACTCATTCCTATGCTCAAAGAGCTCATCCGTCATGCGGGTAGCAAAGGTGGGCGTGAGGTTGTTGTTGGAATGGCTCACCGCGGTCGACTCAATGTCTTAGTTAATGTTCTAGGTAAAAAACCTTCAGAATTATTTGATGAATTCGCGGGGAAACAAGACGAAAGCTGGGGTACCGGCGATGTGAAATATCATCAGGGCTTCTCGTCTGATTTTGCTACGCCGGGTGGTGATGTCCACCTTGCTTTAGCTTTTAACCCGTCTCACCTTGAAATTGTCAATCCGGTCGTCATGGGCTCCGTGCGTGCACGCCAAGATCGACTCGAAGACAGCACGGGCTCAAGCGTTTTGCCGATCACTATCCATGGTGATGCGTCGATTGCGGGACAAGGCGTCGTGCAAGAGACCTTTAATATGTCTCAAGCCCGAGGTTTCCAAGTTGGAGGCACGGTGCGGATTGTGGTGAATAACCAGATTGGTTTTACCACCTCTAACCCAGCTGACTCGCGCTCAACGCAATACTGTACCGATATTGCCAAGATGGTTCAGGCACCGATTTTCCATGTTAATGCCGACGATCCTGAAGCCGTTGCTTTTGTATCGCGTTTAGCGCTCGATTTTCGCAATGAGTTTAAGCGTGATGTTGTGATTGATTTGGTCTGTTACCGTCGCCACGGTCACAATGAAGCGGATGAGCCTAATGCGACTCAACCGATGATGTACCAAAAGATCAAGAAGCACCCCACGCCACGTAAGCTTTATGCCGACGTGCTTGATCAACAGAGCATCGCTAACTTGGAAAAAGCGACCGAATTGATCAATGAATATCGTGATCTGCTCGACAGTGGTGAATGTGTGGTGAAAGAGTGGCGTCCAATGGTACTGCACTCGGTTGATTGGACTCCTTATTTGGGCCATGACTGGACAGTGGAATGGGCCAATAAGTTTGATGCCAAGCGCTTAAAAGAGCTCGGTAACCGTATCTGCCAGCTGCCTGATAGCCACAAGCTGCAGAGCCGTGTTTCTAAGCTGTATAAAGATCGTAAGGCGATGGTTGATGGCGAAAAGTCTGTTGACTGGGGCATGGCAGAAACACTGGCGTATGCCACGCTGGTAGATGATGGTAAGCGTATTCGAATCACAGGTCAGGACACTGGTCGCGGGACGTTCTTCCACCGTCATGCGGTATTGCATAATCAAGACGATGGGAGCACCTACCTTCCGCTTGCTAATATTCATGACAAACAAGGGCCATTCGAGATCTATGATTCGGTGTTGTCTGAAGAAGCCGTATTGGCGTTTGAATATGGTTACGCCACTGCAGAGCCTGGTGGCTTGACCGTTTGGGAAGCGCAGTTTGGTGATTTTGGTAATGGCGCACAAGTTGTCATCGACCAATTTATTAGCTCAGGTGAACAAAAGTGGCGTCGCATGTGCGGCCTGACCATGCTATTACCGCATGGGTATGAGGGGCAGGGTCCCGAACACTCCTCAGCACGTCTTGAGCGTTACTTACAGCTATGCGCAGAACAAAATATGCAGGTCGTCGTACCATCAAGTCCGGCTCAAGTTTATCATATGCTGCGTCGTCAAGTGGTTCGTCCTATGCGTCGGCCGCTGGTGGTGATGTCACCCAAATCTTTATTGCGCCATCCACTCTGTGTCTCCAGCTTGGAGGATCTCACCGACGGGGATTTTCAACCTGCGATCGGTGAGATGGATGAGCTTGAACCGAGCAAGGTTAAGCGAGTGGTGATGTGTGCGGGTAAGGTTTACTACGACTTACTCCAAGCACGCCGTGAGCAAGAGATAGACGATGTTGCCATTGTCCGTATTGAGCAGCTATATCCTTTCCCACTCGAGGCAGTAAAAGACGTCATTGCCCCTTACAGCAATGCAAAAGACTTTGTTTGGTGTCAAGAAGAGCCACAAAATCAAGGGGCGTGGTACAGCAGTCAGCACAATTTCCGTGCCGCTTTACCAGATGACGCCACACTCGCTTATGCAGGGCGCGTGGCATCGGCCTCGCCTGCGGTAGGTTATATGTCTGTCCATCAGAAACAACAAAAAGCGTTAGTACAAGACGCTCTGACCCTAAAGCAAGAACTAGAACATTAAGGATAACTACGATATGACAATCGAAATTCTGGTTCCCGATTTACCCGAATCTGTGGCTGATGCGACCATTGCCACATGGCACAAACAGCCAGGTGACTCGGTAACCCGTGACGAAGTACTGGTTGATATTGAAACAGATAAGGTTGTGCTGGAAGTCCCAGCCCCTGCTGATGGCGTGCTGGAATCCATCATTGAAGATGAAGGGTCAACCGTATTGGCGAAGCAAGCCATTGCCAAGATTAAAGAAGGCGCGGTAGCCGGAGAACCGACTAAAGATGTGCCTGCACAATCAGAGTCATCGCCGGATAAACGCCACACAGCTTCGCTAGAAGAAGAAAGTAACGATACGCTAAGCCCCGCAGTACGTCGTCTGCTTGCTGAGCATGATTTGTCAGCGGATGCGGTGAAAGGTACCGGCGTGGGTGGTCGTATCACCCGTGAAGATGTGGAAGCACATCTTAAAAAACAGCCTGCCGGGGGCAGTGAACAGAAAGCGGCAACGCAAGACGTACCGCCAGTGGCAGAGCGTGGTGAGAAGCGTGTACCCATGACACGGTTGCGTAAACGTGTTGCTGAGCGCTTATTGGAAGCCAAGAATAGCACGGCGATGTTGACCACGTTTAATGAAGTTAACATGAAGCCGATTATGGAATTGCGTAAGCAATACCGTGAAAGCTTTGAGAAACGTCATGATATTCGTCTCGGTTTTATGTCGTTCTACGTCAAGGCAGTCGTTGAAGCACTGAAGCGTTACCCAGAAGTGAATGCGTCGATCGATGGTGATGAGATTGTTTATCACAATTACTTTGATGTCAGCATGGCGGTATCGACGCCTCGAGGTCTTGTAACCCCAGTATTGCGTGACTGCGACAAGCTTGGGTTTGCGGATGTAGAGAAAGGTATTCGTGATCTCGCGATTAAAGGTCGTGATGGCAAGTTAACCGTTGACGAATTAACAGGGGGGAACTTCACCCTGACGAATGGCGGTGTATTTGGCTCATTGATGTCAACACCGATCATTAACCCGCCTCAAGCTGCCATCCTTGGCATGCACAAAATCCAAGACCGTCCAATGGCGGTGGATGGCAAGGTTGAAATCTTGCCAATGATGTACCTCGCACTTTCCTACGATCACCGTCTAATCGACGGCCGAGAGTCGGTGGGTTTCTTGGTCACCATCAAAGAACTTCTAGAAGACCCTACACGTCTGCTTCTAGACGTTTAATGGGGCTATCAACCCAGCACATGGGTTGACAGGCCCATTTTGAGGGGACGGAGGTCCCCTTATTTGGAAAGCACAAAGACACAATAATGGACACTAACACGGATAGAACATCATGAATCTGCACGAATATCAGTCAAAGCAGCTGTTCGCTGAATATGGTCTACCAGTTTCAGAAGGCTACGCTTGCGATACACCACAAGAAGCTGCTGAAGCAGCCGATAAAATTGGCGGCAACAAGTGGGTTGTTAAATGTCAAGTACACGCCGGTGGCCGCGGAAAAGCGGGAGGAGTAAAACTCGCTACCTCAAAAGAAGAAATTCGCGAGTTTGCGCAGCAATGGTTGGGCAAAAACTTGGTGACATTCCAAACTGACGAGAAAGGTCAGCCAGTCAGCAAAATTCTCGTCGAGTCATGTACCGATATTGATCAAGAGTTGTATTTGGGCGCGGTGGTTGACCGCGGCTCACGCCGTGTTGTCTTTATGGCATCGACTGAAGGTGGGGTTGAGATCGAGAAAGTCGCTGAAGAAACTCCCGAGCTGATCCACAAAGCGGCAATTGATCCCTTGGTCGGCCCGCAACCTTATCAAGGCCGTCAACTGGCATTTAAGCTGGGCTTGAAGGGCGAGCAAATTAAGCAGTTCACCAAAATTTTTGTCGGCATTGGTCAGTTAATCCTGGATAAAGATGTGGCCTTGGTTGAAGTCAATCCGTTAGTGATTACTGAACAAGGTGATTTGCATTGTTTGGATGCCAAGCTGTCTCTCGACAGTAATGCGGTTTATCGTCAGCCGAAGGTCCGTGCAATGCATGACCCAAGCCAGGACGATGATCGTGAAGCCCATGCGGCGCAATGGGAGCTGAACTATGTTGCACTCGACGGTAACATAGGTTGTATGGTCAATGGTGCTGGTTTGGCAATGGGTACCATGGATATTGTCAATTTGCATGGTGGTAGTCCTGCAAACTTCCTCGATGTTGGGGGCGGTGCAACAAAAGAGCGTGTCACAGAAGCCTTTAAAATTATTCTGTCTGACAGCAACGTGAAGGCGGTTTTAGTTAACATCTTTGGCGGTATTGTGCGCTGTGATCTGATCGCTGATGGCATTATTGGTGCCGTTGAAGAAGTCGGTGTTAAGGTCCCAGTTGTGGTCCGCCTAGAAGGTAATAATGCCGAGGTAGGTGCTAAAAAACTGGCCGATAGTGGTTTGAACATCATTGCGGCAACATCGCTAACCGAAGCCGCACAGAAAGTCGTTGCTGCAGCGGAGGGTAAATAACAATGTCAGTGCTGATTAATAAAGAGACCAAAGTCATCTGCCAGGGCTTTACTGGTGGCCAAGGAACTTTCCATTCAGAGCAGGCGATTGAATATGGTACGCAGATGGTCGGTGGTGTGTCACCCGGTAAAGGCGGGACGACTCACCTAGGTTTACCTGTTTTTAACACAGTCGCAGATGCGGTTGAAGCAACCGGTGCGACCGCCTCGGTCATTTATGTTCCTGCGCCTTTCTGTAAAGACGCGATCCTTGAGGCGATTGACGCAGGTATTGAGCTTATCGTCTGTATTACGGAAGGGATTCCAACGTTGGATATGCTGGAAGTGAAGGTCAAGCTAGATCAAGCAGGTGTCCGTATGATCGGGCCAAACTGCCCAGGCGTGATTACACCCGACGAGTCTAAAATCGGTATCATGCCGGGACACATTCACCAGTCTGGTAAAGTAGGCATTGTGTCACGTTCAGGGACGCTCACTTACGAAGCGGTAAAACAAACCACTGACGAAGGTTTTGGCCAATCAACTTGTGTGGGTATCGGCGGTGATCCTATTCCAGGCTCAAACTTTATCGATATCCTGGAGATGTTTGAAAAAGATCCTGCGACCGAAGCCATTGTAATGATCGGTGAAATCGGTGGTACAGCAGAAGAAGAAGCGGCTGCCTATATTAAAGCGAATGTGACCAAGCCGGTGGTGGCTTATATCGCCGGTGTTACTGCGCCTCCAGGTAAACGTATGGGCCATGCGGGTGCAATTATTTCTGGCGGTAAAGGGACTGCAGACGATAAATTTGCCGCCCTAGAAGCGGCAGGTGTTACGACCGTGAAAAGCTTGGCCGATATTGGTAAAGCACTACGTGAAAAAACCAACTGGTAAATATCATTCCCAGTCATCAAAAGCCGCTCGTTCGAGCGGCTTTTTTATTATCGGAGCCAGGGAAGATGTCATCAGATCAAGTGCTATCCATGTGAAAGATGCTCAGTGGACAGCGCGAGAGGGGACCAGTTGCGTGAGCATAAACACACTGGCTGCCGCGACAACCACGGATGGCCCCGCAGGTGTGTCATAAAACCATGATCCTGCCATCCCTAACATCACCGCAAACATACCAATTAAGCTCGCAAATGCGGCCATTTGCTCGGGTGTTGAGGCAAGCCGCCGGGCTGTTGCCGCTGGAATGATCAGCATTGATGTAATGATAAGTGCCCCAACAAACTTCATTGCTAATGCGATCACTAAACCAATCAATAGCATCAATAAAAGCCGCAACTTCTCGACTGCAATGCCTTCTACTTTGGCCAGCTCTTCACTGACGGTCATCGACAGAAGTTGTTCCCAATAATAGGCCAGTACAGCAAGGGTGAAGCAGGCACCGACTGCCAGCCAAGTGAGATCGGCAAATGAAACAGCCAAGAGGTCTCCGAACAAATAGGCCATTAAATCGACCCGCATATTGTCGAGAAAACTGACCGCAACCAACCCTAAAGACAGGGCGCTGTGGGCTAAAATACCCAATAAAGTATCGGTTGAGACAAGGTGCTGGCGTTGTAGTCCAACTAATAAAATCGCAAGGAGTAAGCAAGTTACTACGAGTGCGAGGTTTAAATCGATTTGCAGTAGAAAGCCTAGCGCTAACCCCAATAGTGAGGCATGCGCCAGCGTATCGCCAAAATAGGCCATGCGTCGCCATACCACAAAGGAGCCTAATGGCCCTGCAATCGCGGCGATAAGTAGTCCACCCATGATGGGGGCAAGTAGGAACTCAATCATGTTGATGTCCTTGATGCTCGCAGCTTACAGGTTGGCCGGCAAGATCGTGTTTATGATGGTGGTGGTGATGATACAACGCGAGTTGCTCACTGGTTTGTCGACCGAACATCGCAACATACGATGGGTGCTGAGAAATCGCATCGGGTTCGCCTGAGCAGCAGACATGATGCTGAAGACATATCACGTCATCAGTTTTTGCCATCACTAAATGCAAGTCGTGCGAGACCATTAATACTGCACATTTAAGGGTGTCGCGCAGATGGCCAATGAGGCTATACATCTCCAGTTGGCCACTGACATCGACTCCTTGTACTGGCTCGTCTAAGACCAGCACATCGGGTTGCTTTAATATGGCACGCGCTAACAGTACGCGCTGTGTTTCGCCCCCAGAGAGTGTATGCATGTTCGCGTATTGCAGAGATTGTGCATTAACAGTTGTTAAGGCTTTATCTATTTGTTTATTGGTATAGCGCGTTCCTAACCGAATAAAACGATCGACAGTTAGTGGTAGTGTTTGGTTAAGCTGGAGCTTTTGTGGGACATAACCGACTTTCACGCCTTTAGCAACGCGAACCGTGCCCAATGCGGGCTTAACCAAGCCAATTAATGCTTTTACTAAGGTCGACTTACCAGCACCGTTGGGGCCAATTAGCGTGGTAATTTGCCCTCGTTTTAATTGCATAGAGACCTTATCTAACACATTTCGGCCATTATAGGTCACGGTTACAGCATCAAGCGAGACGAGTGGGTCAGTCATAGTGAAAAAAAGCATTGTGATTTGTAATTGTTATATTATAACATTTCTTGCCATTGAGAAAACAAAAAGAATGAGAGGAACGATGACTGCTCGAATCATTGGAGCATTTTTTGCTCTATTGCTAGTGTTACCGGCCCAAGCGACTACTGTCATGACGTCTATCAAACCACTTCAGCTCATTGCGGCAGGTTTGATTGCTGAGGACGATCACTTGAGCGTACTGCTTCCCCCTGGCGCCTCGCCGCATAGTTATGCGTTAAAGCCATCAGATATACGAGCTCTGAATCAAGCTGATGTCACGATATGGGTAGGGCCAGAGCTTGAACTTTTTCTGAGTAAACTGTTGGCTGACCAACCTTCTGCACTGACGTTGACACAGGTCGAGGGGCTACCGTTACGCCATTATGATGGCGGGCATGATCATCATGGGCATGATCACGGTGATCACAATATCGATCCGCATCTTTGGCTGGGTCCTGACGTCACACGTGTCGCTGCACGGGCAATCACCGAGGCATTGATTGATGCGACGCCTAATAAAGCAGATCAATATCGTGCGAATCTAAACCGCTTTAATGTCCAGATCGAGCAGGCGATGGCGGAAATTGAAAGTGAGCTGTCAGCACGCACACAGTCTGGTTACTTTGTTTTTCATGATGCCTATGGGTATTTTGAGGATGCGTTCGGATTGGAAAAAACGGGGCACTTTACCGTCGATCCAAGCCAAAAACCGGGGGCTAAAACGTTAGTGACCATTCGTAGAGGATTGCTTAATCATGATGCGACCTGTATCTTCACTGAGCCGCAGTTTAATCCCGCATTGATTGAGGCTGTGACCCGACATAATGACGTCAATGTCCTTGAACTTGATCCATTAGCTACGTCAATCCAGGTGACACCTGATGGCTATCAGGTGTTTTTAAAAGATATGGGAAAGCGTTTCACACGTTGTTTAAAGCATGAAACCACTAACTAATTGGCTAGTTGTCACGGCCAAGTTACCGCGCCAGCACAAGCTAGCACTTGCATCACTGTCCCTTCTAGTTGGCGCTGCCTTGATGTGGCAGCCTCATCCTTTTACGTCTTCTCATGATCGTCAGCCGGTACCGGTTTCTAGCGACACGCAAAGCTCGACAGCTGTTGAACGCAGCGAACCGATAGAACAAGGCTTAGAGGCTGATGATCCCGCACTGACTGTGCCGGAGGACGCACTAGAAAAAGACATCACATCGGAGGCACCACGAACCCATCAACATACGGTGACTACGGGCGACACCTTAGGTGACATTTTCTCCCAATATGGACTGGCGATCAGTCAGCTTTATCAGATGCTTGATGCAAATGAAAAGGCGGGAGATATTCGTCGTGGTCAGAAAATGGAATGGCAGGTCGATGATGAAGGACGTTTATTGACCTTGACCCTCTATCAATCGCTTAAATACCGCGACCAGTATCGTTTTGATAAGGGGGGTGTCGATTATAAACGTCTAGAAACGAAAGGTGACGTTGAGAAAGTCACATTGATTGGGCGGGTGAATAGCAGCTTTTATCAGCAAGCTCGTCAAGCCGGCCTAACACCGAACCAAATCCAAAACCTTGTGTCTGCATTGCAATGGCGGTTCGATTTTGGTCGGCAATCTCATCAGGGCGACCAGTTTGCCGTTCAGGTAGATAAAGAGTTTATCGATAATCAGCCTGTATCATCAGGCGCTGTCTCTGCCATGCTATACCGCGCAGGTAATCGCGATATTTTTGTGTATCGGCACAGTGATGGTCGTTTTTATGATGAGCGAGGGCAGAGCCTCGACCGCGCGCTTCGCCGTATCCCAACCGCAAAACGCTACCGTATTAGTTCGTCCTTTGACCCGCATCGAAAGCATCCAATTACTGGGCGAATTTCACCGCACAACGGAACGGATTTTGCCACTCCCGTGGGTACATCGGTATTAGCTGCAGGCGATGGCGTCGTTGTTAAGGCCCGTAAACACCCGTTAGCCGGCAACTATGTGGTGATTAAGCACGGCCGTGAATATTCAACCCGTTATCTCCATTTGCACCGTATCTTGGTCAAGCCTGGCGACCATGTCTCAATGGGGCAGCGAATTGCACAGAGCGGAAATACGGGTCGCTCTACCGGTCCGCATCTTCATTTTGAGCTATTAAAATATGACCATCCAGTGAATGCAATGAAAGTGCCGCTGCCAGAAGCGCACCCTGTACCGGATGCAGAGCGCCCTGAGTTTCAGCGTCAGGCAAAGCGTGCTCACCAAGCACTGTCACGGCGTTTGAATGGCTAAGAAATATCAATAATGTGAGGGCTCGCTCACATTTAGGGAGGCAGGGTTTTATTTAGTGTCCGCTCGCAGGACACTATGCGACTTAACCCTGCAACCCTGTCTCGCTCCTTGTACATGAAACGCCAATGTCTTTGTTTAATCTGGCTAGCTCTGGTTTTACCTTGTCTACCTTTGCAGGCGCATGATGCGTTGCAAACCTCATTTCAATCCTATGATGGCCTCAATGCACTCGGCGACGTACGTGATGTAGCAGTCCAATCAACGGGAGGCATGTGGTTGCTTGATAATCAAGGAGATATTTACTTCTTTGATGGCCATCAGTCCCACCCGTTGAAAGACGTCTTGAACGTCCCCGATGAAAAAATCCTGACAATCGCTTATGCACATCAATCGCTTTGGATGGCGGGTCAACATGGGATCTATCGCTTTCAGCCGGGGGACAATACCCTCATACGCTACGCGTTGTCACAAGCAGGACAAGGGCTGGATTCATCATTAGCGAGTGTGCCCCGACTGGCGGCGGTGAACAATACGCTTTGGCACATTCAAGATGGGCAACTAAGCCGTTATCAAGTGAAAGCCGATACGTTTCGTATCTGGCGAGCGGGTCCTTGGCGGGCTGATAAGACTTGGCTTACTCTTGGACATCGGCTGGTTGCGATAGGAAAAGGCTTGTATCGGCTTGGTGATGGGGGAATTAGGCAGCTTACGCGATTTAAGACTCCTATTACTGCGATAACAGGGAAGATAGACAGAGCTTGGGTGAGCACCCAATCAGGCGTGTATCTATTAGCGTTGTCGGAGCTTGAGGTAAAAGCACGACATCTACTGAATAGGCAAGGTGGATATCAACGCTTGACGGTTGGATCTGGTGGGCTTTGGGCTAGCAATGCGCAGGGGCTATTTCGTCTTTCACTTGATGGTGTCGCGACGCCTGTGTGGCAGCCAGGAGACGATGCCATTCCAGGTCACGCGGTGACCTTTTTGTGGGCCGATTTTGAAGGCGGAATATGGTTCTCAACGGATCAATCCACCCGATATCGCGCCCCAGGCCAGCGTTGGATTGCTCATGATCACCAAGACTTTCCCTCTGCCTTAACACAAGGCTTTATGGCAAGTAGTAATCCGTGGGGCCATTATCGGGATGGCTGGCAGGATTTAAATGGTTATCGCACTGTAACGGGAGCGAATAATAACGTCGTTAACTACTATAGTGCGACACGTGATGAAAAGCGCTTATGGTGGTCGAGCCCTGCAGGGGTGCAGGGGATCAACACGCAAACGGGTAAGGAGGTCGTGCTTCCTGATCGTCTAGCCACACTCGCCGCCCAACAGTTATATGCTGATGCGGGAGGCGTGATATGGCTGTCACTCGATAATCAGCTTATGCGCTATTGGCCGGATTCTCAGGCCTTAATTGATTATGGTACGCGTTGGCAGCCTGATGCGGAGGAGATACTGGGTTTTTACGATGATGGAAGAGGCAATGTTTGGATCCGCCATCGTCAAGGATTAACGCGTTATCGGAACGGTCAGTTCCAATCGGTAGACATAGCAAAACCGCTGCTCCCGATATCGGATATGTATACCGATGAACGCGGACGTTTATGGTTAGCGAGTGCAAAGGGGGTTTATCAGTACGCCCCAAACTTGGCTGAATCGACCTCTGTTGCGTATCTATCGCAGTCAAATGAGGGCTTTCGTTGTATTACGGGTAATGATGATGGAATTTGGGCTTACAGTAATCAAGCTTTAATTCATATCACACCTCGGGGCTTTGTACGGACCTTTCGTTTACCGACTGAATCTGAACGGGTGGCATGTTATGCGACACGTCCTCACCAGTTAACAATCATGACCGGGAGCAATCAATACCGGGTTGATACCGATCAACTTGCGTTTTCTCTACGTAAACCCCCACAGGTTGTGGTGGGTGCCGTCTGGCAGCAAAACAAGCGATGGCGAATTGGGCCGCGCCAAAAAACGGCGGTGACACTCCTTGAGCAAAGCCCTGCCAAACTGGCATGGGGGAGTTGGCCTCCAGAGCGACAAGTCACTCGAGTGCATTATCAATTAGTCCCTTACCGGCAATCAGATCAACCGATGGCTGATAAGCTTGCTGCTTGGCAACAAACAGGTAGCGAGACCATCTCATTGGCGAACATGGTAGGGGGTAACTACCAATTACGCATTGCTATTCCACGAGATGGCGCATCTCATACGATGTTAGATATTGCCGTGTCAATGCCTGTTCTGCCACATATGGTGAATGGGCTTGTACTTATGTTTTTTAGCAGTTTAGTGATGGCTGCAGTGGTACTGGCTTTCAAGCAACAAAACCAACAAGCAAGGCAAACTTACCCATGTATGGACCAGCCAGAGCCATCTGTATTGACAGCGAGCCGCCGACCTTCGTTAACGGATAAATCCCACGTTGATTTATCTATATATCCACGCCTTGAGTGTGCCAAGCCGGATATGCAGCCAAGCGAGGCATGGGTAATACAGTTTCAACAAGCCGTACTGGTACGGTACAGAGAGCCGGATTTTTCAACCGTCGCACTCGCTGAAGCATTGGCAATGTCTGAGCGTAATTTACAGCGTAAGTGTCGTCAGTATTTCGGGATAACGGTGAAAGCCTACGTGACGCAGAAACGGCTCAGTGATGCTGCCGTGTTACTGCAACGAGGCAATGCGGTTGCGGATGTGGCCGAGGCGTGTGGCTATCGTGACCCTGCGTATTTCAGCCAGCGCTTCAAAAGCCACTTTGGGGTGAGCCCGTCGTATTATAGGCGATCTATGGCTAAGTCGACGGTGGCCGATAGGGTTGATTGATAATCCAGGCCGACGCTTTGACGTGCGAATAGTTAACAATAGTGTGAAAAGAAAAACGTGGCACAGCCGGGGAGCCATGCCACGGGTGTCAAAGACACCTTCGCTTGCTGCCGGAGGTGGGGCGAGCCCACCCAGTTGAAATGGTTATCAAGAGGCCTCTAATTTAACCCAATTCTTTCTGCCACTGTTATGAAAAATCCGCCAATCTCTCATAAAAAATAAATTGTTGATTTTTAATTATTTTATGGTCTTGGCTTGGGGGTTTTGACGAAAGTAACGAAGCGTGCCTAGGGATAAATGACTAATCCTTCGGGGACTAATGCATCTTGAAACTGCGCCACCAGTGTGGCTTGTTGCGACTCAGGGCGGTGGCTGACGTCTAGATGACCCCAAATAGGGTTGGGCCACACCGCGTCATTTTGGTATCGGGCGACATGGTGAAGATGAAGCTGTGGCACAATGTTCCCAATCGCGGCAATATTGAGTTTATCGGGAGTAAAGAGGGTTTCTAGGCAACGAGATACTTGAGCGGATTCTTGCCATAAAGCGTGTTGATCCGTTGGGCCAAGGTGATGAATTTCCCTTAAATGAGGTTGTCTAGGGATCAATAACAGCCATGGGCCAATATCAGCGTGAGCGAGACGTAACTGACAGAGTGGAAAATCACCAACATAAGTGCTGTCGGCCGCTAAACGTGAGTGAAGTGAAAAAGACATATAGACCCCGTATTGAAATACATGCGTCTAGCTTACATCACAACCCACTAGAGGGTCACAAAGTCTTAACTCTGCGCTAGGAATTAGGTCATCACACTTAAAAAGCACGTACGCTTAGAACAGGCCATTGATATTAAAGCCCGTGTTAAAGCACGATAGGAGGTGGCATGCACTATCAAGACGTCTTAGTTTTCTGGTTTGGTGAGGACGATGAGCGCCAAATCCCCTCCTCCGAATGCCAAGAGCGGTGGTTTGGTGGAGGCTCGGAAACAGATGACATTATTCGATCGCGCTTTCAAACTTGGGTCAGTGCAGCGGGTGCTGGCTCACTGAATCATTGGGTCGATACCGCGGAAGGGCGGCTAGCGCTTATCATCTTGCTTGATCAATTTCCGCGTAACCTCTATCGCGGCCTTTCTGCCGCATATCGCTATGACGCGTTAGCGCTGGCGCTTTGTAAAGCAGGCTTGGCGAAAGGGGATGACCAAACTCTGGCACCCCTGCAACGTGTTTTTTTCTATCTTCCGTTAGAGCACGCTGAAGATGAAGCGGACCAACAAGAAGCCTTGTTCCGGTTTGATCAATTGCGTCAACACGTAAGTGTCGAGGCGAGGCATTGGTATGAGCAGTACTATGATTATGCACGCCAACACTACGATATTATCAGTACATTTGGTCGGTTCCCGCATCGTAATGCGGTGATGGGGCGGCTATCAACGCCAGAGGAACGCCTATGGCTGAGTGAGACTGAACAGCGTTTTGGTCAAGGTGAATAAACAGCCCACCTATTAGGGGTGGGCTCTTGGCTAGTGCAGATGGTTGCGTATTGGTGATAGGCAGGAGCTACATACGCTCAAGCGTGTTGATACCCAATAGTGACAAGCCTTGCTTGATGGTTTTCGCTGTCAGTGCTGCCATGCGTAGACGGCTTTGGCGTGTTTGTCCTTCTGAAAGCAAGATCGGACAAGCTTCATAGAAACTGGAGAATAACCCAGCAAGTTCAAAAAGGTAACTACACATTAAGTGTGGTTGACCCTCGCGGGCGACGGATTTCACGGCTTCTTCAAATTGAAGTAGCTTAGCAACCAATGCTTTCTCTTTTTCATGCTCAATGACCATTTCGCCGTCAAGGGAGTCACGATCGACCCCTGATTTTGCGAACACCGAGGCAACTCGCGTATAGGCGTATTGCATGTAGGGAGCGGTATTCCCTTCAAAGGCCAGCATGTGGTCCCAGTCAAAGATGTAGTCAGTGGTACGGTGCTTCGACAGATCCGAATATTTAACCGCGGCCATCGCGACTGTGGTTGCAATTTCACGCTGTAAGTCGGCATCCATCTCTGGATTCTTATTGGCAATCAGTGCTTTAGCACGGGTTTCAGCTTCGTCGAGCAGATCCGCAAGACGAACGGTGCCACCTGAACGTGTTTTGAATGGCTTGCCATCTTTGCCCAACATCATACCAAATGCATGGTGCTCAAGACTGACTGACTCTGGCACATAGCCTGCTTTGCGAACAATCGTCCAAGCTTGCATCAGGTGCTGATGCTGACGCGAATCAATAAAATACAGCACGCGATCAGCATTAAATTGTTCATAACGATATTTAGCGCAGGCGATATCCGTTGTGGTGTACAAGTAGCCACCATCACGTTTTTGGATGATAACACCCATTGGCTCGCCATCTTTGTTTTTGTATTCGTTTAGGAATACTACTTGCGCGCCATCATCTTCGACCGCGATATCTTTGGCTTTTAAGTCTTCAACAATACCTGGGAGCATATCATTGTAAAGGCTCTCGCCCATCACATCTTTTTGGGTCAGGGAGACGTTAAGACGGTCATAGTTCTGCTGATTTTGCTCTAGCGTCACTTTAACCAGCTTCTCCCATTTTTCTTTACAGTACGCATCACCGCGCTGTAGGCGTACGACATAGTCACGTGCTGTTGCCGCAAATGCCTCGTCTTCGTCATAGCGCGCTTTAGATTCACGATAGAAGTTTTCAATATCCCCGAGTTCCATTGATACATCATCACCGCGTGACTCATGTAGCTCAAGGTTGGCGATTAACATACCGAATTGGGTGCCCCAATCACCAAGATGGTTCGCTCGGGTTACCTTGTGGCCTAAGAACTCCAGTGTGCGAACCACCGCATCACCAATAATGGTGGAACGTAGGTGGCCGACGTGCATTTCTTTGGCGACGTTTGGCGCCGAATAGTCCACCACAATATTTTGTGTTGTCTGTTGTTGAACGCCGAGGCGATCATCAGAGAGTGCGGCATCAGCTTGTTTGGCTAACCACTGATCATTTAAGAAGATATTAATAAAGCCGGGACCGGCAATCTCCGTTTTACTTGCCATGCTACCAAGGTCGAGTGTATCCAATACCTTTTGAGCAAATTCGCGTGGGTTAAATCCTAGCTTTTTAGCTGCACCCATCACGCCATTGGCTTGATAATCACCAAATTGTGGTTTTGCAGACTGACGCACTGCCGCTGGCGTGCCCTCAGGCGCACCCGCCGCAACCATCGCAGCAGAAACTTTTTCGTTGAGAAGACTTTGAATATTCACTTGCTTACCTTTACTACTAGCCGGGCTGATTATGAACGACCCGTTATGTGGGCTTCCAGCTTATTAATACAAGAATCCGCCAACACTGCACTGAAGCATCATTGAGCGTGCAAGCACAGTGTTGGCGGGATGCTGTAGTGTTGCGAACCATGACGTCAATCGACGCGGACAATCCCTAATGATACCCATAAAACAGCAGGCATTGGCAATAGTTATTCAACGCCTTCCTTGATATCTTTACGCGCCGGAATACAACGAGCACCTTTTAACCCTGAGAGGTCACTATGCATGATGCCATCAACTGGACATCGCTGATGCGAGATAAAGCCACATTTTCAGATAAAATCAACCAGTTGCTTGATAACCTTGCGATTGATTGTTCTGCACTCACACTCGATCACATTGCGATCCGTACGCATGATAAGGCATTGACGTTAAGGCTAGCCGACGATTTAGCCGAGCAAGGAACATTGATCTCGCAAGCATCAGTGAATGGACGGCCGATCCATATTTACCAATTAAAGGCGCCGATTAAGCTTGGCGGATGGCAAACGGCGCTGATTGAACTGCCCTTTCCGAGTCAAAAGCGGTATGAGCAGCAAGGCTGGGAGCATGTGGAGTTTGTTGTGCCATGCTTCGCGGCGACAATGGCCGAGTTGGAAAAGGCACTGACAACACACTTTCCGGGGCTATTAGCGCGCGCGGCATGCATTGAGACGGTAAAAATAAAGCGCAGTGAGCCGCGAGCGAGTGGCGAGCGATTAGCGAACCCAACCATTGCATTCAAAGAAAACGGCGTGTGTGTCAAGTTCCATCCCTTTTCGCTAAGCGATATTATTGCCAGTGAAGCCAGCGTTTAATCGCCGGCTTTACGGCGTGATGATCTAGCTACAGGATCACGGTTTTGTTGCCGTGGACAAACACGCGATCTTCAACCGCGCAAGCGATAGCTTGGCTGAGGACGCTTTTTTCTACGTCGCGGCCGGCTTTTGCCATATCCTGTGCGCTAAAACTATGGTCAACGTGAATCACATCTTGACCAATGATGGGACCTTCATCCAAGTCATTAGTCACGAAGTGGGCAGTCGCACCAATGATTTTAACTCCGCGTTCAAAGGCCTGGTGATAGGGACGGGCCCCAATAAAGGCAGGCAAGAAGCTATGGTGAATATTAATGATCCTGTGGGGGTACTGTGCAACGAAGTCAGGTGTCAGCACCCGCATATATTTCGCTAAGACGATATAATCAGGCTGGTGGTTTTGAATGGCCTTGAGCATCGCTTGTTCATGCGCGTGACGGCTCAGACCTTCATGGCTAACATAATGAAACGGGATATCAAATCGCTCCGTTAAGCGTTGTAACTTGTCGTAATTTCCCACGACAGCAGCAATCTCGATATCGAGTGAGCCATCATAGGCTTTCATCAAAATATCACCAAGACAATGCGATTCTTTGGTCACCATAATCACCACACGCTTGCGTCGTGAGCCAACCAATTGGCGTTGACTGCCTGGTGGTAGAGCGTGGTCAAGGTCGAGTAGCAGGGTATGATCATTAAAAACTCCCTCTAACTCGGTGCGCATATAAAACTGCCCGGTGGCATTATCCACGTACTCGCGATTATGAATAATATTGAGCTGATGCTTGTAACAAATAGTGGTAATGGTGGCAATTAAACCTTGGGCGTCAGGACAGTCCGTGAGAAGTGTTTTTCGTTCCATGTTGATAGTGTGCTACTTATTATTAAACCCTTGGTTTTACCCTGTCTGGCCTACCAGGTCAAAGTGATTTTCTTTGTTGTATCCGGTTTACGTTGTGAATGGTTCCATCCCTTTAAGGGGTTTGGCATAATGCCCGCTTTCCCCCTGTGTATTTATTCAATGATCCGTAAGGTTTTCTCAGAGGCTGGTGCGCTGGCTAAAGCGATTGATGGCTTTGTGCCTCGTCAGCCGCAAACAGATATGGCGATTGCCGTTGATACGGCTATTCGCGATCAAGGTCAGTTAGTGGTTGAAGCGGGCACAGGGACCGGGAAAACCTATGCCTATCTTGCGCCTGTTTTATTGAGTGGCAAAAAAGCCATCATCAGCACCGGGTCGAAAAACCTGCAAGAACAGCTTTATCATCGTGACTTGCCGTTAATGAAATCGACACTGGGCTATACTGGTACTACAGCGTTACTGAAAGGCCGGGTGAATTATCTTTGTCCTGAACGTTTAGAGCGGCAAATCAGCGAATGTCATCGCCCTGATAGTGAGCCTGGACACCTTAGTCAGTTGGTCAAAATTCGTGAGTGGTCATCGTATACTGAATCGGGAGATTTGAGTGAATGTGATGCCCTTGCCGAAGATAGCCCGCTCATTCCTGTTGTGACCTCCACCAATGATAACTGTCTGGGGAAAGAGTGCCCCAGCTATGAAGACTGTTACGTGGTCAAAGCCCGACGTCGTGCGATGGATGCCGATGTGGTGGTGGTGAATCATCATTTATTTTTGGCGGATGTGGCGATCAAAGAAACCGGGTTTGGTGAGCTGATCCCTGAGGCGGAAGTGATGGTGTTTGATGAGGCGCATCAATTGCCAGATATCGCCAGCCAATATTTTGGTCAGTCTTTATCGAGTCGCCAGCTCCAAGACGCCGCCAAAGACATTCATATCGCCTACCGGACCGAGCTTCGTGACACCCGCCAACTTGAAAAAGTGGCAGATCGTCTCTCGCAAGCGTCGATGGATATGCGGTTAGTGATGGGGGAGCCAGGGTTTCGAGGTAATTGGCGCGAGCTTCAAGTGTCACCTGTGGTCGAAAAAGAGTTGGTACGGTTGGCCGATGCACTGGATTTAGTCCATGATGTGGTCAAACTATCGCTGGGAAGGTGTCAATTACTTGACGCAGCTTTCGACCGTATTACTCTATTTAAGGCGCGTCTGACTCGATTACGAGATACGTCCGTGACCGGCTATTCTTACTGGTATGAATGCACGCGCCATCATTTCAGCTTGAACATTACGCCATTATCCGTTGCGGATCGTTTCCGTGAGCAAATGGCCGAACAGGGTGGCGCATGGATCTTTACCTCTGCCACCTTGGCCGTTGAAGGAGATTTTTCTCACTTTAATCATCGACTAGGGATCGATGCCAAGCAACAAATGACATTGGAAAGCCCCTTTGACTACCCCAATCAGGCTAGGCTTTGCGTGCCTCGCCATGTCCCCGAGACCAATAGCTACCGTCGAGCCAACAAGTTGGCTACGTTATTGGGGCCGGTGATTGAACGTAACCAAGGCCGTTGTTTTTTCTTATGTACTTCGCATCAAATGGTGCGAGAGCTGTCAGCCTTGTTTCGTGAGCAGCTGTCATTGCCCGTCCTCATGCAAGGAGAGATGCCCAAGCAGCGCCTATTGGCAGAATATTTGTCGTTGGGCAATGCATTGCTGGTGGCAACGGGAGCCTTTTGGGAAGGCATTGATGTGCGTGGGCAAGCGCTGAGCTGTGTGATCATCGATAAACTTCCTTTTGCCTCCCCGGACGATCCTTTATTAAAAGCACGGATCGAAGATTGTAAATTGCAAGGTGGTGACCCCTTTGCGCAAGTGCAAATCCCTGAGGCCGTGATCACGCTAAAACAAGGTGTAGGGCGGTTGATTCGTGATCAACAGGATTATGGGGCATTAATTATCTGTGATAATCGATTAGTGACCCGTGCCTATGGCGCGACCTTTTTACGCAGTTTACCTGCCATTCCTCGAACTCGGGATCTTAACCATATTGACGCTTTTTTGTCGGGCACCGAGATCGAGACTGAGACTGAAAACGTGAATTCGCATCCATTACATCAACCTATAGAGGGTTAAATGACGCTACAAATACTTGCCGTTGATACGGCGACGGAGAACTGTTCAGTTGCACTTTGCTGTGGTGATCAAGTGATTGCACGCAGTGAAATTGCCCCTCGCGAACACACCACTAAGATCTTGCCGATGGTTGATGAAGTACTGGCGGAGGCAGGGATTGCGTTAACCCAATTGGATGCACTGGCTTTTGGCCGAGGGCCGGGTAGCTTTACCGGCGTAAGGATTGGCATTGGTATTGCACAAGGTTTGGCTTTTGGCGCAGACTTACCCATGATTGGGGTTTCTACGTTGGAAGCCATGGCGGCACAAAGTTATCGCCTTAGCGGTGCAACCCATGTCTTGGCCGCGATTGATGCGCGGATGGGAGAGTTGTACGTCGGTCAGTACCAACGTACACAAACTGGTCTTTGGCAGCGCCTAGGCCAAGAGGCTGTTGTTGCGCCTGAAGCGCTGGCTCCTGAATCTAGTGAAGGCGTGTGGACATTGGCAGGAACCGGCTGGTCAGCCTATCCTGATCTAGCAAGCCGCTTGGCGCTGCAAAGTGTTGTGTCAGAGGTGCTATACCCTCAAGCGCAAGATATGATAGACATTGCTCAGCACGCCTACCAAGCAGGTGATGCGGTAGCAGCAGAATTGGCAAGCCCCACGTACCTACGCGATAAAGTGACGTGGAAGAAGCTACCAGGGCGAGAATAAGCCTGTTGTAGGCCGGAAAGCATAGGAAACGAATATGGTATCGATTAACGGTGTATCGTCCCCACAGTCGGCCCGGCCTCAGCAATCTCAACGCACGGCGAACAAAAATAAAGCGAACCGTAAGCAGACGCCCCAAACAACACAAGTGGCGAAAGCCGTTCGCCAACGAGTCGATCCTGTCTCCGTTGCACACGCTGAGCAAGCGCAACAGTATGTGCAATATGATTTACCTGATGGTCGTGGCCGACAAGCGATGGAATCTTATTTCGCGGTGTTAAACCAAGCGAGACGAGAGGAACTGATGACGTTGGTTGGGGTCGATATCTATGTGTAATATCGCTTTCAAGGAGCGTATTCGATGAAGTCTTATCTGTTCACAATGGCTTTAGGTATCCTGACGTTAAGTGGCTGCACAACCTTGCCTGAAACGCTAAAAGGCCGCATGGATCAACCTGTTACTGAGTATGCAGTGGTGGCGAAAATGACTCATGCTAATCAAGGGGAAGAGGTACGTTTGGGGGGAATGATTGTTGACGTTAAGAATCGCGAGAGTGATTCTGTCGTAGAAATCGTTGCACTACCGACCTCACAAGTAGGGCGTCCACAGATTAATGCCTCATCCCTTGGGCGTTTTAAAGCTATTTTTGATGGGTTTGTGGAGCCTGCTGATTATGCCCAAGGGCGACCCATTACTGTATTGGGTGACTTTCAATCTCGTCAAACGGGTAAGGTCGATGATTACAAGTATGATTATCCCGTGCTCAAGGTCAAAGGTCATCAATTATGGAATATCGATCAGCAAGTCGTTGATGACGACAGACCATATTGCTATGGGCTGCACTGCTCCCGAGTGCGCATTGGTGTGGGCACTGGGCGCGTTCAAAGTGTGATTACGCTCCCTTAGCTGTATAACGAATTGCGCGAGCTATGACACCAGCCCAACTAACTTCTTCCCTTGATGCCTTACTGGATCGTGAACCACACCTGTTAGGCCTTTCTTCGGGGCTCGTACCGGTTCACATTCCGTTAAATGGCGTTAATGTGGCTGCTGCAGTACGCCCCGCTAGAGGATCGGCACCTACATTAGTGTTGATGCATGGTTGGCAGGATAACCTGGCGAGCTTCCATTCATTAATTCCCCTACTGCCTCAAGATGACGGCCTCGTTTTGTTCGATTGGCCTGGGCATGGCTTGTCTGATCATAAGCCCGGTGATTATTACTATCCGTTCTTTGATTATCTCGATGATTTGCATCAAGTGCTCAATCATCCTGTCTTTCACCAGCAAAAAGGGTGTGGTCCCGTGGTGCTGGTTGGCCACTCGCTAGGAGGGCTAGTAGCGAGTTGCTATGCCGCCAGTTTCCCTAATGCGACAGATGCCTTAGTCACCATAGAAGCGTTAGGCCCGATCGCGGAGCCTGAGCTGAAAATCACCGAACGGATCACGAGCAGCCTAAACCAGCGATTCATGTCGCGCCAAAAAGCGCCCCGAACCTTTGACTCCGCAGTTAAGGCGTTAAAATTACGTGCGTCGATAAACAAAGTGGCTGGTGAACAACTCTTACCCTTGATCGCTCGTGGAGTAATGAATTGCCCGCAAGGCGTGCGCTGGCGCCATGATCCTAAGCTAAAAGAGGATGCCCTCTATCGGATGGCGCCTGGTCACAGTGAGTCGATTATTCGAGCGATCAACTGTCCTGTACTAGCGATTCGGGCGACAGATGGGTATCCTGCGCTTCGCTCAGCCGATGCGGCGCGCCGAGCAACATGGTTCCAGCAACTGACCCTCGAGGAGCTTCCGGGGACGCATCATTGCCACCTTCAACAACCGCAACAAACTGTGTCGTTGATAACGGATTTTGTGACCAAAATTCAAACGCGCACTTAAAATGCTCGTGTAACAATAATGTTAACGCTATGGTGTATAGGTTAAACGCCTGTTTGAATTATGCCTCGCGTCGATCGAAGCAGGCAATATAGCCTGCAAGCTAAAATATAGGAGAAAGCCAGTGGAAAAGGTATGGCTTAATCGTTACCCGTCGGATGTGCCGGCGGAAATAGATCCAGATGCCCATCGCTCTCTCGTTGAGATGTTTGAACATTCTGTTCAGCACTATGCGGACCAAACTGCCTTCATCAATATGGGGCAGGTTATGACATTTCGTAAGTTGGAAGAGCGCAGCCGCGCCTTTGCTGCCTATCTACAAAATGAGCTGAAACTGAAAAAGGGCGATCGCGTAGCCATCATGATGCCAAACTTACTGCAATATCCGATTGCGTTGTTTGGTATTTTACGTGCCGGTTGTGTGGCGGTGAATGTTAACCCGTTATATACGCCACGTGAGCTGGAGCACCAGTTGACTGACGCCGGGGCGAAAGCGATTGTCATTGTGAGTAATTTTGCTCATACCTTGGAAAAAGTCGTCGACAATACGCCAGTAAAACATGTGGTTTTGACCAGCTTAGGCGAACAGCTGCCACGCGCCAAAGGCACCTTGGTAAATTTTGTCGTTAAGTATGTCAAGAAAATGGTGCCGAAGTATCATCTTCCCCACGCAACCTCGATGCGTCAGGCTCTTCGTCGTGGCCGCCGGATGCAATATGTTAAGCCATTTTTGAAAGGTGAAGATGTCGCTTTCCTCCAGTACACGGGTGGAACCACTGGATTGGCGAAAGGCGCTATTTTGACCCATCGCAACATGCTGGCTAACGTATACCAAGCTAAAGGGACCTACCAACCCGTATTGAAGGCGGGCGAAGAACTGGTGGTGACAGCGTTACCGCTCTATCATGTTTTTGCACTGACTGTAAACTGCCTGCTGTTTATTGAAATGGGTGGACAGAACCTATTGATCACCAATCCTCGTGATATTCCAGGCTTTATTAAAGAGCTGAATAAATATCCGTTTACGGCCATTACCGGTGTGAATACCTTGTTTAATGCCTTACTCAACAATGAGGATTTCCACGAGCTAGACTTTTCAAACCTACGTTTAACTGTTGGTGGCGGCATGGCGGTACAGCGCGCTGTGGCTGAAAATTGGAAGAAAGTGACCGGTAAGTATTTACTGGAAGGATATGGCTTGACCGAGTGCTCACCCTTGGTGGCTGCTTATCCTTATGATTTACGTGATTATAATGGCTCGATCGGGTTGCCTGTGCCATCTACCGAAGTACGCATTGTCGATGATCAGGGGGAGGATGTCGCCGATAATCAACCAGGTGAATTACTGGTTCGTGGACCACAAGTCATGCAGGGATATTGGAACCGTCCTGAAGCAACGCGAGATAGTATTGATGAGCATGGCTGGTTGGCAACGGGTGATGTCGTGCAATTTGATGATGATGGTTTTTTGCACATTGTGGATCGTAAGAAAGACATGATCCTGGTGTCTGGCTTCAACGTTTATCCGAATGAAGTAGAAGATGTGGTTGCATTGCATGACAAAGTGTTGGAAGTCGCTGCCATTGGTCAGCCAGATGAGAATTCTGGTGAGGTGGTCAAAATCTGCGTAGTCAAAAAAGATCCGTCGCTGACCCGTGATGATTTGGTGGCTCATTGCCGTAAGCATTTAACTGGCTATAAAGTCCCGCGTTTGGTTGAGTTTAGAGAACAACTCCCCAAAACGAACGTTGGGAAGATTTTGCGGCGTGAGTTAAGGGACGAACCTAACGCAACCGAGCAAAAAGCGTCGGCCTAATGCGCACCTGCCCAGAAAAGGGTAAACTGTCTTCAACGAATCACAAAATGCCGGCGCTGCCGGCATTTTCTTTATGGGCTTTTTTGTGAACTATCGACAAATTACCTCTGATCAACAGCTCGCGGATATTTGCATCCGCCTGCGTCAGCAAACAACCGTGATGGTAGATACCGAGTTTGTGCGTACTCGTACCTTTTATGCACAGTTAGGCCTAATCCAACTCTATGATGGGGAGAGCTTGGTGCTGGTAGATCCGATCGCGATTGATGATCTTTCTCCCTTGTGGGCGCTTATGGCGGATCCTGTTGTCACTAAGGTATTGCATGCCAGTAGTGAAGATCTAGAGGTGTTTCAACACTATGCAGGGGCGCTGCCCACGCCAGTGATTGATACTCAAATAATGGCGGCTTTCTTAGGACATGGTGTGTCTGAAGGATTTGCAAGTTTAGTCGAACGCTACGTGGGTGTGGCGCTAGATAAAGGCGAATCACGCACGGATTGGTGTGCTCGGCCACTAACGGAGAAGCAAAAGCATTATGCCGCGGCGGATGTTTATTATTTACTCCCGCTGTATCGGGCATTATCAGAGGCTCTAGCACAAACCCCATGGCAAGCGGCTATGTTGGAAGAGTGTGAGCTTCTTTGTCGTAAAAAACAGCAGCCTAAACAGGATGAAGCCGCATTTCTTGACATAAAATATGCGTGGCAGCTTAAACCACAACAATTGGCCGTGTTGCAAGCCTTGGCGAAGTGGCGAGCCAAAGAGGCTCGTCGTCGTAATATGGCGCTTAATTTTATTGTTAAAGAACAACACCTTTGGAAAATGGCGCGATACCAAATCCGCAGTGTTGAGCAAATGAATGAGCACGGGTTTGACAAGTTTGAAGTCCGCTATCACGCGCAAACGCTGATTAAAATAGCGACACAAGCGGATAAAGTGCCAGCGGATAAGTGTCCATCTGAGATTGTTCGGCTAGTGGATGAGCCAGGCTATAAAGCTGTGATTAAGGCCATTAAGGAGCAGGTACAAGAGGTGGCAGATCAAGCTGGCTTAGTGCCTGAGTTTATTGGCTCTAAAAAACAGCTCAACCAGCTCATTACTTGGGTATGGAGAGAGCAAAGCGATGACGATACTCGTCCTGATTTGGCCAGAGGTTGGCGTTACCATTTAGTGGGGAAGGCGCTGCTAACGATAATCCCCACAAAGCCAGGTGCATAACAAAAAAGCGGTGCAATTGCACCGCTCCTTCATGATGAAAGACAACCGCCGAACTTAGACGTCTTTGCCTTCCTCTGGCAAGGTAACATTTAACTCTAATACTGAGAGATCGTCATCGCCTTGCTCGAGACTGACAGAGACTTGATCAGGCGCAATATCAACATATTTGCGGATCACATCTAAGATATCTTGCTTAAGCTGTGGCAGATAGGTAGGGGCAGGGCTGTCCGCACTACGACGCTCGGCAACAATAATCTGCAAACGCTCTTTGGCGATATTGGCAGATTTTTTCTTAGAGGGCCGGAAGAATTCTAGCAATGCCACATTAGCCTCCAAATAAGCGTTTTAAGAAGCCTTTACGCTCTTCTTCAATAAAGCGGAAGGGACGCTCTTCACCCAATAATCGCGCAATGGCATCTTCATAGGCTTGACCTGCGTCAGACTCTTGGTCGAGCACAACAGGCTCACCTTTATTGGAGGCATGCAATACCGATTGACTCTCTGGGATGACCCCCAGTAATGGAATACGCAGAATATCTTCGACGTCTTCAACACTGAGCATTTCACCATTGGTGACACGTGCAGGGTTGTAGCGGGTAACCAATAAGTGATGCTTGACCGGCTCTTCGCCATTTTCCGCACGGCGAGATTTTGAATCGAGAATACCGAGGATTCGATCGGAATCGCGAACGGAAGAAACCTCAGGATTGGTTGTAACAATGGCTTCATCAGCAAAATACAGTGCCATTAATGCACCCGCCTCAATACCTGCAGGCGAATCACAAATAATGTATTCAAAACCTAATTCGTCCATATCTCTTAATACACGCTCAACCCCTTCTTTGGTTAGCGCGTCTTTATCTCGTGTTTGAGATGCTGGTAAGATAAACAAGTTTTCAACGCGCTTATCTTTGATCAGTGCTTGATGAAGGTTCGCTTCACCATTAATGACATTCACGAAATCGTAGACAACACGACGCTCACAACCCATGATGAGATCGAGGTTACGTAAGCCGATATCAAAATCGACAACCGCTGTTTTTTTGCCAGTTAATGCTAATCCGGTCGCTAATGCGGCGCTTGAGGTTGTTTTTCCAACGCCACCTTTCCCAGAGGTAATTACAATAATTCGTGCCATTCCTCGTCCTTATTCTCTTATAGCGTGAGGGGGTCAATCTGTAAGCTTTCTTGATTAAGCGAAACCATTGCTGGCCGCTCTACATGTTCTTGAGGGATCTTATCGCTAAGCCAGTAGCTACCAGCCACTGACAATAATTCTGACTGAAGGTTCTGGCAATAAATACGCGCTTTTTTTTGTCCGCTTGCCCCAGCTATCGCTCGGCCACGCAATACGCCATAAATATGAATGCTGCCATCGGCGATCACTTCAGCACCGGCGCTGACGTGATTGAGAACGACCAAATCTGCGTTTTTGGCATAGATTTGCTGACCGGAACGAACAGGAGTAGTGATCACCTTGGCTGGTGTTTGAATAGGATCTGCAATCCGTGACTGTTTGCTGGACTTTAATACGGCTAGCCCCGATTCGAGAGCCAGTTGTCGCGTATTGTTGTGTGTCACTCCCGTCAATCCGACCAAGATCATCCCTGTTGCCTGTAAACAACGTTTTAACGCGTTGATATCAGGGCATTGAGAAAGGCGATTAATATCAGCCACGACGGGAGCACCTTCAAAAAAGCCAGGTGCTTGGGTAACCTTCTCGGCCAAAATGTCGGCAGCCGCATTAAAGTTATCGTCAACCAGATGGAGGACGGATAGGGTAAAAGTTGAGCCTTTCAACTCCGGTTGTTTGAGCATGTTATTCGATCCCGGTTCTGTCGTTGAAACACGAGTCAGACGCGCATTATCAGACGTTGGATAGCATGGTATATTCACAGCACGGATGCGGCAAGTAAGGTTTGCTATTCGAGCTGTATTTCTCGCTTTAATGATGTTTTTGGCTTTATAGTGAGAAATAATCGCAAATACGTGTTTTGACACATTTTGTGGCAGAGCTTAACAAACCTTAACCCGAGGATGACAATGTATCGCCTGTTTTATGGCATGCTCGTGAGGACTTTTGAGATGTATTGCGCAATTTATCGTAGCAAAAAGAAAGAAGGCACCTATCTTTATCTAGTAGAGAAAGATAAATTTGATGCAGTGCCTGACGCGCTGATGAACAGCTTCGGGCAACCAGAATTTGCCATGATGATCGACTTAAATAAGCGAAAGAAGCTTGCAGTCGTCGATATCAATAAGGTGAAACAAAGTCTGGAATCCGACGGGTTTTTTGTGCAATTGCCCCCCCCCCGATACGGCATTGCAGACCATTCGTAATAGAAACGAAAAACTGTAAAAGGAAGACTATGCGCAAAGGTATGATTTCAGCCTGTATAGCGGCTGCTTTAGCCGTTAGCCCGGTAATGGCGAAGCCTGGGTTTGATCAATATGTGGCTTCATTGAAAGAGGAAGCTCGTGAGGCAGGGATTAGCGATGTGCTGTTGGAACGAGCATTCCAAGGCATCGAATATCATGAGCGCGCTGTAAGCTCAGACCGAAATCAACCCGAGCGCCGTCTAACGCTAGATGAGTATATTCCTCGTGCGGTGCCAGACTGGAAGGTCGCACAAGCAAAAAAACTCTACAATCAACATTACGATGCGTTAAAAAAGGTGGGTGAGCAATATCAAGTTCAGCCACGCTTTATTGTCGCATTATGGGGTGTAGAGAGTAATTTCGGTAAGCTTCAAGGCAGTTATAATGTGATTGAAGCACTATCTACGTTGGCATTTGATGGTCGTCGTGAAGCGTTTTTCCGTAAAGAAACCATGGCGGCATTAACGATATTGCAGCAAGGACACATAGCGCCAGAAGAGATGAAAGGATCTTGGGCGGGGGCGATGGGACAATGCCAGTTTATGCCAAGCTCATTTATCAATTATGCGGTTGATGGCAACCAAGACGGTAAGAAGGATATTTGGCAAACAGAAGCAGATGTCTTTGCGTCTGCTGCTAACTACCTCAAAAGAGCGGGCTGGGATGATACCTATACTTGGGGGCGACAAGTCCAATTACCAACACGGCTGGATCGCGCTTATTTAGGGACGGATAGTGAAAAAGCGTTATCATTAAGTGACTGGCAGGCCAAAGGCGTCAGACGGATGAGTGGGCAAGCATTGCCTAACGTCGATATCCAAGCTTGGCTTATCCAGCCTGATGATGAAAAAGGTAGAGCCTATTTAGTTTATAACAACTATCAAAGCTTGTTGAAGTGGAACCGCTCGCATTACTTTGCGCTTGCGGTAAGCCATTTAGCCGATAGAATTAAATTTGATTAAAGAGACATAAAAAAAGAGGCATAAGCCTCTTTTTTTATTTATGCAGGTTCTGTGGGTGTTAAGCTTCTTGTCCTGGGATCAGGAAATCTTCGAGTTTAGCCGTACCGCTTTCTGTGGCTTCACGGATAACTTTTGGCATGCGACCTTGGCCAGTCCATGTTTTATGTGAACCATCATTATCTGTGTATTGATATTTCGCTGGGCGCGCGGCGCGCTTACCTGGTGATTTTGCTTTAGTGGTACCGCCCAATAATGTCATTAATTCTTCTGGTTCAATACCATCAGCAACTAACATTTCGCGATATTTTTCAAGTTTCTCTAAGCGTTCTTTTTCTTGCTCTTCTGCTTGGCGATCGATAACTTTACGCTCTTCTACGACGGTTTGCAGTTTTTCTAGCGCTTCATTCAGTTGTTCAGTCGACATTTCTTTAGCAAGGGCACGTAGGCTGCGTAAGTTAAGTAAGGCTTTCATTGCATCAGACATTATTGGTTCCTATTTGATTTATATGTTAATTGAAAGAATGATAGCAGTATAAATGAAATATACAATATTACATATATTAATACGCTATATTGTTCATTATTTTCAAGTTGTTCGCAATCCAAGTTTAAATGTTGGGAGGCTTTTTGAATCCTGTGTCTAAAAAAATAGAATATGAGAATGTTTTAATTGGCATGGTAGGGGGAGAGGTTAATCCGCCTGTTTTTCAAACATAAAGAGTTGCGATAGTGAGCACGTTGTGTAGAATGCACCACGCTTAACGTAGAGGTGCGTTGTTTATGAGTCATGCACAAGAGGGTGATACCGATGAGGGTGCATAAAAGGAAGCAACGCCGAAGCCAATCAGGACATCACACCGATTGAGCTGGGGCTGTTACCGAATAGGATCAGCACTGCCATAGTATTTAGAAACACACTATGGAGCGCTACTGTATGTAGGAGGCAAGTTGTTTGCCGTGTGATACCACGCCTTACCGTCTTCGTTTCTGCAGTAGATCTCCAACCACTTGGTTGACACTGAGATCATGAATTTAACAGACTTTTCTTCATCCGCTTTATCATTACTCCCCCCTTTGCTGGCCTTAGGCCTAGCGATAGCGACACGGCGTGTTTTATTGTCGTTAGGTATGGGGATAGTCCTTGGCACTGTCTTACTCAATGACGCCTCGCTAATACCTGCTAGCCAGTATTTACTCGATGTGATTACGGGGCTATTCATCGCCGATGGTGGATTAAATAGCTGGAATTTGAGTATTCTCGCCTTTCTAATCTTATTAGGCATGATCACGGCTTTGCTGTCCCTGTCGGGCGGGACGCGTGCGTTTGCCAATTGGGCGCAGAGTCGAATTAAAAGTAAACGTGGTGCCACGTTGCTTGCTGCCTTCTTAGGGGTCTTCATCTTTGTTGACGATTACTTTAATAGCTTAGCCGTTGGTGCCGTCTCTCGTCCCGTGACAGATCGCTTCCATGTTTCCCGTGCTAAGCTAGCATATATTCTCGACTCTACGGCGGCGCCTATGTGTGTGATTACGCCGGCATCAAGTTGGGGGGCTTATATCATCACCGTGATTGGCTCTATTTTGGTGGCCCATGGTGTGACTGACTACTCGGCACTAGGGGCGTTTGTCACCATGATCCCGATGAATTTTTACGCCATTTTTGCTCTGCTCTTGGTCTTTGCCGTTGTATGGTTCCAGCTTGATATTGGCCCGATGCGCCAATTCGAGTATCAGGCACAGAAGGGAAGCCGGTTGGGGGATGAAAGCGAACACTGTGCTGATATTTGCGATGATTTAGGTATCGAAGAGAGTGTTAATGGCACGGTTGCCGATTTGGTGGCACCGATTGTCATGCTCGTATTCGCGACCGTCGGCGCTATGTTGTTCACCGGTGGGCAAGCATTAGCCGCAGACCATCATGCGTTTTCTATTTTGGGCGCATTTGAAAATACTGATGTGGGCATGTCATTGCTTTGGGGAGGACTTGCCGGATTACTCGTCGCGCTGACCATGACCATTAAACAACGTATCGCGGTGCCAGATATTGCTAAGACCTTATGGGTCGGTGCGAAATCGATGTTTGGTGCGATCCTTATCTTATTGTTTGCTTGGTCCATTGGTCACATTATTGGTGATTTACAAACCGGCCAGTATTTGTCATCGCTGGTACAAGGTAACTTATCTCCACAATTGCTACCTGTTGTACTGTTCTTGCTGGCGGCAGTGATGGCGTTCGCGACGGGTACCTCTTGGGGGACATTCGGGATTATGCTGCCAATTGCTGGTGATCTCGCCGCGGCCACCGACATCGCTCTGATGTTACCCATGCTTTCTGCGGTATTAGCCGGTGCCGTTTTTGGCGATCATTGTTCACCGATCTCAGATACGACCATTTTGTCATCAACAGGGGCTCGGTGTGGACATATCGACCACGTGGCCACTCAGTTGCCATACGCCATTGGCGGTGCCGTAGTGTCAACGTTTGGTTTCTTGGTCCTAGGCTTTACCGCGTCCTTGCTGTGGTCACTGGCTGCTACAACGCTTGCTTTCATCATGCTTTGTGCAGGCTTGTTGTGGCTGAAAAAGCGGCCTAGCAAACGAAAAGCCTAATAATTTAAGCCCCGCTAAGCAGGGGCTTTTCTTTTTGGACCAGTTCGGTAGCATGCCTGTTTATTAAATGATGTTAGCCCTTAAAGAGGGCGTTACGTGTAGAGACACTTATGGCTCAGTTATATTTTTATTATTCTGCAATGAATGCAGGTAAGTCGACCACACTTTTACAATCGGCGTTTAACTACCAAGAGCGGGGAATGCAGCCTTTGCTGTTTACGGCTGCTATCGATAATCGAGATGGATACGGAAAGATCAGTTCACGCATCGGACTAGAAGCAGACGCTCACCTTTACGACAGCCAAACGTCGTTGTTTGAGCATGTTGCCACGATTTTGGGTCAGGAGAAGGTAGACTGTTTATTAATTGATGAGAGCCAGTTTTTGACCAAACAACAGGTCTTGGAGTTGACGGATGTCGTCGACAAGTTACGTATCCCTGTACTGTGTTACGGACTACGCACTGATTTCCTGGGAGAGCTTTTTGAAGGATCGCAGTATCTTCTTGCTTGGGCGGACAAGCTCGTGGAATTAAAAACGGTCTGTCATTGCGGACGAAAGGCAAGTCGTGTGGTTCGACAAGATCCAGAGGGAAACGCCATCGCTGATGGTGATCAGGTTGTTATTGGTGGGAACGAGCGCTACGTTTCTGTTTGTCGCCGCCATTACAAGCAAATGCTTGGGTTGCTCTAAGTATTTGTAAAGGCGTGATACAGAAAAGGCGAGTAAACGGACTCGCCTTTCTTTCTGGTTTTGCCGATCGCTTTCGGTATTACTTCGCAACCTCTTGATCGGCTGGCACAATTTGGCTGGCGTGATAGCCTTTTGGTCCTTCCTGAACCTCGTAACTGACGGTTTGACCCGCTTTTAATGTTTTGTATCCATCCATTTGAATTGTAGAGTAGTGCGCGAACACATCGCCTTCTCCCTCTCCCGGACAAATAAAACCAAATCCTTTTGCGTTGTTAAACCATTTTACTGTACCAGTTTCCATGCGACACAT
Source organism: Salinivibrio sp. ES.052 (assembly GCF_900141775.1). Taxonomy (GTDB): domain Bacteria; phylum Pseudomonadota; class Gammaproteobacteria; order Enterobacterales; family Vibrionaceae; genus Salinivibrio. Next base: position 1,375,079 of record NZ_FSRI01000001.1, on the reverse strand, counting down.
CCTTCTTGCATCAAACTTTGCATACCTTGCGATAAATGCCTTCGTTTCTTCTAGTCGACGTTTGCTTCGCATTAGCATAAGCGCACCGTGCGACCAAAAACAACGTGGTCAGTTTATCTACCACACATTTCACTTTAGTAGATACTTTTAGGCAGTCAAGTGTTGGCTATAACTTATAACACTAATGTAATAACAAATCGAAAAAGTGTGAGGGAGAGGCGATTTCTCATAAAGAAACCGACAGCTCAATTGCATAGTTTTTAGGTATTTTTATCTGTTTTAGTTCTGATTATTTCGCCGTATTAGGTTTTTAAAGCCACTTTAATGCCGGTTTTGGTGTTTTTAATACCATTTTTTTGTCTTTAATCTTGTTTTTGTTTTGTTGGAACCATTGAGAATAACTGAGAGGTGGTGACGCATAAGTGATTAAACATGAACGTTTTGTGAATATTGGAATAGTAGGCGAACTGAATCGGTTTTGGCTAAATGTTCGCCGTCCATGATGAAGGCGAGCTGCTACCATCAACCAGAGGGTGCCTTATTTTTTATGCATCACTATGCAGGGCGGTGGCGCGCTTCTTTATCGTTAGCTTCTTTATCGTTAATAGTGAACGAATTGATGATTTGGACACTATACAAAGACATCATCAAACGTGATTAACAATTGCTCAGGCAGACGATGTTCGCATTGAAAAGGTTGCTGGAATACAATCTGTGGCTTAACTTTAAAGATAGGTGGACGGGAGTCGTGGAAGGCAGTGAGTGCCCCGCCACACCAATACTTACCTTGACACCCTAAAATGCAACGAAGTGGTTATGAGTAATTGGAATCAATGGGGTTTGCCTGACGCAGACATCGAAGCGTCAGAAAAAACAAAGTTACAACCGCCATCGATGTATAAGGTGGTGCTAAAGAACGATGACTACACGCCCATGGAGTTTGTTATCGATGTGCTCCAGACGTTTTTTTCCATGGACGTAGACAAAGCAACACAAGTGATGCTGACGGTGCACTATGAAGGAAAAGCGGTCTGTGGCGTGTTTACTGCCGAGGTTGCTGAAACGAAAGTGGCACAGGTAATGATGTATGCCAAAGAGCATGGCCATCCGCTACTGTGCACGATGGAAAAAGCGTAAGCGGAACCATCACACTGTAGCGCGGTTTTTGAGGGAGGTGCCTTTATGCTTAACAAAGAACTTGAAGCCAGTTTGAACGGCGCGTTTGCACGTGCGCGTGAGAAACGTCACGAATTCATGACGGTGGAGCACCTGCTTCTCGCGTTGATCGAAAATACGGCAGCGAATGATGCACTGACAGCATGTCGGGCTGACCTGGAGGCGCTACGCAAAGAACTAGACGCATTCATTGAACAAACAACCCCACTGATCCCTGTGGATGATGAGTCGCGTGAAACACAGCCGACATTGAGCTTTCAGCGTGTCCTGCAACGGGCGGTATTCCATGTGCAGTCATCGGGCCGTAGCGAAGTCAGCGGTGCGAACGTGTTAGTCGCAATTTTTAGTGAGCAAGAATCTCATGCGGCGTACCTGCTTAAAAAGAATGATGTTAGCCGACTAGACGTTGTTAACTACATTTCTCATGGCACGACCAAAGATGACAGTGAAGATCTCCCTAGCAGTGATATGGGCACAGAAGAGGCTGGCGCCGATCCGGGTGAAGATCGGTTAGAGAACTTTGCGACTAACCTGAATCAGTTGGCACGGGTGGGCGGCATCGATCCGCTAATCGGTCGAGACAAAGAGTTGGAACGTACCATTCAAGTGTTGTGTCGTCGTCGGAAGAATAACCCATTGTTAGTCGGTGAAGCGGGAGTCGGTAAGACGGCTATTGCGGAAGGCTTAGCATGGAGAATCGTTGAAGGCCAAGTGCCAGATGTCATCAAAGACTGTGTTATTTATTCGCTCGATATTGGGTCATTACTTGCTGGTACGAAGTATCGAGGTGACTTTGAGAAACGCTTCAAATCCATTTTAAAACAGCTTGAGAAAGAAGATCATGCCGTGCTGTTCATTGATGAGATCCACACCATCATTGGGGCGGGAGCGGCAAGTGGTGGTCAGGTTGATGCTGCAAATCTGATCAAGCCTTTACTTAGTAGCGGGAAACTCCGTTGTCTTGGTTCAACGACGTATCAAGAATATGGCTCGATCTTTGAGAAAGAGCGCGCGCTGGCACGTCGTTTCCAAAAAATTGATGTCATTGAGCCATCAATTGATGACACCACCAAAATATTGATGGGCCTTAAGCCCAAATATGAAGCACACCACGAAGTCCGTTACACCAATAAAGCCATCCGCGCAGCGGTGGAATTGTCGGCAAAATACATTAACGAGCGTCACCTGCCCGATAAAGCCATTGACGTGATCGATGAAGCCGGCGCACGTTGTCGCATGGCGCCTGCCAGTAAACGTAAAAAAACGGTCAATGTCCCCGACGTTGAAACCATGATTGCAAAAATGGCACGGATCCCGGAGAAATCCATTTCCTCATCCGATAAAGATGTACTTCAGTCATTAGACGATAAGCTAAAGATGCTGGTGTTTGGACAAGATACCGCCATCACTGCCTTATCTGAGGCGATTAAGCTAAGCCGTGCGGGCCTGGGAGACGATAACAAGCCGGTTGGTTCGTTCTTGTTTGCGGGACCGACAGGCGTCGGTAAAACTGAGGTAACGGTACAGTTGGCTCGTGCCATGGGTATCGAACTGCAACGGTTTGATATGTCTGAGTATATGGAGCGTCACACGGTAAGCCGTTTGATTGGTGCGCCTCCAGGCTATGTGGGTTACGACCAAGGCGGCTTACTGACCGATGCAGTGATTAAGCACCCATACAGTGTCGTATTACTGGATGAAATCGAGAAAGCGCATCCAGATGTGTTTAACTTGCTGCTGCAGGTGATGGATAACGGGACTCTGACTGACAATAACGGTCGTAAAGCGGATTTCCGTAATGTGATCTTAGTGATGACGACCAATGCGGGTGTTGCGGAAACGGTACGCAAATCGATTGGTCTAATTCAGCAAGATCACAGCCACGATGCGATGTCGGAAATCAAAAAGGTGTTTTCACCGGAATTCCGTAACCGTTTAGATAACATCATCTGGTTTAATCACTTGGATGAACAAGTGATCCTGCAAGTGGTGGACAAGTTTATTGTCGAGTTACAAGCGCAACTGGATGTAAAAGGTGTGTCACTGGAGGTCACGTCTGAAGCCAAACAGTGGTTAGCAGAAGAGGGCTATGACAAGGCGATGGGCGCGCGACCCATGGGGCGTGTGATTCAGGATAATCTGAAAAAACCCTTAGCGAATGAGTTGCTCTTTGGCTGTTTGGTCAATGGCGGAACCGTTCGTGTTGTCTTGAAAAACAACCGGCTGGATTTTCAATTCAGTGACCAAATGGAGCCCGCGTAATCGCGAGAGCGATCCTTTAGATAGCAAAACCCGGCGTGAGCGCCGGGTTTTTTTTGACCGCGTTCGGGAGGATTAGCGCGAACGGAAAACGATGCGACCTTTCGACAAATCGTAAGGGGTCATTTCAACAGTGACTTTGTCGCCGGTCAGGATGCGAATGTAGTGTTTACGCATCTTGCCTGAAATGTGGGCAGTCACCACGTGACCGTTTTCTAGTTCTACGCGGAACATAGTATTAGGCAACGTATCCAATACGATGCCTTGCATTTCAATTACGTCTTCTTTTGCCATTGAATCCTCTTAGGCTTATTCTGATAGCCAATTTTTTGACCGACAGATAATGCCTCTATTCTGAAAGTCTGTAAAGTTCGGGTGCGAATTTTACCCTGTTGGGACGCTCCTTGCTAGAAAAAATAGCCACTATTGTGGAATAACCGTCCAGGAAAACGCCCGCCACTGCTGATTAATAAAGCGTTGATGGGGATAGTAGTCTGCTTTGTACCGCATGGTTGTGCAGGCATCGATTTGATAGCCTAAGTATAACCAAGGTAAATGTAAGGCATGAGCGAGTTGTATCTGGGCTTGAATGCAAACGCGCCCCAGAGAAAAAGCATGGTGAGGATCGAAAAAGGTATATAACGCGCTAAGGCCATCATCCACCACATCTATCACCGCTACCGCCACTAAGCGCAAGCCCTTTTCTTCGTCCTGATACAAGTGGATAAAACGCGGTGATAGCCACTGACTACTGATAAAGTCCAAGAAATCTTGGCGATTAGCGGGGTACATATTGCCCGTCGCGTGACGAGAGGTGATATAACTGTCGTATAAGGCAAACCAATTTTCATCGAGGTTTTCGCTGACCTGCAGAGTCAGGCGTTTAAGTTGGCTGCGGTGCCGTTTTTGACTTTTTGATGGGCGGTAATGAGCCACATCTACCCTCAGAGCTTGGCACGCCTGACACTGGGGACAGTGGGGTCGGTAGATAAGGTTGCCGCTACGACGAAAACCGGCGGCCAACAATGCACCATAGCGTTCAGGCTGATGATAGTCCCCAGACAATACGACGGCGAGCTGTTCATTTTGATCCGCCAGGTATTGGCAAGACGAGATGGGGGTGACACCAACTTGGATCCCAACACTCATTTCTTACTCCAATCGGCAATAGGGTGTGAAAGCTCCCCACGGAGGATCGGTGGGTCGCGATGTGCCTTGAGGGCATTGATAAAGGCATCACGGGGCCAAGGTTTTGCACCCAGGGAGGCAAGGTGTGGGGTCATCATTTGGCAATCAATATACTGCCCGCCCTGTTGCGCGAAATACTGGCTAAATTGCCACAGTGCGAATTTAGATGCATTCGTGGTTAGTGAAAACATGGATTCGCCACAGAAAATACGACCAACTGACACGCCATAAAGCCCGCCGACTAAATCATTGCCTCGCCACACTTCAACACTATGGGCATCGCCTTGACGATGAAGCTGGCAATACGCAGTTTGCATTTGCTCAGTGATCCAAGTTTGATCTGGTCCTCTGATCTCTGCACATGTGGCGATCACCGCATCAAATGCACGATTTAACGTAATGATGGATTTAGATTTTTTAGCCGCTTTTCGTAAGCTTTTACTGGCATGAAAATCAGTCGGTTGAATAATTGCTCGTTCGCTAGGGGACCACCATAACAAGGGATCATCCTCGCCAAACCAAGGAAAAATACCGCTACGATAAGCAGACATGAGCCGAGCTGCTGATAGATCGCCCCCTATAGCGAGCAAACCATCGGGATGGGTCAGAGCGTCGGTCACGGGCGGAAATCGAAAATCGTCTTGTGCTAAAGACGGTAAGAAGAGAGTCATATAATACGCTCTGATTAAAGGCGGCGCATTAATTGCGCATACCGTCCGTCAGCATCAAGGAGCGACTGGTGCGTACCCTGTTCGGCAATCTGACCCGCATCCATTAAGCAGACGGTATCCATGATTTCCAAGCCGACAAGCCGATGCGTAATAATAATCACCGTTTTATCTTGGCAATGGGTTTCTAGTAAGGATAGGATCTCCGCTTCAGTTTGCACATCTAAACCTTCAGTCGGCTCGTCAAGCAGCATGATCGGTGCGGGGTGTAGTAACCCACGCGCAATCCCTAAACGGCGGCGCTCACCCCCCGACAACTGACGTCCGCCATCACCTAACCATGCATTCAACCCTTGACCGTCCAATAGGCGAGCTAAGCCGACTTGCTTAAGTGTGTGAGCCAAGTCGCTGTCCGATGCGTGTGGGCAGGCAAGTAACAGATTGTCACGTAATGAACCATTAAAGAGGTCGACACGTTGAGTGACGACTGACATCGCATCGCGTAGCGCGGATTCGTGCCATTCGGTCAAAGGCACACCGTCCAAGTGGATCTGACCTTGGGTTGGGTCCCAAGCGCGTGTGAGCAAACTGAGCAATGTCGATTTACCACAACCGGTGCGGCCTAACAGTGCTAAGGTTTGGCCTGGGGTGATCTGCAGTGAAATATTTGACACGGCGTCGTGTGCCGCCCCAGGGTATTGGTAACTGACATTATCAAACACGATAGCGCCTGTTGCTGGGCCCATATGCCCATTTGATGGAAAAGGCACACTGGGCTCGCGTTCAGTGATCGCGTTGAGTCGTTTTGCGGCTGTCAGTGTTTTCCCCAAGTACTGGAACGCCGCACTGATTGGCATCATTAACTCAAAGCTGGCCATTGTGGTGAAAGCGACCATTGCAATCATCGCGCCTGGCATACGCTCTCCCACGCCGTCTGCGGCGAGCCAGATCATCAGTACCAGGGTTAAACCAGTGGCTGCCACCAGGACGCCATTCGCGAGGCCGGTAATACGCGCCATATGCGCTTGTGCGTTTAACATCGCTTGTTCGCTATCATCGATGCGTGCTCGATAGCGTTCACGGGCACCGAATAGTGCCAATTCCGCATGACCTTGTAACCAATCAAGCAGAGCAATACGTGTTGCCGCATTTTGCTCTAACTGATCTCGCCCCTGCTCTTTGCCCAGTCGGTAAAAGACAATAGGTAGGCCGATAAGTAGAGTCAGCAGGCTCAGCCCAAGAGCAAGGCCGAGCGTGGGGTCAAACCAGCCTAGGAACAGGCTGATAGCGAGCACGCCAAGGACGCCGACCACGATGGGACTGATTAAGCGTAAATAAACGTGATCCATGGCATCGACATCTGCCACCATACGGTTTAGCAAATCACCGTCACGCATGTTGAGACTCTGATCTGGGACCAAAGGCGCTAACTTGCGGAAAAAGGAAACCCGTAGATCCGCGAGCAACTTGAAGGTTGCGTTGTGGCTGACCACGCGCTCCGCCCAACGGCCAAAGGTACGGCCAATCGAAAATCCCCGAACGCCAGCGGCTGGTAACATGTAGTTGAAGGTGGCAATACCGGCGATGCCTGCAACTGCGGCGGCGGCAATAAACCATCCCGAGAGTGTTAGCAAGCCAATCGCGGCAAACAGTGTGGCGAATGCCAACACCATGCCTAGACTCAACCCAAACCAATGGCGTTTATAAAGACGCAGATAGGGTAGTAGTTCACGCATCGAGATTTCTCCTATCAGCAGAGGCCAGCATGTCAGCCAGTGGCCCCGTTTTAGTCAGTTCCTGATAACGACCTTGTTGAACCAATTGTCCGTCAGCCATTAGCCAGACTTGGTCACTGTTAGCTAGCACATCTAAGCGGTGAGAGACCTGCAGGCAGGTTTTACCCTGAGTGGCAGACTGTAAGCTCTCAATGACCAGCTTTTCACTATGGGCATCTAAGCTTGCGGTTGGTTCGTCTAACACCCAAAAAGCCCCTTCTTGTAGTAAAGCGCGTGCAACGGCAATACGTTGAGCCTGACCGACGGATAAACCGCCGTTGCGGTCACCTATCGGGTGGGCTAAACCGTCTTTCAGCCTCATCACAAATTCATCCACGTAAGCTTGTGTCATCACATGATTAATGGATTCTGGGCTCGCGTCTGGGTTAGCCAGCGCAATGTTATCGCGAATAGTGCCATGGAATAGCTGTGGGTTTTGCCCCACCCAGCTAATTGCCTGACGCCAATGGGACAAAGCAAGTTCACTGCGCTCGTACCCATTGATGGTTAAGCTGCCTCGGTAAGGAAGAAACCCTAAAAGCGCATTAAGCAAGCTTGATTTACCTGCGCCACTGACCCCCACGAGAGCCACATGTTCTCCGGGTTGGATATGAAAACTCATTGGTCCCGCTAATACCGTGCCGTCTGGGCTGAGTACCTCAAGATCGTGCGCGTTGATTGCAACCGCCGATAAATCTGGTGTCTCATCACCTTGTGTACCAGTGTCTGGCTGGGCATCAAGAAAATCCACGATAGACTCGGCGGCACCAATGGCTTGTGCCTTGGCGTGATAAAAGGTGCCGAGATCGCGCAATGGCTGGTAAAACTCGGGCGCCAGCACTAAGACGAATAAACCGGTAAACAGCGAAATCGGGGCACCGTAGTGACCAAAATCAAGCTCACCAATAAAGCTAAAACCAAAATAGACCGCGACCACGGCAATGGAAATCGCGGTGAAGAATTCCAGCACAGCCGATGATAAAAAAGCGAGGCGAAGCACTTCCATGGTACGTTGGCGAAACGTGTGTGAGGCTAGGTGTAGTTGCTCGGCTTCGGCCTCGACTCGGTTAAAGAGCTTGAGTGTGGGGAGCCCACGCAAGCGATCGTAGAAATAACCTGACAGACGTTGCAGAGCTTTAAAATTCTTGCGGTTCGCGTCTGCGGCTTTGATGCCGACTAATGCCATAAAAAATGGGACCAGTGGGGCGGTGATCAAAAAAATCAGCCCTGATGCCCAATTGATTGGGAAAACAGCCACAAGGATAACGAATGGGATCAAAACGGCTATCGCCATTTGGGGCAAATACCGAGCAAAAAAGTCCTGTAATTCTTCGACTTGCTCCAGTATGAGGCTCGCCCAACTGCCCGCAGGGCGCCCTTGAATACTGACCGGTCCGAGAGCATGGAGACGATTTAAAATTAACTGACGAATGTGCTGCCGGATGGCTTCACCACAGCGATAACCGGTCTGCTCTTTCGCCCAGCTACATACTGCGCGAACGACAACGACCCCAGCAAGGGTGATAAAGCTTGGGAGTAAGGCAAATTTATCTGTTTGTTCAATAATCAGTTGATGCAGCAGGTGGGCGAGAAGTGCTGCTTGGGCAATCAAAAGCACACCAGAGAGGAGTGCAATGCTGATCGTCGCAACTAACCAGGGTTTGGCTAACGTGCTCTGCGACTTGAGCCATTGGGTTAGCGCCCGCTGTTTAGATTTATCCATATCGTCTTATTATTTTATGCATGCCTGCCAACAGGCTGAACAGGCCACCGAGTGGTGACCTGCATGAGAGTGTGGGCTTATTTATTTGCCAATGCGTCGAGGTAGCGCTCGGCATCTAATGCGGCCATACAACCGGTTCCAGCAGAAGTAATTGCTTGACGGTATATATGGTCCATTACATCACCGGCGGCAAAGACACCCTCAACGCTGGTTTGGGTGGCGTTACCATTAAGGCCCGACTCGACCTTGATGTAGCCATTTTCCATGTCCAATTGGCCCGCGAAAATATCGGTATTCGGTTTATGGCCAATGGCAACAAACACACCCATCACATCCAGTGTTTCGGTTTCATCGCTCTGGGTGTCTTTCAAGCGCGCTTGGGTGACGCCCATATCATCGCCTAATACTTCATCCAACACGCGGTTAGTATGAAGGACAATATTCCCGTTCTCGACCTTGTCCATCATCCGATCAATGAGGATTTTCTCCGCACGGAAGTTCTCGCGACGGTGTACCACATGTACTTCAGCGGCAATGTTCGATAGGTATAACGCTTCTTCGACCGCGGTATTCCCTCCGCCAATCACCGCGACTTTTTGATTGCGATAGAAAAAACCATCACAGGTCGCACAGGCTGAGACACCCCGTCCTTTAAACGCCTCTTCAGATGGAAGCCCAAGATATTGCGCAGAGGCACCGGTAGAAATAACCAACGCGTCACAGGTGAACTCACCGCTATCGCCTTTTAAGCGGAACGGGCGTGAGGATAAGTCCACGTCATTGATGTGATCAAAGATAATCTCAGTCTCGAATTTTTCCGCATGGGCTTTCATACGATCCATCAATGCCGGTCCGGTCAGTCCCTCAGGATCGCCAGGCCAGTTTTCAACATCGGTGGTGGTCGTGAGTTGGCCACCTTGTTGCATTCCGGTCACCATCACAGGGTTTAAGTTAGCGCGCGCGGCGTAAACAGCGGCGGTATAGCCAGCCGGGCCTGAACCCAGGATCAACAGGTTCGCATGCTTAATGTTACTCATTCACGTCTCCGAGCAGGAAAGAGGTTCGTTTTTTGAATGGACTGATTGTAGGTAAATTAGAAAGGTAAAGAAAGGGCACCGTGATGGTGCCCTCTATTTCTCGTATTGGTGCTACCGATTAATGCGCGGACTTAAGCGCATCAATGGCTGTGACGTAAGGTAAATCAAAGCCTTCTGCGACTTCCTTGATGGTCACTTGACCATCGATAACATTGAGGCCGTTACGCAGGTGCTCATCTTGAACCAATGCATCACGATAGCCTTTGTTCGCCAGCTTCACAATGTACGGCAGGGTCGCGTTGTTGAGTGCCACCGTTGAGGTGCGCGCCACGGCACCTGGCATGTTAGCCACACAGTAATGGACAACGTCATCGACGATATAAGTGGGATCGGCGTGTGTCGTTGCATGCGATGTTGCAAAGCAACCGCCTTGGTCAATAGCGACATCCACCACGGCAGCACCTGGCTTCATGCGCTGAATATGGTCTTCATTAACCAGCTTGGGTGCGGCAGCACCTGGGATCAGCACGGCACCGACAACCAGATCGGCGTTCAATACGTGTTGTTCAAGGGTTTCTTCTGTGGAGTAGACCACTTTGGCACGGCCTTGGAACTCTTCATCCAGGCGGCGTAGAGTATCGACATTCTTGTCGAGAATCGTGACGTCGGCACGGAGGCCGACCGCCATACGTGCGGCGTTAGAGCCAACAACACCGCCGCCTAGTACCACGATTTTCGCAGGTTCAACGCCCGGTACACCACTGAGCAACATGCCTGAACCACCGTGTGACTTCTCAAGTGCTTGTGCACCTGCTTGAATAGACATACGACCTGCGACCTCAGACATAGGCGCAAGTAGTGGTAATCGACCTTTAGAATCTGTTACCGTTTCATAGGCAATACAGATGGCTTTACTTTTAATTAAGTCTTCTGTTTGCGGAAAATCTGGTGCAAGATGCAAATAGGTGAACAAAATCTGCCCTTCACGGAGCATGGCACGCTCAACAGCTTGTGGTTCTTTAACCTTGACGATCATCTCTGCCTTGGCAAAGACGTCAGCAGCCGTAGAAAGGATAGATGCGCCGGCGGCTTTGTAGTCGTCGTCAGAGAAACCAATACCGTTACCAGCGTTGGTCTCAATGTAGACAGAGTGGCCGTGAGAAATAAGCTCGCGAACACTCGCTGGCACCATACCAACGCGGTACTCGTGGTTTTTGATTTCTTTTGGAACGCCAATGATCATGCTGTCACCTCTTGTTTATTCAGTGTTATCGGCTGGCTTGTTATTGATATTGTCAATTTTCAAGCTAGTATAAAGGGAACAAACCAGCATTTGATGCTAAAGATTGTTTAGATGTTATTTAATTTGGTATATCTTTTTGCAAGGAAGTAACAAGGTGGAATAAAAAATGGTAGATACCAAAAACAAGCCCTCCAAGGAATTGGACCGTATTGATCGCAACATCCTGAACGAGCTCCAAAAGGATGGACGCGTCTCCAACGTTGAGTTATCAAAACGTGTCGGTCTTTCTCCAACCCCCTGCCTAGAACGTGTTCGACGTTTAGAACGTCAAGGCTATATTCTTGGTTACACTGCGCTGCTTAACCCCCAGTATTTAGACGCATCACTGTTGGTGTTTGTCGAAATCACACTCAACCGCGGTGCGCCTGATGTGTTTGAGCAATTTAATAAAGCCGTGCAGACACTCGAAGACATCCAAGAGTGTTCGTTAGTGTCAGGGGATTTCGACTACCTGCTTAAAACACGAGTAGCGGATATGTCGGCATATCGCAAGTTATTGGGTGAAACGTTGCTGCGTTTACCCGGCGTGAATGACACACGTACCTACGTCGTTATGGAAGAGGTTAAACAAAGCAACCACCTGGTGATCCACACGCGTTAGTGGTGTAGTGACAGGATGGTGCAATGCATAATAAAGCCGAGCCTTGAGCTCGGCTTATTTTTTGTGCGGAATGGATAGAATATGTGATATCTCGGTAAAGATTTCGCGTAAACACGCATCATGCCTGCCGTCATGGCATGAATGTGATAAAGTCAGAGCAATAGAAGCAAGCCTCAAATCAGGGTGAGGGATGCGGTTAACGAACAATATTAAACAGGTGATGATGGAGTTTTCTTTACGTCGAGAGCCGAAAGCGGCTCAGCCGAAAGCGCGTTTAGATGGCGTTCAGCGATTAAAAGAGTGTGGGTTTATCTTGGTGCTCGCGGCAGCAGTTTTTACCATGGTGGCCTTGTTATCTTTTAATCCTGCCGACCCATCCTGGTCGCAAACTGCTTGGCATGGTGATGTGCACAATGCAGCGGGCGCCATGGGCGCATGGCTTGCGGACAGTCTTTTCTTTTCCTTCGGTATACTTGCTTACCCTTTGCCGCCAGCCTCAATCCTTGGTGGCTGGGTTTTCTTACGTCGCCGCAGCGACGATGAGCCCATCAACTACACCATTATTGGCGCGCGCATATTGGGGCTGTTTATCCTGTTTTTAACCAGTGGTTCTTTGGCCGATCTTAACTTTGATGACTTTTGGCACTTTTCATCGGGGGGGGTCATGGGCGATGTGACCAACAGTTTAGCCTTGCCGTTATTTAACGTCTTAGGCACCACCTTGGTGATGCTGTTTGGTTGGGCGGCGGGATTTACCCTGTTCACCGGCATTTCTTGGTTAACCGTTGTTGATCGTCTTGGCGCGATGACACTCAATGGCGTGACGTGGGCGGTGAATCGGATACGCGGGGACGCGCCTACCGAGTTAGGCGTGCGTGTAGAAACGGAGATACAGCGTGCATCGAGCACGACACACAATGCATCTGAGCCGATGGAGCTAAGTGATTTACGCCGTCTGACACCGACAACACCGGATAAGGGGGGGAGCACGACTGCTGATGAGAGTTCATCTGACAAGACCGAGTCGCCGATCATCTTTGGTGGGCAAGCGCGTTCAGCAGCAGACCAACGTACCGCCGACGAGCCGGGTGTTGCCGCTAACCATGACGATCAATCAGACGAGCCGTCATTAGGACAGTGGCATGTCGCCATCGATCACGAGGAATCTACGTCTGTATCGTCTTCGCGCGTTGAGGTTGATGAGGCACACGTTGATCCTGCGTCCGCCCATCAAGATGCAACCCGCGAAGCATCGCAAACCGAGAATCCGGACAGTGAGCGCATAGCATCGGCGAACAGCCACGCTGACACCACCTATGGCAATCAAGATGGCCTGTCAGAGCTTGAGCGCGCCGAGCAGGCGAGCGGCGGTACGGATGACGATGAGGACCCGTTCCAAGAAACGATTCGCCAAGCACAAAAAGCTCAGCAGCAGGCGGCTGGGTTGGATCATCCTTTCTTGGTTAAAGATGAGCCTGACCTTCCTAGGCCCGCGGAACCGTTCCCGACCCTCGACTTGCTCGATCCCGCCCGCCATACCGCAGAGCAGGCGACGCGTGAAGAGTTAGAGCAGATTGCCCGCTTGGTTGAAGCGCGGTTAGAAGATTTTAAAGTACAAGCGCGGGTGGTGGGTGTGTACCCAGGCCCGGTGATCACACGGTTTGAACTAGATTTGGCCCCCGGGGTGAAGGTCTCCCGTATATCGGGGTTATCCAAAGACTTGGCGCGCGCCTTATCCACGACTGCCGTACGCGTAGTCGAGGTGATCCCAGGTAAGCCTTACATCGGCCTTGAGTTACCGAACGAGCATCGTGAAACGGTATTTATGTCAGAAGTGGTTGGCAGTGAGCGGTTTAAGAACAATCACTCACCCATTTCTGTGGTGCTGGGTAATGACATTGCTGGCGAAGCGATCATCACCGACTTAGGTAAAGCACCGCATATGTTGGTGGCGGGGACCACAGGCTCAGGTAAGTCGGTGGGCGTGAACGTGATGCTAGTGAGTATGCTGTATAAAGCGTCGCCGGAAGATGTACGCTTTATCATGATAGACCCGAAAATGCTCGAGCTCTCGGTATACGAGGGGATCCCGCACTTGCTGACGGAAGTGGTGACCGACATGAAAGATGCCGGTAATGCACTTCGCTGGTGTGTCGGAGAAATGGAGCGTCGCTACAAGCTGATGTCCGCGCTCGGGGTACGTAACCTGAAAGGCTTTAACGAGAAGGTCAAAGCGGCAGAAGCGGCGAACAACCCTATCCCTGATCCTCTGTGGAAACCGGGTGACAGCATGGATGAATCAGCGCCTAAACTGGAAAAGCTGCCTTATATCGTCGTGGTGGTCGATGAATTCTCGGACCTGATGATGGTGGTGGGCAAAAAAGTGGAAGAGCTGATTGCGCGCTTGGCACAAAAAGCGCGGGCTGCGGGGATTCACCTTGTTCTTGCCACTCAGCGTCCGTCCGTCGATGTGATCACCGGCTTAATCAAAGCGAACATCCCAACGCGTATGGCCTTTACGGTGTCTACCAAGACGGATTCTCGCACCATTCTTGATCAAGGTGGAGCAGAATCATTGCTGGGGATGGGTGACATGCTCTTTATGCCTAATGGCTCCAACCACCCGATCCGTGTGCATGGTGCTTTTGTCAGTGATGAAGAAGTGCACCGAGTAGTTAATAACTGGAAAGCGCGTGGTAAGCCGCAATATATTGATGAAATAACTAAAGGGGAGCAAGGAGCCGATACCTTGCTACCTGGAGAAGCGCCAAAGGGCGGCGATGGCGAAGAGCTGGATCAGCTTTTCGACCAAGTGGTTGAATTTGTGACCGAAAGCCGCCGAGGGTCTGTTTCTGGTGTGCAGCGTCGGTTTAAAATCGGCTACAACCGTGCGGCGCGCATTGTGGAACAACTGGAGGCGCATGGTGTCGTAAGTTCACCAGGCCATAACGGTAATCGCGAAGTCATCGCGCCACCGCCCCCCAAAGATTGATTGAATGGAAGGTTTCATGACTCGATTCTCAGCTGTCCGCCACCTATTGGCGGTGATATCTCTACTTATTGCATTCACGGCGCAAGCGCAAACACAGGCGCAACAACACTTGATGGAAAGACTCAGTCAAGTTGATGCGTTCACTGCGCAGTTTTCGCAAACGGTGCAAAGCCCTGAAGGGGAGGTTATCCATCAAGCAAAAGGCCGGTTGGCGATTGAGCGGCCAAACTTGTTTAATTGGACCACCACGGCCCCAGATGAAACCATTATGATTTCAGATGGTGAAACCTTGTGGTACTACAGCCCGTTTGTTGAGCAAGTCACCGCCATGTGGTTAGAAGAGGCAACGGCGCAAACACCGTTTGTGTTGCTGACCCGCAATCAACCAAGTGATTGGCAGGCCTACCAAATCACACAGTCAGGCGACACCTTCACCCTAACGCCAAAAACCACAGGCACGATTGGCGAATTTGACGTCACCGTGAAGCCGGATGGCACTTTGACGGGCTTTAAGGTGGTTGAACAAGATGGGCAACAGAGCCAATTCGTGCTGAGCCAGTTTAGCCGACAGGCACCAAAGGCGGACTTGTTTTCGTTTACCCCACCGGAATCGGTGATGGTTGACGATCAACGCCAGCCACGATAATTGCCCCGGAGGTAACCGTGTCGACTTTACCGCTCGATTTTGCTGACGATTTTCGTCCACTCGCTGCGCGCATGCGGCCCCTTAACCTTGACCAATACATCGGCCAGCGTCATCTGCTCGCGGAAGGCAAACCGCTTCGCCGTGCGATTGAGTCGGGTACGCTTCACTCGATGATATTTTGGGGACCACCAGGTACGGGCAAGACCACCTTGGCCGATATTGCCGCGCGTCAAGCCAACGCTGAGCTTGAGCAAATTTCTGCGGTAACGTCTGGGGTGAAAGAGATCCGCGATGCCATTGGTCGCGCCGAGCAAAATAAGCAAGCGGGTGTACGGACGGTCTTATTCGTCGATGAGGTGCATCGGTTTAATAAAAGTCAGCAAGACGCCTTTTTACCGCATGTAGAAGCAGGCACAGTGACCTTTATTGGCGCCACCACGGAAAACCCCTCGTTTGAGCTTAATAACGCGTTGCTATCGCGTGCCCGTGTGTACCGTTTAACCAGCCTTGACGAGAGCGATTTGGAAGCGGTGGTTGAGCAAGCGCTTGCCGATTCACAACGTGGCCTTGGTGAGCAGTCCTTAACGTTTGATGATGGCGTGAAAGCGGCGTTAACAGCAGCGTGCAGTGGTGATGCGCGGATGGCGTTAAACCTACTGGAAATGTTGGCAGACATGGCCGATGGCCCGATCACCATGACAATGCTTAAAGACGTGGCCGGTGAGAAAGTGGCGCAATTCGATAAGCAGGGTGACGCGTGGTATGACTTAATTTCTGCGTTTCACAAGTCGGTACGCGGCTCGAGTCCTGATGGTGCGCTGTATTGGTATGCCCGTATCGTGTCCGCGGGTGGTGATCCCTTATACGTGGCGCGTCGATTGTTAGCGATCGCCTCTGAAGACGTGGGTAACGCCGATCCGCGTGCCATGCAGGTGGCATTGAACGCATGGGATTGTTTTACGCGCGTGGGGCCAGCGGAAGGAGAACGCGCGATCGCGCAAGCCGCCGTGTATTTAGCCAGTGCGCCCAAAAGCAACGCTGTGTATACCGCGTGGAAACAGGCTTTGCGTGATGCCAAAGATACCGCTAATGCCGCCGTTCCCATGCATCTTCGTAATGCGCCGACGGCGCTCATGGAAGAAATGGGCCATGGTGAGGGCTATCGGTACGCCCACGATGAGCCGAATGCGTATGCGGCGGGGGAGCGCTATCTGCCGCCAGAGTTAGGGGTAGTGCGTTACTATCAGCCCGTCAATCGTGGGCTAGAAATCAAAATCGCCGAAAAGCTCACCTTTCTCGCTGAGCAGGATGCAAAAAGCCCGCAAAAGCGCTAGGCAAGATTACCCTTTTTGGGTAAGGTTTAAATTCGTCAATTTACAGTCATTAACCCGAAAGCACAGGATTAGCATGCTGGATTCCAAATTACTTCGAACCGAGCTGGAAGAAACGGCTCAACAACTCGCTCGTCGTGGCTTTACGCTTGATGTTAGCGCTATGCGTGAACTCGAGGAACAACGTAAAGCGCTGCAAATTCGCACCGAACAACTGCAAGCTGAGCGTAATTCCCGATCGAAGTCCATTGGCCAGGCTAAAGCAAAGGGTGAAGACATTGCACCATTGCTAGAAGAAGTGTCAAACCTTGGTGATGAATTGGATGCGGCGAAAAAAGAGCTCGCGGCGCTGCAGCAAAAAGTGAATGACGTGGTCATGGGTGTGCCCAATCTACCTGCGGCAGACGTACCAAGCGGTAAAGATGAATCTGAGAACCAGGAAATCTCACGCTGGGGCGAGCCCCGTCAATTTGAATTCGAGGTCAAAGATCACGTCGATCTTGGTGAACTCACCGGTGGTCTTGATTTTGCCAGTGCAGTGAAGCTGTCTGGCTCTCGTTTTATCGTGATGAAAGGCCAAATGGCGCGTATGCATCGTGCGCTTACGCAGTTTATGCTCGACCTGCACACCAATGAGCATGGTTATACCGAGATGTATGTGCCTTATTTGGTCAATGCGGATAGCCTGTATGGCACGGGTCAGTTGCCTAAATTTGGCGAAGACCTTTTCCATACCCAGCCAGCGACGGAAGAAGGGGTGGGGATGTCGTTGATCCCAACTGCCGAAGTGCCACTGACGAACATGGTGCGTGATGAAATCATCGATGAAGCGGATCTTCCGCTGTGCATGACAGCGCATACCCCCTGTTTCCGCTCAGAAGCGGGCTCATACGGGCGTGATACGCGTGGGCTTATCCGTATGCACCAGTTCGACAAAGTCGAGTTGGTCAAGGTTGTTAAGCCAGAAGACTCAATGGAAGCACTGGAATCACTGACTGCTGATGCAGAAAAAGTATTGCAGTTGCTTAACCTGCCATACCGTAAAGTGTTGCTCTGCACCGGTGATATGGGCTTTGGCGCTGCCAAGACCTATGATCTGGAAGTCTGGTTGCCCGCACAAGACACCTATCGTGAGATTTCTTCATGCTCAAACATGCAAGACTTCCAAGCACGCCGTATGCAGGCGCGTTTCCGCCGCAAAGGTGAGAAAAAACCTGAGTTACTGCATACCTTGAACGGTTCTGGCTTGGCCGTTGGTCGTACTCTGGTAGCTATTTTAGAAAACTACCAACAAGCAGATGGCCGCATTGAAATTCCTGAGGTATTGCGTCCATACATGGGCGGTCAAATGCACATTGGTTAATGTGGTCAAGGAATTAAAAAAGTAAGGGACCGGCATGATTGCCGGCCCTTTTTATTGGGGTGACGACACGCTGTTGAGGCAGGTCATTGCCCCGAACCTGACTGAGGAAACGGCGCGATGGGGCTAAGTGCATCATCGTGTTGGCAGGGATAGCGCGTCAGTACACGTGCGATAAAGCTGTCGAGCACGTGAAGCATAATTCGGTTTACACGCTGCGATAGCGCAACTTTATGCTCAAAGGGCAGTTGTTCTGACTGCGCGAGCTGGTTTAACACCTCGGTTATCTCTCGCTGGATGTCGTCGGCCAATGACAAAGCCTGTAGTTGGCGTAAGCGCTTCGCGAGTATTTGCTGGTGTAAGGTAAGAGATTGCTGGGCATTGCGCACAGATTGTTGCTCTTGGTATGCCGCATGGCTGTAACGCTGTCTTGCTTGCAGTAGTTCTAAAATGGCATACCAAAGTTGCTGATAAGCCTCCAAACGGGTGTCGTCGCGTTGCGCGATCAATGCAGGCGGGACTGCTTCATCCACCAAGTAGACGATGTGCTGCAGTGCCCGATTTTTCATACGCGTTTGGGTGTCGTTGTCGTAAGACGGTAAGGCATGAAGGTGGTGAAAAAAGAGTCGATACATCGGCTTTTGTGCTTGGGGAGCCAGTTGGTGAAGGTGACGCGTTTGGTTCAACAGCACTTGATAGTCGTCTGAGCTAATACTGGGTTGGGTGGCTAAGTGCTGAGCATGCTGTAACAGCACACGTAGCTCATGCAGTTGGTGTAAGTGCAAATCTGGACGCTGACGAAAAAGCTGTACCGCCACCACCACTGCGATACTCAATGCTAATGTTCCTATCATTAATAGCCATTCCATAGTCGCTCCTTGCGTTTCAGTCGCTGATATGACTTATTCAGCAGGAATCGTGCCTAAAATGAGATATTTGTCACGCCCTGTGCAAGGGGCTGGGTAGCCGATAATGAAAGAAAAATGAACCGTTTTCGCACTGTGCTGGTGAAGTGGTGCACTGTTTTGACGCATCGCTGAATGTTTCACTGATACCTGATAAAAAGCGCGCATAAAAAAGAGAGCCATCAAGGCTCTCTTTTACGCTCATTTCAGCACCGTAAGGTGACGCGGTGCCAGTGAGTATTGGCTTACATCACACGCATACCGGGCTGAGCCCCTTCATGCGGCTCTAAGATCCAAATCTCTTTGCCTCCAGGGCCGGCTGCTAAAATCATGCCTTCTGACATGCCAAATTTCATCTTGCGAGGCTTTAAGTTGGCGACCATCACTGTGTGCTTACCGACCAGATCCTCGGGCTGGTAGGCCGATTTTATCCCAGAGAATACCTGACGTGTCTCACCGCCAATGTCTAGTTTAAACTTCAACAGTTTGTCTGCTTTCGGCACCGCTTCACACTCAAGAATTTTGGCAATACGAAGGTCGACTTTGGCAAAATCATCAAACTCGATTTCATCAGCAATAGGATCATCCGCCAACGGGCCTTGTGCTTTGGCCTTCTCGGCTTGTTCCGCGGCGGCATCTTCTTTGCTAGTGGCAATCATTGCTTCAACCGCTTTAGGATCTATACGATTAAATAGCGCCTTGAACTTGGTTATTTGATGGCCGGTAAGCGGTGTCGCAATGCTTTCCCAGGTCAAGGTATCGTTCAAGAAGCCTTCTGCGCGCTCGGCCAGTTTTGGCATCACGGGTTTTAGGTAGGTCATCAGCACGCGGAATAAGTTAATACCCACAGAGCAAATTGCCTGTAGTTCGGCCTCTTTACCTTCTTCTTTTGCGATCACCCAAGGCGCTTTCTCGTCCACGTACTGGTTGGCTTTATCCGCAAGGGCAATGATCTCGCGAATAGCGCGATTGAATTCACGGGCCTCGTAGAGCTCGCCAATGTGCTCGGCTTTATCGATAAATGATTGATACAGCTCAGGCTCAGCGCAAACAGGAGACAGCTGGCCGTCAAAGCGCTTAGTGATAAAGCCAGCATTCCGTGATGCCAGGTTCACGACCTTGTTGACGATGTCGGTATTCACGCGCTGGATAAAGTCATCCAAGCTTAAATCGAGGTCGTCGATACGGCTATTGATCTTGGCCGCGTAGTAATAACGCAAGCACTCAGGATCGAGGTGCTTTAAGTAGGTGCTGGCTTTGATAAATGTCCCTTTAGATTTGGACATTTTTGCACCATTTACCGTGACATAGCCGTGCACAAAGACGTTATTTGGCTTACGGAAACCGGCACCGTCGAGCATTGCTGGCCAAAATAGGCTGTGGAAATACACGATATCTTTACCAATGAAGTGGTACAACTCGGTATCACTGTTGGTTTTCCAGTATTCGTCAAAGTCGATATCGCCGCGTTTGTCACAATAGTTTTTAAACGACCCCATGTAGCCAATCGGCGCATCAAGCCACACGTAGAAAAACTTGCCGGGTTGGTCGGGGATTTCAAAACCAAAGTAGGGCGCATCGCGGGAGATATCCCACTGCTGAAGACCGGTTTCGAACCACTCATTCATTTTGTTGGCGATTTCGCTTTGCAGCGAGCCAGATTTTATCCACTCGCTAAGCATTTGCTCGAACTGTGGTAAATCGAAGAAAAAGTGCTCTGAATCACGCATCACAGGCGTGGCACCGCTCACGGCTGAGCGAGGGTTGATCAATTCGGCAGGGGTGTAGGTTTCACCACAATTGTCACAGTTATCGCCATATTGATCGTCGGCGTGACATTTCGGACACTCGCCTTTGACGAAGCGATCCGGCAAGAACATTTCTTTTTCCGGATCAAACAGCTGAGAAATAGTACGGCTGGTGATATAGCCTTTATCGCGTAGCTGGGTATAAATGAATGAGGCCAGTTCGCGGTTCTCATCACTATGGGTGCTGTGATAGTTGTCGAAGCTGATATCAAAGCCATTAAAGTCGGCTTGGTGCTCTTGTTGCACACCGGCGATCATGGCTTCTGGCTCCACACCCATTTGCTGCGCTTTCAACATGATAGGCGTACCGTGAGCATCGTCGGCACAGATAAAGTGAGTGGTATTGCCACGCAGGCGCTGATAGCGGACCCATACATCTGCCTGAATATGCTCGAGCATGTGGCCCAGATGAATCGAGCCGTTCGCATAAGGCAGCGCACAGGTCACCAGAATTTTCCGTGGGTTTGCAGCCATAATCTTGTTTGTTCGCTCTTATGATATGAATGGAATGATTGCGGAAATCTTACCTGATACGATATGCCTTGCCTAGTGCAGGCCGTGAGTGAGGGCGTTTATCGGTTAAACGCTGCCAGTCTGGCCTAACATATTTTAATCAATGGGATGGTGATGCATGTTTTTTGGCTCAAAAAAGAAAAAAACACAAAAAGAAGACACGCCTGCCCCGCTCGCTAATGTGGACGACGCGGTTAGCTTATTAAATCAGTTTTCACATCCACAACTGGTGGAGCAGTGGGCAAGTCAGCCGCATTGGGTCAGCGCGGATAAAAATGGCTTTAAGGTGACGTTTCCATTTGCAGCGGCGTCAGTGATGCGTGCGCTCGAAGAGTGGTTAAACGCGCAGTCTGCGCCACTGAAGCAGCAGTTTCATCTGGTACAGCGAGTGGCACCGCTAAAAAGTGGCGACAAGTCGCTCATTAAGGGCGTCAAAAATTTGTTGGTCGTCAGCTCGGCCAAAGGCGGTGTGGGGAAATCGACCACCGCGGTCAACTTGGCACTGGCACTGCAGGCGGAAGGGGCATCGGTAGGGGTTGTCGATGCGGATGTCTATGGCCCATCGCTGCCAATTATGCTCGGAGCCAAAGATAGTGAGCCGCAAACCCATGATGGCAAACTGATGGAACCTGTGATGCGCCATGGCATTGCCTCTAACTCGATTGGTTATTTGGTGCCAGCAGACAATGCAACGGTGTGGCGAGGCCCAATGGCATCGAAGGCCTTTGCGCAGCTGATTAATGAAACGCGTTGGCCGGAGCTCGATTACTTGGTGGTTGATATGCCGCCAGGCACCGGTGACATTCAGCTCAGCTTGGCGCAGCAGTTCCCCGTGACCGGCGCAATAGTCGTGACCACACCACAGGATCTCGCGCTCGCTGATGCGATAAAAGGCGTGGCGATGTTTGAAAAAGTGGAGGTGCCGGTTCTTGGGGTGGTGGAGAACATGAGCTACCATATTTGTTCGCAATGCGGTCATCATGAAGCCATTTTTGGCACTGGCGGCGCAGAGAAAATGGCACGGGAGCAGGGTGTGCCGGTTTTGGCCCAAGTTCCACTTCATGTTGCTATTCGAGAAGATATCGATGCAGGAACTCCGAGTATGGTGGCGCGCCCTGGCAGTGATCATGCTGCTGTATATCAGCAGATGGCGGCGACGGTGGCGAGTCAGCTCTATTGGCAAGGTGAAACACGACCTGAACAAATAAGTGTACAAACGGTGTCGCCCTGATTGAGCAATACGCAGCGATAGCAGGCTTAAAGCGGCGGGTCAGTCAGACAAGCGTGATTTTCTCTGGCGCCAGCGGCTTCAACTCCCTATAATCAGGCGGTTTATGTTGATTCCGCCACGCTTCCTCTGGGTATTCATATTATGAGTGATAACAACCACCACTGCGTTATTATCGGTATTGCAGGTGCCTCTGCTTCCGGTAAAAGCCTGATCGCCAGCACCATTTATAAGGAATTAAAGGAAAAAGTCGGCGATCATCAAATCGGCGTGATCACGGAGGATAGATACTATCGTGATCAAAGCCACCTCAGCATGGAAGAGCGCGTACAAACCAATTATGATCATCCACAAGCACTGGATCATAATTTGCTGTGTGAACACTTGGAAGGGCTTGTAGCAGGCAAATCGGTCGATGTGCCTGTCTATAGTTACTCAGAGCACACTCGGATGGGTGACACAACCACTATGACACCCAAGAAAGTGATTATTCTCGAAGGGATCCTTTTGCTTACCGATCCTCGCCTTCGTAACTTGATTCATGCGAGTGTCTTTATGGACACCCCACTTGATATTTGTTTGTTACGCCGAATGAAACGTGATGTTGCTGAGCGGGGTCGCACCATGGATTCAGTGATGGAGCAATATCAAAAGACGGTCCGCCCTATGTTTATGCAGTTTATTGAGCCGTCGAAACAATACGCCGATATCATTGTGCCACGGGGTGGCAAAAATCGGATTGCGATCGATGTGTTAAAAGCGCATATCGCACGTTTACTGAAAGCGTAAGGCACGATAACGATCATCCTGAGTGGCTCACCATGTAATATAAGGCGTCATACATTGCTTTATTGTCATGGTGAGGGCTAGGCTAACGTGTCGAATGATTGCGGTGCGACAAGCATCGCTCCATCTATTAACCGTGAGGAATGTCCGATGCGACTGTGCGACAGGCATATCAAAGAACACCTTGATGATGGCCGCATCAAAATAGATCCCCGCCCTGCTGAAGAAGCTATTTCGGGTGTCACTGCTGATGTGACCCTCGGTAATCAATTCCGAGTGTTTAATGATCATGGTGCCGCCTTCATTGATTTATCGGGTCAGAAACAAGAAGTGAATGCGCAACTAGAGCGTGTCATGAGTGACGAGATAGAAATTGCCGATGGTGATCCTTTTTATCTTCACCCGGGTCAACTGGCATTGGCAGTCACCCATGAGTCGGTGACGCTCCCAGATGATATTGTCGGCTGGTTAGATGGCCGCTCATCATTGGCGCGTTTGGGGTTAATGGTCCATGTCACTGCTCACCGGATTGATCCAGGCTGGTCGGGGCGTATTGTCTTGGAGTTTTACAACAATGGTCGATTACCGTTGGCGTTACGTCCAGGCATGCCGATTGGGGCATTAAGCTTTGAACCCATGTCAGGGTCGGCAGATAAGCCCTATAATAAAAGGGATAACGCCAAGTATAAGAATCAGCAAGGGGCCGTTGCCTCTCGCATTAGCCAAGATTAAGGCTGAATGATAGGAATGCGCCCTCGGGCGCATTTTTTTTAAAACGAGGAACCCGGCTGTTAAATAATGGTCGATAACGCTAATACCCTCGCTAGCCATATCGAGTCTCGCGAACAAGGAGCATCTCGCAATGATAAAAAAAATCGCCCTTATTTTAACGGCATTGGTGGTCGTCATAATTGGCGCTTTAGCGACCCTGATTGCCACCATTAATCCAAACCAATTTAAACCCTTGCTGGTTGAGCAAGTGGAAAAACAGACGGGCTATGATCTGGTCATTGGTGGCGATATTGAGTGGCAACTTTGGCCTAGCTTAGGGGTTTCGATCGCTGATGTGGCGATCAAAAACCGTCCAGCGTTTGATGAGCCTGATCTGATGCGTTTATCGCAGGCGCAATTATCCGTTGATGTGCTGCCACTGATGTCTCAGACACTGCAGGTCGGTGAGATTGTGTTGCAAGATCCTCATATTTTTATTCAGACGTTGGTCAATGGTGACTCCAACCTGGTCCCAGTGCGACAAGAGCCTGTTCAAGCTGCGCCCGAGCAACCGTCTAGCCCAGCGTCAGCAAGCTCGGACAGCAAGGGGCAAAGTGCCGCTTGGACCGTTTCTCTGCAAGGATTGCGAGTCACGAATGCCAGTGTGGTGATTAAAGATGATCAGGCCGCCACCCAAACAGCGTTACGCGATGTCAATATTGAAGTCGGCAACTTGAAGACCGATGTGTGGACACCCTTCTCAATGTCCTTGCGCGGAGAGCAGAATGCAGCGACCTTTGGCGCACAAGGTCAGGGGGAATTGAAATTGGCCGCTGATCCCATGCTCAGCGAATTGCGTGAACTCGCGTTTACGGTCTCAGCACAACAAGGTGAGAGTGTTCTCAACGAGGCAAATATAACGTTAGATCGTTTTTCGCTTGGCCAAGCGACGACACTAGGTTTTAACGTCAATGCGCAAACGGCGGATATGATGGTTGAAACTTCTGGAAAAGCGCAAGTCACAGTGGCTGAGACGCAAGACAAAGTCACGGTGCAAGGGCTAGATATGCTCACGCAGCTTTCAGGGGATGCATTGCCAAATCAGTCACTGAGCCAAGAACTCGCGGCTGATATTGTATTTGATGTGAGTCAGCAAACCCTTGATATCACTGAGATGACAAGCCGTTTGAATACAGACGATGTGGTGATGAAGGGGAAAGTCGCCATAAAACTTACTGAGATACCGAAGATCCGCTTTGCACTCAATACCAACCGGATCGATCTGGATGCGTTATTAGCGACAAAAAATCGTAACGACACCGAGCAACAAGCGGAAGGTGAGCAGGTTGACAGTCGCGATGCGGCAGGCAAGAAGACCGCAACGGCTTCTTTAAGTCGACAAGAACCCGACTTATCTGCGTTGAAACAGGTTGATATCGCGGGTTCTCTTGTGATGAAAGGACTTAAAATCAGCAATATTACTCTTGGTAAAACGCAAGCAAAGGTGTCTATCAATCGTGGGAAAGTGGATCTTTCTGAGTTCACCACCGAGGCATACCAAGGGACAGTCACTGCACAAGGAGTGCTGGACACGACTTTGACACCAGCACGCTACCAAGTAAGTAAACAAGCTCGCGACATTGCCATTTTACCTTTATTGAAAGACGCAGCACAGGTTGACTTGCTTGAGGGAAAAGGCAACGTCGATATCAATGTACAAGGCAAAGGTTTATCGCCGTATGCATTGCGTCAAGCGATCCAAGGGAGTGCAGCGATTTTCTTTGAAGATGGTGCGATCAATGGAATTAATTTGGCACAAATGTTGAGAGAAGCCAAAGCGACACTAAAAGGCGAATCGGCGGCGGCCGCTAATGAAGTGCGCAAAACCGACTTTAGTGCACTGACTGCGAGCTTTACCCTCGGCAATGGGATGGCACGCACCAATGATCTGCTATTAGAAGCGCCTGCATTGCGGGTGCGTAGTGAGGGGCAAACCGATCTGCTCAAAGAGACACTCGATTTTGATGTATTTACATCGGTGGTTGAATCGAGCAAAGGACAAGGTGGTAAAGATATTGATGAGCTGCGTGATGTGACGATTCCTGTCACCGTGGCTGGTACTTGGCAGGCCCCGAGCTACAAATTAGATATTAAGCAATTGCTAAGCAGTAACAAGGTCTTGGAAGAAAAAGCACGTAAAGAAGCCCAACGTGGAATTAAAAAGCTACTGGGCGACAAAGCCGATGATGACAAGGTAAAAGAAACCGCAGATAAACTGCTTAATTTATTCCAATGATCGGTTTAATACCTATCGGGCTATGTAATCTAATCTTGGTAAGCAAAACCCTGAAAAGGACATTTTATGGATTCTGTCACCCAAGCGGCACTGGGGGCAACGGTCGCTGGATTGGTTGCGGGAAAACGCTGTTCCCCAACCGTGTTATTGGCCGGTGCTGCGTTAGGGACGTTACCTGACTTAGATGTGCTGATTGACTACGGTGATCCGGTAGCGAATACAGTGAATCATCGCGGGTTTAGTCATTCTCTATTTGTGTTGCCTTGGGTCGGGGCATTGATTGCTTGGTGTTGGTGGCGCTGGCGAAGCCAGTGGCCGCTATGGCAAGTGATGACGCTGGTGTTAGCGGTCCTTATTACGCATCCGTTGCTTGATGCAATGACTGTTTATGGCACCAAGTTGTTCTGGCCGTTAGAGGTGCCCTCTGTGGCAGTCGCTAGTCTCTTTATCATTGACCCTTTGTACACTGTGCCCTTGCTGGTCAGTGTGATGGTGGCGTTAATGTGGCGACATCGTGGCGCAAAAGCCTGTGGTATTGGGTTGGTGCTTTCTACGGCCTACTTGGCAAGCTCTGTGTATCAGCTTGAAAAAATAGAAGCACGTGTGACAGCGCAAACCTCTGGAACCGTGTTGGCTGGGCAACCATTCATTATTATGCCCACGCCGTTTAACACCGTGCTGTGGCGCGTTATCGTTATAGGAGAAGACCACTATTGGGAAGGACTCGCTTCACGACTAGATAAAGATAAGCAGATAGATTGGGTCATACAGCCTCGGGGTGAGTGGCCATTAGCCGATTCTCAGACGTTGGCCGATCTTCGCACGTTTTCGCGTGACTTTATACGGTTTGAAGACCGAGACGGGCAGCAGGTGGTCACCGATTTGCGCTTTGGTGTGGCGAGCTATCAGCCTTTTCAATTTTTACTCGCGGAGCAAAACGGAGAAGGGCAGTGGCAGTTAGTGACACCGAAACAGCTTGAGCCTGGTCCGCTGGATGAGAGTGCACTCCCTGCTTTATGGCAGCGTTTGCTCGGTGACCAAGGCATCGATGCTCGCCTATGTCGCCAACCTTGTCGGGAGAATAACGTAGAGTGGGCGCATTCGATATCAGCCAAGACGCACTCTTCAAAAATCCAATAACCTGTGTTTATTGAAAGGTAACATGATAAAAGCTGCCGTGACATCGTACAGGGCAGCGTTTTATATATCGTGGCTTGGTTGCTTACCAATCAATGCCTTGGCGGGCTTTGATGCCAGCGTCGAAAGCGTGTTTCACGTTTCTGACTTCGGAAACCGTATCTGCCATCTCAACCAAACGACGGTGCGCACCCCGTCCGGTGATGATCACTGATTGTTCGCTAGGACGTTGTTGTAAGGCCTCTATGACCTCATCGAGGTCGATATAGTCGTACGTGATCATGTAGGTGATCTCATCCAAGACCACTAAATCGTAACGCTCATCGGCGAGCATCGCTCTACATGCCGCCCATATTTGCTGAGCGGCCTGAGTATCGGCTGTTTTGTCTTGGGTATCCCAGGTGAAACCGGTACTCATTACATGAAAGTCGACACCGTGTTGGCTTAGTAAATCCCGCTCTCCACAGGCCCAAGTCCCTTTAATGTATTGGGCAACGCCGCATTTGAGTCCATGACCTGCCGCTCGTGCGACGGTACCAAATGCTGAAGTCGATTTTCCTTTCCCGTTTCCGGTGATGATAAGAAGCAGCCCCTTTTCTTGTTGAGCGGCCTCAATACGGGCATCCACTTTTTCTTTCAGTTTTTGCTGACGTTGCTTATGACCCTGTTCTGACATTTGATTTCCAATCGTTGATGAACTTATGTCTATAGTAAAGGGACGCTATGGTTCGCGCTACCCACGAGATAAAGGAACAATGATGACTAAATATATTCGCGCTCTCTGTGCTTCAGTGGTTATTTTTTCGCTCCCCGTCCTTGCCGGTACCTCAATTGACTACCAGCTAGATGGTGAGGCCTTTTCTGGCTATTTGGCAATACCAGAAGTGGAGGAAAAAGGCAGTGTTGTGATCGTCCATGATTGGGATGGATTAACGGATTACGAGCGACAACGCGCTGATATGTTGGCGGACATAGGCTACCGCGTATTTGCCTTAGACATGTACGGTTCAGGCAATCGCCCGCAAACATTAGAGGCGAAAAAGGCAGCGACGAGCGAGCTTTATAAAGACAGAGCGCGTATGCAAGTATTGATTGAATCAGGAATGCGGGCGGCCCAGGCCCAAGGGGTCACCAAGCCTGTCGTGGCCGGTTATTGCTTTGGGGGGAGCGTTGCATTGGAACTAGCACGTAATCCGGGGGATATATCTGTCAGTGGTTATGCTAGCTTTCACGGTGGACTAGAGACGCCGGAAGGACAGCGTTATAGTGAAAGTGTCGCGCCGATATTTATCGCTCATGGCGGGGCTGATAAAGCGGTACCGATGACTGACTTTGCTCGTTTTATTGACGAACTAGAGAGCGCTAACGTGACTTACTGGTCACAAGTTTATTCAGGTGCGCCTCATGCGTTCACCGTTTTTGGCTCTGATCGTTATCGAGAGCACGCTGATCAAAAAGCGTGGCAGGCGTTTAAAACCTTTTTGAATGATCAACGATAGATATCGCTTAGGCGAAGAGGAGAAAGTAAAAATGATTCGCCATGTGTTGCTGGTGCGTTTTATTTCTAACGTGCGATATGAGCAAATTCAAGCGCTGAAAGAAAAATTTAAGGCGATGCCAAGCTTAGTTGATGGTGTTGAATCGGTAGAGTGGGGAGAAAATAATAGCCCTGAAGGAAAAGATCAGGGGTACTCGCATGTTATTCTCATGACGTTTCGCGATCATGTAGCACGTGAACACTATTTACCGCATCCTGAGCATACGGCCTTAAAAGCGGTTTTTCGCCCCATCCTAGAAGATATTATTGTGTTGGACTATAACGTAACACCGGAATAATCGTCGGGGACGATAGAGGGAGAAGACTAGGAAGGTCAGTACCTAATTGATAAAATAGAGGTTTATTGGAAGGAGTTTTTATCGATGGTGAGCGAAGGTAAGTCGCCAAGTGTGTTGGTCGTCTGTTTAGGCAATATTTGTCGTTCACCGACGGCAGAGGCAGTTCTGCGGGCCCGTGCCAAGGCGAGAGGTCTGACGGTGCATATCGATTCAGCGGGAACAGCCGGTTATCACGAGGGGAACCCGCCCGATAAACGAAGCCAAAAAGCGGGTCAAGCAAGAGGTTACTCGTTTGAAGGCATCCGGGCACGCCAAGTCCGTCAGGAAGATTTTATACGTCATGATATGATCTTGGCGGCTGACGACAGCAATTTGGCAGATTTAAAGGCGCAGTGCCCGGACAGCGAGCAAGATAAACTGTCTTTGTTTTTAAGCTGGGGCAAGCACACGGATGGGCCTATCCCAGACCCTTACTATGGCGGCGACGATGGTTTTGAACATGTGCTTGATTTGCTAGAGCAGGCCGCCGATGGCGTATTAGACCATATAGTCAGCCAGCGATAGTACTGTGATGCGGTACGGTCAAAAACGAAAAAGGCGCGTTAAAGCGCCTTTTTGAATCTCTATCTTGCTACACTCACTACCATTTTTTCTTGGGAGCAAACAGCTCGTCCAAGTCACTTTTTTCTTCTTCTTGTTCAGACTGCAATTTCTCATGACCCGTATTGAGAGTATGAGTAATGTCGCTGTGCATTTTTTCTAAATGCTGTTTCATTTCCATCGAGTATCCATCCGTTTTTGGGCTAACAACGTCGATGGCTTTTTTCAATAACTGTTGAGCGGTGCCCATTTGGCCTTTATTTTTGGCATCATTGACACGCTTGATGACGTTTTCAATGTTGATCTTCAATTGCATTTGCTCAAGACGCGCATTTTCGGTCACAAATGCTTGAGTGGCCAGTCGCCCTTTTGAGTGCTCCGCTTTAACCACTGAGCGAAGGCGTTTTACCAATTTTAGCATGGAGATCGCTTGCCGATCGTTGTCAGGGACGCGAAAAGACGTCGATTCTCGGTTGGAATAACTTTGTTTAATTTGATCCATTTGTGATTGTGTTGCATTAATGCGTTGCTTGAGCGACTTATCAGAGCCATCAACCTCATGCATGGCTTTCAAGGAATCCAAGATCTTCTTATTCAAACAAACTAACAGTGTCCCGCTATAGGGCAGATTATGCGCATTACCAATCAGCTCTTCGGTCGCGTCGATGACGGCGATGTGCTTAGCCATTTCTTGGCGCTTATGAGACTCTATTTGTTTACGTTGTTGAGCCAATATGTTGTAGCCGACAATCAGGCCGAGCAATATGACACAAAGGCCAGCTATCAAGGCAATATTCATAATTTAGCGTCGATGTTCCTTGTAATAAACTCAACTGGTTAAGATACACGATCTCAACTGACAGAGATAGCGTCAATACAGGGGTGAAGGCAGCATGAGTGATCCGCCTCTAATTCTTGCATTTCGGCTTCGTCGCATACGCTGCTATTAGTGTGGCTCATAATATTCGAATCTGCGATAAAGTGACGGGAATAATGTGGTTTTAGCGATCTAACCGCGCATAGTGGCGCAACGAATTGCTTAGTGACTGTGCAATCGCTAACGTTTATATAACCAAAACCTATTAAATAGCCGCGTTTGGGTATATAAATAATCAACAATGTACCCAATGCTGTCACTTACCCACGAGGCTTACGCGTCTGCACTATGAAATTACAACAGCTTAGATATATCGTTGAAGTCGTTAACCATAACCTTAACGTATCTGCGACCGCGGAGAGTCTTTATACCTCTCAGCCTGGGATCAGCAAGCAAGTCAGGCTGTTAGAAGACGAGTTAGGCGTACAAATATTCGAGCGGAGTGGCAAGCATTTAACGCAAGTGACTCCCGCCGGTGAATCGATTGTTGAGATCTCCCAGAGCATTTTGTCGCGTGTTGAGAGCATTAAAGCGGTTGCCAGTGAGCATACCCACCCTGAAATGGGGAACTTGAATATATCGACGACTCATACTCAAGCGCGCTATGCATTACCGGATGTCATCAAAGCGTTTACTGCGCGCTATCCCAAAGTGTCACTGCATATGCATCAAGGGACACCGACTCAGATTTCGAGCTCCGTGGCGAAAGGCACCTCAGACTTTGCCATTGCGACCGAAGCCTTCCACCTCTATGAAGACCTGGTGATGCTACCTTGTTACCACTGGAATCGTTCGATCATCGTGACCCCAGATCACCCGCTGGCACAAAAGAAAAACCTGACAATTGAAGATTTAGCGGCTTATTCGCTAGTAACCTATGTGTTTGGTTTTACTGGGCGATCTGAACTGGACGAGGCGTTTCATCGTGCCAATCTCACCCCGAAAATAGTGTTCACGGCAACGGATGCTGATGTGATTAAAACCTACGTCAAGCTAGGTCTCGGGGTGGGGGTGATTGCGAGTATGGCGATGGATAGCCAAGCCGACTCGGGCTTGGTCGCCATTGATGCGAGCCATATTTTTGGGGCGAGCACTACCAAAATTGGTTTTCGTAAGGGGACGTTCCTTCGCAGCTATATGTATGATTTTATTGAGCGTTTTGCACCACACTTGACCCGTAACATGATTGATAAGGCAGTCGTGCTTCGCACCAACCAAGAAATAGACGACATGTTTAAGGACATTCCGTTGCCGGTTCGATAGACTCTGCCCTTATAGACGAGGCTGCTTAGGCAGCCTTTTTTGATCACGCGTTAGCCAAAGCCTCAAGATTAGCCATGTCATCCTTATTGTATCGTCACCAGTTTCGTCAATTGACCCAAATCCTTACCCAATTTCAGTGGCTATGGCGGCCAATACCGATGGAACATACGCAGCTCCCTTGGCAAAATGCAGAGCCGCTTTGCCAATGGCTTGCAACGTTAGAGAACACTCAGATGGCGGCGCTTAAAGCGCACCCAGATGCTGTGATCGAAACGCTAGCGACATGGTGGCCAGCACTGGCTCAGTTAACGGATTTAACGACGGTACCGATTGCCAATCATGTTACCGTCAATATCAATGCGCGATTAGGGGTCGGAGTCCCGGGACGAAAATGGGCGCAAATTCAAGCATATTTGAGTGCGATGCCCAAAAGGGATAGCACGGTAAGGTACCTAGAGTGGTGTGCCGGTAAAGGCTATTTAGGGCGAGGTATCACGGCGGCAACCGGTAAGCCAGTGGAAAGCTTGGAGTGGCAAGCTGCGCTTTGTGAACAAGGGCAATTATTCGCAGAGCAAAAAGCATTGCCCATGCAATTTCATCCATTGGATGCCATGAGCGAGGAGGCGGCGGCCGTGATTGCGGGCTGCGATCATGGACTGGCTCTCCATGCATGTGGGGATCTACATGTGCAATTGCTCAAAAAAGCGATCGCCACAGACATGCAGGCGATCACGGTATCCCCCTGTTGTTATCAGTTGATCAGTGGCGAGAGATATCAACCGTTATCCTCTGAGGCTCAGCACGCATCATTGGTGCTCTCAAAAGCAGATCTTAAGCTTGCGGTACAAGAAGCCGTAACGGGTGGGCGGCGTGTATGTCGTCAACGAGAGCAAGAAGTTACGTATCGATTGGGCTTTGATGAATGGCAACGTGACTGGCAGGGGAGTGACCAATACTTACCACTGCCGGCACTTAAAAAGTCACAACTCACTCACGGATTTGGTGAGTTTTGTCGGTGGGGAGCTGAACAAAAAGGGTTAATACTTCCCGCCGACTTTGATGAAGCTGAATATCATACGCGAGGCCAAGCAAGGTTTGTCATACTTGAACAAATGAATGTGGTGAAAAGCGCGTTCCGTCGAGCCATGGAGTATTGGCTGGTACTTGATCGTGTTTTGTTTCTTCAGCAACACGGCTATCGGGTCACATTGACGCAGTTTTGTGATCGTCAGTTAACACCGCGTAATCTTCTTATTCATGCGGAAAAGTAATCGGTGGACTATTCAGGCGCATGTATGACGTGTTACATACAATTGACAACGTCCGAGTTTATTCTTGTCCAGCAGTGCTCGCTGAAATGAAAAGAAATCGTTACACTTCCCTCCATCTAACTTAATGTGAAGAAACTTTATTATGCCAGATATCGGCGTATCGATAGCCGTGGCCCTGATCCTGGGATTGGGCTGCTTTGTCCAGAGTTTGATGGGGTTTGGAATGGCAATTGTTGCTGCTCCGCTTCTTTTAATGATCGACCCGAAACTGGTGCCGACGACCATTTCAATGGTCGGACTGATGTTGGCCAGTATTAATGCCTGGCAATACCGCCATCAGCTTTCGTTTCGCGATCTGAGTTGGGCGTATCTGGGCCGTGTCCCTGGTACTGCGGTGGCGGGAGGCATCATGCTGGTGGTGACCACGCAAATGCTTGAAATTATTATTGGTACGGCAGTGTTGCTTGCCGTGGTAGCGAGTGTGATGCGCTTTAATATTGCACCGAATCGGCGTAATTTTTTCGTCGCCGGCTTCACGTCGGGCGTGATGGGGACCACCACCA
This sequence comes from Salinivibrio sp. ES.052, assembly GCF_900141775.1. Classification (GTDB taxonomy): domain Bacteria; phylum Pseudomonadota; class Gammaproteobacteria; order Enterobacterales; family Vibrionaceae; genus Salinivibrio. The sequence goes on along the minus strand of NZ_FSRI01000001.1, from coordinate 1,341,226 downwards.
GTATTGGCGGACCACCGATGGCATTGGTATTGCAACATGCTGATGTCAATAAAATGCGAGCCTGTTTGGCTGGCTACTTTGTGGTCAGCTGTATTCTTTCATTAGTGGCCTTAAGTGCTACCGATTACCTGACCTGGTGGCATGTAAAGCAGGCTGTATTGGCAGTGCCAGCTGTGTTGCTAGCAACCTGGTTAGCCTATCGCGTCGCCCCAAGGGTCAAGCCGCTATTTGTGCGTCGTGCGATGTTACTACTGTGTACCTTAGCGGGGGTAAGTACGTTAGTACGAGGCTTGATAAGCGGATAAATGCCACACTCCACAAAAGAGTGTGGCGAAAGACAGAGTGAGGGGCTAGCCAATAAATTGCGCGATAACGACAGTGACTCCGCCGACCATGGCCAAGCTTAAACCAATATTCCCGCCCACGACCTGATAGTGTTCGTCGGTTGAAACTGTTTTACGCGCTTTACGTACCATCAAAACCGGTAAGACGACAGCAAGGATAACGAGCGCAATGGCCGCGTATCCTAATGCTGTAATAAAGCCTTGCGGATAATACAGTGCAAACACCAAAGGCGGTAAATAGGTAATGGCGGCTGTTTGCAAGCGTCCACGCACACTGTCTTGGCGATTAAAGCTGTCTGAAATAAAGTCAAACAAACCCAAGCTGACTCCAAGGAAAGAGGTTGCTAACGCTAAATCCGCGAAAAGAGAGATGCTAGAGGCGATATAATCCTGGTGCACCACGGATTGAATCAGCGCCACGAACTGAGACAGTTCACCGTTTTGTATCAAGGTAGACTGCGCCACAGTGCCCAAGCTGGCGACTTGCCAAAAGATGTATAGCGCCAAGGGGAGAGTGGATCCCACAATCATGACTTTCCGTAGTGAGGGCAAATCGATACCGACATATCTCACGATAGAAGGGATACTGCCGTGAAAGCCAAAAGAGGTAAAAATAACCGGTAAAGCGGCTACTAGGAGCCCTCTCTCGACCGGCATTTCAACTAAATTGATACTCGAAACGTGAGGCGTCAGTAGCGTTAAAGCCAAAATCAAGAACAGCACTTTAACAGTGAATAGCCCTCGATTGATTAAATCCACTTTACTGGTCCCCAGTGTGACAATAAGGCCGAAAACAAACGTGAACAATACCGCGCCTGCGGCAGGAGGGAGCTCGATGACTGACCATTGAGCAAGTTTCTCATTCAGTTGGCTACCGCCACCTGCAATGTATGCGGCACATAGGGAGTAGAACAAGAAAAGCATTGCAAACGAAGCCACCCACTTCCCTTTATCACCAAGAAACTGTTTTGCCAAACTGTGCAACGTCGCGTCTGCCTCCGCGTATTGATGCACTTCTAACATGAGTAATGCGGTATAGGTCATTAATGCCCACATGGCTCCCATCAACGCCATGGATGCACCAAAGCCAATGCCTGCTGACGCGAGCGGTAAAGCCAGCATGCCAGCACCAATGGTTGTGCCTGCAATAATTAGCGAACTTCCTAGTACTTTATTCATATTATGTTTAACCAGTGTTAATAAAAAGTTAATTGTTGTGTTCGCACAAAAGATAACGTGAATTTATACGCATTGTGCACTGCCTATGCAGATAAAAAAACTGATGAGTGTAATGTTAAAGGTACGGAGTTGTAAAGTAAAGTATACGATCAGGGTGGGGTAGTGCATTGCACGGTCTAATGTCATAATCAAGAGCGGATGATCGCGACAAAAAAGGAGCGGCAAGGTGGATAATCAACAACATAAAGCCCCATTGCCACGAATAGCAATGCTCTCTACCGGAGAAGAGGTATTGCTGGGTGATATTACGGATACCAATGCAGCTTGGCTTTCAAGGGTCTTATTTGAAAACGGACTTGCTATGTCTCGCCGTGTCACCATCGGTGATGAATTGGACGATATGGCGATTGAGTTGGTGCGTTTATCACAGACGGAAGAGATCGTGATTGTTAATGGTGGATTAGGGCCAACGACAGACGATTTAACCACCGCTGCGATGGCATCGGCGATGGGGGTTGAGTTAACCCTCAATGAAGCGTGGCTTGATGAGTTGAAACAGCGTTTTGAGCGCCGAGGCCAGCCCATGGCGCAGAGTAACCTCAAACAGGCGATGTTACCAGAAGGTGCACGATTAGTTGACAATCCTAAAGGAACAGCGTGTGGCTTCCACTGTGAGCTTAATGGGTGTCACTTTTATTTTACACCAGGAGTCCCGTCTGAGTTCTTTTCGATGGTTGAACAGCAGATCCTTCCTGAATTGTTACATACTTACCATGCCAAATTGCGATCTTGTTACCGTTTGTTTACATTTGGCCTGTCAGAGTCCGGGATCAGCGATGTGATGGCATCATTAGTGCTTCCAGAAAACGTGACTCTAGGGTATCGCTCTAGCTTGCCTTTTATTGAAGTGAAGTTGTTTATTGATGCTGATCATGCGGAAAAAGACACGATTCTAGATGCATTACGGCACCGACTGGCTGACTATGTTGTCTCGTCAGATGAACCAATGACAGCAGCGCTGGCCTTTGAGGTAAACCGTCACGGTATGGTTTTGAAAGTTGCCGAGCAGTTTACGGGAGGTTGGCTGTCGAGCACATTAAATGGCCAAGCGGCACATCTTGTGGAGCAAGGCTGGGTCATGTCAAATGTGCATATCCCTGAGCAGGCAGTGGCGAACCCGTTAGCCGCGTCATTGGCCATGGCGAGTGCAACGATTACACCAGGAGAGAGACAAATAGGGCTCGCTTGTGGTCCGGAGCTTCATGGCCAAATATGTGTGGCTATTTCGACCCCAGAGGGCGAATGGGGACAACGTTTGAGTTTCAAGCGGCACCTTTCTAATGATGATGCGCGTTGCTATATGGCGACAGCCTTATTGGACATGTTGCGGCGTTATCTTTGTGGATACCCAGTGATCGCCGATTATGCGTCTCTCACACGCCATGATGACATCTTTATCGACGCCAACACGCTCGACTAACACTAGGGCGCTGCGATCAGAAGCAGTGTGATGTGAGATAAACGAGCAAAGGGTGAAATGCGAGGCGGTGATGTGCTATCACGCCTCGTTAACTTGTTTTTTCACCACCGCGGGTTGATAGTCAAACACAACCGAGATATCGGTTTGTGGTGCACTTTGGCACGCGAGGATCTCACCAGGCATCACAAACGCCATCGCATCGCCCTGCGTGACTGAGCCTTGATGGAGCTTACAACGGCAGGCTCCGCACATACCATTACGACACTGATATTCTGGTTGTATTCCCGCATTTTCAAGCTGTTCTAGCAAGTTTTGGTGGGTGTTGCCACCCACCTCCATGCCATTCACCGCTATCGTTATACGGGTCATAGTTCAAAATCACCAAACTCTTCGACACTGACTTCATTGTCGATTTGTCCGACCAAGTAAGAGCTAATTTCAGCTTCTTGCGGTGCGACTTGCACGTTATCAGATGATAGCCATGCGTTAATCCAAGGGATTGGGTTTTGTGTTGCGTTGTCGTAGGCAGGCGCTAGACCAACGGCTGACATACGCAGATTAGTAATGTATTCCACGTATTGACACAAAATGTCTTTATTCAAGCCGATCATTGACCCGTCGCGGAATAAGTACGCTGCCCAGTCTTTCTCTTGCTCTGCGGCTTTTTTGAATAAATCAAAGCACTCTTGCTCACACTCTTTGGCGATATCAGCCATTTCAGGATCATCTTGACCACTGCGTAGAATATTGAGCATATGCTGGGTGCCGGTCAGATGTAGGGCTTCGTCACGCGCAATAAACTTGATGATTTTCGCGTTACCTTCCATTAGCTCCCGCTCGGCAAAGGCAAACGAGCACGCAAAGCTGACATAAAAGCGAATCGCCTCCAGCGCATTAACAGACATCAGGCACAGATACAGCTGACGCTTAAGTGCGCGCAGGCTAACAGTCATTGTTTGACCATTAACAGTGTGCGTCCCTTCGCCAAACTGGTGATAGTAGTTACTCAGTTGGATTAGGTCATCATAATATTGGGCAATGTCTTCCGCGCGCTTCTGGATGTGCTCATTCATCACGATGTCATCAAACACGACCGCAGGATCCGCCACAATATTGCGAATAATGTGGGTGTAAGAGCGCGAGTGGATGGTTTCTGAAAAACTCCAGGTTTCAATCCAGGTCTCTAACTCAGGGATAGACACCAGTGGTAGCAAGGCCACATTTGGGCTACGTCCCTGAATCGAGTCCAGCAGGGTTTGATACTTCAAGTTACTGATGAAAATGTGCTTTTCGTGTTCCGGCAGCTTGTTGTAATCAATACGATCGCTTGATACGTCTACTTCTTCTGGACGCCAAAAGAACGAAAGCTGTTTTTCAATCAGTTTTTCAAAAATTTCATATTTTTGCTGATCATAACGGGCAACATTGACGGATTGACCCAAGAACATGGGCTCTTTAAGTGGATCATTGTTGATTTTTGAAAACGTACTGTAAGCCATGAATCTTATTAACCTCTGGAAAAGGGCCCCAGGGCCCTTAGCATATTGTGTTAGATCTTACATGCACCGCCGGCACAATCATCATCGGCAGCTTGCACAACGCTTGATTCGGGTTGACCGTCGCTCGCGCCATCACGGGTATTGTGATAATACAGGGTTTTTACACCCAATTTGTACGCTGTGAGCAGATCTTTAAGCAGCTGGTTCATAGGAACTTTACCGCTTGCATGCCGGCTCGGATCATAATTGGTGTTGGCAGAAATCGCTTGGTCAACGAATTTTTGCATGATACCGACTAACTGTAAGTAACCATCATTGCTACCAATGTTCCAGAGCAGTTCGTAGTTATCTTTATATTTATGGTATTCAGGCACTACCTGCTTCAGGATGCCATCTTTTGATGCTTTGACCGAGACAAAACCACGTGGGGGCTCAATACCATTGGTGGCGTTAGAAATTTGTGATGACGTCTCTGACGGCATTAGCGCGGTCAGTGTTGAGTTACGTAAACCATGGGTCTGAATATCTTGACGCAGAGTTTCCCAATCCAGGTGTAGCGGCTCGTCACAAATGGCATCCAAGTCTTTCTTATACGTATCGATAGGGAGAATACCCTGCGCATACGTGGTTTCATTAAAGGCTGGACAGGCACCTTTCTCTTTCGCGAGTTCAACCGATGCACGCAATAGGTGATATTGGATCGCCTCGAACGTACGGTGGGTGAGACCGTTAGCGCTGCCATCTGAGTAGCGGACCCCATGTTTCGCCAAGTGATAAGCAAAGTTAATCACACCGACCCCGAGCGTACGGCGGTTCATGGTCGCTTTACGCGCGGCAGGTAATGGATAATCTTGGTAATCCAACAAGGCATCCAGCGCACGAATAGTGAGCTCGGCCAGCTCGCCCAGTTCATCCAGAGATTCAAGAGCGCCTAAGTTGAAAGCAGAAAGCGTACAGAGCGCAATTTCACCGTTCTCATCTTCAACATTGTTTAACGGCTTCGTTGGCAGTGCTATTTCTAGGCACAAGTTGGATTGGCGAATTGGGGCGACAGACGCATCAAACGGGCTATGCGTATTACAGTGGTCGACGTTTTGAATGTAGATACGGCCTGTTGAGGCGCGCTCTTGCATCATGAGTGAGAAGAGATCGACCGCTTTGACTGTTTCGCGTTGAATTGATGCATCCGCTTCATATTGGGTATACAGACGTTCAAACTCGTCCTGATCTTCAAAGAAGGCATCATACAACCCAGGTACATCCGACGGTGAGAACAACGAGATATTGCCACCTTTAAGCAGACGGGTATACATCAACTTGTTAATTTGCACCCCGTAGTCCATATGGCGAACCCGGTTTTCTTCTACCCCTCGGTTATTTTTCAATACCAGCAGTGATTCCACTTCACGGTGCCAGATAGGATAAAATAAGGTCGCAGCGCCGCCACGAACACCACCCTGAGAGCAGCATTTCACTGCGGTTTGGAAATATTTATAAAACGGGATACAGCCAGTATGGAAGGCTTCCCCCCCCCGGATCGGGCTACCTAGCGCACGGATACGGCCCGCATTAATGCCAATGCCAGCACGCTGTGAGACATAACGTACAATCGCGCTTGACGTTGCATTGATGGAATCCAGGCTGTCGTCACATTCGATCAGTACACATGAGCTGAACTGACGTGTTGGGGTACGTACCCCTGACATGATCGGCGTTGGTAAAGAAATTTTGAATTGCGAGGCCGCATCATAGAAACGACGAATATAATCAAGACGGGTGTCCTTGGGATAGGACGCAAACAAGCATGTCGCCACCATCATATACAAAAACTGTGCGCTTTCGTAGATTTCGCCAGTGACACGGTTTTGAACCAAATACTTACCTTCAAGCTGCTTAACAGCCGCGTAGGAGAAGTTCAGGTCACGCCAGTGATCAAGATAGCTATCTAGCGTGGTGAGCTCTTCTTCGCTGTAATCTTCCAGAATATGTTTATCGTATTTGCCTTTTTCTACCATGTTTTTCACATGATCAACCAGCTTAGGTGGCTCGAATTGACCATAGGCTTTTTTACGTAGATGGAAGACGGCCAAACGGGCTGCTAGGTATTGATAATCTGGGCTTTCTTCAGAAATGAGATCGGCAGCCGCTTTAATGATTGTCTCGTGGATATCTTCGGTACGCATGCCATCGTAAAACTGGATATGAGAGCGCATCTCAACCAGAGAAACGGAAACGTTTGAGAGGCCTTCGGCAGCCCAAGTCACTACGCGATGGATCTTGTCGAGGTTTAAATTTTCTTTGCGTCCATCACGCTTTAATACGGTAATTTCTTGGTTCATTTGTATGCTTTCCCAATAATTCCTTGCCAAACTGCTCTTTTTCGCAAGTTCTTATAAAATGCTGATGATTTTTTGGTCGGCCTCTATGCGGACATTATGTCGCTCATACACTATATATAGGGGTCGGCGTCTGAGTCGATTACAAGATAGTGATATAGTCACATATTTGCAAGCGAGGGTTTGTGCCGATAGGTGTGGATATCTTGGGGATGCCACACGTAAAGTTAGTAATCACCAACCTAGTGACGCAAGGCCGTCAAGATTAGTGAAAATTTCAATCTCTGAAAGGCAAAAATTGGCAATAAAAAAAATTTATTTTGATTGATCTCCGTGATGATCAGTGATCGGTTTTAACTGATTGAAAAGCCAGCAAACCCCACAGTTTGTGGGGTGTGACTAGGATCCAAGAAAGGCACTAAGCTGATTTGGAGAAGAGAAAATATGATCTGCTTCCCAATTACGAATAAGCGCAGGATCGCCCACGTAGCCCCATCCTGCAACCACAGATCCCATATTGGCGGCCCGTGCTGCCAATATGTCGTTTTCGATATCTCCGACATAGAGGCTCTGTTGTGGCACACAATTAAGGGTTTTAGCGGCTTCGAGCAGTGGCATTGGATGCGGTTTCGCATGGGCATAGGTGTCTGCACCGACGATGACTCTTGCCCTTTGTAGACGCGGGAAAAATGCCAGTAACTGATGCGTGAGCCCTTCAGGTTTATTGGTGACGATACCCCAAGGAACACCTAAGTGATCCAGCTTATCGAGTAGAGCATCGATCCCTGAGTAAATTTGCGTTCCTTGGCAAATGTCTTGGCCGTAGTGATAAAGAAAGCGAGCGCGCAGGGCGACTGGATCCTGATGTTTGGCCTGGTCGCCAAATCCGGCTGTTAATAAGCCTCTCGCCCCAAAACTTGTATGGGTATAAATTTGCTCTTGTGTCAAAGGGGATAAGCCAAATTCGGATAAGACACGGTTGGCCGCTTCTCCCATATCAGGTGCAGTATCGAGTAGGGTACCATCAAGATCAAATAGAACGGTCGACGGAGTCATGCCAGCTTGCTTCCTTTTCGGTTATGAGGCTACCGTGTGAACGAGATAGTTCACATCAACGTTAGCGTTAGAAAGCTTATAGGTATCGAACAGCGGGTTGTAGTGCAGCCCCGTCATGTCAGTAGCTGATAGCGAAGTGGCATCTATCATATTCATCAGCTCTGAGGGACGAATAAACTTATGATGTTCATGCGTCCCCTTGGGGACCAACTTCAGGATATTCTCGGCACCGAGGATCGCAAATAACCAAGACTTGGTGTTTCGGTTAAGGGTTGAAAAGAACACATGGCCGCCAGGCTTCACCATTTGAGCGCAAGCTTGAATGACGGATGCAGGCTCTGGTACATGCTCCAGCATTTCCATGCAAGTAATGACATCGTATTGCTGGGCATAGTGGCTTGCGTGTTCTTCGGCCGTTGATTGAATGTATTGAACATCAACCCCTGCTTCAAGGGCATGGAGGCGCGCGACGGTGAGCGGCTCTTTCCCCATATCAAGCCCCATTACATCAGCCCCTTCTTGTGCCATGCTCTCTGCCAAAATCCCGCCGCCGCAGCCGACATCCAGGACTTTTTTACCAAACAGCCCACCGGCTTTATCCATCACATAATCGAGGCGCAGGGGGTTAATTTGATGTAGGGGTTTAAATTCACCCTCTAAGTCCCACCAACGTGATGCCATGTCCTCGAACTTTTGAATTTCTGCCGGATCGACATTAGATACCTGGGTCATAACTGCAGCTTCCTTATCGGTTTTGCAGCATTATAGCGAAATCCAACACGATAAAAAGACGCCAATCGTACTGTCATCCCATGTACGCCCCGACGCGCTCAGACAGATTGTGGGCTTTTATTCGTGGAAATGCATAGCCGGATACGGAAGTGGTGGGTTTTTATCCGTGTAGACTCGCTCAGCGCGTTTACTAACGAGATCCGTGATACATCTTGGCCATATTAACGTGTCTCGTGGTTGGCTTTGTGTTATTCTCCGTGGTCACGTATTTGAATACGCAAACATTATTTTAAGGGATGTTGGCTCCATGAGCGATCTTGCTAAAGAGATCACGCCAGTCAATATCGAAGAGGAGCTAAAAAGCTCTTATCTCGACTATGCAATGTCCGTCATTGTGGGTCGAGCTCTTCCTGACGTGCGTGATGGCCTAAAGCCAGTACACCGCCGCGTATTATTCGCGATGAATGTACTAGGCAACGACTGGAACAAGCCATATAAGAAATCGGCCCGTGTGGTCGGTGACGTTATCGGTAAATATCACCCTCATGGTGATAGTGCGGTTTACGACACGATTGTTCGTATGGCGCAGCCTTTCTCACTACGCTACATGTTAGTGGATGGTCAAGGTAACTTCGGCTCTATCGACGGCGATTCTGCGGCGGCGATGCGTTATACCGAAGTACGCATGGCGAAAATCGCCCATGAACTGCTCGCCGATTTAGATAAAGAAACCGTGGATTATGTGCCCAACTATGACGGGACGGAGCAAATCCCAGATGTGTTGCCGACACGTGTACCTAACCTCCTTGTTAATGGTGGCTCAGGGATCGCGGTCGGGATGGCAACCAATATCCCACCTCACAACTTAACTGAAGTGGTTAATGGTTGTCTGGCCTATATCGAGAATGAAGATATCACCATCGATGAGTTGATGGAGTACATTCCCGGTCCTGACTTCCCAACCGCTGCGATGATCAATGGTCGCAAAGGGATCGAAGACGCCTACAAAACCGGTCGCGGTAAAATTTACCTGCGCTCCAAGGCGGATATCGAAGCAGACAAGAATGGTAAAGAGACCATTGTTGTTAATGAGATCCCTTATCAGGTGAACAAAGCCCGCTTGATTGAGAAGATTGCGGAGCTTGTTAAAGATAAAAAGATCGAAGGCATTTCAGCGCTGCGTGATGAGTCTGACAAAGATGGTATGCGGATCGTTATTGAATGCCGACGTGACGCCGTTGCTGAAGTGGTTCTGAATAACCTCTACGCGCAAACGCAGCTGCAAACATCATTCGGGATTAACATGGTGGCGCTGGATAACAACCAGCCTAAGCTCTTCAACCTAAAAGATATGTTGGAGTGCTTTGTTAACCACCGTCGCGAAGTGGTAACCCGTCGTACTGTCTACGAATTACGTAAAGCGCGTGATCGAGCCCATATCCTTGAAGGACTCGCGGTCGCGCTGGCGAACATCGATGAGGTGATTGAGCTTATTCGTCAAGCACCCACTCCCGCGGTAGCAAAACAAGAACTGCAGGAGCAAGGCTGGGGACTCGGTGGTGTGTCGGCAATGCTTGAAGCGGTTGGGGGTGAAAACGCCCGGCCAGAATGGCTAGCGCCGGAATTTGGTGCCCGTGATGATGGCTCCTACTATCTGACTGAGCAGCAGGCTCAGGCGATCCTTGATTTACGTTTGCACAAGCTGACTGGGCTTGAGCACGAGAAAATCTTGGACGAGTACAAAGGCCTGTTGGAGCAAATTGCAGAATTATTGCATATCTTGGCCAGTACCGAACGCTTGATGGAAGTGATCCGCGAAGAGCTTGAAGTGGTGCGTGATAGCTTTGGTGACAAACGCCTCACTGAGATCACCGCGGCGAGTGCCGACATCGATATCGAAGATCTGATCAACGAAGAAGATGTAGTTGTGACATTGTCACACGATGGCTATGTGAAATATCAAGCCTTGAGTGACTATGATGCGCAACGCCGTGGTGGTAAAGGTAAATCCGCGACGCGCATGAAAGATGAAGACTTTATCGAGCGCTTGTTGGTCGCCAATACCCACGACACGATTTTATGCTTCTCTACCCGTGGCCGCATGTATTGGCTGAAAGTGTATCAGTTGCCGCATGCCTCACGTAATGCACGTGGTAAGCCGATTGTTAACTTACTGCCTCTGGAAGAAGACGAGCGAATTACCGCAATTCTTCCTGTCCGTGAGTACGAAGAAGATAAATATGTCTTCATGGCAACAGCCCACGGTACAGTGAAGAAAACACCATTGACTGACTTTAGCCGCCCACGTAGTGCGGGCATTATTGCGGTCAACTTACGTGACAACGATAGCCTGATTGGCGCGCAGCTCACGGACGATAGCAGTGAAGTAATGCTGTTCTCGCAATTCGGTAAAGTGGTGCGTTTTGTCGCTTCAAACGATACCGTGCGGGCAATGGGTCGTACCGCTGCAGGGGTTCGAGGTATTCGGTTAGCTGAGAACGACCAAGTAGTCTCGCTGATCATCCCTCAAGCAGGCGCTGAGATCTTGACCGTGACCGAAAACGGCTTTGGTAAGCGCACAGCGTTGGATGAATATCCCACTAAGAGCCGTGCAACCAAAGGTGTAGTCTCTATCAAAGTCTCCGAGCGTAACGGCGAGGTGGTGAGTGCCATCCAAGTCTGTGAAGGCGATGAGCTGATGATGATCACCAATGCCGGGACCTTGGTACGGACACGCGCTGAAGAAGTGAGCCAAGTGGGGCGTAACACTCAAGGGGTTCGTCTGATTCGTGTTAGCGACGACGAAAAAGTCGTTGGTTTGCAGCGCATTGAGGAACCTGACGAAGAAGAAATGGAAGCCTTAGCGAATGAAGCTGCTGCGACCAATAAGGCAGAAAATGCCGATTCGTCAGAAAGTAGCGAGCATCAGGACGACGCGCCAGCGTCCGATGATGATCAAGACGCTTAACACAGAACGCGTTTAAAGATTAAGGGTGCAGTGAACTGCGCCCTTTTTTATTATCTATTGTCAGAGACCGTAAAGGAAATCAGAGTGTGAATACACATGGATGCTTTCAAAATGAGGGTGAAACGTGTTAAATCATTCATACGCCGTTTAAAATAGAAAATATCCTTGCTGTCCAACAGACACAAGTGATGACAAAAAAGCAGGAGCCCCTCCCCAACATGGATAAGGTATACAACTTTTCAGCCGGCCCCGCGATGCTGCCGCGTGAGGTCATGCTTAAAGCGCAAAAAGAGCTGATGAACTGGCAAGATCTTGGTACATCAGTGATGGAAGTTTCGCATCGTAGTCAGGCATTTTTATCTTTAGCTCGTCAGTCTGAGCAGGATCTTCGCGAATTGCTTGTTATTCCAGAGAACTATCACATTCTATTCTGCCAAGGTGGGGCGCGTGCGCAATTTGCCGCGGTGCCGATGAATCTGATGGGTAACCAGACCATTGCCGATTATGTTGATGGTGGCTATTGGGCTGAGAGCGCCGTTAAAGAAGCTAAGCGCTATTGCACGCCGAATGTGATTAACGTTCGACGCGAGCGCGAAGGTAAACGAGCTATCTCGCCAGCCAAAGACTGGTTGCTAAGTGATGACGCCGCGTATGTCCATTTTTGCCCAAATGAGACCATTGACGGCATTGAAATTAACGATCTGCCAGAGACGAACAAACCGATTATCGCGGATATGTCCTCAACGATCTTATCGCGTCCGATTGATGTGTCTAAATACGGTGTCATATACGCGGGTGCGCAAAAGAACATTGGTCCTGCAGGGCTGACACTGGTTATTGTCCGAGATGATCTCTTAGGCCTTGCTAAAGACGTATTACCGAGTGTGCTTAACTACAAGGTATTGGCTGATAAAGATTCCATGTTTAACACCCCGCCAACCTTTGGCTGGTACCTGGCAGCTGAAGTTTTTAAGTGGTTGAAAAAACAAGGTGGTATTGAAGCAATATACGCACGTAACCAGCAAAAAGCGGCGTTATTATACGATGCCATTGATCAGTCAAACTTATATCGTAACGAGATCCACCCAGACAACCGTTCGTTAATGAACGTCCCTTTTCAGCTGGCCAACAGTGAACTCGATGAGGTGTTTCTTGCTGACGCTACCGCACAGGGCCTACACGCTTTGAAAGGTCACCGTGATGTCGGTGGAATGCGCGCGTCTATTTATAACGCGATGCCGGTAGAAGGGGTTCAAGCATTGGTTGACTTCATGCGTGTGTTTGAGAAAAAACACGGTTAGTTGTTTGACCTATTGTAAACAGTAGGCGTTGCGAGCCGGTATGGGTGAGTGGCGGCCTGTTAACCGTGTGACTGATCGTTTTTCAGCCTTGACCGCTTCCTGACAGGAAGCGGTTTTTTGATTGGACGTGTAACAGGATTTGATAAAAATAATAATTGTGAGATCGCTTGGATTTTGGTTACTCTGGGGGCACTAAGCATCACGGATATAAACCAGAATGGAGCAACTGACACTTTCCCCGATTTCTTCTGTTAACGGTCAGATTAATCTTCCCGGCTCTAAGAGCGTGTCCAACCGAGCGTTGCTGCTTGCCGCATTGGCCTCAGGGACGACCCGGTTAACTAACCTACTGGATAGCGACGATGTGCGGCATATGCTCAACGCGTTTACTTCATTGGGTGTGCAATATCAGCTTTCAGCCGATCGTACAGAGTGCGTTGTGGAAGGCTTAGGGCAAGCATTTCAAGTAGCAGAACCGACTGAGCTATTTTTGGGAAATGCCGGAACCGCAATGCGGCCGTTAACGGCCGCACTTTGCCTTGGCGAAGGCGAGGTCACCTTAACCGGTGAGCCAAGGATGAAAGAACGCCCGATTGGCCATTTGGTAGAAGCGCTCAAGGCCATTGGCGCTGATGTCCGTTACTTGGAAACGGAGGGTTACCCGCCATTGCACATCACAGGCACCGGACTGGCAGGTGGCGATGTGAGCATTGACGGCAGCATTTCCAGCCAGTTTCTTACTGCATTGTTAATGGCGGCTCCGTTTGCGCGCCAAGAAACGCGGATTACCATTAAAGGAGACTTGGTCTCAAAGCCTTATATCGATATAACTCTGGCGATCATGGCGCAGTTTGGTGTTGAGGTACAAAATGATAACTACCAAGCGTTTGTGATCCCAGCTGGACAGCGTTATCAATCGCCAGGTCACTTTATGGTGGAAGGCGATGCGTCCTCAGCGTCTTACTTCCTCGCGGCAGCAGCGATCAAAGGCGGTGAAGTGAAAGTCACGGGGATTGGCCGTAACAGCGTACAAGGCGATATTCAGTTTGCCGATGCACTGGCAGCCATGGGCGCCGAGATTGAGTGGGGAGATGACTATGTTCTCGCTCGTCGACAAACGCTTAAAGGCGTCGATATGGATTTTAATCATATTCCCGATGCCGCGATGACGATTGGCGTTGCCGCCTTGTTTGCAGACGGGCCGACGTGGATCCGTAATGTCTATAATTGGCGTGTCAAAGAAACCGATCGTCTTTATGCAATGGCGACTGAGCTTAAAAAAGTAGGCGCTATGGTCGAGGAAGGTGACGATTATCTCTACATTGAGCCACCTGAGCAGCTGGCGCATGCTGCGATTGACACCTACGACGATCATCGCATAGCGATGTGCTTCTCACTGGTGGCATTGAGTGATACCCCCGTCACTATTAATGATCCTGGCTGTACCTCGAAAACGTTCCCTGATTATTTCGATAAACTCGCGGCGATTAGCTTACACGAGTAATCACGAACGGTTAGACGTTGCTGCTGAGGTTATCGCTCAGCAGCAATGATTTCCTTGCCTATTTCTTCTATACTATGCGCCGAATTATCGATGTGTCCGTAACGTTTCAGGAGCGGGCATGGCGAGTGGGGTAGACGAACGTGGAGAGATTTATGCCGACACAGGCGCCTGTAATTACAGTAGATGGACCGAGTGGTGCAGGGAAAGGAACCTTGTGTATGCGACTGGCTGATAGGCTAGGCTGGCACCTGCTAGACTCAGGCGCTATCTATCGCGTACTGGCATTAGCGGCGATTCATCACGATGTGGATACCGCATCAGAAGATGCATTGGTGCCTCTGGCCGCGAACTTAGACGTACAATTTTTGGCAGAAGGTGATTTAGTCAAGGTGGTATTGGAAGGCGAGGATGTCTCCGGCACCTTACGTACCGAGCAAGTAGGAAACCAAGCGTCAAAGGTTGCAGCGTTGCCGCGTGTTCGCGAAGCGTTATTACGTCGCCAACGCGCCTTTGTGGGAGCGCCAGGGTTGATTGCCGATGGCCGTGATATGGGTACTGTCGTCTTTCCCCATGCGCAAGCTAAAATCTTCTTAGATGCCAGTGCAGAAGAGCGTGCACGCCGGCGTCAGCATCAGTTGCAAGGCAAGGGGGTTAATGTTACCTTTGACCGCCTTTTAAGTGAAATTCAAGAGCGTGATGATCGAGACCGCAATCGAGCGGTGGCCCCATTGCGCCCTGCGTCAGATGCTTTAGTGTTGGATTCAACCTCATTGTCTATTGACGAGGTGATCGACCAAGCGTTGGCGTTTATTGAAAGTAAATTATCGGCTGCATAAGCAGTCTATAACCGTTAGCTGCAAGGATGATAGCTAACATATTTAACAACCCCATGCGGTAGGATACCCGTGGACGTTTATTAAATTGAAGATTTAAATATAATGACTGAATCTTTTGCTCAACTCTTTGAAGAGTCTCTAAAAGAAATCGAAACTCGCCCAGGTTCTATTGTTAAGGGTACTGTTGTTGCTATCGAGAACGGTTTCGTTCTGGTTGACGCAGGCCTGAAATCTGAATCGTCCATTCCGGCTGATCAATTCAAGAACGCTGCTGGCGAACTTGAAATTGAAGTAGGCGGTGAAGTCGATGTAGCCCTGGACGCAGTGGAAGATGGCTTCGGTGAAACTCAGCTTTCTCGTGAGAAAGCTAAGCGTCACGAAGCTTGGATCCAGCTAGAGAAAGCGTACGAAGAAGCTGAAACCGTTAACGGTGTTATCAACGGTAAAGTTAAAGGTGGTTTCACCGTAGAACTGAACGGCATCCGTGCGTTCCTACCGGGTTCACTGGTTGACGTTCGTCCAGTACGTGATACGTCTCACCTGGAAGGCAAAGAGCTCGAGTTCAAAGTAATTAAGCTTGACCAGAAGCGCAACAATGTTGTTGTTTCTCGTCGTGCGGTTATCGAGTCAGAAAACAGTGTTGAACGTGACGAGCTGCTAGCTTCTCTGCAAGAAGGCATGGAAGTTAAAGGTATCGTTAAGAACCTGACTGACTACGGTGCGTTCGTTGATCTGGGCGGCGTTGACGGCCTGCTTCACATCACTGACATGGCGTGGAAACGCGTTAAGCACCCATCAGAAATCGTTAATGTTGGTGATGAAATCAACGTTAAAGTTCTGAAGTTTGATCGTGAGCGTACTCGCGTATCACTCGGCCTGAAACAACTGGGTGAAGATCCATGGGTAGCAATTGCTAACCGTTACCCAGAAGGTCACAAGCTGACTGGTCGCGTAACCAACCTCACTGACTACGGCTGCTTCGTTGAAATCGAAGAAGGCGTTGAAGGTCTGGTTCACGTGTCTGAAATGGACTGGACCAACAAGAACATCCACCCATCTAAAGTGGTTAACGTGGGTGACGAAGTTGAAGTTATGGTTCTGGACATCGACGAAGAGCGTCGTCGTATCAGCCTAGGTCTGAAACAGTGTAAAGCCAACCCATGGCAGCAATTCGCTGAAACTCAGAACAAAGGCGACCGTGTAACTGGTAAGATCAAGTCAATCACTGACTTCGGTATCTTCATCGGTCTAGACGGCGGCATCGACGGTCTGGTTCACTTGTCTGACATTTCTTGGAACGCAACTGGCGAAGAAGCCGTTCGTGAATACAAGAAAGGTGACGAGATCTCAGCAGTGGTTCTTCAGGTTGACGCAGAGCGTGAGCGCATCTCGCTTGGTATCAAGCAGATGGAAGAAGACCCATTCAACAACTACCTGGCAGCGAACAAAAAAGGTGCTATCGTTAACGGTACGGTAACGGCTGTTGACGCTAAAGGCGCAACTGTAGAGCTAGCAGAAGGTGTTGAAGGCTATCTTCGTGCTTCTGAAGCATCGCGTGACCGTGTTGAAGACGCGACGCAAGTGCTTTCAGTTGGCGACAGTGTTGAAGCGAAGTTCACCGGTGTTGACCGTAAGAACCGCGTTCTTAACCTGTCTGTTCGTCTGAAAGACGAAGCTGACGAGCAAGAAGCCGTCGCGAGCCTGAACAAGACCGAAGAAGGTTCTATCGGTAACGCAATGGCTGACGCGTTTAAAGCTGCGAAGAGCGAATAATGTATAAGTTGAGGGGGAAATTTTCCCCCTCTGCATTTATACTGTTGAGAAACATACTAAAGCGGGGTGTTTATGACCAAATCTGAGTTAATCGAAAGGCTCTGTAGTCAGCAAACCCATCTATCTGCTAAGCAGGTAGAGGATGCCATCAAGGAAATCCTTGAATATATGGCGAACACACTTGAAAGCGGTGATCGTATCGAAATCCGTGGTTTTGGTAGTTTCTCACTCCATTATCGCGCGCCTCGAGTGGGGCGTAATCCAAAAACAGGGGAAAAAGTCGAGCTTGACGGAAAATACGTCCCTCACTTTAAACCTGGTAAGGAACTTCGTGATCGCGTTAACATTTATGGTTAAGCGATAGACGCTGAAAAAAACGGCATGCTGCAAGTATGCCGTTTTTTTATGCCTATCGATCATAGCTTGCGTGGCGAATTTCCTGCATAATCATACCTTCTGTGTAAGATATTGTACCCAAAACTAAAACCTCGCTGCTTGTCATCATGCGAGTAGGCAGAGAGATAGGCCAAGGGTGCGTTAGCAACGTTTCGTTGTCGTACCACGCAAACGTTCACAGTGACAAGTGCCTCGCATCTTGTCGTTCTGCCATAATTGAAGAGCCACTAGGCCTTTCGCAATGAGGGAATACTTGTGAAAATACTCGGCATTCTGTTTCTGGTGTTATGTTTTCTGATCACCTTGGCGCTGGGAGCGCAAAACCAAGATGTGGTCAACTTTAATTATCTCATCGCCCAAGGTGAGTTTCGCTTATCTGTTATCTTGGGTATCGCCTTTGTCATTGGTTTTGGCATAGGCTGGTTAGTCTGCGGTGCGTTATACCTAAAAGCGAGAGTGACCGCACGAGGGCTGCGTAAACAGGTGGAAAAGCAACGCAAAGAACTTGATAAATTGCGTACGGACCCGCTTAAGGAACAATAATTCATGCTAGAGCTGTTGTTTCTGTTGCTGCCAATTGCCGCCGGTTATGGCTGGTACATGGGTAACAGGAATGCTCGTCATCGACGGCAAGAACAGTCACATCATTTGTCTCGCCAGTATGTGGCGGGGCTCAACCTACTGCTGTCTGAACAATCAGATAAAGCGGTTGATTTGTTTATCGAACTTTTACAAGTCGATAATGAAACTATTGATACCCACCTTGCTCTGGGGAACCTGTTTCGCTCTCGTGGTGAAGTCGACCGGGCGATCCGTATTCACCAGAACTTAATCGCAAGACCCAACCTTACTCTCGACCAACGTAATCTTGCCATGCAACAGCTGGCAAAAGATTATATGGTGGCAGGTTTCTTTGATCGCGCAGAGAAAATCTTTGCGGAACTCGTTGATGAGCCAGATTATCGTGAGTTTGCCCTACAGCAGCTGCTTGCGATTGCTCAACAAACCCGAGAATGGGAACAAGCGATTGATACTGCGGCTAAACTTGTCAAAATGGGCAAACATAAGCTGCGTAAAGATATTGCCCATTTTCATTGTGAACTGGCTATGCAGCAGTTGGCAGAGGGTGATGAACATAAAGCGCGACAATGGCTACGGCGTGCTTTGTCTTACGACAAAATGTGCGTGAGGGCGAGTTTGAAGCTGGCTAAGCTCGATATCCAGCATGAGGACTACAAAGGGGCCCTCAAGCAACTAGAAAACATTCTTGAGCAAGATGCTGATTTTGTCAGTGAAGCACTGCCCTTATTAGCGGAGAGCTATCGCGCACTGGGTCGTGAAATGCATCTAGTCCGGTTTTTAAAAGAGTGTATTGAAAAGAACGCAGGGGTGAGTGCGGAGCTGATGCTCTCAGAAGTCATTGGTAACAATGAAAATATCGCTATGGCGCAAAGCTTTTTAACGCGCCAGCTTACCCGTAATCCGACTATGCGCGGCTTCCATAAATTGATGGAATATCATGTGGAACAAGCTGAAGAGGGGCGAGCGAAAGCGAGCCTTAATACGCTGAAAGATTTGGTCGCAGAACAAATGAAAGTGAAGCCACATTACCGATGCCGTAAATGTGGTTTCTCAACACACGCCCTCTATTGGCAATGCCCATCTTGCAAAAGCTGGGGTGCAATCAAGCCTATTCGGGGGCTTGATGGGGAATAATGGCGATGCTTGGGCATCGCCATTTTTTTATCTATCGTTACGGCACATTGCCGTTTGATACTGACTAAGCAAGGAACTAGGAGACAAAATGCGCGACCCAAAAGTCATTGTGGCACTTGATTATGCAGATATGAACCAAGCCTTGGCGTTTGCCGATAAAATAGAGCCAGGTTCATGTCGTCTAAAAGTTGGCAAGGAAATGTTTACCTTGTTTGGGCCGGCACTCGTTAAGCAACTTCATGCTGGTGGGCATGACGTTTTCCTCGATTTAAAATTTCATGATATCCCTAATACCTGTGCACGGGCTGTGGCTGCTGCAGCGGATCTCGGTGTATGGATGGTCAATGTTCATGCTTCTGGCGGGGAGCGCATGATGATGGCTGCGCGAGAAGCATTAGTCCCCTATGGCGGCAATCGTCCATGGCTGATTGGTGTAACGGTACTCACGAGTATGACTGAGGCAGATTTAGCGGGTACTGGAGTACATGGTTCACCTCAAGCCCAGGTACAGCGTTTGGCGGGCTTAACAAAACAGTCGGGGTTAGATGGCGTCGTGTGCTCGGCTCACGAAGCCAATATGCTTAAGGCGCAGTGTGGAGATGCTTTTAAGCTGGTTACGCCAGGGATCCGTCCAGCAGGTAGTGTTAAGGGGGATCAGCGCCGTATTATGACACCAGAGGAAGCAGTCAACGCGGGCTCTGATTACTTAGTGATTGGCCGACCGATTACGCAAGCCGCTGATCCTGTGGCCGTATTAGCGGCCCTCAATGACTCACTGGGAGTTTAAATACTCGCTGTCACGTTATGAGCGGTAAGGTGTTTTGTACCGCTCATATCACACACTAGGGCCGTGGGCTAGCCGACTTACGTGAGCGTCTATCCAAGACGGGAGCGGTGAAGTGGCTATCGATAAGTCGTTGAGTCAGGCTATGTTGTGGGTTGGCGAATAACGATGCGGTGTCGCCGGACTCAACGACTTCACCGTTTTGCATCACCATGAGTTTATCAGTGACATGCTTTATGACCCCCATATGCTGAGAGACATAGACATAGGAGAGACCCATTTCATCTTGCAGTTCAAGCAACAAATTGATGATCTGCGAGCGCATGGACATGTCTAAGCCATTTAACGCTTCATCTGCCACAATCACACTGGGCTGTAGAATGAGTGCACGTGCGAGTGATACCCGTTGCTTTTGTCCCGTTGCGAGCATTTGCGGATAAAAATAAGCGTGTTCGGGCAGTAAGCCAACACGTAAAAGCGTGTTTTTGATCCTCTTTCCGCGTTCTTGTGAGGTCATATTGGTATTTCGGCGTAATGGTCCTTCCAAAATCTGACCAATTTGGTTGCGCGGATTCAGCGAGGTATTCGGATCTTGAAAGATCATCCGTATGAGTTTGCACCGGGTTTGATAATCCTTGTAGCGAAGTGTTTCGCCATTCACGCGAATTTGCCCTGATGTGGGTTCAATCACACCAGCAATCATACGTGCTAGGGTCGATTTACCAGAACCATTCTCTCCCACAAACGCAATGGTCTCACCCACATCCAGAGAAAATGAAACGGGTTTAACGGCATGGGTGACACGTTTTTTCAACCAACCGGTACGATGGTGATAGTCTTTTGAAAGCCCATCAATCTCAAGAAGAGCGGCCATTCTTGTTCTCCATATTGAGCGGGAAATGACAGGCGAATTTATGATTCTTTATTTTTTGCGTGTGCGGCACCTCTACACACTTACGCTGTGCATAAGGGCAGCGTGGCCCCAGCCGGCAGCCGATGGGTAAATGCTGTAGCGGGGGGATGGAACCTGGTAAGGTTTCTAACTTGCTTTTGTGCGGGATCTCACGGCTAAAATCTGGCATCGTCCGCAATAGAGCATCCGTATAGGGGTGATGCGGCGTTGATAAGATTTGTTCTCGGTTCCCCGACTCGACGGACTGGCCACAATACATCACTGTGATCCTGTCGGCCCAACGTGTCACTAAGGTAAGATCGTGGCTAATCAACAAAATGGTCGTGTTTGAAAGCTGATTGGTGCGACTTAGCAAACGGAAAATCTGCGCTTGAGTGATGGGATCCAAATCGTTGGTAGGCTCATCTGCGATCAATAACCGAGGGCGGTTAGCGATTGCCATCGCAATCATGACCTTTTGACATTCACCGTCAGTCAATTCATATGGATAACTATCCATCACACGCTTATGATCTTTGATCCCTACTTTGTGGAGCAAGGCGATGGAATGTTGTTTGCGCCAGTTAAGGCGTTGCCACCAGCTTCCAGAGAAAGAAGCCGGAGGGATCGCTTCTTCAAGTTGATGACCGACGACCTCAGAGGGGTCGAGACAAGTCGATGGCTCTTGAAAGATCATTGCGATATCTTTACCCACCACATGGCGGCGCTCGCGGGCGGGGAGCTCAAGTAAGTCAATATTGCCCAACCTTAATCGGTCAGCGCTGACATGCCATTGATCTTTGGTGACACCGCAAATGGCTTTGGCGACCAAGCTTTTTCCTGAGCCAGACTCGCCCACCAGTCCACGGATTTCACCGTCATTGATGGTTAAGCTCATTCTATCAACGGCTTTTACCATTCCTTGGGGCGTTTCAATTTCGATGGTCAGGTGTCGAATATCTAATAACGGCATTATTCAGTTCCTGCATTGATGGCTTGGCTGACCCCTTCGCCTACTAGGTTAACAACCAACACGCTAAACGCAATGGCCATACCGGGTAGAGTCACTGTCCACGGCGCGGTAAAAATCAGTTCGACAGAATCACCTAACATAGCCCCCCATTCAGGGGCTGGGGGTTGGGCGCCCAACCCTAAAAAGCCCAGTGCAGCAACATCAAGAATCGCCACCGAGATCGCACGTGTCACTTCTGTGCTTAATACCGTCACGATATTCGGAAAAATAGAGTGGTATAACAAGTAGATATCATTCGCTCCATCCAAACGTGCTGCAATGATATAGTCTTTTTCTATTTCGTCATGTACGGCGGTGTACACCGCCCGAATAATACGTGGGATCAAAGAAAGCCAGATAGCGAGTAAGACCTGGGTTTCACCGACCCCCAAAAAGGCGACCACGATAATAGCCAGCAATAGCGAAGGGATAGAAAGAATACTATCAAGAATGTGGTTTAACACGCTTGATTTAAGTCCTTTAGTCATCCCGGCCAGTACCCCAATAGCCACACCCACACCGGCGGCCAATACAGCAGTAACCAGTGCGTAGCCAAATGTTAACCGAGACCCCGCAATCAGGCGCGAGAGCATGTCGCGGCTGAGATCGTCGGTACCTAAGAAATATTCAATTTGCCCCGATTGCACCCAAGATGGCGCCATCAGGAGTTGGCCCGTTTGATGTTGTGGGCTCCAAGGCGCGAGTAAAGGAGCGAACAGTGTGACTAAAATTAGCCCAATAAGGCACCAAAAGCCGATGACCGCCAGTTTATTACGGCGAAAAGCATTCCACGTGCGTTCAAACTGGGTTGGAATATGCTGTTCAACGTAAACGCTATTTGAGGGCATACCATTTTTTCCTTACCAGCGGATTCATAAAGGCCCCTAACACATCGGAGATAATATTAATCAGCAGTACAAACCCACCGATCACCAGCACCCCTGCTTGCACGGACATATAGTCTTTGGCGATCAAGGCATCGAGCAACCAGCGACCAATTCCTGGCCAGTTGAACACCGACTCGACAATGATCACAAACGTCACCATGGTGGAAACTAGCAGGCCAAAGTTAGGAATGATCGGCGGAATGGCATTTTTCATCCCATGACGAAGGACGATTTCGGTCTTCGATAGCCCTTTGGTTGCAGCGGCTTTGATATAATTCTGTCGCATGACATAAGACATTGAATCTCTGACCATTTTAATGATCTCAGTAGTAGGGATCACCGCCAGTGTCAGTGTCGGTAATGCCAGATGCCGTATGATGTCCGTGGCCACTTTGCCCTGTAGGGGTAAATCAGACAGCCATAAATCGACCAGTGCAAACCCAGAAATATGCGGAATTTCATACAAAAGGTTATAGCGGCCTGATACGGGGAACCACTGCAAGTCTAGCGAAAATATCATGATAAATAAGATAGCTAGCCAGAACGTGGGGATAGAAAAGATGACTAACGCGAGTGAGGAGATCACTTTATCGGTAGGCCCTTGGCTGCGCAGCCCAGCCAATGTTCCTAATGGCACACCAACGATAAAACTGATCACTAGGGCCGCAATACATAACTCCAATGTCGCGGGGGCAACATGGGTCAGTGTGCTCATGACAGAGTTACCGTTAGCGGTGAACCCCAAGTTACCATCGAGCAGTTGGCGCAGGTAATAAATCCAACCTATCCAATAATCATATTGATGCCAAATCGCATCGGGCGTCAATAATATGATGTTATAGGCGACTAAGGTCAGGATCACTAAAGTGATAAGGAATAAGTTGAAGCGTCGTAAGGTATAAATCAGCATGGTTTAATGCTCCCGAGACACGTCAGCAAAGCTGTCCGCACCAAATGGCGTCATGGTCAGTCCGGTTAAACGCGCGTCACGGACCTGGTGTTGAATACCATGAGCCAGTGGAATTACCGGCATTCGACGATCAAGAATGGTTTGCGCCTCTCGGTAAAACGCTTTGCGCGTCGTCATTTCGTCAGTAGCGATTGCCTGATTTAATATCTGATCAAAAAAGCGATTACACCAATTCGAGGTATTCCAGCCTGTGAACTTTGCATTACATGTTAGCAAAGGACGTAAAAAGGCATCGGGATCACCATTATCCGCCACCCAACCGGTAAGCACCATGTCGTGGCTGTCATCACCTTCACGAATCGATGATCGGTTAACGGTTTTTTCTGGGATAATCGTCACATCAATCCCTATTTCGCCGAGATCTGCTTGAATCAACTCAGCGGTTTTCCGCGGACTTGGATTAAAAGCAGTCGGTTTTAGTGGCACAGTGAGATCCACTTTAAACCCGTGTCGATATCCCCCTTTGGCGAGTAAAGCGGCGGCAAGTTTGGGATCGTGCTTAGTTTGTCGATTTGGGTCATAGGCCCAAGACATGGGGGGTAACAAACTGGTCGCGGGAGCCCCTGTCCCATAATAGACGGAGCTAAGTAATGCGCCGCGATTAATTGCGAGGTTAATTGCCTGACGCACTTCAACTTCGGATAAAGCAGGGTGACGGGTATTGAGCGCAATAAAAGCCACGTTCATTCCGGTTTGAGATGACAAACTGAAACGTGCGTCATCGACCACCACGGGAAGCTGGCTGGCGACGGGAGAGGCCAGCACATCGCACTCACCGGTGAGCATTTTCGCTAAGGTGCCGGTGCCTCGCGTCGACACATCAAAGACCACCTGTTCCATCGGAGCTGGGCCTTGCCAATACTGCCAGTGACGTCGTAAGCGAATAAACTCACGCGGCTGATACTCAGCCAAGGCGAACGGACCTGTTCCCACTGGGTCGGTATCGATTTTCTCAGGAGAGCCGGCTTCTAGCAATTGATCGGCATATTCTTTTGAAAGGATCACAGAAAAATTGGTTGCCAATGTAGAGAGAAACGACACATCAGGTCGTGAAAGGGTAAATTGCACCCGATACGTATCGGATGCCTTTACGTTTGTGACCAAGCCATCAAAGTCCATGCTATCGAACCATGGGTATTGTCCGCCAGAAACGCGATGAAAAGGATGGCGAGGATTAATCAAGCGACGAAAAGAAAAGACAACGTCTTCGGCGTTTAAATAACGGGAAGGTGTAAATTTAACACTGCGATGAAAAGCGACGCCGCGACGGAGTATGAACGTGTAGGTTTTGCCATCATTACTGACTTCCCAGCTTTTCGCTAACATGGGCTCAGGTTGATAAGTCTCAGGGTTGAGTCGGAGCAGGCGATCATATAGTTGACTGGACAGGGTATCAGCGGTTAGGCCACCGTCGGTCAACTGAGGGTTGAATGTATTCGGTTGGCCTGGGCCACAAAACACAAAGCCACGATTGTCGGCCGCACGTTGATCACTGGCAGGTTCACACCCTGCGATGAGCAGGCCGCTAACACCTAGGATCAAAAACTGGAAAAAAACGCGCATAAACCAAGTAAAATCAGCTATCAAAGTAAACCCCGTAATCTACCACCGAAACGGCCTTACCACCAAGCAAAGTAGGGGCTATCTTATGTTTCTTTGCGCAAAAGCCGTATCGGTTGACATACACGCTAATAACGCTCCAATTTAGTCGTCTTGCCCCACGTTATGCTTTCGCAATAGTCCCCTGAATTGATGGTAGCTTAAGCCGAGTAACTGCGCGGCCTTTCTCTGATGATAATTGGCTTGAGAAAGTGCCGCTGTGACCAAGTCGTGCTCTTGCGTGGTTTGCCACTGACGCAGATCGAGGGGGAGCTCTGGGAGTACATCAGTTTCTGTGGTCACCGCAGCGCTAGGTTGCCGGTGTTGCCAAGGCGGGGAAAAAGGGTCCAAGCAGATGGTATCTATTGGTGTAGCAGCATTATTATGGCGAGAGAGCGCGCGCTCAACGGCATTTTTTAGCTCCCGCACATTGCCTGGCCAAGCATATGTTAGCAGCTGAGATTGGGCTTGCTCAGAAAAACCCGCGAAGAACGGGTAACCAAGTTCAACCGCCATTTTCATCGCAAAGTGTTCAGCGAGGATCACAATATCCTGCGGGCGTTCACGAAGCGGAGGAAGATGCACCACGTCGAAAGCTAGTCGATCAAGAAGGTCGGGACGGAACTGATTATGTTGAGCCAGCTCGGGCAAGTTCTCGTTGGTCGCACAGATAAGCCTCACATCGGCGCGTAATGGTGAGGCCCCACCAACACGCTCATATTCACCGTACTCAATGACACGCAGTAACTTTTCTTGTACGCCAATAGGTGCTGTCGCAATTTCATCCAAAAACAAGGTACCACCTTCTGCTCGCTCAAAGCGCCCCGCATGTCGACCTTTGGCGCTAGTAAAGGCCCCGGCTTCATGCCCAAATAACTCAGAATCGATCAGGCCTTCACTGAGTGCAGCGCAATTTAAACTCACCAGCGGTTGCGACCAGCGTGCTGAGAGATAATGTAGGCGCTGTGCGATCAACTCTTTCCCCGTACCGCGCTCACCCATAATCAGCACCGGACGGTTTAGCGGAGCAAGTTGACTGACGTGGTCTAGCACCGCCAAAAAACGGTCTGACTCACCGAGGAGGTTATCTTGTTCTCGCATGGTGATTTTTACCAAATAGTGGTTTTATTCATCATGTCGTGTTTGCGCGCTCAATGCAATATCTTTTAAATCATTGAAAATTAAGATTTAAAAAGTTGGCACGTTAGTTGATTACTCTTTGCTAAGCAAGACATGACTGGGCTGTAATGTCCGGACGAATCAGGCACAAGTAGCAACAGAGTGCTGCTGTGGTGAATAATTAAGGAGTCTATGATGGGTATTTTTTCTCGTTTCGCAGATATCGTAAATGCCAATGTGAATTCACTGTTAGACAAGGCTGAAGATCCACAAAAGATGATCCGTTTAATCATCCAAGAAATGGAAGACACGTTAGTTGAAGTGCGCACCTCCTCGGCTAAAGCGCTAGCCGATAAAAAAGAAGTGGTGCGCAAGATTGATAATGTGGAGCGTCAAATCCAAGAGTGGCAGGGTAAAGCGTCGTTAGCGCTACAAAAAGATCGTGAAGATCTTGCTCGCGCGGCATTGATTGAAAAACAAAAAGCCCATGACATTAAAGTGGCTCTGGACGAAGAGCTGACTTTAATTAACGAGAGTGTTGAGAAGCTCGGAGGGGAAATCGCGGCACTAGAAACCAAACTGAGTGAAACAAGAGCGCGTCAACAGTCATTGACGATTCGCCGAGAAACCGCCGGTAACCGTCGCGATGTGCGCCGTCATCTGGGCAGTGGCCGTGCAGATGAAGCCATGGCGAAATTTGAACAATATGAGCGCCGTATTGACGAATTAGAAGCAGAAGCCGACAGTTATCAGATGGGCAAAGAAAAAGGGCTAGACGATGAATTCGCGGATCTTCAGGCTCAAGATGAAATTGAGAAAGAGTTGGCGTCTTTAAAAGCCAAAATGAAAGATAATCAATCATAAAGAATACGACGAGGAGCGGACATGTCATCACTATTTCTTGGGTTCCCACTGGCGATATTTTTACTGTTCGTCGCTCCACTGTGGCTATTGCTGCACTATCGCAGCAAGCGTCAAGTCGAGCAAGGCTTAAGTGGACAAGATTACGAGACCTTACAACAGCTGGCTCAGCGTGCCGAAAAGTTGCAAGCTCGTGTCGATAACTTGGAGCGTTTACTGGACGCAGAAGCTCCACAATGGAGGCAGCGCGCATGAAGGGCACCTTATATAGAGACCCAGACAATGGACGCATAGCTGGTGTGTGTGCCGGTCTTGCCAATCATTTTGGCATGGAAACATGGTTAGTCCGTATTCTGACCGTCTCTGCATTTTTGCTTGGTTTTGGTTTTTTTGTGGTGGTCGCGTATATCGCTGCGGTGCTGATCCTAGATAAAAAGCCACCGGAAGCGTCGGCAGAGCCGACCCACTCTCAGCAAGAGCATCAGGTCAAACAAAAACCCTGGCAATCGGGGAAGTCGGCAAGCCAACTGATTGGTGATCTCGATCGAGAGTTCATGCAGATGGAAGAGAAGGTCACACACATGGAAGCGTATGTGACGTCATCGGCCTTTAATGTCGACCAAGCTTTTAAGAAACTTTAATAAACAAGCGTTCATACTGACCTATAAGCTGCCCTTGATAGGCAGCTTGGCTGATTAAGGAGCCATATCTACCTATGCCATCAGTGAAAAGGCGAGTGAAGCAGTGGGTTAGCCGAGGGGCTGATCGCCATGTTCGCCTCGCGGTGACCGGCCTCTCTCGCGCGGGTAAAACCGCTTTTATTACCTCACTCATTAACCAGCTGACGCACCTAGGCACTGAGCCAAACCTGCCGTTAATGCAGCTGGTGCAGCAAGGGCGAGGACTAGGCGCACGCCGTGAGCCTCATCCGCATATGCACCTGCCCGCGTTTGACTACGATGGTGCCATGCAAGCGCTTCATCAAACCCCTCCGGTTTGGCCATCGCCTACGCGCGACGTCAGTGAAGTCCGCCTCGCCGTGCGTTATCGTCCACAATCGGCAGCGTTACGCGCGTTGAATGAAATGGCCACCCTGTATGTCGATATTGTCGATTATCCAGGCGAATGGTTATTGGATTTACCGCTGTTGAGTCAAACGTACCAACAGTGGTCGAAAAAGCAATTTGGTTTATTGACGGGTCATCGTGCTGCGCTTGCCCAAAAATGGCAAGCCAAGGCGGAGGTGCTTGACCCGTTTGCCCCTGCTGACGAGAAAAAGTTGGCGGAAATTGCTGATGACTACACGGCGTTTTTGCACCAGTGTAAAGCGCATGGTGGATTGCACTGGGTGCAGCCTGGTCGATTTATACTGCCCGGGGAATTAGCGGGTGCGCCTGTGGTGCAGTTCTTCCCTTGGGTCGGCACTCACGATGCGGAGACGTTGGAAAACGCGGGCAAGAACACCAATTATGGTGTGCTCAAAGCGCGCTACGATTATTATTGTGAGCATGTGGTCGCGCATTTTTACCGCGAGCACTTTTCTAAAATTGATCGCCAAGTGATCCTGGTGGATACCTTGCAGCCCCTCAATGCGGGACCGGCCGCTTTTCACGATATGCGCCTAGCCGTTGAGCAGCTGATGCAAAGTTTTAAATATGGCAAATCAGGGCTGATGAAGCGGCTGTTTTCCCCACGGATTGATAAGGTGCTATTTGCGGCGACTAAAGCGGATCACGTCACGCCAGAACAGCATCCCAATATGGTCAGCTTACTGCAACAAATTGTGCACCAAGCTTGGCAGCAAGCTGCTTTCGAAGGCATTGATATGCGTTGTCAGAGTGTCGCTGCGATTGAGGCAACCACGCCAGGCTATGTCTCTGTAAAAGGGGAGAGTCAACGTGCACTCAAAGGCCATCTAGCCGATGATCGCCCAGTGACACTGTATCCTGGCGAAGTGCCTTCTCAACTGCCTGCGGAATCCTTCTGGCAAGAACAAGGGTTTGATTTTCCGTCTTTCCGTCCTCAGGAAGCGCTGATTGATGCGCCTTTACCGCATATTCGGATGGATAAGGCACTGGATTACTTGCTGGGCGATAAATTTCGATAAACGAGGTGTGTAATGACGCAATATAAGCCGAAACAAACCTTTACGCAGGATGCGCAGGTCGATGATACGGCGTTGGATAACCGGATACAGCAAGGGACCACCTTCGAGACGGAAACTGACTTTATCCCAGCGGATACTGTCTCTATCGAAACCGAACTTGATGCTACCCTGTCACCGACACCGAGAAAACGTCGTCGAGTATGGCCGTTTTTACTGTTGATGACAGGGCTTCTCGCGATATGGCAATCGGTCAACAGTGTTTATCAAAGTTGGATAACACAAGATTGGTTAAGCCTCGGTTGGCAAGGGCTGCTGATAGCGGTCGCTGCGTCTGGATTATTGATGCTGGTAAAAGAATGGCGTGCCATGCGCCGCTTAATGCAACGTGATGCTGTTCGTCGAGAAGCAGAACGCCTGCTTGCCAGTGATGCGGTTGGGCAGGGCCAACGTTTTTGCCATCAGCTGGCCGAGCAGACCGAGCAAACTCAGACGCCTGCGTTTAAACAATGGCAACAACAGGTGACCGCAACCCATAACGACAGTGAAATATTAGGGCTGTATGAACAGCATGTCCTCAGCGCACAGGATAAAGCCGCGCGCGCCCTGATCACCAAGCATTCGCAGGAAGCGGCTTTAATGGTGGCTGTTAGCCCACTCGCGGCGGTAGATATGCTGCTGGTGGCGTGGCGTAACTTTCATCTAATGACTCGGATTGCCAATGTCTATGGGATCCAGCTAGGCGTGAAAGCACGATTTAGCTTGCTTAAAATGGTGCTCACTAATATGGCGTTAGCTGGCGCGAGTGAGGCAATGACTGACGTTGGGTTTGATGTGCTCTCTGTGAACATCGCGGGTCGACTCTCGGGGAGGGTGGCACAAGGACTCGGGATTGGTTTGCTGACCGCGCGCTTAGGATTAAAAACCATGACACTCATGCGCCCACTGCCTTGGCATGGACAAGCCGCTCCGAGCCTTTCACAACTACGTCGAGAGCTTGTGAAGCGCCTAATGGGTAAAGCGTCATAAGGATGACTCATCAGGTGATATCAACACCAAGTAGTGACAGGGTGGTAGTTAGCACCCTGTTATTCTCTTTTATATTTATAATATAATCAGAAAGTTAACCGGATAAAGTCTGTGCTACAAACGTGATGTTGCATGGCAAAAATCGCATCGGGGCTTGACTGTTCCCCCTAACCCGCTCAAACTCCGCCTCAGTGTCAACTTATCCTGACAGCTAATACAACGCAGGCAAAAAAACCAATGAGTGCTTTCGTAACCCTTTGATGAGGGCATGGTTTTAATCACCTCATTTTACCTTGTTTTGCGTCGGTATTGGGTATCACTGTCAAGTTACAGGAATCCATTATGAGACTGAAAGTCTGTTGTGAAGATAGGATCGGACTTACTCGCGAACTGCTCGATATTCTAGTACGCCGAGACATCGACCTACGGGGTATTGAAATTGACCAGGTGGGGATTATATACCTCAACTGTCCGGAAATTGAATTCGACGCCTTTAGTCAGTTAATGTCTGAAATTCGATTGATTTCAGGCGTGACCGACGTTCGCAAAGTGCAATTTTTACCTGCTGAACGTGAACATAAAGAGCTGCGCGCATTGGTTGAAAGCCTGACTGATCCTGTGGTGTCGATTAACCTTGATGGTTACATCGACATGGCCAATAAAGCGGCGCAAGATTTGATTGGCTCCAGTGAACATCAACTCATTGATGAACATGCCAATACTATATTCCCTGACTTTCAATTTGCCCACTGGTTAGAAAAAGAAGAAGCCAGTCAAAGCTGCCGAATGGTGGTCATGGCAGGGCTCGACTTCCTCATGGAAGTGATGCCGGTGCATATCAATGACGAGAGTGAGCAACCCGTGTTGGTGAGCGCGGTGGTGCAGCTGAAACAAGTTGCTATGAATAACACCTCGCAAACAGTGTTCCGCACACCGAGCGATCATGGCTTTGACCACTTGATTGGTCAGTCGAATAAGTTTAAGCAGCTGATTAGTCAGGCGAAAAAACTGGCTATGCTAGATGCTCCGCTCTTGGTCCAAGGAGAGACGGGTACAGGCAAAGAAATGATCGCGCGCGCTTGCCACCGCCACTCGTTGCGAGCAGATAAGCCTTTCCTACTGGTTAATTGTGTCTCCATGCCAGACAACGCTGCCGAAACCGAATTATTTGGTATGGCGGCCGCTGAAGAAGGTGGCAGTGCTAAAAAAGGCATCTTAGAGCAAGCGGATGGCGGCACGGTTTTCTTGTATGAAGTGGGTGAAATGAGCCGCCACCTACAAGTGAAGCTGCTGCGCTTTATGCAAGATGGAACTTTCCGCCGCGTGGGTGAAGAGCGTGAGATGCAGGTAGATGTGCGCGTGATTTGTTCAACGCAGAAAAACTTACCAGAACTAGTGGCGGCGCACCAATTCCGTGAAGATTTATTTTATCGCTTAAACGTGTTGTCGATGACAGTCCCGCCACTGAGAGAGCGTACCGCGGATGTAATGCCACTTGCCGAATTATTTATCAAGCAATTCGCCGCGGATTTAGGCCAATCTAAACCACGTATTGATGAGGCATTGACGGATTATCTTACCCATTACGCTTGGCCGGGGAATATTCGCCAGCTACGTAATGTATTGCTCCATGCGATGACACAGATTGATGCGGAAGTGATGACCATTGACGATGTGCAGCTACCAGAGATTGAAAACACCCAGTTTATGAGTGAAGAATCGATTGATGGCTCGTTAGATGAAATTATGAAGCGTTATGAATCGGGGATCTTACATAACTTGTATCGAAGCTATCCCTCAACACGCAAGCTGGCGAAGCGATTGGATGTCTCGCACACCGCGATAGCTAACAAGCTGCGTGATTATGGCATCGGTAAGAAGTAATTCGCGCCAGGAAAATGATCATGTATGAGCCGTCGGTTAGCCACTTCCCACGATTATCGGTGGATGATCTGCGTATCGACGCGATCAGCCATGAAGATGTCATGCGGGTCGTGCAGTATTTTCAGCGTAATCGCGCTTTTCTTGCGCCTTGGGAGCCCGCCCGTACCTCGGGCTTTTATACAGAGCAAGGCTGGAAGCGGCGCGTACTACAGCTGATGGAATTACAAAAGCACCAGCTGGCATACTACTTTCTCATTGCCAAGCAAGACTCGCCCACAGTTCTGGGAGTGATTTCTTATACCAGTGTGATGCAATACCCGTCCTATTCATGCACGGTGGGTTATTCGTTAGATGAATCAGCACAAGGGCAGGGAATCATGCGTCGAGCACTGGCGGCAACCAACCAATGGTTATTCGATAACGTGCACATTCACCGTGTATGCGCCTCTTACATGCCGTGTAATACGCGCAGTGCAAAGGTGCTTGAAGCCGTTGGGTTTGAACGAGAAGGGCGGGCGCGTGACTACCTGTTAATTAACGGTCATTGGGAAGACCATATCTTGATGGCCCATATCAATCCGCACTGGCGGCCCAAAGAAAATCCACTCCCGAGCGGCAACGCGTGAGCTGAAAACGCACACAACAAAAAAGCGATCCAACCCGCTGGATCGCTTTTTTTAATACCGATGAGAGGCATGAACGCATACGTAGTGGCTATTTGACCGTGAGTACACGCATGGTATTGGTTGAACCAACCACTTCCATTTGGTCACCTTGCGTCATAATCACCTGATCGCCTTCATTCAAAAAGCCGCCCTCTTTCAACGTTTGCAGTGCAAGCTCCGCCACTTGAGGACCAGCACCGCTGTTACTGTCAAAGTACACCGGCGTGACACCGCGGTACAAGGCCGCACGGTTGAGTGTATGATCATGGCGTGATAGGGCAAAAATAGGTTTACCGGAAGAAATACGTGACATCATTAAGGCGGTGCGGCCTGATTCGGTCAATGAGACCATGGCCTTAATGCCTTTCATATGGTTTGCCGCATACATGGTCGCCATTGATACGGTTTCTTCTTGGCTATCAAACTGGCGATCCAACCGGTGGTTAGACACATTCACGGATGGCATCTTCTCAGCACCGACACAGACTTCAGCCATTGAACGCACTGTTTCAAGCGGATAATCGCCCGCAGCGGTTTCAGCGGATAGCATCACCGCATCGGTGCCATCGAGCACCGCATTGGCCACATCCATTACTTCCGCGCGAGTAGGCATGGGGGCGGAAATCATCGATTCCATCATCTGGGTGGCGGTGATCACCAAACGGTTCATGCTGCGCGCACGGCGAATGAGTTGCTTTTGTACCCCAACCAATTCTGGGTCGCCAATTTCTACCCCCAGGTCGCCTCGCGCCACCATGACGACATCAGACGCTTCAATAATGTCATCAATGCTGGCATCGCTGACCACGGTTTCAGCGCGTTCCACTTTGGCGACCAAACGCGCATCTAAGCCCGCATCACGCGCTAGTGAGCGGGCATAATGCATGTCTTGACCGTTACGCGGGAAGGAAATCGCCAAAAAGTCGACCTTAATTTTCGCCGCTGTGAAAATATCTTGTTTATCTTTTTCGGTCAGTGCTGGGGCCGAAAGCCCACCGCCTTTTTTATTGATCCCTTTATTGTTCGACAGCTTGCCACCTACCGTCACTTCGGTGTGGACTTTGGTGCCTTCAACCGCTAATACTTTTAGCTGTACGCGACCATCGTCGAGCAGCAGAATATCGCCATTGGTAACGTCCTGGGGCAGGGCTTTATAATCGAGGCCGACTGCATCTTGGTCGCCCAGCCCTGGTGATAAATCGCTATCTAGCGTAAATTTGTCGCCCACTGCGAGCATTACCGCGCCGTCTTTAAAGGTAGAAACACGAATTTTAGGGCCTTGTAAGTCACCCAAAATACCCACGTGACGGCCTAGTCTCGCCGCAATCGCGCGCACTTGTTCGGCGCGTTTAATGTGGTCCTCCGCACTACCGTGAGAGAAGTTGAGGCGAACGACGTTAGCACCGGCGGCAATAATGGATTCCAACACACTGTCTTTGTCGGTTGCCGGGCCCAAGGTGGTCACAATCTTCGTTCTTCTCAGTTTTGCAGACATGATTAACTCCTATATATAGGGTGATGTTTTAAGGGGTCGTGCCGAAAGGGCAACATCACCGTCAAGTCGTGGATTCGACGACATGCTGACATCAGTGTAGCGCATCAAAAACGTCGAATAGATGACACAAAAAAGGAGTGCCAACGCACTCCTTCGAATTAGGTTAATGATTCTTTATGAAAGCGTGAATCGCGAATCGCTTCTTTGACGCGTTTTAAGTTATCTCTAAATCCAGGGCCTCGACGAAGGGTAAAGCCAGTCGCGAGTACGTCAATGACCGTCATTTGCACGACACGGCTTGCCATCGGCATGTATTCGTCCGTATCTTCTGGCACGTCGAGTTGAATGGTATGTGAGCAGACTTTGTCCAGCGGTGAGTCGCGTTGAGTGATGCCGATAACGGTCGCGCCATTTTCGCGCGCCAAGTTAGCGACATCGACCAAACTCTTGGTGCGCCCTGTGTGTGAGATCATCACCACCACATCGCCGTCATTACAGTTAATGCAGCTCATCCGTTGCATCACGATATCGTTAAAGCACACCACCGGAATATTAAAACGGAAGAATTTGTTTTGCGCATCATGTGCAACCGATGCTGACGCGCCTAGGCCGAAAAAGGCAATCTTCTTCGCTTGCGTCAGCATGTCTACCGCACGGTTTATTTGGTGAGTATCAATGCTGTTTTTTGCGACATCCAGACAGGCCATGGTTGACTCAAAAATCTTCGCCGTGTAAGCATCCGCGCCATCGTTTTCTTCAACGTTGCGGTTTACATAAGGCGTGCCATTGGCCAAACTTTGCGCCAAATGTAGTTTAAAGTCAGGGAAGCCTTTGGTGTCGAGGCGACGACAAAAACGGTTAACCGTTGGCTCGCTCACATCAGCCATTTTTGCCAATGTCGCAATACTCGAGTGAATAGCGGTTTGAGGAGAGGCGACAATGATTTCAGCAACTTTTCTTTCAGATTTGCTGAAGTTTTCAAGATTTTTTTGTATTTTTTCCAGAGTATTCATCTGAGTTACCGCTTACGTTCAAGGCCAAAGTTAAAAAACTGTCGCTCGGTGAGAGCGTGCATCAATGAAGTGTTAAGTGCGTCATTCACCACGGCTTTTGACTGCCGTTTAGTAACAGATAGTCTATCCTCTCACGAATTGTAATGACATTATTATGACTATCTGAGCATAAAAACTTTGTCACCATTCACGCTTTTAGTTATTTCCTTACATAATTAAGGAATAAATTTACAGCGCGAAATAAATAAATGGTCAAAAATCAGCCGAAACAGTGGGTGTGAACCATTACATTGAAAAATAATTACGTAATCATAAGGAGCGCGTGTGTCAGGATTGAAAGTCGGAATTTGTGGATGTGGTTGGTTGGGCCAGCCGTTGGCGTCACACCTACTTGGCGCTGGACACCACGTGGTGGGGACCAAGCGTGAGCCAGCCTCGGCGCAAGCATTGAGCGAGACGCTGGCGACTACCGTGGTGCCGTTTGATGTGATGGCACCGGATTATCAATCAGCAGCGGCATTGCTTGAGGCTGACATCGTGGTGATCAATATCGCGGCGGGGCGTCGTCACGCCGACTTTGATGCATACCGCGATGCCATGTGCGCGTTTATCGATCGCCTGGCACAAGTAGGTGTTGAGCATGTGCTCTTTATCAGTACCACCTCTGTGTATGGTGATCGTAAAGGACAGGTGACAGAGCAAACCGCGACGGCTGCTGCCACGGCATCAGGCAAAGCACACGAACGTATTGAAGCGCATCTGCGCGCCACCTATGGAGATAAAGGAACGGTCATGCGGTTAGCAGGGCTGATTGGCGGCGAGCGTCACCCTTCAACCATGCTCGCGGGTCGGCAAGGATTATCAGGGGGCAGTGAGCCAGTGAACCTCATCCACCGCAGTGATGTGATCGCCGCGATCAGTGCAATTATTCATCAGCGTCAATGGGGTCATACCTTCCACCTCTGTGCCGAACTGCATCCATCGAAAAGTGTTTATTATGGCTGGGCGGCTCGTGAAATGGGATTGGAGCCGCCTGAGTATCACGAGAGTGCAGGCGATGGTAAATGGATTGATGCCTCGCACACCTTTGCGCAGCTGGGGTTAAACGTGCGGTATGCCTCGCCGTATCAAATGATCGCAGATGGTCAGGTGACCTCCGATGACCCAGCGCCAAAATAAAAAAAGCCCACACAAGGTGGGCAAAATAAAGGTAGAGAAAAATAAACTCTAAAGTAAGTAGAAAAAGCAGCAGCAGGTCGGGAAGAAAGGGAGTCATGCACTTTCAATCTCTGAAAGGAATAATGCATTTCTTACCGATGCACCCATTAGGACTGGGCGAATATAAAGAAGTTCCTGCAAATTCAAAAAAGTTGTGATATTTAATCAATGGGCGACTTATATGTGACTTAAGTCTCAAAAATGGCGGCAATCAATGCCGCCATCTTACTGTATTGGAACACATATTGGTGTTCAGCCGATGTGTAACCTGCTTCGTGCTAGGCGGCCCATTGTCGCTGTTTGAGCCACTGGAACAATCCTCCCAATGCGACCAAGCAAAGCCCGAGACCAATAAAAGATAGCGCCCGCATCAGTCCTTCCAAGCTCGCCATATCAACCAGGAACACTTTCAGGATCACCAGCGCCAATATCGCCATTGCACCTTGCTGTACCCGTACCGATTGCTGCCAGTACCCACCGAGCAAGCTTACACTGCCAATCACCAACCATACTAATGAGTAGGTATACAGTTCCGCATGTGAGGTCAGTTGCGACAGCGAGATGGTATCGCCTTGCCACGCCTGGCGGATCACGCCATTGACTAACAAGAAACCAAACACCGCGGCACAGAGGCTAGCAGGTGTTTGCACACGGGCTTTCGGTGCTGGGAGCGCGCTATATCCCCATTTCGCCAACCACACACAAGCGAGCAAAGGAACGCCCCACCAAGGCCAGAGTAAACTGGTCAGTGGCGAGTCACCAATCGAGACGTTCTCAACGTATGGGTTATGCTCGAAAAAGAGAATAAATTGGGTGAGTGCACTTAATACTAAGAGGGCGATGCCGCCGATACGGTACAAAAACGCGAACGTCTGCGCGGCGCGAGCACGATAAAGATAGACACACGCCAATAATAACCAGTTCATGCTCATGACCACCGCGCCAGAAACCGAGTGCATCACGCTGGTCAGCCCTTGAAGATCACATAGCCACAGTGTTGCACTTGTGAGCCACAGCGCGGCGAGTTGCAGTTGCGCGCCAGTGAGCCAAGCGGGCAGTGTGTGGTTTTGTACCCAGCGCTGACCAACATAAATCAACAGTCCAAGCGATGGATAAAGCCACAGTGTATCTGGCAATGATGCCGTATGATGGGTGGTGAGTAATAACAAGGTTGCGCGTGCGAGCACCACACTGACCAGCGCTTGGATCACCCCGTTGGCGAGTGCTATCCGATATTGATGGGTGAGCCAAAGCATCATCACTGCCTGCAGGGTCAGGGCCAAGGTCAGGGCGTAATCGCTTAGCAGCAACGTCAACGCGAGCGCTAGATGGGCATTGACGCCACACCACAGGCTCAATCGTGCCAGAACATTCGCCTGATCGGTGCCTTTAAAATGACGAGCGAACGCCGCTAATACCGCGCCGCCACCGGCGAGGCAAGCCGCCCATAACGGTGTGCTAGACGCGTACGCAAGTTCTCCTCCCCAAAACGCGCCTGTCACGACCGCGTTGAGGCTCACCATGAAGGGCGTGGCCAGGCATGCCAACCAGATAAAGTGGATACGTTGCGGTGACCGTTTACCTAGGGCTAAGCCATAGAGCAGGGTAATGACACCCATCCCCAAGCCAACCTGTTGGGCAAGCAGGTCGCGGGCAAGATCACCGAACCATAGCCAGAGAGCGACCCAAGTTAAGCCCATCACCGGCCACGCATCCCAGCGTGCGGAGAAAAGCGGCGCGAGATAAAGCCATGCCACTAACGCGGCCATCAATGGCATCCCGACCGTAAACGGTAAAGAAAACGCTGCAGTAGAGGCAATAAATATTATCGCCAGCATCAGCCAAGTATCGAGTGCGTGATGATGCCAAGCTCGAATATCGACAAGGGTACGCCAAGACAGTGGCGCGTCAGAGGTTGGTTTGAGCAACCAGCCCAACCTTGGCACCGCAATTAACAAGTACACAGAGCCAAGAGCAAAGCCCGTGACGGTGAGCAATGGCACCGAAAAATGGGCAAAGGCAAGCAGCCAAGCAAGGTGCATGCCCCATAGGCAGTACCATAGCCACCGACGCTCAACACGTTGGGCCACATAGGTGATGGCGGCGGCGACGAGTAAGAAATAGCTGGCGAGCAACCCATAGCTGGGCGTAGCGCTGGTAGAAAAGAGTGGCGTCGCATAGGCACCGATGAGTCCAACAATTGTTAGTAAAGGACCAAATCTAAGCCCATAGAAGGTGGCGGTGAGCGAGATCATCGCCAGCATCACAACCGCAACCGGCTCGGAAATAAAATGATAGGGCGTCGCCGCCATCAAGGTCAGGC
Organism: Salinivibrio sp. ES.052; assembly: GCF_900141775.1. Lineage (GTDB taxonomy): Bacteria > Pseudomonadota > Gammaproteobacteria > Enterobacterales > Vibrionaceae > Salinivibrio. Next base: position 1,302,251 of record NZ_FSRI01000001.1, on the reverse strand, counting down.
CAAACAAGCTGATAAACCCTGCGCTCGCAATGGCGGCGGGCACATAACTCGGCCAATCAATGGTGGTAAAACGACGTAGTTTGCCATGTAACCACTCACTACCAGCGATCAGCCCGAGGCCAAATAGGCCGCCGAGGATAATCCGTGCCAGAGGTGGAAAGTAGCCTTCGCTAATCAGGTAGGAGATTAAGAACAGTCCACCTAGAGCGAAAATACCGGCACCACTCCACACTAACCACTGTTGCTTCGCCCGCTCAATCCACGTTATCGCACGTGTTTGGGTGGGAAGCATGACATTATCGTCTTCAAAAGAGGGTTCATCTGTGGGGTGAGTATCGTGGTGTTCGCGGCTTTCCTCTAATGCGTCCGATGGTGTTGAGGACTGCGCTGAGGGGTCATCGTTCGGGCTCATCGCAGTCTCTTGCCACTGACGCAATTGTGCCAGCGCTTGCTGAGTTGCCTCAAGCTCGTGACGCAAGGTGCTCACTTTGATGATTGAAATAACGCCGCAAATACTGCCAACCATGATCAGCAACGCTATAGCGATGAAGAAAGCGAAATCCATAATAGGTAACCACATGTGTTAACGAAAGCAGACACACTCTACTGTGGAACGGCATCAAATCATCGAAATGGGGCGAAAAGAGCTCAGAGTTGGGAGCGGGCGCATAAAAAAGCCCACAAGCAAACAGCGAGTGGGCATAGAAGAAAAGTCTTCTAGAAAAAGCAGTGGCACAAGGTGTGACTGCAATAAATGCCATGGGGTTCCCAGTTTTGACTAAAAAAAGAAGCGAAAGCCGAGAGGCGCTGATGGTCCCTCTCCTTTATCTATAATATTTCAATCACTTATTCAGCAGAGCGAGAGATTGGTTACGAGCGGACATATACCAAACATTATACGGTGATAACGCCAGCGCGTAAGAGGCGTTTTGTATCAGTGTCACAATGAAATTACTCAAGAATGTGATGTTAATCATACGATGCCTTCATGTTTCATGCTTGTTAAATGGAGTGTGTCGGTATAAAGTTAAACAAGCGTTTAATACAGGTGAGTGAATCATGGCAGGACGAAGCGACACCAAAGCGAAAATTCTGGATGCCGCGGAGCAGCTCTTCGCCGAGCACGGGTTTAAAGATACGTCGTTACGCACGATCACTAGCAAGGCTGGCGTCAACCTTGCCTCAGTGAACTATCACTTTGGCGATAAAAAATCGCTGGTGCGTGCGGTACTCGGACGCTATCTCGAAGCCTTTATGCCAGCGCTCGGTGAGCAGCTGCAAGCGCTCTTAGTGCGACCAGATTGCACGATGGAACAAGTATTTTCCTGCGCAAAACAGCCGGTGCTTGCGCTTGACGCGTATCGCTCACATGGCGCAGCCACGTTCATGCAGCTGATTGGCCGCGGTTATACCGATGTACAAGGCCATTTACGTTGGTTTATCACCACCCGTTACGAACACGTACTATCGCTATTTAACCAAGCGGTGCGCAAAGCCAACCCCGCGCTCACGTCAGAGGCGGTGTTTTGGCATTTACACTTTACCCTTGGAGCCGCGATTTTCACCATGGCGTCCAGCGAAGCGCTGCGTGATATAGCCGAAAATGATTTTGGTCGCACCCTCGATACCGAAGCGATCGTTGATCGCTTAATTCCGTATCTAGCTGCAGGGATGAATGCCAAACCCGCGGTAATGCCGCAACAGGGGCAAGTGCTCGCCTTCGCGACGGAGTCACAAGCGGAGTAGGGCAGTCAAAACACATCAAGCGAGGATGCGGTGCGTCCCGCTTATTTGAACCACTCAGCGCAGCGACAGGTGTATCACGGTGCGTAAGGTGCAATGTAAAAACCCGTTCTGGTCGCACAATAACAGTAAAAAGAGTGCAACCATGATCAACAAAAGGACCTGAATCATGAGCTCTCAAACTTCATTACGTCGTTCACTGGTGAGTGATAAAGCGTTTACTTTCTTCAAAAAAGTGCTGCCACCGCTATCCGCCACTGAGCGAGAAGCGATGGAAGCCGGCAGTGTGTGGTGGGACGGTGAACTGTTTTCCGGCTCGCCGAACTGGAAAACCTTGCACCAATATGGCAAGCCGGCGTTAAGCGCGGAAGAGCAATCGTTTATTGATAACCAGCTAGAAACCCTCCTGGCGATGTTGGATGATTTTAAAATTGTCCAAGAGCAAAAAGATCTGCCGGAAGAAGTCTGGGATTATTTGAAAAAAGAGCGCTTTTTCTCGCTGATCATTCCCAAAGAATACGGTGGCCTCGCGTTCTCGGCGCTTGCCAACTCTACCATCGTATCGCGCATTGCCACCCGTAGCTTAAGCGCAGCGGTGACCGTGATGGTACCTAACTCACTGGGGCCGGGTGAACTGCTGACCCATTACGGTACCCAAGACCAGCGCGACTATTGGCTGCCACGCTTGGCCGATGGCCGTGAAGTGCCGTGCTTTGGCTTAACCGGCCCAGAAGCAGGCTCCGATGCTGGGAGTATTCCAGACCGCGGCGTGGTGTGTATGGGTGAGCACAATGGTGAACAAGTGCTGGGGATCCGCTTAAGCTGGAACAAACGCTACATTACACTGGCACCCGTGGCGACCGTGGTGGGCTTGGCGTTTAAACTGGGCGATCCAGACGGCCTGCTGGGAGACAAAAAAGAGCTTGGCATCACCTGTGCCCTGGTCCCCGCAGAACACCCTGGCGTTGAAATTGGCGATCGTCACAATCCGCTCAACATGGCATTTATGAACGGCACCACCAAGGGTGAGGATGTCTTTATCCCGATTGATTGGGTCATCGGCGGTAAAGACTACGTTGGCCGCGGTTGGCGCATGCTGGTGGAGTGTCTATCAGCCGGTCGAGGGATCTCGCTACCCGCACTGGGGACGGCGGTAGGGCATCTCGCCACCCGTACCACAGGCGCTTACAGTTATGTGCGTAAGCAGTTTGGTATGCACATTGGCCGCTTTGAAGGGGTAGCAGAAGCGCTGGGCCGCATGGGCGGGTTGAACTACTTAATTGAATCGACCCGCACCCTGACCACCACCGCGCTTGATCAGGGAGAGAAACCGGCGATCATCACCGCGATTTCCAAATACCACATGACCGAAATTGCGCGCACCATCTTGAATGATTCGATGGATGTGCACGCGGGTCGTGCGATTCAGTTGGGACCCCTAAACTACATCGGCCATCATTACTTTGGTATTCCGGTGGCAATCACGGTGGAAGGCGCGAACATTCTTACCCGCAACCTAATGATCTTTGGTCAGGGGGCGACCCGTTGCCATCCTTACGTGCTTAAAGAGATGGAAGCGGCGGCGAACCCAGACCAAGAGGCCGGCGCCCAAGCGTTTGATAAATTGCTGTTTAAACACATTGGCCATGCCACTAAAAATAGTGTGATGGGGCTGGTCAACGCGCTGACCGGATCGCTGACCAACCGCGCGCCGGTGAGTGGCGAGACGGCCAAATACTATCGTCACCTTACCCGCATGAGTCGTGCACTGGCGGTAACCACCGATGTCGCGATGTTGTCTCTTGGCGGTGAGCTGAAACGCCGAGAAATGCTGTCCGCGCGTCTGGGGGATGTTCTGAGCCACCTTTATATGGCGTCGGCAACGTTGAAGCGCTACGAAGATGAAGGCCGTCCGAGCCAAGATCTGCCGATGGTGCACTATGCGCTGCAATATTGCCTAGCCCAGTGTGCCAAAGCGTTTGATGGGGCCTTTAATAACTTCCCTGCCAAAGGGGTGGGCCGCAGCCTACGTGCGCTATTGTTCCCGCTCGGCATGCACTACAAAATGCCCTCTGACAAGCTGCTTAATCAGATTGCCGAGCAGTTAATGACACCGAGCGCAGAGCGCGACCGTTGGACGCACTTATGCTATGTGGGCGACAAAGCCGACGATCCGGTGGCGGTGATGGAGCGTGCGTTTACCGCGATGTGGGCGTGTCGTGACACCGAAAAAGCCCTGATCAAAGCGGTGAAAGCCAAGCAGATTGATGGCAAAGCCAGCTTGGCGGATCGCTCGCAACAAGCGGTTGAGCAAAACCTCATTACTGCCGAGGCGCGTGACAAACTGCTAGAGGCTGATGCGCTGCGTGCTTATGCGGTACAAGTGGATGACTTTAAAGCCGAATGGTTTACCTCCAGCCAGTTAGAAGGCGGTGCCATTGCCAAGCCCAATCCAAGTAAAGCGGCTTAAAGGTCGCTAACTTGCGCGAAAAAGCGTCTGCACCTCGCAGGCGCTTTTTTATTGGCGCTGACACTTGGGGCCACAATGCTGCGATCTTGCCCACTATTCTTGCCTGCAACACCTCCAACCACTGGGTATTTTTGCCCTTTTTCCGTAAAAGGGGATGCATAGGCAGGCGTTAGTATTTATCCTTAGCCTCAATTTTGTGAGGGACGTTGAATATGATCATCAAACCTAAAATTCGTGGATTTATCTGTACGACGACACATCCTGTTGGTTGTGAAGCCAACGTAAAAGAGCAAATTGACTACACCAAAGCGCAAGGCCCGATTGCGAATGCGCCTAAGCGTGTACTGGTTGTGGGTGCCTCCAGCGGCTATGGCTTGTCCTCACGCATTGCGGCAGCCTTTGGCGGCGGCGCCGCAACCATTGGCGTGTTCTTTGAAAAACCAGGCACCGAGAAAAAGCCTGGCACCGCAGGCTGGTACAACTCAGCCGCATTCGACAAGTTTGCCAAGCAAGAAGGCCTGTATTCAAAAAGCCTGAACGGTGATGCTTTCTCGCACGACGCTAAGCAAAAAACCATCGAGCTCATCAAACAAGATCTTGGTCAAATCGACATGGTGGTGTACTCGCTGGCCTCGCCAGTGCGTAAGCTACCTGACAGCGGCGAGCTGGTGCGCTCGTCACTGAAACCTATCGGTGAGACCTACACCTCAACCGCCGTCGATACCAACAAAGACCAACTTATCGAAGCGAGCGTAGAGCCTGCCACTGAGCAAGAGATCCAAGATACCGTCACCGTGATGGGCGGCGAAGATTGGGAGCTTTGGATCAACGCCCTTAATGACGCCGGTGTCCTTGCCGAAGGCTGCAAAACTGTCGCTTACAGCTACATTGGTACAGAGCTTACCTGGCCAATCTACTGGGAAGGCGCGCTAGGTAAAGCGAAAATGGACTTAGACCGTGCTGCCAACGCGCTAAATCAAACACTCGCCGCCAAAGGCGGTAGCGCCAACGTGGCGGTACTCAAAAGCGTGGTCACCCAAGCCAGCTCAGCGATCCCGGTGATGCCGCTTTATATTGCCATGGTGTTCAAGAAAATGCGCGAAGAAGGCGTCCATGAGGGCTGCATGGAGCAAATCTATCGCATGTTTACTCAGCGCCTGTATCAAGCCGATGGCAGCGAGCCAGAGGTAGATAGCGAGCGTCGCTTGCGTTTAGACGACCTAGAGCTGCGCGAAGACATTCAGCAGCACTGTCGCGACCTGTGGCCACAGATCACCACAGAGAACCTCACTGAGCTGACCGACTACAACGAATACAAAGCCGAGTTCTTGAAGCTATTTGGCTTTGGCGTTGAAGGCGTCGACTACGACGCAGACGTGAGCCCGGTAGTGGAATTTGATGTCGAAAACATCTAAAACCGCCTAGCAAACACCCAAAAGAGGTCAGCCAAACGCTGGCCTCTTTTTTATTGGCTGAAAGCTAACCAAACGCACCCCAAATCATGGTTTTTTGCTTTACAAGCCAACCCCAACCCAATAATATACGCCGCGTTCCGGAGAGATGGCTGAGTGGTTGAAAGCACCGGTCTTGAAAACCGGCAAGGGTTAATAGCCCTTCTAGGGTTCAAATCCCTATCTCTCCGCCACATACCGAAAAGCCGCTGCTTAGTCAGCGGCTTTTTTGCGTTTATACTCCCGCAAATTTCTAAACTCTGACCCCGCCAACATTTTAGGCGATTCTGTCTAAACAGCTATTCTGCACTCTGGTACGCTAACCCTCAATATTTCTGCCTCTTACATGGCTTTTTGGACGCCGCTAATCAACGGCGGTAGCGTGGGCGTTAAAGCAAATCCATTGGGCTTGTCGTGCCCGCAAATTGTTGCCCGATCACATGGGTATAGATCTGCGTGGTAGAGAGGTCGGTATGGCCCAATAAGGTTTGAATGGTGCGAATATCGTAACCCGCCAAAAGCATCTGTGTGGCAAAGCTATGGCGAAACGTATGACAGGTAACGTGCTTATGGGTGATGCCGGCCTTTTGCACCGCACGGTTTAAGGCTTTACGCAATCTTACCTAGCGGTGGGTTTAAAAACTGGTTGTATAGGAAGGCCAGTGCATTAAGGGCAACCTTTTGTGTGTTCGGTGAAACTTGCTGCGCATTCGCCAAATAAGACAGAAACGTTTTTACATCCTCGTCACTAAGCTCTGTAGGATGCTGCTTATGATGGAAAAGGATAAATCGGCGCACCCAGTATAGGTAACTCTTCTCAGTTTTGATCGCATAGCCTCGCCGCCTGATCTCGTGCTGAAGGCTTGCCATAAACGGGCTTTTGGTCATGATCCTTTCCCTCCATCTAAGACTGTTTATTCATACAGCTTATTGGTAGAGAAAGCCAAATAGTGTGCACGCTTTTTCGAGGCACATTCACATTATCGCCGAAAGAGAAAACTTTAGTTCAATATAATCAGACGGTTATAACTTCGCCTTTGAGGATAGTGTGAACGCATTGTCCGGGATAGGCGGCATGCACACTTTCGCAGACAAGGTGATTGCTTCAAGCTTTAAAAATGTGTTTAATCATAAGTAGTTAGATGAAAAAAGACGTGTGTAACGGTTTTGACAAATCGAGCGCGCGGACTAATACAATGTTAGTCGTCCAGAAGGAGTTACACTAGATGAAGAAAACAAAATATTTTGACGACGTTAGCTTTGACCCAAGAGCTCTTTCTGAGGCACGTGATTCATTCCTAGCTGAAGTAAATGAGGAGGATCGTCAAAAGCTTTCTAAAATATTGGAAGCTGAAGTTAACGGAGAGCACTGGGAGTACGATGACGAGGCCGAAATGTTTGCTGATATTCGCCGTAACGCAGATGAATATAGCTATCGAATTTTGGGGGCGGGTTACGATTTAATTGTCAGTTATTCTCGGCGACGGTGTCGCGTTGTAGCAGCATTGCCTAACCGCAATCAAATTGAACAAATATTTGGAACACTTGAAAGTAATGTAGCGCGTTGCATGCTACCAGCAGACGAATCAGTCAATCGACATTTCCAGCCAACTGTATTTATTGGTCATGGACGATCTAGCGCATGGAGAGATCTAAAGGATCACCTTCAAGATCAGCATGGTATAAACATTGAAGCGTACGAAATTGGTGCAAGAGCTGGCCATACTATTCGAGATATCCTTGAAGATATGCTCAATAAATCATCTATTGCATTTCTTGTAATGACAGGCGAGGATGCTCAGGAAGACGGTACTATTCGCGCTAGGCAAAACGTAGTTCATGAAGTAGGCCTATTTCAAGGAAGATTAGGGTTTTCTCGCGCGATAGTTTTACTTGAGGAAGATGCGGAAGAGTTTTCAAATCTCCATGGTGTCCAGCAAATTCGGTTTCAAAGAGGTTCTATTCGCGAAACATTTGGCGATGTACTAGCAACAATACGTCGTGAATTTGGTGAGCAAGACGACTAACAAATCAATTAACTTCGCGCCTTTGGCGCCGGACGCGCAAAAAGCGCGCGCCGGTTATTGAGGCGTTATAAGTACTCATATGATTGTTCGACATTTTAATAAAAGGAAGTTTTGTTGAAAGATAAGGAAGATGACAAACTATTTGATGACATCGATGAGGTGCGCGCCGTTATAGCTAGAAGTTCTAGAAATGTTAAGTGGACGGCATTTACAAGCTTTGTTGTAGGGCTGTTACTTTCTTTTTTATTTAGGCATATCAGCACATCTTCTCACTTCATCGCTGCAATTGGATTGTACAGTCAAATTATTGCTTTCGGTGCTGCGGTTCTCTTGTCTAGCCAATTTATGGCAATTCCGGAACGTTTATTTGGTATCCATAATCACGCTGCTGCACTAGTAATGTCCTTTCCAATATATGTGTGGTTAGCAACGTTCGTTTATAAGTTTGTGTGTTTATTCTTTGATTTCCCATCTTCGGATGTATGGTCTTTAGTAACAAATATTGCATGCTGGGGACTAGGTTTAGCATTGTTTGCATTTGGTAGTATAAAAGATGTCATAGCACCAAATCTTTCTGATAAATTATTAGTTGTTGCGGTCGGATGGTATATGGTTCTATTTGCTTTGGGGTTGCAAATTTACCTGTCGCTTATCAGTCTAGAAGTATTATCAGTTCCATTTGGCAAATAGGGATACCGCACTTATAACAAACCACTGTAGTCGCCCGCAGACGGGCTGGAACAAATACACGTAGGCTCAGTCGCTTCGCTCCAATTTTAGCCTACGTGTATTTGCCCCTAAGTGGGGCGTTAGCTCTACCTTGGCTTCAAGCCATAAATTTATAAGGAATTTGAGTTGGATTTTGATTTATTGCTACAAAAACCAAATATTGAATCGCTAGATAACAATACTCAGCGAATTAGAAGGAATCTATTAGTCGCTTCGATTATCGGAATTATTTTAACGATTGGTTCTGCGACTTTTAGCAGCCAAAATGGGTTCTCAGGCTTTAAGTTTGAGGACTTAAAAATACTCCATATTTACCTGTTACTTATTGCTGCGTTGGTGTACTTTCTTTGTCATTTCTTGTGGGCGTCTTCAGATCATTTTAACGAAAATAGACACAGGTTAACAGGTATAAAAATACCTAAGGCTACTGTTGCGAGTTACGCGGCTTCACCAACATTTGAGCCTAGCACTAACGAGGAAAGACAAACTACACTTTTTTCATGGTGGAAGGGGCAACGTCAACAATCTGAACACTTCCAAACTATAATTGAATCTATTGAGAAAAATATAGAAAAATCTCAGTACGAACCAGCAATCAATAGCATTAAACGACAAATCGAGGACATGAGTTCAAAAACTGAATACATTGAATCCGCATTACTCAGGTTTGAAAGTGGTTTCTGGAAACATCAACGCAGTCAAATTCTAAGGTGGTTTTTGTTTGATATAGGTATACCTTGTCTGCTGGCAAGCACTTCTATTATTTTGTTGTCCATAAAAGTATATTGCCTAGTTCGTCAATAGTGCTAACAAGTCAATTAACTACGCGCCTTCGGCGCCGGATGCGCTAAAGCGCGCCGGTTATTGAGGCGTTAGGCGAATAGGTAAAATGTACGATACAGTAATTTTTATTATGGTAATACGCTATGCAGGATGGGATGTCTTGCTAGTTCGCTGAAAAAAACATTAGATGTAAAGCAGTCTTTCCAAATTGGTAAACTCATAGAACAGTACATTCATGAGCTCTATATACCTAGTCAAATTTTTCAACCTGACTGGGAATCAATATGGCAACTTGCATTTAGCAGTTATGGAGTACAATTTGAAAGAAGCATTGGTTTGAAGCATCTTGCAGATTTTGTATCCAGAGGTGGCTTATATGAATACACATTACCGTTACTAGAAACATTAAGTGCGCAAAGGACAAGATTAATTTTATTGTCCAATGTCACAGGGCAAACAGAGATATTTCAGCAAGATCTCGATAATAGAGGTCTTACTCCTTATTTTGAAAGGGTAATCTGGTCGTCAGAAATCGGTTATAGAAAGCCAAGTATGCAAGCCTTCCAACTTGCTTTAAATAGCATAGGAGCTCGAGCTTCAAGTACATTAATGGTTGGAGATAGTGAAATTGCAGATATTCAGGGTGCTAAAGCTGTAGGCATTGATGCAATGCTTGTTTCTGATCAGCACGTAGTTAGTAGAGACGCAGATTATGTCGTTACAAGAGCTGACGTACTGGGTGAGATAGTTCGCCTAACACATATGAGCCCTTCTCCGGTCAATAGGCAATAGCATGTTTTGGCTGCGCCAGCAGCTAATGTTCTCGAAAAACAAAGTCGTCTACTTCGTTCTGTCATTTCCGCCATTAAGTCATTGCTTACGGCAAACACATATAGAAGGTCTCTTACTGCGGTCTGACCGCTGCCTGCCAATCATGTGACAGGGCCATTAGACATTACTTCCCGTTCCCACGCAGGAGCGTGGGAACGAGTTATAGAGAATGACTTTTCCGTGGTTATCCACCGCGTGAAGAGAAAAGTGGTGCTTGGCGAGATCAACGCCACAAAAGAATTGAGTAGACATGGTTACCTCCGGTATTAAAGGCCGCACCTCAGTGTGGCAGATCTTCAAGAGGGGGAATCCATGTCATTCGTTATGCGTTTCAAATAGCCCTCAAAAATAGGAGTAACAATGCCGCTATTATTCTCATACGGAACACTGCAACAAAAAGAAGTTCAAATTGCCAATTTTGGCCGTGAACTTTTGGGCAAGAAAGAGATAGTACAAGGCTATATTGTTGGTGAGATTGAAATTACCGATGAACGAGTCCTTCGAGAAAGCGGCAAGGCTATCCATCCGATCTTACGTTTCACTGGCAATTTGGCAGATGAGGTGAGTGGCACGGTATTTGAGATTACGGATGTAGAGCTTGCGCAAGCCGATGACTATGAAGTTGATGATTACGTTCGTATGCTTGTAAAACTACAGTCTGGTAAAGAGTGTTGGATTTATGCAGCGGCAACCAACGCATAACAATGCGCTGTTGCCGGACAATTTTTACACCGCTTCGCGGTTCCAAAATTGCAGCAAAGCTCTGCGTTAGAGTGCCGAGTTCAACATAGGAGTATAGTTTATGGATAAACACATCGTTGTTTTAGGCGGTGGTGGTTGGATGATGGGAGAAAAACACAGCAAATTAGACCGTTATGCACTTGATCTTACGGGCAAGCGTGAACCAAAAGTTTGCTATCTTTCTACAGCAACTGGTGACGCAGAAGAAGCTATTCAACGTTTTTACGATTCAGGTCTTAGTTGTAATTTGACCCATTTTCCATTGTTCAAACCAGACTCCAATTGGCGCACAAAGCTGCAAGAGCAAGACGTTATATATGTTGGGGGCGGTAATACCCGTTCAATGTTAGCTATCTGGCGAGAGTGGGGCATAGATACAATACTCAAAGAATGCTACGAAAATGGTGTGGTATTGTGCGGTATGAGTGCAGGGGCTATATGTTGGTTTGACTTAGGCATCACCGACAGCAATCCCGAAGAATATACAGTTATTGACGGCTTGGGTTTCGTGCGTGGTCTAGCCTCAGCTCATTTTAATGGCAGTGATGAAAAGGCTGACTTATTTTCTGATTTTTCTCAAAATAACAGTAGTGTACCGTGCTATGGTATTAGCGATTATGCCGCCCTGCACTTTGTTAATGGTCAATTATATCAGATGGTTACTAGTAAATTTGATGCAAAAGTAACGTTCGAAAATGCACTCTAACACATATGAGCCCTTCTCCGGTCAATAGGCAATAGCATTTTTTGGCTGCGCCAGCAGCCAATGCTCTCGAACAACAAAGTCGTCTACTTCGTTCTGTAATTTCCGCCATTAAGTCATTGCTTACGGCAAACACATATAGTAGGTCTCTTACTGCGGTCTCACCGCTGCCTGCCAATCATGTGACAGGGCCATTAGACATTACTTCCCGTTCCCACGCAGGAGCGTGGGAACGAGTTATACGCGGCCCTCTACAGGTGATACTCATTGCTTGGGCCTATTTCTTGTGTATAAAAGGTCACCATAAGCCTATTAGACACAGTCAGGCGTAAGGGTCACTCGGTTAACGCGGAGATGAGTGTGACATTAAAAGCATAGGGTTGTTGAGATAATAGCGTCATCAGAAGTTTTGTTTATCTATACAAGTTGATATTGGAGTTAATCATCATGAATGACCGTTCACGCGCCTTACTTGCCATCTTTGCCTTGATGTTTTCTTGGTCATCGATAGCGCAGTCGCTGCCAGAAGGAGCGATCCAAGAAGGATCGCTGGCTAATCAAAAATTGATCCAAGATGCGATGGCAGGGGTGCTGGTTACGGTGGCATCTCAAGGCTGTGAGAAGCCAGAGGAATTTGTGCCTTATGTGCGGGAAATGCCGTCAGGCGAGGTAGGCACAAGGGTGTGGCGGGAGCTATGGATTGTCGAAGGCTGTGATGACACCTATCCGATAAAACTTCGCTTTCAGGAGGCGGGAGCTGGCGCTGCGAATTGGACGATTGAATAAACAAGGACACTCATGAATACAGAACAACAGGCACTTTTAAACGCCTACCTTGCCACCTTAAGTAACGCCGAGCGTCAGGCGGTGCCTGAAACGATTGCCGAGTACTTTTGCGCGGATGAATACAATGCCAACGAATGCGCCCGTTTGATTGATCAAGGCATAAAGCGCGCATCGTGCAGCCTAAAAGCATGCTACGAGATAGAAAACGAACCTTACCCGCAAGTGGGGCGTTTAACCGTGGTGCTTAACTGGGCGCAGCAGCCGGTTTGTATTATTAAAGTGACTGAAGTGAGCGAGTGCCCGTTTGATCAAGTGACCGCTGAGTTCGCCGCAGCGGAAGGAGAAGGCGACAAGAGTTATGCGTGGTGGCGGCAGGCACATCTTGCGTTTTTTGAGCAAGAGGGGCAGGCACTTGGCGTACCGTTTACAACCCAATCCCCTTTGGTGTTAGAACGCTTTGAGAAAGTCTATCCGCTTGATCACCATGAAACTGAGCAGGTAAGCGCATGATAAAACAAGTCGGTCAAACGCCCATCCAACCTGAACACTTGGCTCGCTGTCACTGCGGAGCGGTTGTGTTAGCCCTCGCGTTACCCAATGGGATTGAAAACCCCAGACGCTGCGATTGCTCGATGTGTCGACGCCGAGGCGCCATTGTTGGCTCAGTCAAGCTTGCACAATTGCGTGTCGTTGCTGGCAGTGAGCAACTCAGTGTGTATTCCTTTAATACTCACACTGCTAAGCACTACTTCTGCTCACGCTGTGGCATTTACACCCATCACCAACGTCGCTCCAATCCGAGTGAGTTTGGGTTCAATATTGCCTGCTTAGATGGCGTCAATCCGTTTGAGTTGGAGAATATTCCCGTGATGGATGGGGTTCATCATCCAGCGGATCGCTAAGATGTCGCGGATATCGTTTTGAGGAGTGGCTATGACGAAATTTGCCTTTGTATCGGGTGGGTCGAAAGGAATCGGTTTAGGCTGTGTTCTGCGGCTAGTTGAGGCAGGTTATAAAGCCGATTATTTCGTCGGCCATACGCTCGTTATCGATGGCAGTTTTTCTTTGGCGTAGTAGACGCATAGGGTGTTTGTCTGGTGAACATTAATGCACATTTTCTTCGCTAAAATATGACTGAAAGGGATGATTTATGGATTACTTAGGTATCAACAAAGCAGCATGGGATAAAAGGACTCGAGTGCATGTCGAATCTGAATTCTACGATGTGAATGCATTTAAGCGTGGTCAATCTTCGCTCAATTCCATCGAACTGGCTCAACTTGGTGACGTTAAAGGTAAGTCGCTGTTGCACCTTCAATGTCACTTTGGCCAAGATACACTCTCTTGGGCTCGCCTAGGGGCAGAGGTAACAGGTGTTGATCTATCTTCTGAGGCAATCGAGCAAGCCAACCTGCTTAAACAAGCGCTAGATCTCGAGGCTGAGTTTATACAAGGTGATGTTGTTCAATTTGGGCGCGAAAATACTCGAGAGTTTGATCTTGTATTCACGTCTTATGGTGTATTGACTTGGCTACCAAACTTAGAGGATTGGGCCCGCACTATTGCTAAGGCGCTGAAGGTGGGTGGAGCGTTCCATATGGTTGAATTTCACCCGTTCACTGATCTGCTCTCTGGTTATGCTTATTTCCCAAGTAGTGAGCCGGATGTAGAAGAAGAGGGAACATATACCGAAAACTGTGATGGGTCGACATCAACGATGGTGACATGGCCTCATTCAATGAGTGAAGTAATCAGCGCACTAGTCAATGCAGGGCTATCTATTGAGTCGTTATCGGAGTCGCCTTATAGCCCTTACAACTGTTTTGACGGTCTAGAGTTTGTTCCAGGCTTGGGGTATCAAATGCTCTATCAAGGACAACAGGTACCGCTATTGTACGTTATTAAAGCTCGAAAAACGGCGTAATAGCACATAGTGATCATTCTGATGACTTTAATGACAACGCCTCTGGATAGTGCGTTTTCAGTAATTCTTCGACCACCGCCAGGTTCTGTCCAAGCTTTCTCAGTGCCAGCAAGCGTGTTTTGCTAAATTTAGCGTCTTTGGGCACCAAGCGCATGATGTAGGCCGCGCGTTTGCCTTGGTAGACATCCTCTGATTTATGGAAAAAAGCGTTACAGAACAGCAGCGCATCACCTGCATCCAACGCAGGGGTCACCTTACCTTTCTCCATGTAGTCATATTCTTGCTGGGTGATTTGAAACGGCGGGTGCTCGGGCACCGACGGATCGGCAATACGCACCAGTGAGTGCAATTGATTGGCTTCGCGGATCAGCGATAGGCGCACCGCCCCCTCTTCCATCACGATAGATAACTGCCCTGAGCCGGCTTCTTTCACTGGCGTCAGCGGGATCCATACCGTGAGCATATCTTCCGGCCGCTCCATAAAGCCAATCGAGTCAAAATCGGTATGGAAAGGAAAGCCTTGATCCTCGGGCGTTTTCTCCAAATATAAATCGGCCAAAATGCGATAGTCTGGCAGCAGTGCCTCAATGGTGTCGGCGATGTTGAGATCTGGGTCGCGGAATACCATGGGCCCATAGATCGCTTTTTTGTAAATGTCGGCATACCAAGTTTGTCCATTTGGCATGGCGTCGAGTTTGGCAGCGAGAGCCGTTTGTGTCTCTAGGCTCAGTACGCCAGGGACGACTTTGCCGTGATGAGGAGAGAGGTTGTCGAGAAAGTCCGGGCGAGCTGGCATAGAAGCTCCTTGAGGGGGATATAAAACCGAGTGTGTTAGCTGTAGTTTAGCAAATCACCGTCTTCACTGAATAACGGCGGTGGCGAGATAAATGTACTGACCGAGAATGCCCTACAAGGTTAAGCGTAACTGACGACCCGGTTGCGTCCAGAGAGTTTGGCGTTGTATAAAGCGTCATCGGCATGCTGGTAGAGGTGCTTAGCATCGAGCAGGGCCGCGTCGAGCTCTGCACAGCCAATTGACACGGACACACGGATAGCGGGGGAGTAGTCGAGGATCGAATGTTGGTCGTAAACGGCCTCGCAGAGCTGAGCGGCATAGTGTTGCGCCGCTTTTTGGTCGGTATTCGCCAGCAGACAAGCGAACTCTTCCCCGCCAATGCGATAAATGTTGCTGTGCAGAGGCAGATGCGTTTCGAGTAATGACGCGAAGGCTTCGAGGACGTGATCGCCAACGATATGGCCGTAGTTATCGTTGATGCGTTTAAAATGGTCGATATCAATAATAAGCAGGGATAGAGGCTGATGTCGGTACCGGGCTTGTTCACCAAAGCGGGCAAGGTCACTGGCAAATTGACGGCGGTTGTATAGTTGTGTCAGCGGGTCAGTCGCAGCTTGGCGCATTAATGCTTGTTCTTCCGCCTTACGCTGACTGATATCCCACATCACCCCAGCGACCACACCTTGAGGCTTATTTTTCGGATCATTATTGGTGGTGATTTCTACCCACGTATATTCACCATTATCACGTTTAACCTGTAAGTCCATTTTTAGCTCGTTGCCAGCGGGCGATAAAAAATGGCGCACCCGCGAGAAAAACGCTCGGCGATACTGAGGATGAATGCGGCGCAGCCAGTGTCGGCTGGTGTAGGTACGGGAGTCACGAATGCTGCTGGCAGCACTGTCACCGATGATCTCTGACGAGCACCAACAGATACCGCGTTGAACATCCACTTGCCAGGTGCTGCAGTGGGTATTGTCTTTAATGATTTCGATTTGCCGTTGTTTAGAAAACAGCTCGTTTTTTAGCACTGTACTGGCGATGAGATGTCCCGTGGCGCGCAACAAGGTCACATCACTGTCTGACCAGAGCTGTTCACGCTCGCAATCATCAAACCCCAGTGTTCCCCACCATTTATTATCGACAATGATGGGGATGGTTAACATCGATAAAATGCGCTGTTGTGTTAAGTAGCGTTTGAGCCAAGATGAGGATAATTGGTCAGTGATGACGGATTGGTACTCGCCCCGCTGCCGGCTTTCAATCAACTCGCGGTATTCGGGGTGAGCCAGGCTAGAGCTAAAGTGATTAAAATGAGGGAGGCGAATTTGCGCGTACTTCTTCTCGTTGGCCCACTCGAAAACATAATCCTGCAAAATATCGGTGTCGCTGATCGCTAATACTTGAAACACCCACACGCGACTCACTTGCGTGACAGCTCCAATTTCAGCGAGCAAGTGATTAATGTTGGCAAGCCTGTCGTCACCACTGACCAGCATGTCTGCGCCGCGTAGCACAGCCGACAGCAGGTCGACATTCAGCTCAGAGAGCTGGTGTCTATCAAGTTCAGGTTGGATCCCGGTTAGGATGGTCATGCGATAGTCCGTTATCTACAAAGTCACCGCTTTGTTGAGCGTAGCAGGCAAGTGAGTAATGAGTTAACACGGAACGCATTAAATGTTCAGTGTTGTGGGTCACGTTTGCGTTTATTTCCAATGGCCCTGTTAAAAAAAATAGACATAATAATCGTCGCAGTGTGATGAGACCTGTGGAAGTGTGAGTGGCTCACACACCTTGATATGGAAATAAGCATGAGAAAGTCAGAGGTAATAAAACAAAATTTAAAATCCTTGTGCGTTAATGATGATTGCTACGATATCGATAATATCGTTAATGCCAACGTGAAGATCTTAACGTGGAAAGATCATGTAATGAGAATGATGGGACTAGGGATCATAAGCGCCAGCATTCTATTCATTTTTTTGACTAGCGGGGACGCTGATTACGGGCTTCCTTATGCCGATTACTTACCATTAGCGGGCTTCGTCGTCGGGGCTTTATTGGCGTTATTCACGAGTGCAAAGTACGTATTTTGTATCGAGTATAAACACAATGATGAAACAGGGGTGCAATGGGTTACTATCGCTAAGAGCCGTGATGATGCAGATCAACCGCGCTTTCAGGAGCAGGCGGTGCAGCTTAAACAACGCTTAACAGCCTAGCTCTCTTCCCACTCTCGTCAGAGGGCTGCATTTAGCGTACGATGCTGATGACTGAGTAATATGTAGTTGTGTATGACCATTGAAGTAACAAACCTGCCAACATCAGGCATTACATGTGCAAATTGTAAAGCCTGTTGCTGCCGTTTAGAGGTAATGCTGATTACCGAAACAGGGGTTCCGAAAGAGCATATTGAAACCGATGCGTGGGGCGGCGAGGTAATGAAACGGCTTGAAGATGGTTGGTGCTCAGCAGTCGATCGAGAGACGTTTATGTGCACCATCTACGAAAATCGTCCCTGGATTTGTCGCGAATTTGAAATGGGCTCTTACGAGTGCATTGATGAACGCAAGAACATGTAACCGTGACTAATCGATATAAAGTGAGGGCCTGTTAAACAAACAGGCCCTTTTTTTATTTTTTGATCGCGCGAGGGCGGCCGTTCTCATCAATGGCGACATAGTTAAATGTTGCGTGACTGACTTTATTACGGTCACCGATTTCATCGTGGCTGACCGGTTTTACCCACACTTCTAGTTCAATGGTAATTGAGGTGTTACCAATGCGTTGGCAGGTACCGTAGCAGCAGACCACGTCGCCGACACTGACAGGTGATTTAAAGGTAATGTCGTTGACTGACACTGTGACAACACGTCCGCCTGAAATCTCTTTGGCGAGAATTGCCCCTGCCAAGTCAAGCTGAGACATAATCCAGCCACCAAAAATGTCGCCATTGGCGTTAGTATCGGCGGGCATCGCTAATGTACGAAGCAGCAGTTGGCCGCGCGGGCAGTTGTTTTTATTGTCAGGCATGGCTCTTCTCTTCACATCTTATCGAAAAGGGGCACGCGCCCCTTTTTATAGAACAAGATAAGAATTGTGACCGCTAACACAGCATTTGGGCAAGTTTTTATTGGTCGGAGCTGCTTTCTTTGGGCATATGACGGTAGATATACACCCCAGTGACAATCATAAAGAGAAAGGTGAGAATCAAGGTACCGAACACCTTAAAGTTCACCCAGACGTCGAGTGGCATGCTGTAAGCGACGTAAATGTTGACGCCGGCTAACACCAAAAAGAACCCAATCCAGCCCCAATTAATGGTGCGCCATACGCGATCCGGTAGGGTGAGCTCTTTGCTGAGCATATTTTTGATCAATGGCTTACCCATCGCTTCGGACACCGCCAAACCAATGGCGAACAAGACATACACAATGGTGACTTTCCACTTGATGAAGTTATCATCGTGAAAAAATAGCGTCATGCCGCCAAAGATGGCGACTAGCACAGCGGTAATGATTTGCATCTTTTCTACGCGTTTATATAACGCCCAAACCACTACAACCTGAACAATGGTGGCGATGATCAATGCGCCGGTTGCCATATAGATATCGTAAAATTTGTATAAGGCAAAAAAGATAATTAGAGGAATAAAATCAATTAGTTGTTTCATAACGCTGTCGCGTGCCTATGTTTTTAAAGCGAACTATTTTACGCAGTGTACCCAAATGCGCGGAGAGGGGGAAACGACAATGTGGAGAGGGGCGAGGTTACAAGGTAGGCGCCTTGGCAGGGGAGCCAAGGCGCGTTGAAGATTAAATCCAGTCCCAGCCGAACACCAGTAGCATCAGTATCGGGCAGATAACGCGAACATAGCCTGGCCAAATCTTCCAGAACCAAGACTCGCCCAGTTCAGGACTACCTTGAACCAGCTCTTTCAAGATCTCGTTGCGGTGCCATAGCCAGCCTGCAACCAGAGCAAACAGCAGGCCAAGGATAGGTTGTGCGTACTCGGTGGTGACGGTAACCACCAAGCCAAATAGATCGCCAAAGTTGTAGACGATAATGGCGGAGGCGACAGTGATTAGGCCACCAATCCACCACACCGCTTTTTCTCGTGATTGATTCAGCTCTTCGGTCGCGCAGGCAACGGGCACCTCAAGCATCGAAATTGCCGACGTTAATGCTGCAATCACCATAAGTAAGAAGAAGGCAAAACCGACAAATAATCCTGCCGAACCCATGGTGTCAAACATCGCGGGTAACACGCTAAATACCAGGGTATCGCTACTCAGCAATTCGCCCGCTTCGCTGTATATCGCGACCCCATTGTGCTGTGCCACAAACATGGCGGGCATGATCAGTAGCCCGGCCGTAAAGGCAATACCCGTATCGAGTAACGCAACTTGCGCGGCCGTTTTAGGGATACTGGCAGACTTGGATAAGTAAGAGCCATACACCATCATCACGCAGACACCGAGCGATAACGAGAAGAAGGCTTGTCCCATGGCACTTACGACAAGGCTAGGTGAAAGGTGTGACATATCGGGGATAAGGTACATTTTTAAACCGTCGATAGCGCCGGGTTGGAACAAAATGTACACCACCATGATCACGAACAGCAGAAACAGGACGGGCATGAGACGTGATGACCAACGCTCAATCCCATTCGCAATGCCGTTACGCACAACCATTATAGTCGGCACCATAAAGCACAGCATCAATGCTAAATTTCGGGTTTCGCTAAACGACTCCAACCAAGTGGCGGTTTCAGTAAAGCCTAATGCGGTGAGTAGAGGTGAGACCATAAAGCCGACCAGCCAGCCAGCGACAATGGCATAGAAGCTCAGAATGCCCGTCGCCCCCAGCATCCCGACTAAGCCGAGCAAACGACCTAACCACTTCTGTCCACCAGCAACCGACGATAAAGAACGAACGGGGTTGGCACTGCCATAACGACCAATAGTGAGTTCTGCTATTAAAAGGGGATACGCTAGGATAAAAACCATTAGCAGATAGATGAACAGAAAAACGGCGCCGCCGTTTGAGGCGGTCTGCGTGGGAAAGCCCCAAATGTTACCCAGCCCAATCGCTGAGCCCGCTGCCGCCAAAATAAACCCTAGTCGGGACGAAAATTGTGCGCGTTGTGTATTTGCCATACCTACTCGTTATCGTTTCGATACATAATTGATTTTATTGACAGCGTCCTGAGATGCAGCCACTGGAAGAACGGTCAGAGGTGTAAAGTATTCATTACGCGCCCTAACAAGTGATTCCTACTTTGAAGACTCGTAAGTAAAACAGTTTATGCGTAGAATTTGAAGATCTTGCCGTCTTTAATGCCTTCAAAAGTCACTATTTCCCCATATTCTTTCCGCTTGTGATTACTTAATCGTCACTCATAAGGGCAATTCGCTACCTACAGTGAATATCACAGTGGCTTTCTCTGCTGCAATTATTGTTTTAACATGTTGTTAACGTTGTTGTGTTTCATCACGCTTGTATGAATAACTGGCTTTGGAAGAACATTTATTATGTGTTTTAACTCACGGTAAATGGTGGGAGTGTCGTAATCTAAAGCCAAAACATGGCTTGCACCCGCTTATAAGCTAGGCAGAATAGGGTTAGCTAACGGGTTGCTCCCCACTAATGACTATCAAGGTGTGCACTTGGGCATGGAAAAAATTTACGAGATCCTTACCTTACTTCTGCTGCTGGTATATTGGCTGACCATTGCAGGTGTCACTATCCGAGTCGTGTTTAAGCGGCGGGCGTTGGGGGTCTCTATCGCTTGGTTGATGATCATTTATATTCTACCGATTGTAGGTGTGATCGCATATCTCCTTTTTGGTGAGTTAAACCTAGGTAAAACCCGTGCGGTGCGGGCAAAGGCGATGTTTGAACCTTACCGCCAATGGTTACTCAGTTTGCAAGCGTGTCCAGCACACCGACCACAGCATATCAATGAGCAATCACATCATGTGAATCGACTCTGTCATGCGCGAATAGGGGTTCCCGAGCTGACCGGTAACCAACTTACTCTGCAAACGGAGCCGGCTGATATTCTTAAGTCGGTGGCATCAGACATACGGGAAGCGACGAAAAGCGTGGACATGGTGTTTTACATTTGGCATCCAGGCGGCCATGCCGATGAGGTCGCGCAAGCCGCATGTGATACCGCCAAACGAGGTATTCCGGTGCGGATCATGCTGGATTCGGCGGGAAGTAAAACTTTTTTCCGTAGCAAATGGCCGCATGCCATGCGTGAGGCAGGTGTTGAGCTGATAGAAGCGCTGGCGGTGAATCCATTCCGAATGTTCTTTCGGCGTCTTGATATTCGTCAGCACCGCAAGGTCGTAATTATTGATAATCACTTGGCTTATACTGGCTCGATGAACATGGTTGATCCGCGGTTTTTCAAACAAGATGCTGGCGTCGGACAGTGGGTGGATGTGATGGTGAGAGTGGCCGGCCCGACGGTGCCAGTGTTGAGCAGTGTGTTTGCATGGGATTGGGAGGTAGAAACAGGATTACGTGATTTACCGACCTCGCCAGAGTGTCTGATGATTGAAGATCATCAACACGCAAATCATGCCGTGCAAGCCATTCCGTCTGGGCCAGGGTTGCCTGAAGGGATGATCCAACAAGTGCTTACGCTAGCGATCCACCAAGCGGAAACCAGTATTACCATTACGACCCCTTATCTAGTCCCCAGTGAAGGGTTAATGGTGAGCTTGCAAACCGCGGCACAGCGGGGCGTGAAAGTGACGATTATTGTGCCAGAAAAAAATGACTCGCTGATGGTTGAGTGGGCGAGTCGCTCCTTTTTTGAAGACTTAATGGCTGCCGGTATCGAAATTCACCGCTTTGGTGGCGGCTTATTGCATACTAAATCAGTATTAGTCGATGAGCAGTATTGTTTGATTGGCACGGTGAACTTGGATATGCGTAGCCTCTGGTTGAATTTTGAATTGACCTTAACCGTGGACGATCCTGCTTTTTGTGCCAGCATTAATGAATTGCATCAACAGTATCTTGCTCAGTCCTACCGTATTAATCCAGAAACGTGGCAGCAAAGGCCGGTTTACCTCAAGCCCATAGAGCAGTTTTTCTATATGTTCAGCCCGCTGCTGTAATTCTGACAGGACCACGTTGATTGAATATGCGTATTCAACGGTTAATGACACTTACCGTATAAAGGTCGTTAACCTAATTAATTGTCCTAGCGTCGATTATTATGCGCTTCACAATTACTAACGATTTTTCGGCCGATATCATAAAAATACAGTGCGGTTCACTGCCGATTTTGGGGGAGAGTCACTACACTTATTAGTGCCTCATATCGAGTGACAGGAGGTAGCCATGTCTATCCGTTCACGCAGTTACACTTTAAATACGACACCCGCGCAAAAAGCGCACGTGCGAGTAATACCCAATGGTAATGTGATGGTTCACATTGCAGACGAGCAACACCCTCACCTTGCTGAGTTTGATGAAGTCACATTTCAGCGTAAAGGGAAGATAACCCAGTTGCTTGCCGAGCATATTGAGCCTGGGAAATGCGATAGTTGGGCATTACCCTTGAACCACAAGGATGCCAATGAGTTAGCGACATTGATTGATCAAGCGCAAGAAGAGTTTGAACTATTAATGCGTGACCTTAGCTAAACGCGTCGACAACCTGTCGGTACACACTGTGCCGACAGGTTTTTTATTTGTCACTTCTATCTTGCTCTCTGCGTTTCGCTGCGAGTTATCTCAATGATGAGATTTAGTAATAAATGACGACATCAGCACTATAAATCGTCAACGACTTTCAAGCACACTAGTCGCAACTGCGTCACATCAGTGGCGTAATACAGACAAGTGACTTACGTTTGTGACAGTCAGACAGAGCATGCCCTGTTGCTGACAGGCAAACCTCCGGTTGTCGTGATGATGTAACTGGTGAAAAATGAAAGAAAAACCTAGCACAGTCTCTATGGCCGCCCCTTTTTTATTGCTATGCGGTGTATTTCAACCCCTTCGTGTTGCGACGGTGATGGTCAGTCTTTTCGTGACCTTCAGTACTGCAGCTTCGTTACATGTGCCGATTAACCTCACGGTTAGGGCCAGCCCAGAGCAAAGTATGCTATTTGATCGGCAGAAGCTCGAGGCATTGCCACAAGCACATATCATTACTCAAACCCCGTTCACACGAGGTCAGCAACGTTTCGATGGCGTGGCGCTATCAACAGTCCTTGACGCTGCTGGTGTGGGGGAATGTGCTAATGTCAACCTGAAGTCGATGAACCGATACCAATCGGTACTCAGTCTTAACATGGCCGTGCGGTATCACCCAATGATTGCCATGAAACGAAACGGACAGGCGATGACATTACGGACTCTGGGCCCACTTTGGTTGGTATTTCCTCTCGACCAATATCCTGAGATTCAGAATGATCAATTCTATTCGGCAATGGTTTGGCAGCTGACCGATATAGAGTGCCTGCGCTAAGGAGTCATGAATGATGAGAAACGCACAATTTAAGGTCATGCCGGTCAAGCGCACTATTTTGGTTGTTTTCATTGCCCTTATGGCGGTTGGCGTGGTGTTAACCACGAACAAGATCACGACCTTATCTGAGCGTCTGACCAACAGTCAAAGCAAGCTTGTGTGGTATATGCTTAGCCTGTCTAAAGAGTACGATGCGCTCATTACGTTGCTAGAGCGCTATCAAGGTGGAAAGAGTGGCTTTGATCCATTGGCGATTCAGTATGAGATTTTGTGGAGCCGTTTTCCTGTTGCCATTACGATGGCGAACAGTGGTGAAGCAGACCAGTCTCATCCAACTGTGCTGCTTAAAACTATGTTTGCCGATCTCAAAGCGCATGAAAGTCGTTTTTATGCCTTGCGTTACTCCAGCGAAGCAATAGGCTCGCAGATCGCTCATTATCGTCAGCAGCGGCAACTGCTCGATGGATTTTTTCAGCAATCGCTGTCGATGCCGGGGAATGGCTATCGTGAACATACTCGGTTACTGAACCAGCTAGGACAGCTGACCACCGTGATGACGTTGGGAATGATTGCTGTTGGGGCCACGGTACTTATATTGATCGCGATGGAAGCGAAACGCTACTATCGGTTAGCGCGCGAGGATCAACTCACGGGGTTGCATAATCGCCACTGGTTGTTTGATACGTTAAACGGTCGCTATACTTTTAACACAGACGATATGGCGATATTAGTGATTGACCTCGATGGTTTTAAAGCCATTAACGATAACTATGGCCATGATGTGGGCGATCTGTTTCTTTCGGTATTGGCGGATAAGCTGGTGGCAGGACTTCCTCAATATGCGGTGATTGCGCGTTTAGGCGGGGATGAGTTTGCGGTGGTGATGCCGTATCAGCATAAAAATGATCCGATAGAGACTGCCAATACTCTGGTTGATGTGGCGCACCAGCCTATCAATATTAACGAGTCTCCGTGCCAAGTCTCGGCCAGCATTGGTATTGCGTATGGTCAGGATAAGCTCAGCGGAGAACGTTTACTGACGCATGCGGATACGGCAATGTACGCCGCAAAGCGGGCAGGGAAGAATCAATACCGCGTGTATCATAACACCATGCAGCCCCCTAATGAAAAACAACACAGTCGTGCTGGGCCGCGGTTTGATGAGGCCACGTATTGGGTAAGTGACCATCATCAGGGCGATGGTGAACAAGCATCGCCCAACTCTTAGTGTTATCAAGCTCAGTGTTATCCAGCTTGATATTATTGGCGAGCTGTCGCCGCTTTCATGGTTTTGACGAAGTCCGTTAAGGCAGCAAGCATGGTGGGCACATCATGTTGATGATGCTCGATGATCTTCACCACCGCCGAGCCAGAAATGGCGCCTGCCGCCCCGGCGCTGATTGCCGCTTTGACTTGCTCAGGGGTTGAAATGCCAAAGCCAAGCAGCGGACGCGGTGCTTCATGATGATGCAAGGTGCCGAGCAGGTGTTCAACCGGTGCCCCTGCTTTAGCTTCTGCCCCTGTGACGCCGGCGCGAGACACCAGGTAGGTATAGCCACGACCCAGATCCGCAACATGAGCTAAGGTTGCATCGTCTGCGTTGGGTGGCGCAATAAAAATCGGATCAATACCATGCGCTAGCGCTTGTTCGCGAAATGGCGCAGATTCAGCAATTGGCACATCTGCCACGAGCACCGAATCGACACCCACTTCCGCGCAACGGGTATAAAAAGCGTCAATACCACGGGCGTAGACGAGGTTAGCGTACATCAGCAGCCCAATCGGCACGTTAGGGTGTTTTTCGCGTATCGCTGCCAACATTTCAAAGCAGGTATCGGGGGTGGTGCCTGCCGATCTTGCTCTAATGGTTGCATCCTGAATGGTCGGGCCATCGGCCAATGGGTCAGAAAACGGCATGCCGAGCTCAAGCGCGTCGGCACCGCCCTCAACCAAGGCATCGACCACGGCGAGTGATTGTTCTGGATTTGGATCCCCCAAGGTGACAAAAGGAACAAAGGCACCTTGCTGTTTGGCATCCAGATTTGCGAACATCGCTTGATATCGAGTTGATGATGCCATCATGACAGCTCTCCTTTGCCTTCTAAAATGTCATATACAGTAAAGATATCTTTATCACCACGTCCGGATAGATTGACCACCAAAAGCTGTTCCTCTTCGGGATCAGCGGCAATCATTTTTTGGGCTTGAGCCAGTGCATGGGCAGATTCTAGCGCGGGAATAATACCTTCGTTGCGCGCAAGCGATTGGAACGCTTCTAAGGCTTCATCGTCAGTGACCGCCGGGTATTCGGCACGGCCAATGGCGTTAAGGTGCGCATGTTGTGGTCCTACGGACGGAAAGTCTAATCCGGCTGAGACTGAATACGACTCTTCCACTTGGCCATATTCATCCTGCATCAGCGGGGATTTCATACCGAAGAAAATACCGGGCTTGCCGTGCTTTAAGGGCGCGCCGTGTTGATCGGTATCGAGTCCTTTGCCCGCGGGCTCAACACCAATTAAACGCACGTCTTTGTCATCGATAAAGTCAGCAAACATGCCAATGGCGTTTGAGCCGCCACCCACACAGGCGATTACCGCATCCGGCAAGCGACCTTCTACCTGCTGAATTTGCGCGCGGGTTTCTTCACCAATAATGCGTTGAAACTCGCGCACAATGGTCGGGAAGGGGTGCGGGCCCGCTGCGGTACCGAGCAAATAGTGGGCGGTATCATAGTTGGCTGACCAGTCGCGCATTGCTTCGTTACATGCATCTTTTAACGTCGCAGAGCCCGCATGTACTGGGATGACGGTGGCACCCATCAGCTTCATTCGAAACACATTAGGGCTTTGGCGCTCAACGTCTTTGGCCCCCATGTAGATGCGGCATTTCAGCCCCAGTAGCGCACACGCCAGTGCAGTCGCCACACCGTGCTGACCGGCTCCGGTTTCGGCAATGATTTCTGATTTGCCCATACGCTGGGCCAGCATCGCTTGGCCCAGTACTTGGTTGGTTTTGTGTGCACCACCGTGCAGCAAGTCTTCACGCTTAAGATACAGCTTGGTGTTCGTCCCCTTGGTGAGGTTACGACAAAGCGTCAACGCGGTGGGTCGTCCGGCATACTCTTGCAGCAGGCGGATAAAATCGTCTTTAAATTTCGGATCGTCTTGGGCATCAATAAACGCTTGTTCGAGCTGATCAAGCGCAGGCACCAGAATTTGGGGCACATACTGACCACCAAATTCGCCAAAATACGGGTTAAGCTTGCTCATAATTATCCTTTTACGTCTTTAACTGGGGCCGAGATAGTTTGGTGGTCTTGGCGACATCCATCCTCTCAGCTAAATTATTTATGGAAATCAACCATCTCAGAAAATCAACTATCTCGAAAAATCAATAGCGGCGAAGGGCGTGGAACGCCGCGTTTAACTTGTTGGCATCTTTCACACCGGGCGCATGCTCGACGCCGGAGTTAAAATCCAGCCCGAGGCAGCCTTGTTCAGCCGCTTTGGCCGCATTCTCGGGGGTGAGCCCGCCGGCAATCATGACTTTGTCTTTGGCGGTTTTAGGGATCAGGTGCCAATCAAAGGTTTTACCCGTGCCGCCAGATTGTTGGCCGACTCGGCTGTCGATAAGGTGGCGGTCAGCATTCACGCCGTCTAAAGCCGGTGCGACATCAGAGACACCGTGCGCTTTCCAAATTTCACAGTGCTCAGGGAGCTTCTCACGCAATGCTTGTAGATACGCTGCGTCTTCATCACCATGCAGTTGCACCGCGTAAAGGCTGAGCTGTTGCGCGTATTCGGCCACGGTGTCCAGCGCATGATTTTGGAACACGCCTACATAGCGAAGCGGCGCGCCTTGCTGCACGCGCTCGGCCACGGCAGGCGTGACGGCACGCGGGGAGTGCTCAACAAAAATGAGTCCGCCGTAGATAGCGCCTACGTGATAGGCGGCGAGGGCATCGTCGGCGGTGGTGAGTCCACAGACTTTATTCTCTCCCAAGATCACTTTACGTAGCGCGAGGGTAAGGTCGGGTTCTGCCATTAATGCACTGCCAATCAAAAAGCCATCCGCATGGTGGGCAAGATCGCGCACATGGCGATGACTATGAATGCCACTTTCTGAAATCACGATCGCTTTTTCGCCCACTTGTGGTGCTAAGCGTTTGGTACGATCGCGATCGATGCTTAA
Organism: Salinivibrio sp. ES.052; assembly: GCF_900141775.1. Lineage (GTDB taxonomy): Bacteria > Pseudomonadota > Gammaproteobacteria > Enterobacterales > Vibrionaceae > Salinivibrio. The sequence goes on along the minus strand of NZ_FSRI01000001.1, from coordinate 1,274,576 downwards.
ATCGCGCAAATTCCGGTTGTTAATCCCAATCACCACCGCCCCTAAGGCATTGGCACGCGCGAGCTCGTCTTCGGTGCTCACTTCGGTAAGCACGCCCAGCTTTAGCGACTCGGCTAAATCGGCCAGCTCGCGGTATTCGGCGTCGTCGAGTACTGACAGCATCAATAAGATCGCATCGGCTTGATAATGACGCGCGAGGTAAACCTGATAAGGGTCGATAATAAAATCTTTGCAAAGCACAGGCGCATCGACTTGTGCGCGCACGATCGGCAAGAAGTCAAAACTGCCCTGAAAGTGGTCTTCGTCAGTCAGGACCGAAATGGCCGCGGCAAAGGGTCGGTAGGCACGGGCGATACTGGCCGGATCGAAGTCTTCTCGGATCAGGCCTTTTGAAGGCGAGGCTTTTTTGCACTCCAAGATAAACTGTGACCCCGGCGCGGCCAGTGCAGCACGAAAGTCACGATCACTGGGCGTCAGTTGGTCGATAAAGCTGTCCAGCGGCTGAGTGCGCTTACGCGCGGCCACCCAGCGTTTTTTGTCATCGACAATGCGGCCTAATATTGTGTCATTGAGGGCTGACGTGGTCATACTGCGCTCCTTTGTGCTAACGCTTGCATGATGGTGTAAGGCTTGCCCGACGCCATCACGTCCAAGGCCTGTTGGGTGTTTGCTTTCAAATCTTCTTTTCCGAATAAGCGTAGCAATAGTGCCACATTGACGGCCACCGCGGCTTGCTGGGCGTCTGTGCCTTTACCTTGCAAAATTGCGCTGATTATCGCGCGGTTTTGCTCTGGTGTGCCCCCGGCAATGCTTTCCAGCGGGTATTCGGGTACACCAAAGTCGCTGGGGGTCAGGGTGTAATGCTCGATGTGGGTCGGGGTGATTTCTGCCACCGTCGTGGGGCCGTGGATAGCCACCTCATCCAGGCCGTCACCGTGAACCACAGCCGCGCGTGTCATATTGAGGTTTTGCATGGTTTGTGCAATCGGCGCAACTAGGGCTTGGTCGTACACGCCCATCAGCTCAATGCTAGGTTTCGCCGGGTTAATTAACGGCCCAAGCAGATTAAAGATGGTGCGCGTTTTCATCGCTTGGCGTACGGGCATCGCGTGTCGTACACCGGTGTGGTATTGCGGGGCGAATAAAAAGCAAACGCCCAGATTATCCAAGGCCTCGCGAGCACGGTCGGCAGGCATCGCCAAATCAATGCCAAAGGCAGCGAGTAAATCGGAGGAGCCTGACTTGCTCGATACCCCGCGGTTGCCGTGTTTGGCGACTTTAACGCCACAAGCCGCGGCGACAAAGGCGGCCGTGGTTGAAATATTAATGGTGTTCGCGCCATCGCCTCCCGTGCCAACGATATCGGCAAACGGATAACTGGGGCGGGGGAAAGGTTCGGCGTTGTCGGTGAGTGCTTTTGCCGCGCCCGCGATTTCTTCAGGCGTTTCCCCTTTAATCTTCAATGCGGTTAACGCAGCCGCTAATCGTGCTGGCTCGAGTTCACCCTGAATGATCGCACTAAACAGCTGCTCGCTTTGTGCTTGGCTGAGTGACTGTTGTTGGTAGAGCGTCTCTAGTAGTTGATCCATCACTGTACTTAACCTCGGTATTTGTCTGTTCGAGCTCCGTGCTTATCTGGCACGTGTTGTTGTTAGCGCTGATATTATTGTTAGCGCTGATAGTAGCCACTGGCCCAATCGATGGTGTGGGTGAGCAGGGCAGCGCCTTGTGCGGTCAAAATAGATTCTGGATGGAATTGATAACCGACCACGTAGTCGGTATTGCTCACCACCGCCATCACTTTTTGAGCGTCGCCATCCAAGGTCGTGGCAATGACATCCAAGCTGGCAGGTACCTCAGTCGCCACCAGCGAGTGATAACGGGCCACGGTGAGCGGGGATGCCAATGGGCCAAATACCGCATGCTGTTGGTGATACATGGCCGAGGCCTTGCCGTGCATGATGGTGCCAGCACCGGCGACTGTGCCGCCGTAGGCTTCGACGATCGCTTGCTGACCCAGGCAAATCCCCAGCATTGGCACTTGGCCACGCAGTTTTTCAATCAATGCGGGCATACAGCCGGCATCAGCCGGCGCACCTGGGCCGGGCGAAAGCACCAGTAGCGGCTGGGGCAGGGTACGGATGTGGCGAGCAATCGCCTCGGCCTCTAAATGATTGCGGAACACCGTGACCGGGTAACCCAGTGCGCGAAATTGATCCACTAAGTTATAGGTAAAGGAGTCCATGTTATCGAGCAGGACGATGTCCATTGACGGGGTACTCATGATTGGCCTCCTTGGTGGGCGGTTTGAATCGCATGGATCACCGCTTGTGCTTTACCCCGGGTTTCGTCCGCCTCGGCTTGTGGGTCAGAATCAAACACTACACCCGCACCGGCCTGTACGGTGGCAAGGCCGTTTTCAACGTAGGCAGAGCGGATCACAATACAGGTATCCATCTCACCCGAACCGGTAAAATAGCCCACGGCCCCGCCATAACTGCCGCGACGGCACTGTTCGGTGTCACGGATAAGTTGCATCGCGCGAAGCTTGGGCGCACCGGTGAGCGTGCCCATATTCATACAGGCTTGGTACGCATGCAGCGCGTCTAGATCGGGTTTCAGCTGACCCACCACCCGAGAAACTAAATGCATGACGTGGCTGTAGCGGTCGACTTTGAGCAAGTCGGCGACATGGCGGCTGCCGGGCGTGCTAATTCGCGCCACATCGTTGCGGGCCAAATCGACCAGCATCATGTGCTCGGCATTTTCTTTTTCATCATTACGCAGCTCAAGCTCAATGCGGCTATCCAAGTCGTGATCAATGTCGCCTTGGGCGGTTTTTCCCCGTCGGCGCGTACCCGCGATGGGATAAATCTCCACCTGATTAGTCGCTTGAGTATATTTAAGGGCGCTTTCCGGCGAAGCGCCAAACAAGCTAAATTCGCTATCGCGCAGATAAAACATATACGGGCTAGGGTTGCCACGCTTCAACGCTCGATAAGCATTGAGCGGCGAGGGACAGGCGAGGGTAAAGCGGCGCGATGGCACCACTTGAAACACATCTCCGGCAATGACGTGCTTTTTCAGCGCGTCAACTTGCTGACAAAAATCTGAATCGGAGACCGAAACCGCAACGCTGTGATCGGTGACCACGGGCGCTTCTGGAAGCGGCGCAGGCGATAAGCAGGCATCTTTGATGCTCTGCAAGCGACGCGATAAATCCACATAGTGGACGCGAGCGTTATCACCCCCAAATAAGGTGCCTTGTAAGCGCGCTTGGCGGTGCTGGTGGTCAATTACTAGTAAGCTTTCCGCGACATAAAACAGGTAGTCGGGGCAGTGCTCGGTGCCGTCCACCGCCGGTAGCGTTTCAGTGCTGGCCACCAAATCATAGGCAAACAGGCCACCGATAAAGAGCGCATCGTCAGGTTGATTATCCAACGCGATACTTTGTTTGATGACACGCAGGGCATCAAACACCGACGCTTGGCGCAGACGGGCGTCTTCATCCAATAGCGCACCATTGTCGTTAGGATGGCGGAACGTCAATGTCAGGGCGGGAAAGTCTCCATCGTCGGCCTGCGCTACCTCACAGGCGAGGGCCTTAAGCGCTGCGCTCTGGGTGATACTCTCCAGCAAATGGCTGCCATTATGGGTGAGCGCTTGTAAGGTCACGCGTTGCCCGCGGCACTCAATGCGCACGGCGGCATCAATCAGCATCAGGCTTTTAAGGTTGCGTTTGGAGTCAATCTCTGCCGACTCCAACAGCATGCTGTAAGGCTTATTTTGGCACACGGCGGCATACAACTCGGTCGGGTCGGCGACATAAGGCACCGAAAGTTGGAGCGTATCAAGCTCGCCATGTTGGGGATCATGAGTGTTCACAGCTTTCTCCCTGCCGCTTGCACAAAGGGGGTAAGTTCTTGCATTAGCTGCGCGAACATATCGCCGGTTAATGCTTGGTGGCCGTCTGACAGTGCTTCGCTTGGGTTTAAGTGGCTTTCCACAATGATGCCATCCGCGCCCACGGCCGCTGCGGCGCGTGATAGTGGCGTCACTAGCTCTCGCACGCCGGTACCATGGCTTGGGTCGACCAACACAGGCAAATGGCTGCGCTGCTTCATCAAGGCCACGGCATTCAAATCCAAGGTGTTACGTGTGGCGGTTTCGTAAGTGCGAATACCGCGTTCACATAAAATCACATTGGGGTTACCTGCATCGACAATATATTCCGCCGCCAGCAAACATTCTTCGATAGTGGCGGAAAGCCCACGTTTTAACAAGACAGGTTTGCCGGTTTCGCCTACCGCTTTGAGTAAGCCATAGTTTTGCATGTTACGCGCGCCAATTTGCAAGCAATCAATGTACTCGCACACCGCGTCGACTTGGCTAATTTCCATTACTTCTGACACGGTTGGCATGCCGGTCAGGTCACTGGCTTGTTTGAGCAGTTTTAGCCCCTCAACCCCCATGCCTTGGAAGTCATAAGGGCTGGTGCGAGGTTTAAAGGCGCCGCCCCGTAACACACGTGCGCCGTGCGTTTTGACTCGCTCCGCCACGGATAGCAATTGAGACTCCGACTCCACCGAGCAGGGACCTGCCATGACCACGAAGTGTTGACCGCCTACAGGTACATTGCCGATATGCACCACGCTGTCATGCGGCTGTACATCACGGCTCACACGTTTGTACTTGGTTAAAATCGGTTTGACTTCCTCAACCAGCGGGTTGGCCTCAAAATGGCATTGTTGCAGCACACGTTCATCACCCAGCGCGCCCAATACAATGCGTTCCACACCCGGCATGTAAAGAGGTTTTAACCCGCATTGCTCGATTTGATTGAGTAGGGCTTTGGCATCCTGCTCGGTGGATTGGGGCTTAAGTACAATAATCATCAAATATCCTTTTAAACTATGGTTGCAGGTTACCGTGGCTGAATGCGTGGTGGCACGATAACGCGTGATGGCAAAACTAAGAGACAAAAACGCCCGCATCAGTGGCGGGCGTTGTGAATAAGGTAGCTGTTTATACAGCGCGTCACACCACCCGTGAGGAGCCGTGCCACCAAATAAGCGCAACAGAGGTCATGGATGTCGCCAATACACTCACGGCCTGTTCGGCAGTTGGTGCAGTGTGAATCGAATGTGATCTAGACGCGGCGTTGAAATACATGCTGCGAGACTCCGTTGTGACTGTTACCCTTAGCGCCATATCGCTCCCCAAGACAGAGAAACGGTGCGCGTTAACTTGTGTACTAGTAAACTGATATTTTGCTTCCGTGTCAACGGGGAAATCGAAAAGAATGCAGAAAAAGTGCGGAATAAGCACACGATAGTAAAGAACAAAGATATTCACCGTGCTCGCTAAGCACTGATTAACTTGGCGCGTTCGCATTGACTGAGCCCCGTAGCGCGTACTCAGCCTCAGGCTGATAAGACACACACGGACAGTGCCAAGGCGCGAGCACATTAAGGAAACCCGATACATCATGATCATTGATTTACATAGCCATACCACAGCCTCAGACGGCCGCTTATCACCCAAAGATTTGGTGCAGCGTGCCGTCGAGCGTCGCGTGGGCGTATTGGCGATTACCGACCACGACACCACCGCCGGCCTGCTGGAGGCGCAAGCAGAAATTGACCATCAAAACTTGCCCCTTACGCTGGTCACTGGCATTGAAATTTCGACCTTGTGGCAGAACTTTGATATCCACATTGTAGGGTTAAATGTCGATCCCCAGCACCCGGCATTAACCGTATTGATTGCGGAACAAGCTGAGCGACGCCAACAACGCGCTGAGCTGATTGCTGAGCGGTTAGAACGCTCTCATTACACTGGAGCACTCGCGGGGGCGCGTGAACTGGCTGGCGATGCAACGCTGACCCGTGCGCATTTTGCTCGCTGGTTGGTGGAGCAAGGTCACGCGAAAACCATGCAGGCTTGTTTCAAGCGTTTTTTAACCCGAGGGAATACCGGCTATGCACCACCGAACTGGTGCTCGATTGCAGAGGCCGTTGAGGCGATCCATGAGGCAGGCGGGCAGGCGGTGCTCGCTCACCCAGGCCGATACAAACTCAAAGCCAAATGGCTGAAACGATTACTGGCTGCGTTTTCTGACGCTAATGGCGATGCTATCGAAGTCGCCCTTCCTCAGCAGTCGCAACAAGAACGTCGTTTGCTGGCCGATTACGCGCGCGATTATGGTTTATTGGCCTCGCTGGGGTCGGATTTTCATTATCCCTCTCCGTGGACAGAGCTGGGCCGCAATTTATGGCTACCCAAAGACAGTCAGCCGGTTTGGCATGACTGGGCGTGGTTAGACGCGGCTGAACAAAAATGGCAATCAGTAAATCAACTAGATAGCGACAAGCCAGACGCGTTAGAATAAACACATACGTTATATTAATAGCGATAAGGACTATCCGGCGCGCTAGCCACCAACGCTGGATCGCGGTTGAGCATCCTAGTGTGGCGGAGCTAAAGCAGGAGGAATCATGAGTCAGTTTTTTTACGTTCACCCAGAGAACCCGCAAGCGCGGCTGATCAAACAAGCGGTGGAAATTGTGCGAAACGGTGGGGTGATCATTTATCCCACCGATTCGGGCTATGCGCTTGGCTGTCAGCTTGAGAACAAACAAGCGCTAGAGCGTATTTGCCGTATTCGCGATCTCGATAAAGATCATAACTTCACCTTGTTGTGTCGCGATCTGTCTGAGTTATCACTGTACGCACGGGTCGACAACGTCGCATTTCGTCTTATCCGCAACAATACGCCAGGTGCCTACACCTTTATTCTGAAAGCGACCAAAGAAGTGCCAAAACGTTTGATGAATCCAAAACGGAAAACCATTGGCATTCGTGTTCCAGATAACCAAATTGCCCTGGATTTGCTCGAGGCGCTGGGTGAGCCGCTAATGTCGACCTCACTGATTTTACCGGGTAACGACTTTACCGAATCCGATCCCGAAGCGATCCGCGATCATTTAGAGCACAGTGTGGATTTAATTATGCACGGTGGGGTATTGGGTGAGGATCCGACCACGGTAATCGACTTTAGTAATGATAGCCCTGAAGTTCGACGTCATGGCAGTGGCGATCCCACTCCGTTTGATTAATCTCTTATCACCGATGAACCAAAGAACATTGCACCGCGTAATCACGGATGCAATGTTCTTGTTCTGATGTGCGTCAACCAGTGGTTGACCTTCCATTCCCGCCCAGCCATCTTGCTGGGCGTTTTTTATGATCCGATATGCCTCAATCTACGCGGTAGGCGACGCACTATTGACCCAGTTGATGCGCCGTCAACATGGCGGCATAAACGTTATCTGCGGTGACAGGAAATGGCATGTTGTGGATAGTCTCTCCCTCAGCCGTTGATGCTTCTGCCACCGCACGCAACGTCGCATGATTTAGCGTTTTTACGCCCATATCAAAAAGGTTGGTCGGTAGGCCAACGGAGCGGCAGAAAGCGAGGACCGTATTTATCTCCTCCATTGCCGCGTTTTCGAGCACGAGTTGAACAAGTGTACCAAATGCTACTTTTTCACCATGGTAAAGGTGATGGCATTCCTCAAGCTTGGTGAGGCCGTTATGGATCGCATGTGCGCCAGCTAGCCCGCTGCTCTCAAAGCCGATACCGCTTAAGTAGGTGTTGGCTTCAATAATGTTTTCTACCGCCTTGGTACTCACTCCATTTTCCACTGCGATTTTCGCTTTTAAGCCATCTTCAAGTAATGTTTCATAACACAGTTTCGCGAGCGCTTGTGCAGACCGTGTCGCGAGCCCGCCGGCCATGGTTGCCTTTCCTGACGTCATATTTGCACGAGCTTCAAAGTAAGTTGATAGCGCATCACCCATCCCGGACACTAGCAAGCGAACCGGTGCTTTAGCGATGATAGATGTATCCATGATCACCATGTCCGGGTTTTTAGGGATCATCAAGTATTCAGAAAATTCACCTTCTGGGGTATAGATAACGGCGAGAGCCGACGTTGGCGCATCTGTAGACGCGATAGTCGGCACAACAACAACGGGAATGTTGGTATAGAAGGCAACGGATTTTGCCGTATCTAATGTTTTCCCACCGCCAATACCGACGATGACATCATGTTGCTGTGTCGCACAAATATCGGTGATGCGCTCGATCTCAACACGTGAACATTCGCCATTAAAAATATTGGTTGTTAGCGAAACGTCTTCATCAGCAAAACTCTGCTTTACCGTATCACCGACCAAGTGGGTGACGAATTCATCGGCGATGGCTAATGGTTTCTCACCAAGGCTCTTTACGTAGTGTGCAATCGAGCTCAGTACTTGCTCACCTTGGACGTATTTACTGGGGCTAATAATTATTTTGTCCATAATTCAGACCTTTATTCTTTGTTATGTGTGTTTTCTGCAATGAAAAACCATTGTAGGAGAGGCGCTATATTAGGACTGACATCCCAAACGAGAAAGGATATCGCGGATTTGAAGTGTGCTTTTATGACCGCAGTGTCAAATAAGTCGCGCGAGAAAAAACAAAAAAACATGCTTTTTGGCATCGATCACTATTCAGGCAACTTCCGTTGATAACGTTCCAAAATGAAACGAAATAAAAAGATAGATTGTTCCATTATGGAACGAAATTATTTTTGTTGAGCCCCGGTTTTCTCTGCTTAAGATGACTTCATACCCTACGTAAAAATAAATGGAATGAGATAGAACGATGAAAAAACTAATTAACCAAGTTGATGATGTTGTCTTGCAACAAATGGAAGGCCTCGCGTTGTCCCGTCCTGAGCTAAAAGCCAACTATGAACCTCGTTATATGTGGCATGAGGAAACACCAGGGCAAGTCGCGTTAGTGTCTGGTGGCGGTTGTGGTCATGAACCCTTGCATGCGGGCTTTATTGGTAAAGGCATGTTGACTGGCGCGTGCCCAGGAGAAGTCTTTACCTCGCCCACACCGGATCAAATGTATGAGTGTGGGAATCAAGTGAATACCGGCGAAGGCGTGCTTTTTATTATAAAAAACTACACGGGCGATGTGTTGAATTTTGAAACGGCCGTGGAGCTACTTCATACCGATGGTATCCGCGTTGGGTCAGTCTTGGTGGATGATGATGTGGCCGTGAAAGATAGCCTTTATACCGCTGGTCGCCGTGGCGTGGCAGGCACTGTGTTAGTGGAAAAATTAGTCGGCGCTGCAGCAAGTAAAGGTTATACGTTGCCACAGTGTGAAGCGCTTGCTCAACGCGTCAATAACCAGTGCCGATCCTTTGGTGTCGCGCTCAATGCGTGTGTCGTGCCAGCCGCAGGTAAGCCGTCGTTTATCTTAGAAGATAATGAAGTAGAGTTTGGTGTCGGTATCCATGGTGAGCCTGGTATTAAACGCATGCGATACACAGACGTCGATACTTTGGTAGATGAGATGTTTGCTGAAATCACTGAGAACGCACCTTATCAGCGCACATTACGGATTTGGAATCGTGAAGAAGGCGAATGGGATGAGGTCGTGTCTAGTATTGAGCCTTTTTCTGCCGATCATGACTACATCGTGATGGTCAATGGTATGGGAGGCACGCCAATATCTGAGCTTTACGGCGTGTATCGCCGTCTAGCGCATAACTGCGAGCAAGCGGGATTCCGCATCGTACGGAATAGGGTAGGTAACTTCTGTACGTCGCTTGATATGGAAGGGGTGTCAATCACCTTACTCAAAGCCGATAACGAGATGTTAGAACTTTTTGATGCGCCCGTCGACACAGCCGCAATCAACTGGTAACAGGGGAAATAACATGCAAATTGAAAAAAAACATATCATCCACTGGTTAGAGTTATGCGCGACAACCTATCAAGAAAATCAAGATTTTCTCACGGATCTTGATCGTGATATCGGTGATGCAGACCATGGCCTCAACATGAATCGTGGCTTTAAGAAAGTCGCGGAGAAACTGCCGCAAATCGTCGAGCAAAACATGGGTAGCATTCTAAAAAATACGGGAATGACATTGTTGTCTAGTGTCGGAGGTGCAAGCGGCCCGTTGTATGGCACGTTATTTATTCGCACGGCGGCGGCTGTCGGGACCCGAGAACAATTAACCTTTGAAGAGCTGATCGACGTGCTAAAAAGTGGTGTCGATGGTGTGGTCTCTCGTGGTAAAGCTGAATTGGGCGACAAAACGATGTGCGATGTTTGGCTACCAGTTTTGACGAATATAAAGGCATCGTTAGATAAGGGCACGAGTGCTGATCACTTACATAATGAGATGGTTGAGCTCGCAGAAGCGAGTGTATTAGCCACGATTGAAATGCAAGCGAAAAAAGGGCGAGCGAGCTATTTAGGCGAGCGCAGTATCGGCCATCAAGATCCCGGTGCAACGTCCTCTCTATTAATGATTAAAGCACTAAAGCAAGCAATAGCAGGTAATTAAGATGGTGGGAATTGTTGTTGTCTCTCATAGTCGTCGCCTTGCTGAGGGGGTCGCTGAATTAGCGACCCAAATGACCCAAGGCAAAGCGAATATCGCCATTGCTGCAGGTGTTGATGATCCTGACAATCCGATAGGCACCGATACCATTGCTGTCATGGAAGCGATAGAGCGGGTACATGATGAGAAAGGCGTTATTGTCTTGATGGATCTTGGTAGCGCATTATTGAGTGCAGAAATGGCGATAGATCTCCTTGATGATCAAATAAAGAAGAATGTTACGTTAATGTCAGCACCCATCGTCGAAGGGACGATGGCGGCCTCGGTGGCAGCAGCGGCAGGGTTACCTTTGGCAACCGTGGTAGAGGAAGCGCAAAATGCCTTGAGTGTAAAACAAGCGCATCTGGGTGATCAGCCTTCAACAGACGCGGAACCCGCGCAAACGGCGAAGCAGGATAAAGAAACGCTGACATATGACTGGATCGTGCAAAATCCGCATGGATTACATGCTCGGCCAGCCGCCGCCATTGTTGGCACACTGGCGCGTTTTGACTGTCAACTCTGGCTACAAAAGGGCGATCGACAGGTCAATGCAAAAAGCCTCAATAGCATTGCGAAGCTTGGTGTCCGTTGCAATGACACCATAACTATACATGCCCTTGGATCCCAAGCCGTGGAGGCAATAGCAGCATTTAAAGCACTGGCACATGATCACTTTGGCGAAAAACAAGCCGTTGATGATGGCGTTCTCGAACATCAAAGCGATGAAGTCGATACATTACAGCATGAGGTGAGTCCGCAAACCATTGAAGGCGCGATCACGGGGATTAGCGTGAATGAAGGTATTGTAACGGCGCCCGTTGTTCTTTTTACCAGTCACATGCCACCCGTACCCGATCGCCCCTTTGGTCATAAAATCGATGAAATGGCGCATGTTAAGCACGCCATAGAGTGCGTTGTTCAGCGTTTACAACGCCAAGCCAAGCAAGCGAAAGGAGATATATTTTCGGCGCATAGTATGATGTTAACTGATCCTGAATTATGGCAATCGGTCGAATCGCATATTCAATCAGGCATGATTGCCGAGCAAGCGTGGTTAGAAACCCTTCACGCGCTGGCCGAAGAATACCGTCACGCTGAGACGTTATACATGCGCGAACGTGAAGCCGATGTATATGATATTGCCCGCCAAGTGATGGTTGAAATGACAGGTGCCAAACCTCATGCCGTTGAGATTAATGAGCCAAGTATTTTATTGGCCCATGACCTTATGCCCTCGGATGTGGCTGGATTCGATAAATCAAAAGTGCTCGGTATCTGTTTAAGTGAAGGCGGTAAAACGTCCCATAGTGCGATACTTGCTCGGGCGATGGGGATCCCCGCGATGGTAAAAGCGCAAGGATGTCTCGACACCGTCCGGTCCGGTCAAATGGTGACGCTGGATGGCTTCAAAGGGCACTTATGGTTTGCACCGTCAGATGAGATACAGCAGGCGCTAGACGCGCAGCAAATTGAATGGCAACACGCGCGGAAAAGTGCGCTAGCGAGCGCACAGCAAGTGGCGATGACTCGCGATGGTCTCGCTATTCCCGTGTTAGCGAATATTGGTGGGCCGAATGATTTGGACAATGCGTTAACATCGGGGGCAGAAGGTGTTGGTCTATTTCGTACCGAGTTTTTATTCCAAGACAGTGAAGCCTTACCGACTGAAGATGAACAATACCAAGTTTATCGAGATATTGCCGTTGCGCTCGGCGATAAACCACTCACCATTCGTAGTCTCGATGTGGGGGGGGATAAACCTCTAGCGGCATATCCGATGCCTGCGGAAGAGAATCCCTTTTTAGGTTTGAGAGGGGTACGTTTGTGCCTTAAGCATGAAGCCTTATTTAACACGCAACTGCGCGCGATTTTAAAGGCGTTTCAGGTACAGCCTAATATTCAACTGATGATACCTATGGTCGCTCAAGTTGAAGAAGTAAAAAAAGTGAAAGCGTTGTTGGCGCATCAAGCACAGCAATTAGGGGTGGATGCCAGTAAGCTTCCTGTCGGTATTATGATAGAAGTACCCGCTGCTGTCCTGAATGCGGATGCGTTGGCGCAAGAAGTCGACTTTTTTTCTATTGGCACCAACGATCTGACGCAATATGTTATGGCGGCAGATCGCGGCAATACGGCAGTCGCAGAGCTTGTTAATTATTTTGAACCGTCGGTATTAAAAGCCATTGAGCTGACGTGTGCTGCCGGTGAGCGTGCTGGTATTCCTGTTAGCATGTGTGGCGAGATGGCGGGTGATCCGAACGCAACACAAACGTTACTTGGTATTGGTCTTCGTAAATTCAGTGCGAGCGCTAGCCTGTTGCCAGGACTCAAAGCACAGATTCGCCAACTGTCTTTGCAGGAATAGCGTTCCTCTACGTATAAACCGGCGTTCAACGCCGGTTTTTTCAATATGACTTGTTTTATTATGGCTTGCTAGTACCACTCCATTTGTTCATGTAACCCAAATTTTTTGATTTTTCGCCACAGTGTCGTGCGCCCAATTTGTAGTGCTTTGGCCATCTCGTTCATTTTCCCATTATATTGATTCCAGGCCTGAACAATGGCTCTTTTCTCGGCTTCTTCTAGGGTTACGATCGGTGTATTATCTGTACGATGGTGGGCGTTCAATTTTATGTCCTCAGGAATATCACTCAGTTTTATTAAGTTTGAACCTCGATTAAGCAAGATGCGCTCAATTCGGTTTCTTAACTCGGAGTTATTTCCTGGCCAACGAAAATTCATTAACGCTTCCAATGCCACTTGTTCTATAGAGAGGGTTACATTGTGGCGACGCTCATAATGATTAATCAGTTGTTGGACAAGATGTTCGATATCTTCTCTGCGTTTTCTTAGTGGCGAAATAGGAAGTTCGTTTGAGGATAACTCATAGTAAAGTTGGCGACCAAATGAGCGCTGTGTAACGTATTCGCTGATTTCCGCGGTCGTGCTGGTAATGAGTTGAAAGTCTACTGGGATCAATCGCAAGCTATCGCTACGGCTTACCAAGCCTGTCTTTAATAGCTTTAGCAAGACGGCTTGTAGATCTGGCGATAGGTATTCGACTTTTTCTAAAAATAGAGTTCCGCCGTGAGCTAACTCAAACTTAGAAGGCATGCCCTGTCCTTCATCATAGCCCAGGGTCTCTTTCACCAGTTGCTCCGTATTGATCGAGCGGCAGTTGAGCGTAATGAATGGCCCATCTTTGTAGCTACTTTCGTTATGAATCGCCATGGCTAACGTCGCCTTTCCTACACCTTCCTCGCCAGTAATGAAAATCGGTGAATTCGATTTTATCGCCCGTTTAGCCATGGTAATCACGTGTTTCATCTTGCGTGAAATAACAGGCAACGTATTGAATGTATATCGTGCACTGCCTCCGATTTGCTGTTGAGCTAGCTCGCGAATTTTATCGATGGGGTGTAAGAACAGTAAGTGGGTGCCGTCATTGAGCGCACGCAGCGTGATAATGGCTTCGACGAACTCACCCCTGACTTCTATTGTGGTCAGTTTACGCTTAATCGTTGTGCCAGACTCAATACTGTTGAGTACATTAGGAGGGAAACGAAAAACACAGAACACATCTTTCTCTAAGACATCGCTTGCCTCAATATTCAGTAACTGCTCAGATTGATGGTTGACCATTGTGATGTGGTTGTCTTCATCCCATGCCAGGAGGCCATCATCCATGCACTCTAGTGTGGCGTTGTGTGCGCAGGACAGACGGTTAATATTCTCTTGTTCAGAATGAATATGTATCTGCAAACTGATCTCTCTCGCACTTGACGCGATGATGACGAGGCTCTCTTTCTGGTAGCGTTCTGCGTTTTTGATCAAACACGTTGTCCCTCGTAACTTGCCAAATTGATCGAAAACAGGCGCTGCGACGGAGGCATAAGGATGTAGGTGACGGTTAAAATGTTCAGCGGCAAAGACTTCACAAGGCATATGGGTGTTGATGCAGAGATTGACTGCATTGGTGCCAATCTTTCCTTCAGAAAGAAAGCAACCTTGTTTGATACCAAGCTCGTTCATCTGCTGCTTTATTGTGTCATGCCCGACGAGAGAAAGAATGCAGCCATTGTTGTCCGTCACAACCAATAGCAAATTCTCTTCCCCTAACATATCGTAAGTATCTTCAAGGACGGTCGTGGCACATTCGATCAGATGTTCGTTGCGTTTCATCAAAGACGACAAGGTAAAACCAGACGCAATGTGTGGTTTTGACCAAGTGTAAGGATTGCATTGCTTTATACAGCGCTCCCACGATTTAAGTACGGGGGTACGTGAGAATTCATGAGATACCCAGTGGTGTTTCTGGAAAAAGTCCCATTTGGTTTTGTTGTCTTCGATCGAAAGCATGCTATACCGCTCTAGCACAAGTTATAGACTGACGAGATGTTACAGGTACTTTAGCCCAGCAGCTGTGAGAACTTTCACGTCCAGCACAGAGAAGCGATAATGAGCGAGATAAAAGACGTATAAAAACTGACCGCTTCACCCAGAGGCAAAGGCGTATTTCTCTATGCGTGCGTGACGCTGTCGTGTATCATTGGCACCGATTATTGTGCCGCGCACGATCTTGTTTGGATACGTTCAATAGGTCGTTGTCAGAGGCATATAATAACCAGCCATAACGTAGAGTTATCCCGTTTTTGACGCCTGTGAAGGCGACAGTAAGGTAAGAGACAAACATGAGCGAAAAATTACAGAAGGTGCTAGCGCGTGCTGGTATGGGTTCTCGTCGCGAGATGGAAGGGTATATCCAATCCGGCCGAGTGAGTGTCAATGGGGTGGTGGCAAAATTAGGCGACCGTCTTGACGATCCGAGCGCGCTGGTGCGTGTCGATGGCCACACGGTGCCGCTCAGTGCATCTTCTGATTCGGTGTGTCGCGTACTGGCCTATAACAAGCCAGAAGGTGAATTGTGTACCCGTAGCGACCCAGAAGGTCGTCGTACTGTCTTTGATCGGTTACCTAAACTTAAAGATGCCCGTTGGGTGGCGGTCGGTCGCTTAGATGCGAATACGTCCGGCCTCATGCTGTTTACAACCGACGGTGAGCTAGCCAATCGCTTGATGCACCCGAGTCGCCAAGTGCAGCGTGAATATATGGTTCGTGTTTTTGGTGAAGTTAATGAAGACATGGTGCGCAAGCTGGTTGCCGGTGTAGAGCTTGAAGACGGCGTCGCCCGTTTTGAGGATGTGGTCTACGCGGGTGGCGAGGGGATGAATCACACCTTCTATGTTGTGATCACTGAAGGGCGTAACCGTGAGGTTCGTCGTTTATGGGAAACCCAAGGTGTGACGGTGAGTCGCTTGAAGCGTGTTCGCTATGGCGATATCTACCTTGAAAAAGATCTCCCGCGCGGTGGCTGGCGTGAAATGGAGCTGAAAGAGGTGAATTATTTGCGCGAAATGGTGGAAATGAAACCAGAGTCGCAGACGGTGATCACGCCTGAAGATCAGAAGCGTAAGAAGTCACGTCAGAAAATTCGTCGAGCGGTACGTCGTTATGAAGAGCGTATCGATGATACCAAAGACAAGCCGAAGAAAGCCCGTCAAGCGCGTCGTGGCAATGCGCCAGCGGCAGGTCCGAAAGGTAGTGGCCCGAAAAAAGGTAATCAGCGCCCTGTTGCCCCACGTGGCAAAGGAAAACCGCGTACGCGTAAATAAAGCTCCTTTTCGGTGATTGTCCCGTCCTAATATAGGTTGACAGTTTTTAGGCCAGCTCCAGTAGCTGGCCTTTTTTATTATGCACCTGATTGGGGGTTGCCATACTTAAACTTAGGTGCGGTCTCATTTCGTTGTATATCGCTATCGATTCTTTTACCAGTATTTTAAGCTCTGTCAGTGTCTTACACCGGTACAGTAAAAACTCATGCTTCAGTATGCCATTGACTCTTTCCGCTAACGCGTTTTGGTAGCAATCATAACCATCCGTCATCGACGGCTGGATTTGACTCTCCTGTAGCGCACTCTGATAAACGGCTGAGCAGTATTGCGAACCTCGGTCTGAGTGATGTACCGCATTGCCGATATAGCGCTTATCTTTGACGGCCATTTTCAGCGCTTTCACTACATTGTCGACTTTCATATCTTCGCTAACGTGATGACCCACTATCTTGCGTGAGTTGGCATCGGTCACCAGTGACAGATAGTGCACACCTTGGTCTGATTCAACATAAGTGATGTCGCTGACCAGTACATGCGCAGCATCATGCAGTCCGTCTTCTTTTAGCAGGTTAGGATGCTTCTTCATCCAGTGCTTACTACACGTAGTTTTTGTGTAGCTTTTCTTGGGTTTAACCAGTAAGCCTTCGCTTCTCAGATAGCTAAAAAACCCGTCTCGCCCTAGCTTAATTTCGTGTTCAACTAGCTTGGGCTTTACCAACGCGTAGAGCTTACGCGCCCCTAACCTCGGCATATACTTACGCCAGTATTGGACCCAGTCTCTGATGATTGATAGTTCAGCTCTTCGGCTTTCCATTCGAGCAACGGCTTGATAGACACCTTGCCGAGAAATGCCTGTGGCACGACATGCCGCCGCTAACTTTATTTTACTTTTGGCTTTGGCTTGCCAGATGTACCGGATAAGTACTTTTTTCTGAGGCCGGCTCCGTACTCATTGTCCATGATATCGACCATACCATTGAGGATTTGGTTACGCAGTTTCTCTTCGGCTAACTCACGCTCAAGGCGCTTGATAGTTTCGGATGGGGTTTCTTTTGAATGTGGCATAAGGGGATGCTGAAATGGCTTCGACCAATCGAGTCTACCATGTTTTCTGAGCCAGACGAGTACCGTTGAGCGGCCCTGAATGCCAAAACGGGCTTGAGCTTGTTTGTACGTCATTTCGCCTTTTTCAACACGCTCTACAACGCCTAATTTAAAGGCTAAGGTGTAATCACGTTGCGTGCGCTTACGGCTTGAATTACTTGATGTTGTCATAAAGAAGTCCTCTTTATGTCAACGTATTTCAGGACGGGACAGATGAGTTTATTAAGCCCGGCCTTGTCGCTGGGCTTTTTATTTGGAGAGTGGGTTGTGCGTTGAGGTCATCTAGTGTCAGGTACGCTCTGAATGTCTTTAATGACTCCTCATCTCAGATGATAACAATTATGATTTGTGTTAACGTCTTGGTTGTTTATAAAATTATCGATATACGGACGTAATGAAAACCGCCCCTGAGCCTTATCAAACCACTCGCTTTAATCGGATTGAACGTGTGTTAGGCTACATCCATACGCACTTAGACCAACCCTTGTCTGTCAATGCGTTAGCAGCGCAAAGTTGCTGGTCACGCTGGCAGTTGCAGCGTGTGTTTTCCGAGCAAACAGGCGTCAGTGTTGCGCATTACGTGCGTGAGCTTAAATTGAGTTGTGCCGCGAAACAGCTATTAACGGACAAAAGCCGCATTATTGATATCGCTCTGTCGTATGGCTTTGCATCTGAGGCCAATTTTTCACGCGCCTTTCGGCAGCAATATGGTGTTAGTCCTCGAGATTATCGTCGGCGTGGTGTGATGGATGGCATTCGCACTCCTTTACAGATTACGACTCTCGCCACACCGCAACCGTCGTGGTTGTCCGTTCATATTCAAACACGCCCTGCCGTTATGCTAATGGGATATGTGGCGCCTATTTTAGGATTATTTGCGCCAGAGCCCAATTTTCATGATGTTGTCCCCGCACTGTGGCAACAAGCCCATGCTCGTGGCGTGATTGATCCGCATCAGCCCAGTATCGGTGCGATTGATGTCGCCAGTGCCGACACATTGCACGCGCCTCTGCCATACCTTGCTGGTCAACAGCAGCCAACTTCTTACGTATCAGCCGCTACGACGTGGACGATCCCTGAGACAACCTACGCGGTCATTTCCCATACTGGCCCAGTGAGTGAGCTTCCTAAGACACTACACGCATTTATTCATCATTGGCTACCGGCCTCTGGGTATAAATGTATGGATGGGGTTGAGCTTGAAGTGTATCCCCCCGGTTACCAACCGTACTCAGAGACTGCCGAAATGGCGTACTGGATACCGCTTGACCATGATCATCATGCACCAAAATGAACAGTATTCTCCGTGTATATCCATAAAATGCGAATGATTCCGTTTTACACTTTTGGGTCGTTAGAAGGATATCAGGATGTACACACATTTTGCGCACACAGAAATGATGAACTGGCGCCTTTCACCACTGGCTTTGGCTGTGATCGGTAGTTTGGTCACTCCTTTGGCGAATGCAGAAACAGAAAATGATCAAATTGAAACACTGCACATTCTAGGGGATACCTACCGAAATACCGCGACAAAAACGGTATTGGCACCTGAAGAGACACCACAAGCGGTCACAGTGATTAACCGCGAAACCTTGGAGCAGCGCCAAGCAAGTTCACTAAGCGAAGCGGTGCGCTATACGCCGGGCGTAAATACCGAACTTCGTGGTGGGGCAGTGACCCGTCTCGACCTTTTCAATATTCGTGGTTTTATCAACTATCAAAATTTTTACGACGGATTAGCGGTCCCTTACAACACCTGGAATTTACAGCCACAGATTGATCCTATCGCGATTGAGCAAGTCGAGGTTTTTAAAGGGCCAACATCCGTGTTGTACGGAAATATTCCACCGGGTGGCATGGTCAACATGATTGCGAAGTCTCCCCAGCGTGACAAGGCGCACCGTGTCACCGTGAGTACGGATACGGATGCACTGCGAGAGGTGTCTGTTGATAGTACTGGAGCGATTTCAGAGACGCCGCTGGCATACCGCATGGTCGCGCTGGCTCGGCAAAAAGACGGGCAAGCGGGGGATTCAGAAGAAGAACGTTATGTCGTGGCTCCGTCGCTAGATTGGCGTATCTCGCAAGATACATTGGTGAACTTTAATCTTTATTATCAAGCCGATCCGGCTGCGGGAATCTACACTTCATTGCCCGCAAAAGGCTCGGTATTGCACAGTGACCAAGGCCGTCTTTCGAGTGACAGTTTCTCCGGTGATAACAACTGGAATACCTACGACCGTGAGTTTTTGATGCTCGGGTATAAAGTTCAGCATCAGCTATCATCCAACTGGTCGTTATTACACACTGCGCGCTATACCGATGCCGATTTGCTGCAAAAGAATATGTACCACACAAAAAGCAGTGATGGCAGACACTACCCGCGTAACGCGTACCTGACGGATGAAACGATAGAATCCTGGGTGGTTGATACTCAGCTCTCAGGTGACTTGAGCTGGGGGGCGGCAGATCATTACACTTTGCTAGGGGTCGATTATCAGACTATGTCCTCGGACGTGGGTTACGATGACACCCTCGCTGCCGGTTCAGTACCGGATATTGATATTTTTAATCCCAATAATAACCAGGTTGACCCGCACGCACTTAACTTTATTTATCAAGATCGCCATGACATTGAAGTCACGCAGACCGGGGTCTACGCTCAAGACCAGATCCTTTGGAACCAATGGGTTTTATTGGCAGGGGCTCGTTACGATGAATATGAGCTAAAAGACGATCAGCAGACGTTGTATGCTGGATCACCGAGCACCTCAGAGAAAAATATTCGTCACTACAACTTGGCATTCCGTGCCGGTGCGATGTATCAGTTTGATAACGGCATTTCTCCCTATATCAGCTATTCAGAAAGCTTTGAGCCCACTGATATGGATAATCGCGGCAACGTGTTTAAGCCCTCTCAAGGGGAGCAGTGGGAAGCCGGGCTGAAGTATTTATCATTGGCGGGGACGACAGGACTGAATCTCGCGTTATTTGAATTGACTAAACAGGATGCCTTGGTCAACGATCCCAATGATTCATATGCCAAAATTCAAACGGGTGAAATCCGTTCGCGAGGCGTAGAAGTTGAACTCAATCATGCGCTCAGCCGAGATACCGATGTGGCCTTAACCTATGGTTATATCGACATGGAAATTACCGATGATCCTAACTTAGCAGGGAAAACGCCTGTTTGGGTCCCGGAGCAAACCGCCAGTGCTTGGGTTCACCACCAGTTAATGGCTGGGTTAGACGTGAGTGTGGGGGCTCGCTATGTGGGTGAGTCACAGGGTAACGCAAATAATACCTTTACGGTGCCTGATTACACCGTGTTTGACACGGCACTGAACTATGACTTATCTCAGGTGGATACGTCACTATCAGGGGCGAAACTGTCACTATCTGCAACAAACTTGTTCGATAAAACCACGTACAGTTGTTACGATGAACTAAATTGTTGGTACGGTGATGAGCGGAATATTAAAGCCAAAATTGCTTTTGATTTCTAACCCCCTTCGCGAAAAACAACGCCCCCATCATGGGGGCGTTTTTATTTACCGTTTTGGCTGCGCATCAATGCATTGGCCATGCACTTCAACGCCTTCCGGTGCCATCAGGTAAATATAGAGTGGAATAATATCGAGTGGGGTTTTCAATGTATCTGGATCCTCGCCAGGGAAGGCGCTGGCACGCATGCTGGTGCGGGTGCCGCCTGGATTGATGGCATTGACGCGTACCTTGGTATCGGACATTTCATCGGCCAACACCTGCATCATCCCCTCGGTAGCGAATTTAGAAATCGCATAGCTGCCCCAGTAAGCGCGGCCCTGATGACCCACGGTGGACGTGGTAAACACTACGCGCGCATCATCAGACTTTTTCAGCAGTGGCAGCAAGGCTTGTGTCATCAGCATGGTGGCTTTGACATTCACTTGCATCACATCGTCATGAGATTTTTCATCGATTTGATCGAAGGGGCTGAGCACACCCAATAGGCCGGCATTATGCAGCACACCGTCTAAGCGGCCAAACTGCTGCTCGATGGTATCTGCCATATCGAGATAGTGCTGGCGTGTCGCCCCCAGCATGTCTAATGGAATAATGGCAGGCTGTGGTGCGCCCATGGACGATATTTCATCGTACACAGCTTCAAGCTTTTTCACGGTGCGACCGAGCAAAATTACTGTCGCGCCTTTTTCGGCATAGCTCAGTGCGGCTTGACGACCAATACCAGCGCCCGCGCCAGTGACCAAAATTACGCGCCCTTGAAGCGCGTCGGAGGTTACTTGATAGTCCACAGTACAAATCCTTATTTATTGTTAAACGTAGATTATTGTAAGGTTGCGGGTAATGTGTGACAACCAAGTGCGTGATGCACTGGGCTGAGGCATTGCAAACTCAGAGATAAAAAGAGGATACAACATTGGAATTCATCGCGGATTATGGGCTTTTTTTGGCAAAAGTCGTCACCTTTTTAATGGCGGCGGTCGTGTTAGTGGCGCTTGTACGCGCCGCTAATGACAAAGGTGGGCAAAAAGGGAGCCTTAAACTCACTGACCTAACTGATAGTTTTAAAACCTACCGTCAGTCGCTGGAACATCACCTTTACAACGAGTCATCGTTAAAAGTGCGCGATAAAGAAGAAAAAAAGGCGAAAAAGAAAGAAGAAAAGGCGCAAAAGGCTGCAGCGAAAAAACAAACCGAGGCACCGACTCAGCGCGATCCGCAGCTTTTTGTTCTGACGTTCAAGGGCAGTATTGATGCACGAGAAGTCGAGGCGTTACGTGAGGAAGTGACTGCCATTTTATCGGTAGCGACCGATCAGGATGAGGTGTTAGTCAAACTGGAAAGTGGCGGCGGCATGGTGCATGGCTATGGGTTGGCTGCCTCTCAACTGGCACGCGTTCGCAAAGCCGGTGTACCGCTAACTGTCGCCGTTGACAAGGTGGCGGCGAGTGGTGGCTATATGATGGCGTGTGTGGCTGACAAACTGATTGCAGCGCCTTTCGCGATCATTGGCTCGATTGGTGTGATTGCCCAGCTCCCTAATTTTAATAAGTTACTCAAGAAAAACGATATCGAGTTTGAGCAGCTGACGGCAGGGGAGTTCAAACGTACTCTAACCATGTTTGGTGAGAATACCGACAAAGCGCGTGAAAAATTCAAAACCGAGCTGGAAGAAACGCATGGTTTATTTAAAGGATTTATTACTGAGCATCGGCCATCATTGAATGTTGACGAAGTGGCGACTGGTGAACACTGGTTCGGAAATCAAGCGCTTGGACTCGGTCTAATTGATGAAGTTTGTACCAGTGATGAGTATCTTTTTGAAGCGGCCAATAACGACCGTAAAGTGCTATCCGTCAGCTATCAGCAGCGAAAGAATATCGCTGAAAAGTTAGCGGGGGCCTCAGCCGAGGTCGCCGATCGTGTGCTGCTTAAGTGGATTAGCCGTGGCCAGCGTCCGCTGGTTTAAGCAACGATGCATGCTTTGCACGTGAAATAATGTATCGCCGCGCTTTTCGCTGGTAGACGTTTGGCTTGGCAAAATCGCCCCATGATTCGATAAATACGAAGAATAGTGTGAGCCAAGCCAAAAATTACCGTATCCACATAGCCATTTTACAGGTGGCAATGGTAATGATTAGCGCGCTTTTTGCCGAAAAGTGGCATAGCGAACAACAGATACACTACCATCACAACTGATTAACAATTGTGGAAGGTACGAGCAATCAGCGTGTTTTACTGCGAATTTAGTTGATATTCGGCTAGACTCGCTCAATATTGTAAAGCAGATAGCGGCATTCCAATGTGTAGGAGTGTAACGCAACGAATTTTCGACAGTTTTAGCGCAAAGGGCGTCAATTAGGTCATTATGGGCAAATCTCTCGTCATCGTGGAGTCCCCAGCAAAGGCGAAAACGATTAACAAATACCTCGGCAAAGACTTCATTGTGAAGTCGAGTGTCGGGCATGTTCGTGACTTGCCAACTGGAGCGACGCAAGGCGGTAAAAAAGCCGCACCTGTGTCCACGAAAGGGCTCAGCGCCGAAGAAAAAGCGCGAATTAAGAAAGAAAAAGAAAAGAAGGCACTCATCAATAAGATGGGCGTTGACCCTTACAATGGTTGGCAGGCAAAGTACCAAGTCCTGCCCGGTAAGGAAAAAGTCGTTGCTGAATTAAAATCATTGGCCGAACAAGCTGACAACGTCTACCTCGCAACGGATTTGGACCGTGAAGGGGAAGCCATCGCCTGGCACCTGCGAGAACTGATCGGTGGTGAGCACGATCGTTTCAAACGTGTGGTATTTAACGAAATCACAAAAAATGCCATCACCCAGGCGTTTGAGGCGCCAGGTGACGTTAATATCGATGGTGTTAACGCACAGCAAGCAAGGCGTTTTCTCGACCGTGTGGTCGGTTTTATGGTCTCGCCATTGCTTTGGAAAAAAGTCGCACGTGGCTTATCGGCCGGTCGTGTTCAGTCTGTTGCGGTTAAGCTGCTGGTCGAGCGTGAGCATCAGATCAAAGCATTTATACCCGAAGAGTTTTGGGACGTGCATGCCGATACGCTGACGCCGAAAGAACAAGCACTGCGTTTGCTGGTGGCGCAACAAAATGGCAAGCCCTTTAAGCCGAAGCACAATGATGAGGCTATGGCTGCGGTCTCAGCGTTAGAAAACGCGAGCTATGTGGTGCGTGATCGTGAAGATCGCCCATCAAGCAGTAAACCGTCAGCGCCATACATCACATCAACGCTTCAACAGGCTGCGAGTACACGTCTCGGCTTTGGGGTGAAGAAAACCATGATGTTGGCTCAGCGTCTTTATGAGGCGGGTTATATCACCTATATGCGTACCGACTCGACTAACCTTAGTAAAGAGGCGGTCGAAGCGGCTCGTGGCCACATTGCCAGCGAATACGGTGAGAAGTACTTACCTGAGTCGGCGAACGTGTATGGCGCCAAAGCCAATGCACAAGAGGCGCACGAAGCGATCCGTCCTTCTGATGTGGGTGTGAGTGCCAACGACCTGCAAGGCATGGATCCAGATGCCCACCGGCTGTACGACTTGATTTGGCGCCAATTTGTGGCCTGCCAAATGGTCCCCGCGAAATATGATTCCACCACGCTGACAGTAGGGGCGGGTGAATTTACCTTAAAAGCCAAAGGGCGTATCTTACGTTTTGACGGTTGGACTCGTGTACAGCGTCCATCAGGTAAAAATGAGGATCAAATCCTCCCTGCCGTTGAGGTGGGTCAGTCACTGACATTGGACAAACTCGATCCTAAACAACACTTTACTAAGCCACCGGCGCGTTACACCGAAGCTGCTTTGGTCAAAGAGTTGGAAAAAGCGGGTATTGGTCGCCCTTCAACCTATGCGTCGATCATTTCCACCATTCAAGACCGTGGCTATGTACGGGTTGAAAACCGTCGTTTTTACGCAGAGAAAATGGGCGAGATCGTCAGTGATCGCCTGACTCAAAGCTTTGCAGACTTGATGGATTACGACTTCACCGCCCGCATGGAAGCCTCTCTGGATAAAATTGCAGAAGGCCAAGCCGATTGGAAAGCGGTGCTTGATGATTTCTTTGCGGATTTCACCGCTGAGTTAGGCCAAGCTGAGCAGGATGAAGACGAAGGTGGAATGAAGCCCAACAACATGGTGATGACAGATATCGACTGTCCAACCTGTGGGCGTAAAATGGGGATTCGTACCGCATCGACTGGCGTGTTCCTCGGTTGTTCGGGCTACGCATTACCTCCGAAAGAGCGGTGTAAAACCACCATCAACTTGATGGACGAAGATGGTATTGTCAATGTGCTCGAAGAGGACGTTGAAACCGCTGATCTTCGGGCGATGAAGCGTTGTCCGATTTGTGAAACGGCAATGGACTCTTACCTCATTGATCAGCATCGCAAGTTACACGTGTGTGGTAATAACCCGAGCTGCGAAGGCTATGTGGTTGAAAAAGGGGAGTTCAAACCCAAAGGCTACGATGGGCCTGTGGTAGAGTGCGACAAATGTGGTAGCGACATGGTGCTGAAAAATGGCCGTTTCGGTAAATACATGGGTTGCACCAACGAGGAATGTAAGAACACGCGTAAGATCCTGAAAAATGGTGATATCGCGCCACCGAAGGAGGATCCGGTGCATTTCCCCGAGCTGCCATGTGAAAACTCGGATGCCTATTTCGTGTTACGTGATGGTGCCTCAGGTCTGTTTATGGCCGCGAGTAATTTTCCGAAATCTCGTGAAACACGTGCACCGCTAGTGGAAGAGTTACATCGCTTTAAAGATCGTATCTCCGAGAAGTTCCATTATCTCGCCGATGCGCCGCAGGAAGATCCCGATGGGCGTCCTACTGTGGTTCGTTTTGCGCGTAAAACCAAAGAAAACTACGTGCGTAGCGAAGAAGACGGAAAGCCCTCCGGCTGGTCAGCATTCTTTGTTGACGGTCGGTGGGAAGCCACTGACAAGCGTAAGAAGAAAGCCAAGGCCTAATTGGCTCAAGCTTCTGCTACACAAACCCGCCATGACGGCGGGTTTGTTGTTTTAGAACAAGCTGACTCTTGCTTGATCCGCACCAATGTCTCTTCGACACCAATTGTTAAGATCCCGCCTTTGTTTTCATCTCAGAGGCCTTATGGAGCTGCATCAACTGGTCAATACACTTGGCCAAGACCTAAAACACCGTTATGGAGAACGTGTCCATAAGCTCACTTTACATGGCGGTTTTAGTTGCCCTAATCGTGATGGCACACTCGGTCGAGGCGGTTGCACGTTTTGTAATGTGGCTTCGTTTGCCGATGAACAGGCGCAGTATGGCTCGGTAGAGCAGCAATTACAGCAACGTGCCAAAGAAGTGGATCGTGCACGACGCTATCTTGCGTATTTTCAGGCTTATACCAGTACCTACGACGAGGTTACTCGTTTAAAAGCTTTGTATGAGCAAGCACTGGCGCGTGAACACATGGTGGGATTGTGTGTTGGCACGCGGCCAGATTGTGTGCCGCCTGCCGTCCTCGAGCTCCTCGCTGACTATTACCAGCAAGGTTTTGAAGTGTGGTTAGAACTTGGTTTACAAACGGGTCATGACAAGACGTTGAAACGCATTAATCGCGGTCATGATGTGGCGGTGTACGAACGTGTTACCCAACATGCGCGTGCACTGGGCATTAAAGTATGCACGCATTTGATTGTTGGTTTGCCCGGAGAAGGCATCACCGATCATCAAACAACGATTGACCGGGTCGTGAGCACAGGTACCGATGGGATTAAACTGCACCCGCTACATATTGTCGAGGGTAGTACCATGGCGAAAGCGTGGCGTGCAGGGCGTCAAGACGCGATTACGTTAGAAGACTACGTCGACAGCGCCAGCATGATGATCCAGCGAACGCCTCCTGAGGTGGTGTATCATCGCGTGTCTGCGAGTGCACGTCCACCGACGTTACTGGCGCCTTCATGGTGCGAGAACCGCTGGTTAGCGATGACTGCCATTGCTAACCAGCTGGACAAGCACGGCGCACAAGGCGCTGCGCTCGGCACCTCTTTTATCGCGCGTTAGGCTCTGACTGTGATGAGGAAACGCCGGGAGTGAGCCGGCGCAGCAGCTGTCCAATATCTTGCAGCATCAGATACAAACACGGCACCAGAAACAGCGTTAGCAAGGTGGCAAATATCACCGCAAAGCCAAGCGCGACGGCCATTGGGATCACAAACCTTGCTTGCAGGCTGGTTTCAAACATGATGGGCAACACGCCCGCAAAGGTGGTGATAGACGTCAGTGTGATTGCCCGAAAACGGGCACAGCCTGCGTCGATCACTGCTTTTTTGATCGCAACCCCCGCGTTACGCGCTCGATTAATATAGTCAGTCATCACCAGCGCATCGTTGACCACCACGCCCGCAGCGGCAATCAAACCAAAGGTCGACATCATACTTAAATCAATATCAAACCAATAATGTCCCCAAATAGCACCCGTCAAGCTAAAAGGGATCACCGACATGATAATCAGTGGTTGCGTATAGCTTTTTAAGGGCACGGCTAACAACGCATAGACCACAATCATCCCGGCAACAAAGAAAAGCTTTTGTTCATCTTGCTGTGCCTGTTGTTCTTCAATCGAACCACTGAGTTCACTGGTGATATCTGGATAATCGGCCAATACCTCAGGTATGACGGATTGTTGAATGGTCTCCACCACTTCATTGGGTTCCACTAACTCTTCATCAATCGCGCCATAAACATAAACGGTTCTAAATCCAGCCTCACGGCGTAGGCTACTCACACCGGGTTGTTGCTCCAGTTTGACCACATCGCCCAACATGACTTGTTGACCGGTTGGGGTGGTGATCACCGCATAACGCAGTGATGAAAATGCCTCTCGCGTTAATTTGGGGTAGCGCACCATGACTTTTATCTCTTCACCGTCACGGATTAGGCGCTGGGCTTCCCCGCCATAGAAGCTCCCTCCCACTTGTTGTGCAATAGTGGTGAGATCGAGTCCAAGATCATGAGCCACAGGCGTGAGGGAAATGAGCACTTCCTGACTGCCAGAATCGATGGAAGAGGATATATCGAAAAGGCCCGCTTGCTGGTTAAGGCGCGACATTAAAGCACGTCCGGCCGCATTGAGTGTATCGATATTGGGCCCAAAGAGGAGAAAGCCAAACTCATCACCTTGCCCTCCACCATTCACATCATCTTGAATAGTGAGTTTTTTAACGCCTGGGATCTCTGGCATCGCCTCACGCCAGCGCCGTGATAATTCGAAGGTGGTAAAGGGGCGCAATGTATCATCCACTAAGGGGATCACCAGTTGTCCCGAGGTTCGCCCTTCATTAAATACGAGGGTGTCTTGAACCATGGCCTGGCCCGTCTCGGCTTCTGTGGCGTTATCGACCCGGTAGACCATGCCTTCAATGGCTTTGAGTGCGGCAATGGTTTGCTCACTCGAGGCGTTATTGTTCATCTCAAGGCGAATATTGGGAAAATCATGTGGGACTTTGGGCGTCGGTACCATACGCACGTGGCTGGCAACCACCAATGAAATACTGATAGCTAATAAGGCAACAAACAATGCGAAAGCCGACCAACGCCAATGTACCGCGAAGGTGACGGCGCGGCGGTATGGTCCATTCACAAAGCGATGGAATTGCCGATTAAAGCGTTGGCGGAAGCTGTTTGGTTTAGGAGTAGAAAAGTGGGTATGTGCCAAGTGAGCGGGCAAAATTAGTTTGGATTCTATCAAGCTAAAAATAAGGCACAAAATCACGATTGACGCGATACCAAAGAAGAAGGCACGCTCAGGGCCGCTCGACATAATAAAAGGTGCAAAGACGGCAATGGTGGTGAGTACGCCAAAAGTGGCAGGGGTGGCAACACGCTGCGCGCCTACGATAACATTATGAATGCCACCGCCTTTGTGCTCGACTTCGGTATAGACACTTTCGCCGATCACGATGGCGTCATCGACGACGATACCCAGTACCATAATAAACGCAAACAGTGAGACGATGTTGATGCTGACCCCAATCACCGGCATTAGCATGACGGCGCCAAGAAAACACACGGGCAAACCGATAAGCACCCAGAGAGCAAGTTTAAAGCGCAAAAACAATGTCAGCAGTAACGCAACCAGTACCGCCCCTTGTAATAAGTTCTTTAGCATCATATCAAGGCGGGCATTGAGGTAGTGTGTCATGTCTACTACCGATTTGAGTGCCAGCCCTGAGGGTAACGCTGCGTTCTTTTCATTGATATAACCTTTGACAGCGTCGGCCACCGTGACCATGTTTTCGCTGGCAGTGGCGTTAACAGAGAGAAAAATCGCGTTTTGCCCTGAGTATTTAAAATAGCGTTCGCCCTCCGTAAAGCCATCTTTAATGGTGGCGATATCCTGCAACAACAACCGGCTGCCGTTGGGGCCTATTTTTATTGGGATTTGGCGAAACTCGTTACCACGATAGCGCTGATTTTCTACGCGAATTGCAATCATACCGCTATCGGTGCGTACTTCACCGGCTGAGAAGTTGGCGGAATAGCGGGCAATGGCGTCACTCACTTGATTGAGTGTGAGGTTATACTTACGCAGAATACGGGGCGCCACCTCGATGGCAATTTCGTAGGTGGGCGCACTGAGCTCCACCAAGGTGACATCCTTGAGCTGGAGGAGTTCGTCTTCAATATCCTGCGCGGCGCGTTTGAGCTCAGTCAGTGGCTTATTGCCTACTACTGCCATTTGAATGACGGATTGGCGAAATTCCACTTGTGCGACGTTAAGCGGCTCCATCGAGGCGGGGAGGTTTGAAAGAGCGTCGACCTCCTGTTTGACGCGGTCAAGCACAAGGTTGAGGTCTTCTCCAACATCCACTTCTATTTCAACGCGCCCAAAGCCGCGACGGGCCGTTGAAACCACTGATTCGATCCCGGTGACATCTTTAATAGCCTCTTCTACTTTTACCAAGATGCTCTCTTCCACTTCTTGGGGGGAAGCGCCAGGATAGTCAGCGGTAATATGGATGTAGTTAATCTCGATGTTAGGGAACATCTGTCGCTGAATGAAAAAATAACTGGCGACCCCCATGACCAGAACAAATACCATTATTAGGTTTGCAGCGACCGGATTGTGGGCAAAATAGGCAATGAGTCCACGCGATGGTGCGTCAGCATTATTCATTTTCACCCTCCGGCGATACCTGTGATGCGACGCGCACTGTCATCCCAGGCTCAGGGAATTCAGGCGGGGTAGTCACCACTTGATCATTGGCGTTTAAGCCTTGATCAGTGTAAATATATTGGCCTTCCGTTCTTACTACGCGCAGCGTACGCGGGGTGAGCTTGCCTGTGTGATCGACCACCCAAACCTGGCGGTTGTTCATCAAGGATTGCGGAAGCTTGAAGACATTCTCCAACGTCGACCCTTTGAAAGTCGCCTCGATATAACTGCCAAAGGGAAGGGCAGGTTTAGCTGACTGGATACCATAAGGGTCATCAAGGTGCACTACCACCCGCATCATGCGGGTGCTTTGCTCCACAATGCCTAAGTCGCGCACTAGGGTCGCTTGGCGCTGAATTGGCTCGCTGCCGTTACGAACAAGCTGAACCTCGATGCCTGTCAGTGGCTTGGGGAGAAAGAGCGTGTCGAAGCCAGCAATCGGCAAATGCACTTCCGCCGCTTCGATGCTATTGAGTACACCCACCGGGCTTCCTGCGTTGATGTACTGCCCAACCCCGACGTCTCGCGACACGACGAGCGCATCGTAAGGGGCGGTCACTTGGCAGTTTTCTAAGTCGCGTTGTGCGCGCTTTAACGCCGCTTGTGCCGATTTTACGCGGGCTTTTGCACTGAGTACTTGTGGCTTGCGTAAGTAGAGATCGGTGACTTGTGAGGATGGAAGGCTTTTGGCCTGACGTTGTGCCACTGCCGCCTGGGCTTGTTCTTCTATCAAGGACGCTTTTGCACTGGCAAGGTCGGCTTCGGCACTCAGTACCGCGGCTTGATAGTTATCAGGCTCGATTGAAAACAGCACATCACCACGTTTAACAATGCCGCCAGCAACGAAATTTGGATGCCATGCGACCACTTCACCGGACACTTGGGCAGAAAGCTGTGTGGCCTCTACAGGGATGACTTCACCGTGACCTCGCATGATCACCTGGTGTTGTATGGGTTTAACCACTTTCGTTTCAACAATAGGAGGGGGTGGGGTCGCGTCGTTCTCTTGGGGAGCGGGCGGTGTCGTCGCGATAGCGGTATAACCTAGGTAGCCAAGACCAAGAATAATGAGGGGTAAAAACCAACGTAGTCCTTTCATTGATGACGGGATCCTTTTCGTCATTTTACTGTGATGTGTTGCTCTGTAGTGATGTGCTTAACGTTTCATTGACTAATCTATCACGCAAAGATACTGATTTGATGACAGGCTCGCCTAACTTTTGATGAGTATCAGTTTTTCTATAACGGCGAGTACGGCTCAATATGCAACAGCGATCGTTGTGCGGTGATGCAAAAAGCCCTCAATCGCGAGACAAGGCTTTGTCGCGGGGGAATACCGATGACGTAAACACAGTTGTAGTCGTGGTTATTTTTCATAATAAAATTACATAACTCCTAAATTCCATGCATTTTTTTGCCGTTTTTGACGATAATAAAATTTATTTTACGTAAAAAAATACCCTCCTCTATCCATTTTTTTCTCGTTAATTTTGTAAGAAAAATAAGATTGGCGGCTTTTGCCGTTTTTGACGTGATTTTCTATCCATGTTTTATGATGTTTATTTCATATTATTTGTATGAAAGTACTTGCCTGCGGGTACTGTGACTTTTGGGTTTTTATTTAAGGTGTTGTTTTTAAGGGATTTTGTTTTTTGGTGGATAAGATCTATGTCATAAAACGGTCAAAAACATGCTCTAGTTCATATTATTCGCAATAAAAATTAAGTCTCTATTGATATTTTTTATCGCGCAATTAGTCTGGAGGCGTGGTTACACGAAATGTGTAAGCAGCGGGGGTGAAAACATGAAGATAAAAGCCTTCAGTTTTCGAATCGGTTTTGTTCTCGATAAAATTTAATAACCCAACGAGTCAAAGCCAACATCTTGCAAGCAGCAGGAGTATTTCATGAATAAGTTTTTTAAACGTACACTTTTAGGCACACTGGTTGCTATTGGCTCAACAGGCGCAATGGCTGCTGATCATGAGAATGTGGTTGGCGTATTGAGCGATTACAATGTTGACCTTTATGGTGTTGCGGCAATATCCGCTTTTTATCAAGAGGATAACAACGGTTACGATTACGAAAATGAGTCACGAATTGGGTTCCGGGCGGGAAAAGACTTTAATGAAGATGTTTATATCTTTATGCAAATTGAGTCAGGTTACGTTGGCGAAGATGGTGATGGCTCCGCACTTGGCGAGCGAGATACCTTTATAGGTATGAAAGGCGATTGGGGCCAGGTACGTTTTGGTCGTATGCTCACGCCGTTGTATGAAGTGGTGGATTGGCCCTATTCAAACCCAGGGTTAGGCCGTGTCTTCGACTGGGGTGCGGACACTAAGTCGCATTATGATCGCAAAGGCGATATCGCGCGTTATGACTCACCAGACTTCGATGGTTTTAGTTTTGATGTGTCTGTTGGGCGTGGCGATAAAGATGTCAACGGCTCAAACCATTTTGGCGCTGCGGCACACTATACTGTGGCAGAAGCCTTTACGTTGCACGGCGGTTACGAATACAACTCGAACTACTCTGCTGATATTGATACTCAAGCTTATTTAGCTGGGGTTGAAATTCCACTACCAGGTGGATTTAAGGTGTCTGCCGCCTATAAATACAATGATGGTGTCTACAAAACAGATGGCGCCAACAAAGATACTGAGGCAGAGCAAGAACAAGTGTCAGTAGTTGGTGAATACTGGAGTGGCCCATGGGGTTATCGTCTTGGCTATGCAGCGAATGGTGACTCCGATCTTGATAATAATGCGAATGTTGATGACAGCGAATCAGTGATTGCGGGTCAATTAATGTATTCTCACAATGGTTTCTTACCGTATTTACGCGTTGGTCAACATGATGCCTATAACGCCGACGAGAAAAGTGCCTTTGCCCGTGTGGGGATTGAATACAACTTTTAGTCTGCAGCTTTGCCTTTCTATTTTTCGCCGGCCAGGAAGGCCGGCTTTTTTGCTTCCAATAAGGGTGGTTTATGAACACTTATTTACGCCTGATAATGCTCTCTAGTGGTTTACTCATGGTTGGTTGTACAAGCTACGATTCGTCTAGTCAGTTTGATGATGTGGTGAAATCAATCACAGAGCGACATAACTATGTACAAATCACAACGAAATCGATCACACCAGAGACGCAAGCCTTGGTAGGCGCTGATATTGTTAAAGCGGCTTCTCACTATGTGGGTCATTATTCTACCAGCGATGCGGGTAAGGCGGGCCAAGCGCCTTCAAAACTCATCACAGAAGTGTCTTTTTTCAAAAATTATCAAGAGTTTAATTCGGTCGCAATCAACGGGGAAACGATTGAACTGGAAAATATGCGTGTAACATCAGAGACGTGTACCGAACACTGTGTAACCACGCAATATGTCGCGTTCCCGTTTTCTCCTGAAACCGTGGCTAATTGGTCTGAACCACAAGTCCGGTTTGTCTTCAGTAACACCGGAGGCAGTAACCGTGTGCAGTTTTCGATCCCTAAAGCCTATTTTACCGCTGCCAATGAAGAAGCTGCTCGGGTAGTAGGACAAAGAATTAATCCGTCCGTGGTTGCTAGAGGTCCTGAAACAAGCGAAAAAGTGGCACAGCATCCCGAAGCGATGATTGATTATTGGTATCAAAAAGCCAATGAAAATGACCGTAACGTATTTGCCGATTGGGCGTTTGCCAATCGTGATGGCAGTGGCGCACTGCCAACCACCCAAAGTCAGCCTTTGCAGATGATGGGATATTGGTATCAGCAGGCGACCCCTACCTCGCGGAAAGCAATCCTTACTTGGTTACTTAATCAGTCTTAGCGTTTCATCAGCCTTGAATGTGCTGCGCAATCAAATTACACAAGGTGGCCAGCGCATTTTGATGTGCACGATCGAGCGGGTAAGAGGCATTCAACCGAAAACAATGCGCAAACTGTGCGTGTGTAGCAAACATATTGCCTGGCGCGATACTGATATGATGTCTGAGTGCAAGGTGGTACAACGCAGTGGTATTACTGCCTTTGGGCAAGGCTATCCATAAAAAGTATCCACCTTGGCTATTGACCACATCAACGCCTCGAGGCAAATGTGCCACCAGAAACTGATATGTCGCCTGTTTTCGTTCTGCGAGTGTGCGACGCAGCTGCTTTAGATGGTGCTCATAGTTTCGGTTATGTAGGTAATGTGCGACGGCAAGTTGAATGGGGACGCTGGTCGTCACTGTGCTCATCAGCTGCAGCTTTTGTAGTTTCTGGGCTTGATCGCCGGCCGCTACCCAACCGAGGCGAAAGGCATCGACCAAGGTTTTTGAAAAGGATGAGCAGTGCAGGACATGGCCGCTGTGATCGAACGCTTTAATGGGCTGCGGTTTGTGCTCGCCATCATAGAGCTCGCCGTAGACATCGTCCTCGATTAAGTACACTTGATAGCGATTGACGAGTTCGGCAAGACGTGCCTTTTTCTCGTCTGACAGCGAATATCCCAACGGATTTTGATGATTGCTCATCAACCAGCATGCGCGAATTGGGTGGGTTTGCAAGGCGCGTTCTAGCGCATCCAAGTCAATACCCTCCGTAGGGTGTGTTCTGATTGCCATCGCTTTGAGTCCGCGATTTTCAAGTGCTTGTAGCGCGCCGTAAAACGCGGGGCTTTCTACTGCGACCCAATCCCCAGGCTGAGTGACTGCGCGCAAGCTCAGGTTAAGTGCATCCAATCCGCCAGCGGTGATCACGATTTCATCGGGAGAAACGTGCATACCCTGCGCCGCATAGCGTTGGGCAATGAGGTGGCGCAGTTGAGCGTTGCCAGGTGGAAGATTGTCGACAACGCTATGAATCGACATAAAGCGGACCGCGGTGGTGAGGGAACGGTTCACTTGGTGACGAGGAGAGAGTAGGGGGTCCACATACGCATGGCCATAGCTTGCCATACCGGGGGAGCGGCTGGCTTGCAAGACATCAAAAATGTAGTCATTGATATCTACCGACTCAGCCGGATGGATGGCACTGTCTGACCCATTCTGGGTAAGCGCTGCATGAGGGGCGACTCGGTAGCCTGAACGTGGCTGAGAAACAATCCACCCTTGGCTTTCTAGTAGCTGGTAGGCTTGGAGCACGGTCATCATGCTCAGACCTGAATAGGCAGCCTGTTTTCTCAGTGATGGCAATTTTTCACCAACATGCCAAATGCCAGTCTGGATTTGTTGTTTGATCTGCTCACTAAGTCGCTGATACTTAGACACCTTTTCACCATAATGGTTGCTAGCTTGCTCAAACTATAACACTGTCATTGTACAACTGTTATAGATTAATCTCGCTCGTCTGTATATGGGCACATTGATAGTGGGCTTCTACCATGCGCGTTGGTCTAATTACTAAAGTGGACTTCACATATGTTTGGTCTTGATGCCTTTATGTTGGCCCGTATTCAATTCGCGTTTACGGTTTCTTTTCACATTATCTTTCCTGCGATTACGATCGGCCTTGCCTGCTACCTGGCTGTGCTTGAGGGGCTATGGCTTAAAACCCGTGAACAGGAATACAAAACCCTCTATCTTTTCTGGTCGAAAATTTTTGCGGTCAACTTCGGGATGGGCGTGGTGTCTGGGTTGGTGATGGCATACCAATTTGGGACCAACTGGAGTGGTTTTTCCGAGTTTGCGGGTAGTATTACCGGCCCGCTGCTGACTTATGAGGTACTCACCGCTTTCTTTTTGGAAGCCGGCTTTCTCGGCGTCATGCTATTTGGTTGGCAGCGTGTCGGTGATCGTTTGCACTTTTTCGCCACTTCCATGGTGGCGCTAGGCACCGTGATCTCTGCCTTTTGGATTTTGGCCTCTAACAGTTGGATGCACACCCCACAAGGGCATGAAGTGGTCAATGGTCAGGTCATCCCGGTTGATTGGTTTGCGGTGGTCTTTAATCCTTCTTTTCCGTATCGCTTGGCGCACATGGTGGTGGCGGCGTTTTTATCCAGTGCGTTATTTGTTGGCGCATCGGCGGCATGGCACCTGCTGAAAGGGCAGTGCAGCCCAGCAGTGAAGCGGATGTTTTCGATGTCGATGTGGATGCTGTTATTCACCGCGCCTATTCAAGCGTTTATTGGCGATTTGCATGGCCTGAACACCTTGGAATATCAACCCGCTAAAATTGCAGCGATGGAAGGGCATTGGGACAACAGCCATGGTGAGCCCACGCCGCTCATTTTGTTTGGTTTGCCAGATATGGAGGCTGAGACCACTCGCTATAAACTAGAGATCCCATATTTGGGCAGCCTGATCTTACGGCATAGTTTGACCAAGCAAATTCCTGCCCTAAACGAATTTCCTGCTGAAGATCGGCCCAATTCACCGGTAGTTTTCTGGGCGTTTCGTCTGATGGTGGGCTTAGGGCTGTTGATGATAACGCTTGGCATCATGGGCGCGTGGCAGCGCTATAAAGGGCGACTTTACGAACATCAGGGCTTGATCCGTTTTGCCTTTTACATGGGGCCCGCTGGCCTAATCGCCATCCTTGCCGGCTGGGTGACCACCGAAGTAGGGCGTCAACCTTGGGTGGTGCATGGCCTTTTACGCACCCAAGATGCGGTGTCCGCGCACGGTGATTTGCACATGAGCATTAGCTTGATCAGCTTCTTTGTTGTGTACGGTTTGGTTTTTGGGTTGGGGTATATCTATATGATCCATCAAATTAAATTAGGGCCAGATCAGCACGATGACACGCCGCATGAACCGTTAACTGTCTCTGGTCGTGTGTAAGGGGGAAATATGGATTTAGCAATGATTTGGTTTGGCATCATCGTGTTTGCCACCTTGATGTATATCGTGATGGACGGCTTTGACTTGGGGATCGGGATTCTAATGCCGTTTATCACTGAACGAGAAGAACGCGACTTAATGGTCAACAGTGTCGCGCCGGTGTGGGATGGCAATGAAACCTGGCTGGTCCTTGGTGGGGCGGCATTATTTGGTGCTTTCCCCTTGGCGTATGCCGTGATTGTCGATGCGTTGACGATCCCTCTCACCTTGATGTTGGTCGCGCTCATTTTTCGCGGTGTGGCGTTTGAATTCCGGTTCAAGGCACTACCCGGGCACCATGGCTTTTGGGATACCGCTTTTATGGCGGGATCTATTTTTGCCACTTTCTTTCAAGGGGTCACCGTGGGTGCGGTGATTGAAGGCTTCCCTGTAGAGGGACGCGCCTTTGCCGGTGGCGGGCTCGATTGGCTAGCTCCGTTCCCGATTTTCTGTGGTGTTGGGTTAGTCATTGCTTATGGTCTGTTGGGTGCCACCTGGCTCATCATGAAAACTGAGCACCAACTACAACTGCGTATGTATCATCTGAGCCGTCGATTAGTGGCGCTGATGGCATTATGCATCGCGATAGTGAGTGTTTGGACACCGTTGGCGTATCCAGGGATTGCAGACCGTTGGTTTAGTATGCCGAATCTTCTTGCGCTCTCACAGGTTCCTCTTTTTACCGCTTTATGTTTGTTGCGGTTATGGCGTGCCGGTCCTGAGCATGCCCATCACCGTCCTTTTTTAATGGCGCTGTGTATTACTTTACTCGGATTTATTGGCCTGGGAATTAGCATTTGGCCACATATTATCCCGCCCAGTATCACGATTTGGCAAGCAGCGTCACCGCCACAAAGCTTGCAGTTTATGTTAGTCGGCGCGGTGTTTATTATTCCTATTATTTTGATGTACACCTACTGGAGTTACCGTGTATTTAGCGGCAAAGTCAATCCTGATGAGGCTTATCACTAATGGCTGAAACCATAAAACCCACTTGGCAGCGCTGGCTTTGGTTAATAGGAATATGGATAGCCAGTGTGGCAGCGCTGGGAATGATCTCTTGGTTGTTTAGGGTTTTAATGCAAGGGGCTGGGTTCCAAAGTTAACTTGCACGAGGGATGAAACTTGGGCGCAAGAAGTGATGAGGCTCTCAAGGTGAAGACAAAGCAGTTTAATGTCTTCAACTTGACATAGTATCTGACTGTTTGCTCGTTCTATGATATGTCCTGACATTTTCCCATGAACGAAACTAGGTAAACACATGGAATGGTATCTTCACGTCCTACGGAACTATGTAACATTTTCTGGCCGAGCTCATCGTCGTGAGTATTGGATGTTCGTGCTCATCAACTTTTGTATCTCGATAGCACTGAGTATCGTTGGTGAGCTAACAGGGTTGGTCATACTGAGCTTTATCTATTCACTGGCTGTTTTGTTACCAACCTTGGCGGTGACCTCAAGACGTTTACACGATACGGGTCGATCCGCTTGGTGGATGCTAGTTGCTCTTATCCCTATATTAGGTGTGATCGTCTTGTTAGTACTCTGCGCGTTAGAAGGAGAGTACAACAACAATCAGTATGGGCCTAGCCCCCAGAGTGCGTAAGGCATTTACTGTATTATCTTTTTATTTCGATTTTCAAAGTCGGTGATATCATCGGCTTTTTATTTATTAATATAAGTGCCTTCCGATAATGAAAATCGATACCTATCAGATCGTCCCGGCCAGCTTTTCACCATGGCGATCAATCTATCTTGAAGTGGCTGCGGCATTGGCTCAGTATATCGCCACATCGCGTATTGACGTGCTGCATTTTGGTTCAACATCAGCCAACGTCGGTGGTAAAGGAATCATTGATTTATCTATTCTTTATTTCCCAGGAGAGCGTGAAAACGCTGTTGCTCATCTTTACGCGCTCGGTTTTCAAGATCAGCACAGTAAGCAGCCTTTTCCCGAACACCGACCTCGTAAAGACGCCTCTGTAACCTATCAAGGTGAACGGTTTCTGATCCATGCCCACGTGATTGAAAAAGACAGCGACGAACATCACCGTCAAATGGCGTACAAGCAGTATTTGCTTGATAACCCAGGTGTACGGGCTGAGTACGAGGAAAAAAAACGCGCCATTTTAAAAGCAGGCGTTAGCGAACAAGACAGCTATGTAAAACATAAAGCGCCGTTTGTGAAAGCGGTTCTCAACGACATCAGTGATTGAATATACGCTCAACGTCCCTCTCTTACTCTTTTCCACACGTCACTAGACTTTAGTCGTATAGGTGGATTGTCACTCAAGTGCATACGCTATGGTTGGTCTATAGTACTAAAGTTAGCACGAGGTGGTGAACCTTGAGGCGTTTGCTTTTCTAAAGGGCGAAGAGGGGCCGTGAGTGACTTCCAACAGGGAATATTAGTTGTTGATGATCAGCAAGTGGTTCGGCACACCCTATTTTTATGTCTTCAAAACCTTGGTTTTAAAAATATTTATCAGGCTGAGAACGGACGCGAAGCGAGAAAAGTCCTAAACGCTCACTCGATTAAATGCGTATTTTGCGATCTCAATATGCCGGTCGAAGATGGGTTTGAGGTACTCAAGTTTTTGGAAGCGCAAGCTTATCCAGGCGCCATTGTATTAATGAGTGGCGAGGAGGAGGAAGTGCTGGCCTCAACCGCCAATTTGGCGCGTCTTTATCAACTGAATATCATCGAATGTGTGGCCAAACCGCTTTCATTTGCAACAGTGAAACAATTGCTGACCGCCAGTGAGCGTGTACTAGACATAGAGGGGAACCACGCACCGCATTCACCGCCGCCGCTCACCGCCAAGTTACTAAAAGGATACATAGATAAAGGAGGGCTAAACGCGTTTTTCCAGCCGCAAATTTCCTTGTCCTCGGGTCGCCTCAAAGGGTTTGAGGTGTTGGCGCGGTTGTTCAAGCCTGACGGAAGCATGGTATTCCCCGATCAGTTTATCCCCACTGCAGAAAAGCATTTCGAGAGTATAACCGAGCTGACCAAGCGTGTTATTGAGTGTGCGTACCAAGATATCAACCAACATGGGCAAGATATCGCCAATTTATCCTTTGCCTTTAATATCTCCGCCAAAGTGTTGGAAGCGGCGAATTTTCCTCAGTGGTTACAAGCAACAACTGCCAAGTATCAATTGCGTCCTGAACAGGTTATTTGTGAGCTAACAGAGACGGCATTTACCACCGATCAAGCGACCATCGATACCCAAATGCTGCGCTTAAAAATGATGAAATTTAAGCTATCTATCGATGACTTTGGCACCGGCTACTCGTCCATTGCCCAACTGCATGCGATTCCTTTTGATGAGCTTAAAGTGGACAAGCGCTTTGTGCTCGATTGTTTATCCAATACCAAATCTGCGGCTGTGGTTGAGCAAAGTATCCAACTCGCAAAAGCAATCGGAGTAGATGTGGTGGCTGAGGGGATAGAAAACAAAGATATTGGTGACTTTGTGAAGTCACTGGGGTGTGACATAGGGCAGGGCTATATGTACGCCAAGCCAGAGCCACTGGCTGTTTTCGATTGGAATTCAGCCGATATTAAAATTCGGACGCGCGAATGAAATTCTCTGTTAAGTTACCCATTATTTTGTTGATGCTGGGCGGATTAATGCTCACATCCGTTACTGTGGTCTCTTGGAAAGGTCGAGATCTGCTTCAGGAAAGCACATTAACCAACATAGAGCGAGAAGCAGCACTCTTAATCCGATTGATAGAGAGAAATCTATTTGAAAGGTATCACGATGCACGCGCGTTTCCTTTGTCTCTGGGGAAAGTGGAATCAGATAGCCTGAGTAGCCGCCAAGTAAATGACAATACAGTAAGAAACCTTAACGAGTTAATCGCTAATTATAAAGTCTACCGTCGCATTGCGATTGTGAGTATGGATGGCGAATTACTTGCGATAAATAATCAAAATAAACATGGTAAATCGCTTGCGCCTCTTGAACTTTCCAAAGCACAAATTATGAACAGTGTTTGGTTCAATGAGATCCTTAACGGCCAAACTCTCGCCCCTGAACAGCCGAACAGTACGTATGTAACCGGACCAGAGCGTTTTATTTTCGGTTCCAATTCTTTCTCTTACGACATGATTTTCGCTTCCGTTATCCGGAATACCGATAATCAACCTGTCGGTATATGGGTGAATGTGGTCGATTTTTCCACGGTTGAGTCGATTGTGGCCGAAAGCTACGAATTACTCGCTAAGCGCGGGCTAGTCAGTGCGGAATTAACCCTATTAGATAGTCAGGGGCGTATTATCGTTGACTATGATCCCGTGGGACAGAATGAAGCGAATTATCAAAGAGACTTTCAAGTTCTGGGTAAATTAAATCTGGCGACTAACGGTGTTGAGGGGGCGAGATTAGCGGTTGCTGGATTAACGGGATCCAACATCTCGACGCACTATAGAAAACAAGTGGATCAAGTCACAGGGTTTGCCCATACCGAAGGGGCATACGATTACCCTGGCTTGGGTTGGTCAGCGATGATTCGCGTCGAAGTTGGAGAGGCGTTGCTTGCGCCCAATACGCTGTATAAAAACTCTTTTATCATGACTGCCACCTTACTGTCTTTGGTTGTACTGCTTGCATTTTATGTATCACGGCAAGTTTTCAAGCCTTTAGGTCAGCTAAGTACCGCGGTGCGAAAATTGGCGCGGGGCGAGCATAATTTTTCGCTGCCGGAAAGAGACCGACGTGATGAAGTGGGTGTGATGGCTCACGAGCTGCTTACATTGCGCGATATTGTCAGTGAGCGAGAAAGCTTAATTAAAGAAACCGAAGAGCAACGTTTTCAGCTTGATATTCAAAGTCGCGCAATTGAAGCAACGGCAACGGGGATTATTGTTACTGATGTCAGGCTTGCCGATTACCCGATCATTTATGCCAATAAAGCGTTTGAATCATTAACGGGGTACAGCTCGAAAGAAGTGGTGGGTAAAAACTGTCGCTTTTTGCAGGTCGATGATCGCGATCAACCTGAAATCGATCGCCTCCGCTATGCCCTTAAAAACGCGCTATCTTGTTCTGTCGTGCTACGTAATTACAAAAAGGATGGCACCCTTTTTTATAACAATTTACGCCTTGACCCCATTTTCGACGAGGATGGGGCGTTGACGCATTATATTGGGATGCAGTCTGATATTACTGAGTTAAAGCAAGCCGACGACGAAGCGAAACTAAAGCTAGAACAGGAAATACAGCGGCGAACCCAAGATCTGCAAGAGTCTGAGGGACGGTTGAGAACCGTGTTCGATACCGCGCTGGATGGCATGGTGGTGATCGATTCACAAGGCCATATTCTGGAAGTAAACCGTTCTCTAGAGCTTATCTTTGGTCGAATTCGTGAAGAATTAGTCGGAGAAAATGTCTCTGTATTAATGCCTGATAGGTATAAAAAGGACCATGATGGTTTTGTAAACCAGTACCAATTAACTGGAAGTAAAAAGCTGATTGGCACACCAAGAAAACTGCAGGGGTTACATAAATCTGGGCGTATATTCCCCATCGAGGTGTCCGTCGGAGAAACCTGGTTTGGTGACACACAAGGTTTTGTGGGTGTCATCAAAGATATCACCGTCGAGGAGGACGTTAAGCAGCGAGAAAAACGTCTACAAGATGCGTTGAAAGAAAGAGAAGTGATTTATAGAACTGCTTTTGATCAGGCAGCAGTAGGTATATGTCGTGTTGACCTGGATGGGAACTTTATTGAGGTCAACGACAGAATGAGCGAGATATTGGGGTATAGCCAAGAAGCGTTGTTGCAGCTCAGTTACCAAGACATCACCCATCCAGACTACCTGTCAGTCAGTCGTGAACACGTTGCTCAACTCGCCTTAGGCGAGAGTCGTTCGTTTTCGATGGATAAACAATACATCAAGCAAGGTGGAGAGTCTTTGTGGGCAACGGTGTCGGTTGCGACCGTACTTGATGAAGGCGGCGCAACCAAGTATTTCATTGCTGCCCTGGAAGACATTAGTCAGCGCAAGGCAATTGAGAGCGAACTACTCTCAGCGAAAAGGGCACGAGATGAGCTGCTTCGAGGGATGCAACTCGCATCGGATGCGGGGGGTATTTGCAATTGGTCAATGGATGTGAAAACAGGTGAGCTTAAGTGGGACGATAATATGTATCGTCTGTATGGGATTGAGCCTGGGTCCACGGTGAACTTTGAGGTTTGGCAGGCGTGCCTGCATCCCGACGATCGCCAAAGTGCGAACAAAGAAGTAGAAATGGCACTCAACGATAGTAATGTCTTTAATGCCGAGTTTCGCGTGATCCATCCCGATACTCAAAGAGTCAGTTGGATCAAAGCTGCGGGGAATGTGGTGAAAGATGAACAGTCGGGACGAGAAGTGTTATTTGGGATCAATCTAGACATCACACATGATCGACAGACGCAAGCCAAGCTAGAAAAAGAATCTGTGATAGCGAGAAAAGCCAATGATGCCAAATCTCGCTTCTTAGCTACCATGAGTCATGAGATCCGCACACCAATGAATGGTGTGATTGGTATGGTGGACTTATTAAAAGAAACCCCGCTAGAGCCAGAACAGTCGAAAATGGTTTCGACAATTCGGGACTCTTCTTTCTCGTTACTTGAAATTATCAACGATATTCTTGATTTCTCCAAAATCGAATCGGGACAGATGGAGCTGGATCCGACTGATGTGAACCTACTCGATTTAATAGAGAAGACTTTAGAAGCATTATGGGTCAATGCCCACCAAAAAGGCGTCAAACTGCTTTTTGCACATGACTACGGCATCCCTGATTTTATCTTGATAGACCCGGTACGAGTGCGCCAAATCCTTCTTAACTTACTGGGAAACGCGATTAAGTTCACCAGCAAAGAGAAAGAAGGAGGGCATGTTTTTGTGACCACAGCGTATTGCCATGATACTCAGATGCTCTCACTCAGTATCCAAGATACCGGCGTTGGGATGACTGACGAACAAATGGATAAACTGTTTAAACCTTTCACACAGGCGGACAGTTCGACAACGCGCCGGTATGGCGGCACTGGGCTAGGGCTGAGCATCTCAAAATCATTTATCGATATGATGGGCGGTAAAATTGAAGTCGAGAGCGCGTTCGGTCAAGGCAGTACGTTTACCATTCGGATTCCGGCGCCAAGCAGCAATAAGACACATGAGATCAACCGGCGTTATCAGTTTTCGGCATACACGTTTGTTTTGTTCATTAACGATGAGCCACTGAAAACGACTTGTTTAGCATTGCTTGAGAGCTTACATCCAGGAGCGATCATCGATGCATCAGCGGCGGAGCTGACTAACTGGCAGCCGGATAGCATGATTGCAGTCTCGACTGATAAAAGCAGTATGAATAGACATCCAAATATGCGCTGCTTGTTACTGGGAGACGGGTTTGGTGCAAGTGATGCTTATAAGCACCCAGGGCCGTATCGGCTCAGCCATCATCCTCTTAAGCCCAGTGAGTTTATACTTGGTGCCGCGGTGATGTGTGGGCTGGAAAGTCCTGATGTTGACTGGAGCGAAGCAATCAGTAGCGAAGCATTTATCTATGGCAGTCAGTTAGATGCAAAAGCCTGTGGCACTATTCTCTGTGCGGAAGACCAACCGACTAACCAGCTTGTGCTAGCAAAGCAGCTTAGTCAGATCGGCTATCAATTTGAGATGGCATCTGATGGCAAGGAGGCGTTTGAGAAGTGGCAACAAGGCGACTTTGCGATGTTACTCACCGATTGCCATATGCCAGAAATGGATGGTTTCGAGCTGACCGCAGAAATACGTCGTAAAGAAACAGAAGAGAAGCGGCCACGTACGCTGATCATTG
Organism: Salinivibrio sp. ES.052; assembly: GCF_900141775.1. Classification (GTDB taxonomy): domain Bacteria; phylum Pseudomonadota; class Gammaproteobacteria; order Enterobacterales; family Vibrionaceae; genus Salinivibrio. The sequence goes on along the minus strand of NZ_FSRI01000001.1, from coordinate 1,229,983 downwards.
CCATTACTGCGAATGCACTTGTCGGAGAAGCGGATCACTGTCTGCAATCTGGCATGGATGATTACATCTCTAAGCCTGTTGAACTAGAGACGCTTAAGCGGGTATTAGCATTGCGGCTGAGAGGGCGTGCGTTGCGTCAAGGCGAGTCGGTGCTGACTGAGAGTAGCGATGACAACGCCTGCAGAGAGTCATTGATTGATGAGAGTCAGCTCGAGAAAGTTATTGGCAGTTCAGACCAAGACATGAAGCGTGCGATACTGTCGATGTTTTGGGATAGTGTGTCGGCGGATGTCAGTGCGCTTGAGCAGGCCATCGTCAGTGCTAACTATGACAAGATGAGAGCGATCGCGCATGGGGCGAAAGGCGCATCTGCTTCAAGTGGGGCTATCCGTTTGAGTGAGTTATTCCGAGTAATAGAAAAAAACAGTCATGATACTGAACAAGTAAAAGCGGTATTTACTGAAATAAGTGCAATGATGACGGCAATTGAAACCGATCTGCGGGAAGAACAAATCATTCAATGAATGTAAGAGGCGCGATGTGATACATATCAACACGCAAGACCAAATCCCTTTTGAGCACTTTGAAAAAGCAAGTCGCGATACACTCAAGTACTTGAACAAAAAGTTTGGTTACGGCACGTGGATGATGACTCGTAAGCATGAAGATCAGTGGGTTATCTTACAAGTAGAAGGGAACAAATACGGTATTGATGAATTGACCACACTGACGTGGAGCGATTCAATGTGCAGTCGTATGGTGAAGGGAGAAGGGCCGAGGTGGGCTCCGGATGTTGATAATGTCCCTGCATATGTGAACGCGCCTATTTACCGAGCTGAGAATATTAAATCGTACATTGGCATTCCCGTGTGTTATTCGAATGGTAATTTGTTTGGCACCTTATGTGCGATAGACACGGAACCGGTCGACCGCATTCCTTCCGATGGCTTAGAAACCATCGAGCTCGTCTCCAAGCTACTTTCCACGCTTTTGCAACTTGAGCTACAAAACATTGCCTTGTCACGAAAGCAAATCAGCTTCTTACCCTCACAATTAAAAGACAACGAAACCGGGTTTCTCAATCGATTAGGTTGGTCACTTTATTTAGAAAAGGAAGAGAGCAATATTCGCTCGGTGGGTACGCCTGTGCATGTTATCGCGCTGGATATCTCTCAACCCGACAAGTCGACCCATTCAAAGGATACGGCAATCACCGCACTGTTTGTGTCCATTCTCAACGGCATTTTACACGACAATGGTTATATCTCCCGTTTAGGGGAAGACATCTATACCATGCTCTGTGCAAACAGAACCGAAGAGCAAATTGCAGCCATGGTTGAACGTATTGCGCATGAGTTGAGCGAGGCGAGTATTCCCGTCTTGGTTGGCTTTAAAAAGCATCGATATGGTGACAGTCTGGATTCGACCGTAATTACTGCCATCAAAAGTGTCCGACAATCCGTATAGGCGAAAGCTATATACTATTCAGTATCCCTGCTCGCTTTTCAACCATTTGAATCAAAAAGAATAAAAGGTTATTGACCTCTCTTTAAATTTCATTAAAGTACACCCTCGTTCGCAGCGCAATCTGCGGACTATGGTGCTACCACGCATAACTGCGTTGCCCTGGTGGTGGAATTGGTAGACACAAGGGATTTAAAATCCCTCGGCGTTCGCGCTGTGCCGGTTCAAGTCCGGCCCGGGGCACCATAGCACTCTCTTCATCCTATCCATTTTTCTCCCAAGTAAATACTCGTACTTCCTGAGCGCCCGCTGTCATATTTTGCAACAAATGACTGATATTCCCTTGTGATGAACAGGGTTGAATAATGATGTATCCACAGCAGAATAAAGCATAAATGCACTGACCTTTCGTCGACTATTTCCCTTTTCCTCCCTGATTTCGCGAAAATAAAATATATTGTGCCGTTTGCGATTAACTCGCCATGTTTGCCTAGTTTGCTGACTAATATTGATATGTTGGTTAGTAATGATAATAAAAAGGACAGCATATGCGTTGGCAAACTCTTTCGATCAGGAAGCGTATTTATATCGTGTTATCGACAATTTTGGTACTGAGTACCTTGATAGCGATGGCACAGCAAGCCATGTTATCGGCGAACAAGCAGCTTGATGACTTAAAGAATATTATTTTGCCTAGCCAGCTTAGAGGATTGGCTTTTGAGATCAGTAATGAATTGCAACCTGCGATCACTGGCTCCAACTTTCTCGCGCACCATTCTGGGTTAATTAATTGGGTGGATAACGGCGGTGACTTAACCAATCTCGCACCAATTCATCAGGCCCTGTCTAATGCTAAGACGCGGTTGGGGGCCGATAACGCATTTGCCACGCTCGATACTGCGCAGGGGAAGTATATTTTCACCTATGATGGTGAGCATCGCAGTGCCTCGATGAGAACCTATCCGTTTAAAGATTTTTACCCGAATTTCCTTGGCAAGAATCAGCCCTATGAGCTGAACATGAACAAAGATCCGAATGGCAATCAGTATGTGATTTTCATTAACTATCGAAGTGTGCCAGAAAATCCTGCAACGGGTCAGCCTTACGTTGTAGCGGGTGTAGGGTTTAATGTCAGTAGCTTGGTGAATCTGGTACAGGGGTTTCGTATTGGCGAACAAGGCCGTGCAATGTTAGCAACACATGATGGGAGTGTGCAGGTCGCATCGACTGATTCCGCGATCAATGCCGATAATGCCAATAAGTTCCGTGAGGCTATCACTCTAGGTCGCGATAAGCCGGTGATCAGTGAAATTAACATTGATGGTGAACCCTTTTTTCTAGGATCGTACTGGTTGGCTGATCTTGACCGTTTTGTGGTGGTTGAAATTCCTAAAGCACAAATTACCGATCCGATTTTGTCGCAATTTATTCAGTCTCTTTTAGTCACTTTCGTTTTCATTGCGGTTGCGCTTGCCATTACCCATTGGGTGATCAGCAACTTAACCCAACCGATCAAACAGCTGAGCGAAGAAGTGGACATGATTGCGAACCAGTTAGATCTTGGGCATCAAATTGCCGTGAATGATCAAGCAGAAGTCGGACGACTGGCTCATAAAATTAATGGCTTGCTAGCCAGCATTCGCGATGCATTGCAATCGGTGAACCATACCGTCGATGAGTCACAGTCTGCTTTTGGTGTACTCAAGCAACAAGCCCACGAAGTGAATCAAGCGGGGATGGTGCAGCAGCAATCACTACAAACGATCTCTGCCGCTAGCCAAGATATCACCGAAATCACCACTGAGGTGACGGATTCGGCCAATCACGCCGGCGAGCTCTCTCAGGCCGGTAATGCGGCGCTCCAAGACGCGTTAAGTGGTATGCACACCAGCTTGCGGCACATCGAACAGCTGGGAGAAAATATGACCTCGAGCCAGAGCAGCTTGGATGAACTCAATCATCATATTGAGAATATCCTCCGCGTGCTTGAGGTAATCAGTGCAATCTCTGAGCAAACCAATTTACTGGCACTGAATGCGGCGATTGAGGCCGCGCGGGCAGGGGAGCATGGCCGTGGGTTTGCGGTGGTGGCCGATGAAGTGCGCTCGTTATCTCAGCGTACCGGTGATTCAACCAGTGAAATTCAAGAAATTATTAATCAACTGCGGTCGGCGTCGGACAATGTGACGGGGCAAATTAACCAAGTTAGCCAAGATAGCCAGCATAGTCTCGAGACCCACCAACAAGCGGTGGATAATATGCGCACCTTGGATAGTCATTTGCAGCAATTGTTTGAACATAATGGGCGGATTGCCGAGGGGGCCAATACGCAAAGTGGCGCGGTGAATGAAATCAACCAGAGCATTGAGGAGCTCGCTCAACAGGGCACGCGCACCCAAGACGTGTTTGAGCAAAGTGAGCAGGCGGTGAGTGGCTTTGATTTACGGATGAAAGAGCTCACCAAAAAAGTCAGCGCGTTTAAAGGGTTGAATACATAATCGTCGATAGCTTAAGGATACTGACGCGATGCAATAACGCTTTGTGTCTTTGCCGCGCTCCGGTAGGATAGCGCGAGGAGGGCGGCATGAATCTAACCCAAATCGATGCGTTTTGTGCAGTCGCAGAGACCGGCTCAGTGTCTGAAGCTGCACGTCAACTGGATGTGAATCGCTCACGGTTGAGTATGGCGATAAAAGCGTTAGAACAGTCACTTAACGCGGAATTGTTTTACCGCACTGGTAACCGCCTGACACTGTCGGAAATTGGCAAAGCAGTGTACAAAGACTTCGAGAGCATATCGGTCACCGCGGCACGTATTCGTCGCACATGCGAGCAAGCTAATGCGGGCTTCAACGCGGAGGTCTGGCTCGCGCGAGATGATGCCATTCCTGACCAGCTCTGGCAGGATTGGGCCCATCAGCTTAACAAGCGCTATACAGCCACTTCCTTTAACCTTGTGTTGGCGTCGAGCGGCGATTTAGCCAACTTGGTTGAAACCCAACAAGTCGATTTTGCGTTTGGGGTTGATTACGAGCGTATTGACGATCCGCGTATCAATTATCAGCCACTGGGTAAAATTCGCATGATGTCGGTGTGCAATAGCGATCATCCGTTGAGCCGACTGCGCCGGGTCAGTGATGATCAACTGCGTAACGCCATGCAAGCGGTGATGGTCTATCTCAATGAAAAAGATAACCCAGAGCTGCAACCCTTTTCACGTCGCTATATCGGCTTTTCTAGCTTTGAATACATGCTCAATACCATCTTGCAAGAAGAGGCGTGGGGCGTGCTGCCTGAACCACTGATCCGCCACTACCTTCGCGAGCAACGTTTAGCCGTGATTAAGCACACTTATGGTTTAACTCAAGAAGATTACTGCTTATTCACCGCCTCAGGAATGGCGGAGCACCCGGGTATCCAATGGCTGAGTGACAGCATCACCAACTACTTATTCGATTTCTAAATGCGCACCTCGATCAGTGATTCTTTTTTATCAATACGTTGCGCTCCTTGTTAAGTAATACTTAACCTAGGTTAAAAAGTTTAAGATTTTCTGAACGATAATCGAGCGCTACAATGCCGTCACTGAATTTCACCGAGTATCGTTATGACCGCATACACGCGTTATCTCCCTTTTTCATTGGCTGTTTTAGTTTGTTTAACCCCTTGGGTAAGCTCGCCGATTGCACTGGTGTTGGGCTTTTTGCTTACATCCTTGGGCTGGGTGCCAAGCGCAATACCGCTCACGAAAATCACCAAAAAGTTACTGGCCTATTCCATTGTCGGTTTGGGGTTTGGTATCCCGCTGCAAGAGGCGCTAGCCGTAACGGGCGACGGGATAGGGCTGATCATTGCCACCATTGCGGGCACGCTGGTGTTTGGCACACTATTGGCCAAACTCATGGGACTGGATAAAAAGACCGGTCACCTGATTGCCTCAGGCACTGCCATTTGTGGCGGCAGTGCAATCGCGGCCGTCTCGCCTGCCATCAATGCCGATGACAAACAGATTGGTCTCGCGCTAGGCACGGTGTTTGTATTGAATTCATTGGCGCTGTTTGTGTTTCCTATGGTAGGACATGCGCTGGGGTTAGATCAGCACACGTTTGGAACCTGGGCGGCGATCGCGATTCATGATACATCATCAGTGGTGGGCGCGGCGTCCGCTTATGGTGAGCAAGCACTAACGACCGCCACCACCCTTAAACTTGCGCGCGCATTATGGATTGTGCCTGTGGCGTTTGTCAGCGCACTCATGTTTCGCAGCCACGCTAAAAAAATCACGATTCCTTACTTTATCGTTTTTTATTGTGTGGCGATTGGTATCAGCGATGCCTTTGTCCAAGCGCAACCGATCTATGAGGTGATTTTCGCCGTCGCGAAGCAGGTATTAGTGGTGTGTTTGTTCTTGATAGGCTGCAGTATTTCTGTCGTCCAGCTACGCGCGGCAGGCCCTAAACCCCTGATTTTTGGCATCGCGCTGTGGATGATTATCTCCTGTACGTCGCTTGCTTGGCTGCTCTTAGCCGCTTAGTCTTTGTCGTTGCCTCAGGCTCACTCTTGCGGCGTGTCCTGAGGCAAGCGTAATACTGCGACCAACAGAAAAGCACTGAGTGCCGCACCAAACTGCCACCATCCCGTGCTGGTGATTGCGAGGAAGAGCTGCAAAGTAATCGCTGCGAGCAACACACCTTTTTTCATTTTCTTAGTCCATAAAGAATATAAATGTAGTATTAGTATGCGCAAAAGTTATATGCAAGCAAAATGCGATTTTGCGCTATCTCATAACTAAAACTTGTCTAGGACACTCACTGTCAGAAAAGCTGACAGCAGGGATTTAATATAAACATTTGATTTATAACATATTATATGCCAAATGAATGGATTGGTGAAAACATCAGCAAGTTCACGTTTGTAAAGTGGCGCAGTAGCACCAAGAATATGTGCGTGTTTTCTTCTTTTGGTGTTTTATGTCTCCTCAAAACGTGATCAATGAAAAGTCAGTCTTAGTGTTTTCAGCCCTTTTAGCATTAGGGTTTGCCATCGCCGGTCTGGCCGTAGGATGGTTTGCTGGCTCTTTAGTGATTATGTTCGACGGTATCTACTCGTTGATAAGCTTAGTGTTAACTTTGTTGTCACTGGGTGCGTCATGGTATATCCACTCGCGCTATGCTCGGCCGATTACGCGCGCGCTGCTCACACCGCTTGTCGTCGCCATTAAAGGGGCGGTAATTATGCTGTTGGTGAGTTATTCCCTTTACGAAGCGGTGTCATCCTTAGTGGCGGGTGGCCGAGCGGTTAATCCGTCGTTAGCGGTGCTGTTTGGTATCATCAACGTAGTTGGCTGCGGCTATGGATGGTGGATGATTGCGCGCAAAAACCAAGTAGGGCAAAGCCAGTTGGTTGAGGCGGAATCGCGCCAGTGGCAAATGGATACCTTACTAAGTCTTGCGGTCACATTGGGCTTTTTAGGCGCTTGGTTAGTGGCCTATTCCCCTTGGTCGGATTATGCGGTTTATGCGGATCCTATGATGATGGTATTGATGTCGTTCTACTTTATAAAGGTGCCCTTCATCATGGTGCGCAACGCGTTAAAAGAGCTCGCGCCTGTCACGGTGAAGTGGTATCGCGCCCGATCGGTGGCGTAACAGGAATACGTCGCAACTAATCCCTAGCAAAGGTACCCAATATAGATGCAAGGGTTAGACAAATACCGATGGTGGCGCTTAGCCGCCTTTTTTACTCTATTTTATGCACTATAACTTTAACTTTTTATGTTGGAATTCATATCAACATAAACAGTATGGCAAGTTAATTGCCGCTACCACAGAGGCTGAACTGGCGAGTATGTATGATTTGTATCATCGTTGTTTGCTCAATGAGTTCATTGTGATTGTCTCGCCTGTCTGATTTAATCGTAGGGAGATTAAATATCAAGGATGACAATATGTTACTGCCACCACCTCTTAAAAAAGGCGAGACAATTGGCTTTTTCTCGCCATCATCACCTGCCACTGTACTTGCGCCCCAACGGTTTGAACGCGCGGTGGACTATGTCAAAGCACAAGGCTTTGATCTGAAGGCGGGGACATTGACAGGGCAATCGGATCACTATCGCTCAGGCTCGATCAAGGCGCGTGCCGAAGAGCTCAACCAGCTCATCCGTGATCCGAGTGTGCGCTGCATCATGTCGACGATTGGCGGAATGAACAGCAATGCTTTACTTCCCTACATCGATTACGCCGCCTTGGCTGATGATCCTAAGATCATTGTGGGTTATTCGGACCTCACTGCCTTACTACTCGGTATCTATGCCAAAACGGGATTAATCACGTTTTATGGACCTGCCTTAGTGGCGTCTTTAGGGGAGTTCCCGCCACTGGTCGATGAAACCTTTGACGCGTTTCGAGCAGTAACAGCTGAGAATGTAACGCTGCCCATGACCTATAAGAGGCCTGCCCAATGGACGGATGTCATGATCGATTGGGGCGAACAGACAGAGGCAAAACCGACCTATGAGAATGCATGGCAATTTATGGGTAAGGGTCAGGTAAATGGCCGTATTATTGGAGGCAATCTCAATACGCTGAATGGGATCTGGGGAACGCCTTATATGCCAGCGATTGAAACAGGCGATATTTTGCTGATTGAGGACTCTTTGTTGGATATTGCCACGGTTGAGCGCTCACTCGCACACCTAAAACTGGCCGGGGTGTTTGATACGGTAGGCGCGGTGTTACTTGGTAAACACGAGCTGTTTGATGACAAAGGAGCGGGACGTTCAACCTATGATGTTCTTGAAGAAATACTCGATGGGCAGCCGCTCGCTGTGGTTGATGGTTTTGACAGTTGCCATACGCATCCGATGTTAACCACGCCTTTAGGTGTCCAAGCCTGTATTGATTTTGAAGCCCAGACGGTCTCACTCACGCAACCTTGGCTGGTGGGTGAGCACGCTGGGCAATGAGCCTGTATTAGTAAGCCACACCGATACGTTAGCGATGGTGGGCGCCTTATCGAATAGCCAAGCCTCTACAACGCGAGTTTAGTGAGGTAGTGATGGCTTAACGTCAGTGAGCGTGCCAGTGGTTTGGGTAGGGTGTCGATTTCGAGGCTATCAAGTAAGTTTTTCACATGCAGTCCGAGTTCGGTATCACCACTGATACTGAGTTGGCGCTGGAAAAACAGCGTATCCGGATCGCAATAGTGAGTCGCCATTTTCAAAAACGCTAACCAATTTCCCTCGATACTGGCGTCTTCTTCCCCCGATAAACGTACCAATAATTGGTTGTCTTCGTTCAGTGATACGAACCAATTGGCGTTGAGATCGCGCAAACCAATGCGAATGGTGCGGCCAGCAAGAAAATCGAACTCGTCCTCTGCCAGCGGCACCGCAAAAGCGGTATTCATGACCTTCGTTAGCACCTGAGCTTGCAGTCCTTGTGGTAATTGAGTGATCGCTTTTAGTCCCGGTGTAATCAGGTTTGGTTGGGGCATTGGAAGACTAAGGGGTTGTTGGGTGATTGGGTTAACGAGCATTTGGCTTTCCTTTGGTGCCAATGGTTGAATGCCACTAGAGTAGCGAGGTTGAATGCTACGCCATTGGATCCGAGTCAAAAATGAGAGGATTTTTTGTGCCAACAGCGTCATTTATCGCGATTTTTGTCATCATGGAGAAGTGAGCTTGATACATATCAACCCCCCACATTAGCAACGCCTCTATCTTAGCCGGACAATCATAAAATGGAATGCAATGTTATGGAGCTCCTTTGTCCGGCGGGCAATATTCCGGCGGTTAAAAAAGCGATCGAACATGGCGCCGATGCGGTGTATGTCGGCTTAAAAGATGACACCAATGCGCGCCATTTTGCGGGGCTGAACTTTACCGACAGCAAATTGCAGCGTGCCAGTCAGTATGTACATGACCACGGCAAAGACTTGCACGTTGCCATTAATACCTTTGCTCATCCTGATGGTTGGCGCCGCTGGCAATATGCGATTGATAGCGCCGCTGGTAATGGTGCCGATGCGCTGATCCTTGCCGATATGGCCTGCTTGGAGTATGCCGCCAACACCTATCCCGATTTGGATATACACCTTTCTGTTCAAGCATCCGCCACTAACGCTGGGGCGATCCGCTTTTATCAGCAGCAATATGGCGTTAAGCGAGTGGTATTGCCGCGGGTGCTGTCTATTCATCAGGTTAAACAACTAGCACGCGATACCGATGTCGACTTAGAGGTATTTGCCTTTGGCAGCTTGTGCATTATGGCCGAAGGGCGCTGCTATTTATCGTCTTATCTTACCGGCCAATCGCCCAATACCGTGGGCGCTTGCTCACCGGCGGCATTCGTGCGTTGGCAAGATACTGAGCAAGGGCTGGAGTCGCGCTTAAACGGGGTCTTGATTGATCGGTACCAAGCCGATGAGAAAGCGGGGTATCCCACCCTTTGCAAAGGTCGTTTTTGTGTCGACGGTAACCGCTATCACGCACTGGAAGAACCCACCAGTTTGAACACCTTAAGTGTCCTGCCTGAGCTTTATCGCGCCGGGATCAAATCGGTCAAAATCGAAGGTCGTCAGCGCAGCCCTGCGTATGTGGAGCAAGTTGCACGGGTATGGCGTCAAGCGATTGATCGCTGTGTTGCCAACCCCGAGGCATTTGACATTGCACCGGATTGGGCGCACTCGCTCGATAGTCTTTCTGAAGGGGTGCAAACCAGTTTGGGTGCTTACCATCGCAAGTGGCAATAAGGAATTATGATGCAATTTTCTCTCGGGCCAATCCTATATTACTGGCCTAAGGCTGAGGTTGAAGCCTTTTATCAAGCGGCAGCAGACAGCCAAGCCGATGTGATTTATCTCGGTGAAACTGTCTGTGCCAAGCGGCGAGAGCTGAAAACCAAAGACTGGATCGGGCTTGCACGTGAGCTGGTCCAGTCTGGCAAACAAGTGGTGCTCTCGACCATGGCGCTGATTGAAGCGCCCTCAGAGCTGACCATGCTGAAACGCTACTGTGACAATGATGATATTCGCATTGAAGCGAATGACGTGAGCGCGGTGCAGTTTTTAAGTGAGCGTCGGCAGCCCTTTGTGGTGGGGGCCGCCATCAATTGCTATAACCCACAAACACTGAAGCAATTTGTTGACCTTGGCATGACGCGCTGGGTGATGCCGGTGGAACTTTCGCGCGACTGGCTGGTGAATATGTTAAACGGCTGCGATGAACTGAGTATTCGCGACCGGTTTGAGGTCGAGGTCACTGGTTATGGCTACTTACCGTTGGCTTACTCGGCACGCTGTTTTACTGCGCGCTCAGAAAACCGCGCCAAAGATGACTGCGAGCTGTGCTGCCTCAACTACCCCAATGGGCGGTTAACGGAATCCCAAGAGGGCCAGGCCGTATTTGTGCTAAACGGCATTCAAACCCAGTCCGGGCAGTGCACCAATCTCATTAACGATTTACCGTCGATGCAAGGGCTGGTGGACGTGGTGCGGTTAAGTCCACTGTCGCTTGACACCTTGCACTGGGTAGACAAATTCCGTGCTAACCAAGCAGGCAATAACCCGCAACCGCTCAACCACGATTGCAACGGCTATTGGCACCACTTGGCAGGCATGACACAAGTTCTAGGCTGAACACATAACAAAAACAGCCTGCGTAGTCGGGTAGAGAGGTGAGGGTATGTTGTATTTAGAGTTCTTGTTCTTACTGCTAATGCTGTATATCGGCTCCCGATACGGGGGCATTGGGCTGGGCGTGGTCTCAGGGATTGGCTTGGTCATTGAAGTGTTTATCTTCCAGATGCCGCCAACGTCACCGCCTGTGACCGTGATGCTGATTATTCTTGCGGTCGTCACCTGTGCCTCTATTTTGGAAGCGGCAGGTGGCCTTAAGTATATGCTGCAAGTGGCCGAGCGATTATTGCGTAAAAATCCAAAACGCGTCACCTTGATTGCGCCGTTTGTCACCTATGCCATGACCTTTATGCTTGGTACCGGTCACGCGGTGTATTCCATTATGCCGATTATCGGTGATGTCGCGCTGAAAAATGGCATTCGTCCAGAGCGCCCAATGGCCGCGGCGTCGGTTGCCTCTCAAATCGCGATTACAGCCTCGCCGATTTCTGCTGCGGTGGTGTATTACCTTGCACAGCTTGCTGATATTCAACATGACATTACGTTAGTCTCGATTTTGTTGGTGACTGTCCCCGCCACCTTGTTTGGTACCTTGCTAATGTCTCTGTACAGCTTGCGCCGCGGCAAAGAGCTGGATGACGATCCGGATTACCAAGCGCGCTTACAAGACCCCGAATGGCGTGAGCGTATCGAAAATACTACAGCGACCTCGTTAGATGAGGTATTACCCCGTTCCGCGCGCAATGCGGTGTTATTGTTCATCAGTGCCATCGTTACCATTGTGATTATCGCGATGTGGCCAGAGATCCGCACAGTGGCAGGGGCGAGTAAGGCCATCAGCATGTCGGTGGTCATTCAAATGATGATGCTCTGCTTTGGCGGGATCATACTACTGGCGACCAAAACGGATCCGCGTAATGTGCCGAATGGCGTGGTGTTTAAATCTGGGATGGTGGCGGCCATTGCTATCTTTGGGATTGCTTGGATGTCAGACACTTACTTCCAATACGCGATGCCGCAATTTAAGTCGGGAATTGTGGAGATGGTCACTCAATATCCGTGGTCTTTTGCACTTGCCTTGTTTATCGTGTCAGTGGTTGTTAATTCGCAAGCCGCGACCGCACGGATGATGTTGCCGGTGGGTCTTGGGTTAGGGCTCGATCCTGCGCTGCTTATCGGTATTATGCCGGCCGTGTATGGGTACTTCTTTATTCCCAACTATCCTTCTGATATTGCGACCGTGAACTTCGATGCATCCGGCACCACCAAAATTGGTAAATGGTATTTCAACCATTCATTTATGGCGGTTGGCTTAATTGGCGTGGTGAGCGCTTGTGCGCTCGGTTATGTATTAGGGCAGATTTTTATCGCCTAATACACAAAAGGATTTAAAGGACACAAGGATGCAAGTGAGACGTGCCTCGGTTGAGGACTTGGATGCCATCTTCGCCCTGAATGTACAAATTGGTGACATGCACCATCAACATGCGCCGCATCTGTTTGCAACGCCTGGCCCAAGCGGTCGGGCGTTTTTGCAGCAAGCGCTGCAAGAAGCGGATAAGTACTTTTGGGTGGCAGAGCATCAAAACAAAGTGATTGGCTTTTTGTCGGCAAGGCTGGAGTCGTTTGAACACATCCCTCATCTGGTTGACGATCCCATGTGTCATGTGAATACCATTGTGGTTGACCGTGATGCGCGAGGAACCGGTGCAGGTAAAGCGTTAATGGCGGCCTGTACCCAATGGGCGAAAGACAATCATGCCACTGTGATTAAACTAGAAGTGATGACGTTTAATCAGGATGCGCAGGCGTTTTACCATGCGCTGGGGTTTACCCCAGACTCTATCACCATGATGCAAACATTGAATTGCGAGCCGGAGGCGCCAGCACAATGATTGATAAAGACACCGTGATGCGGGTGGCACGACCCACCGACAATTTGGCCGACATTACCAACATGTATTGCGATGGGCTGGGGTTTGAGCTATTGGCGACGTTTTCTGGCCATAATGATTTTGATGGCGCCATTATTGGTCATCCACATCATAACTATCACCTTGAATTTACCCATCATCGCGGCACCCATGTCGGTCCAGCACCGTCACAGGAAAACCTGTTGGTCTTTTACTTGCCGGATCACGCTGCATGGCAGACTGCGTGTCAACAAATTGAAGCCGCTGGGTTTAAACCTGTGCCGAGCTACAATAGCTACTGGGATAAAGACGGGCGTACTTTTGAAGATCTGGACGGTTATCGGGTGGTACTACAAAACCGTGAGTGGGCATGGTAGAGCAGGAATGTTAGAGCAAAGCGACGAATTGACTCAGGCGTGAAGGTGAGTGTCAGCAATCACAGTAATTGGCAAAACAGATTAGCGCGGATGTCTCATGCCTATTAACGTTGTATTAGTCGGGACAATCATGCACTTCGCCTGATTGCCTATTAACGCAATGCGCAAGCTGATTCGCTGTGAAGAAAGCTTGTCGAACAATAAGAGCAAGGAGAAAGCAATGTCTCAACAACGCTCAACGTCAGGTGGCCAGTGCCCTGTCATGCACGGCAGCAAAACCTCGGAAGCGATGGCACACAAAACTTGGTGGCCAAACGCGCTAAACCTCGACATTCTTCATCAACATGACAGTAAAACCTCCCCCTTTGATGATGATTTCGATTATCACGCCGCGCTTAAAACCCTCGATATCAATGCATTAAAAAAGGACGTGAAAGCGTTACTGACCGAGAGTCAGTCATGGTGGCCCGCCGATTGGGGACATTATGGTGGCTTGATGATCCGCATGGCATGGCACTCCGCGGGGAGCTATCGCATTGCCGACGGTCGCGGTGGCGGTGCCACCGGTAATCAGCGTTTTGCGCCTTTAAACTCATGGCCGGATAACGCCAATCTCGATAAAGCCCGCCGCCTGTTGTGGCCGATTAAGAAAAAATATGGCAATAAAATTAGCTGGGCAGATTTGATCTTGCTGGCGGGGACGATGGCGTATGAATCGATGGGCTTAAAACCCTATGGGTTTGCATTTGGCCGCGAGGATATTTGGCACCCTGAGAAAGATACCTATTGGGGCGCAGAGAAAGAATGGCTGGCGCCAAGTGATGCTGAAAACAGCCGCTACTCTGGTGAACGCGATCTGGAAAATCCATTGGCGGCGGTGATGATGGGGCTGATTTATGTCAACCCAGAAGGGGTGGATGGCCATCCGGATCCGCTTAAAACCGCGCAAGACATGCGTGTCACCTTCGAGCGTATGGCGATGAACGATGAAGAAACGGTTGCACTCACCGCAGGTGGCCATACTGTTGGTAAGTGTCACGGCAATGGCGATGCGGAACATCTCGGCCCCGAGCCGGAAGGGGCAGCGATTGAAGAGCAAGGCTTAGGGTGGAACAACCACCAAGCGCGTGGCATTGGTCGCGATACGGTCACCAGTGGCATTGAAGGGGCGTGGACCACCCATCCCACGCAATGGGATAACGGCTACTTTTATCTGTTGTTTAACTACGAGTGGGAATTGAAGAAAAGCCCAGCAGGCGCGTGGCAGTGGGAGCCCATCGACATCAAAGAAGAAGATAAACCTGTCGATGTGGAAGACCCCTCTATTCGTCGTAATCCCATCATGACGGATGCCGACATGGCACTCAAAATGGACCCAACCTATCGCAACATTGCGGAGCGTTTTTATCAACATCCCGAGCAGTTAGCGGATGCCTTTGCTAAAGCCTGGTATAAACTCACGCACCGCGACATGGGGCCTAAATCGCGCTATATCGGCCCAGATGTGCCAAGTGAAGACTTGATTTGGCAAGACCCTGTACCGGCAGGACGCACTGATTATGACGTCGCGGCGGTAAAAGCGGATATTGCCAACAGTGACCTGACACTGGCAGAGAAAGTGACGACCGCATGGGATAGTGCGCGAACTTATCGGCAATCCGATAAACGGGGTGGGGCGAACGGCGCGCGGATCCGCCTAGCGCCACAAAAAGATTGGCAAGGGAACGAGCCGGAGCGTTTGGCGAAGGTAGTCAACGTGCTGAGCAATATCGCCCAGAAGCATCAGATTAGTTTGGCCGATACCATCGTGCTGGCAGGCAACCAAGGGATCGAAGAAGCCGCAAAATCGGCTGGCGTCCCCGTCGACGTCCCTTTTGCGCCCGGTCGTGGTGATGCCACGATTGAGCAGACTGATGTGGCTTCGTTTGAGGTGCTAGAACCGGTTGCAGATGGGTTCCGCAACTGGCTGAAAAAAGACTACACCGTTCAGCCTGAAGAGTTACTGCTCGACCGTGCCCAATTGATGGGACTCACGGCCCCTGAAATGACAGTATTGCTGGGCGGAATGCGCGTACTGGGGACCAATTATGGCGGTGCGTCGGAAGGTGTGCTGACTGACCGAGTGGGGCAGCTAAGTCATGACTTTTTTGTCAACCTGACAGACATGGCGTATCAATGGAAACCCATCGGCCGCAACCGTTACGAAATCATTGCACGCGACTCTGGTGCGGTGAAGTGGACGGCAAGTCGCGTTGATTTAGTGTTCGGTTCAAACTCTATTTTGCGTGCTTACGCTGAGTTTTACGCGCAAGATGACAACCAAGCCAAGTTTGTGCACGATTTCGTGGCGGCGTGGGTGAAAGTGATGAACGCTGACCGCTTTGATCTTCAACACTAGCCGATGACTTAACCAAGACAAACTGTGATCGCCAAGCCGCCTTTTATTGAGAGGCGGCTTTTTATTTGTCTTAAATCAAGCTCGGGTTTGGTTGTTGTCGTGCTACAGGCAGGGGTTTAGTACAGTGAGCTGAGTAAATTCCATCCCATTCTTTTATCTTTATTATCTGGCGGAGTGAATTATGCTAGAACTGCTCATTGGGCTCGTTGTAACAGTGGCTGTGGGCTACTTCATTGTCAAAGGCTATCGTGCTGCAAGTACCTTGCTAACCGCAGGGATTTTATTACTGATTATCACTGGGTTAATCGGACACAGTGTGCTGCCGGCTAAATTAACGTCGACGGGCAACCTGTTTACCGACTCGCTTGAATACGTGAAATACATGCTGCAATACCGGGGTGGCGGCCTTGGGATGCAAATTATGTTGTTGTGTGGCTTTGCGGCCTATATGTCGCACATTGGTGCCAACAACGTCGTGGTGAAACAGTTCTCTAAGCCACTCTCGGTGATTAAGTCACCTTATGTGCTGCTCGTAGCGGCTTACATCGTGGCGTGTTTGATGTCGCTGGCTGTCAGCTCTGCAACTGGGTTAGGTGTCCTTCTGATGGCGACCTTGTTCCCTATGATGACCGCGATGGGCATTTCTCGTCCTGCTGCCACCGCAGTGTGTGCGTCACCTGCTGCTATTATCTTGTCACCCACGTCGGGGGATGTGGTGATTGCGGCGGAAAAATCCGGGTTGCCTCTCCATGTGTTCGCGGTTGAAACCGTATTGCCGGTCTCTATTTGTGCGATTGTCGTGATGGCCGCCGCGGCTTACTTTTGGAATAAATATCTGGATAACAAAGAAAACACGCCGATGGAGCGTGTGGATGTCTCTGAGATAGAAACCCACGCGCCTGCTTATTACGCAGTGTTGCCGTTTTTACCCATTATCGGGGTGTTCCTATTCAATGGGAAAACCATCGAGGGGCTGTATCTTGATATTTATACCATCGTGGTCTTGTCGATCTTTTTGGGGGCATTGGTAGACTTTGCGACCAAGAAATTTGATGGCAGAAGAACGCTAGAAGACCTCGATGCTTGCTATGAAGGCATGGCAGACGCCTTTAAAGGCGTCGTGATGCTGTTGGTGGCTGCTGGCGTATTTGCCCAAGGCTTGATGTCGATTGGTGCGATTGACAACTTATTGGGCCTAGCGGAAAGTGCGGGCGCAGGCGGTATCGCGCTGATGTTGTTGCTAACCCTGCTCACTGTGGCGGCAGCGATTGCGACCGGGTCGGGCAATGCACCTTTCTATGCGTTTGTCGAGCTTGCCCCCTCGTTAGCTGCGAAGATGGGGCTTAACCCGGCCTTTTTGATTATCCCCATGTTGCAAGCATCTAACTTAGGCCGCACGGTTTCGCCCGTGTCGGGAGTGATCGTAGCGACATCTGGGATGGCAAAACTCAGCCCGTTTGAGGTGGTTAAACGCACTTCGGTGCCAGTTATCTGCGGGTTAATTACTGTGATATTTGGCACGCTTGTATTGGTGCCGATGATGGCGTAACGTCACAAGGCATGGAAAGCCCGCGTGCAAGTGCTCGCGGGCTTTTTTAATCGTATCGCACTATAGGCCAACACAGTTTTGGAAGAAAACAACATGACTGCCCCGACCAAAATCACCTTTTTCTCCACCTTAACGCCCATGGTGGCCGCCGGTGTTAAAACCATCACCATTCGCGATGAATCCGAAAGTCACTATCAACCTGGTTCGCGCGTCGCGGTGCATCAGCTAGAAACCGATGATTATGTGTGTGACATTGTGATCGACAGCGTTGCTCCGCTTGCTTTCGAGGACATTAATGCCCGCCATGCTGAACAAGAAGGAATGTCGCTGACTGAGCTGAAGGCGCTGATTTTGCAAATCTACCCAGAACGTCCCCCGTTGTTTGTGATTGACTTTCACCTTGCGTAACGTCCTGTGCTTTTTCGCAGCGCGTGGATTGACAGTGCGCCATGAAAAAAGCGCCCGGTAAAACGGACGCTTGGTAACGTTTGGTGGGTCATCAGACGATTTTGGGCTGGCCATCCGAGGCGGTGGCGCCGCCATCAACGGGGAGGTTAACACCGGAAATAAATGACGCATCGTCACTGACAAGAAATGCTACCGCAGACGCGACTTCTTCAGGCTCTGCCGGACGACCAAGTGCGATACGCTCATTAAATTTTTCCCGCACCGATTCAGGCCAACCATTGGTCATGTTGGTCTTGACTAAGCTCGGGCAAACGGCATTAATACGTACTCCTTGAAGACCGTGATCGAGTGCCATTGCGCGTGTCAAGTTCACAACCGCGCCTTTGGCGGCACAGTAAAAAGCCGCGCCCCAATCACCGCCTAGGCCTGATACTGATGCCGTGTTTACCATTGAGCCCCTGGTTTTAATTAACTCAGGCATGGCGTATTTGGCACAAAAAACCACACCATCAATATCTACTCCTGATACTTTCTCCCAGTCAGCCAGCGTGCCGTCAATGACCGAACCAGGCGTATGCACCCCTGCGTTATTGATCAGCATATCTAGCTGCCCAAAGTGGGAGACCACTTCTTGAATCATGGCTTCTACCGCTTTTGGATCTGACACATCGACGGAGAGCTTCAAAACGCGATCAGCATCGTATTTTGCTGCTGTGTCATTCAATGCGGCTTGGTTCCAGTCTGCAATCGCTACTTTTGCACCTTCTTGATATAAGCGGTCGGTAATCGCCGCGCCAATACCGTTGGCGGCACCTGTAATTAATGCCACTTTTTGATTTATACCTTTCATCGTTTTCTCCATTTCTTGTTTATTGCATTACGCAAAGACAGGATCCATACTGCCGGCCTCACGAGGGGCCATTAGCTTGTAGTTGTCACTGTAATCAACGGGAATCGCGATCACGGCGGGCCCTTCGGTGTCCATGGCTTGTTTCAATTGGCTGGCGAGCTCTTCTTGGCGAGTGACCGCAAAACCTTTAGCGCCAAAGGCTTCGGCGTAGGCTTTAAAGTCAATCGGGCCGAATTTCACACCGGAAAAGCGCTGATATTTTTTGACCTCTTGCATCTCTACCATGTTGTAGGCGTTGTCCACCCAGATGATGTGTAGCAAGTTGCATTTGAGGCGGACGGCGGTTTCAAGCTCCATGCTCGATTGCATAAACCCACCGTCTCCGGAAACGGACACCACTTTGCGATCGGGATTGAGCAAGCTAGCGCCAATCCCCCAAGGAAGCGCAACGCCCATGGTTTGTTGCCCGTTCGAAACCAACAATTGACGGGAACGGAAGCAGTTGAGGTAACGGGCAATCCAGATATGGAAGCTGCCCATGTCTAGGCACAAGGTGGTGTCTGGAGTGATCACATCCTGCATCGCCTTAATCACATGCAGTGGATGCATGGCAAAATCTTGGTGTGAACGACTGTATGCACGAATGGCTTGGCGCTGGTGGGCGACTTCTTCAAGCAGATCTACCGTCGAGGCGGGCATCAGCCAGTGATGATCGAGTTGCTCGGTAAGCGCATTAAGGGTTGGCTCAATCTGGCCAACAAGCTCGACACTTGGGCGGTAATAGTGCTCAATTTCTGCGGGTGCCACATCAATATGAACAATATCGGTATGTTGGGTATTCCAAAGCTCAGGATCGTATTCGATGGGCCCAAAGCCAATGGTCACAATTAAGTCCGAATTCGCAAGTAGGAGATCACCGGGCTGGTTGTTGAACAAACCTACGCGACCCGCAAAGCGCTGATAGTAGGTGATGTCTACGGTGCCAGCGGCTTGATATGTCCCGATAACGGGAAGTTGGGTACGGTTTAACAACGCGCGAATGGCAGCCGCATTCTCGGGGCGGCTGGCTTGCAAACCGAGTAAAAATACTGGATTACGCGCCGCTTTGATTTTATTTGCCGCTTCGCGGATAGAGCGTGTATCGGCCACACCTAGCGGGGCAGGGAATGAGGGGGCGAGTACGCCACTCTCCACGGGTTGATTGAGAATGTCCATGGGTAGACTGACAAAGGCAGCGCCTGGGCGACCGCTTTCCGCTGCACGGAAGGCGTTGGCAAGAATTTCAGAGGTGGCTGAAGCAGCTTGTACTTCGGCACTGTACTTGGTCACCGAATTGAAAATGCTGACGGTGTCGAGGCTTTGGTGGGTTTGTTTTTGTTGATCGGCCCGTTTTACCGCACCACCCAAAGCGACCACCGGATCGCCTTCGGAATTAGCGGTCGCCAGTCCGGTAACCAGGTTCGTGCAGCCCGGGCCGGACGTTGCCATGGTCACGCCTGCTTTACCGGTTAAGCGGCCAATTACACCGGCCATAAACGCGCCATTGGCCTCATGGCGGACTGGGATCATTTTGATATTGGTATCTTCAATCGCATCAAAGAGGCGATCAATTTTTGCCCCCGGAATACCAAAGATATAATCGACGCCTTGGCGTTCCAAGTGTGTTGCGACCAGTTGTGCGCCTGTGTCCCACTGTGTTGTTTTTGTCATGTTGGGCTCCTCGTGAGGTTGACTCCCTAAGGGAGGTGATATTATTTTTCTGCTTGTTCGATAGCGGCGTGTATGTTGTCCGGGGTTAAGTTCGCACCGAGGAAGCTGGCATTGGTCGGAAGATCAATGACCAGTTTTGAGACCCGACCAATTTGCAACGTGCCACAGGCCAATTCGTAGTCTTGGACATGGCCGCCGCCTGCGCGAGTGTCAGTGATAAAGTGCTCGTGATAGCCGGCGACATTGATTCCTTGGGTATATTGTGGGCTGCGGAAGCCAGCTATCACGCCATTGACATGGTCAAAGCGAAACTCAGGTTGTGCAGCGATGGCCTCAAGCATGGGTTTGTACGGTGGTGTTTGTTTCGGCACGGTGCGGGTGCGCACATGCTCAAAGGCACCATCGATACGAACCGCACAAAAAATGTTATCGCTTGGCACCAAGCTATCGATGACATCATGCAGCTCTT
The DNA here is from genome assembly GCF_900141775.1 of Salinivibrio sp. ES.052. Taxonomy (GTDB): domain Bacteria; phylum Pseudomonadota; class Gammaproteobacteria; order Enterobacterales; family Vibrionaceae; genus Salinivibrio. Next base: position 1,209,206 of record NZ_FSRI01000001.1, on the reverse strand, counting down.
GGCGCGACATGGGGTGATCAAAAGACTGGCTGATCTCTGGTTTGAAGAAGGTCATGACCGCAAAGGGGGTCTTTTGGTCCGGGTCGGCATGACGTGCCGAGCCATCACCACGTAGCTGGAATATGGTTTTATCAAACGCGATGAGCTCACCGTCGAGTTGGTTGAATGTGCCCAGACCGAAGTCGCCATGTTTGAGGAGATCGGCCATGGTGGTGTCGCCTTCGTAGACGCCATCAATCAGGGCACTCATCAAGGAGGTTTGATAGATTTCTCCCTCACCAGTGTGTTGGTGATGTTGAACGTAGGCGGCCGCAATGTGCTCGGCACAGTGGCAGGTTTGGGTGCTCATAAAGCGTCCTCGTTAACCGTGTTTAACAACCGTTCTGGTAACCAGACGGTCAGTCGTGTGAAACCTATGGTTATGATGCGAGCTGACGTGAATAGCATCCAATACAAAAAAGGTTGGCTTTGATATCGAAAAGATATAGCACATGAAAAACGTGGTAAGATACTGAATATCAGCGATTTCTCAGAGGTAAGGTGATGGAGATAAGGTATTTGCGGTATTTTGTAACGGTGGCAGAGTGCCGACACTTCACCCGCGCAGCCGAAAAACTGGGTATTGCGCAACCGCCACTGAGTCAACAAATTAAAAAACTCGAGCAAGAGGTGGGTGTGCCCTTGTTTGAACGCTTATCGCGTGGGGTGGCGTTAACACCCGCCGGTCAGGTGCTTTATGGTGATGCGGTGAAAATTTTAGCGCAGTTGGATCATGCGGTGCAGCGGGTCAAACAAGTGGCGCGGGGGGAGCGGAATCAACTACGGCTTGGGTTTGCCAGCTCCACGGTGGTCAGCCAAGCGGTGTTGGAGCTCGTCAGGCGGTTGCAGCAGGCGCACCCAGAGATTGATTTTCAACCGGTAGAATTGCCTATGCCTTCTTTGGTGGAAACCTTACGCCAACAGGATGTCGATCTCGCCTTTCTTCGCCTGCCGTGTTATGCCAGTGAACAGGTAGCGCATACGCCGCTGTTTCCTGACCCTTTTAAGCTGGTCGTGCCCGCTAATCATGCATTTGCACAGCAGTGTAGTGTGACGTTGTCACAACTAGGCGATGACCCGATTATTCTGTTTCCGCGTGATATTGGCCCAGGGTTACACGATGCCTTAGTGGATGCCTTAAAAGGGGCAGGACTGGCGCCATCGAATGCTTCGCTAGCGCCGCAATTACATTCGGCAACGGCGATGGTGTCAGCGGGGTTTGGAATTGCCTTAGTGCCTGAGTCACTGACTACGCAATTGAGTGATCATGTTGCAGTGGTAAGTGTTGAGGACATGCCCTTGGTGAGTCATGTCGTGTTGGCGTGGCAGCGTACGAATACTGCTCAGGTGGTACGCCAGTGCATCCATACTGCACGCGAACAAATAGAACGTCTGGAGACAGAGAGACTCACGGACAATTAAGACTGTTGAGCGGCATGCTGCAAAAATTCCAACTGCATACGTTCTTGCTCGCTCATTTGATAGGGCTCGTCGGATAACTGCCCTGTATCAAAAATGCCGAGGAAATAATGGTCTTCTGGGCTGATGCCAAATTGTGCTCGCTCACCGGGATAGCCTGACATACGCTCAATAACGACGTCTTTCAGTTGCCATTCATCGCCATAACCGCTCATTGAGGCTCTAAACGCTCGAAGTTCCAGAGTTTGCACTCCCTCACTGAGGCGTGTCTTGCTGGTTAATACCGCAACAGGTTGATCGTCAGCAGTAAATAAATTGGCACGTACTCGGTAAATACCGCTTTTGTCGATATCCAAAACGAGCGGGATAACCATATCCGGCCCGCGGCCGAAAACCGGCTTTACCCCTTTCATTTCCGCAATGGGTTGATAGAGACGAAAGTCGGCGGTGAGTACATCATCGCCGCTATCAAAGTTCAGCTCAGCTTTGAGGCGAAGTTCAATAGGCCAATCGGCTTCAGGCTCAATCAGCCATTGATTTTCTGTAACATTTAAGCTCATTAGCTCTCGATTGGTGTCAACATCAATGACCGACACGGTTGCCTGTTTCAGTGATGCAGGAGTGACAAGCGAGGCTTTAATGGCTTCTGGATAAAAGTACCGATATTGGTTGAGCTTTAACGCCGCTTTCACCGATCCATCAAGAATGAACATTGGCGTTGAAATATACCGGTTCCAGTGTAAATAGGGGCTTTGCTTTGATGGAATAGGGATTGAGTACGCGGGGTGTTGGATTTGCTCTGCGTAATCAGCGGCAATATAGCTCAGTGTCGGAGCCATCGACGTTTGTACCACATCGGGTTCGATAGTTGGTTGGTATTGTGTCTTGCGGAGTGCGTCTTCAGGGGACGAGGATATGTCTTCACTAACATGTGGGGGCGAAGATGTGTGATCACGCTCGACCATACGCTGTGGTTTCGAAGAGTCAGGGGCATCAAGCCATAAATACGCTGTCGTTCCCATTGATACTAACAAGGTTACTGCGAGCAGCAGTCTAGTCATAACAATCCCTAATTAATGTGTTACCGACAAACTATCATGAGTATAAAAACTGAGGAAATACAATGAGCTGCTCGATAACACGGAAAAGAGCAGCTTTGTTGGTAAGGTCACAGAGTTAGTCGCTCATTGCGGGAGTGCGCGTACCAGTTCTGACAAGGTGTCACGGTCTGAATCACGGACGAAGCGGTATTTCTTGCCAAACCAGCCATCTTCGTCAACGGTCTCGACAGTGATGCGAGATTGATCACCGAGCTCAAGCTCTGGATCGGTGGCGGTCACTTTACCTTTATGCCACGGATTAAAGATAGTCAGGTGGCTATACTTGTCGCCCATCAACAGTGGATAGTGTGAAGGCATAAAGCGTCTGACCCCTTTGTGGACGAAATCGAGTTTACCGTTAAATTCAATCGCGGTTGAGCAGCTATCAAATTCATCGACATCGGCGGCGCCGCACGCGGAGTGCGCGGCAACTACACCATCATCACTGCCGGGGATAAAGGGCGATGTTGCGCCCAAGAAGTCAGAGCCATTACCGACAAAGCGGATGCGCGGCACACGGTTATCTGGCCATATCGCGAGTTGGCGGGCGTTGGCTACTTTCAGATCGTTGAGCACGCCGATGTTATCTTTGCTAGGGAGTTGTCCCATCCACAGTGAGACGGCTTTTTTCATGGCATGATTTAGCCAACCGCCTCCTTCGGCAACATTCACCGCGATGTTAGCCAGCTCCACACCGCCGCCTGCACCCGCAAAGTCAAAGGTGCCGACAATATTGAGTGGTTTAAGGCCCGCGTTATTTAGCCAGTTCTCTTGATTATCTAACAGGTAGCGAGCCACTAAGTCGCCGGTAGAGTGGGTCACTAAAATGCAGCCGGACAGACAGGTTTGTTGCTCTGAAAGGGTTTTTAACGCCGGCCATAGATAATCTGACGCAATTTTTCCTTCGATGCGCTCGTGGGCGGGCCAGTCAATACGGGCGTCCGCATGCTGTAGCCAATAGTTTTGCCAATAGTCAGCGCCATCTTTTGTGACTTGATCACGATCAGGGCGACTCTGTAATTGTTCGGGCTGAAACCCATGAATTAACACCACGTTATATAGCCCGATTGCCGCAAAGGAAGAAGCGGAAAAAAAGGCTGTCAGTATCAAAAGCACGCTATAAATAATTTTCATGTTTGTTGCCAACCTGTTTTGAGTAAACACTCAATATTATATAGCTGATTATGAAATCATTACCATAATAATAAACTAGTCAATAATCAGGAGCATAAGTGAAAAAAGTGAGATAATGTCCAATTTATTCTCTTGTTTTGTCTAGTAAATATCCGTAGTTTGCTTTTCTGGTGATCGAGTTGGTTGCTTTATAACCATTTTGTTTTGGTGGTTATTATTTTTTTGAATATTAATATCGGTCACAGTGATTGTTGAAATGTGATCTTGTTTCTAAATAAAACGACGTTCATCGCACTAAATAATTGATTGTTTTATTATCAAAAAGAAAAAGCCTATGATTTACTTCGATAATGTTGCTCGGAAACTACAGTACAATACTAAATCCACCCGCTTGGGCTTTCGAGAAGCCTTAGTGCTGGAGTGCTTGCTGGCACATGCGCCGGAAACGGTGTCAAAACAAACACTGATTTGCACTGCGTGGGGGAGTGAGTACATTGGTCACACTTCTCTCGCTAAGTCGATTAGTGCGCTGCGGCGGGGCTTGCTGGCAATAGGCGCGGATACCGCTATTGTGGTGACAGTGCCTAAGCAAGGCTATCGTATGGTTGAAGGCGTGATGGAAACCATCACAGCGGACGAGCCACAGGCGATGCCGGATCCCCATGAAGAAAATATTCCGCCAGTGGCTATAGATGCAGTGACTGATAAGCCTCGTGTACCTGATAAGGCAGTGATGAGCAAACCAATACGTCAGTGCGTGATCATGGCATTGATGCTACTCGTTTGTGTGGCAAGCAGCGTGTTTGTGGTCGGTAAAATCAATAACTGGCGTTGGAGTGATTTGGTCCAGCGAGGAGGGCTGACTCAGAAACGCGTAGGCAGCCTTTATGTCTTTTATCCTCAAGATACACGGCTTGATTTTCCTATGGAGCAATTTTTAACTTACAGTCAATGTGATTGCCTCGTGTATCTAGAAAAAAAACATAAGTATGCGACGATGCATTTTGTATCAAGAAAGACTCATCGCAGTGTGCTTATCCGTTATTCGCCTTTTAATGTTGCACATGCCACCAGTGAGATTAAACAGTTCCTGTCTGGAGAATAGATAATAGAGTATTCACTTTATTTTTTTTGCCTTTCCTAAGGCGTCACTCCATATATTTTCATGTAGGCTGCCGATTATAAAACGCCCTGCCAAAATAATAGAGCCTTAACTCTATTAGTGTTTTTTTAGTTATTTTTCAAGCGTTTTGTTGCTGAATCAATATCACGGTTTATTTTCTGAAAAGAAATGTGAATTCACTTTAACCTTATGAAGTAAAAAGGGAATTTAAATCATCGGGTTTCATTTTGTTTTTGTTTTTAGGTATGGGAAGGTCAAAGGGTCAGCTTCTGAACGGGTGACAATACACTAATAACATTTAACAAGAGGAAGACGTCAAATGGTGACAATCTCACGTGTAACAACGTTGACTCTCTCTACAATCGCGGTGCTCGTTAGTGCGGGTGTTGCTCAAGCGAGAGTTTATCCCGATCAAATTGTTCTCGATTCCTTAGGCGATGACCAATGCCGAGCGAACTATCGACCGTTAACTGTAGACGAAGCAAGTACCCATCGAGACTATTTGACCGATCGCATGGGGCAGTGGCAGATTTCCGGCCTAGCAGGTAACTGGGTCATAATGGGCAGTGGGTACAATGGCGAAATCAAACAGCAGTCTGGTGCGCCAGCCGATACTTGGTGTTATCCAGAAAACGATGAGGGCGAAATCCCTCATTATGCTGCCAAGAGCATCCCTGAGGGCACAGAACTTGATATCCAGTATGCACTCGTGAATAACCGCAGTGAGTTTGTTAAACCACTGAGCTATCTCGCGCATTACCTCGGTTATGCATGGGTAGGTGGAAATCACAGTGACTATGTCGGTGAAGATATGGACGTCTGGCGCTCAGGTGATAAGTGGTATATCCGCGGTAATAATGATGGGGGCTGTGATGGATATCGCTGTGGTGATAAGACCACTATCACGGTCGATAATTTTGCTTATACCCTCAATGATAGCGATTTTTGGCACGGTGATGTGGTCGAGTCTGACCGCCAGTTAGTTAAAACTGTTTCAGCGGTAGCACGAAATAATACCGATATTGATCAACAGGTCGTGGTCGATCTTAAAGTCGATGAATCCACCAGTTGGGAAAAAACCAACACCTATGGCTTTTCACAAAAAGTGGAAACCGAAAACAGTTTTGACTGGCCGTTGGTGGGCGAGACCAAGTTAACCATTTCGTTTGAGGCAAACCAAAGTTTTGCCAGCAGTAATGGTGGTACGAGTAGCGAGCAAGTGACCTTGCAAGCACGTCCATTTGTCCCGGCGAACTCCGAGATTCCTATTCGCGTTGAACTCTATCGTTCGACTATCTCGTACCCGTATCGCTTTGGTGCAGACATTAGCTACGATGTGAACTTGAATGGTTTCTTGCGTTGGAGCGGAAACGCGTGGCATTCGCACCCTGAAAATCGTCCTACACAGAGTCATACATTCACCATGGGGCGCAGTAGCCAACCTTCCGCGGATATTGCTTACCAGTGGCACCATCGCTATATCCCAGGTGAAGTAAAATGGTGGGATTGGAGCTGGGCAGTCGAACAGTACGGCTTACCCAGCATGCAGTGGGCGATGGGGAAAAGCTTACGTCCTTTCTACTCGTATGTTTCTGGTGACTTTAATGCCGAGTCGCAATACGCAGGGACAATCGAAGTCGGACAAGCGAAATCGCAAATGTCGCACCAAACGACACGCAGTAAGCGTTCTGCGACACCCATGGCTAGCCATGATAGCGCCAATGGGGTAGAGCTAATCTCCAACTTTGACCCCGATGAACTCGCGAGCCTCGGTTTCGAAAATGCCGAGCTGACTATCAAACCTGTCAAGTAAGCAGTAAAAGCAAGCGGTAAGTAAAAGTGTCGTATCCAGTGATGCGGCCTTTTTATTTCAGGTGGTTTCTTTTGTTACTTCCCGCATCTAAAAAACGTGTTCTACAGTTGTAGAGGGTTTAACCTGCGTCAAGGAGCCACAATGAGATTCTATTTACAAATCCTAGCCTTTTATCTAATGAGTATTGTGCCCGTATGGGCTGCCGATGTACTGCTGATTGAAAGCTATCACAAAGAGTACGGTTGGGATGAAAGCTATATCCGCGGCCTTGAAAGTACACTGGGTGATGATGTGACGTTACATACTTTTGAGATGGACACCAAACGCTTGCCCAAGTCCCAGTTTGACGCGCAAGCGGATAAAGCGTTGGCGATTTATCAAGAGATTAGCCCTGACGTTGTTGTTTTAGGGGATGATAATGCGCTGAGCTATATGCTGCCAAGGCTTAAGAACGAAGATATCGATATTGTGTTTTTAGGCATTAACTCCAACCCACGTCGATTAATGGCTAAATACGCCGGTACGGCGCGAGTCACCGGTGTATTGGAACGTCCCTTGTTTGCTCGCAGTATGAAAGAGATGAGCGAATTGCTAGGGAAAGATCAAATGAAGGTCAAAATCCTGTTTGATGCAGGCACTACGGCGACTATCGCAACCGATCATATTGCTAACCAATACGAGGACTTAAAACAACAGTTGGGAATTGATGCCACTATTGAGAATCACCGTTTGTTCTCATCGTGGAAAAGTTCGGTGGAACAAGCCGATGAATATGATGCGATTGTCGTTGGTTTATACCAGATTATTCGTGATGAGTCGGACAACGTGGTTGATGCTAACAAAGTGCTCTCATGGACCAATGAAAACAGTGAAACGCCCTTGTTCGGCTTTTGGGACTTTTCGGTCGGGAAAGGCCAAACAGCGGGTGGCGTGGTGCTATTTGGCGAATCTCAAGGTGTGCAAGCGGGTAAATACGTCAATCGAATTTTATCCGGTGAGGATGCCTCTACGATTTCGGTGATCCATGGCAAAAAAGGCAGAGCGATTTATAGCGCCACAGAGTTTGAGCGCTGGGGGCTCACTCCTCTCTCTCATTGGCGCAATATTGACTAGTTGAGTTTGCTCGCGCCTCCTGCTTGCTGCTCAGTGCTTTGATGTGGCGAGCAGGGGTGCCACCGTAAAGGCTGTCAGGTGGCACGTCATGCTTAACCACCGCATTGGCGGCGATGACGCTGCGTGCCCCGATGGTAACGCCTTGACAGATCACCACGTTACCGCCAATCCACACATCGTCTTCTACCACAATGGGTTGGCACCATGTCTCCCATGCGCGGCGGCTTTGATAGTCGAGGGAGTGGGTCGGGGTGTAGAACTGCGTATTGGGGCCAATCAGCACATGGTCGCCGATGGTGATTGGCGCACCATCCAGCATGGTGACATTCATGTTGATTAAAGTGTTGCTGCCAACCTGAATAGTCTCGCCAAACTCACAATGGAACGGAGGTTGAATGACCGAACCTTCGCCGATGGTACGCAATAACGTGTTGAGTAGTTGCTTTCTTGTTGCAGTCTCTACGCTTTGATTGAATGCTTGCAAGGTTCGTGTGGCATGGTCTCGCCGGATATCAATGGATCCATCGCTGTCATCGAAGACAAATCCTTGGCACATCTTTTCCCATTCGGTCATGGTTTCTCCTTATTACTCCTGAACAGCGATACAAGGGCAGTCATTGCGGCATTATCTCAGGTTGTGAGAGAGTGAAAACAGAAATTATCCCTTGAGCGTTTTTCCTCTTTCTATTCTTTTCCCTTTCTATGGCTATCAAAGAAAAGCGCCACTCGGCGGTGGCGCTTAATAACATGGTGCTTAAAGCTTAAAGCTTAAAGCTTAAAGCTTAACGCTTAACGCTTAACGAAAATAAACACGCACATCGGTTTGGCTTCGGCTCCCGTCGCCAGCGAGTAGCAAGTGCAGACGTTGCTGATCGCTTAAATCGACTTCGATGTACTGGTTGCTCCCTGGCACTTCAGAGGCGGCGTGGTTTTGCGCTTGTGTTGGCCAGTAATCTTCAGCAGCGAATACGCTCACGTCGCCCGCGTCACCATCGGCCATGACCCACACTTGGGCCTTGGTCGCGCCTTTAGGCACATCGGCATACAGGTAACGACGTTGATAGACGCTGATGCTATTAGGGCTGGCGACGTTCAGTTGCGTTGGGCGCAAGTCATCGGTGCCAGCCGGTGTTTCTGGCTGTGGTTCTGGGGTTGGCTCAGGTTGCACTTGGCCTTCAGCATTGACCGCGACTGTGACATCGGTAAAGTCACCGCGTCCGGTGACACTTAAGGTATAGCGGCCTGGTTCTACATCATTAAGCGTCACGGTTTCATGACTGGTTGGATTCCACTCGGTGGCATCAAAATCGTAATAGTGCGCTTGGCGACCTTTGGCCACGTAGAGATCCGCGTTTCCTTGCCCCTCAATGCTAAATGTAAGCGCATTGGCAGGCTGGGCAATATCAATCTGATACAGATGCTCACTGTACGCTTGTCCGCTAATGGTGACGGTCTGGCCTAGAGACAGTGTTGTTACTTCTGGCTGATCTGGCTCGGGATCAGGACGAGGTGGCTCACCGTTATCGGTGTCTTCCAGAGTGGTCAGCCACTGCGCGAATGCGTTGTCATAGCGATGACCATAGTCTTTGACTAAATTTGCCCACTGCTCGAACTTTCCTGTACGTCCTGCTGCAAGCAAGGTATCAACTGCTTCTGGATGCTGCTCAAAGAGGAAGCGGACGGCCAAGTATCCCCAGCGATACACGCGGTTCACATCATGCTGATAGGTGGTGGCAAAAACGTCACTGAGTGAATAGCCGCCTTCTTTGCCCAAGCGTATTGCTTCGGCATAGTCATCACCATGGGCCATGTATTCCGCAAAGCCTTCTAGCCACCACACGGTATGGCCGTGGCGAAGTACGTCGTTAAAGTCGCCGTACATGTTAAATCGGCCGTCGAGATAATGAACGTACTCGTGTTCGAGGTTCCAAATCGAAAGCGATTGGCCGTTGTCATTCCGGTACGCGATAAAACGGGCTTGGTTGTCTGGTTCGGCGGGGTTGCCTTCTAAGTATTGGCCGCCATTATCGGTTGAGTTGCCAAACAAGAATGATGAATAGGTTTTGTAATCTGTGGGATTATCAAATACCACCACTTCAACGCTGTCGTTCAGATCATCCGTTACCGCTTGATAGCCGGAGTTCACGGTTTGATGGAAGGCGACTTCTTTTTGGTGCAGGCTCTCACACGCTTGTTGAGATTGTGCTTGTGTCATGCTTTGTGAGCGAATGATTGCAGGGCCGTCACATTGGTGGCGATAAGGTACCACTTTAGCTTCCAGTGTTGCTTTTGCATCAGACAGACCTAATTCGGCCATTTTGTCGGGGGCGTAAGCATCCACCATTTCCACCATGCCAACCCAAACCGCGTCGTTTTTACCGCCCAGCGGGAAACGTGGCAAAAGGTCGCGATAATGGCTAATCACACGCTCTCTCACGCTGGCTTGTGGGGCGATTAATAGACGGCCCATTTCACGGACGGTATTAGATACCAATAATGCACCATGGTCGCTGTCTGACAACGCTGGGTTGTCCACCACAAATTGATAGAGGCGGTCAATCAAGGAGAGATCGGCGGCTAGCACATCGTAAAAGACTTGACGAGACTGGTGACCGGCCATCGCGCGGAAAAGGTTGTTGAGTGCGTCAGCGTAACGGCGTTCAGATAAGCGATCTTGCTTGAGGTTTTCAAGTAGCTGAATTTGTAAATCTAAGGTTTTCGGTAAGCGCTTAATGCTATCGGCCATTAGCGTTAAACCGTGTAATGCATCGGTCTGAGCGTCACCTTTGGCGGTGGCATAAGGCGAGCGTAGGAATGCTTGTATAGCACCCGCAAGGCGGTCATCTAGTGTGTCGGAAAAGTCGGCGTTCGTTGTATCAGCATAAAAACGGACATAGTAGGCCGCGCGCACATATTCAGCCAGGTTAGCGATTTGGCGTGCTTGGGCTGCTTCACCCTGATAATTGGCTACGGTTTGTGACAAGCGTTGTGCCACTTTGCTGACAAAATCTTCTTGATAGACGCTGTTATAACGAATGGATGTGGTGTCGTACCAGCTGGTAAAACAACTGCGGTCGGCACTCATGATCGCTTGTACGGGGGTGTGGCTCGCCGCTAAATCGGCAATATTACACTGGGCGTCAGCCCATGCACTGGTGCTACTGAGCACGGTGAGCGCCACTAGCGCCGATAACGGTTTGGGTCGTGAAGGGAATAGTGTAGACATTTCAGGCTCCTAGATTGATTTAGGCGGAGCCGTTATAACGATTTTACAGGCAGCATTGGATTATTAAGCCCAAAAATTAGGGCTTGGTTCCGTTTTATTTTTGTTATTAGTTACTCATTCAGCATTATGCTTCTTTTCCTCTCAGGTGTATTTTGGCAATCCGTTTTGTCACTGTGTACACCCGCTTCAACGACTCGGTCCACTCCATTTCGACACTAAATAGCTGTAAGCGATTGGCATCATGCTCAACCAGCCGTTCTGCCTGATGGGCTAACACTTTATCTAGCAAAGCGTTCAGCGCACGTTTGGTATGTAGTACTTGCTTGGCTCGTTTATTATCACCACGTCGAATCGCATTCACGCTATCAAGTAACGCGTGTGTTACTTTATCTTGGATTTCATCCAAGGTCGTGCGCATTTCATGGCTGATATTGATTTCCGCATGCAGTGATTTATCCATAATCGGTACTAAGGTGTCGGCAATGAGATCAGCAATGCTTTCAAGTTGGTCTGTGATACTGATTAACGCAATCTGGCGATTGCTTTGAGCTTCAGTCAGCGGCTCTTTGCGCAGATGCCCCAGATAAAACAAAATATGACCATGTAAAATATCAACTTGGTGCTCAAGATCATCGATTTTCTCTAGTGCTTGTACCGCGATCTCTTGTTCTTCCGGTGCCGCCAGTTTGGAGGTTAACGGTGGAAGCGTGTGCATCATGTTACAGACCCGACGACCGACTCGGCCTATCTCAAGTTGCGCCTGATCCATTGCAATATCGGGGGTCATCAACAGTTCTTTCGACAGATATTTTGGTGAAACTATCGGGAGCTCGCTAACAGTCGGCTTGTATGTTTTAGGCACGATTTTTTTTGCTAACCATACGAAGCCGCCAACAAAAGGTAGCATGATCAGTGTATTCACAACGTTGAATAAGGTATTGGCATTGGCGATTTGACGTGGAAGCTCTGCACCTAATCGCTCAACCCCCGTCAGATCGGGGTGACTAGGAGATAGAGCAATACTCCAGTCACTTAAGACGCTGATCAAGGGCAACCAAATCAACACCCCGATAACATTGAAGAGAATATGTACGCTAGCGGTTTGCTTCGATTCACGCGATTTACCAATGGCGGCTAACAAGGCCGTGACACAGGTCCCTACGTTAGCGCCCATGGCGAGTGCTATCCCGCTTTCTAATGAAATAAAGCCTTGTCCCGCCAATACGATCACAATCCCAGTTGTGGCAGAAGAAGACTGCACTAACGCGGTAAATAAAGTGGCAAGTAAAATAGCGAAGAAAGGATTGTGCATTTTCGCCATGGCATCGATAAAGGGCTGATAATCGCGCAGAGGTGACATCGCCTCACTCATCACATTCATGCCAGTAAAGATCAACCCTAACCCGAACAGCATTTTACCGTATTGCTTGGTTTTATCGGCTTGCGCGGTGAATTGAACTAAAAAGCCAATGGCGACCATGAGGTAAGCAGCTTGTGTGATTTTGAAGGCGACAATCTGCGCAGTGACTGTTGTGCCAATATTGGCGCCCATGATCACGCCAGTGGCTTGAGCAAGTGACATTAAACCAGCAGAAATAAAGCCAATCAAAAGGACGGTCGTGACCGAGGAAGATTGAATGGTCGCGGTGACGCCGGCACCGGTAAAGACACCCGCGATACGATTCGTGGTGAGTTTGGCTAACAGTGTTTTTAAGCGACTCCCAGCGGCATTTTTAAGTGCATTAGACATTTTGTCCATGCCATACAAGAAGAGCGCTAACCCTCCTAGCAATCCCATGATCATGGTGGGAGAGTGAATCGAAGACGTACCTGTTTCTGCGGCCCAAACGGCGGCGGGGATGAGGAGTGAGAGCGCGACGAGACTACGCCAGTGCCAAACTGAAGAGAAAGGAGTTATTCGCATCAACCGTATCCATGTGTCTTAATTATTCACTAATAATCATTAACATAGATGCAAATACATAGTAATGCGAATGCGATAAAAAGATGTCAGGAATAATCGCGGTCGGATCACAGTACTGGCGTAACCCTTGACGATGGAGATAATCATAAAGCGGCCGGGATTGTGCCGACCGCGATGAGAGTTAACCTTGGCAGCTGCCTTGATACTGCCAAACCCATTGGTTAGTGAACGGGTCGATGCCCCAATTGTCTTGTGAAGCTTGGAACATATGCCCTTGATACTGAACAGTGATACCTGCTGGGTAGTAGTTGTATCCTCCCCAACTTGGCATGTTGGTACAGCGGTTAGTCTCAACCCTGCGATCGTCAAGACGCGCTAAAACGTTGGTGGCATAATCATGTGCGCCAACAACCGTGACATATAAATCCATCCCTTGAATTTGGCTAAAACCACAGTATTCTTCATTGCCCGCGTTCGTTGAGGCACAGTCGTTGTCATTGACGGTAGCGGGACGACCCACCGCGGCATACAAATCGACCTCTCCGTGTCCGCGATAGGTTTGTAACCAAACCGTACCGCGAGGTGCATTTTGGACCACGAACTGATAAGCGTTACCCGCATTTCCTTGGATTTGTACCGGCTGGTCGATACTAAGTGGTATCACTTCTGGCTCAGGTTGTGGCTCTGGATCCGGCTTGGGGTTTCCTCCTGAACCTTGGCAGCCCTGAGTTTGAATACCTACTTCAGCAAAGGCTTGGCTGACTGCGCCGGCTGGGTAGTTTAACGCTTTTGCCGCTTCACAGATGCCTTCAGCGCCTTGCTGGAAGCTGGCATTGGGACGCCAATAAAGCTGGTTCGCTGTCGCATATGCCTTAAAAGCTTTTTTGATGTTCCATTGTTCGCTGGTGGCGAGATGATAAAAGGCTTTATTGAAAATGCCAGAACTAAAGTGCACATCAATGCCAGAGTAGTAGCGATTCACATGACCTATCGAGCGTCCATCTTGGCTTGGATTGATGAAATAACGCATCGCCTCGCTATGCTTCATCACATCTTCACCCATTTTCCAGTTAAACTCGCCAAACACATACTGACCCAGGGCGGCTGCAGCGACATCCGAGAAAGACTCATTCATGCCACCGGACATGCCTCGGTACTCAAGCCCTGAGTTTTGCTCGGTAAAACCATGGCTCACTTCGTGAGCAATCACATCCCAAGTGGTTAGGGGATACATGCTGCGATTACCGTCGCCAAAAGTCATTTGCTGACCATCCCAGAACGCATTGCCATAACCTTGGCCGTAGTGGACGCGCATAGTGAGTTTTTGCCTGATAGGGCGAATGCCAAGCCAGTCTTGGTACATATCAAATACTTTCTGACCAAAAAACTGCGCATCATTCATCGGTGCATACGCACCATTAACTTGACGATAAGTGTTTTGCGGGCAATTAAACTGATGAAGGTTTCCGCCCCACTCGCGGTTATCCATGTTTAGTGTCATCACATTCGGGCTGTCCATCTGGCAGGAGCGGTTGACTTGAAAGCTGCCTAGTTGGGTATTGGGGCCGAAGTTGAAGCGACCACTTTTTTGGTTACCACCAGGACCGCCAGCGTCAAGATGGGCGATGCCTTCCCAGCTATCTAGAATATCGCCAGATTTCGCATCAATAATTTTGATCGGGCGAGAGGGCTGGCCATTATCACTGGCGAGATAATCAATCTTGTAGACGAGGCGTGCTGTTTGTTGTTCATCCAGCCAAATCAGTAAATCGGTGTTTGCATCTGTTTGGTGAAAGTGGCGATTGCTTTGGCCTGTTTGGCCCTGAGCAATGGCGATGGCGATGGCTTGTTGCTGATTAATCATCGGCAAGGTACTACCAAGATCTTGCTCAATGCCAGTGACAACGTCACCATCTACGCTTGGCGCAAAGCCGCGTGCGGCGGTATTTTCGACTACCGAATAACCATAAACGGGGACACCATGATGCAGCTGCTGCTTGCGCACTAAGGTTTTATTATCTATTTGAAGGCGTGATTGTTCACGAAAGCTGAGTGCCGGCGTTGAGGCCATCATTGCCCGTGATGGATTATCGTTTAATGCGGCGCTCAAATCTAAGCTTGATGCGTCGACCACATTGGCGGCCTGGGCTGATATCGCCAATGGAAGGGTTAAAGCAAGTAGCGTTTTACGCATAGTATCCTCGTTACAGCGTGAAAGATTGTTGCTTACTATCCACAGGCGCTTGAAGTGTGAAATCTGATCAATGCTAGAGTGCGGATCTGGTTCAAAGCCTGTCTAGAAAAATGGGATAACCCTTCCAGATTTTCCTATAGGGCATAGGAATTCAGGTACTGTTATTATTGGCCCCATCGCCATAGTTGTAGCCAGAATGGAGACAATATTCTTTGTTTGCGACTATGCTCAATAAAGCGATTAATGCTGGGAGTGATGCCGTGTATCGTCGATGGTGGCAGAGTTTGATTTTATTAGGATGCGTGTGGGTGGGATCGGCTCACGCTAATGGGCAGGCGTGGCAAGCGCCTGAATACATCCTTGATGCCTTCTATCGGATTGCATTTAAAAGTGAATACATTGAAGGAGAGCACGGTATTCGCAAATGGCAGTCTCCTATTCGTTATCATGTTGCTCATCCGATTAATGAAAGTGAACTGCATGATAATTTAGTGTCGTATCACCTTACCCATTTGCGCAACATTACAGGGGTGGATTTTATCTCGACGGATATCCCCCAACGTGCAAATTTGTCGATTGTATTTACAAATCATGCTCGCTTTTTAGACGACGCTCGAACACAGTTTGCGACATCAGATGTCACACCGTTAAAAAATGCGGTATGCGCCGCCAACTTTAAAGTGGATGAGCAAGGTGTGATTCGTTATGCCGCGGTGGTGATCCCTGTTGATTTAGCGCGCTCAAAAGGGAAGTTAGTCGCTTGTGTCGTGGAAGAGCTCACACAAGTCATGGGGCTACCTAATGACGATGATCGTGTATTTCCCTCTATTTTCAATGATCAAACGCCTGAACAGCTACTGACTGGCCTAGATAGTTTATTACTGCAGCTGTTGTACCTAGATACTGTGAAACCAGGCCAAGATTGGCAGACGACTCGGGAAATTATTCGGCCCGTCATCGCCGAATGGGCTCAAGATGGCACCATCGATAATGCGCACAGGACGGTAAAATCAGGGGAATTGTACCCTCTATTGGGTTGGTAGTTATCCGACAAATAGAGTGGGACAGTGATTGGTTTGCGCAATTACACAAATTGTTAAAAGTGATTTAGACATTTCGTGAACTTCGACAACACTTAAAGCACAAGACAGAATAATGTCATGACAATTAAGGGAGGCGACATGGAGTCGATCACAGTCAAAGATTATATGAACAAACGGCCTGTCACGTTTTCACCGGACATGCCGCTTTCTAGTGCGCTGGAAAAGTTGCTCCGTAGTCAGCAAACCGGTGGACCCGTCGTCGATGAAAGTAAGCGCTTGGTGGGATTTATTTCTGAACAAGATATGTTGCAGCAGCTACTACGAGATAGTTATCACTGCCAAGATTCTCATGCGGTATCCGACTGCATGACTACGAACGCCCTAGCGGTGTCATCGGAAGACAGTATTATTAAGTTGGCAGAGATGATGGCCCCGACTAAACCCAAACTCTATCCCGTGGTTGATGAGGGTAAACTTGTCGGTATTATTACTCGTCGCGATGTGCTGCGAGCAATCAGTATGCAGATGGGAGAGTGCTTAACTCACCCTGTTTGATCGCCAATTCCCCGCTTACACCTTACTGCCCAATCAGTAAGGTGTTTGGGCTTTATTCCTCCACTCCCCATCTTTAGCCTTCTCATTTCTTTCCAATGGTCTCTTTGCTAGCCACGTTTATTTAACGCCGGCGAACAAGCTCTGAACAGACGTAAAGTTGAGCAAAATGCGCGCAATTTTCAATCAGCACGACCTGCTGATAACTTGCCTTTTATTCTTGATATTTCAATAACTAAAACCAATATCGTGATAGATAGTTCGATTATTGATGCCAAATTTAAGGTTTTCTGCTATTGTGCCGCCCATTGGCAAGCTGGTGGTCTGCCACGTAGATAGAGAGATTAGTCTCTTGTCACGCTGTTAATACGATAAGCAGGATGCTGGAATATCGTAGAGGTTTGATGGCCAGCATTGACGTCACGACGAAATAAAATGAGGTAGAAACAAAGGTTAAATTGGACGATCAGGGATGACGAGGTGAGAGAAACAAAGAGGTTATATGTATCAACTCAATTCTATTGGTGCGTTAGAGTCATTCTTGATTGCTATCAGTGTGCTTTTTCTTGGCCATTTCGTTAATTCAAAAATCCCATCACTTAAACGGTTTAATATTCCTGAGCCAATCGTCGGTGGGCTTATTATCGCTTGTGTTATATCTTTTCTTCATTATAACGGCATCGATTTTAAGTTTGATTTGCCGTTAAAAAACACCTTTATGTTGATGTTTTTTGCCACTGTTGGACTGGCGGCGAATTATAAACAGCTGGTGAAAGGTGGTTTAAAAGTATTTTGGTTTCTCGCCATCGCGTCTGTTTATATTATTATTCAGAACGCCATAGGCGTTAGCTTTGCTTCACTGCTTGGGCTAGATCCTCTTATGGGGTTAGTCGCAGGATCAATTACGCTTTCTGGTGGCCATGGTACGGGTGCTGCTTGGGCGCAAATTTTAACCGAAGAATACGGGATTCAAAGTACCTTAGAGATAGCGATGGCCTCGGCGACTCTCGGCCTGGTCATCGGCGGGATAATCGGGAGTCCCGTTGCCCAGCGTTTGATTAATAAACATCAACTTGAGTCTGAATATGGGCGTGGTACCACCACTCACGAAAAATATCCTGAACTCGTTACCTATAATGAGAATGAAGAAGATAAAGTCACCGCCAAAAAAGTGATCGAAGTCCTCTTCATTTTATTACTCTGTATCACGGGGGCTCGTCACTTGTCTGAATGGATAAGTGGGTTTGATATCCAATGGCTAATGGTACCTGATTTTGTTTACGCGTTATTCTTAGGTGTGATCGTTACAAATATCTTAGAAGTGTTTAAACTCCGTAAGCTTGAATCAGAAACGATAGATATGGTGGGGACAGTTTCTCTCTCTTTATTCTTGGCCATGGCGTTAATGACTCTGAAATTATGGAATATTCTCGACTTAGCCGTTCCATTTTTAATTATCCTGGCAGTCCAATCGGTGGTGATTGGGCTATTTAGTTACTATGTGACGTTTAAATTGATGGGGAGCAATTATACCGGTGCGGTGATTGCTGGCGGGCACTGCGGCTTCGGATTGGGCGCGACACCCACAGCGGTGATGAATATGGGATCAATTGTAAACCGCTTTGGCCCAGCCCCTCAGGCCTTCATGGTGGTACCGATTGTGGGTGCGTTCTTTATCGACATCGTGAATCTTATCATTCTGCAAGGCTATATCTTTGTGATTCAGTAACCGAACACACGCTCGTGACCGATTAACGCCCAGCCATAAACGAATGACTGGGCGTTTTTTGATCATAGCTGTTTTTGATCATGGCTATTTTTGATCATAGTTATTATGTGCTTGACTCTGGAGTAGGCTCCAACCCTTATACTGCAACCATCACTTGTCGTGACGACCTAATAAGGAATCAAGTATGTGTAAGCACTGTGGAACACATCATTGTCATCAACCGCACCATCAAACCGCGTCTCAACCCGCCCAAGAGGTGAAGAATACCTGCCAAGACACGGGCTGCTGTGCTAGCCATCAAGATGGAGAGGGAAACGCTGGCGAGGATGACCCCGATAGGCTGCGTGATCATGATTGCTGTGAGCCCGCCTCGTCGGATGAACCACCTCACCTAACTCCCTCATCAACTACGTACGAGTGGGCTGTAACGGGGATGGATTGTCCAAGCTGTGCGGCGACGCTTGAAAAAGCCATACACGCGACACCGAGCGTGGAACAGGCTCAGGTGCTATTTGCCACCGAGAAACTGCGCGTCGTACTGACGCCAGATACACCCACGGGGACGCTCTCAGCGATAAAACAAGCCGCTAAACAGGCAGGTTTTCCCTTGGTTGAGCTTCATCAAACACCCGCGGTGCTAACCGGTTGGCAGAAGTGGCGTGATGAGGCGTTATTGATTGGACTCATCGTCGTGATGGCGATGGCTTGGGGGGTGCACTATTGGTCTGCCTCATTCTCAAGCCTGTTATTTACAGGTGCCACTATTATTGGGTTAGCACCGATTGTATTTAAAGCGGGACGACTTGCGCGTCAGGGATCACCGTTTTCAATTGAAACATTAATGAGTATTGCGGCATTAGGCGCCTTGTATTTAGGAGAAACGACCGAAGCCGCCATGGTCTTGGTACTATTTTTAATCGGTGAACGATTAGAGGGATATGCTTCGTCACGTGCTCGTGATGGTATTCAATCGCTGATGGCCCTGGTACCTGAAACGGTTACCCGCATCAACAAACATGGCGATCGTGAGACGGTAGCCGCGAGTGCATTAAGACCTGGAGATGTCATTGAGATCAGTGCTGGTGAACGCTTACCTGCTGATGGGCAATTAATGGAGTCCGCCGCCAGTTTTGACCAAAGCGCACTCACCGGTGAGCCCATTCCTATCGATATTGAGGTTGGGGACAAGGTAATGGCAGGCAGTTTGGCCACTGATAGAACCGTGGCGCTCACCGTCACATCGGCTCAAGGGGAAAATGCCATTGACCGGATACTGCATTTGATTGAGCAGGCTGAGTCGAAAAAAGCCCCCATTGAACGTTTCATTGATAAGTTCAGCCGCTGGTATACCCCAGCAATGATAGGCTTAGCCGCGTTGGTCGTTATCGTTCCACCGCTGTTCTTTGCCGCAAGTTGGCAAGAATGGTTATACCGTGGCCTCGCTCTATTATTGATAGCCTGCCCGTGTGCGTTGGTGATTTCGACACCGGCGGCCATTACCTCCGGCCTGGCGACGGCTGCGCGCCGAGGTGCGTTGATCAAAGGGGGGGCCGCACTGGAAACCTTGGCGAGTATCAATGCTGTGTCTTTCGATAAGACGGGGACGCTCACCGAGGGTAAACCGATGGTGACAGATGTGCGCGCCTGGCAAGGTGAGGAAACGACGCTACTGCAAGCGGCAACCGCCATCGAGCGTGGTAGCCATCACCCATTAGCAAAATCCTTAGTGTTGTATAGCGCCGAGCGTGGCATCTCGGTACCCGAAGCTTCGCGTATCCAAGCGAATGCAGGGCGAGGAGTGCAAGGTGTGGTCGAGGGACAATCAATCAGGTTAGTTGCGTTAGACAAAGTGGGTGAGTCGACCTTAAACCACGCGCAACAGCAAGAAGCCAAAGCTGTCGCCGCACGCGGTACTACAGTGGCGGTGGTGATGGTGGATGATCAACCTTATGGCATGATTGGTTGGCGTGATAAGTTACGCGAAGACGCACGTGAGGCGATTGAGCAGTTGCGTGCGATGGGTATTCAACCTGTGATGCTCACTGGCGACAACCCCACATCAGCGGCTGAAATTGCCGGAGAGCTGGGGATTGATTATCGCGCCGGTTTATTGCCAGAGAACAAGGTAGAGGCCGTTGAGGCACTGGCAAGCCAATATCGCATTGCTATGGTTGGAGATGGCATCAACGATGCGCCGGCGATGAAAGCGGCACAACTTGGGGTGGCCATGGGAAGTGGCACCGACGTTGCGTTAGAAACAGCTGAGGCCGCATTAAGCCATAACCGGTTGGTGGAGTTGCCAAGAGTGTTACAACTGGCGCGTGCCACCCAAGCTAATGTACGGCAAAACATCACGATCGCATTAGGGCTCAAAGGGGTATTTTTGGTGACGAGTGTACTAGGGATTACCGGGCTCTGGGTGGCGGTGTTGGCCGACAGTGGGGCCACCGCACTGGTCACATTGAATGCGCTACGTTTGTTACGTGACTAGTGCCAAAAACCAGGACAGCATCTGCCTGTTTTTGCCTTTATAAAGTGATAGTGATCTCTAAATTTTGAAATCTGTAAGACTTAATAGTGCAATAGGTCGATTATGGTCACATAAAAGGCGTAAAATTTGGGTATCCTAAACACATAACCGATAACGAGTTCAGGCCTACTCAAGTAGGCCTTATGTCATTTTTAATGCTGATGAAAGCATTCAGCGAGGAGACTCATGATGTCTGATACCCCTGTATTCCACCTTGGCGTGACAAAATCGGATCTGCAAGGCGCAACGGTTGCGATTATCCCCGGTGATCCAGCGCGCGTTGAAAAAATCGCGAACTTGATGGAAAACCCAACGTTTCTTGCTGCACAACGCGAGTACACCGTGTATCTAGGTTGGATCGATGGTAAGTCCGTCGTGGTATGCTCAACCGGTATCGGTGGCCCATCAACCTCTATCGCGGTCGAAGAATTGGCACAATTAGGGGTGCGTACCTTCCTGCGTGTTGGTACCACAGGGGCGATCCAGCCTGACATTAATGTAGGTGATATGATTGTGACGACGGGCTCAGTCCGTCTTGATGGTGCCAGTACCCATTTTGCTCCGATGGAGTTCCCTGCAGTTGCTGACTTTGATGTCGCGACAGCAATGAAAGCCGCCGTAGATGAAGATGGTGCAACCGTACACACAGGTGTCACCGCCTCCAGTGATACCTTCTACCCGGGCCAAGAGCGTTATGACACCTTTAGTGGTCGCGTCGTTAGTCGTTTCCAAGGCTCGATGAAAGAATGGCAAGACATGGGCGTGCTGAACTTTGAAATGGAATCAGCCACATTGCTGACCATGTGTGCCAGCTCTGGTCTACGAGCGGGCTGTGTAGCAGGTGTAATTATCAACCGCACACAAAAAGAAACCCCAGATCACGCAACCTTGAAAAAAACGGAAGCGCGCTCAATCAAAGTCGTGGTAGAAGCGGCGCGTAAGCTCCTGTAAAAAGTTAGGCTTTGTTATCCTAAAAATAAACGCGGTGCCCGAGGGTGCCGCGTTTTTTATGGATGACTCACGATAAAAGTCATGCGGTGTTGCTCACAACATGACATCACATTTGGTTAGCTGGTGCGCACAGCAATGGTCCCACCAGCGGCAATAAACCAGTCGTAAAGATGCGTCCGAAGGTTGGCCAGTTGATCGGGGCCAATAAGGGCCAAACCTAAGTCTGTGCCACGCGTAATATCATGATGGCGCAGCGGTCTAAAGCTCACAAGCATGGCGCGTGCTTGTAGGCCGCCAAGCAGATCACGTAATGACTCTAGCTTATACAAGGTGTCATCGCCATCGCTAGACATGCCTTTGGTTTTGCACTCGATAATGTGGAGTTTATTGTTAACCACCATGGCAACATCTAATTCATTGCGTACTTCACGTTCGCCAATTTGACGGTACACTTGCAAAGAAAGCGCGCTATCTTGAATGGTCGGCAGTTCTTTTTGAATTGACGTGACGGTGTGATGAACATAGCTTTCTAGCCATTCGCCGTTAGCAAATCGGCGGGCTTCTTCACAACTAAATGTGAGGATCCCCTTTTGGTAATTCGCTAATCCTGCCTCTGCGAGATCATCAAGCAAAATACCCAGCTCGCGATAGCCTTGTTGTTTTTCACTCAGGGCAACATCTAGGCGCTGTTCTTTTCGGCACGTTGTCGCAAGATAGTTCAAGGTTGCAAGACCTGGGCCTAGCTCATGGGCATTGCTGGCCCATTTCTCCCCTAAACGATAAATATCATTGGTCAAGCAACCCGTAACATTATGATCTTCGTGCTCGCAACGGGCGCCAAAAATAGTCAGATATTCGGTTAAGCTTATATGATCTTCCACTTGTTGCTGCGGAAGGCCATCAGGGTAGAGCCAACACAATTCGTCGCTATAAGGTTCAATAACATAGCTCGGCCATTGGTACGTTCTAAACACTTCATAAGCCGACAATAATTGATGGCGTAAGCCACAGCTCGCGTTAAAAAGGATGTCTTCAGAAGAGGGACTGAGCTGCTCGGCAAGACGTTTGACTTGGCGTTTGACTTCACGGATGTTGATGTCATCAGAAATCTCAAAAAACTCTGTCTCAATCCCTTTCGGGGCAAGGACACGGGTGAGACGTTCAAACTCAAGATCCTGTTCAAGCGTTCCGATTAAGATCAACTTACTGACCGGTAATTGCTGATGCAAAACGGGTGTAACGAGGCGGACTGGGTCCGAGTCGATGATTCCTACATGAATAGCCATAAATGCTCCGGGCGGGCTACGCGGCGGCAATGGGCCGCTTAATACAAGTATAGTTGCCAGTCTCAACAGGTGGCGTAACTATTAATATCCGGTCTGAACGTCAAGCTTTCAACCGTTAACGACGTAAATAAGTGTAATTTAACAGAATGCTGACGTGCAGAGTGAAGTGTCAGAGGGTAAACGCCATGGTGCTGCCAGGCGGTGAACAAGGCCAAGCCGGCATAGAAATTGGCTTGGCCTTCGCCTACCTAGGCTCGGCTCTGTTTGAGCGCCTGCTGGCGCAAGGTTGACGTGAGCGTTGCTAATTCTGGAAGCATCCGTTGTATCAAGGCTAACTGCTGCAACACCATGCTCAGTGGTGTGTTATTAGTGGCCTCATGGGACGTCGTTTCCGTGATCGTCTCACGATAAGCCGCTTCTACGCTACTCTCTGCTGGTTGACCTGACAGGGCTTTATCGCCTGTTGAGGCAACTTGGGCAGGCTGCTCTACCGGCAGGGTATGGCTAAGCCGCTCAGTTAAATCATTTAGCGATTGATGGATCTCGCGATGTAGCTGCGCCATTTTCTGATGGTTCACTTCATCGTCCATTCGGCTTCGATGGGCTCCAAGTGCCGAAATATAGCTCAACATCGCGTTGTTTAAGCATAAGAACCGGAAGGTTTCTTCAATATTGGTTCGATAACGGCCCGGTTCGACCAACATATTACTGATTGCGGTCGTGAGCTCAGCATCGGCGTTATGGGCGTGACGTCGCGCGATACGGTAAGCGAGATTATCGCGTTTACCGACGCGATATTGAGCGATCACATGGGCGAGGTAATCACGATTAGCTTGTAGTGCCTCGGTCATGATCCCACGCAGGCGGTGAGCTTGCCAATCGGGAAGCACGTAACGTACTGCTGCTACGGCAATTAAGCAGCCGATGACGGTATCACCTAAGCGAGGCAAGATCACCGCAAAACCCTGACCAAATTGGCTAAAGCACATCAGTACTAGCAGGGTGATAAACAGCGTCGCGAGCGTATATTGCACGGTGCGAAATGCGAAAAAGAGCACACCGGTGATCACCATCAAAGCCAGTTGACTGCTGGGATCTGGAAAGAGATAGAGCGCCGGCACGCCGAACAGCAAGCCTGCCACCGTTCCCAGGATCCTTTCCTTGAGTTTACTTCGAGTCGCGGAGTAGTTGGTCTGACAAACGAACTGTATCGTCATCAAGATCCAAAAACCATGTTCAAGCGATAACCCCTGAATCACCCCATAGCCAGTGAGCAACGATAAAGATAAGCGGACAGCATGACGAAAACGTAGCGATTTGAGCGTCAACTGTCGGCGAATTCGATACGCCATTTCACCTAGAGAGCGGGCATCGGGATCGGCTAACTCACTCTCTTGTGTGCCATCGTTTGCCGCCAAGTTACTCAGACTCGCCAGTTGCTGCTCAACCGTTTCTAAGTTTTTATACAAAAAGTCGAGCTGTTGGAGTAAGGCCATACGCGATGGTACTTGTGTCGCCTGTGCCGATAAATACTGCATGGACTGTTTAATCGCCATTAATGCTTGCTGAGCACCTTGAGGGTGATGATAGCGGGCCCCCAAGGATAAAGCTTGTGCCACCTCTCGGCAGGCTTTGGCCTGGGCATTGAGTAAGGCTTCAAAACGAAACAGAATATCAGAGTGGAAAAAGTGTGCAGCGAGATCTTGATAACGATAATGCGACGAACTTACTCGTTCATGAATGTCTTGGGCAATGAAGTACGTCTGCAACAAGGTTTGATGACGTTGCGTTAGCCGGCCGCGTCGCGCGCGAGCTAATAACGATGCTTTCGCTTGGTTAAGCGCGGCCACCACTTGCGCATTTTGGTTGGCGGCGGCAATGCGAGTCGGTTGGGGCACTAATTCTGCCACTGGGTGAAACAGGCTAGATTTCGTTTCCATATAGGTTGCGGTTTGGCGAAACACTGCCGCCAGCCGATGTTGAACCGGACGGTGTGGCCAAATCAGGAGCCATACCAGTGATAAAAGACCATACCAGAGTGCGCCTGACAGCAGCATCATAGGTTGCAACCACATATCACTGCCTTGCTCCATCCCCAGCATGGTGTAAACCGCGAGTAGCAGCGATGCAAACGCAATGGTGCCATAGCGCTCACCAATGGCGCCCAGCATGATAAAGCCAAAACTTGATAGTGTGAGACCAACGGCAAATAGCCAGGGGGTGTCGTAGAGCAGTTCGACCGAAAATGCAGCGACGGTGAAGCATATCAAGGTCACGCCGAGTGCACGAACACGGCCCCAGAAATGATCGTCGACTTCTGCCAGTGCAGAGGCGATTACACCGAGCACAAGCGGCGTGACAATATCGGTGCGCCCCGCATAACTAGCATACAGAGCCACCCCCATTAGCGCGATAAGGACGCGAATACTGTCATTAATTCGATGGTTCGCCCAATACTCGCGCACGGCGAGTGGCAGGAAAGGAATACGTGGCAGAGAAAGAGACATAAATAACAGTGATCGGCCAACAATGTTGGCAAGATAGCAGAAACGGGGTCAGAAACTAAGCCTCATTCGGGCATTTTGTCATAGATTGAGGAAATGGTTGCGGCAGGTCAATTTCAAGGTATCGCCTCCGCGTTTACTTTTGCTGCTAAGTCTAGTGAATTGATTTATCGAGCATTGAGCAGTAGCATGCCAAGCATCTTTCTAGGGCACAGCCTGTGCCTTATTCGCTGAATAACGTATAAATATGAAACTGACGGCCAATCGCTGGGCACAATGGCTCGTTTATGGCGATCATTATAGTCTACAGCTTGAAGAAAATGGCTTACTGCTCGAATCTCGCCACCATCGTCAATATATTCCGTTTTCAGCATGGGACGGGGAACTGACGATATCGAGAGGGTTGCTGTGGGGGACCATTTCTTTAACCGGTTATACCCAAGATGGTGAACCGCGCCCATTTGACGTATTTGGTTTACCGTGGCATCACGCCCAACAAGCAGGACAAACGATTTACCGCCAGTATCAAGCGTATATCACGCGCTACCAAAAACGACTGGCGATGATTCGGCCGTGTTTGTTGGCCGAGTTTGATGCATTGGTGAATGCGCCAGGTTACGTCCGTGTCGCGCAATTACGCACCGCGCAGCAAACGGTATTGAATAAGCTGGAAGGCGAGGGGATATCCGCCTCATTCTTAGCCAATTTGGACGAAAGCCTTGCCACCACGTTAGCGCCTGTGTTGCAGGCCGATTCAAGCTGGCTGAAAGCCCGCAATCAACAGTGGCAAGCGGCGATGCTCAATCTGTGGCAAACGTGGTTTGATCGCATCGAATCATCGCCATTGAATGACGGGCAGCGCGCCGCCGTGCTCACCGATGAATCCCATACCTTGGTGGTTGCGGGGCCCGGTAGCGGCAAAACCAGCGTGTTGGTAGCACGCGCCGCCTACTTGATTGAAAGCGGTCAAGCCAAGCCTGAGCAGCTTTTGTTGCTTGCCTTTGGTCGAGATGCCGCTGAAGAGCTCAAAACTCGGATTAAGACCAAAACTGGCCATGAAGTGAATGTAACCACCTTTCATGGCTTTGCCCGCCAGCAACTTGCTGAACATGAAGGGAAGGCGCCAGTTATTTCTCCACTCGCACGTGATGATACGGCCAAAGCGGCATGGCTGACCCAAACACTCGCCGAACACTGGCAACAGTCCTCTACCCGTAAAGCATGGGACAAATTACATCAGCAGCACGCACTGCCACTTGATGATAATGCTGAGCTCAGCGCCTGTGCCCATGAAAACCGGTTGCACGCCTGGATTTGGTCGCGTCTTTCTCGAGTGATCCAAGCCAATACCACCAAGCGCGCCCTGACCGATAGATTGGCGAGCTTTGATGAGCAGAGTGCGTTAAAAAATGAACTGGCGGTGATTTGGCCGTTGTACCAAGCCTACAAACAGGCGCTAAAAGCGGAGCAGGCGGTTGATTTTGATGGTTTGATCGTAAAAGCCACCAAGTTATTTCAGCAGCGAAAATTCGTCACGCCTATTCAGTTTGTGATGGTCGATGAGTATCAAGACATCTCCCCAGCACGATTGGCGATGCTCGAGGCACTGTGTCACGGTAAAACGGACAGTGAAACCCAATCACCACGCGCTTCCTTATATGCCGTGGGGGATGATTGGCAAGCCATTTATCGCTTTGCCGGAGCCGACGTCAGTTTAACCACCGAGTTTGCACAGCGTTTCGGTGACAGTGAAATTTGCTGGCTGACCACCTGTTATCGCTATCCGTCTACCTTGGGGGATGTGGCACAACAATTCATTGGCCAAAACCCCAAACAGCTCAGCAAACAATTGGATTACGCGCGCGATAAGGCATCGGCGAAAACGCCCAAAACGCTCAAGATGATCACGGACGATAAGTTAGAAAAAACACTGGCAAGCTTAGAAAAAAAGCATGCTAAGGCGGCGCAAGCTGTGAGTGTGATGCTGATTGGTCGCACGCATGCCATCCGTCCTGACGCACTAGAAAGCTGGCAGAATGCGTATCCTTCATTGGCGCTTCGCTATACCACCGCACACGCCAGCAAGGGCCAAGAAGCCCACTATGTGTTCATCCTCGACATGGATGATGGCGTATTTCCCGCCAAGCCTCGTTCGCTCTCACTCGATGAGGCGTTACTGGGAAAAAATGAAGATCCGATTGAGCACGCGGAAGAACGGCGACTGTTTTATGTCGCCCTGACACGCGCACAAAAGCAAGTGTGGCTGGTGCACCAAAAAGGTCATGCCTCATCGTTTGTGGAGGAGTTGAAAGGGTACCTTTAAGAAACGGGAACCCACACTGTTAGCCATAGACGGCGTTAGTCACAGACGGACAGTGTGGAAAAAGATTACAAGCGCTCATCCAAATACGCTTGATAATCGGGGATTTGAATATCCACCTCTTGGCCAAATAGCGGCGACGTAATCAAAAAGCGGGCGGTCGAGCGATTGGTGGCAACGGGAATGTTCCATACCGTGCTGACGCGGAGCAGCGCTTTGACATCCGGGTCGTGAGGCACGGCATTGAGCGGATCCCAGAAGAAAATCATCGCATCAATTCTCTGTTCAGAAATCATCGCGCCCAATTGCTGATCACCGCCCATGGGGCCACTGATCAACGGAGTGATTTTTAATCCAGTTTCTCTTGCGAGTATATGCCCCGTGGTGCCGGTGGCATAGAGTTCATGTTGGCTAAGTACGTCTTGGTTTTCTTTTACCCACTCGCTCAGTGCATTTTTATAGTGATCGTGTGCCACCAAAGCGACGTG
Organism: Salinivibrio sp. ES.052; assembly: GCF_900141775.1. Lineage (GTDB taxonomy): Bacteria > Pseudomonadota > Gammaproteobacteria > Enterobacterales > Vibrionaceae > Salinivibrio. The sequence continues at coordinate 1,180,718 of NZ_FSRI01000001.1, read as the reverse complement.
TTTGCGTGCAAGCATGGTGCGAGACGTTTGTTTCATAATCGATTCCATCTAAAACAAGGCGGTTACCATCAAACTGAACGATGCAGCTTTTATCGAAGCCTAAATCAATCCAGCGATGAAATATAGCGTACAGCTGACAAACTCGGAATGTTACTTGTTAGAGTTATCACATTATCAATAAAAACATCCAAGCGCATGAAATGAAGCCTATTTTTTCAGCCACTTGTTAATCAAGCACGCAAAAGTAGCGCGACAACTCGTCTAATCAGTCACAAACAGGCTACAGTTAGGTAATAAGGGTCAACAGCCCCTAGGCAAAGGAAGTGCCTATTCATGCAGGAGAGTTTATGAGCAAGGAGTACGCATATGTGGGTGACGCTGGATTTTGAAGCATCCGGTTTGTCGTTAGTGTCTTACCCGATTGAGGTAGGATACGTATTGCCAAGTGGTGATAGCGAGAGTTTTTTAATTGACCCCTCCACGGCCAGTGGCCATTGGCATCATTGGGACCAAGACGCTGAGCATCGTATTCATGGCATCTCTCAAGAAAAATTACTCACCGAAGGGACCAGCGTGCTGGCAGTATGTCAGCACTTAAATCAAACGCTAGCGCCCTTTGATCATGTGCTCTGTGATAGCCAGTGGGATTTGTTTTGGATGGGACGGCTTTACAAAGCCTGTTATATGCGTCCTTCCTTCACCTTGATGGAGGTAAATCAGTGGCTAAAAAAGCACAGTGACTTAGATCGTGGTGACTTTAGCCGTGAAATGGAGGCTCTAGGGCCGGCACCGCACCGTGCCGTAGAAGATGCACGCCAAATTCGTCGCGCGCTCGATAGCTTGTTAAAATAGCATTCCTATCAGCATATTAGTGGGATGTCATGACAACACCTTCGACCCTAAGGTTTGCGCAATTTAACCTGTCTTTGGCTGGGCGCAAGGTCGGCGACATAAAATCGCAGATGTTGGCACCAACGCCGAGTCGGCAAATTAAAAACCTGGCTGCCACCTTACAGCGCCTGCGACCCGATGTGGTGGTGCTTTGCGAGTTTGATCATCTAGGTGACGGCGGCGATGATGGTGCGCTCGCCGCATTTTGTGAGCGTCATTTGGCCGAGCCTCAGCACGGTGAAACCCCGATTGATTATCCGTATCGTTACTTGCCGGCTACCAACACTGGCCTGAAATTGACGGTGCCGGTGAGCGAGAACAAACGCTTGAGTGATGCCCAGCAGTGTCATGGCTTTGGCGATTATCACGGCCAGTTTGGCTTTGTGATCTTATCGCGTTATCCCATCGAAGATGCCGCTATACGCACTTGGCAACATTTTGCGTGGCATCAGTTGCCTCACCATCAAATCCCCGCAGAGTATTACACCGAACAAGCACAACAGGCGCTACGTCTCGCCTCGAAAAACTTGGTTTCAGTGCCGATTTTGGTTGGTGATGAACGAATACAAGTGGTGGCCTGTCATCCCACACCACCCGTGTTTGATGGACCGGAGAAGCGTAACTGGCGGCGCAACAGTGATGAAATTCACCAACTGATTGGCCTTTTGGATAACGCTGATTGGCTGGTGGACGACAAGGGCGCCCACGGCGGGCTTTCCTCCGAGACGCCGTTTGTGGTGATTGGCGATTTAAATGCAGATCCGAGCTACGGTGATGGGGATAAGCAAGCCATTGGCGCCTTGCTTCACCATCCGCGTGTGCATCCCGAGGTTGCTGTCGGCACGCTGGTGCCAAAAAGTGAGGCGGCACAGTCTCACGCGTTTCGCTTTATCGATGGTAAGGGGCGGGCAATTGCTACCCATAACGGTGGGTTGCGTCTCGATTACGTCTTGCCTTCACGAGATCTAGCGGTGTTAGCTTCCAGCGTATTTTGGCCTGGATCTAATGATGCCGACTACCCACTGATTTGTGATAAAAACGGCCAAGAGCATGCGCGTGCTCACTCCGATCATCGTCTTGTCTGGGTCGATGTGGCGCTGAGTTAGCGAGGCTGCGTGTCCAGTGCCACGCCTTCACGCTGATACGCGACTTCCGCGAGACGTTTAGCTTGTTCGTCAGGCTTTAAAAAGCAGCAGGTTGAGCAATAACTGTGTTCATCCACGGTAAAGATCCGGCAGCAGCCGCCGCGCAGACGGAAGCTATGGGTTTGCAGCACGGTTTGGGTGTCATTCGGATCGTAGACGGTCACATCGTGAAAACCACTGCGCTTGCTATAAAGCGGGGTGCCACGTTGATGGACGATCGACAGCGCCGTGTCACGTGCGGCCTGCTCACAATCACGATGTTTACCCACCATCAAAAAGGCAATACAGATTGAATCGGCAACCACTTTCCAAAGTGGCCCCTCACGCATACCGCTTTGTTCCGCGACCGCATCAACGATGGGCGAAAAGTGACGTAACAACGCGCCGTGCAAAATAGTTAGCCACTCTTCTGCCGCAGGTTGTTTCCAGCCAATCAAGGCATTGAGATAAAAATGTGGCTTGTGATAAACGAGCTCCTTGCCATTCGGTTTAGTGACACGGGTAGGCTGGTATTTTACGTGCCAGTTATCAAGGTCCAGCGAGGGAAGCTTTCCAGCCTGTAGCCAGCTGGCAAGCACTGGAAGCAAAAACTCATAGGCATAGGCGCCGATAAAAAGTGTGCCTTGGGCACGGCTATCTGCATTGCCATAGGTCGAGTTCACCGCGGCAAAACATTGCGCCAGTCCTTGATGTGTGGTGAGTTGTTCCCGAAGCGACACGCCTTGCACATCATCAGGGATCACTGACAAGCCTAAAGCGGTGGGGAAAGGGGACAGTGCAACCGCGGCAGGCAGTTGTGGTGCTTCAAAGCAAGGATCGGCCGCGTTCATCAACACTCCTTATGATTGGCGCCTAAAAGGTGAAATTTAGCATGCGCAGCAATCAATTGTAAGAGTGATTCGTATTTAGATGTCGAGGCGCTGTCGTAACGATTGGGGACAAGGTGTTGTAGAGGAAGTGATTGAAAAAGAGGCGGAAGGCCGCCTCTATCTATGTTTATCTATGTTTTCCGTGTCATTCACGCCCGCTATGCGGCTTGTGGTGGCTGAACTTGGTAGCGTCCGGGTTTATGGTTCATGGCAAGGACGAGATTGGTGGTGATTGCGGCAGCGACCGATAAGCCAATTAGCCAAGGCTCGACCACCAGCAGTGATAAGATCACAATCGAGCAATCCAGCGCCATTTGCACTTTTCCCGCCCGGATGCCAAACCGTTGCTGCAAAAACAGCGCTAAGGTGTTAAATCCGCCCAAACTGCATTGATGGCGAAACATCACTAGCATGCCCATGCCGATTAACCCGCCGCCAAATAGCGCCGCATACACAGGATGAATGCTGTTGATGGTTAATACGGCGCTTAGATGATCCGCACCGAATGAAACGATGCTGACCGCAACCAAGGTGCTTAAGGTAAAGCGTTTGCCCATTTGGGTGTAGGCGAGCCAATAAAAAGGCAGGTTGATCACGAAGAAAAGCTCACCAAAACTGAAGTCAGTGACCCGCTGTAAAAACAGCGCCAATCCAGCGGTACCGCCGGTCAGTAATCCTAGTTGGTTGAAAAAGAAGATGCCGAGTGACACCAAACTACTGCCGATAAGCAGTGCTAATGCGTTTTCACGCTTGGAATGATTTCTATCCATATTTGCGTTCTATCCCTATTAAAACGACCGCACTACCATACGCCGCTCTCGCAATAGGTCGAGTCAAACACCTGTTTGATAACAAGTGAATAACAATCCAATGCGTACATTATCATTTACGTTGTGGTTTTGATCACGATAAAAAGGCGCCGCTACAGACCAAAGTCTAATCTACATTGTCTACAATTTTATTCTATTCTGGCTTTATTGAAGTTTTTAGGCGGTATTTATGTCTTTATTGTCGACAAATGACCAAGTTCTCGCGCAGCACGCCCAATCGTTTCCAGCTGAGTCACGTGAGCCCACCAAGTCAGCCAGTCTGACCGAGCAACTTATCGAGGCGATTGTCACCGGCACTTATCCAGCGGGCACCAAGGTATCGGAAGCGGGGTTGGCTGCTGCATTTGGCGTCAGCCGAGGGCCACTGCGTGAAGCCATGATGCGGGTCGAAGCCTTGGGGTTGGTAGAGCGCGTCCCTCATGTCGGGGCAAGGGTAGTGACTCTCACGCATCGTCAACTGGCTGAGATTTATGCGGTGCGAGAAGCACTGGAAGGCATGGCTGCTCGGCTTGCTTGCGCGCATATCACCGATGAGGAAATTGAGCAGTTAAGTGCAGTGCTCGACACCCACCATGCCTATATCGAACGGGTGGAGGGGGCGGCCTACTTTCACCAACAAGGCGACTTTGATTTTCATTATTGCATCATCAAAGCCAGTCATAACCAGAAACTGATCAACCTGTTGTGCGGTGAGTTGTACCACTTGCTGCGGATGTACCGCTTTCAATCGCCCCGGGCGCATTCTCGCCCCCAGCAAGCGTTGCAAGAGCACATGCAGATTTTGGCGGCAATTCGAGAGCGCGATGCCGAGTTGGCCGAAATGCTGATGCGTCGTCATATTCAGCGCAGTCGCCAACTGATTGAACAGCAAATTACCGATTAATTAATCCGCTAAGCCATGAGTTCACAAGGAGAATACTATGAGTGCAGGTGCACGTTTTCGCCAAGCGGTGCGCAACAATATTCCGCTGCAAGTCGTCGGTACGATTAACCCCTATTGCGCCATGATGGCGGAGCGAGTGGGGCATCAAGCTATTTACCTGTCAGGAGGTGGAATTGCCAATGCCTCTTATGGCTTACCGGATTTGGGGATCACCACGCTTAATGATGTGTTGGAAGATGTCCGCCGGATCACGGCAGCGACAGACGTGCCCTTACTGGTGGATATAGATACCGGCTTTGGCGGCGCGCTCAATATTGCTCGCACCATTCGCGAAATGGAGCGGGCCGGTGCAGGCGCGGTACATATGGAAGATCAAGTATCGCAAAAGCGCTGCGGTCATCGTCCCAACAAAGAAATTGTCAGCCAAGCCGAAATGGTCGACCGCATTAAAGCCGCGGTCGATGCGCGGACCGATCCTGAGTTTGTGATCATGGCGCGCACCGACGCCTTGGCGGTGGAAGGCATGGACAGTGCCGTCGCCCGCGCCAGAGCGTACGTAGAAGCGGGAGCGGACATGATTTTCCCCGAAGCCATGCAAACACTCGAGCAGTACCAAGCCTTTGTCGAGCAAGTAAAGGTGCCGGTGCTGGCGAATATCACCGAGTTTGGTCAAACCCCACTGTTTACCAGCCAAGAGTTGGCGGGCGTCGGGGTCAGCATGGTGCTGTATCCGCTCTCTGCATTTCGTGCCATGAACCAAGCCGCCCTCAATGTGTATCAACACTTGCTGGATGATGGCCACCAGAAAAACGTGGTCGACACCATGCAAACCCGTGATGCGCTCTATGACTTCTTGGGGTATCACGCCTACGAACAACAATTGGATCGCTTATTTGGAAAAGAGTGATCACGAACGCACACCCTCGGTGTGAAAACGTCGGTTACGCCACACTGGAATTATCGCTACGTTCACGGATTCATGCAGCGGTTGAATCTGATGGCATCAAAGGAAAGGAGCCAATCATGACAAATGTCGCCGTCGCACCCAAAGACAAAGCCATCTCCGGCGCGGGCCTTCGTGGTCAAAGTGCCGGCACCACCGCCTTGTGTACGGTGGGACAAACCGGTACTGGATTAACCTATCGCGGTTACGATATTACCGATTTAGCCAATCACGCCCAATTTGAGGAAGTGGCTTACCTGCTACTCAAAGGCCAACTCCCCAATCGCCAAGCGCTGGGCGACTACACAGAAACCTTGGTCGGCAAACGGGGATTGCCTGACGCCTTAAAAGCGGTGCTGGAGCGAATTCCTGCCAATGCGCACCCCATGGATGTGATGCGTACCGGCTGCTCGATGCTGGGTAATTTGGATCAAGAAACCGACTTTAATGAGCAAGCGGATAAAACCGATACGCTGTTGGCGATGTTGCCGGCCATTATCTGCTATTGGTATCGCTATTCGCATGATGGTGTGCGAGTCGATACCTACCAGCCTGAGGTGAAAAGCATTGGCGGTTACTTCCTCAAAATGCTGACTGATGAAACCCCGTCGCCACTGCATGAATCTGTGATGCATTGCTCGCTGGTGCTGTATGCCGAGCATGAGTTCAATGCCTCGACCTTTACTGCCCGTGTGTGTGCGTCTACCTTGTCCGATTTGCACTCTTGCATTACCGCCGCCATCGGCAGCTTGCGCGGCCCATTGCATGGCGGTGCTAATGAAGCGGCGATGGCGATGCTCGAGCAGTGGCGGTCGCCTGACGACGCTGAAGCCGGGCTAATGCAAATGCTCGCCAACAAAGACAAAGTGATGGGCTTTGGCCATGCGATTTACCGTGAATCAGACCCCCGCAATGCGCTTATCAAACATTGGTCGAAACAGCTAGCGGAAAACGCACCAGACGCTTGGCTGTACGATGTGTCTGAACGGGTTGAACAAGTGATGAAGCGCGAGAAAGGCTTGTTCCCCAATGCCGATTTCTATCACGCATCGGCCTATCACTTTATGGGGATCCCGACCAAGTTGTTTACCCCGATTTTTGTGATGAGCCGAGTAACGGGCTGGGCGGCGCATGTGTTTGAGCAGCGCGCTAATAACCGCATTATTCGCCCCAGTGCCGATTACGACGGCCCAGAGCACCAAGATTGGCTACCTATCGATCAGCGCCCCTAATCAGCGCGTATTAACTGGATTAACCATCACACAAGGAATTGACCATGAGCAACAACGTAGAATTGAACCAGCGCCCCGACCCTGATGCCTTATTGGTGCAAGTTGCTGACTATGTTGATAGCACGCCGATTGCCTCGACAGAAGCCTACAACACTGCCCGTAACTGTTTGATGGATACCCTTGGCTGTGGCTTGCTGGCGCTACGTTTCCCTGAATGTACCAAACACCTGGGTCCACTGGTGCCGGGGACGACTGTGCGCCATGGCGCGCGTGTGCCGGGCACCTCTCACGAGCTTGATCCGGTCACTGCCGCGTTTAACATCGGCTGTATTATTCGCTGGCTCGATTTTAACGATACTTGGCTCGCCGCCGAGTGGGGCCATCCGTCCGATAACTTAGGTGGGATTTTGGCCACCGCCGATTACTTAAGCCGTGTGGCCGTGGCCGAAGGCAAACCGCCGCTTACCATGCGTGATGTGTTGACTGCGATGATCAAAGCGCATGAGATCCAAGGCGTGCTTGCCCTTGAGAATAGCTTTAACCGCGTCGGGCTGGATCACGTTTTATTGGTGCGTGTGGCATCAACGGCTGTGGTCACCAAAATGCTGGGCGGTAATCGCGATCAGATCATTGATGCCGTCTCTCAAGCTTGGGTGGATGGTTGTGCGCTGCGCACTTATCGCCATGCGCCGAACGCCGGTTCACGCAAATCGTGGGCGGCGGGCGATGCCACCTCCCGCGCGGTGCGGTTGGCGATGATCACCATGAAAGGTGAAATGGGTTTGCCGTCGGTCCTCAGTGCGCCCAAGTGGGGTTATTACGATGTGCTGTTTAACGGTAATCCCTTTAGTATCAAACAAGACTTTGCCAGCTACGTAATGGAAAACGTGCTGTTTAAGATTTCCTTCCCAGCGGAGTTTCATGCCCAAACGGCGGTGGAAGCGGCGGTTACCCTGCATTCACAGGTGAAAGACCGCGTGGATGAGATTGAACGTATTGAAATCACCACCCATGAATCGGCCATTCGCATCATTTCTAAAGAAGGGGAGTTGGCTAACCCGGCTGACCGTGACCACTGCCTGCAATACATGGTGGCAGTGCCGCTGCTATACGGCAATTTAGTGGCTGAGCACTATGAAGATGCCTTCCATCAAGCGGATTTGAGGATTGATACCTTGCGCCAGAAAATGGTGATCAAAGAAGACCCACGCTATAGCGCCGAGTATCTCGAGCCTGAAAAGCGCTCGATTGCCAATGCCATTCAAATCTTCTTTACCGATGGCAGCAGTACTGAGCAGGTCGCGGTGGAATACCCGATTGGTCACCGCCGCCGTCGCGAAGAAGGGATCCCTGTGCTGGAGCAAAAATTCCGCACTAACTTGGCGACCCGGTTCCCGCAAGCACAGAGCGAAAAAATCGCTGCCTTGTGTAGCGATCAGGCCGCGCTGGAGAAAACCCCGGTGCATGAGTTTATGTCGTTGTTTGTGATTAACTAAGCACGCTGAATGAATCCATTGCCTGCAAACGTATCGCCTGCCAAGGGTGGGCGATAAGGAGCCGCTTATGCAAGAAGCCAGTTATCAACACCATGCGGATTGGGCCAGCCGTGACCCCGAGGGATTTTGGCAGGCACAGGCCAAGCAGCTCGATTGGTTTACCTTTCCACAAACCATTCTTAGCAAAGACGATAATGGCATTGAGCGCTGGTTTGCCGATGGCACCATGAACACCGCCTATATGGCACTCGATGCTCATGTCGAACAAGGTCGGGGCGAACAAACCGCGCTTATTTACGACTCACCGGTTACCGACAAAAAAACCACCTACACTTATGCGGCGTTGCGTGACTACGTGGCGAAAGTTGCGGGCATGTTGGCAGGGTTAGGGGTTGAAAAGGGGGATCGCGTGGTGATTTATATGCCCATGATCCCAGAAGCAACCGTGGCGATGCTCGCTTGTGCAAGGCTTGGGGCAATCCACTCGGTGGTGTTTGGTGGCTTTGCCCCGAACGAGCTGGCGGTAAGGATTGAAGATGCGGAGCCTAAAGTGGTACTTACCGCCTCATGCGGCATCGAGGGCGCGAAAACCTTGGCTTATAAGCCGATGGTTGATCAAGCCATCATGGACAGTCGCTACAAACCCAATCATGTGGTGGTCTATCAGCGTGCGATGTGTCGTGCCAATTTAGACAATCCGCGTGATACTGACTGGGCGGTATTATTAGCTGAAGCAACGCCTGCGGCGCCAGTGCCCGTCAATGCTACGGATCCTTTGTATATCCTCTACACCTCAGGCACCACCGGTAAACCCAAAGGTGTGGTGCGTGACAATGGCGGTCATGCGGTAGCGATGAAGTACAGCATGAGCGCGATTTATAACGTCAAACCCGGCGAGGTGTTTTGGGCCGCTTCGGATGTCGGCTGGGTGGTAGGGCACTCGTATATTGTCTATGCCCCCTTGCTACACGGCTGCACCACGGTGATGTTTGAAGGCAAACCCGTCGGCACACCGGATGCGGGTGCGTTTTGGCGCGTGTGTGATGAGTATAACGTCAGCATCTTGTTCTCGGCGCCTACCGCCTTTCGAGCGATTAAAAAGCAAGATCCAAACGGTGAGCACCTGGCGCGTTATCCGATGACATCCTTACGCACGGTGTTTATGGCCGGCGAGCGGCTTGACCCGCCAACATTGGAATGGGTAGAAGAAAAGACCCAGCGACCCGTGGTCGATCACTGGTGGCAAACTGAAACCGGTTGGGCGATTGCGGGTAATCCATTGGGGTTAACCTGTTTTGCGACCAAGCCTGGCTCGGCAACCATGCCAAGCCCGGGGTATCAGGTGTGTATCCTCGATGAAATGGGCGAGATTGCCGCACCAAACCAGCAAGGATACATTGCCGTAAAGCGTCCCCTGCCACCGAGCTGCCTGCCCACGGTGTGGCGCAACCACGATCGCTTTGAAGCCGGCTATCTCAGCCAGTTCCCCGGTTACTATGTCTCTGGTGATGGGGGCTACATGGACGAAGATGGTTATGTGTTTGTGATGGGACGGATTGACGATGTGATTAACGTCGCGGGCCACCGTTTATCAACTGGCGAAATGGAAGAGGTATTAGGCAGCCATGAGGCGGTGGCGGAGTGTGCGGTGGTGGGCATGCACGATGAGCTCAAAGGCCAATTGCCGCTCGGCTTAGTGGTACTGAAGGACGGTTTTGTCTCTGTGAGCGGGGAGATAGAACAGGAATTAGTACAGCGTGTGCGGGATAGAATCGGCGCGATTGCTTGCTTTAAACACGCGATTATCGTGGAGAAATTACCCAAAACACGCTCAGGTAAAATCTTGCGTCGTATTATTCGTCAGATGGCGGATGGCGAATCTTATCAAGTGCCCTCGACGATTGACGATCCGAGTAGCTTGGAGACCATTGCTTCGGCGCTGTCTTCCTCCTAGTAGGGATAGGCAGGTATTGGAGCAGGCTTTAACGCGAAGCGGGGCATGGCTCCCCGCTTTTTGGTTTACACATTAGCGTTTTTTTGTTGATACATCTTGGTGTCGGCTTCATCCAGTAGATCATCCAAGCTGCGCGGCGTCGACATTGAACTGGTCGCGACGCCATAACTGAATGATATGGGGTAGGTGTGGCGATTGATTTGATTAAACCGCTCCACGACACTGGCAAAACGGTGGAGTGCTTGCTCAGCGGCTTCACGCCCAGCATCGGAGAGAAACACTACAAACTCATCGCCCCCAAATCGCGCAAAAACGTCGGATTCTCGCATATTGGCACGCAACAGATTAGCCATATGGCGAAGAGCGATATCCCCTTCGGAATGGCCATAGGTATCATTGATGATTTTAAAATCGTTCAAATCAATGAACGCGAGGGAATACGGGGAGTTCATGCGCTGACAGTGCTGCACGGCGCGACTGGCCAGCTGCATAAATCCGCGCCGATTAGAAATTCCAGTGAGATCATCGGTATATGCGGTTTGCGCTGAGGATAGCTCACTCTCGGCGAGCAGGGCCAAATCTTTCAAAAAGCGCAGATCCTCATCGCTAAAACGACGCGGCTTATCATCAATCACACACAGGGTGCCCATGTTGCTCCCGTCGCTGAGTGAGAGCGGGCAACCTGCATAAAAGCGAATATGTGGCTTGCCAGCGACGAGGGGATTGTCGGCGAAGCGCGGGTCGAGGCTGGCATCCTTCACCACAAAGGGTTGATCGCCCAAAATAGCATGACCACAAAACGAAATATCGCGTGGCGTTTGGCGCACGTTAAGGCCAAAGCAGGATTTAAACCACTGGCGATCATCGTCAATGAGGCTAACGAGTGCGATGGGAACATCGAAAAGGCGTTTGGCTAAGCGAGTGATGCGATCAAAGCGCTCTTCGTCTTCGGTATCAAGCACGCCAGTATCTTGTAATTTTTTGAGGCGTTGAGCTTCGTTGTTGGGTTTAATAGGGCTTAGCATCTGAACACTCCTGTCGGGTCGCTACTTATCTAAACGTAGATTCATCAGACAATTGTGTCCAGAACTGCGGACGCGCTTTGCGCCCGCCTGCACACGGATTAGAGGCCGTGCGTTATTGCACCAAGCAGGCAAAACCTTTCAGGTAAAAGCCTTCAGGATAAGCACTGTGAGTGGGGTGATCGGCGGCTTGTGCAAAGCGTTCGATAAACTGCACATTTTTACCCGCATCTAATGCCGCGTCTGCCAGTATCTTTTGGAATAGACCCGCATCCATTAAACCCGAGCAAGAGTAGCTGAGCAGCACACCACCCGGATTAAGAAGCTGCATAGCGAGCATATTGATGTCTTTATAACCGCGGCACGCGCCATTAAGTTGTGATTTCGATTCGGCAAACTTGGGTGGATCCATCACAATTACATCAAAGCGTTCGCCTTGCTCACGATAAGTGCGCAGCAGTTTAAACACATCGGCATTCACAAATTCCACGCGCGTAAGATCAAAGCCGTTTCGCGCCGCATTGGCTTTCGCTTTGTCGAGTGCGGGCTGTGACACATCGACATTAGTGACCTGTTTAGCATTGCCTTTTTGCGCATACAAGCCAAAACCACCAGTGTAACAAAAGCAGTTTAAGACCCGTTTGCCATCCATGTATTTCACCGCTTGTTCGCGGCTATCACGTTGGTCGAGATAAAAGCCGGTTTTATGGCCATTGGCAATGTCGACTTCAATCGCTACGCCGTTTTCTTCAATGATGACGGACGCAGGCGGCTCCTCACCGTGCAATACACCCACGCGAGGTTTGAGGCCTTCTTTTTTACGAATGGCCACATCCGAGCGCTCATAGATATGGCAGTCTGGAAATTCGCAGCGCAGTGCCGTAACCAGATTATCGCGCTGGGCATCCGCGCCGGCGCTGAGCAATTGGCACACCAAGTAGTTATCGTACTTGTCGACGGTGATGCCGGGGACGCCGTCAGACTCAGCGGCCAATAGACGATAACCGGTTAACCCATCACGCTCGGCGAGCATGGTACGCAGCGGTTTTGCCGCGCGAATTCGGGCAAGGAAAAAGTCACTGTCGATGGGGGTTTTTTCAAAGCACCACATGCGTACCCGAATTTGCGATTGCGGCGAGAACGCGCCGAGGCCTAAAAACTCGCCTTGATGATCACAAACAGTGACAGTGTCACCTAGTCCGGGTTTGCCTTCAACGCGGGTGATTCCTCGCGAGAAAATCCAAGGGTGGCGGCGTTTGATGGATTTATCGCGGCCTTTAGCGAGATACACAGTGGCAGTCATGGCGGTTCCTAACAATGGGTGGTGCAAAACACGTCAAAATGCTGAGTGAGGCACCTGCATCATGACGTGACTTGCGAATAAAGCAAAAAAGGGCGGGTATTGTCGAGCAAGGCTGACGGCATTGCAATAAAAACGCGCCCAGAGTAGGGCGCGCGATAAGGGGAATGACGGAATCAAGCCATGACGTTTAGGTGCGAAGCCCTGCCACCAAGGTTTTAAGTTGGTGGGCTTGTGCGCCAAGCTCGCTGACGTCGGTAGCGGAATCACGCAGCATTTGGGCAACCTGGGTAGACTGGCTACGTACTTGCTCCACATCTTGCGAAATCGTGCCCGCAACATTGCCTTGCTGTTCGGCAGCGGCGGCAATCTCGGTACTACGGTCTGAAATGGTGCTGCTTCGCTCAGCAATTTGACTGATTTCGGTATCAATCTCTTGCACCGCTGCCTCGCTGGCGGATGCATTTTCAACGGTGCCTTCCATCACGCGGCGCAGATCCGCAGTATGCGCTTGCAGTGATTCAATCATCGATTGAATATCAACCGTCGACTCTTGGGTGCGGCTTGCTAGTGTGCGCACTTCGTCAGCCACCACAGCAAAACCACGACCTTGCTCACCGGCACGGGCTGCTTCGATCGCTGCGTTAAGCGCCAAAAGGTTGGTTTGCTCACTGATACCGTTAATGGTAGTCACCACGGTGCCGATTTGCTCTGCATTCTTGCTTAGCTCGCTGACCTTATCTGCCGCTTGGGCAATTTCGCTGGCAAGGCCGTTAATGGCGGTCATAGTTTGTTGGACTTGCTGACGTCCCTGGTTTGCCGCCTCGGTAGCCTCTTGTGTTTGGGTCGAGGTATCAGTGGCATGGCTGGCCACTTCGCGAATCGAGCCTGCCATCTCTTCGGTGGCGCTGGCCAGTGAATCAAGATACTGGCGCTGACTCTCACCGAGCGATTCGCTTTCATCGCTACGCTGCTGCAGGCTGGAGGACAAGCCATCCATCATTTCCGCGCTTTCCTGGATTGCCTTTACCAAGTTTTGCTCGCGCTCAAGCACTTTATCGATAGTAACGGCAATTTGGCTAAACTCATCACGGACAGGAATAAAGTTCATCCGGTAACTCAGCTCACCATCTGCTAGCTTTAATAAAGCTTGGTTCATGGTATACATCGCGCCGCCAATAAAGGTCATGATGTAGTAGCTCAAGACAGCAATGACCAGGATCAGCCCAAGCAGCAGGCTCCAGTCGAATGTACCCATATGGCTAAAGAGGGTGCCGTCGAGTTGATAAGTTAGCTGATCCCCCGTGACACTGAAGCCACTTTGCTGGCGATCAAGCAGCATCTGAACATCATGTCGCGGGAGGTCGTATTTATCGACCAGGCTTTGAATGACTCGGCCCTCGGCTTCCATTTTATGTGCCACGCGAGTATCCGAGGCCGAATCCAAGGTAAGCGCAATCATAACCATTGCGAGCAAGGGGAGGAAAAAGATAAGGTAAAATTTTTCTTGGAGCCGAAGGTGGATGAAATATTTATCAATCCATCGAAACGCAACTTCTTTCATGACGTAATCCTGTCAAATGACGTGTCTCATGTAGCGTTATACAGGTGTCTTTTTGCAATGGGAATATAGTAGAGGTGACAGATGTCTCAAAAATGTGTCAAGGCCTATGTCACAGGTCACGTTCAAGGCGTTGGCTTTCGTTATCACACCGCCCATGAAGCGTTAAAGCTCTCACTCACCGGACACGCGAAAAACTTACCCGATGGTCGTGTTGAAGTGCTTGCCTGTGGGCGTGAAGAGTCGGTTGATTCATTGCTAGCATGGTTAGATAAAGGCCCGTCAACAGCGGATGTCGATCAGGTTGAGCAAGAGGCGGTTGAATGGCGGTCAGTCGATGGGTTCGCTATTTTATAAATAGTGCCAATAATGATGAATGAGCGCCGTGTTTTTTAGCGACGCTCAAACATTATTATCGCTGGACGCTACAAACATTTTGCCGGTTTAGGCAAGCCGGCAAGCTTGGTGGCCTGTTTCGCTGGGCCTTTCGGGAACAGCTTAAACAAATATTTGCTGTTGCCCTTTTCTGGGCCGTACTCTTTTCCCATCGATTTAACCAACAAACGCACCGCTGGTGAGGTGTTGTACTCTTGATAAAAATGGCGGACAAAGTGAATGACTTCCCAATGGGCCTCGGTCAGCGCAATGTTTTCTTGTTCGGCAAGCAGTGGTACCAGGGCTTCGTGCCAATCCTCCACATTTTTTAAATACCCTTGCGCATCCGTCGCAATGGTTTCACCTTCATACACCAGCATCGTCTTACCTTTGTTCGTCATCTGACCGGACGTTATCGCTTTAATTAAGGCTGCAAAGCATAGCGAGCAGGGCGGGCGAGTGCAACTGGCGTTCACTGTGCCTGATGTGGCGCGCTTCACTGAGTGGGTTCGCCATTCAATCACACGCTTTTAGGGCTAAAAAAGCAGCCATAAAAAAAGCCGGCGCATGCCGGCTCTTTGTGACTTACGGTTTAAAGCACGAGGCTTAGTCGTCGTTCATAAAGCCAAGAATGCTTAGCATGTGAACGAAGATGTTGAAGATGTTCAGGTACAGCGACACCGTGGCGCGGATGTAGTTAGTCTCGCCGCCATTAATGATGTTGCTGGTGTCATACAGAATGAAGGCTGAGAAAATCAGTACCGCGATGGTGCTGATTGCCAGGCTCAGCGCTGGGATCTGCAAGAAGATGTTCGCGACCATCGCCACCAGTAGAGCAATCACACCCGCAACCAAGAAACCACCCATGAAAGAGAAGTCTTTCTTAGAGGTAATGGCATACGCCGATAGGCCTAAGAACACCATACCTGTGGTCGCCAACGCCTGCATGACAATTCCTGGGCCGCTAGACAGGCTCAGGTAGTAGGTCAAGGTTGGACCGAGTGAGGCACCCAGTAAGCCGGTGAACACGAAGGTCCATACAATACCAGCGGAGGAGTTCATGGTGCGTGGTAGCACAAAGAACACGATCGCCAACGCACCTAGGGTCATACCTAGCGACATCATTGGGCCGATGCCGACAGCGATAGCGATAAAGGCCGCGATAGCACTGGTGATCAGTGTCATCGATAGCAGTGCATACGTATTACGTAGCACTTTGTTTGTAGATAACGCACTCTGCTGTGACTGGCTGTGCGAAACGATACGATCGTTCATAACGTTCTCCCGGTTGGGTTAACAATCCATTTTTATATACGACAGTTATGTGGGCAGTCGTTCACTTTTTCAAGCCGCCCACGTCCTTAACCTAAACCACGACTGGCTTTTATAAAGTCAATAATACCTTATCCGCGCCTAACACCGTTGGTGAAGTTGTAAAGGGATGTTAACCCAGCCCTTTAAGCACGAACAAGGTAAAGTTTGTTACATCAACCACTTCCACCAGACGAACACCACCAAAAACCCAAACAAATAGACCAGCCCAGTGATCGCCAATGCGCGCATCGCCTTGCTCATGGTCACCTCGGGCGGCAAGCGGTGTTTGGTCACCAAAATATAGTTCAACAGAGCGAAAAAGGGCGTGGTGACAAATGCCGCCACCATGGCGAAATCAAGCATGGTCAGCAGTGCGCCGGTCCAAAACGCCACAATCGCCAGTGCCAACACCGAGATCAGCATCATCCAGCCTTGTGCGATGCCCGGGTGCGCCTCGGCTTCTGTTTGCTCACGCAACAAGCGTTGTGATTCTGACACGACCCGCGCATAGCCATCAATCACAGTAATGGTGCTGCCGAAAATACAGAAAAAGGCGACCACGGCAATCAAATAGCGGGACCATTCACCAATCGTAGCGGCATACAGGCCCACTAACTGGTGCGAAAAGCCGATACCCGATTGCTTTAACTCCACCCCGCTGCCATGCAACAGCAGGGCACCGAGTGATAGAAACACAATCGCCAATGCAGCGGTACCGATATAGCCGACGTTAAAATCAAACAGCGCCGCTTTAGCATTGATGGGCTCAGATTGCGCTTTACGCTTGAGCCACACCGAGGTGATGCTAGAAATTTCAATCGGGGCGGGCATCCAACCCATGGTCACCACGATAAAGCCAATCGCCGTGATTGACCAAATGGACGGAGCCTGAAAATTAGGCTCAACCGCGACAGGGTTACCTACGGCAACAGTGACCGCGACCAAGGTGGCGCAAGTTAGCGTTGCCATGATCACTTTAGAAAGCAGGTCCAGCGCCTTGTAATGCCCCGCAATCAAGATGACTAAGCAGGTGGCCACAATAATGCTCGAGAGCACCGTCAGTGAGAGATCAAACGGCACAAAATAGCTGAGCAAGCTGGCACTAAATAAGGTCAAGGCCGCGGTGTTAATCACCCCAGAGACCGCACTTAACGCGACAAACAGCCACAAATAAGGCCGACCTAAACGCGCATAGCCTTCGACCAAGGTTTCACCGGTTCCTGCGGTGTATTGCACGCCTGCACGAAAAAAGGGGTATTTAAACAAGTTAACGAGCAGGATCAATGCCGCGAGCTGCCAGCCATAAATGGCCCCGGCTTTGGTCGAGGCAACAAGGTGAGAGCCGCCTACAGCTGCCGCGGCCATCATGATGCCAGGCCCCAATGCGCGTAGACGTTGCATCACCGACAAGCTAGCTCCTGTCTGATGCGAAGAGACGGTTTGCATGTGTGTTTCCTTTATTGTGGTTGCGTTGTTGTGTTTGCTTTGTTTTATGTTTTTTAGCGCTATTGCTTTTGTTTTTCCATTGAGGCTTATTTTTATCGCTTTACCTTCAATGATTTTGTCAATAGCCACCCATGAATATCATATGAGCCAAACGTGTCAACCAATCTTGCCAAATTTGTTAAGCGCAGGCGTGATGCAGGGTGTGAATGATAGACACCACCAAGGTGACACAAAAAGAGAGGGATAAACATCCGACCATTGTCTGAGAGACAAGACACAGCCAAAAGGACAGTTTGCACCCCTCGATAACCACTCAATAAGTGTGATCGAGCGTCAAATTCTGCTGGAAATGAGAGTTTAATCACACTAGAATGCTCGCCCAACATGTGCTCTTTGCGCAGCGATAGCCAAAGAGTGACTGTGTCGCGATTTGCGGCTGAAGAAAAAGCGTCCAAGGTCGGGCCCACCTTCACCGAACCCGCGGTACGATGTAACGCATGATGGAACCTCTTGCCTCCCCGGCAGCGTGTCGTACTCATCCGTACCGCAAGTGCAATACAACACGGCAAGGTCATCTATTTATGCAACTCCTCTATAGTGCGGCAGGTCTGGTCGCTCTGGTGCTATGCGCCTGCGCATTTTCTACCAACCGTAAAGCCATTAACTGGCGTACCGTTTTCGGCGCGTTTGGTTTACAAGCCGGTTTCGCGGCGTTAGTCCTCTACATACCATTGGGACAGGCCATGCTGGGGGCAATGAGCAATGGTGCGGCAAAGCTCCTCTCATTTGCTAACGAAGGCATTGAGTTTGTGTTTGGGCCACTGGCGAACGATGGGTTTATTTTCGCTGTTAAAGTACTGCCGTTAATCATTTTTATCAGTGCGCTGATTTCTCTCCTTTATCATCTCGGCATTATGCAGTGGGTTATTAAATTGCTCGGTGGCGGCATACAGCGATTACTCGGCACCAGCCGCGCAGAATCCTTGGTCGCGACCAGCAACATCTTTCTTTCTCAGGGCGAATCTCCTTTGGTAGTTCGCCCTTTTCTTAGCAAAATGACCCGCTCTGAACTCTTCGCCGTAATGGTCGGCGGCATGGCCTCGGTGGCCGGCAGTGTACTTGGCGGATATGCCGCCATGGGCGTGGATTTGAAATACCTGATTGCCGCGAGCTTTATGGCCGCGCCCGGTGGATTATTGATGGCCAAAATCATTGTTCCTGAGACGGAAACACCGGCTGAGCAAAACCAGGTGGAGATCAGCGATAGCGACCAGGCGAACGCGATTGATGCCTTGGCCAGCGGCGCGATGAACGGCATGAAAGTCGCGGTGGCCGTGGGTACCATGCTGGTGGCCTTTATCAGTGTGATTGCGATGCTAAACGCCGGGCTCGGGAGCATTGGCGAGCTGCTTGATTTAGAAGGCTTAAGCCTAGAAAGCCTGTTCGGCTATTTATTCTCACCCTTGGCATTGCTTACTGGGGTGCCGGTGCATGAAGTGTTTGCCGTTGGTAACCTATTAGGGCAGAAAATCGCACTCAATGAGTTTGTCGCCTTCTTATCCTTTGCCGATATCAAAGCGAACCTGTCGGTGCAAAGCCAGGTGATTGTCACCTTTGCCTTGTGTGGCTTTGCTAACATTGGCTCAATTGCCATTCAACTTGGCTCGATTGGTGCCATGGTGCCCGAACGCCGCAAAGATGTGGCAAGCTTAGGCGTGCGCGCAGTGATTGCCGCCACCTTTGCCAACCTAATGAGTGCGGCACTGGCGGGTATTTTTATCGCGCTATAAACACTGCGCAGTAAAGAGACTCAGCTAACGTGTCTCAGTTAAAAGCAGGGCGATTGGCGGCAAGCTAATCGCCTTTTGCTAGCATGTTCGCCAAGCTGATCATTGATTGAGCGAGCAGACAAAAAGCGGCAAATAAAGGGTTTACAAGCCACGGCGAACCCAATAATATACGCCGCGTTCCGGAGAGATGGCTGAGTGGTTGAAAGCACCGGTCTTGAAAACCGGCAAGGGTTAATAGCCCTTCTAGGGTTCAAATCCCTATCTCTCCGCCACATACCGAAAAGCCGCTGTTTAGTCAGCGGCTTTTTTGCGTTTAACCCCTTATAAATCCCCAAACCCTGACCGCGCCAACATTTTAGACCCCTTTGCCTAAACACACTGCCCAGCGTCTGATAATCTAGCCCACGAAAAACTGCCCTATAAGGCCTTTTGGACGCCGCCAACCAATGGCGGTAGCGTGGGTGTTAAAGCGCATTCCTTTAACTGCCGAGCTGTATATTTACGGCTCTTCATCGTTCATGGTGGAAAGTCATATCAAGCCCCCCAAAATAGAACAGTATCGCTGTCTTGAACCGTTGTTTGTTTCTAAAGCCTTTAGCTCTAAGCTTCATGTATTGGATTTTGGCATTTATAGCTTCCGCCAGGCCATTCGATGCCTTCAGCCGCATTGCATTAAGGATTGCTGGTAAGTGCTTTTTCACTGTCGCCGCTGCTGTCATCAATGGTTTAATTCCACTTGCCTTAACTAAAGCAAGCCACTCTAGCCATTGATTCCTTGCGCTTCTGATCGAACCTCCGTACCAGATTAGTCTTGCTTGCTCTTTGAGCAACCAGCTAAGGCTTGTATCTATCATGAGCTTGGCCAATTTGTTTATACGCTCCCTCAAGCGACCAGTGAGGTTTCTATTTCTTTTGAGCCAGCCATAACGCGTTCTGTAGCACTCTCGTTTAAGGTATGGCGGTAGACGGTTAACCTCTTGCTTGCGAACATCGTCAACAGCTTTGGTGAGCACTTTTGCCACGTGGAAATGATCAACTGCAATCAGGCGTTTAGAGCGTGAGCCAAAGAAGGACTCGGTTGCATTCATAAAAGCTTGGCTCATATCCATCGAGACTGAGCGGACCTGTTGTTTAGCGATGTTAGGCAGCACTCGATAGCAGTTTGCTAAGCTTTGTTCACTTTTACCGTCGGCAACAGCGAGAACTTGGCCCGTTCGGCTCGACATCACCGTGACATAATCATGCCCTCGGCAAAAGGCAGTTTCGTCTACCAACAGATCTTCTACCTTATTTAAATTTCTCCGGGCGAGCCCTCGTGAAACAGCCCTTTTCATTACCCGATCAATGGCTCCCCAACTCAGTCGAAAGGCTTTAGATACAGAGAGAAGAGAAGTGAACTGAAGTGTTTCAATAATCTTTGTCTCAAAGAGTTCGGTATAGCGACTTCCAGGAGATGCCCAAGGAACAGAAACGGTCTGAACCCCATGCTTTGGACAGTCAGCACGTGGAACTTGGGCCTCAAGATATGTTTCGTATTGGCATGTATCCAAATGACGCCATATCCGCTTTCGAGAGTCATGCTTTCTTACCGCTTTCGAGCATGTTGGACAAGCAACGCTTGAATGACTTTCGTACATGATAGTCACGGTAATACGTTGGCTCGTTTTATCCACCTGGACAGAGTCGACAGTCCATGGCGGAATCAGTCCAAGGATCGCTTGATAGAGTGCTGTATCTTTCATCTGATTCAGGGCTCAAGTGCAGAGTGTTTCCTCATTTTCCAATTAATCGGAAAACTTGAAAAGAAACACTTTCCACCACATCCGGTGAAGAGCCATATTTACACAGCTTATCGGCGAGGGAAGCCTGATCGTGTGCACGATTATTCGAAACACATTCACATTATCACCAAATGAAGAGACATAAATGCAATTTAATCAATGGATTGCATTTCACTGCTTGGGGATAATGTGAACGCCTGAACCGTGATAGGCGGCATGCACACTTTCGTAGACGAGTTGATTGCTTCGAGCGTTGAAAATAATTTTACTAACAGTAGCTTAGGCGATAAAAGATGCGTATAACGGTTTTGACAAATCGAGCACGCGCATTAATGCAATGTTATGCCTCTCGAAAGGTAAATATGTATGAAGTTTGATTTCCGCTTGGGAACGATAGATGAAGTTTTAGAGGTTGATGCTCAAATACCTGAATTTGATGGTAGAACAACAGCAAGTAAATTAATGGCTAAATTAACGGGTAAAACGCACTTAATTCTAATCGCAAGCCACAATGAAAAGCCAATGGCATACAAAATTGGTTATGAGATTTCTAATACTGAGTTTTATAGCTGGCTTGGCGGAGTTGATCCAAATTATAGAAAACAAGGTGTTGCCACCAAGCTACGAGAGCAACAAGAATTATGGGCCCTTAATCACGGTTATAGTGCCATTAGTGTAAAATCGATGAACCAGTATCAAGCGATGTTGCAGTTGCTTATTTCTAGTGGTTATCAAATATCAGGTTACGAAGATAATGGTTGCACTGCTACTAGTAAAATTAAGTTTATCAAACAGTTAAACCAATAGGCATAACAAACGCTTTAAGAGGGACAGCTAACGCCTGGCATTTTTACTATGCGTTGGTTTTTGTGATTACGGTGTTATGCGGAAGCTTAGTAGTAGCGTTGTCTGCCCCTTAAGCGGGCGTTAAGTTTCTAAAGGAGTTTGCGTGTCATCTGATAAGGAAGTTCCAAATTGGCGTCAATACGAATGGCTTATTTCAAAGATATTCCACGACAATCAATCTTCATTGAATACAAAAGTATTGCATGATACTCGTGTTGTAGGAGAGTATTCGGAACGTTCTAGACAAATAGATATATTAGTTGAAACACAAAGTTCAAAGACAATGATTGAGTGTAAGCATTACTCAACTCCTATTGATTTAAAAGCAGTAGAAGCTTTTCTAGGTATGCTTTCTGATGTAAAAGCAGACTACGGGGTTTTGATTTCTTCTAGTGGTTTCACAAAATCTGCAGAGAAAAGAATTATAGAGTTTGAAGGTCGAATTACTTTAGAACATATTGACTGGGAAAGTGCATATGAAAGCTCTTTTAATGAAATATCATATGGGCGCATGTCGGATGTTTGCAGTCATTGTTTAGTAAATTACGAATCAGGCAAAGCGGTACCTGGTTTACTTTGTTGGGAGCATGGTTTTGGCTTTGAAATCCAAGGGAAATTATCATCGTTTTCAATTGCTAAATGCTTAAAATGTAAATCACATACCGTATATTGTGATTCATGCGGTTGGGTTACAACTGCTGAGCATGATGAGCCATGCTGTGAGCTTCGTAACGAATTTTTGCGGTGTTATAACGAAACTTAACGAGGCGTTAAAGCGAACAAGGCACTGCCACACCATAAGGGAATCATGCTTAAAATAAACGGCCTAGATAAGCTACAAAAAGAGCTAAAACAGGCAGAGCAAGCGTTAAACGAACTGGATGGCGAGTTGGGCGTTGTGAACTTTGATCCTCACGAACCGACGAGTATTGAAGCTGCTATCCAGTCAGTTATCCGAATGATTGATAACCGAGTTGAACCGTACGTTGACAATCCCATTGTTGAGTCTCTCGCTGAGCAAATGAAAGAGAGCTATAGAGAAAATATTCTCCAAAAAGCTGCTGAGGCCAGATTACAGGCTGACGAGGATTAATGATGGCCCAAGATATTTTCGGAGAAATTAACAACGCTGTTCTTGATCTACAGAATTCGCAGTTGCAGACATATGAGCGTCCATTGAAAAAACTCGCTCAATTATTGCGGCATGCGGATCTTGAACCGTACAACGAAGAACTAACGGAAGAAGTGGATCTCGATACTTTTATCGCAGAAAGCGAAAAAACTGGGGGTGGCATGGTTGGCAGTGCCCAGCTTGCATGGCCTGATGACCATAAGAAAACGATGGGATTAACGTTGCTTCTTATCGAAAAGCTGGCCAACGATCCAAGTTATGCTACTAACTTCAGCAATCATTTTTTCTATTCTGGGCGAAAAATCATGGCTGGAATCCATGCGCTTACTGGACAGCTCATCATCCCCTTTGTTCGTGATTACAAGAACTATGTCCAGTCAAAGGGGAGTACAGAAACCTTGTTGAAGTCTCCGTTATCACGCAAGATATTTATCGTTCACGGTCACGACGATGGTGCTAGGGAAACTGTAGCCCGCTTTCTTGAACGCATTGGGTTAGAGGCCGTTATTCTCCATGAACAGGCCAATCAAGGTAGAACTATTATTGAAAAGGTTGTTGCAAACAGCGATGTTGGGTTTGCGGTAGTTCTTCTCACGCCTGATGATGAGGGTTGTGTAAAGGGAGGAGACCCCGAGCCGCGGGCCAGGCAAAATGTATTACTGGAGCTGGGTTACTTCATTGGCCGATTGGGCCGAGACAAAGTATGTGCTCTCAAACGCGGTGCGCTGGAAATTCCTAGTGATTTTGCGGGTGTCGTTTGGGAAACAATGGATAGTAATGGTGGCTGGAAACAGGCATTAGCGCGTGAACTTGAAGCGGCTGGGCATAGCATTGATTGGAACAAGGTCATGCGCTCTTAATGTGCGCTAGCCACGATCGAAGGCTCCTTGTAGTGAATATTAAATGGATGAGCTTTTAGCTTGTCGAGTACGTCAATAATAAATTAGAGAATTCTTTAACAAAGCATTGCAGCGGACGAGCCGCTGAATGCGGCGTTAGCTTCTTAAACAAGGATGATCATGAAATTAGAGTCAGTTAGAATTAAAAACTTTCGATCTTTTAAAGACGAGACCGTAAACTTTGATGATTATAGTTGCTTTGTTGGGCCAAATGGAGCTGGCAAATCAACAGTGATGAATGCATTGAACGTATTTTTTCGACAACATAAAGATTCTAAAACCGACTTAAGCAAGCTTTCCGCTGACGACTTTCACCATAAAAATACGAGTGAACCAATCTCAATTACTGTAACTTTCAAAGACCTCTCAGAAGAAGCGAAAAAAGGGCTAGCTGATTATGTAAGGCAGGATAAGTTAATTGTTACGGCCAAGGCTGAGTATGATGAAGGAACAGAGAGAGCGGAAGTAAAACAATTTGGTAATAGGCTTGGTATGACCGATTTCAAAATTTGGTTTGAAGCTGAAAAATCTAAGAAACCAGCAAAGGAATTAAAGGAAATATTCGCTGACTTACGAGAAAAATGGCCGGACATATCAACAGCAAATTCAAAAGCTGATATGGCTGAAGCACTTAATTCCTTTGAGGCTGCGCATCCTGAGTGTTGTAGTCTTATTCCTAGTGAAGACCAGTTCTACGGTGTTTCGAAAGGTGCTAATAGACTTGCTCCGCATTTACAATGGGTATTTGTCTCCGCATCAAAAGACTTTTCCGAAGAAGCCGAGGAAAATAAAAACTCTGCCCTTGGCCAACTATTATCGAGGGCCATAAGGTCAAAGGTAAACTTCACTGAAAAAGTTACCACTTTACGAAATGATCTAAAGAAAAACTACCAATCAATGCTAGAAGCAGAACAAGGCGTTCTTTCTAGTATCTCTGATTCGTTGGAAACTAAGTTAAAGCTATGGGCTAATCCGAGTGCCACGGCAAAAGTTCTTTGGAAAAGTGATGCTGAGAAAGCTATAAAAATAGAAGAACCATTTGCTCACATACAAATTGGAGAAAAAGGATTTGAGAGTGAATTGGCACGTTTTGGTCATGGGATGCAGAGGTCATATCTATTAACTCTACTTCAAGAGCTAGCCGATATTGATGACGAAAACGCTCCTACGCTTATTATGGCTATTGAAGAGCCGGAGTTGTATCAACATCCTCCTCAAGCAAGATACCTTTCTGAAGTATTACAAGAATTAGCAAACGACAATTCTCAAATTATAGTCTGTTCTCACAGTCCATATTTTATACCAAGTGATGATTTCCATGCAGTGAGAATGGTTAGAGAGGTTGGTTCTCCGGTTTCTTCATCTGTAACATCTTTAAAATATGATGACTTAGTTAAAGAGCTTACGGATGCAGGTGAGAAAGCAGTCAAAGAAAGCGGTATGATCGCTAAGCTTTACCCAACATTGCGACCTGAAATTAGTGAGATGTTCTTTAGCAAAAAATTGATATTAGTCGAAGGAATAGAGGACGTTGCTTATTTAACCTCGTATATTCAGTTGATGGGTAAATTGTCTGAGTTTAGGCGTTCTGGATACCACATCATTCCTGTCGGTGGAAAGAATGAACTAATCAAGCCTCTTGCGATAGCGAAACTTCTCGCTATCGAAGTTTTTGTAGTTTGTGATGCAGATACGGACAAAACGAGAGCTTATGAAATAAGCAAACATAAGAAAGACAATGCTGCTATTTTGCACCTCTTAGGCCACGACAAAGCAGAGAATTGGCCTAGTAACGATGTGAGAAAATCGAACCTTAGAATGTGGGAAACAAATATAACAAATACCATAGGCCCGGAATTTGGTGAAGATTGGAGGCAACATGAAGATCAAGCTGCCGCTTTTTATGGAAATGCAGGTGGATTGAAGAAAAATCCTTTGGCTGTTTCAAGGGCTCTAGAGAATGCTTGGAAAGCGGGCTTAAAGTCAGATACATTACAAAATTTAGTTAATGATATTCTTGGTTCCAGCAAACCAGAAGCTAACAAGTCAAATCAGCCAGACAGCGCAAGCGCTGCTGTTTGAAGCGTTAGCTTTCCAAATGGAGTTCGAGTGGAAGTAATTAAATTAGCTATTGATAAGCTATCAAACTCAATGAGAATGTATTCAGAAGTTTGCGCAGGGTTCGATAGGTTGAAACTTGTAGATCGAGAAGAAGCAATTGACGATCTTGATCGAGCATTTGAAGCAAAGCTTGAGGCATTCCATAGCCTTTATGACGTGTCGAAGTCTGAGTTTGACTACTTTGGTAATGCAGATACATCATTATTGATACTACTTCGAAACGCAATACACCATCGTGACCATACTTTGTTTCATAGCTGGAATTATGAGATGTTCCATAATAAAGGTTTAGAAAAAAATAGCGGCGCTGCATTTCTCATGGCAAGCCACATTGTTAACAGTGGGATATATACATCTCGGCATTTCTATAGGCTGGATGACATTTTAGACCGTATTGACGACTCAAGGGCATCCCCTTATTTAGAAAATAAAATGGGCAAAAGGAATAGAGAGAAGTTAACAAAGCAACTGAATGAAGATCTTTACTTTAGTTCAATTGCATCGCAAGCAATAAGCGAACGCTATCCTAGTAATCAGGTTTATATAAATATCGTTCCAATATTTATTTCAGCTATGTCTAAAGTGTTTGGCCATTTCAAAGATAAAGGTATTGATTTTAGTCGGTTTGATTCTGATGTATATGTAAGGCACTTTACCAAACCTATGTGTATCGACTTTAAAGACATTGACTTTAAGCAAGTCCGTTTACCATAAAAGCTAACAAGTCAATCAACTACGCGCCTTTCAGGCGCCGGACGCAGCAAAGCTGCGTCGGTTATTGAGGCGTTAGCACACAAGGAGAAGACTTTGAAATTCGCAAGAAAATTTGAATGTTCAAGTTTTGTATTTACTCCAATTGAAATCGCTGATGCAGTGCATTTATTAACCGCAGTGAACTCCGATTTATTTCCTGAGTCGCTTCCATTAGCAAACATTAAAACTCTAACTCAAGCTGAGAATTGGTGTTCAAATCGTATGTCAGAATGGAGTATGGGCAAATGTTATGTTTGGAGCTGTCGCCGATTGCACAACTCCCAAGTTATTGGTCAGGTCACATTGCTTCCTCAGGAAAATCGTTTGGCTTTAGCTTATTGGATTAATCCGGAATTCTGGGGTCAGGGTTTAGCGACGCAAATGTGCAAAGCGTTGTTATCACATGTTCGTAGTTCGGGTTATCAAGGTAGTATTTGGGCAGGTGTCCATTCTTGGAATAGTAGGAGCTCTTCGGTACTAAAGAAACTGGGTTTTGAACAGACAGCTTCTAATAGTGAAAATACAGCGGAGTACAGTTTGGAAATTGTGTGCTAACAAGCAATTTAAGAGGGATTCTGGACTTGATCCGTTTTACTGGCCACGAATATCACTGTTTAGTTAGTGAGCATTTTCTTAATGCTAACTGAATTTTTCAAAAAATAAACTATATGTCAAAAGTCACTCTAGAAGGCTTTATTCTCGTGCCAGCCGCTGATCTTCAGGCTGTGACGCGAGAGCTTGTTAATCATGAAAAGTTGACGTTGGAAGAGCCGGGCTGCTTGGTCTTTAAGGTTCAGCAACATTCGGACAACCCGCTGCGATTTGATGTTTATGAAGAGTTTTTCGATCGCTAACAAGTAGTTAGAAGGGTTATAAGGAGCAATGTCAAAAGGGGGAACGTGGAGAGCAGCACCATCGGTGAAAAATTTTCTCGAAAGGTAGAGAATTGAAGCGCTTTTCATTAGATTAGAGGAATGGTGTGCGTCTACCTCATTGCTTCTGAGAATATTCGTAAGGTTAAATTGGTGGTATCAATGCAAGAAATGATAGTAACAGAGCGGTTGTGTTTGCGTCCGTTCGAGCCTCAAGATGCTACGAGAGTTGCTGAATTGTTAGCAAACAAAGTTATATCTGAAATGACATCAAATATACCTTATCCGTACACTGAATCTGATGCAGCTTCCTGGATTGCTAGCCATCGTGAACGTTACGAAAACCGCACTTCTATCATCTATGCTGTAACGTTAAAACAAACTGGTGACCTTATAGGAACAGTGAGTTTACCTAAGTTGTCCGACGGGCTTGGCATATTAGGCTATTGGTTAGGTGTTCCTTACTGGGGAAACGGTTATGCAACAGAAGCTTCAAAGGCTCTTATTGCTCACTGTAAAAAACACTTTGGGTTGAAGCGTCTACACGTGACGCATTTGGCAGAAAATCAGCGCTCAAAGTCAGTAGTGACAAAGATAGGCATCCAGCACGTAAGAAATATTACTAGCACGGTTAGAGGGTTACCTCGGGATCTCTGCATATATGAATCAGATGTCTAGTACATAAACATTGCTCGAATGGTCCCGTTCAATAGCGCGTAAATCGAAAAGCTGAGGAAAGTAGTATTCCAGTCTAGATAAGAATACTATCCGGAATTTTTTAATATGGTATCGAGGGAACGATGCAAGATAAAAAAGTAAGAGACGCCTATAACGCTTATTTTTACTTTAATAATGAACGAACGCTCTCAACTGATTTAGACAGTGAACTTTTTTCGGTTGAATCTGAAGGTTGCTCTGTCTTCGTGGACAAAACACGTAAGTATGATAACCAGATAATCATCCATGAGTTTTCTAGCATAGAGACTTTAGAGAGTTATCTGAGTTTTTACACACATAACTTGCCCCCTGAAATATCCGTCGAACCGCAGGCAATAACAAATGATCTGACAACATGGTTACTAAATCGTGCCTTTGTATCAGAATATGAGCATGAATTTCTCGAACTGAAGTCGAATGATTATGTGACGTGTGCAGATAAATCCCAGCAAGTGTCAGTTGAACGATGGTCACATGATAATGTTGATGATTTTTTAGCTCTACTTAAAACGTCAGGTTTAGAGTGTTCGAACGAAATCTGGCAGAAGAAACGTCCGCTTTACTGCACCGATACGTTTCGTTGCTATGTTGCGAAAATAAACGGTGCTCCATGTGCTTGGGCAACGAGTTATATCGAGGGCGAATATGTAATACTCGCCAATGCGTATACACAAGAAAGTTATCGTTCGAAAGGGTGTCAAACTGCGTTACTTCGAGCACGAATTGAAGATGCTATTTCTTTAGGTGTTAAAGTGGTGCTGACTGATGTCATGCCAAACAGTACGAGTAGTCGTAACTGTAAGTCAGTTGGCTTTAGGCGTGTTGGTGTGAGAAGCGTATGGTGTAAAAAATAGAGATACCCATAGTTGATATTAAACTTCACCCTTTCAGTGTGATTAGGGATACATGTAAGATCATGTTAATTGATCCTAAATCACACTAGAGATGGAGGTTTAAGTTGATTGCTGAGACGGTTTGATGAATTGCTGGGTTACGACAGTTCATTTTTTATCGAGAAGTTTTTCGAGTCACTTTCAATGAATAATAAACAAGATTCTTCCAATGGTATATCCGTTTACCCATCTGCGTTGCTTATACATGTACCGAATGTAAATGAAGGGCTAGAGTGGTATCGCAAGGCTTTCCCTAATGCAACGCCTATTTATTATACAGACTTTGATTTTACCGCCCTCGACTTAAATGGTTTTCAGTTGGAAATTGTGCAAGCCGATGAAAAAGTCCGCAATGGTAAGTGCGGAACTGTGCTGTATTGGCTGGTTGATGACGTGTTAAGCGCTCGAGATCACTTTAAGGCAATCGGCGCTGAGTTATACCGCGGTCCAATGGCGATCGAGCATGGACTATCAATGTGCCAAGTCACTGATCCATTTGGAAACCTCATTGGGCTCCGAGGGCCTGTTTGATGAATGAGAAGAGTTAGCAAGAGAAAGAATCAACGAGTTGTCATCTCAATAAATCACCATGGAATTGCTTCTTGGATGCACAATTAGGGAATATTGATAATGTTATATCTTGGTATTTTTATCGTTTTTGTCTATCTGGTGTGGAAGTTTACAAAGGATAGCCAACCAACGGATACTCCGTGGAAGAGAAAGGAGCCGTCTCTTAGTAAAGAGATTAAGTGCTCAGAATCCTCAGATAATCAACTAGATGACGATAACCCTCATAAACGTCGATTTGAGAGAGTTGAGCATAAACGCCAATCACATCTTGCGACTAGAAACGAGCAGAAACTCTATTTTGCTCTCCAAAAGGCACTTCCCTCTGATTATGTCATTCACAGCCAAGTCTCTCTTATGGCGCTAGTTAAGCCCGTCAACTTCCGGCATAACTCTCGTACATGGGCGAAGCGTATGGATTTTGTGATAACTGACAAAACGACAAGAATACTCGCTGTGATTGAGTTAGATGATGCGACGCATCAATGGAAGAAAAGACAGGAACGCGATCTGTACGTAAATGAAGCGCTTTATGGTCATCATAAACTGATACGTATTCCGTCAGCGAGTTTTTATGAACCATCAAAACTCGCAGATATATTATCGTGTGAAGTAGGCATTAAGTGTAATAACTTTGAAGAAAAGCATTCGCTAAGTGATGTTAGTAAACCAAATGTCACTTAGTGTTTGATAAAAGTAAGCTTGTCAAGTGATTAAGAGTAAAAAGTTCGTTGTTTATTATATAAAGGGATTTTATGGAAGAATATTGGAACCCAATGGTGCCAGAGTTAACTGTGAGTAATTTTGAAAGGTCACTCCATTTTTATCAGGATTTGCTTGGGTTCAAAATTAGAAACCAACGCACCACACCAAAATTCGCTTACTTAGAGTATGAGAATGTTCATATTATGATTGAGCAAATGCATGATGCCGGATGGGAGACAGGGGCACTCGTCTACCCACTCGGGCGAGGTGTTAATTCTCAAATAGAGTTAAGTGATATTTCGCCGGTTCTGGAACGCTTGGTTGCGTCTGAAACGCCTCTTTATCAAGAACCACAAGAAAACTGGTATGACGAAGGAACAGTGCTTTGCGGTCAACGAGAGTTCTTGGTTCAAGATCCCGATGGCTATTTATTGCGCTTTAGTCAATTTCTCGGAGAGAAAGAAAAAACGTATTAATAATAATGCTTTATAATTGGATGGAATGCAGATGCGTAAAAAGACGGTATTGATAACAGGTGGTGGGCGAGGCATCGGTGCCTCAACGGCCAAGTTATTTGCACGAAACGGATACGTAGTTTTTATTAACTATAGGTCTAATCATCAGGCCGCATCTCGTGTCGCAAACGACATTAAGGCCGATGGAGGGGAGTGTTACCCAATCCAAGCCGACGTTTCCAAAGAGGAAGATGCCATTAAATTGTTTTCGTCTGTGGATCAGCGAGTAGATAAACTGGATGTGCTAGTCAATAACGCTGGCATTTTGCGCCAGCAATCGCGCCTAGAAAATATGACTGCAAGTCGAATCAACGCCATTTTGGTCAACAATATTACAGGATATTTTCTTTGCTGTCGCGAAGCCGTTAAACGTATGTCGACGCGATCGGGTGGAGAAGGTGGTGCGATCATAAATGTCTCTTCTGGTGCGGCCCGCACTGGTTCCCCCAATGAATACATCGATTATGCTGCCTCTAAGGGAGCAGTTGATACACTGACTAAAGGCTTATCTAAAGAGGTTGCAGCGGAAGGAATTCGCGTGAATTGTGTACGTCCTGGCTTAATTTATACCGACATGCATGCAGATGGCGGCGAACCGGAGAGAGTCAAACGATTAGAAAACAAAATCCCGATGCAAAGAGGGGGGCAGCCAGAAGAAGTTGCAGAGGCCATTTTTTGGCTAGCGACTGATAAAGCTTCCTTTTCGACCGGTAACTTTTTAGATTTATCGGGTGGTTTGTAATCAATGTTCGAAACGTAACATCGAGCGAGTATCGCTACCTGTTTTATTATTTATGTGACAGAGAAATTAACCAGTGAAAATCGTTGAGGCAACGACAGCAGATTTAGAAGCATTCTATGTCTATCTGAATGCACAGCTTGAAGAGAATAACACCAATAGTGCGCCAAGCTTCCAGCCGCTTTCTAAAGCATGTAGCTATGTATCCGAAGAGTTAAAAGCGAAGTTTCAAGACGGCTTTCAGTTTGAGGTAGGGCAGACAGGCTGGAGAAAACTATGGTTGGCTAAAGAAGAGAATAATACAATTGTTGGTCATATTGACTTGCGTCAGTATAACGAACCGTACAAGGCTCATCGCGTTATGCTTGGGATGGGGGTTGAAAGTCGTATTAGGCGACAAGGAGTAGGGGTGGCATTAATTAATGCGGTGGTGGCGTTTTGTCAACACACAGAGCATGTCAGATGGCTTGACTTGAACGTGCTCTCTAATAATCTACCCGCCAAAAAACTATACGAAAAATATGGCTTTAAAGTGATTGGCAACATGTCGGATTGCTATCGAATCGATGGTCATTCTATTGATGAGTTAACGATGACCCGAGCTATCTAGCACTGACTTTTGCGCGCTTAATGGAAATAGAGATTACCTTGAGTAAGGATACACCCATGCACCTGACTTTCCGGCCCATCAATCTTGAAACCGATTTTGCTTATTGCGTGGCTGCACGTCGGGACGCTTTTGTGTGTAGCTTTGGCTCCGATGAGGGGTTTGAAGACTTTCTAACTGGATATTATGAACGGGTGAGTGAACGCATGAATCAGCCCGAGTGGTTTTATCGGCATATTTTCGTCGATGGAGAATGGGCTGGGCAGCTTGAATTTCGCAGCACGTCGCCGGAGCCAGAAACTGGTTATGTGCATCTAATCTACCTTGCACCTGCTTTTCGTGGTCGCGGGTTTGCCCCTTTGCTGCAGCACTATATCGAAACCACCTTAACAAACGCCGGGTGTCGCCGAGCAATGCTTTCTGTAAGCCGTGATAACCATCGTGCGTTAACCTTTTATCGCCAGCACGGCTGGGAATTTGTTCGCGCCAACCCCAAACATGCGAAGACCGATTTTTATCAGTGTTGGTTGCCAGCGTAGATACTTATTCGCGCCAATATGCGATTATGGCGCGATAGAAGGTTTCAGTAGGCGAGTGGTTTATGACACTGATATGCCAATCAAAAAGGCTCAATGTGCGACAGTTTACACTCGACGATGCGCCGTTTATTGTGAAGCTGCTTAATGATGCGTCGTTTATACGCTATATCGCAGATAAAAAGGTGCGTACTGAGCAAGATGCAGTCGAGTATCTCCGTCACGGGCCGCTTGCGAGTTATCAAGCATATGGCTTTGGCTTAAATCTGGTGGAACGGCGGGAAGATGGTAAGCCTATCGGCATGTGCGGTGTGCTCAAGCGCGATGAGTTGGCATATCCAGATTTAGGCTACGCGTTTTTATCGCGTTATACCGGGCAAGGATACGCCACAGAAGCCGCCGAGGCGGTGCTTGAAGCAACTCTGTTAGCGAGCGGACTGACTACGGTTCAGGCGGTGACCTTACCGGACAACCAATCCTCCAACCGCTTGCTCGAAAAGCTAGGGTTTCGGCTACAAAGCCAAATCATGCTTTATGGGCATAGCAACAATTTGTATCAATATACCCGCGTTTGAGCGCCATAAGATGTTACTGAGCACGCTCACCCTGAACCGTGACACGGTGTAATCGTCTGGGAGCGTCGCCATAATCGGTTACCGCGTAGTGCTGGGTAGCGCGATTATCCCAGATTGCCACCGAGTGCTTTTGCCAGCGAAAGCGAACGTGATATTTCGATTGGCGTGCTTGACTAAACAGTGTCGCGAGCCGTTGTTGGCTAGCTGCTTCTGGCCAATCGGCAATCGCGCGAGTAAATTGCTCGTTAATAAATAGCACCTCTTGGCCGGTTTCAGGGTGGGCTTGCACCATTGCTCGACGAATCGGTGGGTAGTCTTGAGCGCGTTTCGTCACCACACTCTGGCCGTCGGCATCTTGATGATCGTATCGGCTGCCTTCAAAGGCGTGTAGCGCGTGAATGGTGTCGAGCTGGTGTAGCTCGGTTTTTTCTTCGTCGGTTAGATCGGCCCATACTGCTGCCATGTCACACCAAATCGTATCCCCGCCATGTTCTGGTACATATTGCGCGTGTAAAACCGAGCACTTGGGCGGCACCGCTTGCCATGTCATGTCGGTGTGCCAATAGCTTTGGCTGGGTGGGTTGCCGCGGCTGGTTTCAATCACAACCACTTGGCTGTTGTCGGGCAGATGAGGGAAAAACGGGTGAGGTGGCTCAAGCTCGCCGAAGCGTTTTGCCAGTGCGACATGGTCGTCGGTCGAGAGAGGCTGCTCGCGAAAGAAAAGCACTTTGTAGCGTAAAAATGCTTGATACAACGCCGCAAACTCCGCCTCGGAAAGCTGGGATAGGTCGATATTATCGACTTGCGCCCCTAACGTATCGCCTAACGGGGTTATCTTCATTTGAACCATACCTTACCGCCAATGAATTTATAGGCTGGTGTGCCTCGCACCAGGGTGTCACGCGCAAAGGGCTGCTCGCACTGAGGGCAGTGACACGGCGTGGTCGTGGCATCTTCAACAATCCTTTCTTTAAAGCACTTCACCAAAGCGCCTTTACCACCTTTTCGGTATTTAAACAGCGGCGCATTACAGCGTTTACAGAAAATATCGATGGTTTTACTGGGGCCTTTTTTATTCGGTTTTGCCATGTTGATTGCTCGACGCGAAAAAACTATCAGCAGTAGTATGAACCATGAGTCGTGGGGCGTATACATTCCCACGCAGAGCATGGGAACGTGTGTAGAGAACTTTTTATGATTGTTCTGTACTTAGTTCGCGATTTTCACGCGGATTTTGCTTTTCGCAACACTGGTGAGGTTTAAGGCGGCCATTGCGGCTTTGGCTTGTGTCTCGTCAGGCATGGTCACAAAAGCAAAGCCTTTGGATTCGCCGGTCTCTTGGTCCAGCACCAGAGTGCATTCGGTGACATCGCCGTGTTCAGAAAACAGCTGACGGAGTTGGTGTTCGGTGGTGGTGCGTGCAAGGTTGCGAGCTAAAAGTTTCATTGTTGTCCGTTCATATCGAGGTAACAGCGCCGATTGTGTCAGTAAAGAGGGCCACGACCAAGTAATAGTTTGCCTTTGTTGCCGATGCGCCTTGCGCAGGTGCCGTTTTCCGGACGGTTATGCGTCACTTTCTCCTAAGTCGTGATTAATCATATCCAGCAGCGCAATCAGGTGCTGGGCTTGCTCATCATCAATGCTGGGAAACTTGCAGCGGATTTTCTCAGGGATAGCAGCGGCTTGGTGCTGCAGCTCAATGCCTTTGCCCGTTAGGGTGACCCATCGCTTTCGCTTATCGTCTTCGTCTTTCACGATGGTGAGCAAGCCTTTATCGCTCATCTTTTTCAAAATCTGCGTCATCGCACCACCATCGATCCCCGTCTTCTCGACTAACGTGGCGATCGATAGTTGATTTTCTTCCCACAGCGCCATCATCACCACATATTGCGGATAGGTGAGATCAAGCTCGCTCAACCAGGTTCGGTAGGCGCGCGAAATCCCATTAGAGGCTTTATACAAGCGGTGGCAAATTTGGCTATTGAGCTGTAATTGGGGATAGGTCATGGCTTGTCATTGTCTGTGTGTCTAATAAGTATTTTATTTTGTACGCAAAGTATTTGCAATGCTGGGTCATGCGATCTAGTATTTTGCATGCAAAATAAATAAACCTGATGCAAGCGGCTTCACCGCACCTGCTGGGCGAAGCAGTGAGCCGCAAGCGGACTGGAACACAGGAGAGTGAAATGAAAGAGCTACAAAGTGTTGCCTATACAGCAAAAGCGACCGCTACGGGAGGCCGTGAAGGGTCTGCAAAATCCGATGATGGGCGTTTAGATGTTGCGCTTTCAACCCCCAAAGGGCTCGGCGGGAACGATGGTGAAGGCACCAACCCTGAGCAGCTCTTTGCTGCCGGCTATGCGGCGTGTTTTATTGGCGCGCTTCGTCTAGTGGCGGGTAAAGCAGGCGTCACCTTACCGGAAGATACGCATATCAACTCAGAAGTGTCGATTGGCCCCATTGATGGCGGTTTTGGCATTGCGGTGAAATTGGCGGTATCGGTTGGCGAACTGGATAAAGACACCGCGCAGTCATTGGTGGAACAAGCACACCAAGTATGCCCGTATTCCAATGCCACGCGTGGCAATATTAAGGTTGAATTGTCAGTGATTTAACCTAACTGGCACGCTATGATAGGGAGCGCTGTGTAGCAGGGCTCCCTTTTTTATGCCCGCTCTTTAAGGGAACACGTTGTTCGGTGATCCCTAACCTCGAGTGCTCAGCATTGACCGCTAAGACTATTGACCACGAAGACTAACGCGCGAGCCCTATACCAATAACAAGGATGATGAAAGCTAACATGCCAGACGCCACCAGTAAGCTTATCGAGATAAGTGTCGCCCCGCTAACGAATGAAGACACAGAGGGGGTTCGCCAGGTATCGTTACCTGACCAACAAGTAAAGTTTGCGGGGACTGCAGACGAATTTCTTGCCGAGGACAGTGAGACCATTCACCGCCATGTGATCAAGCGAGCGGGCAAGACGGTAGGCTTTTTTAAACTCGATATCGACTATGCGTCTCAGTATGACTTTTGCCCGCCAAAGACGCTGGGTCTGCGCATGTTTGTGGTGGATGCGCGGTATCAAGGGCAGGGATTAGGTACCGGTGCGGTTAAAGCCTTGCTGGCGTATTTACCCGTTGCTTATGGTGATTTCAATTGGGTGTATCTGACCGTTAACTGTCGAAACCCGGCCGCTAAAGCCTGTTACCAAAAAGGTGGCTTCACCGATACAGGCGAGCTGTATTGGGGCGGTGCGGCTGGCCCTCAGCATATTATGTCGGCCGCACTGTAATTGCGCGCGGAGGCGAGCGGCGCGCGGTTTAGTGACCAGGGATGACTGACTGAAAAGTAAGTTTGAAGGTCAGTCCATTCTGGGCATTAGGGGCGACGCTTATATGTCCATTTATATCTCGCACGTTATTGGCGGTAATCGCGAGCCCCAAACCCAGTCCGTCGCCAATTTTTTTAGAGGTGACAAACGGCTCGAACATGGTTTCAAGAACGTCTGTTGAGGCTCCGCAGCCGTTGTCACTGACCATCAGCTCGACTGTCCTTTCGGCAGGAGTGACCACAAACACCAAGGTCGGCGCCGCGGTATTTGCCATCGCATCGCACGCGTTGGACACCAAGTTCCCCAATATTTGCAATAGTCGTTGTCCTTCACCCTCAATCAGGGGCGTGTCGTGAGGCATCCGCACTCGCACATCAATGTCTGCCAACTGAGCTTGATACACACGCAAGGTCTCATTGAGGGCATCAGCCAGCGACACGGGATGGAGATGCTGTGGTTTGCTGTAGGCAAAGGTTTTTAATTGGCTGGTCATATTGGTCATACGATCAATCAGCTTTTGCACCAGCTGGTTGTTGGCTTTAACTTTTTCTGTCTCGCCGCGCTCAGCAAGCAAGGTGTTGGTGGTGAGTAAGGTACGAAGGCCGGTAAGTGGCTGATTAAGCTCATGAGTAATGGCGCTCGACATTCTCCCTAAGGCGGCCATTTTGCTGGTTTCAATCAGTTGCGCTTGTGCTTGTTGCAGCGCTTGAGTGCGCTCTTCCACGCGCTCGGTGAGTGCTTGGTT
Source organism: Salinivibrio sp. ES.052 (assembly GCF_900141775.1). Lineage (GTDB taxonomy): Bacteria > Pseudomonadota > Gammaproteobacteria > Enterobacterales > Vibrionaceae > Salinivibrio. Next base: position 1,143,330 of record NZ_FSRI01000001.1, on the reverse strand, counting down.
CATCTGCTGCAGTGACTGTTCGGCTTTTTTACGTTTGCTAATGTCAATCAACGTCGCCAGGTAGTATTGCTCATCATGCCAAGGAAAGCGGGTGAGCGAGAAAAGCGCTGGAAAGACGCTCCCGTCGCTGCGACGCGCCATGGTTTCAACCGCATTGAGCTCGGCCAGTTCATTGTGCTTATCGAGGTTTTTGAGCAAGGTGAGGGTGGTGGAGTGTGGATTGCCGGTATCAAATAATTCCCAAGCAAAAATGCGGTGATGATTGTTTTCTGGCAGGCCAAATAATCGCTTGGCCATCGGGTTGAGATCAAACAGCGCTCCTTGCTGATCAATTAACAGTAACCCGACTTGTGTTTTATCGATCATTTGTTTAAGCCGGCGCTGCGACTCTTGCAATAAGCTTTGAATACGCTGCTGGTGACGGTGTTTTTGCCGGCGTTGTTGACCGATAATCAACAGCAGAATGACCACGAGCAGTGCGGCGGCCACTCCCCATGCGAACAGGCTTGCCGCGCCTTTGATAGGCTTGTAGGGCGTAAGGTAGCTCACTGACCACTTTAGATCGTCCAGTTTTACCGTGTGGCCGAGAAAGGAGGTGGCATTCAGCCGCCACTGACTGATGGCGGTACTGTCGTAGAGATAACGCGTTTCCCTGTTAACCGTCTGTGTCTTATCGTGTTCTGGCGTTTGTGTCGCGTTCAGCTGGGCTGCATTCAGCTGGGCTGCATTCAGCCAGTCTGCGTTGTACTCGCTGCTGCTTGAAAGGAAAAAGCGCTGTTGCCGATTTTGCAGCAGAATGATGTCTTGACTGGTAATGGGTTGTTCGGTGAGAAAACTCAGGTCAATCTGCACCACCACGATAGCGGCAATGTTAAGCCCCTCAAAAACCGGGGCGGATAAATAGTAGAGTGGGCCATAGCCTTTGGTTTTATTTACCAATGATACGCCTTCACCTTGGTGCAATACTTGCTCGACGATCGCCAATCGATCGGGGCGGCTAAAGCGTTCATCAATCAAGCTCGACGCCAGCACATCGCCTGATGTGGAGAGCAGTGTCCAACCTTCGGTATTGGCCGCTTTGTCGAGTTGTGTGAGTTTTGCTTGGAAGGCGGCGGGGTCATGCTGCGCGCCCTTTACAATCGCCAGTGTGTCAGGATGGTTGGTCAGCAAATAAGGCAGATGATAGAAGCGTCTTAATGCACGGCGGACCTCACCGATGTAGTCCAAAAGCTTGTTCTGCACCTCAATATGATGTTGTACGCTTAACCACTGATAAGCCGCTTCACGGCTGATGCCATATGAGAAAATCACCAGTATGCCGACGAATACTAATCGAGCCCATGTCGTCTTGATGCTGGTTTCTTGGTGGCTGTGGTGATCCTGATGCATAACACACTCTCATTCTTATTCTGTTTTAGACTGCGGTGCGCCGAAAAAATGTTAAAGCAGTGTGATGAGAAAGTGAGAGCTAGCTCCTTTTCTGATCGGTGGCTTTTGCTACCGTAATGAAAAACGTATCACGGATGAACCCTCATGATTGCTGAAACACCCCCACGCATTGCCTTGATTGAAGATGACGATATTGTTCGCCAGACCACCTGCCAGTGGCTAGAGCTGGCAGGGTTTGAGGTGGCAGCATTTAGTCATGGCAAAGCCGGGTTGGATGCCGTGCTACAGCACCCGTTTGATGCGGTGGTCAGCGACGTCAAACTCCCTGATGTTGATGGATTATCGATCCTGAGTGAGCTTGAGCAGCACCTGGTGGCCACGCCTGTGTTGTTTATTACCGGACACGGTGATGTTGATATGGCCGTGGGGGCGTTGCAAAACGGGGCGTTTGATTTTATCGAAAAACCTTTTGAGCCCGAGCGTTTGTCTCAGCGTGTTACCGAGGCGGTTGATACTTATCGCCAGCAAGCATCGACGCAAGAGCGGCAAGCGTATTTAGCGCGCATCAGCGGGTTAGAAAAGGTATTGATTGGGCAAAGTCGTGTGATGCAACAGTTACGTGAGCAAGTGGCAAAACTGGCACGCATTGACACGAATGTGATCATTTATGGGGAAACAGGCTGTGGCAAAGAGCTGGTGGCGACCAGCTTGCATAATGAGAGTGTACGTCGTGGACAACGCTTGGTGCCGATTAACTGCGGCGCGATCCCAGAAAACTTGTTTGAAAGTGAGCTGTTTGGCCATGAAGCGGGGGCGTTTACCGGTGCCAATCAGCGTCGGATTGGTAAGCTCGAATACGCGCACAAGGGCACTTTGTTTTTTGATGAAGTAGAGAGCATGCCGATGAGCATGCAAGTAAAGGTTTTACGCGTGCTTCAGGAGCAAAGGGTTGAGCGAGTGGGAGGAAATCAGTCAATAGCGATCGATACGCGGGTGATTGCGGCAGCGAAAGAAGATCTCAGTGGTCATGAAACCTTTCGGCAAGATTTGTACTACCGCTTAAACGTGGCACAAATTCATATTCCGCCCTTAAGAGAGCGTGACGATGATGCGTTAATCTTGTTTGAACACTTTACCCGTCAGACCAATCCGGAGACACGCTTGGCCAGTGAGGCTGATCGGCACGCCATTTTGTCTTATTCATGGCCGGGTAATATTCGCGAGCTGCGTAACGTAGCAGTGCGGTTTGCCTTGGATGACAGTATTTCAGTGATGGAAATCTTATCGAATCGTCCCTCATCGACCATGGAAACCATCCAGTCGGATGTCCCGCTTCTAATCCAACTGCATAACTTTGAGCGCAAGGTATTGCATGAGTGCTTGGTCGCCCATCGAGGGCGAATTCATGAAGTGATGGTAGCACTCGATTTGCCTCGCCGTACCTTGAACCAAAAAATGAAAAAGTTTGGCTTACACCGTGCTGACTATACCTAAGTGAATCGGCAAAAAATTGCTCAAGGCGAAACGCGCCGCGTTTAAGCGTTGATCACACTTTAGTTACATTTTGTGATGCCTGACTGCCTAGTGAGCCGCTATCATCAGCAAGATTTTGCTTATTGGCCCAGCCATAAATGAGAAAAATCTTGCTGATTATCCATGGCCTCTTCTTATATTTCCTTTTATAACAGGGATATAGGCTTTGGCATTCCCTTTGCTATCTATGCTTTGCTGTTAAATAATTTTGTAATTTATGTAAACCAATAATACAGCCCTACATGGAGAGTAAAGATGAAGATCAATCAGCTATTTAAAGCACTGACGTTTGCTGCGGCCTCGTTTAGCCTCGCCTCGACCGCTGTCGCAGAAGACCGAAGCTATATCCTCGCAACGGCTTCAACCGGTGGCACCTACTATCCCGTTGGTGTCGCGCTGGCGACGCTGAGTAAGGTCAAGCTGGCGCCTAAGCACCATTTTTCGTTGTCGGCAATCAGCTCCGCTGGCTCCGGCGAGAATGTGAAGCTCCTGAACGAAGATGAAGCGCAATTTGCGATCTTGCAGGGCTTATACGGCGCATGGGCCTGGTCCGGCGAGGGGCCATATGCTGAAAGTGGCCGCCAAGATCAACTGCGCTCTGTGTCTATGCTCTGGCAAAACGTTGAGCACTTTATTGTGCGCAGTGAGCTGGCAGAAACAGGCACCGTGAGTGATTTGAGTAACCTTGAAGGTGAAAAATTTTCGATTGGTAAGAAGAATTCAGGTACCGAAAACTCAGGTCGTCAGATAATGAAGGGACTTGGCGTGGATCCGGAATCCTTTAATTTGGCTTACATGGGTTATGGTGGCAGTGCCAGCGCACTACAAAATGGCACCATTGATGGCATGAATACCCCAGCGGGGGTGCCAGTTGGTGCGGTTACCCAAGCGTTCGCTGCACTGGGGAATGATATCTCTATCCTGTCTTTTACTGACGAGCAAATCAAAGCGGCGAACGGTAAATACAACCTTTGGACCAAGTACGAAATTCCTGCTAATACCTATCCTGAGCTGGATAAGCCGGTCACCACCATTGCGCAACCTAACTTCTTGGCCGTGCGTAAAGATCTTTCCGATGAGGATGTGTATCAGCTCACCAAGGCTATTTACGAGAACTTGTCTTTCCTTCAAGGCATTCATAAAGCCACCAAAGCGATGGCGATTGAAAAAGCGATCGCCGGTTTGCCTGTGCCACTGCATCCAGGTGCAGCACGCTATTACCAAGAAGTGGGTATCGATATCCCGTCTGAACTGGTAATGAAATAAGGCGATAGCGCTCCGGGATAGCTCGGAGCGCCTATCGAGATCAAATACTGCATGGAAACGCGGATACTGCTTGGAGTAAAGGGATGAGCGAGCCAAGAGAGCACGAGCCTGTTGAGCAAGGGCCTGATGAAACAGCGCTGGAGAAATTTGAATTACCCACGCGCGATGATTTTCCGTGGGTGACCACCACCATCACTGTGCTGGGCGTGGTGTTGTCTGTATTGCATATTTGGTTCAATACGCTATCAACACTACCGGAGTTATGGATTTCGGCGACCCACTTTGCGGGGTTTGCGGTGATTTGTGCACTGTGGTATCCAGCCCATATCTCTTTGAAGCGGAATAAAATAGCGCTGGCGGTCGATATTTTTATTGCGTTAGGTGCAGTGGCTTGTCTGTTGTATATCCCTTATGCCGAGGACGCGTTGTACGCGCGTGGGGTAAAATTTGTCACTGCCGATTGGGTGTTCGCCAGCTTAGCGATCATCATCGTGGTGGAGCTGATTCGTCGTACCATGGGATGGTTTATTCCCATTCTGATTATGGTGTGTTTGAGCTATGTCGTGCTGTGGGGCGAGTGGGCGTCGGGGATTTTTCACTTTCCCGGATTGAGCCTTGAAACCCTGTTATATCGCAGTTACTACTCCTCGGAAGGCATGTTTGGCGCGATTACCCGGATTAGCTGGACGTTCGTGTTTATGTTCATTTTATTTGGCGCTTTTCTTGTCCGCTCTGGGGTTGGAGATTATATCATCAACGTGGCCCGTGCGGCCGCGGGTAAGATTATTGGCGGGCCGGGTTTTATTGCGGTGATTGGCTCTGGGTTAATGGGGTCAGTGTCAGGCTCGAGCGTAGCGAATACCGTATCGACTGGGGTGATCAGTATTCCTTTAATGCAAAAAGCCGGTTTTCCGTCGCGCTTTGCTGCTGGGGTCGAAGCATCGGCTTCAACTGGGGGGCAATTGATGCCGCCCGTAATGGGGGCGGGGGCGTTTATTATGGCCTCGTACACCCAAATCCCTTACGTTGACATTATTGCCGTATCACTGGTTCCTGCGCTGATCTACTTTCTCTCGGTGGGCTTTTTTGTGCGCATTGAAGCAAAGCGCAGTGGCGTGCAAAAGATTGTCACCACCGAAGACTCTTTATTGATGGTGCTTCTCCGCGGTTGGCATAACCTTATCCCGCTTGCGGTGCTTGTCACCTTGCTGATTAAAGGTTTCACACCCACCTATGCTGCCGGCATTTCGATTATTTCTGTGATTTTCGCTTCCTGGTTTTCCAAAGAGCACCGGATGGGGCCGAAAGCGATCATCGAGGCCTTGGCGCAAGGGGCAAAAAATATGGCCACCACCGCCATCTTGCTCGTGGGCATTGGTTTGGTGGTGAATGTGATCAGCACCACGGGTATCGGCAATACTTTCTCGCTGATGATTGATGGTTGGGCGAACGGTGATCTGTTTATGATGCTGGTGCTAATTGCTATCGCCTCGTTAGTGTTAGGGATGGGATTACCAGTGACCGCTGCCTATATCGTACTGGGCACCTTGTCGGCACCTGCTCTGTATAAGCTTATCGCTGAAAACCAATTGTTGGAGCTGCTGGTATCAGGCCAACTTCCCGAGCAAGCCAAGGCGATATTTATGTTGGCTGCCCCAGACAAACTCGATCTTTTAAATGCGCCAATGACCATGGAAACCGCGCAGCAAATGGTTGCCTTAGTGCCGGCTGACTTTATGGAAACCTTGTTAGAGCAAAGCTTAGGGCTGGAGGCCGTCAGTTTGGCCCTGCTCGCCGCCCACTTAATTATTTTTTGGTTATCGCAAGACAGTAACGTGACCCCGCCGTTTTGTTTGACGGCATTTGCCGCGGCCACCATTGCTAAAACCCCACCGATGCGCACGGGGCTGATGGCGTGGAAAATTGCTAAAGGCTTGTATCTCGTGCCTTTGCTCATTGCTTATACTAGCCTGGTCAGCTGGGATATCGTCTCGGTGTTAGAGGTTGGCTTTTTTGCCATTATTGGCACTTATGCCTTAATTGGCGCGATTGAAGGGTATCTTGAAGGCCCGATTAATTGGGTAAGCCGCCTTTGCTTATTAATGATTGGTGCCTTGTTAGTGTGGCACGATATCCCGTTGTGGCTTCGCTTAGTGAGCGTCGTTGGGTTTGTGGGCCTGTTTATATACAGTGGGCGCAAGTATCAGTTGCAACAATCTCAACTGCCAGTGTCATGAGGCGTATATGAAATCTGTTTATGATTATGTGATTGTCGGTGGTGGTATTGTTGGCGCATCCACAGCCTGGCAATTAAAGCAGCGATACCCAGGCTGCTCCGTATTGCTGGTGGAAAAAGAGGCAAGCGTTGCCCAGCATCAAACGGGGCATAACAGTGGCGTGATCCACGCGGGTGTCTATTATCCACCAGGCAGTTTAAAAGCCGATTTCTGTAAACGAGGAGCGGCGCTGACCGTTGAATTTTGTGCCAAGCACGATATTGCAGTGGAGAACTGTGGCAAGCTATTGGTCGCCACCAACGAGCAAGAGATGGCTCGGATGCGGGCGCTCTATGAGCGATGCTTAACCAATGATATCGACGTGCGCTGGCTGGATGCGGCGGAGCTTCATGCTGAAGAGCCGAATGTTAAAGGCTTGGGTGCCATAGCGGTTCGCGCGACCAGCATTGTTGACTATCGGCGGGTGACTGAGCAAATGGTGTGTGAGTTTGAAGCGCTCGGCGGTGTCACCCAACTCAGTACAGAAGTGATTGGGGCCAGTGAAGCGGCTGAACAAGTCACTCTCCATTGCCAAGCAAGCGGGGAGCGACTGACGATTCAATGTCAATTTGTGGTGACATGCAGTGGATTGATGGCGGATAGAATGACCCAAATGATGGGGATCCCGACAGCGTTTCAAATTATCCCTTACCGCGGGGAATACTATCAACTTGCGAGCCAGTACCAAGGCTTTGTTAATCACCTTATCTATCCAATTCCCGATCCCGATTTACCTTTTTTAGGCGTTCACCTCACGCGGATGATAGACGGCTCCATTACGGTTGGACCTAACGCTGTGCAAGGCTGGAAGCGTGAAGGCTATGGCAAGGTGAATGTCAGTCTAAAAGATACCTGGCAAATGCTGACCTTTGCTGGGTTTTGGAAAGTCACCATCAATAATCTAAAAGCCGGCTTGGTTGAGCTGAAAAATTCCTGGTGGAAGCCGGGTTATGTCAAGCAGGTGAACAAGTATTGCCCAACGATAAAAGCGAAGGATTTGACTTCTTATCCAGCGGGGATCCGTGCTCAAGCCGTGTTAAATGACGGCACCTTGGTCCATGACTTTCTGTTTGCTGAGAGTGCGCGGAGTTTACACGTGTGTAATGCGCCATCGCCGGCAGCGACCTCTGCGATGCCGATTGGTGAATACATTTGTGACAAGGTGACGCAAAAACAGCAGTGGCTAAGCCATGATGCTGATTAGCGCTACATATCGGAAAGTGAAAGCCAGCGCCTATACTCGGCCGCTGGCTTTTGCTTTGATTACTGATAACCGACTGTAAATGCTTGCTGCAGATGCTTAGGTGTTTCGGCCTCATCAAGCATGGCGACCGCGAAGTCTTCCATTGAAATGCGAGACTGTCCGTTGCTATCTGTCACTAAGGTGTCTGTCCCCAATTTGTACTGACCAGTGCGAGTGCCAGGTGCGATCATGGCGGCAGGCGAGAGGTAGCTCCAAATCACATCTTGGCTGGCTAAACATTGCTCATATTGCACTTGGCACGCGCGTGCTATCTCAACGGCTGAGGCGGGGAGAAAGCCCTTTGCGTTTAACACGGTTTCACCGTCAGTGCCTGGAATCATCAGTCGAGCGGCACCGCCAACAATCAGAACGCGCATTTGATGATGGGCTGCGCCTTGGACGACGGCTTGGGTTAACACGGGTAATTGTGCTTCTTCGCCTGTCGGTGGCCGTAACGCCGTAATGGCAAGATCATGACCAACCATTACCGATGCCATCTTGTCCGCATCGCTCAAATTGGCGGCGACAGGCGTTACGCCGTCGGGTAGCTTGCTGAATGCTGCCTCGTTACGTGTCACTGCCGTGACCTTATGGCCGCGTTGCAACGCTTCCGACACAATTCGACTGCCAATATCGCCCGTGGCACCAAATACGATTATATTCATTGCGTTAGTCTCCATGTTATGACTCCTGTGTCCTTATGCCGCGCAATAGCCAGTAAGAAGGGCGGCTGTCATACGCTTGTGGTTAAACCATGATGAACTGATTAAGTTGTGATTTATTATCTATCTTGATGTAAAGATAAATAATAAGAATCTTCACGTCAAGATAAATGCGTGAGTGTTTTTTATTGAGGAAGACAGAGGGGAGCAAATGGAGATAGCGATCCAGCAAGGATGGCCGCTTGAGCAAGCACAAAAAGTGGCTGAGCTCTATGAGCAGGCGTTTGGGATGAAGTTCGCACGGGCAATCTCTAATCAGGCAGCGCGAGTGGCGATACTATCCCGATGTTTCGTCCCAGACTTTTCGTTTGCTGCTATGCAAAACGGCAAGGTGGTGGGGTTGGCCGGGTTTCAAACCCAAGCCGGCGCGTTGACACAGGGTATGGGCGCAAAACAACTGATCGATAGCTTGGGGCTCATCAAGGGTACTTGGGCCTGTGTAGTATTGGCGCTGTTTGAGCGTAAAGCGGCACCCAATGAATTGGTGATGGATGGCATTGCCGTTGATAGCGCAGTACGCGGGCAGGGGATTGGCTCCCAATTATTGGATGCCATTATGGATTATGCTCAAGCGCATGGCTTTGAAAGCGTTCGGTTGGATGTGATTGATAGTAACCCCAGAGCCCGCAAGCTTTATGAAACCAAAGGCTTTGTCGCCACTAAAGAAGAGCGCTTTCCGCACCTAAAATGGTTAGTCGGCTTTTCAGGCGCCACCACCATGGTCAAGGCGCTGAACTAAAACAACAAGAGAGACAAGGATGTTTATGATTGAAACACGTCGACTAGTGCTGCGTGACATGCAGCCGAGCGATGAAGGGGCGTTTGTTCACTTAACGCAACACCAGAAGTACCAGCGTTTTTATAGCGAAACGGACTGCCAGCCAGAGAAATACCGAGACTTACACGCGCGCTTTATCGAACAAGCTAACGCAAATCCACGCGTGGCTTATCAGTTGGCGGTTATCTGCAAGCAATCAGAAAAATGTATAGGCACCGTCGGTTTAAGGCTTGAGGACAACCATCAAGCCTCCATCGGGTGTGGCTTAGCTGTAGAGGCTCAGGGCGCGGGGCTTATGAGGGAGGCGGCTGTCGCCCTGGCCAACTTCGGTTTTGAGTGTCTGGGCGTGCATCGGTTATACGCTGAGACCATTTACGATAATCTCGCTGCAACCAAGCTTTGTCGTTCACTTGGCATGCGACAAGAGGCCCATTTTCATCAGCATCGTTTCTTTAAAGAACGGTGGTGGGATACGGTGGTTTACGCCATATTACGACACGAATGGGAGCAAGGATGATGAAAAAAGCACTGCTTGGCGCACTGATCGTTACACTGCAAGCGTGTACCAGTACGCCCGTTGGTAATGAAACGACCGACGCTGCAGAATGTGTCGGTAGCACGGCGTTGCCAAGCGCATGGGCAGATAAGTTTGTAGCCGTGGACGATCCAGCGCTACTGGCGGCGTCGCTGGGTCAGCCATTGGAAGGGAAGCTTTGCCAAGGCAAGGTATATCAGGCGACTGAAGGGGTAACAGTGTATCGCGCGTGGAATAGCACCAACCCGCATAGTCAGTTTGGTCACTGGTGGGCGTTATCACAACCGTCTGGCTTGGTGGCGGATTATCGCCAAGACTATGAGATTTGTTATCAATGGTCGCCGCTCGATAAATTGGTACAGTGCACCTTGCAACCAGGCGCCAAGATTGTGGTGGGTAATGGTCAAAGCGCGAAATGTTCCGAGTATTTAACTTATCCAACTTCAAGTGCCCAACAAGTTTATCTGCAAGAGGGGGAGCAAGCGGTTCAACATTGTCAAACGTTTGATGCGGTGATGCGTTGGCAGTGATGCGCGGCAATCAACCATTCAATCACATCTAGGTGGCGAGCGCTAAGGCGGTGGGATAACGGGCGGCCAATAAGTGTTTATTTCTCAATATCAATGAGATAGCCTAGTTCTATTATAGGAGTTGGAACAAGCACATGGAATTAGTCGTCCCCGCATTCAATCACCAAGCAGCCTTTACACGCTTTTATGATGATTTTGTTCAGTTTGACCCCGACAATGCCGATTACTATCGGCCGGGGAAAGACGATTTCCCCACTTACGTGACTCGGTTAACGGATGAGTCATTGGGTAAAAACCTTCGTAAAGGGTATGTGTCGTGTAGTCATTTTTGGCTGCTTGATGCTGAGCAACAAATCATTGGCGCGATTCGGATCCGCCATCACATCAATACGCCATTTCTAACCCAAGAAGCTGGACACATTGGCTACGACATTGCGCCATCATATCGTGGACGCGGATGTGGCAAGCAAATGTTAGCCTTAGCACTGCCCAAGGCGAGAGAGCTAGGGATCACTCGCGCTCTAATTACCGCGAATGAAGACAATATGGCATCGCGCAAAGTAATTGAAGCCAATGGCGGCACGTTGGAAAACATCATCAATGGTGAAGTGTTTAATGAATCATTGGCGCGGTACTGGGTGGATATTAATGGATGATTCCCCGCGCGTAGACCAACTGGACAGTGACCGTCTGTTGCTAGTGGCGCCCAATATAGCCCATCACCCTTTCATTTTAGAAGCCGTATTGGAAAGTCAGCACACCCTTGCGCCTTTTATGGATTGGCTTCCGCACGCGTTGACCGAATCGAGCTCGATTGAAAACACCCAACAAGCGATTGATGACTTCGACATGTTTATCAATGAGCTACGCTACTCGATTTTTGAAAAATCGACGGGGCAATTGGTGGGTGTGATCAGCTTAATCATCCGCAACATCGCGATTCCTTATTTTGAAATAGGCTATTGGCTGCGGAGCTCCAAAGAAGGCCTTGGCTATATGAGTGAAGCGGTGCGAACGCTAGAGCAGTATGCGTTTAATGACCTTAATGCCAAGCGTGTCGAAATCAAAACTGCCTACGAAAATACCCGCAGCCGTGCGGTAGCCGAGCGCTGTGGGTATCATCAAGAAGCGATACTTATCAATGACCGTATCCTGCCGAGCGGTGCGATTTCTAGCACTGTGGTTTATGCAAAAGTGGCGGAATGAAAAATAGTGAGGACTAAATCATGAGCATGGAACGCTTTTTTATTCAAGATGATATCATATTGCACGGTGACACGGTTTCCTTGGTCCCTTTATCTGCCTCGCACGCGGATGCATTAGTTGAAGCCGCTACCGATGGAAAGCTTTGGGAGCTTTGGTATACCTCGGTCCCAAACGCAGAATCGGTGGAAGGCTACATCGCTAGCGCCTTGGACGAAAAAGCGAAAGATAAAGCATTGCCGTTCGCCGTGATTGAGAAAGAATCGGGGCGAGTGATTGGGTCAACACGATTGGCCAATGCGGATGCCGCCAATAAGCGCGTGGAACTTGGTTACACTTGGTACTCCAGTCGTTATCACCGCTCGTCGGTAAACACCGAGTGTAAGCGGTTATTACTCGCTTATGCATTTGAAAGCTTGGGGGTGATTGCCGTTGAGTTTCGCACCCATTGGTTGAATCAGGCATCGCGTGCGGCCATTGCCCGTTTAGGGGCCAAACAAGATGGTGTGTTGCGTAACCACAAGATCGTGAATGGCGTATACCGTGATACCGTTGTGTTCTCGATTATCGAAAGCGAATGGCCGGCGATTAAGCTAAACCTTGATTATAAGCTGGCGCGCTACCGTGGTTAAATTCGCGTTTTGCAATATCGTCACGTAAAGTAGCGCTTTTATTGACGAGCGCGTGCTCGAGTTGCTGAGAACCCTTATGGATACACAACCCAATAACCCGCTGCACGGGTTAACCCTACAAACCATTTTGACCCGTTTGGTTGAACACTATGGTTGGTCAGGCCTCTACCAACATATCAATGTGAACTGTTTTTCTAACGATCCTTCGATGAAATCATCGTTGAAATTTTTGCGTAAAACGCAGTGGGCGCGCGATAAAGTCGAAGCCTTGTATATTGATACCTTTTGCTAAGGGTAAAATACACGGATTGGCTATCGGTCGGTGTTTGTTTGTAAGTAATTAATTTTAAATAACTGTCGTTAAGGTGTCGGGGTGCTGTCGGGGTGCTGTCGTGGTAATGTCGCCCCCATTTTGCATAGTGTCGCTAGGGAAGAGCACAAAGGAGCAAGGATGAACGTGAAAGCACTCAGAGTTCAAAAAGGGTGGTCGCAAGACCAATTAGCACAATTTAGTGGGCTAAGTGTTCGAACGATTCAACGTATCGAACGCGGCCACAAACCCGGATTGGAGTCGCTGAAATCGTTGGCTGCTGTGTTTGATATTGACATTAGTGATTTGCAAAAGGAGACAGACATGCAGGCAGATACTTCAATGAGTCCAGAAGAAAGAGCGATTACCAATCGCGTCCGTGCCCTCGGCGGGTTTTATTCTCATTTGACGCGCTATGTGGTCGTGCTAGCGATTTTGTTTATTATCAACTGGCTAACCACTCCAGACTATTACTGGGCTTGGTGGGTCGCATTGGGATGGGGGATTGCCGTGGTCAGCCACGGTGTCAATGCTCTGGGCATTGTCGATCTCTTTGGTGATAAGTGGGAAAAACGTCAGATAGAGAAGCGACTAAATGCGCGGTCAAAGCGTTAGTCGCTACCTGATAACGCCGAGCGAATGTGCCTCGGCGTTTTTGTTTTTCACCAGCTAACAGACATCTTTACTGAGATGCCGCTTGTCGCTGCTGGAAGCGTGTTGCGTGCTCGACTAGGCCCTTAAACAGTGCACGCTGACAGCGAAGATAAAGTAAGAACTCTGGATGCCACTGTACCCCCAGTGTATAAGGGCGGTTAGGCGACTCAATGGCCTGTACAATGCCATCTAAATCACGTGCGCTTACCGTTAAATCCTCGCCTAACGCGTTAATCGCTTGGTTGTGTAGACTATTTATTTTGCGTCTGCCTTGCCCCAACCGTTGCTGTATATGGCCGTTGACATCACGCAATATACACAAGGTTTTCATCGGGAATATTGTCCAGCGATGAGAGGTTTTTTTACGTTGCTCGCGCAAGCTTTGGTGCAAGGTGCCGCCTAAACAGATGTTGAGAAGTTGCGCACCTCGGCAAATGCCCAGCAAGGGCTTTTGGCTCGCCAATGCGCTTTTGATAACGGCGCTCTCTAGCGCATCGCGTTCAGAGTCGTAGTTGGGTTTTACTTCGGGCTCGGCGGCGTACAGCACAGGCTCGACATCGTGCCCGCCAGTAATCACCACGCCTTGATAGGCGTCTGGATCTAAGGCGGTGCCAGGGTGCAACTGTAACGGTTTGCCACCATAAAGTTTGACTGCCGCGGCGACAAAAAAACGTGGCAGTCTTGCGCCTTTGCTCGGGCCGGTTATTGCGATGACGGGTTTATCCATAAATTGTGCACCTTTTCCGCCCAATTATTAACGATACGTGCCAATGGGTCGTTGAGATAGCCCAAATAGGCTTTGCAGCATGTTTCCAGTCGTGCAGGATCGGCGGCGAGTTTTTCTACCTCCACCCAATCGTTCCATGCTTCGTGAATGCCCCAATGGGGTTGGCTGACTTTACTGTCCGGCAACCGATAATGAAACGTGGGTCGCGCCTTGGTAAGCCCGTCGTTGACGGCCGCATTGACGCGCTCAGGATCGAGATGTGCAAATAAGGGCAACATATCTAACGCTCGGTTTCGTGTGGGATTATCAATCAGATAGTCGTCGATTAGGGTATCGAGATCCGGCCAATAATCAGCGGCTAGCACACGCTCAATATACGCTTTAGGAAAGGGATCCACATAGTTGGTTAGACGCCGAGAAAGGTCAATATCGGCACGCTTTAAAAGCCAGTCATACAAACATAAGAATGCTTTTAAATGAGCACAAATCGTTTTGGCGGTTAAATCAGGCAGCTCTGGATTGAGCTGCATGCCAAACGCATAAACTGGGCTGTCTTCGGTTCCCTCGGCGCCTTGCTGACGGAGATGAGCAATTAATTGGTCAACTTCATGCAGGCGATCAAGTGGAAGAGGAGGACCGACAATTTCCACGGGAACAAAGGCTTTTGCCGCCCATGCCAATAGGTCTTCAGCCGATTGGTCAAGTCGATTGGTCACGGTGTTTCCGCTGCGATCGCTTTGTCCCAAGCGCTTGAGCTTGGCATAGTCGAGTTCCACTACCCAGTCTCCGGCTTTGTCTCCGCTCAAGCGACGATCATATCGGCCGCCGCGTTTTACGTTGAGAGAGAAAAAATCGGCCACTAAACGGGTGATGGTATCCAGCTCTAAGCCACTTAATTCTAACTCAACGCCTACGCGACGAGCTTTCCCCTCTGCGTTTGTAACCTTTGGCGGTGTTATTAGTGGTGAATGTGGCGCTTTCATAATTGTCGAGCCTCACTTTTATCAACTACAAATCAGAGGTGGGGGTAAGTGGTTGACATTTAAAGGCCTAGTGGATAAATATTGAACACCTGCTCGGCGCGATGGCTATCACTGAGCAGGCTGATGTTTAACCGTTTGCAATAGCATCTGGGCTATCTTCTATTCGATCTTGAGCCCAACTGGCGACAGCCATGCGCTTAATTTCATTGAGTGCATTGCTTGGCAGTGGGCTTTTCACCCCGACTTGGATGGTGTCATCATGATACAAGTATAAGCGAGATAAAAATTGCTCAAAGGGCAGGGATGCTTCCCCGTATTGCTCTCCCTTTCCTTGCGTTGACACAACCACGTCATGTCCCCAGTCTTGGCCGCTATCATTGTTGGGGTTGTAAAAATAAACCCGCATCACACTGTCTTGGTCGAGGGCAATGCGTATTAACGTGATAGCATGCCAGCCAACAAATCGACCTTGGCTACTAGTGACAGCGACGCCGACTGGCTGTGGGTGGATAACCGGGATATTGCCGTTGTACAACGGATGATAACTTCGGTAAAAGCGTTCAATGAAGTTATCAAACTCTTTGAGCTGGCCAGTTTTAACGTCAACCGCAATCATAAACTCTCGTCCCACGTACCAACCATGAAACTCTGGATTGATCCATTTATGGGGATCTTGGTCTCTGCTAACACAGCGCCGACCCATTTCGATATACAGCTTGTCTAAGTGAGGGACAAGGACGACTGAAACCGGGTCGGTATCAAATGGTAACGCGGTGCTCAGACCTTGCAAGAGGGTATGAGAGTCTAACGATTGCCCCTCAAAGTGCATGCGCAAACTTGTGTTGCAGGCCACTTGGACAATGCAGTTAAGTAAATAGTCGGGGTCGTTATAAGCCCACATAGAAATGGCACGTGCCGATTGGCAAGTCGGATTATTACCTTGAGCCACGCCTAGCGGTTGGCCAAGCACTGACATCACACCTGCTAACAGGTGAACGCGAGCAGGGAGTTGGTCACCAAAGGCGAGGGTTAGGGTAGTGGCGACGTCCGGGTGCAGGTTGAGATGAACCTGACGCCACAAACTGGGTGCGACGGGCGCATCGAACAATACCCCACGCTCAAGCATCATTGCCAAACCATACACGGCTTGCGCGGTTTGTGGATAAATAGCTTCTCGGATCAATGTATGCACCAGCTGGCGATACGTGACCAAGCAGTCTAGTCCGGTGTTGCTCAAGCCTAGTGCGGTGGGGAGCGTGTCGCTGCCTTCGTTATCCAACAACCAACGTAAAAATGCGGCGTGATAGTCAGACGCTAAGCCGACATCGTGCATGGCGCGCGCAAAGCCCATCGCCTCTTGTTGCAAAGAATTGCTATCCATTGCATCAAGGCGCTCACAGTACGCGTCCAATCCCGGATCGTCATAACAGCCTTGCGTTGGGCCGTATAACGCACTAACAAGGCGATCAATGCCGAGTTTTGCTTCACCTAAATTAATCTGCTCTTGTGAGACTAAGATAGAGATCTGATTGATCATCGACTTTATTGGGTTGACCTGAATAGGGCGCTGTGCGAGTACACGCCAAACCTCATCAACCAGCTTACTGAGAATGGTTTCATAGCCCAAGTGGCTGAGAATAAAACGATATAAGGTACTTATGGCGGGTGCCATCGCACCGAGTCGAACGCGACTCGACTCATCGGTCAGGCCCATGACGAGCGACAAATTGAGGCTTAATACCTTGGCCAGAAATTGGTGAGCTTCTTGTTGGGAAAAAAGAGGGGAGGCTAACTTCCCCTCGACGATAGCCAGCATCCGAAGCTGGCTGAGGCAGTCCAGTATCACGGTGGCTTTATCGGCATGCGCGAGCGTGTCCGGCACCAGATTCGGTACGAGATACTCGGGCTGCCCCCAATCTGTTCCCTCAAAAAGGCCTACCTCTGTGAGGGTGACAATCCGTGAGTGCAGTTGATTAATACCGTCATCCTGTACCAATACACGGCCACAAATATCAATAACGTGAAATTGGTGGCGTGCTTTGGCGATGGAACTCACTTGACCAAGTTGTTCAACAGCATGGTCGAGCTTATTCAGTAAGCTAGACATAAAAATCAAGATCTTCCTGTGCTTTTAAGAGGTCGCGCATGACGTGTGGATCATCACCGAAGAAGTGCAATAGCCCCCAGTGTGTCCCAAACGCACTACGCTTAGGTACTTTCCCTTCCATAGGCGATTGTAGCTCATGAAACTCAAAGTAATCATGATTTTCGGTAGCTTCTGGAATGGCCAACTGGTTTACCACTCGACGTCTTGGATAGACACCAAAGGTACCGGCGACGCCTTTGGCATCTTTGATAGGCGTTGGGAAGAATGTATCGAGTTCTTCTTGGGTGGTATGAGGATCAAAGGCAACCACCATGGCTTGATAACAGTTAAAGTCGTAGACGCGCTCAATGATTTCAAAGCCTTGGAAGCCCGGTGGTCGATAAGCCACTTCACCGAAGTACATCTGGCCATCATTGGTCACAAAGTATTCTGGGTGGATAAAACCAAAGTCGATATCAAACGCTTCAATCAGCTTTTCAATTTCCTGAGTGACTTTTTCTCGATATTTTTCCAGCTCGGGCGAGGCCGGGACGAAAACAGAATAACCAAGGGTGACGTATTCTGAAATGTTCAAAAACTGGATTTTACGGTTTTTTATAAACGCCTCTACCGCAAATTCCCAGCCATCAAGGTGACTTTCCATTAATAGTGGAAATTCTTCATCTGAAACGCGATCGAGGTCATCCGGTTCGCGAATCATCCAGTGCCCTTCGCAGCCCGCTTTATCAAAGGCTTTGAGGTGGATAGGATCATTCAGGTCACCATCAAGCTTTAACAAGGCCTGGTTAACGCGTCTTAAAAAGCGAACAACGTCCGACTTGTCTTGCGCTTCTTCAAAGATACCGACGCGAATGCCACCGATTTGTGCACGGCGTTTCATCAAGGATTTATCACGGAAGAGGAGTGATTGGCCCATCAATTTTGGGTTTTTAAGTAGTACGGCGTTAATGGCGCCGGCCCACTCTACGGTTTCTTCGAACAATGGAATGGCGACATCGACACCCATTTCTTGCAACGTGTTCGCTATTTCAAATGATCGATCATTGAGACGCTCAAAGTCCCAAGGAAGGTAGGGGATATTATGCTCTTTGGCGTACTCTTCTGCCCACGTAGGGGCGACAACGACATACTTACGATCGAAACGGCTAATCGCATCTATTGCATTGAGACTCCATCCCAGGATGGCGACGAAGCCTTTGTTTGGATCATAGTCAGCCATATTGCTTCCTTTTACGTCGAGAGTGTCCAATCACTCTCACATAGGTAGGTCTAAATAGTAACCACTTGCGCCTATTTCTCTGTGGGAAGTGTGCGCTAGCTAGCTTGAATCAGTAAAAAAAGTAAATTGTTTCATTGACAGTGAATAGCTAGCTTTGTGTCCATAATCCGTGTTCGTTGCGGTAGGAAAAGTGTGAGATTGATTGTGAAGTGCCCCTACCCGCATGGGTTAAAAGCTTGTAACTTATGTGTAAAAAATAGCCACGTGTAACAATACAAGCACAGAACAATAAAAACACAATATCAAGTTATTCAGGGAGTGAAGTATGGCAAAGCAAGTGGTAGTACTAGGAGCAGGGATGGTGGGTGTGTCTGTGGCGTGGCACCTTTTAAACCGAGGGTATGATGTCACTGTGGTAGATAGAGTGCCGCCGGGACAAGAAACCTCGTTTGGTAATGCTGGGATTATTCAGCGTGAAGCGGTCAGGCCTTACGCTTTTCCGCGTGACCTTGCTACTTTGTTGCGTGTGTTACCGAATCGTTCGGTCGATATTCGTTACCGACCTACCAGTGTTATTCGAGCCGCCCACCCATTGTTGCAGTACTGGCACCATTCCAGTGAGAGTAAATACAAAAAATTAGTGCCAGAGTATGCGGCGTTGATCATGCAATCCCTCGAGACGCATGATGAAATGATTACGTCCGCAAATGCCGAATCACTGATCCACAAAGAAGGCTATCTCAAGCTATTTCGCACCCAAAAAGCCTTCGATGAAGAATGCACGCGAGCAGCGTCAGATAACGCAAACTACGGGGTTGAGTATGAGGCGCTGGATGGTGAACGGGTGGTCGCCATGGTGCCGAGTTTAACGGTACCGCTCGCGGGGGCTATCCACTGGAAACAGCCTTGGACTGTGACCGATCCCGGCGCTTTGGTTGAAGCGTACGCCGCTGACGTAAAACGTAAAGGAGGGGCCATTAAACATTCCTCGTTGACGGGGTTAAAACGCCAAGGTAGACGCTGGCTGGTTGAGACGAATACTGACGTGTTTTCTACGGATCAGGTGGTCATGGCGATGGGGCCTTGGTCTGCTCACTGGCTACGCCAGCAGAGGATCGATGTGCCTTTATTCGCCAAGCGAGGCTACCATATGCACTATGCCAATAACTCCAACTCACCGCTTAAGTACTGGGTGATGGATGCCGAAGTCGGTTATTTGCTGGCACCGATGCGATCTGGCGTTCGACTCACAACTGGTGCGGAATTGACAGCATTGGATGCGCCTACTGATGAGCGACAACTCGACGCTGCCGAAAACGTCGCACGCTCACTTTACCCCCTTGGTAACCGTCTCGATGCGTCACCCTGGAAAGGCGGGCGGCCCTGTATGCCAGATATGAAACCTGTTATTGGTCCGGCGCCGGATCAAGAAGGGTTATGGTTAGCGTTTGGCCATGGTCACCAAGGTTTCACCTTGGGGCCGGTAACAGGAAAGCTGTTGGGACAAATGATGGATGGTGAACCAACCGATGTGGATATGCAGCCTTATAGAGTCAACCGCTTTTAATTCACTCATAGGGAGGAGCCACCGGAGAGTGAGCATTATGGCCTAGCTCGTTCCTTGCTTTATGGTATGTGGTTATAAGACAATCGAGACGTGCAGAGTGGTTGGGTCATGGTCTGATCCCTATTCTGCGCGCTTTATTTTATCATGTTGCAGGATAGGTGAATGTATAAGGAGTTTTTCGCCATTACAAAACCCGCGATTGTGGTGCGCGGATCTGACAGTATTCCATCCCTCCAAATGTTGGTGGCACGTCTAAAGGAATGTGGCTGCGATGTCACCGTGGTCGCCTCTGATAGTGCAATGCCTGATTGGGATACGGGATTTGTGTTCGCCTGGTTACCCGATGGGGCTGCCGCCTCTGCGCAGCTTGCTAAGCTAACCGGCCAATATCCATTTATCGCATTAATTGAGAGTCAGTCCGCGGTCGATCGCGTTGCGGCATTGCAGGCTGGGGCTGACGATGTGTTATCTGTCCCCTTCGATTTGGAAGAGTGTTTATTGCGTGCGGCTATGGCTTTACACCGTCGTCATGCCATCACTGCCATGAAAGATTCGTCTGGCCAGGTACACATTGATAGCTTATGGATGCAACAACACACGCAGCGCGTCCGTATTGACAATACCCCAGTAAAGCTAACCCCTTTGCAGTTTGATTTGCTATGGATTCTTGCTCAACATAAAGGTACCACCCTCAGTAAGCCGCTGCTTTATCGTCAAGTCCTAAAAAAAGCCTATAGCCCTGATGATCGAAGCCTCGATATGCATTTAAGCCGTGTGCGCAAAAAGCTCTCTGACGTGGGTTTTCCGCCAGAGCGCTTACAAACCGATCACGGCAAAGGCTATTGTTTTATTTAGTCACCTTTAGGCTGAGCGTAACAGCGCAAGCCGCCAACGTGCTGGGTGGGGCAAGCGAGGTAATAGTAATCCCGCAATAACGACAGCAATCCCTAATAGCTGAATTGGACTCACGGATTGACCCATTAAAAAGGCGGCGAGCACCGCGAAAACAGGCACAAAGTTAAAGAATAGTGCAGCATTCGCTGAGCCGAGATGACGCACACCGTTTAGCCAGAGCAAGTATCCCGCAACCGTACCCAGCACACCAATATAAAGTAGCTCTGACACCGTGGTTTGGCTCGCAACCATTACCTCGCCAAAGGGATGAACATCTGGTGTGGCTGCACACATAACGCCAATCACGGTTGCGCCACTGAGCATGCCAAGAAAGGTATAAGGGATAACCGGCATCCAGCGACCAATGCCTTGGCTGAAAAAGGTATACGCGCTCCATGCGAACATCCCAGTGAAAATCATTTGATCGCCCTGGTTAAAGTTGAGGTTGCGTAAAACATCCCACTGCCCGTCGGTGATAACCAACAACACTCCGGATAAACTCACCACTAAACTAAAGACTTGGCCTTTACGTGGAAGCGCACGTATTGCTACGCAGGCAATCAAAGACGTCACTAAAGGGCTTAACGCCATAATCAGTGAGCCATTGGTGGCTTGGGTATACTCGAGCCCAGTAAATAAACACAGGTTTAACCCGCCAATCCCCACAGCGCTAACGGTGGTTGCCCACAGCCATTGTCTGGCACTGAGGTGCGGAATTGTAGCGCGAGTCGCCTTGAGATAGACGCCAAGACAAAGGGCCGCGACTCCGAACCGCCAAAAAACAAGCGTGAGTGCATTAACCTCATTGAGTGCGTCTTTACCAATAGGAAAGGTGCTGCCCCAAAAAAAAGCACATAAAATGAGTAGGGCAATGGCTTTCCAAATAGATGTAGTGTTCATATGAAGACCTGACTTATTAAACCATGTGCGCTAGTGTATAAGTTTCAAAATGTGAATAAATAGGCAATATTAGAACGGCAGATTCCAATAATGAAACTTAATTATTCTTTAGACGATTTGCGCTGTTTTTGTACTGTGGCGCAGTTGGGGAGTTTTAAAGCCGCAGCGCAGCAGCTTGCCATGCCGCAATCGACCCTCAGCCGTCGAATTCGCCAGCTTGAGCAGGATCTTGCCCTGCGTTTACTCAATCGCGATGCACATCGTATCTCTCTGACCCAAATTGGCCATCGCTATTTTGAACGTGCCGTAGGGTTGTTCGATGAGTTGCAGACACTGAGCGATGATTTGGTGAGCGAGAAACATCACCCCCAAGGCAAAATTCGTATTAGCGCACCGATCAATGCTGGTAAGCAGTTTTTACGCCGCGTCTTTTTCGACTTTATGCGTGAGTATCCCGAGATTCAACTGGATATTAACTTTTCTAATAGTTTGATAGACATTGAAGCGGAGGGCATGGATGTGGTGTTTCGGGTCGGGAATCCGGTAGTGGAAAACTGGATTGCACGGCCGCTCACCGATATTCACTTCATTTTGTGCGCCAGCCCTGACAGTGATTATCACGACGTTCGCTCTCCTAATGATCTGAGGGGTAAACCGGTGGTGATTTGTCATCCGATGACGGTCTGGGAGCTCACACATCATCAAACGGGGGAGGCGTTTGATTATCAAGCCACCACGGGCATACGTGCAGAAGTGGATGAAATTCAGATGTTAACCCATGCGGTGCAGGCCGGATTTGGCATCGGCTATATTCCTGATTATTCCGCGCTACCTTTGATAGAACAGGGTGAATTACAGCGCGTGTTGCCGCAATGGTGCAGTCGAGCGCGCACGCTATTTTTGCTCTATCGAGATCGCGAACAAGTGCCTTTGCGTGTTCGATTGCTGGTGGAATTCGTCCTCGCGCGCTTTATGTCCTCTTAGCGCGTAACCGGATATAAAAGGCTGTTGCCCGAGACAATAGGAGCCACTTTTCAGTGGCCCCAATGGGTGCGATTTTTCGATTAATCGCTATGATGCGTGTGCGCTGGCGATAACTCGGTGGATGCCGGCGTGATGGTTTTGGCTAAGAACAGGTACATCGCAGGTACCACAAACAGGGTGAACAAGGTCCCCAATGTCATCCCACTGGCTATCACCAGCCCCATAGCAAAACGGGCGCCAGCACCGGCTCCTGAGGCAATCAAGAGCGGGATCATGGCGAGCACCGTCGCCGCCGTGGTCATCAAGATTGGGCGTAAACGGATGGCGGTCGCTTCTTCAATCGCCTCACGTTTAGTTCGTCCTTCTTGTTGGAGCTGATTGGCGAACTCGACGATCAATATCCCGTGTTTGGCAATCAGGCCGACAAGGGTGAGCAAGCCGACTTGGGTGTAAATATTCAAGGTGGTAAACCCGAGGCTGATAAATATCAGTGCGCCACAGACACTCATTGGCACGGTGACCAAAATAATGATCGCGTTTTTAAACGACTCAAACTGCGCCGCCAAGATCAAGAAAATCACGATTAAAGCAAAGAAGAAGGTCACGACCAGTTGCTGACCTTCGCTCATAAACTGGCGTGACTGTCCGGCATAATCGACACTAAAGCCTGCTGGCAATTCTGTCGCTGCAATCTCTTCGAGTACACCCAGCGCTTCCCCCAAAGGCACGCCAGGGCGGGGCACTCCGGAAATTTTCACCGCATTCAGCTGCTGAAAACCGCGCAATGCTTGGGGCTGCACACTTTCTTCTAAGGTCACTAAGGTTGACAGCTGAACCAATTCACCGTCTTGGTTTCGGGTATAAAACTGGCGCAATTGTTCTGGCGTGAGACGTTCACTGCGCGCGACTTGCGGGATCACTCGATATGAGCGGTTTTCGAGTGAAAAGCGTCCCGCATCCGCCCCAGATAACAGTGAGCCCATATCCGCGGCGAGCTGTTGCATGCTCACGCCCATCAAAGCCGCCTTTTCACGATCGATGTTGACCGTTTGTTTGGGGCGGTCAATGCTCAGATCGGTATCGACAAAGATAAACCGCCCCGTTTGCATCGCTTTGCCCACGATATTGTTCGCCACTTCATTAATCGCTTCAAAGGGTTGTGTCGAACCGATAATAAATTCAACCGGTGTGCCGCCGCCCGGAGACGGCAGTGAAGGGGGCACCAAGGCAAAGCTACTTAAGCTCGGTTGGCTGTCCATAAAGGGTTGAATCTCGTTTTCCAAGATCGCTTGGGTACTGCGCTCTCGCTCATCCCACGGCGCGAGTACAATACCGGCTATTGCGTTATTGGTGCCGCCAGAGCCATTGATAATAAAGACGTTGTCGATTTCTGGTACATCGTCAATCAGTCGGTTTAATTCGTCGGTACTGGCAGACAACGCATCCAGCGTGGTTTGGCTGTCGGCTTCGAGTATGGAGAACACAAACCCTTGGTCCTCAGCGGGCTCAAGTTCAGAGGGACTGGTGATAAACAAAAAATAGCAAGACACTAAAACAATCGCGCCAAACGTGAGGATCACCGCATTGGTATTCAACAAGCTATGGAGTGTGCGTTGGTAGCGATGATGCAGCCGGTCAAACTGCTTATCCAGCCAGTGCTCAAGGGAGCGTTCTTGGGTCGCTTTGTCTGCTTGATAGGGCTTGAGCACGTAGGCACACATCATGGGCGAGAGCGTGAGAGCCACGACGCCGGATAAGATCACCGACGCGGCGAGGGTAAAGGCAAATTCAACAAACAACACCCCAGTTAACCCACCGACAAAGCCGATGGGCAGGAACACCGCGACCAAGGTGGTCGACATAGTGATAATCGGCCACGCCAGCTCGCGCGCGCCTTCCAGCGCAGCTTGTGTTCGGCTTTTGCCTTCTTCGATATGTCGGTGCACGTTTTCAAGCATGATAATCGCATCATCGACCACCACACCAATTGCAAGCACCATGGCAAGTAGCGTTAGTAGGTTGATGGAGAACCCTAATAGCCACATTAAAAAGAAGGTGCCGATGAGCGATACGGGGATCGCGACCGCAGGAATAATTACCGAGCGTAACGACCCTAAAAAGCCATAAATGACAAAGACTACGATCGCTAAGGCGAGAATAATCGATATCACTACTTCATCAATGGCATTATCAATATACTCGGTTGAATCATAGGCGATATACGCTGACAACCCTTGAGGCAATTGGGTGGTAATGTCGGCATCCCACACCTGATTCACCGCCTCAATCACATCCAGCGCATTGGCATCTGGCGAGACTTCGATGCCGATAAAGGTGGCATCGAGCCCGTTAAAGTTCACCGATGTTTGGTAACTTTCGGCGCCGAGCTCAACGGTCGCCACATCACTCAAACGCACAACAGATTGGCCATCACTGCTTATCACCAGATCTTCAAATTGTTTCACGTCATGAATGTCGGTGGCGGCGTTCAAATCAATCGCCACGTCTTGGCCTTTGGTGCGCCCTAGCGTCGCAAGCACATTATTGCTGCGCAGGGCGGCAATCACATCCGTACCGGTGAGATCGTAAGCGGCCATTTTGACCGAGTCGAGCCAGATCCGCATCGCAAAGCTACTGGCACCCAACACATCAGCACGCTGCACACCGGGAATCGTCGAGAGCTGTGGCTCGACCACACGGACCAAGTAATCAGTAATTTGATTATCAGTGAGGACGTCAGAGTAGAACGCGAGGTACATTGCCGCGACCGTTTCCCCCACCTGCAGGGTAACAACGGGCTCACGGGCATCATCAGGTAGCTCTGAGCGCACCTTATTCACCTGTGCGGCAATTTGCGTGAGTGCTTCATTCGGATCGTAATCGAGACGCAAGTAGGCCTCAATGGTGCTCACTCCGGCGGTTGATGTGGAGACTAAGTAATCAATCCCTTCTGAGGCAGCGATTTCACGCTCCAGCGGCGTGGTGATAAAGCCTTGGATCAGGTCGGCATCTGCACCGATATAAGTGGTAGAGACACTGACCACTGCATTTTTGATCTCGGGGAACTGACGCACATTCATGTCGGTGATGGCGCGTAAGCCGAGCAAGATAATGAATAGGCTCACTACGGAGGCCAAGACGGGTTTCTTGATAAAGACGTCGGTAAATCGCATCGAATCGCTCCTATTGATTCACAACGTTGGGATCAAGATCTTCGCTCGGCTGAACACGCTCATTGTCACTGACCTTGATGTTGCTGCCGTTACGGAGCTTAAGTAGGCCGGAGGTAACGATACGGTCACCGGGTTGAAGGCCGTCTTTAATCACAATCATGTCACCGCGGCGCGCGCCCGTTTGCACAAAGCGCTGTTGTACCGTCAATGCATCGTCTTGCTCTTGGATCACGAAGACTGCGTTGCCATACGGATTAAATTGAATCGCGCTTTGTGGTGCCAGCAAGACATTTTGCGTTTCTTCACCTTGATCAAGGCTCACGCGTGCGAACATACCTGACCGTAAAACGGCATCTGGGTTGTCAAAGGTGGCTTGAATATCAACACTGCGACTCGACGGCGTGACAACCGGCGAAATTGCAGTCACTGTGCCGGCAAAGACCTCGTCAGGCTGTGCGCTAATCGTGGCAGAAACGATTTGACCATTTTTCAACGTGCTGAGTTGCTGTTCCGGTAAGGTAAAGTTGAGGTGAATCGGGGTCACTGACGTGAGTGTCGCAACCGCTGTCCCCGGGGACATTAATTGGCCAAGACTGACTTCTCGGATGCCAATGATGCCGTCGAAAGGCGCGGTTAATGACTTTTGCTCAATGCGCGCTTTTTGGCTGTCGACAGCGGCAATCGCTTGCTTGGCTTCACTTTCTTTGCGCTTTAGCTCTGACTCGGAGATGTTTTTATCTTTGAATAGTTGCTGATAACGCCGCAGTTCAAGCTGGGCAAGTTCTGCCACGGACTCGAGCCGACGAAGCTCTGCTTCATCAACGCTGGCATCCAGCGTGAGGAGCAATTGTCCTTTTTTCACCGACGTCGCGTTATCGAACATAATATCGTTGACGATGCCGCTTGCTTCGGTGGTTAGTTGGGTTTCATTAATGGCCGCAAAACTACCAATGGTAGTTTGTTGTTCACGCCAAGGGTGGGTTGAGACTGCAGTGGCCGTCACGGTGACCGTAGGAGCAGGCATGCTGTCAAAGAATTGGTTCATAAAATGATTGCCCACTGCTTTGTAGGCAAAAATTCCCCCAAAAACGAGGCCACATGCGACTAACATAATAATCAAACGTTTTATCATAAAAATCCCTGAACAGAATTGCTATCACCACTCTTGGCTTATGAGTACAGACGAAGGCGCAAAAGGTTGATTAAACCAATAACAAATATCGAACTGACCAGTACAAACCTTATCACTGTTTGGTTCATTCATTGGTGGTAAATTGATGATCTTGTGGGTTGGCTCAGGTCAGTGTCATCAGCGAAACCGAATAAGGAGAACGTCGATGCTACTCAATGCAAATAGCACGGTAACGGAAGCCGCGCTGCGTGCCGTGGCGCATATGCCAACGCGCAGTTTGCCGGTGCTGGTGGATAACAGCTTTAGCCAAAAACTGACCGATGCCGACTTGATGCGCATCGCAGTGTTGTTGGCCCAAAAAAGCGCTGATGAAGGAGGGTGCCCCATCGGTGCGGTGATTGTTGACAATGAGACACGTCAAATTGTAGGTAAAGGGCATAATACCTTGGTGCAAGAAAATCATCCCTACAATCACGGCGAAACGGCCGCGATACGTGATGCCGGGCGAATCGACTTCAGCCAAACAACCTTGTTTACCAGTTTAAGCCCATGTGATGTGTGCGCGGCGTTGATCGCCATGCGTGGCTTCTCTCGAGTGGTGGTAGGGGATATCACCAGCGCCAGTGGTAACGAGGTTATACTGCAAGCGAAAGGGGTGACGGTTGATGTGCTGGAAGATCCGCAAGGCATCGCGCTGTATCAGCAATTTAGGACCGATAAGCCTCAGCAAGAGCTGGAAGATTGGCAAGGTGTGAGTGCCGTTAAAGCAAGCTTATCCAAGCGTGAATAACAGGAGAACAACATGGATGTGGCGATTGGTCCGACAACGGATGCGAATTACAGCCAACAGCTGACTCAAGAGAATATGGCCCCTTACTATGAAGCGAGGAAAATCGCTTGGAATCCACAGATGTTTATGGAAAGTTGGCGAGTTTTTGATAATTATGAAATTCGCCATGAGCGAAAACGTTGTGGTGTGATTCGCTTGAAGTCAGACGGTGAAACACTTTTTATCCGCGATTTACAGATTGAGCCGAGTAAGCAGCGTCAAGGGATCGGCCGCGAGGCAATCACTTGGGCGATAGCCCATGCCCAAACGTCTGGCTATGCGCAGTTAGCATTGCGCGTTTTTGCAGAAAATCCCGCCGCTTCATTGTATCAAGCGCTGGGTTTTGTGGAGACAGGACGAAGCCGAGATGCGGTTCTCACGCTTTCGTTGTTGTTAAACGCGTCGTCTGAGTAAACGGCAAGTCGCTTAGAGTATGCGGGTAGATGCTGCATGCTAAACTGATACACTAAATAGCCAGCCAAGAAAGTGAGTTGCTGCATGACTAACTGGATTCAAGCGTGCATTGCTATTTGGCTGACCATCGCGCCATTTCAAGTATGGTCAGCACCAGCCACATCAGAGCCGCTCAATGTTTGTGTGGGGGATGGGAGTCCTTGGCCGCCATACACCTATTGGCAGGGAGAAACGCGACAGCAAAAAGCGGATACCTTGACAGGTTATGCGACAGATTTGGTGCTCACCGCATTAGAGCGTAACGACATTGCCTATCAACTGGTATTTATGCCTTGGGCGCGTGTGCAACATGAACTGGCACGTGAGTCAGGCCGTTGTGATCTCACTTGGGATGCCAGCTATAAACCTGCTCGGGCGCAATATAGTCGCTTTACGCAGCCCCTCTATTCCATATCTTTGGGGTATTTATACATTGGTGCGCCAGATACAAAAGCGCAACCGAATCTATCGGCAACACAGTCCATTTGTGGTGTGAATGGATATAACTATACGGCGTTTGACGATAATCCCAAGCCGAGGTTTGAAGCCAATACTTTGCAGCAAGCGTTGCGGATGTTAGAAGCGGGGCGGTGTCGCTTTCTGGCCAGTGAAATAGAGCCCATTTTAGGAGGCATACGGTTAGATCTCTATCAATTTTCACGCGATCTCGCTTATATCGCGCTGCCCAACCCGAAAGCATTTCATGCTCAAGTGAGCCGATATGCGCCACAAGCGAATGACTTAGTAGCGCAGATTGACGCATATTTGGATAGTGCGGCTCAACGTGGTGAGTTACAAATGCTCCGTGCGCAATATTTTCAATCGGTTACCTCAGACTCATCGTCGAAGTAACGACTTATCTTGTGCTACGCACAGAGGTTGGATGGCGCTTCGCCCAGCGTGTTGATAGTTTGGTCGCCGCTAAGTGGATGTGTAGTTTTTTAGCATGTCGATGATAGGTGACTTGACGACCCGATTGAAAGCTCACCTTGAGTACCATTTTCCTCTCCTTGTGATTAACATTGCGGTAAAGTTACATTTTTATGCTAAATAAGTGTATTTAATTATTCTTAAGTGACATAAGAAAGACTAATAGTTAATCAGGGCTGTCCACGCGTAAGATAAAGCAACCAGCCCGTAAGTATTAAGGTCGCATTCCGGCGATGTATTTCAATCAATAAGGATCGTTATGACGGGTAATCCTCCGCTATCTAGTCAACAGGCCGCGCTGTTTCAAAGCCTAAATACGCACGGTATTTCGGTAAAAATATACCGCCATCAGCCTGTCTATACGTGTGAACAAGCAGACGAGCTCGGTTTGCATACTGATGCAAACCCGACCAAGAACTTGTTGTTGAAGGATAGAAAGGGAAAGCGCTTTTTCTTGGTGGTATTACCGGGCAAAGCTACGGTTAACTTAGCCGGATTGAGTGAAGCCTTGGGCACGTCTCGCTTATCGTTTGCGTCGGCGCAGCAACTCGAAACCTATTTGCAGGCACAATCTGGCGCCGTATCGGTATTTGATGTGATGAACGATCCTGAGCGTCGCGTCAGTTTGGTCATCGCGAATGCGATATGGCAAGTCCAAGCGGTGGAATGCCAGCCTTTTTGTCATGATCAAACGTGGGTCATTGCCACTCAAGATCTCGCCCGCTGGCTACACAGCATAGATCGCTCGTATCAAACGGTGGATCATCAATAACAAAGGCTCAGCATCGCTGGGCTTTTTTGCGTTCTCGCCGCCACATCGACTTAAGTTGAATAGCGCATGCTTGATGACATGCTAGGTTGATCTAGTTATCTAGACAAAGTCAGCAAGGAGCGCGTTATGTCAGCCAATAACATCTATGAGCTTGGCTTGGACAAAAGTCCAGCCAACTATCAAACACTGAGTCCACTTTCTTTCCTCGAGCGAGCCGCTAGCGTCTATCCAGATTATCCGGCTAGCGTTCACGGTCATTTATGTTGGAGTTGGCAGCAAGTGGATCAGCGATGTCGTCAATTTGCCTCGGCATTGAGCCAAGCAGGCATTGGACTCGGTGATACGGTGTCGGTGATGGCCCCCAATCTACCCGAAGTCTTTGAGTTGCATTTTGGCGTGCCGATGACAGGTGCCGTACTCAATACCATTAACACTCGGTTGGAAGCGGAAACCGTCGCGTTTATTCTCGAGCATGCGGAAAGCAAAGTCTTTATCGTCGACAAAGAAATGACGAAAGTGGCTAAGCGGGCGTTAAAGATGATCAAACATCGCCCACTGGTGATTGCGATTGACGATCCTTTGTACCCACATGGCGACTGTATCAGTGAGACTACGTACGAGACTTTTTTAGCACAAGGGGATTGTGATTATCAGTACGCATTGCCAGACGATGAATGGCAGGCCATTTCACTTAATTACACCTCAGGGACAACCGGCAACCCCAAAGGCGTGGTCTATCATCATCGTGGTGCCCACCTGAATGCCGTGAGCAATGTGTTGTCTTGGAATATGGATGCGCACCCTGTCTATCTTTGGACGCTACCGATGTTCCATTGCAATGGTTGGTGTTTTCCTTGGACGGTTGCTGCAACGGCGGGGGTGAGTGTCAGCCTACGGCATGTACGGGCAGAGCCTATCTTTGATGCGATAAAAACCCATAAAGTGACCCATTTCTGTGGTGCGCCGATTGTGCTGAACATGATGAATAACGCAGATCCGACGCTAAAAGCTGAGATTCACCATACGGTTAAAGCGATGACTGCAGGGGCGGCACCTCCGGCTTCTGTGATTGAAGGGATGGAAGCGATGGGGATTGAAGTGACTCACGTTTATGGCCTCACTGAAACTTACGGCCCCTGTGTGGTGTGTGATTGGCAACACCACTGGGATCAACTCTCGCAACAACAAAAAGCACGCATGAAAGCGCGCCAAGGTGTACGGGCCCCAATGCAAGGTGGACTGATGGTTGCCGATCCGGTGACGTTTAAACCAGTGGCAAAAGATGGTGGTACGCTAGGTGAGATTTTTGTTCGCGGTAACATCGTGATGAAAGGCTACCTAAAGAACCCGAGTGCGACGGAAGATGCCATGAGTAACGGTTGGTTTCGCACTGGCGACTTAGCGGTATGGCATGCCGATAATTACATCGAAATCAAGGACAGACTCAAAGACATTATCATTAGTGGCGGGGAGAACATTTCCAGTATCGAAGTGGAAGACGTCCTGTACCGTCACCCTGATATTGAAGAAGTGGCGGTGATTGCGATGCCCGATGAAAAATGGGGTGAGGTCCCCTGTGCGTTTGTTAAAACGACCGAAGCATCAGCCGTGACCGAAGCAGACATTATTGCTTTTTGCCGAGAACAAATGGCGCACTTCAAGGCGCCGAAAAAGGTGATCTTTACCGCGCTCCCAAAAACATCGACGGGCAAAGTGCAAAAGTATGTACTTCGTCGTAAAGTCACTGAAAAGTCGGTGTAAATCATGACGCGGTGGCGACAAATGCCACCGCTAATTCACCGCTACAGCAGGGCGAGAATCGCCTCGGCACTGGAGACTTCAAAGCTTTTTGGCGCTTCAACGTTCAAATGCGTGACGATGCCATTATCAATCACCATCGCATAACGCTGCGAGCGAATACCCCCAAACTTCCCTGAGTCCATTTCCAACCCTAGCGCTTGGGTAAAGCTGCCATCGCCGTCGGCCAACATATGAATCTGATTGGCGTTTTGTGCTTCGCCCCACGCCTGTATCACAAAGGCATCGTTGACGGAGACGCAAGCAATCATATCGACACCTTTTGCTTTAATCTCATCCGCCTTCACCACAAAACCCGGTAAGTGCGACTCTGAACAGGTTGGGGTAAAGGCACCCGGCACCGCGAACAGCACAACCTTCTTGTTGGCGAAAAGGGCAGGGATATCGTGGGTTTGCATTCCCTCAGCAGTGAGTTCGCTAAGTGTGGTACTGGGTAAGGGTTGTCCTTGCTCAATCATAGTGACTCCTCATTAAGTCATAGCAAAAAACACAATGTACGATCGACAGTCTACGCCTAACTATTGGGTAAAAATACCGACAATAATTGAGGTTTTTACGGTATTTGCCTGCAAACTAGGCGCTTTTTCTCTGAGCTGGTCTTACCAATGAAGTTCTCCTTTATCTCACTCATTGGCTCTCTATAATCCGCCCTCTTTGGATTCCATGTTTCAACTCACTGATTTGACACGCTGTTTACCAATTATTAACATCTGAAACTAATTATTAAAAAAGACCTCGGAGGTCCGACGAGTGAACAAGAAGCAGTATTCTTTAATCGCGCTTAGCGTATTAGCAGCAACCCAAGCCTACGGTGCTGGGTTTCAGGTATCTGAGCAATCCGCGTCAGGGCTAGGACGCGCGTTTGCAGGTGACGCTGCGGTGGCTGACAATGCCTCCGTATTGGCACGTAATCCTGCCGCCATGATGCGATTTGACCGCGCCCAGTTATCCGGTGCGTTAACCATCATCGATCCCGATGTTGATGTAAAAGATCGTAGCAATAATGAATATGCGAAAGATGTGGCACCGATGAAGGTCGTCCCAGCGGGCTTCTATGTCAGCCCGCAAGAAGGTAAGTGGGCTTGGGGCATTGGTCTATTCACCACCTATGGTATCGCGACCGATTATCCCGATGATATCCAAGCAGGTGACTTGGCCGGTGACACCGATTTGCTCTCAACCAACTTAAACCCGGCGATTGCGTATCAAGTGACCCCTGAGTTAAGTCTTGGTGCTGGTCTGAGCCTTACCTATGCCAAAGCAAAGTTAACCCGTCATAAAGGAGCGCTTGCGCCTTACTTAAACAATAAGAACAGCGTTACAAGCAATAATCCATCCGATAAATTGATTGGTCTAGAGGGTGAAACCTTTGGGTACGGTTGGAATCTTGGTGCGTTGTACGAAATCAATGAAAATCACCGTTTTGGTGTTGGTTATCGCTCAAAAGTGGATCTCGATTTTGATGATGGCACCTTTGATAGCTACGACAGTGGTCGTGCGACATCTGCATCAGTTAAAGGGCGCCTCGAGTTATCTTTGCCGTCTTACTGGGAAGTGTCAGGCTTTCACCAACTGACCGACGCGTTTGCCGTCCACTATAGCTATCAACACACCAATTGGAGCAGCTTTACCGAGCTACGAGCCACATCCGATGAATGTACTGACAACAAGGTGTGTTTTGTCAAAGATGAGTCGTACAAAGATAACGACCGTTGGTCAATTGGCTCGACGTATCAGTTTAATCAACACTGGACGGGTCGCCTTGGTTTTGCCTATGACGAACAAGCCGGTGAGGCCACACTGAGTATCCCTGACGCTGATCGTTACTGGTATGCCACGGGTTTGACCTATCAATACGATAATGATCTCAGCATTGATGCCGGCTTTGCCATCGTGCGCAGTCGTGACGGCTCATTCACAGAAAAAAATAAGCTGAAACAAAACCTCGAATTTGATTCTAACGGAACCGCTTATATCAGCTCTGTTCAGCTTAATTACCAGTTCTAACCGGGATATATCACGATGTTTAAAACACAATTAAAATTGTCAGTCTTGGCGACCGCGTTCATCTTGGTTGGTTGTGGCGATGAAACGGCCAGTGATACCAACACACCTCAATTTGAAAGTTATATTCAAACCGCCATCGATCGACCTACTTCGGTCGACTTTACCTTGCAAGGTGCCAATGCGGCAGTGCCTGTTCCTACCTTTTTGCTGATGGACAGTGAAGATGGGACGCTAAAAATACCCACGGAAGGTGACAACGCGCTTACCAACCCAAAGGCTGCTATGAATACCATGGATGGTTGGTCAACCTCGATGCCTTTGGTATTTAATTTCCGTGGCGCGGGCCTTAATTCAGGGCTTGTGACTAATGGGGTTTATCTCATTGAACTGACCGAATCAATGACGGGAACACCTAACGTTAAAGCGGTGCTCCAACAAGGTACCGACTTTCAAGTCCTGAGCGATGCGGCCAGTGACACACTGACGGTGTTGCCTGTTAAGGATCTCAATGCCAGCAGTGAGTACATTATTGCTCTAACCGATGCTATTCAGGACGTAAACGGCGATCCGATTGGCATGCCATCGAGCTATGCGGGATTAAAATCCCAGACTGTCACTTATGAAGACTCACTACTTGAAGCACCAGAAGCGGTGATTCAGGGAGTCGAAAAACTGGTAGCTGCCGCAACTCCTGCTGATCCGACCAAAATCGTCTACTCCACCTGGTTTTCAACGCAATCGGTGGGGGATAGCTTAAACTACACCAAGCTAGCAACGGCTAATGGCTTTAATGCTGGAAGCCTAGCTGCTGTATGGAAAGCGGGCGCCAACCCCAATAATGCTGATTTATCGGATGCCTACACCATCGATATTACAGGCATTGAGGATTACGATACGGCATTGGACGCCGATGCCCAGTTTACCCAGTACTTCGATCCCAATGATGCCGATAATATTAAGGCGACGCTTAAAGCAGCGTTTAACGGCGTCAATGTTAATGTGAGCAAAGGCACCATCAAGCTACCTTACTATCTGGAAACGGATAGCAATTGGAATAGTCAGCCGTTTGAGTCAGCCACCCCTAGCTTGGTCAAAGTACTGAATGCTCTGCAAGATCCCGAGCAGAAAGCGACCATTACTTCGCAGTTGACCGACGCGGGTGCCGACGTTGCTGTGTTAACGGGTAACGATAAATCACAGATCGTCAACGAGCTTTTCAAGCTGGCTGGCGTGACGCTGACCAAAGCTGACGGTAGTCAATTGGACCCTGAGCGGATTATTACCCGTTACAGTCCTGTGCCGCAGATTAAATCGGTGCAAGAGGTGCCTTTCTTGCTGTTTACACCAGCAACGGTTGATAGCAATACCCAACTAACGGTTTATCAGCATGGGATTACCTCGGCAAAAGAGAATTCGTACTTCTTTGCGCCTAACTTTGCCAGTGCAGGTCAAGCCATTATGGCGATTGATTTGCCGCTTCATGGTCAGCGTAGCCTAGATGCTAAGCGTTCTGCTAACGTGGATGTGACAGCGTATTTAAATCTGAATAACTTGGCCGTGGCGCGTGACAATGTGCGTCAAAGTGAGTTGGATGTGATGGGTTTGCGCGCAGCTTTGACCCGCACCCAATTGGCGGGTGGATTTACGGGGACGCCATTAGAGACGATAGCGTCTTTCGCTACCTCGGCACCACGCTTATTAGGTCATTCGCTGGGCGGCATTGTTGGCACTACTGCGTTTGCGGCGTCTAATCGTGACAATGCGGCGACAGGCGTTGGCCCATACTATGACTTCTTTGCGCTAAGTGTGGCGAATTCTGGGGGGCAAATTGCTAACTTGCTTCTCGGGTCGGACTCGTTTGGTCCTTTGATTAAGCACAGTGTTGCTTTTAAAGGCAGTGTCGCTTATCAAACCTTTGCCGGTGACAATTGTACGCTCGATAATAGCGCAGAAAACAACGTGGTTTGCTACAAAACCTTCGAGTCAACCGGCTCAGCAAGTGCGAAAGCCGAGGTTCAGGGTGTGATTCAGCAATTTAGTTATGCGGCCCAAACCTTGCTCGACACTGTCGATCCATACACAAATGCTGCTTACATTGATGGTAATACGACCCCAATTTATATGCAGCAAGTGGAAGGTGATGACACTGTACCGAACAACGTTGCTTACACGATTCCGGGCATTGTGGATAATTTCGCTGGCTCTGAGCCATTAGCCGCGAAACTTGGCCTCCCAACCATCAATGCCAGTTCGCCCGCTGCGCAAGGTCAGCAGAACTTTGTAGTCTTTGCCGGTGATAACGCCAGCCATAGCACCTTTATTTTCCCGCAATCGGCGGAGCTTGCAGAACAAGCCGTGCACGCTGAAATGATCCGTCAAGCGGTTGATTTTGGTGGAGACGCCAGCTTGGATAGTATCGATAACTCAAACGGTGTGTTGAATTAACCGACGCGTTATCGTAAAGGTTCTTACCAAAAAAAAGCGGCTTCGGCCGCTTTTTTATTACCTGATGCTGTGTTAATTAGCGCCATGATTGAATAGCCACACCGTTCGTCACTATTTCTTTCCCTTGGTTTCACGTAAACTATTCTCAATTCCATCTTGTTGAATCGAATGATGCTTATGTCTTCTTTACACGCTTTTCCCAATGTTCATCAGGCTTACCACGCCCATGTCTACTATGAGGCAGACACCGAAGCGCAGGTGGATACCATCTATCAAGCCGCGGCGGCATCGTCACTGCCCATTGATCTTGGCCGCTTTCATCGCAAATGCGTTGGCCCACATCCAAAGTGGAGTTTTCAGATCGCCTTTGACAACGCTGCGTTCGATGAGGTGATGGAATGGCTTGAGGCGCATCGGGGCGATTTAACCGTGTTTTTGCATGGCGTGACGGGCGATGACTACATAGATCACACTGACCATGTCGGTTGGATGGGTTCGTCTGTTGAACTCAATTTAGCGATGTTTAAGCCCAAGCAATGAATACGTTTCTTGACTATCCGGCTCTCCTGATTTGGCATGGCGATGACGAACTCTCGTTTGCCTCCGATTCGACGTCGCTTAAGGTGCTGAGCGAAAATGTGATCACAGAAGACGATCGGCTAGTGGATAGCCAAGGCGTATGCTGGTTGAGCCAAGACGGTGGCCAGCACTGGCAGCCGAGTGGGCAAATCATGCCACTTGAGCAGCTCGTGGCACATGTCCAAGCGCACTATGCGCAGCTGGGTCAATGTTGTGTGGGAAAAATTCAATTTAAAGATAGGGCCGCCGCCATCAAAAGTGTGGCGACGGCCCCTTAGAATTAACGGCTGTCAGCAATCCGACGTGACACTTTTAACGAAAAGTGCGGACGAATACGCTTGATGTTCAAGCGCTGCTTGTTGCGCAATCGAATGTGGCAGAGCTCAAGTATCAAACCAAATGCCATCGCAACATACACGTAGCCTTTGTTGATATGAATGCCAGCACCTTCGGCCATCAGCAGCAAGCCTAGTAGCACCAAGAACAGCAAGGCTAGGGTTTTAAACCCAGGGTAACGGCTGACCAGATTATTCACGGGTTCGGCCGCGATCATCATAATGATGGCGGCGGTAATAATGGCGGCGACCATCACGGGTACATCTTGGGTTAGACCGACCGCAGTAATCACTGAGTCCATCGAAAACACAGCATCAACCGCAACGATTTGCAGCAAAATCACTGCCATGCCGGTGCGTACTTGTGTCGAGTGGCTCACGGGCTCGCCGTGACCCAACCATGCCCACAGCTCTTTGGCACTTTTTAGCAGCAAAAAGCCACCACCAAACAGCATGATAAGATCTTTACCGGTAACCGGTTCCGTACCAATCGTAAACAGTGGTGCAGTCAACGACATGACCCAAGCGATGGAGAGCAATAAGCCAATCCGGCTAATTACAGCGAGACCAATACCCAAGGTGCGCGCGAAGCGGCGCTTCTCTTTGGGGAGACGCTCACACAGAACGGAAATAAAGACTAAGTTATCAACACCCAATACCACTTCAAGGGTTAGAAGGGTAAAAAAGATCACCCAAGTTTCGGGTTCCATAAAGAGTGTTAACATATGATTGCCTCCTGATTAAAGGAAGCGGGGAAGGGCACAACACGACATCGGTCGCTGTCCATGGATGGTAATTACCTCTGTGACTAAAGAGCGCTTATATAAGCACCGGCTTGCCACCTTGGCAAGCAAAAAATAGTGTATTGACAAAAAATTGACAAAGTATGTAAACGATTAAACCTGTTGCTGAGTAAAACTCTTCATGTTGGATTTAAAGAGGGAATAACAATGAAAAGAGGCTGGATGATTGGGTTATTGTCCTTAATGTTGACTGAATGTTTAGGCATGCCCAAACAAGTCACTCCCGTCACCGACTTCGAGCTTAACCGCTATTTAGGTACTTGGTATGAAGTGGCACGACTAGATCACTCATTTGAACGGGGTTTATCGGATGTCACCGCGACATACAGCTTACGTGAAGACGGCGGCGTCAAAGTGATTAATCGTGGCTACAGCCGTGAAGAGGGTCAATGGCAAGAGGCAGAAGGCAAGGCGTACTTCGTTGAAAACGATAAGACGGGGTATTTGAAGGTATCGTTCTTTGGTCCTTTTTATGGCTCTTATGTGGTGTTTGATTTGGATGATGATTACCAATATGCCTTTATTTCGGGCCCTGACCACGATTACCTATGGCTGTTATCGCGCACGCCAACCGTCTCGGAGTCCGTGAAGGAGCAGTTTATTGCAGCGTCGAAACAGCGAGGCTTTGCCACCGAAGAGCTGATTTTTGTCGATCATACCCGCACGGACCCCAAACACAAGAAAACCCAGCAGTAGAAGAGAAGCATCATGCGAAAAACAGACAAGAAGTATGACAAGGCGATCCGAGAGGCACTGACAGACGTCTGTGAATTGACAATGGAAAAGGTCGAGGGGTTTGAATGGCTCATGCATGAGGTGAATTATCAACGCTTTCCACAAAGCTTAACCGTGCGGCTGATGTTTAAAGACAGGCAAACGCTAGCCAGTTTTGAACGGAGTGATGACTACCAAGCCGCCCTGAATGAGATGCAAACTCGCCTTGCTGCTGTAGGGGTCACACTGAAAAACATCAATCGCCATGTCGAGTTAGGCACTCTGTAAGGCTGTGATTATTCGCACACTTACCGGTTGGCTGACACGCTACAGTGTAAAGTCGGTCATGAGGAGAGTGCTGTGTATCAACTCGATACGTCAATTTGGATAGCCGATGGTGAAGCGGTCCCTTTCTTTACCTTGCCCTATACCACGCGCATGGTGGTGGTGAGGTTTGCCGATCAGTCCCTATGGATTCACAGCCCGATAAAGCTCACTGGCGCATTACGCGGTGAGCTGGCGTCGTTGGGGAGCGTTCGCTACTTAATTGCCCCCAATCATTTACACCATCTCTATTTAGGAGAATGGACTGAGGCGTTTCCCGACGCGCAACTTATTGGCACTCAACAAGTTGCGAAAAAACGAGATGATCTGTGTTTTGACCACTGTTTAGAGGACTTGCCGGAGCCCGCTTGGCAAGATGACATCGCTCAATGTTTGATTACGGGCTCGCCAGTGATGACAGAGTGCGTGTTTTTCCATCGGAAAAGTCAAACGCTGATTGTCACTGATCTGATTGAAAATTTTCGTCCAGAGGTGTTTCCACCTTTTAAACGCAAAATTGCCGAGTGGTCAGGTGTGACAGCACCCAATGGTAAGACACCACTTGATTGGCGATTGAGCTTTTGGTTTCACAAAGACGAATTAGCAAAACACATTCGTACCTTGATTAATTGGACACCACAGCGTCTTGTCATGGCACATGGCGAAATTGTGGAAGCGGCTGTCCCTCATTTATTGCGCGCATTTTCATGGCTAGGTGAAAAGCGACTCAATGCCCCCACCCATTAAGCGAAGGAGCAACGGTATGGAAGCACGAATTAGCATTATCACTTTGGGTGTCGCTGACTTATCACGGTCGTATGAATTTTATCGCCAGTTGGGCTTTCCAACGCACACCCATCCTGAAGAGGGAATCGTGTTTTTTAGTACCGCCGGTACGCGATTAGCGTTATATCCCGCTGACGCGTTAGCCGATGATATCAAACCTGGACTCACCGTTAACGAGACAGGTTTTGGTGGCATCACATTGGCGCATAACACGCGATCCAAAGAACAGGTCGATGAGGTGCTGGCGTTGGCCGAGCGATGTGGCGGTCGTATTGTTAAACCCGCACAAAACGTTTTTTGGGGAGGCTACAGTGGCTATTTTGCCGATCCGGATAATTACCTTTGGGAAGTCGCTTATGGCGATTGCTGGCAGTTTGATGATAATGGCAGCCTTGTATTGGACTAATGACCATGGACGGCTTATTGGAACAGTTGCAAATGCAGGGGACAGAGAATGATGCCCTGCAACAGGATAAAGGTAAGAAGTGGCTGAATATCACGCCTGAAACTGGCAAGTTCTTAGCGCTGTTAGTGGGTGAAATTCAGCCTACCCTCATTTTAGAAATTGGCACGTCAATGGGGTATTCCACATTATGGCTTGCGCGCGCGGGCGGCGATAGCGTACAAGTGACAACGATTGAGCGCGACGAAGCAAAACACTATCAAGCGCAGCAGCACCTTCAGCAAGCCGGCATTAATAACCGGATAGATGCTAAATTGGGTGATGCAAGTGACTGGATTACTCGCCTTGAGGGACAGTTTGAGCTCATTTTTCTCGATGCCGATCGAAGTCAGTACCTCTCCTTAGCGCCACGTTTATTCCAACTCCTCAAGCCTCAGGGCATGCTGGTGGTCGATAACGCATTGTCCCACGCCGACGAAGTGGCACCTTTTAAGCAATGGCTGGAACAACAGCCTGAACTCGATGTGGGCGTGCTTCCCATTGGTAAAGGTGAACTGGTTGCCTATTTGCGTGAGTGATACACGTTAGTAATAGAAAAGGCGTCTCGAGAGACGCCTTTTTTAGTCTATAAAACCAATTGCTTTAAGCTGTTGCCAGCGTTTGCGCTTGACGGTTTGCATGCCAGACCAAACCAAAGCCCACAATTACAATCACGCAGGTTGATAGCATGACGGTTGTGACAGCAAACAGTCCAGACGCCGCAAACGTAGAAACGAGGGCACTGGCAATAAAGCAAACCATCATCTGCAAAAAGTTGAGGAGGCTAGCCGCTGTCGCACTGCAAGATCTAAACGCTTCTAATGCACGATTAACGACCAGTGGGTAAATAGCACCGTTCGCAGCAGCTAAAAAGCAGAATGGTCCCAAAATTACCCAAATATTGGTGACATCCGTGCGCCAGCTAATCAGAAAGATGATGACCACGCTGATCACGAATAGCTTTAGCAGCCAGGGCAAGATGCTGTGATCTTTGAGTTTATTCAGTGCGTGACGACAGGCATAACCCCCGACGACAAAAGCAATAGTTTGTGGGATATAGCTGAGGCCAATATCGGACTCTGTATAGCCCATAGAAGACATGATGAACGGCGAACCGGTTAAATACGCAAAGAAAGCAGCGGAACAGCCTGCGAAGATAAGCATATTACCAATGAATTTTTTTGACTTAAAAACCTGACGATAGTCACTTAGTAATTTATCAATAATTTTAGTGTCTTGCTCTGGTTCGATAAGGCTTTCTTTCTCACGCAGGGTTAATGCAACAAACACAACCCCTAGTGCTAGTAAAACCACAAAAATACTCCGCCAATCAAAATGCTGGAGTAAATAGGATCCAAGTAAAGGAGCTAATGCTGGAGATAGCGCGACTAAGGGCATGATGGTGGCGAACATTTTTTGCCCAAGTTTACCCTCATAACGGTCAATAACCACCGCTTGCCAAATAACAATGGCACTACATGCTCCAAGTGCTTGTACAAGGCGTGCACCTAATAAAATAGAGATATCGTTGGCGAACAGGCAGACTACCGTTGCGGCGATATAGAGACTTAAGCCAATCAATAAAGCTGGCTTACGACCTATACGGTCAGATAGGGGGCCATAAACGAGCTGACCACAGGCCATTCCGAGTAAAAAGATACTTAAAGTCAAACCTATATTTGCTGGGGACGTTGCAAAATCCATTTGCATCGCTTCGAAAGCGGGCAGGTACATATCGGTGGCTAAAAAGCCAAGCATACTCAGCCCTGCTAGCCAAAACAGGGTAATGAAAGATACTTTATTGCTCATTTTTCATCTCTTGATACAAAGATTAATGTAACTTGCAGTTTATGGCTAACAATCCAGGCTGTGAAACGGTATGATTTGAACACTCCTTTCAAAAAAATTGATTTGAATGTTTTCCTACCAAGATTTTCAAGTAATTGATGTGGTCGCGCGACGAGGGAGCTTTTCCGGGGCAGCGGAGGAACTACATAAAGTTCCCAGTGCAGTGAGCTATACGGTGCGGCAAATAGAAGACAAATTGGCGGTAACGTTATTTGAACGACTTCATCGTAAAGTGAGACTGACATCTGCCGGGGAATACTTTGTTGAACAAGCGCGCGAGATGCTGAAAGCCATGGAGAGTATTCGCCAGCAAACCCAACGCGTTGCTAATGGTTGGGCGCAGAGTGTCTCGCTGGCGCTCGATAATGTCGTGCGTGAAGACAGTGTGAATACACTGGTGCGGGATTTCTATGATGCATTTCCTGATGTTGAGCTATTGCTAACCATGGAAGTGTTTAATGGTGTATGGGACGCACTTGCAGATGATCGTGCTGATATTGCTATCGGTGCAACCGCTGCGGTACCGGTGAGCGGCGCGTTTCGTTACCGGGAAATGGGCACCCTGCGTTGGCGGTTTGTTGTGAGTCCATCGCACCCACTGGTGCAGTGTGCTCAGCCGCTGGCTAACGAGCAGCTCGCGCCGTATCCGGCTATCTGTTTGGAAGACACCTCGCGCCGCTTACCGCGCCGTACCACTTGGCTATTGGATAATCAGCGCCGCCTCACGGTACCGAATTGGCACAGTGCCATGCAATGTTTTAAGGCAGGGTTAGGCATTGGTGTGATGCCTTCACACATGGCAGAAGAGGCGATTGCGCGAGGAGAGCTGGTGGAGCTTGCCCTTGAAGAGCCGCTATTAAGCAGTCCGTGCTGCATTGCATGGCGATCGGATAAAGAGTCACCACCGGTGCGCTGGCTGCTCGACTACTTAGGCGATAAAGAGCAGCTGCAACACCAGTGGCTATAAGCTAGGAGGAGGGCGTATCGAGCGCACGCAACGTTTGGTACCCCGCCCAGACTCGTGATGCGGCGGTGATTAAACAGGCTGCGCCAAAGATGCCGGCAATCCAGGCCATGTATGTTGGGAAAAGGCACATTAACACAAAACTCGCGATGGTCTCCGTTCCTTCGGTGATCCCACCGATGTAATACATCGACTTATTGGCGTAAACCGGATTATCAATCTGATGTTTGCTGGCCATGGTAGCGAAGGCTAAAAAGCTCGCGCCAGTCCCCATAAAGCAAAATAACAAGAAGCTTGCGGCAATAGCGTTGTTAGCTGGATCCGCGAGGGCAAAACCAAACGGGATTGAGGCGTAGAAAATAAAATCTAGCGTGATATCAAGAAAACCACCTGCATCACTAAGTCGTTGCTCGCGCGCAAGCGCGCCATCCAAGCCATCAAACACACGGTTGATGACAATGAACATTAGGGCAAGCCCGTAGGCTTGAAACGCTAAAGCGGGCACAGCTAATAGACCGATAAAAAAGCCACTTATCGTCACTGTATCCGGCTTAATCTCCCATTGGTTAAGCTGAATGGCCGCACGTTTTAGTGGCCAGCGGATCACGGGGATGGCATAGCGATCAAGCATTGGGGATCTCCTCTGGATCTTTATCCTTTTCAGTGCTTGGCCAGTTTAGGCAGTGGTCAGGATGTGCTATATCTTCGGCATCATGCGTTACGATCACCGCGGGGATCTGCCGCTGCTCGATTTGTTCGAACACAAACTGACGAAATGATCGGCGCAGTGGCTTATCGAGTTTACTAAAAGGTTCATCGAGTAAAATTGCATCAGGCTCGGCGAGTAAGGCACGCAACACACTGACACGCGCACGTTGCCCACCGGAAAGCTGTGAAGGGGCGTAGTTAGCAAACTCCGCCAAGTTAACTGAGGTTAGGGCCTCGAGTGCCTGCGTATGTTTTTCCTGCTTACTCATGGATGAGGGCAATGCAAACGCCAAATTTTGCCAAACGTTTAAATGTGGAAACAGCAAGTCATCTTGAAATAGAATCCCCAGTCGGCGCTGTTCAGGCGGTAATGTATTTAACACACGGTGATTTAATATTATGTCACCCTGGTACTGTATGGGTGGCTGAGCGTGACCCGCTAGCACCCCTAAAAGTGTTGATTTGCCGCATCCGCTAGGGCCCATGACGGTGAGTATTTGCCCTGGGGCCACGTTAAAAGACACGTCTTTCAGCAAACACTGATCAGGCGCGTTTATGCTGAGTTGGTTGATAGACAGCGTCATTATTTTTTGCTCCTGGTTGCATATAGCCCGATTGATTAGGTGTGAGTCGCCGCTGGACTGCGCGGCTTAAGTAGGTGGTCACCATGAAAACGAGTAAGGGGATAACCGCCTGCATTAGTCCGTAGAGGCCGCTGATCCGTCTATCCAGGCCACTCGATAAACTCACCGCTTCAGTGGTTAAAGTATTAATTCGCCCTGCGCCCAACAATTGGGTAGGAAGATATTGTGCCAAACTGACACTGGCCCCCACCGCCCAAGCCAGTATTATTGCGGGCAATAATAACGGCAGTTTTATGCGTAGCCAGGCAGATATCGCACTAACCCCCAGGCTTCGAGCTGTTTGAGTTAGCCGAGGATCAAATTGTTGCCATGGGCCATCCAGCGCTAAATAAACATAAGGAAAAACAAAAAAGATATGTGCCCATATCGTCGTGGGCACATGCCATTGACCAGGTAAGCTGTACACAGCAACTTGAATACCAAACAGAATAGATAACTGGGGCACCAATAAAGGTA
The DNA here is from genome assembly GCF_900141775.1 of Salinivibrio sp. ES.052. GTDB lineage: Bacteria > Pseudomonadota > Gammaproteobacteria > Enterobacterales > Vibrionaceae > Salinivibrio. The sequence continues at coordinate 1,098,716 of NZ_FSRI01000001.1, read as the reverse complement.
TGGCAATGATGGCGCTAGGGAGCGATCGTTGTTGGTAATTACAGGTGCGTTCAAGGCAACCAATGGCACATATTACTGCGACAGTGCTACTGATTAATGCGAGTAGCAGACTATTGCCGACTAGCGCCCAAATGTAACTCAGTTCTTGCTCCCAAAATCGTATGCCATAGCGGCTAGGTAGCCAGTCGGGAAAAGACCAACGCAAGGCAAACGACCACATCAGCAGGGTTGGGATCACCAGTAATGGCATGAGCAACACCGGCCACCAGATCCATTTCCCCGGTAACCAAGTGCAGCGTGAGCCAGTATACTGCCAGCGATTAAAGCGCTCACAAGCACTCCACTCGATGGAGCGATAGCCGAGGAGTACCAGCGCGCAAAACAAAAAAAGCAATAATGCTCCCGCAGACGCGCGGGGCAGTAAAGAGAGATCCGGATCGTTAAACCATTGCCAGACCAATACTGCAAAAGTAGGCGGTGTGTTTGGGCCTAAAATCATTGCCACATCGACGACGGAAAGGCTATACGCTACGACAGCAAAAATAGGAAAGCGCATCTTTGCCAGCCAAAGCGGTAAGATAACTTTTATCCAGGTACTGGCCCGATTGTAACCCAAGCTAGCCGACACCATGCTCAGACGTTGCACGTCAATTTGACTGAGCACGGAAAAGCTCATCAAGAGTAAAAATGGCGTCTCTTTGAGTGTTAATGCCAGAGTAAGGCCTATCACATAAGGGTCTTGTACGAGTGCCCAGGTTAATGGGGCGTCCCCAGTGACGGGACTGAGTAATCGAAATAACCAACCGGATGGTGATAATAACAACACCAATCCAATGGCGTAGGCGACATGGGGAAGCGCCAGTAAACCTGGGAGGCTACGGGCTATCCGCTGCCAGAATGGTGTTTGCCACGTGGCTTGCAAAATGATGAAGCTAAGTCCAGTCGCAAGTAAGCTGCTGCCGATGCCAGAGACTAGCGTCAACCAGAGCGATTGAGACAAGCCAGGCCAAGCCATTACATCTCGCCAGCCTGAGAAATTGGCCTCATCCAGTCCTAAAGAGGGTAAAAAAGCGAACGCACTGGTGAGCAAGCCACCAACCCCAGGCAACAAAGGCAGGCAGCATACCGTTAGGGTGATGGCAAACAACAAACGTGCCATGGGATCTCTTCTATTGTCCGTAGCGTTTAAGCCACGCGCGCTCTAACGCGGTTTGCCAACTTGGATGTGGCTCGGGTTGAGTGCTAAATCGGTTGCCTGCAGCCGTATCAGATAGCTTAACCACTGAGGGATCGCCCCAAACCTCTGTATCTGACTTACGACGTTGGGCTTCCTTACTCATCAAGAAGTTAATCGCCACCATGGCACCGGCTTTAGCATTAGCATTATAAGGGATCGCCATAAAATGGATATTAGAGAGGGCGCCTTGATTAAACGCAAACGCGCGCGCCGTTGGAGCGAGAGTCCCCGAGGCTATCGCTGCTTTTGCGGCGTTCGGGTTAAACGCAATGCCCACTAACAATTCACCGTCATCGACAAGTTGCATTGTCTCTGCACTGCCTGATGGAAACTGATCTCCATTGCGCCATGCTACCGGGTGCAATGCATCAAGGTAGCGCCATAACGGTGCCGTCACGGTGTTAAAGTCGGCATCACTGACTGGGCCATAAAGTGCTGCTTTATTATCTGTTAGTTCAAGCAACGCGGCTTTTAAAAAGCTGGTGCCATGGAATTGCGGAGGTTTAGGATAACCCACACGGCCTGGGTTGGCTTTCGCAAGGCTTAAAAGTTCAGCAAAAGAACGTGGGGGATTAGCGAGCGTTTTTTGATCATGAATAAAGACCAACTGACCTACCCCCCATGGCGCTTCGAGACCCTCAGTCGGCTCCGTAAAGTCTTCCTCAACGGGTAAGCTTTTATCCACAATTACCCAGTTGGGAAGTGCCTCGACAAAGGGCCCATAAAGCAAATTATTTTCCTTCATGGATTTAAAGTTCTCACCATTAATCCAAACCATATCAATACTGCCGTTCGTGTCTTTTCCCGCAGTTTTTTCCGCCAATAGACGATTCACCGTTTCAGCGATATCCGCCACTTTGACATGCTGGAGTGTCACCCCATAATCACGTTTGAGTTCACGACCGGCCCAACGCAAATAAGCATTAATGTCCTGGCTACCGCCCCAGGCGTTAAAATAAACGGTTTGTCCGCTTGCCTCTTGTTTTATTTGCTCCCAGTCATTGTCAGCTGGGTTTGCCAGCACATGGCTACTTGCTAGCGCGAACGTGACTGCCGCTATCCACTGTTTCATTTTCATCTTCCTTTTTAATGACGCATCCAACGGTGATACTTCTTGACCCATTTAAGGAGTGTTTTTGGCGTATGGGCCTGCTTCCACATTCCCGCGGTATATTTCACCGCTTCACTCATGGTGGGATAGGGATGTACGGTACCGAGGATTTTATTGAGCCCCAAACCATGACGCATGGCAAGTGTAAACTCGGCAAGTAAGTCACCGGCGTGTTCACCGACAATAGTGACACCTAAAATGGTATCTTTTCCCTTTGGTGTTAGCACTTTAATAAAACCATGATCATTCCCATCGGCTATCGCACGGTCAAGATCATCAATGCCGTAATACGTCACTTCCACCGTTTGATGATTTGCCTTCGCTTCTTTTTCGTTGATCCCTACACGGGCGACCTCGGGGGAGGTATAGGTTGCCGCAGGCATGACCGTATAGTCGGCTCTAAAGCGTTTAAACTGTCCAAACAGTGCATTGACTGTGGCATACCATGCTTGATGTGCACTCGCATGTGTCAATTGGAACGGTCCCGCGACATCACCGACCGCATAGATATTTGGATAATGGGTTTGTAAATAGTCATTAACCTGAATATTACCGCGCTCGGTAAGTGGTACGCCAAGTGACTCAAGTCCAAAGCCTTGTGTGTTGGCGCTGCGCCCCAATGCAACCAATACTGCATCAAATTCGACATCTTTTTCGCCATTAGGGCCGTCCAATCGGGCGATTTGTTGGTCGCCTTGGTATTCAAACGCTATGGCTTTGTGGCCCATCATCATCGTGACGCCATCACGAGTCAACGAGGCTTCGACATAGTCTGCGGCGTCTTTATCTTCTCGGCTTAGCAGCTGGTCCGCCATTTCTACCAATGTGACTTGGCTTCCCAAGCAAGAAAAACTTTGCGCGAGTTCTGCGCCAATCGGGCCACCACCCAACACTAAGAGACGTGGTGGAAGCGCTGTCAGTGACCAAATCGTGTCTGACGTATAATGGGTCACTTCCGCCAAACCAGGAATAGGCGGTAGCATCGGGCGGGCACCCGTCGCAATCACAATGTTGCGGGTCGTTAAATGCTGGCCATTGACGCTTACCTCCCAGGGCGAGACTATTTTTGCTTCGCCTTGTATACACTCGACACCAAGCTTGGTGTAGCGTTCGACAGAATCATGTGGCTCAATGTTTGTGATGACCTTTTTTACCCGCTCCATCACTGCCGCAAAGTCGACTGCAGGTTGAGATGTATGAATACCAAATTCGTCTGCTTTACGAATTTCGCGCATTGCTTTTGCTGCGCGGATCAATGCCTTTGAGGGGACACAGCCAGTATTGAGGCAATCTCCCCCCATATCAGCCTTTTCAATCAGGGTAACTTTGGCGTTGACGATGGCTGCGATGTAGCTGGAGACGAGGCCACCTGCGCCTGCACCAATGACGATCATATTTCGATCAAAGCGTTGAGGTTTTACCCAGCCTTGATAACGTTTTCTATGCGTAACCCAACGCATGATAGATTTGGTCAATAGAGGAAATAACCCCAGCAGTGCCAACGATCCGAGTACCGATGGTGAGACAACATCCCCGAGTGAATTAATGTGCGCCAGCTGGGTCCCCGCATTCACATACACAGCCGTACCAGGTAGCATCCCCAGTTGGCTGACCCAATAAAAAGTACGTGTTTTGAAGGGGGTTAACCCCATGACCAAATTAATTAAGAAAAAGGGAAAAATAGGGATGAGACGAAGCGTGAGGAGATAAAAACTCCCGTCTTCTTCAATGCCGCGATTAATTGCCTCTAGCTTGTTCCCAAATCGATGTTGTACCCAGTCTTGCAGTAAAAACCGGCTAACGAGAAATGCGAGGGTGGCACCGATGGAACTGGCGAACGATACCAGTAATAACGCCCACCAAAAACCAAACAAAGCCGCGCCTAGTAAACTCGCGACTGCTGCGCCCGGCAGTGAGAGCGCTGTCATGACGACATACCCAATGAAGAAAAGTAGGCTTGCTTGGATGAAATGTTGATCAATGTAATCATTGAGCACTGTTTGCTGTGCTTTAGCATTGTCGAGTGTTAGCCATTGGCCAATATCGAAGCTAAACCACAGTGCAACGAGAGTGATAATCACCGCACCCACAAGAAGTTTTTTTACTGACATAGTCTGTCTCATCGTATGGTCAATAGGGTCCAGCTAATACTTTAGGATCTTTTCGACAACTAACTGGCTGATTTTTCGGTTACATTAAGAATTTGTGTTCTCAATCGTACCTTTCATAAGACCCGAAGGATCGAACAATACTTTCAGTTCATACGAAAAAGGTGTTTGAGTGGTTATTTTTTGACCTTTCGTGCCAAATGAGGGGAGCTTGATTGTGGGATAAAGCGACACCGCCTAGAGGCGGTGTTGGACGCGGACATTGCTCACAGTAACAAAAAATCAACGTATAAAGGCGTGACTATGAGAGATCATTTATCTAAGTGTTGTAATAACTCTTGTCGTCTTTTTGGGGGAACGACGGACCAGTGTTTACCTGTGATAGCGCCTTCCAATGACCATAAAAGCTCTAAACTTAGGTCTTTATCGTGCGCAGAAATGAGGGCTTTATAAGCACCCACCGCACCATGTTTTTGCAAGGTTTCAGGTGAATCGATGCCTGCCTTTTTTAGCATACGTTCGGTCGCTAGTCGCAGGTTGGGAAGATCTTTGAGCCTTGAGGGACAGGTTCCTGTCTTAAGCGAGCGATCATGGACGGCCACATCGAGAGCATTTTTTGCTTCTGTGAGCAGTTTTTGATGATCTTCCCACCATGCATCGGGGATCGCAAAATACTTAGTGACAACCGGAAAGCCGCGTTTTTTATAGATATACGGGGCTAAGCCTTGTTGTTTTAGCACGTTTTCATTTTCTTTGCCTGCGCGAAGGTGCAGGGTATTGCCTACAACAAGAGCGAACATGGTGTTTTCACAAAACAGGCCAAATCCGCCGAACATGGATCGGGATTTGATATTGCCAAACTCGGCAAATAAACGCATCGCGTTTTTTAAAGCAGGTTTATCCATTTAATAACAATCTCGATAAATATGAATGCCTAAAAATAAAGTCGTAGTGTAACAAGGCAAATAGACAAGATTGTCAACAAATTATCAAATTCTTAGTTTTGATGCATTCGTTCGTAATTACGCCTAAGTCAGCGATAAAAACAATAATTCTGGCAACCCCGCTACCATTGAGACCCTGACGATGAAGCCAGTTTCCATTAGGCCGGAGGCTTTGCGTCCCATGCTTTCGCCGTGGTTTGCCTTGTTCAAACGCCATTAAGGATATAATAATTAGACAGTGATGTCGCCCTTGCTACGCACTAAAAATGTGACGCTAGTTCAATAATCATGCAACTGATAGATTAAAGTAAAAGCTCTTGTTAGCAGAGTATAACGTAAGAAGCCACGACCGATGTAGGCCGTGGCTTCTTAATAAATATTTTAAAAACATTAGGATAGGTTTTTCACTGAGGCTCGGCTAATCAGAGCTAAATCCATTTCAAACACTTGTTGCTGAGTATCATTATCGCTAATCCGAGCAAGCAGCAGTTTCACTGCGGTTTTACCCAGTCGACGTTTAGGTTGATGCACGGTTGTGAGCGGTGGTGAGTAGTATTCCGTTAGATCGATATTGTCATAACCAATGATGGATATATCATCGGGGACCTGAATGCCTGCCTGATTAAATGTGCTAATAGCAGCTAAGGCCATAATATCGTTAAAGCAAAATACGCCAGTGGGGCGGTTATTCATCGCAATAATTTGTGCCGCAGCATGTTTCGCTTGATCCGCTTCAAAATCAGCTTCGATGATCCAATCGTGGTTCACTGGGATGTTCGCTTCCTTCAGTGCGCGATAAAAACCTGCGAGTCGCTGTTTACAGGTATTTTTATCCATTTGCCCCGAAATACACCCGATTTGGGTATGTCCGTTATCAATAAAATGCTTAGTCGCGAGGTAGCCGCCTAATTCTGCGTTATCCTCAATGCGATCGGTATCAATATGATGGCTGCCCCAATCCATCACCACCATCGGTAAGTCGCGTTTTTTCTCTAGCAGCAACATAAGATCTTCATTGAGATCTGAGCAGACCACAATCAAACCATCGACACGTTTCTCTGACAGCATGCGTAGGTAATCACGTTGCTTTTCGAGGTTGCCTTCGGTGTTACATAGAATCAGCGTATAGCCTTGTTCGTAGCAATAGTCTTCCACACCGTGCACGAGCTCAGCGAAAAAGGGGTTAGTCGACTTAGTCACCAACATACCAAGCGTACGTGTCGTATTACATTTTAAGCTACGAGCCACCGCACTTGGTGCATAATTGAGATCTTCAACGGCTTGCCAAACCTTTTCTGTTGTTTTTTCGGCGACAAAGCGGGTTTTGTTTATTACGTGTGAAACCGTGGTGGTTGAAACCCCCGCGAGACGCGCGACATCTTTAATCGTTGCCATCTTAATTCTTCTATATTGTGAAGCCTTGGGATCGTTACTCGCGACCTTACAGAAAAACGCCGCTGATACGCAGCGGCGCTGTCTTTCACAATCCCGGCCCATCAGACGGTTGCGAAGGTAACGAATCCGATTTCATCCATTCTCATAGTTAATCGGTTGCGGTCTCAGTTTACTTAGGTTGTTGCTTCGTCGCAATTGGTCTGATGAGCGAACGATCACTAACAGGCGGTTTTGTGACCCAGCGATGCCTCTTTACGGCGGATAAGCCGCGCTCGAATGTCTATCCAGTAGGCACTAGGTGACAATCAGTGGACAAGCATGCTCTGGATGCGGAATGACTGTCAGTGGGTAATGGTAAATATCGACCACTTGGTCACTGTCAAAACATTGCCAAGGTGTCCCTGATAAAACGATTTCGCCTTGCTTTAAAAAGTAGAGCTGATCGGCATACCGGCTAGCGAGGTTGAGATCATGAAGTATGACGATTACCGTCATTCCCTGATCAGCAAGCGCCCGACAACGTTGTAGCGTGTAATGCTGATGGGTAATATCGAGTGCGGCAGTCGGTTCATCTAACAGCATGATGGCACGTGTTGGGTCGGTTTGGACCAACTGCAAAGAAATGCGCGCCATGTGGACACGTTGTTTCTCACCGCCCGACAAGATGGGATAGGGCCGATTGGCCAGGTGAGAAATCTCCCACCGATGTAACTGTTCGTCGGCCATTGTGGCAATTTGTGACTGGCTCGCTTTCAAAGGGGTCGCGCCCATTTTCACGACTTCTTTGACGGTAAACGCAAAGGTTAAGCCACTACTTTGCGGTAGGAAGGCCACATGTTTGGCAAATATCTCACCGTGCCATGCAGTTTTAGGTGTTGCCCAAAAATTCACATGACCTGACTGTTGCTGACCACTCATCATTTGCTTGAGTAGTGTACTTTTTCCCGCCCCATTAGGGCCGAGCAACACATGTAATTGGCCTGCAGCAAAGGAAACATTGATGCGATTAAGCAGTTGGCGTCCGTTAAGCGAGTAACTTAAATTACGAACATCTAAGGCAATATCAGACATTAATGCACCACAGCTTGTCGTTGTTGAATGAGTAACCATAAAAAGAAAGGAGCCCCCATCAAAGCAGTGACTATCCCCACTGGCAGCTCCGCCGGTGCAACAATCACACGCGCGATAATATCGGCAAGTGTGAGCAAAAGTGCACCTAATATCGCCGATAAAGGAATTAACGTGCGATGATCTGGCCCAGCCAGTAGCCGGCCAATATGCGGTACCACCAGGCCAATAAAGCCAATTAGACCTGCAGCGCTCACTGACACGCCCATGCCTGCAGCAGTGGCAATGATCAGCAGGCGCTTTAGGCGATGGACATTGATACCAAGGTACGCTGCTTCGTTTTCGCCAAGTAACAAGGCGTTGATATGGGGCGCGCAGCGATAGGCAAAAAGCGTGAGGGTGACGGCTGCGATACCTGTTAGCGCGATTTGCTCCCATGAGGCCCCAGTAAGCGACCCCATCGACCATAATGCGATATCACGTAGTGTTTGATTATCAGCAATATAGTTAATCATTCCGAGCGCAGCCCCTGATAATGCGCTGATAGCAATGCCAGCTAATAACATAATGGTGACCGAGGTGCCCATTGATGTGGTGCCAATACGATAAACAAAGAGCGTTGCTAAGAGTGCACCGACAAAGGCAAACAACGGAACTGAAAGAGTAAAACCAGCCTCTAGGCTACCCCACGACAACAACAACAGACCTAACGCACCGCCTAATGAGGCACCGCCGGAGACACCAATAATCCCTGGATCAGCGAGCGGATTGCGAAATAGCCCTTGCATTAATGTGCCGCTGACGGCCAATAACGCACCGACAAATAAACAGAGCAATGTACGTGGTAATCGTACTTGCTGCACGATGGTTAACACATGAGGTGCAATATGATCCTGCCATGGACTCAGGCTTTGTAAACTGACCCACCATCCGAGTTGCCACTGTCCAACCGCGATCGACGTCACGGCCACCATAAAGAGCATCGTGATCAATGCGGGAAATAGTCGATGGTGCGTATCACGAAAGTAAGCGTGCATCAGGGTTGATGTCCAATTAACTGCGTTTGAATACGACGCGCTTCATCTAAGGTGTTAAGGCTTAACCCCCCGACTAACACACGGCCATCTATTGGTATGATTTTATTTTGTTGGTAGGCGTTGGTGCTAGATAGTAAAGGCACTGCCTCCGCTAACCCCTGTAAACCCCCAAGCTGATCGAGTGAACGCTGCATGACTAGAATAAAGTCAGGGTTAAAGCCAAGAAGCGCCTCGGATGAAAGTGGCTTATAACTGGTGACCGATTCGGCGGCTGGATTGGTCGCCCCTAGTAGGCGGATCAGAGTATTTGGCGTGGTATTCGCACCGGCGACGCTGGCCGGTCGTCCTTGATGGACCAATAAGAATACCCCCTTGAGTGATGATGAGGACGCTTGTTTTTTTAGCTTGGTTAACTGAACGTCAATCGTATCCAACAGTGAACTGGCATTGGCCTGTGTGTCGGTCAATTCGGCCACGGTTTGAATACGTTGCTTGAGCGCAGCCACTGTCGGTGAACTCGACAACGTCACCACGTTTATACCCGTATCACTGAGTTTAGATAACACGGAGGCAGGACCCATCTCATCGGAGCCGATCAAGAGATCAGGTGATAAAGAGAGCACACCTTCTACCGCGAGCTGGCGATGATAGCCAACGCTCGGAACATCCTTATTTTTCAATTGGCTGGTGGCATCAATGCCGACAATGTGTGATTGCGCGTTAAGTTCGACTAAAAGATCAGTCACGCTAGCCCCCGCACTGATGATACGTGGTGATGCGTTAACAGACAGCGATATGAGGGTACTGATGAGGGCAATCAGTCTTACTGCGGCAGTTGCCATGTTTAATCCTTATTGTTGTCTCTTCATTAAGTGTAATCAATAGTTACATAACTAATTACGATCAATTATCGTTTACATTGATGTTCTCGATCAATACAATCTTGCAAAAATAATGATGATTCTCATTTGTAATTGGATTAGAGAGAACTGACATGACATTGAAAAAGGACATTTTGATACCGCGCCCTCGCCATTTAAACCTAGCGATTGGACTGGCGTTGGGGACATTCAGCCTCGCGTCCCCTGTAATAGCCGCCGATGGCGCACAACATAACGATGAACAAACAGAGACGGTGTCTGTGTATGCCAGTCGTATGGACGCGCAAAAAGCAAATCGCGCTGTTGCCGTCAGCACGGTGTCACAGGAAGAGATAGAGAAAAGGCAAGGAAGTAACGTCACGGACTTAATTCGTCACTTACCCAACGTCTCTGTGCTTGGCGGCGGGCGCGATGCCGCTCAGTCTGTGACTATTCGTGGATTAAGTAGCGAAAACGGTCGCGTGGTGCAGCTTGTTGATGGTACGCGTCAGAATTTCTCTGTGGGTCACCGCTCTAGTCTATTTATTGACCCTGAGTTACTCAGCTCGGTAGAGGTGGTCCGTGGCCCATCCAGTACTTTATGGGGATCCGGTGCTTTAGGGGGCGTGTTTGCCCAAAACACCAAATCGGCCAGCGACTTTCTCTCCGGTGCTCAAACGCTGGGGGGATATGTGAAACAAGGCTTCCACAGCAACAATAATGCCTCACGCACAAGCGGCGCGGTGTTTGGACGCTCGGAGGCGGTTGATTGGTTGGTACAAAGCTACTACCACGATGCCGACGATAACCAACTGGGTAATGGTAAAACCTTATCTTATTCTGCGGAGAGAGAAAAAGGTGGGTTTGCGAAACTAACCTATACACCATCTTTAGATCATCGATGGACGTTTACTGCTCGTCAAGGCGAGCTTGATGATATGTCTCCATCAAATCCCTCAGTCAAAGAGCCGTCAAGTTATTATCCGTTAGTATACCGGGAAACACGGGATCAGAGCCTTTCCGTTGCCTACGATTATAGTCCCACCAGTCATTGGATCGATATTAACTCTCAGTTGTATTTTAATAATACTGAGATGAAAGAGCATCGTGTTGCATCGCAAGAACGTGACAATAATGAGACCCAGACCATAGGTTTCTCTATCACGAACACGTCCAACATAAAAGATACTGATTTAATTACAGGTCTGGATTTATATCGCGATAGTTATGAAACGAAACGTGATGACAGTAGTGCACCTGGAGAGCGTCCGGCAGGACAAGATGCAAATGCAGAAAGTTTAGGTGCATTTGGTCAAATAAATATTCCTGTATTAGACCAATTTCGCTGGCAAGCGGGTGTTCGATTTGACTCATACAAAGGTGAAGATAATCGACCGACATCACTGGATAGTGAGAGCCGCGATCATGCGTGGTCCCCGTCGACGGCATTAACATGGAATGCGACCAAACAGCTAGCATTGACTGCCAGCTATCGCGAAGCATTTCGTGCACCTAGTTTAGAAGAAATGTATGCCAGTGGTACTCACTTTATTACTCGCATGGGGATTAACCAATTTGTCCCTAATCCGGACTTGAAACCCGAGCACAGTGCTAACAAAGAATTAGCCATCACGTACCAGTTTACTCCGACGAGCTATTTCGATAACGCCTATGTTGATGTGCGCCTCTTCCGTAACGATGTTGACGATTTTATTGATATGAACGTTGACTTCATGGGCGGCACAACAACGCGTGAAAACGTTCAAGATGCCAAGCTTGAAGGCGTCGAGCTAAGCCTTCATCACCAACTTGGTGGCTTTACCAATAATCTAAGTTACAGCCAAACTGAAGGGAAAGACAAAGAGACGGGCAGTTATCTCGATAACATCCCAGCCCACAAGTTTGTCGCGGAAACCGATTATGCGCTTGCGACGTTACCAGTGAGTATTGGTGGTCGCGTATCCCACTATGCAGATCAAAACGACACTAACGATGCCAACACTTATGACGGCTACACTCTGTGGGACTTGTATGCAAGCTACAGTCCCAATGGCGCTTGGGATGGTGTGAAGTTTGATTTAGCGATCGATAACGTAACCGACGAGCAATACACCCAAGCGTGGGCGCAAGTGGCTTCACCTGGGCGTGATATCAAATTTAATGTTCGTTACCAATTTTAGCTCGTTAGCAATTTTACCCCCCGTACAAAGGGCAGGTGAACGCCTGCCCACTGAAATAACAAACCACAATAAAAATAGGTTGGGAGTGATCAATGACAACCACCACGTTAACGGAGCAGGTCAGCGCGTTACTGACTGACAATGCCTCCATATTGCCTGCTGATATGGCAAACGCACTGGGTGTGAGTGAGGGCGAGGCGGTACGCGCCATGCCTGCGGACTATCAAACTTGGGTCGATGGGAAACATGCTGAAACCGTGTTAATGCAGGTGGCCGAATGGGGCGGCCCTGTGACGGCGATTGTGCATTCCGGGGGCTCTATCTTTGAAGTAAAAGCGCCGTTTCCCAAAGGCAAAATCGCTTACGGCTATTACAACTTAATGGGTAAGCCCGGCGAAATGCATGGCCACTTAAAATTAGAACGCGTGGCGGGCATTGCCTTTGTCAGCAAACCCTTTCGCGGCAAGACAACCCATTACATCGGGTTTTTTACAGAACAAGGCGATTCGATTTTTAAGATCTACCTCGGGCGTGACGAAAAGCGTCAGCTTTTAGATCATCAAATTGATGCTTTTTATCAACTAAAAACGCAATTAGCGACCTCACAACACACAGAATCGGAGCAATAATCATGGATCAAGCCACGAAACAACAACGTCTGCAAAACCGCCTTGGCCCTGAAATTAAAGAATTTCGTGCAAACTGCCGGACATTGCAGCTTGCGACACTGGATGCGAACGGCAAACCCAATGTGAGTTATGCCCCTTTTGCTCAGCGTGAAGATGGCTTTTATATCCTGATCAGTGACATCGCTCGTCATGCACGCAACCTGCAAGAAAACCCAAACTTGTCATTGATGATGATCGAAGATGAAGAGAGCGCGAAACAGATTTTTGCTCGGCAACGTCTCAGCTTTGATGCACGTGCCGAAATGGTGGAACGTAACACCGCGACTTGGCAAGCCGGTATTGATGCGTTGAAAGCGCGGTTTGGCGATATTATCGGCAACCTAAGCGGGCTTGAAGATTTCCGTCTTTTCCGCTTGATGCCAGAAAACGGCCTGTATGTAAAAGGGTTTGGTCAAGCGTTTCAAGTGGGTAGTGACGACTTTGTTGATATGGTGCACCTTGATCAAGGCCACCGTAAAATCGGCGAAGACAACGACATTCAAACTACCGATGAACTCGCCATTAACGGCTAATCTGATGCGTTCTTTCTTAGCGGCAATGTATCACGCATTGCCGTTTTTGGTTTCTATCTTCTCTATTACGCTTGGTAACAACCCAGTGGCAATTATGGTAAAATTGCGCCCATGACCAAGCCGATTACCACGAGCAGCATGAATTATCTCCCATTGTCTGAATACAAAAGAAAGTGGATTTTTACCCATCAATCTCTCCCTATTCCCGAGCAGGATCTTGCTGAGATTAAACCCATGACTGAAATGCGCGCGTCGCAGTTATGGCAAGAGTTTATCAGCAAAGATAGCCCAACGCCGGATCATTTCGGCAAACAAGACTGGCCAACCCATCAAAACGTCTGGACCCAACGGCTGGTCTGGCAACAAGCGTGGGATAACGATGACAATCTTCCTGAGGAGTTTTTGTCCAACTTTCCTTGGGAAGACAATATCACGGTCTACTTTTGTTACGACAAGCACAATATCGTCGAAACACAATGGGGAGTATTTAAGCAATATTGGAAGAATTTTTTATTTTACGACGACAAACCCATTTTAATCGGTCGTCGTCGCAAAGAAGTCGCCATGTTTGAGCAATCAGGAGAAGTGGTGATTGGCAAGCGTGACTGAGTCTCAAGTTACAAGCCGTGGCGCCGTTAATTAATAATAGGAAGCCCGCTATCGTGACGGCAGAGGTTCTCATGGTGCTAGGGTTTTTGATAAGCGAGTCAGTCTTTGATATACGAGTCGCATGACGTGCAGAGCTCAGGAAAAAGTGATGATTAAGATAATGGCTGCGGCGTGTTTGTCGGTTTTTTTGGTCGGGTGCTCATTGCCAAAAATGTCGGATCTATGGCGCAATTACAGCACAATAGGCCTTAACGAGGCATTACGAGGTGCACAACAAGACCTCATTCATTGCCGCTATGATAAAACGCTAGATACGGCCCAGCGATACACTGTGATTGGAACAGAGCGAGAAAAAGTGCGCGCCTTCGAATTAATGGGAATTGCGTATAGCGAGCAAGAAAATGTTGCTGAATTTGATCATACTTTGCAGCGCTTTTTGTTTTCAACGCCAGGCCGCTCGATGACTGCGTCACAAGTGCAGATGCAATGGCAGCAAGCTCAGTTAGACATTGAGCATCAGCGCGAGGCTGCCTTGAGCCAGACGCATTGTTTACAATCAACCGATATACCCAAAACGGGGCCGCTCAAATGACTGGGCAACCGAGTTAATAGGTAACCTGAACGGAGCCAGTACGCAGAACCAATAGTATGAAAAAGGCAGCCACTGTATGTGACTGCCTTTATTTTTCTTTATCGTTGCGCACCTAACGGTGGCGCACTAGCCTTTGAGAATACTATCTGCCAACGTAATAAGGCGTGGATACGCGAACTCACTCTCTTGCGCGATCGTCGCCTGTTCAGTTAATACCTCGTGAAGGATCTCTTGTGTAGTTAATGGGTTAGCCAGTACCACTCTAAACACAGTTGTGGTACGACGCTGCCACTGTTCTGGCGTAAGACGTGTGCGAGAGACGAACGTTTGGCCTGATTCCCGTTGGCGCTTTTGCACAAATTTGGTCAGGTCATTAAGCAAATCATGGATTAAATCAACTTGTTCCTCACTGGCCACTGCAAGGGCCGCTTGCACACGAGCGGGGACAAAGCGATAGGTCAATAAACAAAGTTCTGGCTCTGAGATCAGCTCAAAATCCGGGTGTTGGCTAACCATTTTGGCAAACGCAGCCGCTTTATCGATACTTTGATCAATCAACAGCTCATAGCCACGGCGGGAGATGATATTCATACAGGCGAATACCAACATTGCCATACCACTTCGTGAACCTTCTAATGTATGACTGCCTAAGTCTTTCGCCCCTTTACGTAAAATATACTCCGCATGATGTTCAATCGATGCGACGACTGAGGGATCTTTAAACAGTACCATCCCAGCCCCCATTGGCACGTAAAGCTGTTTGTGTGCATCAATCGTCACCGAGTCAGCACGCTCAATACCGGCCAGCTTATGGCGCTGGTTATTCGACATTAACGTGGCCCCCCCCCAGGCGGCATCGACATGGAAATGGATACCTTCACGCTCGGCAATATCGGCCAATGCGTTTAGTGGGTCGATACTGCCGGTTTCTGTGGTCCCCGCAACCCCTACGATAGCGACAGGCTTTATGTTGTCTTGATTCAGCTGTTCAATGGTTTCTTCTAGCGCATTGATACAGATACGGTTTTGGTTATCGGCAGGAATAGAAATCAGCTGGTCACGGCCAATGCCGAGGACATCGGCGGCTTTGCCTAATGAGTAATGTCCACGCTCAGAGACCAAGATGGCGAGATCTCGATACCCGTAATGACGCATCGCACCAAACAAGCCTGCTTTATTAATACCAGGAAAATCGCCCTCAGGTTTAAGCACATTATTGCGTGCCACCCATAAAGCCGTGATATTCGCCACGGTGCCGCCAGAGCAAAACGCCCCCAGTGAATGATTGGCACTGTGCATCCAGCTTTGATAGAAGGCTTCGTCCTGCTGATAAATCAAATTATGCAGCATTCCTAGTACTTGACGTTCCAGGGGGGTGAACGCTTTAGAGGTTTCTATTTTGACCGTATTTTGATTAAGGCCAATCATAATTTTAGAGAGCGGCATTAAAAAATACGGGAGCGCCGAAGTCATATGACCGATAAACCGTGGTGAAGCAGTATGTACTGACTGAGCAACCAGTTTATCAAGCAGGTATTGGGTATGATCGGAGACGAAAGTAGGATCTTCGGGAATGGTAGGATCGCTAAAATCACGTTCAATGTCAGTCAGCGAACGCTCAGTGGCTGTTATATGATTTTGTAAAAAACGATTAAGATTCTGCGAGATTTCCTGCTCAATTTGACTGAGCGTCGAACCTGGTGCTTCGGGAACAGTGAAAATCCGGTGTAAGGTTTCCGGTGTGGCGTCCGCGGCTTTGTTCTGTGTTGCCATGACGTTCTTCTTTTGTCTGCTTAGCTGTCCAAACGGTGATCACCCTAATTATGTCAGGGGAACACTCGATCACTTGCTGAAAAATGGTCACAACATAGCAAAAAAATGCGAGACCATCAGGCTTTTTTGTTAGTTATAGGCTCGAAAAGCAGCATAAACAATGCACCTGGTCGTGAACAGGGCCAACCTCTGCTGGCCCTGATCCATGAGCGGTGATTTATTGGCATTGACGCTGGTTAATACTGACCATTTTGTCGTTGTATTGGTTTAGTGCTTTGTCAATTTCTTTCGGGTGACTGAGCAAGTCGGCGAGGGCACTGCGTAGTGCATAGTTACCTTCCATTGCTTCGCCTTGGCGAAAATCAAAAACCGCTTTTGCAAGTGAAGATGGAGGGAGAGAGCTTTGAGACAATGTTTTTACATCATCCTGAGTCAGCTGCAACCATGATTCGACGGGAGCGTCTAAATTTAGCTTGGCGCTGTCATTGT
This sequence comes from Salinivibrio sp. ES.052, assembly GCF_900141775.1. Taxonomy (GTDB): domain Bacteria; phylum Pseudomonadota; class Gammaproteobacteria; order Enterobacterales; family Vibrionaceae; genus Salinivibrio. Next base: position 1,082,112 of record NZ_FSRI01000001.1, on the reverse strand, counting down.
TCAAGTAATAGTCAAAGGCTTGGGCATTAAGATTAAAGTGGTTTGTGCGACCATGTAAGAACCAGTTGGCAACCTCATCCAGTGATGGATCTTTTTCAACTGTCATGTCGACCAAAGCTTGATACCAGTTAATTGATGCGTCGACATAGTCATGATACTTGGACGAGTAACAATCTGCGTTTTCTACAGGTGCCGCGTGTGACATCATCGGCAACAAGGCCGCTACCAGTGCAAGGGCATAGCGTTTCATAACATTATCCTAATCGTTATCGTGTTTGCGCTTAATAATTATACGCACTAACCGCGCGCGGTGCGCAAACAGTGAGGTTTGGGCATCATTCTCATGATAAAACGCAGACATTGTAGAACGAGCCATCAACAAAGTTAAATAACACATTGATATAAAAAGCCCTGTAGCAGAAAAGCTGTGATGTTGCGCTCAGTTAGTGTGAATCTATCTTTTGTTATCGGCCGGTTGATAACCAGTGTGAAACAAACTCAGCAAACCCCAATCCACCGGGTGCATCGGTCATCCAAGTCGGCGGGGTGTCTAATGCCTCAAGGTGTGGTGCGATATTGGCAACCCCCACACTCAGGGGAAAGTGGGCAAACATCTCACTGTCGTTTCGTGAATCGCCAATGAAGGCAACCTGATGTTGAGATTGCTTTTTTGTGACACTGTAACGAGAAAGCCAATTAAGCGTCGCTTGCTTTTTACTGTGTGTGCCAAACCAAGCATTGATATGAATCGAACTGGCGGTCGCATTCGCGCCGTGTTTATGGAGTTCATAAAGCAAAGCATCGATTTCTGCCGCTGGCGCACGTGTTGTGTGCTGGCCAATATCAATCGCCACTTCACATTGGCGGTACGGTTGATCGGTTGTAACCATTCTCTCGGGATAACTATCCAGTAGGTGACTAACCCAGGCGAGCAATGCGGGTTGAGCTTTCTGGGCGACATCATTAACGCGAGTGTACCGCTTGCCATTTTCATGCCACATGACAACCCCACCATTTTCACCAATCACGGCATCAATGGGCCAAGCATTGATTATATGATCACACCACCCCGCACAAGCACCAGTAACCGGTACGACACGGATCCCTGCGTGACGTAAATCTGCTAATGCCCTCAGTGTTTGCCAAGGTAGTTCACCTTGCCATGTCAAGGTGTCATCTACGTCGGTAAATAGCCATCGTACGTTACGCCAGCGCGTAGCGTAATCATGAATGGATGATAAAGGCAAACACTGGGTGGACATTAGGTGACACTCCTGAGCATTAAATGGCGGTAGCACGTTGATGATTAAGCGCTTTAATCGCAAACGTAAGCCGCTGACCATTTTGGCTATCAAAGACGTGGAGGTTATGCGGCTCAATTGTTAAAGGCAACTGATCACCCTCAGCCACTTTGCTATGTCCCTCTAAGCGCAGTGTTATGAGGTTGCTTGTCCCCGCAATATGACCGTATGCCAGTAAGTCGGCCCCTAGTGATTCCGTTAATGTTACCGACAAGGTAAAGCTTGCTTGATCCGCTGGCACCACGTTTAAATGCTCAGGTCGAAGCCCAACCAACACAGACTGAAAGGCGTCGATCTCGCAATTAGCTAACGCATGATTGCCAATAGAAAGAGTATTATTGGTCACGCTTCCCTCGACGATATTCATCGCTGGTGACCCGATAAAGGTCGCGACAAACAGGCTCGCGGGTGCATCATAGACCTCGAGCGGTGTGCCAATCTGTTCAACATTCCCTCCGTTTAATACAACCAAACGATCAGCGAGCGTCATAGCTTCGACTTGATCATGCGTCACATAGACCGCGGTGGTATTAAGCTTTCGCTGCAGGCTCTTGATTTCCAGCCGCATCTGTACGCGCAGTTTAGCGTCGAGGTTGGACAAGGGTTCATCGAATAAGAACACCTTAGGTCGGCGCACGATCGCACGGCCCATTGCGACCCGTTGGCGTTGGCCACCTGATAGTTGATTTGGGCGTCTATCGAGCAAATGATCCAGTTCCAACATAGCGGCGACGTCGTTGACTAACGTTTCAATCTCCGACTTAGGTGTCCCTCTGTTTCTTAATCCGTAAGCCATGTTGTTGAATACGCTCATATGTGGATAGAGCGCATAGTTTTGAAACACCATGGCGATGTCACGCTCTCCTGGTTCGAGCTCGTTAACCCGTTTATCTTCGATAATTAAGTGACCATTAGAAATGGCTTCAAGGCCGGCAATCATGCGTAGTAATGTTGACTTACCGCAGCCACTGGGGCCAACCAAGACAATCATTTCACCATCTTTCACTGCTAAGTCGACACCATGAATAGCTTTGAACCCATTGGGGTAGGTTTTTTGAATTTGATCGAGGGTTACCGTTGCCATTTACTTCTCCGTCTCCACTAAGCCTTTAACAAAGAGTTTCTGCATGCCGAGCACCACAAGTACGGGTGGTAGCATTGCCATAAGCGTCGTTGCCATTACTCGGTTCCATTGCACTTCGCCGTCACCGACAGACAGCATGCGCTGGATACTCATCACAATGGTGTAATACTCATCATCTGTAGTGATCAAAATGGGCCAGAGGTACTGGTTCCAACCATAAATAAACGTGATCACAAACAGTGCGGCGATATTGGTTCGCGATAAGGGTAAAAGAATATCTTTAAAAAATTTGAACGGGCCGGCGCCATCGATACGTGCTGCTTCCAGCATTTCGCCCGGGACTGTCATAAAAAACTGGCGGAATAGAAAGGTCGCGGTAGCACTGGCGATAAGAGGAATGGTTAACCCCGACATAGAATTAAGCATATTGAGATCGGCAATCACCTGGAAGGTGGGCATGATCCGTACCTCGACAGGCAGCATCAGGGTCATAAATATGATCCAAAATGCCAACATCCGACCCGGGAAACGGAAGTACACCACGGCATACGCCGATAGAATGGAAATAGACAGCTTGCCGATCGAGATCCCCATTGCCATCAGAAATGAATTCCACAGCATGCCAGCAACAGAAATGTTTAACTCGCGTGATGTGCCTTCGGTTAAAACCTCCTCAAAGACAGATAATCCCTTGTCACCAAACCATAATGGGGTGACACCACTCACAAAGGCGCTGCTATCATGGGTTGCAGCAGTAAGTGCGAGCCACACGGGGAGAGCGACAGAGGCCACACCTAGAATTAACACCAAATGTGAGAACACGGTAAGCCAAGGGCGACGTTCAACCATTAGTAGGCCACCTTCTTTTCAACATATTTAAACTGGATCACGGTGAGGGCCCCCACCAAGATCATTAACACCACAGACTGCGCTGCAGAAGAGCCCAAGTTGAGTCCCACAAACCCATCAGCGTAGACTTTATAAACTAACGTGGTCGTCGATTGACCTGGGCCACCTTGTGTCATGGCATGAATAACGCCGAAAGTTTCGAAAAAGGCATAAACCAGATTGACAACCAAAAGGAAGAATGATGTTGGCGAAAGGAGAGGGAATATAATAGTAAAAAACCGTTTCCCTGGACCTGCACCATCAATCGCGGCGGCTTCAATGAGCGAGCGTGGGATTGACTGCAAACCAGCTAAAAAGAATAAAAAGTTATAGCTAACCTGTTTCCATGTGGCGGCAATAATCACCATTGTCATGGCATCTCCAGAATGAATGAAAGGGTTCCAATTTATCCCTATGGCGGTTAACGCGTGGGCTAACACTCCCACGGTTGGGTTAAACATAAACAACCAGAGTACCCCGGCAACCGCTGGTGCAACGGCGTAGGGCCAAACCAGTAAGGTTTTGTAACCCGTGGCTCCTTTGATCACTCTATCGGCCATAACGGCAAGCACTAATGCTGATATCAGCGCGATACCTGCGACAGAAAAACTAAAAAATAACGTGGTAAAAAAGGCGCTGTAATAACTTGTGTCTCCCAATAGCTCTATAAAGTTTTCGGCACCGACGAACTCGGTACTTAAGCCGAAAGGATCTTCGAGTAGTGTTGATTGCCACACTGCCTGAGCTGCCGGCCAAATAAAAAAGACAAACGTGATAAGCAGCTGAGGCGCGAGTAATAAAATGGGAAACGCACAATGATTAAATGTGGGTTTATTAGACATAGACTTTCTCAATACATGGAGCGGGCAGTCTATGCACCGCTCCGTGATACAACTCGATATCTTATTGGTTCGCTTTGGCGAACTTAGACAACAATCCGTTGGCGCGATCTACGGCTTCATCCAGCGCTTCTTGTGCTGACTTATCCCCTGACCATACGGTCTCAAGCTCTTCGTTAATCACATCACGGATCTGGACGAAATTGCCTAAGCGGATCCCTTTAGAGGCAGGGGTTGGCTCGACTTCCGTCATCTGCTTAATCGCGACGTCTGTACCAGGATTCTTAGCATAAAAGCCTTGCTCCTTGCTCAGCGCATAAGCGTCGTGGGTGATAGGTAGGTAACCGGTAAATTGGTGCCAGTCAGCTTGGATGTCGGGTTTAGACAAGAATGAAAAGAACTTCGCGACCCCTTTGTACTCTTCTGACTCGTGGCCTTGCAGTACCCACAGTGTTGCGCCGCCAATGATGGTGTTTCTTGGCTGCTCAACGGCTTTGTCCCAGTAAGGCAGCTTGGCAACGCCAAACTCGAAATCTTTCACGCTCTCGCGCACACCCGCGTAAGAAGCCGAAGAGTTCATATACATGGCACACTCGCCACTATAAAAAAGTGGGGCACTGTCAGAGCGCCGGCCACCGTATTCAAAAATGCCAGCCTGTTGCCAATCCGCCATTTTGGCAATGTGATCCACAAAGGGAGATTGGTTAATTAGCATTTTGTTATCGACACTACCAAAGCCATTGTCGTTGGTGGCGATAGGTGCATTGTGACGGGCGCCGAGGTTTTCGATTTGTACCCAAGATTGCCAACCTGTAGTGAAGCCGCACTGTGTGCCATTAGCTAGGAGCTTCTCAGATACTTGCTCAACCTCTTCCCAGGTGTTGGGGGGGGTAACACCGGCTTTCGCAAACAAGTCTTTGTTGTAATACAGCACAGGCGTTGAGCTATTAAAGGGCATCGACAACATATTTCCGTCTTCGTCGGAATAATAACCGGTGACAGAAGAGAGGTAGTCAGATTGGTCGAACGGGACGTTGGCGTTTTCCATCAGCTCATAAACGGGGTATACCGCACCTTTTGCTGACATCATGGTGGCAGTGCCTACTTCAAATACTTGAACGATATGAGGCTGCTTGTTGGCGCGGAATGCTGAGACAGCCCCTGTCATGGTTTCGGTGTAATTACCTTTGTAGACGGGTTTAACGGAATAGTCGTCCTGACTGGCATTGAACTTCTCAGCAATTTCATTCACTTTTTCACCGAGGTTTCCGCCCATTGCGTGCCACCATTCAATTTCGGTTGTCGCGTTGGCAGAAAATGAGGCCAACAGCAAGGCCGAAGAAAGCGCGGTTAAGCGTTGGGTTTTCATGCGTCACTCCTTTTGAGGATTGGGTAATGTTCATCCGGCAACTTAATGAACAAAAATGAACATAATATGAACCTGAACGAAAAGGGAGATGACAATTGTATGACTTTTGACCGCGGTCTCATGACGTGTGAAAAAATTGTTAATGCGAGCGTGTTTTTATGATGAAATCACTGTAATCGTAATGATTTATTCGTAAAGCGTTTGTCATCTTTAAGCGAGACAATGGCGTAAACTCTGTCCTAAAATACCTTTATTACTTGAGAAATGAGACGGTTCAAATGAAAATCTCGCCACAGCAATTATGCGGCCATCGAGGGGTTGCCGCCCATGCCCCAGAGAATACACTGACATCTATTTCACTGGTGCGAGAGATGGGGTTAAGCTGGGTCGAGGTCGATGTGCAACTCACCCAAGACGGTATTCCCGTGGTGTTTCATGACCACAACTTATTGCGCTGTACCAATGGGGTGGGGGCGCTGAAAGACATTCCCTTGGTAGACTTGCAACAACTTGATGCCGGTGGACACTTTTCTCCGACGTTTGGTCACGAAACCGTGCCAACGCTTGCGGCGGTGTTAGACCAAGCGCACCGTGATGCGCTTCATATCAACCTCGAGATCAAAACCTACCCGGATAGCGATATTCCCGCCTTGTGTCGCGCGATATTTACCTGTTTATCGGCAAGTCCCATCAGCGTGGACAACGTATTGATCTCGTCTTTTTCGCTTGAGGCGCTTGCCGTTGTTCGTGATGAAATGCCTGAATTAGCCAGGGCCATTTTATGGGATGTGATCCCCGGTAATTGGCATGAGTTTCGGGACTTAGCCACGTTTAGCATTCACTGTAACTATCGCTATCTAACCCGAGAGAAAGCAAAAGCGGTAAAAGCGTCAGGGTTAGCGTTGAAATGTTATACCCCTAACGAACCTACGGAGGTGGAGGCCTTGTGGGCGTGGGGCGTCGATATGATGATCACTGACGATCCTGGCAAATATTTGGCAAACCAATAACGAAGCTGATGCCATCGGAGGGTTAGCGAGCCAACGACTGATAACCGGATACAAAAAGGAGCGTGCGTGCCACAAGAGGCGGAGTTAAATTGGCGTCAACGGGAAATATTGGCGCAATTAGCGAAAATAGAGCACCTAGAAACCGATGATTTAGCCACGCAGTTTTCGGTGACGACCCAGACCATTCGTCGCGATATTAATCAGCTCTGTGCGCTGGGCTTAGCGCGGCGTCACCATGGTGGTATTAATATGCCCTCTGCGCAGGTGAATAGCGATTACCAACGTCGCTTGCAAAGACACAGTGGCGTTAAAACGGCGATTGCACGCGCTGTGGCAGAACGCATCCCTGATGGTGCGACCGTGATGCTTGGTATTGGTACTACGGTCTCTGCGATTGCGGAACAGCTGCTAAAAAGACGTCACCTTCGCGTGATCACCAATAACGTGCAAATCGCGCATATTTTGGGCGCCAATCCCGATCTTGATATTTGGCTGGCTGGTGGGAAGTTGCGCGCTAATGATCAAGATATGGTTGGACACTCGGTACTCCAGTTCCTTTCCCGTTTCCAACCTGATATCGCCATTATCGGTTGTGCGGCAGTCAATGAAGAGGGGTGGGTGTGTGAGTTTTCACCCGATGAAGCGGATGTTAGTGACACCATGCTTAATGCGGCCAGCGCACGTTGGCTGGTGGCAGATGGGTCAAAGTGGCAGCGCAGTGCGCCAGTGAAAGTGACGAGGTTAAGTCAGTTTGACTATGTGTTCACTAACGATGTATTGAGCAACTATTTGACGCTGCCGCCAGATATCGCTTTTATCCCTTGTGACTAGCGTGATCCCCGCCACGAAGAAGAGGCAGATCACTGACAGGATAGATTGCCTCTTCTTCGTGGTGATAATTTGTGCGTAGTGATAATCAGGCTTGCGCGGATAAAATAGCGCGATACAGTGCCTCGGTGGCTTCACGCGGTGTTTGCTCTGGCTTGTAGAAAAACTCATTAATCACATCGAACACCGCGCTTTGTACATAACGTGTAGTGGAAAGACCGTGCGACATGCTGGGACTTAAGGTGTCGTTCTCTTGCGCATAAATAAACGCGTCACGTGATTGCTGTGCACAACGATCCCCCTTGGGGAGCGGCACATCAAACCGGATAGGCAACGAGCCTTTGTAACGGTTAAAGTCACGCTGGAACTGTGGAGTAAGTAGATACGACGCCATATCTGTTTGGCTTTGTCGCTCGCTTTGGCTATTGGGCTTGAAAAATACAAAGCTGTCGACATTGTAACTAAAGGCTTTTTTCGTTCCCGGGAAAGCGACACAGGTAAAGGCTTTGCCTTCTTGCTGATCAGCAGCGAAAAACTCCCCTTTGGCCCAATCACCCATCACTTGCATACCCGCTTGGTTATCAATGAGTAGGCGAGTGGTATCACTCCAGTTACGCCCTTGGCCTGTATCATCGACGTATTGGCGCATCTTTGCTAATAGGGTAAAAGCTTTAACCACATCGTCACTGAGCAGGGCTTTTCGATCAAAGTCTAAAAAGGCACGTTGATAATCTTGCGGCCCTAACACTGATAGCGCCAGACTGTCGAAAAGCGTTGCCACTTGCCATGGCTCACCACCCAGCGCGATCGGGATAAACCCTGCTTGTTGCAGCTTGTCGGCGGCAGAAAAAAAGCTATCAAAGTCTGTAGGGATGTCGGCATTAGCCGCTTCAAACGCGCGTAAGTTGACCCATAACCAGTTCACCCGGTGAATATTAATGGGCGCGGCTACATAGTTGCCTTGGTATTGCATAACATCACGCAGTGGGGCGGGGATTTTTTCTTCCCAGTGTTCTGCTTCAGCAATCTCATTGAGGTTGCGTAAAAAGCCTAAACGCGCCCATTCGGTGATCTCTGGCCCTTTGATTTGAGCGGCAAGGGGCGGGTTGCCACTAATGGCACGGATCCTCAGAGTGTTCATCGCGCTGATCCCGGCGCGGCCACCGACCGCGAAGTCTTGCCATTGGTGGCCTTGTTGCTCGATGCCTTCACGCAAGACAGAAGCGGCTTTGGCTTCGCCCGCCGATGTCCACCAGTGCAAGACTTCAACATCACTCGCGGACACTGCAAGGCTGTAAGTTGCAAGCACGCCGCCGATGATCCATTGAGAGACACGTTTATTTAAGGATGCCATTATTCTTCTACCCGCGGAAAACTGATATCGACTTGTAAGCCGCCTTCACTACGATTGCTGAGCACCATGTCCCCGCCATGCGCGTGGATGATATCACGCGCAATCCCAAGGCCTAGACCTGAGCCTTCGTTGTCATCATGTAAGCGCACATAAGGGTCAAACACCGAGTCTAGCTCTTCTTCAGGGATGCCAGGGCCTTCGTCAATCAAAGTGATATCCAATGTGTGTTTCGCATCCATCACATAAATGGTCACCTTGTCGCCGTACTTGACGCCATTATCAATTAAATTGGATAAACAGCGTTTGAACGCGAGTGGCTTACAGGTAAAGGGTGGCACGGCATCACTCTCAATGCCGACACGGATACGGTTTTGGTTATGGGGCTCGACAATCATCGCCAAGAAATCAATCACGTCAATGGCTGCCATGTTTTCGTGAATATCGGTATCACGGACGGTCTGGACGGCCCCTTTTACCATCATCTCAAGATCGTCCAAATCTTTATTGAGTTTTGATGTTTGTATCTCGTCATCAATCAGTTCGGCACGTAGACGCAAACGGGTGATGGGTGTTTTTAAATCATGCGACATGGAGCGGAACAAGGTTTCGCGCTCACGCAAGTGGCGTTGCAACCGGCGCTGCATCCGATTAAACGCACGGGTGACAATCGCAATTTCAGCCGCTCCTTCTTCTTTTAGCGGGGGCTGCTCAATATCGGTACTGAATAAATTAGCGGCCTTGGCTAATCGCTTCAAGGGTCTGGCTTGTTGGCGAATCAAGGTATAAGTAAAAAATAGCAATAGTGCGGTGATCACCACGATAAATACGACCTGATCCGCGGTAATCAGAGTGTCGTCTAGGGTCACATAGGGGGCGGGGAGTAGTGCAGCGATATACACCCACTCATCTGTTTGTAGCTCCATCTGAACCACCAAAATCGGTGGGTTTAATGGCTCTAAGCTCAAGGTGTGGTGCGCCCAGGATTTGGGTAAGTCTTGCAGCAGAATATCATTATTGAGCACTCGCAAGGTTTCAGGGCGAGAAAAGTCGACATCAATGGTATTGAGCGAAGGAAGCTGCTCGTGAAGGATGCGTGATACCGTGCTCGTCGCTACCTTTTTTGCCTGCGTGTCTTCAATGGACGTGATTTGGATTTTTTCTTTGTTGAAAGAGACAAAAAACCGTGTCCCGCCCATGTTACGTAATTGGTTAAGCGCAACATGGCGATAAGCAACGGGCAAGGATTGAAAGAAGGTGGTGGTTGACGCAAACATGTTGGCCAAGCTTGCGGATGCCGATTCTAGCCCGGCAAGCTGGGTACGCTTAGATTGGGTATACCAAATCGAGGTGGCGATACCTTGCGCTAAGACCACTGACAACAAAGTGAGCAGTAAGGTGCGTGATAGCAACGAGCGAGGGATCAGTTTTTCCAGCCATTCATGATTCATATTGGATCTCGGAAACAAACATGTAGCCAGCCCCACGAACCGTCTTGATTAAATTGGCTTTACCCGTATCACGCAAACGCTGGCGTAGGCGGCTAACTTGGACATCAATGCCACGCTCTTGTGCCTGCGCGTCACGACCGCGTGTCGCTTGGCTAATCGCATTGCGATCGAGCAGCTGATGTGGGTGGTCGATAAAGAGAATGAGGAGCGCGTAATCTGATGCAGACAGTTCGATTTCCATCCCTGTTACCACATGGTGTAGCTGCTGTGTGGCTGGCTCAAGACGCCACTGACCAAAGCGAATGGCTTTGGGGCGTGACAGAGTGGTTTCCTGTAATTGTTGGGTGCGACGTAACAGTGCGCGAATCCGAGCGATCAGTTGGCGTGGGCTAAAGGGTTTGGCTATATAATCATCAGCGCCAAGTTCAAGGCCAACAATTTGGTCGGTCTCATCTGACACCGCAGTAAGCATAATGATGGGCACGCTTGAGTCTTTACGAATCCGTTTGCATAAGGTAAACCCATCGTCACCAGGCAACATGACGTCTAAAAGGATTAAATCGGGATATTGGACGGCCAGCTTGGATTGCATTTCATGGCCATTTTGCGCGGTTACCACATCATAACCGGCTTTCGCGAGATAAGCTTGGAGAAGCTCACGAATTTCAACATCGTCATCGACTACTAAAATGCGTTTGGCTGAAGCCATATCGCCATTATCCTCGTTGCTACTTTCAATGCCCTCATTATCGGTGCTTTGTCACTGAGATGCCACAAACAAAGCCGCACTTTGTGTAATTAATCAGCAACTTGTTAGTCGAGGGTGGAGGTGTGATGGTAGAGCAGACATTCTGTTTGAGATGAGTCTGGAAAGGTAGATAAAGTAAAAAGTAAAGCCCTCGTCGTGAGGGCTTTATGATGAATTGATATCAGTATGTCATGTGTCTTATTCGTTATTGCTCTGCATCGCTTTACGGATGCACAGGGCTGCTCCGCCCCAAGTGACGGCAAAACCGATAAGCATCATAATAATTGCGCCTGTTGTCATGAGTCTGTCTCCATATCACGAGCGGGAGGAGTGGTGCTATTTACAATGATGCCAACGACGAGCATCGCGGCAACCAAGCCCCAGCCAAGTGTTAATAACTCGAATTGAGCGTAACCACCATAACCTTCATTAATGGTATCAATCAGGTTTTTGGTCACAATGACAGCTAGCATTATTGGGCTGATAAAGCGGATACAAACTTCCATCCACTGGCCGACACTGAACTCAGAGACGCGATTAACGTATTGACGGATATCAGACAATTTCACCAGCCAGCCCACAATGATCAGCTCAAGTAAGCAACTCGCCAGTAGTGCCACGTTGTTGACAAAGTAGTCAACCAAATCAAGCAGCAGCAAGCCACCGTTGGTCGCAAAGGCCATTGACACAACAAAGCCAACACCACACACCGCCGTTGCGGCTTTTTGACGGGTGACGTTGAGCTTATCCATAATCGATGAAGTGACGGCCTCAATGATAGAAATATGCGAGCTCAAGCCAGCCACTACCAATGCGAGGAAAAACAGTGGACCAAGGATATAAGGGATGGGCAGCAAGTTAATTGCCGCTGGTAGAGTGACAAACGCTAAGCCGACCCCTCCACTGACGACATCGGTGATCCCTTTACTTTGTTCTGCCGCCATATAGCCAAGAATGGAGAAGATCAGCACACCGGCCACAATCGAGAAGCCACAGTTAATCAACACCGTCATTAAGGCGTTGTTGTTCACGTCTGATTTTTCTGGCAAGTAGCTTGAGTAAGCGAGCATGATGGCAAAGCCGACTGAGAGCGTGAAGAAGATCTGCCCGTAAGCGGCTGACCAGACACTGGCATCGGTTAGCTTGCTAAAGTCAGGTGAGAATAGATAGTTCAAGCCATCCAGTGCACCCGGCAACATCACCACACGGCCAATGAGCAATAGCACCATGACAAACAATAAGGGCATCATTATTTTGCTGGCTTTCTCGATACCGCCTTTAACGCCACGGAAAACCGCTGCATAGGTGATGGCCCAAGCAATGATCATTGGAATGGCAATATGCCACTGCCAGTCACCTAAGCTGGTGGGCGAGTTTTCACCCAGTTTTAGGTAATCGGAGAAGAAGAAGGCATTCGTATCTGTGCCCCAATCTTGCCCAAACGAAAAACCAAAGTACGAAATGGCCCACCCAATAACCGCCACATAGTAAATCCCGATAGTGGCAGCGATTAAGACCTGGAACCATCCAAGCCATTCAAATTTGGTGTTTAGCTTTGAAAATACCACGGGCGATGATCCCCGTAGCTTCTTCCCTAAACCAAACTCCATAATCATAAATGGAATACCGGCTGTGAGCATGGCGAAAAGGTATGGGATAAAAAAGGCACCGCCACCGTTCTCATAGGCCATATAAGGGAATCGCCAAATATTCCCTAGGCCGACTGCTGACCCCACGGCAGCTAGGATAAACCCAGCGCGTGAGCCCCATTGTTCTCTTTTCATATCTACTTACTCCTTAGCGAATCGCCTTTCTTTACGCCCATCCAAATTGGCAGTGTTGTGAAGCTGCGTTTTTTGGCCGATATGAAAGAAATAGCACATTCCCGCAATAATGATTTTTAACTTCCTGTTGTCCGAATGTTGAATTTTTTATCTAAAGCGGACAATCATTGCACATTAAGCACAGCATAAGACTAAATCAATAGCCTTAAAACCAACAAGTTAGTCAAAAAGTGGGGGTTTACCTAGTGCCTAGGTTACGATCTAGATATAAATCTTGCTTTGTTAACTAAGTGTAGTGATAAAAACTGTCTTTTTTATCAAGAATTGGTGATTAATGGTTATTTTTTTTCGGTCGTTAACTGATGAAAAAAACAACGGAAAGACGTAATGAGGCCGTGCCACAGCGCCGGAAAACATGATCTCGGCAGCAGATTTTGAGGTAATAAAGACGCACACTAAATGTGGCTTATACTTGTTAAAATAGCGTTATCCCCTAGGAGAGAATAATGAACACTGCCCTTACTTACGCATTGGTCACCGCAGCCTGTGCCTTAGGTATTATCTTTACTTTTGCCGCCGTCGCGGTGATGGCATAAAGACCCGTCATCGCCACAGCAATGAAATAGCCACAGCAATGACATAGCCACAGCACGGTGAGCGCTAGCACAGTCTCACACGACGCGTTAGACTGTGACGCTTAGGCCTAAGAAACAGTCAATAAAAACATACGCATAACGTTATGTACTCTTTGTTGTGTGCTTGATAAAAGCAACATATGTTCGTAAAGCGATATGTGATAGTAAGGGATGGAAGTGGTAGACAGTAATCAAACCGTGCAACCTAGCGCTTTGACGGACAACGCGCTCGCCGCTGGCGTACAGAGTGGCGCGTACTCGCGACCGCAGCGCCTTTCACTAGTACTACAAGGAGGCGGGCAGCGAGGCATCTTTACAGCGGGCGTGCTAGATGCTTTCTTAACCCACCACTTTGATCCCTTTGAGCTTTACTTTGGCACCTCTGCGGGGGCGCTCAATATGAGTGCGTATGTTTGCCAACAATATCAATATGGCTACCGCTTTATTACTCAGCTCACGACCCAAGAACGCTTTTTTCATTTAATGAAATACGTGCGTCGCCAGCATCATATGGACCTAGATTGGGCGTTGGATAAGGCGCTTCCTGGTAAAGACACCGCATTAGATATGGAGGTAGCGCGTCGCCATCTTCAACATCGGTACGCATATGCCTGTGCAACCGATGTTGATACCTTACAACCTGCCTTTTTCTCTCTTGTGGAAGATAACTGGCCCGATGCGCTTAAGGCAACCTGTGCCATCCCACTTTTGTATCCTGATCCAGTCAATATCAATGACCATCGATATGTGGATGGTGGAGTGACTGCTGCGATCCCTGCTAAAGAAGCATTTGCGCGAGGCGCTGACATTATTGTCGTTATCCGCACCGAACCTACCGTTGAGCAAAGTAAACGGGGCGATGATAGTGGTCGATTTCTCGAGACCTTACGCACTCGGTTTGAAAATAAAAAACCACAATTTAAGCTTTCTGATTACTTATCGAATTTTGAGTCAAAGTACCGACTGGCGCGATTTGAAACCTTCCAAAAAGAGCTTAGTAAGCAACTCGGGGAGTTATCTGATCGATACAAATCGAGTCGAGAACAGTGGGTGAACAGAGTACGCGACAACATGAGAGAAAAAGCGATACAAAATGGTGGCCGATGGTTATTTGGTGGTGACACTATTTATCGACTGCAATCGCTATCAGGGAAGCCACTCAATACCGATATGTTGAGAATGTTCACCACACACTACCAAAGTTATCAAAGTGAACTGCAGTTTTTGGCAACCCCGCCAGCTCGTACGCAAATACTGCAAATTGCGCCCAGTGCGCCATTGCAAAGTAGCGCGCTGTTGAGCAAACCTGAAGCATTAGAAGCGGATTACCAACTTGGTCTGGCATTAGGTAACCAGTTTTTGCGCCAATATGGGGAGTCATTGGTTGCCATCTCTTCCGTCGGTAACCCAGAATTTTCATCGACCTCGGTACATGTGCCGGATCAAGGATAAGGTGATGACTGAATTTGAGAAGATGCAGCGTGGACTGCCGTATTGCCCTGCGGATGACGAACTTACCTTGTTTCGGTACGCCGCGCGCCGGCTGTGTCAGCAATTTAATCGTTTGGATCCCGAAGATGCTACCAGCCTCAATGTGGTCACGACCAAATTGTTTGCTCATATTGGAGATAATGTGGAAATAGACGCCCCGTTTTTTTGCCACTACGGAATGAATATTCAGATGGGTAGTAATGTTAGCGTGGGTCCAAATTGCACCATTCTTGATGGCGCTCATGTCAGCATTGGCGACAATGTCAGTATCGGCCCGAATATAGGGATCTATACGACGCGTCATCGCGTACTACCGCTTGATATCGCGCGTGGAGAATGTGAGTCCTCCCAAGATGTAATTATTGGTAATAACGTGATTATCGAAGGCAATACCGTGATAAAAGCCGGGGTTGCGATTGGAGAGGGGGTCGTCATTGAAGCGGGCTCTGTAGTTGATACCGATATTGAGCCGTTCTCTATTGTCGCGGGTAACCCCGCTGCGGTGGTTCGTCGGTTACAGTAACTCACCCATACAGCGCCATATTTATTTGTGTTATAACGTAACAATCTGAATTGTTATATTATAACAATTTCTAATTGGCATCCGAGTATGGGTGTAGTAATGTTAGTGCCCTGAATCGGGTATCAGTAGTAAGAGATAAACGCATAATGGTTAAAGTTAGGGCCCGCGTGCCGTTGAAAGTAGGTGTGGGAAGTGAGATCCCCGCTGAGATCCTTTCCTTCCATGGTTTACAATCCGAGCAAGAGCACGTTGCACTGATCTTTAAGCAGGCAGATCAAACGGCTAATCCACCGTTAGTGCGAATGCATTCTGAGTGTTTAACTGGCGATGTCTTTCACTCTTCGCGCTGTGATTGTGGCGAACAACTTGAAGAAACCATCCAAAAAATGGGTGAGGATGGTGGCATTATCTTGTACTTGCGCCAAGAAGGGCGAGGAATTGGTCTTTACAATAAACTCGATGCTTATAAGTTGCAAAGTGAGGGAATGACTACCTATGAGGCGAATAACCATCTTGGCTTTGCTGATGACCTTCGTGACTTTACCGAAGCGGCACAAATGCTTAAAGCTTTGAAAATAAAATGTATTCGCTTAGTGACCAATAACCCGAAAAAAATAGAAGAGCTACAATCCGCGGGTATCACCCTCAAAGAAGTGATTGGCACCAAGGCACATCTTAAAGACGGAAACCGTAATTATTTGAAGGCAAAAATAGAGCACGGTAAACACCGTCTCAATATTGAGCAGGATTAAGCATTCGTCGCGAAAAATCGATCAATTAACCCGCTAGGCAGTGACAGCCACTGCCAATTTTCGATACATTACTGCCATTATATAAGTCATCACTCAAGGACGAGTCATGCGCGTACAAACATGGCGTTACCTCTTTCCTCCATTACCCCCCGTTGCGATGATTATTGTCATCGCAATAGGTTTATCACTTAGTCACTTTTTTCCGTTTTCGGTGGTGCTAGGGACGCCGATTTGGGCTGTCTTGACACTGGCGTTGGCCTTGAGCTTATTGATTGCAGCTAAATGGGCGTTCCATCGTCATCATACGACCGTTGATCCGCTACAAGCTCCCTCAGCGCTGGTCACGACGGGGATCTATCGTTATACCCGCAACCCCATGTATCTTGCTATGGTGCTTATCATCGCTGCAGCCGGGCTCTATTTTAATGCGTTGTGGTGCTGGGGGATGATTCCGGCATTCATGGCTTATCTTTCCGCTACTTTTATTCCTGCTGAAGAAGCTCGATTATTACGTCAATGGCCTGAGGCATTTGAGGCCTACAAAGCTCGTGTCCGTTGCTGGATTTAGGATTAGATAAACTAATCTTTAATATAATAAAGAATCGGGGTTGCACAGGCAAACTCCGATTGCTTGCTCTCTCATCAACGCCTATTATCCCCCTATCTCAAATGAAGTGACCTAGTCAGTTAAACCCTTATTCTGAACTTCGGTTATCTTTCCAACGTTCATTTTCGCATAATAATTTTTAGGAGTGTCGGTATGTCCTCGGCAATGCCTATGGGCAAGCTATTGCTATTGATCGTCATGTTGGCTGCGGTTGGGCAAATGACGCAAACCATGTATGTGCCTTCTATTGGCGTCATGGCGGAGGATTTCGCGGTGTCGCCATCACAGCTTCAAGCGGTCATGGCTTGCTACTTAATCCCTTATGGGTTGTCACAATTCATTTATGGACCTATGTCTGATCGGATTGGCCGCAAGCCGGTTATTTTGGTGGGATTGGCACTATTCCTCGTAGGGACGGGCATTACCTTATTGGCCAATACCTTCAATGGTTTTTTGATGGGTAGTGTGGTGCAAGGTGCCGGTATTGGTTGTGGTGGCGCGATGGCACGCACGCTGACACGCGATTGTTTCTCGGGTGCCAAACTGCATCGTGCCAATAGTCTTGTCAGTATGGGGCTGATTTTTTCACCCTTGGTTGCGCCGTTATTAGGTGGCTTCCTCACCGAGGCATTGAACTGGCGAGCCAGCTACTTCTTTTTGCTGCTACTGGCCGTTGCGGTGTATGCCGTCATGGCATTGCGGTTTACTGAAACGCTGCCAGCCGAATCGCGTCAACCTGGTCATTTTGTTGCGCGTTATCGCCATGTTATGGGGTCGCGTAAGTTTAGAGGTTACTTACTTTGTTTGATCACCGTCTTTTCAGGGGTCTCGTTGTTCGAGGCTGCCGCTGGGGTCATTATGTCTGATGCACTGGCGTTACCTCCGAGTACCATTAGTCTGTTGTTCGTGGTCCCTCTTCCGGCCTACTTGGTTGGCTCTGGCCTCTCGAGTCGACTCGCGGAGGGAATGGGCTATTACGCGACGTTGGCGCTAGGCAGTTTGCTAGCATTGGTGGGAGCTGGTGCCATCATGTTGCCGGGCTTAATAGGCGAGGTATCGCTTTATGCGCTGATTGGTGGTGGGTGCGTGTATTTTTCTGGGGCGGGGATCCTTTTCCCTGCCGCGAGCACCGGCGCGATTAGTCCATTTCCGCATCACGCAGGGACGGCAGGCGCGATTTTGGGCGGAACACAAAACTTACTCGCCGGCGTTGTCACTCTGGTGGCTAGTTATTTAGGCGTGGCGAGTCAATTGTCCTTAGGCGTAATCATGTTGATATTGGGGACGCTTGCAAGCATTGGATTAGTGATCAGTTATCGCGCAGATACGCATGGTGATGATCCAGCATCGATTACTGTGCATTAACGCGTAGAGGATATTGATAGAGAAACGGCAGCGATAAAGGCCGCCGTTTATTTTTATAAGCTGTCTTAATGCAATTGGGTAGGGCTACGTTTCCACAGCATGTGACAGAATTTGTTCTCTGGATCGCGACTGATCAACATACGCACAAACACAGGATCGAGGACCTCATCACCAGCGAGTCCGATTTGAACCTCTGCACATTGGGATAAATCCACATCTGCTCCCACATGCTCTGGCCAATCTCTGTTCACTTCAAGCACTATAGCGCCGCCTTCGTCTTCAAAGCGTGCCTCAAAAAGCATCAAATCATCGTATTCTAAGTTATCAGGCGCCATTTCGGCAAAAATCTCGAACGCGGTCTCTAGGACGGTTTCTAAGCTAAGCAGGTTTTGTTGCGTCATCATTGATTCTCATTGCGTATGCCTCAGTGAACTATACCATGCACAGCGAGGCATCTCAGCCTTAGACTTTGGCCTTGCTCCGAATAATCGATCACGAGGGCAAACTGTTACGGGCATGGTGATAATGATAGCAACTGACTAAAATAGAAGCAGACCCGATGTGAGAGCGTTGATTTGTTTATGCAGATGACCAACAATAGCGCGCGAACTCAAACTTGTGTAAAAGTCGTGACTCAGTTGCCATCCAGAAATGCTTTTTTGCCCGAACCTGATCGGTATGCGCCATTACAATCTGACTTTATCCCCGTGATGATCAAAGCGGTGAAACAGCTGCGCCGCTTACTTGGCAACCGACTTCACAGTGTGTATATCAGTGGTGATCTCGTTTGGCGGCGAGCGGTTGTCAAAGAGAGTGTGCTATCGCTCACTGTGGTTTGCCAACAAGCCTTAACCCTTGACCAGTCAAATGCCTTGAACACTTTACTCTGGCGGCTAAAAACCAGCCACCACAAGATAATTAATGATTGCCATATCGACATAGTGACAACGTCACATGTTAGGGATCTCTCCCAGGTCTTTCACTGGGGCTTTTTTTTCAAACACCGAGCCATTTGTCTATATGGACAAGACTTGTCCGTGAGTTTTGGTTTGTTCGAAGCCAGTTGGGAAGTGGCAAAAGCCATGAATCCCGATTTATCGGGCAAGTTAGCGAGAGCTAAGCAAAAAGTCACTGCTGCCAGCACGTGGAATACTCAGCTCAACACTGCACAATGGATTGCGGATACATTGATTCGCGGCGCATTCGGTTTGGTGATGCATAAAGAAGGGCGGTGGAGTGAATCATTAGAGGAATGTGCAGAGGCGTTTATCAAGCATTATCCTGCCCAAAAAACCACAGTTGAACGACTTTTTATACTGTTAGAGCGCAAGCCTGTAAAAAAACGTGCTGTTATGACCCTCCTCAATGACTTTGGTGATTGGTTGATCAAAGAATATGCACGTATTGACTTTAAAATTGGTTAATCGGTATTCCCCACGACAGTGAGTGAGACCTGTTTATTTTTTTGAGCTTATTCTGTGAGCTGACCCACCTCATTCCCTACAAGTGAGTAACAGAATCTGATCTTGGTCAATAAAATGGTGTAACAAACTTTTCACAAAAGATGGTTTGTTGAACTATGAAACAAGTGGAAGGCATGGTTAATCTACTTTTATGATGTATTTATTCAGTATTTATGACTAAATAATTATTTACATTACGAGTATGATTCGATAATCTGCGTGCCAATTAGTCACAGTAAGTGAATAATTAATCGACAAAGTGGTTAATTATCGCTGTGAGTTAAATAAAAATTCAGGATTCAGACGTATGCAAAAAACTGACACTCTCTCCAAGAAGTCACCTTCGACGAGAAATATTCTGATGTTCGCGATTCCATCACTGTTGGGATTGTTACTCTTCATGACGCCGATTAGCTTTGGTGATAGTGTGACCATCCCTATCGCAGTGATGGCCAGCAGCGTCTTGGACTTGTTAGGTAATAGTGCAACCGCGGTCGTCACTGCCTTAGTGGTACTGAGTGCCGTTGTTTCAGTGTTGGTTACCCTGACCAAACCTGCCGTTATCACCCGTCATGGCTTCCTTAATGGCCTATTTAATATCTCTCCTATTTGGCTAGTCACACGCGTCTTTGGTGCTGTTTTCGTGGCAATGGCATTTTACGGCATCGGCTCTCCTGTGATCATGGGTGAGACCACGGGCGCATTTGTACTCAATGAACTATTACCAACGTTATTGTCCGTCTTCATTTTTGCGGGTTTACTCTTGCCGCTTCTTACTAGTTTTGGTCTGCTCGAGTTACTGGGGGCAATTTTAACCAAAGTTATGCGTCCGTTATTCGGTTTGCCGGGTCGTTCAGCGGTAGATTGCGCCGCTTCTTGGTTAGGGGATGGCAGTGTCGGTATTTTGATGACCAGCAAACAATATGAGCAAGGTTTCTACACCCAGCGCGAAGCGGCCGTGGTCGGTACCACTTTCTCGGCGGTATCGATCAGCTTTAGTTTGGTCGTGATAGCACAAGTTGACTTGATGCACATGTTTACCTGGTTCTATCTCACAGTATGTTTGGCGGGTATTGCCGCCGCGATCGTCGTGCCACGTCTACCGCCATTGTGTTGGAAAAAAGATGCACTAATTGATAACTCTGTGCGTGAAAGCAACGATGAAGCGTTACCTGAGGGGCACACAACCCTGAGTTATGGGTTGCACTGCGCGCTTAGTCGAGTGGAAAAGATCCGTTCGGTGAACAGTGTATTAAAAGAAGGTGTCCAAAACGCAATCGACATGGTGCTTGGTGTGCTACCGGTGGTGATGGCAATCGGGACAGCTGCTCTGATGGTGGCAGAATACACCGATGTATTTAGTATCTTAGGTACGCCGTTTGTACCATTACTGGAATTGTTGCATATTCCAGATGCGGTAAAAGCGTCTGAGACCATGGTGATTGGCTTTGCGGATATGTTCATTCCCGCCATTCTCGCAGCAGAAATCGACAGTGAAATGACGCGCTTTGTGATTGCTACCGTGTCGGTCACTCAGCTGATTTACATCTCAGAAGTGGGTGCTTTGCTACTCGGCAGTAAAATCCCAGTAAAATTATGGGAGCTGTTCGTGATTTTTATTTTGCGTACCCTCGTGACACTCCCTGTTATCGCCGGGATTGCCCATTTGATTTTCTAAGCGACACGCAGCATCAAGAGCAATGAGATCCCATCGCGCCTCACTGTTTAGTGGGGCGTTTTTATGTACTCGCTCTGGGCACGATGCCGCAGAGGTTGATATGCTAGCAAAATACGATCGTTAGGAGGCGGGATGAAAATTGTCACACTTCATGGCTTATATATGCACGGCGTGTTTTTTATCCCGCTGTGTGAGCGCCTAGAAAAGCATGGTCATCAAGTACTTAATGTCTCCTACAACACACTGAACCCAGATTTAGACGAGATTAACGCCAAAATAGACGCCTTTATTAACCAAGAGCCTACAATTTTGATTGGCCATTCAATGGGAGGCCTTATCATTCGTCGTTATTTAGAGGGCAAAGCCGCTAGCGCACAACCGACTGACAATGTAAAAGCGGTAATCACCTTAGGCACGCCGCATCAGGGGGCAAAACTCGCGCAACTCTTTGGTGACTTAGGCTGGGGAGGCTGGTTATTCCAACGTAGTGAAGGCCTGTTGATCCCTGACAAGGTCATCCCCTGGAAGGGCCTGCCGCCTTTGCATAGCGTCGCTGGCGATTGTCCTTTTGGTCCCGCCGCTATGTTGCTAAAAAACGAGGTCTGTGATGGCACCGTGTTAGTCGATGAAACCAAAATCGAAGGCATGACCAGCCACGATGTGTATCCGGTGACACACATCGCGTTGCTGTTTTCACGTCGAGTGAGCGATAAAGTGATTGCGCTTATTGATGGTTACCAACCGAGGGCGCCAAAAGCCACTTAGCAACAAATGCCCCATCGGGATCGTATTGCACTGCTTGCTTGTCGAGATTAAACCGGCGACTGCCGCGCGGGTCGGCACCCACACCTGCCAAATATTGCCAATTGCCGTAATTAGCGGCGACATCAAAATCAATCAGTTGCTGCTCAAAGTACGCCGCACCATAACGCCAATCTACACCGAGATCATGAATTAAGCAGCTAGCGACCAATTGGCGGCTGCGATTAGAGAGCCATCCAGTGTGTTTAAGCTGACGCATCGCCGCATTGACAATCGGAAAGTCGGTACTGCCTTCTCGCCATGCCATAAACGCCTCTGCATAAAACGTGGTTAACGGGCGTTTGTTGGCAATGCCTTTAAAATGGAAAAAGCGCGCGCCATAGTGATACAGCATCCATTGGAAGTATTCGCGCCATAACAGCTCGAAATACAGCCAATAGGTGGACTCATTCTTCTCGACGTTACGTTCATACCGATCAAGCTCTGCGGCGACCCAGCGCACGGATAAGCAGCCATTGGCCAGCCACGCCGATAAACGCGAGGAAAAATCCCAACCATCAAGGCCATTACGGGTTTCTTTATAGCGTTGAATACGGTGCGTGTCCCACAAGTAATGGTTAAGCTGGGCCCGGCCGGCAATCTCGCCACCTTGGTAAGGTGCGATACGGCGATCAGACACTGGGGCTGGTTCGGTTTTTATCCCCGCGATAGGAGAGGGGAGCGACTCAGGAATGGGGAGTGGTAAGCGTGGTTTAATAGCTTTTGTTTCTACCGCTTTGCGAAATTGGGTAAATGTAGGTGGAATATCAGGTAAATCAAACGGCAACTGATGCTGGGTAAATAAGGTGTGGGCATCCGAGACGACTACCCGCTGCGGAAATCGGCTGACCAAGGTATCTACCTGATGGCGCTCTCGTGTGCCGGGATGATCGGTCACGCCAATAAGATCAAAATCATGATCCATGCACAGATCGGCCACCACTTCAAGCGGGTTACCCGTACGGAGGATCAGCGTTTGCCCCATCGCATCTAAAGCGCGGTGCAGCTCCGTTAAGCTTTGCCACAAAAACGCTTCACGCGGGCCGCCAAGATGTTTACTTTGAAAATGATCTGCGCGATACCAGTTCGGGTCAATCACAAACACACAGGTCAGTTCATCACAGCTTGAAGCCAGATTGGCGAGCGCAGGGTTATCATGTATTCGAAGGTCGTGGCGAAACCACATTAATCCACGTTGCATACAAATCTCCTTTTTCTCACCAATACGCAGCAATACGTGTATCAGATTGCCTTACCTGCATGGCTGTTCAAGCCTTGAACAGTCATCGGCTAAATCTGTCGCTGTCGCTGTGCCCACATCCCGATAAACATAAAGGTAGCGACCAATCCTGCAAACAACCAATGATCCGGCCATCGGCGCATTTGCGTGGCTAACCACGGTGAGACAGTGATAATAAAAGCCCCGTAACCAAAGGCATTGATCGCTACAAACACCAGGGTGCGAACGATAAAATGATGCCCAGTCAATAAACGGCGCAGAGTGCGGTTAATATCATTGCCAAAGACCACCAACAGTGACGCGACAATCGCCACTGCAATATCACTGAGCCAAGGCGTTAACCAGGCACCGGCTTGAGAGAACCAAGAGATTAAAATATTCATAACGACTTACACTGTGTAGAATGCGGCTAGGTTACTGATTTCTGCTGGCGACTTCCAGCGCTGACTTAAGCCGCATCCGGTTGGGTAGCTGGAACGCACGATGTAAGGAGAAGGCATGAAGATCGCATCGATCGGGTTGGGGGATATTGCACAAAAAGCCTACCTGCCACTGATGGCCAATTGGCCTGGGCTCGAATGGGTATTGTGCAGCCGTGATAGCGCGAAACGGGCGACGCTCGCCACCCAATACCGAGTGAGTGAGACCGCAAGTGATATCCAACAATGCTTAGCATTAGGGGTGGATGGAGTGATGATCCACAGCGCCACCGACTCGCATGCGGCCTTGATTCGTACCTGCTTGCAAGCAGATGTGCCGGTGTTTGTCGATAAACCTGTCGCCCCATCAGGCGCGGAGGTTGAAGCCTTATTCAACTTGGCAGAACAACAGCAAACCCCCTTGTTTGCAGGCTTTAACCGGCGTTATTTGCCTTTGCTCAACACCCATCTCAATGGCCAGCGCCCTGAAGACGAACTGGGCACACCCCTTTTATCGCTGCGTTGGGAAAAACACCGTCATGCGCTGCCCGATGCACCGCGTCGTTTTATTTTTGATGATTTCATTCATCCACTCGACAGTATAAACGTTCATGGTGACATCAATATTGATGATTTGGACGTGTTTGCTCAATTTAGCGAAGGCTTGCTAGGCCGCTTAGATGTGCGTTGGCACCGCGACAATAGCTTGTTTGAGGCCAGCATGAACCGCCAGTATGGGGTCACCAAAGAAACCATTGCGGCGGCTTATCGTAACGAGTGCTATTTCTTTGATGGTTTTACCCGCGGTGCGCGCATGCAAGACAACGTCACCACACGGCTTACCTTGCCAGATTGGACGGGTATGCAAGCGAGCAAAGGTTTTGCGGCTATGCTCAGCCATTGGTTTGAGGTGGTCAGCGAAGGGCGGGTTGATGCTGCTCTCACCGCTCGTAATGTGGCGAGCCACTGGGCCGCGGAAGATTTGGTCGCCTATTGTGAAGCGCTGCGCGATAGCCCTTAGTCCCACGCGCAGCACGCTGTAGCTGTTTATACTTCGACCGGATTATCCGTATGCGAGTGGATTAAATAGGGCAATAACAACTGGCGGACATTAAAACTGACGTTTAACTTGGCCGCCAGCAAATACAACCCCGCAATTTTACGATGTAAAAACAGTGCATCCGCCGGCGGTGTGTGCCAATAGCCTTGTTCCATACTCAGCGCCATCCCACGGTTACGTAAACGCGTTGCCAAATCGGCGTCGCCAAAGTTAAATGGCGCATCCGTCGCAATCGGTTCACAAGCCGTGTTCACCAGTTCCAGCACACTGGCCTTTTGCTCCGGCAAGATGTGCTCGGCAAAAAAGCCAATTTGGCTCAGTGCCGCCTCAATACCCGCGTTATCTTTTTCAATTGCCGCCAAAAACAGCTTACGATAGCCATCGGTAAACGTTGGTGCATACAGGCGGGTGGCGCCAAAGTCGAGCAACACGACGCGCCCGGTGTCAGGCTGATACAAATAATTGGCAAAGTTGGGGTCGGTTTGTACTTCACCGAATACAAAAACCTCTTCAAACAGTAACTGGAACAATCGACTGATCACACGGTGACGAATGGTCTCAGAGGCCTTATCAAGCCGCTCAATCGGCTCTCCCGCCATATGGCTCATGGTGA
This sequence comes from Salinivibrio sp. ES.052, assembly GCF_900141775.1. GTDB lineage: Bacteria > Pseudomonadota > Gammaproteobacteria > Enterobacterales > Vibrionaceae > Salinivibrio. The sequence goes on along the minus strand of NZ_FSRI01000001.1, from coordinate 1,056,812 downwards.
GAATGCGATCAGAGGTAAGGGCTGAGTGAACCCTTGGCACCACCAAACCGTTGGCATTTTTCAAATGGTTGCCAAACCGAGTCAATGCTTGTGCCTCTTTGCCGTAATCGGCTTCATCATGCAGTTGTTGCTTGGCTTCATCGAGTAAGGCTTGGTAATTCGCTTCTTTGGGGATCAGGCCACTTAAGCGCAGTAGGGTGATCACATTATCCACATCGCTATCAATGCTGTCTTTGATGCGCGGGTATTGCACCTTTACCGCTACTTTTTCACCGGCATCGGTATAGGCCTCGTGCACTTGGCCTATCGAGGCTGACGCGATGGGCGAAAAACGAAAGTGGGTGAACTCAGCCTGCCAATTGTCGCCCAGCTCTTCATTGAGCACTGCTTTGAGCTGCGCCGGTGGCATGGGAGTAGCATTATTACGCAAACGGGCGAGAAGCTCGCTGAGCTCTGGCGGAATCAAATCCCCCGCATCCATCGACAACAATTGACCGACCTTCATCGCCGCTCCACGTAAATCCGCCAGTTTGTCCGCCACGTGGGCAATATTAGCCGGCGACATCACCAAATCTTTGCGACTCGGGCGGTTACCCTGCGCAAACTGCTTCGTGCCTTCCCACGCCACATTCGACGCCACCCGCCCCGCTAGGGAAGCCAACGCACTAAACCGAGAGAATTTACCATGCGGCACTTTACGATTTTTCATAGCCACCTCCTAAATACCTCCTAAGAATACGGGATAAATAGCAGAATGGTTTGGTGGGGACGTGTTGCTCGCAACCACACAGAAGCGAGTTAACGAGCCAAATCCACACTACGGTATGACAAAGATTCCTTCATTTACATTACACTCCAACCCATGTCACAGCTTCGTTGACGAAGTCGCGTTTAGATCAAAGAAAACAGTGGTTTATATTTTTAATGTCTAGTTAAGTAGTAGCATTTGCTTACAAAGTTAGTCGGTAGGGTAAATACTAATGAAGCTGATGTTTAAAACAAAAATACTGCTGCTTGCCATTGTGCCGCTTATTGCCTCGATATTGATTTTGAGTGCGGTCACGGCGCATAACGAGCGGACATTAATAGAAGAAAACATTGCCACGTTTCGGGAGAAGTTGGTCAACGAGCGTAAAAAACAACTAAAAGAAGTGACTCAGGTGGCGGAGAACATTGTTAAACGCATCAATCCCGGCACCAGTGAGGCACGTCTAGCGGCGCTGAAAACGGCGCTCACTGATGTGCAGTTTGGCGAGGCGGGTTACTTTTTTATCTACAACAAACAGGGGATCAATGTGTTTCACCCTGTAAAGCCTGCGCTTGAAGGAAAAAACCTGATTGATTTTACCGATCCGAAAGGCAATAAGGTCATTCAGGGCCTGCTTGAGGCCGCACAGCGAGGCGATGGCTTTTTCAATTTTATGTTTGATAAACCGGGTGCTGATCAACTGATTGAAAAAATTGGTTATGCGGTGATGATCAATAACGGTCAGTGGCTGTTGGGCACCGGCGCTTATACCGATGACATCGCACAAGAAGTGACTGCCTACCGTATTGAGGCCGAAAAAGCGTTAGATGCACAAATTTTACATTTAACCTTGCTCGGGTTAGGCACGGTGATTATCACGGTATTGCTGGTGAGCTGGTTGGCTCAGCGCATTGGTGAGCCAGTGAAAGATATGCTCGATAAGCTCAGTGATATTGCCAGTGGCGAGGGAGATTTAACCCAGCGTCTAAGCGTACACGGCCATGATGAAATCGCTCAACTCGGTCATGCCTTTAATCGCTTTGTTGAGAAACTGCAGCAGACCATTCAGCGGGTGGCGCAGGCGACGGCACAAGTGAACAGCACCGCCAGTGATATGGCTCAACAGATGGAAACGGTGGCGCAAACGCTACAAACCCATAATAACGAGACCGAGCAAGTGGTCACTGCGGTAACAGAAATGAGCTCCGCCGCGCAGGAAGTGGCGCAAAACACCACACAGGTTGCCGATGCGGCTACGTCTGCCACCCAAGATGCACAGGATGCGCAAACCCAAGTGCATGAATCTATCGCGTCGGTTGAGCGTTTGGTGTCGCGGATGAGCGAGTCGAGCAGCCAGGTCGATCAACTTAAAGCCCAGTCGGATAAAATTACCTCGGTGCTGTCGGTGATTGGTGAGATTGCCGAGCAAACCAATTTACTGGCGCTGAACGCAGCGATTGAAGCGGCACGCGCGGGTGAACAAGGTAGAGGATTTGCGGTAGTGGCCGATGAAGTGCGCACCTTGGCCAGTCGCACTCAAACCAGCACCCATGAGATCCGTGACATGCTCGATGGCTTGCACGTACATGTGGATAGTGCAGTGAAAACCATCGCCGAAAGCGATCAAGAATGCCAAAGCATGGCAAGTACTTCAGCGGACATTGGCGAACGGATCACCTCAGTCAGTGCCGCGTTCTCGCAAGTGAACGATATGACTACGCAAATTGCCAGCGCGGCGTCAGAGCAAACCACGGTCACGGAAGATATTCATCGTAACCTGGTATCAATACGCGACATTGTGGCGAGCTTGCTAAACGCCAGTGAGGCGTCGTCACACGCGGCGACGGAACTCAGCACGCTGGGCCAAGATCTCGATACCTTGGTCGGGCAATTTAAAGTCGCTTAATTCGCTCCCATGCGGGTGCGTAGGAACGCGTAGGCGCGTGATAGGATAAAATCTTAAAAGGACGCTTACGGCAAGCGTCCTTTCGCTTTACAATGGTCACTTTAGCGGTATTATGCTTACGCAAACGTTTGCTTTGAACATATTGTGCGCTATTGAGAGGGTATCATGCTGCCTGATGTCGAGATCTGTCGTAACACCAAACTCGCCCCCATTTCCACCATTGCCAACCAAGCTAGCCTACTTGACTCAGAGTTTAAAACGCAAGGTAGCTATAAAGCCAAAGTCTCTCTCGATTGCTTAAAGCGTCTTGCCTCCAACCGAACGGGAAAGTTAGTCCTGGTCACGGCCATTACCCCCACGCCCTTGGGTGAAGGCAAAACCGTGACCACCATTGGTCTGGCGCAAGGCTTGGCGAAGCTGAATCATTCTGTCACCGCGTGTATTCGTCAGCCTTCGATGGGGCCCGTATTTGGCGTAAAAGGCGGCGCAGCCGGTGGCGGTTATTCGCAAGTGGCTCCGATGGAGGAGCTAAACCTCCATCTCACAGGGGATATTCATGCGGTGACCGCGGCGCACAACTTGGCTGCTGCGGCCATTGATGCGCGAATTTATCACGAGCAACGTCGAGGCTATGACGATTTCGAGGCACGCAGTGGCTTAAAAGCGTTAAAAATTGATCCAAGTCGCGTGGTGTGGAAGCGGGTAATGGATCACAACGATCGCGCCTTGCGCATGGTGACAGTGGGGAAAAACGAGCCAGGCAAAACCATTAACGGTTACGAGCGTGAGGGCGGATTTGATATCTCGGCCGCCTCTGAGTTGATGGCGATTTTGGCGTTGGCGAGCGATCTTCGCGATCTGCGTCAGCGTATCGGCCGTATTGTGTTGGCTTATAGCCATACCGGTGAGCCGATCACCACCGAAGATTTGCAAGTGGCCGGCGCGATGGCGGTCAGTATGAAAGAAGCGATTGAACCTACCTTAATGCAAACCCTAGAAGGCGTGCCAACACTGATACACGCCGGCCCGTTTGCCAATATTGCTCATGGCAATTCGTCGATTATCGCCGATAACATTGCGCTTAAGCTAGGTGATTATACCGTCACCGAAGGTGGCTTTGGCTCGGACATGGGGTTTGAAAAAGCCTGTAACATTAAAGCGCAAGGATCTGGTAAAGCGCCAGATTGTGCGGTGATTGTGGCGACATTACGTGGCTTAAAAGCCAACTCGGGTCACTACAATTTGCAGCCTGGCCAGTCCATGCCCGACGCACTCTTTGCGGATGATAATGAGGCATTAATAGCCGGGTTTGAAAACCTCAAATGGCATATCAATAACGTGACCCAATATGGAGTACCGGCGGTGGTGGCCATTAATCGCTTTCCACAAGACAGTGATGCTGAGCTTGCGACACTCAAGACCATGATTGAGGCGCTGCCCAACAAGGTGCGGGTAGCGATCAGTGAAGGCTTTGCCCAAGGTGGCGAGGGTACGCGTGAACTGGCGGAACAAGTGGTCGCGCAATGTGAAACCAATGCATCATTCTCACCCTTGTATCACGCCCAGCAAAGCTTGGAAGAAAAGTTGATGGCGGTTGCGGAAGTCGGCTATGGTGCGGGAAGCGTGACGTTAAGTGAAACCGCGAAACAGCAACTGCAACAATTTAAAGCGCAAGGGTATGACCGCTTGGCAGTCTGTTTGGCGAAAACGCCGCTGTCTATTTCAACCGATGGCGCGATAAAAGGCGCTCCCAAAGGCTTTGATGTACCGATCCGCGAGTTAAAACTGTGCGCGGGGGCCGGATTTGTCTATGCCTTATGCGGCAACGTGATGACCATGCCCGGCCTACCGGAAAAACCGGCGTTTATGAACCTCGACCTCGATGATGAAGGTAATATTATTGGGTTGAGTTAATGATACTAACCCTCGTGAGAGCCGCTGTTATCAGCGGCTTTTTTGTTTTTGCTAGATGCGGCCACGCTGTCATTATCTTCACGGTTGCGTGATGTGGTATCCTCTCTGGCTTCAATTCTCCCACCGACTGTGAGCCTGACTTGAAAAAAATCGCGGTTTTTGTCGACGTTCAAAATATCTACTACACCACACGCCAAGCCTACGGGCGCCAGTTTAACTATCGCCAGTTGTGGCAAACCCTCAATGACATGGGTGAGGTGGTAACCGCGTATGCCTATGCCATTCGCCGCGATGACGATCAGCAAATCAAATTTCAAGATGCCCTGCGCCACATTGGCTTTACCGTCAAGCTCAAACCTTATATTCAACGTGCCGATGGCAGCACCAAAGGCGATTGGGATGTCGGTATTGCCATTGATGTGATGGAAGCTGCGTCGGATGTTGATACCGTGGTGCTGCTTTCTGGTGATGGCGATTTTGATTTGCTGATGAATAAAATCCGCGCGCGCTATCACACCGAAGCGGTGGTGTTCGGAGTGCCCGCATTAAGTGCTAATTCTCTCGTGAATAGCGTGGATCGCTTTATTCCCATTGACGATAGCTTGTTGCTATAAAGCCGATCGAGGCTGAGGGAAACCATTCTGTTTTGATTTTGATGTTTGAGGTAGTTAAAGATGTACAAACTGATCGCCCTAGATATGGATGGCACCTTGTTAAACAGCGATAAACAAATATCGGCTGAAAACAAACAGGCCATTGCCCGTGCGCGAGACAAAGGGGTGACCGTGGTGTTGGCATCCGGCCGTCCGCTTGAAGGCATGCAGCCTAAGCTGGATGAGTTGGGTATCCATTCAGATAAAGACTTTGTGCTTTATTACAATGGCTCGATGGTGAAAAACGTGGGGACCGATGAGGTGATCTTGCAAAAAGGGCTAGATGGCAAAGCCGCTAAAGCACTGGCTCAGCATGCCGAGGCACTGGGTGCTTACGTGCATGCCTTTAGTACTGAGCATGGTTTGATTACCCCAGCACAGAATCCATATACCGAGATTGAGGGCAAGATCAACGGCCTAGATATTACCGTGATGGATTTCGAGACCTTAAGCGATGATCATCCCATTATTAAAGTGTTAATGGTGGCTGAGCCTACGCAGTTAAACTCCGTAATCGCCGCCTTACCATCCGCGCTACGCGAGGAATTTACAGTGGTGCAAAGTGCCCCTTTCTTCCTAGAGTTTTTAAACCCTGCGAGCGATAAAGGGGCGGGAGTGGCTGCGATTGCAGCGCATTTAGGCATTCAACCCGCTGAAGTGATTTGCATGGGCGATGCTGAAAACGATCACGCGATGTTGGAATACGCGGGCCTTGGTATTGCGATGACGAATGCGATGGAAGCAACCAAGCAAATCGCGGATTACATTACCGAGAGCAATGATGAGCACGGTGTGGCCAAAGCGATTGAAAAGTTTGTGTTATCGGCGGACAGCTCAGTGGCGTGAACACTCTAGTTAAACACGTTAAAGCCTGTTTACATGCAGGCTTTTTAAATAAGAGAAATAGCGCTCAAGGGTGAGTGATCTTTTTACCATTTATGGTATGAGTCGATGCTTTGCTGGGGAGCTACATTACCGGAATAAGCGTATTAATGAGTTCACGCTTTAGTGAATAGAGGATTTAATTGCGTTGATGTTTGATGTGTTGAAAATGAAGATATCAAAGAAGTAAGGATACGACTTGAAATGGTGCGTCCGAGTAGACTCGAACTACCGACCCCCGCCATGTCAAGGCGGTACTCTAACCAACTGAGCTACGGACGCATATTTCAAAATGTGGTGCGTCTGAGTGGACTCGAACCACCGACCCCCGCCATGTCAAGGCGATACTCTAACCAGCTGAGCTACAGACGCATACCATTTTTTCATTCAGTTATCGCCGTCTTTAAGCGATTCACTGTTTGCTATCAAGCCAAGTGGTGCGTCCGAGTGGACTCGAACCACCGACCCCCGCCATGTCAAGGCGATACTCTAACCAGCTGAGCTACGGACGCACAGTGCTTGAAAGCGGGGTGAATAGTAGCGAGTTCATCTTTATCGCGCAAGCGCTTCAACGCATATTTTTGTACATTCGCGTTTGTTTGGCGATTTGATCGTCAATGTGGCGATATTTTCGCTTTTTCAGGGGCTTCGCTGCACGTGCTACTGCCCCAGTTTAACGTCACAGCGTTGGAAAAGTTGTTGCCACACGTCGGCATGATGCTTGATCGCGTTTTTATATTGGTGATAAGCCTCTCCCTGCCAATAGGCGTTTTTATACGCGCTAAACGCATCTGGGGTTTGCAATTGGTTAAAACGGCTGAGGGCAGGAGACAGGTCTCGATAAAGGCCGTCGACACGAGCTAAGTAAGGTTGGACGTCACCCACGTAAAATTTATAGAACACGGTTTGCAGGCGCTCTAGTCGGGTCGTATCAAAATTACCGCCACAAAGCACTTTTTCTTGGTGGTTAGCGATCAGCTCACTGGTCTGATTAAGCCAGGCGGTATGATTGCTCAAACTGACAAAGAGGGCGCCAAGAATACGCTGTTTTTCAATACTCTCTTGCCAATCGATGACTGATTCATTGGGTGCTGGGGAGTTATCGAGTAATTGACTGAATTGCTCAATGGTGCTGATCGCATTGCTGTGAGCGGGAAGTTCAATAGGCAGGGTATGGGTTGGTAGGCTCAGTTGTCCGCGCCAGGCGTCACTGTCGATCAAGGTATTCCAGATCACTGTGTCGCGTTGCTCGCGTTTACGTGCCAGCGCTTGCTCTAACTCAGATTGAATGCTCGGATCTTTCACTTTCGGTAAACACTGCTCGGCAATACGTAAAAAATTGAGCTCGTAATCCAGCTGACGGAAGCGGTCAGCGACTTTGCCCAGCGAGGAGTTACGTTCGGCGATGAGATTAAACAAACCACACTGACGCAGTTCATAGGCATCAAGTACTCCCATTCGCAGCGCGTCGAGTGGCTGGACTAGCTCGCGCTTGCGCGGTAACGTCGGCACCGCTGGCGTCTTAAAATCGGGCGTCGGGGCATCAAGCACATTGCCTAACCGTTGGTAATAATCAGCCATCATCGCTTTGGCCGGATCGTCAGATTGGCAGCCAACTAATCCAACGAGGGTAATGAGGAGTAAGATTGTTTTGAGTCCGCGCATGGTTTATCTCGTGGCTAAGCTCTTTACGTATCAATCTTACCATTTACGCAGGCGATCGGATGAACGATCGCCGGGTTGAATTTTACCTGTGTGCGCGCTAATAGCTTATCCCGCGCCTTGTTGGCTTTGGGTGAGCGATAAAATGGTAGAAAGCTCCTCATCAATGACTGTCATGTCGTGCTGCACGTGTTCAATATTAGCAATGCTCGACTGAATACTCCCGGTTGCTTGTTCAGACAGGGTTAGCAACCGTGTCACCTCGTCACTCAAGCCGTCAGCCGAATACTGGACTTTTTCCATCACCTCGAGGGTCAGGCCTATCACATTGCTGATCTGACCAATGGCGCCGTTGACGTTTCTGACGGTCTCGCCGGTGGTACTGAGGCTGCGTTGGGTGTTTTGCGATAAATTGCGTACCTCATCGGCGACCACCGCAAACCCGCGCCCTTGCTCACCTGCGCGTGCTGCTTCGATAGCGGCATTTAACGCGAGAAGGTTGGTTTGTTCGGCAATGCCATCAATCACTTTTAATATTTCTTCGATACGGCCGGCATTCACACTTAATGCATCGGTATGGGTTTGTAAGTCTTGGCTTTGCCCATGTTGTTGCTGAACTTCGTTGGCAAGTGTTGAGAATTGTTGCTGAACGGCTTGTAATATCTCTGCGCTTTCGGTGGCATAGTTAGCGACTCCGCTGTAACTATCTAGCAGCGACTGCAGCAATGATTTGTAGCGAGAAAGGCTATCGATACTATGTGATTGAAGCGCTGAGAGCTTTTGTAAGCTATTGATTTGTTTTTGTGCGCTGTAGCCACGGTAATCGGCATAATAAATAGGAAAATTATCAGCGAAGGTGTCGGCAAACGTCTCGCCGGGTGCCACGTTGTAAAGCATGAGCGCAGTGAGCGTTTGGTTTTGATGTACCCCCAATAGTTCACCAAAGGTCGAGAACCCAGCAATGCTCGGGATACTATCAAAACATCCCACCCTCGATAGCGATTGTGGGTTGTTGACGCGGCGCAATATACAGTCGTTGGCGAGCATAGCAAAGGGGCGGCGTGGCTTATCTTTTAGATGTTGTTGATAGTCGCGCGCGGTGACGTCGGCGAAATCATCCGCCTTCATCAGGTATAAGCTATCGCCAAAGTCGAGATCGCAAAAGAAGTGCAGGGCACCTCGCTCATGATCAATGGCGGCGATCGAACGGATGTAGATTTGTTCGCCAATCTTTACGCCAAAAGTATACCCACTCAGGTGTGACTCGAGCTGGTGTGCTTGACAACCCAAGTGGTCACACAGTGCTTGTACGGGAGAGATCAATGCGGTGCTATTGGGCGCAAATACGTCTGTCACTACCCGTGCCGCTGGATCGGCTTTGGCAATATCAAGATGGAAATGCGTTGGCTTAAAATTGTGGCTATTTAGGATGCCATAGCGAATACCGGGTGCAAACTTGATAAAGGCGAGCGCGGCATGATTGTCGAGCAATTTACCGTTGAGTGCTAACTTCGCTGCGCTAAAGTCGAGTGTGCCGCCAGCTGAGCCACCGACGAAATAGCAAGGGAAACGGCGGGTCGCATACAGTGCCTGCATAAAGAAATTTTCTGAACCGCTGAGACCATCGAAAAAGGTGAGTGCAACGGTATCGGCGGAATCTACCGCAAAAGGGATCCTGAGTTGTTGTAGCGAACGGGTTATTTTTTCAATACGCGCGTCGGGCGATAATGTTGGCGCACCACGTTTAATGTCTTCGCAATGCAGAGGAATGGTGGCAGGGCTGATCGACGCAATCACGTTATCGCCGTAGCTTTGTAAAACAATGTTATCCCATTCACCGTCTGCGGCGTGATACAACGAAGTATGCCCGCCACCGAGCTCGCCGGCTGTCATTATGGTAATTAGGGTTTGGCAAAAGGGCATGGCTGCTTGGAGCTTTTGGGTTGTGGCTTCAAACGGTAAATGTGGCGAGATAAAAGCAAGAACTAAGGGCGTTTGTCCGTATGGATACGATAGCGCCGATAAGGTGGTTTCATTGATAGCACGGCTACTCAGACACAATGAATGAACACAAGGCATAGGGTTCTGCGATTGTGGCGAGGCTTTATCTGATAATGGGCGAGATTTTAAGAATTCAAACATAAACAACTCTACGACAATGTGACCGGGTTGCCACGTATTTTGTATGGGAATTAGGACAAACTATACGTGGTTTGGCGGTGGGGGCGTAGTGGCTGCGCATGATCTATCACGCTGTTTTATATGTTTTTAATGTTGGATTGATAAATACGTGACTGTTGTCACCCTGACAGCGAAAACCGACAGGGTGACAGGATGCTTATCGCTCTGCCATTGCCAATTGGAAGTCAGAGGGTTGTTGGCGTAGCCAGCGTAGGCGTAACCCTAACAACACGGCGGCGCTGGATAAGCCGATGATAATACCGATCCAGAAACCGTGTGCGCCCATGGCCGGGACCAGCCAATCTGTCATACCGAGTACATAACCGAGGGGCAAACCTAAGCCCCAGTAAGCGATAAGCGTACGCTGAAAAATAGCGCGCATATCTTTGTAGCCGCGAAGGGCGCCAGCCGCCACGACTTGGATGGCATCGGTGATCTGATACACCGCGGCCAATAACATCAGTGATGAGGCCAAGGTTGCCACTTCTGGGTTATCGGAATACAGGGCGATAATCGGATCGCGCAGCCACACCGTAAGCAATGCAGTGATGATTGCGGTGCTTACCCCTAACCAGGTACCGATTTTGGCTGAGTTGCCAGCCCCTTCGGTGGTGCGCTTCCCTAGTAGGTGGCCGACACGAATACTCACTGCGACGCCTAAACTCATGGGCAACATAAAAATCATGGTCGAGAAATTAATCGCGACTTGGTGCGCGGCGACGGTAATAGGGCCAAGGGGCGCAATCAAAATGGCAATAACGGCAAATAGTGTCACCTCAAAAAACAGCGAAGCGGCGACGGGAAAACCGAGTTGAAACAGACGAACTTGCTCTTTCAGTTTCGGGGCGTAAAACGAGGCAAAAAGGTGTAGCCCACTGAGTTTTTTGCTCATCGCTACGTACAGTGCCATGAGGATTGCCATTAACCAGTACACCAGCGCCGTCGCGACACCGCACCCCACACCACCGAGTTCTGGCGCGCCGAGTTTGCCGTAAACGAACATCCAATTTAGCGGGATATTGGCGGCCAAACCGATAAAACCAATCACCATCGCAGGGACAGTGAGAGACATCCCTTCGCAAAGGTTACGAATCGCCTGAAAAGCTAAAAACGCGGGCACCGCCCAGATCACGGCGTGCAAATAACCAATCGTCTTATTGGCCAATGCGGCTTCAACATCCATGATATTGATAATAAAGCCCGCTTTATAAAGAATGAACCCAATGGGAACGCTTAGTACCAGCGCCATATACAGGCCTTGCTGAAATTGAAAGGGTATGTCGGTGTTTTTACTGGCGCCATTGAGTTGTGCAATCATTGGCACCATGGCCATCAGCAGGCCAATTCCAAACAAGATAGCGGGCATCCATACGCTAGAAGCCACCGCCACCGCGGCCATATCGGTGGCGCTATAGCCACCGGCCATGACGGTATCGACGAACCCCATGGAGGTTTGCGCTATCTGGGCAATAAAAACAGGCACGCTGAGCCGGATAATGGCTCTTGCTTCATCATGATATTGCTGCACGTTGGCCTCAACAGATTAAATTTTAAGGGAGGGAAGGGATATAAAACGTCCGCAATTATACGTGCTTGAGCGAGAGAAAAGAAAGCAAAAGGATGTCAGTTTTGCATCAAGAATGATGCAAAAAGCCTTGGACAATAGGGCTGTTCTTTGACGCGTCGTTAGAATATTTGTTCGTCATCGGCATCAACGAATAAATTGACGGTTTTATGCAATTCGTCAATTTGCATATTGTAATGGACTGCGTTGCAGCAGTTGGGGCAGTCTTCGTAAAACTCTTGATTTCCCCCGCTAAGATCTAGCGTAATATCAATACGGTGTCCGCAATGTGGGCAGGTAACGATACGGTCAGTAATATCATCCATCATCATCGCCTTCTTTATGACATACAGGTTACCTTCAGTATAGAAGAGGATAGCGGACATAAAAGCGGGCAAGATAATTAGCTTGCCCAGCGGTTATCATGGCTTGTTCATTACGCAGAGAGACTGGCTAAACAGACTCAAGGTTATCAGCACTAAAGGCGCGTAGGCTGGCCAGTTTTTGATCGGCAATCACAAAGCGTGGATCTTCCCATTCGTGCGCCGCGGGCACGACGATGGTTTTCATTGAAGCGGCTTTGGCGGCAAGCAGGCCAGTAAACGAATCTTCAAACGCAACACAGTTTTCTGGGTCGACACCCAATGCATTCGCAGCGTTAAGGTACACTTCTGGATGTGGCTTTCCGTATTTTAAATCCCCTGCAGATTCAACGATTGCGAACTGATCACTGAGCCCTAATGCATCTAACGTCGGATAAATGAGCGTCAATGGAGAAGATGACGCAAGGCCAATTTTTAGACCTGCTTGATGGCAGATTTCTAAGGCTTCTTTAACGCCAGGCATCATGGGTTTTTCATCTTTCACCAGCTCAACCACGCGATCAACGATACGCTGTTGCACCTCGGCATTCGACGGCCCCTGCCAAGGTTGAGTGCGTGCGTAGTATTTGACAATCTCATCAATCCGTACGCCCGTCGTGTCGCGGGTGTCTTGCAAGCTGATAGAGACGCCTAGCTTCCTCAGTTCTTCTGTTTGTACTCGTTGCCAAAATGGTTCTGAATCAACCAGCAAACCATCCATGTCAAATATCGCGGCAGATAACATTGCCAACCTCACTTTTAGGGAATAATCAATGAGAGGGATTTGCTCGACGGAGGTACACGAACTCGGCGCACGAAGTGGCAGCCTGGTGCTAAAAGACTCATCAACAAATACCTGCGCGATGAATGGTATGTTGATTGATTACCCCAGTAAAGCACGAATTGTTATCGACTGCAGGTATTGCCGTTACACCATGACGATGCATCAGAGCCAATGCTTCGGTACAAAGACGAGATGATGATATGACGAGAGGGCCGCGCTGCACCAATAAGCTCATCTTGGTTTTGTGATAGCAACCCTTTGCAAAGGCTCTTCTTAAATCACCATCGGTAAACACACCTAAAACATGCTTACTGTTATCAATTATGGTGATAAGACCTAGCCCTGTTTGGCACATGATTGTTATTGCATCTTGTAGTTCGGTATCGGGTGAGCAAAACGCTTGCTGATGTTTATCTTCTATCAAGTGCACAATGCGTGTAATTAATCGGCTTCCCAGCGCACCTGCAGGATGAGATAACGCAAAGTCGTTTTGATCAAATTTTCGCATTGTCATGATGGTGAGCGCTAATGCATCTCCTAAAAGCAAAGTGTTGGTCGTGCTAGACGTTGGGGCGAGTCCAAGTGGGCAGGCTTCTTCGCTTGTACTAATGTCAAGCTTGATATCACATTTACGAGCCAACGGACTATCAAGATTACTTGTTATAACGATAGTCGTGATTTTTTGTACTTCAATCAGCGTTCGCATTGTTTGTAGCTCGTTACTACTCCCTGAGTTCGAGATCATAATAACGACGTCTGCTTCTCCAATCATTCCTAAGTCACCATGAAGGGCTTCTGTCGGGTGAACAAAAAACGACGGCGTCCCTGTAGAAGCTAATGTGGCCGCAATTTTTTTGCCTATATGGCCTGATTTTCCCACTCCTGAGATGATGACTTTCCCTTTACACTGTAAAAGAGAAGTGGCGGCATCGACAAAGGAGGTGCTTATCGATGAGTATAGTCTCATTGCTTGTTCAAGCTCATGTTTTACAACACTTTTACCTATATTTATCACTTCTTTTTTCGTATAAGTCATATTGACAAGCACCTCTTTAATGTTGCTTTTGTTTTTACTGTGAAAGAGTAAAGTGAAAGAGTTTTATCTATTATAAGAAACTGATAATACCCATAAAGATCCCCTTACGGTGTTAAAAACACGATTATAGTGATCATGATCACCATAATTAATGCAACAAAAACCATTATTCTCCATTAATTGGTGTTTGAATCTAACTTTGAATTTTCAAACTAAAAGCATGGTGAGCTGAGTCACGTCTTACGGCCTTTCTTGTTTTAATTTTGCTTTCAAAGTGAAAATATGAATGCGGTTAAACACAATATCATAATGAAAGGGGTTGTTTATGGAATGGATAATTCATGGCGCGGAATGGTTTATCGGTTTGTTTGAAAAAGGAGGAGATGTTTTTTCAGATATGGTAACCGGGATACTTCCCTTACTTATATCTTTACTTGTTGCAATGAACGCGTTGATTCGTTTCGTTGGGCAAGAGCGGGTGGAGTGGCTAGCGCAACGATGTGCGGGAAATCCAATTACGCGTTATCTAGTGCTTCCAGTAATTGGTACATTTATTTTTTGTAACCCAATGACACTAAGTCTTGGTCGCTTTTTACCAGAACGTTATAAACCCTCTTATTATGCAGCGGCTTCCTATAGTTGTCACTCAATGAATGGGCTATTCCCTCATGTTAATCCTGGGGAGCTTTTTGTCTATCTGGGTGTGGCAAGTGGTATCACAACACTAGGATTGCCGCTTGGGCCTTTAGCCGTGAGCTATTTGTTAGTGGGTATGTTTACTAATTTCTTCCGTGGTTGGGTTACTGATCTCACAACCTACTTTATTGAACGTCAACAAGGCGTACAACTCGATAGAAAAGTGCACATTGTCCAATAAGGTAAGGGAGAATAAAAATGTCTAAAATATTAGTGATAGAAAAAGGCAGTAGTGGTTGGGGTGGTCCATTAGAACTCCCTATTCAAGAAGGTAAAAAGGTTTTATATATCACTGGAGGATCTTGCCCTGATATTGCAAAGAAAATATCAGAGGTGACTGGCTATGAACTGGTAGATGGATTTAAAACAAGTGTCCCAGAGGAAGAGGTTGGTGTTGCGGTAATTGATTGCGGTGGAACGCTTAGATGTGGCCTTTACCCCAAAAAAAGAATACCAACAGTTAACATTCACTCGACGGGAAAGAGTGGCCCTCTTGCGCAGTATATCACTGAAGATATTTATGTTTCGGGGGTTATCCCATCGGGAATAAAAGTTGTGGGCTCATTGGGTGAAGAAACTATGATTAAATCAGATACAAAAACCGATGATTTATCAGATCATGCATCAAATACTGATGGAGCAACTATTGATCCAAATAAAAAACTGAGCCAGCAGAGTGATGGACTTTTAGCGCGAGTTGGCTTGGCGATGGGGGGAGTGATGTCGACTTTCTTCCAAGCAGGGCGAGAAACCATTGATACCGTCATCCAGACTATTCTTCCTTTTATGGCGTTTGTTGCGATGCTCATTGGCGTGATCATGGCATCAGGGTTCGGTGATTTGGTTGCTCATGGCCTCACGCCACTCGCGCAAAACCCGCTGGGTCTAGTGACGTTAGCGTTAATCTGCTCTTTCCCCTTACTTTCGCCTTTTCTCGGCCCTGGGGCGGTAATTGCACAAGTCATTGGTGTATTGGTTGGCACTCAGATTGGCATGGGATCCATTCCGCCTCACCTGGCGCTACCGGCTTTATTTGCAATTAACTCACAAGCAGCTTGTGATTTTATCCCTGTGGGATTGGGACTTGCTGAAGCCGAGCAAAAAACAGTGGAAATCGGCGTGCCATCTGTTCTGTATTCACGGTTCTTAACAGGTGCGCCGACCGTTCTAATTGCTTGGTTTGTGTCTATGTTCATTTATCAATAGTAGGAGGTAGATATGTTAGCTCTCTATCAAGTGAAAATACAAAGCCTCGGTGAATTTTCCAGCGAAGCACTGGAAGACGATATGATGATTCTATTTTCTGATATTGCGCCCGAAGAAGTAAAAGACTATTGCTTTATTCATTGTCATGATCAATTAAAAGGTGAGATTAAGCCTGGTAATAAAGTGAAGATCTCAGATTGCTTATTTACTATTACTGCCGTAGGTGATGTTGCTAATCGAAATTTAAGTGAGTTAGGCCATATAACAATTCGTTTTGATGGTGAACATTCTGCTGAGTTCCCTGGCTGTGTACATGTCGAAGGAAATCGGCCAGGCAGTATCGTTTGTGGTGATGAAATTAAATTTTTTAATTAGAAATTTTTAGAGGTGGTTATGAGTAAAGTAGCGTTAGTTGTCGGTGGTGGCCAAACTCTAGGTGAGTTCATTTGTCGGGGATTAGCCGATGATGGTTACCGTGTGGTCGTTGCTGACTTGAATGAAAAAAATGCGAGTGGCGTAAGCGAAGGAATTAACCAAGAATATGGCGATGAAATTGCCTTTGGTGTAGGTGTTGATGCTACAAATGAATCTAGCGTTAAAGAAATGGTCGAGCGTGTTGACTCTCTTATAGGTCGCATTGATCTTTTAGTATATAATGCTGGTGTTGCAACGGCATCAAAAATAGATAGTTTTGATTTTTCAGATTGGAAATTATCAATCAATGTTAATTTGACTGGGTATTTCTTATGCGCAAGAGAAGTCTCTAAAATTATGATTAGAGAAAGGCGTGGTGGGCGTATTATTCAAATTAACTCTAAATCAGGAAAGGTAGGTTCTAAACATAATAGTGGGTATTCTGCAGCGAAGTTTGGCGGTGTTGGACTGACACAGTCTTTAGCGCTCGACTTAGCAGAGCACGGTGTAACTGTTCATTCTTTGATGCTGGGTAATTTACTGAAAAGCCCAATGTTTCAATCCCTCATTCCACAATATGCTAAAAAGCTCAATGTGGATGAGTCTGCTGTTGAACAAATATACATCGATAAAGTGCCTTTGAAAGCGGGTTGTGATTATCAAGATGTACTGAATGTGCTTAAATTCTATGCCAGTGATGAGGCTGCCTATTGCACGGGACAATCTATCAACATTACTGGTGGACAAGTTATGTTCTAATATATTGATATTTATAAATAAAGGGGTGTATAGCCCCTTTGTTTATGTAAGGAGAGTTTATGGATACAACCTGGTCGATTATTTATGTGGCGATACTCGCATGGGGGCTTCAAATTGTTTTTGGGTATTTTCAAGTTAGAGCTTTTAACAAAATATTGAAGGAGTTATCTCAAAAAGGAAGTGTTAGAATCGGGCGGACAAAAAGCCGCTGGAAACCTAGAACTGTAGTCATTATTGCGGCAAATGAAAATGAAGAAATTGTTGATTTTGCTTATATGAAAGGTGTGTCAATCTTCTCTCGCCCAAAGAGAATGGAATCTCTTGTTGGCCAGCTTCTCCCTTTATCAAACAGAGCTTTATCGCAGCTCACCCCGCCATTTCAAGAGGCGATTAGTGTCGCAAATCGTGAAAATCTCTAGATGATTCGCTTTTTCATCTTTCATTTTGAAAGCCTTGTGTTTACAGTGCTAAGTATATCAAAAAGTGGATGATGTAATGAATTTGGATAATAGAAGAGAGCGATTGTTAGAATTCCTCAAAGCTAATGGTAAGACGTCAGTGAATAGGCTCGCATCTACGTTTGACACATCAGGCGCAACGATTAGAAGCGATCTCCGGTCACTTGAAGAGGATGGTTTGGTGATTCGCCGATATGGTGCTGCGGAAGCGGCCACAGCTCCTCATAGCCTTGAGGATTGGTCTATGGATGTTAAGCAAACCTTAAACCTAGAGCACAAATCTCTGATTGCGCAAGCTGCATCTAAACTTGTACAAGATGGCGAGTCTATTATTCTTGACTGTGGCAGCACCACATTGCAAATGGTGAGTCATCTTCAACATGTTTTAGAGCTGACGCTGATGACCAATAGCATTCATATTGTCAATGCAGTAGCGGAGCTCGAATCGCCCCACACAGTGTTAATGCCCGGGGGCACGTACAGGCACAAATCCGCATCATTCCATGGCGCCCTTGCCGAACAGGCATTTCAGAAGTTTTCGTTTGATAAGCTATTCATTGGCGCGGATGGCTTTGATCTTGCCCAAGGCACCACAACATACAATGAAGCGTATCAGGTGAGTCAAGCCATGTGTCAGGCAGCAAATAAAATCATTGTTGTCACAGATTCGAGTAAATTTGGGCGTCGAAGCCCCAATGTTGTTGTTCCTCTCGATAAGATTAATGTCTTAGTGACAGATTCCGATATTAAACAAAAGCACATAGAATCTTTGGAAAAACAGGGTATAGACGTTTTAGTTGTCTAAACGGCACGCGCGGTTTTTCGCTATCCGTAAACATTTAGTTTGTAAGCGAAAGCCGTATCAGCAACTGTTCGGCTTGGGCAAGGTAGGGGCCGCCAAATAAGTTAACGTGGTTGAGCACATGATAAAGGTTGTAAATGTCTTTTCGTTGCTGATAGCCGTCATCTAATGGCCACTCGGCCTGATAGCCGTTATAGAAGCTTTGTGGGAAACCGCCAAATAATTCCGTCATGGCAATATCGGCTTCACGATCCCCCCAATAACAAGCAGGATCAAACACCACAGGCCCGTTCACAGAGAGTCCCATGTTGCCAGACCAAAGATCACCGTGTAATAAAGAAGGCTTAGGCGTGTAGCCGACAAGCTGGGCTTTCACATTATCGGTAATGGTATCGATGTTGCCAAAATGCAGTGAGCGCTCTGCTGCTAATTGCAGTTGCCAACCAATACGTTGTTCGGCAAAAAAACGACACCATTTGCGGTGCCAACAGTTTCTCTGCTCCGTGGTGCCGATGAAATTATCGTCATCGAAGCCGTACTCTGCTTGCTCCCCCCAGCGATGATGACGCGCTAAGTGTTGCCCCAACAAATAAGCCTGCGTGTCATCGAGCGATTTTATGGGCAAAAAATTAAGAACCAGAGCTGCGTTATCTTTCACGGGGCCGACAAAATGTACCTGAGGGACACGAATATGGCCGCTCATGGCGAGCTGACGTAGGCCTTCGGCTTCGGCCTCAAAAGCTGGCAACAACTCCCGTTCGTTGATTTTAACGAAAAAGCGCTGTTCGCCCCCGTCGCTAATGCAATAGGCATCGTGAATGTCACCACCGTTGATGGCGGTTTTTTCTCTGATCTCAAAATCAATATCGAGCAGTTCGGATAAGTGTAGAGACAGTGCATGCCACATAAGCGACTCCGTTACATCGAGGTGAGGGGGAGGTAACTGGCTATATATTAGCCTATTTCGGCTTTGATGTTCTGTGGAGATGGAGGCAAATTCAATAAAAAACGGCTCATAGGAGCCGTTTTTGCGGGTAAATACTTTACAGGCTGGGGAGTAAGCCGGAGGGCATCAGCCGATTATAGGTCCCGGTTTTCACAAGCGCATTGGCCTTTTCGATATCAGGCGCAAAGTAGCGGTCTTTATCGTAAAACGGGACGGCACCACGTAATTCGGCTTTGGCTTGCTCTAAGCGCTCAGAGGTTTTATTGGGAGCGCGAAAATCAATCCCTTGACTGGCCGATAGCAGCTCAACGGCCAAAATGCCGCGGGTGTTTGCACTCATATCATGCAAGCGCCGCGCGGCGAAAGTCGCCATGGAGACGTGATCTTCTTGGTTGGCAGACGTAGGCAAGCTATCGATGGACGCCGGGTGGGCTAGGGTTTTATTCTCGCTTGCCAGTGCAGCCGCGGTGACTTGCGCGATCATAAAACCAGAGTTGACCCCGCCGTTGTTGACCAAAAATGGCGGGAGTTTACTCAAGTTGCTATCAATCAATAAGGCCATGCGGCGCTCTGATAAGCTGCCGATTTCGGCAATTGCGAGCGCCAAATTGTCTGCCACCATGGCAACCGGCTCAGCATGGAAGTTGCCACCAGAAATGATGTCGCCATCTTCAGGGAACACGAGGGGATTATCCGACACCGCATTGGCTTCAGTGGTGAGCACCTCGGCTGCTTGGCGAATTTGCTGTAAGCAGGCGCCCATCACTTGTGGCTGGCAGCGCAGAGAGTAAGGATCTTGCACTTTTTCACAGTTTTGGTGGCTGTCGCCAATTTCACTGGACTCATTTAGCAGATGACGGTAGGCGGCAGCGGCATCCATTTGGGTTTGGTGACCGCGTACTGCGTGAATGCGTGGATCGAAGGGGCGGCGGCTGCCTAATGCCGCTTCTACTGACAATGCCCCACACACAGTGGCGGCAGCATACAAGTCTTCGGCCTCAAACAAGCCTTCAAGGGCAAAAGCGGTGGAGGCTTGCGTGCCGTTGAGTAGCGCAAGTCCTTCTTTTGGCCCCAGCGTAATAGGAGTCAGCCCCGCGATTTTTAACGCGGCCTCGCCGGAGATCACCTCGCCTTTGTAACGCGCCTGGCCTTCCCCCAATAGTACCGTGCTCATATGTGCCAGTGGGGCGAGATCGCCTGAGGCACCGACAGATCCTTTTTTGGGAATGCAGGGATAGACTTCGCGATTAACCAACTCTGCCAGTGCTTTGACGACCTCAAAGCGGATCCCTGAGTAGCCACGAGCCAAGCTAGCAATTTTGAGCACGATCATCAGGCGCACGGTGGCATCGTCCATAAACTCGCCAATCCCTGCCGCATGCGACAGTACAATCGAGCGCTGCAGTGTTTCTAAATCGTCCAATTCAATCCGAGTATTGGCCAATAAACCAAAGCCGGTATTAATACCATACACCACGCGATCTTGCGCGAGGATGTCTGCCACCGTATCGGTACTGGTTTTCATGGTAGCTTCAATGCCGTCAGCAAAAACCAGTTGCACTGGCTCGCGGCTAACTTGGCGCAGTTGGTCTAGGGTGAGCTCACCAGGTTGTAGCGTTAATGTGTACATCTTGCTCTCCTTAGCTTAGCGCAGCGGTTGGTTGGATAAGTCCAACAGCGGCAGATCGAGTTGTTCTTCTTTGGCGCAATCAATGGCAATGTCGTAGCCGGCATCGGCGTGGCGCATTACCCCGGTCGCGGGGTCGTTTCGTAGCACGCGTGCCACACGCTGATGGGCATCATCTGTGCCGTCACAGACAATCACAACGCCAGAATGTTGTGAAAAGCCCATACCGACGCCCCCACCATGGTGCAATGACACCCAGGTAGCCCCTGATGCCGTGTTTAGCATCGCGTTGAGTAATGGCCAATCTGACACCGCATCTGAACCATCAAGCATGCCTTCGGTTTCACGGTTCGGGCTTGCGACTGAGCCTGAGTCTAAGTGGTCACGGCCAATTACCACGGGTGCTTTGAGCTCACCATTTTTCACCATGTCGTTAAAAGCGAGGGCCAAACGCGCGCGATCTTTGACACCCACCCAGCAAATTCGTGCGGGTAAGCCTTGGAATTGAATGCGCTCTTTGGCCATATCCAGCCAGTTGTGCAGGTGTGGGTCGTCCGGGATCAGCTCTTTGACTTTCTGATCGGTTTTATAGATATCTTCTGGATCGCCCGACAGTGCCGCCCAGCGGAACGGGCCAATTCCTTGGCAGAATAACGGACGAATGTAGGCTGGCACAAACCCTGGGAAATCAAAGGCATTATCAACCCCCACTTCGAGCGCCATTTGGCGAATGTTGTTGCCGTAATCCAGGGTCGCCGCGCCACGAGTTTGCAGATCAAGCATCGCTTTTACTTGCACGGCCATTGACGCTTTCGCCGCTTTCACAACGTCCGCTTCGTTTTCTTTGCGCTGTGCCGCGGCTTGCTCCATAGTCCAGCCCTGCGGCAGGTAGCCATTGAGAGGATCGTGGGCTGAGGTTTGGTCGGTGACCACATCGGGGGTGATATTGCGTTCCACCAGCTCTGGGAAGATATCGGCGGCATTACCCAATAAGCCAATCGATACGGGTTCCCCTGTTTGTTTAGCGTCTTCTATCATTCCTAATGCTTGGTCAAGTGATGTGGCCTTACGGTCGACGTAACCGGTACGCAGACGGTAGTCGATACGGCTTTCATCGCACTCAACCGCAATCATTGAAAAGCCCGCCATGGTGGCGGCAAGTGGTTGTGCGCCGCCCATACCCCCTAAACCGCCAGTTAACACCCAGCGACCTTTTGCCTCGCCGCCAAAATGCTTTTTAGCCACGGCGACAAAGGTTTCATAAGTACCCTGAACAATGCCTTGCGAGCCAATGTAGATCCAGCTTCCCGCGGTCATCTGGCCGTACATCATTAGCCCTTGTTTATCGAGCTCATTAAAGTGTTCCCAGTTTGCCCAATGCGGCACCAAATTAGAGTTGGCAATCAATACACGTGGCGCATCTTTGTGGGTGGGGAATACGCCCACCGGTTTGCCGGATTGCACCAGTAAAGTTTGATCGTCCTCTAAGCGTTTTAGCACCTCGACGATCTTATCGAAACATTGCCAGTTGCGCGCGGCACGGCCAATGCCACCATAAACGACCAAACCATTTGGATGCTCGGCCACGTCAGGGTGCAGGTTATTCATCAGCATGCGAAGTGGTGCTTCGGTTAGCCAGCTTTTGGCGTTCAGTGTCGGCCCGGTTGGTGCTTTAACTGTACGTGAGTCAAAACGTGGATCCGTCATGGTTACTCTCCTTGGTCATGAATCTGGGGCGACGACGCGTGTAGCATGGCCCACGCCATACGCGCCGCTAAGCGACTGGTTTGTTGGTCGCGATCATAGTGGGGGTTAACTTCAGTGATATCGCAAATAGGCACAGGGATCTGCTGTTGCTGAGCGTCGATAAATACATGCCGAATAAGCGGCTCAATCACGTGTACAGGCACTCCGAATGCGGCAGGGGCGCTGACACCCGGCGCGGCACTGGCGGGAAACACATCCATATCTAAGGTCAGATAGAGATAATCACAGCCTTGGATAAATTGCGTTAATTTGGTTTTTAATGCCGGTACGGCATCTGCATCCATTTGTGTGTCTTCTTCAACCCAGCAATTGAGCTGATCGGCTTTGTCGAAAAGTGCTTGGGTATTACTGGTGCGACTCACACCCAAGCAGGCGTAATGGAATGGCCAGCCTTTTTGCTCACAATATTGTGCAATTTGCGCGAAGGGTGTGCCTGAGCTGCCGGCTTCGCTGAGCCCTTGTGGCGTACGCAAGTCAAAGTGTGCATCAAAGTTAATGATGCCAATCTTGGGTGCCTGTTGGGATGGAACATGGCGCGACACGTAACTGGATAAGCCTTGAAAGCTGGCCCACGCCGTTTCATGTCCGCCACCCAGTGTCAGTACATTGTGTTGGGGAAGTGTATTTGCAATCTGTGCGCTTAGGCTTTGCTGCGCTAAGACAAGATCACCGTCGTCACAGGCGATAGTGCCACCATCAAATAATGGCGGACATTGATGCCAAGCGAGGTTTGCGAGTGCTTGACGGATAGCATCCGGTGCCAGCGCCGCACCTTGACGACCTTTGTTGCGCGCGACACCTTCATCACAGGCAAAACCGTAGATCACCACGCCGCCTTGTTCACAAGAAGGCGTGTATGCGGTAACCGCTTGGTGCAAACGCAGTCCGCGATCGCCATCCTCAGGATCAACACGCCCTTGCCACCGCGTCATATCAGCTGGTAAGTGTTTCATCCTCGGATCCCTTGGTTGTCATACCATGCTCCACTCACAACACGTCCAGCGAGAGGGGCGGTACCGACCATGTAGCTTAGCTCAGCTGGGGATTGGCAATGCCAAACAGCAAAATCAGCATCAAATCCAACAGCGATTTGGCCTTTGTTGTCTAGCCCCATGGCTTGCGCAGCATGGCGGGTGACGCCGTAGAGATTCTCTTTAGGCGTCAATCTAAAAAAGGTGGAGGCCATATTCATCATCAGGGTTAAAGAGGCAAACGGCGAGGTGCCCGGATTGAAATCGGTAGCGATCGCCATCGGCACGTGGTTATCACGCAATGCTTGAATCGGGGGATGCTGAGTTTCACGCAGAAAGTAAAACGCGCCAGGGAGCAAGGTCGCAACCGTGCCGAACTCTGCCAAAATCTGAGCGTCGGCTTCTGACAGGTATTCAATATGATCAACCGACAAGGCGCCTGCCTTTGCGGCTGCGACACTGCCGCCGAGATCGCTTAGCTGTTCGGTGTGAGCTTTAATTTTTAATCCATGTGCATTGGCTGCGGCATACACTTTTTCTGCTTGGTCGACGCTAAAGGCTATTTTTTCACAAAAGACGTCTACCGCATCAGCCAGTTGTTGTTCTGCAGCGGCAGGAATTAGCGTATTACAAACAAACTCAATGTAATGATCGGCATCATGTTGATATTCAGGTGGCAGTGCGTGCGCGGCTAACAAGGTGGTGGAGACGTTAATCGGCAAATGCTGCTCAATGGCGCGTGCGACGCGCAGCATTTTTAGCTCGTCCTCAAAAGTGAGGCCATAACCTGATTTTACCTCGATGGTTGTCACACCGTCTCGCATGAGTGCTTCAGCGCGGGGTAGCGCAAGCGCAATTAGCTCGTCCTCGCTGGCTGTGCGAGTGGCGTTGACGGTGGATAAGATCCCACCGCCTTGCTCAGCAATGGTTTGGTAAGGCACACCGTTAAGGCGCTGCTCGAATTCACCGGCGCGATTGCCTGCAAACACTAAGTGAGTGTGACTATCGATAAGCCCCGGCGTGACTAAGCCGCCATTTAACGACTGCTTGGGCCAATCAAGTTGCTTGGCTTGCTCTCCTAGGGCGACAATTGTCCCGTTCTCGACGGCGATCGCAGAGTCTGGCTGGCATTGATAGCCAGACTCTTCGCTAATCGCGCTCGCCATACTGATTACGTTTGCCTCGGTAAAGACCTTTTTCATGGTGAATACCTTGCTACTCCATAAATGTCTATACAAATGTATAGACAAATAAGAGGCCGGACACAAGAGGGGATGTGAAGGTTTTGTGATCAGTTCGATCGTTTTTCGGTCATGGACGAGAGGTTTAACGTGGAAAGAGGAGGGTGTGAGCCTTAATCATAAGCGCCAGCTTTGAAGTCTGAAACCAACTCATCGTAGCGGCCGGATTGATGCAAGCGTTCTAGCCCTTGATTGAGCGCTGAGATGTACTCATCAGTTTGTTCAATTTCTCTACTGATTAGCACATGCAGTGAGGTGACGCGAAAAGGGCGTGCATGGTGAACGATATTACCACGCTCTTGTTCGTCAAAGTGTTGTCTGAGTACCCGCTCGGCAATGAGGCTGTTACTGATCACAATATCGATTCGGCCTCCGAGTAGCGCACGAAAGTTCTGCAGCTCGGTGGTGGTGGTTTGGTAGTTAATTTGTAATCCGCGTTTTTGCATTTGCTGCAGCATGTATTCATCAAGATAACCACGGTTAACACCGAGCTTTATTCCCTCCAAATCAGCTTCTTCTTGCCAATCAAATGCATAGTGCTTGCGGTGATAAAGGTAAACCTGCTCAGGAAAGATGGGCGCTGAGTAGACAAAGTATTTCTCACGTTCCGCCGTGTAGCCCCAAGCAACAGAGCCGTCCCAGTAGCCACTTTTTGCCATCACATAGGCGCGTTTCCACGGGAAAAAGCCATAGTGAACGCGATAACCACTTAGCGAGGCCGCTTCATCAACAATATGGCTGATAAGGCCTCGGTGTTTAGTCTTTGCAGACATTAGCGGGGCGAACTCGCCACTCGTAAGGCGGATGATTTTGTCTTTGGCACCAGCGTGAGGAGTGAACAGCATCCCAACGATCACGATGGATAGACAATATCGGCTGAATAGCGTTAGAGCACGCGCAAGCATTTTGTTACCCCGATACACGACCTTTCAACAAGCATAGCTTAGAGGGGGATAGACTACCTGTCTGTGCGTGACGTTAGCTTATAACGTGAACCAGGATGGTAGAGTAATGCCGCACTAACCAATGTTTGCTGGCTCCAGGTGCGGCGCTGTAATAACAGACAGGGTTCGTCTGATTTCATCGCAAGTGCTTGATGAATAGACGGTGTGGCACTGATCGCCTCCACTGTGTGCTCAATAGTATTGACGGGACAAACCGTGGATAGGTATTCATTCGGGGTGGTTTGGTTAAAGTCTTGTTCTAAGTAGGCGGGTGCCAATGCTGGGTTCACCCAACGTTGCTCGAGCTGTAAAGGCATGTCATCACCATAGTGAACAATTTCACTATAAAAGACATCTGTTCCTAGCATCACGCCCAAGCGCATTGCGACATCAACGGGAGCGGATATACGCTTCAAGGCATGAATGACACTGTGATAGGTTTGGCCCCTTGCCGTCACCTCATCAGCAATATTACGTATGTCCATTAGGGGGGATTCCGCTTTTGGCTCAGTCACAAAGGTGCCTAACCGAGGCGTACGTTCCAGTAGCCCATCAGTCACCAAGTCACGAACCGCCTTATTGACTGTCATCCGGCTAACGTTGAATAGATCACACAGCTCGTACTCGGTCGGAATCCGTGTACCCACTGGCCAAACCCGCGTCTCAATTTTCTCTTCAATGTAGGCTTTGATTTGTTGATAACGAGGCGCATTGGCCATACGGATTCCTTTTTTATATTGTGTATACAAATCAGGGTTAATGAAGTCTCGCGTAAAATCAAGTGAATGATAGAAAACTTGATTGTGTATCACGCTGATTCCCGCGCAGAAATTATTGTTGGGATGACTTGCATCACAAATGCGGGATCTTCATAATCGACATTCTATTCTCGCACTGTGCGGTTACTTACTAATCGCCCAAATACACTTCATGTGCCACTTGGTGTGTGGCACCACTGAGAAGGATTGTTATCAATGCCTCTAATTACTCTCCCTGACGGCAGTCAGCGTTCTTTTGACCATGCGGTTTCTACCCTCGACGTTGCCAATGATATTGGGCCTGGCCTGGCTAAAGCTTGTATCGCGGGCCGTGTTGACGGCAAACGCGTTGATGCGTGTGATTTGATTGATCACGATGCGCAACTCGAAATCATCACCGCAAAAGACGATGATGGGCTTGAAATTATTCGCCACTCGTGTGCGCACCTTTTAGGTCATGCGATTAAGCAACTTTTCCCTGATACCAAAATGGCGATTGGCCCAACCATCGATAGCGGTTTCTATTACGATATCGATATGGATCGCTCGCTCACCCAGGATGACCTGGATGCGATCGAAAAGCGCATGAAAGAGCTGGTGAAAACCAAGTATCAGGTTGTGAAGAAAACGGTCAGCTGGCAAGAAGCACGTGATACCTTTGAGTCACGTGGCGAACCGTACAAGATCGAAATCTTGGACGAGAACGTATCACGCGATGACCGCCCGGGCTTGTATCACCACGAAGAATATATCGATATGTGTCGTGGCCCGCATGTGCCGAACATGAGCTTTTGCCAGAACTTTAAAATTTTGAACGTGGCTGGCGCGTATTGGCGTGGTAACAGCGACAACAAGATGCTGCAACGTATATACGGCACGGCCTTTCCCGATAAAAAGCAACTGAAAGCACACCTTGTGCGTTTGGAAGAAGCGGCGAAGCGTGATCACCGTAAACTGGGTAAGCAGCTTGATTTGTATCATATGCAGCAAGAAGCCCCAGGGATGGTATTCTGGCACCATAACGGCTGGACCATCTTCCGTGAACTTGAGCAATTTATCCGTGCGAAGCTGACTGAATACGACTATCAAGAAGTCAAAGGCCCGCTGATCATGGACCGCGTATTGTGGGAACGCTCTGGTCACTGGGACAAATACGCCGATTACATGTTCACCACCCAGTCAGAAAGCCGTGAATATGCACTCAAGCCGATGAACTGCCCGGGACACGTACAGATTTTCAACCAAGGGTTGAAGTCTTATCGTGATTTACCGCTGCGTATGGCAGAATTTGGGAGTTGCCACCGTAACGAGCCATCAGGCGCATTACATGGTTTGATGCGTGTGCGTGGGTTTACTCAAGATGATGCACATATCTTCTGTACGCCAGAACAAGTACAAAAAGAAGTCAGTGCGTGTATTGAAATGGTCTACGAGACGTACCAGACCTTTGGTTTCAACAACATTGAAGTTAAGCTTTCTACACGTCCAGAAACACGTGTTGGCTCTGACGAAATGTGGGATCGTGCCGAAAAAGCACTGCACGAAGCCTTGACGGCGATGGCGATTCCGTTTGAAATCCAAGAGGGTGAAGGGGCGTTCTACGGGCCTAAAATTGAGTTTACTCTCCATGATTGCCTGGATCGTGCATGGCAATGTGGTACAGTACAGCTTGATTTTGCGCTTCCAGAGCGCTTAAGTGCCACGTATGTGGGCGAAGACAACGAACGTCACACTCCTGTGATGATTCACCGTGCTATTCTCGGTTCGTTGGAACGCTTTATCGGTATTCTTATTGAAGAATATGCGGGGCACTTCCCAACGTGGTTATCTCCACAACAAGCTGTTGTGATGAATATCACGGATAAACAAGCAGATTATGCGCAAGAGATTGCGAAAAAACTGCAAAAAGCTGGATTTAGAGCCTCTGCGGACTTGAGAAACGAGAAGATTGGCTTTAAAATCCGCGAACACACTTTGAAGCGTGTTCCGTATATGCTCGTTTGTGGTGACCAGGAAATGGAAGCTGGCGAAATCGCAATACGGACCCGTAAAGGTAAAGATTTGGGTAAAATTAAGATTGATGACTTCCTAGCGCAACTGCAGCAAGAAGTGCAAGATCGAACACTCAATATTGTGGAGGAATAAGGTATTAAAGGCGCAAGAAAAGCCCCGGCAAAGAAAAACGCTCATCGTCTAAACAACGAGATTCGTGGTGTAAAAGAAGTTCGACTGTCTGACGACAGCGGCGAACAACTCGGTATCGTCCCTTTTGATGAAGCACTCGCCAAGGCAGAAGAGGCGACTCTTGATTTGGTTGAGATCAGTCCGAACGCTGAGCCGCCGGTTTGTCGTATCATGGATTACGGCAAATTCCTTTACGAGAAGAGTAAAGCTGCGAAAGAGCAGAAGAAAAAACAAAAGACTATTCAGGTTAAGGAAGTAAAATTCCGTCCTGGCACAGATGTAGGCGACTATCAGGTAAAACTACGCAACCTGGTTCGCTTCATTGAAGAGGGTAACAAGGTCAAGGTTACTATCCGATTCCGCGGTCGCGAAATGGCGCACCAAAGCATCGGTGTTGACGTGCTGAACCGCTTGAAGGAAGACACAGCTGATATCGCATTAGTTGAGAGTTTCCCTACTCGCATCGAAGGCCGTCAAATGATCATGGTCCTGGCCCCAAAGAAGAAGTAATTTTGGCTTCCAAGTAACAAGCGGCTGCGCCTGCTAGGTGCAGCCGTTTTGTTCGCCAAGTTGCTATATTATTAACACAATGCGGAGTTATCATCATGTCTAAGATGAAATCCAACAAAGGTGCTGCTAAGCGTTTCAAGAAAACCGCTGGTGGCTTCAAGTACAAGCGTGCAACCAAGCGTCACATTCTGACTAAACGTACTACTAAGAACAAGCGTCAGCTGCGTCCAAATGCTGTTCTGCCTGCGTGCGAAAACGCGCAAGTAGCTCGCATGCTGCCATACGCATAAGTTTTTAGTTTTATAATTTAGTTTAGGAGAGAGACAATGGCTCGCGTAAAACGTGGTGTACAAGCTCGTGCACGTCACAAGAGTGTAATGAAGCAGGCGAAAGGCTACTATGGTGCGCGTTCACGCGTTTACCGCGTAGCGTTTCAGGCGGTAACGAAAGCAGGTCAATATGCTTACCGTGACCGTCGCAACAAGAAACGTCAATTCCGTCAACTGTGGATCGCGCGTATCAACGCTGCGGCTCGCCAAAACGGTATGTCGTACAGCCGTCTGATTAACGGTCTTAAAAAGGCATCTATCGAAATCGATCGTAAGATCCTTGCCGATATCGCGGTATATGACAAAGCAGCATTCTCTGTGCTGGTAGAAAAAGCGAAAGCTTCACTGTAATTTTTACAGTAAAGAATTGCTAAAAAAGGAGAGCTTCGGCTCTCCTTTTTGCTATCTATTTCCCGCCTATATAATTATGCTCCATACATAGAAAGTGTGCGCTCTAACCAACTACCCACGTATATCAATGTGATATTCTGCCTAGAAAATAGGATGTCTATGTCATTCCTTTTCTAGAGCAAATGTGTTTTTACTGAGCATTGTTGAGCTATTGACTACATATATGCCATCACATATGGCTAGAGAGGTAATAGCATGACAATTGTAAACAAATGGGAAGCGTTTTCTGAAAGCTTCGAACAGAAAAACACCTATGTTGTTGGTCAAGCCATTATAGATACAGTAAAAGCAAAACTTGCCGAGTTAGATAACCTCGGGGTAGTGCTTGAGCTAGGTTGTGGAAATGGTACGTATACGAGTAGCCTTGTCCACAGTGCAACATCAATCCTAGCAACTGATTTATCAGAGAAAATGGTCGAAACCACAAAGCAGCGCTTTCAAGGCTATGAAAATGTTCGTACAGGTGTTGCCAACTGTGCACAGCTGCCATATTCAGATGATCAGTTTGATACAGTGTTGATGGCCAACCTTTTGCACATCATTCCCTGTCGACATGCAGCACTACTTCAAGCAAAGCGAGTATTAAAGCCTGGTGGTCGACTGATTGTGATGAGTATGACCCAATACAGCATGAGCGTATTCCGACAGCTTGGGCTTATGTATCGTTATATCAGAATGTACGGGAACAAGCCTGCCGGTGCGATTAAACTCACGCCGCAAAGGACACAACAGTATCTTGATGCGGCGATGTTTGAGGATGTTCAAATCCAGATCCTAGGAAATAGAGTAAAGGCGTTGTATGCAGAAGCTGTAAAAGCGCGCCCTTAATAACAGATACTTAGAGCGAGAGGTGCAACTCATCAATGCTAGAGAATTGAATAGACTGTTAATGCATTGGCCTTGCATCGGTCAATGTTCGTCGATTGAAAAAATTGAATGCGGAGCAGTGAATGTTACGTACAAGATTCATGCTGCGCGTGTTTTCTTTTTACGCTGCTATCAAACGTTAACTGACGATCAAATCTTACAGTCTCATCAGATTCAGCGCTCGTTAGCAACCCAGCTGCCGTTTGTGGTTGCTCCCTGCTTCACCGACAAAGAGTTAACGTTGATCAAATTTAATGGTGCATCTTACGCTTTGTACCCTGCTGCTCATGGGAGATCCGTGAGTGAACTCTCGTCAGTTCAGGCTCAATCGGCGGGTTTTGCTCTCGCGCAAGTGCATAGTGCGCTTGCTCTGCATGATGGTAGCGCCTTTCCGACTATCACCCTTCACTGGGAAAAAGAGGCTTGGTTACTCAAATTAGAAACGATCATTAAACGAATTAGTCAGGCATCTAGCTGCGAAGACAGCTATTGGGCGATGCGCCGTGTTAAACAACAGAGAGAGCACTTGGCGAGTAATAACAGTGAGCACCAATATGAGATAGCCACTCAACGTCAGCTAATTCACGGCGACTACCATCAGGCTAACCTCTTTTTCGATAGACATAGCGCAGTATCAGGTCTGATCGATTGGGATTTATTACAGAACATGCCACCGGCTTATGATGTGATACGGGCATGTGCATATATGTTTCAAATGGACCCGCTGTTATCAAGTGCCTTTATTGATGGATATACGTTGCAATTACCACTGACTGGCGAGGAACTGATAGATGGAGCCAGAGCCTGGGGTATGTATGCGGATCATCATATTTGGCCGCTAGAGCAGGTGTACTTGCATAATAATGTTGCTGCAAAGCGCTTTATTCCTCATCAAGATTTTGTGCCTTTTTCTCAGCAGTGGTGTCGTGTCGCTCACCACCTAAAAAACGATAAGGATATACGATGAACCAATATGTCTTTTTTTGTCAGCCGAATCACTGTGACCAATTTACTTACTTGGTTAAGGAAAACCCCAACTACCTCGTTGAAAAAAATGCATTGTTAGAGCAGGGGTTGATCATCGAAGGGGATGTGATTGTTGCCGATTGTGCGGAGACGGCGATTGAAAAATTTCGCCAGATTAATCTCAATGCAATCGAGGATTACATACAACACGATCCTACCGTTGGCTTTACGACCTTTATGATAGAAATGTATCGTTCATTGCGTTGTCGGCTTGGAATGAAATCATGATTGTCGATATGTATCAGGTTGATGCCTTTAGTGCGTCGTTATTTCAAGGTAATCCGGCTGGCGTGTGCATCTCGACCTCCATGCTGGATGAAGCAACCATGTTCGCTATTGCTGACGAGATGGCTGTCTCTGAAACCGCATTTCTTTCCTTGGATACCATGTCCTTACGCTGGTTTACACCGAGAGTTGAAGTCGCACTCTGCGGTCATGGCACGCTTGCAACAGCACATATTTTAGTTGAGCGTGGTGACGTAATGCTGGGTGACAGTGTCACGTTTAAGACGCAGTCTGGGCCTCTTGACGTGACGGTTCAACGCGAGGGAATAGCGATGGCATTTCCTGTTTCTGAGCTTGCAGAAGTAACGCCAAACCCATCGCGACTAGAAGCTTTAGGTCTACATGGCTCTGTTATCCGCGCGAGTTATTGCTTTGGTGAAAAAGAGCTATTGGTGGTTGATTCTGAAGACGATGTAAAAGCGCTGTCTCCTGATTTTGCCGCGCTAAATACGCAGCCTGGACGTGGCGTGGTGGTAACTGCGACAAGCTCTGATAATACGGTCGATATTGTCTCTCGCTACTTCGCCCCTTGGGTGGGGGTGAATGAAGACCCAGTGACAGGATCCGCACATTGTGCGCTGGCAGCCTATTGGTCACAAGCTCTGAGTAAAAAGCAGCTTATCGGTTATCAAGCGTCCGCGCGCGGTGGGCAGATCAAGATGACGCTTAGCGACGATCATGTGTTGCTACAAGGCCAAGCAGTGACCGTATTTGGCGGAAAGCTGGATTTGAGCAAGAAGTAGTCATTTATTTTCCCCGCGGTATATTTTCAAGGCGCAGAATAAATTCCTCTGGCCCAATACTTTCATCATTAAAATACCGATAGATCTCACTGGTCGTTGCTTTTTGAACGATAGGGCTTACAGCCATTGAATCAACCGTACTAGGAAGCAAGCGGCCGTTTTGTTCTGCTTGCTCCATATCATGATGAGCTTGGCGAGAGCACGGGTTGAACTGGTTTAGGTTGATATCTTTACGAGCGGGCAGTGCCCCTTTTGCTTGATTAAAATCGGTAAGAAATGCTTTGGATGATAAGGCGCGAGCGAGCGTATTGGCGGTTGTTCTATCACTCCTTGCGCTATTAAAGAGTGCGAAGCTGTCCATATTGTAAATAAACCCTGTGTGCTTAGCGGGGGCTTGATAGCAGCCGATTGCTTCTGGAGCCGCTACATGTTTGGCCAATAGCTCTCCCAGTACCCAGTCGCCAGAAAACTGAAATGCGTGCTCTCCTTCAATCAGCAACTGAGTGGCTTCATCCCAGCGTATGTGAGAAATCGTTGGCTGGATGAGGTGGCTAATCTCTCGGAACAAACTTAATATCTCAAATGTGGTTGCGCTCCGTAGTGTATGTTTATCCATATCCATAAATGCACGCCGATAATAATCCGCACCGCCGTAGCCAAAAGCAAGGTTTTCGAACAGTAATGCGATTTGCCATTGATCATTGCCAATAGCGATCGGTTGCACATTATGGCGCTTTAAGATTTTAAAAGTGTCGATTAGCGCTTCCCAGTTGTCAGGTGGCGATAGGTTGTATTGGTGAAGCACGTCATGATTTACCCACATCCAATTTAAACGATGGATCGTGACGGGCGTGGCCACAAACTTCCCTTCAAATTGATTGACCGCTCGGGCGATAGGATAGAGTTGAGAGCGCCAATGTTCTTGATGGGCTAACTGTTCTAGGTCGTAAAGAAACCCCAGCGCGGCCCATGACTGGATTGCAGGCCCTTCTAGTTGGGCGATAGCTGGCGGTGTTCCCGCAATTGCGCGAGCTTGTAAAATAGACATTGCGGTATCACCGCCACCGCCTTGAATCGCTTGCGTTTCGACGTGAACGTTAGCCTCCTCAAGCGCTTGCGTGGCGATATTGGCAGCGCGGACTTCGCCTGCTGATGTCCACCAATGCAGAAATTCAACAGATGCTACGGTGGACTGTGCTGCGTTAATGGGGAAAGCGATTGCGAGTAATAGGTTGAAAAAGAGTCTTTTCATAGTTCACATGCCAACTGAATGGTGATAATGAGTCCTTGTGTCGAGTGATTTTCTACATAAAGGTCGCCGCCATGGCTGCGAGCAATACTGCGTGAAATGGTTAGACCGAGCCCTGAACCAGTGTGTGTCGTTGCATCAACGCGAAAATACGGCTCAAAGACTTTTTCTTGCCACTTTTTATCTAATCCTGGACCAAAGTCGCGCACCTGAATAACAACCTTGTCATGACCGTCGTAAAGACCAACCTCAGCGGAGCCACCATATTTAATCGCGTTGTCGATGACGTTATAAAGGCATCGTTTAATCGCAAGGGGTTTACCCAAGAATCGGCTTTCAACTGGTAGCGAAAGCTGAACCTTATGTTTACTGCGGTTGTAGTACGCTGCGCATTGTTCAAGCGTGTCGACCAAATTAATCCATTCAACGTCCTCATGGATGTCAGTTTCACGAATACACTGCAGAGCGCCCTCTAACAACACATCAAATTCAGTCAATACGGTCTCAAATTTTTGCCGCTCTGCATCATCTTCCAACATTTCCGTGCGTAATTTCATACAAGCTAATGGCGTCTTTAAATCGTGTGATATAGCCCCAAACAGCATTTCACGGTCGCGGATATAGGCGCGTATACGTCGCTGCATTTTATTAAACGCTCGCACAGCAGCACGTGTTTCTTTACTGCCTTCTTCTTGTACTTCTTCGACATATAGCTGTCCGCTCATTAGCGTAGCGGCTTTAGCCAGTCGCCGAATTGGACGAATTTCTAATCGCAACAACCAGACCGTACAAAAGACAAGAAGCAACGAAGAAATCCCCAAAAAGACCAGCTGTTTTTGGTCGATAAACTGTGGGGATAAGGCCGAGAAGGGCACAGGTAGCGTCGCCGCGAGATAAAACCATTCGCTTTGTGACATTTGGATCTGTACCACAACGATAGGTAAATCCAGATCGCCTAAGGCTAAACTGTAGTCGGCCCAGATAGCAGGCAATGCCTCAAGCTTAATACCTGAGTTAAACACTTTGAGATCTTGGCGTCGGCTTAAGGCAACATCAATGTGCTGAGCGTGGCGCACTGATTTAGACAATCGCGTTGATGCCTGATCTAGAATCATGGCGGTACGCGCAGTTTGTGTGGGTAAGCCAACATCTAATTTGCGTTGGTTGATGGAAATAAAGAAGCGTGTGCCGCCCATCTCTCTAATTTGGTTCAAGATGAGGTAGCGATAACTGACGGGAAGCGCCTCAAAGTAATTGTAAGTATCGGCAACGTTACTGGTTAGGCTTTGTACCGTTTTCTGTAGGCTCTCTTGCTCCTTTTGCGCACTGGTTTGGTACCAAATTAACCCTGCGATCAATTGGGCGATAACAATCACGATCAATAAGGTCACGCCAATACGAAAGCGAATGGAGGTGAACAACGATAGCGCAAGCGTACGCATCAATGCACCTCTGTCGCGATGACATCAGTGGCGAGCATGTAACCTTTATTTCTTACCGTTAGAATCAGCGAACGCTCGTCGTCGTGAAGGTGCTTACGTAATCGGCTGATTTGTACATCAATCCCGCGTTCAAATGGCTCTGCATCTCGCCCCCAAATGCAGCGGGCAATATCATCTCGACTCAAAAGCTGATTGGGTTTTTCTAGCATTAAGCTGATCAGGTTAAAATCGGCGCCAGACAATTGTTTGCACTCACCGTGAGGGCTAACTAATTGACGCTTCAGCAGGTCACACGTCCATCCGGCGAAAGTGACTTTATGGCCGATACCGGATGATTGGGTCATACGTGTACGCCTCAATAAGGCTTTAATGCGTGCCAGTAGCTCACGTGGGCTAAAGGTTTTTGTCATGTAATCATCGGCGCCCACTTCAAGCCCTGCAACACGATCAGCTTCATCTGTCACGGCCGTGAGCATGATGATGGGGACGTTAGAGTGTTTGCGAATTTGGCTACATAGCGTAAGCCCATCATCGCCTGGCAGCATAATATCGAGAATGATGAGATCCGGTGCGTGCGTTTGATAGTGCGCCCACATTTGCTCACCGTCACTGGCAGTAAGAACATGAAACTCAGCTCGCCCTAGGTAATCGGTGAGTGCATCTCTAAGCGATTGATTGTCATCCACAACGAGGATGGTTTTCATCTTGCACATTCCTGTGTTTATCACCAATGCCTTGTGTATACCTCAATTAAAACGAGATCACTATTGGTGCAAGCTGATATTGCCACACCGGTAGGCGTTGGTATGTAACAGCCTGCTTACAAACTCATAGGCTTTTGTAACCTTAGGGGAGACGCTTTTCTTTATCGTGTGTATGTCTCTACATAAAAAAGGAACATCACATGTTTAGTCACGCGTTTGGATTACTACAACGGATAGGGCGCTCTTTGATGCTGCCTGTGGCGGTATTACCTGTCGCTGGTCTATTACTCGGTATCGGTTCTGCTAACTTCGCATGGATACCGGATAGTGTCTCTGAAATCATGGCCATGTCAGGCGATGCCGTATTCAGCAATCTGGCACTTATCTTTGCAATTGGTGTCGCTCTGGGTCTATCAGACAACGATGGCGCGGCTGCGCTGGCGGCGACGGTTGGCTTTGCCATTATGACCGCAACCTTAGGGGTAATGGCTAACATCCACGGCATTGAGCCTGCGATGATCATCGGGATCCCTAGCCTTAATACTGGGGTGTTCGGCGGGATTATGATCGGGGCTGTGGCAGCCTATTTATTTAATCGCTTTCATAACATCCAACTTCCTGAGTACTTAGGCTTCTTTGCCGGAAAACGCTTCGTCCCTATCGTTACGGGTATTGCTGCAATATTCCTGGGTATTGCGCTCAGCTATATCTGGCCTCCCATTGGCGGCGCAATCAAGAGTTTTTCGCACTGGGCGGCTTATCAAAGCCCAACCACCGCTTTTGGTATTTACGGGTTTGTTGAGCGTTCTTTGATTCCTTTTGGCTTACACCACATTTGGAACGTGCCTTTCTTCTTTGAAGTGGGGGAATACGTCGACCCTGAAAGCGGTAAAGTGATCACTGGTGAAATTCAGCGCTATCTTGCCGGTGACCCTACTGCTGGCAATCTAGCCGGAGGCTATTTGTACTCAATGTGGGCGTTACCGGCGGTGGGGTTAGCTATTTATCACGCAGCTCGCCCTGACAAACGCGCACTGGTTGGCGGGATTATGGCTTCGGCAGCGTTAACATCTTGGCTGACGGGTATTACCGAACCGATGGAGTTTTCTTTCCTATTTGTCGCGCCGGTGTTGTATGCCATGCATTGTGTCTTAACGGGGATCGGTTTTGCTCTCGTCACAACGTTAGATATCCACCATAGCGTCACCTTCGCTCATGGCGCAATTGACTTCCTGATCTATTACCCACTGTCGACCAATGCTTGGCTTTTCGCACTGATTGGCCCGCTCTGGGCGTTGATGTATTACAGCTTGTTTAGATTAACGATCAGTAAGCTTAATTTGCTGACACCAGGCCGTGAAACAGCTGAAACCGAGGTAAGTCAACTTTCGGAAATCGGTTCAGAGCTGGCACATCAATTGGTCAGTGCGCTTGGAGGAAAGGAAAACATTAAAAATGTGGATGCCTGTATCACGCGACTGCGAGTCAGCCTGAATGATATCCAGCATGCCGATATTGCCGCAATTAAGCAGCTCGGCGCCAAAGAGGTACTGGTTGTTGGTGACAACCTTCAAGCCATATTTGGTACGCAATCAGACACTATTAAATCTGAAATAAAAGCGGTGCTTGTTGGTTAAACAACGATAAAAAAGAGGCCCTCGGGCCTCTTTGCTATTCAATAACGCGACGGGTGTTAATGTTACGCCACTTGTACTTGTTGTTGCTCGATTTCTTCACTGGGAGTGGCACCGGATTCAGCGCCGTGCATCCAGCGGATCAGGGTGTTGGATAGTGTCAGCAAGATAACGCCTGAGACAGCAGCCGTGGCCGCTATGCCACCAAAAATAGCCATGGCACCATAATCACCCACATGCGAGCCAATAATACCGGCAATGTAGTTGGCAATTGCGTTAAAGCCAAACCACGCGCCCATCATCAGTGATGCTAAGCGAAGTGGGGCTAGCTTAGTCACTAGCGATAAACCAATTGGCGAGAGGCACAACTCGCCTAATGTGTGGAAGAAGAACGCGCCCACTAGCCAGAACATCGAGGTTTTCACCGTGGTATCGCCGCCTTGCTCTAACACGGCCCCGATCATGCACAAAAAGCCAAGCGCCAGCATAAATAACGCCATGGCAAATTTGACCGGTGAGCCGGGCTCTTTCGGACCCAGGCGCACCCACAATGATGCTGCTATGGGCGCACAGACAATGATGAAGAAGGGGTTGAGTGACTGGAACCATGCCGCTGGGATTTCAAACCCACCCACCATGCGATCCGTGTACTCTTGCGTGTAAATATTCATCAAGCCACCCGCTTGTTCAAAGCCGGCCCAGAAAATG
Organism: Salinivibrio sp. ES.052; assembly: GCF_900141775.1. Taxonomy (GTDB): domain Bacteria; phylum Pseudomonadota; class Gammaproteobacteria; order Enterobacterales; family Vibrionaceae; genus Salinivibrio. Next base: position 1,018,439 of record NZ_FSRI01000001.1, on the reverse strand, counting down.
ATCACGAACAAACCCATCAATAAGATGACTTTAAGGCGATCGATTTCTTGCTTGGTCAGTGGAGCATTGGTCTTAGAATGATTAGCATCTCGCGCTTTTTGTGCCGCGGGAACACGGCCTATTTCGCCTAGCCAAGCGTTGGCCATAGTTAGCTGGATTACTAAGCTAAACAGCATGCCGATACCGGCAGCAAAAAAGCCATATTGCCAGCCGTAAGCGCTGGTTACCGAGCCAGAGACAAAGCCGGCCAACAATGAGCCAATGTTGATGCCCATATAAAAGATGGTAAACGCACCATCACGACGATGATCGCCTTCATAGTAAAGGTCACCCACCATCGTCGAAATGTTGGGTTTTAGTAAGCCACAACCTGTGATCAGCAGAGCTAGGCCAGCATATAAGGTGTGAACAATGTCTAAACCGTACTTTTGGGCAGGAAAGGCGAGGGTGAATTGTCCAATTGCCATCAGCGCACCACCGACGATAACGGCACGGCGCTGACCAATAAAGTTATCGGCAAACCATCCACCAATGAGTGGAGTGATGTAGACGAGACCAGTGTAGTAGCCATACAGCTCTAGTGCGTCTTTGGTGGACCAGCCTAAGCCGCCATTGATGGTTTGATCGGTGAGGTAAAGCACCAAAATCGCACGCATCGCGTAGTAGGAAAAGCGCTCCCACAGTTCCGTGCCGAAGAGTAAAAAAAGTCCCCGAGGGTGACCGAGTATTGTTTTTTGGTTTTCCATAACTATCTAATTATTCGTGAGTTTTGTTGGGCCTGCATTTCTTCAATCGGCGTGCAGTACATTGCCGAAACGTTTGTTGGAAAGATCACCTCGCTACAGTTTGTAACAAAATATGTAAAACTAGATTAATGGTTTTTTATCAAAATTAAAAACTATTATTCAAGCAACAATGCCGTCATTAATGATGAGTTTTATCCAAATGATGAAATTTTGTCGCACTGAGCAGCTGCCACCTATAGTGACGTGACAGCTGATTGCGTCTTTGCGTGGGATCAAAAAGAGAGGGGATTATGTGACGGGGGTCACTGTTAATGTGTGCCTATCAAGCGAGGGCGTGGCGCAGCCAAAGGGCTATATCCTGAAACATGGCCTGGTGGCTTGGATCTGCCTCTGCCTGACGGGTGACAAATTGATAGAGTGTTTCCGAGTGATAGGTTTGCCCAATAAGCTGGCTCGCCAGTATTTCCAGCGGCCCTGGCGTTAAGCTATCGGTAAATAGCTTACAGTCGGCGATTTCTCCATTCTTCACATCTAAATGCAGCTCAATACCGCCCCATTCGAAGCGCTCATCAAACGTATGCATAAATTGTGGGCTCTTGCCAAAATTCCATTCCCAGCTGCACTGTTTTTCGTAGATGGCATTAAAGCCTTCTACATCGGGCTTGGCGTCGGGAGAAATGTACTCAACCTCAGTGGTATGGCCGTAATGGCGGAAAAAGGCGGTTTTAATCGCCGCACACACGCGTTGATGATCAATGCTAGGGACAAAGTCGGTAATATTGGCAACGCGGGCACGGACCGATGTAATCCCTTTTGCTTTCAGTTTCTTCGCGTCGGGGTTGAGGTAGTCGCCCAGTCGCGACAAGTTGGCATTAATTAATAGCGTACCATGGTGAAAGCCGCGATCTTTGGCCTCTTTGTAGGCAGAGCCCGATATTTTTCTTGGGCCTTCGGGCGTCTCCATGGTGAGATCATTACGTCCACTGGCATCGGCATCTATTCCCAGGTTTTTCAGCGCGTCGAGTACAATTTGTGTCGATATCGATTTATCGAAACCCGGTTTGCCGGCCATAAAGGTAAAGTTGGTATTGCCGAGATCATGAAACACGGCGCCGCCCCCACTTTGGCGCCGCGCTAAAACGACACCGTCTTGTTCCATTTTTCGGGTGTTACATTCGCGCCACGCATTTTGGCCACGACCAATCACCACGGTATTATCATTGCGCCAAAGAAAGAGCACATTTTGATCTGCAGACATCGTCCGAAAAATCGTATCTTCCACCGCTAAATTAAACCAAGGGTGAGTCGAGGTGGATACAAACACGCGTAAAGGGTGATTGTTGTCTTGCATACTGGCTCCGGATTCGTCGAGATATTGGTCCATAGGATAGCAAACTCTCCCTCTGTGCCAACGAAATGGATAAACCGGTAGGTAATGACGAGGAAAAATGGCTTAAATGCCGTTTAGCGTTTGGCATTAGTCGTGGCATTAATTAGTATGTAAGGTCAATTTATTACCTGTTCTCTCAGTCAATTGGCATTGAGGCGTATAACAAGACGACTCTGTCAGTTTGCTCAGACAATGGGTGAAACCATGATGTCAGCAGGTATTGTCACGCACCTACCTGGTTTGGACTGCCCAACGGGTCGACGAGGAAACAATGCAACAATTAGAAGAAATTCTTGCGAATGCAACCAATGCGGTGGCCGACGCCGCCTCTGTGGCTGCATTGGATGAAGTCCGGGTAAAATACCTAGGAAAGAAGGGTGAGCTAACGGCACAGCTTCAGGCTCTAGGCAAATTGCCTCCTGAAGAACGCCGTGAAGCGGGTCAGAAGATTAATCAGGCTAAGCAAACCGTGCAGCAGACGATTGCTGAACGTAAGCAGGCGCTCGAGCGCGCTGAACTCGAGGCCAAACTGGCTGCTGAAACCATTGACGTAAGCTTACCCGGTCGCCGGATTGAAAATGGTGGATTACACCCCGTTACGCGTACGATTGAGCGTATTGAGCAATTTTTTGGTGAGCTCGGTTTTTCGGTTGAAGCTGGTCCAGAAGTCGAAGATGGCTTTCATAACTTTGATGCGCTGAACATCGCCCCCGATCATCCCGCGCGTACCGATCATGATACCTTTTTCTTCAACCCTGATTTGATGTTGCGTACGCACACCTCGGGCGTTCAGATCCGTACCATGGAAGCGGGCAAACCGCCATTCCGTATTATTGCGCCAGGTCGCGTTTATCGAAACGATTACGACCAAACACACACGCCGATGTTCCACCAAGTGGAAGGCCTTTTGGTTGATAAAGATATTACTTTTGCGGACTTGAAAGGGATCCTCAACGACTTTTTGCGTAACTTCTTTGAAGAAGACTTGGAAGTGCGTTTCCGTCCCTCTTACTTCCCGTTCACTGAGCCTTCTGCCGAAGTGGATGTACGCCGAAAAGGTGGAAAGTGGCTAGAGATTTTAGGCTGCGGCATGGTTCACCCAAATGTCCTACGCGCGGTGAATATTGATCCAGAAGAATACCAAGGTTTCGCCTTTGGTATTGGGGTAGAGCGCCTAACCATGCTGCGCTATGGCGTGAATGATCTTCGTGCGTTCTTCGAGAACGATCTGCGCTTTTTGAAACAATTTAAGTAATCAGTGGGGCAAGGTAATAATGAAATTCAGTGAATCTTGGTTGAGAGAGTGGGTAAACCCAGCAAACGACACCGACGCGCTTGCCCATCAGATCACCATGGCCGGCCTCGAAGTCGATGAAATTGCGCCAGTCGCTGGTGACTTTAGCGGAGTGGTTGTTGGCGAAGTCGTTGAGTGTGGCCAGCACCCTGATGCCGATAAACTGCGCGTGACTAAAATTAATGTCGGCGACGACGAATTACTCGATATCGTCTGTGGTGCGCCCAATTGCCGCCAAGGCCTGAAAGTGGCCGTAGCAATGGTCGGTGCTGTGCTGCCTGGCGACTTCAAAATCAAAAAAGCAAAACTACGTGGTCAACCGTCTTTCGGCATGTTGTGCTCATTTACTGAGTTAGGGATTGATGTTGAATCTGACGGCATTATCGAGCTGCCTGTCGACGCACCGATTGGTACGGACATCCGTGACTACCTCGCGCTAAACGATGTAACCATCGATGTCGACTTAACCCCGAACCGTGCTGATTGCTTGAGCCTACGTGGCTTGGCGCGTGAAGTCGGCGTATTGAATCGCGCGGATGTCACCGAGCCGACTATCACACCGGTCGCTGCCAGCATTGAAGACAAGGTATCCGTGCGTATTGATGCGCCACAAGCGTGTCCACGTTATTTAGGACGTGTGGTAAAAAATGTGGATCTAAATGCGCAGACTCCGCTGTGGATGCAAGAGAAATTGCGCCGCAGTGGCATTCGCGCTATCGACCCTGTGGTGGATGTCACTAACTATGTGATGCTTGAGCAAGGTCAGCCGATGCATGCTTTTGACCTTAGCAAGCTTGAGGGTGGCATTGTGGTGCGTATGGCAAAAGAGGGCGAAACGCTTACATTGCTCGATAGCAACGAAGCAACACTCAATGCGCAAACCTTGGTGATTGCCGATGAGAACAAAGCCTTGGCGATGGCCGGGATTTTTGGCGGGCAAGACTCTGGCGTCACTACAGACACGCAAGATATCTTACTCGAATCGGCGTTTTTTGCCCCTGATGTGATCCGCGGCCGTGCACGCAGCTATGGGCTACACACAGATTCCTCTCACCGCTTTGAGCGTGGTGTCGATCCGGCGCTGCAAGCGGCGGCGATGGAGCGTGCCACTGAGCTGCTATTAGCTATTTGTGGTGGTGAAGCGGGAGAGATTGTTACCGCTGAGTCCTCTGAAGCATTACCGGCTCGTGACACTGTCACGCTTCGTCGAAGCAAACTCGACGGCTTGCTGGGTCATCATATTGACACTAGCGATGTCGACGCGATTCTGACGCGTTTAGGGTGTGCGGTAACGACCACAGAACAGGGTTGGCAAGCAACAGCTCCAAGCTGGCGCTTTGATATTGCCATTGAGCAGGATCTGATTGAAGAAGTCGGCCGTATTTACGGCTACGACAACATTCCAACCCGAGCCCCTAAAGCGGCACTGACGATGCGTGAATACAAAGAAGCGGCAATGCCGCTAAAACGTGTACGCGATTTGTTGGTTGATCGTGGCTTCCACGAGGCGATTACGTACAGCTTTGTTGAACCTAAACAGCAAGCGCTGATTGTCCCTGATGTTGAGCCGCTGATCCTGCCAAGCCCAATTTCTGCTGATATGTCGGCCATGCGCTTGAGCTTGCTTCCAGGGCTGTTGAATACAGTTGCCTACAACCAAAAACGTCAGCAGCCTCGTGTGCGCTTGTTTGAATTTGGCTTACGCTTTACCCCTGAAGGAGAAACGGGTGGTACCGTTCGTCAATCAAGCATTCGCCAAGAAAGCATGCTTGCGGGGGTGATTGCAGGTCCTGGCAGTGAAGAGCATTGGGATCTGGCGAGCACAACTGTCGACTTTTTTGACTTAAAAGGCGACTTAGAAGCGGTGCTTGAGCTAACAGGAAAGTTGAAAGACTTCCGTTTTGTATCCGCGTCGCACCCAGCGATGCACCCAGGCCAAACCGCCGCGATCGAGTATGACGACAAGGTCGTGGGCCACATTGGTACACTGCATCCAGAGCTTGAGCGTGAATTTGGCTTAAACGGCCGTACCGTAGTGTTTGAGCTGGAATGGCAAGCCATTGATGAGCGCTTTATTCCTGAAGCCGCAGGGCTTTCTAAATACCCGGCTAACCGCCGTGATATTGCTGTGATTGCCGACCAAGCGCTTGCTTCTGGTGATGTGGTGGACGCGTGTTTGCAAACCGGCAGTCCATTGATTAAAGATGCGCAGCTTTTCGATCTTTATACCGGTAAAGGGGTAGAAGAGGGTAAGAAGAGCCTCGCGATAGCACTGGTCTTGCAATCAGGTGAACGCACACTGGAAGAAGCGGATATTAGTGAGGCCGTGTCTGGTGTCGTTAGCCATTTATCGGAGAAATTGGGCGTTGCCTTGCGTGACTAACCCCGTTTAAATATAAAAAAGCAGCGGAAACGCTGCTTTTTTTATGCCTAAATGGCCTAACATCTATGCGTTTGAAAAACTGAATAAATTCGCTATATTTGTTTATTAAGTGTTCAGATATTGATAAATAAGCCTAATATCAATCATATTGAAAGCCCATTAACGTGTCTGAGGATCATACAGCTTTTAACATACTGGTTTAAAAGGTCAATTTTTTGGACATGCCCCTTGCTTTTTTAACGTAAAAAAGTTGGCGCAAATCAGCCAGTTGGCATACACTTGATTTGAACGGGTCCTCAAATATCCCTAGAATACAAGGGCTAAAGACGTGTGGACCACGTGTAGAATGGTGGTGTCGATACTGCGGTATTGCATATGTGTTCAACAATTCTTGAGGGAAAAACCTATGGCGCTCACGAAGGCCGATTTGGCTGAGAACCTGTTTGAAAATGTCGGGATTAGCAAACGGGACGCCAAGGATACAGTCGAGGCGTTTTTCGAAGAAGTACGAAAAGCACTTGAAAGTGGCGAGCAGGTCAAACTATCGGGTTTTGGCAACTTTGATTTGCGAGACAAGAATGAACGACCTGGTCGGAATCCTAAGACAGGGGAAGATATTCCGATCACTGCGCGCCGCGTAGTGACCTTTCGCCCTGGACAAAAACTTAAAGCGCGAGTTGAAAATGCTGAGGTAGAAGAGTAACCCAGCATCAACTTGTCGGTGGTGACGACACCACAGTAGAAAGCCGTGTACTAAAGGTGCACGGCTTTTTAATTTGTCTATACATGATCACATTGTGAGTGGAAAATTCTGGGTTTCTGGGTTATCTCGCTGTAACGTTTTGTTGTCTAGTTGTAATAAAAGGAAGCATTATGCTGACAGCACGTCCAGGCGCTTTTATTGATGCCGCACTTACCGCTCCCCACGCCTTCCATGCCGATCAGTGGCGTATGAACACGCTTACCATTACACATCGCATGCCTGGTATTGTCGTGGTTCAGCCTGATTCCCCAACCGGTGATCGTTGTGTCGTATTGTCATCAGGTATCCATGGTGATGAAACGGCACCCATTGAGCTTATTGATCGTCTTCTCGCCGATATCCTAAGTGGCGCGTTGACACCAACTTCTCCGTTGCTACTGATTATTGGTCATGCTGAAGCGATTAAAGTCCATACCCGCTTTATCGAAGATAACCTCAATCGTTTGTTTGGTGGCTGGAACGATGAGAAAAACGAAGAGCACTATCTCGCGAACCAACTTCAGCAAGCGGTAAGTGATTTTTTTGCTGTCCAATCATCATCGATGCAGCGATGGCATTTAGATTTACATAGTGCCATTCGTGACTCTCATCATTACATGTTTGGGGTGATCCCTACGACGCCGGAAGCCAGCGACGTACGTCCGCTTGCTGCACTGCTTAATGATGCCCAAATGGATGCGACAGTACTGTCACAATCTCCGTCTCCCACCTTTAGCTGGTACAGTGCAAATCATCATCATGCCTTAGCTGCGACACTAGAGATGGGGCGGGTTGCACCGCTGTATAAGAATGACATGCGTGAATACGCACCACTTGACCGCACCTTGCGCACGCTTCTCACTGCCGCTGATTTGCCTTCATCACTTGCTCCGATGCGTTTTTATCGAGTGACGCGCACTTTAACCAAGCGTTCCGAACAATTCGCTCTGACTTTTCCCTCGTCGGCTAAAAACTTCACGCCGTTCGAGAAGGGTACATTGTTGGCGACCGATATGGGAGAAGACGTCTATGCCGAGCATGAGGGTGAAGTGGTGATTTTCCCGAATGCGCATGTGCAAGTTGGCCATCGTGCTGGGTTACTTGCCACCCCCTTTGATGCCGATGTCAATCAACCGCTCTATGTGTGCGCTCCCCAAAAAGCCTCTGCGTAGTGCTTTTCAAGCCGACTGTCAGTCGGTAAAGTGCGTCACAGTATTGGCCTAATGGATCACACATGCGAGTGTCAGAACTCACCGCCCGCCAACAAAGCCGTTGGCGGCGCGCATTACTTATTTTTTCCTGTTTATTGTTTTTGGCAAGTGGTGCTGCACTGAGTGTGGGTGAGCTATGGATTAATCCATTTTCACCTCGCTCGCCATTAGAGCAACAGCTACTGATCCAGCTTCGGCTTCCAAGAGTGCTCGCAGGTTTAATGATTGGTGCCTCACTGGCGATGGCCGGTGCGAGTTTGCAGGTATTACTGGGAAACCCTCTGGCTGAACCGGGTGTACTTGGTATATCGGGGGGCGCAAGTATCGCTGTAGTTTTACTGTTACTTCTCGCGCCAGCTTGGGCGTCAAGTGGGAACATGGCGATCGCTGCGATGTTAGGTGCCAGCCTATTTACTTTGGTTTTAGTATTATTAGCACGACGAGCATTAGCGACGTCGCGCATCTTATTGGTTGGGGTGGCGTTGAGTATACTGGCTGGGTCGGGGGTGACACTGGCTTTCTATTTCAGTACCGATTTCAATCTACGACAATTAATGGTTTGGTTGATGGGATCGCTATCAGGCATGCGTCTAGAGCATGCAGCGTTACTGTCGATAACGTTGCCTTGTATCGGGATATTATGGCGTTACGGACAAAAACTTGATCAGCTTATGCTCGGCGACCAGCAAGCGCAGCAACTGGGGCTTGATACGCATCAGCTTCGTTGGCAGTTGATTGTGCTGATCAGCGTCCTGGTTGGTGTGTCGGTTGCGACCGCGGGGGTGATTGGCTTTATTGGTTTGATCGTGCCTCACTATCTGCGCGTGTGGTTAGGGAGCCGTAATCGCTATTTGTTACCGATGTCAGCGTTGGCTGGTGCCTTGTTACTGGTCTGCGCGGATACCGTTGGACGGCTAATTATACCATCGGCCGAGCTTCCCGTAGGCGTGGTGACCAGTGTGATTGGCGCTCCCTTGTTTATTTGGATGCTAGTGAGGGCGAGATAATGATCGTGAACGCGCAAGATTTAGGCTTGTCACCACGCCTTTTGCCGATGTCGTTGGCGGTCGAAGCAGGGCAGGTGGTTCACCTAATTGGGCCGAATGGGAGTGGAAAAAGCACATTACTTCAGCTTCTCTCAGGACTGGAAACGGCGGAGACGGGCTATGTGTCAATGAATGGCCAGGTTATCGCGGGTCAAACACGGCATGCCTTGGCTCAGATCCGGGGCTATTTAACGCAACATCAGCGCCCTGCGTTTGTAATGGCGGTTTTTGAATACCTCAATCTCGTTCTCGACAGTTTACAACTACCTAGCGGTGACTGCCGCGATAATACGGTGACAGAGGTGTCAGCCCGTTTGGCGATAACCGACAAGCTCCATCGGCGAATAGATAGCTTATCGGGAGGAGAATGGCAACGTGTTCGGTTAGCAGGCGCGTTGTTACACGTGTCTCCTTGGCTGAACCCTAATGCTTGCTTACTGTTATTGGACGAACCAGCTACAGGGCTGGATGTGGCTCAGCAGGAAATTATTTACCAAGAAATCCGCACGATGGCCACCGAGCATGGGATTGCGATTATAATGGCAAATCATGATCTTAACCGTACATTGGCGCATGCTGATACAGTGTTATTGCTCAAACAGGGCCGCCTCGTTGCAACCGGGCGACCGAGTGAGGTTCTCACTGACCAACGGCTTTCAGACGTGTTCGCCACCCCGCTTGAACAGGTGCCCACCCCTAATGGTCCCGTGATTATGCGCGCTTCATCGGCCTAATCACCACGTTCGTCGTCATCAATGACATTGAGTTTGGCACGAATAAATTCAGCATGATCGACATAGAGCAGCTCGGCCGTTTTTCGAACAACCGCTTCTTCTAATGGATCAATGTTCTCATCGGCATACGCGACTGACCACATCGCCTCGATTAATGCTATCCGGGTTTGTGGGTCAAGGTCGCGCAGTTTATCCGTGTATTCATACAGTGAGGTCGCATGCTCGCTGTGTTGTCTGGCCTCCTCGAGCAACTGTTCGGCTTGTGTCACGTCGAGTGATAGCAACTGGCAAATACGATTGCGCTTCGTTGTTCTCTCTCGCTCGTCGATATCGTGATCGGCCATCGCCACTTCACTGAGTAGCCCCGCCATCGCTTGATGAAGGGATAGCCCTGATTGGTTACCGTGTTGACCGGCTTCGGCGGTGAGGGCGGATTCGAGTTTTCTAAAAAGCTGTTTTAGCATGGCTGCTCTCCCAAACTGCGGGGGTTTATTGGCCGTCATTATGCGTTTATACGCAACGAACGGCCAATGCGTTTACTTTATCGCCGCCACGTTGGTGGTTAGCGCGTAGCTGGCGCGGCTTTGATTCTTTTTACTTTGTGATAGGATGCGACACCAATCAACCTTATTTATCGGCTGTGACACTGATAAACGCCTTAAAAGATTAAGCAGTAAGCAGGAATCGCCTTGAGTTCACGTCATCACAACACGCCAGAGACACTGTTTGCAGCACTAAACGATTGTATGCTGCAAGACCGTTTTCGTTTTAAAAAGCGCATCCACGGCGCGCAAAAAATCAAAAAAGACGACGCCAAACAGGCCGTTTACGACCAAATCGCCGCGGAGATGGCGCACAGTATGCAGCGCGTGTTATCACGACAAGCCAACACGCCGACGGTGAGCTACCCCGAATCGCTACCGGTAAGTCAGAAAAAAGACGATATCGCCGAGGCGATCGCTAATCACCAAGTGGTGATCATCGCGGGTGAAACCGGTTCTGGAAAAACCACTCAGATACCTAAAATCTGTATGGATCTTGGGCTGGGTGTTGCCGGCACCATTGGTCATACTCAGCCGCGTCGTTTGGCGGCACGCTCGGTCGCCTCACGGATTGCCGAAGAGCTTGAGGTCGAACTGGGTGGCAGCGTGGGTTATAAAGTCCGCTTTAACGACAAAGTCTCGGATACCACCCAAGTGAAGCTAATGACGGATGGGATCTTGCTGGCTGAAATCCAGCATGATCGTTACCTCAATCAGTACGATTGCATCATTATCGATGAAGCCCACGAGCGCAGCCTAAACATCGATTTTATTCTCGGCTATTTGCGCGAGCTGTTGCCCAAGCGCCCTGATCTCAAAGTCATTATTACCTCGGCGACCATCGACCCAGAGCGCTTTTCCAAGCACTTCAACAATGCACCTATGATAGAGGTCTCAGGTCGAACTTATCCTGTTGATGTACGTTATCGCCCATTGGTGGAAGACGATGACAGCGACCGCGATCAGCTGGAAGCGATCAGCGATGCGGTGGACGAGCTGTGCCTTGAAGGGCCCGGCGATATCCTGATCTTTATGAATGGTGAACGTGAAATTCGTGACACCGCTGATCATTTGCAGCGCCGTCAACTGCGAGATACCGACATCTTACCCTTGTATGCTCGGCTTTCTGCCAGCGAGCAAAACCGTGTTTTCCAATCCCACTCGGGACGACGGATTGTGCTGGCGACCAACGTGGCGGAAACCTCATTGACCGTGCCAGGGATCAAGTATGTGATTGACCCAGGGACGGCGCGCATTTCTCGTTATAGCTACCGTACCAAGGTGCAGCGGTTGCCGATTGAGCCTATTTCACAAGCCAGTGCCAACCAGCGTAAAGGCCGTTGTGGCCGTGTGTCAGAAGGTATTTGTGTTCGCCTTTACAGCGAAGAGGACTTTTTAGGTCGACCGGAATTTACCGACCCAGAAATTCTTCGTACCAATCTGGCCTCGGTGATCCTGCAAATGACGGCGATAGGACTGGGCGATATCCAAGCTTTCCCGTTTGTTCAACCGCCAGACAGCCGCCATATTAAAGATGGTGTGCGTTTGCTTGAAGAGCTGGGCGCGGTTAAGCCAGGACAAGCCACCGATAAACGTAAACTGACCGCTATTGGTAAAACCTTGGCGAAATTGCCGATTGACCCCCGTCTGGCCCGCATGGTAATCGAAGCACCCAAGCAGGGTGCGCTAAATGAAGTGATGGTGATTGCTGCGGCATTGGCGATACAAGATCCACGCGAGCGCCCAGCGGATAAGCAGCAACAAGCAGATGAAAAGCATCGTCGCTTTGCCGATAAAGAATCGGACTTTTTGGCCTATGTAAACCTTTGGGATTACGTTAAAGAGCAGCAGAAAGCGCTATCGAACAATCAGTTCCGTAAACAGTGTAAAAAAGACTTTCTTAATTATCTTCGTGTGCGGGAGTGGCAAGACGTCCATTACCAGATCACCCAGGTGATGAAAGAGCAGAATGCGCAATTTAACCAAGAGCCGGCAAGTTATCAGCCCGTCCATATGTCGCTGCTCGCTGGCTTATTAAGCCATATCGGTTTAAAAGACCAAGAAAAGAATGAATATCAGGGCGCGCGGAATGCACGATTCCATATTTTCCCTGGCTCTGGGCTTTTTAAAAAGCAGCCGAAATGGGTGATGGTGGCCGAGCTGGTTGAAACCTCCAAACTGTGGGGGCGGATTGTCGCGCGTATCCAACCGGAATGGGTGGAGCCGTTAGCGCAGCACTTGATTAAGCGCAGCTACAGTGAGCCGCATTGGTCACGCAAGCAAGCGGCGGTGATGGCCAGCGAGAAGGTTACCTTATACGGTATTCCAATTGTTGCCAGCCGTAATGTTAACTATGGCGCGATTGATCCTGTGCTCAGCCGTGAGCTGTTTATTCGTTCGGCTTTAGTCGAGGGCGACTGGCACACCAAGCATGCCTTTTTCCGTCAAAACCAAAAGCTGCTGGCGGAAGTGGAAGAGCTTGAGCTTAAATCTCGCCGGCGCGATATTTTGGCAGACGACGATACCTTGTTCGACTTTTACGATCAGCGTCTCGATCACAGCGTGGTCAGCGGTCGTCACTTTGATGCGTGGTGGAAAAAGGCACGTCAAGACAATCCCGACCTGCTCAACTTTGAAAAAGCCATGCTGTTGCAAGGCGACGCCAGCCATGTCACTGAGCTGGATTACCCCAATTTTTGGCATCAAGGCAACTTGAAACTCAAGTTGAGCTACCAATTTGAGCCGGGCCAAGACCACGATGGGGTGACCGTGCATATCCCGTTGCCGATCCTCAATCAAGTGTCAGAGGACGGTTTTGATTGGCATGTCCCCGGACTGCGTCACGAGCTGATTGTGGCATTGATTAAGTCCTTACCTAAACCATTACGGCGTAACTTTGTTCCAGCGCCAAACTATGCCGATGCGATTTTACAGCGGGTGACGCCGATGGACGCGCCGCTGCTAGATAGCGTGGAAAAAGCACTTAAGCAGATGTCGGGGGTGACCATTGAGCGTGAAAGCTGGAACTTCAGCCAGCTCCCTGAGCATTTACGTATCCAGTTCCGCGTGGTGGACGATAAAAACCAAACTTTGGCCGAAAGTGAAGATCTCAATACGCTTAAACTCTCGCTGAAAGAAAAAGTACAAGCGACGTTATCGGATGTGGCGGATGATGATCTTGAGCAGCAAGGGATCACCCAATGGACATTTGGCGAACTGCCGAAACGCTATCAGCAAAAGCGCAGTGGATTTGAAGTCAAAGCCTACCCAGCATTGGTCGATGAAAAAGACAGTGTTGCGATTCGTCTTTTCGAAACCGAAGACCAGCAACAAAAAGCGATGCAAGCGGGTCAACGTCGGCTTATCTTGCTCAATGTGCCATCGCCGATTAAATACTTACATGCGCACTTACCCAACAAGTCCAAATTGGGGCTCTACTTTAATCCATACGGTCGGGTGTTGGATTTGATTGATGACTGTATCGCCTGTGGAATCGACAAGCTTATCGAGCAGCATGGTGGTTTAACCTGGGAAGCACACACGTTCGAGTCGCTGAAAGAGATGGTTCGCGCGGAGTTAGGCGATACCGTGGTCGAGATAGCGCAACAGGTCGAACAAATCTTGACGCACGCATTCAACATCAACAAAAAGCTGAAAGGCAAAGTCGATCTCTCCATGGCGTTTGCGATGTCAGATATCAAAGCACAGCTAGAAGGGCTCATTTATAAAGGCTTTGCTACTGACTCAGGCTGGCAGCGCTTGCCTGATATTCTGCGTTACATGAAAGCGATTGAGCGTCGCTTGGAAAAGCTCCCCGTGGATCCCACCCGAGATCGCAACCATATGCTCAAAATCGAGTCGGTAATGAATGAGTATAAAGGATTGCTGAACAAGCTTCCTAAAGGAAAGGCCGTACCTGATGAGGTGAAAGCGATTCGCTGGATGATTGAAGAGCTGCGCGTGAGCTACTTTGCGCAACAACTCGGCACGCCATATCCGGTATCCGATAAGCGGATAAAAAACGCTATTGCCGCGATCTAAGCACGGCAAGCTTATGCCGCTGCGGGTAAGGCGGCAGTGAGCAAATGTTGGACTTTATTTAATTTATAGAGATATCAATAGTTAATCAAAACCGTGTCATGTGGCACGGTTTTTGTTTTTGTCAATACGAACAACAAATCGCTCGGTGGTTCGTGTTGCCGTGGCAAAAAAGGAGCAAAAAATGAAACAAGCAGGTAAAGCCTCTTGGTATCGGGTCGTTTGCTATGTGTTGGCGTTAAGCATGCCAACCTCGGTATGGGCCAGTTTTAAAGATGAAGTCAGTGGTTTATATCAATCACTCAACCTCGCTGGCGAGGTGTCATATCAAGCTTTTTCTGATGCTTACCGACACTTCACCTACAATAGAAGTCGCAAACCCGTGATGACACTGATCGACTATGGTAAGCCTTCTTCTGAAAAGCGCTTTTGGGTGATCAATGTAAAAAAGCGCCGAGTGCTCTTTCGCTCATACGTATCACACGGCAAAAACAGCGGTGCCTTGTATGCTAAGCAGTTTTCTAACCAAGTCAATTCATTGCAAACGTCTTTGGGGATCTATCGCGCGGCGGAAACGTATCATGGTAAGCATGGCTATTCGCTGCGTTTGGATGGCTTGTCGAAGGGGCTAAATGATAACGCGCGCGAGCGAGCGATAGTGATCCATGGCGCGGACTATGCGCACCCTAAGGTGATCAAATACAGTGGCCAATTAGGCCGAAGCTGGGGCTGCCCGGCACTGCCTAGCTATTTGTCGTCTCAGGTGATAGATGCGATAAAAAATGGCACCTTTATCTATGCATTTGCCAGCGCCAGCCAAGCTTGATGCCGTTGATCTTGCATAAGCAATGTTTCACGAGCGATTTCACGGTATGCAATGTAACACCTGCGCCTTGTAGGCCGTGAAAGCCAATTCTCTGCAGCGAGAAAACAAAAGTGTGTTGATATTTCCTCCATCTCGATAGCGTGTGACACTCGCGACCAAGGAGGAACGCATGACACGCCTAAATCCTTTCACTCTGTGTTTATTATCGGTGTTTACGTTGTGGCCAACCAGTGACAGCCACGCTGCACCGTCTGCGCCTGCCCTGATGCATGGCACGGATGGACATATTACCGAACAAGACTACCGAGGTTATTGGGCCAGTGAAAAGCTCGATGGGGTCCGTGCTTACTGGACCGGCTCTCGGTTAGTGACGCGGCAAGGGAACCTTATTCACGCCCCTGAGACGTTTACCCAATCACTGCCGCGCACACCTTTAGACGGTGAGTTATGGGCGGGAAGAGGCGAATTTCAAACCGTGTTGCGCACTGTGCTTGATGATACCCCGGATGAAAACATGTGGCAGCGCATTCGCTTTTATGCCTTTGATGTGCCCGACCATCCTGGCCAGTTTTCGGAGCGTTACGCCGCCCTAAAACAGGTTGTAGCTGAAACGGCGTCGCCTTACTTAGCGTATGTCATACAAACCCCTGTCGAGAATAATCGTGCACTCGAGGCTCGGCTGGCGTCGATCAATGATGCGGGGGGAGAGGGGATGATGCTGCATCATCCTGATAGTGTGTATGTAAGCCATCGGGTAGAAAGCCTGATTAAATTGAAAACCTATCAAGAGAAAGACGTGGTTGTGGTAGGGGTAAACCCTGGGAAGGGACGATTGCAAGGCTTGATGGGCTCATTGGTGGTACGCCTTGCCGATGGCACCGAGTTTAGCGTGGGATCTGGCTTTAGTGATGCGCAGCGGGCTGATCCGCCACAGGTTGGGAGTACTATCTTGGTGCGCCATAACGGTGTCACCCAAAAGGGCATTCCGCGCTTTGCGCGTTTTATTCGCGAGAAGCCGTCCATATAATGAAACCACCGCCAACGGAGAGTGACACTCACCGTTGGCGGTGCCGCTCCCCGTTAACGATTAGCGCTCACGAATGCGCCTGAGTGACGGAAAAGGAGGAAGCACCTGTCTATTGGCGCAATTGATGGTCCAAGCACTGACAATCTACGCTGTGCTTTTTCTTCCCAGTTTTGCCGATCCCTGGGTTAAAGCTATTGGTTGGATCGAGTTGGTGGTAAAAGTTCGCGAGGTCGGGCTCTGCCGCATACAAGTGTCCGACATTGTGCTCTGCTGGGTATTTCGCGCCTCGTGTTTCCAATAGCGCCAACATCTTGGCTTTGATCGCTCCTACGTCGGCGCCTTTTCTTACCACGTAGTCTTGATGAAACACGTGACAGAAGAAATGCCCGTAATAGAGTTTTGCTACCATCTCTTTTTCAATGTCGTCAGGAAGGTGCTCTTCCCATTCCGTTTCATTCCGTTTCAGGGCGATATCGAGCGCAAGAATGTCTTCACTGTCCCGAGTATGCATGGTGTGGTAACGAATGGCGGCGCCGGCGGCAGCAAAACGATGTAACATCGCCTTTTTAGCTTCGTCCTCATCACAGACAAAATAATCACTATCAGAGTGCTCGGCAAAGAAGCGATTAAGAAAGGCGGATGTCTCTTCAATCCCATCATCTGATGCTTTAAAAATTAGGTGGTGTTCAAACCGGTCACGAAACGCAAGCATCCGTTGCGGTAAATGCTGCGGGAACAATTGGCTGGCAGACTGCATCACTTTGTCGGGTAGGGACTTAGGCAGCAATGGTACTTTGTCTAACCAGGCCGTGATCTGTGCTTTCAGCGCAAACATTTTTGGTATCGAATCGGTCCCCAGGCGTCCAATGGCCAGAAACACGTCTTTGCCGTAACGCTCTGCGATATTAAACGCATCGCGATGTATGTATTCAGCCACTTCGGGCAAATGAGACAGCTCAGATAACACTTGGCGGCGTAGGGTATTGAATACATCTGGGTTGTTAGTGCCAAGGTAAAAAACTTGCTCGCGTGCGGGGATAGGATAAGTATCTAATCGAACCGCAAACACGGCAAGCTTCCCTGCGCACCCGCTGACTTCATGCAAACGATGCTTGTCTGCGTTGTAACGTGCGGGACTGTTTGCATCCACATCACGCAAGATTTGTTCGTAGTCATGCGCCGACGCTTTACGATCATCAAAGGTCACATCATCTGGACGATAATCACCACGCTCGACGCGGGAAAGAATGGTTTCAGGGTCGTCACCCAGAGCAATCCCCAAATGATTCACGAGGACTAGCTCCCCTTGTTCGGTCAGTTGTGCAAATAGCGAATACTCGGTATAGGCCGGGCCTCGCTTGACCAGCGCGCCACCTGAGTTATTGGCGACGCCACCGACAATGGATGCGCCAATGCAGGATGAACCGATCACCGAGTGTGGCGCACGATTGAGCGGCCGTAGTGTTTGCTCTAAATGGTGGAGTGTCGTGCCAGGAAAACTCACGACCTGTTTACCATTATCAATCAATTGTAAACCGTCTAATCGAGTGGTGTTGATGATCACGACATCTCGATCATAATCATCCCCTTTGGGCGTTGAGCCCTCGGTTAATCCAGTATTGGCGGCTTGCATGATCATGACCACATCGGCGTTTACACAGGCTTGTAGTAAGCGCCACTGCATCACCAACGACGTTGGAAAGATAACTGCAAGTGCTGGCCCGCCGCCAGAGCGAAAGCCGGTACGATAGTGTTGAGTATGGCTTTTATCTGTGAGTAGGTTGTCTTCGCCCACGATGTCCGTCAAGGTCGAGAGAAATGCTTGTTGTTGGGGTGACGACAAACGTGATGGGGTATTCATAAGCGTTCCTTTCCTTTATTTTTTACAAAGGCTGGGGTCAGCCTGGCTGGCCCGCTTGTGGTGAGAAAGGCCGAGATAAGCTCGGCCTGATCGTTGTAGATTACGCCCCGGAGAGGACATCGGCAAATTGCAATACATTGATTAACACCAAGCCAATAACCGCCGTGGCACCAGGCAATAATGATTGCCTGAATACGTCTGTCATCGGAGATGGTGGTAAAGCCATTTCAAATCACAGTGATCGCGCCTGTGTGCTTTAACGTGTTAAGCAAAAGGATGGTACCAAACACGATCCAAAGTACGGCGGCAGTAATGATCAAGCCTTGTGCGATGGAGGCAGAGACACGAGCGGCGCTCATTTGCCACTGGAATAGTGCGATCAAGACTGTCATGATAAAGGCGACGAGCATCGCCTTTTTAGCGGGCCAGTTTAAACCTACCAGTAAAATGGCAGCAACCACGATATATGCTTAAAACAGATGATCTTATCCTTTTTGCTCAAGTGGCCGAATGTGGTTCATTTAGCAAGGTGGCAGAAATAAATTCCCTGACAAACTCCGTAGTTAGCAAGCGGATAAAAAAGCTTGAGGAAGGCTTAGGTATTCAGCTTTTATACCGAACCACGCGTAAACTGACGCTGACCGATGCGGGACGGACCTTGTACCAAGGTGCAAAAACTGTGAAGCAAGCCGCTGATGAGGCCTTTGATGCCGTGGCCGGGCTTGGAGAGTCCATCACAGGGAAAATAAAGATTTCAGTACCGACAATATCGGGAGAGCTATTGTTGGCAGAGGCTGTGGCCGAGTTTTGTGGTCAGTATCCTGGACTGAACATTGAGATGTCTTTAAACAATCGCTTTGTGGATTTGATTGACGAAAGCTTCGACTTAGTTATTCGCACCGGGTATCTAGAAGACTCTAGTTTAATTGCTCGCCATATTCTCGACTCTCAATGGGTTGTCTGCGCAGCCCCGAGTTATATTGCTCGTCACGGGCGGCCACAGCAACCTATTGAGCTTAAACAGCACAATTGCCTACAGTATGCCTACCAAACCACCGGAGCGAGTGATTGGGAGTTTAAAGGAGAGCAGAAAAATCAAGTCATTAAAGTAGCGGGAAACCTTTCAACGGATAACCCGATTGCGTTGCGTCAAGGGGCGTTAACGGGGCATGGCATTGCATATGTTCCGCGCTGCTTGGTGTATCATGATCTGATAAAAGGCGACCTGATTGATTTGTTTCCAGATCAAGTAGGTAAAAGGTTGGGGATTTATGCCGTCTACCCGTTTACTCGCCAGCCGCCGAAGAAAGTTCGCCTACTCATTGAGCATATTCGCCAAAAATATTTAGCCATTCAGCATTGTTTTTAACGTTATTTTTTACTTAAGCATACGGGCCATTTCACGCCCAGATCCAATGATTTCATCGACGCTCGCGACGACGCTGTTAGGGAGCCCGAGAATATTATATTCAAGTTGCTGATCGAGCCATTCACGTTTCGCATCCGTTGTCTCGAGATCGCCCCAAGCCGCATCAATTTTGCCCGCTAAACGAAGAATGCCGGCGAGCGAAGAAAATTGCTCGTCATGGACGGGGGAAAATTGATACCGGATAGCATCAGATAAGCGTTCAGGAAAATCCCAAGACTGCGCGAGCTCTCCACCTAACTCTGCACTAGTAACACCAAGTATGAGCTTTTGAGCTTCTTGTTTTGGCTTGCCGGATTCAATGTGTTGGCTAATACGGTCCAATTTTTCAGCAGCGGTGGCCATCATTAATAACTCGCCCAGATTATGTAACATACCGGCAGTGAACGCTTCATTACCATCCATTCTTAATGAACAGGCAAGGGCCTTACTCAAGGTCGCTACTTCAAAGGTATGTTGCCAAAAAGCATCGATATCAACCTCTGCATCGATCTCAAAAGCACTCATAAGTGCACTGGATACGACCACCGTTCGTACAGGACCTAAGCCGAGGCGAACCACGGCTTCATGGATGGATCCGACGCTACGTGCTCGCCCAAAATAAGCAGAATTTGAAAGTCGCAACACGCGGGCAGAGATGACCTGGTCGTATGCTATTTTGTCTGCGATTTGATGAAGTTCAACGCCTTGGCTATTGACCAACTCAATCAATTCTTGCACGACTTTGGGGATTTTGGGCAACCGGTCGATATGCTCTACTAAGCTATTGGATTCCATAACAACGTCCTTCACTGCTGGCTCTGAATTAACTATAGATCAGAGCCAACGGTTATAGTGAAGAAAATCATTAGGTTGTTTAGGTTAGGCAATAGGCTTGCTTTCTGGCATTAAATCGGTCGACAAGATCCTGGATAGCGTCCTCACAATAGGGACGTAGACTACTCGCCACCATGGTTTTGCAACCATGACCTACACGTTTTCCGTCGACGATGAAATCAAAGGCAAGTTCTACTTTGCCGCGTTTGCCACTGACATGCATGGCAGAGTCAGAGAGGGCAACATCGGCGGAGTTTATGGATAAATCATCAAATGCGAGGCTCATTTTCTCATACATCACTAAAGGACGATCGGTGTTGATCATCATTTGTTGCTCACGCATTAGGGGTACCATGATATGAGGGAAGTTCTTACCAGAAAACTGCACATAATGTTCTGCAATTTCGGTCGCCAGTACGTGATCTCGTCGTACAGTACCTCTGCGGGTCATGGTGAGATATAGTTTTTGATTATCGTCCACCACAGTGACTTCTTCGCCTGTTTCAACGATAGATAAGGGGGTGTTGGCACTAATCATGCCGTTAAACTGGATCTCAATTTGCTCGCTTATCCCGGTTTTCGCCAATAAGATAGAGAGCAGAAGATCCCCGGGGACACAGAAACGCGACGCATCGGTGTCATGAATCGGGTTAAAGTCGCCTGCTACATGCTTGGCAAAATCACTCGCGCCTTGGCGAGTAAATATCAGTTTTCCATCCTGCTCGGTGTAATAGTTTTCTAGTTTCATAGTGACTAACAGATACGAGAAGTAAGAGGCTATTGTAACGTAAGCGGTGCCTACCATTGGTCCAGCCAGTCGTTACATCATCTATTTGTGATTGATGTCAACGACTAAGGTCTAAACCCATAGTACTTCAATGGTAAAGGCGAGGGTGTTATAAATACAGTAAGTAAAGTAACAATCAAGGACAGGCGTATGATATTCCCTTATCGATATATTGTAGTCTTGACCGGCGCAGGGATTTCAGCGGAGTCAGGTATTCGGACCTTTCGCGATCAAGATGGGCTATGGGAAGAGCATCATCTTGAAGATGTGGCAACGCCGGAAGGATTTGAGCGGAATCCCGTGTTAGTACAACAATTTTACAATGATCGTCGTCGCCAATTGCAATCTGGTGTCAGCCCAAATCCTGCTCACGAGGCGCTTGCTCGTCTTGAAAAAGAAACGGGTGCAACGGTGCTGGTGGTCACACAAAATATTGATGATCTCCATGAACGTGCGGGGACCCAAAATATTATTCACATGCATGGGGAGTTATTAAAGGCACGCTGTAGCCACTCTCAGCAAACCATTGACTGGAAAGGAGATATTTCCGATTCAGACCATTGCCATTGCTGCCAGATGCCTGCGCCTCTTCGCCCACATGTTGTTTGGTTTGGTGAAATGCCATTAGGGATGGGGAATATTCATGATGCATTAAATCAGGCCGATCTATTTGTATCGGTAGGCACATCCGGCGCGGTTTATCCTGCCGCTGGGTTTGTCCACGAGGCGGCAATGCATGGTGCGCATACCATTGAGATAAACCTAGAGCCCAGTGCGGTAGAAAGTGAATTTAATGAAAGGCGCTACGGCAAAGCCAGTACCTTGGTACCCGAGCTGGTGGATGAAATACTCGCCCTTGAGACGTAGCTCAGGAGCCTGTTGGGCTCCTGAGAGTAAAGCCTAAAGCAAAGTATGGATCAACTTCCCGCCTTTAGTCGTTGAAAGTACTCTTCGTAGAGGCGGTTAGCACGACCAACATCGTTTTGCCATTCACCTGCCTCCATGACAGATTGAGGTGGGTAAATTTGCGGATTATTTTTAAATGCGGGAGGCAACAAGGGATAAGCCGCTTTTACAGGCGTTGGATAGCCTATCTGTAAGGCTAGCTTGGCTGCATTTTCCGGACGTAGGAGAAAGTCGATCATTTTATGGGCGGCGTCGACGTTTTTAGCATTAGCAGGAATCGCTAGACTATCCATCCAAAAAATCGCCCCTTCTTCTGGCCAAACCATCTCAATGGCGGCACCTTCTTGACGTGCCATGTACGCAGAACCATTCCAGAGCATTCCCATGGTTACTTCCCCGGCTAAGAATGGATTGGCAGGAAAATCAGAGTTAAATAACAACACATTCGGCATCAGTGTCTTAAGTGATTCATACGCGGCCTTTATTTCGTCTGGATCCGTGGTGTTGGCAGAGTAACCAAGTTTACGCAGTGCGACATGAAAGACCTCTCTGGCATCATCCATCATCAGAAGTTGGCCTTGCCACTTGGGATCCCATAGATCCGACCAGCTTGATACATCCTCCGCATCCATAAAATCCGTATTTACACCAATACCGGTAGCGCCCCAGATATAGGGGACAGAGTATTGATTGCTGGGGTCAAAAGGCTTATTTAGGTTTGCTGGATCGAGCCCATCAAAATGATGTAATTGGGTTTTATCTATTTTTTGCAGCATCCCTTGTTGCCGCATTTTGGCGACGTAATACGTTGACGGCACCACAAGATCATACCCTTCAGGGTATGTTTTGAGCTTAGCATACATGGTTTCGTTAGATTCGTACGTTGAGTACATCACCTCGATCCCCGTTTCATCGGTAAATTCTTCTATCACCGAGTGAGGTATGTATTCCGACCAATTATAAAAATAGAGGATATCGTTACCGGCTGATGCGGCGTGAGAGGACAGTGATGCGCCGAACAGGGTGAGCGCAAAGAGTGAGGACCATTTGACCATGGTGAGCTCCTAGGTAACACAAACAACAGAAGGGCTGCTGACCTGTCAGCCGCCCTAGGAATGGTTTATTTTAGTCGATCTTTGGTGAGCCATTGTGAGCACATGACCAGAGCCAGCGATACCAGCAACATGATCGTGGCGAGGGCGTTCACTTCGGGTGAAACGCCGACTTTCACCATAGAATATATTTTAAGGGGTAAAATTTCATAGCTTGGGCCAGTGACAAAAGAGCTTACAATCACATCATCGAGGGACAAGGTAAAACTAAGCAGCCAACCTGCGCCGACAGCGGGAGCAGCGAGCGGGAGTATAATCTTGGTTAAAATAACCCATTCACTCGCGCCTAAATCCCTTGCGGCTTCTAGCATTTTGACATCAAACCCATTTAAGCGGCTGTATACCGTAACCACGACAAACGGTAAACAGAAGGTGATATGGGAGAGCAGCAACGTCAGAAACCCGAGCTGCGCGCCCATTAAAATGAACAACGCCAGTAATGATATTGCCATTACGATATCAGGCGACATCATCACTACAAACAGCATACCATTGACAAACTGCTTACCTCTAAAGCGGTAACGGAATAGAGCCACCGCCGTTAAACTGCCAATGATGGCGGCCGCACTGGCAGAAAAAATGGCGATGGTGAGCGAGTTGCCAGCCGCTTGCATCAGGCTATGGTTGTTAACCAGTTGCCCGTACCACTCCCAGGAAAAGCCTTTCCAACTCATCCCAAATTTGCTTTTATTGAATGAATTCACAATCAAAATCAGAATTGGGATGTATAAAAACGCATAAACCAAAGAGAGGAAGCTGCCTTTGAAAAAACGATTCACGATAGCGTCTCCTTACGGTTCATCCATTTACCGACTCGCCAGTAAGCAAAAAGCAGTAAGCCCATCAGTACAGTGAGTGAAATACTGGCCGCTGAACCAAATGGCCAATCACGCACATTGAGGATTTGGCTTTTAATGACATTCCCGATCAGTAAGTTTTTCGCCCCTCCTAACAAGTCCGATACATAGAACATGCCCAGGGCAGGGAGGATGACCAATAAACAACCGGCAATGATCCCTGGCGTCGTCAGCGGTAGGATGACACGTAAAAAACACTGCAACTTGTTCGCGCCGAGATCGCGTGCGGCTTCCAAATAACTGTTGTCCAGTTTTTCGATACTCGAATATAAGGGGAGGATCATGAACGGTAGCAATATGTACACGAGGCCAATCATGACGGCATATTCGGTATACATAATACGGACTGGGCGTTCAATGATCCCGAGCCACATCATGCTTTCATTCAACAGTCCTCGCGTGCCAAGGAAAATTTTTAACCCATACGTTCGGATTAATGAATTTGTCCAAAAGGGCACAATCACTAAAAAGAGCATCAGTGGACGCATGTTTTTGGGCATTTTGGCAATAATAAAGGCGAACGGATAACCAATGAGTAAGCAGATCAGCGTTGCCAGCGCCGCCATATAGAATGAATGCCACACTACTTTGGCATAGAGCGGATCGAGAAGCTTCGCGTAATTACTCAGCGTGAACGTCATCTCGATAAGGTTGGCGTCATCGCGGGTTAAGAAGCTCGTCACGATGATCATGAGGTTGGGCAGAAAAACAAAGACCAACAACCAGCCAACGACGAGGCCGATGATGGCAGTTTGGAGATTAAGCTTTTTCATCGGCCAATACCACCTCCCAACTTTCTACCCAGGTGAGGGCCACTTTTTGATTAAGGGAATGATCCACATCCGGGTCATCTTCATTGAAGAACTCACTCACCATGACGGTTTGTCCTGAAGGGAGTTCAAGCACTGAATCCAAGGTCATGCCTTTATAATTACGCTCGCGCACGTAGCCAACAATGCCGTTAGGCTCCGCATCATCGCTAATTTCTTCGAGACGAATATCTTCAGGACGCAATAGGACCTTGATCTGATCGCCGCACGTAACGTCCAGCTTACAAAAGACTTCACACTCACGAGATTCAATGTTGGCCCAAATGCGTTTTTCATCAATGCGTTTAATCACGGTGGCATCAAAAACATTGATTTCACCAATAAAGCGGGCCACGAACAAATTCTTAGGCTCTTCATAGATTTCTCGTGGTGAGCCATCTTGTTCGATTTCGCCTTCACGCATGACCAGAATACGGTCAGACATCGACAAGGCTTCTTCTTGATCGTGGGTGACGAATATAAAAGTAATACCGAGCTTACGCTGAAGCTGTTTTAGCTCCATTTGCATTTGTTTACGCAGTTTATAATCGAGAGCAGAGAGCGACTCATCAAGCAGCAAGACACTTGGCTTATTCACCACGGCACGTGCAATAGCAATACGCTGTTGCTGACCGCCCGATAACTGATGTGGTTTGCGTGAGGCATAGTGATCCAGTTGCACCATACGTAGTGCTTCCATCACGCGGGGGTCGATATCATGACGGTTAACGCCTTGCATACGCAGACCGAATGCCACGTTTTCATAGACAGTCATGTGCGGGAACAGGGCGTAGCTTTGAAACACTGTATTGACGTTACGTTGTTCAGCAGGAAAGTCAGTGACATCCTTACCATCAATGATTACTTGGCCGCTGTCGACATCTTCTAACCCTGCAATCAAGCGTAAGACTGTCGTTTTACCACAACCGGACGGACCGAGAATGGTGAGGAACTCACCATCATTCACCGTCAAGTCGAAGCGTGAGATGATTTCTTTGCCGTCGAAGCTTTTCGTTAATGACACGAGTTCGACAACCGGTTTGTGAGATACATTTGCGTGATTCAATGGTTCTTTCTCTCTCTACCTGGCAAGTTGTCTTGTACATAGGTACCCATAAAACAGACGGCGCATGATAGACGCGTGACAGTCTAAGTTAAAGCAGTTTTCGCTTCATTTAACCTATTAGCATACGCTTATGACAATGCGTATGCTTTAAAGCGCTCAAGCAGACAAATTAGGGTTATTTTCCCTGATTCGCCAGAATGATTTTTGGCTATGGGTGACAGTCAGATATACTGTATGCATCAGCCATGATAGATAACGATTATGAGTCAACAAGAATACGATAATGCTTTACATATTGGTGGGTCGATAGAAACCGCACTAAATGGCCGTTACCGCCTTGATCCTTTCGAGATCATCAAAGAGGCTTTCTCCCAGACCTTTAAACATTTTTGGTCTTTCTTACCTGCAACACTGGGATTATTCGCGACTCAAATTGGTATTTTAATGCTAATGCTTACCTTGTTGCTGGGCGCCCCTTCGCATTTGTTTGAGGCATTAGTAGGTCAGCGAGAGCTCACCACCGATATGATTTCATCCATTTGGTTAGCTAACTTTACCTCCGAAGTATTGATAGCTCCTTTATATGCAGGAGCCAGCTTGATGGGGCTTAGTCACGCAATAGGCTTTCGCTCCAAACCGCGACATTTGTTAAAAGGATTAGCGTTCGCGTTACCTGTCACTGTTGTAATTTGCTTATCGGCCACGCTTCAAAGTGTCGCAAGTATGATTTTTCCACTGCTTAGCCTTTATGTCGCAATGGCATTTTCAATGGCGCCGTTATTGATTTGTGAAAAGCGAGTGATGCCAATGAAAGCACTTACCGTCTCTTTCCGGGCGGTGAATAAAAAGTTATTTCAGATGGCCACCATTTATGCGGTAGTAGGTGTGCTGTTTCTCATTTCTTTTGCCACGGCTGGCTTTGCACTGGTTTGGGCGTTACCCTTCCTTTTTAACGTTAAAGGTGTGATTTACCGAGAAATGTTCGGTGTCGGTGTTGAAGTGACCGTGTCACAAAAAGAAGAGAGTAATACCACTTCTGCTTCAGAAACGTCGTCACCATCATCCGATCAGGATACGTTTGATGCCTAATGGCGTTAAGCCCGTTAGTGGAGTGTTCATGAAAAAAATAATGAGTGTGCTGGCATTGTTGGCGATGACCAGTGCCCCCGCCAGCGCTGATACGTACCGTTTTAGTTATAGTAAGCTCTTTACTCAACTTAAGCATAATACGGAGGAGGGCCACCCCGATATAGGTGTAGCATACTTTATGATATCGGCTGACTCTGGCCAAGTATGTCCCATATCGCGCGCATGGATGCGTAAAAAAGAACATTACGAGGAGTTTACGATACCGGCCTCACAGGCGTTGCCGTTGCCGCTAGATAACCAATTGCGTCAAGTGAATCCAGATGTATTTGTTGAAACGCCGTCAGAGCTAAATTGTGATATTTCATTCCAAGTCCTCGTAGATAAGCCAGTCGGAAATATCTTAACGAGTCAACAAGTCCGTGATTGGCTGCCACAAATGGATGCTATGATGGAAAACCTAGGTGGGATGTTTGCCTCTTGGTTTATGCCCAAAACGCAGGGCGTGGTGATCCATTTTGCTCCCTCTGTTGCAGGAAAAATAATCAACAGTGCAGGTCAGGACTATACCATAAAAAACCATCAAGCCATCATTGATGCTAGTGTCCTGGGGCAGGGTGCCAAACTAAGCCTCCCTGCGACACCAATAAAGGTATCGCCTTGGCTCCCCAAGAACGGTTAGTTTTAGGCGCTTGATCTCCGAGGCTATCGAGCCATATTTAGCGGAATAAAAGCAAAAAGCGCTCACTAAAACAGTGAGCGCTTTTTTTATTAGAAGATTAACGTCGCAACGTTATACATTGATATTGACGATATCGAGTGATAGATCAGGGTCCACCTCTACAACGGACTCTGAATTGGATGCTGGATCAGAAAAATTTTCTTTATCAAATGCGGTATCACCATCACCTTCATAAGCCATACCCGCGGCGACAGATTTAAAGTCGAATAGCTCGGTATCTGCAAGGTGTGAGGGAACCACGTTTTGCATGGCACGGAACATGGTCTCAATACGTCCTGGATGTCGTTTATCCCAGTCCCGTAACATGTCTTTGATCACCTGACGCTGCAAGTTAGGCTGAGAGCCGCACAGGTTACAAGGGATGATAGGGAATGCCTTCTGCTCTGAATACCGTTCGATATCTTTTTCACGGCAATATGCCAATGGCCGAATCACAACGTGCTCACGGTTATCAGATACGAGTTTAGGTGGCATCCCTTTCATTTTTCCACCGTAAAACATATTCAAGAACAAGGTTTCTAGAATGTCATCACGATGGTGGCCAAGCGCTATTTTTGTTGCACCAAGCTCTTTCGCAGTACGGTATAAGATCCCACGACGAAGGCGAGAGCACAATGAGCAGGTTGTTTTCCCTTCTGGCACTTTTTCTTTCACGATTGAGTAGGTGTCTTCTTCGACAATTTTATACTCTACGCCCAAGGTATTTAGATACTCTGGGAGAATATGTTCAGGAAAACCCGGTTGCTTTTGGTCTAAATTAACCGCGATTAATTCGAACGAAATAGGGGCGCTCTTTCGCAGACTTTGCAACATATCAAGCAAGGTGTAGCTGTCTTTTCCGCCGGAAAGACAAACCATGATTCGGTCGCCATCTTCAATCATATTAAAGTCAGCAATGGCCTGGCCTGTATTTCGGCGAATGCGCTTTTGCAGTTTATTAAACCCGTATTTTTGTGCTTTGCTCAGCTCTTGCGTGCTCATAATTACCGATCGCGTTATCGGGCAGCCTAAACGCGTTATGCTGCCAGTGTGCATGAATGGCGGGTATGATACGGATTTTGGCTATAAATGCCAGTCACGAACAGGCAGTCAGTATCACTGCCTGCCGTGTGGCTTTTAAAGGTGACCTAGTCATTCGCTCGCGGATCAAGAGGGCTAATGTATCCGTCTGGCTTAATTGCAAGGAGGTCGCAATCGAGTTGATCAATCATATGCTCAGCCGTATTACCGATAAAGACGGCAGACAACCCCGTACGTCCAGTGGTACCAAGAATCACCAGCTCTGCATCCAAATTTCGAGCGATATTTGGGATGACATCTTCTGGTAAGCCTTCTTGCACGTGGGTACGACTCTCTTCAATATGATGGCGCTGGCGTAAGGCTTTCATCGCGGTGAGATGATGACCGCGTACCGCATCCGTATAGGATGTGGGGTCGAAGTCTGGCAACTCAATCGTTATATTGACAGGGGTCGCAGGGTAAGCATTGGCCAGATGCAGCTCAGCACCCAGCATCGCACACATTACATCACCTTCATCAACTAACTTATCATTGAGCTCCGCATGGGTCTCAGTTTCTGACGCAACGTGAACTGACGCAACGATCTTTCCTTTATCGGGCCAACCGTGCTCTTTCACCAGTAACACTGAACTTGGACATTTTCGTAGCAAATGCCAGTCTGTTGGCGTGAAAATCACTGAGCCAAGGGTGTCGTGTGTATGCGTGGCTTTAACCACAAGATCATGCTGATGGCTAAGTACACGCTCGACAATAGCCTCATAAGGACGGTTATGCCAAACAACGACTTTTTCTATCTCACACTCTTGGGCGTGGTGCGATTGAATAATGTCATTCATCCATTCTTCACGCTGGTGCATGACACCTTGGCGCATCGCTTGCCGTTCATCAGACGAAAGCATGGATGTCATTTCATAGGAAAAATCGTAAATCGCGAGGAAGAGGGTTAGCTTAACCGGTGAGTCACTCCGCTGACTAAGTGTGACCGCACGCGATAACGCAGGTTGTTGTTCTTGGGAAGGATCAATGACGACGAGAAGGTTATTGTACCTGGACATATCTGCCTCCTTTACACAGATGCATCGGTTAATTTCACTTTAACGTACTTACCTAGGTAGCGCGAAAGAAATTATAAGTAGCATCGAAAAAAAGAGAAATGGCGCATTTAAGCGCCATTTGTTAACAAAATATTTACCAGGGTGTTACTATGTCAAGCATTCCTCGTCAGCCAAACGCGCCAATTCTTCTAAGTTTAACACCGTAATATACTTACCTTTGACAGCCAAAATTTCTGATTTTTGGAACCGCCCTAGGAGGCGACTAATGGTTTCAACCGTTAAGCCAAGGTAATTACCAATATCACCACGCGTCATCGTAAGTCGGAATTCGCGTGGGGAAAAACCACGTTGAGCAAAACGCTTTGAGAGGTTATATAAGAAAGCCGCTAAGCGCTCTTCCGCTGTTTTCTTCGATAAAAGTAAAATCATGTCTTGATCGCCTTTTATCTCATTACTCATAAGTCGCATGATTTGTTGACGTAGCTTAGGCATTTTGCCGGACAAATCATCTAATGTATCGTAAGGGATTTCGCAAATCATTGAAGTTTCTAATGCTTGAGCAAAGCTAGGGTGCTCATTGTCATTAATGGCATCAAAACCAACGAGGTCGCCCGCGAGGTGGAACGCCGTTATTTGCTCATCGCCTTGTTCAGTAATGGTATAAGTTTTTACCGTTCCTGAACGTATCGCATAAAGCGCTCGAAGAGTATCACCGGCTTTGAATAGCTCTTGGCCTTTCTGAATAGGTTTTTTGCGCTCAATGATGCTATCCAGTTGATCCAACTCTTGCTCATTCAACGTGAAGGGAATACACAACTGGCTAATACTGCAGTCCTGACAATGGATCGCACAGCCACCAGACTGAACCCGCCGAGTGATGATCTTATTCGACACCATACACCTGCCTAAAATTGAAAACGTCAATTAACATATTACACCATTATTATGTGCTAGGTCGACCTTATATAAGGAGTTTCAGCGCGCCTTGTGCGGTGTAGAGGCCATAAATGGCCAACGCTGTGGCACATATCAAGCGCAGTAATTGGTTATCAAGTATCGGTTTTATTCGTTCAGCAAGAACACCTACGGTCAACATTGCCGGCAATGTTCCCAAACCAAAACCGAGCATAACAAGCCCACCGCCAGAGGCGCTACCTGCGACAGCCGCCCAACTGAGTGCAGAATAGACGAGGCCACACGGTAACCAGCCCCAAACTAAACCGAACGGATAAGCGTAGACTGCTGACCGTAATGGCATTAGCTTTGAAGATAGCGGGGAGATATAACGCCATAACTTGCTACCCACTTTTTCTATGTAACTCAGGCCATTCCAGACTCGAGCCATGTAAGCGGCGAGCAATAGCATCATCATCGCAGCGATGAGCCGTAATATAGCCAGATGATGGGTTAAGTCAGAAAACGCGAGCAAAGAAGCAACTGTTCCACCTATGACTGTGCCTGCAATTGTATATGAGGTAATACGCCCCAAGTTGTACAAAATAATGTAAGGCCACTTTGCTCGTCCAGCGGGAATACCTAAAGACATAGCAGCCGCTACGCCACCACACATGCCGAGGCAATGGCCCGCACCGAGCAAACCTATGACAAAGGCACCTATAAAATCAACGTTGGCCATGCTGGGAAGATTCAGAGCTCGCTGTTTGATCGGGAAGGGAAGAGGTTTCTTTTTCTGGCTCTTCTTCATCGAAAAGGATAGAGGATCCTTGACGCTCAAGATCTTCAAACTGATCTGACTTGACTGCCCAGATAAATACGAAAGCAGCGATACAAACCAGGATGATGGCAATTGGGATCAGGATATATAAACTAGCCATAGCGTTATCCTTATTTTTTATTGAGCAAGCGTAGCGAGTTAGACACCACGATAATGGAGCTGGCCGACATACCTACCACTGCCACGTAGGGTGCAACAAAGCCCAACACCGCTAATGGTAATATGACCACGTTATAACCCAGCGCCCAGATTAAATTTTCTCGAATAATGCGGCGAGTCTGCTGGGCAAGTCGTCTTGCGGTTAACAGCTTTTCTAAATCATCGCTGAGTAGCACCATATCCGCAGATGATTTCGCGATATCTGTACCACCGCCCATTGCAACCGACAGATGAGCCCCGGCTAAGACTGGAGCATCATTTACACCATCACCCACCATGAGCGTAATGGTACTGTCATCAAGGCTTTGAAGGTACGCCAATTTTCCTTCAGGAGATACCCCCGATATCACAGAGTCAATGCCTAACGCTTCTGCA
Organism: Salinivibrio sp. ES.052; assembly: GCF_900141775.1. GTDB lineage: Bacteria > Pseudomonadota > Gammaproteobacteria > Enterobacterales > Vibrionaceae > Salinivibrio. Next base: position 986,648 of record NZ_FSRI01000001.1, on the reverse strand, counting down.
ACCTGCTCGACATTCCATGACTGATCTCCGGTCAACATTGTGGTCTGAATGCCTGCATCTTTAAACGATGAGACTAATCTCGCACTACTTGATCTGATTGGGTCAACTAACGAAAAGGCTGCGATGGGACTGCCTTCACGACTTAGAACGACAGGGTAACGTTCGTAATCCTCGGGTTGATCTAACGTCAGTGCAAAATTTGCCTTTCCTATTCGCCAACTCTGGCCATTAATGATGCCACTTACGCCTTGGCCGATATGATTATCGGCATCATAAACATCAAAACGCAGGGTGGATAGCTCTTGGAACGCTTTGGCTATTGGGTGGTTAGCAAATGCCTCTAGGCTTGCGGCAATGTTATAAGCGTCTTGCTCTGTAAAAGCTTCATCATCCACACGAACCGCACGAATTTGTATTTCGCCTTTTGTCAGCGTCCCCGTTTTATCTACCACTAACCGATTCACTTTGGTCAAGGTTTCTAACACATGCCCTCGACGCAGCATAATGCCGAGTTGTCCAAATGTGGACGTTGAGCAGGTAAGCGCTGTAGGAGTAGCCAAGGACAGGGCGCAAGGGCACGTCGCAACCAGTACCGACAGCATGATCCAAAATGCATCATCAGGTTGCACAAAGTGCCAATAAAGCCAAGTTGACGCCGAAATGATTAAGATAGCAGCAACAAAGTATCGAGCGATATGATCGGCCAATACGGCCACTTTCGGCTTAGCCATTTGGGCTTCATCTTGCAGCCGAACGATATGCGCAACGAGAGATTCTTTGTGGTTACAGGTCACCGTGATGTCAACATTACCTTCGACATTCATGGTGCCGGCATAAACGGTATCACCGGTTTGTTTTGTTTGCGGGAGAGACTCTCCTGTTAACATCGCTTCGTCGACGGACGTCTTGCCTGATAGTATCTGCCCGTCGGCAGGGAAGGGCTCGCCAGGTAACACCCGGATTTGTTCATCGACTTTTAAGCTGTTGGCAGGCACCGCTTCACCATCCAGGTGGCGTGCCATTTTGGGTACTAACTTTAATAAGTTGGCGCTGGCTGCTGCCGCTGTACGTCTTGCGCGCATTTCTAAAAAGCGCCCTAACAGCAAAAAAAAGGTAAACATAGCGACAGACTCAAAAAAGACCTCGCCTTTGCCCGTTATCGTGGCATATAAACTGGAAAAGTACGCAAAAAGTAGCGCAATTGATACAGGGACATCCATCCCCAGCGTTCTTGCTTTTAGGTTTCGCCAAGCATTGGTGTAAAACGGCAATGCGGAATATAGCAGTACGGGCGTCGCAAAAATTAAGCTTATCCAGCGAAAATAGTTGCGAAAGGTTTCATCCATATCACCAAAAACTTCAAAATACATCGCAACCGCTAACATCATGACCTGCATGGTGGCGAGACCAGCGATTCCCAAGCGATATAGATACTGCTTCATGTTCCGGTGATATTGTTGCTCTTGCTTGTCCGCTTCAAACGGAGCCGCTTTGTACCCAAGCTGATGTATTCGCGTCAACACTGTACTCAGTGAGGTCACACTTTGGTCCCAGCGGACTTGAGCTCGATTAGTGGTTGTATTCACCTGAATATGGGTGACACCTTGAGTCCGTTGTAACTGTTTCTCAATCAGCCAAGCACATGCCGCGCATGAGACACCATCAAGAGACAATGTAACTTCTTTTTGATCTGCCACATCACGAACAAATTCTTGTTGTACATCTTGATTGTCATACAAGGTCAGTGATTTGAGCTCGTCGGGAACTAAGTCCGCTTTATCTGCTTTTTCCGTTCGGTATTGATAATAAGAACTTAATCCACTATCTACGATGGTGGTTGCCACAGCTTGGCAGCCAGGGCAACACATGAGGCGAGGTTTGTCGAAGATCACTACTTGGTAGGCGTCTCCTGTTAAAACAGGATCACCACAGTGATAACAGGGTGAGGTCATGGTTATTGCTTACCGCTTAACGTCAGGGTATTGGATAAAGGAAAATTAATACGACCGTGAACTTTCCATTGTTTATCAAATGATGATACTTCGATAAACCAAGGACCGGACATAGGCTCTGCAAGGTCGATATGATAAACGCCAGCTTGATTGGGGTTGACCATCACATTCACATCTTTACGTTCTAAGGTTCGATGCTGAAGGTGGACGTTGATCGCAGGAAAAGAATCAAGTTTCCCTTTATCTAACCCAATAGAGATGGCTTCATTCGTCGACGATAGATGAGCAGAAACACCTAACTGCGCAGCCACTCTAAGCTTCGACAAATCAACGTTAATCCCTTTTCCTTTTTTGTAGTAATCCTCAGCAACGAGTGACACTGAGTTCATTGAAAAAAGAGTCACTGTAATGAGGCTCGCGACTACAACAGAAGCGGGAAGAGCGATAAGGAACCAAGGCCAGAACTGCTTGTACCAGGGTGTTATCATCAGGAGCTCCTCGGGTATGAGCATTTAAGAAGCCCCTGCAAGCAGGGGCTGTTTTTTTACACGTAAGTGCCTATTCTACTTCAGGATTACTCAAACGCCACACATAAGCGGAGAGTATCTGAATTTTCTCTTCACCAAGGTGAGCTTCCCATGCTGGCATCACACCTTGACGACCACTTCGAATGGTTTGTTCTACCGCACGACGTGAGCCACCATATAGCCAAGTATTGTCGGTCAAGTCTGGGGCGCCAAAGGCAGGGTTACCTTTACCGTCCGTACCATGACAAGCGGCACATACCACAAAACGGGTTTTACCTTTTGCTGCCATTTGTGGGTCAACTTTTCGACCAGACAAGCTAAGCGCATAAGCCGCCACTTCTTTCACACCATCTTCACCCATGGTGTCTAGCCAAGCCGGCATATTGCCTTTTCGACCGTGAAGCAACGTGGCTTTGATCGTTTCTGGTTCACCGCCATATAGCCATGCATCGTCAGTCAGGTTAGGGAAACCTGCTTGACCGCGTGCATCAGACCCATGACAAGCCGCACAGTTTTGGCTAAACAAGCGCTGACCTACCTTCAAGGCTTCTTCATTGCGCGCAATTTGTGTGATTGGACGTAGTGATTTGCCATCTTCTTGATAAGCCAACTGACGGAACGCTTCACCGAAGACTTTGTCCGCGGCTTCAAGCTCCATCGCGTATTGGTTAATATGCTGAGCTTCTTGTGCTTTCGCCATTAACTCACGCGACTCCTCGACACTACTGATGTTTTGGTAAGAGCTTTTCCAGCCTAAAACGCCAGCAAAGTTACCCAGCCCTGGATACAGGATAAGGTAACCCAAACCAAACACCAATGTGGCCCAAAACATATAAGACCACCACTTGGGGAGTGGATTATTTAGCTCACGGATACCATCATATTCGTGGCCCATGTCATCGCCTTCAGCAACGCCCATTTTATCCTTGGTTGTCCAAATGATAAGGGCAGCACAGCCAGCAATTGTGCCGAGTACGATGACTGTTACGAAGATACTCCAAAACGTACTCATTAGCGGTTATCTCCTGTCTTATGATTGGACTTTTCCTGCTCTTCATCGGCGAAGATCAGATTGGCAGCTTCGTCAAAGCTTTTCTTTTGACGTTTGCTATAAGCCCACACCACAATCCCAATGAAGCTCACAAATATGACCACTGTCCAAATACTATGAAAGGTGCCGATATCCATAGGCCCTCCTTATTACTTCATTGCATGACCGAGTGACTGAAGATAAGCAATGAGTGCTTCGATCTCCGTTTTACCTTTGACAGCAGCTTTCGCGTTCTCAATGTCCTCATCGGTGTAAGGCACACCAAATTGATCTCGGAACACTTGTAACTTCGCTGCCGTCGTTTCCCCATCTAGCGTGTTCTCTGCTAGCCAAGGGAAGCCAGGCATATTCGACTCTGGGACCACATCTCTCGGATTAATCAGGTGAACACGGTGCCATTCATCAGAATAACGTTGACCTACACGTAATAGGTCAGGCCCTGTACGCTTAGAACCCCAAAGAAAAGGGTGTTCCCATACGCTTTCACCCGCGACGCCATAATGGCCGTAACGCTCTGTTTCAGCACGGAACGGGCGAACCATCTGGCTGTGGCAGACGTTACATCCTTCACGAATATAGATGTCTCGCCCTTCCAACTCTAACGCTGTATACGGGCGAAGGTTATCAACTGGTTCAGTGGTTTGCTCTTGATAAATCAGTGGCGTGATCTCCACTAATGCACCGAAACTGATGGCTACGATGATTAAGATCGCAAGCAAGCCCGTATTTTTTTCTACTATTTCGTGGCGATTTGAACTCATTTAATCGTCCTCCTTACACCGCAGGCTCAAGCGATTTCAAGCTGGCTTCAGGCGCACGAATAGTTTTGTATGCGTTGTAAGCCATCAAGAACATGCCTGATAGGAAAATCGCTCCGCCAATAAAGCGGACGAAGTAGAACGGGTAGGAGGCTTCTAATGACTCCACAAAGCTGTATGTCAATGTGCCGTCAGTATTCACTGCACGCCACATCAGGCCTTGCATGACACCAGAGATCCACATCGCGACGATGTAGAGCACCGTTCCGATTGTCGCTAGCCAGAAGTGCACGTTAACCAGCGAGACTGAGTACATGCGTTCTTGCCCAAACAGTTTTGGAATCAGGTGATAGATAGAGCCAATAGATACCATGGCAACCCAGCCTAATGCACCTGAGTGCACGTGACCGATCGTCCAGTCGGTATAATGGGACAAAGCATTAACCGTTTTAATCGACATCATTGGGCCTTCAAACGTCGACATACCGTAGAACGATAGAGAAACGATTAAGAAGCGCAAAATAGGATCATAACGTAGTTTATGCCATGCCCCCGACAGGGTCATTATACCGTTAATCATCCCCCCCAAGAAGGAGCAAATAAGATCAACGACATCACCATACCGACAGACTGAGTCCAATCAGGTAGGGCGGTATAGTGTAAGTGGTGAGGACCCGCCCAGATATACAAGGAGATCAGTGCCCAGAAGTGGACAATAGACAAGCGATAGGAGTAAACAGGACGGCCCGCTTGCTTAGGTACGAAATAGTACATCATACCAAGGAAACCGGCAGTGAGTAGGAACCCAACCGCATTGTGCCCATACCACCATTGCACCATTGCATCAACCGCACCGGCGTAAATGGAGTAAGATTTCATCGGTGAAACAGGGATTGCCATACTGTTGACGATATGTAAAACAGCGATGGTCAGAATAAAGGCACCGAAGAACCAATTCGCAACGTAAATATGCGATGTTTTACGCTTAATTAGCGTACCAAAGAACACGATAGCGTAGGCGACCCATACCACCGCGATAGCGATATCGATTGGCCACTCTAGTTCAGCGTACTCTTTAGATGAGGTATACCCCATTGGCAGCGAAATTGCTGCAGACAGGATAATGGCTTGCCAACCCCAGAAGGTGAACTCTGCTAACTTCCCTCCGAACAACCGTGCCTGACATGTACGTTGTGCAACATAGTAAGAGGTTGCAAACAAAGCACTAGTACCGAATGCAAAGATCACTGCGTTAGTATGCAGTGGACGCAAACGACTGTATGTCAAATACGGAATATCAAAGTTCAGTGCAGGCCACACCAACTGAGCGGCAATAAGTACACCTACAGCCATGCCCACGATACCCCACAAAATGGTTGTTAGGGTAAATAAGCGGACAACGCGGTAGTTGTAGTCTTGTTCAAGCTGCTTAACTTGGCTCATATTGCATGCTTCCACTTTTAGTTAACTACACTCACATTTGATACGGACAAAGCCTCCGCTTCGTCTAGTAACATACCATTTTGAAGAAAACACCCCGTCGCGTACGGTTTTTAACCGCTTTATACACTCCGTTGCTATTTCTTTGTAAAAATGGCATTTTCGACCAGAATCATACTGTAGATACTGGTTAAAAAACAGGGCCTAACCCACACACTTAGTGCGGCTTACCCGCCTTTCTTATAAAACTTTGACCTCTGTAACACGGAGAAAGCAATCAATGGCAGCAGAAAAACTGACTCGAGGGCGATTAGCGCAAATCATCGTTATGCTTACACTTTTAGTGATTGCCTTCTTCTGGCGAACACTCATTTATACGCCAGGATTGACGATTATAGACTGCGATGGAGTCAGTGGTTTTTGTGGCACGTCACATTCTCAGGAAACAATAGAATTTGAGTGGACAATCACTGAAAAAAACATAGAATTTTCTTTATTTTCAAAAGATAAGCAACACTCAGCTTATTGGGAGAAGGAAGGAAAACAAGCACTTGAACTGAGTCGAAGCCAAGAAGAACAGGAAGACGCCTATAAAACAACATGGCGATGGGCACGTCAAAATGCCCCCAAAAAATCGGATGTTTTCAATGTTGTCTTTGATCAGTATCAATATAAATTTAGTTACCCTAAAACCAAATAAAAAAGTACGATTTAAAGCTTATTTCTAACGCTAGCAGGCTTTTAATAAAGAAGATGCTTATTTATTAAAGTAAGCATCTTTTAATTTTTAAATTTCGACACTAAAAACTTGTTTATTAATGAATTTTGACTCATTTTCCAGAAGAAAGCAGACCAGTGGTGATAAAATTTCGCATTTTTTACGGTCCGATAATGTTTCATCATCTGTGTTAATACTGTGATCCAACCTGAAACTAATACTGTTAAACCGTTGCAGAGAGCTTGTATCCTTTATGTCATTGTGTGTATGCGTAATAGGCGCTTCTTGTGGACATACCGCCACACAAGCTGCGCCTTTCTGACAAAAAAGATCTAACTCTTGGTATCCTAAAAGCTGTATATATTGTTTACCGCGCGGAGAAATCAGGACGACGCCTGTCACTGGAGCAAGTTGTGAAACACTTTGCTTCAAGATGGTTTGAAGTGAACAGACGGTAAGGTTGGGGAGCGCTTTAAATCGAACTCTAGGATCATCCGCAACGATGTCAAATGCAGCGTCTTGCTCTTGGTCGATAATAATAGGGGAGTATCCCTTGGCGGCAAGTTGATAAGCAATGGTGGCGCCTAAAGTGCAGGCACCACCTAATAGCGCGACGGGTCGACAATCCATGTTGGACGCTCTATCGGATATAAATGGCCTAGTAGGATACGTGAGTTTGAATGTTATTTCAGCCATCTAGCTCAATGAATTCATTGCTTGATATCTGTATCATTAACAGTGTGATTAGTTCTAATTCCCCCTGTAACGGTTAATATGAAAATAGCGACAGCACGAACTCAAGCTGATGATGCAGTAGACGCAGCGTACACCCTGGCTCGCATGATTAAAGCACGCCTTAGTACGCCTAAGCTTTTAATGATCTATTTTACAGAGCACTACGATGCCCAGTTACTGCAACACACCTTGTGCACACTTTTTCCGGGCGTGCAATTAATCGGCTGCTCCACGTGCGGTGGAATAATGACCCAACGCGGTTATACCCGTGGACCCACCGCGGCGGCGTGGGCTTGCAGTGATAAAAAGGGAGGATACGGTACCTCCTTAGTCACACATCAAGCTCACCGTCATGTACGAGATTCCGCTCGCACCGCATTGAGTCAGGCTATCAAAGAAAGTGGACGGTGTGGTGAATTACCTAAATTGATCGCATTGCATAGTACGCCAGGCGATGAGGAGGCTACATTAGCGGCTATCCGTGAGGAGTTGGGCGTATCTGTCCCCGTGATCGGTGGCTCTGCGGCGGCGGATACTGTTGGTGGGCCGTGGGCGATTTTTGACAATCACACTACCGCACAGTCTGGAATAGCGATTAGCGTGTTTTATCCTACCGCTCGTGTGAGTTACTCATTCCACTCAGGGTATGCTGCGACAAAAAAGCGCGCAACGGTCACCGATGTCCGAGGTCGAACATTAGTCAGTTTGAACCACCGACCCGCTGCAGACGTTTACAGAGAATGGTATGAGTCAGAAACCGGATTAGTGTTTAATAGCGAAGAGTCACTGTTTTCTCAATCGACCCTCTATCCACTCGGTACCCAAACGGGGACCATACATGGTTTGCCATATTATACCTTGTCACATCCGATGTTTATTAATGAGCAAGGTCATATGGCGCTATTTTCTCAGCTTGAAGTTGGCCAGTCTGTTTATTTAATGTCAGGCACCAGTGAAGGGTTGATCTCACGCGCTAGCCGTGTCGTGGAATCCGCCAATGATCACGCATTGTACAAGCCAGAGCCGTTAGGCGGGCTAGCGATTTATTGCGCAGGATGTATGTTGCATGTCAAAGACCGTTTAGATGAGGTGGCTGATAACATAAATATGGCCCTGTATAACGCGCCTTTTGTTTGCCCTTTTACTTTTGGTGAGCAAGGTTTATTCAAAGGAGGGGAGCTCTCTCACGGTAATTTAATGATCTCGGCTGTGTTATTTCATAAGGATTAATCATGACGTCGAAACGCCTATCGGCATCTGAACGCTCAGACGCTGAGTCTCTACAGGAAACCTTATTTGAACTCAGTCGTGTTGAAGCAAGAGAAAAACGCTTAAGAGAAGAGAATGATGCGATTTTGTCGGCGATCTCTGCCATGGCTGAGGCGACGTCAAAGACTGATATATTTGCGTCGCTGCTCGACGTTATCCACCGCTACGTTAATTTCGATAGTGCCGTGACACTCAGCCGCAATCGCGAAACGGAAGATGCTTTTCGGTGTTTAGTCTCCACCGACCGTCTGCTAGAGAACGTGACATGGCAAACGGGAGACGTTTTTCGTCGTTGTGTAAAAGGAGAGACTGTTGCCATTTATAAGCCAGACATGGTTAAAGAGCTCCATTGTCTAACGCATCAATATGCCAGTTACCAACAAGGAACCGCCCTGATCAGCGGTTTAACGGTAAACGATAGCGAAGTCATGCTGATATTACTCTCACATCGACGTGACTCGTTTAATAATGAAGCGCAACAGGTGATTGACCGTTTTCGCCCATTGATCGAACGTACCATTATGGACATCGACTATCGACATCGCTTACATACACTTGTTAGTAGCCGAACCCAAGAACTAAATGCTAGCCGTCAGCGCTTCCAAGATTTTGCACAAACGGCCAGTGACTGGTTTTGGGAGCTTGATAATCAGTTTCAACTGACTTACCTGTCATCACCCAATACGGATGCCGATATTGATGCAGAAGCCTTACTCACGAAAATCAAATCCGACTCACAACTCAAAGCCAAACTTGAGCAATTCATCGATCACGAGCAAGCATTCAGTGATATCGAGTGGCATATAACATCTCGCGCCCATGATTACTGGGTTAGCCTGTCAGGTAGGCCCTGTTATAACAAACGGGGAGAATTAGCGGGTTATCGCGGGACGGCTAAAGATATAACCGCGACCAAACGCCGCGTTGTGGAACTGCAACAAGCACGTCAGCAAGCTGAATTAGCGAATAACGCAAAGTCGCAGTTTCTGGCAGTAATGAGCCACGAGATACGGACGCCACTCAACGCTGTATTAGGGCTAATTGATGCACTACAGCATTCGAGGTTAAGCACAGAACAAAAAGAGTGGGTAGGGCAAATGGATAAATCCGCTCAGCTCCTATTGACCTTAATCAGCGATGTGCTTGATCTATCGAAAATCGAGTCAAACCGTTTTTCTCTCTCTCCATCGTTGATGAAACCTAGTGACAGTGTCACTAACGTCTATCAACAGTTAATTGAGAGAGCGGATAAAAAACGTATTTATTTGTCAGCCTCAGTCTCACCGTCAGTCCCTGAAACACTTTTTATGGACGAAAATCGATTTACGCAAGTTTTGCTTAACCTCGTAGCCAATGCCCTTAAATTCACCGATTATGGCGGAGTGACAGTGTCACTCTATACGGAAGGCGACGTGCTCATGCTAAGGGTTAATGACTCGGGAATTGGTATTGATGAGCATCAAATTGGACGAATTTTCGAACCTTTTACCCAAGCTGACGGCAGTATTACACGCCGATTTGGTGGCACAGGCCTGGGCTTATCCATTTGTCAAAAACTCGTTGAAATGATGGGTGGAAGTATTGAAGTAGAGAGCGAACTTCATAAAGGTACCGACTTTTACGTCCGTCTGCCGATAGTTGCCACACCTCAAGATGCCGAGAGACATCAATCTCAGACGCCTGTATCAGTAGAAACTGTGCAACCTATGTCAATTTTAGTGGCGGAAGACAGTCGGGCTAATCAGATGGTTGTGCGATTGATGCTTGAAAAACAAGGCCACACGGTTGTGTTAGCTTCAAACGGCGAAGAAGCACTCGAAAATGTTAAACATACTGAATTTGATCTTGTACTGATGGACATGTCGATGCCAGTAATGGATGGCATCGCCGCAACCAAAGCGCTTCGTGCATCAGGTTTTAAAAAACCGATTATCGCTTTAACTGCGAATGCGATGGACGAAGACAGACAGCGCTGTGTCCGTGCAGGGATGGATGATTTTGTAACGAAGCCGATACGCGCAGCGAGCCTTAACGCTGTGCTTTATACACATCAGCCTGTCGATCTATCTACTAATTACCACTGAGTTAAATCGACTTAGACCAAACGAGTTGGGGTAATGACGATTAAAAGAAGTAGTAATTAGCTATTTTATGGTAAATAGCTAATTACGTTCAATCACAAACCCAACTGCGCAAACTAATGCAAAGAATAGGCTATCGTTGTTACTGCCCAACACGTAATTTAACATAATATATATAATGCGCACTGGTGTCTATAAGTACTATTGGGTCATTTGGTCATGCAGCCAACATATTCCACATCGACGTTTATTGGGTCGGCCAAGCCAGTATGGCACTTCTGCCTTAGCCAATAGGTATCGTGGTCGACCGAGCAACCGACATTATTTGAATGACTGGTGTGGGAACACGTTTTTTATGCGCTGTTGAATACGGTTGTCGATGCTACGCGACAACACAACTTTCGCAGGCTTAAAACGATTACTATATACTTTCACGGTGCCCGTGAACGGATGGCGCTTAGCAATCTCTTGGCAATCGTGTAAAAAACCTTTCGGGACTTTTCCTTTGTGACGCACTAACTGACCATCTTTAAATGCAATGACCAATAATGGTCGGTCGATCAACATAAATGCGAGAAAAATGGCAAAAGAAATCAGTAAAAAATAACCCATAACTACAGTGCTCGCTTATCGGTCAAAAGGTTTTACATATCCAGCAAGTTATTCAGATCTTGCCTTAGCGTATTCACTTGTTTATTTGCGCTCTCCGAGCGATTAGCTTCTGACAACAAGTACTCAATGGTATCGGACAAAGTGGCATCAAGTTCATGCGCTTTCTGCGAGAGTTTTTCCCATACGCGATAATCCAAATCGATGGACTTTTTCCGTGTTTGCTCTTGTTCGGCATTAAAATGGCGCTTTCGCTTGGCACGAATCGCTTGTTTCAGTTTTTTCTCTAATGAAGGCGCCATGTGCTTATCAATCCATTGATGCACTCGCGTAGGCTCATGCTCCAGGCTTAACAGTGTGTCGACAGCGGCTTTTGCCTCGTCACGATCAATGTATTTAGTGACAGCGTCACCATCTTTCCATTTTTTAATTAAGTAGGCCCATTTCCAACCTGCTTCTAAATTTTCTAGTTGTTGATATTTCATATGCCAAGCTTCTGTCACGCCTAATAGTGACAGCGTAACACTAACCCGCTGCCTGTTCAATTATCACACACTTGAAAGACACCCCCTACCCGTTGGCAATTTGCCATTTGTTAGAGGCGATATCCTATTACCGTCGTGTGTTATCCTTTATACTCTGTCCATTCTAATCTTAGTCAGTAATCATAGACATGCATGAAGTTGATTGGCGTGATGCCAAACCACATTATTCTCAGTTTTCCCCAGACATCGCACAATTTGATCGCTTAGAGGCGGCCACACTACTGTCATTGCAGTCTCGCTTAACCCACGCGCTAGCTTGGCTTATGTCATCTTCGTGCCCTACACGTTGCCTTACCGTGATGTCTGCTGATTTACCGCAATACCTTAATGCTTATCAGGCTGAGTTGGCGAGTCAGTGCCCAAACCGACCCGTTTTAATCGGCGATGCGGTAACAGAATCGACACTATTTGGCTTTGCTTATGATGCTAATAAAAATGTGACAGCGTCATATAAAAAGCTGGGGTTACTTCACCAAGCCAATGGCGGTGTATTAATATTGAAAGTCGCTGATGTACTTCAGCAGCCACGTGTTTGGGTTCGCCTCAAGCAGGTTTTAGCCACAGGAAAACTGGCATGGCAAACGGCCCGGTCCGATCAAATTACCGACTTACCTAATGAGTCATTGGATGTACGCCTTGTTTTGGTGGGTGATAGGCAATGGCTTGCGGACTTTGAAACCAATGAGCCGGATCTCTATGACGGATTATCGGCCTATGCCGAATATGAACAAGATATTGAGCTCAATGAGAGCAATGTTACCCCCTATTTTTCTTGGCTAAAAGGGATACTCAACACACTCACAACATTAAGCATGACAGATTCCGCGTTGGTTCGTTTACTGCAAGCCGGCGCGCGAGAAAGTGAAGACCAGTTGCGTATGCCTCTTAGCCCCATTTGGTATCAACAGCTGCTTGAGGAGTCACTCATGACAGCTAATGACATGCTAGATGGTGAAGCAATCAATGCCGCAATTATGCGTCGTTACCAACGGGCCGCATACTTGCCAGAACGTGCCATTGAAGACATCCATAAAGGACAAGTCTTTATTGATACACGCGGTGAACATATTGGGCAAATAAATGGGCTGACAGTCATAGAAGTGCCTGGTCACCCGATGAGTTATGGTGAGCCCGCACGGATATCCTGTGTTGTGCACTCCGGAGACGGTGATATTGCCGATGTAGAGCGTAAAGCAGAGCTAGCCGGTAATATTCATGCCAAAGGCATGATGATTATGCAGGCTTTTGTAAGCGTAGCCCTGAATCTGGATGATCCTCTTCCATACTCCGCCTCGATTGTGTTTGAACAATCCTATAGCGAAGTAGATGGAGATAGCGCCTCATTGGCCGAGCTATGTGCATTTGTCAGCGCACTCTCTCAACAACCGATTAATCAAGCCATCGCCATTACGGGCGCTGTTGACCAGTTTGGCCGTGTACAAGCCGTTGGTGGGATTAACGAGAAAATTGAAGGTTATTATCAAGTTTGTGCGCATCGAGGCCTCACCGGGCAACAAGGTGTCGTATTACCGAAAACGAATCTTTCATCACTTTGTCTACGCAATGACGTCGTTGAAGCAATCAAAGCGGGTCAGTTCCATATTTGGGCCGTCGACGATGTCGAACAAGCGCTGCCCATTGTGACGGGTCTCCCATTCTCAGGAGAAGACGATGAGACATTGTTGAGAAAAATATCTAATCGGATAAATCATTTTCATACTGATGAAAAACAAAGCTGCAACAGTTTGTTTAAACGCTTAAAAAACTGGTTTGGCCAGTACTGATCCGAGTTGTTTGGCGTACACGTGTACGCTAACCTGCTCGCAATTGAATAAGGAGCAGTTTAGATATAATGAAACGCCAAAATTCCTATAATCGCGACGATTTACTTGCATCTAGCCAAGGTGAACTCTTTGGCCCGGGACGTCCACAGCTTCCAGCACCGAACATGCTGATGATGGATCGCATCACCCATATTGCCGATCAAGGTGGCGACTTTGATAAAGGTGTAATTATCGCTGAGTTGGATATTAATCCCGATCTATGGTTTTTCGACTGCCACTTTCCTGGTGACCCCGTAATGCCTGGCTGTCTTGGCCTGGATGCGATGTGGCAATTAGTTGGCTTTTTCTTAGGCTGGGTTGGCGGCGAAGGCAAAGGTCGTGCCCTCGGCGTCGGTGAAGTGAAATTTACAGGTCAAGTATTACCAACAGCTAAACGTGTTCGCTATGAAATTCATATGAAGCGTGTCATTAACCGTAAGCTTGTAATGGGTGTCGGTGATGGCCATGTTTACGTTGATGATAAAGAAATTTACGTTGCTAAAGATCTGAAAGTGGGTCTATTTCAAGACACATCTGCATTCTAGCTTCCCTCGACAAAACCGGCGATCTTTCCTCGCCGGTTTTATTTTTCCCACCAGAAAAAATCACTTCACCCCTCTTCCTACATTAATTGACTTTAGATGACAGTTAGCTAGGAGTTCAATACTCATTGATAGGTAGATTGTTTTATTTGCACTCATATATAAAGTTATAGTGCATTAGGGGTTATTAAAAAAAGGCCTTATCGATATAATAAGGCCGAAACACTGTGGAAATGGATTACTTCATCATCTCTGATTTACTGGTTCTGCCTTCGCGCCATCCGCCAAGCCAGTAGCTTCTTGCATCCGTTTGTTGGTAAGGACATAGTTCAGACGATCGACCGTTTATTCCTGCTTGAAAGCCTTTAGACTGTGCGCGTTCCAAACGATCTCGCTTCTGTCTTTTCATAGAGTCGCCCTCTTTTCCATCTTGTTCAATGCTAATATTGCCATTCGCAAAGATGCTCCCGTCCATGACGTTTTTATGAAGCATCTTCTACAGCTTCGGCTATGATTATTTTTTAAGCAAGCAATATCGAGCAACAGCTAAACAAAATGTGAGTCAAACCCACTCATGAAGTGACAAGATCACTACCCCTCTTGTTGCATCGCCTCTAATTCTTCCCAGCGTTCAAAGGCTTGCTCAAGTTCTTGTTCAACATCGGCTAATCTATCCAGTTTAGGTTGCGTAACATCCTGACTTTTTGAGAAAAAATCAGGATCGCTCATCTCTGACTGCAATGATTCAACTTCGCTTTCTAGCGCTTCAAGCCGCGCGGGCAGGCCTTCTAGCTCTCGCTGCAACTTATACGATAACTTCCGTGGCTTACTTTTCGGTTTTGCCGTCTTTTGTTCCGTATCGGTATGGCCATTGTTTGATTTTGAATGGGGTTTCTCATTTGCCGTGATCGCTTTCAGGTATTGATCACGTTGCTGCTGCGCATCGTGATAACCGCCAACAAACTTATTGATCGTACCATCACCTTCAAAAATCCAACTATGTGTCACCGTATTATCAACAAAGTGGCGATCATGACTTACCAATAACAATGTCCCTTGGAACTGGGAGAGCAAATCTTCTAATAGCTCAAGCGTTTCAATATCTAGATCGTTGGTTGGCTCATCAAGCACCAATAAGTTTGCTGGCTTAAGAAACAACTTAGCGAGTAGTAACCGGTTTTTTTCACCGCCGGATAACGCTTTTACAGGGGTTTGTGCGCGACGAGGATGGAATAAGAAATCTTGTAAATAGCCCATTACATGTCGTTTACGCCCCCCTACTTCCACTTCCGTTTTCCCACCCGCAAGGTTATCAATCACGGTTTTCTCAGGATCTAGCTTCTCTCGATATTGGTCAAAATAGGCAACATCAAGCTTAGTCCCCACATGTAGATAACCACTGTCCGGCGTCAATGTCTCTAACATTAACTTTAACAGTGTACTCTTGCCGCAACCGTTCGGGCCGATAAGTGCAATACGGTCGCCACGCATCACGGTAAAGCTAAATGGTTTGATTAACGGTGTATCTTGGTAAGTGAATGCAATGTTTTCCGCTTCAAATACAATTTTTCCGGAACGAGCTGCATCATCCAGTTGCAGGTTAGCGTTACCCTGTAACTCAACACGGCTCTTACGTTCTTGCCGTAAGGCTTTAAGTGCGCGAACACGCCCCTCGTTACGGGTACGGCGTGCTTTAATCCCTTGGCGAATCCATGATTCTTCCTGAGCCAGTTTTTTATCAAATTCGGCGTTTTGTTCTGCCTCAACGCGTAGCGCTTCTTCCTTACCGTCTAAGTAAGCCTGATAGTTACCTGGCCAGGATGTCAGCTTACCGCGATCTAAATCTACAATTCGTGTTGCCATTGCACCAATAAAGGCGCGGTCATGCGAGATAAAGACAATTGCACCTCTGAAGTCTTTCAAGAACTGCTCTAACCATAGAATAGTAGAGACGTCGAGATGGTTGGTTGGCTCATCAAGCAGCAATACGTCTGGCTCACAGACCAATGCACGTGCTAGCGCGGCTTTACGCTGCCAGCCACCGGATAAAGCATTTAGTGCCGTATCCCCGTCAAGACCCAGCGCACCTAATACCACCATAATCTGGTTATCAAAGCGCCAAGCATCCGCGTGATCAAGGGCTTCTTGTACATTGGCTAGCTCTGCAATGTTTCGATCACTCGGATCGGTTTCGATCTTGGCGATCAATTGATGGTACTGCTTGAGCTTATCGCCTGCCTCTGCGAGTCCTTCCGCAACATAGTCAAAGACAGAACCGTCGCTATCCCGAGGAGGATCTTGTTCAAGCCGAGAGACTTTCAGCTCCGACTGGCTTTGAATACTGCCATCATCGAGTTGTACTTGGCCATCAAGTACCTTCATTAAGGTGGACTTGCCGGCTCCGTTACGTCCAACCAAACAGACGCGCTCGCCTGGCTGGAGAATAAAGTCCGTTTTATCCAATAATGGATTGTCGCCATACGCCAGCTGAGCGGCGGTAATTTTAATTAATGCCATGTTGCGTTAACCAAGTTTGTAATTGTGTGTGATCAAACGGCCAGCCTAATTCTGCGCTAACGTTTCCGGTTTGACTGCGTATAGCAATCACAGGAATAGTGACGCCGTAACGCTCAAACAGCATATCGTCAAAGGCAATATCTTGGGTCTCAAGTGGCGTTTGATAACCGAGTGATTGATAGAGCGACCAAGCTTGCTCACAAAGATGGCACCCTTCAGTGCTAAACAACACTAACGTCATGACGTCACACCTTGGTGACGAATAATCCAGCAATTATGAATGTGTGGATTACGGGCAAAGTCTTCTGGAATCGAGCGTTTGCTAATGTTTTCAGCTTGGAGGCCAGCCGCCGCCAAACCGTCAAGATCCATTTTGAAATGTCGCTTGTTGTTGGAGAATATAATTTCTCCCTCAGGACGTAGCAGTGCTTTCAATGCGAGTAGAACATCAAGATGATCACGCTGAACATCAAAGGTTGTCTGCATCCGTTTCGAGTTTGAGAATGTAGGAGGATCCACAAAGATCAAATCAAACTTCTGATTGGATTGCTGCATCCATTGTAAGCAATCTGCATGTTCAAATTGGTGTTGGCGCCCAACAATGCCATTGAGCTTCATATTGCGCTCAGCCCATGCTAAATAGGTTTTAGACATATCAACGGTCGTCGTCGATCGTGCGCCACCTACCGCAGCATGAACAGAAGCACTCCCTGTGTAGGCAAACAGGTTGAGCACATCTTTCCCTGACGCTTTTTCTCCGATAAGGCGACGCGTATAGCGATGATCCAGGAACAAGCCGGTATCTAGGTAATCGTAGAGGTTAACCTCAAGTGCGACGCCGTATTCATCAATCGTCATTGTACGGGCAGCCCCCGCCAATTTTTGATACTGATTATTGCCTTTTTGTTTCTCGCGGGTTTTGAGTACCACTTTATTGGCATCGACACCCGTTACCGCTATTGATGCGCGAACCATATCTAACAAGCGGCGACGTGCTTTCTCTGGTTCAATCGTCTTAGGTGCGGCATATTCTTGGATCACTAAAAAGTCACGATAACGATCAATCGCTGCTTTATAATCAGGCAGATCCGCATCGTAGAGTCGATAGCACTCTATCCCTTCTTTTTTCGCCCACTTATCAAGTTTGCTCATATTCTTGCGCAGGCGATTAGCAAAGTCTGGAGCAACATCGACGGTTGGACTATCGCTGGTCGCCTTCTCGCCCCGTGCAGTGATGGCATAGGTTTTCATCACACAATCGAGCGCACCATTTTGCAACTTAAATTTATCGTCAGCGCGCATCCGTAAACAACTGAGCAACTCTTCTGAGCCGGAATATAAAGAAACCGTGTTCCCTGCAAAGGATTGCTTAAGGTGGTCACCTAATTGAGTGTACAACGCGATAAGACCTGGCGTCGTACCTAGACGCTCGCCATAAGGAGGGTTAGACACAATATGACCCCCAGTGAACCCTTCTGGAGGTGTGATGTGAGTAGCATCCGCTACATCAAGCTGAATCAGATCGCCGACACCGGCGCGTCGGGCGTTTGCACGCGCCGTTTCGACCATACGCGCATCGTTATCGACTCCGTAAAACCGAGTCTGACATTGGCTGACTCCCCGTTTTGCTTTGACGCTGGCTTCTGCCTTAATCGCTTTAAAGGCTTCGCTATCAAAGCCAAGCAACGATTCAAACCCCCATCGTTTACGCTTCAATCCAGGGGCGACTTTCGCTGCCATCATCGCCGCTTCTATTACCAGTGTTCCTGACCCACACATAATGTCCATCATGGGCTGGTCTGCCTGCCAACCACTGCGTGCGACAAGGGCCGCTGCATGCGTCTCACGTAATGGTGCCGCCCCAGCTTGGGTACGATAACCACGCTGGTGCAAACCGCTACCCACCATATCAATGCCAAGTAACCCTTGGTCTTTCGATAATCGCATATGAATGCGTAAATCTGGCTGCTCACGATCAATGCTTGGACGCGGTAAATTTGCTTTTTCAAATTTATCGACAATGGCATCTTTGACTTTCAACGCACCATATTGGCTATTACGAATTTCACGGTTAGTACCGTTAAAATCAACAGCAATACGCTGGCTAGAGTGAAAATAGTCAGGCCAATTAATCGCCGTAGCGCCAAGGTATAGATCCATATCATCACGCACCGCGAATTCACCTAGCACGAGGACAAAGCGGGATGCAATCCGACTCCACAGACAGCATTGATACAGTGTCGGATCATCGGCTTTAAATTTTACACCGGCATGGACTTGCTTGAGGTTTGATACGCCAAGCTGCTCAAGCTCCTGAGCCAACAGATGCTCGAGGCCTCGAGCGGTTATTGCGAGATAGTGTTTCATTAAGTCTCTACACCCTCTGGGCGTGGTTGTCGTGATGGCCGCGATTATACATCAATCTTGCGTCACTCGTTGACCCTAGGCGTAACAATCTCCGTTGAATGGTGAATAAACCACCGCCTTTCTGTTTCCATCAAGAATCAATCCCTCAGACACACTGTTTCCCCCAGGAATCTCATCACCCCAAAACGGCTCACCATTTGTTTCCACAAAGAAACGGACTCACCTCAAGCCTTTTCCATAGGGATACTTTGTTCTAAAAACCATTAAGTGGTAAGTATTCACTTGGGATATCACCACCGTAAATACTGACCGTATAGAAATAAAACCACACCATTGATTCCTATTAATCACCAATAAAAAACCACCAATCTGGTCTATTCCAGAAGAGTTATATAAAGAGATGCTTGGGGTTAAAATGGGAAAAACATGGCAGGGATTGGTGGTTTCAGGGTGTGAATATCAGCAGAAATGCTGAAAATGAGTCATTTTTAGTGGATGATTTTCAGCCTAAATATGAATGCAGATCACAGGTTTTATGCTCATCTGTTTGGTATAAGAAACATTGAACGTCTAAAAATGTGGGAATGAACAGAAAGTCAGGGACGTGAATTTGGTTTGAGTATGAAAAAGATTGTGGGCTAAGTGATAACCACTCAGCCCACTAACGCAAAGCGACCTTTTTGGCTATTTGTTTGAGGTATCGGTTGCGATAGCCGGTCGTTCATTACTTTTATCGCACCACAAAACGCCATCTTTTTATTTGCGCTCAGCTCAAAATCAGCCTCTCGTGCAAGCATGCAAAGCGAGGCCGAGCCGGCGTTTTCTATGATGATAAATGGCGCCCTATCTCCTGTTTGGCTGGTGAGCTCGACGATTTGCCCCCATTCGGGTGCAGCAATCGTTTCTTGTTGCGTCTCAAAAAACCAGCTCTTCGGTAGAATAGGTTTGTGGAAGCGATAAGCTGCCACTGCGTTCAAACCAAGTTCGGCCTGTCGAGGGCCGGAAAGCGAAAGGCACGACAGAGGCTCTGCCATGCGCTGAAAAAGCGATGCGTCCTCAACTGAAAATGGGGATGCTGAGAACGCATCAGGGATGAGATGTTTGGCATTAATCGCCACGCGAAAAACCATGTCATCACCTAAATCTAGCATTAGTGATGTCGACGCATCATCGAAATACCATCTCCATGCATTATTAGGTTTTAACATACTTCAGCTCCCGCGGTGACTCACTAACTGGGGTGTGTGGCGATGTCATGATTGCCATTGCCTGAAGTGTAATGGGCTGAGGATAAAAAAAAAGGGGAAGAAACCTCCCCCTTTTATGCCCTAAAACTTTATTTTTTCGTTAAACATGTCTCACGATCTGTTTGACGAGCCCTGGCCCTTGGTAGATGAGTCCTGAGTATATCTGAACAAGATCGGCGCCCGCTTCCAACTTTTCACGTGCCGCTGTCACTGAATCAATCCCCCCTACGCCAATAATGGGCATCGCGCCATGGAGTGCATGATGAAGTTGACGGATCACTTCCGTGCTTTTCAGTTGAACCGGACGACCACTTAGCCCACCCGATTCACGATAATGTGGCATACCATCGACCAACGAACGATCAAGCGTCGTATTTGTCGCAATCACACCATCAATTTGTTGTCTAACTAAGGTATCAGCTACTTGCTGAATTTCATCTTCACTCAAATCAGGCGCTATCTTTACCGCGAGAGGAACATATTTGCCATGCATGTCTGCGAGCAGTGTTTGTTCAGCTTTCAACGCCTTTAATAGTTCGTCCAGCATATCGCCATACTGCAGGCTACGTAGCCCTGGGGTATTAGGCGATGAAATATTCACGGCAATATAATCGGCATGCTGATATACCTTTTGCATACAGGCAATATAATCATCAGTGCCCTGCTCAATAGGCGTATCTTTATTCTTGCCAATATTGATACCGAGAATACCATGAAAGTTTTTCGCCTTTTTAACATTCTCAACGAGCGCATCCACCCCCTGGTTATTAAAGCCCATCCGATTGATAATGCCTTCGGCGGCCTTAACACGAAAGAGCCGAGGTTTGTCGTTGCCTGGCTGAGAACGTGGGGTGACCGTGCCTACTTCAACAAAACCGAACCCCATGGCACCAAACGCTTCTATGCATTCACCATTTTTATCTAGCCCTGCGGCTAATCCAACAGGATTATTAAAATTCAGTCCCATCACCGTTACAGGACGAGGAGGAAGGTGCTGAGAGTAAAAGAAACGAAGTGGTGTGTGATGAAAACGGGAGAGCGTGTTGATCGTTAAATCGTGTGCTTTTTCTGGATCTAACTGAAAAATGGCCGGTCTGGCGAGGCGGTAAAGCATGATCCCTCCTAATAAAAAGCCCCGTAATAAACGGGGCTAGATTATTACGTCATTAGCGTCGTAATTCAATTCAAATTTAACAACGACAACTCACGCAGTGCGACGGAGAACTTGGCAAACTCATGCACAGTGCCAACTTTGAACTCATCAACAATACTCTGCCAGCGACCTAAGATCACAACATGGTCATCCATCCACTGGGCTAACCCTGTTTCAGCATTCTGGCCAGGATCCATTTCTGAGACAATCCGCGCGGTCAATAAACGTTGTTGCCAGTCAAGATCTTCACGGAACGATGCACGTGCTAGCGCTTGCCAGTGATTATCGACGGGTTGATTATTGATTTGCTTTAAGAACCAGTGCAATGACAGGCTGTCACCAAGCACATAGTACAAGCGCGCCACCAGATCGAAAGGTTTATCAAGCTGTTCAGATACTTGTGCGAGATCTAAACCAGAGAATACACTGGTCAAACGACACACTTTATTCGCTACCGCGTCTGAGACACCTGATTGGCGTAGCTTATTCGCTTGCTCATCATGTTCTTTAATCTCACTTTCTACCAAGTATTGATCTAAATGCTCGACCAAGTTCTGCAACGCAGGACGATAAAAGGCCACTTGCGCCTCAATGCTTTCTCCTTTGCGTTTATTACGTAGCATCCAGCGTGTCGCACGACGTAACATCCGACGGCAACGGAACAAAATATCGTATTGGACGGTTGCACTCACCTGGTTATCCAGTGTCCGCACATCCTCAAACAATTGTTCAAAGCCAAACACATCTCGTGCTATCGCATAAGACTTAGCAATGTCACTGACACTGGCCCCGGTTTCATCTTGCATACGCGTCACAAAATTAAAGCCCATGTCATTCGACATTTGATTGGCGAGCGCGGTTGCGATGATCTCTCCACGTAATGGATGCGATTCCATCTCTTGACGATAGTGACGCTGTAACTCTTTGGGGAAATAACTCGGGAGTAACTGTCCAAAGTGAGCATCCTGAGTCACTTCATCAACAACCAGCTGTTCTTTGAGCACCATTTTTCCGTAAGCCACCAGCACCGCGATTTCAGGACGAGTTAATCCAGTGCCTCGTAAATTACGCTCAGACAAGGTTTCATCATCGGGAAGATATTCGAGTGCACGATCTAATTTACCCTCTTTTTCTAAATAATGAATAAACCGGATCTGTTCCTTTAACAAGGCTGCTTGCTGGTTATGGGTCACTGAGATCGATTCACTCTGACAATAAGCGTCTTCAAGCACGATGTCCGACACTTCGTCTTCCATCCGCTCCAACAGCTCATTGCGCTTCTTCATGGTCAGATCGCCAGCAGCGACTAAGCCATTGAGCAAGATCTTGATGTTTACCTCATTATCGGAACAATCGACCCCACCGACATTATCAATAAAGTCCGTGTTGACTCGGCCACCTTTGAGCGCATACTCGATTCGCCCTAGCTGTGTCATGCCTAAATTACCGCCCTCACCAATAATGCGAGCGCCAATTTCATTGCCATTAACACGTAAACCATCATTAGCACGATCCCCGACAGAGGTATGCGTTTCGTCAGACGATTTCACATAAGTCCCGATGCCACCGTTCCAGAGGAGATCCACTTTCGCCTTTAAAATCTGTTTAATCAGATCGTTAGGCGCCATCGATTGTTTACGCGTACCGAGTAGTTTTTGGATTTCTGGCGTTAAGGTAATTGACTTCGCACGACGAGAGAAGACTCCCCCGCCTTTAGCGATCAATTTGCTGTCATAGTCTTCCCACGTAGAACGAGGTAGATTAAAGAGACGTTGACGCTCTTTCCAGCTTTTCTCTGCATCTGGATCTGGGTCAATAAAGATGTGCATGTGGTTAAATGCGGCCACTAAGCGAATATGCTTAGATAGCAGCATGCCGTTGCCAAATACGTCGCCCCCCATATCGCCAATACCCACACAGGTGAAGTCAGTGGTTTGGCAATCAATATCCACTTCACGAAAGTGGCGTTTAACGGACTCCCATCCCCCCGCAGCGGTGATCCCCATTTTTTTGTGGTCATAGCCATTAGAACCACCCGAGGCAAAGGCATCGCCTAACCAGAAGTTGTATTGTGCTGAGACACTGTTCGCCAGATCGGAGAAGGTAGCGGTACCCTTGTCCGCGGCGACCACCAAGTAAGCATCGTCTTCATCGTGACGTACCACGTGTTGCGGCGGGGTCAGTGTCCCCTCAACAATGTTATCGGTAATATCGAGCAGCCCTTGAATAAAGAGACGGTAGCAGCGCTTGCCTTCTGCAAAAATAGCATCCCGACCTGACAATTGATACTGACGCTTACAGACAAACCCACCTTTGGCTCCAACCGGAACAATCACCGTGTTTTTTACCTGCTGCGCTTTAACCAGGCCAAGCACCTCCGTTCGGAAATCTTCTTGACGATCTGACCAACGCAGTCCACCACGCGCGACTTTTCCGCCACGTAAGTGGACCCCTTCAACATCTGGCGAATAAACAAAGATTTCGAATGCCGGAACCGGTTTGGGCATATCTGGAATATCAGACGCTTGCAGTTTTAATGACAAGTAAGGCTTGTCTTGATCGTTATCCGGATCTTTTTGGAAGAAGTTAGTTCGCGTAGTCGCAAGAATGATTTCCATATAACGGCGGATGATTCGGTCATCATCTAAGCTCTCGACATTATCCAGCGCTTCTTCAATGTCGTTAATGATGGCATCTTGTGCACGTTGAGTCCGCTTGCCCGCAGGATCGAAACGCGTATTAAAGAGCGTGATCAAGACACCCGCTAAATGCGGATGCGAGGCCAGCGTCTCTTCGATATATGTTTGGCTAAACGGGAAGCCAATTTGGCGCATATAGCGGGCGTAAGCACGTAATATAGTAACTTCTCTCCCCGAAAGACCCGCGTTCAGTACCAGCCGATTAAAGCCATCACTATCAAGGCGGCCATGCCAAATATCAGCAAAAGCATGTTGAAAGCGATCACGTGCATTCCCAAGATCAAACGCAGTGCCTGCGCTATGCAACATTGAGAAATCGAGGATCCAGTAAACATCACCTTGACTCGTTTCTACTTCATACGGTGACTCGCCAATCACTCTTAGCCCGAGATTTTCCAGCATAGGCATGACATCAGACAGATGAATGGGCTCACCTTTTTGGAACAATTTTAGGCTAATGGCATTCGATTGGTGGCTAACCTCTTGTGGGCGATATAACAGCATATCTAGCTTGTTATCATCACTGAGCCCTTCGAGTCGCTCAATATCAGCCACGGCAGATCCTGGTAACATGGCTTCTTTGTACGAACGAGGAAATGCACGCAAATAACGCTTGGCAATAGGCGTCCCTCGGTTTTCACCAAAGTTTGCAATCACCGCTTCTTGCAGACGATCATCCCATGAGGATGCGGCTTCAGTCAGGTTATGTTCGATTTTTTTCACATCAATATCGAAGTTGTTATTCTCAACTCGGACAATGTAGTGCGTACGCGCAAGCGGGCTTTCCGAGAAGAAAGTGGTAAATTCAACCGTCTTATCTGAACCAAAGTATTGCTGCAGAATACGCTGGGTTTGACGACGGAACTCGGTGTTATAGCGTTCTCGAGTGATGTATACCATGCACGAGAAAAAGCGCCCAAACGGATCGCGACGAACAAACACGCGCAGCATGTCACGATCTTGCATCTGCACCACGCCCATTCCAACATCACGCATTTCTTCTTCTGTGGCTTGGAACAGTTCATCACGTGGATAGTTTTCTAAAATATTCGCCAGAGCTTTCCATGAGTGAGACTCACGGTAAAAACCACTGTTATCCAAAATACGACGCACTTTGTTACGCAGTACCGGGATGCTTGCAGTCGATTGGTTATACGCCGACGAGGCATACAGCCCTGTAAAACGGTGCTCACCAATCACATTGCCCTGCGCATCAAACTTTTTGATCCCTATGTAATCCACATAAGCAGGACGATGCACACGGGATTTTGCGTTACTTTTGGTCAGCACTAACAGCTCTTTTTTTAGCGCTTCAGCGCGGGCTGATTCTGGCATTTCTGACAAACGTAATACAGTCGGTGACTTGTGTTTCTTCGCTAAGCCGAGCGCATCGCAATCACTGTTTGCTCTCAGCTCGTAATCCCCTTCGACGGGGACCAAGTCAAAGCACTTGTAGCCCATAAAGGTAAAGTTGTTGTCTGTGATCCAGCTAAGAAATTCAATGGCTTCCTGGCGACGCTCATCGTCAATCGGTAACTGGGTGTCTTTCAGCGATGCCACCAGCTCAAGCATTTGCTCACGCATCGGTTTCCAATCGTTAACGACCATTACGACATCGGTCAGCGTTTCAGACAGCTCAGCCTCTAGATCCGCCATCTCAGAGTCATTCGACATCTTGTCGATTTCAATATGGAAGGTACTTTGGAACTGGCCATTTTCACCGCCAATTTCCACCATAGCACCTTGGTCGTTTTTCTGTGCTTTGATGGGGCTATTAAGCATGAGGTGTGTGGTGATCCCCAAGCGATTAAGGGCCATGCGAACAGAATCCACGAGGAAAGGAGCATCTGGCGCTAAGATCTCGACAATCGTATGGGTCGACTGCCATCCATTACCACTCAGGCTAGGATTAAAGACTTTAACAAACACTTTATCTTGTTCAAATGTGTTGAGATGGTGCCATAAACTCATTACCGCACCGTAGAGATCTGACTCATTGCGTTCCTGCAAATCATCATCAGAAATTTGACCCAATATCCTTTTGGCTAACGCATCGACAAGTGGTTGTTGAGTATCATCAAGCTTATCTGCAATCAGTTGATAAACTTTCTCAAGTAACACAGGTACTATAGGGTCACGCGAGGTCATTCTGGAGCTCCGTTGTCCTTTTAGAACATTATCGTTGTGAGTATTCAGAGGTAAACATTACGTTAACAAACGTACTGCCTAGTGTAAGGCTTGGCTCATAAAAACGTTATAGGTAAACGGCTGGATTTACGCGAATTTCGCCAGAATGTGACTGGTGTGGCTATTTAATCGATGAATGGGCGAAGCACATTGCCTATAAGCAACTAGGCAACCCGCATTAAAGATTGGAATCGATGGTGGGTATCTGTGGTGAGTTTAAAACGCCCTCTTATCCCTAGCTGAGAAAGAAAAGGCCGAAAGCGAGATGCCGGGATCTGAAGACGAAGCCCTTGGTCAGTCATGACCACAACGTTGGCAGCCGCACCACTGTAATAGTGCTGATATTCGGAATAAGCGATATAAACGCTAAAAAAGTACTCCATGGCCAACTTACACCCGCTAAAAAAGCCGCCCAACCAGGACGGCTTGATCCATTTACTTGATAGCGTTGATCTTACCCCAGATTATGGGTTACTGCTCAAGTGTTTTCTCCACTTTTTCATACAAATCGTTGGCCAAGTTATCCATATCTGCCAACTCTTGCAGCACGTGACGCATTTGTTGCTGGCGATCCTGATCGTAGTACGCCAGCTTCAACATAGGGTCGATCAAACGCGATGCCACTTGCGGGTTCGATTGGTTTAACGTCACCAAGATCTCTTTTAAGAAGCGATAACCCGCACCATCTACAGCGTGAAAACGTGCAGGGTTTCGGTTACAAAAGGCACCAATCAAACTGCGTATCCGGTTCGGGTTCTTTAACGTAAAGGCCGGGTGTGACATCTGTGCTTTTACTTCCTCTAGCGCATTATCAGCCGGATTCGCCCCTTGCAGCATAAACCACTTATCCATCACCAAGCCGTCATGCTCCCACTTATCACTGAAGTCTTTCATAAGTGGCTCACGACATGGTAACTGTGCCGTGTTTGCGGCATTCAGTGCAGCCATAGTGTCGGTCATGTTATTAGCCTCATGATAATGCCGTTCAACATGAGTGTTACCATTTTCAGTATGGGCCAAATAACTCAAACACGCATTTCGCAGCGCGCGCTCACCGATAGCTTTATGAGTGATTTGATAATCAGGTTGAGCATATCGACGATACACAGTTTCACACTCATCCTTCATATGATCGGCAAACTGCTGTTTAAACGCCGACATGACTTGATGAATCGCGTCCACGTCGACGGTCTCAAACCAGCCCGCCACTTCGGTTTCAGAGGGCAAGTTTAGTATTTCAGCAATCAGTGCCGGATCGGTATTGTCACTGAGTAGTACACCACGAAATGCGTCAATCACCGGCAAGGGGACATCAATGGGCTGTTCGTTTTGTACCCGTGCGACGTTCGCTTTAATATGCTTGGCCAGTAGACTCTGGCCTGCATCCCAACGGGCAAAGTCGTTACGCGCGTGTTGCAGTAAAAAGGCCAGTTCATCGTCTTGATAATCATACTCAAGCTTCACAGGCGCAGAAAACTCGCGTAACAGTGATAAGACGGGCTGCTCATCAACCCCATCAAAGATGTAGGTTTGTTCTGCTTCCGTCACTGCCAATACATTCGACACGGGCTTTTCGTGACGCTGTAACTCAATAACACTGCCGTCATGGCGATACATTTCGATATCAAGTGGAATATAAAGCGGCGCTTTCTCTTCCTGATCAGCGGTCGCAGGAGTGTGTTGCGCCACATGGAGCGCAAGTTGCTTAGTGGCCGCATCATACGTAGAAGACACTGTCAGCACGGGCGTGCCTGATTGGCTGTACCAGCGGCGGAATTGAGTCAAATCGATATCCGACGCATCTTCCATCGCTTGCACAAAATCATCACATGTCGAGGCGGTGCCATCATGACGCTCAAGGTAAAGCGTCACGCCTTTCTGGAAAACCGACTCCCCAAGAATAGTGTGCATCATGCGAATCACTTCACTGCCCTTTTCATACACAGTCAGGGTGTAAAAGTTATTCATCTCAATCACTTTTTCTGGGCGGATCGGATGCGACATCGGGCTGGCGTCTTCAGCAAATTGTGGGCCGCGCATGATGCGCGCATTGCTGATCCGGTTAACTGAACGTGACCCTAAGTCAGAAGAAAATTCTTGATCACGGAATACCGTCAAGCCCTCTTTGAGACTAAGCTGAAACCAATCACGACATGTCACACGGTTCCCGGTCCAGTTATGGAAGTACTCATGCCCAATCACCGCCTCAATACCAAGATAATCGGTGTCAGTCGCAGTGTCAGAGTTGGCCAGTACATATTTGGAGTTAAAGATATTGAGACCTTTATTCTCCATGGCACCCATATTGAAAAAGTCGACGGCAACGATCATATAAATATCCAGATCGTATTCCAGGCCGAAACGGGTTTCGTCCCATTTCATCGCATTTTTAAGCGATACCATTGCATGATCGGCACGATCTAAGTTGCCTTTATCAACAAAGATTTCTAACGCCACATCGCGACCTGAGCGCGTTACAAAGGTATCACGCAATACATCAAAGTCACCGCCCACTAAGGCAAACAAATAGCTCGGCTTGGCATAAGGGTCATGCCACTCGACCCAATGACGGCCTTCACCAAGCTCGCCTGAGGCAATTTTATTCCCATTGCTGAGCAAGTATGGATACTGTGCTTTATCGGCAATTACCTTCGTCGTGAAACGTGCGAGTACATCAGGACGGTCAAGATAATAGGTGATTCGGCGGAATCCTTCCGCTTCACACTGGGTACAATACGCCCCCCCAGAAATATATAAGCCTTCTAGTGCCGTGTTGTTTTCCGGATCTAGTTGCGTTTGAATGGTCAAGGTAAACGCGGCAGGCACATCACGGATAATTAATTTACCCGGTTCTTCACTATATGCAGTCCAAGGGTCACCATTAATATCGAGGCGTACCAAGGTAAGGTCATCGCCATCTAAAACCAGTTCCGTCGCTTGCTCATTCAGACGCTTTACCTGGCTTACTGCGGTGACAAGGGTATTGTTCGGATCAAGATTAAACTCAAGATTAATGTCCGTGATGGTAAAATCCGGTGCTCGGTAATCATTACGGTATTTGGCGGTGGGTTGTTGAGACATGTTATTTCCTTTTTATCGGGTGTACCTCAGCCAACAAACTGTATTCATTCGTCCAAGGGACGATTTGCATGCCATACCATACCGCGGCTTAGCAAAGATGACTATAGGTTTAACATTTTGTTATCAAATGTTTGCGTTTACATTCAACAAACTGCCACCGATTGGTTAGCCAGCCCCAAGTCAATCATTAAAAACGTCGTCTGGCTGTTTTCAAAGCATACCGTGGTGGTTAAATACGCGGCATAATGTCAACGAAGCCTGCCAATCCATTCTGAAATATAATGTGACGACGGTTAAATTTTACGAAAATTACGGTACTATGACGCCAATTTCGTTTTGTAACCCGTAAGGCGTTCTTCACGCATGCACAATCCGATCATCACATCGCTTTTAGATACTGATGCTTATAAGATCAATATGCAGCAGGCGGTATTTCATCATTATTCAGACGTTCACGTCACGGCGGACTTTTATTGTCGTAGCGATGAAAATCTCTCGTACCTTCGCGAACAGATCATTGAGCAGATCACTCATATGGGCACTCTCCGTTTTCAAGCGGATGAGCTTGACTATCTCGCGTCGTTAGATCTTTATCAAGCTGATTTTCTCTCCTATCTTTCGCACTTCCAGCTCAACCCTGAACACGTGACGGTATCAGAGGATGAAGGGCAACTCGCAATCCATATTGCTGGGCCATGGCGCGAAGTGATCCTCTGGGAAGTTCCCTTACTTGCCATTATTTGTGAGCTGCGAAACCAAGCTTGCTACCCGCAACATACTGTGGATGATGCCTTAGCCCGTCTCGATGAAAAGCTCGCTCATTTACCTGCAGACGGTTATGCGGACGGATTTCATTTAGTTGATTTTGGTACTCGCCGGCGTTTCTCTCGTGACGTGCACCAAGCGATAGTCACACGTTTAGAGGCCGTATATCCTCCGTTGAAAGGGACCTCTAATTGTTGGTTAGCAAAACAATTGGGGCTCATACCTGTGGGAACACAAGCACATGAATGGTTCCAAGCACACCAGCAACTTGCTGGAGATCTTGCAGACTCACAACAGCTGGCATTAACGATGTGGCTAAAGGAATACCCTAATAACCTTGGGGTGGCCTTAACTGACTGCATCAATATGGATGCCTTTTTACATGATTTTAATGCATCGCTATCGCACGCATTTACGGGGCTACGCCACGATAGCGGCGATCCGATTACCTGGGGCGAGAAAGCCATTGCGCATTATCGCCACCACCATATTGATCCTAAAGAAAAAACACTGGTATTTTCCGATAGCTTAACATTGGCTAAGGCGATTCATATCTATCAACACTTTGCCGATAAAGCCCGTACCTCGTTTGGGATCGGTACACAATTGACCTGCGATTTACCTAATGTAAAAACCTTAAATGTGGTCATTAAGTTAACCAGTTGTCAGGGGAAGCCAGTAGCAAAGATATCCGATGAACCAAACAAAGCGATTTGTAAAGACGAAGCGCATCTATCAGCACTTAAAGCGGCCTTTAACCTGTCACAGTAAGCCCGCTTTTTTGGGCAAGAGTCACGCTTGAGTCATATGGCTGATAGACCCAATCGCGATTCAGTAAAAAGCCCGTTTTATGGCGGGCTTTTTACTGTCTATTCATTTCTTTGCCTCTGCAATACCGCTTCCATCCCAAACACATCATTGGTTAAACGTAGGGTATCGGAGGCTAATTGATATTGTGATGAATGGCGCCCCTCTTTATAAATCAACATCAAGTTCCCTCCTTCAACGAGGTAGACACCTCGATGCGTCACCGAGCGACCATTATCGCCACGAACCTGCATTGCAAATAAGAAATCAGGCCGAAGTTTAAGAGAGACACCGTTTACGTCTTCGCTCACATCTTCACCTTCAATACTGTTTGAACGCCATAAACCGCTGAGATCGTCCGGAAGCAGCTTGGTAAATATCGCATCTTGCAGTTGTAGCTGATAATGATTCAATTGATACGCATGCACCTGATCAGAGCCATTATCATTATACAGCCGCAATACTTGCTGATTCACCGCGAATCGACCTGCCGCGGTTTCCAATTGACCATCACGACGTAGCATGTCGATACGGAACTCATAGTGAGAATTGAATGAAAGGTTAATCGCCTTATATGGATGGCTGGGTGTGGCATCAGTTTCTTCACTAAACCAATACCATTGGCCCAAAAGCAAAGGGACATCAAAGCGCGCTAAGTCCTCGCTATGCACTGGTAGTACAACAAGTATGGTGAGTATGATCCCAAAGAAGCAACGCATACTTTCCCTCACTGATGGTGATACCCTACCAATAAGGTTAGACCTAGATCTCATTTTCAGTTACAAAAAAGCCTAGGCAAAAACCTAGGCTTCAATCTCAGCACATCATATTAGCCAGTTAATTCAGCTCATCACGTGATGCCATCAGGCTGGCGAGATCTAGCGTGATACTGGCCGCTTCATCCAAGTAAGCATCCGGCTCTTCATAATCTTTAGGCACGTCGTCTAATGACTTAAAGGTTGGTTCTCCCATGGCTTCTTGACGCACATTTAAGCGCGCCAAACGATCCTCATCTTCATCGTCCATTTGTTTACGGCGCACTGTTTCATTCAAAGAAAGGGTGTTTTCATCCTTTTCTTTCTGATAGCGGTCAATATCTTGACGAATGAAACCAAACTCGCGATCGTCTGCAATCCTTGCCTTATGACGTTGACCTAAGGTCTCGATCAGCGGTGCTGGCAAAGAACGCGGCTGAAAATCCGCTTTGGCAATGCGATCCCATGGTAGCGCATTGTCTTCCATACTCTCACCCGTTTCGTCAGGCGAGACAGGGGATGGAAAAGCAATGTCGGGCACAACCCCTTTATTCTGGGTACTCCCGCCACTGATCCGATAGAATTTTTGGATAGTGTACTGGACGTAGCCTAATGGCTTATCGAACAAATCATAAATATGGTTAAGCGAGCGATGCTGTTGCACTGTCCCTTTACCAAACGATTGTTCACCTATCACTACGGCACGGTTATAGTCTTGCATCGCTGCCGCGAAAATTTCAGATGCCGAGGCGCTATAACGATTGATTAATACCGTCATCGGGCCATCGTAATAGCGTTTCCCATCGCTATCATTGTTGACCTTGACACGCCCATAACTGTCTCGCACTTGCACGATCGGGCCTTCATCGATAAACAAACCACTCAACGCGGTTGCCTCACTCAATGCCCCTCCACCGTTATTTCGCAAATCGACCACAATGCCACTGACGCCCTTTGCCTTAAGGCTTGCGAGCTCTTTTTTGGTGTCGTCCGCGAGACCAACATAAAAACCGGGAACAGTCAGTACACCAATGGTATCTTCGTCTCGCTTAATCACGTCTGATTTCACCGCCCGATCTTCAAGGCGGATCTTATCGCGAGTGAGCGTGACGTTGTAACTTTTAGCGTTCGCCCCCTCAGGCAATATTTTCAGTTGGACGTTACTCCCTTTCGGGCCCTTGATCAGCTCCACGACATCATCTAGGCGCCAGCCAATCACATCAACGATAGCTTCGTCTTCTTGGCCGACCCCGATGATACGATCACCCGGTGAAAGCTGTTTGGACTTGGAGGCCGGCCCACCAGCCACCAACGAGCGGATCACGGTATACTCGTTTTTGACCTGTAAGACCGCTCCAATCCCCTCCAATGACAAATTCATTTCCGATTGGAACTGTTCGGCATTGCGTGGGGATAAATAACTGGTATGCGGATCAATCTGACGCGCAAACGCGTTCATGTAAACTTGGAATACATCTTCGCTGTGGCTTTGAGTCAGGCGTTTGAGTGCGCTGTTATAACGCTTGCCGAGCGTTTCTCGGATCTCATCGTCTTCTTTGCCCGTCAGGCGTAAGTTCAAGGCGTCATTTTTTACCCGCTTATCCCAAATGGCATCCAACTCTGCTTGATTCTCGGCCCATGGTTGCTCGGTACGATCAAGCACCATGCTCTCATCACGGGAGAAATCGAAAGGCTTATCCAATACGTTCAGTGCATACTGATAACGTTCAAAACGCTTTTTCAGCACCCGGTTATAGATCGTATAAGCAGCGTCTGTCTCGCCAGACTTCAGTTGATCGTCCAAGCGCGTTTTCCAACGTGACAAAGTATCAACATCGTCTTGGGTCAAAAAGACACGGTTATAATCTAACGTTTCAATATAGCGTTCAAAAATAGCCGCTGAAAACGCATCGTCGAGTGAAAATTGCTTATAGTGGGACCGAGTAAAGCGTGAGGTTACTCGCTTGGAAGCGGTTTTGTGTTGAGGTTCAGCAGAGAGCGAGGGCAACTCACTGAGTTGAAAATCGGCTTCTACGGCCTGGGCAGACGCTGCCAGCATTAAGCTGACAGCGATAGCCGAAACGCGGCGTCGACAAAACATGCGTCGAGGTATCTCCTTTAGGCGCTGAGGTGCTCCGCTTTTACTAACATGGTTAGACCGTTAGTCAGGCGAACACGCACCTCATCCTTGTTAATTTCAACAATGGTCGCAGGTAGGTTACCGTTGCCCATGTTCACATTTACATCTTTCCCTACGACAACGTCGTTGGCGCTGAGTTCGCGACGAGGCTCACTCTCTTTCTTAGTCATTTTAGCTGGCTTTGGTTTACTTGTACGGCCTTTCACTGATTGAGCAGCCGCCTTTTTACCTTTTGCCTCGGCTTTACCGCCGTTTTTCGCCTGACCTTCTGCCTTCTTTGCTTGTTGCTGTTTACGACGTTCAGCCGCACGCGCTTTGCTTTCTGACAGTGTCTTTGCAGCGTGGTCGATATGTTCTTGCTCAAGCTCGCCGCACGCGTTGCCGTCAAGATCGACGCGTGACGCCCCTGGTTTCACGCTGTGCAGATAACGCCAGGAAGACGTGTACTGACGAAGCGCGGCGCGCAATTGAGTTTTGCTTACCTTGGGATCACCCTCAAGACGTGTCGCAAGATCTTGAAAAATACCAATTTTTAATGGCTTGGCTTCGCCTTCAACAGTAAAACATTCAGGGAAACGTTCAGCAATGTAGGCAATGACTTCTTTGCTGTTCGCGAGCTTTTCAGTATTTTCCATGTTTTTTCCTGGCCTGCTGCAGCAAACTACAGCAGCGTATCTACGTGTATTTAAGTATGAAAGTGGTGCGTATTATAGATACCTGATATTAAAAAACTACCAAGATTGGCGAAATCATAGGTGTTTTTGCATTTCTTTGACCAATATAGCCAGTCCGTGTTCATCATCTTGGTCAAATCGACCGATACTTGGGCTATCTATATCTAGCACCGCGTGTCGCTGCCCATTCACTCTGACCGGAATAACAATCTCAGCATTACTGGCCGCGTCACAGGCGATATGTCCTTCAAAAGCATGAACATCTTCTACTCGCATCACCATATCTTGCTGGTATGCCGCGCCACATACCCCTTTGTCAAAAGGGATCCGAACACAAGCGGGTTGACCTTGAAACGGGCCAAGTACTAACTCTGAACCATCATCAAGATAAAACCCAACCCAGTTGATATCGTCAAGTTGACTGTTCAACAATGCGCTTACATTGGCCAGTTTTGCGATAAGATTGGGTTCACCCTCACATAAAGCAACCGCTTGTTGCGTTAATAAGCGATAAAAATCAGCTTTGTTTTCCATAAATCACTGCACCTCAAACACTAAGAGCATTACAATAGAAAGAATCCAAAGACTTTTCAATTGAGTATCTTGATTTATGATTACGTGGCGCTGGATTCTTGACCAAGCCCGACCTCATCGCACGCGGATTATCTGGGCTAACGTGGTCGCCATTGCGGCGACCATTATCAGTGTGCCTATTCCTTTACTGATGCCGCTACTGGTTGATGAAGTCTTGCTCGATAAACCTGACTGGGGGTTGGCTATACTCAATGCTTTACTGCCACAAACGTGGCAACACGCAACCTTCTACATCGGTGCCGTCCTGATCATCGTCGTCTTGATGCGTACATTCAGCCAAGGACTCAACATTGTGCAAAGCCGCCAGTTTACGCTGGTAGGAAAGGCTATCACCTATAAAATACGTCAGCATCTGATCGCGAAACTGGGGCGTATCAGCATGCGTGAATATGAGCTTCGTGGCAGCGGCGGACTCACCTCTCACTTGGTCACCGACGTTGAAACTATTGATAAATTTATTGGTACAACACTAAGTAAATTTATTATTGGTATTCTCACTGTTACTGGTACTGCCGTGGTCCTCCTCTGGATAGACTGGCGATTAGGGGTGTTTATTCTGCTGATTAATCCACTTGTAATTGCGCTAAGTCGGTCGCTTGGTCAACGTGTCAAACACCTTAAGACGCAAGAAAACCAAGCTTTTGAGCGATTTCAACAACGGCTCGTGGACACGTTAGACGGCTTATACCAGTTGCGTGCCGCAAATCGGGAACGTGAGTATTTGCGGCAGCTCGACAGCAGTGCCAGTGACATTAAAGTCAGCGCCGATAAATATGCTTGGCAATCGGAAGCGGCAGCTCGCTTGTCGTTTCTTATGTTCTTGATTGGCTTTGAACTATTTCGAGCTGTTGCAATGGGCATGGTCTTTTTTAGTGATTTATCGATTGGCCTCATGTTTGCGGTCTTTGGTTACTTATGGTTCATGTTGGGGCCGGTTCAAGAACTGTTAGGGATCCAGTTTGCATGGTATAGCGCTAAAGCGGCGATGACGCGTATTAACGACGTATTACAATTGCCCGAAGAAATACGCCGCCCTAATGGTATTGACCCGGGTCAAACAGCACATCACGCCCTCAGTATTGATATCGAGAACCTGCACTTTGCCTATGATCATGACAAGTCCGTTCTGGACGGCTTAACCATGCATATTCCTGCAGGGCAGCGTGTTGCCCTAGTCGGCGCGAGCGGTGGAGGAAAATCCACCCTCATTCAGTTGTTGTTAGGCCTTTATCCGGTAGAAAAAGGAGATATCCGTTTTAACGGTCATTCTATTAATCACGTCGATATGGATGCCCTTCGTCAACAAATTGCCGTGGTATTGCAGCAACCAATGCTGTTTAATGACAGTTTAAGAAATAACTTAAGCTTAGGGCGTGAGCTTGACGACATAAAACTATGGGAAGCACTGGATCGCGCGCAATTGGGAGAGGTTGTTAACCAACTCACCGAAGGACTAGACACGCCGCTTGGACGGCAAGGCATTCGCTTGTCTGGTGGGCAACGCCAGCGTGTCGCCATCGCGCGTATGCTATTAGGCGACCCTAAATTGGTGATCTTGGATGAAGCTACGTCAGCGCTGGATACCGCAACCGAGCGAGCACTGCACCAAGCCATGCAAACATTCTTGGCGGGGCGCACCACACTTATCATCGCCCACCGCCTCTCTGCCGTAAAAGAAGCCGATCGGATTTATGTGCTCGATGAAGGCCAGGTCACTCAACAAGGCACTCACACTGAACTGGTTAATGCAACCGGGGTATACCAAACCTTATATGGGCATGTACAACAGGTAGCAGGAAAATAATCATGGCACATACACCAGATAGCACGCGCCAGGCCTCTCACTCAACAATGATGAGATGTCCCGGTTGTGATCTGGTATTACAAGCATGTCATACAGACGATGGGCATCTCGCGATTTGTCCACGCTGTGCAACGAAGATCGCACAAAGTCGTCGCTTATCTTTCAATGGTGAAATCGCTTTAACCTTGACGATACTGCTCCTTTTTTTCCCCGCACACTTACTGCCTTTATTATCGATAGACTTATTAGGTAAAACCGTCAGTGCCTCCGTCTTAACGGGAGCAGGCATACTGTGGTCTGATTTTCCGTTTGTCGCCGCTCTGGTCATGGTCTGCGCAACATTGGCACCACTGATTTTTACGACTGCGCTATTGATTTTGCATGTTGCCCGCCACCGAGGGGCCATTCAATGGTTTCGCCCTGCGATAAACGTGGTCGATCATTGCCGACACTGGGTCATGGCGGATGTGCTCATGGTGAGCTTAGCGATCGCATGTTTTAAAATTCAAGACTATGCCACTCTTCACTTCTCGTTAGGGCTGGCCTGTTACGCGTTAATACAAATTTTACTGTCGGTGTTATTAGTGCGAGTCAATACGCGCAGGTATTGGGATGCGTTTTCTTCACATGGTCGCCAAGTAGGGGCTAAGTCATTAGTCCGCTGTGGTCACTGCGGACTCACACAAGCCGCCGTGCCGTCGCTTCCTTGCCAGCGCTGCCACCAGCCCATTCACTCACGAATAGCAAGAAGTGAGCAAAAAACATGGGCCTGCTTGATTACCGCAAGCATTTTTCTTTTTCCTGCCAATCTCTACCCTATCTCAATCTTATTCTCGAACGGTATTCGGCTTGAAGACACCATTTTTTCTGGCGTTGCCAGCTTGATAAATAACGGGATGCCAGGCATTGCTGCCATCATTTTCACCGCCAGCATTGTGGTCCCTGTAGCAAAAATCCTGGGGCTAGGGCTTATTTTAACCAGTTTACGATTACCGACTGGCATTCCGCCTCGCCGCTTTATGTGGTTATACCGTGGGGTAAAATGGATTGGAAAATGGTCAATGATGGATTTATTTGTGATTGCATTTATGGTCGCTCTTATCGACCGAGGCCGCATTATGGACTTTACGCCCGGGCCGGGTGCCATCGCTTTTGGTATCGTCGTGGTATTCACCATGCTTGCCACCGAATTTCTTGATACGCGTTTGATATGGGATCATCATGAGCAACAAACAAAACGCCCCCTCACCGATCGTTAAAAGCACTTTCGGCTTATCACCGCTTTGGGTTCTCCCCCTTCTCGCGTTAGGTTTAGCGGCGTGGCTGGTGTTTCAATCCATCAATGAAGCAGGACAACGGATCCAAATCCTTTTTGGTGATGCACAAGGGCTTGAAGCCGGCCGCACCATTATTCGTTATCAGGGTTTAGAAGTTGGCAAGGTACGCAATATTACCTTAGCGGATGATTTGGATGGTATTTATGTTGATGCCAATATCTATCCAGAAGCAACCCAGCTGTTAACCTCCGATACCGCGTTTTGGCTCGTTAAACCTCGCGCCTCGATTACTGGCATTAGTGGGTTAGAAACCTTAGTATCTGGTAATTATATTGCCTTGCAGCCCGGCAAAGGCGAACCTCGCCGCTCTTTCATTGCTCGCGACGAACCGCCCACCGATATGGCAGAAAAAGCAGGTACGACGGTAAAACTGCATGCACAGACGCTCGGATCCCTCAATGTTGGCTCGCCGCTCTACTATCGCAAAATTCGGGTCGGTGAAGTCTACAGCTATCGCCTCGATAGCGACGCGCAAGGCGTCACCCTCTCAGCGCTCATTGAGCCCCAATTCGCCCACCTACTCAAACAAGATACCCGATTTTGGTCGGTCAGTGGCCTAAAGGCCAGTATGGATGTATCTGGCATAGATGTTCAAATTGATAGTATGGCTAGCTTAATTGCTGGTGGTATTGCTTTCGATTCACCCGATGCGAGTCCACAATCAAAGGCAAACCAGCCCTTTCAGCTTTATCGGAGCCTTGCTCATGCCGCGCGGGGACAATCAATAAAGATCGCGCTTCCCAGCCATCATGGCCTTCCAGGAACAGGCTCTCGAATTACCTATCAGGGCTTAGAGGTAGGTGAAATAACCCATATTGAAATGGCTAACAACCAGCAAAAGCCCATTGCGACAGCTCGCATCGATCCCAGTATGACCTGGCTCTTGAATAAAGAGACACAGTTACGGATTGAGCAACCGCGAATAGGCTTTGATGGGCTAAAAAATATTGGCAACTTAGTATTGGGAAATTATTTATCCATCGATCCTGGATCAGCCGATGCAGAAGAGGTGAACGATAGTCACGTGTTCACCGCGAGAACGTGGCATCAACAACAAAAACAATTGGCTGACGCGTTAACGGTCACTTTAACAGCCGAAGATGCCTATGGCCTCACTCAACATACAAAAGTGCTACATCGCGGTATTCAGGTTGGATTCATTGACAGCGTCAGTCTCAACAAGAGTGACACCGTCACTTTAAGCCTCGTGATTGACCCAGCCTATCGTCACTTAGTAAAGCAACAATCACAGTTTTTCATCTTAGGTGGCATTACCGGCGAACTAACGGGTGAAGGCCTCGATGTGGTCGTGCCCGCCATGGAGCAAGTTGCCGATCCCGCACTGAGCTTCACGAGCCAAGGCCCCGATGGCGTGCAAGACAGCTATCCACTTTACACCTCGCCCATTCAAGCGAAACACGCTAAACAAGGCATGCATGGGCAAACACGCTTCACCTTGGTCGCAGATCGCTTACCGAGTATTAGCGAAGGCAGTCCAGTGATGTATCGTAACTTCGTGGTCGGCCATGTTGAGGGGTATCAACTCAACGGCCACAGTGTTTCGATCGCTATTGCCATCAATAATCGCTACAAACACTTAATTAATCGCCAGACCGTATTCTGGAACCAATCGGGGCTAGATATAAAAGCTAACTTGAGTGGTGTGGAGATAAATACTGGCTCATTGCGTTCTCTGATCAATGGCGGGATTGCGTTTGGCAAAATGCCGGGGATCAGTAATAAACGCCAAGGGGATTGGAAACTCTATCCATCAAAACAGGAAGCAGCCCAATATGGCGTTGATATTACACTAACCGTAGAGCAAGCAAATGGCGTAAAAGTCGGCAGCGCTATCCGTTATCAAGGCGTTGGCGTAGGAGAGGTGATCAACCTAACGCCTGACTTCAACCAAGAGCGGGTCCATATTCAGGCCCGACTCTATCCCGAATACAAGGCATCACTCGCGCGAAGCGGCAGTTATTTTTGGCTAACACAGCCGGTTCTTAGCCTCACCAAAACAGAAAATCTAGATTCATTATTTGGCACCTATATCTCGGTCGTGCCAGGGAATGGTGAATTCGCGCAGCAGTTCACTCTCCACCACTCCCCCAAGTATCCACAAGGGCTGACATTGATCTTAGAAAGCGAGGCCCGCCACTCCGTGACTGCCGGTACGCCGGTACTACATCGAGATATAGAAGTAGGTATCGTCTCTAACGTTCAACTAGGCGAGCTATCCGATCGCGTGGTTTTCGAGCTACAAATCGCACCTCAATACGCCCACCTAATCCGCGAAAACACCGTGTTTTGGAACGAGTCTGGGGTCGACGTATCAATTGGGCTGACAGGCGCTGACCTTAAAAGTGGTACCATTGATAGCTTACTGAAAGGCGGCATTGCGTTTTCTACCCCAGACGATCAACCACTACAACCTGTTGCTGGCAATAAGCACCATTTCTTGTTGCACAGCGAGCGCAAAAAAGCGTGGCAAGAATGGCGTACTGCCATTCCAAAGCCATAACCCCGCTTAAAACAAAAAAGGACCTAGCGATGCTAGGTCCCTGATAAAGCTTCACCCTTTTAAAGGGCGAGTCGCGTACTGGTAATTCTTTATTGATAGACTACACTTTAATATCACAACGTAAATTGGCAACTGGCTCTAATGAGCCTTTTCCCTGAACCCGGAACAGGACGTTCCGGGTCTTTTTTTACCAGGAATTTGTGACACCGTCACTTATTCAAGTAGATACCATCCTGCTCGATACGAATTTTACGCTGTTTATAGAGGCCACCGAGTGTCTTTTTGAATGTCGCTTTACTGGTTCGAAACAATGCAAAGATGGCATCCGGTGAACTCTTATCGTTCAGCGGTAAAAAGCCCTCTTTCTTTTCAAGCGTCTGTATAATTTTATCACTCAGATCATCAACACGTGCTTTGCCTGGTTTTTGTAAAGACAGGTCCATTTTTCCATCATCTCGGACATGCTTTACATAGGCGCTGAGCTTCTTGCCAATGAATAACTTACCAAACGCTTCTGCGCGATAAATTAGCCCCCAGTGCTGGTTTTCCACCACACATTTATACCCTAAATCCGTGTTATCAGTAATGAGTACAGAGACCTTATCGCCCGTTTTTAACTGCGGCTGGCCCTCACTAATAAACTTGTTAAATTTACGACTGGCGACAATGCGTCCCGATGCCTTATCGGTATAAACACGCACGACATAAGGTTTGCCCTCTTCCATGCGCGTACGTTGCTCGCTAAAGGGCACAAGCAGATCCTTACTCAATCCCCAGTCAACGAAGGCACCAACGGTATTAACCCCAACACAGCGTAAGGAGGCAAATTCACCGACTTGGGCATAAGGCGTTTCTGTAGTGGCAATGATGTCATCTTCAGAATCGAAATAAATGAACACATCCAGGTCATCGCCAAGTTGGGTACCCTGCGGTACATAACGCTTAGGAAGAAGAATGTTGCCATAGTCATCCCCATCCAGAAACACCCCAAAGTCTACCTGCTTGACCACAGTGAGCGTATTAAATTGGCCTAGTTTAATCATTGTCTCAGCGCTGTAGAAAATAATGCCCGTGAGTATACGCAATTTGCGTTTAACTTGCGTCTCTTATTGGCCTAGTCGATGGAAAAATCGTCAAACGCCTGAGTGAGCTTTAGGTTACGGATACACCCTCGAGAAAGACTGCCAGCTGTTGGTTGATCAACGTATGAATATCCAACGGACTAAAGTCAGCAAAAAGAATTTGCCAGACAGCGGATACGATCGGCGCGCCTGCCAAGAGTTGGGGACAAAGATCCCCTGTACCCGATTTAAACTCACCTTTTTCCTCACCCTCTTTTAGGCAC
This sequence comes from Salinivibrio sp. ES.052, assembly GCF_900141775.1. Lineage (GTDB taxonomy): Bacteria > Pseudomonadota > Gammaproteobacteria > Enterobacterales > Vibrionaceae > Salinivibrio. The sequence continues at coordinate 944,605 of NZ_FSRI01000001.1, read as the reverse complement.
TGCTGAAAAGCACGCATCCCTGGGGCGACAATGCTGTGGTAGTAAAATGATCGAATGGCTGGGTTATTTGGCCCCTCAGAAATAAGCAGCCTTAAAATAACCTGAAAGTCATGACCAGATAATAACTGACCAAAGGCGTTGACTTGCTGACGCAGTCGCTCTGAGGCACTGTCTGTCTCGCCCGCTGCAACATGCTTTACCTGCTCGAGTGCGGGCTCTACCACATGCCGTACCACACCATGAAAAAGCTGCTCCTTGTTTTTAAAATATAGATATACCGTACCTTTCGCGACCCCGGCTTGCTTGGCAATATCATCAATACGTGCTCGCTCAAACCCATGTTGATCAAACGCGGCTAGCGCAGCGTTAATAATATCTTGCTGCCGTCTCACCTGAGATCTGGACAACGCCTTAGAGGCTGTTGAATCTTGCTCCATATCATCACCTTACCCAAGCTATCAAACCTAAACAGTACCAGTGACTGACTAGTCATTGCAAAAATGACCACCTGGTCATTGTAAAAATGACCAATGAGTCATATTATGACTAGTGAGTCATTTGATGGCCAGGTCGTCAGAGACGTTATTGAGGCAAGTCGTAGAGGGAGAAACGCGATGACTATAATCACTAAACAAACCATACAACTCGCGTTATATAGCGGGTTGGTGCTCATCGTCATCGGCTTACTCAGCGCTTGCGATCCCAAGCAAGCGTCAGCCACACCTCCCCCTCGCACTGTCAAGGTGATACAAATAAAAGCGGCGCATGATGGGCAGCATCAATATGCCAGTGGACGTATTCAGGCGGCTGAACAAGCAAGCCTTTCCTTCGAAATCAGCGGTAAAATCCGCACTCTGGAACTTGCGTTAGGTGAGCGAGTAAAAAAAGGTCAGCGACTTGCCAGACTTGATGCGCAAGCGCTTGAGCTCAATGTGGAGGTGGAAAAGTCAAACCTTAAAACGGCCCAAATAGAGCGCAATGATGCCTCCCGCCAGTATCAACGGCTAGCAGCACTGTTCGCCCAAAAGCTCACCTCCGCCTCGGCCGTCGATGAAGCAGAAGCTAGGCTCGAGCGCGCCACCGCACAGTTATCCCGTCACCAAGCGAGCCTGGCTAAAGCACAACGTCAGCTCGCTAAAGCCTCTCTCTATGCCCCTTTTTCTGGCCTTATCACCAAACAACTGGTTGAACAGTCAGAAGTGGTCATGGCTGGGCAGCCGATAGCGGCAATGGCCAACCCTCAATCACAGATAGAAGTTAAAACCTGGGTACCCAGCCGTATTCATGATCACCTCTCAATGGGCGATACAGCGACTGTCTCTTTGTCACTGATAGAACAAAGCGTCCGCGCCAACGTTACGCAGATTGGCATGGAGGCCAATCAACTGGGGTTATTTCCTGTCATTGCTCAGTTGATCGAACCACCGGCATCCTTCCACCTAGGCATGTCAGTCTCGCTGCAATGGGATCTGCCAAGTGTCCATTCTCGCCCTGTCGTGCCATTAACGGCCATCGAGCTGATTGATAAAAACCATGCCCGTGTTTTCGTTGTTGAGCAGCCCGACGCCAATAAAACACGTCTTAAAGCACGCATCATTAAAGTGGGAGCGCTTAGGGAGACTGAGGTAGAAGTCTTGTCAGGATTAGCTGTCGATGAGTGGGTCGTCGCCAAAGGCGTCAATCTTCTCCGCGAGCACCAAGAAGTCTATACCGCTGGTGCTCACCTAGCCCGTTATAATCACTAGGTCTTCGCGCATGAATATCTCTCAACTAGCTTTTCAGTATCGCCCCGTTATCTTCTTTGTCAGCCTTGTTTTAATGGTATTTGGCGCAGTCAGTTACTTTTCCCTTCCTGCCAGAGAAGACCCTAAAATTCACATTCGCGAGGCGATTGTTACCACGAGTGCACCAGGCCTGACCGCCAACCGTATCGAATCACTCGTCACGCAGCCTTTGGAAGAAGCCGCGCTATCTATTACCGGGGTTGACGAAATACGCTCTATTTCCTCTGATGGGCAGTCCATCATCTATGTGAAAGCCTACGACAGACTCACAAAGCTTGACCAAATCTGGGATGAGCTCGAAGAGGAGGTACACAAAGCATCGCTACCTAAAGAGGCCGGTAAACCAAGCGTCAACGACAGTTTTGGCGATGTCGCCGTGATTACTCTCGCATTGACAGGCAACGACTTTTCACTTGCCGAACTGGATGACTTCGCTGCCCATTCACGACAACAATTACTCACGATACCTGGTACACAGAAAATCGACATTATTGGTCGAGTGCCGCAGCGAGTATTCGTGGAACTGTCACTCTCTCAGATGGAAACATTGGGGCTTTCCCCTTCCGTCATTGCAAAGGCAATCGCCAGTCAAAACACCTTGAGCCCAAGTGGCCGTATCCACATCGAAGATACCACACTGGCGATTTCATCAAGTGGTGAGTTTGCGTCCATCCAAGACATCCGTAACGTATTGATCCCAAACGGCAATGAAGCGGGTTAGATAGCACTCGGTAATATTGCAGATATTTCTCGAGGATATGTCAACCCTGCGCCGAGACGTGCTTACTTTAATGGTAAGCCAGCGATTGTGCTGTCAATGATGATGCAACCTGAACAAAGCGTGTTGAATTATGCTCGACAGGCAGACAAGGTAATTGCAGACGTCAAGCAGAGCCTTCCTGTTGGGGTGAACCTCGATCGGATTACCTGGCAAGCCGATCAAGTGGAAAACGCGGTATATGGCGTGTCTGCAAACGTCATTCAAACACTCGCTATCGTGCTCGGCGTGGTTATTCTGTTTCTCGGTGTCAAAACCGGATTGATTGTCGGCGCCATTGTCCCGGCCGTCATGCTAACCACGCTCGCCATCATGTACTTTCTCGAGATGACACTCGAACGGATGAGTTTAGCCACACTAGTGATCGCACTCGGCTTACTTGTCGATAACGGTGTCGTCATCGCCGAAAACTTTAAGCGCACGCTTGCAGAAACCCAAGATAGAGCCCTCGCACTAAAAGAAACAGGTAGTGAACTCGCACTGCCGCTACTTTCCTCGTCTTTAACGACTATCTTGGTATTTTTACCCCTCATGATGGCCGAGCACCCCTCGGGTGAGTACACACGCAACATATCCTTAGTGATTGCAATTTCTTTGACCGTATCGTGGCTACTGGCGATGACAGTGACACCGACGCTTTGCTACTTGTTTTTACCGCCCCCTAGTTTGTCACCCAGCATCGCCCCCCGCCCTTCTTTGTCACTTTTTAACCGAATAGAGGGCTATTATGCGGTGTTGCTCAAAGCGGTGTTACGCCACCGCCTTGTCTTCGTCATTATCATGTTCGCCTTACTGCCCGCTGGCGGTTACCTCATCAAAAGTACTCCCGCCAAATTTTTCCCTGACAGTGATCGCGCTCAAGTGCTTATCTACGTCAATTTACCTGCGGGGAGTTCATCACAAACCACATCCGCCCGTATCACGGAGATGATGGCGATGATTCAAGATAGAACACGCTACCCTAGACTTGGCGATCTTGCCGCGTATGTCGGCTTTGGTGGCCCACGATTTGTTCTCTCTCTCGCGCCGTTAGACCCAGCACCCAATGTCGGTTTTATCGTGGTCAATGCCAGGAACAAACAAGCGGTTAATGAAGCTATTCCACGGCTAAGAGAGAACTTTCGACAACGCTTTGACGACGTGGAAACCCGGGTATCAGGTATGTTCCTCGGCCCCTCAGACCCTAATGTGATTCAAATTCAGGTCAAAGGGCCAGACAAAGCCTACCTCGTTGAACAAGCGAAAAAACTTGAACACACCTTGGAAAACATTCCTCATACCATTGATATCTGGAGCAATTGGTATAACCCCGTCAATCGAGTGCAAGTCAATATTGAACAGCATTTGGCGCACCAAGCAGGGGTTACATCGACAGATGTGAGTGAGTCACTGGCACGCTTTTATAATGGTCAAACATTGTCAGCATTCCGTGATAACAATGATGTGTTTCCGATTCTACTTCGCGCGATGGAACCTGAACGGCGCAATCCGGCTCGGCTAAAAGATGTCCCCATTTGGTCCAGCGGTGCTGATACTCCGATCCCCCTTGCACAAGTTGCCACCATTGACATGGTGTCAGATTTTAGCGTGATCCACCGTGAGGATCTGGAGCCAACCATTACGGTTGAAGCACGTAACCTAACGATGTCTCCCGAGGATATGGCACCAATACTTCAACCCCAGCTCGACGCCCTGCGCGCCCAGCTGGCTCCAGGTCATCACATTGAATTTGATGGCATTGTCAAAGATGCCAAAGTGGGCCGAGCCGCAATATTCGCTGGCTTCCCCCTCTGTATTGCCCTGTGTCTGCTTCTGCTTGTCGCACAATTCAATGGATATAGAAGGCCTATCATTATCTTATTAACCATTCCATTGGTTATTATCGGGGTGGGTATAGGTCTCACCATCATGAAGGCATCATTCAGTTTTATGGTTATTCTTAGCCTATTGGCATTGGCCGGCATTATTGTCAACAATGCGATTGTGATGATCGAGCGGATAGACATTGAGCGAGGGATGAGAAATACGTCAGATCGTGATGCCATTATCATTGCCTGCTCGCGGCGCCTTCGGCCGATCACCATCACCACAGTGACCACCATCGTGGGCTTGATGCCTCTCATTATTAGCAAAGACGTGCTTTTTTATGGCCTGTCGGTGAGTATTGCTTTCGGGTTAATCGTCGGCACCATACTGACGTTGGTAATGACACCCGTGCTTTATAGTTGGTTGTTTCGTATTGATACATCTGGTGACGAATCGGAGGGCGAAAACACATGAGGCGTTATAGCAGAACATGATATATCCCTACATTCTATCCCTTGTTAGCGGCTGCCAGGCTGTTAGGCTTAAATGATTAACCTAAAGGGGGATGCATGGCAGTATTTGATGGTGAACATATTCGGTTTAGCTTTAGCCAATTAGGAAACGCATTGGGTAAAGCAGTGACCCCTACGCCTTTGGACAACGGCCGGCTTCTAACATACAACGCCGCGCTAGCTGATGAACTCGGCTTAACAACGGCAGACATTCACAGTGAACGCTTTCGCGCAATTCTGTCTGCGGAGGCGCCGCTTGCGGGCCGCAAACCCTTTGCAATGAAATACACAGGGCACCAATTCGGCCAATACAACCCTGAGCTCGGTGATGGTCGTGGGGTGTTATTGGGAGAGTGGCGTGATGATAATGGCACACTCTGGGATTGGCATTTAAAAGGGGCGGGAAAAACCCCCTATAGCCGCCACGGCGACGGGCGTGCGGTGTTACGTTCCACCCTCCGTGAGTATCTCGCGAGCGCGGCCATGAAGGGACTCAACATCCCTACCACGCAGGCATTAGCCATGGCCACCAGCGATACCCCGGTGATGCGCGAGCGCATCGAGACGGCCGCGACCTTACTTCGGGTCTCGGAAAGCCACGTGCGTTTCGGCCATTTTGAGTACTTGTTTTACAGCCAACAGCACGATGCACTGGGTACGCTGGCCGACTATGTCATTGCACGCCATTTTCCTGAGCTTGCCGAGGCCGAGAAACCTTATGCCGCATTGCTACAAGAAATTGTCGAGCGCACGGCAGAAATGATTGCCAAGTGGCAAGCGGTTGGTTTTAACCATGGTGTCATGAATACCGACAATATGTCGATTTTAGGCCAGACCTTCGATTATGGCCCCTATGCTTTTTTGGATGATTTCAACCCGAACAATATTTGTAACCACACTGATTACACGGGGCGATATGCCTTTAATCAGCAGCCTGCTATCGCGCTATGGAACCTCTCTGCGCTTGGCTACGCCTTTACCCCACTGCTTGAAAGTGACGTGATTAACGACATTCTCGGCGGTTATGAACACCATCTCCAGGTGGCTTACAGCAAAGCCATGCGCGACAAACTGGGGCTCTCCGATGCACAGCAAGGAGATAGCGCTTTATTCAACGCCCTCTTCTCATTGCTCGAGTCGGAGCGGGTCGATTATACCCTTTTCTTCCGCAGACTCAGTGACATCAAACAAGACACGCTGTTAAGCGCCAATACGCTGAATCAATTTAACGACCTAGTGTCCGATGTTGATACGTTGACGGAGTGGATCACTGATTATCACCAGCGGATAGCGCACCTTGACGATGATACTCGCCTTGCTTGTATGCAGACGACCAATCCCAAGTTTATTCTGCGTAACTATTTGGCACAGCAAGCGATAGAGGCGGCAGAACAAGGTGACATGCAACCAACTCACAATTTGATGACAGTACTGGCTTCCCCGTTTGCGTCACATTCCGCGCTTGACTCCCTTGCTCGGCGTCCCGCTGATGAAGAGAAAGATATGACCCTTAGCTGCTCCTCGTAACCTAAACGTGCGCCTGAGTCATTTGCCACTGAGGCGCTCATCATCAATTCACTAAAATACGCCTCGGTGATCACCGCTCTGACAAGAAAAATCCAACAGATGTCACATTGATGCTTTCATAGGCGGCGTTTTTTGCTATCTTACTGGCTTCGCAACAGAATAAGATGTGAGGAAGGCTGTCCTCTATGCCACTGAAAACCGATGAGCTTCGAACACGCGTGGTGGATACCATGCCTACGCCTGCAGAGGTGGAAGCTGCCCACCCCATCAGCGACAATGTTGCTCACCATATCACTTCCGCACGACAGGCGATCAGTCGTATTCTTAATGGCGACGATACCAGGCTTCTGGTGATTGTTGGTCCCTGCTCTGTTCATGATCCCGACGCGGCCCGTGATTACGCAGCCAAGCTTAAACCGCTCGCCGATAAGTACAGCGACCAATTATTGGTGGTGATGCGCACGTATTTTGAAAAGCCACGGACGGTGGTCGGCTGGAAAGGCCTGATCAACGATCCACACCTTGATGGTAGCGGTGATATTCGTGCTGGGCTATTCACTGCACGAGAGCTGCTGTTGGACATTAACAAAATGGGGCTGCCTACCGCCACTGAATTCCTTGATATGATCACCGGCCAGTATATCGCTGACTTGATCAGCTGGGGGGCCATTGGCGCCCGCACGACAGAATCACAAATTCATCGTGAAATGGCCTCTGCACTCTCCAGCCCGGTCGGCTTTAAAAATGGCACAGACGGCAACATCCGTATTGCAGTTGATGCCATTCGCGCCAGCAGAGAGTCTCACCTTTTCTGCTCACCCGACAAACATGGCCGCATGACCATTTATCGCACTGCGGGTAACCCTGATGGACATGTCATTTTACGAGGTGGTCATCATCCCAATTATTACGCCGACGATGTGAAAGCGGCCGCGCAAACGCTAAGCGGTTTCGGGTTACCCGCCAAGCTTGTGGTAGACTTCAGCCACGGTAATTGCCAAAAACAACATCGCCGCCAGCTGGATGTTTGCGCGGATGTTGCCGCACAGATCTGTAATGGCGAACAAGCGATTGCTGGCATCATGGCCGAAAGCTTCTTACAAGAAGGGAATCAAGCCATGGGGAACGCCGAATCACGCGTTTATGGCCAGTCAATCACTGACCCCTGTTTAGGCTGGACAGATACAGAACGCTTGCTCGAACAACTTGCTGGCGCTGTATCGGCACGCAACAACATATAACGACTGACGATTTATCGGCGTGACTGACTCATGCCCCAATTAGGAAAAGACTATGCCTTCATTTGATATTGTCTCTGAAATTGACAACGTTGAGCTTAAAAATGCAGTGGATAACGCCAACCGTGAGCTGGCAACTCGCTTTGATTTTCGTGGTGTAGAGGCCAGCTTTGAACTCGATAAAGAAACCGTAAAAGTGACTGCCGAGGCGGACTTTCAGGTTAACCAAATGATGGACATGTTACGCAGTAATTTAGCAAAGCGTGGTGTTGATGCACGTGCGATGGACATTCAAGACATGGTGCATTCTGGTAAAAGCTTCTCGCAACAGGTGAAGTTCAAAAATGGCATCGAAACACCAGTCGCAAAAAAACTTACCAAAGCGATCAAAGACGCCAAGATGAAGGTGCAAACCCAGATACAAGGTGAGCAAGTACGCGTGACTGGGAAAAAGCGTGATGATTTACAAGCCGTGATCCAGCTGATTAAAGAAAGTGACTTTGAACAGCCTTTCCAATTTGAGAATTTTCGTGACTGATCTTGAGTAGTTTTCTCAATACGCTAAAAAACGGGCCTGTCTGGCCCGTTTTTATTCACTAAGACTGGTTACTCTAAGCGCTTTTTTCGTGACAACAATCGCGCTACGCTACTTATACTTGCTTTTGATTTCCTCAAGCGTGCCATCTGCGGTCGCTTGATCAATGCCAGCTTGTAGCTTTTCAACATAGCTGTCTGGCGTGTTGTTGCTAAAGCTATAGTAGAGCTGAGACTCATCCAAGACATGAACCACTTCAAACTGGCTGGTATCAATATTGTTTTGGCTCATGATAAAGGCACTGACGTTTTCCTCGTAAGCCCACATATCTACACGTCCAGCGGCTAGCTGTTTCGCTAACAAATCAGCTTTTGGTGATAGACGTAGTGTGCCTTCATCGACACCCATTGAGCGTAACAAGTGCTCACCAACGTCATCTCGTACAACGCCAACTTTATAATTGGCAAAGTCACTTGCACTGTCGATGGTGATCCCTTTACTCTTTGGTGCCCAGACCACAATTTTGGTGTCTGTAATCGGCCCTACCCATTTAAACTTATCTTCCCGTTCATCCGTCCGAGTGGTTGAAAACAGTACCGTATTAGGCTCTGAGAGTGTCGTGGCATAACCACGTGCCCATGGCTGGATTTTCACTTGATCGCGGCTAACCGGATCGCCTGCAGCGGCCGTCGCAGCTTCAAGAAAATCAACCGCAATCCCTTTCAACTCTCCACGCTCTTCATAGTTAAACGGCGGATACACTTCTGTAATATAATCTAGATCGCCCAAGCTTGCAGCGATTGTAGTGGTTGAAAAAACCAGCAAGCTGGCGGCAATGAGTGACTTCATTGGACTACCTCTTTTTTACTTTCCATTAAGTATGCTCAGCCAACGTTATTTCTATTAGCTTATAGCGAAACTCGTTTCTGTGTCGTAGCTTTATGGCAAAGTTAGACTTTGGCATTCATCAGCTTTCCTTTAGAGTGTAGTCACCTCCACATTATCTTGCGCAATTTTAACGAAGGTTGTGATCTAAATTCCGTTTTTATTGATGTACAAGTTGTTGACTAAGATGATAAAAAATCAACGATACCGTTTAAATTTTCAATTAACGCGATCTGATCAGACCTGTTGAAAACACCGCACAATGCGGCAAAAAAGTTGAATTAGGTCACCATTCATGCCTAAACTTTGTCCTCATTTACAAAGCTCTTGGGACTATCGCCGAATAACGCTAAGAATGCGTTCGGCAAAGGACATAACAAACGCCATGAAGGCACACGATAACGCCCAACATTCGTCATCGACCCAACTTAGAGACAATATCGAGTCTGATCATTCATGAATAACCAAAAACGTCCTCTCTATATCCCCTATGCGGGACCTGCTTTGCTCGAGACGCCATTGTTAAACAAAGGCAGCGCATTTAGCGTTGAAGAGCGTAAATTTTTTAACTTAGAAGGGTTATTGCCTGACGCTATCGAAAGCATTGAAGAACAAACAGAGCGTGCCTACCAGCAATACCAGCGTTTCGAAAACGATATCGATAAGCATATCTATCTTAGAAATATCCAAGATACCAATGAGACACTGTTTTACCGGCTCGTTTCAAATCACATTACTGAAATGATGCCCATTATCTATACCCCGACCGTGGGGGCGGCTTGTGAAAACTTTTCTAATATCTATCGCCGTGGACGCGGGCTGTTTATCTCCTACCCAAACCGTGATCGTATCGACGATGTTTTAAACAACGCGTCTCGTCACAACGTGAAAGTGATCGTAGTGACCGATGGTGAACGGATCCTAGGGCTTGGTGATCAGGGGATCGGCGGCATGGGCATCCCAATAGGAAAGCTGTCTCTTTATACTGCATGCGGCGGGATCAGCCCGGCTTATACACTCCCCATTGTCTTAGATGTAGGAACCAATAACCCGCAACGTCTTTCTGACCCTATGTATATGGGGTGGCGGCATACCCGAATCAGCGGACAAGAATACGATGCCTTTATTGAAGAGTTTATCCAAGCGGTACAACGTCGCTGGCCTGATGCCTTAATCCAGTTTGAAGATTTTGCACAGAAAAATGCCATGCCTATCCTTGAACGCTATAAAGACAAGGTGTGCTGCTTTAATGATGATATCCAAGGCACTGCTGCAGTCACTGTTGGCTCGTTGATTGCCGCGTGTAAAGCGGCAGGCACCAAGCTCTCCGAGCAGCGGATCACCTTCTTAGGCGCGGGCTCTGCCGGGTGTGGGATTGCCGAAGCCATTATCGCACAAATGGTATCTGAGGGTATTTCCGATCAACAAGCTCGCGCACGTGTCTATATGGTCGACCGTTGGGGCCTACTCATTGATGCGATGCCAAACTTGCTCGACTTCCAACAAAAGCTGGTGCAAAAAAGCGATGCACTTTCAGACTGGCAGTTAGAAGACAGTAATATCTCGCTATTGGACGTGGTTCGAAATGCGAAACCGACCGTACTCGTCGGTGTCTCCGGAGCGCCGGGGCTCTTCACTGAAGACGTGATTAAAGAAATGCACGCGACGTGCCCACGCCCAATCATCTTTCCACTGTCTAACCCAACTAGCCGTGTGGAAGCCACGCCGTTTGATATTTTGCGTTGGACCAATGGTCAAGCCTTGGTTGCCACGGGAAGCCCATTCGAACCGGTACGCTTAGACAATGGCAAGACGTTCCCCATTGCACAGTGCAACAACAGCTATATTTTTCCAGGTATTGGGCTCGGGGTATTGGCTGTCGGCGCTTCTCGAGTCACCGACGGAATGCTGATGGCTTCGTCGAGAGCACTGTCTGAATGTTCGCCCTTAGCTAAGCGTGGCATGGGTGCCTTACTCCCGCCTTTGGAAGATATCACTCAGGTGTCGAAACGTATTGCTTTCGCCGTTGCTAAAGAAGCAATTGTTGAAGGGATCGCGGCTGAACTATCAGACGAAGCCTTGAAAAAACGTATCGATGACAGTTTTTGGTCACCTGAATATCGCGCTTATAAGCGCACTTCATTTTAACCAAAGACTGACAGAAAAAAGCGCCTATTAAGGCGCTTTTTTTGCTAACATTCCATCTACTTGCCGCACCCGCTACCAACGAGTGCTGTCTACTGAATAAAGGTATAATACGCACCATGGCTCTCCGGCGCCTTTTTCGTCAAGCGATGATCACACTAGCTATCTTCACCGTTTTTACTGTCATCATCATGGGTGCCAGCGATGTTGCGATCACGCTCAATGCCAAAGGACGTGTTTTCAAAAACGTCGAAACGCTACCTAAACGGCAGGTAGGGTTGGTACTCGGAACCAGTAAATACATTGGGAAAACGCCCAATCCTTACTATACCTATCGTATTAACGCTGCGGAATCTCTGTACCATGCCGGCAAAGTCCGTCACCTTTTGCTTAGTGGCGATAACGCCCATCGATCATACAACGAGCCTTGGACCATGAAACGGGACTTACGCCAAGCCGGGATCGCCGAAGCAGCAATTCACCTTGACTATGCCGGCTTTCGAACGCTTGATTCCATAGTCCGTGCCAAAACAGTCTTTAGCCTTGCTCGTTTTACCGTGATTACTCAACAGTTTCACTGTGAGCGGGCGTTATTTCTCGCTGACGTTAACAATATTGATGCGATTTGTTACGCTGTTCCAAGCCCTCAAGGTTGGGCGGGGGCCAAGATCCGCGCGCGAGAAGTACTAGCAAGAACCAAAGCGGTCTTAGATAGCTTTATTCTCAATGTAAAACCCAAGTTTACGGGCCCGAAAGAGCCTATTGATGGCCTCTCAAATTCGAGTAACTAGCACACATCCTACCAATGCCGCCCTAATCACAAATTTCACATTGTTTTAATTATTTGTTTAAAAACCTGCCTGCAATCGATTAACACTCTGTTCGATAACGCGTATATTAGCCATCGCTTGGTAAAGAATGGCGGTTTATTTGTGCTTAAAACCGAGCTTATCAAGCAAACATTACTCAAAACATAAAAACATAAAGACCCAATAACGTTTAAAAAGGATGCCCTATGGATGTGCAATCCCTCTCTTCCCGTTCACCGGGATTGGATCGAAAAGCCTGGATTCTATTTGCTGATATTGCGCTGTTTTTCATTTTGTATAACAGCCTACCCTTTGCAGCCGATGTAACGACAGGCCTTAGCTTGCTAATTTTTATTGCTGTGCTTTGGCTTACAGAAGCCATTCATGTCAGCATCACTGCCATACTGGTGCCTATTATGGCGGTTACTCTCGGCGTATTTGAAACCCCTGCCGCCATGTCTAACTTCGCCAATCCGATCATTTTCTTATTTCTCGGTGGCTTTGCGTTAGCCGCGGCGTTACAGGCACAAGGGCTCGATCAAGCGATTGCAAATAAGGTACTGACCATTGCCCAAGGTAAAATGTCAGTCGCAGTGATGATGCTATTTGGGGTCACGGCGGGCTTATCGATGTGGATCAGCAACACAGCCACCACAGCCATGATGCTGCCACTGGTATTAGGGATTTTACACAAGGTCAACAACCAAAAAGATCATGGCACCTATGTGTTTGTCCTCCTGGGGATCGCCTACTGTGCCAGTATTGGCGGGATCGCCACCATTGTCGGTAGTCCACCTAATGCGATTGCCGCAGCAGAAGCAGGACTGAGTTTTGCTGAATGGATGACGCTTGGGCTCCCCGTAACACTGGTCTTGCTCCCAGTTGCCGTTTCTGTGCTGTACCTGCTAACAAAACCAAACTTGAGTTACAGTTTTGAAGCCGATCAGCGTGGTTTTAGTTGGAACACGCCACGCCTGATCACCATTGCGATTTTCGCCCTCACAGTGAGTGCTTGGATCTTTAGTAAGCCATTAAATGCCATGCTCGGCGGCCTCAGCAAGTTTGACTCGATTGTGGCACTATCCGCGATCGTTTTGCTAGGCGCGACGCGTGTGGTGAAATGGAAAGAAGTAGAAAAAACAGCTGATTGGGGCGTGTTACTGCTCTTCGGTGGTGGTATCTGCTTAAGCAACGTATTAAAAGCAACAGGTACCAGCTTATTTCTGGCCAATCACCTGAGCAATGCCCTCACGGGGTCAGGGTTGTTCTTTACCATGCTTGGTGTCGTTGCGTTTGTCATTTTTCTTACTGAATTTGCGAGTAACACTGCCAGCGCCGCGCTACTGGTACCGGTTTTTGCTACAATCGCCGAAGCCCTAGGCGTGTCTCCAGTGGCGCTATCGGCGCTGATCGCTATTGCGGCATCATGTGCCTTTATGTTACCTGTCGCAACACCGCCTAATGCCATTGTGTTTGGTTCAGGCCATATTGAGCAGCGTGATATGATGCGCGTCGGTTTGTACTTAAATATTGTCTGTATTGTCGTATTGGCAATTTTCACCCGTCTTTTCTGGTAACGCCCGCGACACACTGCCTGGCATTTGCGTCAGGTAGTGTTTTTCACTCCTTATCAGTCATCAAAATTGTTTCAATCAGGTTTCAGGTTTACACTGTCGCAACGCTTAATAACCCGTAATCGACTATGGCATTTGCAGAAATAACGGGCTGGGGTAAGTGTCTCCCACCCACTGTGTTGAGTAACGATGATCTCAGCACCATCCTAGACACCAATGATGAATGGATTCGCTCGCGCACAGGCATTGAAGCTCGCCGTGTGAGCCATGTAGAGACCTCTGATTTAGCAACCATTGCAGCACAACGCGCGCTGGCAGCAGCGGGTATTGAAGCAAGCCAATTGGATCTTCTCATTGTTGCGACGTGCTCCCCCGACACACTCATTCCTAACATCGCCTCAAAAGTACAAGGGAGCCTAGGCGCACTGCGCGCTGCCGCCTTTGATATGAATGCAGCCTGTACTGGCTTTTTATATGGTTTGGAAACTGCAACCAAGATGCTGCAAGCTGGTCACTACCAGCATGCATTAATTATTGGAGCTGAGCACTTAACTTGGTATCTCGATTGGAGCAAGCGTGATACCGCCGTGCTATTCGGTGATGGTGCGGGAGCGGTAGTGGTCAGCAAAACCGAACAAGAAGTGGGATTACTTGATGCACAGCTTGGCTGTGATCCAGCAGGCCGAGACGTGTTGGCGATTCCCGCTTTTGGTACGGCAATGGATCGCTTTGATCCTGAAAACGGTCACTTCTCGTTTGATTTTATTGGCCGGGATATTTTCAAACGCGCGGTAAAAGGAATGGGGTCAGCCGCCAATCAAGTGCTCTCACGTAATCAACTCGATGCTGATAGCATTGATCTCGTGGTTCCTCACCAAGCCAACAAACGCATTATCGAAACCCTGTGTGATCACGCTGGGATCGAACGAGAAAAAGCGTTCATTAATATTCAGCATTATGGTAATACCTCTGCAGCTACTATCCCCATCGCCTTGTGTGAGGCTGTAGAACAAGGTGTCGTCAAGCCTCACAGCCAGCTGCTCACCGCAGCCTTTGGCGCTGGCTTAACATGGGGAGCTGGGCTCATTCGTTGGGGAGAACGCACCACGCCTATCGCACAATCCGACGCGACTCTGCCACCCACGGACAAAACTGCGCTCGAGTTATTGCATTACGCTATCCATCAGTGCCAAAAATAAAATAATATGAGTGAATGATGACTCGTTTGTCCCGTCCTAATATAGGTTGACAGTTTTTAGGCCAGCTCCAGTAGCTGGCCTTTTTTATTATGCACCTGATTGGGGGTTGCCATACTTAAACTTAGGTGCGGTCTCATTTCGTTGTATATCGCTATCGATTCTTTTACCAGTATTTTAAGCTCTGTCAGTGTCTTACACCGGTACAGTAAAAACTCATGCTTCAGTATGCCATTGACTCTTTCCGCTAACGCGTTTTGGTAGCAATCATAACCATCCGTCATCGACGGCTGGATTTGACTCTCCTGTAGCGCACTCTGATAAACGGCTGAGCAGTATTGCGAACCTCGGTCTGAGTGATGTACCGCATTGCCGATATAGCGCTTATCTTTGACGGCCATTTTCAGCGCTTTCACTACATTGTCGACTTTCATATCTTCGCTAACGTGATGACCCACTATCTTGCGTGAGTTGGCATCGGTCACCAGTGACAGATAGTGCACACCTTGGTCTGATTCAACATAAGTGATGTCGCTGACCAGTACATGCGCAGCATCATGCAGTCCGTCTTCTTTTAGCAGGTTAGGATGCTTCTTCATCCAGTGCTTACTACACGTAGTTTTTGTGTAGCTTTTCTTGGGTTTAACCAGTAAGCCTTCGCTTCTCAGATAGCTAAAAAACCCGTCTCGCCCTAGCTTAATTTCGTGTTCAACTAGCTTGGGCTTTACCAACGCGTAGAGCTTACGCGCCCCTAACCTCGGCATATACTTACGCCAGTATTGGACCCAGTCTCTGATGATTGATAGTTCAGCTCTTCGGCTTTCCATTCGAGCAACGGCTTGATAGACACCTTGCCGAGAAATGCCTGTGGCACGACATGCCGCCGCTAACTTTATTTTACTTTTGGCTTTGGCTTGCCAGATGTACCGGATAAGTACTTTTTTCTGAGGCCGGCTCCGTACTCATTGTCCATGATATCGACCATACCATTGAGGATTTGGTTACGCAGTTTCTCTTCGGCTAACTCACGCTCAAGGCGCTTGATAGTTTCGGATGGGGTTTCTTTTGAATGTGGCATAAGGGGATGCTGAAATGGCTTCGACCAATCGAGTCTACCATGTTTTCTGAGCCAGACGAGTACCGTTGAGCGGCCCTGAATGCCAAAACGGGCTTGAGCTTGTTTGTACGTCATTTCGCCTTTTTCAACACGCTCTACAACGCCTAATTTAAAGGCTAAGGTGTAATCACGTTGCGTGCGCTTACGGCTTGAATTACTTGATGTTGTCATAAAGAAGTCCTCTTTATGTCAACGTATTTCAGGACGGGACAGTTAACGATAAAAAAGCCGACACCTAATGTCGGCTTTTTTCATTTGAAATAGCACCATTTCAAAATTCAAGTAGCGAAAATGCCTCATCCGCTAAGCCAGGTGCAAAAATGCAGCTCCACGAACCCCACCAGCATCACCATGCTGAGCTTTAACAATATCCGGAGCATTTGCAGCAGACAGGAGGTGTTTCGGTAAGCGCGCAGGAATAGCTTGATAAAGTTCATCAAAGTTAGACAAGCCACCGCCAAGTACCACCATGTCTGGATCAAAGGCCGTTAAAATGCCACCTAGAGACATCGCTAGCACATCAAAGAAACAGTCAACAAATGCCACCGCATCGGAGTCACCTTGACGATAGTTTTCGATAATCTCAATGGCTGATAACGGCTGATAAAAATGGGCATACAACTGCTCAAACCCACGCCCCGATAGATAATTGTCTAAGCAGCCTTTATTACCACAGCCACAGTTAAACATTGGAGGATGCTCACCTAACCGAAACCACGCATCAATCGGCATCCGCATATGGCCAACTTCCCCTGCCATCTGGTTTTTACCATTGATCACTTTCCCGTTGATGACCAAACCACCACCAAACCCTGTACCCAAGATTAGCCCTAACACGGTTTTCGCCGATTGCGCTTGCTCATCCCAAGCTTCTGAAAGAGCGAAGCAGTTCGCGTCATTACTGATACGTACTTCACGATCAACACGCGCCTCTAAGTCAGCACGCAAGGGTTTCCCATTCGCAGCAGGTACGTTAACAGTTAATACGGTTCCATCTTCGGCTTGTGAGCCTGGAATACCAATACCAATTGTTCCCTTCGTGCCCAACAGCGCATCGTACTTTTCCACCAACCGCACCAATGTGTCGATTAATGCGGGGTAATCTTGCGTTGGTGTTGGGTGACGCTCGGTCGCAACACGATTGAGTTGTTTATCGAAGGCGCCAAATTCAATTTTTGTGCCGCCCACATCGAAGCCGTAATACATGGCTAAGTCACCTATATGTTTGTCGTTATATAACCAGATTATTCACGAAAAAAAGCGATAAGTCCGTGAGTCTTGGCAAATTTCGTTGTTTTTTAATCACATTTTAGAGCTAGACTGCCTCATCGGCTTTGTGGCGCGCTTGATGTGTTATAAATACAGCCAATGCATCCCTATCGGGCAATGTCTTCTGTCGTTTACCCGCGAGGTATCGCTCCCTAAACACATCAAACCACTGATTAAGGTACTCAGCGACTTCTGGCTCTTGGTTAGCGACTAGGGTCTCGGCAGCCACTTCTGCGGTCGCTAGCTGATTCTCTCCGTGCGCATCACGAACCTGATAACGCGAGAATGCCTGAGCTTGAATACTCAAAACCGGCAGATGATCAAGCCAAGGGCTTTTTCGGAAGATTTTTTTTGCTTCCCGCCATGTACCATCAATGATGATAAAAAGTGGCCGTTTTCCTGAGGGAGGATTATTTGGCACGTTGACTACGCGCTCTGACGCTGCATATTGAGCAGGGAAAACAACGTAAGGTTGAAAATCAGGGTGAGATAACATTGCCAACATCTCAGGATCGGGAGCGGTTCGCGACCAAATAAAGGCATGGGTATCTTCCACACAATCTGCGATAAGACGTCCAGTATTACTTGGTTTTAATACTTCATCGTCATACATGAGCAGTATAAAAGCCGCTTGGGTTTGACGTGCTGCTCGATGCGCACAGACACAATAGTGGCGAACCAACATGCAGTACTGGCAACGATCGACCCCCGCACCACGCGCAAGATAAGGACGCGTTGCACGGGCTAAGCGCGTCTTATAAAGGCGTTGTATGGCGTGACTCTGCTCTGGCTCTGGCATCAATACATCTGGATTGTGGGTTATGGCCGCCTAGTATACCAAATCTAATGATGCTATCGCGGCCATGCTGGCAGGGAAAGAGGTATTGAGAGGAAATCGCACCATGGTTGACGTTCTTAGTCCTCCCATTAGCGGAGCTCAACCATCGCACCATCAAACAAATTTTTAACCAGGGCCACATATTCTTCTAAAAAACCGACCTGCTCAGCAGTAACAGGTTGCTCCCATCGTCCTGCTAAGACTTCTTCCATGTCTTCAACCACACGATCGGCCTCACGCAGTATGGTGAACCGCAGTGCGGACGAGAGCCCAGGATTTTGTTCACAAATGGTCATGATGTTAGAGGCGACTAAGTCGTGCACGATATCAGCAATGGTGTCATTGCCAATGGCTTCACCGGGTTGTTCAAACACAGTAAGATTAAACGCAAAGTGTTCGATCAGTGCTTGATACCCGTCTGAGTCTACTACCATGGTTACTTGTCCTTAGACTGTTCATATGCCGCTAGTGTATCGCGAACATCCGCGATATGCGCCCCTTGAGGACGAAATTAGAAACCGAGTCACGCTTCGCAGCGCTTAACGCACTGTATATTATAAGATAGCATGCGCAATAACTCACGCAGCCATCATACTGGTTATATACATTGCCAAAACTACGATTGGCTAAGCATATTAACTTAGCCAATAATAAGCTTAACTCATACAAACGACTGACCCAGCCTCTTTTGCAGTATAGTCCTAGTTTGCCGTGATAAAAGCAAGCAACACCACACAGCACAACGTAATACGGATAAGCTCAGAATCAATCGCCCACAAGGATGTAGGAAAAACCCATGAAGGTAAACCGCTCCCGCCCATTTAGTAAAAGTATTGTCAGTAAAATTGGATTGATCATGACTTTTATTACCCTAATGGTGCTGGGGTTATCAGTCTCAAGCTACATCATGCAAGAGCGGGTCAACCAAGATGTGGAGCGCGCGACCAACCAGGAAATTCCGAGTGCAATTATCACCATGAAGATGCTGCGAGCCGCCAGCGACATGAACGCGAGCATGCTTAAGTATGTGATGGGACGACATGAGTCGCTTGCTGTTTTTCTAGAAAATCAGCAGACCTTTGAAAACTCATTGAAAAAACTTCGTGATATCAAACCTAAGCCACAGCCACAACTCAGTAAGATCAGTCAACTCTATGAACGCTTTCAGCGGATTGCGCATCAAAAAGTGTTAACCGAGTTTGACCCTGTGGCTGAACAATGGGCACGTAAACAAGTCATGCGCTTATCAATTGATGTCGTCCGCCCAATTGATAATCTGATTGCCGAGCTAAAAGCCGCACAATCGCTCACACAACCAGATAACGTCGCTATCTTACAATACCTTGATGAACTCGTTGATGAAAATGGAGACATGCTCACCGAGCTCAATCAATACTTAGAAGGTAGAGAAAGCAGTCGACAGCATTTTGTCGAGGACATGGCTACTTTCGAGCGGTATCTATCGTTAGCTCAATTCGAACTCAACGATCCCGCGTCACTCAAAAAAGTGGCATTGCTGGAGAGTCATTTCACCAGCCTTAAACGCAGTGGTATTGCCATCTTTAACAACTATCAACCGAGCGCTAAAGTCGGCGCGATGATGGCTGTTCGTACCTTAAGTGATCAAGAGTATCAATCACTTGAAGACGCCTTATCCACCTTTGCCCAAGAGACAGGCAAAGTGGTCAGCGGCTCCATGATCAATTTACAATCGATTCTTCATTCCAACCAACTCAATCTCGGTTATCTATTGTTATTTATTTTGTTTGTGAGTGGTGCAATGTACCTTTATATCTATCGCACTTTCACACAGCCGATTGCTGTCCTTGCTGACTCAATGCAACGACTCGTCGAAGGCGATATGACCCCTCCCGACAGTTATTTCCAAGATAGAACAGATGAAGTCGGTAAGATTGCACAGGGTTTGGTAATATTTCGTGCTCACATCATCTCTCGTAATCAAGCGCGAGAGCAGCTAATGGCAGAAAAAGAGCGGGCGGAAAGTGCATCACGGGCCAAAGCGCAATTCCTTGCGACTATGAGCCACGAAATCCGGACACCCATGAATGGCGTTATTGGCATGATCGATATGTTGCGCCGTTCTTCATTAACGCAGTCACAACACAGTTTGCTCAGTACAGTAAGAGAGTCCGCGCTCTCTTTGCTTTCTATTATTAACGATATACTCGACTTTTCCCGTACCGAAGCAGGTAAGCTCCAGTTTGAACGTGTTACCTTTTCACTGTCAGAAACCGTTGAGCAAGTGATGGACACCGTGAGTCATGAGGCCAGCAAACGAAACGTCACTCTGTCACTCTTTATCGCTCCAAATTTGCCCGATCAATATATCGGTGATCCTAACCGGCTAAAACAAGTCCTTTTTAACTTAGTCGGCAATGCGATTAAATTCTCCGGAGGCTCGAACCAGGTGCAAGGGCTGGTGGATGTGCGAATCGTGCCGTCCATCACGGCCCCGCCAAAACAAGCCGGTTTATCCTTCATCATTAGCGATAATGGTATCGGTATTGATCCAGACAAACTGGAAACGATATTCCAACCGTTTAACCAAGCCGAATCATCGACCACCCGTGAATATGGAGGCTCGGGTCTTGGTTTAGCGATTTGTAAAAATATTATCGACTTACTCAATGGTGATATTGAAATTAACAGTGAACAAGGGAAAGGAACTCAGTTTACCGTCAATTTGAGTTACGGGATCTGTCCCTTAGCTGAACAACCGTCGGCACCCATCGATTACCATAATATTGCGTCATTACTGATTTATCTTGATTTGCCAGATAGCGCGCTTAAAACAGCAATATGTGCTTACCTTGATCATTTAGGCATTAAACATGACACCGTTGATCTCGAACAAACCGCCAGAACATATGATCAGGACCATGCTACCCATCATATAATTTTGATCACCAAACGCACGAATCCAGACAATGCCATTAACCGGCTCGCTGTTGATCACGTGATCGTGCTAAAAGAGACCTTGTCACTGGCGACCCACCCCAATAAACGCATTGTTGAGCTTTTTGCCTCGCCACTGACTTACCGCCGTTTGGTGCATGGTATCCGGGTATGTTTAGGACTCGAAAGTCCAGATATCAGCATGCTAGGTGAGTCGAACGAGCCATCTCTTACCCCTCCGCCATTAAGCATAGAACCACGAGAAAACGCAGCTGGGGTTATCCGTGGACGCATTCTCGTCGCAGAGGACAACCCCACCAATCAGCAGGTTTTAACCCAACAACTTCGCTACCTGGGCTATCACGTCGTCATGGTTGATGATGGCAAACAAGCGCTTGAAGTCTATCAAAACGATAAGTTCGATTTAGTTTTAACCGATTGCCACATGCCGAATAAAGATGGCTACGCGCTTGCTGCCGCATTACGTGAAATCCAACGCTCTTCTCCACGCGTTCCTATTATCGCCATCACCGCTAATGCACTCAGCGGCGAAGAAACCCGTTGTAGCGAAGCAGGGATGGATGATTACATCACTAAACCCATTGAACTAGACCAACTCGACAACCGATTGAGTTATTGGCTCAATCAGCGTGACACCCCAGCACCAATAAACGCTGACGACGCCCCCACAAAAGTCTGCCCCCCCTCTCCTGACGTTTTAGATCTAAGCGTGGTTAAACGCCTTTACGCTGGCCAATTCACGGCCTTTAAAGAAATCGTCGCTATTTTTCAGCAGCGTAGCCTACCAAGCCTTATCGAACTGGCTCAGGCTCAACCGCCATTTGATGACTGGAAGCACATTAAAGATGCGGCTCATAAGCAAAAATCCGCCGCGGGCAGTATTGGGGCCACAGAGTTACACCAAACATGCCTTGACGCAGAGCAAGCCGCTCAAACGGAAGATACCCATGCTTTATTAGAGGCGCTACACCGAATGCAAAAAGCGATGACTCGGCTCGTTGACACGCTGGATAATATCGATGCGAACCATCGCTAGTACCCTGACATCGCTAATGAATGTGATCCCTTATCCGGATATCCGGAAAATCAGTGTACAAATCTGACAATCCGGTGCCACACTGACAGTAAGTTCCATCAACCATTATGGTAGTGAATAATGAGAAAAACCAAAGTTGTCACCTCCGAGGACATCCTGCTTAAGCTTTGTCAGTCCGCCACGGCAGTATTAACCAAGGCCACTGATTCTCCGGTACACCATGCTGCCATGGTGCAAAAGATCGTAAAAACAAGCCTTAAACCTGACATAGGCTGTTTTGTGTTATTTGATGGCGGGTTCTCTGGGCTCGTGGTGATTAATTTCTCTTCCGCTGCGGCATTAGAGATTTATCGAAACTACATGCAGCATATGGGGATCCCAGAAGAAGAGCTGGCCACGTTACATACCGCCGATGAAGTGGGCGATGTACTCGGTGAGCTAATGAACCAAATCATTGGTGACTTTACCGGTAAAATTAAACGCTCGATTCAAACATCAATTACGCAAAACCAACCGAAAATGATGGCGGTGAATAAAAACATATCCGTTTCCGTCGACAGCAATATTGATAAGCCTCAGGCACGCCGCGTCAGCTTTACGACCGAACAGAATCATATCTTCTATCTTGAGCTGGCGATGGAACGTACTGAGTTCATTCAACTGCAAGATTTCGAAGAAGGTGAAGAGGTTGATCCTGATTCTATCCTAGAAGCGGAGACGGTTCGCCGGCTCGAAGAAAAGTCTACGGATAAAAGTGAAAAGAAAGATGGTGGTAGTAACGACTTGTTAGATGAGCTCGGCATTTGATGCTCCGATGTGTAAACGTGAAAAAATGATTAGCAACAAGTGGCAATCCTGTCACTTGTTCGTTCCTTCTTTGGGCTCGCACACTTTCCCACTTAATTTACCACCTAAAATAAAAAGCCATTCCCCTCGCTTTAACTCACAGTAATATTGACTAACTGTGAGTTGTTTCATTTTAGTATCAACATTGATCACATTTAGATCGCCTTACTCACACTGTAACCCGCAAGATAGTGATCCTTTAGTGCTTGAATAAAGAGACTTATTTTTAGTAGGTGAATAATTCTGCATCATTTAGACTGCGCCACAAAATTATAAGGCTGACAATGATCAGTCATCGTCCCTACTGGGCACCCTGCCCACCCACTATCATTCGTGAAAAAGGTCGATTCATGAGTCCAGAACACTACTTGCTCGATTGGCAAACCAGTCAAACCCACTCTGAAACCATGTATCCGCTGCTTAGTCAGCTTTACCGCCAAAAAGGTGTGGAAATTCAACTTTTTGGTCGCCAGCTCATTAATGCCAGTACCATCGATATCATCAAAGCACACCGAGTCGCACGTCGATATACCGGCGGCACATTGGCACCCAGCCAAACATTGCCTCTCATCGAGGTCATGGCAGAGCTGGATCTGGCCCCCAGTAAAATTGATATTGGCCAACTCGCATGGACATACTGGCAATCGCATGACAATGCGAATGGCATTTCAGACTTTATCCACAATCAGCTAAGTCATTTAATGGGTACCGGAAATGGTGTGGACCCCAAAGATGTGGTGCTCTACGGCTTTGGCCGCATAGGTCGCTTACTTGCCCGTTTGCTCGTCGAAAAAAGTGGTCCAGGCTATCCATTGCGTCTTCGTGCGATTGTCGTCCGGGGCGGAAAAGAAGGCGATTTAGAAAAACGGGCCAGCTTGTTGCGTCGCGATTCGGTGCATGGACCATTTAACGGCAGCATCACCGTCGATGAGGCACGTAATGCTGTGATTGCAAACGGTAATTTCATTCAAGTGATTTATGCTAACAATCCTACCGAGGTCGATTATACCCAGTATGGGATTAATAACGCCTTAGTGGTCGATAATACGGGCATGTGGCGTGATGAAGAAGGCTTAAGTCAGCATCTCGACAGCAAAGGATCGCAGAAAGTCTTATTGACCGCACCGGGTAAAGGTAGCCTTAAAAACGTCGTCTTCGGTGTGAATCATGACGTGATTGGTGAAGAGGATACGATCATCTCGGCCGCGAGCTGCACCACCAATGCAATTACGCCGGTGTTAAAGGCCATGCATGATAAATTTGGTATCGAGAATGGCCACATTGAAACGGTGCATTCTTTCACCAATGATCAGAACCTGATTGATAACTACCATAACGGAGACCGTCGAGGACGCTCGGCATCCCTCAATATGGTATTAACCTCAACAGGCGCTGCGAGCGCGGTGGCCAAAGCACTCCCTGACCTCAAAGGGAAACTCACTGGCAACTCTGTTCGTGTCCCTACCCCAAATGTCTCTATGGCTATCGCGAATCTCAACTTAAACAACACAACGGACAAAGATGAAATAAATGCCTATCTACAAGACGTGGCACTGTACTCGCCGCTTTCTGGGCAAATTGATTTCACCCAATCTACCGAGCTCGTCTCAAGCGATCTTATTGGCTCTCGTTTTGCCGGTGTTGTGGATAGCCAAGCCACCATTGCCGAGGATAACCGTTGCGTGCTTTACATATGGTATGACAATGAATTTGGTTATAGCTGCCAGGTTGTCCACTGTATGGAAAAAATGATGGGCGTACGTTACCCAATGGTGCCGGAGCCAGAAGCCTTATCATAGGTCGTCTCGCCATCGAAGACTCTGCCATATCAATCGCAGTCGTACATTGAGCTTATGTACAAAACAAAAAAGGCCCATCAGGGCCTTTTTCGATACGGTCTTTCGCTGAGATCACTAAGACTGCTTTTCGGCTGTCAACGGTGAAGGTTGGCTGACCGGTTTAAGTACCGCATACACCAACCCGGTGACTACGGTACCCGCTGCGATAGCTGCCAAATACATAAACACAGGGCTAATGGCATTCGGGATTAACAGCACGAATAAGCCACCGTGTGGCGCCATGAGTTTCGCGCCAATTAGCATCGACATGGCTCCCGTAAGGGCCCCACCGGCAATACATGAAGGAATAACACGCATTGGATCTTTGGCCGCAAACGGGATCGCCCCCTCAGAGATGAAGCACAAGCCCAGAACAAATGACGCTTTGCCCGCTTCTTGCTCCGCATCGTTAAACTTACGCTTAGCCAAGAAGGTGGACAAGCCCATCCCCAGCGCTGGGACCATGCCCGCGGCCATAATAGCGGCCATAGGCATATAGGTACCACTCTCAATCAAGCCCACGCCAAAGGTATACGCCGCTTTGTTCACGGGCCCACCGAGGTCAAAACACATCATTGCCCCCAGTAACACCCCTAAGATCACCGCATTGGTTGAGTTCATACCTTGCAAGAACGTGGTAAGAGCGTCCATTGCCACAGACACAGGGCCACCCACGACATAGATCATCACCAAACCGGTAAACAAACTCGCCAATAAAGGGATCACCAAGATAGGCTTCAGTGCCTCCATTGAGGCCGGCAAGATCACTTTTTCAGCAACAAACTTGGCACTGTAACCGGCAATAAAGCCCGCGAGTATTCCTCCCAAGAAACCAGCCCCGGTTGAAGCCGCCAGCATCCCCCCGATAAGACCCGGCGCCAGACCAGGACGGTCAGCAATCGAGAAGGCAATAAAGCCCGCCAATACTGGCACCATCAGAGCAAATGCGCTGCCACCACCAATTTGCATTAAGGCGGCGGCTAACGTTCCCTCTTCCTTAAAGGCCTCAATCCCAAAGACAAACGATAGCGCAATCGCTAAGCCACCAGCGACGACCAGCGGTAGCATATGCGATACCCCTGTCATCAAGTGCTTATAAACGCCGGTTCGTTCACCTTGACCAGCGTTTGAACTCGACGAATTGGAAGAGGACGTTTGATATACATCTGCATTAGCCAAGGCGTCATCTATGCTTTGCGCCGCTTTTTTCAATGCAATGCCAGTACTGGTTTTGTACAGACGCTTCCCCGCAAAGCGACTTAAATCAACCTCTATATCCGCTGCGATAAAGACCAGGTCGGCCTCTGCCACTTCTTGGTCGGTTAAGCCATTTTTAGCCCCCACCGAACCGCGCGTTTCAATTTTTACCTGGTAGCCTTTCGCCTTCGCGGCTTCTTCAATCGCTTCAGCAGCCATAAAGGTATGAGCCACACCCGTTGGACACGCGGTAATACCGACAATGCTTAACGGCTTACTCGATACACTGGCGGTACCTGTGTCGGATTGATAAGGCTGCGCGTTGTCTGACACTGCATCAAGCACCGCTTGCGTATCCGCCATCACCTCATCCAAGCTTGCTTGGTAAACTGATTTATTATTAAAGCGTGCGGTGTTTTCTGGCGCGCCGACGAGCAGCACTCGTTCGGCTTGTTCTATATCAGCAGCCGACAAAGGCGTCGTCGCTTGAATACTCGACTGACACTCTATCTGCGCAGTCAATCCTTTGGCCTCGGTCGCTTTTTCAAGCAGCCCCGCGGCAATAACCGTATTAGCAACACCACTTGGGCATGCCGTCACAATAACCAGTTTCATACCTTTTACCCCACTCATAGATTGGTTTTTATTGCGCGCGCACAGACAACTCAACCGGCGACACGCTGATTTGTTCGGTTAATTGGTTCACGTCTTCAATATCGCCAACACCGACCCCTACTTGGGTAACCGCCAGTGCAGACAAAGCCACCGCGCGACAAAGCGCTGCTTCTTTCTTCAACCCGGCTTGGCATCCCCATACCAAACCGGCAACCAGCGAATCGCCAGCCCCAACGGTACTCACCACGGTTTGCGCAGGTGCAACCGCTTTCAGCCAACCTTGGTGATCACGCCAAAGTACGCCATCGACCCCACGAGAAATCACAATATTGGCGATACCTTGGGCAAAGAGCTGCTCACCCCGTGCCAGTAATTCCGCTTGCTCATTCGTGATCGGTGCATTAAGACACTGTGCCAGCTCCGCTTCATTGGGTTTGATTAACCAAGGGACCGCATCAACCGCTGCACGTAAGGCGTGTTGGCTCGTATCAACAATCACCTTTTTCCCTTTTTGACTGAGCGAGGATATCCAAGTATTCAACTGCACCGTCGATAGCCCCGGCGGCAAACTTCCAGCCAGCACGATCCACTCGTGGTCATCGGCAAGAGACAGCAAAGCCTCAGTGAATGCATCAATATGCGTTTGCTCAACAGCCATGCCGGGAAAATTCAAATCCGTGACACGACCATCTTTTTCAACCAGCTTAACGTTGGTGCGGCTAACACCTGGCACCCGCAAGAAGTGATCGTGAACCCCTTGCTCGGTAAAAAGGTGCGCAAAAGGATCTTGGTTATCTGCACCAAGAAACCCGGAGACGGACACATCTGCACCCAAATCGCTCAAGACACGCGCGACATTGACGCCTTTGCCCGCCGGATGCAGGTTATAGTTTTGCACCAAGTTGACATCCCCCGCTTGTAAGACACCCAAGGCACCTGTCATATCGAGTGCGGGATTAAAGGTCACGGTTAGAATGGCACTCATGCGTGTTCCCCCAAACCGTCTTGAATCGCGGCTCCTAAAGCAGCAATTGCCTCCTCAGCATCAGTTCCACTGGCGGTAAACTGCAGTTGATGACCATGTTTAACCCCCAGTGCGATCACCTTCATGAGGCTTTTCGCATTGACGGCGGGTGATTGAGTCGAGGCATTTGCAACTTTGATATCTGCACTGAATTTTTTCGCGGTATTAACCAACATCGCACCGGGGCGCGCGTGCAGCCCATGCGCATTGGTAACGGTGAATAAGCCACTTTCGCCATCAATCGCCATTGCATCGGACAATGTCGCGGGTTCACAAGGTGCACTTGGTAAGGATGAACCTTGCGTCAAGGCCGCAATCAAAGCGTCTGGCGAGTCATTCGTACAGGTAGAGAGTTGATTGCTGATCTTCCACTCCATCAGGGTCTCCAGGACAGGAAGGTGCAATGCATTATTCGCCGCCATACACCACAACGCACTAACAGGCTGTGATTGATGTGTGAGCGAGCAAGCAGGCATCACCAAAGAAATTCCGGTTTTCTGCACGCCCTCAGCCGCTCCTAAAAGCCAATGACCTTGACCAAGATGCACCGGGCTAGACGCCATAAGTGCACTCACGCCATGGCTATCTAAGCAATGATGGTTTTTTAATAACCCCGCGGCGACCGCTTGGAGTGTCGTCATGTCGGTGGCAGGAAATCCAGTAAGAATCATCTCTGGCTTGAAAACCAAGGCTTGAGGGTCTGTTGCCTTGCCATTGAGCAAGGCGACCACTTCTTCAGCACCACGGATGGTTTTCAATTGCGCTTCGACCCCATCTTGAGAGAGTACATGCGTCAGCTGCCGCAGAATGCTTAAGTGTTCGTCAGATTTGGCCGCGATACCAATCGCCACATAAGCGATATTTCCTTCGCCCCAGTCAACGCCGTTAGGAAAATGGAAAACTTGAACACCCGTTGCTTTTACTTGGTCTCGGGTGTCCGTCGTGCCATGTGGAATGGCAATTCCGCTTCCAAGAAACGTGCTGGTTTGCGCCTCTCGGGCTAACATGCCATCTTGATAACCTGCTTCCACCAATCCTTTTTGTGTCAGCTCTCCGGCGATGGCTTTGATTGCTTCTTGCTTAGAGGCAGCATGTTGCTGCATATGAATATCTTGTGCATTAAGTGCCAGCATGAGGCCTATCCTCTTTTTCAGTGCCATGTGCACTGGTTGATGTAGTGGTCAGCCACGTCAGTGTTCGCTGCCATGGCATTGTGTGTCTGTATCAGTGGGCCCTGCGGGCAGCCGTTATCTGCTCCACACCAGCTGAATCGTTTCAGCTTTGAGTTACAGTTCTTCATCAATGCAACGTCAATGACCGATGGGCCCTTGTTATTCCCATTGTAGTCGTCATTCTCGACGTTTGGCGCAATCGTTCTTTCTCGAAACGTGTGATGCTGACGTGATTAACATCATCAGCTGAAACCTTTCAGCTTTAAGGCTGAATCGTTTTAGCTTATAATGCAAATATATTCTGGATCGGAAGTGCGTAAACTTTGATCGCATTCACAAAGCCATCAATAACGATCGGCCACTCAAGGATTGCTTTATGAAGCTAGATGAAATTGCCCGTCTCGCTGGGGTGTCACGAACAACCGCAAGTTATGTGATTAATGGCAAAGCTGATCGTTACCGGATCAGCGAAAAGACACGTCAGCGCGTGATGGCCGTCGTTGAACAGCACAATTATCAGCCTAACCGTGCAGCAACCGCCTTACGAGCAGGCACCACTCACACCCTGGGCTTAGTGGTTCCCGATCTTGCCAATACCAGTTATGCCACATTGGCTAAATTGTTCGAGCGTAAAGCCCATGACCAAGGTTATCAGGTGATCATTACGGGGTCGGACGATGATCCAGAACGTGAAAAAGTGGTCGCTGAAACGCTGGTTTCAAGAAAAATCGATGCCCTGATCGTGGCTTCATGCTTACCCGCCAATCATCCCTTTTATCCCCAACTTCAACGCCAGGGCACACCCATTGTGGCCATTGACCGGGGTTTAGATGCGACTCAATTTGCCAATGTACTCAGTGACGATGCCAAAGGGGCGTATCAGCTGACCGAAATGCTAATCGCTCCCACAGATGTATACCAAGCAGGATTGATAGGGGCCGTACCCTCACTGGCAATTTCACAAGACCGCGAAAGGGGGTTTCATCAGGCTTTGAGCGCTCAACAAGTCGATGGACAGGTACGTTATGGCCACGCATTTAGCCGCGCAGAGGGACAACGGCTAATGACCGAATGGATAGAAGCCGGAGACTTACCCGATGCACTGCTAACCACCTCTTTTACCCTTTGTGAGGGCGTACTGGATGCGATTCGCCAGACGGGGATTGCACCGACTGCACTGTATTTCGCCACGTTTGGTGACAGCCGTATATTGGACTTTCTGCCGTTTGGGGTGCAGTCACTCCCTCAACAATTTGAAGCGATCAGTGACGCGGCACTGAGTCTCGCCATCTCCGCGGCTCAAGGTGATAATCACCCTGGTGTGATCACCGTCGATCGCCAACCGATTTGGCGCCCTCATCAAACCCAAGCTTGGGTCGGTTTAGGTTAATACCCAGTCGCCTCCATAAACCCACGGCCTGTTGTGCTGCCTTTTACTCGCACGGGCCCCTCCCAATAGGGAATACTTAAATCCATCCAACTTTGTACATTAAGTGGCTGGGTAGTGATATCAATCCCCTCGCCTGGCACCTTTATTTGCCAGCCAATCGGTAAGCTTGCTCCTTGAGTCATTTTGGCATGGCTGACTGGTAGCATTTTAATGTCCGTTTGATGAAGCGAGACAACTCGCCCATTGGGGTACGCTAATGACCCGAACACAAATGGCTTAGTGCCGCGGATTTGAGTGACCATTAAGGCTCGTCCGTCATCCAAATTTAGCCCAAACCAATCCCAGCCCGTTTGGCCCTTTGCCATCGCACCGCTTGACCACTCTTTATCAAACCAGCCTTTACCCGTTACCGGAATAGTCTCACCATCAAGGGTCAGTTGACCTTTAATCATTAATTGAGGCAACGAGAAATAATACGAAGCGGAAGGTTGGTTAGCGTGGCGTACACTGTATCCTTTATCACCTTGTTTTACTCTCAACCCCCCATCAGCCACCTGGAGCGAAAACCCAACGGGTGTATTCTGACTCGGCAATGACGCACGAACTTGAGCAGGTAGCGGCTGATCGCCGCCTAGCCATTGCCAATCATCTAGCCAAGCTTGGAAGGGTGACAGCGTCACACCAGCTTGACCGATACCACCACGGGCAAAGCGCTCGGCTTCCCATTGTTTGTCACCACGAGTGATCGCAACATGCGCCATGTAAAGTTGTTGGCTCGCCCACCCTGATTCAGTGCTCG
Source organism: Salinivibrio sp. ES.052 (assembly GCF_900141775.1). Lineage (GTDB taxonomy): Bacteria > Pseudomonadota > Gammaproteobacteria > Enterobacterales > Vibrionaceae > Salinivibrio. Next base: position 913,738 of record NZ_FSRI01000001.1, on the reverse strand, counting down.
GATGAAGCGCACGACGAAACAGTGTCCATTGCACACCATATTCTTGCCCTGACCGATCACTGAGCGTCGCTGTCAGATACCACCATTCGGTTGCAAATGCTGGGTGGGAAACCATGTCTTGTGGGTAATGGGGGCGATAATCGTGTGTAACGGTAGCAAAACCACTTTGCTGAGCAAAAACATCAAAACCACGTACCGACTCAGAAGCTGGAGGTGGTGGCTTACCCCACCCAATCAATGCACCAATAAGGACAATGACTGCCAGCCCCAATAACGAACGCCAGAGGTGACTAATTCCTCTCAGATTCATTCTCACTGCATGTCTCCTATTGCGCATCACGTAAAGAGGCTGCCGCGGTGCGTTTAAGCATTCGATAAACGGGCCAAGCTCCCGCTACCATCAACGCTAACATCGACAGGCCAATCGTCGTTGCGTAGCTCACTGGGAAGAAGCTCATCGACATCGTCCAACCAAACGAGGCTTTGAGTACCACATGGATCAGCATCCCCGCAAGCACTAACCCCAGCGGAATGGCGACTAAGGCACTGCCAAGGCCCAAGAGCACTAATTGACCGCCCCCAAGAGCAACCAGTTCACGCCCCGATAAACCCAGATAACGCAATAAACTATACTGACGTTGCCGTGATAGCTCAGTGGCCAACGTGGAGAAGAACAATCCGCCAATGGCGACAATCAACATCAGCACACATAAGCTTTCTGTCACAGTAAAGGTACGATCAAAAATACGCATGGCGTAGCGCATAATGTCTGCTTGGTTTTGTACTTGCCCATTGCTTAAACTAAAGCGCGCATTGATCCTATTCACAAAGTGATCGCTTTTAGTGTCCTCGTTCAACACCACAGCCAGCGATGGTCTTCCTTGTTTCAACCATTGTCCCACATCACCTCGAGCAGAAACCACCAACTGTCCATAAGGGTTACCATAATCGTAATACACCCCCGCCACTTGCCAACGCTCCCCCATCGGAGCGGGAAGGTTCACCATTTCACCCACATTGACACCAAACTTAGCGGCCAACGACTCACTCAGCAGCACGGCACGCTGCTGGTGCAATTGCGACCAATAATCCGGTTGCACGGCTTTAACCGCTAACGCTTGTTTTTCTAGTGGACGATTACCTACTGACAACACTTCAAGACGGCCCTGTGGCGCCGCAAGTTCGCGCCGATAGGTCGCCCAAAATTGCGAGACATCATCTTGCTCGACGAGCCATGACGCCATTCGTGGTAGCAGCTCATTACTGGGTCGTACATAGACATCTGCGGCCAAGCGTTGCTGCAGCCAAGTCTCTGTACTGGTGCGAAAACTCCCCACCATCGTTTCCATACCTATATGCGCAGAAATGGCAAGCATAAAGGCCATTGCCGCGACACCGCGATAACTAAGGCTCGCCGCTGCATCGGTAAAAAACCATCGCCACCGTGCGCCCGCATAACGGGTTGCTAACGCATGAAACAACCCACCGCACACATAAGGGAGGGCTAAAGCGGCACTTAACATCGTCAATGCAATAAGGGTGAACCCTTGCCATTGGCTGCTCTCCCAATAAGCCACGCCCCAAGCAGCGACGCCCAGTAAAATGGCTAAGATCGCTTGTACCGCGTATTCACGGTGTGTCCCTCGAATGAGTGTCATGCGTTGAGACAAGCGTCCGGGCGATGTGTTGATCAAGCGAACTAATGGCCAAGCGGACGCCATTGCCGCCCCTAGTATCGCGAGTAGCACACTGTACAGGCCCCACTGCCACTGCCAATGCATCACCAAATCAATGTCAGCACCGTACAGATCAGACAACGTCGTTGCGACCGCAGGAAGCAATTGATTCGCCAAGATCATGCCCAATACATTACCGCTCACTACCCCGAGTGAAACCCAAGCGAATAATTCCGCCACCATCACCAAAGACAGTTGACGACCATCGACCCCTAACTGCCGGAGTAAGCCGACAAGAGGCTGACGTTGTGTCATCGAAAGAGAAATTGCTTGGTAGAAAATAAAGAGCCCCACCACAAATGCCAGTAACCCCATCGCCAGTAAATTTAGATGGAAAGCACGGGTTAGCGGACCCAGTCGCGTCGCTTGAGTTTTTGTCAGTGTGAGCGCAGGAGGTAAAACGCTACGGATGTGTTGGCGTTCCGCTTGAGTAAGTTCTCCGCACAACACCTCGGCAATCCCAGAGTGAGGCGATAAAGAACGTAACAGTGCCATATCGGCAACCAAATACGTTCCCATACTCAGCGCATCATTATCTACGATGCGCAATGGCCCAATCGCAGGATAATCAAGCAAGGTGATCATTTGACCGTCTTGCCAACCTTTATGATTAGCCATGGCCTCACCCACATAGACAGGATACGGAGGAGTCATTGCGTTCACGGGAGAAATCCCAGTTTGCGGTTCCTCACCCAACCCGCGTTCAGACAAAAGCGGTAACATCGCAATGATGTCCACGCCCATTAAATTAATATCATTAAGTGACGGCGTCACAACTTGTAGGCGATCCACCGGCACACACTGGGTAAAGCCAGCACGCCGCAAGTCAATGTAAAACGCTTGCGGGACGCGTCTCGTCCGCTGAGTATGATGAATACTGAATGGATACGGATTACTGAATAACTTGGCCCCTTCACGATAGCTTTTCTGCGCGTGTTGGTTGATCGATAGCACCCCCACGAGCAACGCGACGCCGAGGGTTAGTCCTAACCAAACAAGCAGGATCTGAAAAGGATGGCGGCGATAGTGCCCCCATAATGCGTTAGCGACGGGGCCGAACACTGAGCACGCCTCCTTGCAGCCCAACACTGCCTTGTAAGTAACTGGCCACAGTATCACTGTGCGTCACTAGCAAAAGGCTCGCCTCTTGCTGGCGCGTTAAGGTGGTCAGCAAACGCATTACCGCATCCGCATTACGCTCATCCAAGCTACCCGTTGGTTCATCAGCTAGCATTAACTTGGGCGACATATATAAGGCTCGCGCGATCGCAGCACGTTGCTGCTGCCCACCAGACACTTCTTCCGGATAGCGGTTTAATAATGGCATCAGGTCAAGCTGAGAGACAATTTGTCGCCAAAGGCTCGCATCACCTTTTAGCCCTTTTAATTGGCGGCAAAATCGGATGTTATCGGCGATAGATAGCGTGGGAAGTAAATTGAACTGCTGGAAGATAAGACCGATATTTTGACGGCGAAACTGTGTACGTGCCCGTTCATTTAAAGCATGTAATGGGGTGCCATCAAACCAAATTTCTCCATTATCTGGTTTATCCAGTCCCGCAATCAGGTTAAGCAACGTACTTTTTCCCGATCCGCTCTCACCCATCAACGCGAGTTGGCTAGTCGACGAAAGAGACATGGCGGCCCCTTGGAGCACAGGGTGAAAATCTCCCCCATCCTGATAACCCTTACAAAGCGCTTTAATAGCTAACATGCCAAATGCACACCCTTATCGTGTCTTAAATACAGCAATAAACGAGAACTAAGTCACACTGTTTAATTAATTTGGCAATGTACCCCAATTAAGGGACTGAGAAAAGAGCTAAAAATAATGGGCAGCTTCCCATTTTATATTTCCTATTATCCACGAGCATCACTGACAAGATTATTCAGCCATACGCCCGATTTCACCCGCAGTAAAGAGCCAACCCATTTCACCACCTCTTCTGTCGCTAACAAGGCATAAACCCAATAAACCGGCCACTCGAACACAACAGCCGCTGTAAGTACCACTGGAATGCCAATAAGCCACTGCGCGACAAAATCTTGCCCCAAGCAATAACGCACATCTCCACCCGCACGCAATACCCCAACAATCATCGCCATCGGAATGGTTTTTACCACAATAAGCACGCACATCGTCCAGTAGAAATACGCTGTAATTTGCGCTGTCTCCCCCGTCAGTGCTGGGAAAAAGCCCAGCACCCAAGGCTGAATCAACCACATCACGCAAGCAATGATCAGCCCAGCGATAAAGTTAAATAATGCCACTTGCCAGGCTTGATGGTACGCAGTCTCTGTCTGTTGCGCCCCGAGGTTATTACCGACCAAGACCGCGGCAGCATTAGCAGTACCGATCAGAAACGACAGCGAGAGTGACTCGACAGGGGTTATCACTGCGATAGCCGCAAGACCCGCTTCGTTAACGTGACCGATGATAGCGTGGTAGACGAACAAGCCAGATGACCACATTAAAAAGTTAAACGCCGTCGGTAACGAAAGTGACAAAAAGCGCTTTACAGCGACCAGGGTGAGTGAGGCTCGCCAATCAGCCAGAGAGAAGGCAACCAAATGCTGGCGGCGATACAAGTAGACGTATAAGGCAACAACCTCAACAATGCCACTGAGCACGGTCGCAACCGCTGCGCCCTTAGACCCCAACTCCGGCGCGCCCAAATGACCAAAGATGAACACCCAATTGAGCACCACATTGACACTGATCCCTACTCCACTAAAAAAGGTGCTGATCCCTGGTTTGTGCATCGCACGTAGGCCAGCAGCCAGTCCGGAGACACTGGCAAGACAAAACAGCGATAAACCGGCAATTTGCAAGTAGTCCTGGCCCAGTGAAATGACAGTGGGATTATCACTTGCAAAACCAATAATGGTATCCGCGTAGGCCCAAAAGACAAATGCGCTTAACGCCGCCGTAACATTCGTTAAGGTGACGGTCAGCGCCGTTTTTTCACGAAAACCTTGTCTATCACCCGCCCCCCAATATTGCGCCACCAACATCGATCCGCCAGTCATGGCACCGAAAATCAGCAAGGTAGAGACAAACATCGCCTTACCGGCAATACCAATGGCCGCCACGTCCGCTTCACTCAATTGTCCAACCATCAAGATGTCGACCAAACTGCGGCTGGAAAACATCATAGTTTGCAGCGCAATAGGCACCGCAATTAAAAGCAAGCGCTTTAAAAACACCGCATCAAAGAAGGGACGGGAAAGTACGGTCACACGAGACTCCAACCTATAGGGAACATATGTAGTTTACGTGGCTTTTAAAATAGAAAAAACCGCCCGGAAGCGGTTTCTTATCAGTCAATAGAGACCCATTAATGCGGCATCACCATCAAACTATCGGCTTGATTGTTCGGCCAAATACGATACTCAGCATGATATTTTACCTTCGATTTATAATCGGTGACCTTAGTCGGTGCAAGACGAGCCTGATGCGCCCAAGTTATCACCTCTACCTCTGGCCCGCGAACATATACGCTCAAAGGGACCGTCAGGTGATCATCGTCATCAAATGCAGCCTGAGTCGCTTGTGGGCACACCACCAACGAATGCTGCCCATCACAGATAATTTTCACTTTTCGATCAATCGAAGTCTGAGTATGGACCGTCCAACCGGCGTTGGTGGCTCGTTCAATTAACCGCTGTAATTGGTTTAGGTGTATGGGTGAAACCGCTTCGCCCACCGGAAACCAATCCGCATAGACTTGCTGAATACGAGAAAACTCTGCGTCTAGTCCCGCTTGCGTGCCCGCGCTACGTGCACGCTGTGTCCAACGCTGAAGGTCCGCTTTCACACTGTAGTGAAAACGCTGCTTTTTCATCGACTGCGCCACCCAACGCCCCAAAAAGGCCTCGCGCGCATTTGGCGCATCAGCCACTTTTTTTGCTGCAATCGCTGCCGCGAGATCCTCAAAGGCAGCCGCCATCACAGTTTGGATTTCGATGACATAACTCATGATTCTTTGCTTGCTAATAGCCAATAGAAAGCAGCAGAGAGTATCGCACAAAGGGCAATCGCGCCAACCATGCCCCAAGGCGTACCGTCTGAGGCGACTGCAACCCCTGCACCAACCAGCGAGCCAATCCCAAACCGCATTGTCCCCGCTAAAGAAGACGCGGTGCCTGCCATTTGCGGATAGCAGGCCAACAGGCAAGCCATGCTATTACTGCCGATGGTTGAAATCACCCCAACATACATCATAACTGGAACCACGGTACCCCAAAGCCCAACATCTAGCCATTGGAACACAGCAATCGCTATCCCAGCCGCCAGCTGTAGGCCAAGCCCTAGACGTAGCATCCAGTGCGACCCCATTTTGCGCACTAAGCGTCCGTTAATAAACGTCATCACAATTAAGCAAACAATGTTAAGAGCAAACAGATAACCAAACATCTGCGCGCTCACACCGTAATAATCAATGTAAACAAATGAGCCAGCGGTTAAGAAAGAGAACATCCCGGCAAATGAGAAGCCCGAACAAAAGATCATCCCCACTGCAAACGGTGTTTTTAACATACGCGCATAGTTACGCAATGACGCACCAATTCGCATTGGTGGCCGGTTTTCACGTGGTAACGTTTCCGGGATCCTAAAAATAATACAAAGAGTAACAAAACAGGCCCAGGCCGCTAATACCCAAAAAATGGCACGCCAATCAAACCAAATCAGTAAATAGCCCCCGATCATTGGGGCCGCAAGCGGTGCGATGGTCATCACCAAGGTAATAAACGACATGGTGCGCGCAAACTCCTCGCGCTCAAACATATCGCGAACTAAAGCTTGAATAATGACCGCGGCAGCAGCCCCCGCAAACCCTTGTGTCGCACGCACAAACGTGAGTACGTCTATGTCTTGTGCCATCGCACTGATCACCGCACAAATGAAAAACAGTGCTACACCGGCCAACATTACCGGCTTGCGGCCATAACTGTCGGAGATCGGGCCATGGAATAGCTGCCCAATAGCAAAGCCTGCCGTGTACGCGACCAAGGTTGATTTGACCGCGCTGCTTGGTGCATTTAAGTCCGCGGCAATCGCTGGCATGGCCGGGAGATACATATCAATCGCTAAGGGTGTCAGCGCTGCAATCGCACCAAGTACTAAGATCAAAAGCCAGCTTAATTGGGTTGGGGAAGCCGAGACAGCCGATGGTTGCGACATAACTCTCCTTAACGTAAAAGACAGGAAAAAGGGAAATAACGTGAGCGTGGTCAAAGTGTAACAATTTATTGTGTCGCTGTGGGAAAGAATGTCTTTCTCTCTGTCATCTTGTCTTAGCACTATGACACCCTGTCCGGACTAAAAAAGCACAGCAAATGCTGTGCTTTCCATTGTGACGAGAGCTCACGAGATGAGACAGGCGTGTTAATTAGCGTAACAGTGCAATTTCTTCATCCGTTAACGGACGATATTCGCCCGGCTCTAATGTTTCATCCAGTTCCAGTGCCCCAACCGATTCTCGGTGCAACGCTTCAACTTTGTTACCTACCGCCGCAAACATCCGTTTTACCTGATGGTATTTGCCTTCATGTATCGTCAGCAATGCCTCGTAGTCATCTACTTGCTCTAACTTCGCAGGCAAAGTAACTTGTTTCTCACCACGCAACATCACACCTTGTTCAAATTGACTGGCAGTATCTGCAGCAATCGGATCCGCTAACCATACGCGATACGTTTTCGTACATTGATGCTTAGGCGACGTAATGCGATGTGACCATTGGCCATCGTCAGTCAGCAAAAGTAAGCCTGTCGTATCCGCGTCAAGGCGGCCAGCAATATGCAGTTTCTCTCCATTCACTTCGTCTAACAGCACAAACACTGTGGGGTTAAAGGCATCTTCATGCGAGCACACCACACCAGCAGGTTTGTGCATCATGAAGTAGCGCGGCCCAGATAAGGTTAAAAGGCGACCCTCAAATTCAATCTCTGCCTCTTCACTGACTTTTACCGCGCCTGATTTGATCACGTTCCCATCAACAGTCACGCTCTCACTTTTCAGAACACGACTAGCCTGTGTTCTTGTCACCCCTAGGGTTTCACATAAAAACTTATCTAATCGCATATTACCGTTCATTACACCTGTGTTTGGCGCGATTATACGTCACATCGTCGCCAAGACACAGATCAAGTTTCACCATCTTTGGCAGCAAAAAATGATGCCATGACATAAACTCAATCCCATTATCTGAGCGATGCGTGAGTAATAATGCAAGCACTAGCGCACGCTTTTTGTTGAGACGCCGAGTCTGTCACATCGTGTCAATCCAAATGCTGATCGCGATTGAGCGTACCAGCTTGGCGAGTATGATACGGTCGTCTTGACCAATCAGTGATAAAAAAGGAAACACTATGATTGTCTCTCTTCGCCGCCCCGACGTCGATGCCGTTGAAACCTTATTAACGCTTTCACACGAACAGCATGAGCATGAGGCCTTATCTTTTGATCGCGAGCCTGTGGCTGCCACCTTTAACGCACTGCTAGCACAACCCGAGCGTGGCGATGTATTTCTGATTGATGTTGAGCATAGTGGCGATACCGAGACCATTGGTTTTTTAGTGTTAGCCTATAGCTTTAGCGTCGAAAATGGCGGTAGCGTTGGTGTGATTGACCAATTCTTTATTAAGCAAAGCTGGCGCCGCCAGGGCGTCGGCTCCCAAGTGATCCCAGAAGTGGAAAAACAAGCAACAGCCAGAGATTGTGTTGCTGTGATTTTAGAAATGAACATTGGTAATAAAGGTGCTCGTCTATTTTATGAGCAATTTGATTATCAACCACGTCGTCAACATTGCATCCTCACCAAACGGCTCTAACGCACCCAAACCGATCGCAGAGCAAATAACCTGTACCTAACTGAATAAGTCAGTAAACTAAACGGCCTCATTCAGGCCGTTTTTTAACTATGTATACCTTACGCCCCTATCAGTCTGACGCAGTGAAAGCCATTCTCCACTATTTTCGCCGTCATGCCTCACCAGCCGTTGCCGTGTTACCGACAGGCGCGGGTAAAAGCTTGGTGATCGCGGAATTAGCACGTATCGCAAAAGGTCGAGTGCTCGTGCTCGCTCACGTCAAAGAGCTGGTTGAGCAAAATCATGAGAAGTATGAAGGGTATGATCTAACTGGCGGTGTTTTCTCTGCTGGCTTAGGGCGAAAAGAATCGAATGAAAAAGTCGTCTTTGCCTCTGTTCAGTCGGTGGTTCGTCACTTAGAGGCTTTTGCTGATCAGTTCTCATTACTGGTCATTGATGAGTGTCACCGCGTGCCTGATAGCGAAGACAGCAGCTACCGACGTGTTATCCAGCATCTACAAAGGGTCAACCCCGGCCTGAAAGTCTTGGGCTTAACCGCAACGCCTTACCGATTGGGACAAGGCTGGATTTATCAATACCACACCAGCGGTAAAGTCCGTACCACCGAAACCCGCTTTTTCCGCGATTGCGTCTTCGAACTCCCGATAAGTCACCTCTTGGATGAAGGATTTCTCACTCCCGCTCATGTACTCGATGCACCGCTGCTTAGCTACGATTTTTCACAGGTGTCACGCACAGCCAGTGGCTATTATCGCGAGGCCGATCTCGAAAAAGTGGTCGCCAATGCGCCTCGCGCGACACCGCAAATAGTCGAACAAATTGTTGATTATGCAAGAGAGCGACAAGGCGTGATGATTTTCGCGGCCACGGTTAACCATGCGCGGGAGATACTGTATTACTTGCCGAACGAATCATCCGCGCTGATCGTGGGTGATACCCCTAGCGCCGAACGAGATCGTCTCATCAATGCATTTAAACAAAAGGCACTCAAATACTTGGTGAATGTCTCTGTACTGACAACCGGATTTGATGCACCTCATGTCGATCTTATCGCCATCCTACGCCCCACCGAATCGGTGAGCCTCTATCAACAAATTGCCGGGCGTGGTCTTCGCCTCGCGCCAGGAAAGCAAGATTGTTTGATTCTCGACTACGCTGGGAATGTCTACGACTTGTACCAACCAGAAATAGGCATGCCGAAACCTGATAGTGACAGTGAGCTGGTGACAATTCCGTGCCCCGCATGCGGATTTAATAACAGCTTTTGGGGCAAACTTGATGACAATGGCTTCCTGATTGAACACTATGGTCGCCAGTGCCAAGGTTATTTTGAAGACGAGGATAGTGAGCGCGAAATCTGTGGTTATCGCTTTCGCGCCAAATTTTGTGATGAATGCGGGGCCGATAATGACATTGCCGCACGTCGCTGTCACCAATGTGATGCCCCCTTAATTGACCCCGACAAGAAACTTCGCGAGGCACTCAAGCTCAAAGACGCACTCGTGGTCGCTTGTACCGACATGACCCTCACCGCGGGCAAAAACCGATATCAAAAACCACAACTCAAAGTGACCTATCATACTCATGAAGGTAACGATTTACATGAAGTCTGGCCGCTCGTGACTAAAAAGCAGAAACAAGATTTCTTAGCTCGTTTTGTGGGTCCGCACCTCGTTGATCGCCATCGTCCCTTCACGGATACCGCACCGACGAAAGTGACAGCGTCACAGCATCGATTTCGACCGCCCGACTTTGTGATTGCACGCAAACAAGGCCGATTCTGGCACCTACGCCAGAAAATCTTTGATGTGGAGAGCTTTATTAATCAAGACAGGCTGACGGCAATGTTAGCGCAAAGCCGAGGGCAAGCCTTCTCAGAATCCGACGCCTCCTGAAAAGCAAAGATCACACTGTGGGGCAGACAAAGGTAAAAGGTGCGGTGATCGCGGGTTAAGCCACTGTCATACCCGATGATAACGCTTGTTTTAACCGTCAACGAGTGCTACTATCCGCGCTCGTTTTTGGGTACTGAGTTAGGTCGCTACGCTCAGTACTGTTTTTTCACTCTAAAGAGAGTTATTAATTATGTTTAAATTCGAAGCTGAAGTACGTACAGAAAAGGGTAAAGGTGCGAGCCGCCGCCTGCGTCATCAGAAGAAATTCCCTGCGATCGTTTACGGTGGCAACCAAGAGCCAGTATCCGTCGCACTGTACCACCCAGTGGTGGTTAACCAAATGGATAAGCCTGAGTTTTACGAAGGCATCATCCTGGTTATTGATGGCCAAGAAGTAAAAGTGAAGCCACAAGACATCCAACGTCACCCGTTCAAGCCAAAAGTTGAACACATGGACTTCATCCGCATCTAATCGCCTTTGCGATCATGATGACATGAAAAAAGGCGCCTTCTCGGTGCCTTTTTTGTCTCTTGTTTATCATGCTCTCACTGACTGCCTCTACCTTGTCATCTTTTTCACAAACACCACCACAAATAACGCCATCGTAAAGCTCCCCAGAAACGCCTCAAAAGCAGCGATAAAGCGCGCAAATCCAAATGGAGTAATATCGCCATAACCTAAGGTGGTAAACGTCACCACACTAAAATACAGTGCATTAAGCAGTTCATAAAAAATGGCTTCTCCCCCCGTCAGGCCAGGATAAATAGGATTCGCTTGTGTGGTGCCCAGCGCAAAATACGCCAGCGCACAAGATACAATCACCAACACCGAAAAAATGACCACCCGCAACGGGTCTTCACCATACCCACAAAATAAATCGACCGCTTTCGATAATGCGCGCTGAAAGCTAATCTTCGGCATTTGGTAGCGACGAAAACGCATTTCTTTTTTAAAAAAGGACCCCGCCACATCAAACAACCCCTGCTTTTCACATTGCTTGCGAATATTTCGGCATACCTCTTCCGACTCTTGGAACAAAGACTGACGCCGAGACAGATCTTTTTCACGAAACGCTAGTCGCTCTTGCTTGAATTGATCGCCCCATTCGACGTTTTCGAGCCCCGTACGTGCCATATCTGCGCCGAGTAAGTTGCTACCATCAAGCCGCGTGCAATTAAGATTGGCGCGCAGTAGATTCGCTTTCATGAGGGATGCATTGCGTAAATCTAAGCCAAAACAATGGGCTTCGGTCAAATTTGCACGATAGAAATCCGCACCTTGGCACGAGTACCCTTGCTTTTCACCACGATTCACTAGATGAATATCCGTCAAGTCAGTCCGTGCCAATTGAAACCCATCTAACGGCTTACCCGATGCCGCCCAAGCTTCTACCGCGGCTCTTACGTCATGGTTCCGCTTATCGACATTAGGATCATGCCAATAACAAAGACCCGACTCACCCGCTTGCTGATCACATTGCCATCCGTTACACGCTTTAAACACACACAGTTTAACGCTCATTGGCCACCCCCCTACTTTTATTTTAGAAAGGACGTGACAACACGCCAGCGAAAGAGCGATTCAACCAAGGAAGAGGAAACGTGAATAACTAAGACGAAGGGTCGTCGTTTGGGTCATCAAACAGAGAGGGTTGGTAAGGCAGAGGGGTAGCATCCAGGGCGGCTTCTTGCGCTTGTTTTCTTTTTGCGCGCGAAATACGCAAGTAACGTTGATGACAAAGGCGTACGACATTACGTTTTTGCTCGTTAGTGAACGCATACCAGTGAACACGCTCATCGCGGCTGCGAAAGCACCCTTTGCAGTAGCCTTTATTGTTGACCTGACAGATGCCTTTACACGGATTAGGCACCTCGAAAAAATCGAGCTGTTCCACGTCACCCTCCCTGCTGATCCTTTTATTCAAGCGGGTGGTTAACAGAATTGCAAGTTTAGCTTAAAACAACCCTAATTGCGGCAACGCTAAGGTATCAAACTCTTTGCCGATAAAAGGCAAAATACCGTCAGCAATCGGTTTAAGTTGTTTATCAACATAATGCTGATAATCAATCGGACTGCGCAGATAATCGCAGGGCTCTGGGCCATTCACCGTGATCACATACTCTATCCAGCCACCGCGTTGATACTGCTCGGGGCGCCCCAGTTTATGGTTTTCACTTTCTGCTAATCGCGCCGCGCGAACGTGTGGCGGCACATTTTTTTGATACTCCATCAATGGACGGCGAAGCCGTTTGCGATAAACCAATGCATCGTCACGCTCACCTTGATTGGTGCTTTCTACCATTTCGCGAATAAATTCATCTACCTCGTCCCCATCAAATACGCGTTGGTATAGCTGTTTTTGAAAGGTTTGTGCCAACGGGGTCCAGTCAGTACGAACGGTTTCTAACCCTTTAAACACCAGCGTTGATTCGCCAGACTGTCTGTCTACTACGCGGCCGGCGTAACGCTTTTTACTGCCCGTTTCTTGACCCCGAATGGTGGGCATGAGAAAGCGTTGATAATGGGTTTCGTATTCAATTTCTAATGCCGAGTCTAACCCATATGTGTCGCGTAAATGGCTTTGCCACCAGCGATTGATTTCACTCACTAACTGCTGCCCAATACGGTCCGCTTGTTCGCTCGATTGCTCACCGCCCAAGGACACAAACGTCGAGTCCGTATCGCCATATATGACCTCAAAGCCTTGCCCCTCAATCAATTCACGGGTGGTTTTCATGATTTCATGGCCACGCATGGTAATCGACGATGCCAAACGATGATCAAAAAACCGACACCCTTGTGAGCCCAGCACCCCATAAAAGGAATTCATAATGATTTTTATCGCTTGTGAAAAGGCTTTTTCTCCGGCTTTTTTTGCTCGATCACGCGCTTGCCATAAATCGTCAATCAAGGCGGGAAGATAATGTTTTTCACGATGAAAGACACCACCGCGAAAGCCAGGTACCGTCTTGGCCTCTTCACCGGCTTCTTGTGCTTTAAGCCCCTCAATAAGCCCCAAGGGATCGATAAGGAAGGTGCGGATAATAGAGGGATACAGTGATTTGAAGTCCAAGACCAACACCGAGTGGTACAACCCAGGCTTTGAGTCCATCACATAACCGCCGGGGCTTGCGATCCACCCTTCACTGGCAAGATTAGGCGCCACATACCCCGAACGATGCAAGCGCGGTAAAAATAAGTTGGTAAAGGCCGCCACCGAGCCCCCGATACGGTCAAGCTCTACCCCGGTTAACCGCGAGCGTTCAATAAGAAAATCGAGTAAGTGAGTGTGATCAAATATACGGTTTACCAAAACGCAGTCTTGTAAGTTGTAGGTGGCCAGTGCGACTTTGTCATGATGAAACATCCGATTGATGGAGGCCATACGATCATGAGGGTTATCAATCGCTTTTCCCTCTCCCAATAACGTTTGTGCGACCGCCTCTAAAGCCCATGAGCGAAAACCGTAGGTCGCTGTTTTTAGCGCCTCGATACCATCAATCACTACACGCCCAGACAAACTGATAAATCCTGGTTTATTACTCCCTCCTTCACGCCAAAAAGCGCGCTCACCGCCACGGCCAAGGCGAAGATCGCGTTGATAGATTTGTGCGCGTTTCACCAACAAGCGAAAGTCAAAATCAATCACATTCCAACCCACCACAACATCAGGATCGTAATAGGCGAACCATCTTTCTAACGCCCCCAACAACGCCGCCTCGTCGTTGACCCATTCTATCCAATCAGGCGCGTTATCTTGAGGCGCGCCCACCATGATCACGCGGCTGTCTTTTTCACTGTCTAGCCCCACCGAATAAAGCTGCCCTTTTTGTGAGCATTCAATATCCAAAGAGACATGGTGTAATGCCGGGGTGTAATCGGCTTGTTTGGCTTTGCCTTGTGTTACTTCTAGGTAGCCTTGGCGTTGACGTGCTTGACCGGTGAACAACAAGCTGCCACAAATGTACCGTTCCATTAAATAACGGTCGGCAAGGCGAATATCTCCTTCATACAAAGGGATGGCAGCCCCGCTTATCACCCTCTGTCCTTCTTGCGCGCGTTTCACACTGCTAAAATAGCAAGCCGCCATGGGCGTGTGCTGAAAGGTAGAGAGCGACACCGCTTTGCAGTGCGCGAGAGGATCCACCGTGGGTAATAAGGTATCCACGCGGGCTTTTTCTTCCAAGGGAACAAAGAACACACTTTGCTGATCGTCGATACAAAGTTTGACAGGGCCATCTGGGGTTGAAAGCCATAAAATAATGGTAGAGCCATGGCTGCGATCACGCTGCTGGCGCGTGATCACAAACCCTTGCTGCATATAGGGAGCCGTAGACAAACTCACAGGCGTTATCGACATTTGAGGCAGTGTATCATTGTGTCAGTGTAACAAACTCCACTAACTACTGTATAGATAAACAGCCTTAATACCTTAGCCCGATGATCCCGGCGAGCTTGACCCGTTTGCGCCCCCAATCACCAACACACCCACTATCACGACCACCGCTGCACTGGTTAAGCGCATATTCATCATGCTGCTTTGATCCCAGGCGACCCAGCCAATGAGGACAACTAAAATCACAACCCATACCATTTTTTGCCATAGCAGGTGATATAACCGGGGCACTTCGCGCCAAAACACAACACTCCCCACCACAAATAGACTACCGGCGAGCATCGCTAACCCGCCCCCCCATACTGATATATGTAAACCGGGCAAGGTAAAAATCAGCAACGGCATCACCAATAAAAGGCTTAATCGCAAACTGGACATAAACAAAAACCCCGCGTACGAAGCATCTTGTTGTAACTGATGCCAATAAGTTGCCCATGCACTCGCGCTGATCACCCCCAGTAAAACACCGACAGTGTTAGGCGCGTACATACCTGGAGCCAATAAATAACCAATACCAGCGAAGATCATCATTACTCCAGCCCACTGCCAGATTTGACGATATGGCGCCGCGATCAGACCTAAAACACCTTGTACACCCGCAATCATCACTAGGGCTAACGTGCCTATGTCAAGCAACCGAGAGGCAAAAACGGCACTTGCTATGGTTAAAAAAGCCAACCCAGCTAATCGCCACGTGATCATTGGCTCAGCTTGCCTCCCCACAACAGAGTTTCTTGTGTGTTCTCCCCGACGTACATCATAAATGAACCATGCAATTATAGCGGCAGACAGCAACCACAACCCAATATAACTCGCAGGGTCAATTTGCTGGCTGATAACACGACGCCCTATATCGGCATTCGCCACCACAGCCAACACCACGAAAGCAATGCCCACAATACTCACCCTCTTCATTCACGCTTAACCTCATCGATCATTCCTTTGTAGCTAGACCGTTGTTTGCCATCAATGCTTTCAACCCTTTGTTGTATCTTGCGGACGCGATACAATGTGAGTTTGTTCGTTATCGGGAAGTATGCATGTCAGATCCGAAAAGCAAAGCGCTCAAAAAAATTGCTAAGTGCCTTGAACTCAGCAATTCCGCCAATGTGAATGAAGCGGCGCAAGCGATAAAAATGGCCGAGCGACTGATGCGTAAGCATGGTCTGGATCAAGACGACATTGACTTCATCAGCATGGGCAAAACGCGCTCAGAAAAGCTGCTGCCCGCTTCGATTGGCCAGTCGATCTTAAAAATCATTCGCGGGATCAATAGCCGATTCGGGGTGGAGTGCGTGCTCGTCAATCACAAGGGGCTAAAACAGGCAGAGTTTATTGGTGATGCAGACCGCGCCATCTTTGCCGCCTTTGCCTTCGATGTGGTCTATCGTGATATGAATGAACATATCGGCCAGTTTCGCAATAGCTTTGCAGGCACAGGTACCAGTACGCAAGAGGTGACGCGACGCGTACAGTCATTTACCACCGGCTGGCTTGAAGGCGCATTAGATAAGCTACCACAGCTCGATGCACGTGATAGCGATGACAAAATCAAAAGCTATATTGATAAAGAGTTCGCCAATATTGATCGCGAGACCTTTAAGCAACAACTGAGAGAGGCAATGGCGGCCATGACCGATGATTACGAGCGTGGGATGAAAAAGGGCCGTGAAATCTCGGTTAGTCGTCCCGTGAGTGGCCAAGGCCCACAAAAGCGCCTTACGGACGCCTACAAGTCTTAACAGCAGCGCATTATTGGCCGGATTTTGTCCGGCCTTTGTCAGCCCTTTCCCAGTAATAAGACACTTGTGTCAAACCGCGTCAAATCAAGGTTAAATCCCTTTTCCCCTGTTGAGTTACACTACGCAGACGTCTAGCCTAGGATCTGTGTCACGTTATAAGTGGCTGAACGACCCTGTCCGCTGGCAGTTCAGTTGCCATGAACTAATGTGAGCCTATAACAAGCATGAAATGCGTAAAAAAGATTCTTCATATCCTTACTGAGGAGACAGTGGCATGAAAAAGATCGTGACAAGCCTAGGTTTATTAATGGCGGTAGCACCCACCGCTTATGCACAACAAGACAGTGGCCTGTACATGGGTGGCCGCATTGGCCCTTCATTTTTAGAAGACAGTTGTGTGAGTGACACCAATTGCGGAGACTCAGAACTCGGTGCCGGTATTATCACCGGTTATGATTTCAACGATTGGTTTGCACTCGAAGGCACCTATGATTACTTAGGCCGCTTTGATACCGCGTTTGATCAATCAGGCACGACTGTCGGTGCCTCTGGCGATCTGACCGCACTCACACTCGCGCCCAAGTTTTCTTATCACTTCAAACCCGATACGGCGCTTTACGGTAAGCTTGGCGGTGCCATGTGGGACTTCAATAGCAACGCCGGCGATCGTGACGATGTATCGCTAATGGGGGCGTTAGGTGTTGATCACCAAGCGACGGAAAAACTCAATGTTCGTCTTGAATATCAGCACATCAATGACATGGATGATGGCTACTTCTCAAGTGTCGACAACAATTTGGTCACCGTCGGCATGACGTATCACTTCGGTCGCACCGATAACGAGCCGATGTCAGAGCCGATGGTTGAAGAGCCAATGATGGAAGAACCGGCACCAGAGCCACAACCCGTGGTTGAGCCACAATCGATCGTGCTGTCAGAGGCCGGCGAAACCGAAATGTTTGGTTTTGACAAAGCCACGCTGTCCGAGCCAGCCGTCGCCTCATTACAGCCCTTGGTTGATCGCTTACTACGCCATGAAGAAGCCACAGCAACGATTGTTGGCCATACCGACAGCAAAGGCCCAGCGGCTTACAACCAAACACTCTCAGAGGAACGCGCACAAGTGGTCGCGGATGTCTTCTTAGATGCGGGTATCGATGCCGAGCGTTTAACCGTTATGGGTAAAGGTGAATCATCACCCATCGCTAGTAACGAGACGATACAAGGCCGCGCGCAAAACCGCCGCGTTGAGGTAACCTCGCCCGAAATCGTGTACGTGGAAGTGAACTAAATCGACGCGATGGGTTAAAACCACAAAAGGCCACCGTAAAACGGTGGCCTTTTCTATGAATCATGTCCCGTCCTGAAATACGTTGACATAAAGAGGACTTCTTTATGACAACATCAAGTAATTCAAGCCGTAAGCGCACGCAACGTGATTACACCTTAGCCTTTAAATTAGGCGTTGTAGAGCGTGTTGAAAAAGGCGAAATGACGTACAAACAAGCTCAAGCCCGTTTTGGCATTCAGGGCCGCTCAACGGTACTCGTCTGGCTCAGAAAACATGGTAGACTCGATTGGTCGAAGCCATTTCAGCATCCCCTTATGCCACATTCAAAAGAAACCCCATCCGAAACTATCAAGCGCCTTGAGCGTGAGTTAGCCGAAGAGAAACTGCGTAACCAAATCCTCAATGGTATGGTCGATATCATGGACAATGAGTACGGAGCCGGCCTCAGAAAAAAGTACTTATCCGGTACATCTGGCAAGCCAAAGCCAAAAGTAAAATAAAGTTAGCGGCGGCATGTCGTGCCACAGGCATTTCTCGGCAAGGTGTCTATCAAGCCGTTGCTCGAATGGAAAGCCGAAGAGCTGAACTATCAATCATCAGAGACTGGGTCCAATACTGGCGTAAGTATATGCCGAGGTTAGGGGCGCGTAAGCTCTACGCGTTGGTAAAGCCCAAGCTAGTTGAACACGAAATTAAGCTAGGGCGAGACGGGTTTTTTAGCTATCTGAGAAGCGAAGGCTTACTGGTTAAACCCAAGAAAAGCTACACAAAAACTACGTGTAGTAAGCACTGGATGAAGAAGCATCCTAACCTGCTAAAAGAAGACGGACTGCATGATGCTGCGCATGTACTGGTCAGCGACATCACTTATGTTGAATCAGACCAAGGTGTGCACTATCTGTCACTGGTGACCGATGCCAACTCACGCAAGATAGTGGGTCATCACGTTAGCGAAGATATGAAAGTCGACAATGTAGTGAAAGCGCTGAAAATGGCCGTCAAAGATAAGCGCTATATCGGCAATGCGGTACATCACTCAGACCGAGGTTCGCAATACTGCTCAGCCGTTTATCAGAGTGCGCTACAGGAGAGTCAAATCCAGCCGTCGATGACGGATGGTTATGATTGCTACCAAAACGCGTTAGCGGAAAGAGTCAATGGCATACTGAAGCATGAGTTTTTACTGTACCGGTGTAAGACACTGACAGAGCTTAAAATACTGGTAAAAGAATCGATAGCGATATACAACGAAATGAGACCGCACCTAAGTTTAAGTATGGCAACCCCCAATCAGGTGCATAATAAAAAAGGCCAGCTACTGGAGCTGGCCTAAAAACTGTCAACCTATATTAGGACGGGACATCACAATGAATCATTGATTAGCCGCGGGAGCGGCAAAGCCTTGCAAATGGGCTTGCATCAAACGATCAATTTCGATTCTGTCTTGATCACTCACGCCCGCCACCCGTGGATATCTTGGCGCTGAGCGGTCATTGTGATAGGCGCTTTCCCACCCCTGAGTGGTGGTTAAAAAGGCGCGAGCAAAGTCCGTTGAATAGCGTAGACATCCTGCCATGACTGTATCCACATAAGATTGCGCAATGGGTTTGTCTACATCAGGGGCACGTTGTCTATCTGCGACGTAAACGAACACGGGACCATCAAGGGCAACGTCTTCAGGCAAAGCTATATTTGATTCGGCTAACTGTAAACGCTGATAACCCGCCTCACGGCGATCAAAATCGGGCAGTGACTCTGGGTTGATGCTCACCAACACCCCATTGCACTCTCCCTCGCCCTCTAGCACCACCAGAGGCGAAATAAACGCCTCACTGACATTGCTCCAGTGACGGCTTAACCCTGTCACGGTGACCGGACACGCCCACCCTGACTCGCCGGTCAGTGCCCGTGAGGCCGGATTCATTAAACTTCCGTATCCAAATAGATACATGACGTTGCATACTCCTTCATTGCATTAGTTAGCAGAACCTAATGGGCTGCCTTGCTTTTCTCACTCAAATTGCCAGAATATCCGGCAGTGTTGTCAACAAGGAAGTGATAATGGAACCACTCGATAAGCTGGAAGCACATTTTAAGCGCCTGTCACATTTTCAGCACCTTGCCGCAATCTGTGGTTGGGATCAAGCCACCATGATGCCGGATGGCGGCAACAACGCCCGTGCCGATGCCATGGCAGAACTCGCCCTTTACTGTCACCAACAACTGACCCAACCTGAGCTGGGTGATTGGTTTGCGGACGTGGACTCAAAGTCCTCGTCACTGACAACGACGCAACACGCCAGTTTAGAAGAGATGAAGCGCGAGTGGCGAAAGGCCAGCGTGTTACCCGATACCCTAGTCAAAGCCAAATCCTTAGCGGGGGCCAAATGCGAGCATGCTTGGCGACAGCAGCGCCAAGAAAACGACTGGCAAGGCTTCGCCAAAAACTTAAAAGAAGTGGTCGCCCTCGCGCGCGAAGAAGCTCATATTCGCGCCGACGAAAAACTGTGTAGCCCGTATGATGCCTTGCTTGATTTATATGAGCCGGGAATGACTACTGAGCGTATCGATGACGTGTTTGGTGCATTAAAACAATGGCTACCGGAGACCATTCAAGCGGTGGTCGATAAGCAAACCAAGCAGTCAATCATCACGCCTAATGGCCCCTTCCCTCAAGCCCAACAAAAGGCGTTAGGCGAGCAAATCATGAAGCAGCTTGGGTTTAGCTTTGCCCATGGTCGGCTCGATATCAGCACGCATCCATTTTGTGGCGGCGTGCCGACTGATGTGCGCATTACCACCCGCTATGATGAGCAAGACTTTACTTCGGCATTAATGGGCGTGATCCACGAAACCGGCCATGCACGCTATCAACAGGGGCTGCCTGAAGCACTTGCAGATTTACCCGTTGGTCAGGCGCGCTCAATGGGGGTGCATGAAAGCCAAAGCTTGTTCTTTGAAATGCAACTCGCTCGTAGTGCATCCTTCGCCACATTAATCTGTCAGCAAGCCAAACAAGCCTTTAACCGCCAAGACGATCCCGCGTTTCAGGTCGAAAACCTCCACCGCGTGCTCACTCAGGTATCACCTGGCTATATCCGCGTCGATGCCGACGAAGTCACTTATCCCGCGCACATTATGCTGCGTTACGACATTGAGCGCGATCTTATCAGTGGCAAAATGGACGTTGACCATATCCCTGAGCGCTGGGACACTGAAATGCAGCAGTACCTTGGGCTGAGCACTGCTGGCGACTTTAAAAACGGCTGCATGCAAGATATCCACTGGACTGATGGCAGCTTTGGCTACTTCCCTACCTATACCTTGGGTGCCCTCTATGCCGCGCAGTTGATGCAAACCATGCGTCAGCAACTGGATGTGGACGGCATTATCGCCAGCGGCAACCTGTCACCGATTTTTGATTGGCTGTCCCAACATATCTGGCAACGCGCCAGCACCACCTCAACCGATAACCTACTCAAAGATGCCACCGGCGAAACCCTCAACCCCGCCCACTTTCGCGAGTATATTCAAGGGCGGTATTTGTAAGCTCACAGCATCCCCAAGGCCAGCATCGCTGGCCTTGGTTTATTCAGGTTAATCTGTTAATTCCATCACACTTCTGTACAATGCCCGCTCAGTCATATTTATCTTTACACTTTCTTCTCTTGGCCGTGAGTCAGTTGCTTTGTTGGCATGACTACGCGCCCTGGTTGAGCACATTCGCTAGGAACGTCTTTTGATTTCAATCGCCAATATCACCATGCAGTTTGGTGCCGAGCCGCTATTCGAAAACATCTCTGCCAAATTTGGTAACGGTAACCGCTACGGATTGATCGGAGCCAACGGCTGTGGCAAATCCACGTTGATGAAAATCATGAGTGGCGCGCTCACTCCGACCGCAGGCAATGTGTCTATTACTCCTGGGCAAACCTTGGGTGAACTCAGCCAAGACCAATTTGCCTACGAGCAATATTCAGTGATTGATGCTGTAATGATGGGCGATCGCAAACTGTGGGAAATCAAACAAGAACGTGAGCGCATTTATTCTCTGCCAGAAATGAGCGAAGAAGACGGCATGGCCGTGGCTGAACTAGAAAGCCAGTTCGCCGAAATGGACGGTTACACCGCCGAGAGCCGCGCGGGCGATATTCTGCTACAAGCGGGTATTGCCGAAGAGCTGCACTTTGGCCTGATGTCGCAAGTCGCGCCGGGCTGGAAATTACGGGTGCTGCTTGCCCAAGCCCTGTTTGCGAACCCTGATATTTTGCTGTTGGACGAGCCGACCAACAACTTGGATATTCATACCATCAACTGGTTGGCCGGTGAGCTGCAACAGCGTCAGTGCACCATGATTATTATTTCGCACGATCGCCACTTCCTCAACGCCACGTGCACACACATGGCCGACATCGACTTTGGGGAGCTGCGTGTGTATCCGGGCAACTATGATGACTTTGTCGCGGCGTCCAGCTTGGCTCGCGAGCAATTGCTGTCGAGTAACGCCAAAAAAGAAGCCGAGCTCAGTGAGCTGCAAGACTTTGTTAACCGTTTTGGGGCCAATGCCTCCAAAGCCAAACAGGCCAGCTCTCGTGCGAAACGCATGGAAAAAATCCAACTTGATGAAGTCAAAGCATCTAGCCGTGTGCATCCTTACATCCAATTTACGGAAAGCAAAAAGCTGCATCGCCAAGCCGTCGAATTACGCGAAGTTGGCCATACCTTTGACGAGGCACCTTTATTTAAAAATGGTCACTTTTTGCTTGAAGCCGGATCG
Organism: Salinivibrio sp. ES.052; assembly: GCF_900141775.1. Classification (GTDB taxonomy): domain Bacteria; phylum Pseudomonadota; class Gammaproteobacteria; order Enterobacterales; family Vibrionaceae; genus Salinivibrio. Next base: position 891,065 of record NZ_FSRI01000001.1, on the reverse strand, counting down.
CGCCTGGCGATCATTGGCGAAAACGGTGTGGGTAAAACGACGCTGCTCCGTTGTTTAGTAAGCGAGCTTGAGCAAAGTGAAGGCACGATCAAATGGTCAGAAAACGCCGCAATTGGTTACTGTGCACAAGACAACAGTGCCGAGTTTGATAACGATCTCACCGTATTTGAGTGGATGTCTCAGTGGCGCACCGCCAAGCATGATGATTTGATTGTTCGTGGCATTTTGGGTCGTCTTCTGTTCTCAGCGGATGATGTGAACAAAAAAGCCAAAAGCTGCTCAGGGGGCGAGAAAAACCGCCTGATGTTCGGCAAGCTGATGATGCAAGATATCAATGTGATTGTGATGGACGAACCGACCAACCACATGGATATGGAAGCGATTGAGTCACTCAATAAAGGGCTAGAACAATTCCCTGGCACCTTAATTTTTGTCAGCCACGACCGTGAATTTGTTTCCTCATTAGCGACCGACATTATTGAGATCAAAGACCAACAGTTGATCCACTTTAACGGCAGTTACGATGAGTACCTCGCTCACTTAGACAAAGTCCGTGCCGTGGCTTAATCCTGAGACTCTATAAAGCTTTGCCGCTGAGAAGCTTTCTTTCAGCGGCAATCCTCGCTATACCTAGATCACGGTTTTCTTTTTTGCTTAATGGATGATCATGATGAAATACACGGCGACACTTCTCACCCTCTCAAGCCTTCTTTTCGCAACCCCAAGCTACGCACTGTTCGGCCAGGGCGATAAAACCACTGATGTGATGACGCAAATGGCGACCCAATTCGCGGATGACCAAGCCAGTCAGTCTCCCCTTGTCCAGTCAATTACCGACCAAGTGGATGTAAGCTCAACGCAAGCCGCCGGTGGCGCCAGTGCGTTGTTAGCCATGGCAGCCAATAACCTCACCGGTAACAACCAACAAGAACTTGCCAGTCTCCGTCCCGATTTAAGTTCACTGTCTTCATTACTCGGTGACAGTGGTCTCGGTGATAACATCAGCTCACTCAGCAGCCTGTATAGCGTGGCTGAAAAGCTGGGGATTGATGCGGCAACCTTGCAGCAATTTGTGCCGGTTGTGCTTGATTACCTTGGTCAACAAGGTGCCAGCCAAGGGTTGCTCAGTTCCCTTACCCAACTTTGGCCCTAACCTCACACTCGCTTTCCACACGCGGCCTTGAGGGTCGCGTGTTTATTTAGCAAAGCCTCAAGCAAAAAGTACCGAGACGCGTTATCATAACCGCCTTGTTGTTCTAAGCCCGTTTAATTATGCCTGCCTTCTCTATGTCTTCTATCCCGATAGGGATCCGCTATATGCTGCTCTCCGCACTCGGGTTCGCGCTCATGTCGGCCTGTGTAAAATACGTGAGCCTCAACGGCATCCCTGTGTTTGAGATTGTGGCATCGCGAGCCTTGGTCTCGCTAATCATTAGCTACACCGATGTCAGACGCAAAGGCCTATCGCCTTGGGGCAACAACAAACCGCTACTTTTATTGCGCGGTGTGTTGGGAACTATGGCATTAATGTGTGTGTATTATGCGGTAACGACACTGCCACTCGCCGAAGCCACCGTGTTGCAATACACCCACCCAGTATTTACCGCCATCCTAGGGCTCGTGCTGCTCAAAGAGCGTTTACAAGGGGCGACGTTAGTGTGTATCGCTCTGTGTTTAACCGGGCTCTATATCATGGTGCAACCTAACCTCAATGCATCCATTGACGATGCGCTTCCTACCTTTAGCGTAGTAGTGGCGTTAATGGGCGCATTCGGCAGCTCGATTGCCTATGTGATTGTGCGCAAACTCAGTCGCACCGAAGATAGCTCAGTGATCATCTTGTATTTCCCGATGATCGCCTTACCGGTTTCCACCGTGCTGATGTGGCCGTCTTTTGTACTGCCCAGCCTGTCACTGACCTTGCTGTTGGTGTTAGTCGGCGTCTTCACCCAAGTTGGCCAATACGGCTTAACTAAAGCGATGCAAACCCAACAAGCGGGACAAGCCTCCGCCTACGCCTATATTCAAATCGTGTTCTCGACATTAATTGGGGTATGGATATTTAACGAAGTGCCCTCGATCTGGACATATATCGGTGGCGGGTTGATTGTCTCTGGCGCATTGTTCAATGCAATGGGGCATCGCCTCTTTAGAAGACGCGCGAGTGTTTAGTTTCGCGCCCGCTTAGAAATCAGATGACCGTGAGAGCGCGCTCTAAATAGACACCCACTCCCTCGGGGTGAATGGCTGCTTGCCTGACCCAGGCAAGCAGCCCAAAGTGCGGCTATTCCGTGCGAATATGTCGAATAGCGCCACTGAGCGAGTCAACATTCTCTTTCAAGTTAGAGACAATCGGGCCTAATTGCTCAATCGCCTCATTCATGTCACTCGACAAGTTCTTTATATTCGATAAGTTGCCAGAAATTTCGTCACTGACAGACAGCTGCTCTTCGGTCGCTGAGGCAATCGAGGTATTGAGGCGATGTATTTCTATTGCCGACTCTTTGATTGTCCCCAAGGCGTCGTTCGCCGTGGTCATATTCTCACGCGTGGATGAGATCTTTTCAGCATTGATACGAATAGTTTGTGTCGACTGCTCGGCTTTACCTTGCAGACCACCGATCATTTCCTCTATTTCGCCAGCCGACTTTTGCGTGCGCTGTGCGAGTGATCTAACTTCATCCGCCACCACCGCAAAGCCGCGGCCTTGGTCACCTGCACGTGCCGCCTCAATAGCCGCATTAAGGGCCAACAAGTTTGTTTGCTCAGCGATGTCTTTAATCACGTCCAAAACATTACCAACATTGGTCGATTCATCAGCCAATTCTTGAATGACTTCCGAGGTTTTCTTGAACTCCGTCTCCAAGCTACCGAATTCTAGCATTGTTTTGTCAAACACCTCTTTACTCGAACCAGTTTCTTGCTCGGTATTGCCCGCATATTTTTCCGCCATCGACGTATTTTCCGCGACCGTTGATAATGCAGATGTCATTTCTTCCATCGCGGTCGCAGCCATTTCCAATTCCTGATTCTGCTGGCTCGACACCTTAGCGTTTTTATCCGTGATGTTCACCAAGCTATCTGTGATCTGGGAAATCATATGGTTAACAGTATTGATTTTTTCAATGGTCGACGAATAGCTAGTGATAACTTTATTTACCGTGCTACCAATCGTGCCAATTTCATTATTTTTACTATCATCAACACGCAACGTTAGATCTGAGTTGTCATCAACGCTTTTAAGGGTAGATGCCATTCTATCAATGGGGTTAACAACATTACGCTTGGTGACCACATAACCCAGTACAGCAATCACAACCACAACGGCCAACGAAATATTGCCAATGAGAACGGTTTTTTTCACGCTAGCCGCCGCCTGATTAAATTGCGCATTGGTTCGCGTTTCCAATGCCACAAAAAAACGCTCGATAGGCTTCATGATCTTTGCTTTTTCTTGGTGATATTGTGGGCTGTGTAACAAGTCGATCGCCATTTGCCTATCTGGCTCGCCACGGACGGTATAGTTACCGCTACTGTCCGGATAAAGCCCTTTGACCGCATTCATGGCTTTCACTTCCATATTCACCAATCCATCAGAGTTAGCCTGGGCTTTTTTAAGAAAATCAAACTCTTTCTCCGTAAAACCAAGCGCCTGCATACGCTGGTTTAACGCGATTTTCTCTCCATCAGGTTTTGGCTTTTGTCCATAATCTAATACTAAATCCCAATAAATGGTGTGATAATCTTCAGGGCGAGGTTTCTCTCCGTTGCGAATAGCGAGGATATCCATGTACATCTTTTCGTACTTTTCATCTCCCGTCACCACATACGTTCTACCCAAACGGGTTAAATCATCAGAGCTTTGCCTTAATTCATCGGCAGTTTGATACGATTCATATCGCACCTGAGCCATTTCATCGACTTTATTCATCAGGCCGTTGAGTTGAATAATAGTTATAAAACTAACAACAATCCCTGCACCAATAATAAAGAACACTAACTTCATGGTGTTATTGATATTCATACCCAACTCCTGCCACTCAACAACAGACAACATCAACCAAAATGCCGCTACCGTTTGATCGTAGAATAGATTCTCGCCATCAATTAAAAAAAGCTGGACAGGAAAAGTCTCGATATCAATTAGTTTTTGATTACTCAATAGAAATAAACGCAACGATTAATGTATAACCATAAAGTTAAGTGACTCAGAGAGTCATTAATCTAGTCATTTTAATGAAAAAGCCAGACAGGCAGCATCGCCAATGGCACCACCGACGTTAAAGTTCACGTAGGTCGGACAAGCGCCAGTATGATGTCAACCATCTATTAGCCAAGCGGACTGCGCGCCCGTTGGCTATGTCCCCTCTCCAACATAGTGCTGGGGCTTGTGTCATCGTCGTTGCCTATGCGGCAGTGAACTCTCACGGGGCACAGTAGTAGGTTCACACAGTTTTCTAAGCTGCCTGTGCGGCAGTGAACAAGTCCAAGCAGCTCAAAGATCGCCATGTTCATTTCTAAGCTGCCTATGCGGCAGTGAACACGCTGGATACGCGTATCGAACGTAAGAGAAGTTTCTAAGCTGCCTATGCGGCAGTGAACCGCGATGAATTTGCTACGCAATGCCACGTTTTTTTCTAAGCTGCCTATGCGGCAGTGAACCCACTGCGCTCACTGACGTCCTCGCCGTGTATTTTCTAAGCTGCCTGTGCGGCAGTGAACGTCATGTTCGGTGAGCTGATCCAGAGTGTTAATTTCTAAGCTGCCTGTGCGGCAGTGAACAATACGGCCTCACGCAGTGGCGTCTGGCCGTCTTTCTAAGCTGCCTGTGCGGCAGTGAACCCGAAAGCGGCGGCGATGGCTATCAATCGCGTTTTCTAAGCTGCCTGTGCGGCAGTGAACCAGCACTGCGCGAACTCACCGACGAGAACGCATTTCTAAGCTGCCTGTGCGGCAGTGAACATGCAACTTCGATTCCAAACAGTAAACAGCAAATTTCTAAGCTGCCTGTGCGGCAGTGAACTGACGCTGGAAGCCTTGGCAATGCCGATTAATTTTCTAAGCTGCCTGTGCGGCAGTGAACACAACAAATACAACGAAGCGATTTTTAGCTAATTTCTAAGCTGCCTGTGCGGCAGTGAACTTGGCTCTAAAAATCCTGAGCTTCTTGTTTATTTTCTAAGCTGCCTGTGCGGCAGTGAACCACGATCGTGTCGCACACCCAGCCATCAACCATTTCTAAGCTGCCTGTGCGGCAGTGAACTTTCTGCATCTATGTGGCACTAATGGCATATCTTTCTAAGCTGCCTGTGCGGCAGTGAACATACCGGGGAGCGCCACCCCTTACGTGCTGACTTTCTAAGCTGCCTGTGCGGCAGTGAACAATTCAATGCGGCGGATCGGATCTCTTTGGCTTTTCTAAGCTGCCTGTGCGGCAGTGAACCCTTTCTTCACCACTTGACCAAATCCCACAGATTTCTAAGCTGCCTGTGCGGCAGTGAACCAATAAAAGTTCGCCCACATCCAACAGAGAAATTTCTAAGCTGCCTGTGCGGCAGTGAACATAACATCAGCGAATGGAATGAACAGACGTACTTTCTAAGCTGCCTATGCGGCAGTGAACATGTCTTTCGCCAGAGCAATCACTTCTTTTGTTTTCTAAGCTGCCTATGCGGCAGTGAACTGATTTGCGTCCAATCAGTATTTGCAGGAGATTTTCTAAGCTGCCTATGCGGCAGTGAACGCATTGCACCCCAGAAAAAAAAGAGTCACCAATTTCTAAGCTGCCTATGCGGCAGTGAACAGCGGCAGTTTGAGGATTTATCTGACGAAATATTTCTAAGCTGCCTATGCGGCAGTGAACATTGCGGCATTGCTGAGTATCAGCGATAGGCATTTCTAAGCTGCCTATGCGGCAGTGAACCGCTATACAAATCGCGGCCGCTGAGGCGCTTCTTTCTAAGCTGCCTATGCGGCAGTGAACTTACTAACAGTCGGGCTGTCTTTCCTTGTGTTTTTCTAAGCTGCCTATGCGGCAGTGAACAATCGCCTTGCTGTTCTTGGTGTTCTCCATTGTTTCTAAGCTGCCTATGCGGCAGTGAACGTTACTTCAACGTACTACCCGAAGAGCTGCCCGTTTCTAAGCTGCCTATGCGGCAGTGAACACACGAAATCAAAAACAATACCAGAGCCTGTTTTTCTAAGCTGCCTATGCGGCAGTGAACGAGGGTATCCCTAACGCCAAGCAAGACGGCGATTTCTAAGCTGCCTATGCGGCAGTGAACAATAGAATAACTTAATAATCGTCAGTGACAACAGGCTGTTAGGATAAAAATGGCCTTTTACCCTTGTTAAAAAGGGGATTCCGTAACTAGCTGTATTTATTGTTTATTTTTAAACAGCCAAAAAATAAGGGTAAGAAGGCGCCGATTTAGCGCCCGGTTTGGCTGGATAACGCCTTTGACACGACATCTCTTAATCCGCCTTCAGGGAGCAAGTTGGAGAGCACTGGCGGCAGTTTGTCCGTGCGAATTTGTGGTGTGCGTAAGTATTGCGGATCGCGACGTTGCCTCAACGAAAAGGTTAAACGCTCATGCTGAGAGGTGGCGATAAACGCTGGGTTGAACGTGAGAATATTCTTCCCACCCGCATAGTGGGTGACAATCGCTACGTCAACGCCATGCAGTTGAATGTTTAGTCCCTCAACCTTTTCACTGGTTTTGGTCATCGCTGTGCTCCGTCCCTAACCAAAAGTCGAGATCGTCGTTATCATCATCTTTATAACGATCGAGGTTTACCTGCTCATCGACCGTCTGAGACGTTTTGGGCGTAAGCGTTAATGTCAGGTCGAGCCCTTCGAGCACACGCAGCAAAGTCGATAGCCGGACATCACTCCCCGCCTCTACTCGCTGGTACTGCTGTTGTTTCATGCCAATACGCATGTACATGTCAGACTGCTCTAGTCCAAGTGACTTGCGACGCGCTTGCAATGCACGCGCGATATTTTTTAGTGACACCATCACACCCTCAAACAACTTTAATGTTGTACTACAACCTATATACAACATATTCATTGTTTAATAAGTCACAACATCAAGACTAGTATGGTGCATTTACATCGGTTGATATAAGCGCCAACAGTGACAGGTGCCCGTTGACAGTTTTTATATATCCAACACCGTACCGAGCTTGTGTCACCTAAGCTGCCTGTGCGGCAGTGAACAACATGCGAGATAAAGCGACCCGTGTTGGTGCTTTCTAAGCTGCCTGTGCGGCAGTGAACTAACATCGTGCGTATTACCGATGCCGTTGGTTTTTCTAAGCTGCCTGTGCGGCAGTGAACGTAAAGCGTTCCGGCGCGCGTTCCGGTGACGCTTTCTAAGCTGCCTGTGCGGCAGTGAACACGCGCACAGCGAGAAATATTGCCTTGAGTGCTTTCTAAGCTGCCTGTGCGGCAGTGAACCAGTTCGGCACGTTTAACTACTTCAAGAATCATTTCTAAGCTGCCTGTGCGGCAGTGAACGCCAAAGTTCAGCAACCGACACATCCGAGCAATTTCTAAGCTGCCTGTGCGGCAGTGAACCACCAATTACATATCAAGTGCCTATTCACTATTTTCTAAGCTGCCTGTGCGGCAGTGAACCCCCGCATCGCAAACGCGACGCCAAACGCTACTTTCTAAGCTGCCTGTGCGGCAGTGAACGCACAGATTGCTTGGAACGCGGCGCTGATCACTTTCTAAGCTGCCTGTGCGGCAGTGAACGGACCAGCATGTGGTTGCCGCTTTTCTTGCGCTTTCTAAGCTGCCTGTGCGGCAGTGAACTATTTTGGTTAGTTTTTATTCTGGCTTATTTATTTCTAAGCTGCCTGTGCGGCAGTGAACGGAACGCGCCGCCAAAATCAACATTTGATGCATTTCTAAGCTGCCTGTGCGGCAGTGAACATGTCAGACGAAATTGCAAGCCTTGGTTTTAATTTCTAAGCTGCCTGTGCGGCAGTGAACACGCAATGTGGATTTGCGGCGCAAAGCTCACATTTCTAAGCTGCCTGTGCGGCAGTGAACTTTGAAAAAGCGACACCGTGGGATGTGGCGGCTTTCTAAGCTGCCTGTGCGGCAGTGAACCTGGGAGTCGCGCACTATCACTGCGCACTGGATTTCTAAGCTGCCTGTGCGGCAGTGAACAAAAAAGCCCCGCATGGCGGGGCTGTGAGGCTTTTCTAAGCTGCCTGTGCGGCAGTGAACCAATTTTCCGGCGTGCCACGTCGCAATTATTTTTTCTAAGCTGCCTGTGCGGCAGTGAACATCCTGCTTTCATCCATTCTTTCCATGTTCATTTTCTAAGCTGCCTGTGCGGCAGTGAACGCGCAATGCTTGACCGAGTTAACTCTCTTGATTTTCTAAGCTGCCTGTGCGGCAGTGAACTGGTGTTGGTTTGGTCGTTGGCAAAGATGTTATTTCTAAGCTGCCTGTGCGGCAGTGAACCATTGGCACTGTCTGGCCCTATGCATACCGTATTTCTAAGCTGCCTGTGCGGCAGTGAACGAAACAGAGGGCGAAACAGGGGCGGAAATCATTTTCTAAGCTGCCTGTGCGGCAGTGAACACAACCGCCGCAATACCGATAGTGGTCATAGTTTTCTAAGCTGCCTGTGCGGCAGTGAACTTGTAAGTAGGCGGGATAACCAAGGCTTCGTTTTTCTAAGCTGCCTGTGCGGCAGTGAACGTATCAGTGGCATAACAGAACAACTGCGGAATTTTCTAAGCTGCCTGTGCGGCAGTGAACACTGGCGTCCGCGATGGCAACGCACAAAAAGTTTTCTAAGCTGCCTGTGCGGCAGTGAACGTGTACCAAGCGGCCAAAGCAGCGCGCGCCAATTTCTAAGCTGCCTGTGCGGCAGTGAACACCGATCACATGGGATCCAACTCTGCCAAACATTTCTAAGCTGCCTGTGCGGCAGTGAACTTCATCGCCGAACAAAGCGGCCTTGGTAATACTTTCTAAGCTGCCTGTGCGGCAGTGAACCTGTGATTGCTCCATGAGCTCACGCTGTTTAGTTTCTAAGCTGCCTGTGCGGCAGTGAACATTTAGGCGGTTCACTGGCAGGTGCGGCAGCATTTCTAAGCTGCCTGTGCGGCAGTGAACGAGTTGCTGTTTGTCCAAACAAAAAGCGTTAATTTCTAAGCTGCCTGTGCGGCAGTGAACTATAGAATAACGTAACAATCGTCAGTGACAACAGGCTGTTAGGATAAAAATCGTCTTTTACCCTTGTTAAAAAGCACCTGCTGTAACTGACTGTATTTTCTGTTTATTTTTTAAGAGCCAAAAAAGAAGGGGTAAAGAGGGGTTTCCCCCTCAAAAACACGGCACCGCACTTTGCTGGTCGGGCTCTCGTCTGCTTAACCCATAACAGGTGAATGGTTGGCCATTATTGGCCGGCTGTTTGGTGAGTTCCCGCTCGATATACAGGGCGAACTCGGTATTTGGCTGCCCCGCTCGTTTTTGGCTCGACAGGCTGGTCACTTGAATAAAAGGCAGTGACCAGCGTTTGTCGTCCGTTTTAATGTTTTCCAACAAACGACGCTTTACTTCCTCCTCATCGTAACCATTTTTGCTGGCAATCGCGGCCGCACGCCGATCGAGGTTTTTATACAGTCGCTGCGGCGATTTGTAGTTCCAGCGTTTAAAGTAGGCATAGCCTTTCACCCCGTCTGGCACCGGCTTAACGGCTTTGATATGCACGTAATCGGTCAGGCATGACAGCCAGCGCTGAATATTAAGCTGCTCAAATGCCGCCTCAGTTTGCGCAAACAGGCGCAACCGATGGCCGAGTGGAAAATCACCTTGGCGGTAATCCGGAAACCCCACCGCAATGGCCGATTGATTCGGTCCGATTTTGTTTTCCGCTAAGGCAATGTGCACTTGCTGAAACACCTTGTGCCAGAGAAAATCTGCCGAAATATCGGTGTCGGGCAACAAGGTGATATCAATGTAATACTGCATTGTGCCTCCTTACGCGCCAAACACGCCGCCGCGGATCAGCATCGCCATAATGTAATGCTGCTGCTCGAGCGTTGGGGTTTTGTCTTTTAACATCCATCCATCGAGCAAGTTGTAAAAGTCGTTCTTTTCTTTTGGCTGACGATACGCCGCTCCGCGGTTAGTTACTGAGCCATAAGGTTCAATGGCAATTGCGCCCACTTCATCATAGGCAGGATGCCAGGTGTCAATGGTGCGCAGCGCGTTGCCGATTTTTTGTGAGTGCATCGCGGCTTGGCCATCTAATTGATACAAGAACTTGCTTTTATCGCCTTTACCGCCACCCATTACCAGCTCTTGAGAGGGGTAGACCGCTTGCCCTTCGCCCAGTTGGCAGTAGGCTTCAACATGAATAAGTGCATGCGCTTCTGTCAGGCCATATTGGATCACCTCTGCTAGCGCAGTGATATCTGGGTGCGCATCAAAATCATGCAAGCTAAATTCGTAGCTATCAAAGCTAAATTGCTTCTCGCCTGCGGTGACCACCACCTTAACTTGCTCGGCACCGACACGGTTGCGCCACAAAAAACGCCCATTGGCAATGTTGTGCGCGTAACGTTGCGCCAGCTCTTTAAAACCGGTTTCTGATTGATAGTCACGCACTTTATCGGCCAGCGCTTGCTGATAGTCTGGATTGTTACAGGTTGACGGCACATGCAGCCCGCTGAGCACACGCAGTGAGAAAGCCACTTTGAGCGTATCGGCATCATGCGGTAGCGCTGCAATATCGACCGTTTGTAGGTTCGCTTTAGATACTTCCGCATCTAGCTTGGCGGGATCATTGGCGGTGGCCGCTTTTAAGCGGTTCGAAATCGTGCCTCGCACCGATTTCTCTCCCACTTGAATGGATTGCCAATCGCCTTTTTCCCAATTGCCGGCATACATTAGCGCATCGGAAGGTACCAGTTTCGCTTCAAAGGCAAGCACGGAAGGGGTAGTCAGTTTTTTATCAGCCATGATGAAATCTCCTTAATTACAAAAAGTCAGGGTCAAAGTCAGTGTTATCATCCGTTGTGGGAACAACGTCTGGTTCAATGGGTTCGTCATGTGTTGCTGCCACCACACGGGCAAGGTACCAAGGGTAATCACCGTGATAACGCCAGCATGCGTCGTCGATATCCTTAAGGCGGTGGACGCTGCGCCACTCACCTACGCTGTATGCCGCTTCCACAAAACTTACCGGCACCTCGGGATCGCGCACATTGGCGACCTCGCCTGCGGCATAACAAGGGGAAATCGCGCGGTAGCCCGTCATGATCGGCACCAAATATCCTGGCTTAGGTTTGGGCACGCGTTGCCATTGCGCCGGAATGGGTTGGTTCTCGTCGTCAGGTACGTGTTCATCATCAGCGACAGCGTGGTACGTCAACATGGCAAACTCACACCACGCATCAAATAAGCTGGCTTGCGCATTATGTTGCAATAGCTGTTGATGATATTGGGCGAGATAATCATGTCGGTCGCAAAGGACAAAGCCCGGCATGAGGCGGCGCAACGCTTTTTTCTGCATACTTGCATCTGCGAGCAGTTCAACCTCGCCAATGGTTAAGATTTGCCCACCCGCGAGCCGTCGCTGAGGCGCTAAATCTTTCACTTCCGCGATCAACTGTGCTGCCGTGGCTTTATCACCAGCAATCAGTCCCTCAACCTCAACCAGTAAAGAGACTTGCATGTTCATGCGTCCTTCTTCATTGATCGGCGCTGTTTCTCCTTTGGCGGTGACCGGATTGCGGGTTAAGGCAAAAACATAGTCGCCCCACCCTGTGGGCTGCCGCACATGAACATTGTTTTTATGGCTAACCACGGTCACGCCACCTAATCGCAACCCCAAGGCATCAGAGAGTTGACGTGATAGCGCATGGGCAAAGCCAAGAAAGTGCGTGATCGCCGGAAAACCATAAGTCAGCCCTGCGACCGCATTCGCGTTTTGCACCTCAATGTGCTTAAGCAATAAATACTGTGCCATTATCGGTTCTCCTCAAATTGAGGCGTGTCGCGCTCAAACGCTTTGAGTTGGGTTAGGAACACTTTGCGGATGTAATTGAACTCCGTATCACCAAGCAGGTAGTGTTGTTTGTCCTCAAGCTGGCGCAGTAACCAAGCGGCAAAATCAGAGGCGACAGTTTCCAGCCACGCTTGTGCGTCACGCTCTCGCTGAAATTGATCGTCGGGGTTGTGCACATCCAGCCAAATTGCATGTTCACGTTTTAGTCGGCATTCTTGATCATCAGTGCCTTGACTCCAACCGGCTGGAACTTGCTGCTGAACCCGCGCGGCATAGTCAAACACCAAGTCAGTGAGTGGCAGAATAAAGTCATGATCACGCCGATAACGGGTGGCAAAGTTACGATCCCGTTCGGTAAGGCTTGCCAGAAAGGCGCGAAAGTCGTGAAGCAAATGACTGGCTTGGTAGGCTAAACGGCGATTAAAGATGCTGGTTTGCTTGCTCGGATCCTCCGGCTGCTGCTGATAGCTTGGCGGGGCGGCATTGAGTAAAAAACCCTCGCCATGACGCTCACTATTAAGCTGTGACACGTTTTGCGGTTTAGAGCCGCCAAAGGTTTGTTTAACAGTACGCGGAAAGGCTTCTAACCGCTCTGGGTGATAATGCTGTTTGTTCTTTGCCTCACGAATCGCTTTTATTTTTTCACCAAACCGTGTCGCACGGACCTTAGTGTACAGCGTGTGCGCAAGGCTGGATGAATATAGCGGACACAGCAGGTGGTACTCACCTTCATTCACCGGAAAGTAGGTTTGCTTAATCAAATTATGAGCCGATAACACCTGATCGCCGAGTGCCAGTGAAAAGCCTGCACGCCACGCTTCTAACAAGGTGGCGTCATCAGTGAGTGGCTTAAGCACGTTGATATGGCCGGCTTGTAACTGAGAAATGAGTGACTCACCTTCCACAGTGATTTTTAAAAAACGCGCCACATCCAACGCAGCCGCATTGCCGACTGCATCAATGGCTTTATCGGTCAGCGAATAGCTGGTGAGGTAGTGAGATTCACTCTTATCGATCTCAGTCACCAGCATGCTGCTCGCTCTAGCATCACTGTGAACAAATTTTGGGCAATGCGTGGCGAGGCTGATTTGCTTGGCTCGCGTCGCAGCGTCTGTGACCCAGTGAACTGGCTCAAATTTCGCTTCGATCGGGGCAGCTTTTTCCGCATAATCGGCATTGGCGATCGCCTCTTGCTCTGGGCTGGCGGCGGCTTTTAAGGCCTTATCACGCGCCTTTTGCAAAGGCTCAAGCTTCGCCTGTTTGCGCTGTTCAATATATGCCAGCAGCGCATCGTATAGGCTGTGTTCCATAAGCGCTTCCTTTTATCCTTCAAGACAACAGTGTCTAGCTTACCGCCATAAGAAGAACACATCAACAACCTTATATTAGTTATCAAAATTAAAACCATGAATGGTGATCAAGGTCAGATTTGAGCTCGGGAACAAAAGTCCGTTATACTGCTAACTCTATCGCATCGATAGCTTAGAAATTATAATAGTTATCAAATAGTTACACTGCCGCATAGGCAGCTTCTTTCAGAGGGCAACTCTCGTTGCCCCCTTTTTATTCCCGATAAGCACCCAGTTGTGGATGCCAACACCAAGTGATGTTTTGGCCTTCCTGCTCAGCCGCAAGACGTATTTCGCCTAAGTTCCGGCTCGCTTTTTTAACCGGCCATCCCAGTTGGTCAGCAAAGTGCTGATAAACCGCTTCAGGATCAACGTCAAACCACCAATGGCAACCGGCTGCTAGCGATATCTCGACGGGTTTAAAGCGATATGAGTGATCGGCGTATTGGTAGGGATAACGTGAGGTATCTAACTGCTGCCAAGCCAGCGTGTCCTCGTCGTTATAGGCCAGCACAAAGCTTTCTTGGGGCTGGCTGTGACGAAACGGAGTGCGCCGGATCAGTTCGCCGCTCCAGCTAGCATATTTACCGGGGTAACGTAGTCCAGCGGCTTGACTGACAAGTGTTTCATTCCACCAAAGCTCGGCTTCCTTACCGGTTCGGAAAAAGTCAGAGTGATACTTTTCCCCGCCCGTGAGTTCTAGCGTAAAGCGCAACGCACGGTGCTCCTGCACGCCCCAGTGGCTCACCGGCTTGGCCGCTCTTTTTGCCGACGAATCAAATATAAAGGCAGATTTTTCCAGCTTGGGAATTTCCTGAATACGCGGCGTGGCGGAAATGGCAGTCAGCCCTTCATCAAGCGTGACCTTGTAACCTTTTTCAAGCGGGATAGAAGCGCTTTCAAAGCCTGGCTTACAATAAGCGGGATACCTGCCTTTTAACCCACGGACATTCTGAGCGAGCACATGAATATTGGCGCTTGTCGGCGCTTGCTGGCGGTGACGTTGTACCCGCCCTGCCAACTGAATTAAGGCACGCATTGAGCTCGGCTCAGCAATGGCCCAGTCGTAATCGTGATCTCGCCCAACTTCCACCACCGCAGTACCCACCACCACAAATATTAGATGTTTGGCATCACTGTTCGAAATGGCATCGCGAATCTCTGGCTGGTCGAAAATCGCCGCTTCATCATGGCGATTTAACGCCGCATCGAGACGACTTTCTCGATAAGAACGTAGTGCCAGCGGAAACTGGGAATGGTACGGACAAATAAAGAGCGCGTGATCCGGCTCCGGTGAGATTTGTACCAGCGTACGAGTCAGCGCGACCATGGGGTTAATATTGGCCATGCGCACCACACCTACCGACACTGTTTTGCCGGATGCATGAGTTTGATGATGTGCATGGTGCAACTGATGAATATGCGTATGGATAAGTTGCGCTAGCGGCCCAAAATCGAGGTTAGGTTCGCTGGGTGTTGGGGGAACAGCCAGAGAGGTAATCGCGGAGGTATCTAACGTCTTCCCTTTGCGCAGCACCTTTTGGGCGCCCTCTAATCGCTTAACACGTTTGGCGACAAATTCGCGGTGGTAAGTCACGTAATCGCTTTTACTCGTCACCGTCTGGATCTCGCTGGTAAACTCATCAAACCAGCCGCAAATCACAGGCGCATCGTCAGCCTCGCACGTCGAAGCGTTGTCGCCAAACTGGGCATGATTAAACTGCGCCCTGCCCGCACGATAGGCATCAAACAAGCTTTTTACTAACGAAGGCGGCAAAGTAGCCGATGACAGCAGCACCCGTGACCCTAACATGCCTGCCCAATTTACCAAGCGGCACAGCGCCGGTAAGTCTTCAAGACCAAAATCATCAGGCTCATCAAGCACTAAGTCGGTACTGAGCAAACGCAACATGGGCGCAATTTGATGGCCGCCGCGCAGGCTTTCAGTGGCGGGCATCAGATGATCAATCGTGCTCACCAATACCGGCGCACTGACCAATTTCTCCAGCTTAGGCTGACTACTTAGCCAGTGTTTCAACCGGCCATCGTATATTTGCCCTTCGTAGCTAATAAACAGTTGCTCGAGAAAATCTTCGGTAGACTCACTGCCGCCGGAAGACTGATGTGACGTATTTTGCGCCTCGTGTAAGCGTTGGATCGCTTGCGAGCCAACGAGGACGCCCAGCTCGTCATCGCCAAGTTTTAGCAAGTCGCGATACGCATCGCCGGTTTGCAAAGTAAGTGTTCTCAGCCCTAGCGCCACCGAGAAACGGCACCCCTGCCAAGGGTCCGATAACGCATACATAATGCGCGCATTGGCGATGGTTTTCCCGCAACCTGTCGACGCCATATTAATGCCGAAAAATCCCTGTGTTTCCGACTGAGTAGCTATAGTTTTGGTTTTCCGATAAGCGATATCTTGCCAGCGATACTTTTCTTGTTCGGCGCCTTGGCTAAAACGGCGGTGCTGAGCAATCGCCGGCATTGTCCATTTAAGTGAGGGTAAATTCTCTGCAAAGCGTCTCGCATTAATGGCCACACCGATGTTGTGCTCATCTAACTGTTGTTTAGGCGGCGCGTTTTTGCGTTTGCCTTGAGACTGGTCTGTGTTAGCAATCGGTGCGTAATGGCGATCGCGCCATTTGGGCTTGGATTTCTCCAGTGGCAGCGACGAGTAATAATGATCCGCCAGCATTAATGATAAACGTGCCATATGGCTGACAAACCGCTGTGATAACCAATTAATTTTTCCATGAGAGTGCCATGGATATTGGCGGGCACGCTGGGCCAATTGGCGCGCTTTTTGTTGCCAAGGCTGGCTTAAAAACGGCGTGCCATCGGGAAAACGCCAGTTATCGGCAAGTGCTTGCGGATCATATTTACCAAGGTTAAGCGCGTTGGGCGCATTCCAGTGACTACCAAAGCAACGGCGGAGCCATTGGTCGATTTGCGAGAGTTCAACTGGCGCCTTGTCGGCATCATAGTTCACGGGCAACCGATGATGCGAGACAATAAGCCAAGCCACGATACGTGCAAATGGCGATAAGTCATCAAAGACAGGTTGATAGCCGTCCGTTTCAGTAAACAGTCGCGCTAGTATCGCAGCTTCATGCTCGACGGCGGTTTCAGGCGTAAGCTCGCTAAGTTCATCAAGCCATTGCTGATCCGCCTTGCCTTTGACAAACGCCTCGAATAAACGCAACGACACCCACTCATGGCGATACGGTTCACCTTGGTGTGCCGTTTGGCCGCGAAGCTTTTGCTGAAACAACGCATTGGCTTTCCCAAAATCGTGAAACAACCCGGCCATGGCCGTTGCCAGCACAATCACCTCATTAAACTGCCAGCCCTGCTCCCATTCTTTGTGGCTAAGGTCCTGCTCAGTGCGATTAACCGGCACATTGCCTTCTAAGTTAAACTTGCGGCGATTACCCACAATCCACACGAGTTGGCTATGAGTTCGCGAACGAATCCAATGACAACTGACCGCGGTGCTGCGGCTGGCGGTTTTGCTCAGCATTTTTCGCACCGTATTTAAGCCATCTTCGGTGATCAGTGTTTGCCAGGTGTTATCACCAATTCGGTTGGCAAAGGCATCAAGCACGCGGCGGGTTTTCTTCAGTGCCTTTTTCTCGCACTGAGAAATAAAGGTCACCATCATCGTTGCGGCTCCGTCATCTCATCGTCGGTGTCATCTTGCAACGCAATGGCTTTGATGGTGTTGAACATAAAGTCCATCGCTTTGTGTTCAATAAAGGCTTGTAGAACTTGCTGGCGAAATTCTTGTTCGGTAGCGTTTTCTTTAGCGCATATAAACGCCCAAGGCAGCACGATGGCATCTTTGATTAAGTCCGCGGCATCAAACACCAGCGCGCCGCGACGGGTTTTGCCATGCATCACCGCAAATCCGTGCGGGATCCCAAGCACCCATAAACAACTCGCCGCCAAGCCATAGGCTAGGTAGTTGCCATGATTTAAAAAGCGATTGGCGAGATCGTCGGCCTCATGCTGGCGTTTAAAACCGTTTTTTTGAGTACGGTTCGCCGCGTGTTTGTAGAGCGCTTTGGTGAGCTGCGCTTCGGTAAGCAATAAATCCGCCGGCTTGCTGGCTTTGTCAGTTCGCTCCACAAAGGTGTCGAGTGCGCCGGCTAATTCGGCGACATCAAACCCTTCAAGCTTAAGTTCACGGCTCGCTTGCCAGACCTGCTTTAGATAACTCAAGCGCGCCAACTGAAAAGCTCGCGCAGCGTCCAATCGTTTTTGATCATCAAACCAAAATGACAACCACCCTTGCAGATATTCAGTGGGTCGATACTCGCTTTGCGGTGTAAACCATTCAACGTCGGTTGCCATATGCAGCGGTGTGCCTCCACCTCCGCAGAAGCCAACCAGCACGCCCGCTTGCGAGAGCATACGCATCGCCGCTTGGGTGATTGATGTGCCAGTCCCGAGCAACAACACCGTGGTATTGGCAATGGGGATATTAAAGTAAAGGTTTTCGCGTTTCGCCTCTACCAAGTACAACACACGCCCGTCTTTTTGCATCACACGGCAATGCTCGAGGTAGTACATATTGGCGCGTTTAGAATGAAGGATGGTTTTAAGATCCGAGGGCGAGAGATCGTCCATGGGTGTCCCTTTCGTGATTATCCCGAGTGACAAAGCAGATCACTCACAAACGCTAGAAAGGTAACAAAAATAGCAATGCATGCCCGTGAAACAAGGCACAGTTTAGGGTTTGAAGGAAGATCGCAATCTACTGTCTGTACGATTGTTATGCGAATCAGATAACACTAATCGCCCAAGATTACTCGAGATTACTCGGTATGATGAGTGTATTTTGACCTACAGAAACTTATCATATATGATAACAAGAAGTGAAAGATGAACTGGAACATTGTTTTTTACCAAGGCGTGGAGGAGAGCATTCTCAACATGCCTCCTAAGATTCAAGCGCGAATGCTCAAGCTGCTTGAACTAATAGAAAAACATGGCGCAAACTTGGGTCCTCCTCACACAGAATCAATAGGTAACGGCCTGTTTGAAATTCGCGCCAAAGCAAAAGAAGGAATTGGGCGAAGTCTATTCTGTTATTTAGACGGCCCCAACATCTATATCCTTCATGCATTTGTGAAAAAAAGCCAAAAGACACCAAAGAAAGACTTAGCATTGGCAACAGGGCGTATGAAAGAGGTGAAAAGTGAATAGCTTACAGGCATTAAAAGCGAAAGCATTGCAAAACCCAGACGTGAAACAAGCATACAATGAATTGACGCCTGAGTTTGAATTGATAGATATGTTGCTCAGTATGCGTAAGCAGGCCGGGCTAACTCAACAAGAGGTTGCAGAACGTATGGGGACGAAAGAAGGCAATATTTCTCGACTTGAAAAAGGGAAAAGTAATCCAACCCTTAAAACCCTGCTAGGCTATGCAAAAGCGTGTGGTTGCCAGCTTAACTTTGGCTACAAACATGCATCAAATTGACGTGTATGGTCATTGCTAGTCATACGCTTTTATTGACCTTGAACCGTCCCCTACTCCCTCGATGCCACGACCCACTAACAATGAACTGACATCAAAAAACAATTATTTTCAGTGTCTAAGCTGCCTGTGCGGCAGTGAACCGTAAGCCGCTTAGCGAGTGGGAAGAGGAGCATTTCTAAGCTGCCTGTGCGGCAGTGAACTCGAAATGGTTTATTAGATACATCACGCGATATTTCTAAGCTGCCTGTGCGGCAGTGAACGATCCACGGGCATTTCGTTTTGTTAGTTTGTGTTTCTAAGCTGCCTGTGCGGCAGTGAACCACCCGCATCAGAGCTAATCACCAACATACAATTTCTAAGCTGCCTGTGCGGCAGTGAACCTTGTGTGGGGGCTGGGCGATGGCAACAAACATTTCTAAGCTGCCTGTGCGGCAGTGAACCCGACGGCGGCTCTGATGGTGGTGATACTGACTTTCTAAGCTGCCTGTGCGGCAGTGAACGCATTGGATCCAATTCGACAACCCGCATAAGTTTTCTAAGCTGCCTGTGCGGCAGTGAACAGCAACGTAGAGCGCGAGTTTTACCTTACGCGGTTTCTAAGCTGCCTGTGCGGCAGTGAACTTTATGATCTTCCCAAACTTTAAGGTATTTCATTTCTAAGCTGCCTGTGCGGCAGTGAACGAAAGGCAGCTGGCCTGACATTAGAGCAGGTCTTTCTAAGCTGCCTGTGCGGCAGTGAACAAGACAAGCGGATAGCGATAATGGGTAAAAAATTTCTAAGCTGCCTGTGCGGCAGTGAACCAAACGGATGCGTTAGGCGCGTCATTTAAACATTTCTAAGCTGCCTGTGCGGCAGTGAACAACAGGCGCAATGGATTATGCGCCGCTTGAGTTTTCTAAGCTGCCTGTGCGGCAGTGAACCGGAAGCGAACCAAGGCATTACTGCTGCTGTTTTTCTAAGCTGCCTGTGCGGCAGTGAACATGATGTGATCCACATTGTGCCGGTCGTGGCGTTTCTAAGCTGCCTGTGCGGCAGTGAACTCTATGCGGCTGACGCCATGGCTGAGCTGACTTTTCTAAGCTGCCTGTGCGGCAGTGAACGATTCAATGTTGATCTGAGGTGCAAAATGCACTTTCTAAGCTGCCTGTGCGGCAGTGAACCAAATACCGTGCCAGAAAGCGATGTTTCTGACTTTCTAAGCTGCCTGTGCGGCAGTGAACTGTGTGATGGTGGTCACATTAATGATTTTCACTTTCTAAGCTGCCTGTGCGGCAGTGAACGACACGCTGATCAAATCACCGTATCCAAGCAATTTCTAAGCTGCCTGTGCGGCAGTGAACAATAGAATAACGTAACAATCGCCAGTGACAACAGGCCGTTAGGATAAAAATGGTCTTTTACCCTTGTTAAAAAGGGCCTTTCATAAATGACTGTATCTATTGGTTATTTTTACAAGACAAAAAATAAGGGTCATAACGGGTTAAGGCATCCACTCTTATTTATTGATCCGCGTGATTCGACTTATACGTACATATCGCTCTAATACAAGGAGGAGCGTATGCAACTGACTGAGCCGGGTGACTTAGACCGGATCATTGAAATGGCGTGGGAAGATAGGACCCCGTTTGAGGCGATTGAAACACTTTATGGCCTACGCCAAGACGATGTGATTGCGTTAATGCGGCGTGAATTAAAACCACGTAGTTTTAAGGTGTGGCGGGCACGGACTCGCGGACGAAAAACCAAGCATCAATCTTTGCGTTTAAGAGGTGTGATGCGCAGTCACTGTAAGACCCAATACAAGATAAAATCCTCTAAAAAAGACCAAAAATGGCGATAAATCTCTTTGTCACGATAGGTGATCATGCGTTAATTGCACGTCTACGAGACGTTACAGGAACGTGACAGCTAATTTGTCACTTTCTTATAACACGGAGCTTATGTGCCAAACGTATTGGAAGTTTAAATATATACCTTTTATTTCATAAACTTAAAGAGTTAAACACCGACTAATCCAACCGGTTATCCACAGTTTCTGTTGATAGTAAACGCACGACGAAATACTTATTTTTCTCTTTATTTTCAAACAAATAAATACTAAAAAAGGTTTTTTATAGAAATTTCTTGACGATTGTGGGGATAAGGGTGCAATCCTTCCCTTAGTCTAACCAACGACGTGCTACTTCCATTAGTAACTTGTCTTTATTTGGGTGTGCTAGCAGAGTGATCCCATACGGAGTGTCCTTATGCGTAAATAAGGGCACCGTTAATTGCGGCAAACCACACACATCAGCGAGAGCCATAAGACGACGTTGGGACAAATTAAACGACTCACTGACCGAATGCTCAACATTTCGGGGTAAAATTGCACCAGGAGTGGAAGGCATGATCAACACTTTATCACTCGGCCACATGCCACATAGGGTATCTCGTAACTGTTTACGGGTTTTCTTCGCTTGGTAGTGATCTTTGTAGTCGACCTTTTTTAGACGGTCTAGGTAGGCCTGTGTTGAGGTTGGTAAATCGATCTGAGTGTCCGCTAACCATGATTGATACATCAGCAAAAACTCTTGGCTAGCAATGGAAACTTGGGCTTTCTCTACCCGAGAGAGCACAAGTTTGTTCATTGCCAAGGTGGTTTCTTGCGGTAAAGGTAAATGCTCTAGATGTTGATAAACATGATTCATCGCTTCATCCGAGTAGAATAAAGCAAAAATAGGCTCTGCAATCACAACGCCTTGGATGTTGGTTACGGCGGTTGATGGTCGTGCAACCATCTCTTGGAACTGACTCAAAGGGCCGAGGCTCGCGCTACATACCCCGACGTTGTCAAATGTTTCCGTCATTGCGATGAACCCATTGGTATCAACTAACCCCGGCGTTGGACGATAGCCAAACAACCCACAGTGCGCGGCTGGGATCCTCACGCCGCCAAAAGCATCGTTGCCTAATCCCATATCGGCAAGTTTTTTAGCGACCGCCACCGCAACACCTGCGTTGGCTCCCCCTACTCGGTATTGACGATAGTTGGGATTGCGAAGTTCAGCATAAAACGGATTAAACCCGGTGATACTAAAGCCAAGCGGATCAACTTGCATTTGACCAAGCAAACTTGCGCCTTGTGCCATTATGGTTTTCACCACAGCCGCGTCTTGGCTGGCGGCGGACCGTGCTTCTGACCAAGCGGGGATGCCTATCCCAGACACGCACTCCTCTAACGATATAGTATGTGATACCGCCAGCTTATGGCGACGAAACACACCATTGGTGCTGTCTTGGCGAGGCGGATCGTATCGGTACGCAAACATGGCTTGATCAAGCATTGCACTAACCTCAAAAAGCTGAATTTATTGCTTAATGTTCAGTGTAATACATGCTGGCTCAACAAGGGGTTTATTCATTTCCTACTGTCACGAGGCTGACGCTTTGAAGCTACCAATACTATCAATTCACCGCATACTATAAATTCACCGCGGTTAACCCGGGAGTTTGTCGGCATGATTGCTCGAATGCTGTCAATTGAGGGGCCAACTCAGCACTGACAAAGGTGTCATCGAATATTTGTACTTTGCGAGCGAGTTGCCAGCTATCGATAGAGGCACCTTGACCATAGGGAATCGCATAAACATGGAAATGTTGGCGCTGTGCAACATAATCTAAGTTAGGTGGTACGCGTAATGGTTGGTAGCCGCGATTAAGGTAGACATAGAAATCACCCATGCAGTTAACGACAACATACGAGCCTTGTTCACTGCGTAGCGCAAGATAAGGCTGTGCAGTCTCTGCATATTGGTCGATATGCCACTGATTTGCCGTGGGTGTCAGTTGGATCATAGGCGCGGCGGGTATAGCCGGTGGCGGCTCGGATTTGGGTTGTATTGCCGTCAAGGCAGTGGCTGGCTCAGCTGCCGGCGGATCCGGGTCAATAATTCTCACTCGCTGCGTCGTGTCAGGTTGTTCCTGACCCAAAAGACGATCTATCCAGTGTTGCCACGATCCGATAGGCAGCATCGCGACTGCCGCAATAAGCCATGATGCAAGTACCCAGCGCCAAGACAACCCAGGTTTCGCGGGCTTTAGTGTCACAGGGGTGGCTTTATGGGTAAGCTCTGTCTCTAACTGCTCGACTCGAGTGAGCGCCTCTTTCAGCTCACGATTGAGCTGAATCGCATCTTTCTTACGCTGCTCGTGCTCACGCTTCAGGCTTTGGTGCTGACCTTCCAACGATTGATGTTGACGCTCTAACTTCTGGCAGTGCTCTCGCCACTGGCGGTTATCAAATTCAAGTTTGGCGATTTTTGCCGTCAGGTGCGCGGGTATCTGTTGGCTTGACTGACGAGACTTAAGCATGCGGTTTTCTTGTTGTAAGGCAGCCAGCTCTTTTTGTAGACGTGCGATTTGGCTGCGCAGTGCCGCCTGGCTTCCTTCACGTTGCGATTGACCCAACGCACTGGTATCGCCTTTTCCAGCTTTAATGGCTTGATAAGCTTCACTGACCAATTGCATCAACCCCGTGCTCCCGCCTTTATCTGGGTGCACGCGACTAGAAAGTCGCTTATAGCGCTGTTTAATTTGCTCGGCACTCTCGCCGACATTCACGCCTAAAAGTTCATTCCACGTGATCATGTTACCGCTCGTTATTTTATTACTTGCTCGTCCAGATTAGCTAATTTATCGGCCGATGTCTGAATAAATTGAGTGGCAGACCGATGAGTTTAACGCAATGCATCCGTGTGTTGCCGTGTCTCTTCCGTTTTCCCTAGCCAGCAAAACACACTAAAAACCGGTATTTTTTAGCGTTTAGAAAGAACAATCCCCTGTTCGCTTAATTTTGCATTGCATTCATAATTCTGTGATCTATCATACTTTCCGTCATCACGACATTCCGATGAAGACAGCAGGAGAGAGGTGGCTAATGCCATCCGCCGAAGAAGTAAATCTTTCAGGCACTTAATTGTATGGACTGCTGTTGGAGGAGACTCTGGAGAGACCCGTTGACTCGGGCGCCGAAGGAGCAAGCTTGTTTTCAAGTGAAACTCTCAGGCAAAAGGACAGAGGAGATACCCACCCCAATATGTAGCACTTTTGTTAATATTAGTGTGGTCTATCTTCTCCTTTGATGTTTAAAGGGGGATTAATGCCATTTTTTTCACCACTACCGGATATACCAACGCTTCTAGGCACCATTGACGATTGGATCTGGGGCCCACCACTTTTATTGTTATTAACCGGTACAGGATTATTCTTTACCGTACGTCTGGGATTACTCCAGCTGCGCCATTTACCTTTTGCGCTTAAGCAAATTTTTAAACCCTCTGACGCCAAAACCCAGGGCGATGTGTCTGGCTTTGCTGCACTGTGCACCGCATTGTCGGCGACGATTGGTACTGGCAATATTATAGGCGTTGCCACTGCGATTTCGCTTGGTGGTCCAGGCGCACTCTTTTGGATGTGGCTTGCTGCCTTTTTAGGGATGGCCACCAAATATGCCGAGTGCTTGCTTGCAGTCAAATATCGCGAAACTGACCACAAAGGCAATATGCTAGGCGGACCGATGATGTACCTCTCTAAAGGTGCGGGCCAACCGCTTTTAGCGAAACTGTTTGCCCTATTCGGCTTAGGCGTTGCTTGCTTCGGTATCGGTACCTTTCCACAAGTCAACGCGATCAGTAGCGCCGCTACCCATTTATTTAACATACCAACGGTCGCTGTCGCGGTTATTCTCACTGTGCTTGTGGCATTGGTCACCCTAGGTGGAGTCAAATCCATCTCTGCGGTGGCGGCAAAAATCGTTCCTGTGATGGCAGTCGTCTATGTGGCTGCTTGCCTATGGATATTAGGTACGCATGCCTCACAAGTACCACAAGCTGTTGGTTTAGTATTTGAATCTGCCTTCAACGGCATGGCGGCAACAGGCGGCTTTGCGGGGGCTGGAATGATGTTGGCTATTCAGTCAGGGATTGCTCGCGGTGTGTTCTCGAATGAGTCAGGGTTAGGGAGCGCCCCCATTGCTGCCGCGGCAGCAAAAACCGACTCTTGTGTTGAACAAGGCTTAGTCTCGATGACAGGTACCTTTATTGACACCCTAATTATTTGCACCATGACAGGACTGACTTTGATATTAACCCAGTCTTGGTCTGGTGAATTGGCGGGCGCAGCGATGACGTCACATGCGTTTGCGGAGGGCATGGGGAGCAGCGTTGGCCCAATGTTGGTGAATATCGGTCTACTCTTTTTCGCCTTCACCACGATTTTGGGCTGGCACTACTATGGCGAGCGCTGCGTGGCGTACCTGTTTGGCAAAAAGGCGATTTATCTCTATAAACTCTGCTTCATTGGATTGATTGCATCCGGTGCCTTTATTCAACTCAACACCATTTGGATTCTTGCCGATATCGTCAATGGTTTGATGGCGGTGCCCAACCTAATTGGTTTGCTACTGTTGCGTAAAGTAGTGATTGCAGAAACCCAAGCCTATTTTTCCTCGCGGGAGAAGAATGAGGTCACCAACACACAAAAGCCCTGCTCCCAGCCATAAGCTGACAGCTTATCATTTAACCAATCAAAAGCCGGCGCAAACTGCACCGGCTTTTGATGGTTTAGGAGCTTGATACAATAAGGCCTCGATTGAGGTTAGGCGTACTTGCGCTGCGCTTCCTCGATGCCTAGTTTGCCTAAAATCGCACGTGGATTAACAAAGTTATTAACCCGCACATCGTGTTCAACCTTGTCGCCTACCGCAACAAATTCATAATTTAATGATTGGGTCGCTTGCTTATCCCAAACGCCGTCACCGAAATAAATACGACGTTGGAATTGCATACCGTAATCTTGCTTGGCACGAAACGCAGCCAGCGCCATCACTTCACTGCGGCTCATCGCATCTGAACACGAGGAAAAGACAATACCATCAATATTGAAACCAGCCGCTTTGAGCTTCATCCGCGCCGTTTCTTCCCATCCTCCGGTGGCAATCGCCAACTCAACCGAAGGGACCTGGCGCATCTCATTAATAAACGCTACGGCGCCAGGCATGGCGGATAAGCCATGATTCGCGATAGCGACGGCCAGTTTTTGCTTAAATACTCGTTTAATTTCTCGGAATAGCACGATCTTTTCACTGTTAAGATCATGCGAATCAATCAGTTCTTCAATAATTCCAGCGTCCGTGACATTGGTGTAGCTACCCCAATCATCCGGAACGGATAAGCCTGTCACATCATAAATAGCTTGGCTGAAACACGCATGGTCCATTTGACAGCTATCAACCAGCGTGCCATCCACATCTAGCATAAATAAGTTTTTCACGCACATTTCCTCAGATCCCGTTGTGCCCCACAAGCGACCGACTTGTAATTTGATCTGGCGCTTTGCCGTTCTTTATTTTGGGTTCCTGGCCAACACAACGGGCATTATAACATTATTTTTACATCATGAACGACTGCCGGGCGTCATCATACGCCCCTTCCTGTTCAGCGCAACTTATAGGCGGTAGTTCTCAACGAACAACAAAAATTTTGAACAAGTTTAACGAATTTATATGCTGGTGTTACCGGTTAGTTTATTTACACTTCGTGTGTGCTTAACGCCAACTAACTTTAAGGAGAAACGCATGAAAGCGCTGGTATTGAAATCAAGTATTCTTGGCCCTTATTCAAGCTCAAACGCTGTGATTAACAGTGTGGTTGACGATCTATCTCCAGACACGCTGATTGAGCGCGATCTTGCGTCTACCCCTTTACCCATTCTTAACGGTGACAACGTTGGCGGTTTACGCGGCGCAGACGATCTCACCGACACTCAGCAGCAGGTACAGCAAGCGTCAGATCAATTGATTGAAGAAATTCAGCAAAGCGACACCCTCGTCATTGCTGCACCTATGTATAACTTTACTATCCCTGTGCAACTAAAAGCCTGGATTGACTTAGTCGCGCGTGCTGGCGTGACGTTCCGCTATACCGAAAATGGCCCCGAGGGCTTATTACAAGGCAAGCGCGCGATCGTCGTCACTACTCGAGGCGGGATGCACAAAGGTGGAAGTACCGACCATGTCACTGGTTATATGCAAACCGTTCTAGGGTTTATCGGGATCAATGATGTGGAATTTGTGTATGCCGAAGGGCTTGCGATGGGTGAAGAAACCGCGAGTAAGGCAATCGGTGAGGCAAAGCAAACGCTTAAGCGCCTAGCCTCATAAATTCACACTACTCACTGCCTTTATCAATAAAAGCTTGCCTTGTTGCAGGCTTTTACTCTTTTTGTCGTCCGTTGACGGGATTGGTGATAAGCCATGCCAATGTTACCATGTCGGCTTATCGCAGGGTGTTGACTCTGCTTTCTTTTGTTTGATCAAATTGGATTCGATTGTGACCGACGCGGACCAGCCAACCTTTTTTATCTACGATTTTGAGACCTTTGGTACCCATCCGGGAAAAGACAGGCCTTGCCAGTTTGCCGGGGTGCGCACCGACAGTGATTTTAATATCCTTGGCGAGCCACTGGTTCTGTATTGCCGACCACCAGATGATTACTTACCCGCGCCTGAAGCCTGTTTGATCACTGGGATCACGCCCCAACTTGCGCTAAAAAAAGGGCTCCCTGAGCCAGAATTTATAGCCCAAATTCATGCTGCCTTGTCTCAGCCAAATACCTGTGTTTTTGGTTACAACAACGTGCGTTTTGATGACGAAGTCACGCGCTATACGTTATACCGAAACTTTTTTGACCCTTATGGCTGGAGTTGGCAAAACGGTAATTCTCGCTGGGATTTGCTCGATGTGATGCGCGCCTGCTATGCACTGCGGCCGGATGGGATTGAATGGCCGCATGATGAAAATGGCAAGCCGAGCTTTAAGCTAGAAAATTTATCTGTCGCCAATGGCATTGAACACAGCGATGCGCATGACGCTATGGCCGATGTTCACGCGACCATTGAGCTAGCTAAAAAAGTGAAAGCCGCGCAACCACGGCTATTTGATTATCTCCTGACTCACCGCAACAAAAACAAAGTCAAACAACTTATTGATGTCGTCAATATGACACCGCTTGTACACGTCTCCGGCATGTTTGGAACCGAGCGTGGCAATACCAGCTGGATCGTGCCGGTTGCCTGGCACCCTGACAATCCCAATGCAGTGATCACCATCGATCTCGCCCGCGATCCTGCACCATTGTTTGAGCTGGATGCTGACGCGCTTCGAGAACGTTTATACACGCCAAAACAATCACTTAGCGACGACCAGTTACCTGCACCGTTGAAATTGGTGCATATCAATAAGTGTCCTGTGTTAGCGGATGCAAAGACACTACGCCCTGAAGATGCCGCTCGCCTTGGCGTGAATCGAGAAGCTTGTCTACAGCATCTTAAAGCATTAAAAGCAGTACCAGAACTGAGAGAGAAGTTGGTCGCCGTGTTTACAGAATCGAAGCCGTTTGACGACCAGGATGTCGATTCAGCATTGTATGCTGGTTTTTTCTCAAAAAGTGATCGTAGCGCGATGGAAATTATCCGCGCCCGTGATCCGGAAAACCTTGCAGGGCTAGACTTGAGTGTCGACGATTGGCGCATCAAGCCACTATTGTTTCGCTATCGCGCCCGTCATTATCCGTGGACACTCACCGACGAGGAACAAAAACAGTGGTTTATGCATCGTCGCGATTACTTTGAGACCCACCTTCCTGCCTATATGGAGAACCTACAGCAACTGGCAGATCAACATCAGGCAGACGAGCAACAGGTGCGGATCCTCAAGGCGGTGTATCACTATGTGGAATCCTTGGTCGGCTAGCCTAGTCCATACGGCTCAGCCGTTATTATAACTAAGCAAAAAAGCGGTCGCTGTGAGCCTATAGCGACCGTTTTTTATATAGGGCGCTGTTTTTATTAATGATAACCAAAAATACTAGCAGCCTGCCTAACTTCTTTTATCAAAAAAAAGATACGTTGCCGAGTTGCAGTTCTGTGATTTGAGTCCACACTTTTATAAAGATGTTGTTTGGAGTGGGCTGATAATGACAACGAAAGTAAATACACGCTGTTACCGTTTCCCAGAGGTTGATTTTGAGCCAGAAAGCAGGACGCTTTATTGGGTGGATCAGGCCATCACCGTTTTGTCCTATGAGGAATCGCGTATGCTCGAAATGCTATGCTATTACGCTGGCGAAGTGCTTTCTAGCCGCACACTCTTCAAACAAGTGGCCCTGCCGGACAGCTCGTTTGCGCAACACCAAAGTGTGGTGACCTCACTGATGGCAAAATCCTACCGTAATGGCAAAAAATGCCTGCCATTTGAGGTCGTGGGGGAATTTGGTTTTCGCGTATCATTGCCACAACAAACGTTTGCGGAACGTCCTGTCGCTAAATCAGAGGGTCAACCCGCGACCAAGACACCCGCTATCTCCTACTCTTCGGCACACAATGATCCGTCGTTTAGCATTGCCAAACCACTCACGGTGTTAATTACCCTTGCCTCTGTCATCATTGGCATCGCAGCACTACTAACGCAGTAAGCCTCAGTCCGCCATGACCGAACGGGCTACGCACACGGACACAGGACATCCATTATAATCAATAATTTAAGACGCACCAACATAAAGGAAGAGTATGCGACGTAATCGCTTCCCGCTACTTCTGGTTTTCGTTTTACTCACCAGCCAATCCATACACGCCAATGACCAAGTGGAGAACACATACGTTGCCCACCTTGGCGAACTTCCAGGTTTGATTAACCCTGACGGTACTGGCGCGTTTGTCGATTTTGTTCGCTATCTAGATGAACAAGATCCCACCACAAAGATTAACATTGAGATCTTTCCTATCCATCGCGCAATAAACGGGGTGGTGAAAGGACATGCTGATTTTGGGTTACCCGCGGTACGTCCACCCAGTAATGTGACACATCTCCCCTTCGCCTTTAGTGAGGTATCATTTGGTCTCGTGACCCATGTTCTCTATACCAATAAGGCGCTTCCTCTCGCGGTTGAGGAATTATGGGCTCAACCCTCGCTTTATACGATCGAAGCGGTCCCCTACTATATGCCTTTTGAGGTTCAACGTTCCCATAGCATCCAGCAATCGCTACTCAGATTGGCAGCTGGACGCATAGATGGATTTGTCTGGGCGCAAGAAGAAGCAGATATGATGCTTAAGGCATTGGATCTGGCCATGATCAAACGCGCACATTTCGCTGACTTCCAGGATGTATTCGTGATCCCGAAAGGTGAGTCAGGCGAAGAAATCGATGCATACCTGACGCAACTGATCACTCGCTTGCGTGAAAGCGGCGAGTTAACCGCTGAATACCGCAAAGTTCACCGCCCCTATGTCAACTGGCAACCCTAATCGCGGATCCAAATCATGCCTCTCGAGAATGACCTCCTACCGTTTACCTTGACTGGCAAGAAGGTGTCTAACCCTCCCCCTAACTTGGCCACATTCACAGACGAAAAAACATTGATGTCACTCTAACTTTCAGCAACAAAAACCCCCTTGCATAACAAGCGTGATTTTAATCACACAATTATCACTAACGCTTCCCTACACTGATCATCCATTAATGATGAAGAAGTGATGCTATGCGAACTGCACTAACCAATGCACTGACACAATTGCCCGACGCATTACAAAGCGTTGTCTCTGATTGGATAACTGACACACACTTTGGTGCAACATTTTCACCAGAGCAAGTGGCGAAAATGGAAGCGGCTAGTGGCCTCTCTGACGCCGCACTGCGCCTCACTTTATTACCTTTGGCTGCGGCATATGCCGTAACACCGATTTCTCACTTTAATGTTGGCGCCATTGTTCGTAACGAAGACGGCACCCTGTATATGGGTGCCAATATTGAGTTTACCGGGGTACAATTAGGCCAAACGGTTCACGCAGAACAATGTGCCATTAGTCATGCATGGACAAAAGGTGCAACCCGCTTAACAGATATCACGATTAATTACAGCCCATGCGGTCATTGCCGTCAGTTTATGAATGAGCTAAATGGCGCAGAAGCATTAATTATCCAGCTTCCACAAACTGAACCAAACACCTTACACACCTATCTGCCAGAGCCGTTTGGCCCTGCTGACTTAGGCATTGAGTCTCGACTATTGGCCGATCAATCACACGCTTTACCAACCGAAGATATTGATATCCCACTTTTAAAAGCCGCTGCCGATGCGGCTAATCTGAGTCATGCGCCATACTCTGGTAATTACAGTGGTGTCGCCGTTGAGACCCATGATGGCCAGTTTTTCTCTGGCATGTATGCTGAAAACGCCGCGTTTAATCCTAGCTTGCCGCCGCTTCAAGTCGCGCTTATCGCCGCCAATATGGCGGGCTATCATTGGGGGGAGATTCGTTCTGTTGCCTTAGCAGAGGTTGCAGATAGCACTGTCAGCCATCTCGCAGATACGCAAGCAACCTTGGATGCGATAGATCCGGATATCCCTTTAGTCTACTCAACGCTGTCAGCGTAAGCGCGTTATTGACTAGGCCTCAGGATTTATAGTCGCTCTGAGGCCTAATTTGCGCTACTATCCGTGCGTCTTTTTTCCGATTGTCACGGCGATGAAACAGATTCATAACCCCCTCCAAGGCGCTGCCTGGATGCTAACAGCAGGCCTGTGTTTTGCGTTAGTCAACAGTCTTTCACAGTACGTTAGCTTCAAATTAGGCTTGCCTTCTACAACGGTTGCCTTTATCCAATATGCGATTGCGTTGGTCGCCATGATCCCATGGCTAAAACAGTTAGGCATCCGCCAATCCCTCAAAACACAACATCTGGGGCAACACTGTTTACGCGTCTTCATTTCCGTCATTGGTATTCAGCTTTGGTTATGGGCGCTGGCCTATCCAGTACCTATCTGGCAAGGGATCGCGTTGCTAATGACATCGCCGCTGTTCGCCACAGTAGGATCCGGACTATTTCTTCGTGAACGAGTGGGGATCGTACGCAGTCTCGCTACACTCGCGGGCTTTTGTGGTGCAATGATTATCCTAGAGCCCTGGTCAAAGGGTTTCACTTGGGCCACTTTATTACCCGTGGGCGCGGCTTTCTTTTGGGCAACTTATTCACTCATGGTGAAACGTTTGTCGGCCTACGACCCGCCTACAACCATCGTGATGTATCTATTGCTCTTGATCACGCCTTTTAACTTATTGCTTGCGGTACCGGATTGGACATTACCAGCATCCTCAACAGCATGGTGGATGTTATTGGGTGCCGGGATACTTACCGCCCTCGCACAATGGGCGATTGCTAAAGCGTATGCAGTCTCGGATGCCTCGTTCGTTCAGCCGTTTGATCACGCGAAACTTCCGCTAAACGTTCTGTTTGGCTGGCTGGTATTTAGCTGGGTCCCGCCTGGCCGACTGTGGTTGGGCGCAGGCATTATTATTGCGGCGGTCTTTTTTATTACCCATTGGGAATCACGCCAGTATACCCGAGCCCGAACCAAAACAGCCTAACTCGATCGTCTGAATCATTACGCACCTTCGACTAGGGTCGAAAAAGGTCAGTGTGAACGTCGCGCAGCGAAGAGCTGTTATTTAGGGGGCTGCTTTAATCAACCACACCTGTTCGCCATAGTCACTTTCTGGCTCTTTTTGTGTGTCTAATAACGTAATATTCAGGCCCGCAAACGCCTTTTCCACTATCGACGTATCAATTGAAAACGGCGGGCTGTTATCGACTTGCGGATAAAACAGGGTAATCAGTAATAGACGCCCACCCGGAGCCAACAATTCACGCACCCGATCCACATAGTGGGCGCGCATAGAAGGCGGCATGGCGACCAAGGCCGCTCGGTCATAGATTAAGGGCGCAGGGGTTAGATGCGCGGTAAAAAAGTCACCACTAATCAGTTCTAACTCATCAAAACAATAGTGCACATGCCCTGACGGTGCTCGATGAACCTGAGGGGTATACAAGTTTTCAGAAAAGAATGACCGCACCGCAATATCACTCAACTCAACACCAACCACATGCGCATGCTTTTCTGCTAACCAGTTTAAATCTATTGACTTACCACATAAAGGGACCAACACCATTTCATCACTACGTGGGGTGAGTGCAGACCAATGACGTATCAACATTGGGTGCACACTATCCCGATGAAATCCTATCTGATTTTCCGCCCAGCGCCGATGCCAGAATTCCTGCTCCATTGTTTCTCCAAAGGGGTAAAACGAGCCAGTTTAGCAAGTTCTTACCTCAATCTCATTGGAACACCAGAAAAAAAGCCTACGAATTGTTCACGATCCTGATCACAAATTAGCCATCCAGTGACTTGCGAGTGAGGCTACAAAGTATTACTGTCTATTTATACAGTAATGATCATATACACAGGTGTTTTATGTCCATGACTTTCAATGTGCCAAGCAACTCAGTCGGTCACGCCTCAAAGCGTATGATGTCTCTATCCTGTTATCAGTCTGCTTTGACCGTTCAAACACAGGCCGATACACATTGGCAGGCAGTGTTGCGCGCGGTGGCATTAAAAGCACGGCAACCCAAATGGATCACCATTATTAACCCTCCACGCTCATTAAGCGCAGCGCAATTTGGCGATTGGGGAATAAATACTGATCAGGTAAGAGTGATTTACCCGCGTGAAGGCTACGATAATGAAGCTCTGATTAATGCAGCGCTAGCGGCCGATACATCGTGTGCCATTATAGTGTTTACACCAACCGCTTCGCCGCTCACCTGTTACGAACAAAACAAACAGTGGGTCACACATATTGATCCTGCCCTAACGCAACGTCATTAAAACGAAGGGCTGTGCAGGATCGTTCTCAGCATTAGGCAAAGGTTAACCTTACCCATTCACGATTTTCATTGCTGTACTCAAGTTGAGCCCCAGTTTGATGGGTTATCGCTTCCATTTGTCGATACTCCAAAGCATAAGGCATCAGAACTGTAAGCTCTGCAATGCCTTCTTGGCGCGCCAAACTCGCTAGCTGAACCAAGTTGGCGGTATCGGTATTGCGAACAGACATCACACGCGCTGCTTGCTGTTGAAGACGTTCTTGGGCTGAGAGTGGTTGCTCTCCTCCACCAGCTTGATGTTCAAGTACGGTGTTGAAAACAGGTAACAAGCTTCTAAAAATATCAAAAAAGGTCCAAGTCGGTTGCTGACTTTCACATAAAAAATGGGTGTAATCGAACACGACTTCAGTGGGTGCTTTCAGCTGGGTTGACAGCACATCCATGGCTTACCTCCAGACAGAACATTAAACAACTCTCCCACTATAGGCAGTTTTAAACGGATGTCTGGAAGATTATACAGTATTTTGCGCTTGATCATGCTTTAAGCGTGCGAAAACGCAATAAAGAAAAGCTTTTCTAACAACACAAAAACAAATGATTGAAATTAAACACACTTGTTTACTCGGTTGTCACAAAAAAGGGGTTGGCCCTAGGGCGTCATAAAAACTTGAGAAGGGGAGCATCCGCTTAAGTATAAGATCGTGCGCGTCTAGACACTTAGGCGGATGCGCAAACGCAGGGTTAACAAGCTTTGTAAATTACCTTGTTTGCAGCCATTTGCACACGTTCAACCGTGCCTTCTTCCGCCAGTTTTTTCAGTGCACCCGTTGCCCAAGAGGCCGCTTTACTGTCCTCTTGTCCGGCTGCCAGACCAATGCCTTTAGGGTTAATGCCCTCAGGGTTCGCTTTTACAATATCCAACACTTGCTGCTGCTTAGGAGTGAGCGCTGAAGCAGCGCTAGTCGCCGGCGCTGTAGCAGGTTGAGTAGCCGCAACTGGCTTAGATTTGACGGGACGCTGACGAGCAGGCAATGATGCTTTAACACGCTTGTTGAGTTTACGTTGTACCTTACGCTTATGAGAGATTTTCATTCAATCATCCTAGTCCGATGCACTGCGTTCAGGGTTGCTGAAGGCAGCCGGTGAAAAACAAAGCGCGTGTTATACCAAATTTTGTCCCACTTTTGTAGGTGAATGCCCCTTCGTCGGTACAAAGATCGTGATATCCAGCGATAAATGTTTACCAATCCAGTGATTCTTAGGCAAACTAATCAGACACTTTACCCGTATGATGATTGACGACAAAGAGTGAATGGCACTAGCGCTCGCTGATTTATATTTATATAGCAGCGTGCCACACGGATGATCATGGATGCACTGAAAACGATTAAAATCTACCCTCCCCAATTCGAAGCCGCGCGATGGAGTATGCTGGCGGCAATGGCTGTCGCCTTTGTGCTGGTTTGTTTCTTTTTGGTACAGCCTACGCTGTCGCTCGGCCAAGGTGTCCTCGGGCTTATCGCCATTGTGGCCATCTTTTACACCATCAATAAACTACTTCAACGTGTTCAATTGTCGTTTTCTCTCTCATTTATGCATTTACAACATCATAGTTTTCGTGGTGGCTGGGCACTGAAGTGGCGCAATATCGATACGATTGGTATCCCTCATGTCCATCAACAAGGGATCGGTGAACCTCTTCCTTGGATGGGCATTAAGATCAAACACTATGATGCACTGCTAGATAGCATCAGTTTACGGATGGTTACCCATATTATTATGACGCAGCGTGCGTTGTTGATCACGGCATACCGTCGAGCGGGCAGCCAACCCAGTAAGCCGTTAGAAGATATGATGTTTGATGATACCCCTTATCGCGGTGCCAATGGGGTATTATACAAGGGGCTGATGGCAATGTTGGCAAATCGCATGCGCTATACAAGAGAGTTATTGGGATATGATGTGTTTGTCAGCGAAGATTTGTTAGATCGGCCACTTGAAGATTTCATTGGTATCGCAAGGCGCTACCTGGCTGCGGCGAGTGACAAATAAGACCGGTCAATACTGACCGGCCCAAAATGATAGCGGGAGTTAAAACACCCCAGTGAGAAAGGGGTTGGTTTTACGCTCATGTCCCAACGTTGATGTGGGACCATGACCAGGAATAAAAGTGACATCATCCCCTACTGGTAACAAGGTATTTTTAATCGCATGAATCAACGTTGCATGATCACCCTTTGGAAAGTCGGTGCGGCCTATTCCTCCGTTAAATAGCACATCACCCACCCAAGCAGTACGTCCTTCCAAATCGACAAAAACAATGTGCCCTGGCGTATGGCCTGGCGCAAATAATACCGACAGCGTGCCATCGCCGACTGATACCGTGTCCCCTTGAGCTAACCACTGATCCGGATCAAAGGGCTCTGCATGAGCGAAACCAAACATTTGCGCCTGAGCCGGTAGCGCTTGCAACCAAAAAGCATCTTCTCTGTGCGGCCCAACCACAGGTATATCCAGTGCCTTCGCAAGTTCTATGGTGCCACCAACATGATCCAAGTGCCCATGTGTAAGAAGGATTTTTGTCACTGTCACATTCAGCGTGTTGATCGCTTGGCGAATGTTGGCAACATCCCCTCCCGGATCCACGACTGCAGCCTCTTGAGTCTGATCGCACCAAATAATAGAGCAATTTTGTTGGAATGCCGTGACCGGCACAATCTCATAATGCAACGCCATGAAGTTAACCTTTCCGTTTTTAAAGTGAGATGGCCGCAGCTAGCGCCACCCATCACACTCGTCTAGAGTCTTATATATGGACCTCACTATGCCACGCTGTCATCAGTTTGCAACTGTGCTGCCAAGGGGGTGTCACGTTAACTATCTAGGCTAAGGCTAGGATATCTGAACAACTCAGATACGCATTTTTGTATGCAGGGCTGCTTATGTTAGATGTTGATAAAGTTTTATCGTCTCATTATCCACAGTTAGAACGACGCGATTGGCTAAAACGCCCGGTCAGTAAAACCCTAAAACGTTTACTTCATGAACAAGAGTTTCAAGCGTTTGCCGGCCGTTACCCACACCTCAAAGGGTTTGAATTTGTTGAACAGGTACTCGACTACTTTAACTTTAGTTACCGAGTGAGCGACCGGGAAAAAGAGCGGATCCCTGAATCAGGTCGGGTTGTCATTATTGCTAACCATCCTATCGGGTCACTGGATGGTCTGGCTTTGCTCAAACTGGTGCGCTCGGTACGCCCTGATGTGAAAGTGATGGCCAATGAGCTTCTTATGCAAGTTGCCCCCCTTCATAGTTGCCTATTGCCCGTCAATAATATGGGAGGCCACACCCCTAAACAGAACTTGCAGAACATTACTCAGTGGCTAGAAAACGATGGTGCACTGATCATCTTTCCGGCAGGAGAAGTGTCCCGTGTCGCGCCAACAGGGATCAGAGATGGACTATGGCATCCTGGCTTTTTACGCATGGCAACCAAGTCCAAAGCGCCCATCCTTCCTATTCATGTTCAGGGCCGTAATTCAGCACGTTTTTATGGCGCATCCATGGTGTATAAACCGCTTTCTACCCTTTTACTGGTAGAAGAAATGTTCCGGCAGGAGAACAACACCATTGCTTTTACCGTGGGGGAAATGATCCCTCACCATAGTTACAGCACCACTGCAAATTTACCGGTCAAAACACGTGTTAAACTCTTTCATAAACATCTTTACCGAATTGCCAAGCGTAAGACTGGCTTATTTCCCACAGAAACGGCTATCGCCTCTCCTGAGCCTCGATTAGCGCTAAAACAAGCACTGGATTGTGCCCAGCAACTGGGGAGCACCCCTGATGGAAAACGCATTTACTTGTTGGATTATCAAGCGGATTCGCCCGTGATGCGAGAAATTGGCCGACTACGTGAAGTGGCCTTTCGTGCCGTGGGAGAAGGAACGGGACAGCGCCGCGACCTCGACAAGTACGATCAATACTACTGGCACCTTGTACTCTGGGATCCGGTAGAGCTTGATATTGTCGGCGCTTATCGCCTGTGTGATACACAGTCAACCCTGAACACTCAGGGACTAGAGGGCATATACAGCGCGAGCCTCTTCGATTTTGAGCAGGGTATGCAACCGTTTCTCGCACAAGGGTTAGAGCTGGGCCGTAGCTTTGTGCAACCAAAATATTGGGGTAAACGGAGTCTGGATTATTTATGGCTAGGTATTGGTGCCCTGCTCGCGCAGAAGCCACAGTATCGTTATTTATTTGGCCCAGTCACCATCAGCAACGCCATGCCAC
Source organism: Salinivibrio sp. ES.052 (assembly GCF_900141775.1). Taxonomy (GTDB): domain Bacteria; phylum Pseudomonadota; class Gammaproteobacteria; order Enterobacterales; family Vibrionaceae; genus Salinivibrio. The sequence continues at coordinate 853,125 of NZ_FSRI01000001.1, read as the reverse complement.
AAGCGGCTAAAGAGCTGCTGATTTTCTTTTATCGCACCTATTTTACCGGCGAGAGCGAGTGCGAGTGCGCGCGATCTAAGCGCCCTTTTAAGCTTGCCGATAGTAAAGAGAGTGAGCTTCTCGATCACTTTTGCGGCAACGATTATGCGCGCGACCTAAAGCAGTTAAAAATGTTGTTGGATCACCTAGGCGTTGGGATCCCAACACTATACAAACAGTACAGTGAATTGTGTGAACCGGGTGGTGTCCAGTTCTTGGACTTTGGTGTTGACCCTGATTTTGCGGACTGTATTGATGGCCTCGTCTTGGTCGATCTTACTCGCTTAAAACCAAAACGTTACCAGCGCTATATTGCGCCTCACCTCACTCATCCTCCACGGTAGTACAGCACACAAGGACGATAGCCTTAAGCACCAGAGGCAGCACAACGGATGATTTCACTCAACTATTGCGCCCTAAGTAACGAGGGATCTCGCTGCTGGGTCAAATAGTGAGGTTCTTGTGTGGTCACTTCACGCTTGGTTTGCACATCATAGGCATACACATCGTCCCGAAATGCAACCTTCCCTTCTTCTGTAACCCAAGCTGTTTGATAAATGGTTTGCACTGATAGGCGCTTTTGCAGCGGTACCCATTTGGTTTGGATCTTATCCAAGTACCCTTGATAGTCGGATAGTTTTTGACCGGATAAATCCAATAATAAGTCCGCCAGTTGCTCGGCTTGCTCAACGCGAATGCACCCGGAACTGAACGCGCGTCGTGATCGATTAAACAAGCCTTGCGCGGGTGTATCATGAAGATAGATGGCGTTCCGATTCGGTGTATTGAATTTATATTGACCTAATGCGTTACCGTGCCCTGGCGCTTGTTGCAGGCGATAAGGAAAGCCGTTAGTGCGTACGTTTTTCCAATCAATGGTACTTGGATCGATTTGCGTATCACTTTGCCAGTTAGGCAAAATACGATACTGATGTTGAGACAAATACTGCTGATCATCCGCTAACTTAGGCAAGATATCTCTTTGCACAATACTACGTGGTACGTTCCAGCTGGGGTTTAGCACCACAGAATCAAGCATTGAAGAAAACAGTGGGGTGCGTCTTGATTGTCGACCCACCACGACTTTGCTCTCAAACACATTCTGATCGTCATGCCATAAACGCATTCGGTAGTCAGGGATATTCACCACAATCCGATCGGGGTTACGGTTAGGCCATAACCGCAATCTCTCAGCATTGAGTGCGAGTAGACGGATCCGAGACTTGGCATCCAGATTAAACCATTTCGCGGTCGATGGACCAATAATGCCATCAACGGTCAAACCGTGCCGTTGCTGAAAAGTTTCAACGGCTTCACGTAAGTCTCCACGGTAACGAACCGCTTTTCCATCAATCGCCTCTAACCGCTTTGAGCCATCCCAAAAGCCTTGCAAACGGAGGTTATCAACCAAGTTTAAAGCCAACCGTGTGGTAATCGCTTGGTCCGGATAAATCAATGCATCGGCGGGAATGGATGGCCACACTGGCTGAGCCTGATCTTGCAGGCGGATAATCTGTTTGATAAGTGCACGATACTGTGGGTGCTGAGGACGCCGCTTTCTAAGAAATTGTGTCAGAGATGGACCTAATCCGGCCTTGAAAAGTGACGTACGTAACTGAGGTGATGGAACAGCGAGCGGTGCTTGGTGAGAGGCACCAAAAAACCATTGCATCCCTTTATCTGGAATGGCTCCCAGATAACTAAGTAACGCATACGCGGTATCAGTAGCAAAGATGTCATACGCCGTATCGCTGTTCTGTGCTCGAAGCTGCCTTAATTGCCACGCGCGCCACTCAAACTCGGGACTAAACCCAGCTAAAGAGATCACATTCACTTGTGTTTCGAGCTCATCGCGCGCAGCAGGTTGTGTCCAAATCAGCGAAAAACCATGCGCTAAATAGTCCTCAGTGAGGGCGCTAGCATAGGCTAAAACAGTCGCATCTGGCGCGGCGGCTTCGATCCAATCTCGAGCATATTGATAGGCACGTTGGCGATGGGCATCTGCAGACAACGTTTGATCATCCCGCTGTGTCTGTTCAACCTTTTCAACGAGAAAGCGAATACTCCCATCGTCAGTGGTGTCCGTGGCACCAACTGGTTTCGCCAAAAAGCAAAATACTATCAGAAGATTTGCCAAACAGGCATCATGCCCTCTCATCATATGCCTCTCCTTATCCTCTCTCTTATTATGGCAAAATTTCACTCGACAGAGGCAAAATCATAGTTTGAATTGACGCATTACGGGCCTAAACATTGAAAGAAAAAACGGCAGCCCCAAGAGACTGCCGTTTAATACAATAGCACGTGTTGATTACACTAACGTTATCCAGTGATTGTCCCATCGCACTGGCGTCATTCTGTAATCCGGATGGTGTGCACTATTCAAGGTGACCATCTTACCGCTGCCAGAACTGAGATTGATCACATCACCATCGCGACTCGCTCCAGACGCATCTACCAAGGGGTGAAGGCCAATCAGATCTCCACTATCGTGTGACCAGATACCATAGCAGTTGCCTCGTGGTGAGGTTGCGACAATCCAACCATTGAGGGTCGCAATACTGGCAACATAGTTGTTAAATCGAGACCACTGTTCCGGTGTGGCATTGAGCATTTTCATCGGTTCACCACGACGGTGAATGGCCACCAAGGGGGCATTATCCTCGCCATGGTATTGCTGCCCCGTCACCACATCCCCCTCATTTGACACCATCAAATGACGAATACTCAGCTTTTTATTGGCTAACTCAGCACGTTCAACCACCTCACCCGTGTCAATGTCGATGTACACCAACGCCGGTGACATTGAATCGATGTTTAGCACGGTGCGGCCATCGGTATGCATGCCACCGACCCCCACCACCAGTGTGTTCGCATCCGCCAGCGCGATTTCATGAGGACCAATCCCAAAGCCGCTTATCTCACGCACTTTTTTCACCTGGCCGCGCGCGCTCAGTCGATAAACACCGACCACGCCCTCGCTGGTTTGACGTTTTCCCTCAGTGGTATATAACCATTGACCATCATCAGAAATCACACCATGGCCGTAAAAGTAGCGTTCTGCGCTGGCCGTTATCTGTGACAACGTCACGCCACGTTGATAATCAAACACCTGCATAAAATGACCGGGCCGACGCGCAAATGCCACACCCAGAGTCCCAACCTCTCGACGTTGGGCGGCGACACCATGACCGCGCGCGGGTAACGGAAGACGGAAGACGGGCTGTCCCATACGGTCAGCGCCGACAACCGCGAACGTTCCATCACTGCTCAGCGCGCAGCCGAGTAACTCACAACGCGCTGACGTGCTGTTGCCACGACAACCACTCAACGCATTCACCACTGTAGGCAGCGCCGCTCCCATCAGTGCCGCTTTTAATAAACGGCGGCGCTTTAAACTAGTCTCCATCTGATGCATTAAACCCGACGATAATACCTAAATCTTGAGCGACCTGACCGCCAAGTACCCATTTGAGATATTCAAGATTGTTGTATACCGTCAACATATCCCGATAACCCTCTACCGTATTCAGGCGATCGAACAGGGGCGTTCCATCCGTGGGCAAACTGTCATAGGCGAGTTGCCAATGCTCACTGACACGATCCGCCACTTTATCATCGCCTCGCGCTCGGAGCGCTTGTTCGATGCCCCCCTCTGCATGGTACTGGGTTTGCATCGCTTTGATGCTCTCACTTAACAGTGTGAGAGAATGCCGTGAGCGCCATGCCTCACCTTGATAAGGATTAGGAAAACCCGGTTTACCCAGAGGACCGGAGAGTTTTTTAAGGACATAGTCTAGTTGATGCGTCAGCGCCCCTAACTTTTCTGCTGTCGCCATAGAAGGCGGCATGCCCAACCAAGGATTTTGCTGCCAAGCCGCATTGAGCGCGGATGCGGTGTGTTGCAAGCGAGCACTGACCGCCATCGCCACTTCACAGTGTTTCGCTTGGCTTAAGTCAGCCTGCTGATCATAAAGCAACCACTCCATCGCGCCGACGCCTTGCACGGCCACACTTTGCTCAGCCAATGCCGCCGCGGTCCACTGTGTATCACTGGCCAGTAACGCATTAATTTTTCGCCCAGTGGTATTCTTTTTGTCAGGATAAAACTGAATACGCCAACTTTGCGCCAAGGCCTGCTCAGCACCTTTTTCTACCCCTTGTAACGGCATCCAATTGGCCATCACCGTCTTCCACGCTTGGCGCGCATCATCAATAGGCGTGCCCTGAGTACAGACCGATTGCGTGGTCTTAGCCAGCTCAGCGGTCGCAGAAAGAAACTGCGCACTTCGCTGTTTTTGTAGTTGCCACAGGCCGTGATTAGGCCCGGTCTCGGTTTGAGATAAACACCCACCGAGTAATACCGTGGCGCTCAGAGAGAGCGCGGCGATAGGATTGAGTCGAAAACGCATGCGACAAGACTCCAGCATATTGTTGTTATAATGAACGTAAAAACGCGATCAAGGCGTCACGCTCAGCTTTCGGCATCGCCAGCACACGCTGTTTCGCACTGGCGGCTTCGCCATCATGCCATAAAATGGCTTCCATCAGGGTGCGTGCGCGACCATCGTGCAGATAGGCGGCATCTGCATTTACTTCTTTGGTATACCCAATGCCCCATAAAGGCGGTGTGCGCCACTCTCGACCATTGGCAACAAATTCTCCACGATGATCCGCAAGCCCTTCTCCCATGTCATGCAAAAGCAGGTCAGTATAGGGGTGAATACGTTGCTCGCTGAGAGCTTTAAGATCTGGTCGTTTTGCGGTAGTGAACGATTCAACATGGCACGCATTGCAGCCGGCTTGAATGAAGATATCTTGCCCCTTTTTCACTGCCGGATCCTGCATATTGCGACGCGCTGGCACAGCCAAATGACGGGCGTAAAACTCAACAAACCCTAAGATATTGTCGCTGACTTCTGGATCGCCACCGTTGGGCATCTCGTCGCACACAGACTGTGACGGCATACAATTGTGGTGAGGAAACATGGAGGTAGTTAATCCCACATCGCCATTGAAGGCCGCGGCGTTTTGTTGGTTAACGGTGGGTAATCCTGCCTTCCAACCAAACCGGCCGATCGCAGTGCGCTGCTTTTCGACATCCCACACTTGGTTAGGTCGGCCTGAGATCCCATCGCCATTGGCATCTTCAGGATCGGCCAGTGCATAAATGTCTTCCGCAGGAATCGATTCCAGTAATCCCAATCCAATCATCGGAGGCGCAATCCGCGCCGACATCTGAATATTTTCTGCCATCGGCCCATAATTAAGATCGGTGACAGTTAAATGCGGCTGGCGCAGGGTGACTGTCTCACCATCGGCAAAGGTCACGGGGACGGCAGAATAGGTAATGGTGACCTTACCCTCGGGTTTGGCCCCCGGGAGCGCAAAGTCTTGCAACTGCCCTCCATAATTTGGCTCAGGAAGATTGCCATATTGGATCAGCTTCTGCCGTTCGGCTTCGCTCACTGCTGGCACACTCAAACGCACCAACATAGATACCGCATTGGTATCCCCAGGAGAAGGAGGATGGCCACGGCCATCTTTAATATGGCAATTCTGACAGCCGTTGGTGTTGAACAAAGGGCCAAGTCCATCACGCGCATCGGTCGAAGCCGGCGAGCTCACCCAAGGATTACGAAAAAAGCTGTTGCCGACACTGAAGTCGATGCGCTCGCTCATGGGTAGGTTAGCGGCAGGTTGGGAGAAAGCGTTGGCACCTTCTTTAATCACCGTGGTGCGGCCACCAGAGGTGCGTTCAAAAGCAACCACTGACGTGCTCACCAAGGCACTGATGCCGATTGCACCGAGGTAAACAATGACTTTGGACTTCATGTTGTATCCTGACAAAGCAAAAAAGCCCCGCGGCACGGGGCTTAACATCATTAGCGGACAATTAGAATTGATGGTCCGCGGTATCTGGGTTGAGATTATCAATGCCGATGATCTGAGCGGCTTTCTCAATGTGTTTGGTTTGATCAACCAGCGCGGCAATAGATTCATTCACAAGCTGGTTACCCTCGGTGTTGCTCGCAGCAATCAACTGATCAAAGTGAACATTGTCTTCTTCCGCCGATACCACTAACGTTTTTACTTGTTCACGTGCTTGCTCAAAGCTTGTCTTGATCGCGTTCGCTGCGTCAGTATCTTGGCCTTTGACCAAATCCAATACTGACGGCCCCGTCAGTTTGCTACCGTCAACGCGCTGATAGGTCCCCATCATGACATTATAAATGCCTTGCTCATTATAAAAATGCGAGTTGTGGGTGTTATCAGAAAAACAGTCATGCTCGTCTTCGGTCGAGTTGGCTTCTAATGCCACTTTCATACGCTCGCCAGCCAATTCACCCAGCGAGAGGGAACCCATACCAAATAGCATCTTACGTAAGCCATTTTTACTGGAATCCGCCAGTAGACTCGCACGGTAATTGTCTTTATTGCCTTCAGCCCATTGATCGCGCATCCATGCTAAATCATCCACCAAGAGATCCGCCGCGGCTTTCAAGTACGCGCGGCGACGGTCGCAGTGACCGTTCGTGCAGTCTTCCTCGTAAGCAAAGTCTGAGTATGGCCGCTCGCCCGCACCTGGATTAGTGCCATTTAAGTCTTGCCCCCACAGCAAAAATTCAATCGCATGGTAACCGGAAGCAACGTTGGCTTCTGACCCACCTACTTCATTGAGACTTGCCAACAGTTTTGGCGTAATATCAGCCACATCTAAATCGGTCGCACCAATTTGAATACTTTGGTTAGCAACGATGTTGGCCGTTGCCCCTGCATTACCTAGCTCGGCTTGATAGCCGCCTGCGACATAATCAATTAAGCCTTCATCCAATGGCCAGGCATTTAACTGCCCTTCCCAGTCATCAACGATGGCATTACCAAAACGAAACACTTCTGATTGCTGGTAAGGGACACGTGCATCCAACCACGCCTTTTTGGCTGCCTGAAAAGTTTTTTGAGAAGGATTGGCAGTAAAAGCTTCAATGGTATTATCAAGCGTGACCGCAGTGGCGTGGGAATCAGCAAACACGGCATGTGCAATATCTGCGTAATGTTCAACTACCTCTTGCTGCGTGGCAGCATTAACACTAAAAGGCGCGGCGAATAATGAGAGCGCAATGAGATTGCGGTTAAACGGGGTAAATTCCATCGTACGTTGTCCTTCACTTTAGATATGAACGTTTATGATAACCATTATCGTTTGTATGAAGGAATTCTAAGCATTATGTTACGGAATGCAACAAAGAATTTATCTCATTGTTCTCAGTGTGATCCCCATACTATGCGTGAGGTTTCATGCAACCCGTTGCAATGCAGATCCGACCTGTTCGATCATTAAATTGATGACTATATGGCACTTTTTGCGCTTGCTCACTGAAACAGTCAAAAATAACAATAAATTAGATTTAATTTGAACTCTAAGGGTTATAATAGACTGAAAGCACGTTAATTATTTGATAATGAAAAAAACCATAAAAAGTCGATTTTTATCTCGATGTCTTTGCACTCCAACCGCGGGTATTGTAAGTTTCGTTGGCGATTTTTTCTGGTGGAGGTGAGTAAATGGAAAAACACGAAGAAGTACTGGTTGCGCTGCGGCAGATCATCCGCGCGATAGATCTGCATTCACGAAAACTTAACAAAGTGTCAGGCATTACTGGCCCTCAACTGGTTTTGATGCGCGCCATCAAAGAGCTGGGCCAAGTGACCATTAGGAAGCTGTCTGTGCACACCAACATGAGCCAAGCAACTGCCACGACAATTTTAGATCGGTTGGAAAAGCGCGGGTTGATTCTTCGTGTCCGTAGTGAGCTTGATAAGCGCAAAGTGCATGCTCATCTGACCGAGCAAGGAGAAGCCGCGTTAGAGCAAGCACCGAAGCCATTACAAGAAAACTTTATCTCACGTTTTCAAAGCTTGGAAGAGTGGGAGCAGTCTTTATTGTTGTCATCAGTCCAACGTATTTCTTCAATGATGAATGCCGACGACATCGACGCTGCACCATTGCTAGAAGTGTCAGCACTCACCTCTCACAATTCACAATATCAGGCTAAAAAATAGTTGCTCCCGGCGAGTAAACAGGACGTCTCCACCGGGCAACCTGCCAAGCATGGCGGTACGAGAGCAAGGGAATTATCGCTATTCGTCGCCATTGACTCCATCAACCTCGTCACCTCACGGCGACAGAGCCCAAGGCATGTTGATATTGTAACGAAAAAAGACGGCAATATGCCGCCTTCTGTCATTAACTGTTTGGTTATCGTCTTATAGACTAAGGCACATTGTGGCCTTTTGACGCAATCCAAATGCGGTACCACTGCTCACGACTTAGCTGAAGTTCATAAGCCTGTTTTGCCGCTTTCACGCGTTCAATGTTACCTGAGCCAATAATCGGCAAAGGTTGTGATGGATGACGCATCACCCACGCATAAATGACTTGATCAATACTCGCGCCACCTAGCTCTTCACCGATCGCATTGAGCATCTCTCTAACACGCACTGCCTGCTCAGAATCACCATTGAACAGTTCTCCCCCAGCAAGGCAAGACCAAGCCATCGGCTTAATACGCAAGCGCTGAAGCTGATCTAACGTCCCGTCATGAATCACATCAAAACGTAGTGGGTTAATTTCAACTTGGTTAGTGACCAGTGACTCATCCCAACGCGATTGCAGTAAGTCGAACTGCGACGGGGTAAAATTGGATACACCAAAATGCGAGACTTTGCCGTGATGACGAAGTGTCGTAAAGGCCTCCACGACCTCATCTGCATCCATCAATGCATCTGGGCGGTGCAGCAGCAACACATCGAGCTTTTCCACTCCCAGACGTGACAGTGAGTTATCCACCGATTCCAAAATATGATGGTAGCTGGTGTCGTAATGATTAATTTTACGATTAGGCGCTGCCTCACTGACCAATTTAATGTCGCACTTAGAGACCACTTGGATCGATTTTCTCACACTCGGATCCAATTTTATCGCTTGTCCAAACAAGCTCTCACAGCGATAGTCACCATAGATATCAGCGTGATCAACCGTGGTTATCCCCAAATCAATATGGGCCTTGAGAAAACTCAACCGCTGTTGCGGGGTCATCTGCCAATCATCCAATCGCCAGTATCCCTGCACCATCGGTGAGAAAAACGGCCCCACAGGAGAAATAGATGTTGCTTTAAACTCTGACAAAACGTGTCCTTTATGCCAAGAAGTGAAGATCTCATGCTAATCCGATCGTTTTGCCTCCACAATCTTTTCCCGCCCATTTTTCGCCGATACGGCACGATAATTTGTTTTCCCTCAAAATCCGCTGAGATTTGGTCAACAGGTAAACAGCGAGTGAGCGATTTATCACCAACACTTGGCGAATGGCGCGAACTTCGTTATCTTATGCCGCGCAAAAAAAGTAAAAAGGAAGCGAAAATGCTTATTCGACGCATGGAATTGCGTGATTGTGACGCGATCAATACGATTTATAATTATTACATTACACACACTGCCATTACGTTTGACTTGTGCCCATGGCAATTAGCTGAACGTGAACAATGGTTCGCTCAGTTTGATCCGTCCTCCTGCTATCAAGCCTGGGTGGCCGAGCAAGACCAACACATCCTTGGTTTTGCCTACAATACCCCCTTTAATTCTAAGCAGGCTTTCCACATCGCCTCAGAAATCACCATTTATGCGGCCCCAGACGCGGGGAGGCGTGGTGTTGGCTCTCAGCTAATGCGTACGCTGCTCGACAGCATGCGCGACAAGGCACTGCGCCGCGCCTATTCTCTCGTCACGCTACCTAATCCAGCGTCCTTGGCATTGCATCGTCGCTTTGGCTTCCAACAAGTTGGACAACTAAATGATGTCGGTGAAAAGTTTGGCCAATACCACAGTGTGGCAATGCTAGAGTGCGACCTGACGGTTTGAGCATATCATTTCCCTATCGAATAAGCCCCCACCTCCACTTTACGCCAGTAAGGTGCCTTGATTTGATGCCGTCATAACGACGTTTCAGGAGTTTAGTAGTATGAAAGTTCGCACCAAGGTTTCTGCGGCGATCATCTCCGCGTGTGTTATTTGTATTGTTGCCACCGCCACGGTGTTGGCAAACCGAACCACCACACTATTTGGCGATGAAATGCGGGAACAGGCGATTAGCCAGCTCAAAGCCGTACGCGAAGCCAAGCACTCTGAGTTAACCAGTTATTTTTCATTTATCGGCCAGCAATTAACCTCAATGGCCGACTCCACCATGACCGAAAATGCGGTGGCGTCTTTTAGCCAAGCCTATCGACGCTACAGCCGTGAAGTCCGCACCGACAGAGCCGCTCGCCGAGCGCTGCAAGACTACTACACTGACACCTTTGGTGATGTTTACCAAGCGCGCAACGATACCAACGCCAATGCACGCTCCAATCTCGCCGCGCTGGCCCCTGCCACCCGCACTCTGCAGCAATTTTATATCAGCGGTAGTCCCCATCCTTTGGGTGAGAAAGACAAGTTGGTCACCACTAACGATGGCTCCACGTATGACAAGGTACATACCCAATACCACCCTAACTATCATCGCTTTGCCGACACCTTTGGCTACCAAGATATCTTGTTGGCCGATGCCAATGGTCGTATCGTCTATTCGGTAGCGAAAGAGATTGATTTTGGCACCAGTTTATTTGCCGGTCCTTATGCCACCAGCGGTATGGGCGATGCCTTTTTAGAGGCAATTGATGCACAAGCCGGTGCCATCAGTTTTGTTGATTACCGCCCTTACTTTCCCAGCTACGATGAACCGGCCTCATTTATCGCCACCCCTATCGTAGAAAACGGTGAAACGCAGGGGGTACTGATCTTCAAATTGCCGATTCAACGCTTAAGTGGCGTGATCAGTGGTCAGGGTCAATGGCAGTCAGCAGGCTTTGGACAAAGCGGCGAAATGTTTATGGTGGGGCCTGATAACGTCCTCCGCACCGAAGCGCGCGCCTTGCAAGAAGACAAATCAGCATATTTAAACTTACTACGCACCAACGGTGTCAACGCTGACTTGATTCGCCGCATTGACTTCACCGGTACCGCTGCGGGACAAATGTCCATCGAGACCCAAAGTATTGCGCAAGCGCTGGCGGGCCAAACGGGCACGGGTAAGGAACAGAGCTATCGCAATCAAACGGTCTATACCGCTTATTCACCGATCGATGTCTTCGGCAAACGCTGGGCCCTGGTCAATCAAATCACTCAGCAAGAGGCGTTATCACAAGTCGCTGCCATGCAGGACACCATTTTAAAAGCCACGGTCATTACGTCATTGGTGCTCGTTGGCGTGGCGATCGTGATTGCCTATATTCTCGGTGGCAATATTGCCAAACCGATGATTGCGGTCACTACACGGATCAAAACCATTGCAGAAGATAAAGATTTAACCCAACGCTTACCCGATAAAGGTAAAGACGAAATGGCGCTGCTCGGCCGCTCGCTCAATAATATGTTCGCCAGCTTCCAGCAAGTGATCCAAGAAGCGCACCAAGCATCCGGGCTACTCGGCCAAGCCTCGAGCAACATCAATCAAGACGTGGTCACCATGCGCGATCGCGTCGCCGACCAGGTCAAGCATACCCATCAAGTTGCCTCGGCCGCGACAGAAATGGCCACCTCGGTCACGGATGTTGCTCAATATGCAGACCAAGCGTCCACCGCGTCGGATGACATCACCCAAGCCGTTAACACCGGCTCGCAAATTGGTGACGATCTGGTTGAGCAAATCCGCACCTTATCATCGAGCATGGACGCTGCCACGGCCACCATGGGCCGTTTATCGCAACAAAGCGAAGAAATCGGTACCGTGCTTGATGTAATTCAAGCGATTGCCGAGCAAACCAACTTGTTGGCACTGAATGCGGCGATTGAAGCGGCGCGCGCGGGCGAGCAAGGCCGCGGGTTCAGCGTGGTCGCCGAAGAGGTACGTACCCTCGCCTCACGTACCCAAGACTCGACCGAAAGTATTCGCGATAAAATTGCCGCATTACGTCAAGAGACGCAGTCAGCGGTGGCAGATATGGATACCACCAGCCAGACCGTCGACGCTTGTGTGGACTACTGTCAGCAAAATAACGCTGCGCTGGTTGATATTGCCAACATGGTCACCGAAATCAATCAGATGACCTCACACATTGCCAATGCGACACAACAGCAAACGCAAGTCACAACGGAGATTAGCGAAAGTATCACAGACATTGCACAATCGGCTGAAACCGTCTCGCAGCGTACGCATGACACCGCCGAAACCGTCACCGGCTTAAGCCAACGTTCTGCGCGACTGGCTGACACTATCGGTCACTTTAAAACTGAATAAATACCCACCTCTTTTCTTGGGGAGGCCTCCGAGCCTCCCCCTGCTTTTGTCTAGAAACCATCGATAACGACTGTCTTCTTGGGCAAGCACTCACTCTTTTTGCGAAATTAATACTCTTTTCTATGCACTTTTTATCTGCCGTAACTAGATTCAAAAACGTGAGGTAGGAAGGAGTGTCACAATGAAAATCAGCAATAAGATCACGCTTGCGATCGTCGCAGCGTCGCTCACTTGTGTGTTAACCGTGGCGGCTATTTTAGCGTTTAGAACCATCGAGCTATCCTCACAATCACTGGATAAAAAGGTAAAATCACAACTTGTTGCCGTTAAATCATCGAAAAAATCAGAAATAAAAAACTACTTTAAATTCATCGGTAACCAGATTAACACCTTGTCAGACTCAACCATGACAGAAGATGCGCTGGCACAGTTCTCCCAAGCCTTTAAAGGCCTTGGAACAGACAGCATCACCTCGCCCGAAAAAGAAAGCCAACTCGCACGCTATTACCGCGATCAGTTTGGTGCGACCTATCAGGATATTAATGATTCGTCGACCGACGTGATGGAGAAGTATAATCAGTTACCTGCTGTGGCTAAACGGTTACAGCAAGCCTATATCAGCGACAACCCCCACCCTTTAGGTAACAAAGACGCCTTAGCGAAAGCTAACGACAGTAGCGTCTACAGTGAGATCCACAGTGTATTTCACCCCAACTTTCAGCATTATTTAAAAACCTTCGGCTATTACGATATTTTCCTGGTCGATAATCAGGGCAACATTGTTTACAGCGTCTATAAAGAGCTGGATTACGCGACCAACCTGCTCACCGGCCCATATTCAACCAGCGGATTGGCTGATGCCTATAAAGCGGTGAGAAATGCGCCACAAGGAGAGCTTGGCTTCGTGGATTTTCGGCCTTACTTTCCGTCATATGACAGTCCGGCCTCGTTTATCGCCAGCCCGGTTTATAAAAACGACCAACAAATTGGGGCATTGGTATTTCAAATGCCCATCGACCGTATCAGTGAACTGATCAGTAATAATGGCCAGTGGGCAGAGTCTGGAATGGGGAAAAGCGGTGAAATCTTATTGGTTGGCCCCGATAACCGACTACGTACTCAGCCACGCCTATTGAGTGACGATAAAGCGGCCTACCTCAATGCGCTAGAAAGCCAAGGGCTCAATGCCGACACCATCCACCGTATTGATTACCAAGACTCTGCCGCGGGTAATCAACCCCTTAATAACCCCGCGGTGAAAAGAGCACTACGTGGAGAGCAAGGGTTTATCACGCAAACGAGCTATCGTAATACCGAGGTGCTCGTTTCCTACTCGCCCATTAACGTCTACGGGGTGACATGGGCAGTGATCAGTCAACAAGATACCAACGAAGTTTTCTCTGCCATGACCAAGTTGCGCACCGACATCGGTATCGTGACTACATTGACAGCACTGGTGCTTGGCACTGCTGCCGCGCTGGCGGCGTATTGGTTGGGTAAAAGCATCGGGGCGCCCATTTTGAAACTGGCAACCAACATCCAACAGGTAGCAGACAGCAAAGATTTGACGATCGCTTTACACCACACCAGTAAAGATGAGCTTTCGACGCTCGCTGACAGCCTTAATGGCATGTTCGAAAGCTTCCGCGAAGTGATTCAAAAAACGCATGGTGCCTCAAAAACGCTGTTGTCATCGGCTAACGATATCAGTGAAGATGTCGTTGTAGTGCGTGATCAGGTAGACGATCAGGCCAAGAGCTCGAATCAGGTCGCAACCGCCGCCACGCAAATGGCCGCCTCCATCAGCGAAGTATCAGAGCATGCCAGCAACGCCTCCGAAGCGTCCGACACGATTACCCAAACCGCCAATGAAGGCAGTCAAAAAGGCGAAGCCTTAGTACAACAAATGCAAACGTTGAAAGATCACATGGATAAAGCCACTGGCTCAATGGAAAAACTCTCTAACGAGAGCGAGTCGATTGGGTCGGTGTTGGATGTGATCCAAGAAATTGCCGAACAGACCAACTTGTTGGCGCTCAATGCAGCCATTGAAGCAGCACGAGCGGGTGAACAAGGAAGGGGGTTTGCCGTGGTCGCCGACGAAGTGCGCTCCCTAGCCACGCGAACCCAGTCGTCCACTGAAGAAATTCGCGCCAAGGTCGACGCCTTACAACAAGAAACCCGCGACGCTGCCGATGGGATGACCCAAGCGAATGACGCGGTGACACAAAGCGTCGAGCACTGCCACGAAAACAACGACAAGCTGGGTCAAATTAAAACCATGATTGAGCAAATCAACGAAATGAATATGCAAATCGCCACCGCGGCCAATCAGCAAACACAAGTGACCGATGAGATCAGTCAAAATGTCAACGCAATGGCGCAATCGGCTGACAATGTCTCAGAGCGTACACGTAACACAGAAAAAACCGTTAATCATTTGCGTGAGCACGCCAGTACGCTAGAAGAACGGATCAGTCACTTTAAAACCGACTAAAACACTAAGGGGTCAGCCTAAAGGTGACCCCTTTCTTTTCGCTTCGCGATTATTCCATCACCGGCTCGCTAGCTAACTCACGACGCTTTTCGTCACCAAAACCACGTAAACCGACCACATGAACGTGTTCGCGATCATTAAAGATCTTGCGCACCAGTTTATACGTCGTCCCTTGTTCTGGGCTGATATTTTCCGGCGCAGCGATCAGTAGCTGCATATCCAGACGATGACACAATTCAAACAAGGTCGAAATCGATTTAGCATCCAAACGGGCCGCCTCGTCCAGGAACAATAAACGACAAGGGATGACGTCTTTGCCACGGAGTCGACGTGATTCTTCTTCCCAACTTTGGATTACCATCAGCAAAATCGCCTGGCCAGTACCAATAGCTTCACCGGTCGACAAAGCGCCAGACTCTGCTTTTAGCCAGCCGTCCGTGCCACGGTTAACCTCAATGCCTAATTCCAGGAAGTTGCGATAATCCAACAACTCTTCACCCAAGGTCTGTGGTGAACGCTGCCCCATATCGATATGCGGATTGAGGCGTTGGAATAGCTTCGCCATCGCTTCCGAGAACGTCAGGTTTGGATTTCCGAATAAATCTTGGTGCTGGTCAGCATGTTCAGCCAAGCCCATCAGTAACTGCGCATGCGTGTCACGAATCGAGACATTGAGACGCACACCTTTAACCTGACCAAACCCGACACTTTGCAGCCCTTGGTTGAGCATACGGATCCGATTTTGTTCACGCTGAATCGTCTTACGAATAATGTTCGCTACCGACTCGGAGCTGATCGCCAGACGTTGTTCACGCTGCGTGAGCTCTTCAGTAAGGCGCGCCAGCTCGACTTCCATTTCCTCAATCGCTTCAACCGGATCATCGGTGCGAATAATGTCATGGCGGATCCGCTCGCGCAGATGTTGATAGACCACCACATAGAACAAGACTTTTCGCTCTGGTCGGCTGATGTCTTCGGAGGCACGCAGGGCATCGCGCAAGGTTTCATTGTCAGCAACGGCAAGGCGCAACGCTCCTAAGGATTTATCCGACAAAGAACGCAGCTCATCCGCTGACATATACGCCATTTCACGGCGGTGTAGCTGCTTTTCTACCCCATTATCACGCGCAATCCGCAATACGGTGCACCACCCTGCTTTGGCATTAACCACAAACTGGCGGAGTGCTTTGTACTCTTTAAGTGATTTACGCAAATCTTTGGTCAGCGATTTGATTTCCATCTCTAGCGAAGTGATCCCCCGTGACAGCTCACTATGCCGCTGTCGGGCTTGATGCATTTGCTCATACAAGGCATCACGACGGTGTTGTGCGCGCAACAAGGCTTCTTCATCCGCTTGCACACCTAACTCACTAAGCTCACGCTTAAACTCGTTCAACGTCTCTTGCTTAGACTGATGCGCACTTTTTAGCGACGCGAGCAGCTGCTGGTACTGGCTATTTTGCCCCTGTACTTGTTTCAACGCGTCACGCTCACGCTGGCGAACTTGCTCAGCCTGTTTCAGTTTCGCCTTTAGTTGCTCATTAAGCTCACTACTTTGTGTAAGCATCTCTGCCGCATCTTGGTAGGCAAAGTGAGGACGACGTTCCGCTAAATCGGCAACGGCGAACAGCTGTTGCTTAATCGCTTGTAAGGCTTCATCGGCATCTTGATACGCCCGTTCCAACTTATCAAATTGCTCAGGATCGCTTTCTAATGTCGCCAGGCTGCTTTCCAGTGCAGCCAAGGTCTCGCCATGCTGCTGGATAAATATCTGAGCCTGTTTCGCCGCGTCCAAGTGCGCATTGGCAGCTTGTAATCGAGCATCCAGGTCTGTGTCGACAAGAGCGTCGGCACAGTAGCGAAGCTTATCCAAAAGCTGTATCGCCTGCTGGCAACGGGACATCGCTGACTCGTGCTGTGCTAGCGCCTGTTTCGCTTCGGTCACGGCACGCTGAGTTTGGGTACGTTTATCGCGGCAGGCTTTAATGGCCTGTTCAGGATCCGGCTCAAACGCGGTAGTAAGGTGTTCAGCAATAAACTGACTAAACGCGTGTGACAAACGCTGCCACTTTTGCACATCAAACGAGGCTTTGGCATGCTCCTCCACCAATGCATCGCGTTGCTCACGCAGCTGTTCAAGGCGATGTTCACGGGCTGCCCGGCCAAACAGTGGCGTGGCAGGAAAGCGCGAATAGCGCATCTGGCGATCATTGAGGTGGACACACACCGCACCAGATAGCTCTTGCGCATCAAACACACTGTCATCAAAGGCATCTGCCTCTCCCTCGATGATGTACAAGTCATCCGGGCACGCCTCAAGATCAGTCAGTTTGTCTTTCACACCTTTCAGATCAGGGACCACGATCGCATGACGCGCTGGTCCATACAGTGCGCTAAAGTACGGGGCATCGCCCAAGGTGATATCGTCATAAATTTCAGAAAGCAACGTACCACCGAGCGTCTCTGCCAATCCTTGTAATTGCGCATCATCACTGCCGCCTGGTTGCGCCAGCTGTTCAATCGCGTGCTCTATCTCGGCTTTTTGACGGGCGAGCTGCTCTTGGTGGTGGGTTTGCTGACGCACCGATTCATGCGTGGCATGCATAGCAGCCATCACCGCTTGACTGTCCGCCAAGGTTTTTTCGGTTTGGCTTTCCAGTTTGGTTAACGCTTCATTAGCAGCAAACCAGCTTGGTGCCTTGGCCTCAAGGCCTCGGATCTCCGCCTCTGTAGCTTCCTCCGTTCTAGTCAGCTCTCGCAATCGTTCAGCCTGAATCTCTTTGTCCTGCTGTAGGGCCTCTTTTCTTTCTTGTTGTAAGACAACGGCTTGTTCGACCGCGTCAATCTCTGTCAGGTGCTCATCGGTTAGGGCCCGATAGTCTGCAACCAGTTGGCTGGCCTTTTGGTGCTGTTCAACACGTTGTGTCAATTCACGTTGTTCATACTGACGCTGGCTCAGGCTGTCAGCAAGATAACGACGCTCCCGGGCTTGCTGAACCCAGTACTTCGCTTTTAAACCTGCTTCTGCACGCTTCACCGACGGGTCAATACGGTGCAGTAAGCTTAAGCCTTGTTCAAATTGATTGGCCGTGGCAGAAGCGAGATCACGTTTATGTTTTAGTGAAAGGACACAATCGGTTTGCATCGACTCTTTCGTTTTTAATGTGTGTAAACAGGTCGTGGCTTCTTCGGCGGTAAGGGAGTCATCCTTCGTGAGGCGCCGCGCAGTTTCTAGTGCATTAACCGCTTGTTGATACTGCAACGAACGCGTTTGCTGGGTGTTCAGCGCTTGTTGGTAATCAGCCAGCTGGGTTTTCAGGCTATCCACTTCTTCTTCACTTTGTGCCGCGCGCAATTCGGCGTCGGTGAGCTGTTCCGTAGCTTCTTCCACCACCATGATTTGCTCTTCGAGTCGCTCAGACAATTCGAGCAAATCTTCTTCATAGCGCTGAATTTTTTCTTGCTGACGCATCGCCGACTGCACCAACTGCAGATGATCGGCCGCCGCTTGATGATCTTGCTCGAGATGGTCTTGCCCGGCTTCCAGCTCGGTTAATTCTGCGCGCATCGTTTCCGCATGCTGCTGCTTTTGCTGCAACGTCTGCTGTGCGGCGTTAAGCTCCGCGCGCAGCGACAGTGCCTGCTCAAGTTTGCTACGACGCTCATTGGCGTGACGCATGTAATCGGAGGCCACATAATGCGTCGCTTCGGTGATCAGATGCTTAAACAGGTCCCGATCACGCTGAGTGAGCTTAATCGCCTCAAGCGTCATGCGATTTTCTTTCAGCGCCACTTCCATATCTTGGAAGGCTTTTTTAACCCCGCCGTTTTGTGGCAACAAGTACTCGCGGAGTGACTTGGTAATGGCACTGGAAATACCACCATACAAGGACGCTTCAATCAGGCGATAGAATTTGCCGCGATCTTGTTGAGTACGCAGTTTTTTCGGTAGCACGCCAAATTCAAACATTTGCGCGTGATAATCCGTGACCGAGTTAAACGCTTTAAAATGGGCAGTTTCATACGCGCTTGCCGCCTCTTTGACCTCGTTAAGCTGGCGTACCCGCGCTTGGCCGTTGTTTAATGTTTCAACTAATACATCGGTCGGTGTCACCGAAGACGGCAAGCCTTGTAGGATAAACGGCTTGATATCGACTTTCTTATCTCGCCCCGCCACTTGTTGTAGACGAACACCAAATAACACGCGTTGCTGACGTGAGTTAACCACGTCTAACGCGGCATAACAGGCTCCCGGCTGCAATTTACCGTGCAAACCTTTATCACGTGAGGCACTTGAGCTACCGGCTTCAGTGGTATTACGGAAATGTAGCAAGGTCTGATCGGGGATCAGCGAGGTAATAAATGCCGCCATGGTGGTGGATTTACCGGCACCATTGCCACCCGACAAGGTGGTGACCAGTGAATCAATATCAAAGGTTCGCGCAAAAAAGCCGTTCCAGTTCACCATGGTGAGTGATTGATACTTTCCGCGCTGGCTCATGCTGTCGGCTCCTCAAAATGTTGTACCGCTGACGCGTCAGCATCTTCATCAAAATCATCATCAAGCAAACTCGATTGAATGTGCTCTTGGCTGTGTACCACCGCTTCTCCATCACGGATTAAGCGCAGCTGCGCATCTTGTGGATCATCCCCGGTGCGCACATCAGCGCCAAAGCGGAATGTGGCTTCACTGACACGAAACTTACCGCCCTCACCAATAGGTAAAATCATGCCTAAACGGCGCAAACGACGTAATGACGTTTTGACCTTGTCGAACAGTTTTTCACGATCAAGATCAGAGCCGGTGGCACGATGAGTAACCAGCTTCATCAACGCCTTCTCATCGGCCAAGACCATCAATTCATCAAATAACTCTTGCGTGGTAAAAATGCCTTCTTGAGCCAGACGCTCAGGGCTCAAGTACAAAAAGCACAGTACTTTACCCACCAGCATATCCAGCTCGGACAAGACGCTACGGCGAATTAAACTGGTTGAGCGAGGGCGCAGGTAGAAAAACCCTTCGGGTGCCCGAACCAGTTCTGCATTGTAGCGCTGATAAAAAATATTTAACGCTTGCTCAAATTCAATCAGCAAGGCGTGGTTATCCAAATCGTCGCTGGCAATATGGCGGCCAGCTCGCAGTGCACTATCCAACGCCGGAAATAGAGGGTTAGCAATGGCTTGGGCTAACTCTTCTGGCATTGGCTGTTCAATATTTATCGATGACATTGGCTTGTACCTTCGCTCCGAAGTCGTTAATCGTCTGCCAATCAGGCTGAATCGCGTTGAGATCAGATTGGGAATAGCCCATCCGAACCGCTTGATTGATCACTAAGCGCGCGAGATCAAAATGGCGAGCTTGAGGATGCTCGGCTAGATAATCTTTTAGGATACGACCTAGGTCGATCGCTTGTCCGGTTTCTCGATGACGGTTGAGCATGTTTGAAACCGCCTGTGATAGCGAATCGTCAACCACGGTCAATTGCTCAAATGTCACTTCTTCAGGCATATCGCCGGTGACTTCGTCGTCACGTAGCACCAAGGCTTCATCTCGGGTGTCACGTAACCGCTCTGCATCCGCGTACGTTAAGAACCACGGCGATTCAAAGTAATCCGATACCGATTGCCGCAAGCGCTGACTGAACGCACGGTTTTTATCCATATCAATCGCGGTACGAATAAATTTGTGCACATGACGATCGTAACCAATCCACAAATCTATCGCTTGTTGTCCCCAATTCACGATACGGTCAAGCTTCATTTGCAAGCTGTATACCATGGCATCGACAAAATCGAGTTCTTCTCGGTGACGGACCACCTCTTGGATCTGAAGTAACTGACTTTGTAGTTCATCGCCGGCGGCCTGGAGCGTTTCTTGCAGCTCCTGCAGGGTGTTCGAGGTTTCATTCAACAAATGCTCGCAATTGGCGATCGCGGCTTGCCAGTCTTGAGTCAGCAACGCCGCAATGTCTTCTTTTACGTGCTGTTGCTGCTCATCCATCACACGCTGGTTAAGATCAATACGGTCAAAGATCTCTGCCACCGAATACTTCAACACACCAAACACATTTTGCCGCCAGAAGGCCGCATCGCCGTCTTCTTCTGCCGCGCGGCGCGCTTTGGCTATCTCATCGGCAACCATTGATAGCTGCACTGACAGTTTCAATGTTGAGTATTCACGGTGGCGAGCATAATAATCGGCAATGCCCAACGCGAGAGGCGTCAGGCGATAAATACTATCACCCTCGGTCATTTCACTGGTAAAGCGGCTTAATAAACGCGCTTGCACCATTTCATTGATTGCATTGTTGGCACGAAAACCGACGTTACCTAAACGGCCGTCTTCATCGCTGACGAACTGCTCACTGACCAGTCGAAAAACATCAACTAATTCATGCTCACTCAGTTCGTCTTCTAATCGCTCTTGACTCATCACCGCCATGGCCAGCAAGAATGCCAAGCGTTCAGGCGGTAATTGAAGCCCTAAGTCACTTTGTTTAATCCAACTGACCAGTTCGGGTATGGTCTGAGCGTCGTCTTCCCCATACAGAGAAGACTGAGCCTGATCACTCATCCGTTGTCCTTGTTTTCATTTTGATTGCTGGGGGCACTATGTTGTCCCCAGACATGGATATACCGACCTAGAGACACAAATGGCTCTTGACGGCAAAGTTGCTGCTCCAGCGTCATAACCTGCTCAAAGGTAAAATCACCAATGTTGGTATCGCGCATGTAATCATGAAACGTGCGCACCCCTGTTTTACCTTTGAGTGTGATACCACTAGCTTGCATCCATTGATACACACTGTCTGGCTCCAAGCCTTTCGGTGGTTGAAGTTTAAACCGTTTACGATGCGGCATTCCCTCTTCAACATGGGTCAAATTGCCACAGACGAGGTTTTTAAACAGCAAGCCGGTCTGGTTATAAAACATGACTGATGCGATCCCCCCCGGGCGTAGTTGCTTAAGCAAGTCTTTCAACACCTGCTCCGGCTCCGCGGTCCACTCCAGTACCGCATGAAATAAAATCACATCCGGCGGATAGCTCAAATGGTCGCCAATCGTCTGCACCGACGAATGAACCAGCTGATACTGCGCAAGTAAGCCCTGTTGTTCAATCTCCTGGCGGGCTAAGTCAAGCATTTGCGAAGAAAGATCACATAAAGTGACCCTGTGACCACGTGCCGCGAGGTGCCGAGACAGGGGGGCAACCCCGCCTCCGGCATCCAAAATATGCAGCGTCTGCTCAGGCGGAAAGCATTGCAGGATCTGCTCAATGTCATGCCAAACTACGGCTTGGCGGATTTCGCCTTTGCCCGATCCATAAATGTTTTTAACAAATTTGTGGGCAATGTCGTCGAAATTTTTATCCTCAGTCACAATGGCATTCGTTATCATTGAGTGGTATGAAGGTATATTCTGTCACAAGCCTTACGTTAATAAAGGTTTATGGCATGATTTATACCTCGTTTGACTATATTTCGGGCGACATTGCATGTTTGAATTAAAAAAACTGATCTCAACCTTGATAATGCCCTTGCCCGCGCTGTTACTGTTGGGTCTTTTCGGGCTATGCCTGCTTTGGTTCTCCCAGCGTAAAAGGCTGGCATCTTTGGTTATCTTCGTTGCGTTTGCTGGGATTTTTCTCACTTCGTTTCAACCCGTCGCCTCTGGGTTACTTCGCCCATTAGAGCGTCAGTACGCCGCGTTTCTCCCCACAGAGAAACCGGTCGACTTTGTGATGGTATTGGGCAACAGTCATGTGGTTGATGACGCACTGCCACCGACCTCGGAGCTGTCTCGTGCAGCACTGATGCGTCTTACAGAAGGGATCCGCATTCATAGAATGTATCCCACTTCAAAACTGATATTATCGGGCTATGATCACGGCTATGAGGTTAGCCATGCTCGCATGCTGGCACGCGTCGCGATGGCGCTAGGGGTCAATAAAAACAGTATTCTGTTACTCGAAACCGCGAAAGATACGTGGGAAGAAGCCTATCAAGCCGCTTCAGTGGTGGGGAGCAGTAATTTGGTCCTCGTCACCTCGGCCGCGCATATGGACCGCGCTATCTATGAGTTTCAAAGCGCAGGTCTTAATCCTACGCCTGCACCCACTAACTTTATGGCACAAAAAAGCATTAAGCAGCCCTGGATAAAATACAGTCCACGAGCGCAATATCTTGAACAATTTGAACGGTATTGGCACGAACGCCTTGGCCAAGCGTGGCAGCGATTACGTGACATTATCGCTCAACCCTCAAACTAAACCTTGTCCCGTCCTAATATAGGTTGACAGTTTTTAGGCCAGCTCCAGTAGCTGGCCTTTTTTATTATGCACCTGATTGGGGGTTGCCATACTTAAACTTAGGTGCGGTCTCATTTCGTTGTATATCGCTATCGATTCTTTTACCAATATTTTAAGCTCTGTCAGTGTCTTACACCGGTACAGTAAAAACTCATGCTTCAGTATGCCATTGACTCTTTCCGCTAACGCGTTTTGGTAGCAATCATAACCATCCGTCATCGACGGCTGGATTTGACTCTCCTGTAGCGCACTCTGATAAACGGCTGAGCAGTATTGCGAACCTCGGTCTGAGTGATGTACCGCATTGCCGATATAGCGCTTATCTTTGACGGCCATTTTCAGCGCTTTCACTACATTGTCGACTTTCATATCTTCGCTAACGTGATGACCCACTATCTTGCGTGAGTTGGCATCGGTCACCAGTGACAGATAGTGCACACCTTGGTCTGATTCAACATAAGTGATGTCGCTGACCAGTATATGCGCAGCATCATGCAGTCCGTCTTCTTTTAGCAGGTTAGGATGCTTCTTCATCCAGTGCTTACTACACGTAGTTTTTGTGTAGCTTTTCTTGGGTTTAACCAGTAAGCCTTCGCTTCTCAGATAGCTAAAAAACCCGTCTCGCCCTAGCTTAATTTCGTGTTCAACTAGCTTGGGCTTTACCAACGCGTAGAGCTTACGCGCCCCTAACCTCGGCATATACTTACGCCAGTATTGGACCCAGTCTCTGATGATTGATAGTTCAGCTCTTCGGCTTTCCATTCGAGCAACGGCTTGATAGACACCTTGCCGAGAAATGCCTGTGGCACGACATGCCGCCGCTAACTTTATTTTACTTTTGGCTTTGGCTTGCCAGATGTACCGGATAAGTACTTTTTTCTGAGGCCGGCTCCGTACTCATTGTCCATGATATCGACCATACCATTGAGGATTTGGTTACGCAGTTTCTCTTCGGCTAACTCACGCTCAAGGCGCTTGATAGTTTCGGATGGGGTTTCTTTTGAATGTGGCATAAGGGGATGCTGAAATGGCTTCGACCAATCGAGTCTACCATGTTTTCTGAGCCAGACGAGTACCGTTGAGCGGCCCTGAATGCCAAAACGGGCTTGAGCTTGTTTGTACGTCATTTCGCCTTTTTCAACACGCTCTACAACGCCTAATTTAAAGGCTAAGGTGTAATCACGTTGCGTGCGCTTACGGCTTGAATTACTTGATGTTGTCATAAAGAAGTCCTCTTTATGTCAACGTATTTCAGGACGGGACACCTGCCCACAAAAAAGCCGCGATCGTGTCGCGGCTTTTTTATCAGCTCTCATTAGCGCTTAAGTGATGGCGCACGGCCTCTAAGTCAGCTTGTGTATCCACCCCATGCGGTGGGGTTTCTGCGGCAACAGCAACATGGATTTTTTCACCATGCCACAATACACGTAACTGCTCGAGCGACTCTATCTTCTCCAGCGGACTCGGGGTCCAATGGATGTAACGACTGATGAATCCTGCTCGGTAGCCATAAATACCGATATGGCGTAATAAGGCTTGCGGGATCTCTGGAGTATCGGCCTCGAAGTGCGCACGATCCCAAGGGATGGTGGCGCGACTAAAATACAACGCAAACCCTTGCTGGTCGGTCACGACTTTGACCACGTTTGGGTTAAAGACTTGTTCTCTGTTATCGATCGCAACGGCCAATGTCGCCATTGGCGCATCCGCGTGCTGGCTTAGGTTATCGGCTACTTGGCCGATGACAGACGCGGGGATAAGGGGTTCATCTCCTTGTACGTTGACAATAATATCGTCATCCGCGAAACCATATTGCTCCACCACCTCGGCCAGTCGCTCTGTGCCAGACTCATGATCAGCACGCGTTAAGCAGACGTTGCCCCCAAAATCGCGAACAGCCGTTTCAATCCGTTTATCATCAGTGGCAACAATAACCTGACTGGCCCCTGCCGCTTGAGCGCGCTCGTACACATGTTGAATCATGGGTTTGCCCGCGATATCTGCCAGTGGTTTCCCCGGTAGCCGGCTCGAACCAAACCGTGCAGGGATCACCACATAAAATGGGCTCATCCCTTAACCTCGTCCAACGATATCTCTCGTGCTTCAGATTCGAGTAATACCGGAATACCATCTACTAGGGGATAAGCAACCCGATCAAATTTGCAAATCAATTCGTTGTTATCTCGGTTGTAGTACAATTTGCCCTGGCATGAGGGGCAGGCCACAATTTCAAGCAAGCGGTGATCCATAGCGTTCCTTTCTTATTTATTCGCGTTTGTTGTCAAACGTTCGATTTTGGCTAGCACGGCCCGGGCTGCAGCCTCAGGTAAACGCGCTTCTACGGGCAAATACCACCAGTTATCTTGTGCGATCCCTTGGTATTTTACCGCGTCTTTTTCTGTCATCAGTAAATGTTGCCCCTTCTTGGCTAGCCTGTCCAGCTCATCGGCGCTGAGGGTCTGATGATCATTCACGCCTTGACTGTGTACCGGCGTCACGCCCATTTGCTGCAAGGTGGCAAAAAATCGTGGCGGATGTCCAATCCCCGCGACAGCAACGACCGCCGGTAACATGGAGGCGGGACACGTCTGTCCCGTACGAAGGTTTGTCGCCTGTCCCGGGACCAAATGCATGGGCCACTCCTCGCCTTCAGTCGGCCCCCCATTATTCACCAGCATATCGACACTATTCAGGCGATCGACCGACTCTCGTAACGGGCCTAGAGGTAGGTAGTGACCATTACCGAATCGACGCTGGCCATCAATGATCACAATTTCAAGATCGCGATCCAAACGATAATGCTGCATACCATCATCAGTCACGACAATGTCGATGCCTTCTTGCAGTAAGCGTTTGACCGCGTTGCTACGATGAGGATCCACACAGACAGGGACGTTTGTTCGTCGTGTAATCAATACAGGTTCATCACCGGCAATCCGTGGTGATGTGGTTTGGGTAAGCAACAGTGGGTATTCCTCTGACTTTCCGCCATAGCCTCGAGAGACCACACCAGGACGGTAACCCTGGGCTTTAAGCTGCTCCACCAGCCAAATGACAAAGGGAGTTTTGCCGTTTCCCCCTACCATGATATTTCCGACCACAACAACGGGAACGGGAGCACGATAACAAGGTGTCTGACCATTCAAATACTGGCGTCGGCGATAACGCGCAATGATCCCAAATAAGGCACTGAGTGGCTTTAAAAGTGGTGCCCAAAGAGGACGTTGATGGCCAAACCAAAGCTGATCTACCATCGTTTAGTCACCAAATTGAATACGATGTAATTGGGCATACGCGCCGTTGTGCTCAAGCAGTGCTTGGTGACTGCCGCGTTCAACAATTTCACCCTCGTCCACCACCAAAATTTGGTCAGCTTCTTCAATGGTTGATAAACGGTGTGCGATTACAAGGACCGTGCGATCTTTTTGTAGTTCATCTAATGCGGCTTGGATAGCACGCTCTGATTCTGTATCGAGGGCGGAAGTGGCCTCATCGAGGATTAGTACAGGCGCATTTCTCAGCAAGGCTCGTGCAATCGCTAAACGCTGACGTTGTCCTCCCGATAGGCTCACACCATTTTCACCAATCATGGTGTCATAACCGTCATCCAACTCATGGATAAAGTCATCAGCATATGCCAGCTTCGCCGCATGTTCAATTTGCTCACGGCTGTACTTATCGACTGCTGCATAGGCAATATTGTTCGCCACCGTGTCGTTAAACAGGTGTACGTTTTGTGATACCACGGCGACATGCTGGCGCAGATTACCCAGCGTATACTGTTCAATCGGAACACCATCGAGGGTAATTGAACCACTGTCGAGTTCGTAAAAACGGGTCAATATATTTGCGATGGTACTCTTACCCGAGCCTGATCGCCCAACCAATGCCAGTGTTTTTCCAGCCGGCAAGTCAAAGCTGACATGACGCAGCGCTGGCGCTTCACGCGATGGGTAGGTAAAAACCACATCCTCGACATGAATATCGCCATTAATCTGCTCAGCCTCATGGGTACCCGTATCTTTTTCTGTCTCTAATTCCATCAGATTAAACAGGCTGTGGCAGGCAGCCATCCCTCGTTGGAACTGTGAGGTTACATTGGTTAATGACTTTAAAGGACGCATCAAACCAAACATGGCACCGAAAACCACGGCAAAGGTCCCTGCCGTCAACTCTGATCGAATCGCATCAGTGTTTGCTAAAATCAAGACAACCACTAACGCCATCGATGCAATCAACTGGATCACAGGGTTAGCAATCGCTTGAGCCGACACTAACTTCATGGTTTGCTGACGCATACGATTACTGACCTTCTCAAAACGTTTTTTCTCTACGTCTTGACCCCCGTAACTCAATACGACTTTGTGCCCTTTCAGCATTTGCTCAGCTGAGCTAGTCACCGAACCCATTGCATCTTGCATATTTGAGGAAATACGACGAAAACGCTTGGAGACAATGCGAATAGAGATAGCGACAACGGGGGCAATCACCAATAAAATGGCGGAGAGTTGCCAGCTAGACCAAAACATGAGTGCCATCAAACCGAGGATCGACGCGCCTTCTCTCACCAAACTCACTAACGCACTACTGGTCGCCGAAGCGACTTGCTCAGAGTCGTAGGTAATCCTTGATAACAGTGCCCCTGAAGATTCTTGGTCGAAAAAACTCACCGGCATTTTCATAAAGTGGTTAAACATGCGGCGGCGCATGGTCATGACCACATTCCCCGAAACCCAAGATAAGCAATAAGCGGAGACAAAGCTCGAGATACCGCGCACCACCATCAAAACCACGAGATAGACTGGCATCCACTTTAGGAAATCGCCCCCTACATCATCATAAGTAAACCCTTGATCAAGCAGAGGCTTTAGCATGGAGAGCATCAGGGTGTCACTGGCGGCATTCATCACCAATGCAACAATGGCAACAATTAACCCTAACTTGTAATTGGCAATATAGGGCCAAAGTTGCTTGAACGTCTGCCAGGTCGTTTTATCTTGATATTCGCTCATTAAAATCGTTTTGATGTGTAAAACAGACCGGCATTCTACTCTTTTACCGGTCTGCGTCCAAATTTACTGGCCGTCGTTTAAACATCTGGCGGTACCAATAATCACGACGATCTTGGCGCCAGCGTATCAACTGCCACCCCGTATTGACACGCTGCCAACGCACTTGGCCATTGGCTGCCGTATCCAACCAGATCATACCGGCGTTTTGGTACGTGGTGCGTACCTGTGGTGAAGGTAATCGCCAAGGATTGAGCAGCCCTGTCGATGCGACAACCCAATCCGGATTCACCGCTCGAATAAAAGGGCGAGATGACGATGACGTACTGCCATGATGCGGTACCAACATGATATCACTGGCCAATGCTTCCTTATCTGCCAACGACGCCAACAGCGCCAACTCCCCCTTTTTCTCAATGTCTCCCGTGAGTAATACGCTGCGCTCACCGTCAGAAATACGTACCACGCACGAATCATTGTTATCAGCCCGGCTGGCTTGTTCAAGCGGCCATAGCGTTGAAAAATGTAACCCTTGCCACCTCCAGTTCTGCCCTGCCACACAAGCTTGGTAACCGGAGCGTCGTTCACTCGCTCGTCGCCAATGTGGTGAATAGGTGGTTGAAATAAAGTCCGCGCCCCCATCATGGTCACTGTCACCATGACTCAAGATTAAGCCATCAAGGTGTTCAATCTGACGATATGCCAATATGGGAGCAATCACGGCTTGAGCAATACCGCCTACCTGCCAACGATTACCCGTGTCATAAAGTATTGCACGATCGTTTCTGCTAATTAGCACGGCCAAGCCATGACCGACATCCAACACATCCACTTGCCAGTCAGGCCGCTTGGGCTCACGCCAAGCAACCAATGCTACGAGTAAGACCATTAATACACGTCCTGATCGATGCCATCGCCAGCCGGAAAGACCCACCACGAGCACAACAGCAGTTACCGCCCATGCTGAGGATGTCACGGGAACGGTTAGCCAACTCTCAGTCGCATAATCGGCAAGCGCCATCACAGGCCTAAGGCTGGTATTGGCCCACTCCCAGCTCCATTGTGCGGCGCGACCAAACGGCCCAATGGAAAGTATGATCGAGAAAAAGACCAAAGGGACCGTTACCATACCTACCCAAGGCACGGCAATAAGGTTAATCGGTGTCGCAGCTGCACTGATCCCTGAAAACAACGCTAGTTGCAGCGGTAACATGCCGACCAATAGAACCATTTGAATAATAAACAACTGCCAAAATGGCCAAAGCCATTGCCGCCCAAATGAGCGAGCCGACGGGGCCGAGCGGGAAAAGCTATAATGCGCGACACACAATGCCCCGACGGCCGCAAAAGAAAGCCAAAAACTGATCGAAAAGCCAGCCAATGGATCCCGGAGCAACACCAATAGCAACGTCAATTGCAAAAGATTGAAGGGTGAGATCCTGGCACCAAGGCGCTTCGCGACAGAAACCAGCACCAACGCAATCAGTGCCCTCTGAGTAGGTAGTGCAAACCCAGCGAGTGCGGCATAAAGTATCGCGATGCCCATCGCCACATATAATGGCAACCACATAAACAGGCGCTTTTGTGGTAACCAAACACGCGCCCATCGACCCAATTGCCAGCCCACACCATAAGCTAAACCAATATGTAACCCAGAAATCGCCATAAGATGGGCCAAGCCACTGTGTGTCAACGTGTCCCAGTGGGCTGTGGTTAGCCAATCACGAACGCCTAGACTCAAAGCCAAAAGATGAGGGCCAAATGTTAATGGCGATAATACGGGTGTCAGCGTATCGAGTAGCCGCTGACGCCATGTGATGTCTGTCGTTAATTGTGTTGCACTTTTTAGACTGGCTTTAGCATGCATGCGCTGAGCGACATAGTATGCTTCTGCATCAAAGCCTGCCTCATTTAGACGCCCGTACGGGGGTTTAAGACGCACCGCGAGTCGCCAGCGCTCACCTTGCTTCGGATATGGCGCAGATTGCCAATACACGCGGATCCGTGCTGAGCGAAAAGACGGCAATTTGACTTGATTAATTTTATCCACATCAAAAATAATCGCTTGCGCGCCCGAATTCGCAGTAAAAAGGGTGCCCACAGTCCCTGTGATTGTAGTATCCTTTTGGTTTGAAATGATGTGGATCACGTCTGCTTGATACAGGTTTGCGGATAATACAGCCCAAGTGAGCCCTAGCGCGCTCCCAGCAAGCCACCACCAGCGTGTTTTACATCCGAAACAGAACATAATGCATGTAATGATGCAGACCCAAAGCGGCGGTAAACTCGGCCACCAAGGTAGCGATAGCAAAGTGAGAGCCGCTGTTAGCGTAAAGGTCAGCTTCATCGCATAATTTCCAGGTAATGTAAGCAGGTATGCCCAAGAAGTTTTTTCAACGCTATATGCCAAAACGTGAGGCATTGCGCGACAACAAGGCGCTGCGCGTGTTTGGTAGCCTGTTGCATGATCCCAACTTGTGGTGCCTTAATCGGCGCTCTGCATCTGGCGCGTTTGCGGTAGGGCTGTTTATGGCGTTTGTGCCGCTACCTAGCCAAATGATCATGGCCGCCGGCCTCGCTATTCTGTTTGGCGTGAACTTACCCTTAGCCGTGGCCTTGGTTTGGGTCAGTAACCCGATAACCATGCCCGTCCTCTTCTACCTTGCCTATAAACTTGGCACCTGGATGATGAACACCACGCCTTACCCGTTTCACTTCGAGTTATCGTGGCATTATCTTGCAGAACAAATGAGCCATATTGGCCCACCTTTTTTGTTGGGGTGTGTGACCAGTGGGCTAATCTTAGCGGTCTTCGGTTATTTCACCGTCCGGGGCTTGTGGCGCTATTCCGTGGTGAGAAGCTGGCAGAAACGCAAGCTGCGCTTGCCCAAGAAAATCAAAGAAGTGCTTCCCAAACCGAACAAGCCCTCATAATCATCTGCACGTAGACTAATCAACCTTTTTATCTCCGTACAAGTACCGATTTGCGACAGTGCGAGCCAGAATACATGCTAGACAAGAAGTGATGAACGCTAGCCTCGTCTCGGCGAGACAGATCAAAAAGAGCCCGTTTCAAACGGGCTCTTTTTCGTTCAGTGATATGCACAATCTCGTGACTATCAACTAAACACGATTATTTAGCACTGAGCACAGCAGCCGGCTGTAACTGACAAGCGCGACGAGCTGGATACCACGCCGCCAATAAACTAAGCAGAATCGCAGTCGCACTCACCAGACACACATCGGACAGGTGTAACTCACTGGGTAAAAAGTTAATAAAATACACGTCTCCTGACAAAAAACGATGCCCTATCCACTGCTCAACGTGAGACAACATCGCGGTGAGATGACTCGCAATCCCCACCCCCAAGGCACTGCCGATTAAGCTGCCAAGCGCACCGGAAAACAAACCGTACCAAATAAATATACGCCGGATCAGTCGGTCATCCGCACCCATTGTGCGCAATATAGCAATATCCGCAGCCCTATCTTTCACCGACATCATTAACGTTGACACCACGTTAAAGCAAGCGACACCAATCACTAATACCATCACGAGGTACATAATGGCTCTCACTAACTGTATGTCACGATAGAGATAGCCAAATTCACTGGTCCAATCTTTTAAATATACATACGCCGACAAGGTTTGACCCACCTCACGCACAATGTGTCGAGCTTGTAAAACGGGCGAGACCTTGAGAGACACACCGGTGACCGACGCCCCCATATCCATAATGGCTTGTGCATCCTGAAGCCGCATCAATGCCAGTGAATGATCGATCTGCCCCCCCAGACGCAATAGTCCAGCGACTTGCATTCTCACTCGTTTAGGAGCACGTAGGTGCAGACTGCTATCTGTCGCCGGCACCATCACCGTGAGCCAGTCTCCCTGACTGACTCCTAGTTGTGATGCGATACCTTGGCCAAGCACGAGGCTGGATTGACCGGGTTGCAAACTTTCCCACCCCCCATCGATATATTCACCAATACGACTGACGGCTTGTTCGGACATCGGATCCACCGCGCGAATTTGTGCGGGTTTTAAGGCACTACCATGCTCCATCAGTACGGTGAGTTCAACGTAAGGCGCCGCCGCCTCCACCTGTGGATGCTGCTCACTTTGTCTTTGTACTTGCTGCCAGTTATCAATAGGGCCATTAACCCCAAACACTTGCGCATGAGGCACAACTGACAGTACACGTTGATTAAGTTCACGTTCAAACCCGTTCATGGCCGATAAACCAACAATGATCACCATGACCCCCACCGCAATGCCTATCACCGACGAGAGAGAAATAAACGACACTAAGCGATTTCGTTGCCGAGCCCGACTAAAACGACGCCCTATCGCCAAAGATAAGGGCCTCATGATGCCTCCTGAACAACCAGGTTGCCATCTTGCATCATGACTTGGCGATCGAGCTTTGCCGCCAATTCGCTATCATGCGTGACCACTAAAAAGGCAATGTCATGCTTCGCGTTTAGCTCTCGCATCAAGTCATAGATTTCCAACGCCGTCGCATGGTCTAAGTTACCCGTTGGCTCATCGGCTAATACTAGCTTCGGCTCATTCACCAGCGCACGTGCAAACGCCACACGCTGACGCTCCCCTCCGGATAATTCAGAAGGACGATGGCTAAGTCGATGCCCAACCCCCACCGCTGTTAACATCGCAGTGGCTTGCGCAGATGCCTCTTTATGACTGACTTTGTTGATGAGCAGAGGCATCATGACATTTTCCAGTGCCGTGAAATCCGCGAGTAGGTGATGGAATTGATAAACAAACCCCAACGTTTGATTTCGCAGAGTAGCTTGCTGGGTCGCTGACATTGCACTCACCAACTCATCCTCGATCCACACATCCCCTTCGCTCGGCGCATCAAGCGTCCCAAGCGTATGTAATAAGGTGCTCTTGCCCGAGCCGGATGAGCCCACAATCGCCACTAGCTCACCCGGCGCAATGGTCAGTGACACCTGGTTTAACACACACGTCGACAGCCCGCCTTCTTGATAGGTTTTACTGACACGGTGACAGGACAACAAAGATTTACTCATAACGCAGTGCCTCAGCAGGGTGAACAGATGCCGCTTTAAACGCAGGAAATAAGGTCGCCAAAACACTTAGCAATACAGCTAAGCTTAAAACCATGGCCACATGAAAAGGATTAACCACCACGGGTAATGCCAAGCCGTCACCCAACAAATTTACACCAAAAACAGCCATAATTTCATTGATATAAAAAGAACAGAGCACACCGAGCAAACCACCCACCGCTGCGCCCAACACCCCACTTAAACTGCCTTGAGCAACAAAGACAGCAACAATGTCTCGATCCTGCATGCCTAGGGTTTTTAGAATGGCCACTTCTGATTGCTTCTCCATCACCACCATAATAAGCGCAGAAATAATGTTAAACGCCGCCACAATAATGATCAGGCTTAGCATCAAACTCATCATGTTTTTTTCCATTTTTACCGCTTGAAAGAGTTCGCCACGCCAACGGCGCCAGTCTGTCCAAGTCGCAAGATCCGCCTTCTGTTTCAGCTGGGTGATGGCAAAGGGGTCATCGAGAAACAGACGTAAGTCGTTAGCTTGAGCCGGTGCGATACCACTCAGCCTTGCCACATCGTCAATATTGGCAAGCATTAACTGGCTATCGACGTCCGTACCAGTATGAAAAATTCCGGCAACAGTAAATAATCGCTGCGCGGGGATCCGGCCAATGGGCGTAAAACGACTGGCGCTCGTCACCATGACTCGGACTGAGTCACCCATACGTAACTGCAGTTCAGACGCCATACTGCGGCCAATCATCAGCTTGTAATCCCCGCTGCGCAGCGCCGATATATCGCCTTGTAATAGGTGCGAGGCCAATGGCTCATTCGCCTCTGGATCAATGCCCTCAAGCAAGCCAGCACTCAAACCTGTTCGGCTCTGAATCACCGCGTCAGTGGTTTGTATCGGTGCCGTATCCATAACATGTGGCCATTGCGCTATCGATGCCTGAGACGGCTCTGACTGGCCATTAGCGATAATAACATGGGGTAACACCCCTAATATTCGGCCTTTGAGTTGAGCTTCAAAGCCATTCATCACGGACGACACAGTGATCAGCGCCAACACGCCAATCGCGATCCCCGCGGTGGACATTGACGAGACAAAACGCCCAAAGCGATCGGCTGATCGGCCACGTAGATAACGCAGGCCAATAAACACCGACAAAGGTTGATACATAGCGCACCTAGCTGATTGTTTTGATTCGCTGCAAGCATACCTGTCCAATAGATGCTCGCCAAGTTAACCGCTGCATTTAACCCGAGATGACAACCAAGACACAAGTCCCGCCCGATGAAGAAAGTGTCTATAACCTTTACCTCTCGCGACGGGTGCGTGATAATCATTAATACAACTGCAATGTAAGGCACAGTGATGAGCCAAGACGAATATTTTTCTGTGCGAGCGGCAATTCGTATTAATGTTGAGCCACTCGCAGATAATCAACCGCAGCCGGACGCGGATGGATTTATGGCAGAGATCCCTGCGCCATTTCGCTTAGCCAGCCAATGCGGCCAGCTCGACGCCGATGTAGAAAAAGACTTACATGCTGTCGAACCAGATAACGCCTCAGCATTGTTCCGCGTTTTACAAGCACAAAACGAAAAAATCACTCTGATGATGGGCTACATGCTAAGTCATGAAGATCATCCCTCTCATCGCTTTATTACTCATGCTTTTGGGGCCAGTAGCTTTTCATATCTTAGCCAACCACCACTAGAAATCGGGGCTCACGCCCGTGTGAAGATCTTTCTCGATTATCCACCCACAGCAATCTACTGCTATGGCGTGGTTACCGGATGTGAGCCGCATGCTGACAGCGATAAAAATCAGCCAAAACATTTGATCCAAATCCAGTACACACGGTTACTGGAAGAAGATCGAGATACGCTCATTCGTGCCGCCTTACATCATCAGCAAAAACTCCTAAAAAAACGCGCACAAAACCGAAAACAATCAAGCAGTTAAACTCATGACCCAACAACCTCTTTACGCATTCACCCTGCCAACGGGGCCAGGCGACGTTAAACAACTCGGTAATCTATCAGGGGCAGCCTTACCGCTCGCCATTGCCACCCTTGTCCAGCAGCACACCGGCCCGGTTTTTCTATTGGTGCCTGATAACCAAACGGCCGTCCGATTGCAGCCGGCGATCCGTCAATTTACCCAAGGCCATTGCGATCTGTTCCCTGATTGGGAGACCTTGCCTTACGACAGCTTTTCCCCACATCAGGATATTATATCGGCGCGCCTATCCTGCCTGTATCAATTGCCGCATCAGCAAACTGGAGTTTTAATCGCACCAGCAAGCACCGCACTGCAACGGGTGACGCCCAGACAATTTTTGCACCAACATGCATTAATGGTGAAAAAAGGCGATATCCTCTCGCTTGAAAAGCTGCGCGATCAGCTCACTGATGCTGGGTATCGCCATGTTGATCAAGTCATGGAGCACGGTGAATTTGCTAGCCGCGGCTCAATTCTTGATTTGTTCCCAATGGGAAGCGACGAGCCTTATCGCATTGATTTTTTTGACGATGAAGTCGATACCATTCGCCAATTTGACCCTGAAAACCAGCGCTCAACCGGTGAACTCACGCAGATCCAATTACTGCCAGCCCATGAGTTTCCCACTGACGATGCCGCCGTCGAGTACTTTCGCGGCCGTTTCCGTGAACACTTTGAAGCACGGCGAGAGCCTGAATCCATTTACCAACAAGTCAGTAAAAAAACGTGGCCCGCTGGCATTGAATATTGGTTACCACTGTTTTTTGAGCAAACAGAAACCTTGTTCGACTATTTGCCCGACAACACACTGGTGTTATCGGTTGGCGATATTGATGCGGCTGTCAGCCACTTTCAAGCAGATGTTGCCACTCGCTATGACCAGCGCCGCGTCGATCCTCTTCGTCCACTGCTTCCTCCAGATGCGCTATGGCTGAGCAAAGACACACTGTTCGCCACACTCAAAAACTACCCACGCTTAAAGCTTGAAAGTGACAGCGTCACTGAAAAGGTAGGGAGAGAGAACCTTGATATCTCGCCACTGCCATCACTAACCGTGAATCATCAGGCCAAAGAGCCGCTGGCCGCATTGCGCCAATTTAGCGAATCATTTAGCGGCAATCTGGTTTTCTCGGTCGAATCAGAAGGTCGTCGTGAGGCGCTGCTTGATCTGCTTGCGCAAGCGAAAATCCGCCCTATGGTGGCCAGCAGTTTACCCGAAGCACTATCACAATCCGGCCGCTTTAGCTTAATCATTGGGCCCGTGGATCAAGGTTTCATCGATAACCAGCGCCAATTTGCACTCATTTGCGAAAGCGACATGTTTGGTGAACGCGCGGTACAACAACGCCGCCGGGATAAACGCAAACAAACCGTCAGTAATGATGCGGTGATCCGCAGCTTGGCAGAGCTCAAGCCAGGCCAACCAGTGGTGCATTTAGAACATGGGATTGGACGTTATCAAGGGTTGCAAACACTCGAAGCCGGTGGCCTAAAAACCGAGTACATGACTCTCGAGTACCGACAGGGAGCCAAATTGTATGTCCCAGTTGGTGCACTCCATTTAATCAGCCGCTATTCGGGTGGAGCGGAAGAGTCTACGCCATTACATAAACTGGGCGGTGAAGCGTGGGAAAAAGCCCGCCGTCGTGCAGCAGAAAAAGTCCGTGATGTGGCCGCCGAGCTTCTTGATGTTTATGCCAAACGAGAAACCAAGCCCGGCTTTGCCTTCAAACACGATAAAGAGGCCTATCAATCGTTCCGGGCCACGTTCCCGTTTGAAGAAACAACGGACCAGTCACAAGCTATCAATGCCGTGCTTTCAGACATGTGCCGTCCTATCGCCATGGATCGCTTGGTCTGCGGTGATGTGGGCTTTGGCAAAACAGAAGTGGCCATGCGAGCGGCATTCCTTGCCGTCAATAATAGCAAGCAAGTCGCCGTTTTAGTCCCGACCACCTTGCTCGCTCAGCAGCATTTTGAAAACTTTAGAGATCGCTTCGCTAACCTACCTGTGCGCGTGGAAGTACTGTCGCGCTTTAAATCTGCGAAAGAGCAAAAGGCCATCTTGGCCGATTGTGCTGAAGGTAAAGTCGATATCTTGATTGGAACCCACAAGCTGTTGCAGTCGGATGTCTCCTTACGGGATCTCGGCTTACTCATCGTGGATGAGGAACACCGTTTTGGCGTTCGTCAAAAAGAGAAAATCAAAGCCATGCGTGCCAATGTTGATATTCTCACGCTCACCGCCACCCCCATCCCACGGACACTCAACATGGCGATGAGCGGGATGCGTGATCTGTCGATTATTGCCACGCCGCCTTCACGTCGCTTAGCGGTGAAGACGTTTGTCCGCGAACGCGAAGACAACCTGATCAAAGAGTCGCTGCTGCGCGAAATCATGCGCGGTGGGCAAGTGTACTTTTTGCACAATGACATTGATACGATAGAGAAAACGGCTAACGACATCAGCGACATGATCCCCGAGGCACGGGTATCCGTTGCACATGGTCAAATGCGAGAGCGTGAGCTGGAAAAGATCATGAGTGATTTCTATCACCAAAAGTACAATGTACTGGTGTGTACCACCATTATCGAAACCGGCATTGATATCCCTTCGGCCAACACCATTATCATTGATCGCGCCGATCACTTTGGCTTGGCGCAGCTCCACCAATTGCGTGGCCGTGTTGGCCGTTCGCACCACCAAGCCTATGCCTATTTACTGACGCCACACCCAAAACGCATGACGAAGGATGCGGTTAAACGACTCGAAGCAATTGCATCACTCGAAGATTTGGGGGCCGGTTTTACCCTCGCGACCCAAGATTTAGAAATACGTGGTGCCGGGGAATTGCTGGGAGATGAGCAGAGCGGTCAAATCCAATCCATTGGCTTTACCCTTTATATGGATATGCTAGAGCAAGCCGTTGAAGCTTTAAAAGAAGGCAAAGAGCCAAGCCTCGATGCCCTGCTCAACGAGCAAACCGATATTGAGCTACGTCTCCCTGCGCTCTTGCCCGATGACTATATTCCGGACATTAATATGCGCTTGTCGATGTACAAACGTATCGCCAGCGCGAAATCCAACAATGATATTAATGAACTCCAAGTGGAGCTCATCGATCGCTTTGGATTGCTCCCGGATGCCGCCAAAAATCTACTCCATATCCAGCAACTCAAGATACGCGCTGCCAGTTTAGGGGTGAAAAAGATCGAAGCCAGCGAACGCGGTGGCATGGTGGAGTTCCATGATAACGCGCAAATTGATCCCGGATTTTTGGTTGGGCTGTTACAATCACGCCCAGACAAATTTAAATTCGATGGACCAACTAAAATAAAGTTTGTGGAATCCCTTACCGATCGCCGGGAGCGAATGAACTTTATTGATGAGCTGTTGACTCAATTTTCGAGCCATCAGTTAGTCGCCTAGCGCGTCTGCAAATCAGGCTTTTGCCAAACCAAAGTGACAAGCGACACCCTCATCGCTTGTCACTAAAAATGGAGTAACCAGTGAGAAATCATCAACGCCCCACTAAAGATTGGCGCTCAACCACAGGCCTTAAAGGACTTATGGTGTTATTGCTGCTTTCATTAAGCCAACCGGTTTGGGCCAAACGGCTTTATGATGTCGAGCTTATCGTCTTTAAGCGCAATCAAGATCCTGCCAGTGTGCAAGAGAACTGGCCACCGCAAGCCGAAGCGCTCAAGGTACAAAACGCGATCTCGGTGACGCGCCAACGTGCACTACAAAGTGCTGGCTTAACGCCGCTACCAAAGAGCCAATGGCAATTAAATAATGCCTACAATAAACTCGCCAACCATGCCGGTTTTACTCCCATGGTTCACGTCGCTTGGCGCCAAGATGACAGCGGTCGTTCAGCGCTGCCCTTATTACGCGTAACGGCAGGACAAGACTTCAGCGATCGCTTTTATACCGACGGGACCCCTATCAAAGCCCGCCCTCAGCCGGACAAAACAACATCTGACGGTTTAACAAAGGCAAGTTGGGAAGAAGAAAACTTATCAGCGCCCTCTTCTGCGACTCAGGGATTATTTGAACTGGATGGTACATTGCGCGTGTACGTTCAACACTATTTGTTTGTCGAAGCCGATATGATCTTGCGCCAACCCAGTGAACGTCGAGCCCTCGTTG
The DNA here is from genome assembly GCF_900141775.1 of Salinivibrio sp. ES.052. Lineage (GTDB taxonomy): Bacteria > Pseudomonadota > Gammaproteobacteria > Enterobacterales > Vibrionaceae > Salinivibrio. The sequence goes on along the minus strand of NZ_FSRI01000001.1, from coordinate 813,715 downwards.
AAGGCATTATTGACATGCCGTTACAAACAGCGGACGCGCCAGTTAATCAGAACGAAGAGGTTCAAGTTGCGGGTCTGCAAAAAGTACAGAAACAGTACCATATTGAGCGTTTTTTACAGCCTTATGGCTTTACCCACAAGCGCCGGATGCGCAGTGGTGAGACCCATTATTTGGATAACCCCATGATGGGAATGATTATTCAAGTACGTAAAGCAAACTAGCCACACCAACGGATGCCTGATAACCGCCTTGTCGCCCACTGCGATGACAAGGCGTTTTTTATACCCCTCACTTTTATGTAATAAATAAAGAAATCAATTTCACCACTTGTTGCTATTGATGCCACATTCAATAAAAAGCCTTTCTTTGCATTTATAATCACCACGCAGCAGCCACACTTCATTAAGTTTTATTGATCTGTGGATGATCGCACTAACATGAAAACACCTTTTCCCTCTGCACTGACAAGATTTCGTTGTCTTATGATGGTTGCCGCTTTCATCATCTTGGCAGGATGCACATCCCTGTCATCGAAGCAACGGGTCAAAGACTATGCGACGCAGGCAGTCAGCGTCCATCACGCCTTAGCATCTGTCTACCGCTCTGCGGAACAAGCGCGTGTCGACGCCATTCTATCGCGCGCAGTACGCGATGGGATCCCGGCTTCCGATCTCGCCATCACGGCCATTGAACATTCGGGGCAACAACAAGCCCTAACCGATCTGACTCGCTACGCCAATCTCCTCTACGCACTGGCATCAGACGGGCACAATGCGCGAATCGACCAGGAGGCTGAGCAATTACATGACACCCTGACCTCTCTCACCGATAACCCTTTTGTTCGTGATATAGGAGGGATTGAAGAAGCCGATATCTCAATCGTCTCAACCGGCATCAATGCGCTCGGCCGCGCATTGACCGAAACGTCTCGCCATCGACAGTTACGTGCAGTCATGGAGGCGGGGCAACCGGTGATACAACAAACCATTGCTCGCCTGCGGCAAGATCTACCGCATTGGCAAATGGCCACGCGGGTGGCTTTGAATCAAGCCTTATCGATTCGTATGCAACTGCTGAACAATCCAAATCGCTGCCAGCAAAGTCACGAGACGCGCTGTGTCACTCTGCATACCTCTTATGATCAGCGACTTAAGGCGTACCATCATGGCTATCTCATCAAGCAAAAGCTACTCGGGCTGGAAGCCCACTTCGCACGACTAGATCTTGCCCTCTCGGATTATGTGGTAATGCATGACGCTATCATTGCCTCGCTCACGCTCGATAACACGGCTTCCCGACAAGGGGCTCGTCGTGCCATTGCGACCACCAAGCGTCACCTCGATGCGCTCAAAGACTTTCAAAAACCGTTGGAGGAGTAAGCCATGAGCCCAAAAGAAGCGAGCTATCATCTGCTTAAAGCTAATTACGACAGCCTCGATCGCTTTTTAAGCCGAACGCTTGTTGGGCCACAGTTGGTGCCATTACAACAGAAAAGGGAACAGCTGGGTGAGCGGCTCTACGATTACCATACGGCCATGATTGCCGCACACAGCGAACAACTTGAGCATGATATCCACGCATTAGATCGCCTTATCGCCCATGCACGCCAAGCACAAGTAGTGATCGATGAGGCAGAAGAAACCATTGAGTACGTGGCGAAGGTTGGTGATGCCATTGATAAGGTATTGGCGCAACTGGCTAAGGTGATATAAGACAAAAAAACCGGCTAAAAGCCGGTTTTTTCTATTTAACCATCAGCAAACAGACACCGCATTATGCGCTGCTTTTCGTACCCGATGGGCGAGCGCGACGTGGTTTATTGTCTGAATTCGCATCGCTGCGCGATCGCGACGTGTTGCCAGAGCCCGGCTTGCCACCACTGGGTTTATCGGTATGGCGGCGATTTTTGCTCATCGGCTTATGCCCACGCGCTTTCTCACCTGAGCGTTGTCCATCTTGATGCTGAACGTGCTTCTTCGGTTTTTTCGGCTTCAGGGGTCGCGTATCTAACTTAGACTCCGGCAGTGGATTAGCCACCGGGAACCCTTCAAGGCTAAGGCGCGGTAAGACTTGCTTGGTCAGACGTTCAATCGCAAACAAATCTTTGGCTTCATCGGCACAGACCAAGGAAATTGCATGGCCAACCGCGCCTGCACGACCCGTACGCCCAATACGGTGGACATAATCTTCCGCGACATGAGGCAAATCAAAGTTAACCACTTGCGGTAGCTGCGCAATATCGATGCCACGCGCGGCAATATCGGTCGCGACGAGCACACGTACATCACCGGTTTTGAATTGCTCTAACGCTTTGGTGCGCGCGCCCTGGCTCTTGTTACCGTGAATCGCAGCAGCTTTGACGCCGTACTCATCTAAATAACGAGACAGACGATTGGCACCATGCTTGGTTTTACTAAAGACCAACACTTGCTGCCAGTTATTGTCAGCAATGAGTGATAAGAGCATCGGCGCTTTTTGTTTTTTATCGGCTGGATAAATACATTGCTCAACACTGGTCGCCGCTTGGTTAGCTGGGTTAACCGAAATTTCTACCGGGTTGTTAACCATGCCTTTAGCAAGCTGACGGATCTCATCCGAGAAGGTGGCTGAAAACAATAAATTTTGACGTTTAGCCGGCAAAGCAGCCAAAATCTTACGGATATCACGAATAAAGCCCATATCCAGCATGCGGTCGGCTTCATCCAGGACTAATACTTCAAGCTGCGAAAAGTTCACTGCATTCTGATTATACAGATCCAATAGGCGACCCGGCGTGGCCACGAGGACATCAGCCCCTTTACGCAGTTTCATCATTTGCGGGTTGATTTTCACCCCGCCATACACCACCAAAGATGTCAGTGGCGTATATTGACTGTATTGTTCAACGTTTTTATGAACTTGTGCTGCTAACTCACGCGTTGGCGTTAAAATCAGGGTACGAACGTGGTTAGGACGCGCGCGTTTACCCGCTTGTAAACGCTCTAAAATGGGTAACGTAAACCCAGCGGTTTTACCCGTCCCCGTCTGTGCTGCAGCCATCACATCTTGGCCTTCAATCACCGCGGGAATCGCTTTAGCCTGAATCGGTGACGGTGTGGTATAGCCTTGCTCTTGCACAGCTTTAAGTAGTGGTGCAGATAATCCTAAAGAGGAGAAACTCATCAATTGATCTCAATAAATAAAAAAATGTCGCCACGCGTAGACACCCTACCCGTCGCTTAGGGGCATGAATATCAATATCGTTGTATGAGGAAAACTCGGCGTTCAGGAGGGTTGCTCTAGAAGTGATATCAATAATCTTGATTGCGGCGCCATTGTGACGACTTTCGCCCCATTGAGCAACCATTATCGCATAAGCACTGCCTTACAAAGAAACCGGGGACAAGCCCCAGTTTCGAGGAAGGCGTGTTATCGTCTCTAGTGTAGCTTCAAGCTTGGGCGTAAAACACGGTTAATGCGCCCGACCAGCATCATCAAGCCGGTTTTCACATAACCATGTAACGCAATTTGGTGCATTCGATACAACGAGATGTACACCATACGTGCAATGCGCCCTTCGATCATCATTGATCCTTTGGTCAGATTGCCCATCAAGCTACCCACGGTCGAGAAGCGGCTGAGTGAAACCAAAGAGCCATGATCTTTAAATACATACGGCTTTAGTTCACGTCCATGCATTTTGGCAACGATATTGCTGAAACAACGGCTGGCCATTTGATGCGCGGATTGTGCGCGTGGTGGTACTTTACTGCCGTCTTCTTGCGTGCACGCCGCACAATCACCGAGCACAAAAATGTCATCATCTCGGGTCGTCTGTAGTGTATTTTTCACTTCCAATTGATTAATGCGGTTTGTCTCAAGGCCGGCAATATCTTTTAGGAAATCAGGTGCTTTAATTCCCGCGGCCCACACCATGATGTCAGCATGAATGCGTTCACCCGATTTGGTTTCTAGGCCATCTTCATCCGCTTTCACCACAAAGGTGTTGGTTTTCACCGTGACCCCTAGCTTTAATAGCTCTTGATGCGCCGCGCTAGAAATTCGCGGGGGGAGTGCCGGCAAAATACGCTCCCCAGCCTCAACCAAGGTGACATTAAGTTTAGAGTTATCCAAATCACGGAAGCCATAGTTGCGCAACTCTTTGATCGCATTATGAAGCTCTGCCGACAGCTCAACGCCGGTTGCACCCGCACCCACGATGGCTATATCAACACTGCCTTCTCCGTGTTTCGCGTGTAATCGCATAAACTCATTGTTCATTTCACGACGAAAACGGTGAGCCTGCTTGGGGTTATCCAGGAAGATGCAATTATCACGGACCCCTGGGGTGTTAAAGTCGTTAGAGGTTGAGCCAATCGCCATCACCAAGGTGTCATATTCAAGCTCACGCTCTGGCATCAATAGATCGTTATTTTCATCGTACATAGGCGCCAAGGTAATCACCTTACGCTCACGATCGATATCCCATAGAGTACCCATTTGAAAGTCAAAGCCATGATTTTTCGCATGAGCGCGATAACTTAGTGCGTCGACGCCTTCGTCCATCGACCCCGTTGCAACTTCGTGCAACAAGGGCTTCCATAGATGGCTACTGTTTTTATCGACTAAAGTGATCTCAGCACGGCGTTTGCGGCCCAAGGTTCGACCCAGCTTGGTAGCAAGCTCTAAACCCCCAGCGCCTCCACCGACAACGATAATTTTGGTCACTTCTACATCCTTACCCTAATTAAAAAAACAAAGGCTAGCCGCACGATGGCGACTCGCTAAATGGGGTCTTTGTCAGTCATGAACAAAGCCAGTCATTAACAAACTTTGTCAGTCACTAACAACATAAGTTGTGTTACTGCGTGTGGTTTATTGCTGTGTTGTTCGTCATCACGCATGCTTATTTTGCCGTAAAATGGCGGCCACTTCGACCCTTGTCTTCGTTTTATGACAGGATTTAATGTAGGAAAATAACAACAAACGCTCGTAACAAAGGCCTCATTACGAGCTCAATGATTAAGCGGACTGTTTGAATTGAGCAATCGCTTGCAAGTGAGGAGAGAGGTTTTTAAATTTATGCGTTTGTGATTCGTCCCAACAAACCGGATAAAACGGAGAGAGTAAATGATAACTCCGCTGGCTATCCAGCACCTCATCCTCACGTGATAGAATAACGAGCGCACGTTGTTGATTACGCTGACGAAAATCCGTGACGCATTTGGTCGCAATATCCTCATATTCTTCAGGACGATCGATTTTCCCCTGCATGTTTTCATAAGGGTGTAAGTTTGGATTAATGATCACCTGCTTCACCCCACACAGGAACCCAACGCGCTCTGCCCAATAACCGCCGAGGCCAACGCCACATACGAGCGGATTAGGATCTCGGCTTGCATCGATCTGCGTTTGCACCTGTTTGAGTAAGTGCTGCATGTCATGTTTGGGGTGAAGTGTGCTGTAGTTGATCGTACGAACGTCGTCATCAACAAATTGTAATTGAAGCACTTTTTCGTGGTTGCCTGGGCTGGTGGCGTCAAAGCCATGCAGATAGATGATCATAAGCTGTCCTTGCTAGTTCGGCTGAGAAGGTTACGCCCTCTATCAATAGCATAGCTGCTTGAATGCAAAAATGAGCAAGATCACCCTAGGGGCGATCGGGTTATTTTTGCTCCGCCATCTCTTGCAACCGAGATTCCCACTCCTGTAACTCCTCCATCAAATGCAAACGCTGATCGTCATTCAAACTTTTATCCAATCTGAGCAGCCAATCTAGCCGGCGAGATCGATAAATCGCCATATCCGTCTGAGTCCCTTTACCACCACGCCAAGCGACCAGATCGTCCACCCATTGATAGAGTTGGGTATCCAAATCATCCTGTTGACGGTTTTCTATCAAACCAAATAGACGCGCTTGTAACTGCTCACGCACTTTGATGAAAGTCGGCATAGCACGTTGTTGATATTCGGCCATCTCTACATAAAAAGGCATTTGGCTATCTTGTGTATGCCCCACCCAACGCTCAGTACGCTCTTCAAGCTCTTCTTCTTGGTCTGACAGCCATGATTGCGGTGATTCCTCGTCACGCCGAGCCTGTGCGTCTTCAATTTCTTCTTTTAAAAACTGGGTTAACCGCTCAGCTTGGCGATCATCAAGGCTTTGTAGTAGGCGTGTGGTGGCTGGCACCATTTCATTCAAGGTGGCTTGTAGTCGTGCCTTGAACGCAGTTTGGTGGTCTCGCAATTGATCCCAGGTCTGATGCTCGGTGCTTTGTGCCGCTAATAACCCTAACTGCTCTGCCAAGCGAGGCAACTCGTGCGTCCGGTGCCATTGTTGGATAGCATCGAGATCCGCTTTTACATGACGCGACTGCGTGGGTGTTAAGTGGATGATATCGTCGAGATAATAGTGGCTCCAAAAAGGCAAGGTATTATAAGCCAACTCAGTCGTGCACCCAACGAGTAGCAACAGACAGCCCACCAGCCATCCGATTCGACAACGTCGACAGCGCTCTTTGTCCATCATTCTCTCCTTGTTATGCTTTAGCTTGCCCCTCAGCTGAGAGCTGCTCATAAAGCGCATCAGCGGCCTCTTTATACGCAGGCAGCCCATAGAGTTTTGCGCCTACCTCATACCAGCATAGCGCCAAATAATCGGTAAAAGGCAACCATGCATTCACGCGGGCCAGTGTATGACTCACATTGTCGATATGCCGAATCATGCAATATTGCTCGACCACGGCGTCTGGCACCTCACCATTCGCACGACAGAACAAGGCAATATCGAGATGGGCATCTGCCACCCGCGCATACTCCCAATCCAGCACACATGGTGTTCCGTCCTCCGCGATCACAACGTTGTAAGCCCCTAAATCCATGTGGCATACAACTTTTTCCTCTCCCTTTGGTGAAGGATGCTGCTGTAATACCCAGCCTTTTAAGGCGTTCAATCGTGATCTCACGCTCGCAGACAACTGCGTCTCATAATGGGCACATTGCGCCTCGACGGGCGAACGCTCTAAATCAGTAGGCAGATTATGTATACGTGCTAAAAGGTGAATAAGGATCGATTGATGGTCACCGTCTAGATCGGAAAGCGGCTCTCCAGGCACCCAGGGCACAAGCAACCCTTCGGGGAGTTGAACAATCGGTCGGCGGGCTAAACCATTCTTGGCGGCTAACGATTGCGCTTGCGCCTCGCGAGTGCGATCAATCGCGAACGCATCAACCGCACCGCTATTTGGCCGCCACACGGTTTGGCCACCGAGTGTGTCCGTTAAGCGCAAACAACGGTTCGTCAGGCCAGAGGCAAGCGGCTCTACCAAGGTGATCGCTACCGATTCACCGTAATAACGAGTGAGTGCTGCCGCTAGCCGATGCTCAAGGGCTAACGACCAATCAGCGACTGACAAACCGTTCCGCGTCCTGCCATGCGATCACGCCTGAATGTAAGTCCATTAACTGCAAGTGCAGACGATACGGGCCCTTTCCAGAAAGTTTTCCACTGAGTTGGTACTGCGCCCCCAGCATCCGGCCATATTGCACAACGGTGGCGGGGTCCACTAGCGTTTGGTTCTGCCCTAACCCCAAAGACTGCCGTACGGCCTGAATTCTAGCCTCTGGGACGGGCGTTATTCGGCCAGAGCTGACCAAACCGGCCTGTAACTGCTCTGAATAAGCCGGGGTTGGAAAATAGGTACCACTCACGTTTTGAATTGACTGAACCAACGTCACTGGCGATCCACGTAACGGGTCACTCGCAAGCAAAGAATCAACCGCCGCACGCATTGCATGGTCCATATTATCATGCAGCACCTGTGTCTCTAATGTTGCGGGTGGCCTGTTTGATTCAGGCAGCGGCTCAACCGACTGATGACGTGGCGCACATCCTGCTAATGCCAGTAATACTGCCGCGACTAAAAGTTGAGGTAAGCGTACTCGGCATAACGTCATGATGCCGTGATGTGCAGCAGTGATGCTCATACCTGTCATATTTTCCTTCATTTTATCCCCGCGTCAGCGTCCCATCGATTGAGCACTCTCCATGAGGTGAACGGGAGCTAATCAAGAATCACCATACGGTACTGGCTTGCTCGAGCCGCTGGCACGGTGATATCGATACGTTCTGAGGCTTTGGCTGGCAACGTCAAGACTTGCCATTGAGATGGCGGCGCCTCGACGTGCAGCCCCTGATTATCATACCAGTGGAAACGATAACGAACCCGGTGTTGATGGTCACTGCTGTTGGTTAAGGTCAGACAGGTTTGCCTAACCGATTGTGTTTTGGGGCATGCCCGCCGTTTAACCTCTAGCGCTAATGCGAGATCGCCGTTCGCAAACACCACAGATTGTTCAGGTGCAATGGTCAGTGATTGCTGACTCGTTGCGCACCCGGAGAGTACGCCGAAGACTGCCAGTAAACACAACAGCTTACCCATCAGTCACCCCCTTTCAGCATCGACAACACTCGGAATCACAGAATCAGCCAATCACCATCGGCCCAAGCGCACGTCCACCGACGAGATGCATATGAATATGGTAAACCTCTTGCCCACCATGTTGGTTGCAATTCATGATGATCCGGTACCCGTCTTCGGCGATCCCTTCATCAGCAGCCAGCTTTTTGGCCACCGTGATCATACGCCCGAGTGCCAGCTCATCATCGGCCACCACATCATTCGTCGTTGGGATCAATTTATTCGGTACCACCAGGATATGAACCGGGGCGCGTGGGTTAATATCACGAAAGGCGGTGACGAGCTCATCCTGATACAGAACATCCGCAGGGATTTCTTTGCGAATGATTTTGCTGAAAATTGTTTCTTCCGCCATGATTGACTCCCTTTTATTGTTGTTTAACGCGCCAAGTATGCGGCAGCCCTGGATGAAGGGCAATACACTTACTGGGCTAATCTACCGCAATGCGGTGAATGTTCTGTTAAACGCCGGTCAATTTCCCTGATAAAACAGGGGCTGAATCAAGTAATCGATTGCGTTACCATAATGCCAACGCCTTGAGCATGTAAGGATCACACCATGACCACCCTACTTTTTAAAAACGCGTCAGTTGTCAACGAAGGACAAATTGTTGAGACTGATGTACTGGTAGAAAATGGCCGTATTAGTCAGATTGCGCCCGACATTAGTGCCCCAGCGGCAGCTGACAGTCGCGTCATTGATGCCACGGGCAAACATTTATTGCCGGGAATGATTGATGATCAAGTCCACTTCCGTGAACCCGGTTTTCCTAAAAAAGGCACCATTGCGACCGAGTCTAAAGCGGCCGTTGCCGGTGGTATCACCACCTACATGGAAATGCCTAATGTCAATCCACCGACCACGACATTAGACGCCCTCGAGGAAAAGTATCAGCGAGCGGCGCAGTCCAGCCATGCTAACTATGCATTTTACCTGGGGGCCACCAACGACAATATTGATGAAATCCGTCGCTTAGACCCTAATAACGCCTGCGGTGTAAAAGTGTTTATGGGTGCCTCAACTGGGAACATGTTAGTCAATGATCCTGATACGCTGGACGCGATTTTTGCCGATTGCCCGACATTAATTGCGACTCATTGTGAAGACACGCCAATGATCAATGAGTTAGAGGACATCTATCGGGAGAAATATGGCGAAGACGTACCGATTGATGCACACGCCCATATTCGATCGAAAGAAGCGTGCTTAAAGTCTTCACAACTGGCCGTCAACCTAGCAAAAAAACATGGTACGCGTTTGCATGTGTTGCACCTCACCACTGAAGATGAACTCTATCAGTTTGAACCAGCGAAAACGCTAGAAGCCTTACAGCAAAAGCAGATCACTGCAGAAGCTTGTGTTCACCATCTGTTTTTTAATCGCGACGACTATGCGAGCAAAGGCACGCTGATCAAATGTAACCCCGCCATAAAAGAGGCACACCACCAGCAAGCACTGATCCAAGCCGTGAAAGACGGAGTCATTGATGTAATTGCGACCGACCATGCGCCTCATACCTTTGAAGAAAAGCAAAATACCTACTTCAAGGCGCCAGCAGGTCTCCCATTGGTGCAACATGCCTTGCAGGTCGCTTTAGAGTTCTATCACCGCGGTATACTCGATTTGCCTTTGGTGGTGCAAAAAGTGGCCCATGCGCCCGCCGTCCGTTACCAAGTGCAAGAGCGTGGGTTTATTCGTGAAGGTTACTGGGCGGACTTAGTGCTGGTCGATCTCAATCAGACGCAAACCGTGGGCAAAGATAACCTCTTTTATCAATGCCAGTGGTCACCGTTTGACGGTCACACTTTCGGCTCCAGCATCGATATGACCATCGTCAATGGTCACGTCGCTTTCGAGCACGGCCAACATAGCGAAGAACGCTTTTCAACACGCCTCACCTTCGACCGTCACTAACCCCCGACCCCGCGCGTGCTATCAAATTAGGTAGCACGCGTGGGTGTTGCTTCCTAGCCATCACTCCCGATTGCTCCCACTCAACGTCCATGCGTGTGTTTCATCGAATGACGGTGTCCTCGACATATATTTCACTGTTGAAAGAGTCAACACGGGTGTTTTTGTCTGCGCGGTCAAACTCTGACATCATAATCCTTGCGCCCAATAACGATTTGCTTTTATATCCGAATCGTATATTGTGTGGGTGATATATGGATATTCACGCTGCTTGGTTTCAACACCGGATGATGTTGAAAAGCTGTGTTCGCAAGGAGAGGTAACCTTAAGCGTCTTTCGGTTATCGCGACACTCGTATCCTACCTCTTCCACTGGCGCAAGCCGTTCATCGTGACTTTGATTAAGCCATTGATGAAACGCACCAGCTGGCTGATATCCGCATCAGGGCATGTATTGTTGAACCATCGCTTAGATTGTTAAGCCATCGTTTAGCGATAATCTACCCAACACGAATGACTGACGTTTGCTCACAATAACGGCAGACGTTAATCCAAATCATCGAGTGCTTGTCTGCGCCAATACCACGAGAGATATCTCCGTGTATTCGTCCAATTGACAAGCTCGTGACGTCGAATAATCAACCAGTGAGGTGATGATGTCTTCATCTGCTTCTAAGCCACTACTTAGCGTACAAAACCTGAGCGTGTCATTTACCACCAATGACGGCATGATCGATGCTGTTAAGAATGTTAGCTTTGACATCATGCCCGGTGAAACCGTGGCTATCGTTGGGGAGTCAGGCTCAGGAAAATCAGTCTCTAGCAGCGCTGTCATGGGGCTATTACCCAATAACGCAATCGTCAAACCGGAATCTAAAGTCAGCTTTAACGACACCGACATCCTCGCGCTGTCGACGAAGCAAATTCAGAAAATGCGCGGCGATCGTGTTGCCATGATCTTCCAAGAACCAATGACCTCACTGAATCCGTATATGCGTGTCGGAGAGCAGCTCACTGAAGCCATTCAGTGCCATCACCGTACGACAGCAGAAAAAGCAAAACAACGGATTATCGAACTACTTAATTTGGTTCATCTCCCTAATCCAACCAGTGCATTGGAAAAATACCCGCATGAGTTTTCCGGTGGCCAGCTACAACGGATTATGATTGCCATGGCATTAGTCAATGAACCCGATTTGCTGATTGCCGATGAACCAACCACCGCACTGGATGTCACTGTTCAAGCCGAAGTACTCAATTTGATTGGCGAGCTTCAGCAGAAGATGGGCATGGCGATCATGTTTATTTCGCATGATTTAGGTGTCGTAAAACACCTAGCCGATCGTGTGGTAGTGATGTGTAAAGGGGAAGTGGTTGAGACCAACGATACCAAGGTACTGTTTGGCAACCCACAACAAGATTACACAAAAATGTTGCTCAACGCGGTACCACACGGCCGCAAAGACGCCGTCAACGATGAAGCTGAGAACTTACTGAGCGTCGACAATGTCACGATAAAGTACTTTCTCGGTGCAGACTTTTTTGGCGGAAACAAACGTTACTTCGAAGCAGTCAGCGACATTAGTTTATCACTGCGCCGAGGCGAGACGCTGGGTATTGTTGGTGAATCGGGATCAGGTAAATCCACACTAGGCCGCGCCATTATGCGCCTTTTACCCGTCGCTGAGGGACGGGTTTGTTTTAGAGGCCAAGACATTCATGGCATAAAAAACAGTGAGAACAAAGCCCTGTGTCGCGATATGCAGATGGTGTTTCAAGACCCATTTGGCTCACTGTCACCCCGTATGACGGTGGGTGAAATTGTCGCAGAAGGCTTGCGCACTCACTTCCCTGAATTGAGTAAATCCGAGCGCCTTGATCGCGTAAAAGATGCATTGTATGAAGTGCGCCTCGATAGCTCTGCCATTAACCGCTATCCGCACGAATTTTCTGGCGGCCAACGTCAGCGTATCGCTATCGCGCGCGCATTGATCCTCAACCCTGCATTTATCCTGCTCGACGAACCAACGTCTGCGTTAGACCGTTCGGTGCAGCTCACCGTGATTGATTTGTTGAAAGATATCCAGCAACGCCACAACATTGGCTATCTGTTTATCAGCCACGACTTAAGTGTTGTGCGTGCACTCTCAGACCGCGTCATGGTGATGCAAAATGGAAAGGTCATGGAAGCCGGTACGCCAGACGAGATCTTCCACCATCCACAAAACGAGTACACGCGTAATCTTATCGCTGCCTCGTTTGATCTCGATGAAGAAGTGGCATAAAACACTATTGGCTATCGCACACTGACCGAGGCCGCCACTCGGTTACTATAAAAAATGCGCCTATCGGCGCATTTTTTAGGTAAGAAGACAGAGGATTAATTAATCTTCCATTTCTGCTATTTTCACTTTCCAAGTATCAGGGCCGATCTGATGGGCATTTTGTCCTCTTGCATCGACAGCCACTGTTACCGGCATATCTTCCACCTCAAACTCATAGATGGCTTCCATTCCCAAATCTTCAAATGCCACCACACGGGCTTTTTTAATCGCTTTTGATACCAGATACGCAGCACCACCGACCGCCATTAAGTAGACAGCTTTATGGTTTTTGATTGACTCCACCGCCGCAGGGCCACGTTCAGCCTTGCCGATCATGCCCGTTAGTCCGGTCTCCGCCAACATCATATCGGTGAACTTATCCATACGGGTCGACGTGGTAGGGCCTGCAGGGCCAACCACTTCATCGCCTACCGCATCGACAGGACCCACGTAATAGATAAAGCGACCGTTAAAGTCGACGCCTTCTGGCAGGCCTTCGCCATTGCGCAGCATTTCTTGCAAGCGTTTGTGTGCGGCGTCGCGTCCAGTCAGAATCTTGCCTGATAAAAGTACCGTTTCACCGGTTTGCCAGCTTTGCACGTCTTCTTTGGTGACCGTATCCAGGTTGACACGACGCGCATTATCACCCACTTCCCATGTCACTTTCGGCCACTCATCCAACTTGGGCGGTTCAAGCTCGGCGGGCCCCGAACCATCGAGGGTAAAATGAACATGGCGGGTAGCAGCACAGTTCGGGATCAGGCAGACAGGCTTAGACGCCGCATGCGTCGGTGCCGTTTTTACTTTCACATCCACCACGGTTGTCAGACCGCCCAAACCTTGGGCACCAATCCCGAGTTTGTTAACCCGATCAAAAATATCTAAGCGTAACGCTTCATCAGCGTTTTCTGGTCCACGCTCGATAAGCGCTTGAATGTCGATATGCTCCATCAAGGACTCTTTGGCTAACACCGCGGCTTTTTCTGCCGTGCCGCCAATGCCGATACCCAGCATGCCCGGTGGACACCAACCCGCGCCCATTGCAGGCAAGGTTTTTTCTACCCACTCCGCCACATCATCAGAGGGATTGAGCATTACCATTTTGGTTTTGTTTTCAGAGCCACCACCTTTGGCGGCAATCTGAATATCCACTGCATTGCCCGGCACCATATCAATATGGACCACCGCGGGGCTGTTATCACGGGTATTTTGGCGCTTACCGGCCGGATCCGCGACCACAGAGGCACGTAATGGGTTATCTGGGTTGGTATAGGCACGTCGCACCCCTTCGTCGACCATTTGTTGTACCGTCATATCATGACGATCCCACTGCACACCCATGCCCACTTTCACAAAGCAGGTCACAATGCCCGTGTCTTGGCAAATTGGTCGCTGGCCTTCGGCCGACATGCGCGAGTTAATCAGTATTTGCGCAATGGCGTCTTTCGCCGCCTGGCTTTGTTCCTTGTGATAGGCTTTTTCGAGGGCTTGAACAAAATCAAGGGGGTGGTAGTAAGAGATATATTGCAGGGCATCTGCAACACTTTCGATCACGTCTTGCTGTTTAATTGTGGTCATCATTGCCTCTGGTGTCATGTGCAGGACCCAAAGCGGGTATCCAGTGTTGGGGGAGCCTTTCCCTCGTTATTATCGTTTGGCACGCAGCCACGCTGCGCAATATGATTATAGAAGCCGATAGTAGCAACACCATCGTACTGTTATTTATCGTCGCCCGTGCCGGAAAAGGCCTAGCTATGATACGCTTAGCGCTATTCGTGCGCCACACGGCGCTTCAACCGTGATCACAAAAAGAACAATGCAGCCACAAAACGCCATGACGCTCACTACCACGCCGATCGACTATACGCCTGAACTCGCCGTCACCCTGTTTGATCGTATTGCGCATCAACCCTGGGCGATGCTGCTTCATTCCGCGACGCGAACACACCCAGATAGCCGTTTCGATATATTGGTCGCCGATCCTATCGCCACCATGACCGCACGCAACAATCAAGTGACCACGCGTTATCCCGATGGCCACACCACCACTGAACGTCGCGATCCTTTTCAGTGGGTCGCGCAATTACAAGCACAGTTATTGCCTGTCGTCCCCGCGATGGAGCCATGGCCATTTACCGGCGGCACCTTAGGATATTTTGGCTATGACTTAGGGCGCTGTGTTGAAAGCTTACCGACGCTGGCTAAAGACGAGCTGGACGTGCCCGATATGGCGGTTGGTCTCTATGACTGGGCAGTGGTGATTGATCACCACCAGCAACACGCCGTTGTGATTGCCCCAAATAGCAACCAGCGATGGCAATGGTTAATGAAACAGACTGCGCCAACAGGCAACACTCCCTTCACGCTAACAGAGCGCTGGCATGCCAACATGACCGCAGAGCAATATGCGGAAAAATTTTCTCAAGTGCAGGCCTATCTGCATGCAGGAGATTGCTATCAAATCAATCTTGCTCAGCGTTTTTCTGCCCACTATGACGGTGATGAGTGGCAAGCCTATCGCAAACTGGCCACTCACAACGGCGCGCCCTTTTCTGGCTTTATTCGCTTAGAAGACAGCGCTGTTTTGTCCGTCTCTCCGGAACGTTTTTTATCGGTGCACGATCGCCATATCGAAACCAAACCCATTAAAGGTACGCGCCCACGTCATTCTGATCCGCAACAAGATGCTGACAGTGCTCAGTCATTACAATCAGCCGAAAAAGATCGTGCCGAAAATTTGATGATTGTTGACTTACTACGTAATGATATTGGCCGTGTTGCCTCGCCAGGTTCGGTCTCTGTGCCTAAACTTTTTGAGATAGAGAGTTTTCCTGCCGTCCACCATATGGTGAGCACCGTCATAGGAACCTTACCTAAAGAAAAAACAGGGCTCGATCTACTACGTGCGGCCTTTCCAGGCGGCTCCATTACCGGCGCGCCTAAAGTACGTGCAATGGAAATCATTGAAGGGCTCGAACCGCACCGGCGTCACGTGTACTGCGGCAGCTTTGCTTATATCAGTCGCTGCGGCAGGATGGATTCCAGTATTACTATTCGTACCTTAGTTGGTCATCAAGGCCAGCTGCATGTTTGGGCAGGCGGTGGATTGGTCGCCGATAGCCAGGCAGACGCGGAGTATCAAGAAACTCTCGACAAAGTGAGCCGTATTCTTCCTGTGCTTGCAAACGATGAAACCTAGGGAGTGCCTTTGACTGATTCGACGGAGAAAGCATGACGTTATTCGCCCCTGAAAATGCGTATTTCCCTCCCATTAGCTGTGCGTTGCGAACGGAAGCGACGTCATGGCTAGCGCCTAGTGTGCGCTATCAAACTATGCACGGCACTCCCCCTGCTCTCTCACCAACCGACGTGATACGTGCATTTTCGCTGACTCCCTTGGCGCGCCATGACAGTCGTATTCTTAATCGTGTGCGCCTAGCCCCTCGAATCCTGGGTGGTGCCGACTTTCAGCCTGCCGCGGTATTGATTGGTCTGGTGCCACGCGCAAGCGGGATCCAACTGGTGTTGACACAACGTGCGGAGCACCTAAAGCACCATCCGGGTCAAGTCAGCTTTCCTGGTGGGAAGCGTGAACCCTCCGACGAAGATAATATTGCCACTGCCACGCGCGAGATGTGGGAAGAAACCGGTATCCAGGTCACGCGAGAAGCCATTATTGGTCAGTTATGTCCACTGCCCACTGTCACCGGCTATTACATTCACCCGGTGCTTGCCTGGGTCGACCCAAACTACCAAACTTGCCTCGATCACAACGAAGTGACGGCCTGCTTTGAAGTGCCACTAAAGACCTTGTGTCACCCCGCGCATATTCGCGAACAGTCGTTTTTAATATACGGACAATGGCACCCTGTTTGCGCATTTTACCATCAAAACCGGCTCATTTGGGGGGCAACGGCACAACTACTAAGAGCACTGATCAGTCAGCTTACCTTGTCTCACTTTCACGGCTAATACCACCAATACCCCCTCACATAGAGGGGTTTTTGGCGCATATTGATGCATATTTACTCAACTAAAAGCCATACAATGCTGCCCATTTAGACCAACATTCCCTGCTCCGTTATTGATAATCGTCACACTTTAGTGCAATAGTCGGCGCACTACTTTTCATATAGCGATCTAGCTCTTGGTTTTCTGTGTAGAAATCGCCAGAATTCGCCTTCCCTGATTCCTGTTCCCTACAATGTGAGTAGTATTGTTATGCAAACAACCTCGACGACTGGTACCAGTGCAACGTCGCGCCCGCGCTGGACCAAACAAGATACAACCTGGGCGCTTTCCCTTTTTGGCACCGCGGTTGGCGCGGGTATTCTTTTCCTTCCTATCAACGCAGGCATGAGCGGCTTCTGGCCACTCGTAGTCATGACCCTGCTTGTTGGTCCAATGACCTTCTTTGCCCACCGCGGGCTCTCTCGTTTTGTTTTATCTTCTAAAAATGCGGGCAGCGACATTACCGAAGTGGTTGAAGAACACTTTGGTGTTGGCGCGGGCAAACTGATCACCTTGCTGTACTTCTTTGCAATCTATCCGATTGTGTTGATCTACGGCGTGGGGATCACCAACACCGTCGACTCCTTCTTGGTCAACCAGCTTGGCATGGCGTCGCCGCCACGTGCGATCCTCTCGTTAGCGCTTATTCTCGGTATGATGTCAGTCATGCTTCTGGGCGAAAAAATGATGCTGCGTGTCACCCAGTGTTTGGTCTATCCGCTGGTTGGGATCTTGGTCTTTATGTCCATCTACCTGATCCCAGAGTGGAACACCGCTGCCCTATCGCAAGTGCCGTCCGCAGGTGACTTTGCCATTACCCTTTGGATTTCTATTCCGGTACTGGTCTTTGCGTTTAACCACAGCCCGGCCATTTCGTCTTTCTCATTGGCACAGCGCCGTGACCACGGCGACGATGCAGAATACAAGTCCGGCCAGATCCTGATGCGCTCAGCCGCCATGCTGGTAGGTTTCGTGATGCTGTTTGTGTTCTCTTGCGTGCTGTCACTGACGCCAGCGGATTTAGAAACGGCAAAAGCGGAAAATATCGCAATTCTTTCTTACTTGGCCAACAAGCATGAAAGCCCGTTCATTTCCTTCTTGGGTCCATTGGTCGCCTTTGTCGCCATTGTGTCCTCGTTCTTTGGTCACTACCTGGGCGCACGTGAAGGTCTGAACGGGATTGCTACCAAAGCACTACGCAGCATGGGTAAACCGGTTGATCGCAAAAAAATCGACGTGTTCACCGTGGTCTTCATGATCTTGACCATTTGGTTAGTCGCCACCCTAAATCCAAGCATTTTGGGGATGATTGAATCACTTGGCGGCCCAATCATTGCCACCATCCTGTTTATTATGCCAATGTATGCCGTGAAAAACGTGCCAGCAATGCAGAAATATTCAGGTACAATCAGCAACGCCTTTGTTCTGATTATGGGGCTGGTGGCAATTTCAGCGATTACGTACGGCATGATCTCTTAATCACTAACGATTCAGAATCAGCCGTTTTGCTTAATCGGACACAGCGCGCGCAGCAGGCGCTATAGGACTGCTGCATTGGGCTCTATGCCCTCCGCATCCATCGATGTTTGCGGCTAACAAGGAGCAGTGAAGGCTGCTCCTTTTCATTATGGCGAGCGTGCGCTTGCCATCACAGTCAATACCATGGACGGATGGCGTAAACACTAAATCCATTGCCCTTAGGGCATTGACTGAGGTAGACACATGATCAGTGTTTTTGACATTTTTAAGATTGGCGTTGGCCCATCCAGTTCTCATACGGTTGGCCCAATGAAAGCAGGCAAGTGCTTTGTTGATGAGCTAACCGCCAGTCAGCGTTTAACCGACGTCGATCGCGTCACGGTTGACGTATACGGCTCATTGTCACTCACCGGTAAAGGCCACCACACCGACATCGCCACGATTATGGGCTTAGCAGGCAACAGCCCAGAAACCGTTGATATCGATTCGATTCCCAGCTTTATTAAACGGGTAGAAGAGACAGAGCAATTGCCATTGGGTGAGCAACAACACGCCGTCGCCTTTCCACGTGATGGAGGGATGAACTTTCATACCTCTAACCTCTCACTGCACGAGAACGGCATGCAAATCCATGCCTGGCAGGGCGATGACTGTGTGCTGAGTAAAACCTATTACTCGATTGGCGGTGGCTTTATTGTTGAAGAAGCCGAATTTGGTCAGCCTGCTATGCAAGCGGTGCAAGTCCCTTACGACTTTAATAGCGCTGACGGCCTACTGGCACTCACCCAAGAAACCGGTTTTTCGATCAGCGGCTTGGTAATGGCCAACATGCGAAGCATGCACAGCCAAGAAGAAATCGATACCTATTTCGCAAACATTTGGCAAACCATGCAGGCCTGTATGGACCGCGGGATGGAAAACGAAGGGGTGTTACCTGGCCCGCTGCGCGTCCCTCGCCGCGCCGCCGCGTTACACCACCAGCTCAAAACCACAGAAAAATACAACATTGATCCCATGTCAGTGGTCGATTGGGTCAATATGTTTGCCTTTGCGGTCAACGAAGAAAACGCGGCCGGTGGCCGCGTGGTCACGGCCCCCACCAATGGGGCTTGTGGCATTATTCCTGCCGTGCTCGCGTATTACGACAAGTTTATCGAACCGGTTGATAAGCAAATCTACACCCGATTTTTTGCTGCCTCTGGCGCGATTGGTGGCCTGTATAAGCAAAACGCCTCTATCTCTGGCGCCGAAGTCGGTTGCCAGGGCGAAGTGGGCGTTGCCTGCTCCATGGCCGCCGCTGGCCTCGCCGAATTAATGGGCGGCAACCCGCACCAGGTGTGTATGGCGGCTGAAATTGCCATGGAGCATAATTTAGGACTCACTTGTGACCCAGTCGCTGGGCAAGTACAAGTCCCTTGCATTGAACGCAACGGCATTGCCGCGGTGAAATCGATCAATGCCTCACGCATGGCGCTACAACGTTCCTCCGAGCCACGCGTTTCGTTGGATAAAGTCATCGAGACCATGATGGAAACCGGTAAAGACATGAACGCCAAATATCGCGAAACCTCACAAGGGGGCCTCGCGGTGAAAGTGATGTGCTAATCAAGCACCATAACGGACACACCTAAATGAAAAAGCCCGGCTACATTACGTAGCCGGGCTTTTTATGCTCTGCTTTACACCGTCATCAAAACAGTTTGTACAGACCCATTCGATTACAGGCCAATCACGACAGCATGCGATTTAAGCCGCTTGGGTCGCCATGGCCGGCTTTTGCGTTAGCTCACCCACAGGCAGCACAGTGCGCCCATATTCCTCATTCAACACTTGCGCCATCGCAAAATACATCGCACTTAAGCCACACACAATGCCTTCAAAACCGGCGATGGTGCCGATCACCGTGCTACCGGTGAAATCACGCGCGGCAAGTAAGAAAAAGAGAACGGTCAAGCTACCAAATACAAACTGCTTCGCTCGGCAATAGCGCAATGAACCAATAAACATGAACCCAGTAAACACGCCCCACAGAGACAAATACCAACCCATAAAGCCTGCTGGGCTTGCATCAGCTAACCCCATTTTAGGCATCACAATCAGGCCAACGAGCGTCAACCAGAACAAACCATAAGAGGTAAACGCGGTGGTTCCAAACGTATTGCCTTTTTTGAATTCCATGATGCCGACAATCACTTGCGCTAAGCCACCATAAAACAGCCCCATCGCCAAAATCATGCTATCAATCGGGAAAAACCCTGCATTATGAATGTTCAATAATACCGTGGTCATTCCAAAACCCATCAGCCCTAAAGGGGCAGGATTTGCCAGTTTGTTTTCCATCAGTGCCCTACTTGTTTAAAAAACATTTAAATATTAAAAATGCGCGCCAAACATCACTGATAATGTGATTCTCACGCGCAAAAACGCGGCAATATTACGGGTTACAGACTAGATGTAAATAACTTTTAGCGCTTAGCATGGTTTTCACAAACAAGGGAGTCAAAACAGCCAACAAAATTGGGCAAAACAGGATTTATAACAATAAAAAAGCAGCAAAACGCTGCTTTTTTATTCAAGCGATACGTCGCAACACTTTAGCGGGTACTAAAGCCTTTACTGTGCAAAAAGTCTTTCATAAACGGGCGCGCTTCTTTTTCTAGCGTGGCGGAGATCTGCTCACTCCAGCTCATGTCTTTATTGCCGCCCGTGCGCGTTTGATAATACTCGCGCACTTGGTTGTCATAGTCGCTTAGCGCCGCCTCATCGATGGCTTGATAGCTGTTTTCGTGCACCAAAAGCTGTGCAGGTAATTTAGGCTTGGGTTCGGGATCTTGCGCCGGCACACCCAAGCACATACCAAACAAAGGCATCACGTGATTCGGCATCGCCAACAACTCGGCCACCTTTTCCGGCTGATTGCGTAAGCCGCCGATATACACGCCGCCTAGGCCCATCGACTCCGCCGCCACCATCGCATTTTGCGCCATGAGCGCGCTATCAATCGCCCCAATTAACGTCTGCTCGGTAAAACCTAATTTAGCATTAGGGTTGATTTGCTCGTGGCGATGGAAGTCCGCACACCACACTAAAAACTCCGCACAATCGGCCACATACGCTTGGTTGCCCGCGTATTCCGCCAATAAGCGTCGTTTTTCTTTGTCCGTCACACGGATAATGCTGGTGCACTGTAAGAAGCTTGAGCTGGATACCGCGCGCGCCGCATCAATAACCTGGGTTAATTGCTCGGGAGAAATGGCATCTTGAGTAAATTTGCGAATAGAGCGGTGAGAAAGAAGTGTCTCAATCGTTGGATTCATTGTGCTTCCTTATTTGACGTTGAGCCGTAAAAGCGGGACTTGATGGTTTTACACCTTTATACACAGCGAAGCAATCACCCGGCCCTACGTCTTCCATCGCGTTTAACCGGCAAACGTACAGCCACCTGCCCTGGCACGCATTAGGCCTTATCATCGGTTTTTCCTATTGGTGCAAAAGGGAAATTCGTCTTTTCTAACGCTCGCCCATCAGGCATAGTATCGCCATTAACGCTAAAGGAGATGAATATGTTGGTCGTGATTTTTGGTCGCCCTGGCTGCCCGTTCTGTGTTCGCGCAAAAGATTTGGCTGAAGAACTGAAAACAAACCGTGAAGATTTTAACTATCGCTACGTTGATATTCACGCAGAAGGTATCAGCAAAGCCGACCTAGAAAAAACGGTCGGCAAGCCGGTTGAAACCGTGCCACAAATCTTTGTTGATCAAGAGCACGTTGGCGGCTTTACCGAATTTGAAGCCTACGCCAAAGAAAACCTCGGCCTTTTCCAAGACTAATCTGCCGAGTGACCGATTAAAAAAACCAGCTCATTGGCTGGTTTTTTTGTGTTCTGTGTTCGTGACGACCTTGCACATATGCACCAGTCAGCCCGTCATTGGTGATCAATAAAGCGGGTAATCGCGTTCATAATCAGCCTGTGCGCCTCTTCTCGGGGTTGTTGCGCTGACGTTTGGCAAAGATTGCCTTCCCCTTCCAATGCTAATATCTGCACACCTTTTTCCGTACACCGACTAAACGCACTAAAAATAGTGGTATGCGGCGTTGTCATTGACGTCATATTCGGAATCGCGGCGATGGATTCGGCCACCTCCAGTTCCGGCAGCGCAGCATGACGGCCACGAATATCCATTACTTTCACGGGCACCTTGATGTCACCAAGGCTCTGTGCATCCAATGTTTTGGTTAATTCAGGATTAATCGCCACAATGGCTTTGATTCGATCATCGTGATTGGAGCGGCCAAGCATGGGCTCAGACACCTTGCTCAAATCCACCTGGTTTTTCTGGAGCCATTGGCAATCAATATTCACCCCTTCCTGTGTGCAAGATTGCTTGTAAAGCGCCGGATCAAACTTCGCCCCTGCCAGTGACAGCATGGACGTGCCGCCTAAGAAAAACCCAACCCCATACACATGGTCAGTGTCGATAGCCTGCTTAAACGGCGCGGTATCTATGAGATGCGTCAAACTGATTGATAGATCGCTCGGCCGCAACCACAACTCACTGGGTGCCGACGTAACATTCGCGGCCGAAAACCCAACTTGCTGCGGCACCACCACGATAAATCCCGCTTTGGCCAAACCGGACGCCACCCACCCCGCGTGGAAGGGCGCTGCACGCATGCCGCCATGTGCCAATAGCACAACAGGGTGTTTGCCCGACGCAACCGGCGCATTTAGGTTGGTTTTCGTCCCTACAAATACTTTGTTTTTGCCGAACTCAAAATGGGTTGAATCCAATGTGGTGGGATACCAAATATCCACCTCGATCGTCGATTCACGCTCGGGGTTAAACACCGTCTGTGAAGCCAAACCACTGGTTGCAAACTCCTTGGCACTCACAGTGAAGGACAATGCCAGCCCAACCATTGCCGTAAACCATCGTTTTATATTCATCGCACGTCCTTACGCTGTGAGCCAGAAAAATAATAGGCCGGGGGATGCCCCATTGCCTTTTTAAACATGGCGATAAAATTACTTGGGGTCGCGTAACCTAATGCAAAGGCCACATCGCCCACCCGTTCACCTTGCGCCAATAGTGCTAATGCGTGATTCAACTGCGCTTGGTGTCGCCATTGCACAAAAGTCAGGCCGGTTTCGGCCGGCATTAAACGTCGCAGTGTTCGGGCTGACAATGCTCCCACTTCGGCCCACTGCTCCGCGGTATTTTTACTATCGGGCTGACGTAAAATCGCCTCGGCAACACGCACTAATCGCGGATCGGTTGGCATCGGTAGATAAAGCGCTTCAGCCTCTGCAGTGCGGATTTCATCAATGATCACATCAGCAATGCGTCGGTTCTCCGCAGTGAGCTGCGCTTGATCCCATCCCGCGCTTCGTATCACCATCGACTCCAGCATTTGATTCAACCCGACCACTTGGGGGCGATTCGGCAACGATTGGCATACGGCAGGCAAAAGTAACACCGAATAGCCGCTCACCGCATTACAAAAAAGCACACTATGTTTC
Organism: Salinivibrio sp. ES.052; assembly: GCF_900141775.1. Taxonomy (GTDB): domain Bacteria; phylum Pseudomonadota; class Gammaproteobacteria; order Enterobacterales; family Vibrionaceae; genus Salinivibrio. Next base: position 790,010 of record NZ_FSRI01000001.1, on the reverse strand, counting down.
GCGTTGGGCGGGATCCAGCCAGCGCGTGACGGCGGCAACACCCATGTGCCCTCGGCCGTTTTTATCTGCACCAGCCCCGATTGCACACATAAAAGCTGCCCTCTATGGTGCCTGTGCCAGTGATAGCGCTTTGTGTCTCTTTTACCATTATCAGCCTCACGTGACCACGAACAGGTGATCAGCGCCGCGCCTGACGCTCTCTCACTTGTCTCCCAAACGCCCATACCGCTCTCCCTGCTTGGCCATATTTCATTATTATTAGGCCAAAGCGCATTAACATGCCAATGCAATAACACCCTACAGTGAAGCCTTGTGGTTAGCAAAAAAAGGAACGGTCGATGATCGACGTAACATTCGCCATTTATTACGCGTTATTAGGGGTCGGCGTTGGCTTTATTGCCGGTTTAGTGGGTGTGGGAGGAGGTGGGTTAACAGTGCCAGCCTTTACCTTATTGTTTGCCGCGCAAGGGATTGGCGACCAACACGTCGTCCATATGGCGCTCGGGAGCTCAATGGCCGCGATGGTGTTCACCACCTTCAGTAGTATGCGTGCCCATTATGCCAAAGGCCATGTCCATACATCACTTGCCACTAACATGGCGATCGGTGTGATGGCCGGCACCTTTATCGCCACCACCATAGCCGCGGCCGTCAACGGTGTGGCACTCGCTCTCTTTTTTAGTCTGTTTATGCTTTATGTGGCTTACAAAATGTTCCAACCCAAACGCCCACAAGCCAACTTAACGCCTCACAGACCGGCAGGTAATGTCGCGGTTGGCACACTGATTGGCACCATTTCTGCCCTCGTCTCAGTCAGCGGCGCCGGCATGATCGTCCCGTATTTAATCGGCCAAAACTTAGCAGTAAAAAACGCGGTTGGCACCTCGGCAGCGATTGGGTTTCCACTCGCCATCACGGGCACCTTGGGGTATTTGCTCAACGGCTGGGAAAACACTACACCGGAGCAACTCACATTTGGCTATATTTACCTTCCCTCGGTGGTGCTGTTCTCGCTCGCCAGTTACTTCTCGGCACCACTGGGTGTAGCCTGTGCTGCACGTTTGCCCGCCGATAAACTGAAAAAGACGCTAGGCGTGCTATCCCTCTTGCTCAGTATCAAAATGCTCATGCATGTTTTGCAGGGTTAACGCCAAACCGATAACGATTCACAAACCAAAAAGCCAGCAATGTGCTGGCTTTTGGCTTAATACACAAAGTTGCGTATCGTTTTTTACGCCGCCGCGTTGGCCGCCACCTGTGCAAACGCGGTTTCCAACACCGCTTTGGGCGGTTGCAATAAAAACACCTCGTGAACCAACTGGGTTAATGCCTCGACGCTATCGATGTTTTTATCGGTGACAAGTTGCCCTGCCGCATCCCAGACCAAAAACTGCTGATTACGAATCAAATAGCAGTGTGAAGCGGTGATCAATGACACCACGAGGTTATTGACGAAAACCGCATCGGGGTGTTGATGAGAATAGAAATGCGCCACTTCAAAGTCGGCTTCTACTACGTCATAAAGCTCAACCTCGTACAGTGTTAATGGCGGTTGATCGGGCTCGTGTAATACCACCGTCACCACATCGCCATTGCGCGTGATTTGATAGGTATCGTGCCCAATAGTGCAGGTGCTCTGGTTGATATTGAGTAACCCGCGCGGGGTTTTATTGCCAAAACCAACGTCCACTAGATAGGTCTCGCCATCGAGCTCAAGCACATTCATACGGTGAGTACGAGGATTGGTAGGTTTACCATTAAGCATCACTCGCGCCAGCACACTGCGCACATCAAACCCCAAATGTTTCAGGGCAAGGTAGGCAATTTTATTGTGCTCAAAGCAATAGCCGCCTTGTTGGTTCACCACCAACCGTTCAAACAATGCATCGGTCTGTAAAGAAAGCGACTGCCCTGCCAAGGCATTAAGGCTAGAGAACGCATACCGCGCCAAGTGCTTTTCAATGAGCTCAGTGACCAGTGCCACGCCCTTCGCCTCACTCAACGCGAGGCGGTGTAAATACTGTTCAATCATGGGTGCTGATGTCATCGTCGACTCCTTATGTGAATGGCACCAGATTAACACCTCAAGTTAGGTTGAGGTAAAGCGTTAATCGGATGATAAGAGCGACTTTTCCATACGTAGCAATACCCATGACTCACCGCGAAATGAACGCATACCGCTTTCTCGAGAAGTGACCACAAACCCCAATGACTCATAGCACCGTTTAGCCGCGGTGTTGTGCTCAAACACTGCGAGCGATAACGCGTCAGCACGATATTCTGACGTGGCCAATTGAATAAGCTGGCAGAGCATTTGATTGGCGATGCCTTGACCGCGAAACGGCTTAGCGATAAAAACACGACAAATGCGAAAGTGATCCTCACTGGTTTTGACCAACTCTGCGTATCCCGCGCTCTCCCCCGAGACAGAAAACATAAAAGGCCACACGTCGGGTTGTGCACAATGCTGGCTAAGCTGGTGCGCGTTTAACGGAAAATCGAAGGTTGGGCCACCCCATTGGTAGTTTAATTCGTCTGAGTCGATCCAGTTTATCAATCGCTCATAGTCCGATTGAGTGAAGGCTCTGAGTGTCATTTATTGAGGTTCCGATACTCATGATTACGTCAGTAATAGCGCGACAATTTTCTTTATCAAAGGGCTGAGTCCCGCGCACCTAGCAATAACACGTTACTCTAGCGCCTTGTGTGTCACGCCTTCACGCAGGATTGCGGCTAAAGGCGGAGCGCAGCAATCCTAATCCTGCCAGCGCAAAGATCCCAGCCACTACCCGCTCAACCCAATGCGCCACTTTTTGGTAGACGTTCATCACGCCGTTGATTGAAAACAACAGGGAGTACATCCCATTCACCAAAAAGCCGACCAGCATACAAGTCAGCACCGCAGCGACAAGAAATAGCCCATCGCTGCTTGAACCCATCCCAACCGATAAAGCCGCCATCCATGCCACCACGGTTTTAGGGTTAGAGGAATTTAAAACCACGCCACGAACAAACCACTTTCGGTATCCCACTTCTTGGCTATCGTTTGTAGAGACCGTCGCGGCGGCGTTAAAGGATGATTTAAAAGAAAGGTAAGCCAGCCATAGAAGATAAACGCCACCCACGATTTTTAACAGCATGAGTAAATATACCGACCCTTGTAGCACCACACCCAAGCCACTGGCGGCGACAATGCCCCAAAACAGCAGCCCAATGGATAACCCTGCGCCGTAAACAAGGCTAACTTTTCGCCCCTTACTCATGGCGATGGTTGCATTGGAGATGTTCGCCGGCCCCGGGGAGACCGCAACAACAAAAAATGCGAACCCTATTGAAACGAGTGATAAAACATCAGTCATCCTTGCTCCTTATTATCGATGTTGTGTTTACAGTGGTTTTTCCATCGGCACGCAATCCAAACGGATCCCTTTTGGGGAGTGATACGTTGATACCTCATCGCCCACGAAGCCGCATGCGCGATAAAAAGGCGCTGCATTGAGCGTTAGCAATCGCAAGTCCTGCTCTTTCGCTAGGTGCTCTAAAAACTGAAGCATCTTTTTCGCCGCGCCCCTGCCACTGTAATCTGGCTCAACAAAGATGGCATCGACTACATCTGTTTGTGTGTTGAGCTTACCGCTACCGATTACCTGCCCGTCTATTTCAGAGACATAAAACGTATCAACCACGTCGTCAATAAAACGCTCAGACACGCTACCGTGCGCCCAAAGTGAAAGCTGTTCTTCCGTATAGTGTGCCGAACACTTAGCTAAAATAGCACGGCTTTTTAAATCAAAAATAGCCTGTGCGTCGTTTGGGTTAGCTTTTCTAATGGTGTTCAAAACGCGTCCTTGTTTGAATTGGATGCTTTAAAGATAAACTCAACTAAAATTTGACATCAATCCTGAAAAATCCTCCAAATATAAACCCGGTCAAAAAACTCTGCACAGTTGAATCCTTGGCGCATCTTTCCCGTTCCTGGGTTTAACTTAGAGCTTTCAATATTATTTTTTTTTAACAAATAGGGAATATTCTTTATCTACTCGTTTTATCGGCCGGCCAAATAACACGCGAGTATCACCGCCAATAGTGCCAATTACCTTGTCTCCAGTTTTAGGGTGGTCACCTAGTACAACCGTTTCCTCAATATGGATTACTTCATATCCAACCGCTATACGTCGGTTTCCGTTAATAACAAAAAAGACATCTCCTTTTTTATTCTAGAAAAACACTCCCAGCCATGTTGAGATTTATCAAGATCAAAAAATGCGCCTTCTCTGATGGATTTATAAATCTTTCCATGGGCTCTACCATCAGTATTATAAACTAAATATTTCAAGATTCACTCTCCAATAATTTGTTGTTACATCTCGTTAGTGATACTTAACCCTTCTGTTATCAAATGCAGGCATCGTTCCTTCTAGCACATCAACAACTCTATTTTTCATTACACTGCATTCAATCGCCCCCGGGGTATATGTGATCCTGTGTCCATTTCTCCGATCAAATTCACAGTGAATTATTTGCTCAGCATCACATACAACCGCAAGGTTTGGGTTATGTGTTACCATGATTATCTGCCGCTTTTGTTTTGCCTCTGTTAACACTGGAACAAGCAAGCTAACAACTGTTTCATTGTCTAGATTCTCTTCCGGCTGATCTAGAATTATTGGGTTATTGCCTTTATCTACAAGCAAATAGAATATAAGAAGCAATGCTCCTCGCTGACCCGGGGAAAGCTGCTCAATTTGAGCATCCTGAAACGTCAAAGTGTATCTTGGTTCAAGGTATTCCAAGCTAAAAATAAAATTATATACCTCATGTGCATCTCGATCTTTGCGTAAGATTGATGCAATTCCAGCTTCATTTTTTGATGCTGCTTCAAGTTTATTATTTAACTCAGATACAAACGAAAGCACTGATTCTTTATCGTCAAAGTTATGCCTATCAATTAAATCCTTTATCACAGACAAACTCTCCGACTCTCCCCTAAACTCACCAGATGCTTGCTTTATAAAGGAGAATAGCTTCGTTGATACCTGATCAATAGTTGTGCTCAGCTCCGCACTAAACTGTAATTTATACTCATCACGTATCAGAGAATTATTTTGAATGAGTGACTGAACAGGTTCAAATAGAGCTTCGCGTTTCTTTCTTTGTTCTTCCAAGATGTCATAAACTCTTCCTGCTAGCAATATTCTTTCATCTTTCAGCCTATCTCTTCGTATAGGAAGCTCCTCTAATTGTTCCTTTCTATTCTTGAGACCTTCAAGAGAATCAGGTGCCTCTTTACTGCCCTCTAATTCAAATTTTCTTTCTTCCCAAAGTTTTAGTTGATCCAAATATTTCTGGTGTGATTGTTGAGGAGCATTTAATTGAGCATTTAAAGACGCTCTCTTGTTTTCAAGTGCCTTTTCATCAGCTTCTAGTTTTTGGATGCCGGCTTTTAACTCAACATCGCGAGCAGATGTCGACTTTTCGATGTCAGATATTGAATGTTTATCGACTTGGAATTTAATGAGATTGCTAACCTCTAAACCTAACAGCTCAAGGTCGATATCAAACTCTGAACTAAACTGCTTAACCGCTCGTTCAACAACCTCAAGTCCTTCTTTGATGCTTTTACATGCCTTTCGTTTGGCAGCAAGATTGGCAACTTCTTCTTGATATTCTTTTCGCTTATTTTTTATATCTTCAAGCTCTGTAGAAATAGAAGCCAAATTTTCTGCTGCTTTTTGCTGTTCAGGGGAAAGCTTATCTGTTGGCTCAGGAACTTCAGGAGGTCGATTCTTTAAATGTTCTTCAAGCAACCTTTTCTTTTGATTTAGCTGCTCTTCTATACCTTTACGCACCTCGTCGGTCATCTGGTTATCAACTGACTCTATCTGCCAGTTAATCTTATGTAATTCGCTACGTAGGCTTTCTAAATTGCTTCTTAATGAGCTTTCTTGTTGCTCAATAAGTTGATCGAAATCATAAGCACCTAAACGAATTGACTCATCGGCATGAGAGAAAATCACAGACCTCAATTCATTTTCAAAAGCGCTTGATTTGCCCGAAACATGGGAGTTACAGAGCTCTTCAAAATGGCCCTGAGGGATATATTTAACGAGCTCGACATTTTCAGTAGCAGGATTTTCGTTGAGACTTTTTTCTAGCTCTTGCTCATCAACCCAAGTAATCTTTGCCTTGAAATTTTTGGCAGGCTCGCCGGTTTTTCCTCTAAAACGATTTTCTTTTAAGAAAGAAAAGTGATGGCTTTGCTTTGAGTTTCCAAGTAGTGCGGTAATATCTGCGAGCGCACTTTTACCACTCCCTTTATTCCCGATAATGGCAACCATGTCGTAATTTAGGGCCAGTTCTGTTCCATCAAGCCATGGGTCAGTAGTCGGCGAATCACTGTTCTTTATAACCTCCAGTTTATCAATAAATTGGCTTCGGTTATTTTTAACCAATAAACACTTCGGAGGCGTTGACCCGATAAATGAGCGTTTAGCTGGCTCTTTAATGGCTTGCTTTAACCCCTCAAATGTTGGATTGGCTTTGATCCACGTGGTTTTATCTGAAGGGTAGTCACCGTAACCGCGACGGTTGCATTTCCCTAGCTCACCAGTGAACCTATGTGCGTCGCTCCCCGATACGGCAAGCCTAGGTATATTTCCCAATGCGTATTGAAAGTTACTTATCCAATTCTTGTTTTCCTCAGTCTCAATCCCAGCAAAAGCAGCCCACAGAGCAGGGGTCCTCGTTTCAAAAATTGGTGATGTGTCGAACAACTCGAGCACATAAGCGTAGTGTTCCTGCCATTCTACAGCGGCTATTCCATCGTTGGTATTAAATGGCATAAAGCCAAGAGCCAGTCCGTTAGGCACACTGCGAAGCGCCTGTTTGTAGCTCTCGCATGTTATTTCCGCGACAGTTGAACCTGCTTTTAACGCAACCTCATCACTCTGATCTACTTCATTTTTATCGAAGCCTCTGGTACGTAAAAAGTCCTCTCCTACAGTGCGAGCAAGAGATTTCAGTGAGAAATCGGAAAGTGGTCTATTGATTAACGCAACATGCAACGCAGCACGAAAATCCCTTAGCTCCTGATCATCAATTTTATCTGAGAACAAAACATGAGCATTAAGCCGTCCTTCCATAGGAGCAACCAACCGTAACTCAATACCAGGGAAAACTGTCTTTTCTAGTCTTGGGGCTTCTGGTTGAGCTAAACGGCGTTTTAATGCGAACCACCCATCAAACGTCCAATAATCCATGATGGCGAACACCGCTGGCTCGGCAGCATTTAATGCATGAATCATTTCATCAACTATCTGGGTGTTCTCAGGTGAATCTGCGTTAGAGGTAAATTGTGGGCCCTCCCAATGGAAAGAAGCTGGAGTATGAATATGAAGATCCCATTTTCGCCACTCTGACCCTCGATTGTAATTTCTGTCCATCATGTAAGATCTTATTCCTTTTTATTCAATATGAGGCAACAAGCGTGAAGCACTTAGAGCATGTAACGCCGCGCTCTGCGGCAATTTTGGTGTGCAGCGGAAAAATTGTCCGCCAGCAGCGCTTTGTTAGCTTACATCGTACGAAGCTAAAATTCCTTGGCGATACCCGTCAGCAAAAGCGGCCTGCACACTTTTATGCCTTCCTGCTCCGGCTTGACTGTCAGGTAACGTTGAGTAATCTATGCTCAATGTTTGCGCTCTAGCGAGTCCTAATTCAAATCCTCGCTCATAAGCGCAACCAACGCACTTATGACGTCCATTAAATTTGCTCTGGTCATCTGGCAGTAATTCAAAATCTTGGTTATACCTATGTGGTTTATTGCAAATCATAATAATATTCCATCAGTAGACATTTTAGATACAGAGCTTGTTACAAAATCAAGGATATTGAAGTAATACTTACACCACCAATACCCTCTTGGTGATATTTCGTAGAATCTTTCAGTGCCTCAAGAATTAAATCGGAGTCCATCATATTAGGCTCATGATCCAACTCGATCTCAAATTGTTCATTCGAAACACCATTTCCATTTCTACATTCATAATCAATCAAAAACTTCATACTCTGGACCTCATTATGTAAGCTAACTCCGCGCTCTAGCGAACCCCCTCATAAATCTTTTTTGAAACAATGAGGTAGATGCACATCGCTCCCTCTGATCTAATGAATTTCTCCAAAAACACACCCGACACAGACAGATTCAATAGTGATGCAAACGATGCAGATGACCAAATCCTACTACAAACACTGTCAAAGCAGTGCCCTAAAATTCACAAAAAACGGCTTATTTCTCATACTCTAGCCACTAAAATGAAGCGCAAGTAGAGTGGATTAGTAGACTTTCTACCTATTCTTATCACTATTACTTTTAGATACCCTTCCAAAAACTTCTTTTACCAATTCGTTAATAGGGCTCGCATGATTGTCTTTTGACTGAAAAAGTCTAATTGGATTTTGAGAGAGGTTTGCGATGGAAATTGATAGAAGCTCATGAAGTAATCCATCTTCTACTTCTATAGCATGCTTCTTATATCCCTCAAAAGCCATAGCAGATGCGTATTTGTAAGCGTAATCTTCTCTAATACGAGAGAGATAACCGTATTGTTTCGCACTCATCCAAGCCAACCAAACAAAAGGAGTAGCTAATAACAACTTAGTGAAAATACTCCAATAAGCAATATCTCCATCTGATTTTAATGCTGGAGTAATAAAGTAAACAGCCACACTAAATATCAACACTATCGCTAGGGCGAATATCACTCCCCACATTAAAATAGGTTTATTCAACTCTTCTTTTCTAGTCTTAAAGGAACCTGCCATTCCAACTCTATTAGCATTTCCTAGTGTATCCTGTATCTCTTTTTGCTTTTCTGAATTCAACTGGATCTGCTCTTTAAGCTCTTCCGAAAGGGAATTTATCGTACCCAACATAGAGTCAGATTCAGATTTCAAGTCTTGAGACTTTGTTATTAGATTATTTAGCTTTTCGGACGATTCAATTAAAAATTCCTTTTTCGATCTAGCTTCGTCTTCGTGCTTTTCAATTGACTCGCTATTTGACTCACATTCTACTCTAAACGAGGATATATCATCTGAGTTCCCTCTAGAGGTTTCCAATAGAACTAAAAGCTCGTTCTTAACTTCTTCAATTTTTTCTTGATTTTCAGTTACACTTTGCAAGGATTGATCAACCGTTCTAAATCTATCTTCGAACTCCTCATATGATTTCTTCAGTCTCTCATAGTTTTCTTTTATTTCTGCCGCAGCGGCTTCTTTTCGAAGTGATTTGTCAACTACAACGATATAGGTAAATCTCACTTGATCTCTAATTTCAGTCAGGCTATCAATAAAGGCATCAAATTTCTTTTCTTTCAAAAAACCCTTTGCATCATCGTTTAAATAGTCCTTGCAAACACTTATTAATTTAGAAACTTTCCGCTTTAATACGGTTATTTCAAAATGTGGTTCTAAATCGACTAACTCGTAGCTTAATTCATAAGAATGGTCAATGAAGTCAATAATAAGAGACTTACTAATACCGGAGTAACCAAATATATCATCTCCTTCTGGGAGATTTTTCTCGGCTAGTCTTTTTAATCGAGTCAGATTTGATCTGATTGTTTGCATAACTCCCTCATTTACTGGATCACAATGTATTAGTAGGAACACTCGGTTTGTTATAACCGGCAAAAATAATTTTCATACTTAAATATTTGATATGAAAATTTTCAACCAATCAAATAGTTTCCTTCTCTACGAAAGTGTGCATGCTGCCTATCATGGCGGATTCACTGCCCCCCACGCTACCGCCCGCCGGTTTTGGGCACCCGATAGGCCATTTCCCTTTTTGTAGTAAGGATTAGCCTAACAGAGGCGTGATAACGTTTTCATTCCCTAATGTCCAAAATGTTAGCTAGCGCTAATTCTGTGAGATTGCTTCGAGGATTTGGCCGAGATCTTGCGGGCGTGTTGGTTGGGTCTAAAAAGCCAGTCGGGGCTGCCATTTTTTGTGGATGCTTCCAAAAAACGTGCAACTGGTGTTTTTTTACGCAAAATTAATCTTTATTTCACCAAATTTGTACAACAAAGTGTGATTAAGGTTGGTATAATTTTCACCACTTTAATCTCCTCCGCACGCTGCTGGATATTTGTGCTGTGAATATAGACGTCAATAACCTCCTGCTCCAAAACGATATTTTACTCCTTTTTGTGGTTCTCGCCCTCGGCCTCGCAGTCGGAAAGATCAAAATTGGTAGTGTGCAACTCGGCGGATCCATCGGCGTGTTGTTTACCGCAATCATTTTTGGCAACGCGGGGTTCACCTTCTCGCCCGAAACCCTCAGCATCGGCTTTATGCTGTTTATCTACTGCGTGGGAATTGAGGCGGGGCCGAACTTTTTTGGCGTCTTTTTCCGTGACGGAAAATCATACCTATTGCTTGCCTTGGCGGTGTTACTCAGTGCCATTGGCTTAACCCTGTTCTTCCAAAACTATTTGGGGTTGGATATCAGCATTGCCACCGGCATGATGGCCGGTGCGCTCACTGCCACCCCGGTATTGGTCGGCGCTAAAGATGCGCTTAACTCCGGCTTAACCGGCGCGGAAGGCGAACAGCTGGGGATGATGATTGATAACCTCAGTGTCGGCTATGCCATGGCTTACCTCACCGGCCTGGTGAGCTTGATTGTGCTGGCGAAATTGATGCCGAAGTTGCAGCGCCATAACCTTGAGCACTCCGCCCAACAGATTGCGATTGAGCGCGGCTTGGGCAGTGAATCACAGCGTAAGGTCTATTTACCCATTATTCGCGCCTATCGGGTGGGGCCTGAATTGATCGATTGGATTGATGGCCGCAACCTGCGTGAGCTAGGTATTTATCGCCAAACCGGCTGTTATATCGAGCGTATTCGCCGTAACGGTATTTTGGCTAACCCTGATGGGGATGCCATTTTGCAGCAAGGCGACGAGATTGCCTTGGTGGGTTATCCCGACAGCCATGCGCGGCTGGACCCGAGCTTCCGTAACGGTAAAGAAGTGTTTGACCGCGATCTGCTCGACTTGCGCATTGTCGAGGAAGAAATCGTGGTAAAAAACGACAGCGTGGCGCAGAAAAAGCTGTCGGATTTAAACTTGTCGGAATACGGCTGCTTTTTAAACCGAGTGGTGCGCGCTCAGGTTGAGATGCCGATGGACCAAGGGATTATCCTCAACAAAGGCGATGTGCTGCAAATCAGTGGTGAGAAAAGCCGCGTAAAAGGCTTGGCCGACCGCATCGGCTTTATTTCGATTCATAGCCAGATGTCGGATTTGCTCGCCTTTTGCTGCTTCTTTATTTTGGGGCTGGGCTTGGGGATGATCACCCTCACCTTCGGTCAAGTGACCTTTGGCCTGGGTAATGCCGCTGGCTTGCTGTTGGCGGGGATCAGCCTCGGCTTTTTACGTGCCAACCACCCCACTTTCGGCTATGTTCCCCAAGGGGCGCTGAATATGGTGAAAGATCTCGGCCTCATGACCTTTATGGCTGGCATTGGACTGAGTGCCGGTAGTCGGCTGTTTGATTACATCGCGGACATGGGTTTTTCGGTGATCTTGGCCAGCATTGTGATCAGTGTTATTCCGGTGATTGTCGCCTATTTGATTGGTGCGTATTTGCTGAAGATGAACCGCGCGCTCTTGTTTGGCGCGATCATCGGGGCAAGAACCTGTGCGCCGGCGATGGATATGATCAATGAGCATGCCCGCAGTACTATTCCCGCTCTGGGCTATGCCGGCACTTACGCGATTGCCAACGTTATTTTGACCTTGGCTGGCACCTTGATGATTATTTTGGTGTAACGTCACGCGAGAGACGAGCGCTGAGTCAGCCAAAATTCAGTTAATCAAACCTATAATAAAGGCGTCCATCTCGGGCGCTTTTTTGTTTTACAGGGGCTTTTATGCAGGTACTCATTATTGAAGATGACTCGATTTTAAGTCATCACCTGAACACCGAACTCAGTGAACTCGGCCACCATGTTCGCTGTGCCAGCACCGCCAGCGAAGGGCTTTATTACGCTGACCAATACCCCAATGATATTGCTATTGTTGATCTCGGTTTACCCGATCAAGATGGGATTAGCCTGATCCGTGATATTCGCGCCAAAGGGCTGCGCCTGCCGATTTTGGTGCTTACCGCGCGCGCCAACTGGCAAGATAAGGTCACGGGCTTAGATGCCGGCGCGGATGATTATTTAGTAAAGCCGTTTCAAAAACCGGAACTGGTGGCGCGATTAAACGCATTGGTGCGTCGCAGTGCTGGTTTTGTGAAGCCCACTATCACCGCTGGCGATATCGAGTTAGATTTGTTGGCGAAATCGGTCACCGTCAACGGGCAAGCACTGGAGCTCACCGCCTTTGAGTACGATTTGTTTGAGTACCTGATTCGTCACAGTCGCGAAGTGATCTCTAAGCAACGCTTGCTCGATGTGCTGTATCATGACCAAGATGGCGACCCTAACACCATTGAGGTGATGATCAGTCGTCTGCGTAAAAAGCTGATCCAATCCGGCCATGACAACCCGATATCGACCGTGCGAGGTCAAGGGTACCTTTTCGACATTCAAGCTGAGTAAACCATGAAGTTAAGTCATATCACCTTGTGCCGTTGTCGGCCACGGCTCCGTACGCGCGTACTCGCTACCTCCATTGGCATTATTCTTCTTTTCTCGATTGCGCTCGCGGCGTTGATTAATAAGTTGTATCAGCAAAACTCAATGGCGTCCTACTCTCGGGATCTGGCCTCACAGGTTCCGATGGTCATGGCACAATTGAGTAAAGACGGACTGATCCAAGCTGACGAGCTCACGGCGTGGATCCAATCGTTGGATCCCTCTAGCAGCGACTATATGTCTATTCTTTGTACTAAAGATAAACATACGCTTTGGACGTCGCGAGATGTTCGTGCCTTTGATATTGATGATATTTGCTCCCTGTTGCCTGATCTGACCAAAAAACCGCAATACCTTTCTATTGCCGGTTTTAATGTGGTTGCTCAACGCCTGTCTTCCGATAAGCAGCCTGACAACAGCGATAATCGCTTATTTGTACTGCGCAACGTGGACAAACAAAAACAACAGTTAGCCGATTTAGAAGCAGAGACCTGGTTTTATATCAGCTTGCTATTTTTTTCTGCTTCAGCATTGGTGGTGGCCGCCTGTCATTGGAGCTTTTTGCCATTGCGCCGGTTAGCGAAAGAACTGATTGCGATTACTGAGTCACGCCGACAAACGCTAGACAATGATTACCCTGACGAGCTGCAAGATGTGACTCAGGCGCTTAACCGGATGATCACTCAACGAGAAAAGCAAAAATCCCGTTATCGCCACGCCATGGATGATTTGGCGCACAGCTTAAAAACGCGTTTATCCGCCACCAATGCCCTACTCGATGATAATCATCTGTCGCGCGAGCAGCTGAATAAGCGGATTTTAGAGCAGGTCAGCCAAATGGATGACATGGTGCAATACCAGCTCAAACGCGCATTGGTGGGGCAATGTGGACTGAAACGTGAAGATAGCCCACTGACCGCACCGATCGATAGCCTGACAGGCATGTTAGATAAAGCTTATCGGGATAAGCCTGTCACGGTTGTGCGAATGTTTAATGAGAATGCATCCTTGCCCATTCATCGGAGTGATTTGATGGAGTTACTAGGTAACTTACTGGAAAACGCCTATCGGTTTTGCCTTGAAACAGTTCAAATTCGGCTCGACGATCACGGCGAAGTGTGGCAATTGGCGATTGAAGATGACGGCCCCGGGGTGCCAGAGCGATATCGAGAAAGCATATTCCAGCGTGGTGTGCGTGCCGATCAGCTCAACCCCGGCACCGGCATTGGGTTAGCAGTGTGCGATGAAATCATTGCCAGTTATGATGGCAACATCCACGCCAGCGATTCACCGCTGCAAGGGGCGGCGTTTGTGCTGACCATTCCCAAGCGCTAGCTAAGCCAGACGGTCAGCTTAAGCGCGACGCCAACAAACAGATAGTCTCGCTCGACCACCAGCAGCAAACAAAAAACGCAGCCCAAATAGCCAAATAGTGGCTGCGTTTTTAGGAGTACGTAACAGGCGTGAATGCGTTTGCTGAGCGCCGCGGTTCATTCCTCTTCCGGGTCGGCGAGCAAATCGTCTTTGGCTGCCATCATATATTGATACATGGACCAGTAAGTGAGGCCTGTCGCTGCATATAGCGCGATATAGCCTAACCATTCAATCCAAGGCGCGCCATGCCATAACAGCATAGTCAGCGCGAACATTTGCGAGCCGGTTTTAAATTTACCCACCCAAGATACCGCCACACTGGCACGTTTGCCGATTTCGGCCATCCACTCACGCAGAGCTGAAATAATCACTTCACGCGCGATCATAGTCGCTGCGGGGATCGTCACCCACACCGAGGAATAATGCTCTACGATCAATACCATGGCGATCGCCACCATCACTTTATCTGCAACCGGATCCAAAAAAGCGCCAAACCGGGTAGACTGCTTAAGACGACGCGCTAAATAGCCATCTAACCAATCGGTCGCGCCCGCAATGATAAAAATCAGTGCCGCCGCAAACGGTGCCCAAGCATAGGGAAGATAATAGGCAATCACAAAGACCGGGATCAGCGCAATGCGCAAAAAGGTCAAGATAGTAGGTATATTTAGACGCATGCTCAGCTTTTTATTTTAGGGTTAACCCGGTTATGTTGCCCCATTGCTAGTAACCTTGCAATGAGGAATGAATTTTCTCTGCCAATGTGGCACTGATCCCTGGGACCTTGGCGATTTCTTCAGCACTGGCATTTTTCAGTTCTTGGATCCCCCCCAAATATTTCAGCAGGGCCTGACGACGTTTAGGGCCCACCCCTTCAATTTGAGTGAGTACACTTTGTTTGCGCGCTTTTCCGCGAGCGGCACGGTGTCCGGCAATGGCGTGGTCATGGCTTTCATCACGAATATGCTGAATAAGGTGCAACGCTGGTGAGTCAGACGGCAGCGAGAATTCTTCTCCTGACACCTTTATTAAAGTTTCTAGCCCGGGCCGACGGCTGGTACCTTTAGCCACACCCAGAATTAAGGGATTAATCGGCCAGTCAGCAATTAAGGGGCTAAGCACTTCCCAGGCACGATTTAGCTGACCCTTACCGCCATCAATTACAATAATATCAGGGATTTTTTCTGGCTCGACTTGCTTGCTGTAACGGCGCGTCAGTACCTGCGCCATCGCGGCATAATCATCGCCACCGGTGATCCCTTCAATGTTGTAACGGCGATACTCTTTTTTCAGCGGCCCCTCTGGGTTGAACACCACGCAGGAGGCGACCGTTTTCTCGCCCATAGTGTGGCTGATATCAAAGCACTCCATCCGCTTAACTGGCTCTAAGCCTAGGGTTTCTTGCAGCGCTTGATAACGATTCTGGATAGTCATTCGATGGTTGATCTTACTGGTCAAAGCAGTGCGCGCATTGGTATTGGCCAGCTTCAAAAAGCGGGCTCTGGCCCCGCGTGGTCGGCTTTGTAGGCGCACATTACGACCGGCAATTTCACTCAAGGTATTCGACAGCCAGCCAAGGTCGTCACCGATATCATCGGAAATCAGGATATGGCTTGGAATGGTGCGCCCTTCCGCTTGCGCCAGGTAAAACTGGCTCACAAAGCTGGAGACCACTTCACCAGGGTCGGTTTCTGCCGGCATTTTGGGAAAATGGCTGCGACTACCCAGCACCTTCCCTTGGCGCAGGAAGAGCACATGAATACAGGCCACCCCGTTTTCCAATGCAAAGCCGATAACGTCGATGTCATCATCACTGTCTTGCGAGACAAATTGCTGCTCTTGCACGCGGCGTAACGCTTGAATCTGGTCGCGGTATTCCGCCGCCTTTTCAAATTGCAGCTGTTGGCTGGCGGTTTCCATCTTGGTCACCAAGCTGTCGATCACTTCGCGGTCTTTGCCTTGTAAAAACAGACGAGCGAAATTGACTTGCTCGGCGTAATCGTCATCACTGATCAGCCCTGGCACACAAGGGCCGGAGCAGCGACCAATTTGGTACATCAAGCAAGGACGGCTGCGGTTGGCATATACCGAGTCTTCACATTGGCGAACGGGGAATATTTTCTGCAATAAGTGCAGGCTTTTACGCACCGCATTGGCGTCTGGAAAGGGGCCAAAATATTCGCCCTTTTTCTTTTTCGCGCCACGGTGGATAGCTAAACGTGGATGTTCGTGCCCACTCAGATAGATGTAGGGATAGGATTTATCATCGCGCAGTAGCACATTATACTTCGGCAGATGCTGCTTAATTAGGTTGTGCTCAAGGATCAGTGCTTCGGTTTCTGAGTGAGTCACCGTCACTTCCACATCGGCAATGTGACGAACCAATGCTTTGGTTTTCTCGCTCGACACTTGTATCCGAAAATAGCTCGCCAAACGCTTGCTAAGATCTTTAGCTTTACCCACGTAGATGATCTCACCCGCCGCGTTCATCATGCGATAAACACCCGGCTGGTGAGGCACCGTTTTCAGAAAACTTTTAGCATCGAAGGAGTTAGGCACTGCGCGATCTCGTACTACTTTTACGCCATGTTAAAGCGTTTCGGTATCTAACATGCCGTGGCGAATAGCAAGGTGGGTTAATTCCACATCACCGTTGATATCCAGTTTACTAAATAATCGGTAGCGGTAGCTGTTCACCGTTTTCGGACTCAGACTTAACTGCTCAGAAATATCAGTCACTTTTTGCCCTTTGGTGATCATCAGCATGATCTGCAATTCGCGCTCTGACAGCTCTTTGAAAGGATTATCAGAAGAGGCAGAGAACTGACTAAGCGCCATTTGCTGGGCAATGTCCGGTGAGATATAACGCTGGCCGCTATTGACCATGCGGATTGCATTCACCACTTCATCGGCACCGGCTCCTTTGGTCAAATAACCCGCGGCTCCCGCTTGCATCACCTTGGTGGGGAACGGGTTTTCTGTATGGATCGTGAGCACAATAATCTTGGCATCCGGCGAGTAACGAAGCAACTTACGTGTGGCCTCCAACCCCCCGATACCTGGCATATTCATGTCCATTAGGACAATATCGGCGTGATTCTGCCGGCACCATTTGAGTGCGGCTTCACCGCTGTCGGCTTCCCCTACCACTTTTATGCCACGAACGTCTTCTAAAAGACGTCGAATCCCTGTGCGAACCAGCTCGTGATCATCTACAAGGAACACATTGATCAAACTTGTATCTCCACTTGGTTTGGTTCGCCAACATGCTGCATCAAGGCAACGGTTGGACTTCTCTTACGCATATTACTTGAGTTTTACCACGGATGAAAAGCCAACAACAGAGCAGATGTGTGCAAATGCAAATATTCATACACTAAGCCGCCAAAAAACAGCCAACTTGACTGAATTATCACCAATTTGGTGACGTTCGAGGCAAGTTGACTGCAATAAACAGCGTAAAACCCGCTTTACGTGTCAGAAATTCTTAACACTTCGCGGGGCAAACACACAGACTAAGACAGGCTTAAGCATAAGTACTTCATTTCTAGGTATTCATCGAGTCCCCAGTGTGAGCCCTCACGGCCAAGGCCCGATTGCTTCACTCCACCGAAAGGCGCGACCGCGGTCGAAATCAGGCCAGTGTTGATCCCTACCATGCCATATTCCAGCGCTTCGGCAACACGGTGCACCCGGCTGATGTCTTTGGCATAAAAGTAAGACGCTAACCCAAATTCGGTGTCATTGGCCATGGCGATGGCGTCCGCTTCTTCTTCAAAAGAAAACAGCGGTGCCACGGGGCCGAAGGTCTCTTCTTTGGCTATCCGCATCGCTGGGGTCGCGTATTTAATCACCGCCGGTTGAGTATAGTTTTCACCCAGCTCAGGGCACGCGCCACCCAGCTCAATCGCGGCACCTTTTTGCTTGGCATCGTCCAGGTGGGCATTCACTTTGTCCATTGCCCCCTTATTGATGAGCGGGCCGATATCTACGCCGTCGTCGGTGCCTTTACCCACCTGCAATTGGCTCACCGCCTTAATAAACTTCTCTGCAAAGGCTTCATACACACCCGCTTGCACATAGATGCGGTTCACACAGACACAGGTTTGCCCTGCGTTACGAAACTTCGCCGCCACGGCACCTTCAACCGCGGCATCAATATCGGCGTCATTAAACACAATGAAAGGCGCATTGCCGCCCAGCTCCAGCGAAAGCTTTTTAATGGTCGGGGCGCATTTTTCCATCAACTGTGCACCGATTTCGGTCGAGCCGGTAAACGAGAGCTTACGGACGCGTCTGTCAGCACATAAGGTATCACCGATGGGGCCCGACGCCCCGGTCACCACACTGATCACTCCAGCTGGCAGACCGGCTCGCAACGCGAGTTCACCGAGGGCCAGTGCCGATAGCGGCGTGTCACTGGCAGGCTTCACCACCATAGTACAACCCGCCGCCAATGCTGCGGCCGCTTTACGGGTAATCATCGCCGCTGGAAAGTTCCACGGGGTAATCGCCGCGGTCACGCCAATCGGCTGCTTGATCACGGAAATACGCTTATCCGCTTGCTCCGCGGGAATGGTCGCGCCATACACTCGCTTCGCTTCTTCTGCAAACCACTGTAAAAACGAGGCCGCGTATTGGATCTCGCCCGCGGCTTCTTTTAACGGCTTGCCTTGCTCAGCCGTCATGATTGCGGCTAAATCATCCTTGTGCTCGAGCATCAGCTCGTACCAGCGATAAAGCACGTCAGCCCGCGCTTTGGCGGTTAAATCTCGCCATTCGGGTAGCGCCGCATCCGCGGCATCAATGGCGCGGCTGGTTTCCTCCGCCCCCATATTAGGTACCGTCGCCAAGTGCTCCCCGTTCGCAGGATTAGTCACTGCGCGGGTTTGTTGGCTATCGGCATCGACCCACTTCCCATTGATCAGTGCCTGTGTTTTTAAAAGCTCAGGATCCTGCAAATGCATAGTGGCTCCTTATTTGTTGAGGAAAAGATAATCTTTGAGGAAAAAGATGGTCATAGCGTGATAAGGGCACCTTGCCAGCTAAGACACAGTACGACAAGATAAGGCGCAATACTGTTAATAATAAGCCAGTAAAGCCATCTTGCCTACGTGATTAGATAGTCTGTGGCGAGCTCGTCAATGAAGACAATGGGTGACTCGGTTCGTTGCTAATCAGACAGTCACGCTCGGTTTTACAACATAAGGCTGACCCTCAGGTGCAAACACAGCTGGCCTCTCAAACCGATAAAGGATGCTCTATGCGTATTTTTAGCCAGTTCGACAGCGGGAATATTCGCGTTGTTAACGATGACGACATCAACAACATTCAACTTGCCATTCACCACGACAATCAGTCTGAGTTTTATCAGTGGTTCCACTTTCGCTTAGAGGCGCAAGTCAATCAGGCTCACACACTGCATATTCAGCAACTGGCAGGCTCGGCCTATCCTGAAGGTTGGAGCGATTATCAAGCCGTTGCCTCTTACGATCGCGATACCTGGTTCCGCGTCCCCACCGAATTTGACGGCGACACCTTGACCATTAACGTAACGCCGCAACATGGTTCGATGTATTTCGCCTACTTCGCGCCGTATAGCTATGAGCGCCACCTGGATTTAATTCACCAAGCGCAGACCTATCCACAATGTCAGCTAGAAACCCTCGGCCAGACCTTGGATGGTCGTGACATCAGTCTTTTGAAAATCCGCTCAGAGCTCAGTGAGTCTGCGCAGGAAAAAACGCCGATTTGGCTGATTGCTCGCCAACACCCAGGCGAAACCATGGCGGAATGGTTTATCGAGGGGCTGCTCGACCGATTGCTTGACGACACCGACACCACTGCCCGTGCGGTGTTGGAAAAGGCCGACGTTTACGTGGTGCCCAATATGAACCCCGACGGCAGCGTGCGCGGCCACTTGCGCACCAATGCGGTGGGCGCCAACTTGAACCGAGAATGGCAAGCCCCTACGCTTGAGCGCAGCCCCGAGGTGTATCATGTTCGTGCGCGTATGGAGCAAACAGGGGTGAAAATGTGCCTCGATATCCACGGTGATGAGGCGATTCCGTATAACTTTGTGGCCGGTTGCGAGGGGATCCCTTCTTACGATGCGCGTATGGCGGATTTAGAGGACAGGTTTAAGCGCGCCCTGCTCACCGTGACGCCAGAGTTCCAAGACGAGCACGGATATGACAAAGACGCACCTGGCAAGGCCAATCTGACCGTGGGCTCAAACTGGATTGGTGAGCGTTTTAAATGCTTGTCGTACACGGTTGAAATGCCATTTAAAGATCATAACGACCAACCGGACCCGGATTTTGGTTGGTCACCTGCGCGCAGCCAAGCCTTCGGTCGCGATATGCTCAGTGCCATCCTCAATGTGGTGGATGCACTCTAGCGCGCACTGAATCGATAACGCGTGATGAAAGCCGGTGCCTTGTCATCGGCTTTTTCTATTTGAGTGATTGATAATTTCAACTTGGGCGAGCGACGTCACCCGCTTATATTAGACACAAATAATTCAACGAGGAAACCCAATGACAACCTTGACCTCACGCTGCCCTCACTGCCAAGCCATGAACCGCATTCCAAGCGAGCGGGTAAATGACGCGCCCAAATGCGGCAAGTGTCAGTCGGATGTGCTGGACGGTAAACCGATTGAGGGCACCAGCGAAAACTTTAACGCGTTGCTAAATAGCGATGTGCCTGTCGTGGTCGATTTTTGGGCCCCGTGGTGTGGCCCATGCCAAAGCTTCGCGCCTGCCTTTTCGGCAGTGGCCGAGCAAGAAGAAGGCCGCGCACGTTTTGTTAAAATCGATACCGAAGCGCAGCAAGCATTGGCGGCGCAATATCGTATTCGTAGCATTCCGACGCTAATGGTATTTAAAAACGGCGAGCGCGTTGACGTACTCAACGGTGCCCTGCCACAAAATGCCTTTAGCGACTGGTTGAGCCAGCACCTTAGCTAATCGCTATTCGCTATTCGCTATTCGCTATTCGCTAACCATCATTTCACAATAATAGCGCGGCGCTATACCTTCAGCGCCGCGCCTTGTTTTACCGCACGGATCGCCACATTGGTATTGATGTCTTTAACCATCGCCAGGGTCTGTAACTGGCGCATAAAGGCTTCGTAGTGCGGTAAATCTCGCGTCACCACTTCCAATAGATAGTCATAAGTACCTGAGATCACGTGGCCGTTGATGACTTCATCCATTTCCACCAGTGCGTGCTCGAAGGTAACAATCGCCTCTTCTCGGTGATTGCTCAAACTCACGTTGACAAAAAAGGTCATGTTAAGCCCAATCCGTTGGCGGTCGAGCGTGACCTGATAGGACGCTATCACCCCATCGGCTTCCAGCTTTTTGATTCGTCTTGCACAAGGCGAAAACGACAACCCAACGGCATCAGCGATTTCCGCCGTGGTGCGGCGCGCATCGTCTTGTAACAGCGCCAGAATGGCTTTGTCTTTACTGTCCAAACCCTCTCCTTGGTAATTTTCATCAATTATTTACCATTAACCGATGATAACCACTAATAGAGGATGAAACTACCCGTTAATTTGCCACCAATCCCTCCCTTGACGCTGCCACACTAACTGCATCCATTATCAAGGAAGTAATCAACCATGCCTGCCTCCTCTCAACGTTTATTAGGCCTCGCCGCCATGCTTGTCACTGTGACCATTTGGGCGAGCCTGTTTATATCATTGCGTCAAGCCAGCCAGTCGGTGTTAACCAGTGGCGATATTGCCCTACTGCGCTTTTTGCCTGCGGCCCTGCTATTTGGTTGGCTGAGCCGTCATCGTGTGCGCCATATTTTTGCCGTGCGCAAACGCTATCTGTTTGCGATTGCTTTTGGGGCGGGTTTACCGTTTTATCTGCTTGCCGCGACAGGTATGCAATTTGCCCCTGTCGCCGATGGCGCCTCGTTAATTCCTGGGATCTTGCCACTGTTTGTCTCCGCCATTGCTTGGGGCGTTTATGGCGAGTCGCTCTCGGTGGGACGGCGATTAGGGATTGGGCTGATCGTGATCGGCATTGGCGCGTTTTTGTGGCATTCGCTGTTCTTCTCACCGTGGAGCGTCACCCAAGGCCATTTGATTTTGCTCGCAGCCAGCATCAGTTGGGCGTGGTTTACCATTGGCGTGCGTGTCACGGGCTTAAATGCCGCAGAAGCCGGGGCGGTATTAGCGATGTCAGCCGTCTTGCTGCTGCCCGTGGGCGCGATGAGCGGGCTTATCTCGTTTAACCTGCTCCAAGCCCCTCTCGGCGAGCTGGGCTACCATGTGCTGGCGCAAGGCTTGGGCGTGGGGATCATTGCCAATTACAGCTATGCGTTTGCGATTCGCCGTTTGGGCGCAGAAATGAGTGCCGCAATAGGCGCATTCACGCCCGTGGTGGCCGCACTGATCGCGATCCCCGTGTTCTCGGAAACCGTCAGTGCGCTTACCGTGGTGGCAATGTCATTGATTGTATTGGGTGCGGTGCTCGCCAGTGAAGGGATAAAGTGGCGTCGCGCACAAACAAAAAGCGGCCCACAGGCCGCCTAAGATTGTTTAAGTGTTAAATTCACACCCAACGTAGCGTTTAAAGATGATCGCCACGACGTAATGCATCAATGCGTTTATCTAACGGAGGGTGAGTCATAAATAGCTCACTCAACGTTTTCTTACCGTTGATGCCAAATGCCATCATTGAGCCTTCCAATTTCGGCTCATGGCTGACTTTTAAACGCTCCAGCGCCGCAATCATTTTCTGTTTGCCCACCAGCTGCGCCGAGCCAGCATCGGCGCGGAATTCGCGATGACGGCTAAACCACATGGTCAGGATGCTGGCCAGAATGCCAAACACAATTTCCAGAACCGAGGAGATGAGGAAGTACATCATCCAGTTGCCGCCGCCTTCACTTTCTTCATTATTGTTCATGCCACTGACCGCGCCCGCGATCACACGAGAAATAAAGATCACGAAGGTGTTCACCACCCCTTGCATTAAAGTCATGGTGACCATGTCACCATTGGCAATGTGGCTCACTTCGTGCGCCAGTACCGCTTCAGCTTCATCACGAGTCATATTTTGTAGCAAGCCGGTCGATACCGCGACCACGGAATCATTGCGCTTCGCACCAGTGGCAAAGGCGTTGATGTCAGGCGAGTTGTATACCGCTACCGTTGGCATACCAATACCAGCACGCTGCGCTTGCTGACTCACGGTGTTCATCAACCAGTGCTCAGTTTCATTGCGTGGATGCTCAATCACTTGCGCCCCCACTGAGCGCAATGCCATTGATTTTGACATCAATAAGGAAATGATGGAGCCGCCGAAACCGAATACCGCTGCCAGTACCAGCAACCCAGACAAACTCCCCGGCTGCATGCCTGTCACGGCATAAATGATATTCAGCACAATACTAAATACGACCAGCACCGCGAGGTTGGTAGCGAGAAATAATCCTATGCGTTTCATGGTGTGTCTCCGTCGCTTAAACCCAGTGTTTAGCGCTTATTTGTTGTAATGATAAAAATAGTATGGGCATTAAAGATAAAAACAATCCTTTGATGCAATTTGTTACGAATAAAATGATTGAATCAGCCCACGGGGAATGGATCGCAACGCGACTCCGCTGACCAGTTAGTGTGGCACGTTATTCCTATCTGATCTAAATAAATTGTGATGCAACGCAACGTGCCATTTTTAACAATCCATTCAAAGATTTAACAATCATCGAGACATAAAAGCCCAATAAAAAAGACAAAAACCACCCAGTATAGACTTTGGTCGAGTTGCCATTGCCGTTTACTCAGGCTAGTTTATGCGCAGCCGTTTAAAACTATGACGCTGCTGCGCGACACGAGCCAACACAGCAATGGGCCGATGGACAATAAAGCGTCATTTCAACTATCACGCTTGCAACCACCAAAGGTGACAAGCGCATCGTTAACAACGCAACGCGTTATCAATGGAGTGAGACCATGGCAGAGCAAGAAAACTACCGAGTCGCTATCGACATCTTAACCTGTCATCTCGGCATGAGCTTCGATGAAGCCTGCTCAGAGCTTGGGTTAGCGTCGGATGACGCGTCAGCAGCGCGCCAGATGGCCGAGGTTCAGCAAAGCCTAATGGGTGTTCGAGACGACCAGAAGTAATTGTCTACCCGCACTGACTACCTGAATAGACAAAAGCCAGCACAGCGCTGGCTTTTTTGAACGCTACATTCTCGCAATATATTTACAACGGCTTAATATCTAAGTAGCTCGCGCATTGTTCTGGCGAGGCTTCGGCATCAAACGGTAAGTATCCCAGACAAGGCGCATCTAAATGCGCATCAAGATAACGCACCATTTCCTCGCTGTGCTGCGCGTCAGGGTCAACCGCATTCGCCACCCAGCCTGCCAATGTAAGCCCGCGCGCACGAATCGCCTCGGCGGTGAGTAAGGCATGATTTAAGCAGCCGAGTTTAATGCCCACCACCATGATCACCGGTAATTGATGCGCGACGACCCAATCGGCCAGCGTTTCAGTCTCACTCAGTGGCACTTGCCAACCGCCGGCGCCCTCTACCAATACCGGATTGGCCTGCTGTTTTAAATGCGCTAACCCGTCGCTAAGTGTCTGGGTATCAATCGGCGTATTGGCTAACGCAGCTGCCCAGTGCGGCGAACACGGCGTTTCTAACAACACTGGATTGATAGCGGCATACGGCAATGCAATCGCACTGGCACGCTTTAAAGTGACAGCGTCACTATTTAGTTGGTGGTCGGGGGCTAAATCGGCACCAGCCGCAACAGGTTTATAGCCCACCGCTTGATGACCCTGTGCGATAAAAGCTTGCAACAGCGCCGCAGTAACGTAGGTTTTCCCAACTTCGGTGTCGGTGCCGGTAATAAAATAACTGTCATGCATGATGGTGAATCACTATGTAGCCAATTTGATAGGTCGCCGGTAAGGTGTCGGCGGCAAGAGCAAAACGCTGATACGCCTTTTCTACCGCGCTAAACTGCGCTCTTGTCGCCAGCCCTTGCTGCCCCACGCCTTGCGGACGGTAGGTTGCACCAATGCCTTTTAAGCTTTTCATCACCGCATGGGCATTGGCAAAAGTCAGCTGCTCGCTCTGCTGATAAATAGTGGCATGCGCAAGCCCAGCGGTTTGGGTTGCCTGCTGTAACGACGACAACGAAATAAACCGGTTCACCCGTGACGCACCGCATGCTTGTTGCCACGCGCTGTCGAGTTCACACAACGAACCGGCAAGGAGGGTTGAAACCAAAATTTGCCCACCGGGTTTAACGACCCGACTCAGCTCCGCCAATGGCACGTGCAAATCGTCACACCATTGCAGTGCTAACGAGCTAAATGCCAGATCGACACTGTTATCGGCCAGCGGCAAATGCTCCGCATCTGCTTGTAGGCCTAGCATGGCATCACCGCAGCGCGCTTTTGCAGTGGCTAGCATGGGGGCACTGAGATCCAGTCCAATCACTGTCTTGGCTTGAGTGAGCCACCGCTGAGCAAAGTAACCTGTACCACAGCCGACATCCAACACGGTCCCCTCACGCATATCACGCCGATCGTGCTTGGCGAACGCCATCAGGCGCTGACCCACTCGGCGCTGCAGCGTCGCACTGTCATCATAATGGGGCGCGGCTCGGCCAAACGCTCTGGCAATCGCTTGTTTATCGGCGACGGTCATGGCGTCACCTCGCACGCTTTGTCACATGCTAATACCGGCTTAAGCGCCTCAATCAGTGCGGTGATATCTGTTTTTTGATGCTGTGCCGACAAGCTGATCCGCAGGCGTGCGGTATTGGCAGGTACAGTCGGAGGCCGAATCGCCCCCACCCGAATGTGCGCCTTCATCAAAGCGTGATTCACCTGCTGTAACGCTGCCAAATCGCCGATAATCAGCGGTTTTATCGGGCTAGGTGTCGCGAGCAGTTGCGGTAAAGGCTGCCTATTACCAGCGTGCGGTTCGAAAGCAGACGTCGTCTCTAACCAGTCGTGGAGGCCTTGCGCTAGCTGTTCGGCATGGGCGCTGAGTGTTTCTCGCCGCCAATTCTCTGTTCGTGCCAGCTTAATCGCATCCTCAATGAGTGCCGCTTGCGCAGGTGGCATGGCGGTCGAATACACATAATGGCGCGCGAACTGACGCAAATAATCAATAATGGTGGGAGAGGCCAGCACTGCCGCTCCTGCGACACCTAAGGCTTTTCCAAACGTCACGATTAAAATATCCGGCCGTGCGCCACGACTGATACTGCCCTCACCTTCTTGCCCTAACACGCCAATCCCATGCGCATCATCCAGTGCCCAGAGCGTCCCCGATTGGTTGGCAATCGCGGCAAGTCTTTCGGTTAGCGATATATCGCCATCCATGCTGAATACCCCTTCTGAGACAATCAGCGATGCCGATGGATGAGTCTGCTTGGCCAGCAGCTGGCAAAGGTGTGCCATGTCGTTATGACGAAAACGACGCTGTGTGGCAGGGCTCAATACGCCAGCCTCAATCAAGGAGGCATGGTTGAGTTTGTCTTGAAACAAGACATCGTCTTTACCTAACAGCGTAAAGAGCAAGGCTTGGTTGGCGGCAAAACCACTGTTAAACAGTAGCGCTTGCGAGTAACCGAGCCAGTCACACAGCTGATCACAAAGGGATTGATGCGCCGCGGTAAAACCGGATACCACCGGCGAGGCCGTTGCGCCCACCCCCCAACGTTCAAGGTGCTGCTGCGCCCTTTTCACCAGTCGTGGGTCTTGCGCAAGGCCCAAGTAATCATTCCCCGCAAAGTTGCGCCATGACTCGGCGACAGCATTGTCACCACTTTGCCGCCATAAGCCTTGTTGCTGACGTGCGGCCAGTTCATCCTGATAACGGCGGATCAGCGCTGATGTTGTATCAGTCATGGGGATTTAGACACTGGCGTCGTAGAACAAATCGCCCTCTTGCGGGCGCGCTGCGACTCGCTCGGCCACTTGCTCAAGTAAGTCGTGCTCAGTGACTTGATCGGGCTTTTGGCTGACCGCTTCGCGATTAATACCCAGCTTTTTAAATAGCTGCATATCCGCGTCTTCGTCAGGGTTTGGTGTGGTCAACAGCTTGCAGCCGTAGAAGATCGAGTTCGCGCCAGCCATAAAGCACAAGGTTTGCATTTGCTCGTTCATGTCTTCGCGGCCGGCAGACAGCCGCACTGCCGATTTGGGCATCATGATCCGCGCCACCGCAATAATGCGGACAAAATCGAACGGGTCGACGTCATCGACGTTCTCAAGCGGTGTGCCCTTTACTTTAACCAGCATGTTGATTGGTACGCTTTCTGGGTGAGCAGGCATATTGGCCAGCTCGACCAGCAGACCAGCGCGATCGCGGGCACTTTCACCCAGCCCAATAATGCCGCCGGAACACACCTTCATTCCCGCGTCTCGCACGTTGGATAAGGTATCGAGGCGTTCTTGATACGTCCGCGTGGTAATAATGTTGCCGTAAAACTCAGGTGAGGTATCGAGATTGTGGTTGTAGTAATCCAAACCCGCCTCGGACAAGGTCTTGGCTTGCTCCGCATCCAACATGCCCAGTGTCATGCAGGTTTCCAACCCTAATCCTTTGACGCCTTGGATCATATCGAGCAAATACGGCATATCGCGTTGCTTGGGGTTTTTCCAAGCGGCCCCCATGCAAAAGCGCGTCGCGCCTGAAGCTTTGGCTTTTTCTGCCGCTTCGAGCACCTGTTCCACTTCCATCAGTCGTTCTTTTTCAACATCGGTACGATACCGCGCACTTTGCGGACAATACTTGCAATCTTCTGGACACGCGCCGGTTTTGATCGATAACAGCGTGCTGACTTGCACTTGGTTAGCTGGATGATATTCGCGGTGCACTTGCTGCGCTTCAAACAGCAAATCCATAAAGGGTTTATCGAACAATGCTTGCACTTCCTGTGCGGTCCAGTTGTGTCTTATTTCCACGCGGTTTTCCCCGTTGTTGTCGTTTTAATGCTTGGCTAGTCTACCCACAGACGTTAACCTGTCAACACAACAAGATAACACTGGTTTACATCTGTTTTATTTATGAGCATTGACACCCATTTTGACCGTGAACATATCTGGCATCCCTACACCTCAACGCTCGACCCTTTGCCTTGCTTGCCCGTCTCACACGCAAGCGGCGCCGAGCTACATCTTGAAGATGGCACCGTTCTGATTGATGGCATGTCATCATGGTGGGCAGCCATTCACGGCTACAACCACCCTGCTTTGAACGCCGCAGCGCATCAGCAAATTGATAAGATGTCGCATGTGATGTTTGGCGGTCTTACCCACCAGCCCGCGGTATCGCTTTGTGAGCGCTTAGTCGCGCATTCACCCGCCCCGCTCACTCAAGTCTTTTTGGCCGATTCAGGATCGGTATCAGTAGAAGTAGCGCTTAAAATGGCGATGCAATATTGGCAGGGACGCGGCGAATCACGCGCACAGTTTTTGACCTTGCGTCATGGCTATCATGGCGACACGTTCGCCGCCATGTCGGTAACGGATCCTGATAATTCGATGCACAAACTCTACAAAGGGTTTCTGCCCCAGCATCATTTTGTGCCTTCCCCACAAAGCCGCTTTGACGGTGAGTGGGATCCTAGCGATATGCGCCCTATGCGCGAAGCACTCACCGCGCATCACGGCCAACTGGCCGCCGTGATCTTAGAACCCATCGTGCAAGGCGCAGGCGGTATGCGCTTTTATCATCCCGAATACCTGCGTCAAGTGCGCGCTCTGTGCGATGAGTTTGATGTGCTGCTGATTGTGGATGAAATCGCGACTGGCTTTGGCCGAACAGGAAAACTATTTGCCTGCGACCACGCGGGGATCAGTCCAGATATACTCTGCGTCGGTAAAGCACTGACCGGTGGCTACATGACCTTGGCTGCCACGCTAACCACCCGCCATGTGGCCGATACGGTCTGTAGCGGTGATGCAGGCTGTTTTATGCACGGCCCCACCTTTATGGGCAATCCACTCGCCTGTGCCGTGGCCTGCGCCAGCATGGATACCTTGCTTGAAAGTGACTGGCCGCAGACCGTCGCGCATATCGAGCAGCAGCTAAAAACCGGCTTAGCCCCCGCTCGCGCATTGGAATGTGTGGCGGACGTGCGTGTGCTTGGCGCAATTGGCGTAATAGAGCTGACCGACCCGGTAAATCTGGCCGATATTCAGCCCTTAATGACCGCCCAAGGCATTTGGGTTCGCCCCTTCGGCAAACTGGTGTATGTGATGCCACCCTACTGCATCCGCGACGACCAACTCCACCAACTCACCCAAGGCATGATCACCGCAATCAAGCAATTTTTTGATGAGTAGAGAGTCGATGACGCACACACCGCCCCGTTGAATAAGGGGCGACATCTAATCCCATGTATACTGGCACGAATTTCTTCGTTTGATTCAAGAAAACGTCAACCAAAGTTCTTGCACACACTTCACAAATTAGCCAGAGCTAACGTAACCATGACAACAAACCTATCCAAAAATTTGGTTTGACGCGTAGAATGCGTCGCCATGAATGGTGGCCGGGACAAAAACGTGGGGTATAAAGCAGTTCGATTGACCGAACTTATGGCGTATGAGTTTAGTCAGGTAGAGGGCGATATCAGCACGCTAAACGAGCGTGACGTCAGCAGTATCATCCCTGATGGCGTGAGCTTTTCTCAATTTAAGGAAAAGCTTGATAGCGGTGAGTCTGTATTATTGACCGATGCGCCGAAGCGACCAGCGATGGTGCATGACAGCGTTAACAAGATATGGTCCGTTGCGCCTAGCGCTAACACAACGCTTTCACCACAAGCCCAATCGGCTCTTTCTGCAAGAGCGAACCAATCTGGGAATGTTGCAGCGGGAGCGAGTGGATCGGGTAGCGCGAGTAACCGCTCGCAAGCTGCGACAACAAATATCGAAGAAACATATGAACCTGAGCCGGTTAAACCTGACCGCTCGAATGAGCCGCCAGCGCGCAAATACGAATACTGTTTCGAAATCGCCAGCTCAGACAAAACATTCCGTAAAACGGTAGGTTGCGCTTTCCTATTAGCCAAAACACAACAAGAAGGTGTCATAGGTGATTGGCAGACCGCACCCACTGAGCATGGCACTAAGTACACCACATATAGTGCATTTGATGAGCCCAAAAAGCTTGTTGCCAAAATAGCATCAGCGTCAATGGGTATCAGCGTGCCTGAGACCGTGCAGGTCAAGCCGATTGGTTCAGGTATCATCCGAGAATCCTTCATTCCGGTGACACCATCTATTCAGTTAGGTGAACGACTCGGTCTACCGACCGAAGGATATTATTACCACTTCAACCAAAAGCGCCTTGTTCAAGAATATAAGCTGTTAGGCAATGGCAAGTGGCAGTTTTATGTCACGCGTTCTACCCATGAAAAACTCAATCATGACCAAGGCCTTAACAAGCACCAGAGTGCTATTTTGGTTTATTGGAAATTGGGTGGAAAAAACGTCGAGGACCAACACCTCGTCTATCTCAAAGAAGCAATTACTCGTGAAAAGCTCGATAATTTAGATGATGAATGGCTAGCAGAAAACGGCGTAAAGCTATCTATCAGCGATTTACTCGCCGCCCCTAAGCAAGCCGTTGCTGATCGAGACAACTCACCGGCAGATGCGGATAGCGACAAAACTGGTGACTCAGCGCAACCATTAACCCATACCGTAAAGTTTGATCCGACTACCCGCCAACGTGAATCATGGCCTGCTATTGCCGAACAATATGGCTTGTCCGCTAAGCAGCTGTTGGAATTGAACCCACATTATGACGCTGAACCGATGTCATTGGCGGTAGGTGATTTGCTAACTGTGAAGGGTTCGCAACCACAAGAGATTGAAAAGAAATCTATTTATGAGCTACCACCTGAGAGCCCTAAGCCATTTAATCATCCTCTGAACACTTACTATGACTATACAGAGCGCTGTTTAGTTGATACTTCAACAGTCGCTATTAATCATAAAAAATTAGTCCAAAAAGAGGTGACCGTTGTTAATATCAAAAAGGTATCTGATGTTGCAACTGAATTTGAGCTTGGCTTCACTCAAGTAGAAAAAACTCAGCCTCTCGACGACTATTGGCAAAACCTTTTTTCCTCAGATACAAGTGACGACACCCAGAAGCTTTTGACGAAATACAATACACATTTGAACAATCCTGTCCGTCAAGGGGAAATTGTAGTCGTACTAACCAAAGAGCCATCCACTGAAGCACAGAGAAGTAAGCTGTCGGCTCTTATTGAAGAAGCAACAGCAGCAAGTACAGAGTTAGCAAAATTAACTGAAGAGCAAGTTTCCACCGTTAATCGTCACTTTGAATTGCTAGATTTTTATGCTGACGAAGCCATGAAAAAAGTAGGCAAAGATGGCTTACCAAGTGATTTATATGCTTATGCTTCCATGGGAGTTGGTGCTGTAGCTGTAGGAATTGAGCAACATTTAAAAAATATCAATAACATACTTTTGGAAATTAACCACCTCTACGTCTCTCAGGTGGCGATGGCGAGCCGTGTTGGTGGTATTAACTATGGTTCTTTTGTCGCTGAGCGAGCCTCACTATTTCAAAAACTAGATGGAAGCTTTGCTGCATTATCTCGACGTAGCGTTAAAATCCCTGTCTATACACAAATTAAGCGCAATCTCAAACTATCCACGCGCTCTGTCGTTCATCATGCCGATGAGATTATCGCAAAAGGCATCGTACCTAATTTAGGTAAACGTATGGCAAATGTCGCAGTCGGTATTGGAGCTTCCCGTGGCGTCGGCTATGTGGGGCTGTTGCTTGGTGGCGCAAGTGGCGTGAAGAATATTTATGACGCCTGCTCCGTCGATGGATCAGGGGAATGTGGCAAAGTCACTACTCGTGAAGTAGCCGGATTTTTTGGTGGAATTTACGGTGGAGGTTTCATGGGTAATGCTGCAGTCGGTGGGACACTATTAGCTTTAGGGGTTGTTGGTGTAACTTCTGCTCCGATCTTAGCGATTGCTTCAATAGGGGCTTTTGTTGCAGGTGGTGCTGTAGGTGGTATCGCTGGTTCTACTATAGGAAAGAATGTCGGTGATGTTATTTATATTGCTTATCAGTGGGGGCAAGAGCAGCTCGAAGACATTCAGGAAAGTTTTTGATGATTACTCTTAAATTAGTTTTAGCCTTATTGTCAATAGTCATATTTTGGTACTTTGTCATTTGGTGTGTAGTAGGTGCTATATCGGGAGCCGTATTGAGCTTAGGAGATCCTCAACGCATTGTTTTTATTGATAAACAGTTAGCAAAAGATGTCGATAAACTTCACTCTGATTATCAGAATATGATGTCTTATAATATCTTGACAAGATTCATGGTGTATTGCTTAAAGTACCCTTTTATACGTTATAGAGTGAAAGTTTATTCTTGGAAGTTTAATGCATTTATGTGGTTGAATTGCATTGGATTTTGGTTGTTTTTTTTAACATTATGTATAGCGCTTATAGCAAAATTATTGTAGCCCTAGGTTAATGAAAAATAGCCATGTAAATTCGGGTAGGTATAGCTTTAGCCGCCATTCCTGTAACATGAGGCTTATCGATAGCTTTGGTTGCAGAATATCCTTTATGAAAATGTTGTTGACCTTAAAGAATTGAGTAGTTAGTTTGTAGAGGATTGGCTTTGAATAACTTTTTTGAGCACGCTTATACTATTATTATAGGAATATTTGCTGCATATGTGATCATATGGTCTGTTCCTGCAGTAATTATGAGCGCAATGGTCTCGCTAGGAAGCATTGAAAGAATTGTTTTCATCGATAAGCAGTTAGCCAAGAATCTAGATAAATACTATGACGAAAAAGGCTATATGAGATGGAACTATCAAATGTCCTATTCTATTGGGACTAGATTATTTGGCTACTGGCTAGCCTACCCGTTCATAAGACATCGAGTGACAACTAAATCTAAAAAGTTTAGGTTGTTTATGTGGGTCAACTGCATCGGAATCTGGGGATGGTTTCTTGTTCCTAGCCTATCTCTTATAGTAAAAGCTATGATGTAATAGAGCTAGGATAAACACACCGCCCCGTTGAAGATGGGCGGTGTTTTTCTCTTTGGGAAAGCGAGCAGTGCGGCTTTGTATGTTACTCGTAGAGGTACCTTTCTTCCGGTTTGTCGGATGAGTAAGCGACCAATTCCCACTCAAAGCCGGCTTTATCATAGAAGTACATCCGCTTGCGGTGAGTCTCGTGCGCCATTGCCCCATTTGGCTGATACCCTTTTTCAAGCAAGCGTTCGCGGATGGTATCGATGTCATCAATGATCAGGCCAATATGGTTCACGCCTTGAGATTTATAGGTACTGCGTGGCTGTATGCTGGGCTCTGAACTTGGGTTGGGCTCTTGCAGTGCAAAGTAGCAGTGCTCATTGCCCACATGCACCCAACGATATCCTTTTGGCGACTGGGCATCTTGGCGAACTTTAAAATCGGGGACAGCCACCGCCAAAAACGCTAACGCCGCATCCATGTCTACCACAGTAATATTTACGTGTTCGATTGTTGTCATCATTCATTCCCTTTATCCGTGCTATCGAAAACTGAGCTTGGAAAGCTAAACATCGAGAGCTAGGATAAAACCTCAAGATAACTTGAGGTCAACGAACAAAAAAAAATCAGTGGTCTGGGGAAACATGTAAATCATGCTGCGGTATAGGTGTAGATCCAGTCGTCGTAACAAACACCGCCAATTGCAAAGGCATCAGGGTCAATACGGCTGAGTTGAAACCCTACCTTTTCTAACACGCGCGCCGAAGCAAGATTACCAGCGGTCACTGTCGCATTGATGATTCGCGCATCACCATGATGGATGGCAAAATCGGTGACAGCCTGCAAAGACTCAGTCCCATAACCACGCCCGTGATAAGGCGGCAACAGTAAATAGCCGACTTCCGCGACATCCTGCTCAAGCAAAAAGCCGGTGACGCCGATTGGCGTTTGTGTCGCCGTCTCTACGATTACCAAACACAACCAATGCTTGGCGTCCGGAGACCACGGCGTGAGTCGTTGCTCAAAACGGGTTTCAATCTCATCCAGTGGCATAGGATCAAAACATTGTGCAATGACGGCATTGTCTGTGTGTAGACGGTGGAACAACGGCCAGTCTGCTTTGATCATTGGCCGCATGCTCAGGCGTGGGGTTGTCAGCGGAAACATGCCCGTTTTCAGTGTTGTATTTGTCATGATGCCTCGCTCGGGGTACTGGCGACGTTGACTTTCGGTGCCGCAAAACCGCGAAATATATTATTTACAGAAAGTAACGCAAGCACGCCTACTACCACACCAAGGTGCCATGCTTCGCTAACGCCCAAACTCAATAGCGCCATACTCATCAACGCGGAAATAATCATCTGTCCACCACCGGAGAGCGCAGCGACGGTGCCGGCTTGGTTAGAGTAAGGTTGCATCACCTGCGACTGGGCGCACGGCAGCGCAATCCCGTTGCCAAACACCATAAAGAACTGCCCGATCATCAACAGTAAAGGATCCATCGGAGTGAGCCATAACCAAACCGCAGAGATGAGCTGCATCACCGGTGCCATCAGCAGCATGCGCTTGGTGCCCAAACGCGGACGAATGCGCGAAACTAGCGCGCTACCCAACAATAAGCCACAGGTCGGAATAAGCGCCCACAGCGCATATTGATCCGAGGTCATACCGATGCGCTCTTGCATTAAAAATGGCATCAGCGACACCGTGGTGATCACCAAGGTAAAATTCACCCAGCTAATACTGGCGAAATAGAGAAAATACGGTGTTTTTAGCAGTGCGCCATAACGGCCGAGGATCACCTTCACATTGGGCAACGGTGAACGAGTATGCATGCTTTCTTTAAACAGGAAAAACAGCACGCACCACACCAAGCTGGTGTACACCATCAGCAAAATAAAGATCGCCAGCCAGCCTAGATTGTGGTTAACGAACCCGCCAATAACGGGCGCCACAATCGGGGTCAACGACGCCACCATAATCAAATATGACATGGCTTGCGGCAGTTGATCTCCGGAATAAGAGTCACGGGTAAAGGCGCGGGAGAGCACGGCACAGCAACCGGTTCCCATTCCTTGGATGCAGCGGCCAATGACCAGGCCAATGAAGCTGGCGCTAAAACTCACCATCACGGTTAAGCCAATCAGTGAAAGCAACACACCGGCTAACAACACGCGGCGGCGACCAAGCGCATCTGAGATAGGCCCATAGATAAACTGTGATGGTCCAAAGCCGAGTAGATAGGCAGAGATCAGCAGTTGGACATCATCCATGCTGAGATTAAAGTCTCGGGCGATCCAGGGCAAAGACGGAAATACTAAGCCCAT
Source organism: Salinivibrio sp. ES.052 (assembly GCF_900141775.1). Classification (GTDB taxonomy): domain Bacteria; phylum Pseudomonadota; class Gammaproteobacteria; order Enterobacterales; family Vibrionaceae; genus Salinivibrio. The sequence goes on along the minus strand of NZ_FSRI01000001.1, from coordinate 754,603 downwards.
GCTGAATTGCCCAATGCTGACGGTCAGGCATGCCAGCAATACGGGCGACCAATTAAATGGGCGATTAGCCGATTGCATCCAGTTTCCTATGCGTTTTATTGATGTGGGGAGGTAGACGTCGCGATCCTAGCACATTGTGGATCACCGATAGATCATTATGGTAACAGTAATAACTGTATGAGTGGTAAACAAATAATGACGTTTGGCCATCGGCCAGCGTTGCACTGGCCGATTTCACTGGGTGACAACAGATTAGAATGCAGGCTCTATGGTGCCATTAAAGGTATCTTGCAAAAACTGACGCGTTTTGTCGGACTGGAATAACCTGATTAGTCGCTGATACGTCGGATTATCTTGATCGTCTTTGCGTGCGGCCACCACCATAACGGCGAGAGGCGCTTCTTTCGATTCCAAGAAAATGCCCTGCTCGCTCGGATCAAGCCCTGATGACATCACATAATTCATGGTGATCGCCGCGGCATCGACATCTTGCAAACTGCGGGGCAGTTGTGCCGCTTCTACTTCCACAAATTCGAGCTGTTTAGGGTTGGATTGAACATCTTGCAGCGTGGCTTTAAAGCCAACATTGTCAGCCAACGTAATCAATCCTGCGTCTTCCAGCAATAACAGCGCGCGACCGGCATTAGTGGGATCATTGGGGATCGCAATTTGTGCGCCATTCGCTAACGCCTCGACCTTGTCGACTTTGTCAGAGTAAATCCCCATCCGCATTAAAATAGAACGGCCAATCGATACCAGCTCGCTATCATGGTTTTGGTTGAAATTATCAAGAAACGGCTGATGCTGATAACTGTTTAAATCCAAGCTGCCATCCGCTAAGCCTGCATTAGGCGAAATGTAATCAGAGAACTCTACGACTTCAACATCAATCCCTTCTTCTTTCGCTTGTTCAGCCACCGATTCAACCACTTGCGCGTGGGGACCTACCGTTGCGCCAATTTTAATGGTTTCAGTTTGGTCGGAACACCCTGAGAGGAATACCGCCGCGAGAAGTATCGCGAGACTTGCGCTGAATTGTTTTATCTTCATTCCCTTTACCTTGCTAATTGGCCATTTAGACGTCCAGAGTGCCATAACGATTCTTAATGTCAATATGATTGGCGCAATATGGTCCTGGCTTGATCGCATCCATCGTCCTACGCGTAATGGAGGGCATGTTTAATCGATAAAAGGAGGCATGAATATGACCAAGCTGTTTCCTTTGCCCCTGTTTTTATTACCAGGTGGTAGAGCCAAACTGCGCATTTTTGAACCGCGTTATTTGCGCCTCGTCCGTGAGTGCTCAGCGAATCAAGAAGGATTTGTGCTGGCAATGATCCAGGGAAAGCGTCTTTACAAGTACGGCACCTTAGTCGACATCGTTGATTTCGAGACACTGTCCGACGGTTTATTGGGGATCACCATCGCCGGCCGTCAACGGGTGGAAATCTTATCAACTGAGCAAGCAGAAGATAGATTATGGATCGGTGAAACACGCGTCCTCAGTGACTGGCCACATGATGATTTTGTTGATCATCGTGAGCCGGAAAACAAAGGTCGCATCGCTTCGGGATTAGAGCATGTTTTTGCCGCTCACCCTGAACACGCTGAGCAATATGAGGCACCTCATTTCGAAGATTTAACCTGGAGCTGTCAGCGCTGGCTCGAGATTTTGCCGCTTTCTAATGCGCAAAAACAATGGTTTATTGCTCAAGAGTCAGCAGAAGAAGCAAAGCAATTTATCAGCCAGTTGCTTGAACAAGAAATGGAGTGATCCAATTGCTTTGCTCCGCGTACTGGGTATGAAATGGACGGCTAAGACAGATAGGACTCAACTATGACTGCGCCACAAACCATGTATACTGAGACCACTATTTCCAGACGGGATACGCGTGCCAGCATGACTGACGTGACGAAAGAAGAGTTGTCAGGGTTATTACTAAAAGTTGCTGAAGAGCGTGATCGTGCGGCTTTTGAACGTTTGTTTCGGTTCTTTGGACCCAAAATTCGTTCTTATGGGTCAAAACACCTAAGAGCTGACGGTCAAGCGATGGAGTTAGTCCAAGAAACCATGTTGGTTATCTGGCGCAAAGCACATTTGTATAATGCTGAAAAGGGTGCGGCGACCACTTGGGTGTTTACCATCATGCGTAATATCAGTTTTGATATGTTGCGTAAGGTTCAGTCGAATCGTGAAGACAACTTTAGTGATGATATATGGCCAGTTCTTGAATCAGGGCAACAAGATAATGATGTTGATCCCGGCGCTCAGTACATGATGGATCAGGAATTGTTAACGTTCATTGACGAATTACCGGAAGTACAGCAGCAGGTAGTAAGAGGTGTTTATCTCAAGCAACTGACTCACCAAGAGCTGTCCGAACAGTTGAACGTGCCACTTGGCACCGTAAAATCCCGATTGCGCTTAGGTTTAGAAAAGCTTCGCAATCACCTGGAGGTTAAACAATGATTAAATATCACCCATCGACCGATTTACTTGATGCGTTTGCTGCAGGCGAACTGCCTACCTCGATGGCGATTGCGTTGTCAGCTCATGTCGAGCTCTGCCAGGAATGCCAAGTCTATGTTGCCGTTGCGGAAGATAAATTAGCCGCGAATGCGTTTAATGATGACGCAGTGCCCTCAGAGTGGAATGAGGATGCTGAGCACGAGATGCTTGCTGCGATCTTTGCAGATACCGCAGCTAACGATAATAAAGTGATGACGCAAAGTGAGCCACGGTCATCTCAGATCACCGTGGGTGACAAAACCTACGCACTACCTCGTGCATTGCAACGTTTTGGAACATCGACTTGGGCGTCCTTCGGTAAAGTGCAAAGAGCACGGCTGAACCTTGACGAGGGAGCAACACGAGCAAGCTTCCTTCATATCGATGAAGGCGGGTCAGTGCCCGCTCATACCCACAAAGGCTATGAATTAACATTGTTGTTGGATGGAACGTTTGAAGACGAAAGTGGCCGGTACGTACCCGGTGACTTTATCTTGTTAGACAACCGACACCATCATACTCCACAGACAAAAGAAGGTTGTCTGTGCTATACGGTGGCCAACGCCCCCCTTTATTTCACGAAAGGTATGAGCAAATTGCTAAATACCGTGGGACATGCGATTTATTAAAGGTTTCTGTGTTAGTTGTTATCCTTCTGGCGGCTGCGAAGCCGCCTTTTTTTATGCTATAGAGGCAAAGGAATGCGTGCATTTACTCGGCTATGTCCCCCGTTATCGCCATTAATCTCGTCGCGATAACAGAATAATTACACCTGGTAAACCTTTACTTAATGACAACTCTCCGGCTCAGTCCTACATAACTAGTGCAAAGTAGTAATTATCCCTTTACAGAGGGTGAATCAAACTGGTTTAATTCGTCACTTCTAACGATTCATTAACAGCCATTGATAATAAACACAGTGAAGTGAGAATCACATGAGTCAAACACAACTCGCCAGTGTCAGCCGAGGCAACTCGTTGGTACTTCAAATCCTCATCGGTATCCTTGCCGGTGGCGTTTTAGCCTATCTATCACCCGAACTGGCCGGTACCGCCGGATTGCTCGGGCAACTGTTCGTCAGCGCTTTGAAAGCAGTCGCACCCATTTTGGTTTTCGTTTTAGTTGCTGCTTCCATCGCTAACCAGAAACAAGGCCAGCGTGCGAATATGCGCCCAATCATCGGCCTCTATCTTATCGGTACGCTCGCAGCGTCGCTGACGGCGGTAACGATGAGCTTTTTATTCCCAACCACGCTAGAGTTTGCAGCTACTGATGCTAGCATTACACCGCCAGAAGGGATCAGCCAAGTATTAAGCACCCTACTTTTCAACATTGTAGATAACCCCGTAAATGCATTGATGAACGGGAACTATATTGGCATCTTAGCTTGGGCTATCGGCTTGGGAATTGCCCTGCATCATGCCTCTAACGAGACAAAACGTGTCTTCTCGGATGTGTCCGAGGGGGTATCGATGATCGTGCGCTTTGTGATCCGTTTTGCTCCTTTAGGTATTTTTGGCTTAGTGGCAAGCACGTTAGCTAAAAGTGGCTTTGATGCCCTCATGGGGTATTTGCACCTACTTGGGGTACTACTCGGCAGCATGGCAACCATCGCTTTAGTCGTGAATCCGTTGATCGTTTTTTACAAAACGCGTCAAAATCCATACCCTCTTGTTTTCCGCTGCCTGCGTGAAAGTGGCTTAACCGCCTTCTTTACCCGTAGTTCAGCAGCTAACATCCCGGTGAATATGCAACTGTGCCGTCGCCTCGATCTTGATGAAGACACCTATTCGGTTTCTATTCCACTTGGTGCAACCATTAATATGGGTGGTGCAGCTATCACGATTACGGTTTTAACCCTGGCGGCTGTTCACACACTTGGGATCCAAGTCGATATTGCAACGGCAATCCTATTGAGTATTGTTGCCGCTGTATCTGCTTGTGGTGCATCAGGGGTGGCCGGTGGTTCACTGCTGTTGATCCCTCTAGCTTGTAACTTGTTTGGTATCCCACAAGAGATTGCTATGCAAGTGGTTGGGATTGGCTTCACCATCGGCGTCTTACAAGATTCAGCCGAAACGGGGCTAAACAGCTCAACAGACGTCGTCTTCACCGCAGCAGCATGCTTAGGTGAAGAGCGCAAAAGCAATTAAGCCGCGACCTCTAAACAAAAAAAAGCAGGTGGATATCCACCTGCTTTTTGTTTTACTGTCTTCGTCACTTCAAGCGCTTCTAATACACTCCGTTAGCGACTAGCCTTCCAGTACTTTCATTAATAAATTACCGTCATACATCGCTTGCTTCACCATCGCCGCCCCTGGCATAGTCGCTTGCGTATAAAAATAGCTTTCTTCCAGAGTTAAATGCTGACTATACAAAGGAATAGTTTGCGTTTTTAAACACTCCATCATCGCAGGGTAAAGCACAGGTTTAGCGCGATTAAACTCACCACCAAACAATATTTTTTCTGGATTAAATAAATTCACCACGATAGCAATCGCTGTCCCCAAGTGATGGCCAAGCTCAGTGATCACTTGATGTGCCAATCCATCGCCTGCTACAGCAGCGTCACAAATTCCTTCGATGGTTAACGGTTTGCCATGCAGCTGACTCGGGTGGCCCTCGTTGAGCAGCGTCTGAACCTGTTCATACACGGCAGACAGGCTTGCTACCGTTTCAAGGCAGCCATAATTTCCGCAAAAGCAGCGTTTACCGAAAGGCTTAATTTGGATGTGCCCTAGCTCGCCCACATTGCCAACGCGTCCTTGAAGAACTTTGCCCTCCAGCATGATCCCTGCCCCTACACCATTATGAACAGCAACCAACACCGCGCTATCCACTTCCTTTGCGTTACCAAACAACTTTTCGGCCAGTGCCCATGAACGCGTATCATTGCCAACAAACACCGGCAGCCCTGTCTCACGATGTAACACCGGCCCCAAAGGCATATGGTCAACATCAAAGTGTGGCATTTGGATCACTGTGCCTTGGGCACTGTTGACCAAGCCAGGCAAAGACACCGCGATGCTGGTGACTCGGTCAACGGTCTCTTGGTGACGAGAAAAGAAGGATTTCACGTATTCAACGACCGTTGTCAGGAGCGCATCTTGTGCCATCACCGTTAATTCATGTCGCTCTTGAATCAATATGTCACTGCTTAATGAGTGCAATGCCATCGTGAGATAACCCCGCCCGAGACGCATGGATAAAAACTGCCACCCCTCGTTATCGAGCACCAAACCAACAGCCGGGCGACCACGCATACTGGTACCCTGAATATGGGTCTCTTTAACAAGGTGGGCGTCCATCAGTTCGCGCACAATTTTGGTAATACTGGCCGGTGCCAGTTGGCTACGTTTCGAGAGCTCGATCCGCGAAATAGGCTCGAAGCGGTCGATTAAGTTATAAATCGTCCCCGCGTTCTTGCGCTTTATATGATCGATATGTCCCGGTTGCCCAATAATCATGCCCTTTCCCACTGCTGCTTGGCTATGGCGATAAAACCTGTCACCGCCTATCTACATGAATTTTTTTACTTCGCGAACTAATTGTGAAGTCATTCGCTGCTAGCACGTGATGTCGGTCACTTTATATGAATGAAATCGCGTACAAACTCACAAAACCCGCTTAAACGGTAACGCTGTGTAACACCTAATCACGAGGTAAAAAACAAGACCTCTGTCGTATTCGTTGGCATAATGGCCGGCTCATTACCTATCGCTGCAAATCACCATGTACCGAGTCAACGAAATATTTGAAACGATTCAGGGCGAAGGCACTTTCACAGGCGTGCCCTCTGTGTTCATTCGCTTACAAGGATGCCCGGTCGGCTGCGCCTGGTGCGATACCAAGCAAACCTGGGAAACTGATGATAACGATCAAAAAGATAAGATTTTTATTATCGATAAGTCTGAAGACTCCCCCGCTTGGTGTTGGCTGGATGAAGACGCCATCACTACCGAGATTATGAGCCGATATCACGCGCGTCATATTGTCATTACAGGCGGAGAGCCTTGTATTTATGACTTGCGGCCGCTCACCACGACTCTAGAAAACGTAGGTTGTCAATGCCAGATAGAAACCAGCGGTACCTATCCGGTACATACCTCTGTAAATACCTGGGTCACTGTTTCCCCTAAAATTAATATGCGCGGTAAGCTGCCAGTGCTAGTAGAGGCGATGGCGCGGGCCGATGAAGTGAAACATCCGGTAGGAACAGAAAAAGATATTGACCAACTGGATGCTTTGCTGGCGGCTTGTCCTCCCTCAAACGCAACGACGATCGCACTGCAACCGGTGAGTCAAAAAGCACGTGCGACCCAGTTATGCATTGAGACCTGTATTACTCGTGGATGGCGGCTCTCGATACAAACCCATAAATATCTTTCGATTGCCTAAGAGCCGTAGGAAGGACTATGCATTGCGCCGAGCTCATCTCGGCGCATTCGGTCGCGATAATTGACAGCTATTCGCCATTGCCGTAATACGTACAACCCGCTGTGCATGTTTCTTTCACCATCACTTTACTCAGCAAAGGTAATTCCGGCTTAACCTGTTGCCAAATCCACTGTGCAAGCACTTCGCTAGTCGGGTTCTCCAGCCCCTCAATGTCATTAAGGTAATAGTGGTCAAGGCGATGATAAATTGGCTTGAACGCCGCTTTAATTTCGGCAAAATCAACGACCCATCCGGTATGCGGATCGACCTCGCCTTCTACGTATAAACGCACTGTAAATGAATGCCCATGCAAACGACCACATTTATGCCCTTCTGGAACATTCGGTAGGTGGTGTGCCGCTTCAAAGGTAAACTCTTTAAACAACTCAGTGGTCATTTTGCTCTATTCCAACAACAACAAGAGGCCGCATGCTACTTAAATTCATCTGTCGACTCAATCGCATTCATTGTGTTGAGCACACGGTTTATCTCCTCCTCCCCAAATTGGGCTGCCACACTGTAGTGTGTCTCATTAATAAGATGATTTACGTCGATGAAATCACACATTTTATATGGGGATTCACGCACTGCCGCACTCTGGGTTTAACATAGTGGCTACAGACTATAATTGACAATCCTATAACTTAATAACAAATGGTTGACTCATGCGCATGACTCTTGCGAGCAAAATTCTTCTTGCTCTTTTCCTTGTTTTCGCTCTCGTGCTCGCCACATCGCTGGCATACCAGTCGCATCAACAAAAAGCTTTAATGACCTCTATCGTCAGTGAACAAACACTGGATAAGGCATCTAACTATTTTGACAGCCTCAACATGCTGATGCTCACTGGGACCATCAGCCAACGCAATACGTTGCGAGAAAAAATGCTTTCACACAAAGGCATTGATGAGGCCCGCGTGATCCGAGGTGACGCGATCACCCGTTTTTTTGGTCCAGGTAACCCAGAACAATCACCACAAGACAATATCGACCAGCGCGCTTTAAAGGGTGAAACCATTGTCGAAACCTTTGATACTGACGCAGGAGAAGGCTTAGTGGTTGCACTGCCGATGAAAGCGAGCAGTGATTATCGCGGTACTAATTGCCTGCAGTGCCATGTGGCCGAAGAAGGCACGGTGCTCGGCGTGATCCGTCTTGAATACGATCTTGAGCCACTGTATGGCACCATTGATAAAGAAATGCTTATCACCGCTGGGATCATGGGAAGCATTGCCGTGATTGGCTTTTTGATCTCATTAACAGTCATCCGCCGTTGGGTTGTATCTCCACTCAAACGCGTATCTGCTTTTATGAAGCGCACCAGTCATGACAAGAACCTCGCTGAGCGCCTTAATAATACGCGCGACGATGAAATCGGTGAACTGTGTGATAGCTGTGATCAGTTGCTCGATAACTTTTCGGCTAGCTTACAACAAGTTCAGCGCACCTCTGAGACGCTTTCTTCTGAAGCAATGAACTTGATCCGTGTTTCTAGCCATACCGACCAATTGGCAGATAGCCAGCGCCACGAAACCAATGATATGTCATCTGCGATCGATAATGTCCAACAGCACCAACATGATATCCAAAACCGAACGCAAGAGGCCGCTCAACTCAGTGAATCCGCCGCAAATAGCGCCAATCAAGGTAGCGACTTAGCCAACGTCGCCGCCAATGATATTCGCAAGTTGGTGGAAGATATTGGTCAAGTACGTACCCAAATTTTGGATGTTAACCAACAAAGCCAACAAGTCACCACCATCCTCAGCGTGATCCGTGAAATCGCGGAACAAACTAACTTACTCGCCCTTAACGCTGCGATTGAGGCCGCCCGAGCCGGAGAGCAAGGGCGTGGTTTTGCCGTGGTCGCGGAAGAGGTGCGTAACCTGGCTAGCCGCAGTCATGATGCAACAGGCGAGATTCAAACCATTATTGAAAATTTGTGCTCTGGCAGTGAAGCCTCTGCACAAGCCGTTGAAGCGACTAGTAAAAGCGCAAACCAACGAGGGGAAACCGTCATGGCACTTTCCGAAGCGCTAGGTCATATTGCTGAACAGGTGACGACAGTCAACAATAACGCTGACGATATTAGCCAGCAAAGCGATCACCAAGCCACCATGACAGATGCGCTACTCTCGCAGGTCGGTCGTATTCAAAGCCACGCGAATGATACGGCCACCAATGCCAACGAAGTGAAGGCGATCAGTGCTAATCTCGAGCAGCTGGTTGAGCAACTAGAAGGATTAATTGGCCAATTTCAGCTCTCAGACTCGCTCAAGCCTTGAAGCTATACAGGATACAGGTAAACTTGCTAGCCTAATGTGTAAAATCATTGATGCGGTCATACCCAGTTGGCCGTATTACCCTAAACGGAGATAGAAGCGAATTATGACATACGCGCCTGTAGTAGACGTCCTGCGCGGCAAGGCGGCAGTCGACACTGAAGTGACTGTGCGTGGATGGGTCCGGTCACGCCGAGATTCCAAAGCCGGTATTTCTTTTCTTGCCATCTATGATGGCTCTTGTTTTGACCCCATTCAGGCCGTGGTCCCTAATGAGCTGGACAATTATCAGCAAGACGTTCTTCGTCTTACTGCAGGCTGTTCTGTCGAAGTGACAGGCAAGGTCGTAGAATCTCCAGGGAAAGGCCAAGCGTATGAGCTTCAGGCTACCGCGGTGAAAGTGGTGGGTTGGGTCGATGATCCAGATACTTACCCCATGGCCAAAACCCGCCATTCCATCGAGTACTTGCGTGAAGTGGCTCACCTGCGCCCTCGCTCTAACGTCATTGGCGCCGTTGCACGTGTACGACACACCTTATCACAAGCCATCCATCGCTTTTTCCACGAGCAAGGCTATTACTGGATGTCGGCGCCACTGATCACCGCGTCTGATTGCGAAGGTGCCGGTGAAATGTTCCGTGTCTCGACCTTAGACATGGCAAACGTGCCAAAAACCGAGCAAGGCGATGTCGACTATGACCAAGACTTTTTCGGCAAAGAAGCGTTTTTGACCGTCTCCGGTCAGTTGAACGCGGAGACGTATGCCTGCGCACTAAGCAAAGTATATACCTTTGGCCCCACCTTCCGCGCCGAAAACTCCAACACCAGCCGTCACTTGGCTGAATTTTGGATGGTGGAACCGGAAGTGGCCTTTGCCGATCTGGATGATTCTGCTGAACTCGCAGAAGCAATGCTCAAATATGTCTTTAAAGCCGTTCTTGACGAACGCAAAGATGACATGCAGTTCTTTGAACAACGGATCAACAAGGACGTACTCACGCGTTTGGAAAAATTCGTGAGCGCAGACTTTGCCCAAGTGGACTACACCGATGCAGTCACTATTCTGCAAAATAGCGGCCAAACGTTTGAGTTCCCGGTTGAATGGGGTATCGACTTAGCCTCTGAGCACGAGCGTTACCTAGCGGAAGAGCATTTCAACGCCCCGGTTGTCGTTAAAAACTATCCAAAAGATATCAAAGCGTTTTATATGCGTATGAACGATGACGGTAAGACCGTTGCTGCGATGGACGTACTCGCACCGGGTATCGGCGAAATCATCGGTGGCTCTCAGCGTGAAGAGCGCCTTGATGTACTTGATCAACGCCTCGAAGAAATGGGTCTAGAGAAAGATGATTTCTGGTGGTATCGCGACCTTCGTCGCTACGGCACAGTCCCACACTCTGGCTTCGGTCTTGGCTTCGAGCGTTTAGTCTCTTATGTGACTGGCATGAGCAATATCCGTGACGTGATCCCATTCCCACGTTCGCCACGTAACGCAAGCTTCTAAGAAAAAGAATTCAAAGGCTGCATATACGCAGCCTTTTTCTTGCCTGTTGGCACGTAAAACGGGTCACTCAGGCTCGGCTGGTACGTTTGGTACTCAGTTTCTATTCTTGAAAACAAGTGGTATAACGATCCCAGCCTGACTTTCATTCATCATAACCATGGACGACACCAATGTTTGAGAATATCTCTGCCGCTCCCGCTGATCCTATCCTAGGACTGACTGAAGAATATAAAGCTGACCCACGTGAAGACAAAATCAATCTCGGGGTGGGCGTCTACAAAAACGAGCACGGTGAGACACCGGTACTCCCTTCCGTCAAAAAAGCCGAAGCACTACTTCTCGACAGAGAAAGCACCAAATCCTATTTAAGCATTCCTGGCACGGCCGAATATGGCCTCGCGGTGCAACAATTGCTGTTCGGTGAGCAAGCCGACGTTATCAACGACAAACGCGCGCAAACCGCGCACTCACCAGGTGGCACCGGCGCCCTTCGCTTAGCGGGTGAGTTTATTAAACGTCACCTTGGCGAGGTGACGGTGTGGATCAGCAATCCAACCTGGGCAAACCACAAAGGCGTATTTACAGCCGCTGGCCTTTCTTTAGCCGAGTACAGCTATTACGATGCGGCTAAAAATGATAAAGACTTTTCGGCGATGGTGGCAGACCTAGAGAAAGCCAGCGCTGGTGATGTCGTGCTGCTCCACGGCTGCTGCCATAACCCTACTGGCATCGACCCTACCGAGCAAGAGTGGCAAGCGCTCGCTGAGCTATGTCAGCGCAAAGGCCTATTGCCAATGTTCGACTTTGCCTACCAAGGGTTTGCCACCGGTGTCGAAGAAGATGCCGCCGGCTTACGTATTTTTACCAAGGTATGTCCCGAGCTGCTTATCGCAAGCTCGTTCTCAAAAAACTTTGGCTTGTATAACGAACGGGTTGGTGCATTCACGCTAGTTGGTCGTAACCAAGAAGAAGCAACCAAGGCCTTTAGTCAGGTTAAAACCATCGCACGTGTTATTTACTCTAACCCACCTGCACACGGTGCGGCGGTAGTGACCACGATCCTTAACGATCCGACACTGAAAGCTGAGTGGTTGCAGGAACTTGCTGATATGCGTGACCGCATCAAAACCATGCGTACTGAGTTTGTCAAAACACTGAAAGAACAAGGCGTCTCACGTGATTTCAGCTTCATTGAACAGCAAAACGGTATGTTCTCCTTCTCGGGACTGAATAAAGAACAAGTGAATGCATTAAAAGCAGAGTACGGCGTGTATATCGTCGGCTCTGGTCGCCTCAATGTGGCGGGTATGACGCACACCAATATGTTGCCACTTTGCACTGCGATCGCAAAGGTTTTAGACTAAGCGTCGCTGTCTTAAAAATGAAACAAAGGGCCGCAAGGCCCTTTTTTTGTTGAAAATTTTCATAACTAAACAATTTATTAACAATAATATTAATAGCAAGCCTGTAACCACTACACTAAAACAATAAGATTTTTATGACCTGTGACCAAAAAGAAAACCACTATGAGTAATAATGAAGTTATATTTGGTGACGATGAACGCCTCGTCTCAACCACTGATAAGCGCGGCGTTATTACCTACTGCAATCCAGAATTTATTCGTATCGCGGGATTTGATGAAGGAGAACTGACTGGCGCCCCGCATAATATTATTCGCCACGCCGATATGCCAAAAGCCGCGTTTGCCGATATGTGGCGCAACCTCAAGGCAAATCAACCCTGGCGAGGCATCGTCAAAAACCGTTGTAAAAACGGCGATTATTATTGGGTAGATGCGTATGTCACTCCCATTTATGATCGCGGCCAAGTCACCGGCTACCAATCTGTGCGCGTCAAACTCGATCCCGAAGTCAAACACCGGGCAGCGCAAATTTATCAAAAGCTCCGTTCCGCAGAGCAGTCAGGAAGTTCGCTTAAACGCTTATCGATCGCCGATATACCAGCCACTCTCAAGCACGCTTTCATGGTAGTAGGCTTAGCGGCTGCACCGGTTTCATTAATGTTTGATCGCGTTATTTCCGGGTGGGATATTGCTGGAGCCATCGCAATGCCATTTGTGCTAGGCACCCTTTTTCGTGATGAACTGTTTACCCTACCAACACTTGTCCGCGCCTTTCAATCCGACTATGACAGCATTAGCCGCTATGTCTATTCTGGGACAGGACTCAGTTCGGTCGCTGATTATAAAGTTAAACTGCTGAATGCGCGTATTCGTACGATTCTTGGTCGAATGCTAGATGCCTCTTTATCACTTAACCAGTTTTCGGATGAACTAAGCGCATTATCGAAACGCGTCTCTGATGCCATCAATAAACAGAGTCACCAGATCTCGTCAATTGCAGGCAATATTGACCATGCCTCTGAATCCGCGAATAAAGTGTCAGATAATGCCCAGCAAAGCGTGGATCTCCTTCACTCGGTGCAACAGCGAAGCCAAGAAACGCAAGCCTTGTTGCAACAGACGGGTGAGCAGCTAAAAACGTTGGCCCATCGTTCAGAAAGCTCACTCTCTGCAACTCAACAGCTCTCGGTGACCGCTGAGCGCGTGACGGAATCCATGAGTGAAATCAGTGGGATTGCTGAACAAACGAATCTTCTTGCCTTGAATGCCGCGATTGAAGCCGCTCGAGCAGGAGAGCAAGGCCGAGGATTTGCCGTCGTGGCCGATGAAGTCCGTGCATTATCCAGCCGAACACAGAGTGCCACCGAGCAGATCCAAACTTCCATACAAGAAATGCACAACACGATTTCTCATTGGCAAGATCAGATCCATGAAAGCCATGAACAAACCCAGCAGTGCGTCGACACGACGGATCATAGTATTTCGAGTTTGCACGCCGTGGCGACAGCCATCGACGATGTGGTGGGAAGAACCCAGGAAACCCATCATTCCACGCAAGCACAGTTACGGACCTTTACGGATATCAGTCATGAGATCCATAACATTGAGTCAGTCTCACAACAAAATCTCAATGAGGTCAATGATGTTTCTGAAGCAAGCAGCCTGCTTCGCGATAAAGTCAGACAATTCCACGATCTAGCAAGACAATTTGAGTAACGGCGAACATCTTTCCACCTTCAATGAGAAAAAGCGCCATCGGGCGCTTTTTGCTATTGAATACCGTGTAGGAACTCGGCACGTGTCGCAGCATTTTTCTTAAACTGCCCGCCAAGTGCTGTGGTTGTGGTTTCACTGTTAGCATCCATTACCCCGCGAGATTTCACGCAGTAATGGGTTGCTTCAATACGGACCGCTACGTTTTCGGTTTCAAGCAACGTTTGTAGCGCAACGAGTATTTGACGAGTGAGTCGCTCTTGCACCTGCGGTCGCTGGGCGAAGAAGCGCACAATCCGATTTATTTTCGACAACCCAATAACTTTATTATCTGGCAGGTAGGCCACGGTTGCGCGCCCATCAATGGTGACGAGATGATGCTCACAGGTGCTGGTTACGGAAATATCTTTCACGCGGACCATTTCATCACACCCCATTTTGTTATCAATCATGGTCACTTTGGGGAAATGGGCATAATCCAAGCCTGAGAAAATTTCATCGACATACATCTTGGCAATTCGAGCTGGCGTTTCCGCCAAACTATCATCAGTAAGGTCCAAATCGATCGACTGCAGAATCTCACGCATGTGAAACTCGATTTTTTCTTTTCGTTCTTCTGAAGACATTGTCGATGTCGTCGTCATTGGGGTTTCAATACCACGAGCAATCAACGCTTCCTGAACTTTTTTTGCAGCATCGCTCAATGCCATGATGGATTCCTTTTTGGGTCAGCCCTAAGCCATTCTTTTTACTTACACACTGTCGCTATTTTTGGATCAGTGTTGTCATCAATTAGAAGCATAACGTTAATAACTGAAAAATACACCTCGCGGACGCTGTGGTTTTACTGTCTGTCGACGGATTGCACAACCTCAAAAGCGACTCTGTCAAGTAAACTGAACATCTACCTTGATCACCCCGCATAGTAAGATGATGCCGTTATGTTCTAAACATCATCACCACGCTGCGAAAGCATCATCATATCGGTGACATTAAACTGTCATTTTTCTTTGATAACGTCTCAAGATATCGTACTAAAAAGTTGACGAGTCAATATTCGCAAACATGGTATACGCTCTCCTACTAGGCATTCCTGCTAGCATTTCGCTCCGCTTTACTGATGAAGTTTCAATAATAATAAGACACGCGATGGTATATGTTGCCCCCCTCTACCGGGGGCTTTTTTATCGCCTACTAAAAAAGACAATAGCCTGACATAAAATCACATTTTTACTGGCATATTTGTTAATTACTTAGCTACGCTTGAATTGAAACCCACTGTTAGTGACTAAGGAGTCATTATGAAGAAACACGTGTTGATGGCGGTCATGCTCGCTGCCGGACTAACCGCATGTAGTAGCGGCAATTATGCCGGTAGTGGTTCCAGCAACAAGATGACAACATCTGGAGTTGCACAGGAGTGGCAGCTTACCATGATCGATCAGCAGGCTATCAGTGCGGAAGGATCCCCAACACTAAAAGTCAATAAGGATATGGACGTCAGTGGTTACACCGGTTGTAACCGATATTTTGGTAATGCTGAGCTCAACAGCAACCGCTTTAAAATAGCGGGTATGGCAAGCACAAAAATGGCTTGTTCATCCGACTCGATGAAGCTAGAGCAAACCATGAGTCAAGTGCTCAGCGAATGGAGCGACGCGACAGTACGCGATAATACCCTGTTGCTTCGCAATGAGACACATACGTTAGTCTTTACACAAATCAATGTAGCAAACTCGGTTGCGGATAAAACGCTAAAGAGTCCAGTTGTTGGTTCGCGTTTTAACAAAGGCGAGGTAAACTAACCTGTCAGCATATGGACTATGCTGTCAATATAGGGCGGTGCTTTTAGTACCGCTCTCTGCTCACAAGGCAACGCCTTCAGAGATATCCATCCAATGCCAACCCGTATCATTGTCAGACTTGGCCCGTGTCAAAGCAATCTCACCATAGGCACACAAGCGTGATACTGTCATTTCTTTTTGATTATCCACCGTCACCCCCCCTACAAAGACCGATACGGTGTCATCAGGCTCTTCCTCAAAAGGCACCTGCAACCTTTTCACCGTCGTTACGCACTCTTCACCCAACCTCGACGCCCCTTCCGTCCGCGGTAAAATGGCGATAAATTGGCTACCGGTATAGCGACAGACAAGATCTCCAGGACGTTTGAGCATTTCATCAAGTACCTGTGCAATTTGGCGGATTAGTTGGTCACCGGCTATTCGCCCCTGTTGTTGGTTATACGTTGAAAGATGTTGGATCTCCACTAGCATCAAGCTCAGTGGAGAGTCATCACGGACTGCCCGCTGAACTTCTCGTTCCAACGCTTGTTCAAACTGCGTCCGATTATACAGCCCCGTTAGCCCGTCACATTTGGTCATTGATTCAAGTCGACTATTCGCCTCTTTCAAGGCATGCGTTTTTTGCTCGACTTGAACCTGGATACTGTATGCTCGCGACTGCAAACGATATAGCAAGTAGCAAATCACAAAGAAAATCCCACTTCCTATTATAAAGGTCCATAGCGGCATCCAACTTTGTCTGGCTTGCATATAACTAATGGTGGGATATCCCACCAGCTCCCACTCTCGCCCCGCAAAGAGGATCGGCTCCGCTGGCTGTTGTGAGAGAGCATTCGTCATTTGAGCCAGTTCGACGCGCTGAGTGTGCAACACCTGACGATTGTTCGGGACTGTTGTATCAATCAAGGTATAGTTAATGCCATCATTAATGACGGTTTCTATCGCAAGATTGACCAAAGTATTCACATCAATCACTGCCACCAAAAAGCCGCGTAAGTCCTGAGTATCTTCTCCACTCAGCTGGTCAGGATCGAGCAAAATTGGCATAATCAGCAAAAAACCACGCACATCACCATACGCACGTTCAATCGTAGTCGCGGGCGTTGCTACAGGAACACCAGTGTTAAAACTGGTGGTCAGTGCTTGGCGTGTGATTGGCGTGGAACCAAGATCATAGCCAATGACCGAAGCCTCTTGATTCTTACCTGAGGTAAATCTGAGTGGAAAATACATATCGCGTCGCGTCGCGGGGATCAATTGATTCTGGGCATCAAGCTCGACGATATTAAATCGTGATGGCGCAGCACCCGCTTTTTCCATTCCCTGCGAGTAATGCCGACGCTGATGATGCATAACGATATCTACCCACTCTATCGACTTAAAGCTTGGATGGCGCTTTAACACACCAGAAGTGAGGGGTTGAAAATTGCGAGCATCAAGTCGATGGCCCGCATCAAAGTGGTTCTTCACTGCATAAAGCAACTCTAGGCCTAAGTTTACCTCTCGCGCGAGCGCCATTGCCGCATTATTGACATCTTTATGCAGCTCTTTACGAATTGCCTCCTGCTCCTTTTGATAGAGCAGGTGCGCGGTTAATGCTGCAAACCCTACACCGATAAGTGCAGTGATTACGATTATGCCCCATGCACGTCGCGGCATCGCTAGCGTCCTTATGAAAAGTGTCCCACATGATAAAACAGGGAGATGACATACCATCTCCCCTTTTAGCGTAGTGGGCCGGCTAATAAAGGATCAAATTTTTAACAAAATATTCGACAGCTATCTCAGTACTTTAACGCTGGGGAAAGCGACTCATCGCATAGTGAGCCTGAGTCGTTATTGACACAATTACTTGAGTTTCAACTGATTAGTCAGAGGATCGTATTCACAGCCAATATCATCAAATTTCGTTTGGAGCTGATCATGGTCAAGTTCAAGATGTGCCATCAGCGCCTCTAAACTGTCGCATTCAAGCCGCAATCTCTCATTAACAATGCCATAAAATATGGCACCATCGAGGCGACTAATATTATGGATATCCATACAAAACCTCACACTTATTGAAGCCTTAATTGAGTATAGAGGCGCACGAATAAACTGCCCAACTAAACGATAAGTAGCCGAGTTAGACTTATATTCGCCATTAGCATAAACCCGACGCCTGTAACTAGCCGCCAGAACACTGGAGAGGTCTGTTTGAGTAAATGCCACGTGAGCGCTGCGACACCCAACAGGCCGAAACCTGCCCCCGCAACAATGGCATTAAGACTCATCGCTGTCGCTTGATTCACCGCAGCAATTCCCCCCGTTAATACCATCAGACCCATCAAGGCCAGTACACTCACTAATGGCAGTAGCCTGTCGAATGCTTGTAGACGTGAGCGCGCTCGTACCAACAAACAATGACCCAAACTCGCTCCTAAAAGGATGAGCTGTAACACGCCCAACGCAACCATCCATCCGTTATAGGTTGAGAGTATGGTTATCCATGCAACAAAACCCAATAAGTTTGCGACATGAAGCAAAGGAATAGGCCCGGATCGACGCGTTTTTCCTGTTTTTGATCGAAACGCAAATATCCCTAGGAACAAAAAGGGTAAGATGGCGAGAAAGCTAGATGGAACCAAGATCAACCAAGAGAAGGTAGGCACCCAGAAAGCATGATGAAATCGACCTCGTTGACCAGGGCATATATCGCCCTTTAATAACGCTAGCGAAAGCAAAATCTGAGCCCCGAGAACCGCAGAGACAAGAGAGGGAACAAGTAACGCGTACATAGCAAGAGTACCTTACGTATATCAATAATAAAGGGTCAATGTTCGAGTTGATTGCATAGAAAAGTCGGATCGATCACGTTGAATGCATTAAACACCGTCAAAATGCACAACAAACTGGCATGTTTGCACGCTTATACCAACCTTATGAAAGAAAAAAGTAACATGACCGCGCAACGCAATGATAGCAAAGCGGCACAAGCAACTGGAACCTTTGCACAAACAAGAAGGACAATGGGTGCAATAATGAGCGAAACCTTAGGCCACATTATATATAAGCTCCAAATCTCATTCCTTGAGCTGTGGAGCGCAAAAAAACACGCCAATAGTTTTAATAATACTCGTAGTACCTATTTACGTAGTCGCTTGTGTGTACTGTGTTATGTGTGGGCTGCTCTTACTGTTGCATGGTCCCTCGCTGATTTTATTTTTATGTCTGACACAACTGCTGCTGCACAGCTTTCATTGCAGAGACTCGTATTAGCTGGGGTACTCATCACCATTGGGTATTCAGTTTATCGATCAAACAATCTCAAATCGGCCAAACTCGGCCTTGTCGCAATGGTCCTGGCCACCAATGCCTTCTATTTTTCTGCGAGCCATACTCTAGGCTTTCCAACCGAGAACACTGCGTTCTCTTATAGCTATACTTTGCTGCCCATTATTCAAATCGTCATGCTCACCATCTTCCCTCTGACAATGCGTGAGAGCTTGTCACTGATGACCATCACCCTCGTTTGTCATTTGTGGGTCGATTCGTTCAGTAGCACCATGACCAGCCCCGATAATATAGCCTCGTATTGGCTGCAAACCGTGATCGCATTGATGGTGCTATGGTCTCAGCTTTCGCAGTTACATATGATCCTACGCCTATATCGACAAGCAACGCTTGACCCATTAACAGGGATCTATAACCGTCGGATGCTATTACAACTGGCCATGCGCGCGCTTGCCATCAGTGAGGAAAGGCATTCACCTTTTTCGGTCTTATTACTCGACTTGGATAAATTTAAGCGAATCAACGATAAATGGGGCCATTACGCTGGCGACGTCGTCTTACAGGCATTCACTCGTACCGTCCAAGAGCGATTGAGGAAATCAGATATTTTCGGTCGCTTTGGCGGGGAAGAGTTTATCGTGTTTCTCCCTAAATGCAGTGGTGAAGTCACCGCTCAAATTGCTGATCGCTTACTCGAAGAAATCAGAGCAATGGATGTGTTGATTGATGAAAGCCGAACCCCACTTAAAGTGACAGCATCAATAGGCATTTCAACATTCCAACCAGGGGATACACTCTCATCATTGATTGAGCGGGCCGATGGCGCGCTTTATCAAGCGAAGGCCGAGGGCAGAAATTGTATACGTGCCTACCAACCTGGCCAACAATCCGGTTTTGATGCACGACACTCAGTGAGCCGTGACAATATCGATATGCCAGCCGAAACATCGCTCTAACATTTTGCTTTCCCCATCACCTTTATGACGAAGCCACCACATGCTGTTGTCCCTGAGTGGCTCGGCTTCGTCGGGCGGTACGTGACAAGCCAAACACCAGCACGAGTAAAACCACTCCGAGGGCTAGCGCTGCGGCTACAACGCCGTACCACGCATAGTGTTGCCAAGCAGCGATCAGATAAAAACCACCCGCACTCCCACCAATATAATAATGCACCAGATACAAGGCTGTGGCCGTCGCCTTACCGTGCGCAGCTTGGCGACTCACCCAGCCATAGGCGAGCGAATGAGTGAAGAAAGCACCACCACTCACTATCAATAACCCCACAATCATCCAGAGTACGGTGCTATTTAATGTGACCAATACTCCCAGCATCGCAACAAGTGTGCCAAATGCCATCCCCCTCATCGCGCCATATTTTAGCACCCAACGACCACTGAGCCGTGAGGTCACCGTGCCAGCGAGATAGCAAAAGAAGACCGATGACACCAAACTCACTGGCAACTGATAAGGCGGTGCAACAAGGCGAAATGCCATGACCGAGAACAAGTTGACGAATAGCGCGAAGTTGATCCCACCGATCAACATCGCTAACCACAATTTTGGGGTTCGTAGATGGGATAACACCCCGCGGGAATGGGTAAGTAAAGAGGTATTACCTGGTGAGAAATAACGTTGACGTGGTAACAGCTTCGTCACACATATGACCCCAACAAGGGTAAAGGCAGCCATCGCGAATACTGCTCCCTGCCAGCCCCACCAATCTGTCATGACTCCTCCTGCGACACGGCCAGAAATGCCACCCAGTGAATTCGCACTGATATAGCCTCCCACGGCGATCGCCAGAGCCTTGGGTGAAAACTCCTCCGCCATATAGGCCACTGCCACTGCCGCAAAACCGCCCAGCGATAGGCCCATTAATGCCCGTAACAGAACAATGAACCAAAAGGATGTGGTACTCGCCGTAGCAAGCCCCACCATCGGCAACATCCATAGACTGACCAGCATCACCGGGCGACGTCCAATGCGTTCAGACAAGACAGCCCAAGGCACCAAGGAGAAAGATAAACCCAGCGTGGCCGCCGCCAATAACCAGTTCGCTCGAGTTTCACTGACCCCATCACTGGCGGCAAACACTGGCAACATAGGTTGAAAAAGGTAGAGGTTACAAAAAATAAGGAAAGACCCAAAGGCAAGCGCAAATGCCGTCAGCCGATAACGTGATGAGCCAAGCTCAATCATGACAACCTCATTGTTTAGTCAAGATGTGATCATGCTAGCAATGACTATATGATTAATAAAATATATTAAATTTATCTTATTCATATAAATTTAATATACACAATGGATATTAAACAACTGCGTTATGTGATTGCCGTGGCAGAAGAAGAGAGCTTTACTCTGGCCGCTCAGCGTCTTCATATCGCCCAGCCCGCACTCAGTATTGCGATCAAAAAACTCGAAAATCAGCTTGCCATGCCACTGTTTGTCCGTGGAGAAAAGCGAATACAGTTAACCCAAGAAGGTCAAGTATTAGTCCAGCATGCGTACCGCGTGGTACAACAAATGCAAGATACCGCCACCGCCATGGATGAGCTAAAAGGCCTACAAAAAGGTGAAGTCCGTATTGGTGTTCCAGGTATGCTAGGATCCTACTTTTTCCCAGAGTTGCTGATGGGGTTTCGTTGCCGCTACCCCGCGCTAAAACTCACGGTAGTTGAGGCCGGCACCCACTCTCTGCGACAAATGCTACTCGACGGTGAGCTCGATCTGGCTGTGATCAATGATAGAGACGTGCCCGATTCACTAGAAACCACCCATTTAATTTCCTCACAGATGGTGGCTGTCGTCGCAACCGATCATGCGCTCGCCGCACATCATACCCTCGACTATCAAACCTTTTTCGATCATGAATTAATCATGTTCCGTCCTGGCTATTTCCATCGCGATTATTTAGATCAAGTCTGCGACACACATGCGATGACGCCTAAGCTTTCACTGGAAACCAACTTATTGGCGATGATTTTGAACATTGTCCGTCACGGGTTTGCGATTAGCGCATTGCTCGATATGGTCACCGAACATGAAAGTGGCATTGTGGGGATCCCTTTCACTCAGCCCATCAAGCTAGATATTTCTATCGCATGGCGCAAAAACGGTTACTTATCCCTCGCTGATCGCGCCTTTATTGATTATGTGCAACAACACAATCCGTCGGCTAACCCGTCGACGCGGTCCTGACCAGCTCCCCACGATTTATCCCTATACTCAATGCAGGAATCTCGCTAAAATCGCCAGCTGATTTATCGCCCACTCTGGCATGTTGATGGTATACCTCATCGGTGTGTTGGGCTGACCAAGAGACGATGACGTGACACCGATTGCTATCTATGACTATACCCCTTACTGGGCCGCGTGTTTTGGACCTGCGCCCTTCCTGCCCACCAGCCGAGAAGAAATGGAGATTCTTGGTTGGGATAGCTGCGACATCATTATTGTCACGGGCGACGCTTATGTCGATCATCCCAGCTTTGGCATGGCAGTGATTGGCCGCACGCTGGAAGCTCAGGGTTTTCGTGTTGGGATCATTTCGCAGCCCAACTGGCAAAGTAAAGAAGACTTTATGGCACTCGGTGAGCCTAACCTGTTCTTTGGTGTCACCGCCGGCAACATGGACTCGATGATCAACCGTTATACGGCGGATCGTAAACTGCGCCATGATGATGCCTATACCCCCAACAATGAAGGCGGAAAACGCCCAGACCGTGCCGTTTTAGTATACTCACAACGCTGCCGTGAAGCGTACAAGCAAACACCTATCGTTCTGGGTGGCATCGAAGCCAGTCTTCGCCGTCTGGCCCATTACGATTATTGGTCGGATAAAGTCCGCCGGTCGGTGTTATGTGATGCCAAGGCCGATATCTTATTGTTTGGTAACGCTGAACGCGCCTTGATTGAAGTCGCCCACCGTTTGTCACGGGGTGACTCACTGGCGAATATGACCCGCATAGCGGGGACCGCAGTGATGATGAAAACACCACCAGAAGCGATGGTGGAAGTGGACTCAACCCGTATCGATAAGCCGGGTAAGAGCATGACAATGCCCAACCCCTACGCGACCGATACTCAGTGCGAAACCAGCAAGAAGGCCGAACCGAACACGGCAAAACCGGTGACCATTAGGCCATCACGGCACGACGCCAAAAACACCTTTGTCCGCCTCCCTTCGTTTGAAAAGCTAAAAAACGATCGCATTTTGTATGCGCACGCCAGTCGGGTGATGCATTTAGAAGCCAATCCCTATTCAGCACGCGCACTTGTCCAGCAGCACGGTGACCAATTGCTCTGGATTAACCCACCACCGGTGCCCCTGAACACCGAAGAGATGGACTATGTCTTTGGGCTCCCTTATGCACGAGTCCCGCATCCGA
Organism: Salinivibrio sp. ES.052; assembly: GCF_900141775.1. Lineage (GTDB taxonomy): Bacteria > Pseudomonadota > Gammaproteobacteria > Enterobacterales > Vibrionaceae > Salinivibrio. Next base: position 731,325 of record NZ_FSRI01000001.1, on the reverse strand, counting down.
AATATGGCAAGGCAAAAATCCCAGCCTACGACATGATTAAAACCTCCGTGAATATCATGCGTGGCTGCTTTGGGGGGTGCTCGTTCTGTTCTATCACGGAGCACGAAGGCCGTATCATTCAAAACCGCTCACAAGCATCTATCATCGAAGAATTAAAGGATATCCGCGACAAAGTCCCTGGCTTTACCGGCACTATTTCTGACTTAGGTGGCCCAACCGCGAATATGTATCGATTAGGCTGTGCCGATCCCAAAGCCGAGCGTAACTGCCGTCGCCCCTCCTGCGTATTTCCTAAAATTTGTGACAAACTCAATACCGATCATCGCCATACCATTGATCTCTATCGCAAAGCCCGTCAGGTCGAAGGGATTAAAAAAGTATTGATTGCATCTGGGGTGCGGTACGATTTGGCAATAGAGTCGCCCGAGTATGTCAAAGAATTGGTCACGCATCACGTTGGCGGCTACCTTAAAATTGCCCCTGAACATACCGAGAAAAATACCCTCGATTTAATGATGAAGCCGGGCATGGGGGCGTACGATCGCTTTAAGGCACTATTTGAGAAATACAGTAAGGAAGCAGGTAAAAAGCAGTATTTGATCCCGTACTTTATTGCTGCTCACCCCGGCTGTACCGACGAGGATATGGTCCACCTTGCTTGTTGGCTCAAAGAAAACGACTTCGAGTGCGATCAAGTACAAAACTTTTATCCGTCGCCGATGTGCAACGCCACCGCGATGTATCACTCCGAGACCAACCCGCTTAAACGGGTGCGCTACAAAAAGCGTGAGGCACTCACCGTTGCAAAAGGGGAACGCCAACGTCGCTTGCATAAAGCGCTATTGCGTTATCATGATCCAGCTAACTGGCCGATGATCCGCCAAGCCTTGGCACAGATGGGCAAAGGGCACTTGATTGGTGATGGGCCAAAATGCTTGATCCCGGCCGAAGATACACAGGAAAAAACGGGTCGCCAGCGCCGTTCAGGACGCCACGGGACCCAGCGCTTTGCGACTAAGCATCCCAAGCAGCCAGATATCCGCCGCCCAAGTCCCAATAAAGGCGCCAGTCATAGTGCAAAACGACGAGGGAAACGCGCATAACCTCGGCTATCGGCACTCTCCCTCACTAAAAAACGCCCCATTGCGGGGCGTTTTTGATTTGATCAGCGCTGCTTTATTGGCCGTCCGGCTAATAATAGGCTAACGAAACAATTCTACACCGATGACGCCTAACGCAAGCACGCCCGCAATGGCTCCAATCACCCAAGCGATTTTCTTCTGCGTGCCCTCATCCAGGTATTGCGCGGCAGTAATACCGAGTAAAACCAATAAGATGATCACAATCGTTTTAAGCATTTGTTTTGCCTTAGCTTTTAGCTGTTTATTTTACTGTACGCGAAACGAACAAAGGTGCAATACTTTAATTTATACGTTGTCCGCGTCCACACGATCAGTCGCCGTATAAGCCAGTCGTAACAGCACCTGCAATGGATGGAACAATGCAGTATCGCTAAACCGCTTCACTTGGCTACGGCACGAATACCCCGTCGCCAAAACACGCTCTGCCGGGAGATCGGCTAACAAGGGCGACCAACTTAAATCATAGATCGCCTCTGAGGTAGCGCGCTTATCGGCTTCGTGGCCATACGTCCCCGCCATACCACAGCAACCCACAGAGACGGGTTTCAACACCGCACCAAAGTGTGCAAACAAATTAACCCACTGTTGTTCAGCGTGCGGTAACTGCGTTTTCTCCGTGCAATGGCCGAATAAATACCAAGGATCTACTTCTCTATCTGGCTGCACTGATAAATTGGGGATCACACTGGTGAGCCATTCATGGCTCAATTGAACATTAAAGCTGCCTCGGTGACGGCCCAACACTTCTTGATACTCATCGCGGTAACACAAAACCAAAGCAGGATCGACACCCACCATCGGAATATTCAGTCCCGCTAATTGATTCAAAAAGCCCGCAGTGTTACGTGCCGTCTGTGCAAAGCGACGCAAAAACCCTTTTACATGCTGTGCTTTACCGTTAGGTTTAAACGGCACCAGCATCGGCACTTTGCCCAATTGACGCGCAAGTTTAACCAAGTCTTGGAGCAACGGCGCTTCATAAAAGCTGGTAAAGGGGTCTTGCACAATCAATACATAGTTTTCACGCTCCTGTGCGGACAGCGCGTGTAACCAAGCCAGATCAAATTTGAGTGCATGATCACCAGCTAGCGATTGCCTCAATGTCGGCACAGACAACGCTGGCGTATCTGTGTAGCCAATCCAACTCGCGGTCATACCTTGCGCCCACTGCGGCTGAGTGACCGCATTGACTAACGTCGGCGCTTTAGCCATGAATGGCAGTAACGTCTCGATGTTAGCAACCAAATGATCTTTTATCGGGCGCGGATAGCGGCTGTAATAAAGCTGCATAAAGCGCGAACGAAAGCTTGGGACATCGACTTTAATCGGACACTGGCTGGCACAGGCCTTACAGGCCAAGCAGCCGCTCATGGCTTCCATCACCTCATGACTAAAATCATCCACCTCTTTGCGTCGGGTAAAATAACGACCAAACTTAGCCATCACCTCGCGCACCGAAGGGGATTGCGTCATTAAGGTTTGCTCAACATCCAAAGGATCCACACCTTGTTCAGCCAGCAAACGTAGCCACTCGCGCACTATCCCCGCACGCCCTTTGGGTGAATGACGGCGATCGTAACTCACCTTCATCGACGGACACATGGGTGAAGCTGTGTCATAGTTAAAACACAGTCCGTTACCATTACACTCCATCGCCCCTTTAAAGCTATCGCGCACTTCGACTGGGATCTGGCGATCATAAAAGCCGCGCTTGGTGTCGTTGACTTTAACCAAGTTATCGTCGCTATTAATTGGTGTGCAAATCTTACCGGGATTCATCCGATTTTGTGGATCAAAGGCGGCTTTAACACGCCGTAGCTGAGTGAATAAGGTGTCGCCAAAAAAAGCGGGACCATACTCAGAGCGATAGCCTTTACCATGCTCGCCCCACATTAAGCCACCGTATTTCGCCACCAGCGCTACCACTTGATCAGAGAGCGTTTTCATCACCTTCTCTTGCTCAGGATCGCAAAGATCCAGCGCAGGGCGTACATGCAACACCCCCGCATCTACATGACCAAACATGCCATAATGCAGCTGATGGCTATCCAGTAATGTCCGAAACTCGGCAATAAAGTCAGCTAAGTTTTCCGGTGGCACACAGGTATCTTCGGTAAATGCAACGGGTTTGGCTTTTCCCTTGGTTGCCCCCAATAATCCGACCGCTTTCTTACGCATGCCGTAAATTTTATTAATTGACACTAAGTCACGGCAGATCTGGTAACCAATCACCCCTTTTTGTTGCTGCGCCATTAATGTATCTAGCTGCTCGCACAGTGCGGTAATTTGAGCATCTATTTCGCTAGCATCATTACCGGCAAACTCCACCATATTAATCCCGTGCATGGTTTTACCGGGAACGTCTTGCAACAACTCACTGACGGTGTGCCAAACAATGTCATTGCGTGCCAGATCGAGCACTTTAGCATCAATGGTCTCAACAGAGAGGGCTTTGGCATCAACCATCATTGGCGCATTACGCAATGCCGAATCAAAGCTGTCGTATTTGATATTCACCAAAGTACGCACCGTCGGGATCGGCGTAATATTGAGCTTAGCCTCGGCGATAAATGCTAGAGAGCCCTCCGCACCACATAATACGCGGCCAACATCGAACGCCGTGAGCGCGTCATCATAAACATGCTTAAGATCATAGCCGGTTAAAAAGCGGTTGAGCGGCGGAAAAGTATCGGTAATAAGATCGCGATGCTCACGACACACGGATGATACCGTCTCGAGCGCTCGCCCACACAGATCCTCTCGCGTCATTTCATGGTTGAGCTGCTCCGCATTAAGCGGTTGGGTATCCAGTACACTGCCATCGATTAATACCGCTTTTAAACTCAATACATGATCCGATGTCTTCCCATAGCGTAGTGAGCCTTGCCCGGATGCATCGGTATTAATCATGCCACCCACAGTGGCACGGTTACTGGTCGATAAGTCCGGCGAGAAAAAATAACCATACGGCCGCAGCACATCATTGAGTTGATCTTTAATCACCCCCGCTTGCACACGTACCCAGCCTTGCTCAGGGTTCACCTCTAGCACCTGGTTCATATAACGAGACACATCTACCACCACATGTTTGGTGAGCGACTGACCATTGGTCCCTGTCCCGCCGCCACGAGGGGAGAATTTAATCTCACTAAAGGAGGGGGCTTGAACGGTCTGACCGATCAATTGCAGATCGTCAACGGAAGAAGGGAAGAGAACGGCTTGAGGCAGTGCTTGATAGACACTGTTGTCTGTCGCCACCGCAAGACGGCTTGCATAAGTCGATTCAATATCGCCATGAAACCCCGCTTCTTGTACCGCGGAGAGAAAATCAACGACGGCGGACGACAAGCCCGCCTGAGGGTGTATTGCCGGTATCATTGCTGTTCCTGTGCGCTGTATCACCATGCCTGGTGCCATTTTTTTGTTGTGCTGTCACTTTACCTTAACTCTTGGCACAGCCAAAGCGATCACCCAGTAAATCCTCATCACCATGTATCCTTGTCACCATTACACCAGCCGAGTCTAGCCCCCGACCACTTCGCCAGTTCGGGACTGGCAATTAATACCCACGGGCCTAAACTCCAGGCCGACATCGACACGATAATCAGTACGATCCAACTCAGACCCGTTAATTGCGTGACACACCAAGCCGCGACAATCATTCCGCCTGCCCCTAAGAAAATCCATGCCAAGGTCAATAGCTTACCCTTAAAGGATGTGGCTGGTTTATGACTGGGGAACAGCTTATGCCAAACCTGGCCGGTATATACCCCCGCCGCTAAGGCCGCGAGATAGACTAAATTGGGCAGTTTCAATGCCAATGCTAGTAGCGCCAGGATAGAACAAATCAGTAGCCACATTCTGCCCGTGGTCAGTAGCGGCCTCCCCTTTGCGATTGTCATCGCATCCATGTTGACCGTGGCCCACGCAACACTTGCGCCCACAAGCGCACCAATGATGACGTCGCTAGCAAAATGGACCCCAAGATACATACGATTTAGACCCATCAAGGTCACCACGCCCAGAGCAATTACTAACGATCCGTACGCTGGGCCATCATTCACTCGGCGCTTTAAATACCACGCCGTCATGACCGCCGCCGCCAACAAAGTGTGCCCGCTGGGTACCGTAAACCCACTCGCTTCTCCAATTTGTAAATTTGGCCACAAATAAAAAGGTCGAGGCATCGCAAAGCCCGTCTTCAATGTGGTTGAAACGGCAGCTGCGCTTATCAATAAAAACAGTAGAGACAGGGCCGACTTATGGCCGCGAAAAATAAGAAACAACGGGACCAAGGCGACATAAAAAGCGGTTTCCCCAAGGGTATTCACCAGCCTAAAAATCTGCTTAGTCAATACGCTGGCAGTGTCTCCCATCATCGCCACCGCTTGTTGCACTCCGGTCACTAAACCATATTGGCTGACATAAAACGTCGGAGCTAAGGCACTAAAATCAGCCAGTGCCGTCACATCGCTACTGGGAGCTTTAGCCGCCAACGACCACAATAGTTCCCCTCGGCCGTTAAAGCGGTAGCGATAATCGTCTGCATGAACGGCAGGGACTAAATAGGCTTCATCAATTTCTGAGGCAAAGTGTGGTGCACGCCATACTGGCAAAAAGCCAGTCCCGTCAGCTTTCGACACCACCGGCAGTGGCGCTTGGCTTTGGCAAGCAAATAAGACTCCCCGATTGTCTTTGTGGTACACCTCGCCCACGGTGACACGAATCGCGGTTTCCTCAAACACTTCGCGCGCTAATGCCCGAGTCGGTGATTCAGCAAGGTTAACCCGCCCCCCGGGTAAGCCATAACGGCCGGTGACATTGTCTTTGACCAAGACTAACCGCCCAGCCGGATCAGTAATAATGCAAGCCACTCCAGCGATCCCTTGCTCGGTAGAAAACGTATTCTCATTCTCAGCCAAAGCGCAGCTCGACACTAACCCAATTAAAACTGACAATAGTGCAATGATACTCCGTTTCATTCGGCGGCTCCTGAATGCGCGTGTCCTGATGAAAGGTAAGGAAAAAGATGACTCAGCCAGACCCTCTTAGCCCCTATTATTACCATCATAACTTTCAAAGCTTGATGGATTTAGTGTCTGAACGTGACTGGGATCTGCTCACGGAACAAGAAAGGATCTGGATCACGACCTTTCAACAGCTTAGCTTTAAAGCACAATGCCTGCTGATCCGATTACTGATGCGGCGGCATGATTGGTTTGTGGCCGAGAGCCTCTTCTACCCCGAACTTGGAGAGACGCAGCCACTACTTAACGTTCTGGCAGAGCAAAAATTTGTGAGTATCACACACAGCGCCCCCGCCAACGTCTTACTCAACTTGCTTAGCAAATCACAACTTATCGCCGCTTTTCCTGCTGTGATCTTGTCGAAAAGTGCCCGTAAAAAACAGTGGCAAGCTGCAATTATTGAGACGTATGGTGAGAGCCTAACTAGCCCGTATTCTCTCGTGGTTTGTCACCACCCTGACATTCTCGCTGTCTTACTCTTGCTGTATTTTGGTAACTCACGACAAGATCTCAGCCAGTTTGTGGTGGCTGAGTTAGGTATCCAACGATTTGAATCCTATCCGATTCGACGGGCTGAACGTTTATTCCAACACCGGAGACACATTGATGATTGGCTCCATTTATCGGCCTTAAATGAAATGGCTTGGCAAGCGCGAAAAGCAAAGCGCCCCGAGGCCATTTTAGCCCTGAAATCCCACTTACCCGAGCCGTTTGATTGGTCTCCGTTAGAGCGCAAACGGCAGCGGCTCGCCAATCGTATAGCGCGCGAGTTTGAGCGCCAGGGTGACTTATTGACAGCATTATCGCTCTATCAAACCACCACACAACCCCCCAGCCAAGAACGACAAGCGCGCATATTGATTAAGCAAGGAGAGATTGAAGCGGCATCAAACATCATTGCAACCATGATCCGTGTCCCACATGATGAGGAAGAGCTCGATGTGGCATATCGCCTGGCGAAACAAAAGCCCGTTCGCACATTCGGTAACCTGGCTCCTTCAGCGCTAGTGAGACAGCCGGCACTGCCGACACAGACCTTGACCTTACCGCTCAATCAGCGTGTTGAAAACGAAGTTGCCGACCATTATCGCCAACAAGGCTGGCAGGTGTGGTATAGCGAAAACAGCCTGCTCAACGCGCTATTTGGGCTATTTTTCTGGGATATTTTGTTTTTGTCCGTTCGCGGTGCGTTTCTCAACCCGTTTCAGCGCGGGCCACGCGATCTTTATAGCGACGACTTTATCACTCAGAGGCAATCACAGATTGATGCGCGCCTCGCTGAAATAGGCAGAGCCCATCACTGGGTGGCACATCACTATCAGCAAAAGCAAGGAATCAACAATGATTGGGTTAACTGGTCGGTCATTGAATGGCCACTGCTTGAAGCCGCATTAAGCGTACTGACTGAGTCACAACTCACCGCCTGCTTCGCACGTATTTTATTTGATCGACAGCATAATCGGCGCGGTCATCCCGATCTGTTTATGTGTCAAGGCACACATTATCAGTGGGTAGAGGTAAAAGGACCCGGGGATGTTTTGCAGCCACACCAAACACGTTGGCTGCAGTTTTTCTTACAACATCACATCCCAGCGAAAGTGACCTATGTCACCCCGCTAGAATGATTCGGTTAACCATCGACTCATCCGGAGGCGTTCTATCTATCGCACCATCAATCTCTATCACGTCATCAATGGCGCACTAAAAAGTGACGCTGTCACTCATTCGATTCCACCTGCGGATTAAAAATGTAATGTGAACCATCGTAAACCAGCCGTTTAATTAAGGCCGCGCAATGCTTAAGGCCACCGCGATCAAACGAGACGCCATAGCGCTGCATGCCCCATTTTTGTTGGCGGTTCTCAACTTGACCGCTCAAAATAAAGCACTCATCACTGTCCGGCGCTTGAATTTGAATCGCAATTTGATGGTGCTTTTCAAAGACAGGAGCAATAGCATCAAAGCTAAACCCACATCCCCCCGCAGAGATATCGGTAAGATTGACGGGCAAACGACGGTTATCGATCGGGACTTCGCCTTTCACGTTTAATTCATAGCGATTGTCTTTGCGCTGTTGTACCAATTTAGCTTGTTGAGGCAACTCCACCATGACCAGATTGACGGGTGTCTTAAGCACGGTCGATATCTTAGAAGCAAACCGTACTTTTGCGCCTTCACCCTCGTCTGAAGTGGCATCGACCGCTAAGCGATAACCCTCAATAAAAAATTGGTTAACCTGATTGAGGTTTTCTGTCGGCAGTGAAAAGAACAAGCGCTTCTCGCCATCAAAACCGATAAAGGTACATTCACAACGATACGTTTGCCCTACTGGGGTTTTTATTTGTATCTGCGTGGTGGTGCCGTGCTTCATAAACGCCACGGCACGTAACCCTATGACTGTCTCTTCTCTGACAGTTTTGTATTTTTTGGCCTTCAGTTCAGGCAAAGACTGCATCATCGTTCGCTTTTACTGTTATGAGTGAATGGGCACCGGCCTCTCAAGTCAGTGCCCTGGGGGGCGTTTACATCAGCATAAACATGACAAATTGCACCAATGGCACCGCTGTACCATCAGACGCTACCACTTGGTTTCCCTCTATTTTGGCGGTAAGTACAGTATTTTCATCCGTTTGTGTGACAAACCCTGCACTGGCCAAGTTACTCACTTTTTCTTGCCACGGTGAGTGAGTGAGCACTCCGTTTGGTACAGACACATCAAGATCACCGGAGACCTGATTCACCAGCTGCTGTAAATTGAACACGCCAGTAGGATCACCGTCTTTAAGATTCAGGTGCATATCCACGCTGACATCGCCCTCTGGCAAGGTCAAACTGGCGGGCGACAAGTTAATCGATAGCCCCGACTGCAACAATTGTACCAAGGCTTGATCGAGCATTTTCATGCTCACTGTCGCACCCTCTTCTTGCCACTGCGAAGAGAGCTGTGCAATTTGAGACATGGCACTGTAATCGAGATGGTTAGCATCTAATGCCACCACCAAGTTGCGCCATTGCGTTTTATTCGGTAACGCAATCGTTCCCACGGTCAGTTGATTGGTGTTGTTCAGTTCACGAGTTGATTCAGATTCAACCAGCTCATTGCCTATCTCTAACGTCACGTGGCCCAGCTTCAATGATTGGCCACTGATATCACTGAAATGCGCTTTCTCTATCGATAGCGCCTGCTCACCAATCCACAAGCCATCTTGCAAATAGCCATTTCCCGTGCCAGACACGCTATCCACTTTGAGTTGCTGACCGCTATCATCATTAAAAGCCAATGCGGGCAACGAGAAATTCGCTTTAACATGCCCTTTGCGATCAATTTCGCCTTTTAGACTTAGCTCACTCGCAGTGAGATTGCTGCTCGCCTCTGACAGAGAGAAAGGAGCCACAGTAAGGTGATAATCAGATGCCCCTGTCATAAGGGTATCCAATTGTAGACGGACCGGCGTTGGGTTACCTGGCCATGCCTTTTGCGTGATCGCTTGCAACTCGGGCGTCATCACCAATGTGTTGCTCGACGACACGCCAATCACACCGTGAGAGATATCTGAGGTGATTTCATAGCTAACTGGCAAGCCCGACTGCGCGAGCATCGCTTTGCTCTCCCCTTGAAACTCGATACGAGTGACCGCCTGTGAACTTAAATACCCGCGTTCATACGCCTGCTGCTCGAGGGTAAATTCTGGGGTTGAGCGTTGATCCACTTCTCGCTCATACATTGACTGTGCGATCTGACCCGTCGCAAACGGCCAACAAGCGACAATCGCAAGCCCCCCTGCGATGGCGCCATACTTTCCTAAAAACATGTTTTCTTTGCCTCAGGCATGCGAAAAGTCATAGTGTAACTAAAATTAGGCGCTGAAGATAACGCGTTATACGGTGAAGGCAAACTGTTATGGAAGCCATCGCACAGGTCAATAGACAATGAATAATAAGAAGGAACTTTCTCACTAATGAGGCAAGGGCATGTATCACAGTACCGCCATGCAGAATACGGTGTATTTATTCGTGAATGTCGACCATTTCGCATCATTGCCGCGGATAAATGCATACAATCAACGCATATTTACGGTAGTTCGGCAGCGTGTATGAACCCTTACGTTATATTGTGCATTGACCAAGATCCTTTCGTGGTGGAGCAGTTATCTCACGACCTCGCCCCGTTTCGTGATTTGTTTGATCTTTGCAGTGCAGACACCCCTGATGATGCCTATGCCTTACTAAGCGACTTCGAGGCAAGCAAGCAACAGGTGGCATTGCTGATCTGCCACAACATTCCGGGTGATAACCATGGCATCGATTTATTGGTGAATGTTGATAATTATACGGCAAGCCAAGGGGCTCGTACCATTTTGCTCAGTGATGCGCCGCAATACGATATTATTTTGCAGGCGGTCAATGAAGGAAGGCTAAATTATTGTATGCATAAGCCTTGGCGAGCCAATGAATTGCAGCGCGTCGCCGAAAAAGAGCTCACAACCTACGTCTTACGCTATTGCCAACATGATTTATTGCGCTATGCCGACGTTTTGGATCATCGCACCTTATTAGATGCCCAAGTTGAGCGAGAGATAAGTCAATTTCAGTCACAACTGCTCGCCCCTGCTAAGACCGATAAAACCGCGATTGCCGACCGAGTCATTGCTGGATTATACGCATTTTTTGAGGGCAACGACGAAAGCCGAGCCTGCCGCACCTACAGTGCCAATCATGTCCTCACGAAAGAAAATCAAGATAATGCGTTTCTGTGGTTTATTGCCGACGGCGAGGTAGGCCTTTATAAAACCGATGATGAAGGGCAAGAACACCATGTCTCTACTCTCTCCTCCGGCAGTTTGATCGGGAGCATGTCGTTTGTCACTGGTGACGTCTCTTTCTCTACTGGCCGCACCCTGACTCGTACGCAAGTGATCAAAATCGACCATCCGTTATTTAGTAAAATCATGACCAGCCGCTCCGAGCTGTTACCCCTATTTATCCAGTATCTCCTTTTACACTTCAATCAACGCCTAAAACGCAGCATTGATACTGAGATCCAATTGCAACAAACGCTCGCATCACTGGACGAAGCCAACCGCCAACTGGTCGAAAAAGAAAAAATGGCATTGCTCGGCCAATTAGTCGCTGGGGTAGCACATGAGCTGAATAATCCGGTCTCCGCAATCTTACGCAATAGCGAGGCACTGGCTGAGGCCTTAGAACACGTGGCAAAAACACCGCTAGACACTGACAGCCGAGAACAAGCCTTACAATTATTGCAAAACAACCGTAACGGGGCACCTTTATCGACGGCAACAGCACGGGCGCATACTCGCGCGTTAAGCGAACGCATGGGCGACAAACATCTTGCGCGGGATTTGGTTAACATAGGGCTTTATCAGCAAGACGACGTCGCTCAATGGCAGCGGCGCCTTGGTAACGATTTTGATACCCAAATCACCACCTGGAAACAATATGCCCGATGCGGTCGCTTATTGCGCTCCAACCATGTGTGCGCCACACGCATTGCCGACTTGGTCAAAGGGTTACGCACCTATGCCCGCCAAGACAGCGAGCAACGCCAGCGCACCCACATTATTGAAAGCATCGACGATACCCTCACCTTATTTGAGCACCAACTTAAACCACACCAGCTTGAAAAACAGTATGACTGGGTACCGGATATGGTGGCTCAGCCATCGGCATTGGCACAGGTTTGGACCAACCTTATCGCTAATGCGATCGATGCCATGCCAGAACCAGGGACGCTCACGGTAACGGTGAAAACCCTTAACGACCAAGCGTCTGGCACCATTCAGGTGGCCATCAGTGATACCGGCATCGGCATGACTCAAGAACAACAAGAGAAAATGTTCGCGTTAAATTACACCACCAAGCGAGAAGGCCATTTTGGTTTAGGGATTGGCCTGACCATGTGCCAAACCATCATTCATCAACAAGGGGGCGATATTCAGGTGCACTCCCAACCCGGTACCGGCACTACAATGACAGTGACCTTGCCGATTGAACTCCCCGCCTCTGCCAGTAAGGAGCCACACGTATGAGCCAATATTTAATTTTATGTGTCGACGATGAACGCGATGTACTCGATAGCGTGATCGATGGCTTACAAGGCTTTACCGACCATTTTGAGGTGGAAGCGGCAGAGTCAGTGGCAGAAGCGCGAACAGTGATTGCGGAAATGGCCGCAGAAGGCACCAAGTTGGCGTTGATTCTGTGTGACCATATTATGCCCGGTGAGCTAGGGGTCGATTTTTTAATTGAGCTGGCTAACCAGCCTGAAAACGCTTCAGCACGCAAGATATTACTCACGGGTCAGGCCGGGCTTGAGGATACCGTCTCGGCGGTTAATCATGCCCATTTGCACTACTATCTCGCCAAGCCTTGGCAAAAAGATACCTTGGTGAGCGTGGTGACCGATCAGTTAACCAGTTATATGGTTGCCCATGAACCCAATTTATTTCCCTGGGCCAGCGTGCTGGACACGCCGCGAGTGGTGGAAGCAATCAACCGAAACAAGTGGGACATGGGCGCAGAGTAGTCGCCAAGCCAGTTCATACCAGCCGATAGGTCAAAAATCGGTAAAAAAGCCTGACTCACGGGCGGATGTGCTTGTTTCCCCGCGCAATCGTCTTATAGAATGATTTGAACACCAATAACAAGTGGAATTGATAATGCGTAAATCTCTTTTAGCCAGCGCGATTGTCGCTTTGGCTTCATTCAGCGCCGTGGCCAATGAAGAAGACGCCAACCTCACCACCATGAGTAACTTTAGTTACGATTACCTGGAAGGACGCATCGGTGTCAGCCCACTCACCTATGGTGCAGGATTTAGCATGTCTATCCATCCCAATGCACACATTCGTGTAGAAGCAGATACCGAGTTTGATTCCGATTGGGATACAGCTGCAGGGGTTGGCTTTCATGCGCCGATCAACAACTGGGCAGACTTGACCGGTGAGTTGCTTGCCCGTGGCGTCAATAAAGACAACTTTGAGAGTGATGTTGGCTTAGAAGTCAATCTCGGTATTCGTCAGTGGCTAGGTCCACAGGTCGAGGTCGGCGGTGAAATCGGCCTACTGACCGTTGATGATGAAGAAGATACCTTTGGCTCTGCTTACGGTCGATTCCACGCCACTGAGCTGTTCTCGTTGGGCGCTGCCTACCGTGTTAACGAGTGGTATGGCGATCAGTTTATGTTTACCACGCGCTTTAAATACTGATAACGCCACTCGGTAATGCATTGCCATCAAGGAATAGTGCATTGCCACCAAGCAATGAAGGTCAGATCAAAAAACCCGCATCGCTGCGGGTTTTTTATTATTATCACTGTCCGTTCTCAATTAGCGGATCAATAACATAGGCACCGTTGATTCCACCAACAATTTAGTGGTGTTACTCCCCACGAAGAACTGACGCAATTTTGAATGACCATACGCCCCCATCACGATCATCCCAACGTGTTTTGACGCTTGATATTCAAGGATCGCACGGTGTACTTCGCCGGTTAACTGAGCCTGTACTACATTGACTCCCGCTGCTTCCAGTCGCTCTGCAGCACGTTTAAAAGCGGCAAGCTTTTCTTGCGAGTCTTCGACCATCACCAAGTGACACGTCATTCCTGCCAGCAATGGTGTACTGAGGGCTTTTTCCACCAGCTTTTCGCTAATATCACTACCATCAAATGCGAGCAAATAGCTCTCTGGCACAGAAAACTCACCATTAGCAACCAAGGTATGGGCTTTCAGTGAACGCACAACGCTTTCTAGTTGTGAGCCAATCGCCTTGGCATCGCTTTGATGCACCTCACCCGATTTGCCCAATACCAGCACACGGGTTTTCGCTTCAAGCTCAAGCAGTGTTTCAACTAAATTGCCATGACGTTGTAGTTTACGGACATCATCAATGCCTTTCGCTTTGGCGTCATCTTCTAGCTCTGACAGCAAGGCTTTACCATGCTTCATTGCCAATTTGGCGCGCTGCTCATCCAGCTCAACCAATTCTTGTAGCAGTTGTTCGCGGCTTCCTACACCTAAGTTACCTGATAATTCAGGCTCTGTTTGGTGTGAGGATTTATCCAGCACATGCAGCAGCGTCAGCGGCACAGACAAGCGCTTGGCCGCCCAAATACTCAAGTCTGCTACTTGCTTTGAATAATGCGGGCCATCTACGCACGCGGTAATTTGTTCCATGGTCGGTCTCCCTAGTGGCCACCCATCATTTTTTCTACTTCTTCTGGCTTATCGTGCACGCCGAACTTATCGACGATGGTCGCCGTCGCATCATTCATTCCCACGACATTTACCTCGGTCCCTTCACGGCGGAACTTAATCACCACCTTATCAAGCACAGACACTGAGGTAATATCCCAGAAGTGCGCTGCAGAGAGATCGATGGTGACACGCTCCAGCGCCTCTTTGAAGTCAAATGACGACAAAAATTGATCTGACGAAGCAAAAAAGACTTGCCCGACAACACGATAAGTACGCGCGTCGCCGTTATCCTCAGGATCACTCTTGACCACCATAAAGCGGCCAATCTTATTGGCAAAGAACAAGGCCGCGAGCAAGACACCCACCAACACACCAATAGCAAGGTTATGAGTAAAGACCACGACCGCCACGGTGGTGACCATCACAATATTGGTCGACAATGGATGTGATTTAAGATTGACCACCGACTCCCAAGAGAAGGTACCAATGGACACCATAATCATCACTGCGACCAAGGCTGCCATCGGGATTTGACTGATCCAGTCGCTGAGGAACACCACCATAATCAGTAAGAGTACACCGGCAAACAAGGTTGAAAGACGTCCACGTCCACCGGATTTAATGTTAATCACCGACTGACCAATCATGGCACAACCGGCCATACCACCCAAGAAACCGGTGGCGATATTGGCAATACCTTGGCCTTTACACTCGCGGTTTTTCTCGCTGTTCGTGTCGGTCAGATCATCGACGATAGTGGCTGTCATCATTGATTCCAACAGACCCACTACAGCGAGTGCCGCAGAATAGGGGAAGACAATTGCTAAGGTTTCAAAATTAAGCGGGACATCTGGCCATAGGAACATAGGTAAAGTATCCGGTAACTCCCCCATATCGCCGACAGTACGTAGATCGAGGTTATAAACCATCGCAATACCAGTGAGGATCAAAATACACATCAAGGGCGATGGGACAGCTTTACCGATACGCGGAATATAAGGGAAAAGATAAATGATCCCTAAGCCAGCCGCCGTCATCGGATAGACATGCCACATGATCTCACCTTCGCGGATGATCTCTGGACCGATAAGCTCGGGCAACTGCGCCATAAAAATAAGGATCGCCAACGCGTTGACAAAACCTGTCACCACAGAGCGCGAGACAAAACGCATCAAGTTACCCAGCTTTAGGTAACCCGCGAGGATTTGTAATACCCCTGTCAGTACAGTGGCCGCTAATAAGTACTCGAGACCGTGCTCTTTAACCAAAGTCACCATCAGCAGTGCCATCGCACCGGTTGCGGCGGAAATCATACCTGGACGGCCGCCCACAAAGGCAATGATCACAGCGATACTGAAGGAGGCGTAAAGGCCAACTTTCGGATCAACACCGGCAATAATCGAGAAGGCAATCGCTTCTGGGATCAAAGCCAATGCCACAACGATACCCGCTAGGATATCGCCACGTACATTGGAGAACCAATCACGCTGAATTCTATCTATCATGAACGTCTCTACAAAATTGGGTTAAAAAAGATGTCGCGCTCGTTTCAGGCCTGATTTCACCTGAAAATCAAAACGCGTGATCCTAGTCACTTATTGACCAAGCGTCAACTACCCTATTTTTACCAAGCAAAGGCATAATCATTATAAATCAGCATGTTAATTAATTATTTTAATGTTTTTATCGTGAATTTATTTAATCCTTTTCACAAACCTGCCTTTTATACTGTTTCTCGCCATGAAGAGACGTTGACACCCCATACCATGCTGACAACTCCAACATAAGCATTATATACGTCGATATACAGGAATCAGTAATAAGGAAAAAGAAATAATCATCCCGATGAGAGCATAAATCAGCTCGTTAAGCGTCCAGCCGATATCGATCACGATGCCAAAAATCCACGGTGCTAACGCGGTGGAAAGAATCATCATGCCAGTGACAAGCGAGCGAATAGCGCCAATATGTGAGACACCATACATTTCCGCCCATAAGGTGTTAATCACCGGGTTAGTCGCACCAATGGCAAGGCCAAATAGGCACATAAAAAGCGGTGCTGCTAGGGTGTGATTGATGTTAGCAATCACCATTAAACCGAGCAGTAGCGGAATGGGGATCAGGATGAGCACATTTCGCGATCGATATTTATCAATAAGACTGCCTGAAACTACGGAGCTCAGCCAATGGACGGCCCCATAAAACACAAAACTGCCTGCTAACACACCTGGTGTCCACCGTTTGGCGTCCAGAATAAAGTCCTGTTGAATAAACACACCGGTCACCAAAAACGGTGTCACCAGCGCTATCGGTATGATCATCCAAAAGCGCCAATCTCGAATGACTTGTCGTCGGCTGGCATCACTGGCTTTATTTTCACTGTCTGCCTCAATACGCGTCCGTTTAAGGTCTGCTTTTCGGGTCAGAAATAGCACCAGTGGTAAAAACACCACCAAAAGCGTTGCCCCAAGAAAGAGCCAGCTTTCCCGCCAGCCTAAAAAAGCGATTAATGCAATGACGATTGAGGGTAAAACTACCTCGCCGAAGGCAACACCACTGCCCACCAAGCTGATCGCTTTTCCTTTATCTTGTTGTGCGCGTTTAATCACGGTAGCTTGCGCGATGTGAGGTAAAAAACCTTGCCCGCAAAAACGCAATAAAAAGAATGCGATCAGGAGTCCAATGACGCTATCGACTGAATACATCAAAGTACACGCCACCATCAGCAACGTGGCGAAAAAGATCAGTAGCTTATCCACACCAATACGATCAACCACACCACCAAAGGTAATCACCAACACGCTACTGGTCATGGTCGCAATGGCGTAAATGCCACCGTAGGTCGCGTCACTTAAAAGCAGCGCATCTTTAATGCTGCTGCCATACCAACTAATGAAAAATGACTGGCCAATATTGCCAAAAAAGATCGATAAAAAGCCAAAGGCAATTAACGGCCACTGATTTCTGATTAAAATCGCATACGATCGCGCTAGCATATGCCTCCATTCACTACTGTATATTCCGCTTGGCAATGCTCCACTCACAAGCCGACTCAAGACGCTGATTGCTATTAAGCGATAAGTGGCTACCGCCATAAGAAGACCGACTATGACATGTCCTCAACCCAGAGGAAACGAAATGCAACCCACTCGTATCAGATTTGTGATGCCTTTTAATCCATATTGACGATGAATCAATCGCTTATTCAGTTTTTCACCGCTTACTGACACACAAACGCTGTGATCTGCGCTAGTCTTTGCGCCCTCTTAATCTTGCCAGGATAAAAGACAGCATGAACCCAGTCGCCGGATCGCTTCCTCAACACGCTTATCGCTTTCCCAAAGGACGCTTTTCGATGTTAAGCGTTTATAGCTTTACCAGCGCCGCCATTGTTGCTTCAACCATTTTCTCGCTACTCTTATTCTTGTCGCTTGATGACAATCCCATGATGCAGTGGTTGTTCGGCGCGCTGGCGGTTATTTTTGAGGCAGGGAAGTTTTATGCGTGGTATGAGTTTGGCGAACGGCGTGCACATGGTAATTACACGGGAGCCGCCTCAGCGCTTGTTTTTTATCTCATTCTGGCTTTGATTTCCATCGGCGGCAGTATCGGCGGTATTAACAGTGCCACCAATGCCGCGCAAAGTGAGCAGCGCCAAGCCCAAGCGCAGATTGACGCTTATAACCGACAAATCGACGCTATTGAGCAGCAAATTGCGCTGAATAACCAAGCGGCTGAACGCTATATCGAGTTAGATAGAATTGCGACTGGCGTGGCGCGATTACAAAAAGAAAACAACCAATTACGCAAAGAGCAACAGCAACTCGCGTTAGAGCGTGATAGTTTGCCTGCAGTGGCACAGGGATCCATCTTGGGACTGATTAGCAACCTTGCGAACACCTTGGGCGTCAGCGCCGATCAGGCCCAATCTTGGCTGGTGATTTTTCTCTCTGTGTTGCTAGATTTGTTCGCCGCTTTCTTTGTCGGCGTGATTGGCGAGGAGCAGCGTTTCCGTCACTGGTATCGTCACCCGCGTACAACTCCCCTCACCCCCTTAGATACCGAGGTGTCTCATCACGCCCAGAAGGTGAACGATGAATCGACGACACCGTCTGAAATGAGCACTGAGGATCCGGACTCGCCTTATGCGGAAATCAAAGCAGCATTGGCTGCGAAAACGTTACGCTGTAGCAAAAAAGCGGTGATGGCCGAGTATGCACTCAGCCAAGAGGCCGTCGACACATTATTTGTACACTTGCAGCAACAGGGATTAGTCGCCAAAAAACCCAACCATCATTATCACTGGGTTGGCTAAGCCCTCAGCATCAACATACCGCTGAGTATCATGGCGGGAAGCCCACTTAAAAACAGCCACAGTCCGAGCTTGTCATCGGGCTGTGACGATGAGTCGCTCACCATCACGTGTTGGTGAGCTGTGAGCGCCCGCCGTGTCACTGAATCACGATACCAATGGCGGCTTTTGTAACGGCTGTACGTCACAAGACCCGCCGCCGACCAAACGAGTCCCCCGACGTAAAATGCACCACCCCCAAAGGTCGTCAATGTTATCCATCCCACCTGCCACGCACCGATAACAGCGGCACAGGCTATTATCGTTGACACTAACCAAACATAAAGAAAATGCACGCTTGGCGATGTTGATTCCATCAGGCGATGTGGTGCTTTCATCGTGTTTCCTTTCCATCTCTTTGCGGCTTGGCGGTGATGTGGTACAAACATCTTGTAAGTTTGTTAATCAGTACGTTATGTGACCTTCTAGCACCTTACCGATAAAAACAATTTATAACCAAGCAAATACAACAAAAAGGTGATCTATGCATAAGGCTGCACAAGAGGTGCATGCGCGTGAAACATCGCTATGGCGCGCATTGGGTGATGTCAGTCCGTTGTGTCTCGCCGTCCTGCCGTGGGGGATACTCTGCGGTTCATTAGGGCTGCAAATGGGATTCAGTGCGCTGCAAACACAAGCCATGTCATTACTGGTTTTTGCAGGGGCAGTGCAGTTATCGGGCATCATGATGGTGGGCAATGCGGCGGGCTTACCAGCGGTGCTCGGTTCCACACTGGTGATTAGCGCCCGGCACCTTCTCTATGGTGCCCACTTTCGTCAGCACATCACTCCCTTGCCACTTAAATGGCGTCTCGGCCTCGGCTTTTTACTGACCGATGAAATGTATGCGCTTTCAACCGCACACACCAGCAAGCACGGTAGATTTTTTAAACACTACGCCCTGTATACGGGCGCCGCGTTTTACGTTGGTTGGAATCTTGCGACCTTGGCGGGGATTCTAGCCGGTTCTCAATTGAAAGCCTTGGAAGCGATCGGGCTCGACTTTGCCATTGCAGCCACCTTTATCGCACTGACCGTTCCCAGTATAAAAACCCGTCCCGTGCTGCTCTGTGCCTTGGCAAGCGGTGTCAGTATGATGCTATTCACCTATTACCACATCCCCAATGCGTTAATCATTGCAACGGGCGTAGGTATGGTCGCGGGGCTGATAGCGGAATCGTTGCCGACACGGAGGGAGATAAAATGAGTTACTGGTTAATCATCGTCGCCATGGCACTGATCACCTTCTCGGTACGTTATCTACTGCTTGCACGCAGTATCCCGGTGCGCATTGGTCCGCGATTGCAACGACTCCTGACCTACTCTGCACCAGCAGTATTGACCGCGCTGTGGGTGCCGATTGTTTTCTTTCCTGAGGATAAGCTAGCTATCTCTACCACCAATCCGTATTTACTCGGCGCCTTGGTCGCTATCGGTTTAGCCTGTACCCGTTTGTCGACCTTATTAGTGGTCGGACTCTCGATTGGTTTTTTTGTCACTCTTCAGCTTTGGATTTTGGCATAAAATAGAAAAAGCGGGTTGATTTGACCCGCTCTCTTCCTAGCCCTAAAGGCCTCGATTAACGAACATTACGGAGCTGAAGATCGTCAAGATCTTGGTTCAATGATTCAGCTAAATCGCTGATCTTAATCATATCGCGTTTATTCTCTTCTGAAATTTCTGCAGCTTCTTGGCCAGACTCGGTCAAACGATTAATATTTGCCGCAATATCCGTGGATACCGTTTTTTGTTGCTCAATGGCACTGGCTAACGAATTAATTCGATCGCTGATGGTGGAAAAGTTCTCCAATACGCCCTCAATGGAATGAGACGTCTCGCTCGCTTGAGAAGAAGCACTGTTTGCCAGTTTTTCAGTCCGATCAGAGAGCTCTGATGACTGCTTAAGACTCCGGAACAACTCTTTTGTCATCTCATTGATTTCACTCGCAGATGACTGAGTACGACTCGCTAATTGTCTCACTTCATCCGCAACAACCGCAAACCCACGCCCTTGCTCGCCTGCTCGCGCGGCCTCTATCGCTGCGTTGAGGGCTAAAAGGTTGGTCTGCTCGGCCACGTCCGTAATCACAGACAGGAAATGTTCTATTTGCCCCGCACTGTGCTCCACTTTGTCAAACATCTCAGCCGACACTTTAATCGAAGAGACAAGCTCATCCAGCTCATTCATCATGTCACCAAGCTCTTGCTGCGATTGACGAGAACTCGAATCTATTTTCCCTGATTCTTCAGAGATCGCCTGTACGTCTTCCGACAAAGACCCCACGGTCGTGGACATTTCCTCAATCGCAGTCGCGATACTGTCGATTTTCTCGCTTTGCGCTTCGTTAATTGTCGCCCCTTTCTTCGCGCGCTTCTCTGACGAATCGGTAAAGCTATCTAATGTTTCTGCCGCTTTTTCAATGTTTCTAACGGTGTGACGAAGCTTTTCAACCGCATGATTCAGCGAGTGTGCTACGTCCGCGAATTCATCACCGTCCTGCGTATCAATGGTGGCGGTAAGATCGCCCTGAGCCAACGATTTAGCGAATCGATTCACTTTCGCTAGCCCGGCTTTAAAACGACGATCAATAAAAATGGCTGCCGATCCTGCGATCGCGATATTTAAGCCGAGTACCACATACTCATTTAACCACGGTAAATGAATGATCAATGACGCAGTAAACCCCACCATAATGATATAACTTCCGATGGTGACTGCCCGAATAGACACTTTTGGCATTCCTTTATTCTCCTGTGATTCTAGCTGGAGACCCAGCACATCAGGGAGATATCAAAAAGAGTGCCAACACCATCAGACTTTTTATAACCAATCCAAAATAAGATAATTTCAGATAAAAAACAAAATGTTATAAGTTAACTGGATATGATAAGACAAAAAAAAAGTCGGCTTTGCTTTATTTTTTTAACATTCATTCGCAATTTGCATAACAAAACAGCCTAAGCCGAAAAAACGGTCGATTAGGCTGCTTAAAAAATAATCGGTTAGCGATGTTGAAACGCGTTGCAATTTGCAAGAAGCTGACATTCAGTCACTAAGAGACGGATTGCTCTTGTGAACGTTGCTGCACGCGAGAGACATGCACAAGCCCGACGAGTTTGATGCTTGGCTTAAGCAAAAGTTGCGCACTGCCAACGATAAAGAGCCAGGTACCACTTTCTATCAAAGCTTCATTAAGGAAAAAGAAGCTACCGATCAAAAACCAAATCGCAATCAATAGGTCGTTAAAGGCACCAAAGGCCTCATAACGACGCTGGATCACTAAGTGCTTATTACCAATATCAATATCCAGTTCTCGGCCATTACGTTCAATCATATTGCCTCCTCTGGACCTTGGTATTAACAATCGAGATGCTGGCGCTTAATTCCCAGCATGGTTTGCACCATGTTCAAGAGAAAGGTGACAGCACTCAAGCCTAAAAACAACCATGCAAGAGGGATAAATGCGAAAGGCTCGTGTAAGGTACCATTTGCAGCTATATGCGGCGTGGAAAGATCGAAGGCGAGTAGGCAACCAGTGCCCAGTAGGAAGAAAATAAAAGACGTACGAAAGTGTCGCAGTAGGGTTAACATAAAACCTTTTTCTGTTGCTTCAGTACCCTTTGTGACTGACGGCTGTCTCAAAAGTTCCATTTTTTTTGCATTTCTTTCAAAAAAACAGCCACCTTTCATTGAAAAAAGGTGGCTATTGCTTTCAATCGCCCTGATGAGGGCGATTGGCACATGTTTTCCTTACCGCTTGTCAGTTATAGCTTATAAGTCGCCACTTTATTGTTCAGCTGAGTCGCTTGATTGCGCAAATTATCCGCTTCTTCTGAGGTGTCATTTGCACTGTGTACCAAGTGATCTGAGACATCTTTAATCGACGTGATATTCTGGGTTATCTCACTGGTAACATGTGTTTGCTCTTCTGCCGCCGTTGCGATTTGAGTTGCCATGTCGCTAATTTGGTTCACCGCCGCATCAATGTCACTGAGCGCTGCCGTCGCTTTATCTACATCTGAAACCGACCCCTCCGCTAAGGTCGAACTGCTCTCCATGGTAGAGACCGCGCTTGCCGTCGTGGTTTGCAACGTCTCGATGGTAGACTTAATCTCTTCTGTGGAGGCATGTGTGCGTTGCGATAAAATGCGAACCTCATCGGCCACCACCGCAAAACCTCGGCCTTGCTCGCCCGCACGTGCAGCTTCAATGGCCGCATTCAATGCCAGCAGATTCGTTTGCTCAGCAATGCCTTGGATAGTTGAGAGCACCGTGGAGATTTCTTGCGAGTGTTTATCCAACTCCGCCACGATCGTACTCGCTTGTTTTAGCTCATCCGATAAACGCGTAATCGATTGTTTGGTGTTTTCAACCACCGTACGACCATTATTCGTACTGGCTGTCGACTCTTGAGCAGTGTTAGCGGTATGTTCAGCATGAGAGGCAATTTCTTGTGTTGCTGACGCAAGTTCAGTTACCGCTGTAGCCACCATAGTGACTTCCTGCTGCTGATGATTAATATCATCAACGTTTCGGCGTGCTCGCTCAGTACTGCTATCGGATTGGGCGGTCAAGTGTTCAGCTTGTTCACGAATGTGGCTGATTAACTGATGCATACTACCTACAAACGTATTGAAGTTTTTCGCCAATCGCCCTACTTCATCTTCGCTCTCTACCTCAATACGTTGAGTCAGATCACCGCTACCATGTGCGATTTGCTCAAGCGCATTGGATACATTTGTCAGTGGCCTAAACAGAATGTTCACCAGCAAATTAAAGAGCAGTGTACACACCACAACGACCGCAATCGTGACGGCAATTTGCCCCCAAACAGCATCAAACAAAGGCGCGACCAGTGAGTCATAATTGATGACAGTAACAGTAATCAGCCCTGTCCCTTTGATTGGCTTGGCATAAACGACGCTTTCTTTGCCGCCCACGTCGGCTATCACGCTTTCACCGGAGTTCATCGCCGATTTTACCGTACTAAACGACAAGCCTAATTGATTAATTGATTGATTCAGTAGATCTGTATTCGCGTGCGTAAAGACATTGCCGTCTTGGTTGGCAATAAACATATAGCCATTGCCAGGCAAGATGACCTTCTCGAGACCTTCGATGATGTCACCAATTTCAACATCCGCCCCAAGCACCAAGGTATCGCCGTTGAACTGGAGCGCTTTACCTAACGAAACCACATTGGCACCCGTTGCTGCCGCCACGGTCGGGTTATCCATAAACACGCTTGACGGTTCCGCCATGGCATTGGTGTACCAACCCCATTGTCGCGGATCATCATTACCGGGTGGCAACACCACGCCATTGGCATTGTTTTGACTGCCATCTGGGTACGCGAGGAAAACATTGTCAAACCCACCCGCGTCACGAACCTGTTTGAGGTGCGTTACCATGTTATTCGGATCGGCTTCACTGGTCAGTGAGGTCATCGCTCGCTCTTTTGACGCGACCCAGTCTGATACATACTGATTATATGACGCTGTCGTACTCTCTAGTCGTTGCGCGACTTCCGTATCCAGTCGCGACAATGAGGCGCGGAAAGAAAGCGCTTCGACAAGCAAGCCGCCGATAATAATGGCTACGCTTGCGGAAAGCGCGAGCTTGTGTTTGAGGGATAGTTTTTTAAACATAACTGCCTTGTTTGTCTGTCACATTGTTTTAATAATGGTTTCAGTAAAACAGCGTTATTTGCAACCCGCAAAATAAGCGCCATACAACTGATAGGTATATCACAACAATTCTACAAGAGGATTACTCAAGCTGTTGTTAATTGTTGATAAACTAGCCAGCCCCATGCAACAGTCCTGCGTTTAAATACCTGAGTACTGGCCTGTCGCCTCCTAGGTTAGCAACCGTACTGCCTCGTATGCTGCGCCAGATCAGAGAAATGTAACAAACCAAAAACAAAGCGGATAACTAAAGTGTCAATACTCGGCGTACATCTCGCAACTTTAAATGACTTAAACTACGCTTTAACTAATTGAGATAAACACGATTAGGGACGTAGTGAATGGACTTGTTTGCAGATCAACGTGACGGCGCATCGCCCAAGTCTATCGATACCCACTCAGCATCGACTGCAACACCATGGCGGATACTGCTGATTGATGACGATGACCTGATGCATGAAGTAACGCGGCTAGCGCTGACTGGGTTCACCTTTCAAGGACGCCCGTTGGAAATCTTATCGGCCTTATCAGGGCAGGAAGCGAGAGATATATTAGAAAAGGAACAAGATATCGCCCTCGCTCTTGTCGATGTAGTCATGGAAACCGAGCATGCTGGATTAGATCTTGTGCGCTACATCCGTGATGAAATGAACAACCATGTTATTCGGTTAGTGCTGCGTACTGGTCAAGCTGGCCAAGCACCAGAAGATCGCGTGATCCGTGAATATGACATTGACGATTACAAAGAAAAAACGGAGCTAACCACCCAAAAACTCAAAACATTACTGTATTCGATGCTGCGCTCTTACCGCGATCTGTGCATGATTGACGAGCAGAAAGAAGGGTTGAAACGCGTGATTGAGGCATCGGCAAATGTTCAAAACACCACCAATCTTCAACATTACGCCACCGCGGTGCTCGAGCAGCTCACATCGCTTCTTTATATCCACGACTCTGCGTTTTATTGTGTGGTACAACCTCGCCCAGGGGCAGAAGAATCCCGAGCACTCACCCTGGCTGCGACTGGGGAGTATGTAAACTGCTACACCGAATGCGCCTTTGATAAACTCCCTAGCAATGTTTCAAACCGTTGCAAGCAAGCGCTTGAAGCACAGAAAAGTATCCAATTCGACGACGGATTTGTGCTTTTCCACCGTGACGATGAAGATGTCGAATTCTTGTTATACGTCAACCATGAGACCACACTCTCTGAACTCGACCAGAATCTGCTCAAGATCTATATGCAAAATATTGGGCTCACCTTTGAAAACCTGAGCTTGATGGTCGATCTACGTGAAACCTCCAAAGAACTGGTTTACAACCTAGCAAATGCTGTCGAGGCCCGTAGCAAAGAAACCGGGGCGCACGTTCAACGGGTATCACTGTTTTGTGAAAAGCTGGGGCAACTATATGGTTTGGATGAACATAAGACCATGTTAATCAAACATGGCTCGCCACTTCACGATGTGGGCAAAGTCGCAATTCCCGATGCCATCTTACACAAACCAGGGAAATTAGATGCTGAGGAATGGGAAGTCATGCAGAAACATGTCGAATACGGTGTGGAAATCCTGAGCCACTCCAAACGGCGTCTCATTGTCGAAGCCAAAGAAATTGCGGCCACACACCATGAAAAGTGGGATGGTAGTGGTTACCCCAACCAACTCGCCGGCGAAACTATTCCGATTAGTGGTCGAATATCGGCACTGGCCGACGTTTTTGATGCCCTCGGCTCCAAACGATCCTACAAAGAAGCGTGGACCGATGATGATATTCGCAACGAACTCGTGGCCCAACGCGGAAAACACTTTGAGCCTAAGCTTGTCGATTTACTCCTCGAGCACTGGGGGGAATTTATTGCTATTCGATCCGAATATCCAGATTGAAAGCAATAGATGTAGCGCCCTATCGTGATGAGTCGGCTCTATTGGCTCATCACTTATTCCATTATTCTTCATTGTCTCAAACAGTTAACCAGCGTTCTAAAAGCCTTCGTATTCAAACTTTTCATCTACACTTAAAGATAATCGTAATGATCAGCGCGTTAGTCTATTTATGAGTCGAAACCACAAATTTGAAGAGAGCATTCGTAATCCATTCTTCAGTCTGGTAGGCCGGCGTATTCTGCTGATTATGATTTTGCTAAGTGCCCTTTTCACCCTATTCACCACGCTACTGCAAACCTCTTGGGACTACGATGAAGCTTTTGATCAAGTAGAAAGCCGCCACTACGAGATTGAGCATATTCACGCTAACTTACTCGCAAGTTCACTGTGGATCTATGATTTGGTGAGCGTCCAAGAGCGAATAGACGGGTTAGTCAACCTCCCTCATATTAACTACCTCGCCGTGCGCTCTGAGAGTTACTTTTTTGAGGCGGGCGAACCACTCAATGTCAGCAAAATGGTGAACGAGTACCCGTTAAAATACGCCGACCCAGACACTGGGAACCCCCAGCGAGTGGGTACCATCTATGTTGAGTCAAATACCTATGCGATATACAACGAATTGATTGAGCGCTTTTTTATCACCTTACTATTAAATGCGATCAAAACCTTATTAGTTTGTTATCTCATTTTACTGGTGTTTCACCACACCGTTAGCCAACGAGTATTTAAAGTCGCACAATTTTTACGTCACTATAACCCCCTTGATCCTAAGGAAGAAAAGCTGGAATTGCCGCGTAAACGCTACATTATGGCAAAAGAAGATGAGCTAGATTGGTTAGCCGCAGAAACGAATAAGATCACGAATAATATGTCGACGCTTTACCGCAACATTATGTTAGAGCGGGAGCGTTTATCCGACTTTACCCACGTCTCTTCAGACTGGCTGTGGGAAACCGATGCCGACCTCAAGCTTACCTTCTGTTCTGAACCGATGCGCGATGCCTTATCCCTCGATATCAGCCACCCTCCCTATTTGAATGAACTACTGATCGCCATTGGCTGCCATCAATTTGTCGCCAACCTAAATCGTCAGAAAGACTTTTCAATGTGTGAAGAAATTATCCCATTAGCAGGAGAAAGCCGTTATTTTGTTTTTCAAGCACTTGCTCACCATGGGGGAAATGGATTTCGGGGGTTTCGTGGAACGGGTATCGATATGACGGCATTAAAAACCGCACAGTTTGAGCTAGAAGCGCTCAATCAAAACTTGGAAGAGACCGTGGATGAGCGAACGCGCGAGCTTCAAGAGAGCATGGAACACCTAAAAGCCGCGCAAGAGCAATTGGTGGAGTCAGAAAAACTTGCCGCTCTGGGGAGCCTAGTGGCAGGTGTCGCCCACGAGGTGAACACGCCTCTAGGGATTGCCGTCACTGCTTCATCGGTGATTAAAGATATCACTCAGACCCTTAATCAAGCCTTTGAGGCACAAACCCTTACCAGCACACAATTTGCCTCATTGCTCAAACAAGTTAACGACAGTGTGGTCATGCTTGAGCATAATCTCAAGCGCGCGACTCACCTTATTCGCGACTTTAAACAGACCGCAGTTGACCAAGTGTCAGAAGCACTCGCCGAGTTTGATGTCAAACAAACATTAGATGCGTTAGTGGCCAGCCTCCATCCAGAAACCCGTAAGGTGCCAGTCACCCCCGACGTCAACGGTGAGAGTGGAATCATCATGTATAGTTTGCCTGGGGTTATCACCCAAGTAATCTCCAACTTAGTGATGAATAGCATCAATCATGCGTTTGACGAGACCGACAAACCTAAAATCACGATCGAATTTGAAAAGCAAGGGGACCACCTCTACCTATGCTACCAAGACAATGGCAGCGGTGTAGAACAATCCCTTCACCATCGAATTTTCGAACCCTTCTATACCAGTAAACGAGGCCGTGGCGGTTCAGGGCTAGGGCTTAATCTCGTCTTCAACTTGGTCAAGCAAAAACTAGGAGGCGAACTGCAATTCGAATCAGCACCCGGACAAGGTGTCAAGTTTATGTTTTTGATCCCATTAAGTTTATCCAGCCAAGTAACGCGCTACGTCAGCGAAAATAAAGATTAAGGTGACAGGCATCGAATGGAAAAACTAGAAAGATTTGAACAGGGCCTAAAACACCCTCTTTTTAGTATTGTTGGCCGCCGAATCATTCTAATGATGGTCTTACTCAGTGGGTTTTTCACTGTATTAACCACACTTTTACAGCTTTCGTGGGACTATGAGGAAGCATTCGACAATATTGACCAGCGACATGCGGAGATTAAGAACGTTCATGCCGACTTGATTGCGTCTTCTTTATGGGTGTTTGACCTGGTTAGCGCGCAAAACAGGCTGGATGGCCTGGTCAACCTACCTTATATCGATTACCTATCAATTGAGTTTGATGGCGTGGTGCTGGATGCCGGCAAGCCACTCTCAAAAAGCAACGTGGTCAGCCAAACGACGCTCAGTTATTTCCATTCCGATACCAATCGCCGAATTAAGCTAGGCACCCTACAGGTGGAATCTGACGCACAAAAAATCTATGACCTCTTGTTGAAGCAATTTCTCGTTACGCTACTGCTGAACGGGATAAAAACGCTTGTCGTCTGTTCACTGATTTTATGGGTATTCCATCAAAGTGTCAGCCAGCGGGTGTTTGCTATCGCTAAACACTTGTCCCATTTCAACCCAACTGAACCAATCCACGAGCCATTGTTATTAAAACACCGTAAATTCATCATGGGGCACAACGATGAGCTGGATTGGTTAGCGGAAGAAACAAATAAAATCACCCTGCGAATGACCAACCTTTACCAGAATATCGCCTTAGAGCAAGAAAGGTTGACCGACTTCACTCGCGCGGCTTCTGACTGGTTGTGGGAAACGGATGCTACACAGCGGTTTACCTTTTGCTCTGAGGCGATGCAGTCGGCATTAGCGATCCCCATAGAAAACACGCCGAAAGTAAAGTCGGTGCCCGCATTGAATCACTGCGCTTCGCTTTTATACCATATAGATGCCTGTGATGATTTCACCATGTGCGAAGAGCAAATCACCTTTGGTAAACACACCTACTATTTTGTATTCCAAGGTATTGTTCACTTCACAGAGCGAGGTTTCACGGGCTTTCGTGGGACCGCGATTGATATCACCGAACTGAAGACGACCCAGTTGGAACTCAAGCAACTAAATCAAAGCTTGGAGGCCACCGTTGAGGCGCGTACCCAAGATTTAGCGCAGAGTATGGAAAACCTCAAAGCCGCGCAAAATCAACTGGTAGAATCCGAAAAGCTCGCCGCGCTGGGTAGCTTAGTCGCCGGCGTCGCACACGAAGTGAACACCCCCCTGGGTATCGCGGTGACCGCCAATTCAGTGATCAAAGAGGCGGTATCAACACTGAATGGCGCGTTTGAACAAAAAACCTTAACGAGCCAGCAATATGCCACCGTGATGAAGCAAGTGACAGATGGCACCCATATGCTGGAAAGCAACCTCAATCGCGCTGCGCGATTAATTCGTGACTTCAAACAAACAGCGGTTGACCAAATATCTGAAAGCCGTAGTCAATTCCGCCCTGTTCAAACACTTGAAGCACTCATGGGAAGTTTGCGTCCCGAAACCAAAAAAGTGCCTGTGACACCCGTTGTCGACGGGGATCCTAATCTTGCAATGAATAGCCTACCCGGTGTGCTTACCCAGGTTGTTTCCAATTTGGTGATGAACAGTGTCCGCCATGCCTTTGAAAATGTGCCGGATCCCCGCATTTATGTCCGCATTGTCGATAAAGGTGAGATTGTGGAAATCACCTATACCGATAACGGTGTCGGGGTTCCCCCTGAACTCCACCAGCGTATTTTTGAGCCCTTCTACACCAGCAAACGTGGCAAGGGTGGATCGGGGCTTGGATTAAATTTAGTTTTTAATTTGGTCCATCAAAAATTACGAGGGAAGTTGCAGTTCGATTCCAACATCAATCAAGGCGTTACCGTGGTACTCAGCCTGCCTAAGTTTTTAATAGAAACGCCAACGCCACACACTGAAAGTTCTACCGAGTAGTCCCTGTCTATTCACAAAGGCGCACAACAAAGGATAAAACGATGCAATGGTTAACAAAGTGGTTTCGTTCCGATGTGGACAGCGTTCATATCCCAGCCTCACAACTAAGACGTAAACCTGATACCGGTATGATTAAACGCGTTATCCAGAGACATTTCCTCCATCCCTACACAGGCGCTGCTTGAACGTGCTGAAGGTGGCCGTTAAATGAAACAGCTCTTACGTACGTTAATTCAACCCAGCGTGGTGATTAATGCACTGAAAATTGCCCTCGTCGTGGGTACCTTGCTGAATCTTATTAATCAAAGCGAGGCTATTTGGGGCGAGGCAGACTTGCGTATAGGTCACGCACTGCTCAACTATTTAGTGCCTTATTGCGTTGCCAGCTATAGTGCTGCTAAACATCAGCTAGACAAACAAAAACAATAAAGAGCCAGCACAAGACTGGCTCTTGTCGTTAACGCGTACACGGGCAGTTAGACAAGCGCCGCGTCTTTTTCCGGTACCGGAGTATGGTCAGGCAGGTAGCGGTAGTATTCCGCATCTTTCGCTGGTGAAAGCGTGTGCCCCATGATCATGTCCGCTGCTTTTTCCGCCACCATAATCGTCGGCGCGTACAAGTTGCCGTTGGTGATCGCGGGGAACACGGAAGCATCGACCACACGCAGGTTATTGACGCCATGTACCTTGAGTGACTCATCGACCACCGCCATTTCATCGCTCGCCAAGCCCATTTTACAGGTACAGCTTGGGTGATAAGCACTTTCCCCTTCGCGTGCCACAAAATCGAGGATCTCTTGATCTGTTTGCGCTGCGCTCCCTGGCGAGAGTTCTTTGCCACGTAGATGATCAAAGGCCGGCTGGGCGATAATATCACGGGATACACGGATGGCTTCGACCCACTCTTTACGCTCTTGCGGCGTAGAGAGATAGTTAAAGAAGATCTCTGGCTTCTCATCCGGGTTGGTGCTGCGAATTTTCACGTGACCACGCACATCGGTATTCATTGGGCCAACATGCAATTGGAAACCATGTCCTTTGTTGGGTGCGGATCCGTCATAACGGATAGCCAGTGGCAAAAAGTGGAACTGTAGGTTCGGATACGCCACCTCATCATTACCGCGCACAAAACCGCCCGCTTCAAAGTGGTTAGTAGCGGCGGCGCCTTTACGACGGAAAAGCCAATCAAAACCAATTTTGGGTTGATTATGAAACTTAAGCGCAGGATACATACTCACCGGCTCTTTACATTCATACTGAACGTAGAGCTCCAAGTGATCTTGCAAGTTTTCACCCACACCGGGTAAATGATGCACCGGCTTAATACCTAAGTTTTTCAGCGTGTTTTCATTACCTACCCCTGAGAGTTGCAATAACTTAGGTGAATTAATCGCGCCACCACAGCTGATGATTTCGGTACCGTAAGCGGTTTTTTTACGCCCCCACTTGCGGTATTCCACCCCAATCGCAGTTTTGTCTTCAAACAAAACTTTATCGGTCGTTGCACCCGTCAGTACCGTTAAGTTTTTACGGTTCATCACCGGGTGTAAATACGCTCGTGCGGCGCTATGGCGACGACCTCGATAGATATTTTGATCGAAAATACCAAAGCCTTCTTGCTGATAGCCATTCACATCATCGGTCAACGGATAACCCGCTTCTTGAGTCGCTTCAAAAAAAGCACTGAACAGAGGGTTGTCACATTGTGCGGTTTCAATCGCAAGCGGGCCATTGTTCCCGTGGTAATCGTTTTGGCCTTTTAATCGTGTTTCACACTTACGGAAATACGGAAGACAATGGGCATAATCCCATTTTTTCAGCCCATGATCGTTAGCCCATTTTTCGTAATCCAACGCATTACCACGAATATAGATCATGCCATTAATACTACTGCTACCACCAAGCACTTTACCGCGCGGCTGGGCAATGCGCCGGTTGTGCATATTTGGCTCTGGCTCAGATTCATAAAGCCAGTTATAGGTGCTGTCAGTGAGCAAATATGTTAAGGCCGCAGGCATATGAATGCGAAAATCAAGCCGATAATCTGGCCGACCGGCCTCAAGCAACAATACGTTGTTATCTGGGTTTGCACTTAAACGGTTCGCCAATACGCAACCTGCTGAGCCCGCACCGACAATGATGTAATCGTAGTTTTGTTGCTGTCCCATAAAACCTCCAGTTTTTGTCCTCCCGCGTGCTGGGCCGATGCCCGGAACAAGCGCAACACGGGTGATGGAAATGATTGTGTAGAGGTTTCCTTTTTGATGTTTTTTATAATTAGCTTGATGCTTGTGCATCAATGCATTGTTGTAGCAACCGATAATGGTGGCTAATCGTTGCTTGTGCCTTAAACGGCTCCGCATCGATAATGTGGTTAACGGTCTGTTGCCAATTTTCCACGGTTTGACGACGGTAATCCGCCGCCTGGTAAAGGGCATAGTCATGCGAACTAAACCCTTGTTGAATAGCATGCATCACCCACTCAAAAATGGGATTGCCTGACATCGCAGCAATCAGTAGATTCAAAGCGCGATCTAACTCGCCTAAACGATCAAGATCGGGGTCTTCCTCCGCGGCAAGCGCCTCCAGCTCTATGGCTTTGTCACTCAGCTGTTTTTTTTGCTCTGCCGTTCCACGGCTAATGGCTAGCAGTACTAAGCTGTGATCAACGGTTTCACGAAACTCCGCCACTTTATCTGCCTTGACGTGGCTTTGTTTTAGGAATAACGCTAACGATTCGCTAATGTTGTGCACATCCACTTGGCGTACCACCGCACCACCTTTCTGGCCTTTTCGAATTTCAATCAAGCCTTTTTGTTTGAGTGACTGAATGGCTTCTCGGACGACACCACGCCCGGTACCAAACTGCTGTTGCAGGTCACGCTCACTGGGTAGTTTGTCGCCTGGCTTTAGCGCCTCAGACAAAATCGCTGACTCTATTTGTAATGCGACGTCTTCACTGGCCCGGCCCATTTGCACCGGATGAAACAAGCTACTGGTGGATGTTGTCATGATTACCCCTTCGCATTTGGTCCTACCAAACTAGCAAATATTTCATTTGGTAGTCAAATATATATTGATATAGCCAGTTTGGTAGTACCTTTAATCTGAACATCAATAACGCGTAAAAAATTGATAAGTAATATAAAAATAAAAAATCCCGCCCAGTTTTCACTAAGGCGGGATCATTAAAAGAAATCATCAACAGCTAGCGCTGGTAAACCATTCGCCACTCACGCTCTCCGGTATGGGGATCGGTTTGCTCTCGATCGACACTGAACCCATGGCGTAAGTAAAACGCATAGCTGGCTTTATTTTTTTGGTAAACCGTTAAATTAATGGCGGATTTTTGTTGCTTCGCATGATCGAGAAGCAGGCTCCCTACCCCTTGACCTTGATCCTCTGGGCAGACAAAAATCGCGGCGAGCGTATCGTCATGTAACGCGTAAAACCCGTATATTGTGGTATGACTTTCGGCCACCCACACATCTGCCATGGGCAAATACGCTGACCGCATTGCCTCTCGTTGCTGATGCCAAAATTCATCATCAACAAAATGATGCGCTTGTAATGATGCGTTAAGCCAAATATCAAGCACACGTTCAGTGTCCGCTGGACGCATTCGACGTAGCGTCAGAGAATATGAATCGGCAAATGCCATGTGTGTCCTCCTGGTTATTGCACAGAGAGTCATCTCATTGTGCTGAAAGCAGCGCCGGATTAGTCACAAGGTTTCGAACACCATGGGCATGTCGCTCATTAAATACATTAGCCTGACACCAGCGCTGTACACTGGCAATATCGACTTTCTGTACATGAGGACGTACGCGCCATGTTACCTGATAGGGGGACCCTTTTTGGTTATATCCTGGCCCTGTCGTTGAGCCCAAATACGTCACTGGTTGACCACTGTTGTCGGGTAAGTGTATCGCTTGATAGCGGCCATTTCGCTGCCCGACTTTGGTCAGTTGGGAAAAGTTGTTTGCTTGCTGATCATTCACCACCACTAATACTTGCGCTTCAACACGCAACTGTGGATTCACCGTCGCATCACTCAGACACGCGCCTAACGTCGGTCCCGGCGCGACGGAAGCTGTGCTGTAAACATAGTGGAGTTCTAGCGTGTCACCGACCTGTACACGTTGATACTCACTGCCACACACCGGCTGATCATAAGACGCCGACTCTTGCGCCGACAACGTCCCCGTATATAGATAACCTGAATGGTAGCCATGGCCATTACCTACGCCAGCAAAGCGCGTAAATTCTCCCCCTTTGTGTTCTGCGTTTTTATGGAAGTGGATATTGCACAGATTCATTTTTGGGGCAGGTGGCGCGTAATTGAAATGTTGAGGGTTAGTGCCAAAAATCGCATCAATATTTCGTGGTGATTGGGGGCCAAACCCTTTATCTAGCGTGGCATTGGCCAGTGCCTCACGCTGAGATTCTAGAGGATCGGTCGATTGCGAAGCCGCTAGCGATGCATACGTAACAAACACGCCCAGCGCTAGTGTGGCGAGAGAGAGTGAAGAGTTCATGATTCCTTTCTACTGTCGGTAAAACCAGTGAGTCTAATCGCGCTCTGGGCGAGTATATTGATCTCCCTCGTAAAAGGTTAAGCAACAAATATAATAACACCCCATTTTGGAATCATTGTCACTGATCGATTCGGAAAGTCATCCCCTTATACACGGTAGTGAGAGATCGCACTCCCCCAGCAGTAGGCATTCACAAATAATTTTATGACAGCGTTAAGGCTATTTGCGAAGTAC
The DNA here is from genome assembly GCF_900141775.1 of Salinivibrio sp. ES.052. Taxonomy (GTDB): domain Bacteria; phylum Pseudomonadota; class Gammaproteobacteria; order Enterobacterales; family Vibrionaceae; genus Salinivibrio. The sequence continues at coordinate 696,138 of NZ_FSRI01000001.1, read as the reverse complement.
CTTGGTCATGAAGTGAAGGGCATGATCAACAGGATAATCCTCTAATGTCATTTGACACTGATAGCCGTGCTTTTCGTAGAAAGGCTTGGCTTGGAAGCTGAAGGTATCGACAAAGGCCGCATGGCAGCCAACTTCTTTAGCATATTCTTCTAAATTGCTCAGTAAGTGGCTACCCACTCGGCGATGGCGAAAGGCCTCATCAACCCACAAATACTTAATCAACAGCCATTGCCCCCAGGTATTGGCAATAATACCGCCAACACGCTCATCGTGATCGTTGTAGGCGTAACCCGCCAGAGATCCTTCAGGGATACTGGCCAAAAACGGTTGGTTGCTGTGTTTCAACCCTCGACGAATGGCAGTAATGTCATCCTCACTGGGTTTTGCGTCCATGCAGTATTTCATTGTTGTCCATCTTTACTGATCAGCAGATCACAACAGTATGCCTTGTCGATCCCACCCAATCTGTGCCACCGCGCACTCTATGGGTTTTTATTCATCATCAATCGGCTTAGCGGCCACCGAACATTGCGTGGTTATCGTCAACTTTGGCCAATGGCTGAGCCATTTTTTGTCATCAATTCGCTGTTGGAATATCGTCCAAGGGCGGGCGGGATTGTGGCTGAGTTTCAGTTCAAACAAAGATTGAACCCCAAAGGCGGCGATGACTTCACAGCGTTGGTTCATATCAAGGCGAACAGCAATCGCGGTTTCTTTCTCAGGCCAAAAGCGCATCGCATCCAGCGTGCTTGCGTAAGGGCGATCTTGATGTTTCTCGTGCATCCGTGCCTGGTTACGCACCTGCCAGGTCATCTCCGGCATGGTCTTTTGTAATAGGCTCTCAAGATACTGTTCACGCGCTTTACTGGTGTCATCTGGGTCAAAGAAAATGACGTCGATATCGTTGAGCGCACTGGGCGCGTACTTGTGCATCGCATCCCAAACAAGGTTACGGATAAACCCGGCGGCGATATAACACTGTGGGAGGTTTAAGGCTTGAACACAACGAAGCGCACGCATCCTAACGGGATCAGCCTCAATCAAGTCAATCAAGGCGCGTCGATATGTCTTCTGGCATAAAAAGAATTGGTGCTGGTGACGTTTACGGATCCGACGACGCTTCATGGGTTAACCACCGCAGCGGACGTATTCAAATATTTTGCGTGATACATGGTAGTTGTACTGCCTGGCAATCTTCTGGGCAAAAAACAGCTGTGGTAATTCAAATAGCACTAAGCCAACCAAAATCAAAGCAAAATAAGGCTGACTCATCACTAGGCCGATAACGGCAATGACCAACAAGGTACATTCTACGATAAACAACCGGTACTTTCGCAAGTAAAGATGATGGAATCCCCCTAAGAATGCCCAATTTAGCGCCGCATAGGTATCAGGATCCTTGAGTTGTCTGGTTTGCTCGGCAAAATAACGTTTTTTCTGGCTTTGGGTCAAGCCATTCACCTGCTTTCTCAGTGCTTCTTCTTGCGCATCCAGCGCTTCTATCGGTTGGGTAAAACGCATTAAGGCACCTCGTCGTGAATTTTTTCAATCGCATTGGGATTATTACAGCGGCGAATGCGCGCCAATCCGAGTTGCCAGCCTCGAATGGTGCCGTACTTTTCGATCGCTTGGCGCGTGTACTCCGAGCAGCTCGGCTCGAAATTACACTCAATATTGAATAGTTTCTTTGATCCACCTTTAGCTTGGTAACGATGGATCAACGTAAGCGACAAATACTTGAGCATTAGCGACCTAGGGTGACAATCACTGCCTCACGCTGCCAAAATAGCATATAGCGTTTTTTTTCAATCACTTGAAAAACAACTTGCCAGCCGTCTTGCGCGTATTGATTGAGCTCGGCTTCAAGGCGTTGCAACGGCAAGCCACTTGATCCCAGCAATAAGGTGCCGCAGCCGCCTTCAACAATGTGAACGACTTTGTACTCGGTAAACTGACTCATTTTTTTCTCCTGACAGTATAAATAGATAAAACGGATTTTCCGGCTGGCTATTCCACGACTCACGCTTCCACTAAGGGGTTCAGTTTGGCAGTGAGCACATGGTCTTGCCAACGGCCGTTGATTTTGAGGTAACGGCGAGCATAGCCTTCGCGCTCAAACCCTAGCTTGGTAAGTAGCCGCTCACTGCGCGTATTGTCGGGAATATAGTTGGCCATCACACGGTGCAACCCAACCTGCTCAAACACAAAACGGATGCCTGCTTGGATGGCTTCGTGCATGTAGCCCTGGCCTTGATAATGCTTGTCAGCGGCATAACCTAACAGACACGCTTGAAAGGCGCCGTGAATCACGTTGGTGAAATTGCACACCCCTATCACATCGTCCCGTTCATGATGCAAAATCACAAACTTGAAGGCTTGCTGCTGTTGAAACAAGTCTTTCGCCTCTTGCAGCGCGCTATGCCAATAGTCTTCGCGGTAAAATGCGGCAGGACGTATCGGCTCCCATGGGGAAAGGTGAGCACGATTTCGCTGATAAAACTGCGCCATCATGTCGGCTTTTTCTGGGGGAAGTAAAACTAATTTCGTCCTTGGCGTGCTCAGCACTTGGGCCTCCTTGCATCGATTGGCGCGACGGACAGTACCTAATTCTATAAAAAATGCCGCCTTGGAGGCGGCATCAGAGACTACCAGATATTCACCCGCTGATCTTCGGGTAAATACATGCCGTCACCTTCTTTAATATCAAAGGCTTCATAGAACGCAGGCACATTACGCGGCGCACCCAGCACTCGATACTTTGGTGGCGCATGCGGGCCCAGTGACACGCGCTCACGCAGCGCATCTTCACGCATTTTCATTTTCCAAATCTGCCCCCAGCTGAGGAAGAATCGCTGCTCGCCGGTATACCCGTTCATCACAGGAGAAGGTTCACCGTGCAACGATTTTTGATAAGCGCGGAAGGCGGTGGTCAAACCGACTAAGTCACCAATGTTCTCGCCCAAGGACACTTTGCCGTCAATGAACAAGCCCGGCAAAGGCTCAAACTGGCTAAATTGCTCAGCGAGCTTTTGGGTGCGAGCATCAAAGCGCGCGCGATCCTCATCTGTCCACCAATTTGCAAGGTTACCATCCCCATCATAACGCGAGCCCTGATCATCAAAACCGTGTCCCATTTCATGACCAATCACTGCACCGATACCGCCATAGTTCACAGCATCATCCGCATTCATATCAAAAAACGGCGGTTGTAAGATCCCTGCAGGGAACACAATCTCGTTGGCGGTTGGGCTGTAATAGGCGTTGACCGTTTGCGGGGTCATGCCCCACTCTTTGCGATCAACCGGCGCACCAATCCGCGACAACATATCTTGATAGCCCCAGCGTGCGGCACGTTTGCTATTGCCAATCAAGTCATCGGCGTTGATGGTCAGCGCGCTGTAATCTTCCCATTTCTCTGGGTAGCCGATTTTGGGCGTGAATTTACTCAGCTTATCCAACGCTTTCGCTTTGGTTTCATCACTCATCCAGGTTAACGATTCAATCGAGTCCTTAAACGCAGCACGTAGGTTATCAATCATGGTTTCCATACGCGCTTTGGCTTGCGGTGGAAAGTAGCGCGCGACATATTCTTGGCCGAGCGCTTCACCCAACACCCCTTCGGTGGCTTGTACGCCCCGCTTCCAACGGTCACGCTGTTCAGGAATACCATTGAGGGTTTTGGAGTAGAACGCAAATTGACGTTCAACCAACTCATGGTTAAGGCGCGGTGCAAACGCATTGAGGGTACGAATGGTGAGATAATCTTGCCACGCTTGCAGGCTGGTTTGCTCAAACACCTGCCCTAGCGCCTCAAAATAAGATGGCATGCGCACCACAACCTCATCGGCTTTGTCGATACCCGCGCGTTTGGCAAAGCGCGCATAATCAAACCCGCCCATCAACTGATTGAGCGCCTCAATCGGCATTTTGTTATAGGTTGCTTGCGCGTCACGGCGTTTAGCGCGTGTCCAGTGGTGTTCTGCCAGCGTTTTTTCTAACTGATAAATACGGGCAGCGCGTTGCTTTGCCTGATCGTAATCCGCTAAGCGCAGCATATCTTCGAGATAGCGTTTATAAGCGGTGCGGATACGCTCAGCATCCTCGGTGTCGCGGAAATAATAGTCTCTATCCGGCAGGCCCAACCCGCTTTGGCTTAGATACAGGGCGTTATAGTCAGGATTTTTCGCATCGGCCCACGCATAAAAACTAAACGGGATCCCAACGCCAACTTGTCGCAAATCGGCCATCGCGTAAATCAGCGCAGGCTTCGAAGTAATCGCGGCAATACGATCGAGCTCAGGTTTGATTGGCGTCACCCCTAGGGCATCAATTTTATCTTGGTCCATATAGCTAAGATAAAAATCACGCAGCTTTTGCTCGTTGGAGCCAGGCTTGAGATCATCACGCGCCACCAGCTCATCAATGATGCCTTTAAGGCGCTTTTCATTCTCTTCGGCCAAGAGACGGAATGCGCCATAGCTGGACATATCACTGGGGATTTGGGTTTGGTCGTACCAAGTGCCATTGACGTGACGAAACAAGTTATCTTGCGGGCGAACCGAACGATCAAAGTCTTGTAGATACAGACCTGATTCGCGCTGCACTTCAGCGTGTGTGGTGTCAGCAGCGTACACCTGGCTAGGCACCAAGCTCATCACACCTAGTGCAAACGCGACCCCCATCGCGGCGCGTTTTAATCGCACTCGATTGACTGGTTTATTTATCATCATTCGTTTACCTAATTCCTTCCATAACATGGCTCAAGCGACGTAATCTTGTCGATTCCCGAAAAGACATGCACTGTTCACGACATAAGGTCTCGATAGAGCACCACACAGTGATAATCACGCCCCTCGTCTTGCTCGGGTTCAAAATGGGTAATACGACAAAACCCTTGCTGATACCAGAATCGAAACGCGCGAATGTTTTCGGCATAAACATTCACCCCCATGCGTCGATAGTCCCCATAAGCTTGCACGGTTTCAATCACGCTCGCAACCGCTTCGCTGCCATAGCCATGTTTTTGATATCTTGGAGAAATAGTGAGCATGGGGAGCCAAACACTCTGTGTGTCAGGTGCATTGAGCGAGATTTGCAAATAGCCGATATCTTTACCGTCATGGGTTTGAATACGGCGAAGGTAAAAAGCCTCTTCTACATCGGGCGCCTTTTTCTCCGCACTATCCGCTATCAATGCTTGATAGGTCGATAACGACCAAGGTTTAAACGTGGGATCTTGATATTGCAGATGCTGGTTTTGCTCAAACAGCGCTTTAACACGCTTTGCATCACTGTACTCAAACGCACTAAAACATAGGCGTTCAGACCGCCATGTTGCTGGAAACATGTTCCTATTCCTTTCAATTCAATCCCATGACTGCCATTAATTATGAGCCGCTAGCGCCCGTCGATGACTGACATCAGCGTGATTCATCATACACATACTAACTAGCATTGCGCATATCGAGATCGTATTAAAAAAGCAGCCTCACGTGGTTCACTAAACCATCGCTCTCATTGCCCGTTGGCAGACACCGACACAAGCGATGCGAAACGGCCACCATCACTATGCGACCCACAAGTAATAAGCCAACGCATGGTAAACACTAATACGTCACAAAAATTGCAGACGGGATAGGCAGTTAAGGCTAAACTCGCTACGCTATTAAAGCTCAGGGTGCAGGGCTCGCTCAGGCGTTAGGTTGCCGCCATCGATGCCCATCATAATCGCCAACAGGCAAGAGGAAACAAACGTGAATTGGATAAAAACGTTATCGCATCATCGTCAACGCATGAATACAGTCATGTTAGTACTGGTGACCACCCTTCTGTTTCTTCCGTTGGCCCATGCCGACCAAGCGCCGGCGCCCACCGAACCAAATGTCACATCGAGCGACACCACCTCATTAGCGCATCAAATAGCGCGCACCAAACAATACATTCAAACCTTGGTAGAAAGCCTTAAACAGGCAAAAGGCGATGACAAAGATGCAATCCAATTGCAGCTATTTACCAAAAATGAAGAGCTGCGAGAGCTGCTCGCCGACGCCATCAATCAGCAAAGCCTAGATAACCCGCAGTTGATTCAACTGGTCACGGCACAGCGGCGGTATACCCAAGATGCGTATCAATACATCACAACCCGTCTTAATAGTCTCAATGAGCAAATCACTCAAGCCAGCCAAGAACAACGCTTACCATTGATTAATGAGTATGCGGAACTGCAACATTATTTAAGCACCACCTTTGAAGCCAGCTGGGAAAACATACGCTGGCTCGAGCAGCTCGATCAGCCCGCACGTGAAGCGCGAAACACCTTAGAGCAACGTCTTAACCAGCGTTTACGACTCCTTTCTGCGTCTATCGACTATCTGCGTCAGCAATACACGGTGCAAGAAAAGCAAATCAAATCGAGCCCCGATTCCGAAAAACCCGCATTGCAGCTGACGCAGTTAAATACGCAACAACGCCTCACGATCGCCACCGATAGCCTAAAGCGCACCTATCAAATCGCTGATGAATTAGGGATCGAAACGGCAGAATACAAACGCCAACTCTTTGGCGTGACCGGCAACATCACTCAAGATATTCTGGATATGGATGTCGCGTATTCGATCCTCTCTCATTGGTCTACGAACACGCTTTCTTGGGCTGAAGACAATGCGCCACAGTTAGTTTTTCAGCTCATCATTTTGGTGCTGATTTTGTTGGTGGCAAAACTGCTCGCGAGACTCACGCGCTCCGTGGTGAAATCGACTGTCGCCAACAAGAACTTTAAGTTTTCGCAGTTGATGCAAGACTTTTTCGTCTCGATGTCTGGCAAAGCTGTGTGGATGATTGGGATCTTGGTCGGTCTCTCCCAGATCGGGGTCAATCTTACTCCGGTACTCACTGGCTTTGGTATCGCTGGGGTCATTATCGGTTTTGCGCTGCAAGATACGCTATCAAACTTTGCTGCAGGGATGATGCTACTGATCTACCGCCCTTTCGATGTGGGTGATTTTGTCTACGCCGGTGGCGTGGATGGCAAAGTAGGCAATATGAGCTTGGTGAATACCACGATTCGCACATTTGATAATCAAATTATCATTGTGCCTAACAGCAAAATTTGGGGCGATGTGATTAAAAACGTCACTCGAGAACGGATTCGGCGGGTGGATATGGTGTTTGGTATCGGCTATAAAGATGACCTACTTAAAGCAGAAGCCGTGCTCACCGAGATTGTCCAATCACATCCTGCGGTACTTCGTACACCGGAGCCCATGATCAAAGTACATGTTCTGAATACCTCCTCGGTAGATTTTATTGTCCGACCATGGGTGAAAACCGATGATTATTGGGACGTCTACTGGGATGTCACCAAAACGGTCAAATTGCGCTTTGATGAAGAAGGCATCTCGATTCCATTCCCTCAACAAGACGTCCATCTGAATTGGGGCTCGACGGCGCCAGAGGCTCGCTCAAATCACTAGCATGGTACCGCAAATGGTTTACCTGTCGGTTTGCACTCAACGCTGCCAGTGGTAATCCATTTGCTTTGCTACGCGCAAGGCTAAATCTTCGCTGTGCAGATCAGCCACCAGCTGCAAACTCATATCAATGCCCGCAGAGATACCTGCGGAGGTGAGATATTTTCCATCCCTCACCCAGCGCTTACCTGATACCACACTTAATGACGGATAAGCACGGCTGAGGTCGTCCATATCTTCCCAATGTGTGATCACTTTTCGACCATCGAGTAGTCCGGCCTCTGCGAGTATGAACGCCCCCGTACAGACAGAGGCCGTACATTGAGTGATCGCATCTTGTTGCTTCACCCAATCGATCACCGACGGATTCGTGACTTGCTCATGGTGAACGCCGCCGACAACCAGCAGCACATCCAGTGTGGGATGATTGGCGAGATCATAATCCGGCACGATACGCAAACCGCCGCGCGCGAGCAAAGGTGAGTCTCGTTCAGCAATCAGTCCAACCTGCCAACTGTCCGCGCCCAAACGTTTTGCGGTGCTAAACACCTCAAAGGGGCCAGCAAAATCGAGCACCTCTGCGTGCTCATACACATAAATACCAATATTCATCGTTTGTTATTACATCCATGTAAGTGTTGGGTTAATGATCAGGAATAAACTTATCAAAGCGGCTCTCCATACAGGCACTGATATCGGTGGTGATAAACTCGCCCTGATAATACAAACTGAAAATGGTGGCCGGTGAAGGACATGCTTGTGCTTGGCTCAATGTCTCTAAATGATGCACTTCAAGCGGGATACCGCGCTGCGCACAGCTTCGTTGTAGCGAGTTCAGCACATGGTATTCCGCATAAGGACAACGATGGGAGTAATACGCCACACACCCTTCAGTTGATACATTGGCGGTATGAACGGATTCTCTAAATTGCGGTACTTCGGCTGCGTCTTGGACTGGATAATACAACAGCACAAAGCCATTAGGGGCTTCATCCGCCACGCTGAAGCCTTGGCCTTTTAACCATTTTGTATCGCTCATAAAGTGGTATTTCTTTTTACCAACCACCGCGACTAAGCCTTGCTTATTTTGCTGCTTAGCCGCTTCAATGGCGTCAGCTAACAGTTGCTTGCCGTGTCCATGCCCTTTGTATTTCCCAGAGACCCAAAAGCAACCCAGAGCCAGATAACCATCAGCTTGTATAGGCTGCCAAGCGGTCTCTGCTGGGCCATATTCAATGAAGACTTTGGCGCGTTCATCCAAACGGCGAAAACGGTATCCGTGCTGATGCTCCTGCTTTAGCCACTGCTTTTTCGCCTGATAGCTGGCTTGGCACTTTTTATCCGAGAACGCACAGCAGATGTGCGCATCTTCCAAGGTTTCTGGGGTTAAGGTTAGGTAGGCCATATTCACCTCCACACAGGTGTATTGATGGTATACCTTTTAACCTACCTTAACTGTATGGATGATGAGTCAGCATGGGTCACAAAGCCATCAATCTTATGACGACGTGGCCGCGAGGCGCGTTTTCTCATGCATCGATAATAAAAGCATACCGATGCTGGCACACATTGTCATAGCGATAACAAGCGACCAAGTCACCGAATAACCGAACGTATCGATGACATAGCCAATCAATACAAAGCTTGGCATCAGCAATAAGCTACGCAGCGTGATCAATACCCCTTGAATACGACCGCGATGGCTCGCCGGCGACTTGTTCGCGAGATACACGCCCTCTTTGGTGAGGACCAACACTTCAGCGGCGGAAAGAAAAAACCACGCTAAAAAGTGAACGGGAATCGTAGGTGCCAACATCACAAGACCATACCCCAGCACAAATAAAAGTCCTGCATAGGCCAACGCCATGGTCTCGGTGTGTCCAGATGTGGCGCGGAGCAATAGCGGCGTGATGATCACCACCAACACGCACGCATACGTCATCAGTTGACCAAAACGCACGGGCCCTTCTTGGCCAAATAAATGACTCAAATAAAGCGGGCTAGCCATCGTCATTTGGTTCAACGCAAACCAAAGCATGCCGCAAAGCAAAGTGAACACAATGAGATAAGGACGTGATTTAAGCACCGAGCACCGACCACACACTGCCTTCTACCGCGCGCTCAAGTTCAGAGTCCGACTCGGGGACGGCTTGCTCGGTCACATTGACCAAAAAGGCAACGACAAGAATACCCACCAAGACGGCAAGCCCGTTACCAAAGAAAATCCACTCAGTGTGCTGCCAAAACAAATAACCCGCCAAGATGGGGCCCATCGCTGAACCCAAGTTATAGGCAAGGTAGCTAAGCGACATCACGGCATCACGATTACCTGCATGAGATAAATCTGCCACCAGTGCATTACTGGCCGGCAACGCAACACCAATAAAAAAGTACGCAGCGAATAATAACACCGGCACCATCACTGGGGCATCGGGCGCAAACCCACACACCAGTAGCAAGATGGCACCAACAAATTCCCCCGCCACCATGGTGTTTTTATGGCCTATCCAATCAGAAAGCTTGCCACCAATAAAACTCCCCAGCAGGTACAAGCCAGTAATACTCATCGCCAATGTACCCGCCAGCGACGCGGAGTAGCCGAGCTTATCGGTAAACAACAACACGAGGAAAGGAATAATAAAATTGCCCATCCCGAGGATCATGCGGGCCAGTGCAACGTAGTAAATATTGCGGTGCAATCCTTTATACATCGCCACCGCAGAAATAATCTTGTTGATTGTCGTAATCGTTAAACGTCCGTGTTAAAAAATCAGCACGTAATGTACATGATTGATAAATTTATAAAAACTCGTCATTCACTAACGACCAATGGTGCGGCATGAGCTCGCGCACAGTTTTAAAAACTAGCTGGTTGTCTGGCGTAGAAATCGCGGCTTTTACATCTCCGCCCCAATGCACTAAGCGTTCTTGACAAACGCCACAAGGGCTAAGTATCAAAACTTGGCTATGTTCGTCCTCACGACAAAGACATAAAGAATGTGTAACAACTTCATCGCGTTTGTGTGCTTCCAAATAGGCACCGACTTCCATACACAGCGATAGTGCATCATTTTTCACATCTGGCGCCACACTGGTTACAATGTCACCAGATGCTAGCCTGACGGCAGCAGCGCCTCCCCACCCCGTAGGATAACGGGTTTGCAGTAACGCCAACGCCGCATCATAAAGTGACTGTTCTATCTCTTGCATAAAAATCCTTTTTTAACCTATCAGCTTTGCTTGATATGCACGCGTTCATGCGCCTGCCATAAGGTCTATTTATGCGCGATTATTGTGCCCAAAAGAGGCAAATACGTGGCTTGGACCTTTCTGTTTTTCGAAAAAATAAAGTCTTTAATATGGTGGCTACGTTTCGGCCTCTCCAGAGACACATCGATGGATGATAACGCTCGGCAATTACTTGACCACCTATGCCAAGGCTATGACCGATTAGCCCAACGTCACCAGACGCGCGCTTTTCCCGAGCTCTCCACCGCTATCAAGCACCCGCTCGGCTATTGTCTGGTTCACTGCCCTATTGGTAGCCAGCGATTCGCGATTGTCTCGTTACAATTTGCCCCCAGCGTTCGCGGCCAAGGGGTGCTGACGGCGTTTATCGATTATATTCAGGCGCACCCACATCACTATCGTGGCATTGAAGTCGCCACCATCCAAAACCTTTGCCTAGCGAGGCGATTGCTCACACTCGGTTGGCAATATAAATCTGTCCTGACCAAGCTATTTCGCGCCAACACCCCCACCTTGGTGCATGATTTCTAATCAAAATACGGAAGTGTTCGCGTAGGTGGGTTCCTATTATTGCGGATGTTTGCCAAATCTGTGCTGCTTGCCTACCGACAGTCAACGACGACTTTTCTCTTCGACGCCGAGCTCGGCTCGTTTCGCTTTGCTCAAGCCCTGACAAACAAGCTGATACGATTGCGCCACATAGTACGTTAAGTCTTCATCAAGCTCCCCGGTGGTGTGAGTTTGTTGAATCCATTTCATACCCCGGTTAGCAAAATACGGCGCCGGTACGTAACCTTCAAGATCGCACAAAAAGGCATAATTTATCGGCGAGGTTTTGAAGGTAAACGCCGGTTGACCGCTTTTACTGCGGGTGCCAATGGCGAAGACTTTCCCACCCACTTTCCAGACGTCTGAGTTGCCCCACTGCACCACATGTGTCGCGGCCGTAAACGCGCGGCAGTATTGATTAAATGTAGAGTGATCCAAGCAGTTCTCCTTTCAACATGCACACCGTTTTTTTGCAGTTTAGACGGGCATCATCATCGCAGACGGTAGTAACACAGGCAATCGTATACGGCCCGCGCTCAAACGCACAGCGTACTGCATTCTGGTCGTTTTGAGACGGAAATACTGCTTTTCCTTACACCTGCCATGACAGTTGCGTGTACCTCTACTACCTTTTTAGACGGTAATGCCTAAAAGCACCTTAAAAGGGTGCATTTCTGGGCAGGTTAGGTATAAAAAATAAATACAATAGGGGAAGCGACATGAAAGAGAGAGTCTCCTCAGGTATTCCTGGGCTTGATCAAGTCCTCAATGGCGGCCTCCTCCCTTCAACGGCAGTATTGGTGAGAGGCGGGCCAGGTTTAGGCAAAACGACGACAGGCTTGCAGTTTCTGTCTGCAGCTTCAAGAGAAGGCGATAGCTTGTTTATCGGTTTTCAGGAAGCTGAAGAGCAGCTAAAAACCAATGCGACAGCGATTGGCATTGACGTCTCAAACATTGCTTTTCTCAGCCTAGCGCCAGACGACTCTTTTTTTAGGGAGCACGAGTCCTACGATATATTCGCCTCCAGTGACGTCGAACATGAGCCGGTCACCAAAGCCATTGTCGAGACCATTGAGGCACTCAAACCGACTCGAGTTTTTGTCGACTCCTTTACTCATCTACGCTTTCTTACCGCGGATGTTTTTCAATATCGCAAAGAAGTACTGTCGTTTATCAATTACCTCACCGAACGCGGCGCCACCGTTTTGTTTACCTCTGAGCATAGCGACTCCTCACCCGATGATGATTTAAGATTCTTATCGGATGGCGTCATCTCGCTTAGCCAAACCCCGATGGGACAAGAAATTTGCGTTGAAAAGTTTCGCGGCTCTGATTTCTTAAAAGGCTCTCACCAGATGCGCAATGGCGCTCATGGGGTTGAAGTGTTCCCTCGGCCACTTCCTCCCAACGAAGAGCTGGTACCAGGACGGTTTGAACCCATCTCGACGGGTATTGCATCTATCGATAACCTGCTTGGCGGTGGGCTAGAGATGGGCACAGTGACCATGATTACTGGCCCCTCAGGGATTGGAAAGTCGACCTTAAGCAGCTGTATTGCCGAGCAATATAGCCATAGCCTAGGTCACGTAAATATCTACCTGTTCGAGGAAGAAATCTCCTCATATCTCCACCGGGCACGACAACTCAACATCACACTGCAACACCAAGCGGAGGCAGGATGTTTAACCATCGAACAGATCGAGCCTTTGCAATATTTAGCCGATGAGTTTGCAGCTAAGGTGTACAAGGATGTTGTTCAAAATAACACTCGCCTAGTGGTGCTTGATAGCACAGCCGGTTTTAAACTGACGTTGCGCGAAGAATCAATCCAAAACCGCCTACATGCCTTAGCCAAAGGCTTATCGAGGATCAATGTCTCGGTGATCCTGGTAAATGAGACGTTTGCGCTTTACGGCGAAGACAGCATTTCTGAAAAAGGCATCAGTTACTTGTCGGATACGATTATCTCACTGTCATACTACGCAAACGACACGACTCACTCGCAGATTTCGGTGATGAAAAAACGATTGAGTGATTTTGACCGCAAGCCTCACCAATATCTTATCGGCCCGAAAAAGGTACAAGCAATCACCATTTGATAAAGAATGAGGTAAGAGAGGTGACAAACCAAAGCTCAGAACCATTGACTATTTTATTATGTGTCAAGTCGCCAGGGAATCAAAAAGTGTTGGCTGCCTCTCTTGAAGACGCGGGTTACCACTGTCGGCCTCTCAATAGCGAAGCCGACATGCAGGCGGCAGCAGCGATTGCAGGTAAAAAACTTGCACTCGTCGACACTAGCGGCTTTGGCTCGAACGTGTGGCGTTTGTGCGAAAAACTGCAACACATGAACACTGCATTCATTGTTCTCTCACCGCAAGAAATGCTGACACGCTCCAGCCATGCGACTCAATATGGCGCGGTCAGCGTCATGCAAAAACCGGTCGCTAAAAAAGCCTTAATGCAGCTGATAGCTGGTTTTACAAGTGAGGCGTAACGATGACCAGTACGGTTAGAACGTTGCCAGTAATGGTAAGTCCCGATCAGGCAGCTGAACGCAAAGATGATGGGTTCCAGCGTATTCAGGGTGCCAACGTTTTATTGGCTATCCATAACCCTAACAACTTGGCGCTACTGCGCGAACAACTGAGCAGCAACTTCCAAATTTATGAAAATCCAAGTGACATAGACAATATCGAGTTTGATCTTGCGATCATCGATATCCCCTCTCTCGAGCAATATAAAGACGCATTGCAAGACAAAAAGAGCCGATGCGAGCCCACACTGTTGCCTGTTATGCTCATGATCTCTAAGCGCGATCTCAAACACAAACTTCGCCCTTACCTGGCACTGGTGGATGAATTTATTACCATGCCCATTGATAAAGTGGAGTTTATGGAACGCGTGGTGATGCTTCTTAGGGCGCGTTTTTTAGCCATTAGTCAACGAGATAAGCTCTATTACCTCGCCACTCATGACAGGGTAACCGGCTTACCCAATGAACAGCGTTGCATTGAGCATCTCACCGACACCATTCTCGCGGCGTCAGTATTGAATCAACCTGTTTATGTGGTTGTTTTCTCGATAAGCCTCGATCAGGTTTTTAAATCTTTCGGGCATTCTGGGCTCGATCAAGCCGCGGTGATATGCTCTCAACGAGCAGTCAGGGCAGTGACAGACAACGATAGACTCTTTCGCCTTACCACAGATACCTGGTGCCTGGTGACACCACCGGGGCATCATAGCTTGACTCACACTTTATCCGTCTGCCAACAGATGATTCATACCATTAGTGCGCCAGTCAATATTGAACATGATCTGATCCATATTGATATCGCTATCGGGGTCAGCCATTACCCAGACGATGCCGTCAATACCCGCCAACTACTCGATGCCGCGATTAACGCCATTGAACATACAGAAGCAAACGTCCCCCATTTCTATTCAAGACGACTCCAAAAGGATGCCCTGCGCTATATTCGGACTGAAACACTGCTACGACAAGCGATAACCAAAGAGCAATTTGAGCTTTGGTACCAACCGCAAATAGACTTTGCGACGGGTGAAGTAAAGAGTGTCGAGGCGTTGGTTCGTTGGCGGTTACCTAATGGTAACCTCGTCTCACCGGGGGACTTCATTCCAATCGCAGAGAAAACGGGGCTCATTACACAAATTGACAGATGGGTGATCATTCAGGCATGTGAAACCATGGCACGTTGGAAAGAACAGGCGTTAGGCATTGAACGCGTGGCAGTCAATGTGACCGCGTGTGATGTGGAAGAAGATGACTTTGTCAGCTTCATTGATGATATTTTAAAAAAGAATCAAATCCCCCCTCCTAACTTAGAGCTAGAGATAACCGAGGGGGTGTTCTTTCATTCAAAGTCACAAAACCTTGAAAAGCTAAGCCATCTTCGTCAACGCGGGATCAATATTGCAGTTGATGATTTTGGTACGGGTTATTCCTCGTTGAGTTATTTACACACATTGCCCATTTCAATTCTTAAGATCGATCGCTCATTCATCAACAGCATCCTGACCAGCGAAAATGATGTTGCCATCACTAAAAGCATCATCTGGCTTGCAAAAACCTTTCAGTTACAGACGATTGCAGAAGGCGTCGAAAACGCGGATCAAGCCAATTATTTGAAAAAATTAGGCGTTCACATTGCCCAGGGCTTTTATTACGCCAAGCCGATGCCGGAAAACCAATTTGTTGAATGGTTACAAAATCAAAAAAGCGCTGAGCATATTAAGCAAAGGCAAAGCCAAATATCTTGAGTGAGAAACGACGCCCCGCCCTGTGACATAGGCACTCGCCCAGCTACAGTTGCTCAGCAAGCCTTTTCAAGTAGCTTTTGGCTAAATCGTATTGCCCTCGGCTCAGCCATTTTATGCAATCAAACAGCTCCCAAATCAGCCCCTGATCGCCGCTAGTGTAAACAGGAAAGTTCTCGTGCTTTGGGGCTGGCTCATCGGTCACTCGCGCTGGAATGATCCCCGCTTTATCAAACAAAACGGCAAAGGGCGTTGAGAGCTGAAATGGCTCGCTCACGTCCAAACAATGGATTTCGGCACTGGTTAGGTCCGTGAAAATATATTTTTTAAACATCGCCTGTTCATTGTGATCACCGGACAAGAAATAGAAAATGTCTTTTCCGGCCTCAAAGCGCGCAAAACATGACGCTGCAGAACGATGAAAGCCGTGCTGTGTAAACACGACAATATCCGCATCGGACACGCGATCGCCTTTGCCCGCGGCGAGAGATCCGACCAATACTGCCGCGATCACATCCTGTTCTGACGCAAACGCGGCGCAGGCCGATTCAATCAATGCCTGCTGCAAAGGCAAGTGTTGTCCGTTTATTTCATCCTGAATCATAGTTATTCCTTAATGTTTCGAACGAGCCGAAACGGCCATTAGGCTTACTTAAAGCAAACTTCCGCCCAACGCGCTAAGCCTGCGGTGACTGAGCCAAAGTAGTCGCCACTCACCACAGGTATGTTCGGTAACTCTGCTTGTACAGCTTCCCGCAAGAAGGGCGAGCGTGCCGAGCCACCTGTCATAAAAATCACGTCAGGCTTTACACCAGCCTGAGCGACCACATCGTGAACTAAGGCGACCATCTTACGTTTGGGCGCCTCAATCGCATCAATCATGTTATCGCGCGATATATCAACGTCCACACGCTCTGAGAACAGCTTAATACCCGCTCGGTAAGCGGCTTGATCCGACAACGCGATCTTTGCCTCTTCCGCACGACGGACAATGTTGTGCCCCAGTGATTCGTAATAGACCTCAAGCAAACGGGCCAGTTTATGTGGCTCTTGCGCTTGCTTGTGCAGCCCTTTGAGCACAGCCAAATTTTCAAACGCATAGAAATCGTTTTGTGCTTGCACGTTGTTAATCGCGATAGGGTTGGAAAACTGCGTAATCGGCATCTCAATGCCAGATTCCATTTTGCTGCCCATCCCAAACGGGAACATCATTTGTTTGAATGCCAACGCAATATCTAAGTCATTGCCGCCAATACGCTGGCCTTTATGCGCTAATAAACTTGCACTGCGATCGCGACTACCGCGCCATGATGGTCCCATCTCAATCAACGAACAGTCTGTGGTTCCCCCACCGATATCGACCACCAGAACAATTTGGTCTTCGCTCAGTGTCGCTTCATAATCTAAGCCGGCAGCGACTGGCTCAAACTGAAATTCAATCTGTTTAAAGCCTGCCCGCTTAGCCGCATTGAGCAAAATACCTTCGGCTTGGCGGTTTGCCGTCTCGCCTCCACGGCCTTGAAAGTTGATAGGCCGACCGATCACCGCATCATGAATACTCTGTTGGGTTTGGTGTTCGGCTTGCGTTTTGATGTTGTCCATCATTGCGCATACTAGGTCCTCAAAAAAGCGCAGTTGGGCATCACGTAAACCTGACGCGCCAAGGAAAGATTTAGGCGATTTCACGTAGTACATATCGCGCGGATCATCGAGATAGCGATCGAGCGCCGCTTGACCAAACGCCATGTCCTCCGCCTCAAGTTCAATGCTTTCCTCTCGGTTTACATGGATAGCGCGGCGCAACACCTGCTCGCCAATCGTATCTAGCGGCTTGATGCCCCGATGACGAAACAGATACTCAGACACCGATTCGCGCGTAGGTGCGGCAAGGGAGGAAGGAATAAACGTGCTATCCCCTTCCAGACGTAACAGCGTCGGCTGACCGTTTTCAATTTTCGCCACCGAACAATTGGCTGTACCATAGTCAAAGCCGATATACATAAATGCCTCTCACCGCTGAAAAAGTCGGCAATGCTACCTCAACCGTCGCGGGATTTCTAACATCCGTGTGCCCAAGCCAGTCCGGCTGTCTGGGCCAGTGCCTCGCTACCCACTGCCATCCTTGTGAACCTGAGTTACACCTTGTCGGCAAAATAGGCCATGATTTCTGCAGTAGTCATTTCCTTCGTTTGGTTGGAAAAGCAATAGTAACTGGGGCGCATGTCACTGAAATACTGCATCTCCATTTCTAGGCCTTCAAGATCAGGGAACAAGCCTACTGGCATATTGTACTCACCAGTTTCTTTGAATTTATAAAACAAATGCGTGCCACACTCAGTACAAAAACCACGTGACGCCCACGACGATGATGGGTACATTTTTATCTTTTCATCACCCTCAAAGGTGACTTGTGTTCCACACTTCACCGCAAAAAATGGCGCACCACCCCAGCCGCGACATGATTGGCAGTGACAAACTGTGAAGTTGGGGTTTACATTTTCGGCGGTGATTTTTACTGCACCGCATAGGCAGCTTGCTTGAGAATAAGCCATTGACATATTTCCTTAATTATTGAAACGCAGTGTGGGAGGCAGTCGCCCTGCCGCGATAACGCTGTCATAAATTATTTTCCACCATCTCTTTGATGGTTCTTGCCTTAACAAAATGATCTAACTGATGGGTCTGTATCCACCAGGTTGCGGTTTCCATCAATTGCTCCGGATCGTCATTTTTGTTTTTGAAGAACGCATAAAATGACACGCCGACATTCTCGCCTTTCGCTTTGATTTTTTGATCACATACTGCCAAGATTTTTGCTCTCAGTTCCGCTCTCATACGCCCCTACTCTATCCTTAAATGAATAAGTTCTGCTCTAATTCTAAAAGGCGCTTTTTCAGTGACAAACCGCCACCATAGCCAACAAGCTCCCCTTGGGTGCCGATAACCCTATGACAAGGAATGATAATCGCCAACGCATTTGCTCCATTAGCATTGCCAACCGCGCGCACTGCGGCTTCATTACCAATCGATACTGCCAGCTCTTGGTACGTCGCCCTGTCACCGTACTGAATGTTGCTTAATGCATTCCATACCGACTGTTGAAAATCGGTACCCGCCAAAAGTAAAGGCAAATCGAAAACTTGTCGCTCACCCAAAAAATATTCCTCGAGCTGAACGCGAGTAGCGGCCAAAACATCATCGCTTTTTTCTACAAACTCAGCGTTAAGAATCCGTTTAATGCGCTCATCAACGGCCCTTCTCATCTTGCGATATCGGAAGTCACACAAGCAAAGCTTACCTTGATAAGAGCCAAGGATAAATTCGGCATAAGGATGTTTATAATACTGGATATTTATTGTATGCATTATGTTCTCTTGTGAATAGTTTTTCCCCTACCAACATGGATACTTGTCTTATCTGTTTTAACTTCTACGTTAATTACCCCTAAGTGTTTCTAAAATTCTCATACCATCGCTTTTACAGACACTGTAACCATCAAAAACCGTGGGTATTTCATGGGCACTTCGCAGTTGAACCCGCGACTCACTAGTTGTTTACGAAAAAAATGCATTTATGGTTGATATAATCAAACCCAATGCTGGTGCAAACAAACATAGAATTGCAAGAACGAATAGCAATAGAATACGTTTCCAAGACTTTGCTGCTTCTTGGGAAAATTTAACTGTCAACCAAGAATCCGAAGCAACTAACATTGTATCTTCCTGATTCTTTATATGCTTCTGTTTGTCATAAAGTGACATAAGCTAGACTCCACCTACCTACAGATGCTAGCACACGAGAGTCGGTGCTAGCTCCTGATGTTTGCTACGCGACGCGTACACCTACTTTTTCCAGTTTTTGACGGATGCTGTCGATTGACTCGTCATATTCCCAGTACATCATACGACCGTGCGATCCAGTCACTAAAAGATATTGCTCACTAACAGACTGCAGCCTCTCGATCGCAACGAGCTTTGTGACGTACTGCTCCTCATTCACTGTTTCTGTAATTTCTTTATGATTCTCGTCATAACCGTGAACGATAATCGCTGTCTTGACATTTACCTCTAGGTATTGCATCTATTTGATTTCCTTGCCTTATTGCATAAAAATGGCATGAATCCCCCTCTTACAACGCTGTCATATTAAGATGAGGCTTTGCATCTCGAGGTGAGACATATCACTATTTTTGGCGTTGCACTTTCTATACGCCAGTCTGTGCTCAAGTGGTGGATGACATCGTAACCATCAACTTCAATCAGCCTAAAGCTACCTTTTGAAGAAAAGGAACAAGTCCAGCGAGATCTCAATGATCTCGTTATAGCGGCCTAACAACCCCCACAAAGCTTGTCGATGATTCAGTCAAAGTCGTCTTTTTCCAATCTGCGTAACGTTCTACTAACTGCAGACCGTGTTGCTCAAGGCGATCGCCTATCTCGTCAATTGAACGATATTTCAGCTCGATATAGCTTTGATATTGCATACCATTTTCATATTCTCTTCTTACACGATGCAACATCGTATTACTTAATGTTGGGTGCCTGCTGTCCAAACCATATACATCGACGTTTTCTCCGCTGTAACTCGTGTAGGAAGACCAATATTCGTAATTATGTGTTTTTTCAAAGTACTTAGGACATGGAAGTCGACAATCAAATACAAAAAAACTATTTCCGTGCATGTGTTTTTTTACATTTTCGAGCATGGATGGAAGGTCTGTATCTGAAAGAAATGCTTGAAAGGCATTTCCCGTCATAATAATCAGATCAAAGACGCTTTTTAAGTCGAAACTTACGGCATCCTTTTCATAAAACGTGACATTACTAATATTTGATGACTTAGACTTCGCAAAATCAACCATTGAACGAGAAAAATCAATACCTACTGCATGAGATAACTTCTTTGATAATGGAATTGTTGCTAGGCCAGTCCCGCAGCAGACATCTAGTAGGGATAAGATATTTCGATGAAGCATTAAATCCTGAAAGAACGATATTTCATCCGAATAGTAATTACCATACTGGGCATCGTATTCCTCACCTGACCAAAACTCACTTCTACTCTGCTTCAAAAACTCTTTCCCTTGTACTTGAAAGTAATGTGGGGCTCGTTACCATTCTTCTCTGTGGAAAAAGGAGAAACGCAATAGTAAAGAAACCGTATACTTTTTTATATCTATCACTAATGCCAACGCACAAGAAAAATGCCCAGCATTACAATCTAATAAAAAAGCTTACATTACTAATGTTGTATATCACATGACCATATTATGATGTACGTTTTACAGCAATCACTGAAAAAATATGCCAATGCTTAGGGGCTCCAACCATTGTCGCGCCAGGCTCATCACGTTCTTTGAAACTGACTATTTCAAACTCTTCAAATAAGAGCTCAACTTGTTCTTTACTCAACGGAGCCGTCGGTAACCGAAAATTCGTTGCCCAAGTATCTCTAGGCCCCATAAAATCACCTACAAAAACACCACCAACCGCGATAGAAGAAGCAAGTTTTCGCCATGTATTTTTAAACTCTATCGGATCAGCAAAGAACAAACTTGAGTTTGCTATCACTATGCCAGTAGAAGGATAATTGAAAGACTCAAATGAGCACTCTGAAAGTTTAACCAGCGGCTTTGAACTAAACCTTTCTGAACATATCGCAATAGAGTCTGGATTAATATCAAAGCCATACACCCGATAGCCTTGCTGCTCTAGATACGCTATCTCACTTCCGGTTCCACAACCGCAATCAACAGCGGTTTTCAGTCCAGACTGATCCAACTCAATGGCGAGTTCAGTGCGTGAATTGTGGGGGCGTAACAATGATTTTTCGTAGTACTGACGCCAAGTTGCTGAAGTATCATCCATAACGTTCAATATTCCAATAAAGTGAGCCAAATTAAGGTGTGAACAACGCTTATCCCTTAGCTAATCCACTGTACGTAAGTACCAAAGCTGATTAAAACTGAAAATGCCAGGCGCTGAAGATTTCTCTTAAAAACTTTGCCAGTTGCGTTCTAACCACTCCGAACGCAGCATCCCATATTTAACTGAATCGTAGTACTTGCCCTCGTAGTAACGAACTTTCCGCAATCTAGCTTCTTGTTGGAAACCTAATTTCAATGCTAGCGACATCATGCGAGGGTTACCCGACCAGGTTGTCATACCAACACGCTCAATTTCTTTAGTATTAAATAAGTACGAAACCCAGAGAGGAATGGCTCGTGCTGCGATACCCTTCCCCCAATATGCTGAATCATAGATGATAATACCAGCTTCAAGCCAGCGAGTTTCTTCACATTCCCAGTAACAATTCACTGTCCCAACAGGTACATCATCTACAGTGACTAACCGTAAGTCTGAACCATTTAATAATCTTTGAAATGAAGATTTCTCAAACTGTTCTAGTGATGGATGTGAGTAAGGAAAGTAAGGGCCATTAAACTTTGTCCATTCATCGTTTGAAACAACCAAAGAATGGAGGAATTCCAGTTCGTCTTCCTTGGCTGGTCTTATATCTACTTTCATATGTTCCTTAATACTTCGCGATTCTTTGTAGCAAACTAACGAATAACATGGATTCCACCTCGTGAAGATCTGCCACACTTAGGTGCGGCCTTTAGCTCCGCAAGTAACCATGTCTACTCAGTTCTTTTTCAGCGTTGTTCTCGCCAAGCATCACTTTTCTCTTCACGCGGTGGATGACCACGGAAAAGTCATTCTCCATAACTCGTTCTCACGCTCCTGCGTGGGAACGGGAAGTAATGTCTAATGGCCCTGTCACAGGGTTGGCTGGCAGCGGTGTGACCGCAGTAAGAGATCTTCTATATGTGTTTGCCGTAAGCAATGACTTAATGGCGGAACTGACAGAACGAAGTAGACGACTTTGTTGCTCGAGAGCATTGGCTGCTGGCGCAACCAAAAAAATGCTATCGCCTATTGACCGGAGAAGGGCTCATATGTGTTATGGCGTTCCACTCAACGTTAGCTCTTGTATGTCAATTTGGTCTACTTCCCTGCCCAATATCCGCTTGTACTCGACTAAACGATGTACTGGGATAACTGGCAACTCGATACCTTGATAATCTTTAATAACTGATTCTGAGAAGTAAATTTCAAACTGGTACCAAGAGCCATCTTGACATGATTGTATCTTAGTATTTTCAGACAAACCGATTTCAATTTTTTGATTTTGGTAAACCAATTGGAAATACTCTAGATCCCAACCATATTCGGCATAATGAGTTAACGGTTTGGATATGTATTTTGCTACATGCGATAGAACTTTGTCTGCGTCTGAGTTTCGAATATAAAGATCTACATCTGCAATTTCCCGACTTCCACCATGAATTGTTGCTGCTAATCCACCTACTATTTGATACTCCACAACCTCTGCATCCAAGATCTCTTTGAGCCACTGCAAAACTACTTTAACTTTATCACTCATCTAGTTCCCTTAGCTAAATTTTGCCCTGCGCCATAACGCCAAATTAAGATGCGAACAACGCTAACCACCTGCCTAAAGCATTGTGCCATAAACACTAAACTTGCTTGAAGCGAGAGTGCCTAGCGTTGTGAATCACCCTTAAATTTTATTGTTATATGCGTACTAAACATTACCACTGCAAGACGAGTTAAAGGAAAACATACGCACTTCATCACGTGGAAACCAACCTAGTTTCTCATAGAAATATTGAGCATTCAGGTTTTCATTGGCGACAAATAAGTGAGTTTTAGCTATACCAATTTTAGATAATGCATCGACCGCTGAAGATATTAGTTTGACACCAATTCCTTTACCTCGACAATTCGGGTTTACAGCCAAATGTTGCACGTAACCTCGACGACCGTCTGTACCCACTAAAATTGCACCTACAATAGTGTCACCATCTACAGCGACAAAGCTGAGATTGGGGTTACGTTCTAAGTATTTGCCTATGTTTTCTCTAGAGTCTGCATCACGCAGCAACATAACTTCTGTTTCAGACCATAACTCAATAACTTGAGAGTAATCTGAGATATCCATTTCTCTAATCAATGCCATTTTCCCTCTAAGCACATAACGCACGCTTAAACTGTGAGTGAACGTGTACCAAAATTGGAGCTAAGCGAAAGTGGCGCGCGTATGCAAATCAGATTTAAATCGTTTTTTATGTTCATGGCTCAAAATTCATGACAATTTCTTGGTCTATCTTAGACACCTGTTTAAAGCCAAACTTCTCGTATGAGGCGATAGCAGCATCATTGTTAACGTAAACCGTTAGTTCTAGCTTGCCTTCTCGCCTCGAGCTTAAAATTGAGCAAGCTTTAGACAACAGCTGTTGCCCTACTGATTGTCCACGAGTACTCGTTGACACATACATTTGAACCACTTCTAAAGAATCACCACTACCGGTAGGAATTAAGCCACATAAACCAACAAGTTGACCATTTTTGAAAGCACCGATCATCACGTGAGTCTCACACTGTTCCTCAATAAGCTTTTCAAAGAACAACTTAGGAAGCTGTGACTGTTCTTCGTAGGATGAACCAAAGGACTCAGGGTACAACTTCAGACTTTCCAGTCGCAAATCACGATACATATGACTGTCTTTAGAACTCAATATTTTGCAACAAATTTCCATATCTCCTCGTGTGAATATAACGAATAACATGGATTCCACCTCGTGAAGATCTGCCACACTTAGGTGCGGCCTTTAATACCGGAGGTAACCATGTCTACTCAATTCTTTTGTGGCGTTGATCTCGCCAAGTACCACTGTTCTCTTCACGCAGTGGGTGAACGCGGAAAAGTTATTCTCCATAACTCGTTCTCACGCTCCTGAGTGAGAACGGGAAGTAATGTCTAATGGCCCTGTCATATGATTGGCAAGTAGCGGTGAGACCGCAGTAAGAGACCTTCTATATGAGTTTGCCGTAAGCAATGACTTAATGGCGGAAATGACAGAGCGAAGTAGACGACTTTGTTGTTCGAGAGCATTGGCTGCTGGCGCAGCAAAAAAATGCTATTGCCTATTGACCGGAGAAGGGCTCATATGTGTTAGGCGAATTAGTTGATCCAGAATATTGGCTTGATTAACCACGTGACTTGCCCTGCTTTCTGTGTTTTTAAGATCTGAGATAAGCACTGTCGAAATACCTACTAGTTGAGCTCCACGAATATCGGCAATTTCACTATCCCCAACCATAATGCTATTTTTCGCCAAACTCCCAACACTTTCTAATGCAATTTCAAAAGCCTGACGGCTAGGTTTCCTATAGCCAATTTCTGAAGACCAAATTATGCTATCGAAATATTTAGCCAGTCCTCGGTTTATTAAGTCACGTTGAAACACTTCTGTACTACCCGTTACATTAGACAGCAATATGAGTTTTGTCCCCTGATTATGAAGAGCTTCAAGTAGGGGGATTGAGTATTGATAAAGACGACCGCTATCTACAAAGTGATTCAAATGTTTCAAACCAATCGATTTGTCAAATTCTAGTTTGTACTCATGAAATGCCTTTTGCCATACATCAATCCAATTTGGTTGCTCCACTTGTTCGGGTATATACAGCTCTTGAATACTTCGCTCTATCAAATCACCAATTTTCTCAGCATGCTGCGATTTAAGAATGGCTTTCAACGAACCTGAAAGACTACCCATTTCACACAAGGTATTTCCATAATCAAAAATCACTGTATCGTACATCTGAACCTCTTCACCTAACGAATGACATGGACTCCCCCTCTTGAAAATCTGCCACACGCCACACTTAGGTGCGGCCTTTAATACCGGAGGTAACCATGTCTACTCAATTACTTTGTGGCGTTGATATCGCCAAGCACCACTTTTCTCTTCACGCGGTGGATGACCACGGAAAAGTCATTCTCTATAACTCGTTCCCACGCTCCTGCGTGGGAACGGGAAGTAATGTCTAATGGCCCTGTCATATGATTGGCAGGCAGCGGTGAGACCGCAGTAAGAGACCTTCTATATGTGTTTGCCGTAAGCAATGACTTAATGGCGGAAATGACAGAGCGAAGTAGACGACTTTGTTGTTCGAGAGCATTGGCTGCTGGCGCAGCCAAAAAATGCTATTGCCTATTGACCGGAGAAGGGCTCATATGTGTTATGAGGCAACTTGAAGCGTCAAAGAAAGGAAGTTTTCATCGCTTTCAGTCACCTGATAGCCAAGGGATTTGTAAAACCTTACCGCAGGCTCGTTTCTAGTAAAACTTGATAAGGTTACGCAACTACGCCCTTGCTCACGCGCCATTTCGTGAATCATGTTCATGACCCTTTCACCCAGTTTCTGATTTTGAAATTCAGGAAACACAATGAGTAAATGTACATGAAATGCGTTTTCGTAAGGCTTGAAGCATAGCATTCCAACTTGCGTGTTATTGAGATAAACCCAGTGAAACCAATGCGGCTCGTAGTCATTTTTTAAACGATTGACTTGGAAGTCATCACACCAGCCAAAGACGGCATCAACATGCGAATAAAGTCCCTGTTTCACAACAGAGAACAGACTTTCAAACTCATCATTTTCTATTTGTATTAGTTGAATATCCATATGCCTCATAACGCTCCGCTAAACGGCGAGCGCTAGCGAGTCCGGTGGAGGCCACGCTTTTTTGTGGCCGGAACGAATTTGAGCGGCTTGTTATGGTGCGAAAATATTGCCATTAGCATCAAAGCCATAGCCTTTAATTTGTCCATCAGTGATAAACCGTATTATTTCACCGCTAGAATCTTTTAGAACAAACCGACACTTACTGTTATCCGTTATTTCCATGGTTTCATGCACTTCAGCATGCGGAACTTCATACTCAAGACCTTTCAATTCCGCTAATACGCTATCAATATAAATGTAATGGTCTTTGAGAACGAAGGAGCCGTGAGCGGACTTTGTATCAGAATTTACTTCCCCATAGTTTTGACTTGTAAGTTCCTGAACAGAAAGTATCTCATTCCCAGAACAATCGTAAAATTTCTCTAAATTTAGACTGTATTGATACTCGCTTTCACCTTCTGCAACCAATGCTTTACAAGCTTCAATGCCTGCCTCTGTTAGGTGAGGTTTCCACTTAGCTTGTTGAGGGTGAGGGATAATGAAGTGCATATGGATCACGATTGTTTGTATAGTCCCTTCTTCATCTCGCTCGGTACTGGGCCTAAACTCAAATATATCTATAGGCTTCCCCGACGGGAAGTTTTCGCTTGCTGCCGCATATTTCTTTGCGGGATCCGTATAACCGGTTGCTGAAAAGAATTTTCCTTTGTTTATATCCGGAAGATCAGGAAGCGCACCTACAAGTTTTTGCATATCACCTCGACCCACTTTCTTGTTTTGAATAGTGTAGTCTTTTGCCTCACCCATTGATTTGTCTGAGCCATCTTCAGACAAGACGTCAATCTGATAGAGAGAATTTGAGAATGCGCCTCTAATTTTGTCATCATGCTTCACATCACCTTGGCTCATCAGATGTTCCGCAATGCAAGCTAGCATTTCATATGCTGTTCCTGCCTTGTTGGGAGCTTCACCAAATATCTCTTTAAACATTTCATCTATAGGTGACACTGAAACTCCTTAGCACCATAACGCCGCCAACACGCGCGTATTTTTTGTGGAGCCGCAGGCGGAACGAAAAATACGTCGCGGTGCTTGGCCTTGTTATGAGCAGCGGCTATCACGGCTCAGTGATTGAGGTTTTAAGATAAGCGTATACATGTACGGCATCGTTATCTCCACCGCCATCACCACCATCGCAACCGTGCTCTAAGAATGCTTTCTCAACAGCTCGCGCGGCCTCATCGCTCACACACTTTCTATGTATAAACCAATGTTCCTTTTCCGGTACCTTGTGGTCGCCATGGAGTCGATTATTGATGTTTTCAGTGATGCCACAATACCACTTTGAAAATGCACCTCCCTGCTGCTTAATGTGGGCCAAAATCTCGTCATATGCTTCTTGTGCTGACTTCGACATATCTATGCTCCCTCATTGAATGAACTCATAACATTGTATTAGTGTGCGTGCTCGATTTGCCAAAATCGTTATACGCCCTGTTTTATTCATAACCTCATGATACGCATGTGGTTTTTCCATCTATCTCATCAAGCTCTCTTCGGTGATAGTGTGCATGCCGCCTATCCCGGTTGAGGTATTCACATTATCCCCGCGCTTGTACTTTTAACCGATTGATTATTCGTGTTTTTTATTTTTTCGCCTAGGGAAAGTGTGAATCGGTCATGAGAAAGCGTGCATCCATGTGGGCGCTTTTGTTGCGTTCCACGCTACCGCCCTTCGGTTAGCGGCGTCCAAAAGGCCATATAAAAGGAAGAAATATAAAGGGTTAGAATACCAGAGTGCCGAATAGCTGTTTAGACACAAGCGCCTAAAATGTTGGCAAGGTCAGGGTTTGAGTGTTTGCGGGGCATGAACGAAAAAAGCCGCTGATTTCTCAGCGGCTTTTCGGTGTTTGGCGGAGGGATAGGGATTTGAACCCTAGAAGGGCTATTAACCCTTGCCGGTTTTCAAGACCGGTGCTTTCAACCGCTCAGCCATCCCTCCAGAACGGGGCGTATAGTAGAGGCTGCTTAATCTGATGTAAAGTATCTTTTTACTTTTTCATGCTTAAGCGCTTAAATTATCAGCAAAACTCTATTTTAATAGGTTTGATCCGACTCTACCCCGTCGTCTACTTAACCAAAACGACCATTGATATAGTCAGACGTTAGTTTGTGTTCAGGGTCATTAAAGATTTTTTTCGTGGTATTAACCTCTACCAAGCTGCCAAGGTGAAAATACGCAGTGCGGTCGGATACTCGCGCGGCTTGCTGCATAGAGTGCGTGACAATCACAATGCTAAAGTTTTTCTTCAGATCGGCAATCAGCTCTTCAATGATACCAGTCGCAATGGGATCGAGTGCCGAGCATGGCTCGTCCATCAAAATAACCTCAGGCGCGACAGAAATGGTGCGCGCGATACATAGGCGCTGCTGCTGGCCCCCAGATAAGCCAGTCGCTGGCTGATCAAGGCGATCTTTCACCTCATTCCAAAGCCCGGCACGGGTCAAAGATTGCTGCACCAGCTCATCCAAGTCAGCTTTATGATCGACTAAACCGTGGATCCGCGGGCCATAGGCAACGTTGTCATAGACCGATTTGGGGAACGGATTAGGACGCTGAAACACCATTCCAACTTGCGAACGTAGCTCGACGATTTCACTGTCGCGGTGGTGAATGTCTTCACCATCCAAAATGATATCTCCCGTCACCTCGCAGCCGGGAATAGTGTCATTCATACGATTTAAGCAACGCAAAAAGGTCGACTTGCCACAGCCTGATGGACCGATCATCGCGAGCACTTCTTTCTCGCCAATATCGAGACTCACGTTTTTAATCGCCGGCTTAGATCCGTTGTCATAATTAACGAACACGTTTCGTGCCGTCATACGGGGTGTATCGACAAACGGAATGCCACAGGTTTCGCTCGGTGCTTCTGTGCTTTGTGGTGCCGCTTTCACTACATCTTCAGTCATGGTTAGGTTGTTCATTGTTGTCGTCGTCATGATTCTCTCCCGACTTACCAGCGCCGCTCTAGACGCTTACGCATAATCACGGCACAGGCATTCATAAACGCTAGGAATGCCAGCAATACCATGATTGCACCAGAGGTGTTTTCGACAAAGCCCTTTTCAGGGTTCTCTGCCCATAAGTAAATTTGAACCGGCAAAGCCGTCGCTGCATCAAGGGGCCCAGAGGGGATATCCACAATAAAGGCCACCATGCCAATCATCAGTAGCGGTGCAGTTTCGCCTAGTGCTTGCGCCATACCAATAATCGTACCGGTTAGCATGCCAGGCATGGCAAGTGGTAAGACATGATGAATCACCATTTGCATTTTAGACGCCCCCACCCCCAATGCCGCGTCACGTACCGAGGGCGGGACGGCTTTAATCGCAGAGCGGCTTGAAATAATAATGGTGGGCAGTGTCATTAACGTCAGCACCAAACCACCGACCACCGGTGCCGAACGTGGCAAGTCGGCAAAGTTCAAGAACACGGCCAACCCCAGCAAACCAAACACGATCGACGGCACCGCCGCGAGGTTATTAATGTTGATTTCGATGATTTCAGTCGCACGATTGCGCGGCGCAAATTCTTCCAGATAAATCGCAGCGGCCACACCAATGGGGAAGCTTAACGCCAGTGTCACCAGCAAGGTATAGAAAGAACCCACGGTCGCGCCCCAAATACCCGCGAGCTCTGCATCACGGCTGTCACCATTGGTGAAAAAGCGCGTGTTAAATACGGTACGAACACGATCATCATCTTTGAGTTGGTTGAACCAGCCAATATGCTTATCTTTAAATTGGCGATAAGATTCTGGCAGGCTACCGTCAATATTGCCTTTGTTGAATTGGTTGACGTTATCGCCTGCCAATGCCCAAATCTCGATTTTTTGACCAACCAGCTCTGGATTAGCGGCGACACGATCACGCAAATCATATTCGGCTCCTGTCGATAAGAAACGGAATAAATCACGCTTGTCACCGCGAGCGGTCACTGCTGGCATCGTCTCAAATATTGCGTCAGCCAGCACCGAGCGGTAACTCAGGTATTTAAGCGTCTCATCGTTCAGTGGCTCTCCCTCGATCCCAAGATTTTGTTCACTCAGATCGACTGTTAGACGGATTTCCGTCGTATAAAATGCGGTATATCCTTGTGACACAATCGAGCCAATCAATAGCACCAAGAAGGTAAACGCCAGAAGAATAGAACCGATCCCGTACCAACGGAAACGTCCTTCTTTTCCGCGGCGCTTTTCTAGACCGGCTTTCACCCTTGCGCGCTTTTCCTGCGCAATTTTTTCGATTTTATCAGTCATATTGCTCTCGATATTTCTTCACGATGCGTAGCGCAACAAAGTTGAGCGCTAGCGTCACAACAAATAGCGTCAGACCCAAAGCAAACGCAGCCAGGGTTTTAGGGCTATCAAACTCCTGATCACCGACTAATAACGTTACGATTTGAACCGTTACCGTGGTGACGGAGTCCAATGGATTTGCGGTCAAATTAGCAGACAGTCCCGCCGCCATCACCACAATCATGGTTTCGCCAATCGCGCGTGATACAGCCAATAGCAAGCCACCAACAATCCCAGGTAACGCTGCGGGGATCACAACCTGACGCACCGTTTCGGAAGGGGTCGCGCCTAACCCTAACGAGCCGTCACGTAGCGACTGCGGCACGGCTGTGATCACATCGTCAGATAGTGATGATACAAACGGGATAATCATGATCCCCATCACTGCACCAGCAGCCAATGCGCTTTCCGACGACGCACTGGTAAAGCCAATGACCTCTGCGACGTCGCGAATAAACGGTGCCGCGACCAAAGCAGCAAAAAAGCCATAAACCACGGTTGGGATCCCAGCGAGGATTTCTAGAATAGGTTTTACCACACCACGAATCCGTGGCGACGCATACTCGGCCAAGTAAATGGCGCTCATCAGTCCTACAGGTGCGGCGATACACATCGCAATAAAGGAGATCATCAAGGTGCCAGTGAACAGCGGGATCGCGCCGAACGAACCGCTTGCCGCTTGTTGATCCGCTCTCAGTGCAATTTGTGGTGACCACTCAGTACCAAAGATAAACTCAGTGACGGGGATCATTTGGAAAAAGCGCAGCGCCTCGAATAACACGGAGAGCACAATGCCCAACGTGGTTAAAATCGCGAGAGTTGAGCAAAATAACAAAAATCCCTGCATCACGTTCTCGACTCGGTTACGGGCACGAAGTCGCAGACGCAGTGAGCGCCAACCAAACGCCAACCCTGCTAACGCCAGCGCCGTCATCGCGGTAAAGCGCAATGTCGTGCCAAGGTTATTCAAGGCTTGGTAATGGTCAGCCGCTGCTAACAAGACAGCATCGTCAGTTTGGGTGATGCCACGGGCAATGTTACCAACTTGGCTATACAGCAAATCGGCGTTACCGAACTGCGTAATATAGGTGTCGGAAATTTGTGCCATCACCAAACTGTGGATCAAGTTAGGTTCTATCGCTTGCCACAACAATAAAAGAACCAGTGCCGGAATAGCCGCAAGAATTGCGACATAAGAGCCATAATAGTTCGGTCGAGAGTGAAGCTTACTTAATCCACCGGCCATGTCAGCCAGCTTGATTGAGCGCGCTCGAGCAATAAAGAAGCCAGAAATTGCAATAATAGCAATGACGGTCATCAGCATAGGTGTTGTCATTGTTCCTCCTGAACACGCACAAAGGTGGCACCTCTTATGTGCCACCCTTTCGTGTTCACACTGCGCTTACAAGTTAGGGTTAAGGTTAACCGCTGCAGTGCGTACGCTGTCCCATTCTTGGCTCGCCAATGGGATAAGTCCACGGTCAGCCAGGTAGCCCATGTTGCCGATAGCATCTTCCGCCGTGAAGGCTTTAACATAGTCTTTAAGACCAGGAATGACGTTCTCATGTGCTTTCTTCACGTAGAAGTACAATGAGCGCGAGACTGGGTAGTCTCCGCTGCCAATGGCATCAAAGGTAGGCAATACGCCTGCAATTTTTGAGCCTTGTACCTTGTCTGCGTTTTGCTCTAGGAAGCTGTAACCGAAGATGCCAAGTGCGTCTGGGTTGGCTTCAAGCTTCTGTACGATAAGGTTGTCGTTCTCACCCGCTTCAATGAAAGCACCATCTTCACGCATGCCGTGACAAATCGCTTTAAACTTGTCTTCGTTGCTGTCTTCCAATGCTGCTACTTCCGGATATTCCGAGCAACCCGCTTCCATGGCCAGCTCAACAAAGGCGTCACGCGTGCCAGACGTTGGTGGTGGACCGAGCACCTCAATTTTGGTGTTCGGCAGTGATGGGTTCACGTCTTTCCACGTGTCATTCGGGTTATCGATAAAGTTGCCGTTACCATCAGGTACGGTTTTGGCCAACGCGGTATAGATGTCTTTCAAGCTGACGTCGTACTGTGGCGACACTTTAGAGTTAGCCAACGCGATACCGTCGTAACCAATTTTGATTTCAACAATGTCGTCAACACCGTTTGACTTACAACGGTCGATTTCCGAGCTTTTGATTTTTCGTGATGCGTTAGTGATATCTGGGGTGTTTTCACCAACCCCTGCACAGAACAGCTTTAAGCCGCCGCCTGAACCGGTTGATTCGATTTTTGGCACTGAGTATTGCGACGTGCGACCGAAGCGCTCAGCGACAACAGTAGCAAAAGGGTAAACGGTAGAAGAGCCAACGATGCTAATGTAATCACGGTTTGCGGCCGTTGCGCTACCTGAGGCCAGCACGGCCATTGATACTGTCGTAGCTGCAAAGAGAGCTTTAAGTTTCACATCAACCTCCAAGTCGATTGTTTAAGTTAGTGCTGTGCAAATCCAATCATCTACACATAACGAAGAACTCGGTTAACGGGGAGACACATTAAGAGCACAAAGTGACAGTTCCTTGATGCAATGATGAAGGTTTAATGACAGCGGGGCGCATTGGTAACGAATTCAAAAGTTATTTTTTCCGCGCTAGCGCTGTGTGGTGAGGGGGCTAGGATAGAGTCACCCAAGGCTGATGCGCTTAAGCTGAATGCGTCACTGAGCGCTTGTCTTCCACCTTTAAGATGAGTACAGGCCATGATAGATGCCAAAGACAATGTGTCGTTAGACGCGTGTTGCGTCGATGAGAATATGCGCCGCGATATCGCTCCCAGCAAGCCAATTGTTTTGTTTTTATGTGACGGCATCCACGGTGCTTCTTTGATGGCCGCTGCGGTGATGAAACATAAGGCTGGGAGTTTTTTTGATATTCATTGTGCGCATACAGCACACACCATGCGAACTGAACAAGCCTCAAAAGCGCTCATTCAATTTCAAATATCAACTTCGGGGCTCACGCCTTTTCCATTGTCCGAGCTGACACTGGCTTATGTTGATTACCTGGTTGCGGTGAATCCCGCCGCGGTGCAATCCGGGTTACCTTTACCCGATTATGGCAAGTTTGTGCCTTGGGATGTGACGGAGCATAGTGAGGCAGGTTTGGCTGCCGTACTCCGAGCAGTAAATCAAAACATTAATTATTTTTTGTCTTTGTACTTGTTCCGCTGAGGGCGGGTGTGAAAGGAGTTGTATGAAGAAATAAAAAGCGCGCCATGTGTTGGCGCGCCTTAGGGGATATCAAACTGTCATGGCTAGAGTCTAAACGCCTGTGCTTGCTCTTTTATGCTAGCATTTTCTTTTTCCAACCGTTTATATGCTTGGCGAGTTTGATCCGCGGTCTCGGCGAGCGACTCTGCTGCACGGTGAATCACCGACACGTTTTGATTCAAATCCGCTGCTGCCGTGGTTTGCTCTTCGGTCGCCGTTGCAATCGCACCGGTCATTTCTGACACTTGCTGCGTGGCATCATTGATGGTGTCAATCGCTTCCGCCGCGCGTTTGGCATCATCCAAGCCTTTTTGGGTAAGCGTTTGGCTATCGCTCATCACTTGATACGCTTGGCGCGCTTTGGTTTGTAGCCCTTCAATGATCTGGTTGATCTCATCGGTCGATGATTGGGTTTTGGTGGCCAAGCCACGTACTTCATCAGCCACGACCGCAAAGCCTCGACCCGCTTCGCCGGCACGCGCCGCTTCAATGGCCGCATTTAAAGCCAACAAATTAGTCTGCTCGGCAATCGTGCTGATCACTTCCGAGACTTTGCCAATGTTCTCGCTGTCTTCGGTTAAGGCCTCGATCACTTGTGATGCTTCATTAACTTGATCTTTTGCCGCCACGCTTTGCTGATAAGATTCCTCAAAGGTTTGTCGGCCTTGCTCCGCGTACTCACGTGTTTTATCGGTATGCTCTGCAGCATTCACCGTATTACTCGCCACTTCACCAAAGGTCGACTCCATTTGTGTCATTGCGCTCGCAAGCTGTGATAACTCACCACGCTGCTGCTCAACACTGTTCACGGTGTGGCTCACCTGCGTCGACAGCTCATCACTCACTGTTTGTAAACGCTGGGTGCCTTTTACTAGGGATCCAATCAGCGCTGTAATGCTTTCTTGCATTTGCGCAAAGGTATTGGCTGCTTGCCCCAGCTCGTCGCGGTTAAACGTGTCCAGATCCAAACGTTGGGTAAGATCACCGCTTTCCACACGCTGCATCTGAGTAACCAGCTGCGCCAGTGGTCCACGTATACGCTGTTGTAGCAATAACGCCACACCCGCCATCAGCACAATCAGTGCAACAATTACGGCAATACCGATATAAATTAATCGCTCGATTTTTTCCGATTCTCGCGTCTTTATCGCATTGGCTTGATCTTCCAGCGTCTCTTGTAACGTGGCCAAGTTTGCGACTATCTGGTCAAACGGCGCTAACATGGGGCCCAACATTTTGCGGCGTGCATCATCCAATCGGCCATTATCGATAAGCGAAATGTAATCGTTTTGCATTTCACGGTAGTTATTCAGACGCGTCTCTATGGTGGCCACGGCCTCTGTATTATTGTCACTCACCGTGAGTGCTTTCATTCCCTCGAGCGCTTCTCCTACTTCTTGATCGTTGCGCTTAATTTTCACCAGAATATCGCGGTGCGCTTGTTTGTCATCGGTTAAACCGTAATCCAGCGCGAAGCGGCGATAGGTGACGGTAAAATAGCGGAGATCAGACACGGTGCTCAGCAGGCGAACGTTACGCTCTACCACATCATTAAACTGTGCCTTGACGGCGTTTATTTCGCTGAACAAGTACATCCCGCTTGCCGCGACCGCAATACCTAGTGCAAGAAACACCACGCGTAAATACTGTATAATCGTCATTGGTTACCCCGCAGCCCTTAATCTCATTATTAAGTTAATTGTTTTTTTGTACACGAAGTAACGGGTACGGCCTATTGCTGTAATAGGTTCATTCACGGTAGGGTTTTTCTTTGTCGCCTTTTTGCTGTTCACACCACAAGAAGCAGCAATCCATGACAGGCCACAACAGCCACCGTCAAGCGACCACGCATGGTTTGATAGGCGGAGGACGTGTCTGCACTCTCGCTTTTTCGGATCCATTTTTCCGCCAGCCATGCTGCTAAATAACCGATGGTAAGCAGTCCGGTGGCAATCACGTATTGGGTCGCGCCTTGAATCAGCGCCCCCCACGCCAAGAGTGCAAACAGATTACTCAGCAGTAACGCATTTCGGCTCAGCTTATGAGAAAAATGATCGATGCCATTACCCCATAAGACGCCGGACAAAAAGCTCAAGATCACCGCACTGTAGCTTAAAAAGAGCTGCTCACCACTGAGGCCAAATAAGGTCAGATCGGCCCAAGTGACCAACACCCCACCAACAAAAGGAACTAAGCCCAGGTAGCCCAGTTGCAGCATGGTATCGCGTGAAGCGGACTGTGGTTTCATTACCTGACTCCTAGACAGATTATTCAGATTGTTATCGGTTCTAAGTGTACGAAGACAATGACCACTTGGCCGTCTTTTGGGCATATTTCGCTGCTTTTCTCAGCACTTCAACTCAATATAATGTGATTAAAAGCTCTTTTTTTTGCAAAGGAAAGCTGTGTTGCGTAAATTGTTGCGCGTTTTGTTGGTGTTTAAAAGAGGATCTATTCATGTCAACGCGAAGTA
This sequence comes from Salinivibrio sp. ES.052, assembly GCF_900141775.1. Lineage (GTDB taxonomy): Bacteria > Pseudomonadota > Gammaproteobacteria > Enterobacterales > Vibrionaceae > Salinivibrio. The sequence continues at coordinate 659,956 of NZ_FSRI01000001.1, read as the reverse complement.
CGTCGGATGCGAGCAATGCCAGTGCATTGCAGCATCCGTTTGCAGATTGCGTCACTCAAACCGGCCTGTTTAAAGGCGTTCATAAAAATATGATGATCGCCGCCACCCTACTGGTTTGTCTGTTCGTGTTTTTCACCGGGTTTAATACCGATTTAGCCGCCCGTGTATTTGCCGCTGCTCGCGGCTGGGTAGAGTCGACGTTCGGTTGGTACTACATGCTGGTTCTTGTCCTATTACTGGCCGCCAGCTTTATTATCGCTGTCACCCGTTTTGGTAATATTCGTTTAGGTGATGACGACGACCGACCCGAATTCAGCACCTTCTCGTGGTTATCGATGTTATTTTCTGCTGGTGTTGGCGTTGGCATATTGTTTTTTGGGGTAGCCGAACCCACGCTCTACTTTGATACAAGTGGTGCGTTCGGCTACCCCAACAACCCATATGCAGATATGGCCGGTGCCACCACCATGGGCTTTGATCGCGCCGCCGATGCGTTGCGTGTCACCTATTTCCACTGGGGCTTTCACGGCTGGGCCGTGTATGTGATTGTGGGTCTCGCCCTTGCGTATTTTTCGTTCCGTAAAAAACTGCCACTCGCACTGCGATCGACGATTTATCCACTTATTGGCGACCGCATTTATGGCCCCATTGGTCATATTACTGACATTTTAGGGGTGCTTGGCTGCGTATTCGGCGTCGCGACCTCGCTGGGGTTAGGCGTCAGTCAGATTGCCGTGGGGCTCGACCGCTTGTTTGGCATCGACCCAGGTATCGCCACCCAAGTTATCCTTATTGCACTGATTTCGGTGGCCTCGATCCTGTCTTCCCTATCCGGGGTAGGTAAAGGGATCCGCATCATTTCAGAGTGGAACATTATCGTCTCTGCCTTAGTGATCGCCTACTTTCTTTTTGGTGGTCCTACCGCTTGGTTAATCCAGATCTTTGGCGCCTCACTGAGCGATTATTTGGCCCGTTTTATCCCTATGGGGTTCTGGTTCCCTGATAAGCCAGGCCCAGCGGCGTGGCAAAATGCCTGGACTATTTTCTATTGGGGCTGGTGGATTGGCTGGGCCCCCTTTATTGGCTTGTTTATTGCGCGTATTTCTCGCGGCAGGACCTTGCGAGAATTTATTATTTGCGTCTTGTGTGCGCCAACGCTGATGATTTTTGCTTGGCTGGCCATTTTTGGTGGTAATGCACTACATCAGGAGCTTGTTGCCGACGCCGGAGTTGGCACCGCGGGGATTATTGATTTGGTCAATGGCTGGGACTTACCCGCTGCGTTGTTTGCCACGGCCGATGGCATTACCGGTGGCGGGATCTGGGGCTGGGTACTCAACGCGATGATGATCTTCTTGCTGTTTAGCTGGTTTATCACTTCCTCTGATTCAAGCACCTTGGTGCTGACCACGATTTTATCGATGGGCAATGATGATCCGCCCAAACGCTTTCGTGTTTTCTGGGGCACCATGATCGGTGCCGTCGCGGCGGTGTTATTGGTCGCTGGTGGGTTACGAGCCCTACAAACGGCGAACATGGTGACCGCCTTGCCAATCAGTGTGTTGGTTATCTTGATGACCATCAGCGTGATGAAGTCTTTACTGGCAGAATCGATGGGTCAATCCACCACCTCGACGCCATCGCAAGCGAATAACTAAGCCAGTTTCGCTCACCCAAAAAAGCGCCACCTGACTCGGTGGCGCTTTTTTCTTTGCGGCGAATATTAAGCCGCTGCGGGCTCTCCAACCGCCATCGCTAGCACACTCACCGGATGCAAAGCTTCCAGCGATGTGTTTTCTTCAATTTGCCATTTACAGGTTTCACAGTCGGTGATCGCAAAGTCCGCCTGCGCAGCTTCAATCTGAGCAAACAAGCCACTACCGATGGCAATCGAGGTTTGATAGTTCTCGGTTTTAAACCCATAGGTACCTGCCAAGCCACAACACTCGCTATCGAGCACAATCACCTCTAAGCCTGGGATCATTCGTAACAGCTCAATGGTAAACATCGCATTACCACTGCGCTCCAAGTGACAAGGGGTATGGTAAACCACCCGCTTATTAATTGGGTTGAGCTTGGGCATCTCGCCATTCATGGCCGCTTTGAGTAAAAAGCGAGTCACAAAGCTGATTTGCCCTGCCACGTGGGCGTTATCCACTCCCAGTACGTGGGGGTACTCTTCTTTTAACGTCAGCGCACACGATGAGGAGGTGGCTATTACAGGGCGATGCTCGGCAACCGCATCGGCAATCATCGCTGTATTAGCGGTCGCGTTACGGCGCGCTTTATCGTAAAAGCCATTGGCAATTAAAGGCACGCCACAGCATTTATGTTTCTCGAGCAATTGCACGCCGTACCCCATCGCATTCATCACTTTCACCAAGTCTTTACCAAGCTGCGGATTGTTAAAATTCACATAGCAGCCATGAAAGTAACTGACTTGTTTAGGATAATCCGCTTGCGCCGCCGCTTGGCTTTTCATCCAACGCCGAAAGGTGCCAAAAGAATACTTGGGTAGAGATTTATGTTTATCCACCCCAATCGTGGCATGCATCACCGCTTTCACCGGTTTCAGATCCGTCATCATGTTCACCAACGGTGCCATTGGATTGGCAAGCGTACCAAACAAGTCGGTATGGCTCAGCACGTAATCACGCATCAGCTTAGGATTGATGTTTTTCTTGCCGTGTTTACCGCGCGCTACCGCAATGATATCGCCAATTTTTACCCCGGAAGGACAGGCGGTCTCACAGCGTTTGCAGTTGGTGCATAACTTGAGCAGGTCATCATAATACTCAGGGTTTTTGATCCGCAGGCGCTCACCATCTGGGCCGCACTCTTTGGGGCCAGGATACGCTGGGTTCGCTTTTGATACCGGACAATACACAGTACAGACCGTGCATTTAATGCATTGGTCAAAACTGGTGGGTTGCGGCGCATGGTCGCTATAGTCGCGCTGTTTCAGCCATTCAGTTAGCATGGGACGCCTCCTTAGCGTTCGCCATCACAGCGAGCGCACGTTGCGCGGCGGCGTAGCCGGTTGCAATCGCGACGCCACCGCCACAGCCTTCATAGACGGGATCGTAACCACTGAGTACCGCACCACACACAAACAGGTTTTGGCAGCGCTTGCCGCGAGCGGTGGGACGTAGTTGGTTGTCGGTGTTGATGCCAAAGGCCATAAAGGGGTGGCTTTGCTGACTGAAAAAGTCGTCGTTGCGCCACTCGCTGCGATCAGGGCTTTGCACCATATCTAATCCCAACGTCGGTTCGCTCACCTGAGTGCGGTCGGCATTGAGACCGCGACTAAAATAGCTGCCCGTGGCCAAGATCACTGCCTCTGCGGTTAACGGAATATCTTCGAGTTGACGCGTATGCAAAGCGGTAAGGCGACCGTTGTCGTCAAATTCACCGCCAGTGACTTGATCGCCGCGCAGCAATACCCCACCCGCGCTAGCAAAGGCCCGCTGTAACGCACGCTCAATGCGGATCCCGAGCAGAGAAGGCGGCATGGTCGGCACTTCGTGAAAACAGCGATCGGTGTGCTGTTTAAGCGCATCCATCCCCCGCTCGCCGGCCACATCGGCAATGATGGCGGGTAAAATCACCAGCTCATCTGGGCCGGACTGCGCGATTAGTTGCTCGCACAGACTGTCAAAGGCATCAGGCTCAGCCAATAAACGAGAAAGGTCCACCGAGCGCAACTCATTGCGGTTACGGCGTAATCGCTCGGCTCCCGGAATCGACAGCGTAATGGTGCGACTTGGGCAGGATGCAAAATCACGCTGGGCGGTAATGGTGTCTTTCGCTAACGTCGGTTGCGCATCGCGATAGCCTTCAATGGCCACAAAACACAAACCAGAGAAACGACGCGGGCCCCGATGCTGATACACATGCCCTTGCGACAGCCAAGTCGGGCGTACGGTGCCCAATGGCGTAATACGGCCGTGGTTGGCGTTGTCTTCTTGATGATACAGACACACCTTTTGCGCACTCAATTGATGTTGGAACCAAGCGAGTGACTGGGTGATCTCATCTAGACTGACTTTGGCATAGGGATGCTCAGGGTGCTGGCGCACCAGTTTCGGAATCGCTTCAAAAGGCTGACTGACCGACTCACCATTGGGAAAATGGCCCAATACATCAATTGAGCCTGACGAGAAATGTAGCGCGCTTTGTCCGGCGCTAATCATTACGGTTTTCTTGCCCGCTTCCAGTGACCGCAATGCGGCAGTAAACCCGGCAATGCCGCCACCAATCACTGCGATATCGTAGTGGATCATTGTGATACCTCCTGATCAGCCGCTGACGTCGGTGCAGCACGCTTTATCTCAGCGCTACTGCGCGGTGCCTTCGGCGGCGTTGGCACCTCACCGGCGCCAAACAATCCTTGATAAATCCAATAGCTAAATTCGGCTTCGCGTAGCGCATCGCCCCAAAAAATCGGTTTCACGCCTTTCCAGCGCTCTTCGAGAAAGTCCACCAGCAGCCCTGCACTGGCTTGGCCATCTATCCCTGCCAGTTCACTGAATAAGCTAGCGGCACGATAGCTGCACAGTTCGCCCTGACAAGGCCCCATACCCAGACGAGTGCGCCGACGCAGATCGGTGAGATTTTTCACATCCAGAGATTGAATCGCATAGTTCACCTCGCCCTTGGTCACCATTTCGCATTCGCAAATCACCGCTTGGCTGTCGTCACTTTCATCTAAAAAATGGCTAACGCGCTCACCGTGGCGGTAATAGGCGGATTGGTAGACAGGTTTCACCAAGCTGGCACTGGCTTTACGGATCCCTTTAGAAGGCTCAGAGCCCGGCAGCGGACGGGTCGCAGTTTGGCAACGGTTGCGGTTACCCAACTTTTCAGCCACCAAGTCTGTGGCTTGCTCGGCCATCAAACGATAGGTCATGAGTTTACCACCGGTGATGGTGATCAAGCCTTCCAGCCCATCGCGTGCTTGGTGATCGAGTAACACAATGCCGCGACTGATATTACGGCCACTGCCGTCGTCATCTACCGAGACCAACGGCCGCACGCCCGCATAGGCGCGCAACACGCGTGTATTGGCCATGATGGGAGCGAGCTTAGCCCCTTCGCGCATCAGCACATCCACTTCTTGTGGCGTCACCGCGAGCTTATCAATCTGATCGTACTCGATGTGCTCAGAGGTGGTGCCGATTAAGGAAATGGTATCACCGGGCACCAAGATGTCAGCGTCTGCCGGTTTCCGACAGCGGTTGATCACACGGTTATTAATCCGATAGTCGAGGATCAGCAATGAGCCCTTGGCGGGGAACATTTTGATATTCAGATCGGCATACTCACAGATTGTCTGCCCCCAAATCCCTGCGGCATTGATCACTTGCTTTGCCATAATGGCAAAACGCTCGCCGGTGAGGGTATGCAAACACTGGACACCTTGCACCGTCGCCCCTTGACGAATTAACCCCGTCACTCGGGTATGGTTAAACACCTTGGCGCCGTGCTCTTTGCCGTCCAGTACATTCGCGGCACACAAGCGAAACGGATCGATGATGCCATCCGGAACCTGTACCGCGCCAATCATCGCTGGATTCGCGTTGGGTTCGAACGCTAACGCTTCACGTGGTGTCAGTTTTTGGGTCGGAATACCGGCTTTATCGCAACTGGCAATAAAGGTGTCTTGGTACGCTAAATCATCTTCCGGCAAGGTGATAAAGAGTCCGCTGGTATCTTCTACGCAGTGGCGGGCAACGGATTTAAGGATAGTATTTTCTTGAATGCATTCACGGGCCGATTCGGTATCTGTGACCGCGTAACGAGCCCCAGAATGCAGCAATCCATGATTGCGCCCCGATGTGCCTGCCGCAATATCGTCACGTTCGAGCAAAATGCATGAGATGCCACGCAGTGCGCAATCTCGCATGATGCCGGTGCCGGTTGCACCCCCACCGATGATGACCACATCCGTTTCAATATACTGGCTATTTGGCATGGGGCCTCCTTGTTACTGTATCGTAACGGGAGTGTGGCATTTTCCGTGTCACAAAGACGGCGAGATCATCACACAATGCGCGAATTCGAAACGAAAACTCACACTTGTTTGATTTAAGACAAACTTTTAGCGCTGAAAAGACGCGCGAATGGTGACACGGGAAGCCACCGCTACAAGGGAAAGGCCCGACGATCGCACCGAAGACTCCGTCAAGTTGGCTAAGTCGATACGATGCACAACAAATACATTAGAAAAATGCGCGAAAACGCGCATTGTTAATAAGTTGTATGGTTACTTACTGCTGGTGCCAGTCACTAAACGCTGGCGTGTCATGTACCCGCGGTAACACAGTGCCACTACAAAACATAACCCTGCGGGAAACAGCAGGGCTGCAAAATGGAAGTGCGCAAAGAGCGCCGCACCCACTACCCCGCCGACGATAAAGCCAGATGCGATCAGTAAAAAGAGCATCAGTTTGCGCTTATCCACTGAATTGCCGCGCAGCTTGCCCCCTAGCATTAATCCTAAATCGGTAAAGATGCCAGTTAAATGGGTTGAGCGCACGATCGCGCCGCTGTAGGTCGTCGCCATCGCATTCTGCAAGCCGCACGCTGCCGAGGCTGCTAACTGACCGATGGCAAAACCGCGAGAAAGAAAATAAAACGCCACCATAATCAGCCCAGCTTCGACAAACAGTGCCGAGTCATAATGGCGGCCCAATTTAAGCGTGCTGCCATGCAATAAGCACCCGGAAATCGCGGCACCGAGGAAAAAAGCCAACAATAAGCCACCCAGTTGGATAACTTGTGTCCATTGGCCTGCAAACAACCCCGAGCCAAATTGCGTCGCGGTGCCTGACACGTGTGAGACGGCTTGATGTTCAAAGCCCAACAAACCGATCGCATTGATGGTACCGGCGATCAGCGCTAACACAAACGCCCCGGCTTCAACCCACCGAGGCAAACGGGTAATCATTGGCTTTCCTAGTCGTTATTGGATGAGGATGATGGCTGGTCGAGCCTATCCAATTGGTTGTGGCGGATCATCGCTTGCAACTCGTCCACATAGGCCTGACCACGCTCTGAATAGCGACCCAGCCCATTGGCGAGTGCTGCGCCTGACAGTGGTTTATTCTGCTCACGCAGGTTGGCGCGGATCTCGCGTAGCCCTTGGTACGCGGCATGAGTATTTAAGTTATTGATGTAGCTTTGTACCGAGGCTTGCGGGTTATCAAACGCTGCCACTTCGTGCACTTTCCCTTCCGCTCGTTGATTAGGGACCAGCCCACATCCTTTACTAAAGCACCACTGGCCGAAGTAGTTATTCCCTTCCCGTGCAAACCGCGACGTGCCCCACGCACTCTCGTTCGCCGCCTGCGCTAACACCAACGACGGAGGAATAATATCCACCCGTTGGATCAATGCCATCCAGTCTGCTTCTTGGCCGACGTTAAAGTCTTTAAGCTCATACTGTTCAGCGAGCGCTCGGATACGTTTTATTTCTCGGCTACTTAGCTCACTTTTACGCGCATGCCATGCCATTAATGCGGTGCGATCCGCCAGTACTTGGCTGTTAATGGCATTAACCACAGGGGTGAAGTAATCAAAAAACGCCTGCTTTCGCTCTGCCCCCGCGGCAAAAGATTGGAAATCAGGAACAAGGGGAGCTTGGGGGCGCTGACACGAGATCAAAATGGTGACGGTCACAGCAAGAATCGCCATGCCGATAAAGACGAAGGTACGGTGTTTCATAGTGCCCCTAGTGTTGTCGGTGTGGGCGGTATTATACGCGAAATACCCGTTGGCGACGAATGCCGCCCTCTCAACTTAACACTGGCTGAGTCACATTATATTAACAAGGTAAGATGACCCGAAAGCATGCGCCGCCTAAATCACTATGGTCGATTTCAACATTGCCACCGTGCCGGGTGACAATTTGTTTGACGATCGCAAGCCCCAAACCATAGCCGGAACGCTTTTTATCGCGGGAACGATCCGCACTGTAAAAGGCATCAAAGATAAACGGCCAATGTGACGGGTCAACGCCCTCACCATCATCGTGTACGGCAATCACCAGCTGCGTGTCCTCACAACAGACACGCACGGCGATTTGACTAGTCGCATACTTCTCCGCATTACCGATTAAGTTGGTAAGCACGCGTTTAAGCAGATGAGGGTCGGCCTCAATGCAAGGCAAGTCTTGCGGTGCATCTAAAATCACAGACTTAGTGCTCAGCGTCTGCCAACGCGGCCATTCATCGTGTAGCCACATCGAAGTATTCAATCTCTCCGGGCTAAAAGGTGTATTAGGGTGATCAACACGTGCCAAATACAGAAGCTCATCAATCAACCCTACCATTTCGTCGGTATCTTCAACGATACTGACGATTTTTTGTTGCTGCTTGGGGCCCAGTTGACTCTCACTCAACAATTCAGCTTGCCATTGGATCCGAAACAAAGGAGAGCGCAATTCGTGCGCAACCGCGTTGGTTAGCGCTCGACGACTACTGACCAAACTCGCAATTCTGTCTGCCATATGATTAAAGGTCGCGTTTAAACTACCCACGGTATACTGACTCTTTGTTGACGCCCGCGCTTGTAAATTTCCGTTGGCAAATTGGAGAGCCGCTTGCTCGAGTGACCGTACTCTGCGGCTGAGAAACCGCACCATGAAAAAACTGTAGAGGGCGAAACCCAAAAAGAGAAAAACAAACAGCAGATCTTCATTAAACTCTATTGCCCCATGTAGCTCGGAACCCACCGCGGTTCGTAAGCTATAGATTCGCTCCTTATCGGCCAGGCGGAACCATAAGGTTTCGTTTTTATCATCAAACACCGCGGAGGGATCGAGTTGGTGGGAAAATGCCTCATTCAAATGAGAGGGAATGTTGCCAAGCTTGTGTACGGATAATGAATATTCGACGTTATCGGCATAATCCTTTAGCGCGCCTAAAGCCTCTTGTGTTCCCGCCTGTGACTCAATCAACGCTAACATATCAACGACACTTTCAGCCTGTCGCTTCGCCAAGGTCGCCTCATAATTTTCCGTCAGTTCATACACAAGGTATTCGTAGGTCAATGAGCTCACCATAAAAATGACGATCAACCCAAAGAAGAACTCTAAATATATCCGACGCATTGCTCACCACTCATACATATTTCTGTTATGCATTTACCATGCATCAGGCACAAACAAGTAACCTTTTCCACGTACTGTGATAATTTTTTGGGGATTGGAGGACGTATCACCCAGTTTTTTTCTCAAGGTCACAATTTTATTATCCACCGTTCGGTCAACACCGTCATACTCAATACCACGTAATGCACGCGTTAACGTATCTCTTGTATGTACCTCGTCAGGCTGACTTGCCAGGTGCCAAAGCAATGCAAATTCACTGTCTGTCAACGCAATGGGTTTATCATCTAACGAGCAGTAACGTCTCGCCTCATTGAGTGCCAACACACCATAATTAAGAACACTGGGTTTGGACGAGGCGGCTGCAGTGTCGTCTCTCAGCTGGCGCAGTTGCACTCTTACACGAGCCATCAATACCCGAGGTTTAATCGGTTTACTGATAAAGTCGTCCGCGCCAACCTCTAGTGCTGCCACATGATCAAAATCATCATCACTAGCGGTTAGCATCACAATTCTGCCTCTAAATCCATCACGGATTTGTCTACAAATTGTCAGTCCATCGTCACCGGGTAACATTAAATCGAGTAAAACTAAATCAGGTTGTGCGGAAATAATATAGTCAGCCGCCCCTGCTCCTTCAGCAAGTGCCGTTACGCGATAATCTTGTGCTTCAAAATACTCTGTCAGCATTTCTCGCATTTTGGGGTCATCTTCGACAACCACTAAGTGCAGTTTCTCTTCCATTAATCTTGACCTAGAAAAATAAACAAACGAAAAGCCTTGGTATAAATCATTAAAAACTCTGTGCGTCTACAGGCGTAGATACCACGACAGTTATACGACAAATCATGACACTCTGCAGATACATTACCGCGCTCTTCAGCCGTAAAGTACCACTCAAACGTTCCCCCTTTAAGCGAACGTTCCAAAAAGCAATGACTATAAGTCATACGTTCTTAAAAAACACCTACGACGAATAATAGGTTCTTTACAATGAAAAAATTAGCACCTTTAGCTTTACTGATTCTCGCACCGGCGGCTTATGCCTCTTCTTATATGGGGATGGAATTTGGAGCTGGTAGCGCTGATGTGAGTGGCTTAGATAGCAGTGAGTTCAAAAGTGATCTTGAGGACCGAGGAACAGTCAAGCTGTATGGCGGTAAGTATATCACTGACTCAGTACGCACCTACGGCTACTGGCAATCGGGCGCGTCGAGCAAGTCAACAATCAAAGCTGCAGATGAAGAGCTTTCGTTGGAAAATACTGACTATCAATTCGGTATGGGCTTAGACTATGTCCACGAGTTCACTGACAATTTGTACGGTATTGCTGGTGGTACTCTAGGCTACCAACGCAGTAAGCTAGAAATTAAGGACAAAGATGCTCAGGGGACTGACACCTATAACCTCAGAGACTCTGGCCTAGCGAGCAACGTCAATCTCGGACTTGGCTATCGTTTTGACTCCGGTATCGCTTTGGAAGGCGGCCATAAATACGGCTTAACGAAACAAAAGTATGCGGAGGGTATTTCCTTCAAGAACCCAAGTGTGTTTTACCTCGACGTTAACTATAAATTCTAACAAACGATCATAAACGACAGTTGGCTAAACTTATTCGGACAGACCGTTTAAGGTAAGACAAAGACACTATCTCGCCCCCTTATCCAAATAGGCATCCACTCAGTGGGTGCCTATTTTTCTTTCAATAGCGGTGATAACGATGCGTGACAAGCGATGGCTGGTTAAATCTCAGTTCTAAGTGTCAACTCGACCAGCCGTTAACATGACGGCCAATTCATAGCCCCCTATCATAATTAATTGTTTGCCTTGTAAAAAATACTTGCCTGCTCCTCTACCTATATTTGTTGGTTAGCGTTTTCGCTTAAGTAATACTTTGTTACATTTCCTAGGCATCATAAAGACTCACGCGCTAGGATGACCATGAAAAATATTTTATTTTTACCCATTGCGATGTTTGCGTTCGGTATGGATGCCTATGTCGTGGCGGGCATTATTCCGGACATTTCGACCAGTTTTCAGATCACTGAAGCCGAAACAGCGCAAATGGTCACAGCCTTTACGTTGTGCTATGCCCTTTCCGCACCAATACTGGCGACATTGTTGGTAAGCTTTCCGACCAAAAAGGCACTCGTGTTATCGATGCTGATGTTTATCGCCGCTAATCTTGTCACCATTTTCAGCACGCACTTAACCATGTTACTAGCAAGCCGCGCGCTTGCCGGCATAGGGGCAGGCATTTTCTCGCCTTTAGCTGCGGCAAGTGCCGCCTCTTTGGTGCCTGCAGATAAGAAGGGGCGTGCATTAGGGCTGTTGTTGGGTGGCATGAGTGCGGGTACCGTTGTCGGGGTTCCCGCTGGTCTTGCTCTGGCGACCTGGCTTGGGTGGCAAGGCGTTTTCGCCGTCGTGATCGGTATCGCGATCATTGGGCTGATTGGCGTGGTGCTGGGTGTTCCTCAGATCTGTGTCGCTCCGCCGCCATCACTAAAAGCACGCGTCGCGTTACTCGCCAGTCGGTCCGTGTCTACCACCATTACGGTCACCTTCTTGACGGCTGTCGCCAGCTTGGGGCTCTATTCTTACCTCGCACCGGTCATTACGGGCATCACACAACAAACCAACCTCACGCCATATTTATGGGTTTGGGGCCTAGGCGGCATGGTGGGCAGCTTCACCATCGGCCATTTAATTGACTGGGTAAAACACCCACGAGCCATCTTACTCGGGATACTAACGCTTATGTCCCTGGCCATCTTGAGCATTCCGAGTAGCTTGCCGTTGCCCTCCATCATTGCCTTTGTGCCATTTTTCTTGTGGGGCGCCGCCGGTTGGTCGTCGCTCGCGCCACAACAACACACGCTGATTAGCCTCCAACCGGAGCACAGCGCCGCGGTGGTTGCACTGAATAGTTCTTCAAACTACTTAGGAGGTGCGGTGGGTACCCTTTTGGGTGGGCTGTGGCTCGGCCACGGCCTTTCGGTGACTCAGCTTGTCTATGCCGCCGCGGCAGTTGGTGGCGTAGCAGTCGCTATTCAAATCGGGATTCTACGCCAAAGCGCTCACTCAGTAGCGACAAGGTGCCCGGATGCCTAATCCATATTGCCTGATAACCTTTAACACCAGCCCGCCACCCCAGAAACCATTAAAGGTGGCGGTAGACTCACGCTGCCGACTAAGACATTCAACGCGTAGCGTCTTCACTCTGGGCTAATAGTAATATTGGCCCTATCGCGCCAAGTAACATCACGGCGAGCGTAGACAGTGTCCATACGGTTTGATAGTCATCTGGCGCCCATTGATATATCAGCATAATAATCATCGGCCCTATCGTCGCACCCGCCAGTGTTCCAAGGCGCGATAGCACACTCGCATCGGGTGCCATAGATTGCGGCGTGTCGTTGAATGTGTGTGACATGGCCAGCAAGGTCAATAGACCGAGTCCCGCGCCTCGGGTAAGCATTGTTATCGCTAGTGCGATGCGGCTATCACCAACAAAAACCAACGCCAGTGATGCTGTCATCCCGATAAAAAGCGCGATAGCGGCAATGCGGCTGACCGCGTAGCGCGCGCACCACCTTGCTAAATAACGGCGCGACATTAGCGTCCCCAGACCATGCATACCGAGCATCAAACCGGTTTGCATATTAGTGAGTTGCCAGCTTTCATGACATACCAATGGAATAGCAAGCAACCCTGCATAAAAGGCCAAACTCGCGAGAAAAAGTAACGATAGGCTTGCCCGACATGAGGGAATACCTAAAGGGGCTAAACGTATCAGTGCATTGTCGCCTAAAGAGGCAAAATGACGTTTCGCCCACCCCCATGCAAAGAGACTGCACACTGTTGCCAATACGGGTATGCTCCACTGCTGCGCGTGTCCTGTTGACGAAACATCGTCTAAACACACCGCAAGATAAAGCACGGAGCCTATCCCTACACTCACCAATAGCACGCCCAACACATCTAACCGCGTTTCCTCGTCAGCATGCTCACGAGGAAGCACAAAAAACGACAGAACAAGCGCCACGCCGCCTATCGGCACATTGATCCAAAATAACCAAGACCAGTCACCCACGCTCAGTAAGTAACCAGCAAGTACCGGTCCCAACATGGGGGCTATAACAGCGGGCATCGCGACAATGGTCATGGCTTGCTTTAGCTGTTCTCGACCTACTGCCTTGACCAGTAGCGTTTGCATTCCCACCATTAAAATACCCGCACCGACTCCCTGTAGCGCCCGAGCCACCAATATGATGTCTAGGCTGGCTGCGTTTGCACATAGCGCTGAACTCGCCGTAAAGAGTAGAAGGCCGGCGAGCCAAAGCTGGGTGGCGCCAACTTTACGCGTGAGCCAAGCGCACAACGCTACCGTCATCACTGCAAACAGTGAATAGCCAATAATCACCCATTTAATGCTGGTGACGTCGCTATGAAGACCTTGTTGCATCGCGGGAACAGCAAGATTAATCGCTGTCGTATCAATCAGTGGTAGCAATGCACCAAATATTACAGTTGCTATCACCCACTTTTGGTGGGAGTGAAACGGTTGTTGGATTGTCGTCATCACATACTCCTTGCTTATCAAGGGGATCTTCTTTACTTCGATCCCGACAAGGCGTATTTGTAAGCCATTACCGCATGATGGAATACCGACAATATGGCAATTTATATAGAGAAGCCGTCAAGCACAGTTGTTGTTGCACCTTCAACCGACAGACCTGTTTCAGTAGCGATCAAGCACTCGGCAGATAGCACCCATACGCCTTTCCATCATCACCCCTATGCTCAGCTAGCATTCTCGGGTAGCGGTATCGTGAAAGTCGTCACCGCCCACCATACTTATATCGTGCCCGCCCAACATGCAGTGTGGATAGCTCCCGGCACTCCACACGCCGCTTACCTGCTTAAAGGCGCGCAGATTTATAACGTGGCAATACATTCAAGCTACTCAATCAAACATGCTGATCGTGACTGTCATTGCCTACGTGTTAGTGACCTAGCCAAAGCCATCGTGAAAACCTTACTCCATGAACCACAAGGGCCACAGCCCTCACCGCGCGAACAGGCTTTATGGTCTTTGTTAATTGACGAAGTAAAAAGCGCCGCCCCCCTGCCATTAGGATTGCCAATGCCTAAGGAAAAGCGGCTTAAACATTTGTGCGAATTATTTATTGCCCAACCTAACCAATCGCTCACCCTTAGCGCGCTTTGTCGGCAGGTTGGTGCCAGTGAAAGCACCATGACACGTTTATTTAAGCGCGAATTGACCATGACCTTTAACCAATGGCGAAATCAGGCATTGCTCACTTTCGCAGCCGCCCTGTTCGCACAAGACTTTGACTTTGGTTACATTGCTCAAGAGCTAGGTTATGGGTCACAAAGTGCGTTCACCGCAATGGTGACTAACCTCGTGGGTGTCCCGCCGTCTGTCTTTTTCTCAGCCAGTGCTGAATCGGCGTTCACACCGAGAGCGAACTTTGCTCGATAGGCAGTAACTCAGGTGGTGGCATGGTCACGGATTGCAGTCCTGCCGTTTGCAAGGCGATTTTTATGGTATCGAGATGCGCTTGTGTTGCCTCTGGCCAATTGGTGGCATCGCCCGTCACGCCTGCGCGGTGAAAGCCATTTAAACGTACGGAAAACACATTTCCCTGCGCCAACTGCATTTGCTGCAAATCATATAAATAGGCACAAAGTGGCGACAGATTAGCTTGCCAGTCGGTATACCCGGGGATCAGTAACAGCCGCACTTCGTGCAATTTTCCCTGCTTCGCCAGCCAACTTAGGCTATCACGCACACGGCGGGACGAATGCCCGGTCAAGGCCCGGTGCGCGTCATTTCCCCATGCTTTCATATCCACCATGGCACCGTCCATATAGGGTGACAACGCCTGCCAACGCTGGCATGGCACGCCGCCGTTAGTGTCGATCAAGCATGTAAGGTGCGCTAATTCAGAGTGCTGTTTGACCGCGCGAAAAAGCACGCGGACAAAGCGCCATTGCAGACTGGCCTCACCACCACTGACGGTAATTCCACGAATAAAGTGCCGTTGTTGATAAATCGCCGTCACTGCCTCGGCCAAAGACATATCGAATGCGCTTGCACTGTCACGCTCAATGGTTTCAGGGTTGTGGCACCCCGGGCAACGAAATTGGCAACCTTGTAGAAAAAATACCATCCGATTACCGGGACCATCGACACAGGAATAGGGCAACACACTTGCAACCCGAGCCACTGGCCCCGATGTTTTCTCCTGCTTAGGATGGCTCATGAGTGTCCGTCCAACGCGCGCCGGCGAGAAACTCCGCACTCACAACTCGCGGCTGCCGCGCTGTCACTGTCGTCATCTCAGAAGCTTCTGCGCCCAATACCGTGGTATTGGTCCGAGAGCCCGATTGTTTGAACTGGGCAATCTCGGACTTTTTCACCATATAGCCGGTGATACGCACGAGATCATTCCCATCTGTATTCGCCGTGAATTCACGCAGCCCGGATTGCAACGCCCCTAAACATAAATCGGTTAATGCATCGGGATTGCCTTTAATGGTGTCATCCAATGTCAGGATCTCGCTCACACCCGCTTCAAAGTAAGGGTGTAATGGCGCAAGCGCCTGTAAATGGGTGACAGGATCCGGTTCATAACCGTAACGAATCCGCACCCCCGGTGTGGTCTCTTGGTCAATGGATAACCCACCTTGTGCATGCAGCAACGCTCGCCCACGCCAGCCATGCTTCACTGGAGTATCTGCCACAAACCTACTTAATGCTTTGGTAATGTCATGCGCCATCTCATTCGCCACTGCATCGTGACCATATTCGCCACATAAGCCTTGCCGTGCCATCAGGGTATTGACTGCTTCAGCCATCGCGTACACGCCAAACATCGGCAAAAATTTTTTCTCATCAATCAAGCCTTCCTGCACTAGGAAGCTATTAAAAAAATGTGATTCTTGATGCAGGAAGTGACTGCGTGCATCGATCAGCTCCACCATCAATGCACCGTAATGCGGCAAGGTGTGCAAGAGCAATGTCGAGAGATCATTTGCTTCTTCTGCGACTTTTTTTAAGTTAAGACGTACCAAGGTGTTCGCGCCGCCTCCAATCGGTAGCGCGTTGTAGCAACTCACAATCCCCATATTGGGCCAGTGAGCCTCTGCATCACCAAATGTGGCCTGGTGTACCGGCCAGTTAGCAATATGTGGCTTGCTACAGGCAATGATGTTATCTGTCGCCTGCCGAACTAGGGTGCGCGGGGTACGAGACGGATCCACCATCAAGGTCAGGTTGGGGGCAACTTGCTGCAGTTCTGCGTCGATGCGCAAAATCATGCGACAAACACGATTATCATCTGGGCCAATATTGGCATGCATAAATGCGTCTGGCAGTGTTCTGTCGAGCTGGATCCAGAATCGCTTTAGCGCGTGATACAAATGTTCATCACTCACATCATCGCAATACGGCAGCAAGAGTTGATCGAGGTAGCCCAAAAACACCGGGATATTAGTCACTGAAGGCACATGATGGTACAGCACCATGAGCTTCATCAGCGCGTCCTCTAGATCGGTTGCCGGCGTCAACGCCAAATACTCCGAGCCACGTTTTAAAAAGCGGGCATAATCGGGCAACACATAACGCGGCTTAAAGGGAGCGTGACCCTCAAACATATCGCCTATCACCCCCTGCTCCATCGCAGCCACGAGCGCTCGGCTGCAAGGTACGTAGGGTAAAGCCGCATCGGCTTGCGCAGCGAGCGCTAACGTTTTCTGCGAAGGGGTTAAGTGCGGATGGGTAACAATGGCATGCATAGCGTCGGTCATGCGGGACTCCTGACAAGCTGAGTTCTAAAAATAACCCTATGAGAATAAAGGGTTATTTTCTTAGAATATGTTAGCTTGTCCACACGATGGAAAACCGCTACCTCTCACGTGATGCTTCCACGTCTGTCGTGTGACCTTGTGTTTGTTCTGGTGGTGCAAACAAGCACTGCCATCTTTGCCGAAAACTCAGACCGGGCTGCGTGGCGTCTCGCCACATTTGTTGCCATTCTGCAAAGGTCACCACCAGAGGGTTGAAACTATTCACTGGCTTGGGGATCCCATAGCGCACCGGCTCAGACTCAGGCTCGAAGGTGCCAAATAACTTGTCCCAAATAATTAAAATGCCCGCGTAGTTTTTGTCGATGTACTGAGGATTCACGCCATGGTGAACGCGATGATGAGACGGGGTATTAAAAATCCACTCCACAGGCCCCAGTGTCTTTATCCATTGGGTGTGAACAAAAAACTGTAACCCTAAATTCAGCAGTACAACAAACACGACCCATTGTGGCGGAAACCCAATCACTACAAGCGGCAGCCAAAACAGCCACATCCCTGCCAGCGGGTACATTAGGCTTTGGCGAAACGCGGTGCTAAAGTTCATCCGCTCAGAGCTATGATGCACCACATGCGCCGCCCACATCCAGCGAACACGATGGCTGGCGCGATGAAACCAGTAATAACAAAAATCCTGCGCGACCATCAGCAGTAAAAACAGGCTCACCGACATCTCAATATCGAACAACCGCCAGCCAAACCACCATAAATAGACCTTGGCAATCAGTAACCCGGTCAGTAAATCTGCAGCTTGATGCAACCCCGCCAAGGTAAAATTGCAAAGCACTTCCGGCACGTAATAACGGGCGTTGTCGCCCAATTTTCCGCGGCGCAGCGCCACCCAGTACTCTCCCAACATGCATAAGAAAAACACGGGAGCCAGCACAAGCAGTAGCCATTCGGGATGAGCAATCAGTTCGGTCACGGGGCCTTTATCGCACGGTACAATTTATTAACATATTAGGGGTTTCTGCCCTACCTGTAAGGAAAAGCATCACCAAGCTGTTAATTTGCGCACACATTGCAATGCGGTGGGCATTCTCATTGAGTGGAGAAAAAAGCGCCGAAACGGCGCCCTTCGCTGGTGTCAGCGGTTTAGTTTTAATCGTCGCCGTAGTATTGCACGCCGAGTTTAATTCGCTCGCGTCCTTGCGCTAGGCGGTGTTTATTCGTATCCCGCAGCGAATAAATACACCCGCAGTATTCCTGCTGATAAAAACGCTCGCGCTTGCTGATTTCTATCATGCGCTGGCTACCGCCTTGCTTGCGCCAGTTGTAATCCCAGTATTGGACATCTGGATAGGGAGCCGCTGCGCGATGGCCACAGTCATTAATTTGCTGCATGTTCTTCCAGCGCGAGATACCCAGTGAGCTGCTGATAAATCGAAAATCATGTTCGGCGGCATATAGCGCGGTGCGCTCAAACCGCATGTCAAAGCACATGGTGCATCGTATTCCGCGCTCGGGCTCAAACTCCATCCCCTTTGCTCTGGCGTACCAGTTATCCGTGTCGTAATCCATATCGATAAACGGCACATCATGATCTTCTGCAAAGCGAATATTCTCCTGCTTACGAATTTCATACTCTTTGGCCGGATGGATGTTGGGATTATAAAAGAAGATGCTGTAACGGATCCCACTTGCTTGTATCGCTTCCATCACTTCTCCCGAACAAGGGGCACAACATGAATGGAGTAATAACTGGTCGTGGTCGCGATCAAAGTCAGGCGGTAAAGGCAACGGTGCGCGTGTAAATTCAGACATGACAATTCCGTGTTCGCAATGCAAAAGATAAAACGCCAATATTCATATATTTGCGTATGCAGCGAATTCTAGCATGGTAACACCCATTTTTTCAGGCATTACTGCCCGTTACCAACAGAAACACTATGCAGTGACTAGTCCATAGCCATTCAGCCTTTTTGGATCGGGGGGGCGTCGCCCGGCTTTCGGGCGACAGACATATCGGTGTATCATTGAGTGCTGAGGTCAGCCTCGACAATGAATAATCGATTACCATCTACGGTATTGGTATCCAACATCTTCTGCTCCAACTCACCACTGGTGGCCCAGGTAGCAAAGTCGTCGTCATTCAATACCCCTAAGTGACGATCGTCAATCACCCACAAGCCCTCCATTTTATCGTGCGGATAGTTTACTTTAGCAACCATATCGACCAATAAGGACTTGCTGACAGGCCTAATCCCAGCGCTGGCTAAGGCACTCCAACCCTGCTCGAGAACGAACTCCTCTAGTGTCCTACCAGACAATGTCAGGCCGCGCTCTGTATCCTGTTCAATGTCACCACTGTCTGTGATTGTTTCAAGATTGGTTCCAGAGGCAAGATCAATGCGATAGATCTGCTTTTGCGCATCCGGTGCCGCTGCTTTTTCACCATTGGGGCCACCATAGAGAAAGTTGCCATCACGCTCGATCACTAGAAACTGCGTAGCGCTCAGAGCGACAATTTCGGAGTTGGAGTTTTGGCGCTTTTCCTGACGGTAGAGGTACTGCCCGATGCTGCCGGACTCAAGGTTAACCGTCACGATGCGAGTAATGTCTAAATCCTTCACAGCGTTGCTGGGGTTATACATCGTTGATTGCATCATTCCTACAAGAGTTTTCTCATCCGGCGTAACAGCCAGTCCCTCCATTCCGCGATTAGCGCGGCGGTTACCGAATTCCGCTGGCAAGGTTAAGTCAACCCGCTCATCGTTGGCAAAAGCGTTTATACGACCGATCTCCCGGCCTTTAGCATCAAAATGAACAATATGGGGACCATACTCATCACTGACCCAGAAAGTACCGTCTGATAGAGCCACCAATCCCTCCCCGTCCAAACCATAATCGTCAAGCACAAACGGGTTGGTGGTTTCATCGTAGGGCTGACTATCATTTTCAAGGATCGGTCGGCCGTCAGCATGGTACGGCGTTTCACCGGTTCCACCCAAGGCAGAGCTATTGGGTAGGCCAGTGATCGGCAATCCGTCGGGGCGCCTCAGCAAAATCATATCAATTTGCTCAATTTGACCGTTCGCCTTTACCTCAAATAATCCAATGCGCGGGGTATAGTCCGGTGTTGGGAATATTTTTCCTTTTCCTTGGTCGCCTTTGTACTTGGCATTAGGGCCCCGATCAGTGAGAGCATAAAAGCGGTTCGCATCCGAGGGATGGGCTGTCATTGCCGAGCCGAAACCACCCTTACGAATCTCAAAAACCTTCTGAGACTTAGCGTCAATCAGATCATTCCTCAACACGTTGTAAGGCAGAAACACCCCCTCCGCCGGATAACTGTCAAACATGGAGGTGCTGGCGTTTCTTGTATCATTGTTGCTGTAGTTACAACCTGCGAGCACGATAGATGCCATTAGAGGTGCCAAGAGCAGCTTACATTTATTTATCGACTTCATTGTCTATTTCCTTTTTATCGCGTAAAGATTACAACGCAGTGCTCAATCCCTTGAGGCTGGGTATCACTGGCAAAATTCAGGGTTAAAGCCGTAGACGAAGGCCGTCTTGGTCTGAGAATCGGATGAGACCCATGGAAGCAAGGACTTGAGCACCTCAAAGGACTTGGTCGCCCGATTAACCACCTTCCGCGTATAATCAGCAGATCCATCCTCATAGCGGAATGACAGTTCAGCAACCAACGGTGAATGAAAACCCAATGCCCCCTTTTGGTACCAGAGAGTCACACTGATTTCGGCATCGTGCTGGCCCAAGTCAATCTCCACCCCACGGTAAACATGTTCATGAATCACTAGGTTACCCACCAGCGAAAGGTCTTCCTGATCAGCAAGCCCATAGTCATCCTCAAAACCGGGAAAATGATGATTTATATCTTTAATTTTGTTGATTTTTCGCGAATTGGGAACCTTAGTAGAGTGACTGTATACCACTCTAAAAGGCTCAGTTGAGGTCGACCCTATATCAGACTCCAACTTGGTCTCAGCACCATAAGTGGAAGACGATACGTCTTCATAGTCTGAAATATAGCGATCTTGACTGCGGAACTTGAGAGTAACGTCCGAGAGGCCGTTTTCTATACGCTCGCGGAAAGAATAGCCCGTTTGACGGAGCGAACAGGAGCCCTGGACGTCAAAAAACCGCACATTCCGCTGTTTGGCTAAGTACGCACTACCAGAAACATCACGCGCAATAACCGACTCAATTTTGGTCTCGACCATTGCCAGCAGCTTCTCCAAAGACACAGCTTCGCTCTGGTAGGTAAATTGGCCGACGTCCAGCATCACCTTGTACTCGCGGGAGATGACATCAGGATTAGCCTTCACCATAGTACTCATCAGAATCGTGCCCATAAGGACCATGAGGCAGCGACAGACCGTCATAACTTACTCCTTGATATGTGACCAGGCCAACAACCTAGCAGAATCAAAAAGATAGTGAATATACATGACAAGTACTATAACGTTGCATGACGATACCATGATCAATGCATGACACCGGTTGAATCACGTAAACATAGCGACGACCGCCACAGCCACCTTTATCTCGCCAGTCGTAAAGTATTCATCCAACATTTGTGTTTTCAACACGGACAATATTCAACCCCTCACTGCCTTGAGGAGGCTCAAAGTACTGGGTGACATGATGAAAGACCGCCTCGGTATCAAAGTGAGCTCGCTCCGGCTGCGAAATACGTCGTTGTCCAATCTGTAACAAGCATTGTTCATCGGAGACATCAAGATAAAACAGAGTGTGTTCACCGCCCACATCACGACATAAGGAAAGAAGCCACCCCCTTTGCTTTTTAGTGTTAGCGGGAAAGTCCATCACGACTTTAACCCCAAGCAATAACAGGCGCTGGACATGTTCTTTGATAAAAGGTTTGATTAAATTTGAGTAGTATCGGTAGTCGTCAAATGACTGGATCTTTTCTCCATAGTGGGCCGCTAACCAATCATCCTCTGAAATCAGCATGGCTCTTTCTTGCTTTGCCAGTGTTTGGCTAAACGTTGATTTCCCCGCGCCCATCTTTCCACACAGTATGAATAATGTCCCTGTTACTTTCATTGTTCCCTCACGAATTAGACCAAGTAGCCCTCTCATAGGGGCGCTTGTGGGGAGTTAATTATCGCCTTCGTTGCTTGAACCTTTGTTCCGTAGATTCAATACAATGTATCACGCATGGGGGATAAATGACCGAGACACAATAGTGCGGTTGGCTCCAGGTGATCGGCTAATTGCAGCGCGTGCTTGGTCAAGGTATCGTCAAACCCAGCCACCAACACAAAGCCAACGTTCAGTGCTGTGCTTTGCAGGTGAACATTTTGCGCCAATGCGCCGCTTTCCATATACACATAGCGCGCACCACGCTCGCCTAAAGGGGGCTGCGAGTGGAAGTGCTGCGTCGCCGCTTCAAGCTTTGCCGCTACGCCCATCACAACCGCCGCTTCGGTTAACCATGGCTGGTCACCGAGACCAAGGCGCTGCATCTCGCGCGGCACACTGCTTGCTACACGTTCAAGCAAATGGCTGTCGCTATGATAATCATACAATCCAGCAGCCAGCCCGGTAACACGACTGACAACGAGTCTGATATGGAGCGGATAAAGGCCGCCCGCTGAGGGGGTGGCTTTTTGCTGATGAGCACCCGTGACTCCTTGCGCAGACCAAAGTAACTGAGAGAGCACGCTAAGCGGTAACGCGTCGTCTGCATACTCCCGAATGCTGCGGCGCGACAGAATACAATGCACTAACGAATCGGAGTCCTGCTGGTCTGGGGCCGGTAGCGTCACAAACATAGTTCTTTCCTTGTGGTCAGACAGTACTTCCCTACGACTGGCGATAACAAAGATCGCAGCCAAGTAACGTAATACCCAGTTTACGGTATCAAATGGAACATGTGGGGTCAGAACAAGACGCAAGACGCAAGACGCAAGACGCAAGACTATATTGGTGGGATCGGTGTTTAGCACGATCAAAAAAAGCCGCTGATTACTCAGCGGCTTTTTTAATGTGGCGGAGGGATAGGGATTTGAACCCTAGAAGGGCTATTAACCCTTGCCGGTTTTCAAGACCGGTGCTTTCAACCGCTCAGCCATCCCTCCGAACTGCTGGATATACTAATGTTGACCTTGATTAATGTAAAGTGCTGCAACACAAATTTTGGTTTAAGTGATGGATATTCGTCCATTACTGGCATGACACGGCTTCACATTGGCTGAACAAGTTGGTACAACGTGCATATACTCTCATTGAGAGCCCGCATGTTATTAACTCAGGAACCGACATGACCTTAGACAGCTTTCTCGCCAAAGTCACCCAAACACCGGAAATGGTAATGTTTGACGAGACGATGGCGGTGATAGATGCACATTATGACTACGCTCCGACGCGCTTTACTAATGGTGATCTCGCGAACAAAGCCGGACAAAACACAGGCTCTTGCAAAGTGTTGGCGTTTTGCCAACTCCACGAGTTAACCGAAGTACAAACCCTTGCCTGTTTTGGGGGCTACTATCGCGAGGATGTACTTAGCAACCCATCGGGCACGGATCATAAAAATATTCGTAACTTTATGGTCACGGGGTGGAAGGGCGTGTCATTCGACAAGATGCCTTTGAAAGCAAAAGCGCGAGTCCATTCATAACCCGGTTCTGAACTAACAACGACGACCCACTTGGGCCGCCGTTGTTATCTCTCCAGTCATCCTGGTAAAGCTAGACGGTTTGCTGACGCGGTAAAAATATCTCGCCCATCATACAACGTACACTGCCGCCGCCAATGGTCTCAATGGTTGTCACATCAATCGGTACCAGTTTTCCAAACTGACGCAGTGTGCGCTTTTGCGCTTCAGTAAAGGCACTATAAGCCGAAAGCGACATAATAATAACGGATTCACCGTATCGGTTTCGTAGCTGCAAGATGTTTCCACAGAGTGCATTCATCTGTGATTCGCTGATCGACACTAAGGTTTTATCTTGGCTCAGCGTGCTGCAAACAAAGTCACGCTGTCCCGCGTCAATGACTTCGTCACAGACAACAGCAAACTCTTCGCCAACCGCCATCATCACATTGGTATGATAAACAGGATTGCCGTCGCTCATCTCCGTGTTAAAGCTCACGACTTGGCGCATACCCACTTTGGCTGCCCATTCCGTTAAGAGAATACTATCACA
Organism: Salinivibrio sp. ES.052; assembly: GCF_900141775.1. Taxonomy (GTDB): domain Bacteria; phylum Pseudomonadota; class Gammaproteobacteria; order Enterobacterales; family Vibrionaceae; genus Salinivibrio. Next base: position 635,812 of record NZ_FSRI01000001.1, on the reverse strand, counting down.
ACGATGCGACAACGCTGCATACACTCGCTGATTCAGATGATCAATCACCATCGCGCCCGTGCTCTCTAGGAAGGCATCATCTTTGTCATGACACTTCACTTTGTGTACGTGATTAACCGCATACCCTGCTCTATCCAACGCTGCCATCAGGCGCTCCGGCTTGACCTCTAATTGACGGTTTGGACATGCCATCGGGTAAAGATAGAGCTCGCCACTCGGCAACGTGCTGAACCAATTATTTGGGAATACCGCATCCGGAGTGACAGGATCAGACTCTGGATATTCCATCACCACCACATCAAGGCCGTGACGACGCAGGGTCATCACCATATTATTGAATTCTGCCATGGCGCGCGCTTTCACTTCCTCATCAGGTAGCGACGGCGCGTGTTGAAAACCGTTATCCTCACTGGTTTGAGCATTAAATTTAAAATGAAACGGGGGCACCATGACGACAGCCGATGCTGCGTGGGGATGCGTCATCGGATATTGGGTATCACAGCTCGCTAAAAACGCCATAAGCAAACCTTCTAAAACAACATGATTAAAACAGTATAGGAGGGCGGCAGCGTACACGATCACTTTCAAACGTGCGACGACCTATCCCGATGAAATGAATAACCGCAGGAAAATATCATTGAAACAAGTTTTTTACAAATCAAGTTTTGCTCTCTCGTCGCGTAAATAGCAAACGCTTTCACTGCATATCAATAACTGATTGTTTTATTGGGACTTGAGAAATTTTGACGCGCTCTTTATTGGGATAAAAACATTATAAATATGGCCAATCCTTCCCCCTGAATAGGGTGTGGTTGACTATAGTAAAAGTGTCAATAGGGAGGAAACTGCATGGAACCGGCGCAACCAACCCATAACGAGCAACAGCGACTTATCGCGTTACACGATCTGGGGATCCTAGATACCGGCCACGAGGACAGATTCGAGCGTATTGTCCGTGTTGCAGCCTATGTGTCCGAGTGCCCTATGGTCGCCATTAGTTTAATAGATGAAGAGCGCCAGTGGTTCAAGGCTAAGCGTGGTTTAGCGGTGAACCAAACAGGGCGTAGTGAATCAATTTGTGGTCATGCCATTCATCAACTGGATCCACTGATTGTTCATGACACTCGCCAAGACCCACGCTTTGCTGATAACCCTTTAGTCACCGGTGACCCATACATCCGCTTTTATGCTGGTTTTCCGTTTAGCCTTGATAGTGAGCATTTACTCGGAACGCTCTGTGTTATTGATCATCACCCGCGTGAACTGACCGAAGCTTGCCAACGAGCGCTCTTAGACTTAGCGAAAATTGTTGAACATGAGCTCGTCATGACTCAGCAAAACGTGATCGACTCGCTCACTGGCGTCTTCAATCGACGTGGTTTTTATCGTGAAATCACCAGCTATTTAACGGATGATGTCGTCATTGAATCGCAACACACATTATTGCACTTTGATGTTCGCCAATTGCAGGGGATTAACCATCGGTATGGTAAATACGCTGGTGATAAGGTGCTAATAGAATTTGCTGCGTGTTTGACTGATGTGTTTGATGATGTCGGTTGGATTGGCCGCCTAGAAGGCTGTGAGTTTGCGGTGTTATTAATTCAACAGGATGTGGATGCCGTAGAGGCCCAATTGGAGCGCTTCTACCTACGCCTTTGCCGCCGTTTATCATCAGACCGCTACCCCTTTGTCTACTCGGTAGGGTTAGCGCACTTCACTCAGATCGATGAAACCGTGACGTTAGAAACAATGCTATTGGATGCGACGAGCAATGTAAGGCCGTACCCTGTTCCGATAGAACATCAAGGCATTGGGTAAGAATGGGGATTAAAATAGAAAACAACCTAGAAATTGGTTGCGGGAGATGGATTTGAACCACCGACCTTCGGGTTATGAGCCCGACGAGCTACCAAACTGCTCCATCCCGCGTCCGTAACATCAACATGCTTGATGTGGGCAAAACTTGGAGCGACATACGAGGTTCGAACTCGTGACCTCGACCTTGGCAAGGTCGCGCTCTACCAGCTGAGCTAATGTCGCCTATGCAATTGAGCGTTGCAATACGCTTTGAAATTGGTTGCGGGAGATGGATTTAACGCGCCGTGCAACGGTGCCGACCGGAGGTCGCATTGACTTATCATCAATCGTTAAACGCTTCTTTAACAACCTAAAATTGGTTGCGGGAGATGGATTTGAACCACCGACCTTCGGGTTATGAGCCCGACGAGCTACCAAACTGCTCCATCCCGCGTCCGTAACATCAATATGCTTGATGTGGGCAAAACTTGGAGCGACATACGAGGTTCGAACTCGTGACCTCGACCTTGGCAAGGTCGCGCTCTACCAGCTGAGCTAATGTCGCCTATGCAATTGAGCGTTGCAATACGCTTTTAAATTGGTTGCGGGAGATGGATTTAACGCGCCGTGCAACGGTGCCGACCGGAGGTCGCATTGATTTATCATCAATCGTTAAACGCTTCTTTAACAACCTAAAATTGGTTGCGGGAGATGGATTTGAACCACCGACCTTCGGGTTATGAGCCCGACGAGCTACCAAACTGCTCCATCCCGCGTCCGTAACATCAACATGCTTGATGTGGGCAAAACTTGGAGCGACATACGAGGTTCGAACTCGTGACCTCGACCTTGGCAAGGTCGCGCTCTACCAGCTGAGCTAATGTCGCCTATGCAATTGAGCGTTGCAATACGCTTTGAAATTGGTTGCGGGAGATGGATTTAACGCGCCGTGCAACGGTGCCGACCGGAGGTCGCATTGATTTATCATCAATCGTTAAACGCTTCTTTAACAACCTAAAATTGGTTGCGGGAGATGGATTTGAACCACCGACCTTCGGGTTATGAGCCCGACGAGCTACCAAACTGCTCCATCCCGCGTCCGATTTTCAAGTGCACCTTCTAGAGTGAAACATGGAGGCGCGTCCCGGAGTCGAACCGAGGTCCACGGATTTGCAATCCGCTGCATAGCCACTCTGCCAACGCGCCTTTCTTTGTTTCCGCCTCTGCGGTACGGGGAGGCATTCTACGGATTAACGTGATCGAGTCAACACTTATTATTTAAAAAAGGTTTCAGTTGACTGTTTTGCAAACAAAAACATCAAACTTCAAACAATTCGCTGCTATTTTCAGCATTTTTTGCTGAGGTAAGGCCTATATTGACAGGTTCGAACCGTGGGAACCGCACTATTAACATTTTTGTGACAATTTATCTATCCACTCTAAATTGTCTTTATTTTTTAACACTGTGTCTTTTTCTTCTAAAGTGAACAAGTCGTGCGGAATTATGCGACGCAATTCACTTCAAGGAGGAACCATGAATTATAAACGTACGGCCCTTGCCGTTTTACTCAGCGCCAGCGTGACAAGCGTCTCGGCAAACAGTCGTGAAGATACAGTATGGATTTCGATTGGTGCAGATGCACAACAAACGGCCCGTGCCGCAGGAGCGCAACCTATGCTCGCGCAATCAATCGCGAGCAATGGCAAGGCGTGGGTCGGTGAAGTCAGCGAAAGCCAGCTTGCCGAACTCTCCCATGAGATGCACGAGAATCATCACCGCTGTGGGGGCTATATCGTGCATCCTTCAGCCCAAAGCGCCATGGCGGCAAGTAATATGCCAGTCTCTCGCGCCAGCTTTATTGCCCCCGAGATTAATCAACAGACGTTGGTTACTCCGTGGCTAAGCCAAATTGAGACGGGGCTAATTATTAATACCATTGATCGTCTCACCGATTTTCCCAATCGTTTTTACACCACCACCTCTGGCGCCCAAGCTTCAGATTGGATCAAACAACGCTGGCAATCTCTGTCACAGAGTTTATCGGGCGTAACCGTCTCTCAGGTGGCACATAGTGGATACAACCAAGCATCTGTCATGATGACCATCGAAGGCAGTGAGAAGCCTGATGAATGGGTTGTCATTGGTGGCCACTTGGATTCGACCATTGGATCAAGAACGAATGAGCAAAGTATTGCACCGGGCGCTGATGATGATGCCTCCGGCATTGCGGCCGTCACAGAGATCATCCGTGTATTGTCACAGAATAACTTTCAACCCAAGCGTAGTATTGCCTTTGTCGCCTACGCTGCCGAAGAGGTGGGATTACGCGGCTCGCAGGCCATTGCGAACCAATTTAAGCAACAAGGTAAAGATGTCCGCGGCGTACTACAACTCGACATGACCAACTATCAAGGATCGGTCGACGACATTGTGTTTATCACCGATTATACCGACAGCGGCCTCACTCAATATTTAACCCAATTGCTAGATACCTATTTACCCTCTCTGCAGTATGGCTTTGATACCTGTGGTTATGCATGCTCTGACCATGCCTCTTGGCACCAAGCGGGCTATCCAGCAGCCATGCCATTTGAAGCGAAATTCAGTGACGCCAATCCGAGAATTCATACGCCGCAAGACACGCTAGCCAACAGCGATAGCGAGGGAGTTCATGCGGCCAAATTTACTAAGCTGGGCTTGGCATATACCGTCGAATTGGCCAACGCCGACAGCCAACCAGAGCCCTCAAACCGCCTAACACTCGGCCAGCCTGTGAATGGTATTTCCGGAAACCGAGGGAACGAACGTACCTTCACTTATGAGTTGGCGCAAAATAGTGACGTTGTGATCCGTACTTATGGTGGCAGTGGCGATGTCGACCTCTATGTTAAGCAGGGCGAAGAAGCCAGCACCAACAACTGGGACTGTCGTCCTTACCAAGGTGGCAATAATGAAACCTGTCGCTTTAATAATGCAGCCCCCGGAACATTTTCTGTCATGCTGCGCGGTTACCGCGATTATCAAAACGTTAGCCTGGTTGTTGAATAGTCATCCTGTTCGTCATCACTGACTCAACGACATGGCGCCACCAGCCCGCCCCAAATACAATCTTGGTAAGCCAGTGGCGCCCTACTCTTTTACACTTACTCATCAGCAGGATTGACGAATCGAAACGTCAGGTTGATTCTCTCACCAATCGGTAGTTGGGTCTTGGGTAAACTATGCTGCCAATGCGTTTGCGTCTCTCCTGCCATGACCAATAATGAGCCATGGTTGAGTAAGAACTCACGCTTTTCCTGCCGTGCAAGGTGACGAAACAGAAAGCGGCGACTGGCACCCAAGTTCAATGATGCTATAACTGGCTTGCAGCCCAATTCAGGCTCATCATCTTGATGCCAGCCCATGTAATCACGTCCGTCACGGTAACGATTTAACAAAACGGTGTTAAATGGTGTGTGGCATTGTGCTTCAACCCGCGCTTTGAGATCGAAAAGTGTTTGTGTCCATGCCAAAGGCTGAAGTGTTAGCCCACTGTATGTATAAGGATGATCGCCATACCACGCTAACAAGCGCGGTTGCATCATGGTACGACCAAATAGTGTGATGGGAAGCTGTTGCCACGGCACCTGCTCACGAAGCGCTGTGAACAATGCATCAGCTTGTTCAAGAGGTAGCCAGTTAGGTCGCCAATCAATCTCGGCCTGGGGCATATTGACGCTCTGCTGGCTATCAAACCCAGTATCAGTAAAAAAGCTTTGTTGCTGTGGAGGATGGGCCATATAGAATTACTACCGTTATTATCGCCTAGCCTTCAGTATGGCTGGGGTTAACGGATTGGATCAACGCGTTGACCACTCATGCCATTAAGTCGATACCAGCCCGCAATGCTAAATCGTTGACGTTTGGCCGGTAACACTTCATGAGGGAAAGCTTCAGATAAAAATGTCACGAGTCGCCCAGCTTTAGGCCACAAGGTTTGGCGATGACTACCATCCGGGTTATAGATGACGATTTCGCCACCATCTCGCTCTGACCAATCACGGTTTAGATACAACACCGTAGTCACTTTGCGATTTGAGCGCCCTTCAAAGGCATCGTAGTGCTTAGCGTAAAAATCACCCGGATTGTATTTAGCGAAATGTGCCTCATATTCAAACAATCCCAAAAATAAGTGCCGGTTAAATGCGTGTTGCAGATCCGCCATTTTATCCAGCAGGGTATCCACCGCCGGCATTTTGTCACGTTCCAACCAATGAATTTTGTCACGACGGATCTGTGTGTTGGTATGCTGTTTTTTCTCGCGCCCGATTGTCGCCTGCGCCCACTGTTCGGGCAAACATCTTTGTAAATCAACCACCTCTTGCGGTGATAAGAAGGCATCACATACACTTAGGCCGTGAGTGGCAATATCATCAATGATCGTTAGCGTGTTCAAACACTTATCTCCCCCCGCAACTGAAGAGGCCACCTTACTGCCTTTCTCTCAGGAGGCAACACGTATTCTTTATCGTGACGATAAGATCTGCTTATCGATCGCCCATGTCACCAGCGTACCGATTAGCCGAGTAAGTCTTCCAATTTGGCTTTCCAAATCGCTAACGCTAGTGCTGGGCTGCGTAATACTTTAGGGGTAGGGATCCAACCTTGCTTGAGATGGGAAAACACATCAAAACGACTCGCCTGCCCATCCATTGCCTCGGCAATGACACGCCCAGCGATATTGGTTAACCCGACGCCATGTCCAGTGTAGCCGTGCGCGGTATAAACATCATTTCCTAAATGATCGATATGAGGCATATAGCTTCGAGTGACCGCAAACATCCCACCCCAGTGGTAGTCCATTTTCACCGTCGATAACTGGGGGAACACCTTCGTCATGCGCTGATGTAATCGTTGAGCCGAATCTTTATACTCACGATTAAACGGATGATTTACGCCACCAAAGAGTAAGCGTCCATCCGCCGTTGGGCGAAAGTAGTCAAGGCAATTGTTCAAGTCAGACATCGCCATGCGGTTGGTAATCGGCATACGCTCACCAAGTGGCTCGGTGACCGCAATAAACGATGCAACCGGCAATACCTTCGCTTGCGCTTGTCGATCTAAGCCCTCAAGGTACGCATTACATGCCAGCAATACCTGCGGAGCGTGCACTTGCCCTCTTTGTGTTTTCACACAATGTGGCTGACCTTTTACCAATGCCGTGGCCGGGGTGTTCTCATAAATCTTTACCCCCATTAGTGTCGCCGCTTGCGCAAGCCCAAGAGTGTAATTAAGCGTATGAAGATGCGCACTATTAGGATCATACAAGCCACCCAGATATCGATCCGTCTGTGCCACCGCTGCCACTTGGGTTTTATCCCACCACTGCGCAACAGGGTACTGATACTCCCCCTGCTTTAGCGCGTACCAACTTTGTAATTCCTTTTGCTGGGATACGTTTAATGCCAGCTCAATGTAACCCGATTGAAAGTCACAATCGATTTGGTGCGTTTGGATACGCTCACGAACGATGTCGACCGCTTCAACGGATAAGTCCCATAACTGTTTCCCCCAGCTCGGTCCATAGGTTTCATGGAGCTCACGCAACCCCAAACAGTATCCCACTAAGCATTGGCCACCATTGCGGCCAGAGCCTCCCCAGGCAACGGTTTCCGCCTCCAATACCACAACATCGTACCCACGCTGACGCAATTCTATCGCCGCATTAAGTCCAGTGAGCCCCGCACCAATGATGCAAACGTCAGCATGGTGGGCACCGGCCAAAGAGGGTAACGATAGCGCTTGGTTTTGGGTTGCGACGTAGTAGTTCGTCTCGGCATGAAAGTGAGGATCAGGGCGAAAGGTTTTTACCATGCTCTCAATGGTTACTCTTGGTGAATGAATAAAGAATAAGTAGCGTGAGATGACCATCACCACACTACGCCAACGTCGCAGATAGTGGCATTCAGCTTCCCGGCTGACAAGCCATTCTTTTAGCAAAAATACCCAATCCTTTAGGGATGAACAGCAAGATTCTGCTACCGTTAGCGGGACGTTTCACGAAATGATTGTTGGTTAAACAAAACTCGTTGACACAAGGGCTGGGTACAATATGATGCGCCCGACGTGTACTCGGCCAGTAAGCCATTGAAGGACCATGATAATGAAAAAAATCTCTCACGGGATCACCGCCACAGCCCTCGCACTATCAGCCGTATTTGCGAGCGGCGTAAACGCCGACGATAAGGTACTCAACCTTTACAATTGGGCTGAATACATGCCCATGGACGTGATAGAAGCCTTTGAAGAGGAATACCAGGTTGACGTTAATTACTCCACATTTGAGAGTAATGAAGCCATGTATGCCAAGCTAAAATTGCTTGGCAGCGAAGGCTATGATCTTGCTTTCGCCTCCACCTACTTTATTGAGCGCATGGTGAATCAGGACATGCTGGCGCAGATTGATAAGCAAAAAATCAGCCATTTTGATCAATTACGTCCAGGCTTACTCGGCCAGCCATTTGATCAAACAAACGACTATTCCCTTCCTTATGTCTTTGGTGTCACCGGTATTAGCTATAACAGTGATTACGTTGATGGTAGTAACGTTACAAAATGGGCGGATTTATGGCGCGAAGATTTTCGTGGACAGGTGATGCTACTCAATGATGTGCGTGATGTATTTGGCATGGCATTGAAAGCCCAAGGTCATAGCATTAATAGCACTGATGAAGCGGAAATTAAGCAAGCCTATCAGTACTTACGTGACCTACGAGACAACGTAGTCGTGTACAACTCAGATGCTCCTCACGTGCCTTTTGTTACCGGTGAAGTCAATATTGGTCAGCAGTGGAATGGCAATGCCCATATGGCGCAACAAGAGATCGATGGCATAGAATTCGTGTACCCACAAGAAGGGGCTATTTTGTGGATGGATAACTTTATCATTCCCAAAAACGCAGAAAACAAAACCCTCGCGCACCAGTTTATCGACTTTATGTATCGGCCCGAGAATCAAGCGAAGCTAGTGGAAGAGTTTGGTTATCCCGCTCCGAACACTCGAGCCGCTGATTTTTTGGACGCAGAGCTTAAAGAAAACACCACCATTTTCCCATCGGATGAGGCGGTGAAAAAAGGTGAGTTCACCAATGATGTCGGTGAAGCCGTTAAAATCTACCAAAAATATTGGCAGATGCTGAAAAGCTAACCGTTAAGGCTTACCTCATCAATCTGCATCTAAGGCCTCATCGTTTGAGGCCTTATTCATAGCCGATACCCGTTCCTTTCTTTGTCACTGTTTTTAGTCAATGCGTTTTTGCTATGCTCTGGTAATCTGAATCAAAACACCCCACCATCAACCTCACAAGGATGTTGCTCCATGATCGATTTTCGCTCTGATACTGTGACTCAACCTGATTCTGCCATGCGCGATGCAATGGCTAATGCCCCTGTCGGCGATGATGTGTATGGCGATGATCCCAGCATCAATGCGCTAGAGGAATGGGCAGCCGAACGACACGGCTTTGACTCTGCGCTGTTTACGGCCTCAGGCACCCAAGCCAATTTACTGGCATTAATGGCCCACTGTGAGCGTGGTGACGAATATTTATGCGGTCAACAAGCGCATAACTATAAGTATGAAGCAGGGGGAGCAGCTGTTCTCGGTTCTATTCAGCCACAACCTGTTGAGAATGAGCCCGACGGGACGCTGGCTTTCGATACATTAGCCGCTGCGATTAAACCTAACGACTTCCATTTCGCCCGCACCAAGCTGTTGAGCTTAGAAAACACCATCGGTGGTAAAGTATTGCCATTATCATACTTAGCCGAAGCGCGTGCGTTTTGCGACCAACACCAGTTGCAATTACACCTTGATGGCGCCAGAGTCTACAATGCCGCGGTCGCTTTGGGCGTTGATATCACTGCCATCAGCTGCCACTTTGACTCTATGACCATTTGCTTGTCTAAAGGGCTGGGAGCACCCGTTGGCTCTCTCTTACTCGGATCTAAAGCGTTAATTTACAAGGCTAGGCGCTTACGTAAGATGCTAGGTGGGGGGATGCGTCAAGCTGGGATCTTAGCGGTAGCCGGACACCAAGCGCTCAAAGAGAACGTTGACCGCTTAGCAGAAGATCATGCTAATGCTCATTATTTAGCGGCTAAACTGGACCAGCTTGAAGGGTTTTCCACCACCTCATACTCGGTACAAACCAATATCGTGTACGTCGATATAGCCAGCCATATCGACCGTATGCGCCTGCAAATGCGATTGAAGGAAAAAAGGATTGAGGTGGCGTTAAGTGGCAACCCTGCACGCTTGGTTACGCACAAAGATATCTGCCGAGCAGATATCGATACCCTGATAACGGCCATGAAAGCATCACAATAAGCCTTTTCAACGCGCCGACCTAGGCGGGTCTAACGGCCCGCTTTGTTCATTAAATCATCAGACAGTTTAAAATTGTGACCCCATCACAGCTTTCTCCACCGAGTTCACTAAAACAATCACTTACAGTCGCTACACTGAAAGTAGTAACCGATTAAGATGCCAATATGGGAAGGGCTATGGCTATCACGCAAGTCACCAGCGATCGTTTGTATCGTGAATCCAGTTTAAAGCACAGTGACATCACGTCGACCAAACACCTTGCGCCGCTCGATGAAATCGTTGGCCAAGATCGTGCTCGTCATGCGGTCGAGTTTGCTATGTCAATCAAAGAAAAAGGCTACAACATTTACGCCATTGGCCAGAACGGCCTTGGTAAACGCACCATGATGATGCGCTATCTCAATCAACATTGGCATAACGACTCACCGGTTTATGACTGGTGTTATGTCGCTAATTTCCAAGATGCTCGCGCACCACAAGTCCTCAAGCTGCCAGCCGGAAAAGGCTTCGAATTAAAAAAACACATTGAACAACTCATGAGCAAGTTAGCCAGTGCGCTGCCCTTGGCATTTGATAACGAAATGTACTATCAGCGAGCCGAAACGCTGAAAGATCAACTCACTGAGCGTCAACAAACCGTATTACAAGGATTAAGCGATACGGCAGAAAAAAACAGTGTGAGCCTGACCATTACCCCACAAGGCGATTATCAATTCGTCGCCCTTAACGGCGAAGAGCCACATACTGAAGACACCTTTGACGCACTATCGCAAGAAGACCAAGTCGCCTTCGGTAAAGTGATTGATAAACTGGAAACGGAATTACGTGGCATTGTCCGCCAGCTTGGCGAATGGGAATCGGAATACGCGGAAAAACAACAAGCGCTCGATGAAGATATCGCCCAAGACGTCATTGCCGTACACATGGCACCATTGAAAAAAAACTATGCCCAACTGCCCGAGGTCAGCGAATTTCTCGATACGATGCAGACCGATATGCTTGAGCACCTGGATATCTTCTTAGAAGATAGCGAAGACCAAGCAGCGCTCGCCTACGCCGCACTGGATAAAAAACTGCCTCGTCGTTATCAAGTGAATGTCTTAGTCAGCCAAAAAGACACTCATGCGCCGATTATCGTCGAGGATAGTCCCAGCTACCACAACTTATTTGGCTATGTTGAGAACGCAACGTTCAAAGGCACCGTATTTACTGATTTTTCGTTGATTCGTTCAGGCAGCTTCCATCGCGCAAACGGGGGCGTATTGCTGATGGATGCCATTAAGGTGTTAGAAAAACCGTATGTATGGGATGGGATTAAACGTGCACTGAGTAGCCGTCAGTTAAGCGTTAGCGCACTAGAGCGAGAAGTGACGTTAAGCGGAACCGTGTCACTCGATCCTGCCCCTATTCCCCTTGATGTAAAAATCATCTTGTTTGGCGATTATCAGACCTATCAGCTCTTGCAGCGCTATGATGCTGAGTTTAGCGAACTGTTCCGGGTAACTGCAGATTTTGAAGATGACATGCCTCGAACCGAGAGCACCGAGCAACAATACGCCAAATTTATTTCGAGCATTATTCATGATGGCGATCTCCTACACTGCAGCCGTAGTGCCATCGCCCGCATTATCGAACACAGTGCAAGACAAGCCGAGGATCAAAACCGTTTATCCCTTCACTCAGCAGATATCGCCAATCTTCTGCGTGAATCAAACTATTGGGCAACACACGCTAAAGCAAACAGTATTGGTGCTTTGCACGTAGAAAAGGCACTCGCGAGCCGCAATATGCGTGTTAGTCGCTTACGCGACAGCATGATGCAAAATGTGGAAAACGGGGTGACCCTCATCAACACTCAAGGCTCAGCGTTGGGGCAAATCAATGGCCTGTCGGTGCTGAGCACCTCTGATTACAGCTTTGGCTTGCCCAACCGCATTACCGCAACCACCGCGTTTGGAGAAGGCGAAGTACTCGATATTGAGCGCAGTGTGAAGCTAGGGGGCCGCATTCACTCCAAAGGCGTGATGATCTTATCCGCCTACCTTGCAACCTTATTAGGGAAAACCGATAAAATCCCGCTGAAAACCCATCTCACCTTCGAGCAATCTTATGGCGGGGTCGACGGTGACAGTGCGTCGATGGCCGAATTTTGTGCGATCTTTTCTGCCATTACCGAAGCGCCACTCCGCCAAGATATCGCTATTACAGGATCAATGAATCAATTTGGGGAAGCACAGCCAATTGGTGGCGTAAATGAAAAAATTGAGGGCTTCTTCGATGTCTGTACGCTTAAAGGCCCCAGTAGTGACCAAGGCGTCATCATTCCAGCCGCGAATGTGCAAAATTTAATGCTACGGAAAGACGTCGTGCTGGCAGTTGAAAAAGGCGAATTCCATATTTATGCGGTGTCGCATGTCAGTGAAGCACTCTCGCTTTTATCAGGGGAGAAAGCAGGGTTTGGCCCGGACGGAAAAGCCCCTAACGGGTTATTAACGATTGCAATAGACAAACTAAATAGTCAGCGCGATGCGCATCAGGCTTCCTCAAGTTAGTCTTCGCTTCATTCCGACTTCCTTTGACAGCGGCCAATACTGGCCGCTTTTTATTGTTCTTTATATGGCATCAGTATCGTCATCCCCCATGATATTATTTGCTGCAGTGGAACTGCCGCAGTGGCAGTAATCACGTTGTTCACTTTCACCATAGCTTGATCCGACGCAAAAAAAACAACCCCCTTTAAGCGTAATATGCAATGAAAACCATTCTTATTTGGATCTCGCACTATGAAACTGTCAACGCTTGGTCGCGGTCAGTCCGCGCGTATTACCAGTGTCCATCATGTGCCCGCAGTTATCCGTCATCGCCTTGCCGTTATGGGATTAATTCCTGGCACCGCTGTTGAGCTGGTTCGGCGCGCGCCGCTTGGGGACCCATTGCAAATCCGGCTCGATAACGAACAACTCGTGGTGCGTCGTGATGTTGCCAAATTGATTGATGTGGAGACACTGTGATGGAAAAAAAACGCATTCTTCTGGCCGGTAACCCAAACTGCGGCAAAACCACGTTATTTAATGCATTGACCGGCTCTCGCCAAAAAGTCGGCAACTGGGCTGGCGTCACCGTCGATAAGAAAGTCGGCCAGTTCACGCTCAATCAGACAGTGAATGATAAGACAGAGTGTGACATTACCGATTTACCCGGTTTATACGCGCTAAATGCAGGTTTTGATGCCAGTCTAGACGAACAGATCGCGACGCATTCGATTGATAGTCGCGACTGTGATGTCATCATCAATGTGCTGGATGCCAATAGTCTCGAACGTGGGCTGTACCTTACCTTACAGTTACGCGAACGCGGCGTCCCCATGATTGTGTTGATCAATAAGATGGATCTATTGGATCGCAACGGACAACAACTCGATACCGGGAAGCTACAAGAATGGCTGGGTTGTCCTGTTCTTACCGTGACCGCATGCCAACCCGACAGCGTGGCGACTTTCCGCCATCAGCTCACTCACATGGTGACCCACCTTCCCCACAGCGACGCCATGCAGTTGAACTATGGTGAGCATATCGAAGCATGGATCCAAACCCACCTTGGCGGCCCATTTACGGGCACGGCAGCGGCACAAGTGAATCAACGCGCCCATTTGCTGGAATGTCTCGAACGAGGTCGTTTACCTGATGGTAATGATGCCTCTCTACAAGTGTCATTTTCCAAGGCTTGTCTATCACTGGCAGGACAAGATACCGACATTCTTATTGCCGATACGCGCTACAGCTATATTCGCGATCTGGTGCATAACACACGGCGTGAGCATCGTCACTTAAGCCGCAACAAAACCGAAAAACTCGACAAGGTGATCCTCAACCCTTTTTTATCGCTGCCTATTTTACTCGCTGTTCTGTACGCCATGTTTGTCTTTGCGATCAGTATTGGCGGCGCCTTTATCGACTTTTTTGATATTGCCGCGGGTGCTGTTTTAGTCGATGGCACCCACCAGCTTCTTGACGGTGTATTGCCAGTGGCAATCGTGACGCTGCTTGCTGATGGCGTGGGAGGAGGGATACAGACCGTTGCGACCTTTATTCCTGTCATCGCGGGCCTATATTTGTTTTTAACCGTATTAGAAAGCACGGGTTATATGGCTCGTGCTGCCTTTTTACTCGATGGTTTGATGCAAAAAATTGGCTTACCAGGTAAAGCGTTTGTGCCACTGATCCTCGGCTTTGGTTGTACGGTGCCTGCCGTCATGGCAACACGTACGCTAGAGCAAGTTCACGAGCGCAAAACCGCTGCAGCGATGGCCACCTTTATGTCATGCGGCGCACGTCTCCCAGTTTACGCGTTGTTTGCTGCAGCTTTCTTTCCGCAAAACGGACAAAACCTGGTATTTGCTCTCTACTTACTCGGCATTGCAGCAGCCGTGCTCACTGGCTTAATCTTGCGCCACACCCTATACCCGGGCCAAAGTGAAAGCCTATTGATGACACTGCCGGACTACGAGCTGCCCCGTTTACGCCATATCATGAACAATACTTGGCAAAAGCTACGTCGTTTCGTGTTGGGCGCAGGAAAAACCATTGTGATAGTGGTGACCATCTTAACTTTCTTTAATTCACTCGGGACCGATGGTACTTTCGGTCATGAAGACAGTGAATCGTCAGTCTTATCCAAAGCTGCGCAAATTGTCACGCCGGCTCTCGCCCCTATTGGTATCGAGAAAGATAACTGGCCTGCCACCGTGGGGTTAGTGACCGGTTTATTTGCTAAAGAGGCGGTTGTCGGAACATTAAATAACCTCTATGCACCGACAGAGGCGGTAGAGGAAGACGGTTCCATGCGCGATGCTCTGGTCGAGGCCGTCCAAAGTATTCCTGCCAATTTATTTGGCATTGATTATTCAGATCCACTTGCCATCAGTGTCGGTGATATTGAAAACACCGAAGTGGCCGCCCAAGCGCAAGAAGTCAGCATGACCACGTTTGATAATCTACATCGCCAGTTCAGCTCCACAGCGAGTGTGATGGCCTACCTCATCGTGATCTTACTTTATACTCCCTGTGTCGCTGCCATGGGAGCCTATACGCGCGAATTTGGCCGTCGTTTCGCGTTGTTTATTGCCGGGTGGTCAATGCTTTTAGCCAGTAGCGGCGCCATCCTTTGTTTTCAAATCAGTCAGCTCGGCGTCTCAACCACACAAGCAACGACGTACATTATCAGTTTCTCTGTCCTTTTCATTGGTGTGGTTGCATTCATGCGCTATATCGGTCGTCACCCTCATTGGTTTAAGGAGACCTATTATGATCCTACAAAAGCTCAAAACCAGTGTCATTCAGGCGGGTGTCATTAGTCGACGCGAGCTTGCCAACACCTATGGCCTCAGTCCCGATGGGGTTGAGGCGATGATGGAAACCTGGATCAAGCGTGGCGTCATAATCCGCCAATGTGCTTGCCAGGGAAACCAGGATATACAGTACCGTTTAGCGCACGCTAACGAAATACAGTGCTTGAGTATGGTATAGCGCCAGTATGTTTATCTATTAACAAGAAAGCAGTTGCCATTGGCTGCCTCTTCTTTTTTATGGAAGGCGGGGTTTATAGACGAAGTGTTGTATAGAAAAACCGATTAATTATTGAAGACAAACAAAAACGGCGACCATAATGGTCGCCGTTTTGCTTAATGATGGTGCCCCGGGCCGGACTTGAACCGGCACAACGCGAACGTCGAGGGATTTTAAATCCCTTGTGTCTACCAATTCCACCACCGGGGCACGCAATTCTTTTCAGCCGCTTACGCCACTGTTTTTAATTTGGAGCGACATACGAGGTTCGAACTCGTGACCTCGACCTTGGCAAGGTCGCGCTCTACCAGCTGAGCTAATGTCGCCTATGCAATTAAGCGTTGCAATACGCTTTAAAAATTGGTTGCGGGAGACGGATTTGAACCGCCGACCTTCGGGTTATGAGCCCGACGAGCTACCAAACTGCTCCATCCCGCGTCCGTTTATACCAGCCAGAGTTTCATGGAGGCGCGTCCCGGAGTCGAACCGAGGTCCACGGATTTGCAATCCGCTGCATAGCCACTCTGCCAACGCGCCTTCGCGCTTCACCTCTCGGCTAAGTGGTTTGAATTCTACATAATTCTTTCTCACTGTCACGCAAAAATTATCGTTTTGAGGTTTAACCGTCGATTATTTATTCAAACATCACATTTCTACCACTCTCTTGACCAAAATTCACGCGATATAAGGTGGAATAAAACAGTTGGATGCCTTGCTCTAACAAAAAAGTGCCAACCTATACAACCTATAGAGGGTGGCACTCACGCCATAAAAGGAGGATTAGACTGCAGATAATAGGCGTTCACGCTCATCTTGCTCAATGAGCTTCCAATGTCGACCTTGCTGAGCACCAGCTAGTTTCCAAAGAAGACATAAATCGACATCTTTACCATGTGTTACTTGTAAACGACGAAACATCTCCTCTGGCGCCATACTATAAAACGTGGATACATCCTCGACGCCCGATTTCTTTAACATACGTTCTATTGTCAATCGAAGATTAGGTAAATCACGCAAACGACGGTAATTGCCGCAGGTTTTACGGGCTTTATCATTCACTGCCTGTGCCAGAGATCGCTCAGTCAATTCATTTAGATCGGGGTGTCCGCTTATATGTAGCTCAGTCACATCATAATAATTCACGACGGCAGATGAGCTTTTCTTTACATGGACAAATTTATCGCACCCTTTTTCGAGCAAATCGTTACTCAACACACTACCGCCACGAAGATAAAATCGTTTACCGGTCAGCAGCGCAAACATGGCGCCCTGATAGAAAAAACCGGTACCACCAAACATTGAGCGTAGCTCCATATCACCAAAGTTATTTAAAAAAGTCATTACTTGGGCTCTAAACTGTTTCTCCATCAAAGGTTCTCCCTAATCCCCGAATCGTGAATGATGAACACTCATTATTTGACTGATAAGTTAGTCATAGTGCATGATTATTTCAGACAGAAGGATGCATCAGATTGATATGAAATACTATGCATTTGATCACTCCTCATTACATAGACCACTATTTTAGTGCGGACTTTGTCACATTTACGAAACACATTTTTTTTCAATTAAATAAAGTCTCTGGCTTACCACGGTTTAATCTTTGGTGGTGAGTGCGCTAAATTGGTAAATAAGATAACGATGGGCGGAGAAAGGGTATGTCGATGCATCCCATATTGATTGAGGCCAACCATTTATTACCAGGCGGGTTACATACCTATGTGGTCACTGAGTCCTTCTATTTGAATGCACTACCACACGCTGGCGATCCGCCACAGCTTTTGGTCGCGATGAAAAATGAAGCCGAAGCGGATCACCGTCCGAATGCCATTTCCCCCATTGTGACTTTATGTCACGTCGCCGACTTTAATCATTACGGGCCCCAGCAAATCGCTCTGACATTACAAGGAATTGAAAATGTTAAAGTTGACACCATCGAAGTAATAAACGGCGATGTTAACATCGCTCATCATGCTCCTTTACCGCAGTGGCAACGGCAACCTCTTCCTGATCATTATGCTTACCTCAGTGATAAGCTGAAACAGTACTATCGATCTAACCCTGGACGACATGACCATTTTCAGTTAACCCAATACGATGACACCTGCTGGGTATGTTTACGTTGGTTAGAACTCTTACCGATTGAGGTAAAACAAAAACAATTGTTACTCTCACAACCTAACGCCTTATTAGTGGCCGAGTTTATTGATAGACTACTGCGCTACCCGCTTATTGACCAAGAATAGGCGCGAGTCATTGGGTGTTTAAACTATCACTAAAGATTCAACCAGGCTCACTGATCCAGTCAAAGGCCGTTCTATTTTGCTTTTGGCCGTATTACTATGCTGCTTGGTGACACACACTATCGGGACTTATGGATCATCTGTCATTTTTCTGGGTTTCCCCGGATCGCGATAAATATTTGCGCTCCCTCGAAACCGAATTTTATAAACGTGCTGTCGAAACCGTACGCGTCAACCGCCTTACCCTCCCCCCTTTACCGGACACCATTCTGTCGATACAACGCGCGAGTCAGCAAGCTGATACTACAATGCGAGATATTGCGCTTCTCTTAATGGAAGATCCGAGCTTATCTGGTGCGGTACTTAAAGCGGCGAACTCTGCCCTGTTTGCTCCAAGGGCGACGGGCCAGTGCAAGAATATTCAAACTGCCGTTTCTCGACTTGGGGTTGATCGCGTGTTAGGTATCATTACCGCAACGGCCATTTACCAGTTAAAAAGTGATGCGATGTTTTCACGTGAATGCAACGCCCTGCTGAAACACAGCGCTCAACGATCACGCGAGTTTGCAGCTGCCATGGCATTAGTCACACAAACAGTGAGAAACTACTGCGACGAGCCTTTAGCAATAGAGCCAGAGAAAGCCTTGATTGTTGGTTTACTCGCCGATATCGGTTTATATTGTGTGATTGGCGAGTTTCAGCGATTCGTTAATCAAGGACACTACCTTAAATTTGATATCGCGGAACAAGTCTTTTTCTCTCTCGCCGGCGATTGCAGTCGGTTAGTACTGAAACAATGGCAATTTGATCGTGACTTCATTGAAGTTGCCATTAATAACAAGCTCTACACGAAGCCGCGCCCTGACATTACCTATCTTGATGTGGCAAGAATGGCTAACCACCTGCTGATGTTTCGGCGCAATGATGATGCTATTGAGGAACATGACGTTGAAATCACTGCCTCCGGTGCCGACGCGTTATATGAACTATCAAACCTTGATGATCACGAGTTTTCTCGCCAACTCAATCAAGTGATCGAAGCAAGTAGTATTTAATATTTACATCTGGTGGCACGATACAGGGCCACCTTTGTCTGATTTTATTGACCCGCCTATTAACCGATTGATAACCTCAAGCTCTACTTTCTTAACACCGAGCTAAATCAGATGTTTTCAGGGATGTTACTCATCTTCTCGCCGCTTATTATCGGCTATTTGATCCCCCTTAAGCAGGAGCGCTACCTCAACGCAGTGAATACCCTCACCATGCGGCTGGTGATGGTGATCTTAGTATTGATGGGCTTAAGTCTCGCGGGGCTGGATAACTTAGGGCAGCATATTTCCACCATTTTATATTTTGCAGTCACTTTCTTTGTCTGTATCGGGGCGGCGAACCTACTTGCTCTTCCGATTCTCGATAAACTTCTCCCGACCGAAACCCACGGACACCAACATAAGCTGACACTAGGTGCCATGATGTCAGAATCAGGCAAGCTTATCGCCGCGGTGGTAGTTGGCTTGGTAGTGGGGCTCTTACTCAACCAAGATCTTTCTTGGGTCGATACGGCCAGTGAGGGAATTTTATTACTTTTACTCTTACTGATTGGTATTCAGCTGCGCAACAGTGGCATGACACTGAAACAAATTATCCTCAATAAAAGTGGATTGATGATTGCTGCGCTTGTGGTTGTGACCTCGTTACCGGGAGGGCTTTTAGCGGCTTGGTGGCTCGATATTCCCTATCATCACGGATTGGCGATGGCATCCGGCTTTGGTTGGTATTCGTTGGCGGGGATCTTAATGGGCGACGGTTTAGGTCCTGTCTATGGCGGGGCTTCATTCATTCTCGAGCTCGCCCGCGAATTAGTGGCGATTATGATCATTCCCATGTTAATCCGTCGCTACCCGCTCACCGCGATTGGTTATGGCGGCGCCACCGCCATGGATTTCACCTTACCGATCATTCAAAGCACTGGTGGCATTCGCTGTGTACCTATTGCGATTGTCAGTGGCTTTATTCTCAGCTTGCTGGTCCCAATACTGATGTTGTTCTTCCTCTCCTTAGGGGCTTAACGATTCAGATATCATCCAATAAAAAAGGGGTAGCATTATGCTACCCCTTTATATGTCGCGAAGCATCCCAAGAGATTACTGCGCGCGCATCCAGTTATCCATTTCAGTACGCAGGTTATCTGATTTGGTACCAAAGATAGCTTGTACGCCACCCGATACCACAACCACGCCCGCGGCACCGAGTTGCTTCAGCTTGTCTTGGTCAACAATTTCAGTATCCGCAACCGAAACACGTAGACGTGTAATACATGCATCCAGACCGGTAATATTATCTTTACCACCGAAGGCTGCAACCAAGTCACCCGCAAGCTCTGAGCCCGTTGCCGTTGATGTTTCAATGGTTTCGTCTTCACGACCCGGTGTTTTCAGATCGAGAGTACGAATCACAACACGGAACACGATGTAGTACAGCACACCATAAGCAAGACCCAGGAGCACCAATGTGGTGACGTTCTCAGCGCGTGGCATTTGGACGATAAAGTCAATAAAGCCGTTCGAGAAGGTGTGACCATGAACAACACCCAGTGCGTTAGTCAGGACATACGCCGCGCCTGCCATAAGCGCGTGGATACCGTAAAGTACGGGCGCGATGAACAGGAACGAGAACTCGATAGGTTCAGTAATACCGGTTAAGAACGAAGTCAGTGCTGCTGATGCCATGATACCCATGATTTTGGCACGGTTCTCTGGCTTAGCAGAGTGCGCGATAGCAAACGCCGCCGCTGGCAGACCGAACATTTTGAACAAATAACCACCGGCAAGCTGACCAAAGCCATTGCCTGCTTCACGGGTGACATCGTTCGCGGTCAAGAAGCAGGTCATAATACCATTGACTTGCTCGCCCGCATTGTTCACACAGCTACCCGCTTCATAGAAGAAAGGTACGTTCCAGATGTGGTGCAAACCGAATGGGATAAGTGCACGCTCGACGACACCATAGATACCAAATGCAGTGACAGGATCTTGTGTCGCAGCCCAGTGAGAGAAAGAGGCGATACCACTGCCAATTGGTGGCCAGATAACAGAAAGGATCACACCAAGCGCAATAGAGATGAAACCGGTAATGATTGGCACCGACCGTTTACCGGCAAAGAAGCCAAGGTAGTCAGGCAGTTGAATCGTGTAGAAACGATTAAAGGTCCACGCGGCAACAGCACCAGAAAGAATACCGCCAAGTACCCCTGTCTTGATGACGTCAGCGCCCATAACCGGTGCCATCACATCAAGCGTTGCCACCATGATGCCATAACCGACAATCGCAGACAGACCCGAAACACCATCATTGTTGGTAAAGCCAAGGGCAACACCCACAGCAAACAGCAAGGCCATCTGACCAAATACAGACCCACCAGCTTGTTCCATCATTTGAGAAACAATATCTGGCATCCAGCTAAAGTTGGCAGCACCAACACCCAAGAGTATACCTGCAACCGGAAGCACAGATACTGGTAGCATCAGCGCCTTACCGACTTTTTGCAGATTTGCAAAGAGGTTTTTTGACATAGTTCTTGCTCCTGACAAGGACGTTTAACAATGTGTCTCTGTAGACTTACCTTTCAGTTCCCTCGCGAGAGGTCACTCGAAACAACAGGCGCCTAGAGCACAGACGATTTGTGATTATTGAACTCACCCAAACTATAAGGTGCTAATCATCACCTTGCCTATCAGTGACGATTCTACTGATTAAAAAGTAAATATAGATCACAATTAGGATTGACGACAAAAACAGCAAAAATTGTCATAACTATTTAATAAAAAAAGAATTATCTTATCGGAATGGCGTAAAGCGATAGATTAAAAAAATATCAACGTCGATCCTAACAAAGTTATTTCACGTAACAAATTAATACAGCGCGTAATACAAAGTGAAAAAAGCATTTTATTTATTATTTTTCATATAGATATGTATTTTATTGCGTCAGATCAATACTCTATTTTCACCCATATTAACGCGCTAAATTGACGCAAACATGACCAAAAATAGACAAAAAAATAACCAGAAAAGTCTGTGGACGATGAGGCTAAACGGCATAAAAAGAGTCGGTTTTTATACTCGCCGTGTAACAGCAAAAACAGAGAGGGAAAAAGCCCGATCGAACCATCGGGCTTGTTGAATTACAGAGGATTTGCGCTCGAAAAAAGTGCAAAAAAGTTTCTGCTAGTGACATCACAGACAGTCTCAACCGACTCACCTTTTAACATCGCCACATACTCAGCGACTTCTTTGACATACGCAGGCTGATTTTGTTTACCACGATGTGGAACAGGGGCCAAATAAGGCGAGTCTGTCTCAACTAGCAAGCGCTCAAGCGGTATGCGTCGCACCACATCTTTAAGCTCCGTGGCTTTATTAAAGGTCACAATCCCAGAGATAGATATGTAGAAGCCAAGCTCAATCGCCGCTTCTGCCATTTCATAGCTTTCTGTAAAGCAGTGTAGCACACCGCCAACGCGCTCTGCGCCTTCCTCGCGCAAGATAGCAAGGGTATCTTCACGCGCGGCACGTGTATGAATAATCAAAGGCTTGTTGAGCTCAACCGCGAGACGGACATGCTGACGAAAAATCGCTTGCTGCTGTTCAGCCAGTTCAGGCTGATAATGGTAATCAAGCCCCGTCTCTCCCACTGCCACGACGCGTTCATCGGCCGCAAGGGCTTTCAATCGGTCATAATCGAAGCCATTTTCGATATCCAGAGGATGCACGCCACACGAGGCGAAAACATGTGGGTAAGGTCGGATCATCTCGAGCATCGCCGGGAAGCTATCTAGCGTCACGCCAACGGAGAGAAAATAATCGACGCCCCTTGCCTGCGCTTTCTCCAAAACATCGGCAACATTCTGGTGCAACGAATCATAATCCAGTTTGTCGAGATGGCAATGAGAGTCTATTAACACGTTATTCTCCAATCGATAATAGCCATTGGCTAAGCACCAATTCGGTATTTAGCCCAGTATGAGTTTGTAGCTGGCGCTGCAGCTGGTGTAATTGTCGTAATGCCATATGGGTCTGCTGCGTACCCATGAGATTAGCCACATCAGCAACTTGCTGATGATGGTAACTGTGCACAATCGCATGTTGTGCCCCTTGTCGCCATTTAAGCACGTCGAGAAGAAAGTAGCTGAGCCAATCTAACGAGGCGGGATAGTGTGAGGTCAATACCGCTAAGGTATCAAACAAGCCCACGTGGGTCTTCACGTAGGTGGTAAAACCATTGATCACAGCATGGTGATGCTCTAACCCTCCCGATGCCACAAAGTCACGCGCAGCTAGCGGTGCCCCCCGGAATAGACCGACCGCATGATCAGGAACGGAACATTTCAGTGCTTGCTCAATCCAATATTTAGCAGATTCACCGTCTGGCTGTGGGGCTTTCCACACACTGCAACGGCTTATGATGGTTGCCAGTAAACTATCTAATGAATCTGTCAACAACACAAAATAACACCCTGCTGGTGGCTCTTCGAGCGATTTCAACAGCGCATTGGCCGCCGCCTCACCAAGACTTTCTACGCGTTCAATCACAATAAAACGTGCCCCGCCCAACTGTGACGTCTCTATTGCTTGACGTTGCACCTTTCGGATCGCATCAATGCCTATCTGCTTACCCGTTTTTTCAGGTGCTAGCCAATGCAAATCAGGGTGATTGCCGGCATCAAATAACTGACAACTATGACAATGCCCACAGGCGTTATCGGTTTGCGATTTACACAAACGCACCTTAGCAAGTTGGCTGGCCATCGCACGTCGACCACTTCCCGGCGGCGCGGACAGTAACACCGCATGAGGAAAGCGAGCGCTAGATAATAATTGTTGCCAGTGTGCCCAAACCGGTTCAAACCACGGGAAGACAAAAGGGGCTTGATGATTGGCGATTGCAGACTCATTCATAGCGTTTTTGTTGATTAAGCCAGTTAACTAATGCCGTTTTAATCGTCACGGTGACCGTTTCTAACGGTTGATTTGCATCAATGATCACCACACTCGGATCCTGGTGGGCTAGCGCTAAATAGCGTGCCCTCGTCCGCTCAAAAAAGTCGATCTGCATCTTCTCAATCCGATCCAACTCGCCACGACCACGCGCTCGCGCCAAGCCTATTTCCGGCTCGATATCCATATATAAGGTCAGTGAAGGTGAAAACTCACCAAGAACGGTGTCTTTAAGACTCTTCATGAGTGAGGTATCCATGCCGCGTCCACCACCTTGATAAGCTTGTGACGACATATCGTGGCGATCCCCAATCACCCACTGCCCTCTTGCCAGTGCTGGCTTAATCACATTTTCGACCAGCTGAACACGCGCAGCGTAAAGCATCAATAACTCGGCTTTGTCAGTTAGCGGCTCATCAGGGTGACCTTGTTTAACTAAGGTTCGCAACTGTTCCGCAAGCGGGGTGCCACCGGGTTCACGCGTAGTAATAACGTCATCGATGTCAAAATCATGCAGAACTTGTTTAACTTGGCTAATCGCCGTACTTTTGCCGGCGCCTTCTAAACCTTCTACTACGATAAAATGATTATTCATTGATTTTTCAACACTTTTAGATAATCACGCACCGCCCGATTGTGCTCGGCTAATGTCGTGGAAAATTGATGCCCGCCTTTGCCAGTGGCAACAAAGTAGTAATAATCAGTTTGCGCAGGCTGGGCCGCTGCAAAAATAGCTGCCTTGCCAGGCATCGCAATCGGTGTAGGGGGGAGCCCATTGATTACATAGGTATTGTATGGCGTGTGCGTACGTAGATCACGCTTGCGGATATTGCCATCATACTGATCACCCATACCATAAATAACGGTTGGATCAGTTTGCAAACGCATACCTCGCCGCAGGCGGTTAACAAATACAGAGGCGACTTTTTTGCGCTCGCTGACAACAGCGGTCTCTTTTTCAATAATGGAGGCTAGGATCAGCAATTCATAAGGTGTATCAACGGGTAAGTCATCAGTGCGTTGCTCCCACGCTTGTTGTGTCACTTCCTCCATCGCTCGTGATGCCCGCTGCAGTAGTGATAGGTCCGTATTACCCACATCATAAGAGTAGGTCTCTGGAAGCAATAAGCCCTCTAACTTTTTACGGCTAACACCAAGGCGTTGCGCAATGTTGCTTTCATCCCACGGCTGAAGTGTCTGCGTCAGATGAGGGGCGGATTGAATTTGCGCACGCCATTCAGCAAAAGTACTCCCCTCAACAAACGTGATGACATCTTGATATTGCTGGCCTGAGCGCAAGCTAGCAAAAACTTGTGCTAGGGTCTGTCCTGGCTCGATTTGAAAGGTCCCCGCTTGAATACGGGTCAATTCAGGATAAAGCCGTGGTGCCACCCTCGCCCATACACTTTCATCCACCCAGCCTTTGTCTTCAAACTGCCCCATTATCCGATGATAATGCGCGCCTGCCGGCACGGTGAATAATTGGGGAGCTTGAATAGATAGAGGCGTTGAGATGAATGCTTTCGTCTGCCACATTACGATCGCTGCAGATACCAAGACCAGCATCATCATCACACTGATCATCCCCAAAAGTCGCTTTTTTAGCACGCATTTAACCTCTGTTGTAATACCTGTGTCAGCGTATGTGTGTGGTAATCCGTTTGATTAATGGCGTTCACTGGAACCACCTTCATCAAGGTATTGGAGATAAATACCTCCTCGGCTTGCCAGAGTGCGGACTCTCCCAAGGAAACGGTCTGGCACTGATAATCGGGTAATCCATCGATCACAGCCATGATTTTTTCGCGCATCAGCCCCGCGACACCCGCATTGTCCAGTGAAGGAGTGTATACCACATGGCCGCTACGCCAGAAAAGGTTGGATGCAGTCGTTTCAACCAAGTGACCGAATACGTCTGTTACAACAAGATCATCCGCTGAGGTGTCGATCAGCGAACGCTTTAACAATACTTGCTCTAATCGATTTAAATGTTTTAACCCAGCGAGGAGCGGAGAAGCGCCTAACTGTATTGGTGTTGTAGCCAGCTTGACGCCTTCCTGTTGCCACTCACGATAGTGGGTCGGAAAAGGATGCAAACTGACAATAACCGTCGGTGAAATACAGCCTTGTGGGCTGTAACCTCGTCCGCCTTGGCCTCGAGTGATAATCACCTTTAGCGCTTGCTCACTCGTTGAGTGCCAGCATGCTTGCTCAAGGGTCTGAGCCAACCCAGTCCAATCTACTTGTTCAATCGCTAGACGCTGACAGGTATCTTGTAGACGCAATATGTGTGCATCACGATCAAGTAATACACCACGATACACATGGCCCGTGGTAAAACAGCCATCACCAAACTGTAGCCCTCGGTCTGCAGTGGCAAACTCGTGACAGGGTTGTCCATTCACCCAATGCATGCGTTAACCTCAATACTCAACAATCAAAAAAACAGCAATAAAAAACGGCCCGACAAGTCGGGCCGTTACTATATCAAACTCTTTTTACGCTGTGTGTAAACTCGGTAAGATCAAAGCTTTTTAAAGATCAAGGAGCCGTTTGTTCCACCAAAACCAAATGAATTACACAACGCGTAATCCATTTTAACGTCACGGGCTTGATGTGGAACATAATCGAGATCGCAGCCTTCATCAACATTATCTAGGTTAATGGTTGGCGGTACGATTTGATCAATCAGTGACATCGCCGTAATAATCGATTCGACAGATCCTGCCGCGCCAAGAAGGTGGCCAGTCATCGACTTCGTTGAAGAAACGAGGACATTATCAGCAGCTTCACCCATCGCACGGCGAACGGCTTTACTCTCAGCCACATCGCCTGCTGGTGTTGAGGTGCCATGCGCATTAATGTAGCCAATTTGCTCTGGGGAAATACCAGCGTCACGAATTGCCGCTTCCATCGCCAATGCAGCACCAGAACCGTCTTCACTCGGTGAGGTCATGTGGTAGGCATCACCACTCATCCCGAAACCGACGAGTTCACAATAAATATCCGCCCCACGTGCCTTCGCGTGCTCGTATTCTTCGAGCACCATGATTCCAGCGCCATCACCTAGCACAAAACCGTCACGGTCTTTATCCCAAGGGCGAGAGGCTGATTGTGGATCATCATTACGGGTCGACAAAGCTTTTGCCGCCGCAAAACCGCCAATACCCAGTTCAGTCGACGCTTTTTCTGCGCCACCCGCAACCATTGCATCAGCATCACCAAACGCAATCATACGCGCAGCATGGCCGATATTATGCAGACCTGTCGTACAAGCAGTAGAAATTGATATATTTGGACCGCGCATACCATAATTAATCGAGACATGGCCCGCAATCATATTGACGATAGTGGAGGGAACAAAGAAAGGGCTAATCTTACGTGGGCCTTTTTCCATGAATGCACGGTGGTTTTGTTCAATCAGGCCAAGACCACCAATACCTGATCCGATCGCCACACCAATACGGTGTGCATTGTGTTCGTCGACTTGCAATCCGGAGTCTTTAATGGCTTGAATACTGGCAGCAACACCGTATTGGATGAACAAGTCCATTTTTCGTGCATCTTTTCTCGACATGTAGTCTTCACAATTGAAGTCTTTCACCATACCGGCAAATTGAGTGGCAAAGTGACTGGCATCAAAGTGCTCAATCGCAGAAATACCGCTTTGCCCGGCTAGCAGAGCTTTCCATGAAGACTCAACTGAGTTACCCACGGGTGACAACATACCCATGCCAGTCACAACAACACGACGCTTAGACACGATGATATTCTCCGGAGAATATAAATTTGGAATTTAGAGTAGCTAAAAAAAACACAGGCGGTCGAGGAGACCGCCTGGTAGGAATCAGTGATTACGCTGAAGCGCCGACAACGTAGTCGATTGCCGCTTGCACAGTGGTAATCTTTTCAGCTTCTTCGTCTGGGATCTCTGTATCGAATTCCTCTTCAAGAGCCATTACTAGCTCAACGGTATCCAGAGAATCCGCGCCTAAGTCGTCTACAAATGAAGCTTCGTTTTTCACTTCTGCTTCGTCGACACCTAGTTGCTCAACGATGATTTTCTTTACGCGTTCTTCGATGTTGCTCATATTAATACTAGTCCTTACAAGATTCGCAGATGCGATATGTGCTGTAGTTTATTCATTAATGTGAAAGTTGCAAGACCTCCACGGCTGGTCAAACCACGATTTGGGGACAAATCAATCGGAGTTTGACGTGTGTCATTCGAGATTGCAACGGTCTCGATCAAATCATGTACATGCCGCCGTTGACGTTCAAGGTCTCGCCCGTCATGTATGCGGCATCGTCTGAGGCTAAAAAAGCCACCGTTGCAGCAATCTCTTTGGGATCGCCTAAACGCCCCGCAGGCACTTGTGCCAAGGTTGCTGCACGCTGATCATCGCTGAGGGCCTTGGTCATATCGGTTTCAATAAACCCAGGCGCAACGGTGTTAACAGTAATGCCACGCGCCGCTACTTCACGTGCCATGGATTTGGTAAAACCGATGACACCCGCTTTCGCCGCGGCATAATTGGCTTGTCCCGCATTCCCCATCACACCGACGACAGAGCCGATATTAATGATTCGGCCGCAGCGTTTTTTCATCATCGCACGCAAGACTGCCTTTGATAAACGGAAGATCGACGTCAAGTTGGTATCGATGATATCTTGCCACTCGTCGTCTTTCATACGCATCAATAGGTTATCACGAGTGATACCCGCGTTGTTAACCAGAATGTCAACATCGCCAAATTCTTTTTTAATGGTCTCAAGCACCTCAGCCACCGACTCCGGTGACGTGACATTAAGCGCCAACCCTTTACCGTTGTCACCCAGGTAGTCACTGATCGCTGCCGCGCCCTTTTCGCTGGTTGCAGTACCAATCACGGTCGCGCCTCGCTCAGCAAGCAACTCTGCGGTTGCACGGCCGATACCTCGACTCGCGCCAGTCACTAGCGCCACTTTTCCGTCTAGTTTCATTCGGTTACCCTTTTAGTTGATTCTGCCGACCTTAGTCGGCAGTCACAGAATGTTATTGCCCGCGTCGAAACGCTTATGCGTTCGCCGATGCTAAGCTCGCACTGTCGTTCACCGCCGCACTGCTCAGTGATTTGTTGATACGTTTAGTCAATCCGGTTAGCACTTTTCCTGGTCCGAATTCGAAGAGCTGCTCAACGCCTTCAGCCGCCATACGCTCAACGGTTTCCGTCCAGCGGACCGGGCTATGTAATTGACGCACCAAGGCCTCTTTAATCGCAGCCGGTTCAGTCGGTGTCGCCACGTCCGCATTGTTGATCACTGGGATGACAGGCACATTAAACGTCACCGATTCAAGCGCTTGCGCTAACTTCTCAGCCGCAGGCTTCATCAATGCACAATGAGAAGGCACAGAAACCGGCAACGGTAAAGCACGCTTGGCTCCGGCTTCTTTGCACAGCGCATTGGCTCGCTCGACCGCAGCTTTATTACCGGCAATCACGACCTGCCCAGGGGAGTTAAAGTTAACCGGTGAAACAACATCACCTTCAGCGGCTTGTTCGCAGGCAACTGCAATAGATTCATTATCAAGACCGATAATTGCTGACATTGCCCCCACGCCCGCAGGCACGGCTTCCTGCATCAACTGTCCGCGCAATTCAACCAGCTTAATCGCTTCTTTAAAGTCTAAGACACCCGCACAGACCAATGCTGAGTACTCACCCAAGCTATGCCCTGCAAGTACCGCAGGTGTCGTACCGCCTTGTGATTGCCACACACGCCAAATCGCCACTGATGCCGCCAATAGAGCTGGCTGGGTACGATGCGTTTCATTCAAGTCTGCATCGGGTCCTTGTTGAACCAATGCCCATAGATCATAACCAAGCACCTCTGACGCCTCTGCAAAGGTCTGCTGGACAACACCATATTGCTCGGCCAATTCACCCAGCATACCCACGGCTTGCGAGCCTTGACCAGGAAATACGATTGCTGTTTGAGTCATATTAGTTTCCTATTTATTTAGAATCTGACGAGTGCCGAACCCCACGCAAAACCGCCACCAAACGCCTCAAGTAATACCGTTTGGCCACGCTGAATTCGTCCATCACGGACCGCTTCATCCAGGGCTGTCGGGACCGAGGCCGCGGATGTATTGCCATGACGGTCAAGCGTCAACACAACTTGATCCATCGACATTGCAAGTTTTTTCGCGGTCGCTTTAATAATCCGATAGTTGGCTTGGTGTGGTACCAGCCAATCAATGTCCGACTTTTCAATTTGGTTAGCACTGAGCGTTTCTGTGACAATACTGGCCAGTTGTGTCACCGCGACTTTAAAGACTTCATTCCCCGCCATATAAAGCCACGCTTCGTCCGATAACGGAGATTGGCCACGCTCTGGATACTTAAGCTTCAAGAGCTCGCCAAATTTGCCATCCGCTTTTAAATGGGTAGACAAAATACCATCATGCTCATCGGCAGAAAGTACGGCAGCTCCGGCACCATCACCAAACAAGATGATGGTAGAGCGATCATTCGGATCACATGTATGAGAGAGACGATCTGCACCGATCACCAGCGCGTTTTTCGCCAATCCATTTTTAACATATTGATCGGCCACACTCAGCGCATAGACAAAACCTGAACACGCTGCGGCAATATCAAACGCCGGACAGCCCTGTACACCTAGCATCGCCTGCACATCGCAAGCCGCTGCCGGGAAAGCACGTTCACCGCTAGTGGTGGCAACGATAATGAGATCGATGTCATGTTTGTCGATAGCGGCCATATCAATCGCCTGCACGGCGGCCTGGTAGGCCATCGAGGCAACGGTATCGGTGGAAGCAGCAATGCGACGCTCTTTGATCCCCGTACGGGTCACAATCCATTCATCAGTGGTGTCTACCATCTGTTCAAGGTCAGCATTGGTGCGAACCTGTTCAGGCAAATAGCTGCCTGTGCCCAAAATCTTACTATACATGAAGACTACTAATGCCTCTCGAGAAGAACTGCCTCTAAACGGTCACTTATCTTAGTTGGGATTTGCCGTTCGACCTCGTGCACCGCTTCAAAAATAGCGTTTTCGTAAGCGGCGATATCAGCGCGTCCGTGGCTTTTTACAACGATGCTGCGCAATCCTAGCAAACTTGCGCCGTTGTACTGGTCGGGTTTCAGTTGTTGGAGTTGATTTAAAAGTTCAGAAAATAGCCATTTCGCCATCCAGCGCTTGATAGGATGCGGGCTGAGGTGTGATTTCACCTTATCGATGATCAAATTAGCAACACCTTCGCTGGTTTTTAACGCGACGTTACCGACAAAACCATCACAAACAATCACATCTGTTTCACCCGTGTAAATCTGGTCACCTTCGACATAACCGGTGTAATGTACCGACGGGCTTTGATGGAGCAGATCCGCACAGCGGCGAACCAGATCATTACCCTTGATCGCTTCTTCACCAATATTCAATAGCCCGATGC
The DNA here is from genome assembly GCF_900141775.1 of Salinivibrio sp. ES.052. GTDB lineage: Bacteria > Pseudomonadota > Gammaproteobacteria > Enterobacterales > Vibrionaceae > Salinivibrio. Next base: position 604,377 of record NZ_FSRI01000001.1, on the reverse strand, counting down.
GCGGCGTATGCCCAAGCTCAGCCTCCGCCAAGACGGCACCCATGACAGCAAATTGAAACAAAGTATCGGCATCACATGCCACATTTGCACCTAAATCAAGCAGCCATTTACGCTGAAAGTTAGCACCGGGTAACGCAGTCACTAAGGCAGGACGGTCGATGCCGGGCAGGAGTTTAAGCAAGTATTTGGACAACGCCATGAGCGCCCCTGTATTACCTGCACTGACACATGCATCGGCTTCGCCATTAGCCACTTTTTCAAGGGCAACACGCATCGATGTGTCGGCACTACGCCGTAACGCCGTGGAAGGGCGCATATCATTAGGAATAACGTCCGGAGCATGGACGATGGACAATCTGGAGTGATGCTGGGCATTAAGCTGATGAAGCGACGCCTGTATGTGAGACTCATCCCCCACTAGGATCACTTTTAGGTCCGCAAAACGCGACAATGCCTGCACGGAGGCAGGCACTGTGACTTGGGGACCGAAGTCCCCGCCCATCGCATCGAGTGCAATGGTTAGCCTAGTCAAGGGTCAACCTTACTTGTTGATGACCTTGCGGCCACGGTAGAAACCGTCTGCGGTCACGTTGTGACGCAGGTGAGTTTCACCGCTGGTTTTGTCTACAGATACAGCTTGAGTACCCAGTGCATCGTGTGAACGACGCATACCACGCTTAGAACGGGTTTTACGGTTCTTTTGTACGGCCATTGACCCTACTCCTCGTTACTTTGCTTTAAGTTTTTTAGTACGGCAAACGGATTTGGACGCTCATCAGCAAGTGGGATTTCCCCATACACCATGTTGTCAGCACTGACTTTACAGTCAGTATCGTCGTGCATGGCGACTTGTGGCAAGGCCACAATCAATTCGTCTTCGACTAATTGAATCAGATCAATCTCACCGTTTTCGTCGACTAATGCCGGCTCATAAGCATCCGGTAAATTGCCAACCTGGTCATCATTGAAAACCGGGCTATAAACGAATTCAGTTTCATAGCGATACGATAATGGCCCCCAACAACGCTGACACTCAAGGTTAACTGACACGGCCGCACGACCGGTGACAATTTTTAGCCCTTGGGCGTCAATGTCGAACGAAAGCATCACTTCCGCATCACTATCGATGCTTTGGGTTGCCTCACCGAGGCGCGTCAATAGCGTCTTGTCTACGATACCATCATAGTCGAGTTGCTTTTGCGCACAACGGAATGGATCAACCGTCAGCGGTAGCTTTACCTTCTGCATAGGGCGCGAATATTAGCCTCCAAATGCGCTGGAGTCAAAGAAAATGTTGCCTGCACGTCGGTGTTAAGGCTCGACCCCGGCTCAGTTGGTTTGCCGAGATCGCGCCAGTCATCTTTTCAGGTTAGACTGAGTGCGGAGAATTAACAAAAATCGATCACGCGCTAGTCGTTCAGTCACACTAACGCGCTCAATAAAGGAAAGGTTATGCATACCACACAGCCGCCAAAAATTGTGTTGGCATCAAGCTCACCCTATCGTCAGGCAATCTTTAAAAAATTCGCCCTCCCCTTTACCACCTTCTCTCCCGCCATTGACGAAAGTCGGCAAGAGAACGAGCGTGCAACCGACCTCGTCGAACGACTCGCGTTAGAAAAAGCAATGGCTGGGATGCCAATGTTCGATAACGCACTCATTATCGGCTCAGATCAAGTCTGTATGATTGACGAGGAAGTGCTGGGCAAGCCGCATGAACGAGACGTCGCGATTGAGCAGTTAAAGCGCGCCAGTGGCAAGCAAGTCACTTTTTATACTGGGATAGCATTGATCAATAGCGAGACGGGTGAGCACCAATCAGACGTCGAACCTTTTCATGTCGATTTTCGTGAGTTGAGTGAAGAAGAAATTGTCCGCTACATCGACAAAGAGCTGCCACTCGATTGCGCGGGCAGCTTTAAATGCGAAGGCTTGGGAATTGCGTTATTTAACGCCATGCATGGCCGCGATCCCAACACCCTTGTGGGTCTGCCACTAATGCGACTGCGCGAGATGTTGGAAAAGGAAGGTATCGACGTGATCTAGTGGCTATATACACCACGTTGGCGCTCCCTGCCTTAAGGGCAACATGACTAGGATATTGTTTATACTCTTGCGTATTGTGCGTATAGCACATCAGCGAAATCCAATTCACTAATTTCTCCCAAAACAAGGTCTCGAACAGCATCCGCAAGGAGATCGTTATCATGTACGATTTCGAAGTCGTTGAGTGAAAGGTACTCCAGAGCAACCGCCAGACCAGTACGCTTGTTTGCATCCGGTAGCGCGTGAGCTACTGCAATACATGCTGTATACTTTGCGGCGATCTCAAATACGTCATCTAAGCCGTCGTAAATAATTGCATTGTCAATTCTACTCAAAGCACCTTGTAGTTTTCCGAGATCTACCGCGCCCTGCATCCCGGGACCAGACGCTAAGATCAAAGCGTTTATCTCAATAACGCGCTCGAAGGGAAAACAAATGATATCCATCACATATCAGCTAGCTTTTTAAACGTATTCACGTGTGTTCGCAAAGCCAGTTTAGTCTCAGACTTAATAATCTGACGTCCAAGATCGCCCGATAAATCAATGCCTTTCTTCGCTTTGATCTTTGGTCTTTGGATTGCTTTAACGCCATAAGTTTCAATTTTTCTGTTCATATTTTCACTTCCACCATACTCCATTGCTCATCATGGTCTATATCTTTGGGTACTGCAAGATAGCGCTCAGACCTTAACAACTACTAGTATCTCTCTATCATCAGCTCGTTTAGGCTGTTTAATACGGCAACTGGCTCATAGGTCGAGAGGCTGGCGGCGCCTTCTACGCCCCAAGTGACGGCAAGCCTTGCCATACCCGCATTGATGGCCAATTGCATATCATGCCCCGTATCACCAATCATCAGCGCTCTATCACGTGGAATACCTGTTTGCGCTAACACTTCATCCAACATTTGAGGATCCGGCTTAGAGGCCGTTTCATCGGCGCATCGGGTCACCGAAAACAAATCGTGAGTTCCCGTTTCCGCCATTGCCCGATCGAGTCCAGCGCGTGACTTCCCGGTTGCCACCGCTAATTGAAACCCCTGCGCTTTTAATTCGACTAAGGTCTCTTTTACGCCAGGATAAAGCTGACATGGTGTCGGATTGTCGTGGACAAATTGCTGACGATAATGCGCAATCCAATTCGGATACCAAGCCGGATCAGCGTCGGGATAGAGTAATTGATAGCCCTTTTCCAAACTCAAACCGATCATGGATTGCAAGCGTTCTGGAGGCAAAATAGGCAATTGCCCTGTCAACCGTGCCGCCGCATCAAGACTCGAAACGATGCGCCCAATCGAATCCATCACGGTGCCATCCCAATCAAAAATCAATAGCGAATAAGGGGCAATCGCGGGGTGCGGTTTTCTTATCCCTATATTCGACGCCACGTCACCGTCAACGGCACTCGGTGGTTCAATGTTCATTTTTACCTCGTGTTTTCAACACTCACTATTGTAATTATCCGTTGCCACCGACTTCGCATTCACGTGCTACGAAGACGGAATACGGAATACGGAATACGGAAAAAATTATGCAGTTTTGGCTCTTAGCCCTTTAAGAGCACGCTCGAGTTTGGGCTCCATCGGGGCATTAAGGGTCATGACTTCCTCATTGCCTGGGTGAGTAAAGCGGATAGCAGCGGCATGCAAAAACAAGCGATCGAGTCCCACCGACTTGGTATAAGCATCAAAACGGGGATCACCGTAGCGATCGTCCCATGCCAAGGGGTGACCCATATACTGAGCATGCACGCGGATTTGGTGCGTCCGCCCTGTCACTGGACTGGCCTGCACTAAGGTGGCCTCTGCAAAACTTTCAATCACTTTGAAACGGGTTTCAGACGGTTTTCCCTTGGGGTTAACACGTACGATGCTATTAACGTCATTCTTCAACAATGGTGCAGTGACTTTGCGCTGTTTCGCAGGCCACTTCCCCATCACTAAAGCGTAATAATCTTTGCGCACCGTCTTTTCACGAAATTGCGCTTGCAAATGACGCAATGCCGAACGCTTTTTAGCAATCAATAGGATCCCAGACGTGTCTCGATCAATCCGATGAACAAGCTCTAAAAAGCGCGCGGTTGGTCGAAGAGCCCGCATAGCTTCTATCGCGCCAAACTGTAGCCCACTTCCCCCGTGCACTGCCGTGCCTGAAGGTTTGTTGAGTACCAGCAAATGCTCGTCTTCATGCAAAATGCAATGTTCAAGCGCGGCCACTTTATCTAATTTGGTGCTGGGTGCGGCTTTCTCATCTTTGTCGGGAAGACGGATGGGCGGCACACGGATCACATCACCGGCCTGAAGTTTATATTCTGGTTTTATACGTTTTTTGTTAACTCGTACCTCGCCTTTACGAAGAACGCGATAAATCATACTTTTCGGGACATTTTTCAGCTGATTTCGCAGAAAATTGTCGATACGCTGGCCCGCGATGTCGTCATCGATGTCGATGAATCGCACTTGAGATTTTTGTTCTGTCATAACGTCCTATTCTACCTCTAAGCGCGCCGATATGCACCTGCTAGACGCGATAAAGCCTCCTAGCCGCTCCTTGTTTACTCGGCGAACAAACAAGGATACGGATAGACGACTGGGACAGGATCGTGCAAAAAAACGTCATATTCACGCTGTTTTTCTACCAAGGCAACATAAGCCAGTAAAGCCGATTGCTGGACTCTGGTCTCCCTGCTATAGTTGCGGCGTTAGTCAGAAAAGCAAACGCTTATCTGAAACACGGGTTCTTGCCTGTGGCCAAAGTTTCGCTCTTGTGAAAGGGGCAAACTATTGTGAACCAAGCAGTCGAGTACCGTCTCGCGGTTCTTACCGCAATAGAACCATAATTCCGAATGCTTTTAAGGCGTTACGCGGCAATTGGCGTAAGACGTAACCCCAAAAGCACCCGTTAGTGTGTTGACACGAGGCAATCAGTCAGTGTCAGAGCTATCCGCCATCGGTAAAAACGGCGGACGCCAACTGCGTAATCCGGTGAGCCACAAAAACCGTTGCAGCTGGCCGATTAAAACTTGCCCGAGCGCACCCCTGATTTTCTCCAGCCGGGAGGCTGCATCATATCAGACTTGGGGTCAGGCAGCATTGACGACTGCTCTCGTCATCAACCGCTAATAACAACGATAAATAAATGAGAAAAATCAGATGAAAAGAATGTTGATTAACGCGACTCAGAAGGAAGAGTTGCGCGTCGCATTGGTTGACGGTCAACGGCTATACGATCTCGATATCGAAAGTCCTGGCCATGAATCGAAAAAAGCTAATATTTACAAAGGACGCATTACCCGTATTGAACCCAGCCTGGAAGCGGCATTTGTTGATTACGGCGCAGACAGACACGGTTTCCTCCCACTAAAAGAAATCGCCCGCGAATACTTCCCTTCCGGTTATACCTATCAAGGCCGTCCCAACATCAAAGATGTGGTGAAAGAAGGCCAGGAAGTGATTGTCCAAGTGGACAAAGAAGAACGCGGCAACAAAGGTGCGGCATTGACCACCTTTGTATCACTGGCCGGTAGCTATCTAGTTCTGATGCCCAATAACCCACGTGCAGGCGGTATCTCTCGCCGCATCGAAGGGGAAGAGCGCAGTCAGTTAAAAGAAGCCATGTCGGGTTTAGAACTGCCTCAAGGCATGGGTCTCATCGTGCGTACCGCCGGTGTCGGCAAATCTGCCGAAGAGCTTGAGTGGGATTTAAAAGTCCTGCTTAATCATTGGCAAGCGGTCAAAGAAGCGGCGGCGTCCAACCCCGCGCCTTTCCTTATCCACCAAGAAAGTAACGTGATTGCGCGTGCAATCCGTGACTACTTGCGTCGTGATATTGGCGAGATTTTGATCGACAGCGAAAAAGTCTTCAACCGTGCGCAAGAGCATATCAAACTGGTTCGCCCGGACTTTGTTAGTCGGATTAAATTTTATGATGGCGAAGTGCCACTGTTTAGTCACTATCAAATCGAAAGCCAGATAGAATCCGCGTTCCAACGCGAAGTGCGCTTGCCTTCAGGTGGGTCGATTGTGATTGACCCCACCGAAGCGCTAACCTCTATCGATATCAACTCTGCCCGGGCCACTAAAGGCAGTGATATCGAAGAAACAGCACGCCAAACTAACGTCGAAGCGGCAGAAGAAATTGCCCGTCAGTTACGTTTACGTGACCTCGGTGGCTTGGTAGTGATCGACTTTATCGATATGACACCGGTTCGCCACCAGCGTGAAGTGGAAAATAAACTGCGTGATTCTGTCCGTATGGACCGTGCACGCGTGCAGATCGGTCGTATTTCACGATTTGGCTTGCTCGAAATGTCACGTCAGCGCTTAAGCCCTTCATTGGCTGAAGCCAGTCACCACATTTGCCCTCGCTGTAAAGGCACAGGTGTGATCCGTGATAACGAATCGCTAGCCCTGTCTATTCTTCGTTTGATGGAAGAAGAGGCAATGAAAGAGAACACAGCGCAAGTACTGGGTATTGTCCCTGTGCCTGTGGCCTCTTATCTACTTAACGAAAAACGCCGTTCGGTCCAACACATTGAGAAATATCACAATGTGAAGGTGGTTGTCGTCCCTAATGACGAAATGCAAACCCCGCATTTTGACGTGGTTCGTGTCCGCGGTGGCGAAGAAATGGCGAACCTGTCTTATCAGTTGCCCAGTCAAATCGACGCACTGAAAGAAGCCGAAGCGCGTGAAGAGCCACAACAAGCACGCCCAGCGAAAAAACGTGAAGAGCCTGTTCTACAAGGCTTTGCTGCACCAAGTACCCCGGCACCAAGCGCATCTAAACCATCGGCATCAGCCAATGAGCCAGCAACTGCCGCGACGCCTAGCCTTTTCGCTAAAGTCGGTAAATTTATCTCTGGTTTATTCAGCGCTCCGGCCCGTGACGAGGCGTCAAGCCCATCGTCAACAAAAGCGGCGCAGCCAGAGTCCTCTCGCCAAGGGAAAAACCAAAAGCAAACGCAAGATCAACCCGGTCATCGTAATAAGTCTCGCGGCAATGATAGGCCACAGCAAAAAGACGATCAAAGCGATAATACGGGTAACGAACGCGGGCGAAATAATAAACAACGTCGTCAAAACAAACCGCAGGAAGAGCGTCGCGACAACAATCGTAAAGGCAAGAAGCCGCGCAACGATAACCGTAACGACAAAGCAGAAAAACCAGCGGTACACGAAAAGGACGACAGTAAAGCGACGAAGCCGCAGGCTGAAAAAGCAGAGAATAAAGGTAATAAGCAACACGACCAAAAGGCGGAGCAAACTGAACAAGTTAAACAGCGCCGTCAGCGTCGTAAGCTTAACCGTACCGTGCGCATCAACAAAGAAACGCCAGATGTGAACGTACCGGCACCGGCAGAAACTGCCGCCGATAAGGGTAAAGATTTGCATCAAGTTGGCGCTGAAGTCGCACAACAAGCAAAACAACAACCTGAAAACGGCAAAAAAGAAGGCCAGCAAGACAAACGCCGCAATCGCCGCTCACCACGTCATCTTCGCGCCAGCGGTCAACGCCGTCGCCGTCGTCCGATGGTGAAAAGCCCAATGCCACTGACAACGGGTATGGCCTCACCTGAAATGGCGATGGGTAAAGTATGGTCAGCAGAACAACCGGTGAAAGTGAAGCAAGATCGCCGTCGTCAAGACAAACGCCAGGATAACAAACCCATGATGAGCGGCGTTGCTCGCCCAGAAATGGCAATGGGTAAAGTTATTATCATGCAAACCAAGCCGGCTGACGCAGAAGGCGTATCAACACATTCTGCGCCTTTAGTGAAGGTTCCCGAGCCTGAACACAAACCAGTACAGCGCGAGGAAACAGCGGCGATTGAAGCGAGCCCCGAAGTGGCTGTCCCTACCGCACCCGCGACCACACCGGAGCATGATTCAGAGGTTGATTTGGTGACCGAAAAGGTAATTGAGCGGGAAGTCGAGATCAATGCCCCGACTGCAACCATTCAATATCGCCGTGCCACATCACCGATGATGAAAGCACCGGCACCGAACCAACCGGTTGATCACAGCCCTGTGGCAGTCGCTGCCTTTAAAGCGCCTAACCCAGAAGCGAAAGCAGCGGGAAGCGCCGAGGCACGTGCGTCTGCCTACGCACCGGCGACCAAACCTCAGTATTAATTCCGTTTACTTTCGGAATGCTAAAGGCCTCGGCATCTGTCGAGGCCTTTTTTATTTGACCTTTCTTCCATGAAATAACGTGGGCAAAACATACGCAATCTTGCAGCGATACACGGAAAAGTGCGTCGATCGGCACGCTTCTATCGACACTTCCTTGTCAAAGCGAAAAAACTCAGTAACGTCAAGGCAGACAATGATTGTCGTGTCGTCGCGCGAGAAACAGGCTCATCAGAGGCTTAGACGCTGGCCACGACATTGGAACGTTGCTGTAGGGAAGATGCTGTTGCTTATGAAAACCTTGTTTACTGCTTACCCATTTAAACGCCTCCATCACACCTTGATGCTGGCCTTCCTGCTATTGAGCCTCCTCCCTCTGATTTTGGTCGCCTTGTTTTTTCTTAACGCCCATAGCCAAGATCTACAAGAACAAAGCACGGCACACCTTTTATCGGTTCGCGACGGTAAGCAGCAGCAAATCAACGATTACTTTGAGGCGAAAGAGGCGGAAGTCCTTGGGTTTGTCGCCTCAGAACTCGCCTACGCCAGTGGTGGTCATTTTTATGGTTTGGTCAATGCATTTCAGCGACTACGACCAAACATCGACGCCGCTCGTGATTACGCGCAACGTCGCTATTACCTTGGGTCCGGTGAAAGGGTCAAAACGCCTATGCACAAGGACGATCCCAATTATTCCGCCACCGAGCGTTATCGGCTGCTACACAAACGCTACCACCGCGCTTATCAAGCTTTGCTCGCTCGCGCAGATTTTGACGACCTACTCTTGGTCGACAAGCAAGGCAACGTCACCTATTCGGTGAAAAAGCTGGACAATTTTGGCACTAACCTACTCTCAGGCCCGCATCGCAATGCACGACTGGGACACACTTTCGCGGCCCTAAAACAGCAAACGCAACAAACAAAAGGAAAGTTAGATCCGACGCCTAAGGTGATTATCTCGGACTTTTCCGCTGAAGATACCGACGCACCCGTTGCATGGCTTGGCGCCCCCATTATTCAGCAAGGGTACCTGCATAGCTACGCGATCTTCCGGCTTCCTAATCATGCCCTTACCAGGCTAATGGCCCCCAGAGAAACCAATGCGATTGAAACACACCTCGTCGGCGATGACGGCAAGACTCGAGCGCATTTAACCAGCAAAAGTCAGCTTGTCAATAACACGCCTGCCATAGAAAAAGCATTAGCCGGAGAAACAGGAGTCACCCGCTATCAAACCCAATCAGGCCAAACCGTGCTCGCCGCCTACACCCCCATTCACGCCCACGGTCTAAAATGGGGGTTAGTGGCTGAAGTCCCTACGCAAGTGGCCTACGCTCGAATCCACCAGCTGCAACAGCTTTTTATCGTTGCCATGTTACTTGCGATTCTCGCGGTGGTCATCGCCTCACACTATATGTCCAACTTTATTACTCGCCCACTGCTTCAGCTTACATGGGCGGCAGAAAAAGTCAGTGCAGGTGACCTTGATACCCAAATCCACCACACGCGCCGTCGTGATGAAATCGGGCGTTTGGCGGTAAGCTTTGCCCGTATGCGCCATGCCATTCGCGAAAAACTGGCCTTAATACGCCAGCAAAACCAGGCCTTAGAAGCTAACATCACCACCATACGTGCTCAGAATGAAGAGCTGCATGTCGCCAACAAGCTGAAAGATGAATTCCTGGCAACCACCTCTCACGAACTTCGTACCCCATTACACGGCATGATAGGGATTGCCGAAGCACTGATTGACGGTGCGAACGGTCCGATTAGTCGCGATCATCAGTATCAACTGTCGATTATCGTCAACAGCGGCCAGCGCTTGGCCAAGCTGGTTGATGATCTCTTGGACTACCATAAAATGCGCTATGGGCAATTAGATTTGGAGCAAGGTCCTGTCAATCTCAACGCCATCACACAGCTTGTGCTGTCACTCGCCAAGCACCTTAAAAAAGAGAAGCCGCTAGACATCATTAATCAGCTCAGCGACACGCCAATCTGGGTACACGCGGATCCCCAACGGCTTGAGCAAGTTATGTACAATTTACTGGGAAATGCGATTAAGTTCACCGATGCGGGTAAGATTGTTATTAGCGCCGACACCTTGGACGATCGCGTTCGCATCCAAGTGATTGATACGGGTAAAGGGATCCCCGCGGAACAGTTAAGCACCGTTTTTGAACCGCTCGCACAAGCAGTGAGTAGCCACTATCATTATCAACACGGCGCAGGTCTCGGTCTATCCATCAGTCGTCAACTTGTTGAGCTGATGGGCGGCCAGCTGTACGTCAGTAGTCAGCCGCAAGTGGGGACCACCTTTAGCTTCACCCTTCCAAGCATCGATGAGCCTCCGGTGTTGACCACCGAGCTTACCGCCGTCTCTGCCCAACACGTTCATCAAGATGACACGCGAGAGACCCTCGCTCATTCCTCTTCGGACGTTGTTTCGCAAAGCCAGCATAATCACAATGGCTTACATATTTTAGTGGTCGATGATGAGCCAACCAACCAACAAGTACTGACCAGTTTTCTTAATATTGAAGGCTATCAGGCTAGTACAGCCAGTGATGGACGTACAGCGATTGATCATATCGCCACCACAAAGCCAGATCTCATCTTACTCGACGTGCTAATGCCCGGAATGAGTGGATTCGAGGTCTGTGAGCAGCTGCGTGCACGCTATGACCATGCTGCACTTCCGATTATCATGCTAACCGCCTTAAATCAGCCTGATGATCGCATCTATGGCTTTGAGGTCGGCGCGAATGATTATCTCTGTAAGCCCTTTGATAAAAGAGAGCTCGCCGCACGGATAGCAACACATCTTGCCGCTAGCCAAGCGGAACAGCGCCGCCAAGAAAATCAGCGCCTCGAGCAGGCGCTTGAACAAAGTGCTCGGCAACAGGCCAGTCTACTCGAAACCCAGTCTTGGTTGATTTCACAGCTCTCTCTCGCTCCTGAAGCTATGTTAGGTATGCGAAAAGATGGCCAGGTTCGCTTTGTTAACCAAGCGGCAGCCTCCTTGTTTGAGCGTGAGCAAGACGAGGTAAAACGGATGCATGGCCAAGCCTTAGTGAAAGCGCCCGAGCAGGCCAATCAGATGGAGCGCTATCAAGGCCCACTGATCATTTATATTGAAGGACGCCCCCGAGACGTCGACGGCATGCTGCTGCGTTTTCCCGCAGAGTCTGACATTGACAGCCTGTATGTCATCAACACAGACGCTCCCGTGTCTCAGTCTCGTATACAGAGCCTAGAAAGCGCCATCGAAGCCTTATCTGGCTACGCATTAGGCGGAGACTCGCGCCAACTTGAAACGCTAAAAGCCATGGGGGGTGAATTTGAAGCTATCGCTGAAAAAGCGCAACACCAACAACAAGATAAAGCCAACGCACGCAGACAGCTAATTGTTGATGCCATGGTAGCCAGCTTGCATTACTGGGAAGAAGCCACAGGCAAAAGCAAATTCGATTTTGCCGAGCAAAGTGGTCTTTGGCGCGTCTACCTTGACCGTAGTAGCTTACAAACCCGCACATTGGATAAGTACCTGCTCATCGAAACCCTGCCAAAAACCCCGCGATGGCGCACAGTGCTGAGCTCCATTCGCTTTATCCTCGATCATTGTGACAAACGTAGTACGACCCGTACTCAGCTGGAGTCCTATTACCAACAACTTCGCCAGCTACTGTTAGAAGACTAACAACACACCCACCAACGCAATAACGTGCTTCCCCTTCCGGGGACAGGCATATTAAGTCCACGCCATTTTTATTTCCTTACGGGGACAGACACCTTAGTCATAAAGCGCCTGTCCTCCTAAACATTCTCATTAATGAAAGCCCCTCCAGGACAGGCGCATCAAACATAAAGGAGCAAACCTCGGTGGCTGTCCTATTGGCGGTTCTCTTAGCGTGCCTGTCCTCTGACTGACGGACGTGACTGACGAGTTAAAATCGCTCATTAATAATCTTTGCGAATCAACTTCATTTAAATCTCAATGCTTCTTGGAAAAAACATCCTTAATGTCGGATATAAATCAGAAATGCGCGACTTGTCACAACAAAATAAACGCTGATTTTTCTCGGTAAAAAACAAGAGTATTTGGGTGTGTGACATGCATCACCCAAAATTATAAATAACCATAACCTTATGATTTTTATAATTCCATCCAAGGTCGTTACCAGGAGAGAGTCGTGATTACATCCTGAAGCGGATAACCTTTTTAGCTGTTTTTTTTAACGAAAATAACGTCAACATCGCGCTTTTTTACGGTTTTAACGATTATTCACATTGCAGCCTTCACTGAACTTGGGCTTAGTGGAGTTGTTTGCTGGCCTGGAGCAACAAGTATCGCTTGGGGCATCCCATCCATAATCACAACGTCAGGGTCGGCAACACAGTAAGCTTGAGCTCGCGAAGGTTGTTAGCAACGAGCTCACTATCCATCACGTGAACTGAAAGCAACAGTAAGGAATGGCTATGTTTTCGAGTAACATTAGAGTTGCCAGCAAGACCCTACTTGCCTCTGCAATTATCGGTGCGCTAAGCGCAAGTGCTGGCGTCAGTGCCGCCGAGCGCAGTGAGCTCACTATCCACCCGAAAGAGTTCAATACCTTTGTCCGTAACTTTAACCCTTTCCTCGGTGCCACCTATTTGCACACCACCACTGATTTCGTCTATGAGCCCTTAGTGGTGTTTAACGAAATGAAAGGCAACCAACCTGTCTTTCGTATCGCGACGGACTACGACATGGCGGATGATCTCAAAAGTGTCACTTTTACCCTTCGTAAAGGCGTAAAATGGTCAGACGGTGAGGCCTATACCGCCGATGATGTGGTGTATTCGTTTGATTTGGTTAAAAACCACCCTGAGTTGGATCAATCTGGGATCAACCAATGGATTGACGATGTGAAGAAAGTCGACGATTACACCGTCCGCTTCGATCTCACAGAGAAAAACTCCAATGTGCCATATGAAATTGCGAAGGTCCCCGTCGTCCCCGAACACGTTTGGAAAAACGTTGACGATCCCGCATCTTACACCAACGAAAACCCAGTGGGTTCTGGCCCTTTCACCACGATCGATACGTTTACTTCTCAGCTCTATATTCAATGCCGCAACCCACACTATTGGGATAACGACAACCTCGACGTCGACTGTCTGCGCGTGCCACAAATTGCCAATAACGACCAGTTTTTAAGCAAAGTGATCAACAGTGAAATGGACTGGACCTCGTCGTTTATTCCTGACATTGACCGCACCTATGCCGCGGCCAATCCAAACCATCATTATTGGTATCCTGCCGCCGGCACCCAAGCCTTTATGGTCAACTTTAACGACCCCGATCCTGCAAAACGCGAAGCGCTGACCAATGTCGACTTCCGTCGCGCGTTTTCCATGTCGCTGGACCGTCAAACCATCATCGATATCGCGTTTTATGGCGGTGGTACAGTGAACGATTTCGCTTCTGGCCTCGGTTACGCGTTTGAAGCCTGGTCAGACGAAGCGGTGCATGAAAAGTACCGTCAATACAATACCTACGATCTGGACGGTGCCAAAGCGCTACTCGCCAATGCTGGATTTGAAGATCAAGACGGCGATGGCTTTGTTGAAACGCCTTCAGGCAAATCGTTTGAGCTCGAGATCCAATCCCCGAATGGCTGGACCGATTTCAATAACACCGTGCAGCTGGCCGTTGAACAGCTTGCTGACGCCGGTATCAAAGCCAAAGCACGTACCCCGGATTTCTCGGTGTATAACCAAGCGATGCTCGAAGCCGATTACGACGTCGCCTATACCAACTACTTCCACGGTGCTGACCCCTACACCTACTGGAACAGTGCGTATAACTCCAACTTGCAAGAAGGGGATGGCATGCCACGTTTCGCGATGCATTACTACCAAAATGCAGAGCTAGACAAGTTGCTAGACAGCTTCTACAAAACCGCGGATAAAGCCGAGCAGCTGGATATTGCCCACCAAATCCAAGCGATTATCGCCAAGGATCAGGTCACGATTCCGGTGCTTTCTGGCGCGCAAATGTATCAATACAACACAACCCGCTTCACCGGTTGGTGGAACGAAGACAATCCGAAAGGTCGCCCCTCTATCTGGGCCGGCATTCCTGAGCGTCTTCTTCATGTGCTGGACCTTAAGCCCGTTCAGTAACCAATATCGGGCGCCTTGCGCGCCCGCTTTTCCACGGTGTTCACGCCACGAACATCACCACTTCGCTGTGTAAGGTGTGGGTTATGGGTTATTTTTTCCGACGGTTAACTTTTTACATGATTGCCCTTTTAGTGGCAGCAACTCTCAATTTTATTATTCCACGTGCCATGCCCGGTGATCCTGTCACCATGATGTTTGCCAATGCCTCGGTGCAAGTCACTCCAGAGCGGATTGAGGCAATGAAACAACTGTTGGGCTTTGTCGATGGACCCCTCTATATGCAGTATTTCACCTACATGAAAAACGTGTTGAGCTGGGATTTAGGCACCTCCATCCAATTTTATCCGTTGTCGGTAAACGAGCTACTGGGCAAAGCCTTTGGCTGGTCGCTGTTTCTCGCCGGCAGTGCGGTCCTGCTGTCTTTCTCGCTGGGCTCGATTTTGGGCATTTTTGCCGCTTGGAAGCGCGGTGGAAAATACGATGCCGTCATCACTCCCGGCATGTTGATTATCCAAGCGGTGCCACAGGTAGTCATCGCCATGTTGGCGCTGTTTATTTTCGCCATTGGGCTGAAATGGTTTCCAACCGGATACGCTTACACACCAGGCGTGACCCCAGACTGGAGCAGTTGGACCTTTATTAAAGATGTGGCCTATCACGCCGTACTCCCGCTTTTTTGTGCCTCCATCATTCAAGTAGGCGGCTTTTTGGTCAACATGCGCAACAACATGATTAACCTGCTTGCGGAAGACTACATCACCATGGCCCGCGGCAAAGGCTTAAGCGAAAACCGCGTAGTATTTAACTACGCGGCCCGAAACGCGCTCTTGCCCAGTGTCACCGCGCTATCGATGTCGCTGGGTATTGCCATCGGTGGTCAGCTGATTGTGGAAATTATTTTTAACTATCCAGGTCTTGGCTCGGTACTGCTCAATGCGATTAACGCACGTGACTATCAAGTGCTGCAAGGCCAGTTGCTAATTATGACCTTATTTATGCTCTCGTTTAATTTGATTGCCGACATGTTGTATGTGGTCCTTGACCCACGTCTGCGAACAGGAGGCAAAGAATCATGAAAGATCTCCTCACCCTTATTGTGCGCAATAAGATCGCTCGCGCAGGCTCCATCATTGTCGGCCTGTTTATTTTGATGGCGATATTCGCCCCTTTACTGACCCAGCATGCACCCGATAAACGCACGGGTAATCCGCATGAATACCCCAGCTTTGTGGTTAAAGCGGCACAAGCCAACCCGGATGGCTGGATCGCCACCCACTTAGCAGACCACCCACGGACGTTATTGATGTCAAAAGACGCGGAACATGCCCTTGGCACCACCCGCATGGGTCGCGATGTCTGGTCCCAGTTACTCCATGGGGCACGCGTTTCATTGGCAGTCGGTTTTGGGGCCGGGATCACTGTGTGTGTGCTCGCCACCTTAATTGGGATTACCGCCGGTTATTTGGGAGGCTGGGTTGACGATGTGCTCACCGCCGCAATGAACATCATGTTGGTGATCCCACAATACCCGCTTCTTTTTGTGCTGGCCGCGTTTATCGGAGAAGCCGGGCCGCTGACGATTGCCATTATTATTGGCTGTACCTCCTGGGCGTGGGGCGCACGGGTGGTTCGCTCACAAACCCTTGCCATTCGCGAAAAAGAGTTTGTTAAGGCCGCTGAAGTACTGGGTGAATCGCGCTTTCGCATCACTTTCGTCGAAATTTTGCCTAACTTGGTGCCGATTGTCGGTGCCAGCTTTATTGGCTCGGTGATGTATGCCATTGCCATGGAGTCCATCATTTCCTTCTTAGGGCTTGGCGATCCCAACACCATCAGCTGGGGGATCATGCTCTACAACGTGCAAACGTCATCCTCGATGCTGATCGGTGCCTGGTGGGAGCTGCTCGCACCTTGTATCGCACTGACCTTACTGGTTACAGGGCTTGCGTTGCTCAACTTCGCCGTGGATGAAATAGCCAACCCGCAATTACGTGCACAAAAAGGGATGAGACGCTGGAAAAAACTCAGCCAACAAGAAAAGAAAGCCCGCGACGAGAATCCCGTTGCCGAACACATGCTGATCAGTGGAGATAAATCATGAGTCGCACCCCACTTATCTCAATCCGTGACCTGTGCGTGGACTACATAACCGATGCCGGTGATGTCCGGGCCTGCGATCACGTCAGTTTTGACATTGCCCCTGGTGAAGTATTTGGCCTGGCTGGCGAATCGGGGTGCGGTAAATCCACCGTTGCCTTTTCACTGATGCGTTTGCACAAGCCACCCGCATTTATTACCGGCGGCGAAGTGATGTTTAACGGCGAGAATATCCTCGATTACAGCGATGCTCGGATGCGTGATTTTCGCTGGCGAGAGATGTCGATGGTGTTTCAAAGCGCCATGAATGCCCTCAATCCAGTGCTGACACTCGAAGAGCAGTTTTGCGATGTGTTGATGCGCCACACCAACCTGACCCGCAAACAAGCGGTCAAACGGGCACAAGGCTTGCTGGAAATTGTCGATATTCACCCTAGCCGCCTGACCGATTATCCGCACCAGTTTTCGGGCGGGATGCGTCAACGCTTGGTGATCGCCATTGCGCTGGCCTTGAATCCGAAAATGATCATCATGGATGAGCCCACCACGGCATTGGATGTGGTGGTGCAACGCGAGATCTTGCAAAAAATCTACGCGTTAAAAGAAGAGTTTGGCTTTTCGATTCTGTTTATCACCCATGACTTATCGCTCATGGTCGAGTTTTCCGACCGGATTGGGATCATGTACTCCGGTGAGCTGATTGAGGTCGCGCCATCTAAACAGGTACTCAACAACCCCTATCACCCCTACACCGAAGGGCTGGGAAGCTCATTCCCCTCACTCACCGGGCCCAAGCGCCAACTGGTAGGTATTCCAGGCAACCCACTCAACTTGCTCGAAATCCCGACCGGCTGCCGCTTTCAAGCACGCTGTGCTCAGGTGCATGAGCGATGTCGAACCACTCAAACGACGTTGCGCCAAATCGAAGCGGGCCGGTATTCCAACTGCCATCTATACGGCGAGCCCATCGCCCAACAAAAACTCTAATAACGCGCCAATGTGAGGAAGTCAGTGATGAGTACAGGTTTTGGAGAACTGCTGGTTGAAGGGAAAAACGTGGTGAAAGATTTCCCCATTAACAGTCATGCCCTTAAACAACCCATGATGCGAGCGATTAATGATGTTTCGTTCAAAATGTACAAAGGCCGTGGGCTTGCTGTGGTGGGGGAATCAGGCTCGGGTAAATCAACCACCGCGAAAATGATTGCCAAAATGTACGCCCCGACCGATGGCTGCATTGAATACCGGGGACGCGATATCACCACCATTAAAAAACGCAATGAGCTGATGCGATATCGCGAGGGTCTGCAAATGGTCTGGCAAGACCCTTTTGGCTCGCTCAACCCCACGCATAATGTGTTTCACCATATTGCGCGCCCGTTATTGATCCACAAAAAAGTCGCCAAGCGCGACAAAGCCCAATTGAAAGAGCGGGTGTTCGAGCTGCTCGAGCAAGTGGGCCTCACTCCGGCCAAAGAAACGGCAGAGAAATTCCCCCACCAACTGTCGGGCGGCCAACGTCAAAGGATCAACCTGGCGCGTAATATCGCCGTCGGCGCGGAAGTGGTGCTCGCCGATGAGCCAACCTCAATGCTGGATGTGTCGATTCGTGCCGGTGTGCTTAACCTCATGGAAGAGATGAAAGTGGAGAAGCAAATGTCGCTGCTCTACATCACCCATGATATCGCCACCGCGCGTTACATTGCCGAAGACTTGGCAGTGATGTACGTCGGCCATATGGTCGAATGGGGGGACACCGAAGAGATTATTCATCGCCCTCAGCACCCTTACACCCAGCTGTTGGTCTCAGCCGTACCCGACCCGAGCAAGTCCATTCACGAGGAACTAAAGGGCAATAAAGGAGAAATCCCCCTGTGGACACCGGATTCTGTCGGCTGCCCCTTTGCTGGCCGCTGCCCGCATGCGACGGCCAAATGCACTGAGCAGTTGCCCGGCGTCACCAAGCTCGCCGACAACCACTATGTGCGCTGCTATTTGTACGAGCAATAGCGACCAATAAGGATACCATCATGCAAATACTGACCAATCACATTGGCTACTCGTTACACGGTGACAAATACGCGGTGATCGTCAGTAACAACGACCGCCTCATCGGCACGCCCGTGGCACTGATTTCCCTGCCTCCTCTTAAGGGGACAGGCACATTTAGCTCGGAGGACAAAGCTGCCTCCTCCTCTGGGGACAGGCACTTTAACGATGCCACAGAAGGCGCGCAAAATTTTACGGGGACAGGCACTCTTACTCACGGGACAGACACTGTTGTTCGTGGGACAGACACAGCGCCACTCGATAACGTGGTGGCGCAGTTTGAATTACACCAAGGCACACAGTTAAACAACTGGCAGATGGGCACGGCTTATACCCTCGATTTTTCTGCCTTTGAACATCGCGGACGCTATCAACTAGTATTACTAACAGAAACACCGGTGTATTCCCATCCGTTTGAGGTCAGGGATAATTGTCTGTTTCACACCACGTTTTCCGACCTGCTCCATTACTTTAAATCGCAGCGGTGTAGCGGCATTTATGAACACGCAGATCAGCACGCCAAGGTTTTTGGCTCAGATGAACGCGTGGATGTCTCTGGTGGTTGGTACGATGCCTCTGGCGATGTGAGCAAATACCTGAGCCACCTTTCCTACGCCAATTACTTTAATCCGCAACAAATCCCGCTATTGGCTTGGGGACTGGCCGATCTTACCAGCCAATTTAGCTCGGACACGCTGCCCGCGTTTATGCGAACACGCTTAGCCGATGAAGCGAAACACGGCGCTGATTTTCTTCTCCGTATGCAAGACCCCAGTGGCTTTTTTTATATGACGGTGTTTGATCAATGGTCGAAAGACCCGGAGCGCCGCACCCTTTGCGCTTACGCGACGCAAGATGGAGTAATGAGTGAGGCTTACCAGGCCGGTTTTCGTCAAGGTGGTGGCATAGCGATTGCTGCCCTTGCCGCTGCAAACAGATCCCCGCTTTGCGCGGATCCAGACCAACAAGCACGCTATTTAGACGCCGCTATTCGCGGCTACTGGCATTTGGTTGAACATAACCATCAATACCTTGATGACGGTGAGCCCAACATTATTGACGAAACCTGCGCCCTTCTCGCCGCATGTGAGTTACATCACGCCACTCGGCAGTCTACCGAGGAGCAATCTACTGGGGACAGTCACGCTTATTTAATGGGACAGGCGCCTTTAGGTTCTGGGGACAGACACATTAGTGCGAACGGTGACTGTCCCTTCTTGAGCGAGGCACGAGGCTGGATGAAAAAGCTGGTCGCACGGCAACGCAGTGATGAAACTTGCCAATATTATTGGTCAGCAAATACTGATGGGAACCGTCCCTTTTACCATGCCGCCGATGCCGGTCTACCCGGCTTGGTATTAATTCGCTACCTCGATGTGGAAACCGATCCCAGCCATCAAGCTATCGCGCAAACAGCACTGGAACGCGCCTGCCAGTTTGAGCTCAACCTAACACAAACAGCCGATAATCCATTCGCGTATCCGCGTCAGTACGTCAAACCCGTCGATGGCGTCAAACAGGTACGTCACTTTATTCCTCACCACAATGAAACCGGCTATTGGTGGCAAGGCGAGAATGCACGCTTGGTATCACTGGCAACCTTTGCGTGTCATGCCACGCGCCATATTCAAGACGATGCGCTAAATGCGGCCCTCCACACCTTTAGCCAACGGGCGCTTAATTGGATCCTCGGTTTAAACCCATTTGATATCTGCATGCTCGATGGACATGGTCACAACAACCCAGATTACCTACCGCACTTGGGATTTTTTAATGCCAAAGGGGGGATCTGCAATGGCATTACCGCAGGGATGGAGGATGAAACACAGATTGCCTTCAACCCCGCACCATATTGCGATGATATGGCGCAAAACTGGCGATGGGGCGAGCAGTGGTTACCACATGCAAGCTGGTTTATGCTCGCCATCAGTGCGCAAACACTGGTTGGCAACGGCCACTCGAACAAGGAGAACGCGTGATGACTTACCGCCTCGATCTTAGTGTGATCAACGAGTCCCCCAATGACACCCCGCCACGCAGCCGAATGGGGTTAACTTTGCATAATCTCACCGACCGCCCGTTAGAAACGCTGTCCATTGCGGTATTGTTTGATCGCTTCATCAACCCCAATACACTGTCACAAGGCAGTATTGAGCAAATCGGTAGTTATTGCGTCATTACACCGGCGCATCAAACACTCGATGCCAATCAAAGCTTATACATCGAGTTTGATGCCCACACGCCGCCATTACGGTTCCTTTGTGCTGGCTTTAAAGATGCGCTGCTCTATGCCAATGGCGAGCAATACTCAGTGATGCTCACCCCCATCAACTTGGCGCACACTCACACCACACGCTCATCGATTCCAGATGTTCATCCCGCCGAGCACGCCATTATTCCAGCACCCAAAACAGTTCGCCACCAGCCAGGGTACTTTACGCTTTCACCCACAACACCATTAATCGCAGTGGATCCACAGGCCCTGCCCGCCGCGCAGTGGCTAAGCAACGAGTGGGTTCGTCTATACCCGCAAGCTGATATTGCACTCGATCCACGCCATCAAGATGCGGTCACTGGCGATCATGCCATTATCTTACGACCGTTACCCGACTCTGCACTTCGAGATATCGCCCACCGTGATGAGGCCTATCAGCTCACCGTCACCGACCAAGGCGTGGTCATCCAAGCCTGTGCTGAGCGCGGGTTTATTCACGGCTGCGCATCGCTATTACAGCTTTGCCAAGAGCAAGACACACAGCTTCGAATACCGGCAATCAAAATCAGCGATGCACCACGCTTTGCTTACCGAGGGATGATGCTCGATTGCGCGCGCCATTTTCATTCGGTGGACACGGTAAAGCGACTGATTAACCAGTTGGCCTACTTTAAGTTCAATACCTTTCACTGGCATTTAACCGACGATGAAGGCTGGCGACTAGAAATTAAAGCCCTGCCTGAATTGACGCGCTATGGGAGTCAACGCGGCCCCAATACCCGCCTTGCTCCGCAGTTCAGTCACATTGCAGAACGTCACGAAGGCTACTATCGCCAAGAAGAGGTGCGTGACGTGATTGAATACGCCGCGGCCCGTGGTATTACCGTCATTCCAGAAATTGATATTCCCGGCCACTGTCGCGCAGCCATCAAAGCGCTGCCTGATTGGCTACACGATGCCGACGACCGTTCAACTTACCGTAGCGTACAACACTACACCGATAACGTATTATCGCCAGCCCTCGATGGCACGTATCGATTTTTAGATACGGTATTAAGTGAAGTCGCCGAGCTTTTCCCCGCCTCATGGGTCCATATTGGCGCCGATGAAGTCCCTGACGGGGTATGGACGGATAGCCCAATTTATCGGGACAGACGCATGAACGGAGAAACGACCGCTTCGCTACAGGGACAGATACTGACCTATGCTGAGCAAAAGCTTCGCGCCTTGGGCAAACGTATGGTTGGCTGGGAAGAGGTACAGCACGGCGATAAAGTCAGCAAAAACACCGTGATCTATTCATGGCAAAGCGAAGAAGCCGCATTGCACTGTGCAAAGCATGGTTTTGATGTGATTTTAACCCCCGGTCAGGCGACCTATCTCGATATGGTGCAAGATTATGCTGCCACCGAGCCTGGGCTCGACTGGGCGGGCGTCACGCCATTAGAAAAATCCTACCAATATGAGCCACTGGCAAGCCTCGCCAGTGACGATCCTGCCCGTGAGCATATGCTAGGCGTGCAATGTGCACTCTGGAGTGAACTGATCACCAAT
Source organism: Salinivibrio sp. ES.052 (assembly GCF_900141775.1). Lineage (GTDB taxonomy): Bacteria > Pseudomonadota > Gammaproteobacteria > Enterobacterales > Vibrionaceae > Salinivibrio. The sequence goes on along the minus strand of NZ_FSRI01000001.1, from coordinate 582,116 downwards.
CAGGACAGGCTCGATTACATGGTATTTCCAAGGCTTACCGCCATTGCGGAAGCGGCTTGGAGCCACAGTGAGCGCCGTGACTGGCTCGATTATCTGGCCAGACTCAAAGCGCAATTACCGCGTTTAGACAAGTTCGGTATTCAATACCGTTCCCCTTGGGCATCGAACAAGTAGGCCGAATTCGCCCACCTGGCAGCGCCTCCTGCGCTGCCAGCTCTTTGCGCTCGCATCCCTTCTGTTTATAATGCTCAGCCATTGTTGTCAGTCTGAGAGTGTTTCCGGCATGCTACGCCAAGAAATTAATACCCTACTCACCCCTATTCATGGTTTTCTGCACTGTCAAACCCCCGACAGTTGGATTGACGCGGCCATCCAGCCTGACAACCAATCGATTCTTTTGCGCGATCACGCAAACTGCGAATTAAAAGCCAGCCAAACCGCGATGTGGCTGATCCGTAAGTATGCGGTCGACGCGGCGAGTGGCGAGCAACTGCTGGCATGGGCCAAACCCTATGAAGACTTTGTTTATCGCGGCGTTCGCGATGGGATCTTCCACGCGCGCAAAAACGGTCTCAGCGCGCCTTTAACCCCTAAAACGGGGTTTGCCCACGGCCAAGCCTTGATTGATAAAATGGTTCGCTTAATCAAAGAAGAGTTTCATCATTTTGAGCAAGTGATTGAAATCATGGACGCACGCGGCATTCCTTATCAACCGTTAGAAGCAGGCCGCTACGCCAAAGGATTGATGCGCGCGGCACGCACTCACGAACCGGCTACCTTGGTCGATAAACTGATTATTGGCGCCTACATTGAAGCACGCTCCTGCGAGCGCTTTGCTAAAGTCGCCCCACACCTTGATGATGAACTGCAAAAGTTCTATATCTCGCTACTGCGCTCCGAAGCACGCCATTATCAAGACTACCTGACACTTGCAGAAACTATCGCCGGCGAAGACATTCGCGACCGCATTCAAACCATCGGCGAGCGCGAAGCCGAGTTGATCCAAGCACCCGACAACCATTTCCGCTTTCACAGCGGCGTTCCGGCCTAGCCTCTCCTTATAGGGACAGGCACTGTTGATTTCATGCGAGTGATTTCTAGCGAGGACAGTCACCTCTTGGTGACTATCCTCGTAGTTTTTCTCCAACGTTCGAACCTTTTCCTCTATCAGGACAGGCACTCTGTAGTGAGTGTCCCTGTTACGACGCTACGCCATCACTACTCACTATTCTCGAGAAGTACTTCTTGGGACAGACATGTTAAGCAAATAACAACGCTCATAATTACATCATTTCTTGCACTGTCACGAAAACTCGAGCTAGAAAAGATGAAGACTGTTCATTTATACAGTATATTTAGTCATACCTAGATGCTAAGAGGGACCGACGATGACCAAAGCTCGCGCATCGCAAATAAATTTAGCCGCCACACCCTATTACCATTGTGTCTCACGTTGTGTGCGTCGCTCCTTTTTGTGCGGCTATGATGCGCAGTCACAAAAAAGCTATGAGCATCGTCGCACATGGATAGAAACGCGTTTACTTGCACTCGCCAAAGCGTTTTGTATCGATATCTGTGCTTATGCCATTATGAGCAATCACTATCACGTTGTTTTGCATATCAACGCCAAAGCGGCTCAGTCTTTAACCAATATCGAGGTTGTTGAACGCTGGCTAGCCTTTCATCACGCGCCTGCGCTTATCCAACGTTTTTATCAGGGTGAATCGCTTTCCCACTCAGAGCGAAAAGCGTGTTTTCGCATCATTGATAACTGGCGCGAACGTTTGATGTCTGTCAGCTGGTTTATGAAGCTGCTCAATCAATATATTTCGACACAAGCAAACCGAGAAGATCAATGTTCAGGGCATTTTTGGGAGGGACGCTTTAAAAGCCAAGCCATATTAGATGAAAAAGCACTCGCTGCGGCGATGGCCTATGTCGATTCGAACCCAGTGCGAGCAGGTATCACCAAACAGCCTAAGCATGCCAATTACACATCGATTAAAGAGCGCGTTGAATCACTCGAGCAAAATAAAGCGACGCCAGCCGGCTTATTCCCCTTCGCCGGGAATCCGAGAAAGTCGATGCCCGACGGTATCCCTTTTCGCCTTATGGACTATTTGGCTCTGGTAGAATGGACGTGCGCTCAGGGCCAGAACGCCAATTCACTCCCGAGACCACAGCTACTCACACAGCTGAACATCTCACGTGAAACCTGGTTAAGTACATGCTCTCACTTAGAGGGCGGGAATATCGTAGGTTCACTATCGAGTATTCAGGCGGTATTGCCGACACTCGGTCTAAAACGCATGACCGGCGTCATGATCTAAAGTGAGTTGGGCTTGTCGTTGAAGGCATCCCAATAACGTAAACACCAAATAAACTCGCTAAGGTCTCATCCAATCCAATAAGCCAGCACCACTATCAATACAAACAATACGCCCACCGCTTTTAAGAGCGGCTTTAGCCCTTTGGCTCCACCTTCCGGGAATTGATTACAGCATCCCATATTATCTCCTGACCGTTTTTGCAGAAGAATAAGCCTTCCAGTAACAGGAAGGTAAAGGGCCATTCATATTTGATTTTAAAGCTCATTGGGGACAGGCACGTTAAATACTTAAGAATGCTTAAGTGTCTGTCCTACTCTCGGTACTTTTCACTTTTGGTGCCTGTCCCTCCAATACTCACTAATACACTGTACTCAGAAATCTGGACTCTGTATCCTAATGGCTATAAACATCTATCAAGGACAATGACGATGTGGTATCTCATATATTCGCAAGACGTAGAGAACAGCCTACCGCTACGCAAGCAAGTGCGTGACGCACACCTTGAGCGCTTACACCAACTGGAAAAAGAAAACCGCTTGATGATTGCAGGACCAAACCCTGCCGTTGATAGCGACGAGCCGGGCGAAGCTGGGTTTACGGGGTCAACCGTTATTGCTTGGTTTGAGTCATTATCAGCCGCCCAAGCCTGGGCCGACAAAGACCCTTATGTAGCCGCTGGTGTCTATGCAGACGTAACCGTTAAACCCTTCAAAAAAGTGCTTCCTCAGGACCCTGCCTAATGCGATTAGTAAAAGTATTAATGATGACTGGCCTTGGGCTAATACTGAGTGCCTGTAGTAGCACCCAGCATGACCAAGCCGCAGAAGCCGCAATCCAACGTGCCGACATGATTGCACAGTTACTGCCGATGGATATTGAAGGCTACTCTCTGGTTCGCGCTCGTGCACAAGATGCAATCATCGAGCTGACACTTCTGGAGAAGAATGCCAAAAAAGCACCGGGGCAGCTCTTTTCCGGCTTAAAGCGTCGTTATTGCGAGGATAACGATATCCGCAGCATGTTAAACAGTGGTATCAGCTATACCATTTTGGTTCGCGATACCCGAGGCCGGCAGGTGCTCAATAACGCCATTACTGCACCAAGCTGTGCTAGCTAAAAAAGATGGGGGGCTCGGTTGAGGCCCCTTCACCCGGCAAAACCAAGAGACACTAACCCGTGATAGCCGCCTTACTCTATATTATGACGGTTGGTTTTTATCTCTTTACCAACTCTCAGGAAACCTCACTCAAAGAAGCGGTCATTTGCATGGCCGTCGTGGGAATTTATTGTTTTTGGCACCTAGCCATTCCACCTTTTGCTGCCACCCCTAATTTTTACACAGAAAGAGCGTTTGGTATCGTGCCATTTGTTTCGATGTGGGCAATCCTATTCCCACACTTTGCTATCAATCAAATCCCTATCGTTACACGTACATTAGGTTGGATTGGGCTGTTCGCGATGACAGTTATTCTCGCGATTTTTAAGCTACTTGTTTGGTAACCTGTGCATCACTTCCCAGCGCTCTGTGAAACAGAATTAAAGCAGTGAAAACGGGACATCCCACTCCACCGGTAAAGATGGCCACAACTCGCCTTGGCTCGGGGGCAGCACATAGCTGTAGTGCTTGGCTGGCTGATCATCGGCAAAACGACACGTAAATTGCAGCCCATAAGCGTGTAAGTAGCCACGATCGGCAGGCTCGCCGCCATAGTAATCATCACCGATGAGCGGTGAGCCAATGCTTTTCATCGCCACGCGAATTTGATGGGTTTTGCCTGTGTAGGGCCGACAGAGAAAAAGTCGTCTCCCCTCACCACCAGCAATAGAGGTAAAACGCGTTCTCGTTGGGTTATCTTTGCTGGTCAGTAATTTCCAGCTACCTCGCCGTCCCTTCGTCATATCTCCAACGATCAGTCCCTGCTTCTTACGCGGCTTTTTGGCACTTAATGCCAAATAGAACTTTTCTATCTCGCGAGAAGCAAACAGCCCAGAGAGGACAGACGCCGCATGAGAAGAAGTTGCCAGCAGCAGCAAGCCCGATGTCATCTTGTCCAACCGATGCACAAGGTAGACTTTCTCAACCCCAATGTGCGCCGCTACCGCGGGCAACAGTGCCGCGTGATCGGCTTCTTTTTGCACGCTAACGCCGTGGTACTTATTGATCACCACAAAGTGTTGGTTTTGGTCGACAATTGAAAACATAACGAGGCGATTTACCGATTAGCCATTGAGGACAGGCATCATAACGACTTCACCCTTACGTCGCTAGGGCAATCATATAAGTGACTGTCCCCCGAGTGCTCGTCCCCCGAGTGCTCAAAAGTGTCTGTCCCGTTTGCTAATATCTAGTTAGCTTAAAATGCCTGTCCCCGATAGCTCGAATATCTAGTTAGCTTAAAGTGCCTGTCCCCGATAGCTCCGGCTATATCCGTTTCACACTCTCGCGCACTACTAACGTTGGCTCGAGCTGCACGGTTTGGCTATCGCTTTTAGGGTCATCCAGTTTGTGGAGTAGCGTTTCGACGGCCGCTTGACCAAGACGATACTTGGGCTGGTGAATGGTGGTCAGGGAGGGCGAGACAAATTTTGCGAGGTGGATATCATCGTACCCCATAATAGAAAGATCCTCGGGTACCCGAATGCCGAGTGCATTGGCGGCATTGATCGCCCCCATCGCCATCATGTCATTGCCGGCAAAAATCGCGCTCGGCAGGGAGCCGCTCGCGGCGATCGCTTGCATGCCTTGATAGCCTCCCTCACACTCAAAGTCCGCTTCTACCATCCAGTCGGCGTTCTCAATAAGTCCAGCCTCGCGCAGCGCATCTTTAAAGCCTTGAAAACGGCGCTGTGCTTGTTGTTTAAGCAAGGGACCACTAACGCAACCAATCTGGCGGTGGCCACAGTCAATCAAGTGCTGGGTCGCTAAATAGCCGCCTTGATAGGAATTGTCTTGAATTTTATCGCAAGCAAAATCAATCGGCCCCCAATCCATCACCACCACGGGAATATCCGGATAACGATCAAAGCCTTCAATCCGCTCACCTTCCAAGGTCGAGCACATCAAAATCAAACCATCGACCCGCTTTTGCAACAGCGTATCAATTGAAGCACGCATACGCTCAGCATCGCCTTCCGTGTTGCATAAAATCAAACTGTAGCCATTGTGATAACAGCTGCGCTCGACGCCTTTTACTACTTCGCCAAAAAACGGGTTGGTGGAGGTAGTCACCAGCATGCCAAATGTTTTAGTTCGATTCACTTTTAGGCTGCGCGCCAACGCCGACGGGGCGTAATAGTTAAGCTCTTTCGCGGCTTGGTTTACCTTCTCAGCAATCGCCTCACTCACATAACGGGTGTTGTTAATGACATGACTGACCGTCGATGTCGACACGCCCGCCCGTTTGGCAATATCTTTCATGGTCGCCATTTATCGCGCTCCGCTGACTAAGGTGAAATAACGATTAAGCATCTTGATGGGCCAAAAACGCCTCAACCTCTGAACGAGAAGGAATCGAGGTTTGTGCGCCACACTGGGTCACGGATAATGCCGCCGCGGCATGCGCAAAGCGAATCGCCTGATAAAGTGTCTGTCCCTCTATCAGTCCTGTCACCAATGCCCCATTAAAGGTATCACCCGCGGCAGTGGTATCGACGGCATCGACACGGAACCCAGGAATGAGCTGACCCGCTTGTTCGTCCTTTTCACTCAGCCACACGCCTTGTTTGCCGAGGGTGATCAGTACAGTCCCTACCCCTTTTTCATGAAGCACGTCCGAGGCCGCTTGGGCACTGGCGGTGTCTGTTACCGCGATACCCGTAAGGCTTTGGGCTTCCGTTTCATTCGGGGTGATAATATCGACCGCGGCGAGAAGCGCGTCGCTCAGCGGTGCCGCAGGGGCGGGATTAAGCACCACCTGTGTCTTTGCCGCTCTGGCATGAAACGCCGCCTTTTCAATGCCACACATCGGTGTTTCTAACTGCATCAGTAAATAGTCAGCGTCGGCGATTTTTGTGAGATCATCGCTGATGGTATCCGCTGTCAGAGTCGCATTGGCTTCTGCGGAGAGCGCAATACTGTTCTCGCCCTGATCAGTCACTTGGATCATCGCAATCCCGGTCGGCGTATCAGGCTGTACCTTTATCGCACTGACATCCATCCCCTCTTGCGCATAAGACTGACGAATCTGCTGACCAAAGGCGTCGTCACCCACACTGGCAATAAAGGCAACATCAGCACCGCAACGCACCGCTGCCACCGCTTGATTCGCCCCTTTGCCGCCAGCTATCACCGCATAGTCTCGACCGTGTAATGTCTCTCCGGGACGAGGAAAACTAGAGACGCGTAAAACATGATCAGCATTGACGCTGCCAAGAACAACCAATCGGCTCATTACTATTCCTTACCGTTTTTAAATCAAAAAAGCACCACCCAGTGCGAACCCGATGGTGCTCACTATACGTTTCCCTGACGGCTTATTCAGCGATCGTTTCTTGGCTGATCACCTTAAGCGGCACGGGAATATAGCTGTCTACCGACTCGCCTTTCAGCACTTTATCCGCGGTTTCGACACCCAGCTCACCAATCATACCCGGTTGCTGAGCGATGGTCGCTGCCAGATGACCACGCTCGACGGCTGCAATACCATCTTTGGTGCCATCAAAACCAACAATGGTGACATCTTTGCCTGATGCCTGCACCGCGCGCAACGCGCCAAATGCCATTTCATCGTTCTGGGCGAATACCGCTTCCACATCTGGGTGTGCGGCAAGCAGGTTTTCCATCACATTCAGGCCTTTGGTGCGATCAAAATCTGCTGGCTGACTGGCGAGTAGTTCAACGTCGGTACCTTCAATGGCATCCATAAAGCCTTCACCACGCTCGCGTGCTGCTGACGTGCCAGCAATGCCCTCAAGTTGGATCACTTTGGCGCGCTCACCGACTTTGCCGATGATGTATTCCGCCGCCATTTTACTGCCTTGGGCGTTATCAGAAGCAATATGGCTCACCACTTCCCCAAGGCTCGCGCCACGGTCTAGGGTGATCACCGGGATCTCCGCGCGATTTGCAATACGAATGGCGTTCGAGACCGCGTCAGAGTCAGTCGGATTAATCAAAATGGCTTTAACGCCACGGATGGTTAAATCCTCCACATTCGACAACTCTTTACTGGCGTCGTTTTGCGAATCAAGCACCAAGAGCTCATAACCAAGATCTTGCGCTTTCTGCTCTGCGCCCTCTTTCATGGTGACAAAAAATGGGTTGTTTAAGGTTGAGACCACGATTGCCATTCTATCTTCCGCTTGCGCACTGATGCTCAGCGTTGACGACAATAGTGCAGTAGTAATCAAGGTAGTCAGTTTTTTCATGCGTTCAGTCCTTTTGTGTTTGTAGGGTATTGTTTTTACTTACTAATTAAACAGAAATAAAAGTGTCTGTCCCGCTAACTTAAAGTGCCTGTCCCAATAAGCTAAAAGCTTTGTCTCAAACCGCTATTTGTTTTTGTTATCCACCAGCACGGCGAGCAGAATCACCACTGCTTTGGCAATCATTTGGTAGTAAGACGACACGTCCAGCAGGTTAAGAGCGTTGTTCAAAAAGCCGATAATCAGCGCACCAATCAATGTGCCCATGATCTTGCCTTTACCGCCCATCAAGCTGGTGCCACCCAGCACCACTGCCGCAATGGCATCAAGCTCATAGCCAGCACCGGCTGTCGGTTGTCCGGAGGACAGGCGCGAGGTGACGATGATCCCTGCCAGGGCCGCGAGCATGCCACACAGGCTATACACGCCCACCTTGATTCGATCGACATTAATGCCCGATAACCGCGCCGCAGATTCATTGCCACCAAGTGCGTAAATATAACGGCCAAAACGGGTGTGATTGAGCAGATACCACGCGCCGATAAACACGATTGCCATCAGCCACACGGGGACGGGAATGCCCAACAGGTAGCCGGTACCAAACCAGGCAAACGCATCCGCGGTATCAGTAAAGCCCGTTGAGATGGGACGACCATCGGTATACACCATGGTGACACCACGATAGAGAGTCATTGCTACCAAGGTGGCAATAAACGCCTGCACCTTGCCTTTAGCCACCACGACGCCTGTCATGGCACCAATCGCCGCGCCCGCAAACAAAGCGGTGGGCACTGCGACTAACACTGGCACTTCGACCGCAATCAAGCTGGCGGCAAACGCCCCGCACAGCGCCAACACCGAACCAACACTCAAGTCGATACCCGCGGTTAAAATTACCAATGTCATCCCCACGGCGATAATGGCGTTTACCGAGGTTTGACGCAGGATGTTAAGCAGGTTGTCGACCATGAAAAAGTTGCTGTTTAAAAATGACATCACCACGATCAGCACCAACAAGGCAATGAGCGATTTTTGCTCAATCAACCACGCTTTACTGAACAGGGGTTTACGTCCATCTTCTGACGGCTGGGACTTATTCATTGCATTCTCACTCATGCTGCATCCTCATTGGCATCTTTGCCTACCGCACAGGCAAGCAGAGTTTCTTGGTTAGCGTCTTTGGCATCAAACTCACCGCATACGCGGCCTTCGTGCATCACTAGAATGCGGTCGCTCATGCCAAGCACTTCGGGCATTTCTGATGACACCAAGATGATGCTCATGCCCTCGGCTTTAAATTGGTTAATTAGCTGATAAATCTCTTTTTTGGCACCGACATCGACACCCCGCGTCGGCTCATCCAAGATCAGCACTTTCGGTTTGGTCATCAGCCCTTTGGCGATCGCCACTTTCTGCTGATTCCCGCCCGATAAGTTGCCAATGATTTGCTCGCGGGTGGGGGTTTTGATGTTAAAAAGGCGAATAAAATCATCCACCGCCATCACTTCATCACGCGGCTGTATTTTTCCCCAATGGGTGAGCTTATCGAGTGCACTGAGCGACATGTTGTCTTTCACCGATAAACCCAGCACCAAGCCCTCGCCTTTGCGGTCTTCAGAGATGTAAGCAATGCCGTTGGCCAGCGCATCTTGCGGACTCACTGGGTTAATCACCTTGCCATCAAGTCGGATCACGCCAGCTTCACGCGGCACGGCGCCATAGATAATTTTCATTAACTCCGTGCGCCCGGCGCCCATCAGGCCCGATACACCCAGGATTTCACTACGATGTAGCTGAAAACTCACCTCTTCCACCCCGTGGCCGCTGACATTTTCCACCTCAAGGCTTATCCCATCAGGAGTGACGTCGCTTCGCGGATATTGTTCGGCGAGTTTGCGGCCCACCATCATTTCAATCAGGCCATCTTCATCGGTATCACTCACGGGACACTCACCAATAAACTTGCCATCACGTAACACGGTGATCCGATCGCAAATCTCAAAAATTTCTTTTAGTCGGTGAGAGATATAAACAATGCCGCAGCCTTGCGCTCGCAGCTCGTTGATCACCGCAAACAGCGAGGCGGTTTCGGTGTCGGTCAAAGCATCGGTCGGCTCATCCATAATGATCACCTGCGACTCAAACGACAGCGCTTTGGCTATTTCCACCATCTGCTGCTCACCTAAACTCAAGCTGCCAAGTGGCGTAGTGCCACGTGCTTTCACATTTAAACGCGCCAGCAGCTTATCGGCTTCTTCAGCCATCTTGGTCCAATCAATCTTGCCAAACCGGTTAGTAAACTCGCGGCCTAAGAAGATGTTCTCTGCAATGGTCAGCTCTGGGATCAAATTGAGCTCTTGGTGAATAATACTGATCCCCGCTTGCTGCGAATCACGTGGGCCTTTAAACGAAACCGACTCACCTTGATAGTTAACGTCGCCACTGTCGGCGTGATAAATCCCGGTGAGTACCTTCATCAACGTGGACTTGCCCGCGCCATTTTCACCGAGTAGCGCCATTACCTCGCCGGGATAGACATTTAAGCTCGCCTCATCGAGGGCGCGCACCCCGGGAAAGGTTTTTACGACTTGGCGGAGTTGTAAGATAGGTTGCGTCATTGTGGTTACTCGCTTAGGCCCACCTAAAAGGTGACACCGGCTTGAAAAATCACATTGGCATAAGGCGTGCACTCTCCGGTGCGCACCACCGCTTTGCTCTGCACCGTGCGTGCTTTAAACGCCTCGTGGCTGATCGTGGTCACAGTGATCGGCTGCTGACGCGCAGCACTCTCTTGCTCTAATCGCGCAAGCAAGGCTTGATGTAACGCCGGGCTGACCGCTGCAAGTTCTTCTGCAATCACCACCGACTCAATGCAAGTGTGAGTTAACACCGCCTCGACCGTCTGCATAAAGCTCGGCACCCCTTGGATTAGCGCCAAATCAATACGCGTCACCGAGTTGGGGATCGGCAGCCCCGCATCACACACCGTCAATTCATCGGTGTGCCCGATTTGGGTTACGAGCTGTGCAAGCTCTGGATGGAGCAAACCATGCTTATTCATTCATCACCTTCTCACTCACGATGGACTTAATCAGCGCTCACTGTGCGCTGGCACGTTTTCTTGTGATTGGCGTTTTCCTGAGAGAAAACGCCATCGAAACGTTTCGATATGAGCAAATAATGCAGATGAAAGAAAAATTTCACCATCTGTAAACATCACAGATGTGAGGGGGATCGACTATTGATATTGGAATCATTAGTAAAGAGAGAGATAAATCACACAGCCTGTGTTGGTACGTGCTAGAGGAAGAAAGTGATATGACGAAACGTGAGGTGACTGTCCCGAGAATATCCGAGCATGCGGGCACTACATGTTGAATGAGAGAGGCGAGAAAAAGTGCCTGTCCCGTTAATTTAATTATCGCGTTCGGCTTCTTCGTCTGCTTTCCGTGGTTCACTCAACCCCGGCACCGCTTGGCAAAAAGTGCACTCTTCATTATCCACCACGGCACCGCCCGTCTCGACGTAGCGAATACGATGACTCGCTTTGGCTCGGTTAGCCGACACCGCAAACCGCCGCTGGTCACGCTCGGGGATGGTCTTTTCTGTGTCATGCTCAGCCATAGGTTGTCTCCTTCAAATACCGAGAACCACTCTGCTGTATGTTAACTTTACCACCCCTAAGTCACCTAACCCAAAGTGCCTGTCCCGATAATTCCCCTCCAAAGTGCCTGTCCCGATAATTCCCGCTAACTGTGTAATGCTGAACGTGAGTCAGCACTCATGATTCAAAATCAGTTAATAAAAATTAAAGAGCTGAATCACAAGGTCACTTTCAGCAATTTGTCTGTTCAAATAATGAGCGTAGCATTTAAGCTGAAACGATTCAGCTAAACACAACAAATGAGGAAGACTAAGATGATAATCAAAAACGTCCTGGCAACTGTTGCTCTACTCACACCTATCTACGCCCTTTCAGCAGAATTTGTACTCACCGATAGCGCAACTAACACCTACGTGGATCATTGGAAAACATCGGCGCAAGAACTTGGAATTAACACTACAATCCCCTTTTCAATTGAAAAAAAGCGACTCAATACAGGTAAACAAAGTGGCGTGGACATTATCACCATCGATAACGGTGAATTAGAACTGACGCTGGTACCGACTCGAGGTATGGGTATCTACCAGGTGCGCAAGGAGGGTAAGCGGATTCTTGGATGGGATTCACCCGTCAAAGAGATAGTCAATCCAGCTTTTATTGATCTTGAAAGCAGAAACGGCCTTGGCTGGCTAGATGGCTTCAATGAAATGCTAGTTCGCTGTGGATACGAATGGACAGGTCACCCTGGTGTTGATGACAATGGGCAATTGCTCAGCCTTCATGGGCGGGTTCAAAACACTCCCGCCTCACTGGTGAAAGTCGAAATAGACGATGAAGCCCCACATACAATTACTGTCACCGGGGTTGTTGCAGAGAGTACCTTTAAAAAATCAAACCTTTCGACAGAAACGCGTTTGAATATCATTCCTGGCGAAAATTCCTTCTCAATAAACGATACGCTCACCAACAAAGCTGATTACGACGATGAATATCAAATCATCTACCACTCAAACTTTGGTAAACCCATCCTAGAAAAAGGCGCCAAAGTCCATGCAGCAGCAAGTGAAATATCTCCATTTAATGACTATGCAAAAGGTGGACTTAAAAGCTGGCAAACCTATTTAGGGCCAACAAAAGATTTTGATGAAATGGTATTTAATTTAAAGCCCATTAGTGACCCAGAAGGCAACTCTCTTGCTGTTTTACACAATAAAGATGCCAACTCTGGTGTGTCGATGCGATTTAAAACCGAGCAGCTCCCAGTACTAACAATTTGGAAAAATACTGACACATTAAAACAGGGCTATGTAACGGGAATCGAGCCTGGTACAAGCTATGCGTATAATACAAAATATCAACGACCGTTAGGCCTAGTGCCGACCATAAAAGCTGGCGAACAAAAACATTTCGATCTTGAGTACACCGTGTTAACGAGTGCGGAAGACGTCAGTCAAGCCGTCGACAATGTAGCCAAAATCATGAAAAAACAAAAAGTCCAACTAAAGTCAGAGCCTTTGGTCGATCTTAGTCACTAAAGGCACATAACGGCTAGGCATAGCCTTTCGTTATCAAACGTGTTCGGCGTTGCTCACGCTTGGCCGAACACTTTCCACTCACTACTCCTCGTAACGCGTTCGCGCCTGTCCTGTCCTGTCCTGTCCTGTCCTGTCCTGTCAAAACCATACTGTGCTCTTTGCACTAAAGTGCCTGTCCCGCTAAAACAGCCCAAAACTAATTTTTTCTCGCGGTGCTGGCGCGATGTGCGAGTTTAAATGGAATAGTTTGAGCGCCTGTAAGCGGTTGCCCTTCAATGGCTTGTAAAATGGCCGACGCGGCCTTTACGCCGAGGGATTGATAGTCAATTTCAGCGCTCGTTAAGCTCGGAAAGGCATGCTCACTCATAGAGGAGCCCTCCAAGCTGATAATCGCGATATCGGTCGGCACTTTTAACACCCGTCGGTGACACTCAAACAACGCGCCGATAGCTATCTCTTCATGGCTACATACCAGTGCGTCCAACGTGGCATCGCGAAGCAACAGTTTCGCCAACCCTTCTGCCCCCAATTGCGCCGATGGTGCCTCATGCGTTGTCAGAAAATGGTCAGGGGTTAAATAGTGCTCAATCATCGCGCCCTGCCAGCCCTGTAGCTTGCGCTGCAAGGTGGCATGGTTGCCCCGTGCACCAATAAAACCAATATGATGAAAGCCCTGACTAACAAGGTGGGATGTACAGCGCTTGCCGATGTCGTGGGGGTCGCTGCCCATGCTGGCATAGCTATTCATGGAAGGCGACTCAGCAATTTCGAGGACAGGCGCATTGGCCATCTCAAGCAATTGATGGGTACGCTGAGTATGCTCATTGCCAAATAGCACCACTGCCGCTGGCCGACTTTCTAAAAAACCGGCCAATAAATCCTCTTCCTGCTGGACCGAATAATCACTGTAACCCAGCAACAATTGATAGCCCGCTTTATTCAGCCGCTGTTGAAAACGAGGCAAAAACAAGGCGCACGCCTTTTCCAATAGAGAAGGAATAACCAACGCAATGGCATAGCTTTGCGCTGATGCCAAGGCACCCGCAGCTTTATTAGGAATATAACCCAGTTGCTCGACGGCGCGTTGAACCTTATCGCGCAATTTGTCAGAGACAGCATCCGGGGTACGCAACACCCTGGAAACCGTCATAGTGCCTACCCCAGCCTGTTTGGCAACATCCGCAAGCGTAACGTTACCCGTATTGCGTCGTTTTCTTGGTTCACTCATCGTATCTATTGATTACTCATCATTTTATGACACCGTATCCTATCACAGCCATCAGCGATTAATCCTTGCCCCGCATGGCCTCTTTGTAGCATGACGCATTGGTAGACAGAAAAAATGATAGCGCTATCACATCTTATGGTAGCGCTATCAGATAGCGCTACCATTTGTGATCATTGTCCATTTATTGCTCAGTTTTCAGCGATAGAGTTATCAACAATTCTCCAACAACCTAATAAAACCTTTAAAACGGATAGAGCCATGTTACGAGATCTGATTACCGCCGACGTTATCCGCATTCACCAGGATGCCAACGATTGGCAAGATGCCATCAACAAAGCCTGCGCAGCTCTTTTAGATAACGGTGCCATTGCGCCAAGCTATGTCGACGCGATTTATCGCTCACACCAAGAAATCGGTCCCTACTATGTGGTGGGCCCGGGTATCGCGATGCCCCACGCACGCCCTGAGGATGGCGTTAACCGCCTCGCCCTGGCTATCACAGTGATCAAAAACGGCGTCAATTTTGACAGCGCCGAAAACGATCCGGTTAAGGTGCTAGTCACCCTCGCGGCCACCGACAGTAATAGCCATGTCGAGGCTATCTCCCAATTGGCGAACCTTTTTATGAATGACACACACATCGCGCAGATCAGCCGCGCCACCAACGTGGATGAAGTATTAGCCATTATCGCCAACTACTAACCCTTACATCGGTAGCAACAACACTTAAAGACACAAAGGGCTCGCCCTTAGCTATCGGCTTTAAAACAACGAACATGCTGAAAATGCACCTGTTAACCCAAATAGAAGGTCTAAATTATGAAAATCACAGTCGTATGCGGCCACGGTCTTGGCACCAGCCTAATGATGGAAATGAGCATCAAAAAAATCATCAACGATCTTGGCGTCGACGCCAGTGTCGACCATATCGATCTGGGCTCAGTCTCTGGGACAGAGGCCGATATTTTCGTCGCCACCAACGATATCGCCCAGCAGTTACAAGCGATGAATGTATCGCCGCGCATTGTCGCACTCGACAACATGGTGGACAAAGAGGCAATGAAAACCCGCTTGTCTGAGGCCCTACAAGCACTCGGTGCCCTATAAGGAGTGACGTTATGCCCTTTTTTAACTTCCTGATGAAAGACGTGCTCTCTGAGCCCGCGGTATTAGTGGGTTTGATTGCACTGATTGGTTTAATCGCCCAGAAAAAGCCCGCGACTGAATGCATCAAAGGCACCATCAAAACTATTCTAGGTTTTGTGATCCTAGGAGCCGGTGCCTCATTGGTAGTCAGCTCACTCGGGGATTTTGCCACCATTTTCCAGCATGCGTTTGGTATCAGTGGCGTGGTGCCAAACAACGAAGCCATTGTCTCCATTGCGCAAGAAGCCTTTGGTAAGGAAATGGCAATGATCATGTTCTTCGGCATGCTGGTTAACATTCTTATCGCACGCTTAACCCCGTGGAAATTCATCTTTTTAACCGGCCATCACACCTTGTTTATGTCGATGATGGTCGCCGCGATTCTTTCCACCAGCGGGATGGATGGCATCCCATTGGTCGCATTAGGCTCTGTGGTTGTCGGCTCGGTGATGGTGTTTTTCCCTGCCATCGCGCATCGCTACATGCAACAAGTCACGGGATCGGATGAAGTCGCCATTGGCCACTTTTCAACCCTCTCTTACGTGTTAGCCGGCTTTATTGGCAGCAAGTTTGGCAACAAAGCCCACTCCACCGAAGACATGGACGTGCCCAAAAGCCTGTTGTTCTTGCGTGATACGCCAGTAGCTATCTCGTTCACCATGGGGATTATATTTATGGTGACGTGTCTGTTTGCCGGCGGAGACTTTGTGCGCGAGGTGAGTGATGGTAAACACTGGTTTATGTTTGCATTAATGCAATCCATCACCTTTGCAGGCGGGGTGTATGTGATCTTGCAAGGGGTAAGAATGGTGATTGCCGAGATTGTGCCGGCGTTTAAAGGGATTTCCGACAAACTGGTACCCAATGCCAAGCCAGCACTCGACTGTCCCGTGGTCTTCCCCTACGCGCCCAATGCGGTGCTAGTAGGCTTTTTATCGAGCTTTGTTGCTGGGCTTGTCGGTATGTTCTTGCTCTATATACTGGGGCTTACGGTAATTATCCCAGGCGTGGTGCCCCACTTTTTCGTCGGCGCAGCGGCAGGGGTATTCGGTAATGCCACCGGCGGACGACGCGGCGCAATTTTAGGCGCCTTTGCGCAAGGCCTACTGATCACCTTCCTGCCCGTGTTCTTGCTCCCAGTGCTCGGCGATCTGGGCTTTGCCAACACCACCTTTAGCGACGCAGACTTTGGTGTGGTCGGCATCCTACTCGGCCTGATTGTGCGATAACCACAAACAAAAAAGGATGAACAGACCGATTGGCTTGTTCATCCTCTCACGAATACTGCCTGTCCCAACACAACCTAGTTCCTTCACCTTCTCCTTCTGAGTGCTTTTCTTTATGATGTTGTACTGTCATTATTTCAAGCACTGATTTTAAGCAACCAGCATGCCATCCACTATGAACAACATCGTCGCAATTACTGCTTGCCCTACAGGTATCGCACACACCTACATGGCTGCTGAGCAACTGGAAAAAGCAGCCAAAAGTCTCAGTATCCAGATAAAAGTAGAAACCCAGGGAGCGATGGGAATTGAAAATGCATTATCGCTTGATGAAATCATGCAAGCGGCATGCGTGGTTATCGTCTCTGATATTGAGCTTGAAAAAGCAGAGCGATTTAGTAACTCCACGATCGTTCGCCTTGCCATGGAGGACGTCCTTACAGACGCCAAAACAGCACTACAAAAGCAATTGCCCCGATGACAGGCGCTTTTGTTTGCTTTTCCGCCTCGCAGCAAGGCTTAGCCAGTTGGCAATTAAGCGAGTTGGCAAGACTATGTTCACTTTTTTGTGGGCAAAGTACCTTTGTTAATGTCAGCAAAGATCGCACAGCTCCCCCTACCGATACATTGTCGATCCTTGCAACTGGCACCCAATCCAGTGATATTTGTCTGCTTTTGATTGAGGGAGTTGATGCCGAATTGATGTGCTTGGTGCTTGCAGAATATGTCAGTAAGCACTGGCATTTACTCAGTACCTCCGCTTTCGCTGCGCCTACAAATGAGAAGTCCGATTTTAGATCGCCTGTTACCTATCTAAACTTACGTTTTGAGGGTTTACAAACCAAAGCCATACAGTATGAGTCGCTGTTAAGGGAGATCGTTGAACGCGTTGCGGAAAAAGACACATCAATGCAAGCTTATGCCGCTTTTATGGCGCGAGAAGCTCATTCATCCACCTACCTAGGTGATCATGTTGCGCTCCCTCATATTATTGATAGCAGCATCTCCCATGCCACCATCATAGTCACTCGCTGTCAGCCAGCAATTACCTGGCTGAATAGAGAATCGGTTTCACTGTGCATTGCGCTTGCGGTCCCTAGTGACATCGAGCGTCCAATACTACGCGCCATCAGTCGCTTATCTCGCCGGTTATCTTCATCCACATTTCGGCGCTGGCTAACACACTGCGATGATATTCCTACCCAAATTGCGATGCTACATGCTGTTTTAGATCAGGATTGATGACTGAGCTGCCGATATTCCGAGGGGGTCTTGCCCGTTCTCGCTTTAAACACGCGGCAAAAATAGTTCACATCATTGAACCCACAACGACAGGCAATATCGACTAATCGGAACTCATAACGCATCAGCATAAACTTGGCTCGGTCGATACGCACCCACACAATGTAATCAGCCAACGTCATATGCCCATACTGTTTAAACAAGCGTGACAGGTGGCTCGGACTGATGTGGAAATGTGCGGCAATGTCCGCGCGCGAAAGGGTTTGTTGATAATGTTCTTGAATATAGATACATATCCCTTGGTAGAGATCTTCCCCGCGAGAGTGGGCATTGAATATCGGTTTATCGACCAATTGATGGGTATAGGCCAACAATGCTTTAATCAAGTACCCATCGGTTAATTGCTTGTTTGGCTCTTTGGAGAGCGCGTTTAACGCTTCAAGAATGTTATCCACCGCAAAGCCCGAGCGCATAGGTACTGAGAATTTTTGCACCCCATAAAAGCCCGACACACTCGCTCGTTTATTCACCAAACTAAACCCTAGTTGCCGACGGCCATATAGTAAACTCAGCACCGAGCATGAATGCTGCCAATCAGGTTTATTCCAACAGTTTGGCGCGATATAAAGCGCCTCTCCACCGACCACCGTATGCGTTTTCACGCCTTCCGGTGTCGAGATGATATTGGTGTATTGACCGGACACAACAACTTCTAGGCGCGGAAAGTTGACTTGGTAACTGAAAGGCTCAGGCTCCTGCCAATCATTAGCAAAGATAACTCGACCAAAGGGTTCATCAGGAGATTCTAGTAATGCAAGCAAGTTAGAAAAGCTGGTAAGTGTCGAGGCTTTCATTATCATCCCTATACGATCGTGTTCGAGCTCGCTTCCAAAAACGGAAAACTTCCATTAGCGACGTGAGTACGACGCATCAACAACACGATCATTATACCCATACAATCGCTGAACCCGACTAATGAGCAAGATCACACTAAACACGGTTGGGCACAATCTTCCAGTAAATGCTATTTCTCTGCACTATTTTCCACCTGTCGACGGGAGCAAACTAATCATTATGTTCATACAAACTGGCAGGAGCCCATCATGATATCTGAACTGATTAACGAACGATTAATACTGCTCAATCTAGACGCCACCAGCAAGCAAGATGTGTTTAAGGAACTGAGCCAAGCATTGGTCAATAATGGCCGTGTCAGTGATCAAGCCGCTTTTATTGCGGATGTGAATGCGCGCGAAGCACTCGGTAATACGGGGTTTGAGGCTGGTATCGCGCTTCCTCACGCAAAAAGTGACGCCGTGACCACGCCAGGCGTGGTAATCGGTATTAGCCGAGACGGCATCGACTATGGTGCAGAAGATGGTGAGTTATCGCATATCTTTTTTATGATCGCCTCTCCTACAAACGGTGGAGATCATCATATTGAAGTCCTAGCCACCCTTTCATCTAAACTTATCGAGCCAGGATTCACACAAGCACTGCTGGCAGCCAATACTGCCAGTGACGTTATGACACTTCTGACTCAACCCAGTCAACAAAGTAACAATACGGGGCCGAAAAAAGGCTTAATCATTGGCGTAACGGGCTGCCCTGCGGGCGTCGCCCACACTTATCTAGCCGCTGAAGCGCTAGAGAAAGCCGCTGAAGAATTAGGTTATGAAATAAAAGTCGAAACCAACGGCTCTATTGGGGTTAAAAACGCGCCCACCCAAGACGATATATTGCGCGCTGACGCCATTGTCGTTGCCTGTGATAAACAAACTGACATGAGCCGCTTCAACGGCAAACCAGTAGTCGAAGTCGGCGTCAAAGAAGCAATTCGAGACGGTAAAGGCTTAATCGAATCCGCTCTTAATGCAAGTCCTTACCACGCGAGCGGTACATCAACACACAATACAAACAACAGCACACCACCGACCACCTCAAAAAACTGGCGAAGTAACTTATATCGCTATCTGATGAATGGGGTCTCGCACATGATCCCGTTTGTGGTCACTGGCGGGTTGTTAATCGCGCTTTCTCTTGCCATTGGCGGTGAACCGACGGAAGCGGGCATGGCGATTCCTGAGGGCAGTGCATGGCAACAAGTACTGGATGTCGGTGTAATAGCCTTCCAATTAATGATCCCAGTGCTTGCCGGCTATATAGCTTATGCGATTGCGGATCGCCCTGCACTTGCGCCAGGGTTAATTGGTGGCTGGATAGCGAATACCGGCAGCTTTTACGGCGCTGAAGCGGGAACCGGCTTTATCGGGGCAATCATTGCTGGTTTGCTTGTGGGGTATTTCGTCAAATGGATCAGCGGCATAAATTACCATAAATTCCTCCAACCACTCGTTCCGATTATGATTGCGCCGATTACCGGTACGCTGTTTATCGCCGCGCTATTTATCTTTGTAATTGGTGCTCCCATTGCCAGCCTAATGGATTCGCTCACCGCCATGCTCACCGCGATGAGCACCGGTAACTACATTTTATTGGGGATTGTACTCGGCGGCATGGCGGGCTTCGATATGGGGGGCCCATTTAATAAAGTGGCTTTCTTATTCTCCGTCGGGATGATTGCCAGCGGCCAAACCCAATTTATGGGCGCAATGGCCTGTGCCATTCCAGTGGCCCCGCTGGGTATGAGTTTGGCGACCGTATTAGGCCGTAAGCTTAATATTTTTGAGGCCACTGAACATGAAGCCGGTAAAGCGGCGGGGGCTATGGGCCTGGTCGGCATTTCAGAGGGCGCAATTCCCTTTGCGGCGCAAGACCCTATTGCGGTGATCCCGGCCAATATGGTTGGCTCGATGGTAGCTGCGGTGATGGCCTTCGGTTTAGGCGTGACGAACAGTGTGGCGCATGGAGGCCCCGTAGTGGCATTACTTGGCGCGATGAACAAGCCAGTGATTGCCCTTGTTTGTATGGTTGCCGGCGCGGTGGTGACTGCATTGGTTTGCGTCAGCTTGAAGAAGGCGCGCAAAGCCCAGTGGCTGCAATCAGCCGCCTAGGTATGCTATAACCGCATTATTATTATTCTCGGCCTCGTCAATCGGGGCCGCTTTTTTCATTTGAGACTACATTTCTCGTTTAAGAGTACAGCTAGTATGAATAGCCCATTTCACTCACAGCCCTTTTTTTTAATGCGCAACCCCATCCAAGCCTATCAATGGGGGAGCCGCACAGCATTACCCAGAATGTTTCATATTCCGAACCCCGATCAGCAGCCACAAGCGGAAATCTGGATGGGCGCCCATCCTAAAGCCAGCTCCGAGATACAAGTTGGCACAGACTGGCTGCCACTCAACACACTGATTGAGTCTGATCCACAATCCGCCTTATCTACGGAGGTTTACCAACGCTTTGGTGAGCTGCCTTTTCTATTCAAAGTTCTAGCGGCTGACACAGCGCTATCTATCCAAGTACATCCCAGCAAGCAAGAAGCCGAACACGGCTATCAAAAAGAGAACCAACAAGGTATTCCTCTCTCTGCGGCGCACCGCAACTACAAAGATCCTAACCACAAGCCTGAGCTTATTTATGCACTCACTGCCTTTAAGGCAATGAACGGATTTCGTCCACATGCAGAGATCATCGAAAACGTCACCAAAATCAACAGCGACTCACTAAATGCTGTTTTCCAAGCCTTTATCGAAACACCCGCAGCAGACACGCTACAAAGCGCTTTCGCTGAGCTATTAGCGCTTGAATCTTGCGAAAAAACAGAGGCTGTGAATGCCTTAATGGCCGTGGCTGATGAAAACGCAACGGATGCTCCCTTCGATACCATTATTGATCTGGCGACACAGCACCCAGGAGATATCGGCCTATTTGCCCCGCTATTACTCAATGTCGTGACGCTTTTGCCAGGGGACGCGATGTTTTTACACGCGCGTACGCCTCACGCATACATCAATGGTGTCGGGCTAGAAGTGATGGCCAACTCCGACAATGTGCTGCGAGCCGGACTGACGCCCAAACATATTGATGTTGACGAGCTCATCGCATGTACAAGCTTTGCACCCATAGAAATCACTCACATTAAACTCAAACCAACACGCACTGAACAGGGGGCACATTACCCGATCGCCGTGCCTGATTTTTCCGTTACGCATTACAATCAGGTTGAGTATCTCAAGTGCCATATGCAAAGCGGTGAGGTCATCTTCGCCATTGATGCCCCACTGACTGTTTCTCATGGCGACCACAAGCTGACCATTGAAAAAGGTAATTCTATTTTTATACCGGCGTGCACGAAAGCATTTTCGCTGAGCTGTAAAGGCGATGCAGTGAGGGTGTTTAGTCAAATAGATTAGAAAGCAAATAGAAACGGTAGCAATAATGATTGCTACCAACCACTACATCCTTATTTATCTCCTGCTCCAGGCTCTCGTACTCTCCACTCTACAATACTATCCTTAGCACAGTTGACCTCAGTATGGGCAGCTCCTCACCCTACCTGAGAAACAAAGATTGGGTAGTCTTGAATAAACTGCCCCACGTCATCGCCATACCCGTAATGAAACCTAAAGCCGAACCTATAAGTGGCTATTTTCAATAACTTTTGATAATGGCATAAAAGCATTTTGTTTATTCAGCAGGCACGATACTCAAACCATAATCCAGTCATTATCACATAATGAAATTGATACTCCCTGTGTCTGCTGTTTAACTAGACATCCAACCGCTAACCAAATTACAATACTATCAATAATGCTAGTGCTAAAGTGCTAATAAACAATTAATATACATAGAACCAAATTAATTAACACCTATGTAAACATATTCGGTTAACATGCCAAGCAATATCTACAGATGTCTCAAAAAAGAGACGCTCCTCATTCTTGATCACTGTCTTTATTGCATAGATGATAGACACCTGATTTTTTTAACAAAAATTAATGGACTTTCTTTTCTCGTTGCTTACTATTATTCGCTTGCTATGAGTTGCTACTATGACTAACATTCCGGCAGATCTAATTCTCTTAATACTACTCGTTATTATTGCTGCCTACTTTGTTCATAAGGTAAGTGTAAGAGTGGCGATAGCTCGTAAGACAAAAGACTTAGAGGAAGCTAACAAAAGACTACAAATGCTATCAACTACAGATAGCCTTACAGGACTGAAAAATAGGCGCTTTTTCTCAGAGTTACTGGAAGAATTCAATGGGCTTGATAAGGTCGGGCTTCTCATTCTAGATATAGATAATTTTAAGTCTATCAATGATAGCTACGGGCATGGCGTTGGAGACACTGTCATCCAGTATGTCGCTGAGATATTGAAAAGAGTGTCAACCAATGGTGAGGTCGTTGCAAGAATAGGTGGCGAGGAGTTTGCGGTTATAACCCGATTTGATAACTTCGAGAGTGCAGAGCGTTATGCGTATGAAGTTGTAACTTTAATAGAGAAAAGTACGCCATTTTTTCTATCAGCTCCTGAGCGTGTAACAGTGAGCGCAGGCCTGAGGTACCATATAAAAAAACCCCGCTCATTGTCTCTGGAACAAGCAGATATACTACTATACCGAGCGAAAAAAGAAGGAAAGAATAAAGTCATTGCTGAATACGAGTAAACCCATAAAATGTGACCTCGCACCAAAAAATTTGTTTTTTGTAGCGTCATCTATGCAATAATGTAGAAAAAAAAGCTATGTTACCGTCTTGTTTTCATTCACCGGTAACGCAAAATGCGAGCAAGCGAAAACGTCAGTTATAAAGATTGGCTTTTAACTCTCGGCGCACCTCATACGAGTATTTTTGAAGGAGAAAGAAAGTATTTAGATCCTTACTGGGTAAACAGCAAAGAGTGTTGTTACCAGATATTAGAAAGAGATTGGGGAATTGAAGAAAGAGCCTCTCTTTATCATCAAATACACTCTCTTGTTTATGAGGGAACACACGGACACTTTCTATCTCACCTCTATGCTAAATATGCAAGCAGCACGGCTCATGAATGGTCGATTTTCGCATTAGGTTTTTCACCTAGCCGCGAAAAAGCCGAGATAGATTTCGTTTCAATAACTTACGACATATTAGGTTTAGGTGGTACACGTGGCTACGATTACGGACGGGCATGCTTTCTCGCAAGAGAAGGACTGAAAGTAGATTGGCTATCTGAAGACGAATTTTATTACATCCACAGTATTATCGCTCGAAAAGCAAAGTTTTTTTATAAATCTTGGCAACAATATACTCATTCATGGATTCTTGGTAGTTGCTATTGGGCCTACCTAGTAAATGACCTCAATGAGGAAGAAACCTGTGATATATTCCTAAACCAAGGGCTACGTAATAGACTAAAAAATCGGTTAAAATTTAGTTTCCACGATAACGAAAATCCAATTCATTGGATGCCTTGGGATGGCGTTTATCTTCCTGAAATGGAGACCCCTGACTCGCTTAAACCATTGATAGAAAGTGAGGAATACAATGAATCCGTTTGAGTTTTTTGGCTTAGATGAAAGTACAAACCCAGAAGAATTAAAGACGAAGTACAAATTGAAGCTTAGAGATAACCACCCAGAAGATAATCCTGAGGGGTTTAAAGAGCTTAGAGAAAAGTACGAAACTGCTCTTAGTTTCCTGGAAAAAGAAGAAACTCTCTGCAATACAGATGATATTTTTTCAACCGTACAGAACCATTCAATTGACGAATTTAATGAGACCCTTAATAATATAAAATTGTTTCTCGAAAGAGGGTTCTCGTCAGACTATGAAAGAGAATGGGCTAAGTGGGTTACACATATTGAATTATTACCCCTCGACCAATCTGTTCCTCTCTCGAAGGAACTGAGCTTGTTTGTCGCTGATAGATTATGGATCCCCTCTTTCGTAATTAGTGAATTATGGGATCTATTGAACTGGAGTGCACTTTATAACGGTGATCGTCATGATTACCAACTTGCATCACTTCTTGATAACTGGCGCTCTATCGATCACTTGTTAGACATTAGTACGATTTATAGCCTACCAAGTATTACCCAAAAAGCCATGCTGAGTTACTACCAGTCATTAGCTCTTGCATTGCATAACACCGACATCAACGCTCTCAACTATATTATTCATAAAGACACAGTTACTCAATTTGATAATTTCAATATTGTTTACTGGCTACTCAGAAGTATCAAAGCATTAAACTATAACCATGTCGCCTTCTCTATTGATACCCATGTGTGGTTGATCTCTAAAGCCTTACAAGAAAATTCACTAAATACTGATCGACTTATGCTTCTTGCAGAGCATTGTATTTATTTGAAAAATGAGAAATACTTTTTAATCACGATAGAAAAACTGGCCTCATTAAAAGACAACAAAGAGTTAGTTATTAACCTTTTACAGCTCTTTTATCATAACACTGATCCTACCTTTACGTTATGGGCTGTAGCGATTCAAAGGAAAAACGGTTGGATTAATCAGCAATACGCGCTATCTCTAGCCTATCCAATTTATAATCTCATCCCGACCAATCCTACGATAGATATGTTATGGGACCAAATAGCAGATGAAGGGTTTGTGCCTAAGGTCGATATTGTATTTGATCGTGTTACGGAGCAGGACCATCTAGCTTCTCTATGGTGGCATATCAACTACGGTGCTTGGCACGGCCTTGAAAAGGTTGTCAATAGCTTGCGCTCTAGAGAAATAGAGAGCTATCGTTGGAGTTTTCTTTCAACACTTCTTTTAGACCTAGCTGAAAAAGAGCTTGAATGTATTCCCACCCATAATATTTTCTCATTACTAAGAACCCACTACTACTCAGCCGAGTGGTTCACTTATAGTGAAATAAGTCAAGAGGATATATCAGCTCCCACAAGCAGTGAATGGGAAGGAGCACTTATTAGACATCCTATTCTACCTAAAAAGTTGCTTGATTTGTTATTAGATAGAGAAGATACGAAGCTTTTTCTTTCAGATAAAAGTGACTATTTCGACGCGATCGCTCAACAAGAAATTTTTGAAGAAAAGCTTTCTGGGAAAATACAGACAACAGATAATAAGGATAAAACCAAGTGGGCAGAATTTTATCTTTTTTATCAATCATTCCCTAAGCGCTATTTTAAAAACATTCGAGAGGTCATGTCTAAATTCGCCTCACCGATAAGACAGTCACCTCTAGGTATGATTTATGACATAGCGTTCAGCAACGATATGGATTTAGTCGAACGAGTATTGCGTGATTCTTCAGCGGACGTGCTTTGCCAACGAGAAATTTACCACCAGTATACACGCTCGTACAATACCAGCTTTCTTGAGAATGACTTTAAATACATCTCTGACGAAAGATCGACTAGGCAGCTAATTCAAGCTTGTCACCACAGTATCACATCTCGAAATATATTTGAAGCAGCCATCATATATAAGATGGTTGATATCATAACGAGAGATAATAAAAATTATATCGAGATTAATCGTATTCTCAAACAAGAATTGGCTAATATGCCAAAGTTCGATGAAGCCTCATCGTTATTAGGTGTTTTACATGTTCTAATTTACGGAAGCAAACCAGAGATTATTCAAGTTTGCGATGATATTCAACTGCATAGAACATCCAAAAAGTCTGTCGAACAGGACAACCAATACTTGGACTATGCATATGGCATGAGTTATCTACTCTGTTTTATGGAGACAAGCGCTGATGAAATCGGGTTTAATACTACACAGTTGGAAAAGATAAACAAAAACACCCATAAAAATAACAAGTTTACATTCTCACTTTTTTCACACTACGCAGAGAAAAAACTAAATCAGGAGTTAAAAAAAAATAGAGATGTAAAGCCCCGAAAGTTTAAATGGCCGGGTAACAAAACACTACGGTTACAAGCCCTTATGGTGATTGTTTTTTCTTTCTTTGCATCATCAGGCGATGTTGGAATTTATGATAGTATAATTAAACCATTCATGAGTGCTAATACTATTGTGGTAAGTCCTATATTTGGCTTCTGTATGTTGCTAAACTTGCTGCTTATTCGGTTAATCGTTGGTACGAGTGTTGTCAATAAAAACAGAAAGATGCTTGGTAAATGGATCGCTTTTTGGTTTATCGTTTTCATCGCAACAGGCGCCTACTGGGTATGTACTCCGCTTTGGTTAACTTACCTACTAGCTTCAGTCAAAGAAGGACCATCCATAACAGCTAAGGGCTGGCCCTATTCACTTAAAAAGAGTGGTTCAATAAGCTTTTCAGACTATATATAATCTATTCATATTGCTCCGCCAACATTTCACTAATATGTTGGCGAGCTTTATCGATATGTCTAGAATCTTGTGTACTCAATGCCTCTTCAAAGGAGATAATCAACATCTCAATAGACTTTCTTGCTTGACCAAGCGTTTCTTCATAAAGTTTATGTAACCTATTTAATAAAACAATATTGGGTATTTTTTCTCTCGGGTGAATTTTAAGTGCTTTTAACTTTTCTCGACTTTCTTTGATTTCTCCTTCACCGATCCCTGTGGGACTCGTATCTATTGTTTTCTCCACTTGTTGAGGTTTGTCTACAACATCTATATTAACATCAAGTAAACCATTAACATCATAACTAAAGCGTACATCAATCGGATGATTGGCGGCACAGGTGGAGACATCAATTGAAATATCTTCGATGTGAATATTATCTTTAGCCCAGAAAGATTCCCCCTGAAAAATAGAGATTACGATTTCGCTATCAGTGTCGTATTTTGTGCAATATCGCTGAACACGGGAGGTGGGAACTATAGTATTCCGCTCTAAAACGGGACTAAAAACTCCCGACTGCCCATTCACTTCAGCCGCAACACCTAAGCTGTATGGACAAACATCAGTGATAACAAGATCTTCAATCGCTTTGTGCCGAAGTCGATAAGCTGCTTGTATTGTTGCGCCTATACATACCACCGTCTCGGGATCTAAATCATGACGGCCAAATCTACTTAACAAGCGTGTTGCCATTTTTTGCACATGTGGAAGCCGACTAGCACCGCCAACAAAAATTACATCATCAATATCTCTCACATTCACATTAGCATCGCTGAGAGATTGTTCGAGTGGCTGTTTTAGCTTTTTCAGAGTATTGCGCCAGATAGTATCTAGCTCTACTTCAGAGAAGAATATTCCCTCTTCATATTGCCCATGCTGATTCGTAAAGCCATATTCAATAAACATCGATTTACGATAATTTTTTTTTGCTTCTTCACAAGCGCTGTAAATTGCTTGCATCTCTCTGAGTGTTGTTGTTTCCCGCTCACCTCCTGTCCGCTCTAAAACAATGTCAACCAAATCCTCAGTAAAGTCTTCTCCCCCCAGGCGATTGTTGCCAGAAGAGGCATGAACTTCAATAATACCAGCCGTATACTCTACGATACTGACATCAAAAGTGCCGCCTCCCAGATCAAAAACAAGGTACTGGCCATCTTTTTTTTGCTCAACATTATACGCCAACGCAGCAGCCGTAGGCTCATTTATTAAACGCACAGCGTTCAACCCTACCATGGTTGCTGCCAAGCCGACTTCTTTCCTCTGCTGATCATTAAAGTACGCAGGTACTGACACGACCACTTCTGTTATTTCTTCGTCTAAATAGTTCTCTGCATCTTTTTTTAGCGAAGATAAAACGATAGAACACAACTCTCTCGCGTTAAAATTCTTATCCGCTAGTCTGTACTCTTTGCCACTGCCAATCGCTCTTTTGAATACACTTACTGTGTTTCTAGGGTGAGTGTATTTTCGGTAGTAAGCCGCTTTACCCACTAAGATATGCCCATCATCATAGCTGACAACGGAAGGCGTTAAATACTCACCTAAAGCATTAGGAATTAGCGTAGGTCTATCGCCTTGCCACACCGCAATACTACTATGCGTCGTTCCTAAATCGATACCAATTGCATACGTCTTCATTTAAGCTTTTTCATTGAAATGATAGATATCGACATACTACCCTTTCCAAGTCCAAAATTAAAAGATGAAATCACTGTACAGTGCCCAGATTATCTCAATGAATAATTTCATTTACAGTTAATTTTATCAACTATTGTTCGTCACCATTCAAACTCACAGATGCTTAAAACTATTATTGATTTTTTCTCTCAGCCATATAGCATTTCCTGATAATCGAAGGAGAAGTTGATATGCGTTCATTTTTCACATTATCTTTTGTAGCATATTGCGTAATGACCCCCTACGCTTTAGCTAATACAGAAGACCATCCCAGACCGAAGCCAGTAGAAGATGTTTATATTGGCATTCAAGCCGGGCAATCGTCAGTCGATTGGGATGTCCTTAATCAATACCAATCACAAGGCGCCAATATTGATGAGACCGCCTTTGCCTACAAACTTTATACGGGCTATCGTTACAAGAATGCAGCGATTGAGTTTGGTTATTCGGACCTTGGCACAATTGATGGCAAGGTACCAGGCATTAACGCCGAAGCGGAAGCCGATACCTATAGCTTATCCGCCATTGGCTTTATGCCCATCAATAACGAGCTGTCTTTTCATGCAAAGTTCGGCTTTCATGCCTGGGACTATACAGAACGTGCGCATTGGTCTAATACTTTTGCTGAAGGAAGTGCCCGCTATTCTGACAGTGGCAAAGATCCTGTCTATGGTATCGGTGCCATGTATGAGCTTGGGAAGTACCGGTTTCGTTTAGAGGCCGAGCGCTATGACATCGATAAAGCGGACATCGACTTTATCTCCGCAGGTTTTGCTTACAAATTCTAAGTCGTCAGTTCTTTGCGAAAACATAGACACACCAAATAGGGCGCATACAAATAGCGCCCTATTGACTAGTCAGGAGCCACTAGACCTTGAACTGTCCGACCAAATCATCAAGATCTCGTCCCAGAGTACTGAGTTCTGCAGCCACCTGTGATGAAGCCTCACTCGAGCTTAACAGGCTAGCCACAATATCGCGTATCGAAATCAAATTACGATGAATGTCTTCCGTCACTGTTGTCTGCTCCGATGCAGCACTAGCGATTTGCGATGTCATATCGTTCACTTGCGAAAATGCCGCACTTACGGAGGTAATACGCTCGCCGATATCTGCCGAGGTTTTTGCCATGGTTTGGCATTCTTGATCACTTGCAGCAATGGTTTCCACCGCACTATCGACATGCACATGCAGGCCATCTAGCATCTCGCGGATCTCATGCGTACTGGTTTGGGTGCGGCTGGCAAGCGTTCGTACCTCATCGGCCACCACCGCAAAGCCTCTGCCCTGCTCACCCGCGCGCGCCGCCTCAATGGCCGCATTTAATGCCAGCAAATTGGTTTGCTCCGCGATGCCACCAATCACCGACAACACCGATGTGATTTTGTCCGACTGCTCCTTGAGTTGGTCAACTTCTTTACTCGACTGACCCATTCGTTCAACAAGACGCTCAACCGAGGTGATAGAGTCATGCACTTGTGCTTGAGCATCTTTGGCATCTTGTGTGGCCGAAGTGGACGCATCCGCGACCTGGGTGGTATTTTGTGCGACTTCCTGGGCGGCGGAGCTCATTTCGGTCACCGCTGTCACCACTTGCGCGGTCTCGTTATCATGGATTTGTAACTTTTCCGCCACTTCAGAAGTTTGTTGTGCCATATCACTGGCCGTGCTCGTTACTTGCGTGGTAACTTGCGCGACCCGCTGAATCGTGTGCTGGAGTTTTTCAACAAACCGATTAAAAGCATGACCAAGTTGAGCTATTTCATCATGCCCGTGAATGCTCAAACGCTGAGTCAGATCGCCCTCACCACTGGCAATATCATTAAGTTTTTCCAGCATATTATTCACCGGCTGCCCCATGCGCTGCGCAAACCAGCCCACGATCAACCCTGTGACGATTACCGTCCCTAATCCGAGCAGCGTCAAGCGCCAAACTTGCGCCTCAAGCGCTGTTTCCGCTTCCAAGCGATAGGTAGCGACTTCGCGCTCAATATCATCAATATAAGCGCCCGTCCCTAGCATCCACTGATTGTTATTCACCATGACGGCGTAGCCAATTTTATCAATGAGTTCATTGGTGCCAGGCTTTTCAAACATAAAGTTAAAATAGCCATCGCCACGCTGCGCCGTTTCTAATAGCCCTTTAATCACCTTGTTCCCTTTAGGATCGGTCAGGTCAATCAGATTTTTACCCTCTAAGCTCGGCTTCATCGGGTGAAAAACGTTTACCCCTTTTTTATCGTACATAAAAAAGTAACCGGAATCGCCAAACTGCACATCTCGGAGTGCGGTTTTCACCTCCGCTAAACGTGCCTGACTGTTACCAGGATTAATACGCTCAACCATATTTTCCGCGACTTGCGTTACTTCTTTCAGTTGATTTTTACGCTCACTGACTAGTTTACCCCGAAATGTGGCGATGTTTTTCTCAATAAGTGCTTGCTCGTTATATGCAGTGACAATACTCGTCACCAAAATCGATACCACCAGTGGCACAATAGCGAGCAGCAACAACTTTGTTTTAAACATTAGCTTCATTGTGTACAGCCTTATCATTTATACTTGTAAGCAAAGGTTACTACTTTTTCAGGCATGAAAGAATGCGATTGGAAGATTTGAACATAGAAAAAGTAAGAGTAATGTTGGAAGATGTGACCAAGGTAGAAATCGTATATTTATTGGCAATGCGATATCTGCTGTTTCTAACAGTCAGATCGTTCGGCTTTGCTTAACCATGGTGTCGTGTGTCTTGTTCTGGTGCTTTTATACGTATCAGAGCTAACTGCCTATAATATCTATCTTAGTGATGTAGAGTAGACAGTAAGGAATCTATTTACCACTTAAATCGAAACTGGGCTCATGAACGTCTAGCATTGATACAACCCAATGCTAAACATTCATTGTCATAATCACTCGTGTGCAGGCACCTGAGAATGCCATTTAGCGATATTTATAAAAATCAAAACTGTCAACAACAATCGATTTATTAGCACACGAATCAAAATCCAATCTCAAAAATCTTGTTTTACTCGACGTCCATGCGCTATTCATGTGGATAGGGATAAGGTTTTTCCCATTAGAAAAAGTAAATCTAACACTTCTGGCTTCAGAAAAGTCTTTATCGTTGGACCAAAAAATCTGTGCTCTGCATAAATTGTCAAACTTGCCAGATAGATTTACATTTAACAGATCAACTTCTTGTCCAGAAATCAACTCATTTAGCTTAAAGATGGCATAAGGGTCGTTGCCTAACCTTTTACCTGATTGGATAGAGTAGTTATTAACACTATACAAACCATAGGAAACCTTAAGTGCGTCTAGTAGATCTTTGTCATTTGAAAGGGCTCTGCCCCATTTGTATGGTAGCGAAGAAAACTCGCTAACAGACAAGGTTTCACGTAAATCAACCACTGGCTTCAAATTCAATGAGCTCGGTAAGCGTTCAGCATAGTCTTCGCTGATTAAGTATACTCTCTCATTATATGTAAACGCAGAAAACCCTTCTAATGACAATAGATATTTATGGAATAAATGATAGCGTAACAGACCATCACTCAATCTCACTAGTTTAAGATTTCGAGAAGACACTTGCTCTAGTTCTATCTTTTGGGCTCGAACACTGGGTATATTTAATATCGAATGTGATTTTGTAGGTATACGAAGATCATACAATGAATAGCGAGCGCTTTGCACCGTATAAGAATCTACAATCAGAAAACTTTCATCTTCATGTAGGTATTTGACCAACTCGAATTCTGACGTTAAGTCATCCAGACGCTCTTTCCCTATAAAGCCCTTACCAAGTTTTGGGATTAGGTTATCATCAGACAAGGTCATGCTGGATGGAATTACCTTAGTTGCAAAGCCTCGGAGATCATTGTGAATATTATACGTGTTGTGACGGTCTAGCATACATATGCTAAGGAATAGCACCGTTGCTACAAAAAATCGTTTCTTTCCTTTTAGATAGAGAAGCACAAAGGCAAGTACAACTATCAAATAAAAAACACTGAATTTATACGCACGGGGGAAGTTCCCGTCAGCTCTTGCAACAAGATAGCTCACCATTAACACTGGAGAGATTAACAAGTAGGATAGCCATAGTAGCTTCTCTTTAGTAAAAGCTTTTCTGTTAAATAAAAATATTGAGAATATAACGGAAAATGCAATAATCCAGAAGTTAGCCTTAACTAGATTAGAAAGTGAACCAAAGTTCCCCCAGTAAAGCATATTAGTCGACGCATTGGTCAATATATATTTAATTGACTCATATATGTATGAGTAATTTGCGATACAAACAATCACTAACAGTAATATAGAAAGCAAACATAAAAGATTGGTTCTATCTCGAACACTCCCTATTTCAAGGTATTTAAGTGAATAAATCAAAGCGGGAAGCACAGATACCGCGAAGACAACAGCAAATGCATTATAATAAAGGAAATAGAGAAAAAAAATCCAACTGCACGCCAATATTGCAGGAATTAAATAGCCACTTTTAATAACTCTCGAAACAATTAGTAAAGACGGAATAATAAGGGCATTATAACCAATAAGCGGCAGACCAGCCAACAAGATAATTAATACACTAACATTACTATAAAACGCTTTTAGTAAAGAGACAATTAACACTGCTAACAAGAAAGTAGATATAAAAATAGAGGGATATAAGGTTATATAGGACCCATTAAAAATAATCTGGTTAATGTACCCTATCATTATATGCATAAACCCCTTAGTAGGTATATACTCAGAATAAGATTTTGACCCTATATCATATAATTGATGAAAAGAAGTAAACAACTCTCCATTATGATATTCATCATTTAAATATATATAGTTTAGAGGCCCTGCCAACAAAACCGAAACAAAAATCAAAGAAGATAAATAAACATATGTTGACTTTTTTTCCTATACTCAATCACTGAAAAAACAATTGAAAGCGCAGCGATGAAATACAATATAGCTTGAAAAAAAGACGGTAACACAAAGGAAACCAGTTCAGAGTTATATTCATATTCCGTATTAATGTAAAGTAACGGTGCAAGACCAAGTAAAATTTGTGAGATTAGTACTCGACTGTTACCAACAAAAATAAGAACCACTAGGAAAGCTATATAAGATATTTTTTTATGATAACTATATGGCTCCAAACTTGGTATTAGTTTGAATACTAAGTCGACCGAAAAATAGACACCAAAAATGACTAAAAGAAGACTAACTGCCCGTATAAAAAACTTGTCATTTCCAGCAAACCAAGTCATGTAGAGTGATGAAAAAACTTCTCGTATACTTGATAGATTTATTTTAAATCGATAAAAAGCCAGCTGTAAAAAAATAAAAGAAAAAACAAAAAAATAGATAAAATTAATATCTGCCTTTTTGTTGAAATTAGAGACAATAAGATCACCATAGACGAAGTGATCATAATCAAATGATGTATTATTGAATGCCCAAGAATGGTAAATAGTAGCGAGACCAAGCGCTAGGACAAATGATATGATGCTAAAAAAAATGTTTTCTTTATTAATCTTCATTTATTTATCCTGAAAATATATTCAATCGCTAGAGTAGTACTACCTTATTGAGTACAAAAGAGTCGTAGCCAGACTCAACATCCAACCTAATAGCACTAATATCTTCTTTTATATCCATAAAGAAATTTAGGTCTATTATATAAACGCCAGACGAAATATTTATCTCAACACTATGTTCCTCAGTATAAGGCTCTCGACCGTTTTTGAAATAAATCTTAACTTTATTCTTCCGATCATTGGGAAACATAATATCAAGAGCAATACGGTTCTCTTTTACAGATGAACTATCATCCAAAACTAAGGATATATTTGGGTCAGCATCGTCGACAACTTTATAAGATTTCCCAGAATAGCTTATGTTATTAACACCAATTAGATTTAAGTTACTGTCTATCTTTAGTGGATGTTTCAGCGGTCTAATTACCAAATCAGATATATCATTTCTTAGATATAAGTCGCCTATTATATTTTTATATTTCTCACCGAGAATATTTTTAAAGCAATCTGGCGCATAACCTTCCCAATCATACATGCCCCATACTTTCCATTTATCAAGAACAATCGCCTTAGGCCGATTTTCTACAATATCTTTACAAATATCGTTACTTACACCTAAAACCGGATTTTCTTCATACTTTTGTTGCCAAGGCAAATAGAAAAAATGTGCTGACGCTGGTAATCTATCAGCCATTATGTAAAGGTGGTTAGTAAAAGAGTGAAAAAGAACCGTATCCTCTGGATTTGTGATTTTTCTGACGAATTCAGCATATTGATTGTAATGAGGAATCGGGTTATTTGGCCTTTGATATAACATATGAACATGAAATAAAACAAAAAAGAGCACAGCGACAGGAATTAGCCTTCTTCGTTTATTTAAAAAAATAGAAAGGTAGTGTGCGCCTACAGTAAGAAAGACAGCCAACGTCGCATAGATATAGGGGACTCCATGAAAGCTAATAGGATGAGCTCTTATTAGTAAACTACACAACCCCGCTAAAACAAATAGGACTCTGAGTACACTTGATTTATTAATTTTCAATAAAAATAGAAGGCAAGGGATAAATATAAAAGCACCCTCAACTGACCCTACGCTATAACGCAATGCATTTCCCATGAGCTGTAAAAATGACTGTCCTCCATTATATAAAGGCAGTACCTTTGCATTTAAATAAAAATGATAGGCAATATAGCCTTTAAATGAGGCAGTCAAAAAAACAAAAACAATCGAAACTATTATTCCAAGAGTAAATCCTATTATGGCATAGCGTATTTTATTAATTTTACTGATAGCTAATACTGTCAGGATTGATATAGGAACGTAAGTCACAGCAAGAAAAGGTAATAATGCAAGGAAAAAGCAACTAATAATCAAGTTAACATTCGATATTTCCCTTCCATTCAGGCTAGGTAACAAAGAAAAATAGAATACGCCAAAAAGAATAAGACCACACAGGGTTTGATATTGATATACGCTGGCTAATATTTCTGCCCCCCATCCCCAAATAATGGCAGAAAACCCAAGCATTGTTATTAGCTTTTCATTATACCCTTTATTAGAATCTAGGAAGATAAAAGCTAGAATGAGAAACTGGAGACTATATATAACTGAGCGGTAAACTTCAATGCTAGCATTACCAAAGTGCTCAATAACATATCCCAAAAAGAATGTCATAGGACCGTGATGGTTGAATATTTCAGAGTATAAACTCTTACCATTTACCATCATTTTTGCAGTGACAATCGTCTCCGCTTCATCCCCCCAAAGTCTATAGTCAATAATATTACTACAAGCCCACAAAGAAAATGACATTACAAATAGGATAGTCAACCAATAAAGAAATTTCGAACTCTCAATTTCTTTTAATTGTTTATACATCGAACTTTCCCCTGCACGTATTAACAAGCGTTTTAATCACCGATAAATTCCCTTTCAAGGGAGATATTTTAGTGGGCACTTTTCCTTTCGGATAAGCTCTCGAAACCGGGATTTCAACGCATTTATACCCATTTTTAGCCGCGTTAATTGCTAAATAATAATGATACTCATAGCTCTTAAAAACATCTCTAAACACAGCCATATTGTCTGCAAGAAGTAATTTTCGACTATACGCTCTAAATCCATTCGTCGTATCTGTATAGTTAAAGCCAGACGTCCACCTTATCAAAGGTGCATGCAAGAGCTTTAACCCGGCGAGCCTAGATATTGGCGTATTGATTGCCTTTCCACCCGGGATAAATCTCGATCCTTGAACATGATCATATCCTTTTTCCAAACAATCGATAAAGTCGTCAATATTCTCAACACTGTCTTTATTGTTACCATCAATAACAACAACCCCTTTATAACCACGCTCCATCGCCCAAGAGAATGCAATTCGCATCTGTGTGCCGAGTTTACCTGTTTCTTGTTTAACGAGTAACGTATTGACACCTTTTGCTTTCAAAGCTTGCTCTGCAGTAGAACCGTCTGTACTACCACCATCAGATATAACAATGTCCGCATTAAGACTCAGTTTACTCATTCTATCAAGTTGTTTATGAAGCTTCTCACCTTCATTAATAACAAACACTGCAACACAGTAATCGTGAAGTTTCTCTGTACTAAATAGAACTTCATAATTTGGCACTTCATAATACTTAGGCTCAATCATTATTTATCTCTTCCCGTTTGAGATAAGTTAGTGTTTGTTTGAATAGAGTCATCAATGACATTCTGTCTGTTTTCATTAATCATCACTGAGCTATTCTTCTCAAATACGATGTTGTATTCCTTGTGATCACTTCTATCGTCTAGCAAACGAGCCAAGTATTCACCAAAGAAAGATAACATGGTAAATAAAAGCATAAATAAAAGCGACATAAATACAACAATTGTCGTCCAACCTTCAGCCACTTGGTCATTAAACAAATTCACAAGTAATGAATAGAGTGAGAACACTAATGCTAATGCACTTCCCATAATACCTAATGAGCTCATCCATCTAAGAGGTTTCGTCGAGTTAAAAACCATATGATGGAATGTCTCAGCGATACCTTGTGTCACCGTTCTTTTTGTTACTTTCTCTTTAGGAATATCGTAATTTAGTGCACCAATAGAGTACCCGGTATTCGCCATTCTCATATGGAGCTTGCAATAAAATCGCCCTGATTCAGTAATGGCATTTACTGCGCGGCGACTTAAACAAAAAGAACCCGTCGAATTACTTGGCAATGTATAACCGATAGATTTAATCAGACGGTTACTTAAAAACCTAAGATAACGGTAAGATGCAGATGTTATTTTTTTTGAAGTGCCGATTACGATATCGGTCCCCATCCTTCCTCTTTCTACAAATTCAGTAATTATCTCTTTGCTGTCCGTATCGACATTGAGCACGACGACAAAATCACCAATCGCGTTCTCGATGCCAGCGGCCAAGGCTACGTCACTTGCAACTTTTTGAGCAAGTCTTATGTATCGA
The DNA here is from genome assembly GCF_900141775.1 of Salinivibrio sp. ES.052. Classification (GTDB taxonomy): domain Bacteria; phylum Pseudomonadota; class Gammaproteobacteria; order Enterobacterales; family Vibrionaceae; genus Salinivibrio. Next base: position 544,528 of record NZ_FSRI01000001.1, on the reverse strand, counting down.
ATAGATTGATAGACAGACAGGAGTCTTTCCATTTCCTGTTCCGTCGTATCGCTAGACTTTTGGTCTATTACTACAATTTCATAGTCCGAATAGCTTTTATCCAAATATGGAGAAACGTCTTCTACCAATTTTCTTAATTTTTCTACGCAGTTATCTGCTACAAGAACAACAGATACAAATAATTCACTTTTGGTCATTTGTCTAATCCAAGTTCTATTATTTTTTGAATCGCATCATATACATTGTCTATTTTTCCGCCCAGAACACAATGTAAGCCGGGCATCAAGTAATTTTCTTTAAATAAAATCGGCCTAGAATCATCAGTATCGCTCCTTGGAAGAATGGTTTTTACCTCCCAAAGAGATTCTTTGTATTTTAGCTCGCTGAGTATCGGGATGTATCTTTGTGCATCTAACTGCATTTTACGCCAAGCCGTTTCTTTTTTCACTCTAGCAAAATGATCATAAGCATTAATGTACGAATCGTCTTTATCATTCCATTCATAATGAGGCGTATAACGGACATGACTAAAGGAATAGGCGTTTTTAGAGGGGAACGGCATAGTAGAAAAGAAAGGGCCACACATTACCGTAATAGCAATATCTTTAATTTCATCGGGCACATCAACAATACACATTTCCGTCATTTCGTGTCGAAGTGGGATAACGGAAAGCTCAGAGTTGAGCAGCACAGAATTTAACATCGCGTATGTGCAGTTGAACACTTGCTTTGCTGACAAGTGAGATTGTTCGCCATCGCTCTCTAATGTGAGATTAATTCTAGATTCATCGTTGCAATATTTAATAGACTTAGCTTCATGATTTAATAATATATCAACACTTTTATCTTTTAACCTATATTGCATTTTCTCTTTTAGTGTTTGCGAGTTAAATACAAACTCTTTCGTTTTAAAGACGCCTTGAATAAGGTTTGGGTTAGTTAACGCTCTAATATGATTTGGGGCGGGATCACAAGGTGCGCCAATTCTTTCACAAAATTTTTGGAACTGATGTGGCGTTACTTTTCCTAGTTGATTAGAAATCATATAGTACTTATCAAAGTCACTATCTATACAATCTTCAAATTCGTCTACAAACCGGGGGAAAGATATACGTGATCTCAGTGCCGTTAGAATACTCCTAGGATAGTGGTAACCATTATGAACACGCGCTTGGTTCACGTAAGACGCTCTTTGCATCAAGTCACTGTCTTTTTCAATAACAGCCACTGACTTCCCTAACTTGGCAAAAAACTCTGAGATGTATAAACCGAAGAAGCCTCCGCCAATGATTGCAATATCTACGTTTCTTTCCATCTTACTTCATTGTCAGAACGACAACGCCTATTAGTATAAGTCCGATCCCCAGCATACTGGATAAAGCTAGTTTTTCTCCGAATGCCACTACAGATATCAATGAAACTAAAGCAATGGACCCACTCGTTAATATTGGATGTGCAATATTTAAAGGAAGATAATGTAGGGCCACTGCGTATAAAACAAACGCTAAGCCATATAAAGCAACCCCGGCGAGTAAAGGTAAATTAGTCAGTATCGACAAAGGATCATTGAGACTTAACTTGCGCAACGGGGGTGATACGGCTAGTTTAATCAACGCACTCGCCGAGGCATTTGAAGTGACCCCCAGAATTAAAATCAACCATTTCATAGTTTAACCTTGATAGAGTTCGGTAACGTAACGGATGCTTTCCTCTATATCATCTAGCACCAAATCGCTCTTTTTGGTTAACATTTCAATCGTGATAGGCATATTGGGAAAATGCTTTTTAATCAAGGGGGCAAGGCGCTCTTGATAGTCATTATTTTGACAAACCGGGACTAAGTCAGGTTCGCTTATGTGTATATGGCCGATATAATCCTTTACTCTTTCTAACGTTGACGCCTGATCTTCACTGTTGATACACATAGCACCCGTGTCTAATTGCATCTTAATATTCTCGTGATTGACCGCCTGGACAACATTGGCGGTTTCAGTGCTCGTTGTCATAAAATTTGCATTGTAACGCGTGGGATTAGGCTCTAAGCATACAGTCACATCGTGCTTTCTCGCTATATCTCCTAGCCGTCTAAAGAAACTGACTGCAGTGTCGTGAATGTCTTTTTTCTCTAAACCAGAGCAATCTCTGTTTCTGGGAGAGCCAAAGACGAGTAAACGAGCACCTAGCGCATCGCCGATAGCACAAATACGATCCAAATGTGAAAGCATCCGATCTTGCGTCGCGGTATCACCGAACACGTTTAAGCCTTCGGTTCCAAACAATAGCGACTGCATCCCTAGCGGACATATACCGCTCGATAACCAAAAGTCTTTTACTCGCTGTACGTCTGACATATTGAGAGGACGCTTAGTATCAACATATTTTGAGGGCGCAAGATCGACATATGACACATCATACTTGGACAGCAAGTCTCTCACTTGGGCATCATGCTGAACTTGCCACGCGATGTTTGATATTGATATTTTGGTCATGATTTAGTTACCTGCTCAGATTGCGCGTAAGCTCGGATAGCCAGCAACACTTCTTTCTTAGTGTATTGATAATTCCCTTTCGATAGATAAATATCGCCATAACGGGTCTGAAAATCATATTTAGCGGGTTGTGATAATACTTCATTATCAAATGTCATATTAAACGCTTCTTGGGCGACTTCCTTGACTGAGATCGGCTCAGAAGTAAGGTGAATAAGATCCAAGTTATTATTGATGGCAACTTCAATATCACTCCACAGATTAACCATGGGATAAAACTGGAAAACGCCGCGACTATCAATGGCATTTAGATTATTCTGATTTAAAAAATCATAAATGACATTCTTTTTTAACCTTGGACCAACTAAACCTGGTAATCTTATTATCAAGTGATCATCAAAGTTGTCTCTCACAAAGCTTTCTAGTCTGTAACGATTGAAACCATACGGATGTAGATCTTGGGTTTCAACCTGAGTATTTTCATCGACGCCATTCGCATCGCCAAAAACATCTACGGTACTGATCAGGATGATTTTCTTACATCGAACCTGCTTCAAACAATCTATTAGTAAATCAATGGATTGGCTGTCTTTCTCTGGTTCTTTATTTGCTAGCCATTTTACTGCAGGTGCGCCGGAGCAAACGATAGTATCAAAACGTCTACCCTTGATGTCACTGATATTTGTCGAACGGTAAAAGTCTGTGAATGCTGTCTGTTTGATGAGTGTCTGTCCAACAAACCCTGTGTAGCCAATTAAAGCGCGCGTTTCGTTTGCCATAATGAATCCTTTGCTCGTAAATAAAATTGTCATGTCGTCATGCCAAATCTACGTTCTATATGGAATCAGCGTTAAGTCGAACGGTCTCAGTCAACAAGGCGCAGCACAAGTCGTTATTAAAGACAAAGTCAAGGATGGAAGACCCGCTTAAAACGGTTGGAAAATACGACGAGGCCCGCTTGAATAAGATATGACCAGTATAAATGCCAAGTACACACAGAAAAATGATGCTGACGTTAGAAAAGCTCATGGTGACTCAATGATAATCCCCCGAAAACATCGTGATTGTACGCGATATAGGGCGGCAAAATCGAGTGGATTCTGGCATAGGTGGATGAAAGCGGGTTACCCTCCAAAAATCAACCACAACGAGACGATCAACATCGCGGTTAGAAGCGTCGCCTCGAATCTGTAACGTTTTAATATTTTTTCCATTGTCATCCCTCCAAGTTTGAAGGATGAAGTGTATCAATAATAAGGCTGAGTGACTTATTATTGATACACAGAATAAGTGGGAGTAATATAACAAAATTAGGCAGGCGCTGGCGTCATCGCCGCCCATAGTATCATGGGGATATCCCCCCTAAGGCCGATCGACTGAGCACGTGTGTCGCCAGGCGCTCAGCCGATGCAGTGCTATATGCTATACCCTTGGTTCTTCGGCGAGAGAAAAATCCTCTCGGGCCATGGTTAAATTGGGGTTATAACAAGGATCATTGAGCAAAATATCTTGCCATTTGGCCTGCATATACGTCACTTCTTTATTGAAACGCGCTTGTTTTTCCGGGGTGTCTTCAAAGCCACGGGTTTTTGACTCATAGTGATAGAGCTCGGCAAAGGGCGTCCAGACATTGTCATAGCCAGCATGCTTTAGCTTTAGGCAAAAGTCGATGTCGTTAAACGCGACGGTTAAATCGCCCTCGTTCAAGCCCCCTACTTGCTCAAATAGGGATTTACGTACCACAAGGCATGCCGCGGTCACCGCCGAATAGTTTTGTGCCACAATAGCACGGCAGGCATAGCCTGGCTGACCTTTCGGCAAGTGCTTGTGGGCATGGCCTGCCACGCCGCCCACCATGATCACACCGCCATGTTGCAAAGTGTTATCGGGATACCATAAACGCGCGCCGACGGCACCCACATTAGGCTGAATCGCATGGCTCACCAGCTCGGTGAGCCACTCTGGCGTGATCACCTCAACATCGTTATTCACTAGGGCAACCAGCTCGCCCTTGGCCTCGGCCACCGCTTTATTATTGAGCGCCGAGTAGTTAAACGGGCTGTCGTCACGCAACACGCGTACATTGCTGTGCTGGGCTTGTAAGTCTGCGAGATAGGTTAACGTGTGCTGACAATCCGATCCGTTATCAACAATAATAATTTCGTAGTTCGGGTAGGTGTTTTTTTCTAAAATAGAGTCAATACACACCTTCAGTACCTCTAACCCATTCCGGGTTGGGATCACTAGGCTGACCAAGGGGCACGGCTCAGGCAAGGTGTAACGTACACGGGCATAGTGTCGATCTGGATGTTGTTCAACCGTCGCGTCGATGTTTTGGCGCGCAAGGTGCTCCTCTACCGCTTTGATGCCCGCTAGCAAGGCATAAGGTTTTTCATCACCACCTGTCGCCGTACTGCCCTCTATGGCGCGCCAGTGATAGAGAATCCGTGGAATATGAATAATTTGATCGCGACTTATCTGCTCTGAAAATCGCAAGACAAAGTCCCAATCCTGTGCGCCTTCAAAGCCCTCACGAAAGCCGCCGATCTCGTCTGCGATCGCTTTACGATAAACGCCCAAGTGCGACACACAATTCATGGAACGAATAAGCTCAGGATTCCATTGCGGCTTAAAGTTAGGGTCATAGCGCGTATTTCCATCAGCGGTTAACTTGTCTTCATCGCTATAGATTAATGCGGCATCTGGATGAGCAAGAATCGTTTCAGCGACCCAGTACAACGCATCAATCGCGAGTGTATCGTCTTGATCCATCAGCGCAACAAAGTCCCCACTTGCGATAGCCAGTGCACTGTTGCTCGCCGCCGAAATATGGCCATTTTGCTGGCGATGCACCACCTTGATACGCGCATCTTGTTGCGCATAGGCTTGCAGCACCTCGCTTACCTCTGGATTGGTCGAGCAGTCATCGGCGATGCAAAGCTCCCAATGCGGATACAGTTGCGCTTGTACCGAGGCAATGGCTTGCTCTAAATGGCTCACATCTGGGTTATACACCGGCATTAACACAGAAACGTGTGGTCGGTATTCAAAACTGTCCACCCGTGCCGTAATCGCTTGCTGGGCCTCGGTGCTCGGGGTGCCATAATGGGCTAACCAGTGACCATATTCGTGGGTGGCTAATTGGTATTTTGTGCCAGCAATTAATTGATCAATGCCCTGAGTACGATACAAGGTCCAGGCCCGTTTAAATAGATTGATCATGCCGCCATGTTGTCGACGTAATTGGTTGACCAAACGGGCTTTGGCGGTCAGCCAGGTAAACACTTGCTGAGGTTGACGTGCGGCACGCCCCAACCCACGTATCGGCGCGCTGATACGCCATGACGTTGAACGGCGGATCTCACCTATCGCTTGCTCTAACGCCTGGCCATGCTGTTGAGCCAGAGCAAGCTCTGCCTGCGCAGATTGGGCGATTTGTTCGGCGTCCTTTTGCGTACGCTGTGCCTGCGTGAGCTGTTGCTGTATGTCCTTTAAATCGGCATCACGCTCAGCCACAACCATCGTTTGCTCGTCAAGTGCCGCACGCAGCTCTTGAATACCATTTTGCAGCTCTGCTTGGCGGTTACGGGCATCGTCTTGATGCTGAGTGACACTCAGTTTTAAATGATAAATCTGTGCTAGCTGCTCATAATAAGCGCGACTCACGGTTTCAAATAACTGGTTTTGGCTATGCTGGCACGTCGCGGGATAGCGGGATGCCAAGGTTTGAAACTCTGAATCCTGGGCGAGTGTATTGGGGTTCGCTTGCGTTTGGCTGAGCTGCTGCACACACTTATACAACACAATCACCCAGGGCCAAGCATGGTCTGACTGATAAAGATCAGTCAAGGTTGAAGCGCTATGGCAAAGCGTTGGGTCGATATAGTCTCGGCAAAAGGCCTCACATTCGCTCTCTGGTGCCGGCGTTAAGGCGATAAATTGGGCCAACTCAGCCATCACCTTACTTGGCGACTGTAACAAGGCATCAAACGGCACCCAATAAACAGGCTTGTCGGCTAACAGCGTTAGGTTATCAAAGGTATGGTGCCCCCAAAGCAGATAGCCATGCTGCTCGGTCAGCTGGTCGCGTTTTTGCAAGGATTTAACAATGTCAAGTGGGTTGCGCACGGCGTAAACATACTTGGGGGTAACGTTAGCGCGGGCGAACACAGCTTGCCAAAACGCCAGTAAGCGTGAAGTACGCGGATCTTTAAAGCCATAACAGCCCAACGCGCTAATACGGCCTCGCAATAACGCTACCGCTTCATCGATCAATGCATCAACAAAAGGATCATCTAAGTCCAGTTCAGGCTGATAAGGGCTAAACCACACACAACCATAATGGGCGAGTAATTTATCGTTAATAGCAACAATGTCTAGGTCTTCCCAGTGGCCTTTGGGATTAAACTCCCCTTCTGGCATCAAGTTTTCACTGAGCGACACACCCAAAACCTCTAACGCTTTGGTTAAGGCACTGGTACCGCTACGATGCATGCCCAGCACCACAACAACTTGGGTGCCAGTGTGACTTGAGGAGGGAGTGGTGTTCGTTTGTGAAGATTGAGCCGCTGCTGTACTGGTCATGATAAATGCTCGTGAGTGTTATTGTTCGCGGTGTTTAAACTGCGCAATTAAATCGGATTCTAAGCTTAAGCGTGCCTTGGCATAATAGCGGGCGACTTTTTGCCCTAGCGATGGCTGGCTATAATTGCCAGTGAAGACAGGCTCAGCCACAATGGAATGGTTAGGTAAATCTAAAAAGCCGAAGATGCGCGCCAAGGTCTCATGATGGTGATAACGCAAATCATCGTTGTGTACCACAATGTACTCGTATGGCCCGAATGCTTGGTCAATCGCTTGGAATTGGGTTAAAAAACGCCCGCGATCGAGGTATGAATGGCAGCGACGAGCAGCGTCTAATGCCAGATTGTGGTTATCGCGCCACAGCCGGAAAGGCTCAGCTAAAAACGCGCCTAACATACTGCGGTGCTCGTTGCCGCGGCCCTTTTCCATATGGTATTGCGAGATCGCCCGCTCGACTGGGTCACGTACCATCATGATCACCCGTGCGCCCGGTGAATAATGAGCAATGCGAGGCAGCAACTCAGTCAAATAACTATAAATCGGCGTCGCATCACAGTAATACCGCGTCGGGGCAGTGACATGGGCAAACGCTTTTTGATAGGCCTTATCCCATTGTGGTGGGCCTTGATAATACATATCAGGATCATCAAACACATGGGCTTCTTTATTATGAGCCAGAGCAATATCTGGGTGTTGGGCGAGAAAGTGCGCCAACGCCGAGGTGCCACACTTTTGTCCCCCGACAATATATAAATTAGGACGCACTCGGTTCAGCCTCCGATGACGCCGTTACCTCATCATCCAACAATCTCGGCACAATACGCGATACCAAATCCACCGCGCCGGTGACGTGCTGGCTTTGTTCTACCACAGTAAACATGGCCGCATCGACGCCTCGGTGTAAAAAGCGGCGCTCTCCGTCAACCAGCGCCGAACAGCCACAGTTAAGAAAGTAGCTGCCATTAGGTAGGTTGCACTGAAATCGAAAACGCATTTCTAACGTTTGTCCGGCGGCCACATAAGGAATACGCAAGGTGTGATCACGGGTCGAGGTCGCCCCTGCCAGCTCAAAGCCCGACACGGTTTTAATCATCATGCCACCGCCCACCTCAAAGGCTTCGCGGTCAAAGGCCACCTGATAGACATAATCATAGGTCTCACTACCATTGAGCATATTCACGGTCTCACCGTGTTGATTCTCAATGTGCGGATGATGAATATGGGCACCGTCGCTGGCGTACCACATGGTGGAGGCCGGCTTCACACCGGGATCATAATCGCCCGTACTCGGGGCCTCTGTTTTGGCCTTTGACGGTTTGGTATCCGTCTCGCGCAGGCCGTCGATAATGGCTTGACGGTAAGTTTGTCGCTCCTCACCTTCCATGTGCAGCAGTTTGTGGTATTGCTGTACCACTTGCTTGGGTTTGCCTTCCATTAACAGCTCACCTTGATCGAGCAACACGGCGCGGTCGCACAGCTCGATCACTTGCCCCGCAGAATGAGACACAAACAACAAGGTCACGCCCTTCGCTTGCAGCTGTTTTAGTTTGGCATGGCACTTGCGGCGAAAGGCATCATCGCCTACCGCAAGCGCCTCATCAATGATGAGGACATCCGGGTCAATATGCATGACCACCGCAAACACCAAACGCAGCATCATACCGCTGGAATAGTTTTTGACCGGTTGATCGATAAAACGGCCGATATTGGCAAACTCGGTGATGGCCTCGAATCGCGCTTCTACCTCTTGGCGAGTCAGGCCTAATAACTGGGCATTGAAATAGACATTTTGGCGCCCGGTAAATTCAGGGTTAAAGCCAGAGCCTAGCTCTAACAAGGCGGCGACGCGGCCTTGCAGATGAATGCGGCCTTGGTCGGGTTGCATTACACCACAAATCAGCTGCAGTAAGGTGGATTTACCACTGCCGTTATGGCCCACAATGCCGACGGTTTCGCCCTTGTGGGCGTGAAAGTCAATGTTACGCAGGGCATAAAAGCGCTCATCGTTTGGGCGCGGCCACAATGCTTGGCGTAGACGTTGCCAGGGGCCACGGGCTAAGGCAAAACTTTTGGTAACCTTTAAAACAGAAACAACCATGATGCTTATAAGTTAGCGGCTAAGGGCGGTTATTATGGGGAAAAGCGAGGCGGTTTGCAAAGTCGTATTGACGGGTAACAGCCCACGTATAGGCGCAAATAAAAAAGCGCCCCGTAGGGGGCGCTTTGTTTGATTTTCAGTCTCTTTATTACCTAGTAGGTAATTACTTACAGAGTGAAATCTACGATGTCACGCTCTTCAGCTTGTGAACCAGTTTGGATGTCAGTGCCGCTAGCGTCTTTCTTCTTAACAGCTACTTCACCTACATTGGTTTCAACTTCGAACAGCATACGTGCTTGACGGTTTTGCGCCACTTCGATGCCTAGTTGATCTGCGATGGTTGCAGGGTCAACGGTTACTGCACCGTTAGATGGTAGACGTACAGTCAGCTCTTCGCGGTCAGCCAGTACGTTACGCTCGCCAGATTCGCCACGTGCGTGTGCGTCATATTCCCAAACAGTCACGTAAATCTTACCGCCTTCTTCAGGAAGGATGCCAGATACGTCACGGATGTGAACAGAGTTAGAAGACGTTGTACCCGTTAGGATAGTATCGAACTTCAGACCGTCACGCGTGATTAGGAACAGCTCAGACAGTGTATCGTCAAAGTCGTTGAAGGTGTCTTGGTCAACACCAAGGATTGACGCTTTAACAGAGATGCTCTGTGCTTCCACTGGAGTTGCGTTATCAGTTGCAACATACAGCTTGTTCAGGTCATCCCACGCGCTTGCTGCTACTGAAGAAGCGGCTGCGTCCAGAGTGTTAACACCTTGAAGGACTGCGTTACCGGCAGGTGCCGTGGCAGACATACCGTCAGATGCTAGGGTCCAACCTGATGCAGTGCCGTCTTTCAGCAACAAGTTACCCGCATTGTCTGCACGGAACGCGTTCAGGTCACCGTGTAGGCTTAGGTTAACTTTGTTCAACTGGATGTTTTGGTTAGACGTACGGTTGTACAGCTCAAAACCATTTGCCGCGATGTCGTTGTCGTCAGCAACAGTGTCATCGTTAGTGTCAACAGACAAGAAGCCAGTTGAAACCAGCGCGGTTGCCTTACCAGAGTCAGTGGCTTCTAGCTCAAACAGATCGCCAAGCTGGAACAGCTTGCCAGATTGTACTGGGTCTGCAGAGTAAGAGGCGTTTTTCAGTGCACCAATCTTCACAGCTACATCGTTGTTTTGGCCAGACTGCAGGTTGAAGATTTGGTTTGCGTTGGCAAAGTCAAAGTTCAGTTCCGTACCGCCAGCAACCAATGTCTCAGTGGTATCGCCAGTAGCGAAGCCAGCAAGATCTTCAAGATAAGAAACACCAGTCGGGCCTAAGCCACGAATGTATGCAGCTTTTTCTGTGTCAGTAGTCGCTGTACCATTCACATCAGAGAACAAGTAACCTGCAGTACCGTCGGCATTACCTGGAGCTGATTCGTCTGCGCCGTCAGAAGCACCGACAACACCCGCAGCAGTCAGTGCTGCTGAATCCGCGGCAAGGCCAGCTGCGATTGCTGCTGTGTTTACGTCTCCATCAACAGCAACACCAGCAGACTCTTGAATCATGTCGTCAGTAGAGCCGGTGGTTTGCTTGAGTGCGATGCGCAGACGCTTACCGTCCAAATCGATCGCGTAGTCCGCTTGGTGCTCACCAGCACCGGTTGGGATCACTTTCAACACTTTAGACAAATCAGTTTCTGTCGCAGGTACAGTCGCTGAACCTTGAAGCGTACCGCCAATCGCTTGGATGGTTGCAAGCTGTAGATCGATTTCAAGATCGCTTAAATCTGCTGCACTACCTGTCAACCACTGACGTACTTCATTTTCGTTGAAAGTTGCGTTACCGGTTAGCTCGATAGTGATGAAACCGTTTTGTTTCAGGTCACCGTTTACACCGAACTCAGCGGCTACTTGGTCTTCCGCGGTTGAGAAGCTCAGTACTGGTTGTTTAGTAACAGCTGCCAAAGTAGTTGTCGTGATAGTGTTGCTTGGCGCACCAAAGCCACCGTATGTCAGCTCTACGTCTGCCATCGCTGGTGCTGCTACCACTGAAGCCACTGCTGCAGCTAGAAAGGTTTTCTTTAACATGTTAGTTATATCCTTTAGTTGGATCCATTTTATAAATCTGACTCTCGACAGAGAGCCATTTGATCAACTCCGGTGCACTTTCCGTCGCACCTACCGCTTGCTATTTCAAGCCTTGCACACAGTTAAGCACACTGCGCCACTTTTTCAAGCCTTGGTTAGCGTTGCGTTACGTTTTAGTCCGCGCTCCGAAGTGCGCGACTCAATTCTTATTAATAATCGCTGTTAAGTCAATGAGAAATAGCCATACGTAAAACGAAAGGTTAGACATCTGTCACAGCATAAATGAGACATCGCTCACACTTAAAGAGTAAAAACTGGATTATTTACCACAAATAACGCTCAGACAGAAACAATACAAGCATCTGTTTTTAAAGTGTTTTTCTTTATTTTTTTAATATTTTAAAGGTATTCCCTCGTGATAAACATCCCGTTTTCAAACGAAATTAAGTCTAAAGGTTTAAGTGACGTGATTTTGTACACTTTTACTCATCAATCATCAGTTGAGTGTCATCAAAATACTATAAGTGTCACACAATTGTCAGCTTAAATTGGATAAAAAAACGCCACCTATAGGATGCTAGGTGGCGAGATATGCAGAGGGGTGCTTATTGCGGTAGGCTTTGTGCTAATTCCCACCCCGTGAGTGATTTAAATTCTTTGGTATAAAATTGCGCTTCATCTCGGCTACTGATCACATAAGGTGTGATCAATAATACTAGCTCAGTGGAGTTTTGTGATTCCTCAGTGTAGCTAAATAGACCACCTAGAAGGGGAATGTCTCCTAGTAAGGGCACTTTTTTCTTGGAGCTATTATTGTCTTTAGAAATAAGCCCCCCCATGTAAACCGTGTCACCACTGTCAGCCAGTAGCTGGGTTTGCAGCGAGCGACGGTTAATCGGAATGCTATCCCCTGATTTTACACCTTGGGAACTCACTTCTTGGCTTAGAATGAGCTCTACGAGGCCGTTCTGGTTGATCGTTGGCGTAATGTCTAATGTGATCCCAACATCAACATATTGGTAGGTAATGGTGGCGGTGGAGTCATCTCCTCCCCCTGACACCTCACCCGTTTTTACCTGAATTTGTTCGCCTATATTGATACGCGCGGGCTGTTGGTCCATGGCAATAATGCGCGGGCTTGATAGCACTTGTGCCTTACCGGAGTCTAATGCCGCGGAGAACTTCGCCGTAAAGTCACCAAACACGCCGTTTAAGGTAAGATTGCCCGCGGTTTGGATTAGGCCATTGGTCCCGCCGGTGACATCACCTTGATCGGTGTTAAACTCGGTGCCAAATGAGTAGCCATCCTCTACTTTTACCTCGGCAACCGTCGCTTGGAGTAGTACCTGGCGCGGGCGCTGATCAACAAATTTAAGTAGTTCAATGAGGCGCTGATAGTCCGTATATTGACCTTGGAAAATAATCGCATTCCGCTTATTATCAATAACAACCCGAAAGTTTTTGTCTACCACACTCATGGCACCCGCGGTATTGCTTCCTAAACGCTGAAAACCGACATTGCCTGGTGTCACCCCATTGCCGCTGGCCGACTCCACTATATTTTGTTGTGCCGCTTTTTGGGTATTGCCGTTTTTCGCCTCTTTCCCGCCGAATATCGTCGAGACGACATTCCACGCATCTGACGCTTTGGTATTTTTCATGTAATAGGCATAGACACCGTTTTTACCCTCTATTTTTTCTGGGATATCAAGCCGCTTCAGCCATTCCTGAGCAACTCGCAACCACGCTTTTGTACTTGACGAGATGAGTAGCTGTTCACTGTTTACTGGCGTCAAAATCACGCCGTGAGTGCCTCGTCCTATCGAGGTTGGAATCGAGGCTGCGTCTAAGGCCGCTTTCAGAGATTTCGAGAGCTCCGAGGCGGTTTTGTATCGGGGCGTTGCTAATGCCATATGACTGGCTGACTTGCTCGGCACGTCTAGTTTAGCTAATAAGTTTTCTACGCGCTTGATCTCTTTTTGTTGTGCTACCACCATCAACGAGTTGAGGTGGGTTTGTACTAATACAGTACCACCACTGCCTTCTCGCAGCAGTTTGGAGACCATTGATGAGGCTTGATTAATTGACAAATAGTAAATTGGCATAATTTGCGCGACTTTGCCGTATCGCAGCATTGGTTCGACTGACTGATTCAACAGTTCAGGGGTTTGGTTATCCGTTTTAGCGGCAGGAATGACCTTTATAAGATCATCTTCACGCACCAACGCAATGCCATTCACTTGAAGCACTTCTTCTACTAGCCCAAGCATTCTTACGGGCGTGACGGACTTGTTCACTCGTAATGTGATTGGCGAAGTATTTTCCGAAAGATCATTATCGACGATATAATTCACACCCAGTACGTCACCGAGCGCTAAGTTAATAAAGTGGTTAACAGGAAGTTCATCCGCGTTTAGCTTTACTGGCTCATTGGGCAACCCTAGCGCTTTATCAACGGCTGTGTTTGTTTTTGCTGCATGTAGTAAAGGCGCACTACGAATGCTTTCGTCAAACCGTACATACTGCCCAGGCTTTAACGGTTGTCCCTCTGCTGCCTCATTGTTTTTTCCTACAATGGTGGTTTCGTTGGTTTGACTGCCATTAGGCGGCGTTGCGTATGTGTTGGGTGGTAGGGGTTTGAAGTTCGCACACCCCACCAGCATCGATGCAAGGACCAATGCTGTGGCTAACGAACGACACCTGATTATTTTACGTTTTACACCACTCATGATGATGGGGTTTCCTCTTTATTTGGTTTGCCTGGGTTGGAAATAGGAAACAGTTTCCACTGTTTTTCAGTGCCATCAGCCAAACTTGTTGTCGCTTGGTTTCCTCTCAATAGGATTAATTTACCGATCAAGGGATCTTGCTGTCCTGGAGATAAGCTGATGCGTTTGTTGTCTGCAATGAATATAGCGATGCTCTTGTGACCTCGCTCAATAATACTGGCTAGCACGAAGTCACTGGTAGTCGCTTCTTTAGGCGGGCGTGCTTCTTCGTCTTTGTTTTTATCACGCGACGCAATCCTTCGCCCTTCAATGAAGATGTTTCCCGGAGGGGGAGCGACCTCAATAAATTCATACCCTTTCGGTGAGTTAAAAGCAGTCTTGCTTGTATCAGCTATAGACAAAGAATGTATCTGCCAATATGTAAGCACTAGCCCCACCATTGCTAAGCCACATGCCATTGCTAGAAGCTTGTGTTCGCTGCTCCATGCCTTACCCAGTTTCATTGCGACCTCGCTTTTAGCTGGGACAGCACCATTTTTCTATACCCTCGCAAATTAATCGCTATCTCGTACGTTTTCTCTTTACTACGTCTAGAGGCATTAACTTGTTTGATTTCCACAAAAACTGGTTCCATGATTTTTGGTTGGTTGGCCAATCGTGTTAGCAGATAGAGGATGTCGTCACTGCTTCCTTGAAGCCGCCAGTTTGACTGCACATTCTCTCCTAACCAAGGAGTCATTACGGGTTCAGCAAAACGTCGCCCTGTGAATTTTAGGCCCAAAGGACGATATACGTCCTCGAATGCGTTTACTTGATTAGATATCGCACGCCCATTGGTGCGTTCATCAATCAGCCCTTGCTGTGCCTGGGCAAACGCTGCATCCATTTTTTGAATCCATTGTTGAATGGCACTCTCGTTGGCTTTGAGCGTTTGCAACTTGCCGAGTTGAAGCTGCTTTTGATCGAGGCGTTGATCAACGCCCGCACGCCATTGCAAATAAGGGTCTATGATAGCAAGACCTATAATAACAAGCACACAAAGCAAGCTCACCCATTGTACAAGTGGACTTGAAAGCTCCTCTTTCAACGAGGATCCTTGCCATTTTTGTTGAATAACATCAATCATGAACCAGCCTCCTTCACTTGCAGTTCCGCCTGAAACTCCTGACGACCGGCTTCAGTTTGCGTTACCTCACCCAATAAACGCGCACTTGTTACCTCATCAATATTTGAAATAGACTCTAATAAGCCAAGCGTGTCCTCAATCGAGCCTTTCAAAACAATTTTTTTATTTTGGTATGTAAAACGTTCGATAATCACGTCTTTACTTAGATTGTTCGCGAGTTTGTTCATAATACGTGCCACGAGTTGCTGCCTCTCTCGTGCTTGGTTGTACTCTTTCAGAAGTTTTTGTTGCTCTAGCGCTTTAGCGCGATGGGTTTGAAGCTGCGTAGTGTCACGTGCCAATTGACTCACTCGTTGGTCAGCTTGGTTTAGCTGGTAATTGATCAGTGCCCCATCGGCGCTCAAATATGCCGCTAGCAAGACGCAGAACATAACTATTGTTTTCCAGTAACGCCATGGGTTATCGATGTCGAACTGGTTGCCGCACTTACCTTGTGCCAACACAGCGGCGCGCGGTGTTTGATTAAACGGCACTAACGGTTTGTTTTTGATAACGACGCAGCTATCCGGATCTGCGTTACTAAACACTCGTTCGTCCTGCGCTGCCAGTTGCGTCTCTATTCTTCTATAATGAAGCGGGGAACTAAGCGGATAAAGCTGTTCAAGACACTGCGGCGATTGCCATACAACTCCCCAAGACACCTGGTCGCTTTTACCCGTATTGTCGATCGCACGTTCTTGGTATATCAGCGTTCCTCTGTCTGCTGAGGTACATGCCAAGTAGTAAGCTAGCGCAGGCACAATGTGAGTCACGCTATCAGTGAAAGTGATGCTATCGGCATCCCAAAACCATACGGATACCAGCCATTGCTCATCACGCTTGGTTGTCCAAAAGTGTAAAGCGACCTGTTTCCAGTCAACGAGTTGCTCTATTTCATTTTTCACACAATCTTTTAACTCGTTGTGAGCAACAAGATCGCATTGATAGTAGAATGTTTTGAAGAGACAAAGTTGCTGGGGAACGAGCCCAATCACTTTGTCGAAGCGCCCAGCCTTTTTTAAACTTGGATTGTCTTCACGATAACACGCTGGCCATACTAGCCACTGTTTTTGTAGTTGCTTAATCACCTGTTACTGCCTATTAATCTCGAGAGTCAAAATAGCGATACTGATCGGGAAAGTACCACGTCATGCGCTTGGGCGGAAACTGATAAGGCAGAATTTCATAACGACCTCTCGCCCGAATATCGCCAGACTGATATCTAACAATGTATTCTTTACCTGGGAACTGGCTGTCGGACGTAAACGGGACTCCCATATTTCGCAATGATGAAGCCACCCCTCGCCAGTTTGCATCACGCTTTAGGCGCGATAATCGCGCGAGCGTTGCATCATTGAGTCCATATAAAATCTTTAGTAACACATGCGGCATCGCGATTAAATTCGGGCTGGTTCGGGCGCGAATGGACACGAGATCTCTCAGGCCAAATTGGCAGCAGTTAGTGAGTCGGTTCTCGCCTTTCATCGTCCAGGATCCATTAAAGTCCTCTGCGCTAATACCGGGTATAAGCATCAGCTCGTCAAGACTACGAAACAGATCATAGCGTGGCTCTGGCCCCTCAGTTGCTGTTAGCGTCGTCCCTGTTGTACTCTGCCAAGCGATGATGCGGCTAACAATGTTGCTCGCCTGGGGCTCAGGATAAAAATGCCTCATAACTTTTGAGAGCCGATCTTTATCTACAAAAGTTAGGCCGACCAATCCGTCTGCATCTTGCAATGAGACCCAAACGTTATTTGACAATCTTGTTGGTGCGCTATCAGTGCGTAACAGTGTCTCGCCCAATTGGAAACCGCCAGATTGGCTTTCGCCACCATACATAGCAAAGAAAAGACGCTGTTCCGCATTATGAATATCTAGGCGAGCATGCCACTTGTCTCGGACATATGTTGCTTGCTCGATACTCCGATCACTGCGCAGGATAACAATACTCGCCATCGCAGTAAGGACAGCAAGAATAATCAATGTCAGGGGTAACACTACGCCTCTCTGTTTCTTGAACGTAATACTCATTTTACCTCTAGACTATCACCCTGGTTGTATGCTTCTGATTTCATTGGCAAATAAAACTGCCATTGATAGGCGCTCCCCTGCCAGCGAAAACTCAAACGAACCATAGGGGGAATAACTTGTTCATAATCAGCGTCATATGGCTGATCACTCCAAAACCCTTCAGGGCGTGACCTAAAGCCACCAAATCGAATTTCCATCGATGTTGGCTCAGTGCGTGCTGAAAGGTAATACTGCCACTGAACATCGCTGATATTATCTAACAATACCAAGCTTTGTGATGATTGCGCCTCCGCTGTTTGCGTGAGATACGGGTCTGTGTAAGCCCACTGCTGAAATAATAATGCCTTTTGGTTATCTTTCTCTTCAACTGTGAGTTCAACAGTCGCATAGGATCCTGGGCCATCTATGATGGGGGCGTTGCTTAGAAACTTGACTCTTTTTTGATCGCCATAAAAGAATGCTGTTTCACTCCCGTAACCTTGCTTGAACATACTTGCATTTGCTTGATTAAAAAGCTGGCTAAGCCATTGCTTTCTCAATTGCAACTCTTGGTAGGTATTTGCCCTCTCCGTCGATTTGGACCATTGTAACCGACCTTGATCCAGCCCAAACATCACGAGGGAAATCACTGATGAAAAAACAGCAAGCGCGATAAGTACTTCAATTAGGGTGAATCCAAGCGCCGCGTTGTTATTTTTTTTCATCTTACTGCTCCCCTCATTATTCACTCCAGCCAAGTTGCTCAAAAGAAAACGCATTCGTTTGGTTATTGAGCTGATACTCTACCGTGACCTTATAGAGCTGCACATAATAAGGGCTTGTACCATCACTGCTTCTTGTTTGTAGTAATGGTGATATGGGGTTTGATTGCCATTGATAGCTGACATCGCCCGCTTGATCTCGTCCGCTACTGGTTTCAGCCGGGTTGATGGCTTTAAGCGCACTGAATACTGATTGCTCTGCATTGACTTGCTGTTGGGTCGCGACCACACGGGTGGCGGTGATCCCCGATTGCTGAAACAGCTTAAAGATCACACTGAAGCCAGCGGTAAGAATAGCGAGAGCAACCACCACTTCAATCAGGGTAAAGCCGCGGGATTGACGCGTTTTGTTAGCGGCGAGGTACAATGTTAACGTCTCCATCGGGGGTGCTGACACGTAGCGTCCATTTATCTTTTTGGTCATTTTTAATGGCCAGGTTTAACGCGCCACCTTTGATAAAACCATCACTGCGAATAATGATCCGATCACTGGCGACTAGTGTCAGTTGATGTTTGGCGGCTAAAGCTTGCCATTCAGGTTGCTCCGCATCAACAATTAACGTGGTTCCTTGGTTGCGGACTTCGCTGGTGCGCTGGTTAATGGCTTGCCAAAAGCGCTCGATTTGCTCGGTTTGCTGAAAGCGCTGATATTGCCCCCACATGTTCGGCACCACCATGGTCGATACCGCCGCCATCAGGGCAATCACGACTAACATCTCTACCATGGTAAAACCGCGCGATAGCCGCGCGGTGTGTGGGGGGTGGCACTCGCGTGCGCGCATTACTTCACGCCTACGTCTTGATCTTCGCCCTCACCGCCTTCTTGGTTATCACGGCCTAGGGTGTACAGCGCAAACTCATAGTTGGGCTTGAGTTTGTAATGATAAGGCTGGTTCCACGGGTCAAGCGGTAAGTCTTTGGCTAAGTAGGGGCCGTTCCACATGGCGCTGTCGCCGGGGTTGTCCATTAACGCGTTTAGGCCTTGCTCAGTAGACGGGTATTGGCCCATGTCGAGACGATAGGTTTTCAGTGCCGATGATAGTAGCTCAATTTGCGCGCCCGCCACTTTGGTTTTGGATGAGCCCACTTGGTTAAACAGTTTGGGGCCAACGAGGCCGGCCAGTAATGAAATCAACACGAGTACCACAAGTAGCTCGATGAGGGTAAAACCCTGTTGTTTACGTTTGTTCATTTTGTCCTCTTACTCTTGTTGTAACCGCTTAGCCTTGTTATCACCGCTTGGGCTGTTTCGTGCGTTTGACAGCGCGCACCGCGATTATAAACTAATGTTATTGACTGAAATAATGCCGGAAATCAATACAATCATGATGCTGCCGACAATGCCACCCATGATCACAATCACCAAGGGCTCAAGAATGGTTAAAATTTGTTTTAAACCCTTTGAGAGACGACGCTCGTAAAGGGCGTTGATCTCTTTAAAGCAAGGCACTAATGATGCACCAGCCTCACCGGTTTGGATCAACCGAATCACCATCGGAGAAAATAGCCCGTATTCGGCTAAGGATTCAGCGAGACCACGGCCTTCTCGCACCCGTAAAACCACGTGCTGTAGCCGCTTGCGAAGACGTGCATCAGATAGGCTGTTTAAGGTGATCTCTACCGACTCCACCAACTCAACGCCCGCCTGCAAAAGCTTTTGCATGCTACTGGAAAACTGTACGATGTTCCATGCATCAATGAGGTTACCGAACAAAGGAATGGTAGAGAGTCCTTGCAATACGGTGTCTTTTAAGTGTCCATACACAGCACCGTAATAGAGCCCCCCCACGGCTGCCGCGACCGCCGCACTAATGAGCATGAGGTTATCATTAAAAAAGGCCGAGATATTAAGCAAGGTGCCAAGCGCGCCGGCGTCACCATTGCCTTGTACCATGGTCTCAAAGTTGGGGATCACATAAAGAAACATAAAGAAAATCACTACCACGCACACCACTAACAAAAACGCGGGATAGGTGAGCGCCGATTTTATTTCACTGACCAATTGTTCTTCACGCTCAATACGCTCTGAGACACTGAATAGCGCTTCACCCAGTTGGCCACTAGCCTCGCCCAACCGCAACATGGAGGCGACATAAAAAGGGAAGACATCAGGCTGGGCCGCAATCGCCTCTGACAAGCTGGCACCCGATTCAATGTCGTAATACAGGCGTTTTAGCGCCGCGCCCATGTGTTTGTCGCCGACGTTTTCTTGTAGTGATTGCATACATTGGTCAAGCGGCATGCCACTTTGGCGTAACGTCGCCAGTTCGCGCAGCGTCGTAATAAGCGTTTCCCTACTTATCCGCTTGCTTTTCACATCACGCTGTTCGTTCAGCATCACCACTTGGCGTTGCTGTTGTTGCAGCTGGCGCTTGGCCTGGAGATCGTTTTCAGCGCGGATCCATCCGTCTATCAGGGTGCCATCTTTACGCCGTGCCACGTATTTAAACTGCTTCATTCTGGTTCTCGCGTTTTCGTTTCGCGTTGATGATCGTGTCCATGGTTACGTTGCAAGGTCGCCGATTAGCCCACCACGCGTAGTACTTCTTCAAGGGTGGTTTCGCCACGTGCCGCGCGCATTAGAGCATCTTGACGCAGCGAGCGCATATTTTGTTCTCGTGCCACCGCTTGCAGCTGGCGCATGTCGAGCTCTGCGGTTTCGGCATCTGACCAGCCTAAGAGTTCAAAAATGGCTAAGCGGCCATGATAGCCGGTGCTGTTGCAGTGCTCACAGCCCTCTGGGCTCGCTTTGTACCACTGAATATCGGCGGGGAGTAAGGCACCCCAGTTTTGCTGCACGTCGGCAAAGCCGACTTGGTGCGCAGCCTGGTCGCCGTTAGGATCCGGCCGTTTGCAATGGGGACAAAGTTTACGGACGAGGCGTTGTGCCATGACCCCCACGATGGTGGATTTGATCAAATAGTCAGGAATGCCGATGTCTTTTAGACGAATAAAGCTGCTGGGTGCATCATTGGTGTGCAAGGTAGACAGTACAAAGTGGCCGGTTAATGCCGATTGTACTGCGATTTGTGCGGTTTCTTTATCACGCATTTCACCAATCAGCATGATGTCGGGGTCTTGGCGCAGTGCCGAGCGCAATACGCTGGCAAAGGTTAAGCCAATATCAGCATTAACTTGAATTTGGGTCAAGCCTTTCATTTGGTATTCGACGGGGTCTTCAACGGTGATGATTTTGGTTTGATCATCATTCACGCGCCCTAACAAGGTGTATAGCGAGGTAGTTTTACCACTACCCGTTGGGCCGGTGACTAAGAATATCCCGGTTTTTTTGTGCAAGATTTCCTCAATAATGGCTTTTTGATCCGGCAACATGTCGAGGGTTTTTTGTTTCTCCTCGGGTTTGTGGGTGTTCTCGTTGGCGAGCAAACGCAATACAGCATTTTCACCATAAACCGTGGGTGTTGTGGCGACACGAATGTCCACTTGCTGGCCTGATAACCTGACGCGAATGCGGCCATCCTGCGGGAGGCGCTTTTCTGAAATATCGAGCCCGGCCATTAGCTTAATACGCGAGAGAATCGCGGCATGTTGGGCCATGCCGGGTTGGTCAACGGTGCGCAGTACGCCATCGACGCGGTAGCGCACAAAAAACTGCTGTTTGTTCACTTCAAAGTGAATGTCTGAGGCGTTCTCTTTGATCGCACGCTGGATACATTCGTTAACAAATTTAACCACGGGCGCGGCGCTACTTTCTTGTTCAATCAGGGCATTGCCGGCTTGACGTTCAGCATCAAATCCGGAAATAAGCTGCCGCAATTCGTAGTTAGAACACAGCACTGGCGTGGCTTGGAGCTGGTGTTGGTGCAGCAATGCTTCAAAGACAAAGTCGTCCCAAATATCGGCTTGGGCTACTAAAATTTGGTCACCGTCACGATGAAGAGGAAACGCTTGGCGCTGTTGCCACCATTGGGCCTGGAACAGTGACAGTGCCAGTTCGTTGCCGGGTAAATCATCACCAAAATATTGGCTGAGCACGTCGGCCATCATCGGTAATTCAAGTTGTTCATGCAGGGCAATTAATACATCTTGCTCTGAACACAGGCCGTGGGAAATGCATAATTCGCCAAACCGTTGACGCTGACCCATGGATGACTGCTGTTGAATAGCGAGGATTTGCTCTATGTCGTCATCCGTGATGAGTTGTTTTTGTTTTAATCGCTCACCTAAAAACATGGTGTCCCCGTATTGGTATTGGTCTTGGTGCAACGTGGCAGCTTACACTATGTGGCAGCGTTTCTGTACTGCTTTAATGGATAGAATGCATGGGCGATTACGCACGCTCCTGAATACTCATAGCACATCGGCAAAGTTTGGCCGTAAACGGCGAAATAAGCTGTAACTGGCGACAAATGCGAGACAGCTGACAATAAACAAAACCGCGAGTTGCCCCAGTTGTGGCGGCTTGCCATAAACAATATCGCGGATGGCATCGGCGACGGGGCTAATCGGGTTAAAATACAGTATTTTGGCGAGCATATCGGGGGCCGACTGTGCCGAGAAGAAAACGGTGCTGGTAAACAGTAACGCGGTGATCAATACCGGCATCATTTGGACGATATCGCGAATGTATAATCCCAGCGAGGCCACTAAGTAGGCTATCGCGGTCAGGGTGGTTAAATACACCACGAGCACTAACGGCAAGTAGAGAATCATCAAAGGGTTTTGCAGGTAGTGGTTGACCCCAGCATAGGCAAAGGCGAGTAATAGGCCAAAGAGGTAATTGACCCCGGCACTACACACGGAGATCATCGGTAACATAGCAACTGGGAAACGCACTTTTTTTACTAGGTTGCTGTTGTTACGAATAATGCCACTGGATGCGGTCAGGACTTCGGCCATAAAGCCGTGGGTTAAAATGCCAATAAAGAGCATGAGGCCGTAATCAGCGGTTTGGGCGCCCTCAAGGTGCCATTTCGCTTCAAAAACCACTAAAAAGACGGTTGAATAAATCGCTAACATGAGCAGTGGGGTGACAAGGTTCCAAAAAAAACCAAGCAGGGTGCCTTGATAACGCGATTTCACTTCGCGCCTTACCATGGTTTTAAATAGCTGTATGTTGTCTTTTGACGGTAGCATGATAATAACTGCCATGATGCCCAGCGGGCGTCGATGATGGGATTAAACAATGGGCTGTTTTTACCCTATTGTTGCGCAGCTGGCAACCAGATCGCGCACGGCCACGCGTCTGTTGGTGCTTTTTTGCGCGCGGCACCCACCGCGCCGAGGGGAATGATGGCAACGATGGGTGTGTTTCACGCGGCGAGTGCGCGGTTAGCCACGGGCGATCTGCGCTTTAAACTCAGCAAAGCTGATGGCTTGTTGGTCTTTGGCGGACAGCTTTGCCTCGCCTGGCAGGCGCCAGTCAATCCCAAGTTCAGGATCGTCCCAGCGAATGGCCGCTTCATATTGCGGTGCGTAGTAGTCGGTGGTTTTGTATAGAAACTCTGCCACATCGGAAAGCACACTGAACCCGTGCGCGAGGCCAGCAGCGACCCATAACTGGCGTTTGTTGTCGGCACTGAGTTCAACAGTGACCACTTCACCAAACGTGGGCGAGTCAGGACGTATGTCTACGGCGACATCTAACACTGTGCCGAGCGCACAACGGACTAACTTGCCTTGGGCTTGTTGCGTTTGAAAATGCAGCCCACGCACGACATTTTGGGTCGAGCGCGAGTGGTTGTCTTGCACAAAGTTGACCGACTGACCAATCGCTTGCTCGAATTGTTGCTGGTTGAAGCTTTCGAAGAAAAAGCCTCGCTCATCGCCAAATACCTTTGGTTCAATAATATAGACATCAGCAATGTTGGTGGGTAGAACGTTCATGATGGCTCCAAATTTGTCAACGCGACGCTATTCGCCTTCTAATAGTTTAAGCAAGTATTGACCGTAGCCGTTTTTGGCTAATGGTGTTGCACAACGTTTAAGCTGCTCGGCATTGATAAAGCCTTTGCGATAGGCAATTTCTTCTGGACAGGCAACTTTTAACCCTTGGCGATGCTCGATGGTTTGAATAAAGTTTGACGCTTCAATCAAGCTTTCGTGGGTACCGGTGTCTAGCCAGGCGTAACCGCGCCCCATACGTGCAACGGAGAGTTCATCATTGTCAAGATAGACGCGATTTAAGTCGGTGATTTCGAGTTCGCCGCGGTGTGACGGTGTCAGCTGTTTGGCGCGCGCTACCGCTTGCTCATCATAGAAGTACAAGCCAGTCACGGCATAATTACTTTGTGGTGTTGCTGGCTTTTCTTCCAGTGAACGGGCGGTACCGGCTTGATCAAACGCAACCACACCATAGCGCTCTGGATCGTGCACGTGGTAAGCAAAAACTGTCGCACCGTCGGTTTTGTGATTGGCGGAGTCTAACAGTGTTTGTAGTGAGTGTCCGTAGAAGATGTTATCGCCTAAGATCAGTGCACTGGGCGCGCCATCGAGAAAGTCTTCGGCAATAATCAGCGCTTGCGCTAAGCCGTCGGGCGATGCTTGTACCGCGTATTCAAGCTTAATGCCCCACTGGCTGCCGTCGCCGAGCAATTGCTCGAACCTGGGCGTATCTTGTGGGGTGCTGATCACTAAGATTTCATCAATCCCCGCCAGCATTAAGGTGCTTAGCGGATAATAAATCATCGGCTTGTCGTAAATCGGCAGCAGTTGCTTGCTCACAGCAAGCGTCACTGGATAAAGGCGGGTGCCTGACCCGCCCGCGAGGATGATTCCTCGACGTTTTTTTGGTGTATTCATACAGTTATTCAATCATTTCTTTTATCATTCGCTCAACCCCGCACTGCCATGTGGGCAAGGTTAAACCAAAACTTTGTTCAAATTTCGACACATCCAGTCGAGAATTATGGGGGCGCGCAGCGGGTGTCGGGTAGTGAGAGCTCGGTACGGGTTCGACGGTTTCAACCATCAGTTCCATACCTTGTTTGCGCGCAACGTCAAAGACGAAGTTGGCGTAGTGGTACCAGCTGGTGAACGATTTAGCCACCAGGTGATAAACCCCAACGACCCATTCTTCACTGCCCGAATGCGATAAGCTGTACGCTTTTTTGATCGCGTGGGCGGTGCAGTCGGCAAGCAACTCGGCGCTGGTTGGCGCCCCTATTTGGTCGTCGACCACACTCAGTTCTCGGCGCGATTTGGCTAACGTTAGCATGGTATTGGCAAAGTTATTGCCCCGGCTGGCATATACCCAGCTGGTACGGAAGATGAGATACCGCGAGCAGTGACGTTGGATCATCTGCTCTGACAGTTGCTTGCTTTCACCGTATACGTTAATGGGTGATGTCGGGGTGGCTTCGTCACGCGCCGTGTCGCCGGCGCCGTCATAGACGTAATCGGTCGAGTAGTGAATAAGCCACGCCCGGTGTCGCTCGGCTGCTTTTGCTAATGCCAGCACGCTGTGGGTGTTGATTTGAAATGCGGTATCTTGATCGGTTTCCGCTTTATCTACTGCCGTATAAGCCGCCGCATTGACGATCACATCGGGTTTAACCGCTTCAACAGTGCGCACGAGGCCGTTAGGATCAAGAAAATCTCCTTCATATTCAGGGTGATTGCGCCCCACGCAAAAAAGCTCACCTAAGTAGCTAAGAGATCGTTGTAGTTCCCATCCTACTTGTCCATCGACACCAAACAGTAATATTCTCACGACGCTTGGTTCCCATATTGCTTTTCGACCCACTGGCGATACTCGCCCGATTGAATCGCTTCGACCCACGCTTGGTTGTTAAGATACCAGCGCACCGTTTTTTCAATACCGGATTGGAAGGTCTCTTGGGGACGCCAACCCAGCTCTCTTTCGATCTTGCTGGCATCAATCGCATAGCGGCGATCATGGCCTGGCCGATCGTTAACAAAGGTAATTTGCTCGCGGTATGGCGTGTTTTGGGGGCGCAAGGTATCAAGCAGATCGCAAATGGTTTCAACGACTTCAAGATTGGTTTTTTCATTGTGCCCACCAATATTATAAGTCTCACCAGGCTCACCGCTTTCTACAACATTGAGCAGTGCTCTCGCATGGTCTGTGACATAGAGCCAGTCGCGAATTTGATCCCCCAAGCCGTAAACGGGGATCGGCTTGCCGTTAATAGCGTTAAGTATCACCAGCGGGATTAGCTTTTCTGGAAAGTGATACGGGCCGTAGTTGTTCGAGCAGTTGGTAATCAGAGTGGGTAAACCATAAGTTCTCGACCACGCGGTGACAAGGTGGTCACTGGACGCCTTGGATGCAGAATAAGGGCTGCTGGGCTTGTAGGCCGTTGTTTCGGTGAACATGGGCAGCTTACCTTGACGATGCTCACTCGGGTGCGGCAAATCGCCATATACTTCATCAGTAGAAATATGGTGAAACCTAAATCCCCGTTGACGCTCTGTCGGCAGACCTTGCCAATAGTCTTTTACTACATCAACCAGTGTGTAAGTGCCTATAATATTGGTTTCAATAAAGGCGGAAGGGCCATCGATTGAACGATCAACATGGCTTTCGGCCGCTAAATGCATCACCGCGTCCGGTTGATGCGTTTCGAATACGCGCTTTAGCTCAGCACGATCGCAAATGTCGACTTTTTCAAAGCAGTAACGTGATGAGGAGGCAACCTCTTCAACTGAGGCCAGATTGCCTGCGTAAGTAAGCTTATCGAGGTTAACCACTTCATAGTTGGTTTCAGCAATAATGTGGCGGATCAGTGCTGAGCCGATAAAGCCCGCCCCACCGGTAATCAATATTTTCACAGTGTTTCCTTGCTTATTTTCACGTTCGCAGTCTGGCTGTCGATGTCATCAGGCGCCGAGTGTTTAACACAACGTTGGTTGACGAGACTGCGTTTTTTGCTGTGTGGTCGCCCTAGGGCGATCGCTGTGTTTTGATGGCGACGATAATACCGAGTCATGGTGATGAAATCGAGCAATGCGCGTTAAATTGCCTGACTTTGCCCGCGGATTAACGGTATTAAGGCGATCATTACTGGTATCAACGCGATCGTTAACTGTATTCACTAAGACCATCACCTTATCATAAAAGCGCCCCTCCCCGCGTCGTTTACGGGGAGGGGCAGCTTAGCAACGCAGAGAGGGGATTAGTTGGTGGCGCTAATCACTTTGTGTGACTGTACTCTTAGCTGTGTCTGCGCTTGTTTGCGCTCGTATTCGGTGTTAAGCAATGCCATACCGTCGTTGTCGGGGTTGTTGAGCGCCTCCGACGTTTCTCTCGCCACACCTCTTACATCAATGTTGTTGTTAATGATCGCCTCTAACGCGTCCTCTTTATCGGCTGATAGTAACGAGAGCTTGGCTTTACTCAAGTTGCTATTCATGTAGAGATCATTAAAGCCGGTAAAGGACAATAGCGGTAACATGGCTTGAGGTTTGGAATAAATGACTTGGCGAATTTCCCGACCCGACCCGTCTTCAAGTCGTATAAAGCTACGTTGCGTGTCCCAACTTTGCTCACCACCACTGATGTATCCTTGCAAGCATGCGCCTGTCTCACTGGTGCCGCAGCTTATCACCTGTGTGGCAGCCAAGCGGTTAGGCGTGTCAATATTCAATAACGCATTAGCATAGTCAATGCCCGTGTCTACATCTTCCGGCTGCTCGGTAAAGGTCAATCCCCAATTATTGAGAGTGCCTTGTCCATTTAGATAGTAGTTACGGTTGCCAATGTCGTGTGCATACCCATAAACGCCATCGCTATTGTTAGGTAGCACCTGCCAAAAGAGTGGCTCTCCACCCTTCTTAACGTATAGTTTAGTATTTTCTAGTGAACCCGCTCCCGCTAATGGTGGATACCAAAAGTTATAGTCATCGCGGGAATCATCACCAATTTCATTCATTTCAAGCGGCTTATTGCTAATACTGCCACGCTTAAACAGTTTGAAGGCATTGATTTGGCGATACTTGTCTTGCTGGATAGTCTCATTGACGTTTTCTTTGGTATCCGAGGCTAAGCGCTCATAACGCGCTGCCATAATCTGTTCGCTGTCAAGCTCCGCTTCAACATTGATAGGTGACGTCGCCCAAAAATTCTGGTCGCGGGTGTTGATACCGAACACCTGTCCACTCGAGTCACCACCGTCTTCAAGTGTTTGATCTCTATCTTTCAACGTCGGGCCATTAGAGCCAGATGTGATGCAGCTTCCAACGCCGTTATTAGGCTTAAAGTCACTAAAGCGCATGTTAGTCGAAAGCAGTGGTTTTTGATAGGAAATACTGTTGACATACCCGCCCTGGTTATCAAACTCATATATCGTTAAATATCCGTCGCTTGGCACTTTACTCTTTTTAATTTTAAGGGTTCCTTTGCTTGACCACTCGTCGTCATCAAGTGTGTAAGTTTTGATCGCTGTGCCATCGGCCCCATGAATTGTTACACGAAAGCGAGGATACCTAATTTTTCTGGCGTGCACTCGCTCACGATAATCAACTTCAGGCTCAGCATCCGGGTCGTAGTTAGGATCGGAAGGGTCAACCTCTTCATAGTAAATCTTTTCATCATAGATTGAACATGATTGGTCAGCTTTTGTTATGTAAAAGCTAGCAAAGTCGATATTGTATTTTGGGGTGGGCTTAGAGCCACCACCACTATCGCTGCCGCCTCCACATCCTGTGAAGGCTAATGGTAAGAGTAAAGAAAGGTATAGTCGTTTATCCATGATGATCTCAATTACTTGGTTTCTTGATCGCTTAGCGCAAAATGTGACTTACTTACAAGTGAATAGCAAGTAGGCAAGTAACACAATGCGAGCTTTAACGTGACTGCGGTTCAATTTTTTACTGATCCATGCTTTCAATCGTTGCTTTCGGGATAGATGTTTGAGGTCGCTGATCAGAGTCAACCGGTTGAGGGCATTGGGGTCGACCTGATGACTAAAGTAGGCTTTAAATGCATTGGCTTGCGCCACCATCTTGTCCATGCTGAGACAAAAGTCTTGATAATGTTGGCGAATTTTTACTAAGCGATGAGGTTTGGCCCCAATGCTATTATTGGTGTGTTGACGATATTGCATCAAGGGGCGTTCAATTAACTTGAGGGTGCCGAATTGTTTGGCAACCAGCGCTAACCACCAATCATGCATATAAGCCGCTTCCGGAATGGGTAACGCTTTATCAATTAAAAGACGGTTAACGATCGCGGTACATCCCGATACGGTATTTTGCTGCAATAACTGACTAAATGTATTCCCCCAGTTTAAAGGGATTTTCTTGTAGGCAAAGTAGGAGTCGTTGATTACGTTGAGCTGTGAGTCCACGATCGAGAGGTCAGAGTATACAAGGAGTGGCTGCGCTGGATTTAACGCCTTGATGTATTGATAACTAGTTACAATTTTATCCGGTAACCAGACATCATCTTGATCGCTCAACATCACATAAGGTGCCGAAGTCAGTGCTAACCCTCGGGCAAAATTTTGGCTGGGCCCGACCTTTTCCTGGGCCGGTTGATGAAGCTCAATTTTATTATCATTGGCGGCTAAGGTTTGAATGATTGCGAGCGTGTGATCGGTTGAGCCATCATCCACAACGATCAACTTCCGAACGAGGTGACTGTAGCCATGATTACGCTGAATGGATTGAATTTGCGCCTGAATGTAGTCTTGTCCGTTATAGGCGGCTAAGACAATATCAATCGGTTTATCGGGAACGTTTAAAGCGGGTTTTTTATCGTTAGTGTTGTTCACGTTCTTTACTACACGTTGGCTGAGGGGCGGAAAATCATTTGGAATATCGTCGTTTTAGGCGATCGCTATCGTCACATTAAGTCAGGTTTAGGC
Source organism: Salinivibrio sp. ES.052 (assembly GCF_900141775.1). Taxonomy (GTDB): domain Bacteria; phylum Pseudomonadota; class Gammaproteobacteria; order Enterobacterales; family Vibrionaceae; genus Salinivibrio. The sequence continues at coordinate 514,807 of NZ_FSRI01000001.1, read as the reverse complement.
TATTCGCTTGGTACAATTGCGATTGCTTGGAGCGTATTTTTTTGCGTGCTAGGCAAAAACGCAGCGCACTGAATGCATGCCAAAAAAAGTAGCGACTGAGTAGTTTTCTACTGGCACGCTGACGCCAGTGAATGGCTTTGGTCTGTTCGGAAAATGCAATTTTATAGCCCGCCTGGTAAGCGCGATAGCAGAAGTCGATATCTTCACAATACATGTAATATTTTTCATCTAACCCTCCGAGTTGCTGGTACACCGCGGCTTTAACAGCAATCAAGGCTCCGCTTGCCCACAATGGCGATTGAACGTTGGGAATATCTGCTTTACGGATAACGGTGGACCTATCATTCAACGCATACGCAGAGATGAAAGACCATAGTTTGGGGAAGCGACGGATGTTGTCATCTTCTACATGTTCTTCTGCATCAAGGTATAGGTTACCCGCGACCATCTCGTTACCACTGGCAATAATAAACTGACGCAAGTTTTCTAACGCTTCTGTGGTGATTTGTACATCAGGGTTGAGCAATAAAAAGTAGTCATCCGGTTGTGGCTCTAACGTACTCATATAATGGAGATAATTTAAGTTATTGTTGGCTGCAAAGCCTTTTTTGTCGCTATTGACAATGTAGGTGATGCCGCTTTGTTGACAGTATTGGTTAAGCATTTTCTGACCGACATTATCCCGACAGATAACAAGAACATTGTCCATCTGGCTTGCTTGGCGTAATGAATCTATCGCGATAATCATATCACTGTGATTGTGGGATACTGTCGAGATAATGAGTCTCATTGTTAACCTTGTTGTGGTAGTTAGGCTTGTGGATGCAACACTGTTAATGCAAAACATTTAATGATCGTGCGAGCCGCGGAAACTTTGTTCGCAATACGCCTCTGCATGCGTAGTGTATAAAATAGTACACACTTTTTATCAGACTGAGCTGTTCGACGTGACGAAAAAGATGCCAGGTGTACTGCGCCGCTTTTAGCTTGTTGGCGGAGATAGAATCTCGTCTTACCCGGTATTGGGCCAGTGGCTCTGAGATGCCGTATGCTATATCAATTTTTTTGAGAATGCTTAACCATAAGCCGAAATCTTGGCGTTTTCTGATCAGAGGCATATACACTTTGCCGATTTTTTGGCTATCGTACATGGCCGTTAAACAGCCAATAACACAGGTTTTGAGTAACTCCTGATGTGAGACTGTCTCGGGGACCCCCACTACACCCAAGTCTTTCCCGCGTTCATCAATTTTTTGATACGCAGAGAAGCTGAGTGCACAGTTTTTTTGGTGCATAAAGTCGAGCTGCTTCTCAAGTTTATGGGGGAGCCATAGATCATCGCTGTCTAAAAACGCGATAAACTGCCCTTCCGCTTCTTTTATGGCAGCGTTACGCGCCACCGCCGCACCACTGTTCGTGGTCATTCTAATCACTCGTATTCGCGGATCATCGTTCGCATACTGCAGGGCGATCGTTAACGAGCTATCCGTTGAGCAATCATCAACGAGTAACAGTTCCCAGTGTGGGTAGGTTTGTTTGATGACAGATAGCACGGTGTCATGGATGTGCGACTCACAGTTATAGAGTGGCGTAATGATAGATACCAAAGGATAAGTCATAGTTCGTCGCAGTTTTTTGCTAGGTGTCTAGTATATATAATCATGAAAGTTTCTACATCCATCAGAGCCTCCATTCTCTGAACTACGCTTTTGCGCTGTCAATGGTGTTTTGGTACACCTCTTCCATATCTTTGATGGATTGCAGCCAAGCGTAGTGTTTGTGTACATGGGCTCTTCCTTGCACTCCCATTTTCTTTCTCAGACTTGGATTTAGTACCAGTCTTTCCATCGCGTTTGTTGCAGCTTCTGTATCTTCAGTTCCAACAATGATACCCGTGTGGTCATTCTCTACCACCTCTGGCAACCCGCCTGAATCGGACACTATCACAGGTCGTCCCGCGGCTCCCGCTTCTAAAACCGAGACACCAAAGCTTTCTCTACGTGAGAGTGCAATAAAAATATCAATCAGAGCAAGCTGTGACGGAACCTCACTGTGGGAAACTCTTCCCACAAATTCTACACTTTGACCGATACCAAGTTTATTCGCCATCTGTTTCAATTCGGAAGATTGAGGGCCATCACCGACTATTCGCAGTTTTACTGTGGGAACAAAGCAATCATTAACTATCTTTAATCGTTTTACTAAACCAGAAAATGCCCTTAATAAAATATCTATTCCATATTTGGAGTCTAGCCCTTTTATTGTACCAATTGTTATTTCGTCCGCATATTCATCTTTAAGTTCAGGTATGCTTTCATAATCTTCGATATCAACACCAAAAGGTGTAATTGCAACAGAATCACTATTACATTTATTTTTTTTTACATATTTATATGTTTCAGTGGCCATGGCGTAACTGGTCGATGCGATTTTGTCTGCGTTATGAAGATTAGCCTGGACAAGCCATTTATGTAGTATAGATTTTGTTGGAAAGTCATATATATCACTACCCCAAACTGATAATAACCAAGGCCTGAATCCAACCATCGCTGCTGTGGTTGCATAACCACTCGCGTAGTGGGCGTTAACAATATCGGGTTGAATGTGTTTTAGCAGCCTTTTTACAGCAGGCACCATGGTGAAGTAGCCTAATGTCCCACGAAACGGTAATTTATGTAAAATAATTCCGTCGTCTAGGGGATCACAAGGGGCATGCTGAGAAATAACATGCACTTCATGGCCAGCATTACTCAACCCGTTCGCCCAGCGAACAGTGTGGACAGATGAAGCACCTGCTAGCAATACCAATTTAAACTTTCTACTTGTCACAGTTCACCCTAGTGGTTTGAGTTAACCCTGTTAACCGTCGCTGAAAAGACCTTTCTTTTAAAGCTCACTACTTTGAATAACAGCTGATGCGTAGGCTTTAATAAAAACATTGGCAATAATGACAAGCCATAAAAAAAGGAAATTTTAAAGGGCTGAGACCAAAAATAACAACGACTAATAATCTTGAAATTTTTATCTATATCCAAATGCAAGTTTTGATTCCATGCATATATTAGTTTATTGTTATATTTTAACTTTAGTGGCTCCTCTACATCCGTCCCTTGGTATTTACTAATTAGCTTTACAATATCTTCATTATAAATCTCTTCTTGAGTATAAAAATTTTGGCGAGTTACCATATTCTCAGCGTCTTTATAATAAATAACACTATGATTATTCACCAATAAATAACCATTGATATTTTCAATGCACCTAAGCCATGTGTCAACATCACCGCCTCTTTTCATCTTTCCTTCTGGAAACATTCCGGACTGAATAATTATTTCTTTCTTAACGGCCACGCTCGATGTATAAAAAGGTGATTTTCTTAAGTATTCCTTAAATGAAATAAATTGCGTTGTCTCTGAGGTATCGATGTTTTTGTTAATGTTACTATCGTAAGCCTCGATAAACCTAGACGCAATAAACCCGACATTTTTGCTGTTCTCTATATGGGTGAAAAATAAATTCAAATGATAGTCTAGCCATTCATCATCGGCATCTAAAAATGCAATCCATGGGCCGAGAGCTTGTTGAATTCCTAGGTTCCTAGCTGCATATCCACCCGGCCCTGCTTCGTTTCGATGAAAAACTCGAATTCGATCGTCATTAAACTTAGTAACCTCATTATTACTGTTATCTGTTGACGGATCACATACGACAATTAACTCCAAGTTCGTATACGTTTGACGCAATACAGAGTTAATCGCTCTAGCAATGTGCGGCTCTTTATTATAAATAGGCATAATAACCGAGAAAAAGGGCGCGTTATTTTTTCTATTATCAATCATTACTTTTCATCACTCTAAAGCTACGGGAAACGTATAAGAGTCGCGTAGTCAAAGATTCTTTCATAACAGTTACTAGATGATAGCATCACAGAAACGGCATGAAAAATATAGTCCATCCTTTTTGGTTTTATACGTTTGAAACCAATATAAAATTGATAAAACCCAATCAGTTAAAGGTCTAGAAGACTAATTTTTATACTTTCTATACCATCATCGGTCTTTGGGGAGCGTGAAATTAGTGTATTGAGAATTCATCATGCTAAACTTATTCCACTTTATCTATTTCTGCGAAGACCAAATCCCACATTTCTTCTGATTGCTGCTTAAGCTGTTCTGATTTTTCCATAAGCTGTTGTTTCAATGGGTCACATATTTCAGGTTGAAGTAGCAAATCTATTTTTGAGTAAAGTTTTTCGTCTCTATCTAACACCGAGACAACTCCTTCTTTGAAGTTATAATCTTCAAGAAGTCGAATGTATTTGTGGCTCCAGCCCGTTGCTAATGAAGGAACACCTTGCGATAAAGCGCTAACTAAACCATGAAATCGACTGCCGATCATGGCATCACAACTACCCAAAATACCTTTAATATGTAGGGGATCTGTCTCTTTAACGATAGGCACACCACCAACTGCTTCTGAAATTTTATCAGCCAACATTTGGTCCTTTTCACCTTCATGAACCAGTACAAACGGCTGAGCCCCTTTATCCAATAGATATCTCGCACAAAGAATCATAAAGGGTAAATAAGCTTCGCTTTCTTTTTTGCTAGTTTTATCAACCATACGATAGTTAGGTACCAAAGCAATTCGCTTATTACGAGAGTTATAGTTAGCAGGAAGAGTTCCTTCAACCAAATTAGTGAAATCCGGATAGAGTTTAACCTTTTCTTGCTCCCCAACTAGATCAATTAAGTGCTTATAAGAATCCCGTTCACGAGCAAAAATTAGGTCTGCGTTTTCAGCCCATTGCTTCACCCAGGGCTGAATTTCTTTTTTTTGATAAGGTCCTAACGCTTGCGGTAATAAAATAACTTTTGTCCCACGTTTTCTCCAACGCTTACTGGAACGAGCTAATTCTTTACTATTATGACTCCCCCACTGATCACTATAGGAAAAGCCAGCAGCATCCAAAACAACATCTACATCTACATCTAATACTAAACCATACATTTCACGCAATTTTTTGGGGAAATAGCGAGCAAAATCGCCCCACTGGATACCATAGCGCCACAACCAAACTTTTGGGTAAAAACCTAATTTAGTTAATTTATGGAAAGGCTGACTAGCTTTGTTATGAGTTGGTGACATTACCAGTACTGCATTAGGGTAACGTTCTTGGACTTTTTGCATCACGGAGTGAAGCATCAATTCCGCTCCCTTGTTGACGAAGCCTGCTTTTCTAATTTCTATTATCATTGACTAATATCTTCCAAAATAAGTTGGTTTAGTTTTTTCTGTGAGTAAGGTATGCCACCGCTAGGATCTGCATACCCGACTGCAAGTAGCATAATGACTCTTTCATAATCTTTGAGATTGATCACTTTTCTAATTTTACGTTCATTGGCATCAACTTCAGGCCAGTTGATCGAGCAAGTGGAAAGACCTAGAGTTTCAAGAGCAAGCATCAACTGCATCGCTGCCAAAGAGCCATCAATGTAGATCAAATGACGATCCTTTTCGTAAGGATAAGCTGATAAATCGCCCACTATAACAATCATTGCCGGTAAGTTATCTGCAAATCCCTTAGTACCGCCTGCACACTTAGCAATAGTGATTGCCTTTTCTTTTTCATTACAAAATAAGAAACGGTAAGGTTGACGATTACAAGCTGAAGGAGCAAAACTAGCTATGTTGGCAGCTTGCTGAACTAGATTTAAAGGCACCTGTTTATCTTGATACCAACGCACAGAACGTCTTCGAATAAATAACTGCTTTAACTCGTCAAAACTTATATCTACACTTGGTAACTTTTCATAAAGATAAGGCTTATAAGCAGCGCCTTCACTGGGAAATTCAGCCGCAGTTTCAAAACTTTCTGGATGCTGCTGTCGTGCCTCCAAATAAACTTTTCTCGCGTACTCTATAAGAGTAGTAGACCCAATTATCTTAAAATATTCATCAAGAACATCAGTTGCCCATTTTTTTTCAGTTTGTGCCAACTCGCTAGCTTTAATAGCATCCTTATAACAATCTACTGTTTCCTGAATAAACCCCTCAGCAAAAACACGTCGTCTAGGCCGCATGATCAACCCTTTCTCAAGGCGATGTGTATTTCTGCGTAACAACGCGCAGGTTTCACCTATGTCTTTTAATGAGTCATAATAGGCTTTACGTCCCTTAATAACTGCTTGGTGTTCACTAGAGAAACCATTGCTAACCAGATAATAAAAACTGGAAAGAAAGCGACTTTTTTGAGTTAATGTTAAAAAAGCTAGCTTCGTTCGAGTGACCAAAACTTTCGCGACACTAACTATTGGTTTAGGCAGTATTTTTTTTATAAACTTCCTCATCTCTAACAACCCTTAAATTTATAATATCTAATAGGACTAATTACTGATTTAGCCATCATAACAAATATCGGCCTTGTTTTAGAATAAAGTGCGAGTGAGAAAAATGATGCGAAAGCATAGGATATAAGAGTTGCATAGGCAGCACCCTGAACACCAAACTTGGGAATAAGGAAGTAATTAATCACCACATTAACAAGAGCTCCGGTTCCTTGAGTTATTAGTGAAAAAAACAGCACATTTTCAATTAATATCCACTTAGAGAACGCCGCTCTCATAAAAATAAATATGGCAGCCCATATATGGATAACTAAGACGTTCGCACTATCAATATAATAATCACCAAAGAATAGCAAAACAATCCACTCTGAAAGTAATGACATTATTACAGCAACACCAACCGCTACTATAAACAAAAGATCAAACAACTGCTGTAACCTCTTGTTAAACTGCTCTGGATCCTTTTCTTTTAGTTTGATCAATTTAGGAAAGAGGGAGGATACGATTGCAACAGGAATAAAGTACCAAGCCTCGGAGAGCTGTGCTGCGACAGAATAAATCCCTACTGATTCCGACCCTTCAAACCAACGTAACATAATCTGGTCGACTTTAAGATAAATAACTGCAAAGAAAGATCCTAAATATACAATCCATCCCTGGCTCAATAACTCTTTGGCTTTCTCCCAACTAAAATGCCACTCATTAAGCTTAAGCTCTGATTTAAATTTGTATACAAGAATAAATAAAATAGCAATAGCAATAGCCTGTATAAGGTTGGCGGTTACAAAGTAAACGACACTGAGCCCAAGTGACACAAAAACCAACTTTATAACTGCAGAAACTACCAGCGCTAGAAGGCGCGCGTAGGCTACATAGATTGCTTGGACAAATGCTTGAAACCAGAAATCAATAATATCAAAAGGCTTTACAAGCAATATAGCACCCGCAATGGCAAGTGCTTGGAATTCCATGCTAGATACTCCTTCATAAATAAATGCATAAAGAAGAAGAAAAAAGTATCCAGTTGACATGCCCAAAAGTTTAAGGCCAAAAGTCGTTCCTAGCGTTACTCCTCGCTCGCTCGGTTTTTTTACAATTTCCCTAACAACGAGTCCGCTAATACCCATATGTCCAATAACTGAGAATAGAGTCGAAACTGAGATCGCATAAGAAAATAGACCAAAATCTTCAGGGCCTAGATAACGAGCAACAACTACAGTGACAAGAAATCCAACCACTAGGTTGGTCAGCTTATCTCCAATAATCCAAAAAGTATTATTTAAATATTTTTTGTATTTCTCATATACACTAATGATCTTCAATTTGTGTCCTAAATTTAACTAAATACGTATTGCAGGATCATCATACCTACGGGAAGCAAGAAAAGTACTATCAAGAATAATCAAATCCCAATAAAGTCCGCATCGATGATGACTGATACTTCATACTTTTTCACACCCCCACTCCGGATAGTGCTGGCGGATATACGCATTCAAGGCTTTTTCTGCTTCGGTGTATGTGCGTATGGTCTGCTCGTCGTTTTGATTGACGCTTTTGACCATGCCGGCGCCGACGGTAAGATTGCTGTGGCGATCAATTAATACAAAGGCACCGGTTTTGGGTAAGAACTGATAGCTGTCTAGCGGCGTGCTCTCAGTGAGTGTAAAGTCCGCAACGCAGATTTCGTTTAACGCGAGGCTTTCGCTATTTGGCGCTTGGGTTTCGAGCGTATTCACATCAATCTTGTGCTGAATGTCGGTGATCTTGCCTGTGGCCATGTGAGTAGCAAATTTCACCCATAGATCTTTATGGGTACGCAGAGGCGCTTCACCCATCCACACTACATGAGCACTAAATTGATTGGTGATACTTGGCTCGTGCCCCGTATGTACCAACATATCGCCGCGTGAGATATCAATCTCATCTTCAAGCGTTAAGGTAATAGCGTTGTCGGGGTAAGCGCAGTCTAACTCACCGTCGTAGGTATAGATCGAGGCAACCACCGATTGTTTGCCAGATGGCAACACGGTGACATTGTCGCCAACGCGCACGGTACCCGAGGTTAACGTGCCACAGTAGCCACGGAAGTTAAGGTTAGGCCGGTTAACGTATTGCACCGGAAAGCGCATGTGCTCGGTATCTTTGTCTTGCGCGACTTTAACCGTCTCAAGCAGCTTCATCAAGGTGGCGCCGGGGTACCAGTCCATTTGCTCACTGGGGGTCACCACGTTGTCGCCTTTCAGCGCGGAAATAGGCACAAAACGAATGTCATCAATCGCAAAGTGCTTCGCCATGTCACGGTAATCGGCTTTGATTTGCTGATAGATGTCTCGGTCATAACTCACCAAATCCATCTTATTTACCGCGACAATGATGTGCTTGATACCCAGCAAGCTACAGATATAACTGTGCCGTCGGGTCTGGGTTTGAATGCCATGGCGGGCATCGACCATGACAATCGCTAGTTCACACGTCGACGCGCCAGTGACCATGTTGCGGGTATATTGTTCGTGCCCTGGAGTATCAGCAATGATGAACTTGCGTTTGTCCGTTGAAAAGTAGCGGTAGGCAACATCAATGGTAATGCCCTGCTCTCGCTCTGATTGCAAGCCATCAACCAGCAAGGCCAAGTCAAACGCTTCATCGGTGGTGTTGAACTTCTGCGAGTCTTTTTCAATCGCCGCCATCTGATCTTCATAAATCAGCTTGCTGTCATACAGCAACCGGCCAATCAGCGTAGATTTACCATCATCGACGCTGCCGCAGGTTAAAAAGCGCAGTAAATCCTTGTTTTCATGCACCTGCAAATAGGCTTCAATATCTTTGCCGATTAAATCTGAAGAGTGTGACATGGGTTATTGCTTCCTGTAATACTGATTCAGCGTGTCGATGAAAAGGGTTAACTCTGATTTGGGTAACTGATTAATCCCGGCCGCGGCTTTGCGGCCACCGCCGGTGGGGAATTGCCCACAAACCTCATCGGCACCATGGCGCTGATTGAGCGGGGCGCGCACGCTGACGGTGTAATCTTGCTCGTTCGGGTTAAGTGTTAATACCGCGTGCGCTTTATCGGGCGCTTGATTGGCCAATTGATTGCTAAACACGCCACTGATGCGTCTCGCCCACGCCGCATTCGGTAAACAGTAAATGGTGCATTCCGTGGATGTATGCTTGGGTACCAATGCCTGCGCCTTGGCCATATCATCGGCATACCCGCCTTGTAGTTGATAATACGGCGACGTGCGATCGGTTTGTAACGCAGACGGTGAGTCATAAGCCATTAACGCGTGATATAAATCCGCGGGCGCAAAGTGTAAATCATCGACGCTGGCGCCATACCCATTGTAATTAATCAATACTCCCAACTCACTTAAAAACGCTTGTTGGTCGGCCGCGATACCGTGCTTCTCACATAAGGCATCGGCTGCAGCAACCATATTATCGCCATAGGCCGCTGCTATTGCCCAAGCCACATAGCGCTCGCCAAGGTGCTGGTTAATTAGCAAACTGGTGCAGGTGTTGGCATCGGTATTGATTAACGCGGTGAAGTTATCGGCGACGGGCACTTCTCCGGTACGATGGTGATCGCAATAGAAAACGGGGATATCACGCTTAATTAAAGCTTCAAGGGCGTTTTTGTTCTTATCCATCGAAATATCAAGCACAGTGACGCTCGAGACATCAGCTTGTTGCGCGACCTGATCAAGCAATTGAATATCACGTTTAACACCCGTGACGAGCGTACTTGCCTGCGGTGTGTTTTTTTGTAATTGCGACGCCTTTCGCAACTGCAACAACGCTAGAATGCCGTCGGCATCACCATTAAACACATCGTAATGCATGGCTTAGTTGGCTCCCTGTGGTGCCCGAATAAACCCGTGAGTGTCGAGATAGCTCACCACCTGCTGGGCACAGGTTTCAATATCGGCTTGGTCGGTGTGCAAATGTATCTCAGGCGCATTGGGCGGCTCATAGGCCGAATCAATACCGGTAAAATCAGGAATGTCTCCTGCACGTGCTTTTTTATACAAGCCTTTCGGATCGCGGGCTTCACACACGGCAAGCGGCGTGTCAACAAACACTTCAATAAAAGCGGCCTCCCCAATAAGAGCGCGCACTTTTTCCCTATCGGCCCGAAATGGCGAGATAAAGGCAGTGAGCACAATTACCCCAGCATCAACAAATAAGTTAGCGACTTCGCCAATACGACGGATGTTTTCTTCTCGGTCTGCAGCGCTAAAACCTAAGTCCTGGTTAAGGCCATGGCGCATGTTGTCGCCATCCAGCAGATAGCTGTGCGCACCTGCGGTCAATAATTGATGCTCAACGGCATTGGCGATAGTGGATTTCCCCGAGCCACTGAGCCCAGTAAACCAAAGCACCACAGGGGTTTGTTGTTTTTGTTTCGCCCGCGCTTGTGCGGACACACTGCTGTTATGCCAGGTTATATTGGTAGCTGGCGTCGAGATTGTTGTCATAGCACTCACACAGAATCAAAAGGAAATACAATCGGAATTAATACGGTCACGATTGCGATATACACAAGCGTAACTGGCCAACCCACACGGATAAAGTCGGCGGGTCGATACTCTCCCGCGCTCATTACCATTAAGTTGGTTTGATAGCCAAAGGGGCTGATAAAACACGCACTCGCGCCATACGCAACTGCCATCACCCAAGGCATGGCATTCAGTTGCAACCCATCGGCAATACTGAGCGCAATAGGCACCATTAAAGCGGCCGCGGCGGTGTTGGTCATGGTCTCAGTGAGCAGTACCGTCAGCAGTATTAATCCAAACAGCACTGCCACTGTGGGTAACCCATTTATCTGAGCTAAAAACACCTGGGTGACCGACGTGGCTAAACCACTAACTTGCACCGCTGAGGCCAGTGATAATGCACAGACTAAAATCGTTAATAGCTCAAACGGAAAGCGTCGACGTAATTGGCTGCTATCGACAACATTGCTCCCTACCATCAGTACCAAGTATAGCGTTAGGCCTTCTATCAGGCTCATGAAGCCCAACGCACCTGCCGCAATCGCCGCAAGAAAGCCAGCGATGGCGGCTGTGTTTTGCACCATAGAGAGAGGCTGAAAGGTTTTGTAGTCTGATAACAAAAAGAAGTTGCGGCTGATGTTCTGTCGCCGCTCAAAGTCGGGCCCGACCGCCAGCATCAGCTTGTCGCCACTTTGAATCGGATTATTACCCAATTTACCACTGACGGTTTTGCCTTCCCGCGATAAGCCAATCACTGCCGCATCAAACCGGGCACGAAAGCCAACTTGTTTGAGTGTTTTGCCGACTAATATTGATTCAGGACTGACTAAGACTTCACGCAAATTCGTAGCGGGCAAGTCGCCCTTGTTAAAAGTGTTTAGCCCTGATACCGCGGTAATTTGATGCACACGGCGTACATCACCACAAAAAAGTAATTTGTCATCAGCTTGGATAACATCATTTGGTTTGACCGGTGATATGAGGGTATCCCCCCGCACGATTTCGGCGAGAAATAAACCGTCGAGTGCGCGCAACCCGTTTTTGATGACCGTTTTCCCAATCAACGGGCTGCTGGGCGCCACAGCCGCCTCGATAAAATACTGACTCTCAAGTGACTCGTCGGTGGTGTGTTGTGGCAACCAGCGGCTTACTAAGACCACGACAGCACCACAGCCCACAACGAGTGCAGCACCAATCGGCAGAAAATCAAACACCGCGATGTTCGGGCCATCTTGGGCGGCGACTAAGCCACTGACCACCAAGTTAGTACTGGTACCGACTAAGGTTAAGGTTCCACCTAACACCGAAAAATATGACAGCGGGATGAGTAATCGCTGCGGAGCATGCAGTTGTGACTTCATCACCGCCCGCATCATGGTCGCGACTACCGCCGTGTTATTAAGGATAGACGAGGCAATAGCACTTAAGGCACCCATTTTTATTAAGCTCGGCAGATACTTGCTATGAGCAATATGTTTTGCCAAAAAACTCAGCAACACAGTGCGCTCTAATACAATTGCGGCGAGCAATAATAAAATCAGAGTAACGATACCCGAGTTAGTGACATGGCTCAGTACCGTTTGGGTATCGATCTCGCCGCCGACTAACAAGACAGCAGTCGCGGCGACAAAAATATGGCTTACTCGTTGCTTGGTGGTCACCAGCGCCGTAATCAGCCCCACCAATACGGTGGCTGTTAATAACATCAGCTGGGCCTTTTAGAAGTAGCCTTCGCGCTTCTTTTTCTCCATCGAGCCGGCGCTGTCATGGTCAATAGTCCGCCCTTGGCGCTCAGACGTGGTAGTAAGCAGCATTTCTTGGATCACTTCGGTCAAGGTGGTTGCTTCTGACTCCACAGCACCAGTCAATGGATAACAACCTAGCGTTCTAAATCGTACCATTTTGTGCTCAGGCACTTCCCCCTCTTCAAGTGGCATCCGCTCATCATCGACCATAATCAACGTGCCGTCTCGTTCTACGACAGGGCGCGGCTTGGACAAATACAAACCTGGGATCTCGATGTTTTCCAGGTAGATATATTGCCAGATATCAAGCTCCGTCCAATTTGATAACGGGAAGACTCGAATGCTCTCGCCCTTTTTCACTTTGCCGTTATAAATATTCCAAAGCTCGGGGCGCTGATTTTTTGGGTCCCAGCGGTGATGCTCATCACGGAAAGAATAAGCACGCTCTTTGGCTCGTGACTTTTCTTCATCGCGGCGAGCGCCACCAAACGCCGCATCAAAGCCATGTTGATCAAGTGCCTGCTTTAACCCCTGGGTTTTCATAATATCGGTGTGCACTGAGCTGCCATGCGTGAACGGGCTGATGTTCATCGCCAGTCCTTCTGGATTTTGGTGCACAATCAACTTCATGCCCGCTTGCTCAGCCATTTTATCGCGAAACTGATACATCTCTTGGAATTTCCAAGTGGTATCTACATGCATTAAAGGAAACGGGGGTACCCCTGGCGCAAAGGCTTTTTTCGCCAAGTGCAACATTACAGAAGAATCTTTGCCCACGGAATACAGCATCACTGGGTTATCAAACTCCGCCGCTACTTCGCGCATAATATGAATGGCTTCGGCTTCAAGTTGTTTAAGATGCGTCATTTTTTCTGGTGATACAGGCATGGTGTTTCCTTAACCCTATATAATACAGCTGCTCATGGCGAACACTTTTTATACCGCATTTACCCACGCTACCGCCATGAGGTGTCGCTCCCCCTGTGCGCATAGCTAACCTTTAAAACTCACTACGCGTTGCGTGATAAGTCAATACTTCGCGATTGAGTTTACTTGCTTACGCAATTCTGCAAAAGGGTTAGTCACTAAAAGTCGACGTCGCACAAGCGGTATGGTCGGTTTTTAGACATTAATTTAATTCCTTGAGCTTAGCACCTAGTGCCTGTTGTGTTTCCGGCTCCCCGTGAACTAACTGGATCTGATTTGGCGGTGGTTGGATGCCTTGCACAAATCTCACTAAATCGTTTTGATCGGCATGGGCGGAGTAACCGGAAATTGTGTGGATTTGCGCGTTAACGTTGACTGGGGTGTTGTCTATCCACACCTGTTGGTTGCCTTGCTGAATATCACGGCCGAGGGTGTGTTGGGCTTGGTAGCCGGCAAAAATCACATCGGTGCGTTTGTCTTCAAGTAACGCGGCAAGGTAGTTCATGATTCGCCCACCCTGGCACATGCCGGAGGCGGCGACCACAATGGCCGGCTCGCCGATTTGTTTTAGGCGATTCACCAATGCCATGTGCTGGCTATGTTCATCAATGGTGATGCATTGCTCAAAAGCCAACGGATGGCGGTGTTGGTTCAGTTTGGTTTTGGCCTCTTTGCTCCACAGCTTTTTAAACTGGCGATAGTGACGCGTCACCTTTTGCGCCATCGGCGAGTCAAGAATGATAGGGAGCGCATCATCAAGCTGCTTTTGGTGAATAAGCTGCTCAATATCAAATAACAGCTCTTGGGTGCGGCCGACACTAAACGCGGGGATCAAAATCACGCCGCCGTCTTCTAGTGAGCGTTGAATGATCGCCTCGAGCCGCTGGGCGCGGGTGGCGACGGACTCATGGGTTTTATCGCCATAGGTGGATTCTAAAAACAAAATATCGGCACGGGTTGGCGGGGTTGGGTCCGGCAGCAGTGGCGTGTTGCAGGGCCCTAAATCACCCGAGAACACTACGCGCTGCTGGTCGGGCAGTATTAATTCAACATAAGCCGAGCCCAAAATATGCCCGGCGGGTTGCAAGCGCAAGTAGGTCGCTGGCTGCCCTTTTTGCTTGGGCTTTAGCCGGTGCCAGCTGTTGTAAGGCAGTGTCACCATCAACTGGTGGATGCGTTCGAGCACCCGCTGACGGTGGCCATAGTTCATATTGAGTTGCAGTTTTAAGGTGTCATCAATCAATAGCGGCACCAAAGCGGCGGTAGCCTCAGTGCAATAAATGGGGCCGTTAAAGCCAGCCGCCAATAGCCATGGCAGTAAGCCACAGTGGTCGATATGAGCGTGGGTAAGGATCAACGCATCAATGCGTTTGCCATTAAGGTTTACCCTCGCCTCTCGCATTTCATCTCCTTGGTATTGCCCGCAGTCAATCAGCAAGCGTAAGCCGCTTGGTTTTATATTCACTTGGTGACACGAACCAGTCACGGTTTGATAGCCACCATGGTGAGTGACGGTGAGGGTTTTATTGTCTATTGAGGTGTTAGGCATGGCCACATCCAGGTTGTTGGTTCAAATGTTGTTATCGTCGCCCATGTTATCTATGTACCTATCATCTTACTCATCATCTGTTCTATCAACGGGCTTGGGTGGCCGTTGTCGTCGATGAGAAAATAGGTATGACGCCAGTGGGGATCGAAGTGGTCGTTAAAGGCGTCGCAGTCGGTTACCGTCACTTTGTTGGCGGGAAGCGCGTCAAGGTTTTCGGGGCCGGTCATGCCCAGGCGGCGGGTGACGGTGCGGTGACGTACGTTCACCACTTTTGAGGCGGCCATGGCAATATCATCGGCGGCATAGTAAATATGCACTTGTTTGGCGGCATCGAGGACGGCTCTCCCTGGCTGGTGCGGCTCTAGCGCTTGGTTATCAACATCGGCGGCCATCATAAAAATATGCCGAAACCATTGTGGCATGGTATCGAGTCCAGCATGTTGATGCCAATGGTGAAAGGTGCTGATGAGCGTGCGATTCCCCATGGAGTGCGCGAGTAGGTTCATGCGCCTTTTGCACGGTTCAGTTTGTTGCTCAGGGGCGCGACGCCAGTCATCAAACATCGCCAGTAAACGACTAAACGCCAAGCCGGAAGCGGTGGCAGCAAGTTGATCATCCAAGTAATCATCAATAACACCGAGCTGGCCATCTTCATCACACGGCCAGATAACCGGCACCACCAGTATGGCGTTAGGTGACAGGCGATCAAATTGGTGTTGTAAGGTCTGTGCCATCGGAAAGATATGACGTTCCATTTGGTTGTTATAACCATGGAGCAAAAAGAGTATTTGGGTATGCGTGGGTAGGCTTTCAGTTGGCTCATAAACGGCGCAGCGGTGATCTCTTGGTATTCACCCTGCCCGGCGCGTTGGCAAAAATACACCCACTTTGAGATATCGGTGTTTTGGTTATCAAAGCTGAGCCAGCGGCCAGCCTCACTGTGCGAGCCTTGTTCGGGTATACGACTAGTAATAAATAACATGGCATCATCCAGCAGTTATGAATGTGCGGGTGAGGATAAGCGAGGTAGATAGTTGCGTTGTATGGTGTTAAGAGGATTTTGCGAGGGAGAAGACGAAAAGCAAGAGAGTTCCTAGGGCCTAGAATCCTAGGCCCTCGCTCTTCTCTCAATCCGCGCCAAACAAGTCGCGGGTGTAGACTTTGCTTTCTACATCGCGGATCTCGTCAACCATACGGTTGGCGACAATCACGTCGGCGCGCTGTTTAAAGGTATCCAAATCTTTGATCACGTCTGAGTTAAAGAAGGTGTCTTCTTCAAGCACGGGCTCGTACACTACCACTTCAATGCCTTTGGCTTTAATCCGCTTCATGATCCCTTGGATGGCTGAGGCGCGGAAGTTATCGGATCCGGCTTTCATCACCAAGCGGTAGACGCCCACCACTTTTGGTTTGCGTTTGATGATCGCATTAGCAATAAAGTCTTTGCGGGTGGTGTTCGCATCAACAATGGCTTGAATAATGTTGTTGGGCACATCTTGATAATTGGCCAATAGTTGACGGGTGTCTTTCGGTAAGCAATAGCCGCCGTAGCCAAACGAAGGGTTGTTGTAGTGATCACCAATGCGTGGGTCTAACCCTACTCCCTCAATAATCTGACGCGCGTCCAAACCGTGAGATTCGGCGTAGCTGTCCAGCTCGTTAAAATACGCCACCCGCATCGCCAAGTAGGTGTTGGAGAAAAGTTTCACCGCTTCAGCTTCGGTAGAGTGAGTAAACAAGACGGAAATACCCGATTTGACTGCGCCTTGTTGCAACAAGGTGGCAAATTGACGGGCGCGCTCGGATTGCTCGCCGACAATGATCCGTGAAGGATACAAGTTATCGTAAAGCGCCTTGCCTTCACGCAAAAACTCAGGGGAGAAGAGGATGTTTTCGCAGTTCGTTTTCTGCTTGATATGCTCGGTATAACCGACTGGCACGGTCGATTTGATCACCATCACCGCCGCTGGGTTAATCGCCATCACATCTTTAATCACTGATTCGACTGAACTGGTATTAAAGTAGTTGGTTTCGGGATCGTAATCGGTGGGGGTGGCAATGATCACAAAGTCCGCGCCTTGGTAGGCCTGCACTTTGTCGAGCGTCGCGGTAAAGTTGAGTGGTTTTTCGGCGAGAAATTGCTCGATTTCGGCATCAACAATCGGGGATTGTTGATTGTTAAGTAGGTTGATCTTTTCTTCCACGATGTCGAGTGCGACCACTTCGTTATGTTGCGCCAGTAACATGGCGTTTGACAGGCCAACGTAACCTGTACCGACAACTGCGATTTTCATCGTTTTTCCCTTGTTGATAATGCTGGTAAGATACTACAGAACATGTGTACGCGTGTATATCCAAAACCAGTACTGACAGGTACCTGCCTCTGAAAACATTAGGCCAGTTTTGGATGACCTCTGTACTCACTAAATACAGACAGCGAGTGTGAATAAACGTGCTTCTTCCTATCGTAGATTTGCTTTTTCTTTTCTTCTTTGCTTTTTGCTCACTTTTCATTGTTCGGAAAGGAGCAAAACTAGTGGGACTTGTCGATCATCCCTTAGGGCGAAAGCAGCATCAAGATGTTACTCCGTTAGCAGGAGGTATAGCCTTATGCATCACTCTACTCTACTTGCTTTTTCACAACCCAAACCTTCTCGACAACAGCTCTTTGTATGCCATATGTATTGTTCTCTTAACAACCGTTGGCGCAATTGATGATAAGTACGATGTTCACTACAGTGTTCGTTTCGCGATACAAGCAATTTTATCTATCGCCATGATGACACTGGGGAACATTGAGCTTAGTAACCTCGGCAATATTTTTGGGTGGGGTGATATTCACCTTGGGGGCTGGGGATACGTCATTACCACTATTGCGGTTATAGCTGCTATAAATGCTTTTAATATGGTGGACGGTATTGATGGGTTACTGGGTTGCTTGTCTATTGTAACATTCGGTAGTTTGGCCTGGATTTTGAATAGTGATGGGCAACAAACACTGGCTTATTTCTGTTTAGCCTTAGTTGTCGCAATTCTTCCTTACATTTTGCTTAATTTAGGCGTTTTAGGGCGAAAGAGAAAGGTGTTTATGGGGGATGCAGGCAGTATGCTAGTGGGGTTTACCGTTGTTTGGGTACTATTACTCTCTAGTCAGAACGGTAAAACACCTCCCTTACAGCCAGTCACAGCACTATGGCTTATTGCTATCCCCCTAATGGATATGGTCACATTGACCATTAGACGTATTCAACGTGGTGACTCGCCATTCAAACCAGATAGAGAGCACCTACATCATTTATTTCAAAATCTAGGGTTATCTCCGAGACAAACACTAATTGCTATAATCGCAATCGCTGTATGCTTTGCTGGAGTAGGGATTTATGCGGAACTAAAAGGTGTTCCAGATTATCTGATGCTTTATGTTTACATTGTACTCTTTATTGCTTATTACTTATTGGTTTGTTTAATCAATAAAAAGACGATACCGCGATAATCCCAGTATAGATTCAATAGACTAATTTAATAGCCAAATTATTAACACTAAAAAGACAGGCTCTTAAAATCCTGTCTTTTTATTCATGCGCACTCATTATTGCGGCTGATTTTTCTCTTCAAGAATATCAATTCTCGCTGACTTCACCGCCGGTTTTGATTTAATTTCTTCCAATATCGTCACGATATCGGCTTGTCCACTGGCATTTAGTTGTCCAAGCTTGGTGGTCTCATCAAAGTAGGTCACATTCAAGTTAAGCGACTCAGCCAACTCATAGATGGTGCCTTTCTCTAGTAGTACGGTAATGTTTCCTGTCACTTTACCTAGTGTGCGAGTCACCTCATTGTAAACCTGGTCACCTGCTTTCAATGCATTACTGTCTAGGTTTACGCCTTTATAACCATGGAGTTCAGAGATTTCAGTTAAGGTCACAGGCCCGTCGACTTGCGCAGCTAAAGCTTGTTCAGCATTGAACTCTTTAGTATCTACTTCTATGGGCTTTGAGCTATTGCTGTCTACCATCGTTGTGCTACTCCCAGCTAAGGCGACTTGAGTCAATAACGTACCAGCAACAAAGGCTACTATCATCTTGTTTTCCATTTAAAACTCCTTTTTAACTCTACTTTTAACTTTCGCTTTGTTGCTTAATGCCCATAAACGCGGACTTGAGCCTTAGTCAGTTGACTTTCCACTTGGTTGTTTAGTATCTCACCAAAGTCAGCACGGTTGGTGTCAACAATATTCACTGTCCACTCCCCTTGCACTTTTTCACCAAGAAATGCATTGACCAACATGGGTCCACTTACGTGATACGCATAGCCTGGCGCTGAATCATTGCCCAATCCTTGATACACACCTAGTGATGTCCTCGAGGTAGCAAGAACAGCCTCGGTTCCTTCAGGCGAGATAACTTTAATAGCGAGATCGGAGGCAGCAGTGCTTCCAGTTAAGTCACCGCTACCGACCTTGAATAAATCACTATTTTCGATGTTGAAGCCAAATTGCATCCCTTCAAGAGTCAAGTTACTGTCAATCTCATGGCCTAGCTTAAAGCTAAATGCTGCGCCTTGCGCATCAGCATCTGGGATCACTACAGGGGAGTTGGTTGGCGTAATGTCAATCCAATCGGTTTTGATCAGTGGCGGTAGTGTTAACCCCTGCAGTGCCAACGCAACAGCTTTACCGGCATTCACGCGACCAAATCCATATTTATTGTTAAACGAATAGCCCGCTGCATTTTCAACCCAGCCTAAATGCGTGGTCACGCCATTGCTCTGTTTGTCGATACTGTTCTGACTTTCAATATTATTTGTTAAGTGACTACCTACTAACAGCGTAACAGGCTCGTCATTAGGATCGACTTTATCAGCCGTTTTAGCAAGAATATAACGAATTTCACGCCAGCTTAGATTTGGGTTTGCCTCAGCGATAAGCGCCGTCACACCAGTGACATTGGGAGCTGCGGATGAGGTACCATTAAAGGTATTGGTGTAGTTACAATTTGGGTTTGCGTCTTGATTCAGGTCTGTGCCTGGCGTGTTAAATGGCCAAACCCGTTGATAAAAGTCTTCTACACCTAACATTGCCAAAAAAATCCCCGTTGTGGCTTCAAATTGATCCACAGCCGCTTGGCTGGCATAGCCTCTCTCGCATGACATCTGATCGGTAGTTACCATGGCAGGGTTTTCAGTTCCATCTTCGCCTGCGGGCGCTGATACCCAAAGGCTTGACCCTGCAGTGGAGTAGCTAGACCTGTGCCCATCAGTATTAACTGCACCGATGGTTAGGGTATAAAAACTGGCATTGGCCGGGTCCCAGTTACTGTCATAACAGCTGAACACACGCGACTGGCTGGGGTTAATGCCAGCTTGGGCTAGGTCGCATAACGTATTTCCCTCTTGCCAACTCCTGCTAGAAATAAAAGAGTTACCCGCAGACTTTATATTGAGTGCCCCTAGTCCCCGTCGCAAGTTTTCTGTCGGATATTGGAATAGCACCTCATCCACATCGGTCGTAGCAACAAAAATCGGCGCGGAAATCCCATAACTACGATTGAAGGCAACGAGGTTTTCACTAGGGTTAATGCCCGATCCTTCCAAGCCATAACTCGCAAATAGTGACTGTTGATCCTGGGACTCAAGGTAGTTCAAACCAATCAACCCAGCGTCAGACGCCACTCCACGTCCACCTAACCCATTCCATCCTGTGGCCGCAATGAGCCCAGCTACCGAGGTACCATGATCGCCCCCAGTACCAGTTAATGTTGGATCACTCGAACCATCTACAAAGTTAATTGAGCGGTTAGGGAGTACGTTGTCCACGAGGTCTTCGTGATAAATCGCCATGCCTGAGTCAACCACGACCGTGATGGTGCCTTCACCAGTAATGCCGTGTTTATAAGCGCCCAGCACATTCATATCTTCTCCTGGGACAAGGATACTTTCATCACGTTGATGTTGCAGCTTCGCTGCTTCCTCACTCATACCTTGTGCAACGCGAAGGTCGACCAAAGCCTGATAAGTTTGCTCGTTCATCGCGTAACCCGTTTGACCGGTGTTGTTCAAGTGCCACTGCTCGGCAGCCAAAGGATCAGACTCAAGCACGCCTGTTACCGTGATAGCTCCCGACGTGCGTGAGACACCATCAGATACTATGTATTCGAAGCTGCGATTAGCTCCAGCGCGAGTCGGTATATAATACACAGCACGATTTGCAAGATCACTGACGACTAGACCATGAGACAGTAAGAATTCATTTGATTTGGGTTTAGGAACCTCAACACCCTTTTCCCTAATAGAAAGCTGAAGATCCTGAGTAGAAAAATGATCATCAATAATATTGACCGACTCGCCCAAAAACTGTCTGTTAGCCATTATAGCAGTATTCTTTTTATCGACAATTTCGACCGAGCTACTCCCATCATTACTAGAGCCATCATTACACCCTGCGAGTGCTGCCGACACGAACACCGCGGTCATCGTTCGCTTTAAACTTGAAGCTAACATTGTTCAATCCTTTGACTAAATGAATATTCTATGAGGGAGAGAATAAATTACCCACCTAGCATTCCATATGCAACACAAATATCACAAGCCACAGCGCGAGTAGGAACTATGGTAATCCCCTATTTTGACAGAACATATCAAATGGGAGTGCTTTATATGTATTAGAATACGCTGTTCGAAGCTAGAGAAATCATCAAGAGCTAGGTTAAGAAATACAACAATGACAGACCAAACGAGCCTCTATAAATCAACGCTTTCGGAGAGTGTTGCTAAGCATGAGAGCAAACAAAGATGTTTAACCTAGACGGATGTTAGAATAGGAGGGATGACATAAAGCTTTCGCCGCTACGGGTAAGCTTTATTTCCATAATGGCACTTTGGTAGCTTAAGAATGAACCATTTTTCGTGACACTTCGCTAGACTGCACTTGGAAAAGCCATATGTGACACGAGATAGAAAAGCGATGTATCCTTAAGCGCAATCAACGACATGACTTAAGAACAATTCATATAACTAGAACTTGCCATACGACCTTGAAAAGCACTTGGGGTAGTCTTTGAGCCTTCGAGCTTTTTTTGAATAATGGCGGTGAGAGAGGGATTCGAACCCTCGATACGTTGCCGTATACACGCTTTCCAGGCGTGCTCCTTCAGCCACTCGGACACCTCACCATATTGTGTGTTACGCGAGCTATTCATTGTGGGTGCTTGACTTACCCGCTGTCGCGTTAACGGGGCGTACTATAGAGAGTTGCTGCTTTGCGGTCAAGCTGTTGATGATGGCTTTGGGTTTAAATGGCTATTCCATCACCAAAAGTATCCATAGGGGTCACATCAGCTGGAAGCAAGTGGTAGTGAAAGCTGTTAAACTCGGCACACAAATCGAATACGAATGAGAGCCTGATGACTTTATCCGAATTCCTTACCCAACATGCTGACAGCGCGCAACTGCTTAACGAAATGCAAACCCGCGGTGTGGTCACCGCGATGGCGGCCGCCCCTCATGTTATTAGCCCTAGCGAGTGGCTTCCTGTGATGTGGGGTGGCGAGGAACAAGCGCCGTTTGAGAGCCATGAGCAGTTTGAGCAGTACGCCAATCTGATTGTGGATATTTGGAATGAACAACGCCAACAGTTGTTGGAGAAAACCTGGCAATGGCCGGAAGGCTGTTTGCTGGATGACGCTGAGATTGTCAACCAAGCGACGCGCGATTTCGCTGAAGGCTTGTTGCAAGGCTGGAGCCTGACACGTGATGACTGGGAAACGCTGATGCCGGAAAACACCGATGGTAATGCCCTACTCGGTGGCGTAGTGCTGTCTATTAGCTTGCTTTACGATCCAGAAACCGCGCTTTCCACCATGGAAGCACAAGGCGCAGAAGAATTGGCACAGTTTGAGGAAATCTTCAACGCCATGCCAACTATGTTGTGTGGTCTTACCCACCACGGCGCGGCGTTGGCGGAGGATCAAGAAGGCGTCTAAAACCCTAGAATCCGGATGACGGATTAAGGAAAGAGTATATCGTGCTTGCTTTTGCTCTTTCCCTCATCCGTATTCAACTCCCTACCCCTTCATTTCAGCGGCAAAGTTGAGCATGCGGTTAAGTGGGGTTAACGCTTTTTCGCGCACCTTGTCATCAACGTGGATTTCATGCTCTTCGCCGCCGTTTTCAAGTGCGTTCTCTATCGCTTTAAGGCCGTTCATTGCCATCCATGGGCAGTGGGCACAGCTTCGACAGGTCGCGCCCGCGCCGGCGGTGGGGGCTTCGACCAATTCTTTGTCTGGCACCATTTGCTGCATCTTATAAAAAATGCCTTTATCCGTGGCCACAATCAGCTTTTCGTTCGGCAGGGTTTGCGCCGCTTTAATCAGCTGGCTGGTTGAGCCGACGGCATCGGCCATTTTTACCACGCTCGCTGGGGATTCTGGGTGAACGAGAATCGCGGCGTCAGGATATAGGTGTTTCATCTTTTCCAGCGCTTGGGCAGAGAATTCGTCGTGGACCACGCATTCGCCTTGCCATAAGACCATGTCAGCGCCGGTTTCTTTCTCAATATACGCGCCTAAGTGACGATCTGGGGCCCAGATAATCGGCTTATCTTGGCTGTCTAAATGCTCGACAATTTCTAGCGCAATGCTTGAGGTGACTACCCAATCGGCACGTGCTTTGACGGCAGCTGACGTGTTGGCATACACCACTACGGTGTGATCCGGGTGGGCGTCACAAAACGCGGTGAATTCGTCCGCTGGGCAGCCTAAATCGAGCGAGCACTCGGCGTTGAGCGTGGGCATTAATACGGTTTTTTCTGGGGTGAGAATTTTGGCGGTTTCCCCCATAAAGCGCACGCCCGCCACAATGAGCGTTTTGGCTGGATGTTGATTACCAAAGCGGGCCATTTCTAACGAGTCCGCGACACATCCGCCGGTTTCTTCCGCAAGGGCTTGGATCTCTGGATCCGTATAATAGTGAGCAACAAGTACCGCGTCTTTTTCTTGTAAGAGTTGTTTAATACGCGCAACGTGTTGTTTTTTCTCTTCGTCACTCAATGCCATAGGTTTCGGCGGAAAGGGGTAGACCCTTTGCGACGTTTCAATCACTTGGCTCATGGGATTACTCATGCTTACTTCCAGTCCAGGTAGTATAACCTGAGTGGGGGGAGAAACAATATGAAGAAGGAGGCTAGGCCCTAGGAACCTAGGACCTTATTGCCTACATTGCATTTTTGGCTTGTTTGGCGCTGGTTGAGTCTGGGTAGGTATCAATTACTTGTTGGAAGTATTGATCGGCTTGGTTGCCATTCCCTTGTTTTTGCGCAATCAGGCCAAGCTTTAACAAAGCGTCGGCGCGTTTATTGGAGTCTTTAAACTCACTGACTGCAGTAAACTCTTGGTTTGCCTGCTCAAATTCACTTTTAGAAAAATAAAGCTGGCCGAGCCAATAATGGGCGTTTGCCGTGTATACCGATTCTGGGTATTGGGCGAGAAAGGCCTTAAACGCTTTAGTGGCACCTTGGTAATCTTTTTCTTTTAAGATGAGGTTAACCGCCGCCTCGTAGGCCGCATTTTCAGTTTTATCGTCCGTGAAGCTGACTGATGACTGGTCTTTCGGCGCTTCTTTTGGTGCGGGGGCCGCCTGCTCAGCGGTTCTTAGTGTATCGATTTCACGATAAAGATCGCGCTGGCGTTCAACCACCTGTTTGATCTCATAGCTATTTCGCTCAACGTTACCGCGTAAGGTACTTAGCTCTTGCGCCATTTGGTCAAGCTGGCGCTGCATATCAAGCTGCATTTGATTGCGCGCCTGAAGCATGCGTTCTAAGCGATCAACGGCGGACCCACCCGCCCCTACTTCTGTCACCGGAGCAGGTGTGGCAGCCACGGGGGCTGCCACACTCACCAGTAACGCCAGCGCGAGGGTTCGCACAGAGTTACTGTTCATTATCATATCCTTTATCCATTACCAAAAGGCTGGATTAGTATACCAATACCGCACGACGGTTTTTGGCGTAAGCTTCTTCGCTTTGGCCAAGTACCAGCGGTTTTTCTTCGCCGTAGCTCACGATAGAGATCTGGCTCGCGGGTACGCCCAGCGCTTGCAGGTATTTAGAAACCGCTTCAGCACGACGCTCGCCCAGTGCGATGTTGTACTCAGGGGTACCGCGCTCGTCAGCGTGACCTTCGACGACCACTTCCATCGCTGGGTTGTCACGCAGGTAAGTCGCGTGCGCATCCAGCATGTCTTCATATTGTGGCAGTACGGATGAGTCATCAAAGTTGAAGTAAACGGTTTGCGACTGACGTAGCTCTTGGTTACGGATTTGTTGCTCTGTCATTGAGCCTTGGCCGTCAACAGGAGAAACCACGGTAGTGCCGTTTTGGTTAGTTGATTGGCCAGAACCACTGCCAGTCGCGCTGTCGCTCGAGCTACACGCAGCCAGAGTTAACATCGGCAGTGCCACCGCCAGGCCTTTCAGTACTTTATTGATTTGCATTCTATTTTCCTTTTCTAGAAAGTTAGCGCACGTTGTTTAAAATTAAAAACTACAGGTAAGGTGACCAGGCTGGTGCACGCACGCGCCCGTTGGTTGCCGGTAGCCGCGCTTTAAAGCGGCCGTCTACAGAGACAAGTGACAACACATTCTTACGTCCATATACCGAGCTGTAAATCACCATGCTGCCATTTGGCGCAATGCTTGGCGACTCATCCAACAAGGTTTTGGTCAGGATTTGCACCGCCCCGCTGTTTAAGTCTTGCTTTGCAATGTTATAGCCGGACGATGATTGATTTACCATTATCAAGTGACGGCCATCAGGTGTGAGTTGCCCACCCATGTTTTGGTTGCCTTGCCACGTGATGCGTCGGCTAGTCCCGTCGTCTAAATTTACGCGATAAATCTGTGGTTTGCCACCCCGGTCCGACGTGTAGATGAGCGAGTTACCATCGGGATCCCAAAATGGCTCAGTGCTATTGGCGCGACCATGGGTAATTTGAGTCAGTTTTTTACTGTTCAAATCGAACGTGTACACCTGCAAGCTACCCGTTTTGGAGAGCACCAAGGCTAACTTGCTGCCATCAGGCGAAAATTGTGGCGAACCATTATGACGTGGGTATGAGGCGATCTTTTCACGCTCACCCGTGTAGATATTCATGATGAAGATTTCTGCCTGACCATTTTCAAAGCTGACATAGGCGAGCTGTCGGCCATCAGGCGACCAAGACGGTGACATCAAAGGTTGTTTGGAACGCAAGATCAAGCGCTCGTTGTAGCCATCATAATCCGACAAGCGCAATTGGTAGGGGAATGGGTTCTCTTTATCAATCACGACATAGGCAATGCGGGTTAAGAAGGCCCCTTTCTCGCCAGTAAGTTTTTCGTAAACGATATTAGAGATGCGATGCGCATAACGACGTAGATCACTTTCTTTGACCGTGGCGCGATTGTTCACCAACAAGTGATCATCGGTTTGCACCAGTTGGCCATCGGCACCTAGCCCTTTGCTGTCACCACCGGTGAGTTGACCCCGAACGATATCAATAAGCTGATAGTCAATCTGGTAACGTCCATCAGATGTCGGGGTAATCGTTCCCGTCACGACCGCATCGACGCCTAAGGCAGTCCATGCATTGTAATCCACGTCAGCATCGCTATACGGGGTTTGTGGCATTTCGTTCACGGATAACGGATTAAACTTCCCGCTACGGCGTAGGTCGGAGCCGATCACACCAGAAATGTCTTCGGGCAACTCGCCCTGCCCTTTCCATTGAAATGGGATCACACCAATGGGTCTCGCGGTGTTTACCCCTTCGGTGATCACCAATTTCAGCGCGGCATGCGCAGGTTGAGTGAGTAACCACAGACAGGCAAAAAGCATCACAACAAAGGCGACACGCCACGTCCGCAAACGATCCTGACTCTTGCTTGTCACACTGTTTGTGCCACCGCAGGGGCTCACTTCCATCATGTTTTTTATCCTGTCGTTTAGTTAGGTCTAACGGTTAACTCAATATCACGTAATTTGGCGATAATATCGCCATCTTCTGGCATCGGAAACTGAGACACAGAGGCCACAGCGGTTTTTGTCGCCCGGCAAAGCCGTGTGTTACCTGCTTTTTCTTCCACATTAAGCAAGAGACCGGTCGGTGACAAGCGCATATTCACCACACATTCTTGGCCACTTAAGCCATCGTCTACGATTAACCGCTGTTGGATCATCTGTGTAAAAATGGCGCCGTACCGCGCCACTTCGTCTTGAATAAATTGTCCTCGCGCGCTTTGCCGTTGACTGGCTTCCGATTCCAATCCTGAGAACAGATCGTTTAGCGCTGCCTCTTGTTCTTGCTGCTGTCGCTTCGCTTCTTCCGCCCGGCGCTCTGCCTCTTTTCTTGCTTGCTCCGCTTTTTTACGCGCTTGTTCGGCCTCTTTTAGCGCTTGCTCTTCCGCTTTTCGTTTTTCAGCCAGTTTGCGCTGGCGCTCGGCTTCGGCTTTTTTCTCGGCTTTGCGCTGAGCGGCGAGCTTTTCTTGCCGTGCTTTCTCAGCCTTTTGCGCCGCAAGTTCGGCTTGACGCTTTTCTTCAAGTTTACGCTGACGGTCTCGCTCCGCTTGCTCTGCCTGCTGTTTGGCGATGCGTGCCTGCTCTTCCGATTTGGCCTTTTGTTCCGCGATCCGCTTTTGTTCTTCACGTGCCTGTCTCTCGGCTTCCAGCTTTTGCCGTTTCACTTCGCGAAGGCGCTGCTCTTCTTGCTCGCGCTGCTGCTCAAGACGTTTCGCTTGCTGCTCTAATCGTTTCAGCCGCTCCGCTTCTTCACGTTTCGCTTGATCACGTTGCTCGCGAATTTTCTTGGCTTGCGCACTGACTACCGCTGGGTCAATCACGGTAGCATCAATGGTGCGTCCCGATTTCGGCGTCGGCGTGGCGTCTGAGCTAAAATCCGCTCCCCACAACAGTACAATCACTAGCAGTACGTGTAGCCCGCCTGAAATAATGAGGGCTGGCACCAACGAGTCTTTTTTACTCTT
This sequence comes from Salinivibrio sp. ES.052, assembly GCF_900141775.1. Taxonomy (GTDB): domain Bacteria; phylum Pseudomonadota; class Gammaproteobacteria; order Enterobacterales; family Vibrionaceae; genus Salinivibrio. The sequence continues at coordinate 486,725 of NZ_FSRI01000001.1, read as the reverse complement.
TCTCTTGGTTGGCTTATTTTTATCGGTTGGTTCGTTCATCACCCTCACCTACGACTCGTATGGCTCTGTCATCAAACCGACTGACGACACACCCGCTTGATTCAATGCATCAAGCGTTAGGATGATTTCGGAATAAGGCACACGGCCATCGCCACCGACAAGCACCGGCGATTTGGGGTTAAGCTGCAGCTCGGCTTTTACTCGAACCAAGATTTCTTCCAGACTCAATCCTCGGGTCATGTCGCCATTGTCGACACTAAGCCCTAGCAGGCCGTCTTTATCCACTTCAACAATGATAAAGGCACCGCTGTCTTCTTCTTCCGCGAGCTCTGCCGCTGTTTTGGCCTGTGTGGTTTGTGGTAAATCCACGTCGACGCCTTGAGTGACAAAGGGCGCGGTCACCATAAAGATAATCAACAGCACCAACATCACATCAATGTAGGGCACTACATTGATTTCCGCCGTCATTTTGCGTCGTTTCGGTTGATACGCCATGGATTACTCCTGGGTTGCCGCAAACGCTTGACGATGAAGAATGCTAGAAAACTCTTCCATAAAGTTCATGTAGTTGTGTTCAAGTTTGCTCACTTTAGCTGTCAGTCGGTTATAGGCCATCACCGCTGGAATCGCGGCAAACAGACCCATCGCCGTTGCGACCAATGCCTCAGCAATGCCGGGCGCGACCATCGCCAGTGTGGCTTGTTTGACGGCCCCCAGGGCGATAAAGGCATGCATGATCCCCCATACCGTGCCGAACAGGCCAATATAGGGGCTGATCGACCCCACCGTGGCCAAAAACGGCAAGTGGGTTTCAAGCTCTTCCACTTGTTTGGACAAGGACACGCGCATCGCACGTGAGGTGCCTTCCATCACCGCGTCGGGCACTTTGTCATTGCTGCGATGCAAGCGTGCAAATTCTTTAAAGCCGGCGTAGAAAATTTTCTCACTACCGGTCAGGTTATCTTTGCGCGCTTGCACTTCTTGAAATAATTGTGAGAGATCGATCCCTGACCAAAATCGATCTTCAAATCGCTCCGCTTTGCTAAAGGCTTGCTGCATCACTTTGGAGCGTTTAATGATCATCGCCCAAGACGCCACTGACATACCCAGTAATATCAGCATCACTCCCTTAACAAGCAAGCTTGCTTGTAAAAACAGGTCGAGAATGGAAAGTTCAGCGGTCACGTCATCATCTCCGATTTAATCAGTGTTGGAATCGATTTAGGTTTCATGGTTGTTGGGTCGACACAGGCTATCTTAACCGTCGCCGCACACAATGCTTTTTGATCAGAATTCACCAAGCTTTGACAAAAGGTCATGCTCGCGCGTCCCATGGCTGACACTGTGGTGACAACGTCCAAAGCATCATCAAGCCTGGCACCCCGATGAAAGTCAATGTCCATATGGCGCACTACAAAGGCAGTGCGTTCGGCAAATAACGCTTGTTGATTGACACCGATCTCACGCAACAGTTCAGTGCGTGCACGCTCAAAGTAATTGAGGTAATTGGCGTGGTAAACCACTCCGCCTGCGTCCGTGTCTTCATAGTACACGCGGATTGGCCAGCGAAACGGCGTTGATTCTGTCATGTCGTTATCCATGATCGGTTTACAATAGGCAATTACTATACCTAAGTTGTGGATGTATAGAAATGCTGAGGCAGTGCGGGCGGCGCTTTGGTCGCCGATTGTGATGAAGAGAAGTGATATGCTGCAAAAAATAAGCAATTGTTCAGATAATAATGACGAAAAAAGCACCTCCTGGGTGCCTTTGTCATCGCGTTGTCATCTTATACTCATCGTGCTTAGTGCAATCCCATCAGTGTCAGCAGTACCAGTGAGATCAGCCAGCCAAATAGCGGCCAGGTTGCCCATCGGCTCCATCGACCTTGAGCACGAAAGCCAATGGCATGAATGACCCCGACACATGTTGCATAGAGCAAGCCAATCCCCATGAGGAAAGTTACGCCACCCATGCGCTGCGCAAACGCTTCAGGCGCCCACATCACTTGTCCGCCCCAGCACAACGCACTGGCCAGTGAGAGCAGGCGCCAAAGGCCAGAAAAACTCTGGCCTAAAGGTGCGGAGTGGCGATCACTCATTATCGTGATCCATCGCTTCTGTGTGTTCCAGCCATAAAGCGTTGATGATGCCAAAGGCGCATGCCAGCAGCACACCGAGAATCCACGTGAAATACCACATATGCAGGCTCCTTACTTAGTACAGTGAATGTTTGTTGTCTTCAATATATTGCGCATCTAAGCGGCCGAACATCTTGATATAACACCACAAGGTGTAACCCAAAATAATGGGGACAAAAATTGCGGCAACGATAGTCATAATTGACAAGGTGAGTTCACTTGAGGTGGCATCCCACATGGTCAAACTATGGCTAGGAAAGGTACTTGATGGCATAACAAAGGGAAACATTGCAATGCCTGCCGTCAAGATCACTCCCACAATCGCGAGGCTTGAAAACAAAAAGGCCCAGCCACCACGCTCAAGGCGAGACGCAAGCAGTGCCAACAGTGGCATCACCGTCCCCACCAATGGTGCTAACCAGAGAATTGGCATTGACTGGTAATTACGCATCCACGCGCCGCTTTGTACTGCCACCTCTTTGGCTAACGGATTAGACGCCGCTTGGGTCGCCGCGTCACTCACCATCACAAAACCATCTATATTTTGTACCCAGAAGCCAGCAGAGACAAATAACACGGTGGTGAGCAACGCACAGAGCTGGGCTACGTGACGAGCTCGCACATGCAGGGCGTCAGTGGTTTTCATCTGCAACCAAGTTGCCCCTTGCAAGACCACCATAAATAAACTGACTAGGCCACACACCAGCGCGAAGGGGTTAAGCAACGCGAAAAAGCCGCCGGTATAGGTTGGGATCAAGAGATCGCTGAGTTGGAACGGCACCCCTTGCAGTAAATTACCAAAGGCGACACCGAAGATCACCGGTGGCACAAAACCGCCAGCAACTAGCCCCCAGTCCCACGCCGTACGCCAACGCGGATCGTCAATTTTTGAGCGATAATCAAACCCCATTGGACGGAAAAATAACGCGGCCAGAGTAATCACCATCGCGATATAAAAACCAGAAAATGAGGTGGCGTAAACCAATGGCCAAGCCGCAAATAGCGCGCCACCCGCCGTGACCAACCAGACTTGGTTACCTTCCCAATGCGGCGCAACGGCGTTGATCATCACGCGACGCTCACTGTCAGTCTTTCCGATCAGGGTGAGCAAGGCCCCCACCCCCATGTCAAAGCCGTCGGTGACGGTAAAGCCAATCAGTAGTACCCCAATCAGTATCCACCAGATCAGCCGTAACATTTCATAATCAAACATGCTCTCTCTCCTTATGCTTCAATCTGGCGGCTGAAATCCGCTTCTGGATTGCCTTTTTGTTCAAAGTGATAGCGACCCGTTTTAAGACTGCTGGGCCCTAGACGGGCAAACTTGAACATCAGATAAAGCTCGGCGACGAGAAAGACGGTGTAGAGCGAGCAAATCGCCACCATCGAGAAGATGATATCACCCGCTGCGAGGTTGGATGCCGCCATATGCACCGGCAAAATCTCCCCCACCGCCCAAGGTTGACGGCCATACTCAGCCACAAACCAACCCGCTTCACAGGCAATCCAAGGCAGCGGAATACCAATCAATGCCAGTTTGAGTAGCCAAGGTTTTTGATCAATACGCTGACGGCAAGTTTGCCAGAATGCCATACCAAAGATGAACAGCATTGCGAAACCACAGGCCACCATGATCCTAAAGCTCCAGAACAGCGGTGCCACATGTGGGATAGAGTCTTGCGCCGCTTGCTGAATTTGCCCTTCGGTGGCATCGACCACGTTATCGGTATAAGGTTTGAGCAGCAGGCCGTAGCCCAAATCATCTTTTACTTCATTGAACGCGGCTTTGGTCTCAGACGATGTTTCGCCAGCACGCAGTTTTTCTAGCAATGCGTACGCTTGCATGCCATTACGAATGCGGGTTTCGTGCTCAGCAATCAAATCGGTTAAACCGGTGACTTCTTTATCTAACGAGCGCGTCGCAATGATCCCCATCGCGTAAGGAATTTTTATCGCATAATCGGTCTGCATGGTGTCTTGGTTTGGCAAGCCCACCACCGTGAACGCAGCAGGGGCTTCCTCGGTATGCCATTCAGCCTCAATCGCCGCTAATTTTACTTTTTGCACATCACCGAGCTCATAACCGGATTCATCCCCGAGGATAATGACCGAGACAATCGCCGCCATACCAAACGACGCGGCGATGGCAAATGAACGGCGAGCAAAGGCGAGATCACGCCCTTTAAGCAGATAGTAAGCACTGATCCCCAAGATAAACATCGCCCCTGTGGTATAGCCTGCGGCAACGGTGTGCACGAATTTTACCTGTGCGACAGGGTTGAAGACGACATCCGCAAAACTCACCATCTCCATGCGCATGGTTTCGAAGTTAAACTCCGACCCCACCGGATTTTGCATCCAGCCATTAGCGACCAAGATCCACAGCGCAGAAAAGTTAGAGCCTAACGCTACCAGCCAGGTAGTGACTAGGTGTTGACGTTTACTGAGACGATCCCAACCAAAGAAGAAAAGGCCCACAAAGGTGGATTCAAGGAAGAAGGCCATCAGCCCTTCAATGGCAAGCGGGGCGCCAAATATATCCCCGACATAGTGGGAATAATAGGCCCAGTTGGTACCAAACTGAAACTCCATGGTCAGGCCTGTCGCCACACCAAGAGCAAAGTTAATCCCAAACAGTTTGCCCCAAAACTTGGTCATGTCTTTGTAGATTTGCTTGTCAGTCATCACGTATAAGGATTCCATGATGGCCAGCAAAAATGCCATGCCCAGTGTCAAGGGAACAAACAGGAAGTGATACATCGCAGTAAGCGCAAATTGCAGCCGCGATAAATCAACGATATCGGTAATCATGGTCACTCCTTTACACCGTTGTCGGTGCCGATACAGGTGTATCGCTCGTTTTACTTTCTCACCCTGCACGGCAGCAGATACGGCTTACTGGTGCGGGGAAATCGACACTCTCTCTATTTACTGCTTGCATGTTACACAGTTGAAACGCTTAGGTTGTTTTTTAGTTAAATTAAAGCTAATTAAGCTATAACTAATATTATAAGCGTGACAAAGGTGTGTTAACCCGCTTTTGCTTGGTTTGTCGCATGCGCTGCAAAAACCATAAAACGGATATACCAAGATGCAAAATTGTGATTAACCACAAAGAAACCAGGTGATCAGTCGACGTTAACGGAAGCCACTTCTCACGGCTTGGTTAGCTGTAACACTCAGCAGATGGTAGCCACGATAAGGGGTCACGTGCTACACAACCTTAATCTAGATCAAAAAAACCCGTTGGTTGTTGAGCAACGGGTCAGTTTTGACATTTTTTATCTTGATCTCAGTTAAGCTTTCCGTTGGTTTTGATCACGTCTTGGGCAAATCAAAACCAAAATGCAGATAGGCTCGTTGGCTGGCAACCCGTCCACGCGGGGTGCGTTGTAAATAACCCTGCTGGATAAGGTAAGGTTCAATCACATCTTCAATGGTGTCTTTTTCTTCACCAATTGCGGCAGCGAGGTTATCTAAGCCGACCGGGCCGCCATCGAATTTTTCAATAATGGCATTGAGCAGTTTTCGGTCCATGTAATCGAACCCTTGGCTATCAACATCAAGCATATCGAGGGCACGCTGGGCGATATCCGGGCAGATATGGCCACTGCCCTTCACTTCTGCAAAATCACGCACACGGCGAAGAAGACGGTTAGCAATTCGCGGGGTGCCACGTGATCGACGCGCCACCTCTTCGGCTCCTTCCTCTTCCATCGATAGCGCCAAACAATGCGCACTACGTTTTACAATTCCCGTTAAATCACGCACGTTGTAATATTCCAAACGCTGAGTGATACCGAAGCGGTCGCGAAGTGGTGAGGTTAATGATCCTGCGCGCGTGGTCGCTCCCACCAGCGTAAACGGCGGCAGATCGATTTTGATTGAACGCGCCGCCGGCCCTTCGCCAATCATGATATCCAGCTGATAGTCTTCCATGGCGGGATACAAGATTTCTTCCACCACAGGGCTCAAACGATGAATTTCATCAATAAAAAGTACATCGTGGGGCTCAAGGTTCGTCAGTAGCGCCGCCAAGTCTCCTGCTTTTTCTAACACAGGCCCTGACGTGGTACGAATACTCACATCCATTTCATTGGCAACAATGTTTGCCAGAGTCGTTTTACCCAAGCCGGGCGGGCCAAAAATTAAGAGGTGATCAAGGGCTTCTTGGCGTTTCCGCGCGGCATGGATAAAAATTTCCATTTGCCCACGCACATGATCTTGGCCTTGGTAATCTTCCAACAACTTAGGGCGTATTGCTCGGTCGATCACCTCGTCTTCACGATCAGGGGTGGTTTGTGCCGAGATTAAACGATCAGCTTCTATCATGGTTACACCATCGAGCGCAGCGCATGACGGATCACCTCTTCACTGCTCATGTCATCGGTTGCAATTTGTTTCACCACTTTCTCTGCCTGTGCTGCTTTGTAACCCAACGCGACCAAAGCACTGACAGCCTCGTCAGCAGCATTCGAGATGGTCGTTGGCTCGGCGCGTAATGCGGCACCCTCGGCCGTTGCTGCATCCGTGTGCGGCGTGAAGAGATCGAATGCTTCCCAGTTTTTAAGTCGGTCGCGCATTTCAATCACCAAGCGTTCCGCCGTTTTCTTGCCTACGCCAGGGATCTTCACCAAGGTAGAAACATCGTTTTGTTCTACGCTATTAACAAAGTGATTCGCCGTCATCCCCGATAGAATCGCTAACCCGAGCTTAGGCCCGACGCCATTCGCTTTGATTACCTCACGAAATAGCGCACGCTCACGTTTTCCGCTGAAACCATAGAGTAACTGCGCATCTTCACGTACCACAAAGTGGGTAAACACAGTGGCCATCTCACCCACATCCGGTAATTGATATAAACAATTCATCGGCATACTGACTTCGTAACCGACGCCATTGACATCAATTAATATCTCTGGCGGTTGCTTTTCTATCAAGGTTCCCTGTAATCGGCCTATCACAATCGACTCTCTGTTTGTTACTTTTCCTCAAGGATAAAGAATAACTGGATGTATATCCAGTCGAATTGACGACGGGCGGAATACGGAAAAGCGTAACGTGCCTATCCCTGTAGAAAAAGTTCCTAGGGCCTAGGATCCTAGGACCTAGGCACTACTTCCTGCTCTTCCCGTATTCTGTAAGCGAAGCGCTCAGTATTCAAAAATCCTAAATATCGCGTAGGTCGGACAAGCGCCAGTGCGATGTGACCCTCGTGACTCGATGTAAGTGGCGCGCCCGTTGCACGGCGCCTCCGACATCGGGGTTAAATTTGGCATCGAACGTGACAGGCGTCCGTTGGCAATTTACACATACCCAACACTATGCCTGGGGCTTGTGTCACCTACACCAATGGCACCATCGATGTATAACTAGGCGTAGGAAGTGCGGATCGATAGTTTTGTCACGACTTCTGTTCAGGGTTCGAGTTTTGTATGCATTCCCACGCAGGAGCGTGGGAACGAGTAATCGTAGCCGATGACACCACCGATATATAAATCAGGCGTAGGTCGGACAAGCGCCGGGGCGATGTTAATCCTGAATACCCAAGCCGACGCGCGCCTCCGACATTGTGGTCAAATTTGGCGCCGACCGTGACAGGTGCCCGTTGTCAATTCACAGATATCCATCATGGTGCTGGGGCTTGTGTCGCCCCTCCCCCTACTCAGATAAACTCGCTTTTTTACGCTTTTCCAAATCGGCAAAAAAGGTGTTTGGAAAAGGAGTCGGAGAAGACTCGCCTTTACCATCAAAGAGCACAACTACATCAGTCAAATTGCGAGGTGATTTCTTAACCCAGCCATTAGGGTCGGCGCCTTTCTTTGGGGTACAGTCAGTAACAATACCAAAGCAATTTTTAGTATAAAAAACTCTAACTCTTGGACCATCGACAATGACTTGTATTGAGCCATAGTCACGATCGAGATTTTGGTAATAATTATCCATTGTTTTCATTTTGGCTTCGGCATTATCTGGAATGGGAGCAGATATACGGTGATGAGGTGTAGAGCTGATGTCATCGTCTGCAAATCCCCATCCTTCTTCCCATTCGCCTTCAATGTAAGCGGGAGCGTCTATACGCCCACCTGAAGAGTGAGCGCCGGGGTAACCGCTCACTCCACCCATGGCAAAGTTGGCTTTACCGCCAGACACGGTTGTAATTGTCATTTTATAGACAGAGTGCCTACCTGTGGAACTACCATTCGTAAAACCAACTTCAGCAGTATAAGGCTCAGGTTCACAACCTAAAACAGCCACTGATAAGAGCAGTGGTAAAAATGCTTTCCATTTAGTCATTGCTAAATACCTGATGTTTGGGCTGACCTTACTCAGACACACTCGCTTTTTTACGCTTTTCCAAATCGGCAAAAAAGGTGTTTGGGAAAGGTGTCGAAGAAGATTCGCCTTTACCATCAAAGAGCACAACTACATCAGTCAAATTGCGAGGTGATTTCTTAACCCAGCCATTAGGGTCGGCGCCTTTCTTTGGGGTACAGTCAGTAACAATACCAAAGCAATTTTTAGTATAAAAAACTCTAACTCTTGGACCATCGACAATGACTTGCATCGAGCCATAGTCACGACCGAGACTTTGGTAATAATTATCCATTGTTTTCATTTTGGCTTCGGCATTATCTGGAATGGGAGCAGATATGCGGTGATATGACTCGAAAGGGTATTCCCATCCTTTAGCCCAGTACCCCTCAATGTAAGAGGGTGCATCCATGCGTCCACCAGACGAATGAGCTCCTGGATAGCCACTGACGGCCCCCATTGCAAAATTAGCCTTTCCGCCTGATTGGGTGGTGATTACCATTTTTTTCACACCATGTTCGCCGGAGGTGCTGCCATTAGTAAATCCGACCTCAGCCGTATAAGGCTCAGGCTCAGGCTCACAGCCAAAAATCGCTAACGATAAGAGTAGTGATAAAAAGGCTTTCAATTTAATCACTGCCAAATACCTGGCTCTTAGATTGGCATCAATTGACACTTAGATCTATTCCGGAGAGTTTGCCTTTTGCCGGTGTTCTGATGTCGCAGTGTCAGCTGAAGGAAAAGGAGTCGGAGAAGATTCGCCTTTGCCATCAAAGAGAACGACCACATCTGTCTGATTTTTAGGTGAACGAACGACCCATCCGTTTGGGTCTGCTCCCTGTTTAGGCGTACAGTCATCGTACATATCAACGCACGATTTTGAGTAGAAGACCCGTACTCTAGGGCCATCAACAATCACCTCCATCGAACCATAGTCACGGTCGAGATTTTGGTAGTAATTATCCATTGTTTTCATTTTGGCTTCGGCATTATCTGGAATGGGGGCAGATATGCGGTGATAGGAGATTAAACCGCTACTCGGCTCTGGGTTACCTTTTGCCCACTCACCTTCGATGTAAGCGGGGGCATCTATTTTTCCTCCGCCTGAGTGGGCACCTGGATAACCACCTACAGAACCCATAGCGAAGTTTGCTCGGCCTCCTGATAGCGTTGTAATCGTCATTTTGGACACGATATGCCGACCGGTAGTACTGCCATTAGTAAAGCCAGCCTCAACGGTGTAAGGCTCAGGCTCACAACCTAAAACAGCCACTGATAAAAGCAGTAGTAAAAATACTTTCCATTTAGTCATTGCTAACTACCTGATGTTTGGGCTGATCTTACTCAGACACACTCGCTTTTTTACGCTTTTCCAAATCGGCAAAAAAGGTGTTTGGAAAAGGTGTCGAAGAAGATTCGCCTTTTCCATCAAAGAGAACGACCACATCAGTCTGGTTTTTAGGTGAACGGACGACCCACCCGTTTGGGTCTGCTCCCTGTTTAGGCGTACAGTCATCGTACATATCAACGCACGATTTTGAGTAGAAGACCCGTACTCTAGGGCCATCAACAATCACCTCCATCGAACCATAGTCACGGTCGAAATTTTGGTAGTAATTATCCATTGTTTTCATTTTGGCTTCGGCATTACCTGGAATGGGTGCAGATATGCGGTGATATGACTTGAAAGGATACTCCCATCCTTTAGCCCAGTGACCCTCAATGTAAGCGGGCGCATCCATACGTCCACCAGACGAATGAGCTCCTGGATAGCCACTGACGGCTCCCATGGCAAAATTAGCCTTTCCGCCTGATTGGGTGGTGATTACCATTTTTTTTACACCATGTTCGCCGGAGGTGCTGCCATTAGTAAAGCCAGCCTCAACGGTGTAAGGTTCGGGCTTGCAACCTAAAACAGTCACTGATAAGAGCAGTGATAAAAATGCTTTCCATTTAGTCATTGCTAACTACCTGATGTTTGGGCTGACCTTACTCAGACACACTCGCTTTTTTACGCTTTTCCAAATCGGCAAAAAAGGTGTTTGGAAAAGGTGTCGAAGAAGATTCGCCTTTTCCATCAAAGAGAACGACCACATCAGTCTGGTTTTTAGGTGAACGGACGACCCACCCGTTTGGGTCTGCTCCCTGTTTAGGCGTGGCTCTTCATCGTTCATGGTGGAAAGTCATATCAAGCCCCCCAAAATAGAACAGTATCGCTGTCTTGAACCGTTGTTTGTTTCTAAAGCCTTTAGCTCTAAGCTTCATGTATTGGATTTTGGCATTTATAGCTTCCGCCAGGCCATTCGATGCCTTCAGCCGCATTGCATTAAGGATTGCTGGTAAGTGCTTTTTCACTGTCGCCGCTGCTGTCATCAATGGTTTAATTCCACTTGCCTTAACTAAAGCAAGCCACTCTAGCCATTGATTCCTTGCGCTTCTGATCGAACCTCCGTACCAGATTAGTCTTGCTTGCTCTTTGAGCAACCAGCTAAGGCTTGTATCTATCATGAGCTTGGCCAATTTGTTTATACGCTCCCTCAAGCGACCAGTGAGGTTTCTATTTCTTTTGAGCCAGCCATAACGCGTTCTGTAGCACTCTCGTTTAAGGTATGGCGGTAGACGGTTAACCTCTTGCTTGCGAACATCGTCAACAGCTTTGGTGAGCACTTTTGCCACGTGGAAATGATCAACTGCAATCAGGCGTTTAGAGCGTGAGCCAAAGAAGGACTCGGTTGCATTCATAAAAGCTTGGCTCATATCCATCGAGACTGAGCGGACCTGTTGTTTAGCGATGTTAGGCAGCACTCGATAGCAGTTTGCTAAGCTTTGTTCACTTTTACCGTCGGCAACAGCGAGAACTTGGCCCGTTCGGCTCGACATCACCGTGACATAATCATGCCCTCGGCAAAAGGCAGTTTCGTCTACCAACAGATCTTCTACCTTATTTAAATTTCTCCGGGCGAGCCCTCGTGAAACAGCCCTTTTCATTACCCGATCAATGGCTCCCCAACTCAGTCGAAAGGCTTTAGATACAGAGAGAAGAGAAGTGAACTGAAGTGTTTCAATAATCTTTGTCTCAAAGAGTTCGGTATAGCGACTTCCAGGAGATGCCCAAGGAACAGAAACGGTCTGAACCCCATGCTTTGGACAGTCAGCACGTGGAACTTGGGCCTCAAGATATGTTTCGTATTGGCATGTATCCAAATGACGCCATATCCGCTTTCGAGAGTCATGCTTTCTTACCGCTTTCGAGCATGTTGGACAAGCAACGCTTGAATGACTTTCGTACATGATAGTCACGGTAATACGTTGGCTCGTTTTATCCACCTGGACAGAGTCGACAGTCCATGGCGGAATCAGTCCAAGGATCGCTTGATAGAGTGCTGTATCTTTCATCTGATTCAGGGCTCAAGTGCAGAGTGTTTCCTCATTTTCCAATTAATCGGAAAACTTGAAAAGAAACACTTTCCACCACATCCGGTGAAGAGCCTTAGGCGTACAGTCATCGTACATATCAACGCACGATTTTGAGTAGAAGACCCGTACTCTAGGGCCATCAACAATCACCTCCATCGAACCATAGTCACGGTCGAAATTTTGGTAATAATTATCCATTGTTTTCATTTTGGCTTCGGCATTATCTGGAATGGGAGCAGATATGCGGTGATGAGGTGTAGAGCTGATGTCATCGTCTGCAAACCCCCATCCTTCTTCCCATTCGCCTTCAATGTAAGCGGGAGCGTCTATACGCCCACCTGAGGAGTGAGCGCCGGGGTAACCGCTCACTCCACCCATGGCAAAGTTGGCTTTACCGCCAGACACGGTTGTAATTGTCATTTTATAGACAGAGTGCCTACCTGTGGAACTACCATTCGTAAAACCAACTTCAGCAGTATAAGGCTCAGGTTCACAACCTAAAACAGCCACTGATAAGAGCAGTGGTAAAAATGCTTTCCATTTAGTCATTACCGAATATCTGGCGTTTCGAAAATGCATCCTTGAGTGCACTCAAAGCCCCCAGAAAAAAATGGAAAACACGATTAAACTGGTAAAAGTTATATTGCCAAGATAAACAATTGATTTATACCATGTGTTCCATGCTCCAAAAATATCTAGAATGCTTTTTTTCCAGTTATTCACTTCTGACTCTGGAATGCGCCAAGCATATTTTAGCATTGCTTTTCCAAACCAATAAAACGGGAAGCAGCTTGCAGCAATCCAAGATAAGTTACTTTCCATCATCATCCTAGATCTTGTAGAAAATGAGTTCGGAGCAGATAGAGAGATTTTCAATATTAACTCATACTTATTTTTTCTCAATTTCATGGATAGGTATACTATTACACCTATCCAAGGAAAGAATGATAGTAGAGAAATCATAATGCTAATTTCGGATACGAGCTTAATCAAAGACTATCTCCTCGACAAATAAACCTACTTGCTGAGATAAGTCACCACCATACATCCCCCAGAATAAAGAGCCTCCACCAACTAAAGCCATCGATAGCCCCCCAGTTACAGGGATTGCAGCTAGAGCAATGCCTACACCAATACCTCCCAATACGTTAAAAAAACCACTTGCAGTATTGTTTACTATATTTCTATTACAAGTATCCTCAAACCAACCACTACTATTACATGTATTTACCACATCAGCAGCGTTTCCATATAATCCCGCACCAATTACGAGACCGTTAGCGATACCTAATGAGCGGCTAAATGACATCGTTTGTTTATACAACGAGGTCATTTCAATACCGGAAATTGCTTTAGAAAAGTCTCTTGCTCGGTAAAGTTGGCGCTTGCCGACATTTAGGTAGTTGTTGATACGTTTTGTCTGTATGTTTCTAATATATCCAGGTTTTCCTACCTCGGAAAGTATTAACTTCATCTCTTGTTGAAACGTGCGAGCTTGTTTTCTCCATGCTTTGTAGTCGGGGTGAGAGTATAGCTTGGGACCTGACAGTCCTTCCGTTCGAGAAGCAACGTAACGAGAGTAGTCAGCAAAAGACTTCATCTTTTTGCTTATTTTATCACCTTGGACTTGAGCGCCAGCGATCACGGCGCCAGAGCCAGCCAAAAGATGGTTTAGATCTAGCTCGGCCAGCATAGATGTGTTTGCGTCCTGCTGATGAATATCTAGGCCAGATGCCGCACTCATAAGTAGTGCATTCGTTGTTGTTTCGTGATGCTCTGCGAACCACTTTTTCTGTTCGCTTGAGAGAGTGAGAAATTCACTCATTAAGTCGTCCGCCTGTTTGATGGCAAACTCTTCATCTGGGTGTTGCTCAGACCAAGGTGATACGACTAGAGGCATACCTTCAACAATCTGGCTAAAGCTACGTTTCAAATGAGGGTTTGAATTAAGAACATGTTCGACTATATGCTTTTGGTTTGATAAATATGTTTCAAGCGCAAAATCGTCCACGCTCATTCGTTTGTCAGCAAAAACAAGATACACATCATCAACGTCTTGAGGGGATAACTGAGTTAAATTGACCACAGAAATTTCTGCGTTAACCATATCGTCTCGATTTATTGGTTTAACAGATGTCCCCTGTAATATTCCATCAAACGTATAGTGGGTATTGGCCGCTAAGTGGTATGTTTTTGGTTCTTCTGGTGGTAAAGAGCGAGCTATTGATTTCTTCTCGCTTTTCGCCGCTGGCTGACTAACCGTTAGGCTATCACCTACCGCCAATGCCATCGGTTCAGCGTCATACTGCGGATTCAAACCCAGCAGCTGCTTAGCGGATAAGCCATATTGTTCGGCAATTGTCGGCCATGATTCACGTTGGCGGGTAGTCGGATCAAACTTAACGGTATGGGTTAATGGTTGCGCTGAGTCACCAGTTTTATCGCTATCCGACTCTGCCGGTGAGTCATCTCGATTCGCAACGGCTTGCTTAGGGGCGGCGAGCAAATCGCTGATAGATAGCTTTACGCCGTTTTCTGCCAGCCATTCTTCGTCTGGGTTATCAAGCGTCTCGCGAGTGATCGGTTCTTCGAGATAGACAAGATGTTGGTCTTCGACTTCTTTCCCGCCAATCTTCCAGTACACCAAGAGCGCGCTTTGATAACGATTAAAACCTTGCTCATGATTGAGTTTCTCATGCCTAGAGCGCGTGGCGTAAAACTGCCATTTTCCGTCACCCAGCAGCTTGTACTCCTGCACTAAGCGCTTTTGATAAAAGTGGTAGTAATAGCCTTCGGTGGGTAAGCCTAGTCGCTCGCCGAGTTGAACGGAGGGGGTTACAGGAATAAAGGCTTCTTGGATTACTCCAGAGCCAATCGGCTTCATCTGCACGGGCTCGGGCACGCTGATGCCCATTGAGGCCGATGCAATTTTAGCAACAAGCTTTTTGGGCTCATTGAATACCGCATAAGCGGTATACTTGGTACCATGTTCAGTGGGCGCGGTTTGCCAATCACCCTTCACGCCTTCTTGTTGTGTTTTGGCTAACTCAAATTTACACCCGACTGTCTTGCTAAAGACCTTGTCCGAGCTGGCAATCTCAAAACAGTACTCGTACTTAAGTGGCGGTGGCGCATCTGAACGGTCAGGTTTTACCGGTTCCGGCACATAGGTGTCTTCGATATTGGTTGCGGCATGCGAACTGTGACTAGCACCGCCGGAGCCACTCGCGCCACCGACCGCACTGCCAGACTGATTGGCTCGGGCGGCAAGTGCTGAACGGGCTTGTGGTGAGAGGGTCGTTTCAGTGTCTGGCGAGAGGGTCCAAACCTTATTCGTATTATCATGCACCATCGCGGGCCGCGTTGGGGTGTCAGCCAACAGTGCAAATTCACCGCTATCAAGCTTTTCTTTGAATTGTGAAAAGCTCACCCCATCGGGCATCACTCCATCAAGGTCTCGCTCATTCAGCGCCTCAGTATCGCCCTCTACTTGCCCAAACTCATAAGCCATAAGTTCAGTCAATCGAACTAGTTTGTAACCCACCGCATTGTCCGCCTGCCAAGAATCATGGCGGATCATTCTACGCAACGGGCCAGATTTTTGGATAGGTTTGTTGTCATCGTTAGGTTATCACTCCATCAAGGTCTCGCTCATTCAGCGCCTCAGTATCGCCCTCTACTTGCCCAAACTCATAAGCCATAAGTTCAGTCAATCGAACTAGTTTGTAACCCACCGCATTGTCCGCCTGCCAAGAATCATGGCGGATCATTCTACGCAACGGGCCAGATTTTTGGATAGGTTTGTTGTCATCGTTAGGTTAGCACTGGCTGAATTGTGAGGTGGGTCCAATTGTAGTGACCAACCCAAATTGGGCACCGTGTTAGAGCGTGTGAGAACAGAGATCCGTTCAGCAGAATCAGAGCAACCAAATTCGACAAGTGCGGTTCGATGGTTTTGTCACGACCTCTGTTCAGGGTTCGAGTTTTGTATTCATTCCCACGCAGGAGCGTGGGAACGAGTAATCGTAGCCGATGACACCACCGATATATAAATCAGGCGTAGGTCGGACAAGCGCCGGAGCGATGTCAACCATGAATACCCAAGCCAAAGCGCGCCTCCGACATGGGGGGGTAAAATTAACACCGATCGTGACAGGCGCAGTGCAACTGGCGCCCAGGTAGCATAATGCATCATTGTTGACATCTTACCGCGGCTTGTGTCACCTACGCCAATGGTATCATCTATACCGGCCGCGGCGGGCGGCATTGGCTTTGCCGGCCATGGCGATGAGGGTGTGGTTAGTGTGGGCATGACAAATGGCGACCGCAAGGGCGTCGGCGGCGTCGGCTTGGGGAGTGGCGCTGAGTTTCAACATGTGGGTAACCATATGTTGAACTTGCTTTTTATCCGCACTGCCTTTGCCCACCACCGCTTGCTTGATCAACCTCGCCGCGTATTCAGACACCGGTAACTCGGCATTCACCGCGGCGACAATGGCACTGCCACGGGCTTGGCCCAATTTAAGGGCTGAATCGGCATTGCGGGCCATAAATACTTGCTCAATAGCAAAGTTATCGGGCTGGAATTGGGTGATCACTTCGCTCACCCCTGCGTAAATATGCTTCAATCGACCGGGTAAGTCGTCTGTTTCGGTGCGAATACAACCACTGCCGAGGTATTCAAGATGCCGACCCTGTTGGCGGATCACCCCATAACCGGTGATCCGCGAACCTGGGTCAATCCCCAGTATCACTGTCATTTAGCTTAAACTCGCTGCCACATCGTCGGACATATCACCGTTATGATAGACTTCTTGCACGTCGTCAAGATCATCTAGCATATCGATAAGTCGCAGTAATTTAGGTGCGGTATCAGCATCTAATTCGGCTTTGGTGGATGGCACCTGAGTGACTTCGGCGCGCTCGGCTTCAAAGCCGGCTTTATCTAACGCGTCTTTAACCGTGCCAAAGTCATTGGGGGTGGTATAAACATCGATCGACCCGTCATCATAGGTGACGACGTCTTCCGCACCACCTTCGAGTGCCGCTTCCATCACATCGTCTTCTTCAAGCCCTGCGGCGTAAGTGACGACACCTCTTTTATCAAACAAGAAGCTCACTGAACCATCGGTGCCTAGGTTGCCGCCAGATTTAGAAAATGCATGACGCACGCCTGACACGGTACGGTTACGGTTATCGGTCATGCATTCCACCATCACCGCGGTGCCTGCCGGGCCATAGCCTTCGTAGATGACGGTTTCCATGTTCTCATCGCCATCGCCACCAGCCCCGCGTGCAATCGCACGGTTAATGGTGTCGCGCGTCATATTGTTTGATAACGCTTTATCGACCGCCGCACGCAAGCGTGGATTGGTTTCCGCTTCTGGCCCACCCTCTTTGGTGGCAACCACTAATTCTCGAATCAGTTTGGTGAAAATCTTACCGCGCTTCGCGTCTTGAGCGGCTTTACGGTGTTTAATGTTGGACCACTTACTGTGACCTGCCATATCGACTCTCCGTTTTTTTGCGCTCCCCTCACGTGAAAGGAGTAATCAGAAAAAACGCGCCTTGGCTTTTCAGTCTGAGGCGCGTTGATGAGCAATGAGCAGTCAACCTGCCCAAGGTAAATCGTGTTTATTCGCTTTGTTCGGTTTGCTCGGCTGCCGCAGTAATGCTGAGCGCGAGCTCTTCAAGCGCCGCGTCATTGGCCATGCTCGGTGCATTGGTCATCAAGCAGGCAGCCGCGGTAGTTTTCGGGAAGGCAATCACGTCACGAATATTCTCGGTGCCAGATAACAGCATGACCAAACGGTCCATACCAAACGCCAAACCTGCGTGTGGTGGGGTGCCGTATTGAAGCGCATCGAGCAAGAAACCAAACTTCTTACGTTGCTCTTGCTCATCAATGCCTAGGGTCTCAAATACCGCCGCTTGCATCTCTGGACTGTGGATACGCACCGAGCCACCGCCGACTTCGTAACCATTGATGACCATATCATACGCATTAGAGTTCGCGGCCGCCGGATTCGCTTTTAGCTGTTCTGGCGTGACGTCGGTCGGGGCGGTAAATGGGTGGTGCATCGCGTGCAAGTTGCCTTCGTCGTCTTCCTCAAACATCGGGAAGTCTACCACCCACAGCGGAGTCCAGGCGTTGGTATCGGTCAGTTCAAGATCCAAGCCTAGCTTGACGCGCAATGCGCCCAGCGCTTCAGTAACCACCGATTTTTTGTCGGCACCGAACAAGATAATGTCGCCGGTTTGCGCGTCAGTGCGTGACAAGATGCTTTCTACCACGTCGGCATTCAAGAACTTGGCAACCGGCGATTGAATACCATCAAAGCCAGCGTCACGATCGTTGACCTTCATCCACGCCAAACCTTTGGCACCGTAGATGCTGACAAAGTGGGTGTATTCATCGATCTGCTTGCGAGACAAGCTGGCACCGCCTGGTACACGGATCACGGCCACGCGGCCTTTTTCATCGTTCGCAGGGCCAGAGAAGACTTTAAATTCAACGTCTTTGACAATATCGGCAACATCGACGATTTCAAGCGGGTTACGCAAGTCTGGCTTATCAGAGCCAAAGCGGCGCATCGCCTCTTCAAATTTCATGATTGGGAAGGCACCCAAGTCGACGTCAAGCAGCGACTGCCACATTTCGCGGATCATTTTCTCGGTCACGTCGCGCACTTGCTCGGCGCTCATGAACGAGGTTTCGATATCGATCTGGGTGAATTCTGGTTGACGGTCAGCACGCAAGTCTTCATCACGGAAGCACTTCACGATTTGGTAGTAACGGTCAAAACCAGACATCATCAACAACTGCTTAAACAGCTGAGGCGATTGTGGCAAGGCATAGAAGCTGCCTTTGTGCACACGGCTAGGAACCAAGTAGTCACGCGCACCTTCTGGCGTTGCTTTGGTCAGTACCGGAGTTTCGATATCTAAAAAGTCATTCTCATCCAAGAAGCGACGAACAAAGCTGGTGGCTTTGGCACGCAGTTTAATCCGATCGCTCATCTCTGGACGGCGCAGGTCGAGGTAACGGTACTTAAGACGCTGCTCTTCAGAGATAAACTGGTTAAAGTCAATCGGCATCGGCGCACTACGGTTGATGATGTCCAAGCCGTTTGCGACCACTTCGACTTCACCGGTGGCCATATCACGGTTGATTTGGCTCTCTGGACGCGCGCGCACTTCACCACGAATGGTGATACAGAATTCGTTACGCAGTTTATTGGCTTGTTCGTAAACGTCACCCATATCTGGGTCAATCACAACTTGCACCAGACCTTCACGATCGCGCATGTCGATAAAAATCAAGCCGCCCAAATCACGACGACGATTAACCCAACCACAAAGACTTACTTCTTGCCCGACGTGGGCGCTATTCAGGTGACCACAATATTGGGTGCGCATAGAATATTCCTGATCTGTTCTGATAATTCCGCTTGCCCCCTTGGGCACAAGCCTGTCAAATACTGAGGGGAATTCGGTAACAGCCTTTGTCGTACCTGACGGTACGCCCCCATCACTGCCGTTACTGTCAAAGACTGGCTATTATAAAGGAAAAGGCCCGCCGTTGGTAAAGCGATCGTGGGTTTTTCTTCAGATGGTCTTTGAGGTTGGTTATCATTAGGCTATGCCGTATTCACGATCATCAATGAGCATGACACGATGCCTTTTGCCTTACATACGCTCAATCAGCCTCCGCTGCGGCTCGGATTGACCCAGTGGTCTCATCCCAGTTGGCAGCACCATTTTTATCCCCCGGGAACCCGTTCAGGTGAGCGTTTGGCCCGTTATGCCGAGGTATTTAATACGGTGGAAGGCAATACCACCTTTTATGCGTCACCATCGCCACAGACGGTCGCAAACTGGGCGGCAGCGATTCCAGACACCTTTCAGTTTACCTTTAAGTTTCCCAAAACCATTACTCATCAATGTCAGTTGCGTCATGCGCAAGAGATAACGCGGGATTTTATCCATCTGATGGCACCGCTCCATGATAAAATTGGCCAGTGGACGATTCAACTGCCGGCTCGTTTTGGTCCGGAAGGCTTGCCTGATCTTGCCGCCTTTTTACAAAGCTTACCGATGGATGTCTCTGTCGGCGTGGAAGTACGTCACCCTACGTTTTTTGCCAAAGGAGACGCAGAGAAGGCATTGAATCAACTGTTGATCGCCCAGGGTGCCAACCGCGTGATCATGGACAGTCGCCCGGTATTCGCGGCAAAACCGGAGACCCCAGAGATTATTGATGCGCAAAAGAAAAAGCCACGCGTGCCGGTTCATGCTATCGCCACCAACGATGCGCCTATGGTGCGTTTTATTGGCCATCCTCAGTTGACAGAAAACAGTACATTTTTCGACCCGTGGATCCCACGTTTATCTCAGTGGATAACCGCCGGTAAAACACCCTATTTAATGATTCATACATCGGACAACGACCAGGCTCCGGCACTCGCGGCTCAACTGTATCAACGTCTTGATTTATCGCCTCCACTCGCCCCAGTCACGCGTGCGGCACAAAGCCAACAAGGGACACTGTTTTAATCCACTTGGATCCTACGGCGAACGCTGTGCAGACAGGCGTTGAAAAATTCACTACAATACGCCGCTTTTGCAACACAGTTTGCTGGTATAACGCCTGACGTTGACCAATAACAACCTGTGACTTGAGGCTGATTTGTAGAGGCTAATATGGCTAATCAGGATAAAATTTTCGCGGCACCGATCGAAAAGATGGGTGATTTTACTTTCGATGAAAATGTCGCCGAGGTGTTTCCAGATATGATCCAGCGCTCGGTGCCTGGATACAGCAATATTATCTCGGCGATTGGTATGTTAGCGAAACGCTTTGCGACACCAGATAGCCATGTTTACGATCTTGGCTGCTCGTTGGGCGCCGCCACCTTGTCGATGCGCCGCCATATCCCCCACGACAGTTGTAAAATCATCGCGGTCGATAATTCGCAAGCGATGGTTGAGCGTTGTCGTCTCCATGTCAATGCTTACCGCGGGGCTGCGGATGTCGAGGTGCGAGAAGCCGATATTCGCGACGTGGAGATCGCCAATGCCTCGATGGTGGTGCTGAATTTTACCCTACAATTTTTAAGCCCTGACGATCGCCAAACCCTACTGACGCACATATATCAAGGGTTAAAGCCAGGCGGGATCCTGATTTTGTCGGAGAAATATTGCTTTGAAGACGAGACCGCTAACGAGCTACTGATTGATTTACACCATGACTTTAAGCGCGCCAATGGCTATAGCGAGTTGGAGATCAGTCAAAAGCGGAGTGCCCTAGAAAACGTGATGCGCCCTGACAGCATTGGCACCCACAAAACACGCTTAAGCGACATTGGTTTTAGCAGTGTTGCCATGTGGTTTCAGTGTTTTAACTTTGGGTCGATGCTCGCGATTAAATAAGATGAGCGATGACGGAACGCTATTGATGACGTAAAGCTTATTGATCCCTTTACGTCATTGTTCTCGGTAGCCATTGCACCAGTGACACCATTGATTCAGTCAACCCTTTGATTAAGCTAAACGCGCCATACAATACGAGTAATCTGATGTTTGATTTTTCCGATTTTTATCAGCTGATCGCCAAAAACCGTCTGTCTCACTGGTTGGAAGTGTTGCCAGCCCAATTGGCAGAATGGCAAACCCAGCCCCATGGCGATATGCCCAAGTGGATAAAAGTGCTGAATAAAATCCCGACCGATGCGCCAGAGCATGTGGAGCTAAAAGATCGGGTCCAGATTGGCGATGCCACCAGTTTGCCTGCCGGTGAGCGTAAAAAATTAGAAAATCTGCTGCGTAGCTTTCACCCATGGCGCAAAGGGCCTTACCAGGTTCACGGTATGGATATAGACACCGAATGGCGCTCGGATTGGAAGTGGGATCGGGTGCTCCCACATATCTCGCCGCTGAAGGGTCGCTATATACTTGATGTCGGCTGCGGCAACGGCTATCACATGTGGCGGATGTTGGGTGAAGGAGCGGCGCTAACGGTGGGTATTGATCCTTCCGAGCTGTTTTTGATGCAATTTGATGCGATTCGTCGCTTAATGGGTAATGACCAGCGTGCGCACCTACTGCCACTGGGGATCGAGAAACTCCCAGCCCTACGTGCCTTTGATACCGTGTTTAGCATGGGGGTGCTCTACCACCGTCGCTCGCCGCTCGATCATCTGATTCAGCTTAAAGACCAGTTGGGTAAAGATGGTGAGTTAGTACTGGAAACCCTGGTGATTGACGGCGATGAAAACGCGGTATTAGTCCCCTCCGACCGTTATGCACAAATGCGCAATGTCTACTTTTTCCCATCTGCTCGGGCGCTAAAAGTGTGGCTGGAAAAAGTCGGCTTTGTCGATGTCCGTATTGTCGATGAGTGTATCACCACCACCGATGAGCAGCGCAGCACCGCGTGGATGACACATAATTCGTTGCCAGAGTATCTGAACCCAGATGATCCGACGCAAACCATCGAAGGGTATCCAGCGCCAAAACGCGCCATTTTGGTCGCCCGTAATCCCGATTAAACAACGGGAGGAGAATGGTTGGTCGAGCTCACCCATGTTCAGTCGTAAGTTAAGGTGAGCAAACATTCACACCTATCTCATTCGTATAATCGAATGCCTCAGGTTGACCTGGGGCACACCCTATCCTGACGTTGACCTCGCTGCCCACGTCCGTTTTATCAGTCTTCGCATCCACCTCAATACCTCGTGTCTTTGTCTTGTCACGGTTTTTCCGCCAGCACCGCCGATAAAATCAACGTTTAGCCAATTCTGACTAACATTTGACAGAAACCCCCTACCTATCTTTGTCGGTTGCTTTAGAATTTGCGCTCGAGATCGCCTCCAGTCCACCTTCTGAGGCGATAGGGCTAGCCGCAATTCTTCTTATGCAGTGGAGACTCAGATGCTTTTTCGTTGCTCACTGATCAGTGCACTTTTACTCACAGTGTCTGGTTGTACGCTTACCTCGCAACACCAGCACCAAGAAACGCTCAATAAAATGGATACCGTTGCCGCACAAAGCCAGCAACAGCAACAACGCCTGACGAACACCTTCACCCAGCATGATGCCGCTTTGACACAATTGAGCCAACAAGTCACCGCGATGGAAAGCCAGCTTACCGTGGTACAACGCATACAAGCCAAGCTATATGCCAACCTCGCGAACAAAAAACCAGACGTTAAAGTGAAAGAAAAAGTGGTCCGAGTCCCGGTCAACAACGACAAAGTCGTTCTAGGTGGACGTGAATGGGTCTGGTTTGATGCCGTAGAGAATACATTCCAGTCTCGTGTCGATACGGGTGCAGAAACGTCATCGCTCAACGCAGTCGATATTCAAGAATTTGAGCGCGATGGTGATACCTGGGTCAAGTTCAACGTCAATCATAGCGAAAACAGTGACCAACCTGTGTTTATGGAAATGCCAGTAAAACGCTGGGTTCGGATACGTCAATCCTCTAGTGATACCACCGATCGCCGCCCTGTGGTTGAAGCGTGGATCCGGGTAGGCAATATTCACGAGAAAACCGAGTTTACCCTCGCAGACCGGACCAATATGGAATACCCCGTACTGCTAGGCCGCGAGTTTTTCAAAGACCTAGCTGTCATCGATGTCAGTAAAGAACATATTCACCCTCAATATCAGCCGGACACGCCATCGACCCCTAGCGATGACGACACCCATCAAAAGTAGGTAAGCCTCATGGTTTCACGTGTTCCTTTTTACTTTCTCATCGGCTTTTTAGTTTTAGCGGGTATCGCGCTCAGTGCTTATCGCCACGTTGTTTATGGTGTGCCTTGGCTCGCCGATGAAACACGCCAAGTCTGGCAAATTGAGGCAAGAATCAACTTTGATGCCGATGATGGCCCAGTAAAAGTCAGCCTTGCCGCACCAGATAGCCAACTAGGCCTCACATTGATCGATGAAAGCACCTCGTCTGCTGGCTATGGCTTTTCATTATTGGATACCGAACATGGCCGCCAAGCTCAGTGGTCTGCGCGCACAGCCAGCGGTGAACAAACCCTGTATTTTAAAAATCAAATGCTGGTCGATGACAGTGCACGCTACACGATGACGCCGCCAGAAGAGGAAATCATCGCGCCACCAGTCATGGATAATGCAGGAAAGAGTGCTGCATTAGCGTTACTCGATCAGGCTCGCTCACGCTCTGCTGACAATATCACTTTAACCCGTGAACTCATCAAGCAATTTAATAGCCCTGATAGTCAAAATGCCGCCTTATTATTAAATACGTTGGATAAACCCGACGCATTACAAAAAACGTTATCCCTGGAAGGGATCCACGCGCGGGTTGTCGGTGGGCTCGACCTTGAAGATGGCCGGCGCCGACAAACAATTTCTCCGATGCTTCAAGTCTGGCAAGACACCCGTTGGCACTTGTTTGATTTGACCACCGGACAAAATGGTCATCACGACGACGTTTTATTGTGGAACCAGCATGGCGGGCCGTTGCTTGAAGTGATGGGAGGCGAGCATAGCCAAGTCCATTTTTCAATTATTTCACAAGATATTAGCCCGCAGCAGGCGACATCCGCCAAGGTGTCGGCTGACGATTTGCTCAATTTTTCTATTCATAGCTTGCCGATAGAAGAGCAGGCGATGTTCAAAACCATCATGCTGGTGCCAATTGGCGCCTTAATTGTGGTGTTTCTCAGAATTATTGTGGGGTTAAAAACCTCTGGCACCTTTATGCCGGTATTAATTGCAGTGGCCTTTGTGCAAACCCAACTGCTCACGGGGATTGTCGGCTTTGTGTTGATTGTTGGCACAGGGTTAGTAATACGTAGCTATTTATCCCGGCTCAACTTGTTACTGGTCGCTCGAATTTCCGCAGTCATCATCACGGTCATACTGATTATTTCGGTATTTAGCGTGATTGCGTTTCATATTGGTTTAATGGAAGGGCTAACCATCACCTTCTTCCCGATGATTATCCTGTCATGGACGATCGAGAGGATGTCAATTTTGTGGGAAGAGGAAGGCGCTAAAGAAGTGGTGCTCCAAGGCGGTGGTTCCTTGCTAACGGCGGTGCTCGTGTACTTAGCCATGACCAATGACTTGATTCGTCATCTCACATTTAACTTTATTGGTTTGCAACTGGTTATCCTCGCACTGATCTTGCTGTTGGGTAATTACACTGGCTATCGCTTGTCTGAACTCAAGCGTTTCCGCCCATTGGCGAATAATGACAAGCCACTTGGTTTAGCCCCTAATACTGGAGGTGATGATGCGCGCACTCCTCGATAAGTTGGCCTCGCCTTTCCGTTTAAACCAAGCAGGCATTATGGGTATGAATCAGCGCAATATTCGTTATATTGGCCGCTACAATGATCGACGTTTGTACCCATTGGTTGACGATAAACTACAAACTAAACTCATTGCCCAACAAGCCGGTGCAACGGTGCCTGATCTGATTGGCGTGATCGATAGTCAAGCAGATGTAAAACGTATTCATGCGATGGTGGCTCACTGGCCCGGCTTTGTGATTAAACCGGCGCAAGGATCTGGCGGTAAAGGCATTTTGGTCGTCACACAAAACCACCAAGGTGCCTATACCAAAGCCTCGGGAAAGACAGTGAGCCATAACGATGTTGAGCGCCACATTACCAACACCTTAGCGGGCTTGTTCTCTCTCGGCGGCAAAGCCGATGTCGCCGTGGTAGAAAACTTAATCGCCTTTGATGATAGTTTTAGCGGCTTTAGCTATGAGGGCGTGCCTGATATTCGTGTGATCGTGTTTCAAGGCTACCCCGTGATGGCAATGATGCGGCTGTCAACATCAGCGTCCGATGGCAAAGCCAACTTACACCAAGGTGCCGTGGGTGTCGGCTTGGATATTGCCACGGGAAAGGCATTAAAAGCGGTGCAGTTTAACCGCCCTATCACTCACCATCCGGATACCCATCAAGATCTTTATACCCTTAAGGTGCCCCACTGGCAGCAACTGCTCACGCTGGCAGCCAGCGCCTGGGAAATGACAGACTTGGGATATATGGGCACGGATATGGTGCTGGATAAAGAGAAAGGGCCGATGGTGCTAGAGCTAAACGCACGACCTGGCTTGGCCATTCAAATAGCCAACGGTTGTGGTTTACTGCCAAGGTTACGACTGATTGAGGCATTACCGCCAAGACGCTATCCTCCCTTGCCAGAAGATCGAGTGGCCTTTTCTATCCAACATTTTGCCGGACAAAGCACGCAACCATTACAGCCTCGACTCGCGCAAGCAGGATAAAAAAGCGCTAAAGTTTATCGTACACTGCCGATACCCTATTAAACACGACCATTATCCACGTCATTATTAGGGTAACCGCAGTGACCATCCATACCATCGACAAAGCACAGCTCATTAGCGACGTCCAGTTTGGGGATAACCTAAACCATGCGGTGGTGCAAGGGCGTCGTTCCGACTTTGCCCTGATGGTGGCCTTGCTCTCCGGTGATGCGAATGAATCAACGCCGCTGACACTAACCAATAACCCGATCAGCAACGATCAGGTCTTGCGTCAGCAGTTCCAGTTAGCGGCGCCACAACCGCTGGCTGCCAGCAATGAAGAAGACTATCTCCGTGCCGGTGCCCAAGCCGATGCCTTTCATCGTGGCGGTATTGCCAGTGCCAATCTACGCTTTCAACTTGCCCCTGCAGCGATGCATTACCCTCCACAAGGGACTCATGGCTTTGACGAAGCGGTTTATCACAATTTATCGGGTCACGAACGTCGCCATTTAGCGCATCCAGATCCAACCCGCCCAGCATTTAATCCTGCGACCTTGTATGAAAAACTCACCACTTCTCATTGCTTCGACAAAATGCGTGTAAGTGCATAGTGAGTAAGATCGCAAGTTGATCTTGATGACATTCGCTGATCCTTTGCCAAACTGTGATCCTCTGTAAATTCCCGATAATCTTTTTGCCATACTGCCTGACGTTTTGAGCCTTTTTTTCGCAGTCCACGTAATTATGGTCCAGTATTATTCTCCCACGCTTGAATAAGGTGTGTGTAAGCTGTCATTTTTACGTGGACTCTTGGGCAATCAAGGTCACCATGACTTAGTTAAAAGGTTGATAATAGTGAGGAATTGACCATGAAGATCGATAACGCAGTGGTCGTCATCACCGGAGGCGGCTCTCCGTCTGGACGCGCAATGGCGGAGCACTTTTGCTCACTCGGTGCAGACGTTGCATTACTCGATACCGAGTGGCCAGCACTCCGTCTAAGCGCTGATCAATGTCGCCCTTATGCAGGACGTGTCCAACCTGTTTGTTTAGCCAATAATCAACCGGCTTCTATCCATGATGCATTCACACAAGTCACCCAACTTTTTGGGGGGATTGATGTACTCATTAATCACTGGCAAGGCGATATATTGCCCAGCTTATTTAACAATGGCACATGGTGCGATGTACCTAAGTCGATCACCGATACCACATCCCAAAGTTACCTTGTGGTTCAACATGCCGCTGAATGCATGCATCAACGTGGCCGACCCGGCGTGATTATCAATATTGCTGGTATCCACCTCACTCCAGATACGGTCGCCAATGCCATGATTGGCGGTTTAACCCAACGTTGGGCCAAAGAGCTTTCCGGGCTCAAAATTCGCGTGGGAGGCATTGTGCCGCGCCATCGTCGCCGAGGCTCTGGTGAGCTTGATGATGAGTTAATCCGTAACGCGGAGTATATTGTCTCCAATGACTCATTTAACGGCCGGTTGTTGGAAGCGAGTGGGTAAAGAAGTAAAGAAGAGAATACAAAAAGACCCGCCGGAGCGGGTCTTTTTCGTTAAGCGGTTGCCTAAGTGAGATTAGGCGTCTGCTTTTTGGTCCTTTTTCTCAGCTTTCGCGTCAGCTTTGGCCGTTTTAGTCGGCGCGGCGGCTGGTCGGTCATCTTTTTTCTTGATAACCGTGGTGCCTTCAAACGTTTCACATTCTACGTATGGTTTCCCGTAGTAAGACGCAACCAGCACATCTTTCAACTCTTTGATAAGTGGGTAACGTGGGTTAGCACCCGTACATTGGTCATCAAACGCCTCTTCAGCAAGCTCATCCAGTTTGGCCATGAAGTCGGCTTCTGGTACACCCGCCGCCTGGATAGAGGTTGGGATGTCTAGCTTCAGCTTCATATCTTCAAGCCATGTTAGCAAGCGCTCAATTTTCTGAGCCGTGCGGTCACCCGCTTGAGCCAGACCCAAGTTATCTGCAATCTCAGCATAGCGACGACGTGCTTGTGGGCGGTCGTACTGCGAGAATGCAGTTTGCTTGGTTGGGTTGTCATTGGCGTTGAAGCGAACCACGTTTGAAATCAGCAATGCGTTCGCAAGACCATGCGGCAAGTGGAACTCAGCACCGATTTTGTGCGCCATTGAGTGACAGACACCCAAGAAGGCGTTAGCAAACGCGACACCAGCAATTGTCGCACCATTGTGCACTTTCTCACGTGCAATTGGGTCGTTAGCACCATGTGCATAGCTCGCTGGCAGGTAGTCTTTCAGCAGTTTGAGCGCTTGCAGTGCTTGCCCTTCTGAATATTCGTTAGAAAGGATCGACACATACGCTTCCAAAGCGTGCGTAATCGCATCATAGCCACCAAAGGCTGTCAGTGACTTCGGCATGTTCATCACCAGGTTGGCATCAACAATCGCCATTTGTGGTGTCAGCTCGTAGTCGGCCAGTGGGTATTTCGCACCGGTTTCGTCGTCAGTCACAACCGCAAACGGCGTCACTTCTGAACCGGTACCTGATGTGGTTGTCACACAAACCAGTTCTGCTTTTTTACCCATTTTCGGGAATTTGTAGATACGTTTACGGATATCCATAAAGCGCATTGCCAGCTCTTCAAAGGCGGTTTCTGGGTGCTCATACATGACCCACATGATTTTCGCTGCGTCCATCGGTGAACCACCACCGAGAGCAATAATCACGTCAGGCTGGAAGCTCTTCATCGCTTCAGCACCTTTACGTACCACGCTTAGCGTTGGATCCGCTTCCACTTCGAAGAAAGTGGTCACGTCCATGCCTTGCGCCTTGAGCATTGATTCGATCTGCTCTGAATAACCGTTGTTAAACAAGAAACGATCCGTCACGATTATGGCGCGTTTTTTGTCTTCTAAGTCACCCAGTGCAATGGGCAGACTGCCGCGACGGAAGTAAATAGATTTTGGTAGTTTGTGCCACAGCATATTCTCAGCTCGCTTCGCTACGGTTTTCTTGTTCATTAGGTGTTTAGGCCCAACGTTCTCAGAAATAGAGTTACCACCCCATGAGCCACAGCCCAATGTAAGCGACGGTGCAACGTTAAAGTTGTACAAGTCACCGATACCACCGTGCGTGGTTGGAATGTTCACCAGAATACGCGCCGTTTTCAGACGGTCACCGAAGTATCTGATACGATCTTGGTTAACGTCTTGGTTGGTATACAAGCCAGAGGTGTGGCCGATACCGCCCATTTCTACCATCTTACATGCCATGTCGACCGCGTGCTCGAAGCTCTTGGCACGGAACATGCCCAGAGTTGGAGAGAGTTTCTCGTGAGCAAACTCTTCTTCGATGCTGATTTCCAGACCTTCACCAATCAAGATCTTGGTATCTGATGGCACGCTAACACCGGCCATCTCTGCAATTTTGGTCGCAGCTTGGCCCACGATATCAGCGTTGAGGTTACCGTTAATGAGCAGCACCTTACGCACTTTATCGGCGTCTGCTTTGCTCAATACATGGCCTTTGTGAGACGCGAAGCGTTCTTTCACTTCATCGTACACTTCGTCCATCACGATAACCGCTTGCTCGGACGCACAAACCACGCCGTTATCGAAGGTTTTTGACATCAGAACAGACGCGACAGCACGTTTGATATCCGCCGTTTCATCAATAACGACAGGCACGTTACCTGCACCGACACCAATCGCAGGTTTACCCGACGAATAAGCGGCTTTCACCATACCTGGGCCACCAGTCGCTAGAATCAGGTTAATGTCGTCGTGCTTCATCAATGCGTTAGAAAGCTCAACTGACGGTTGATCAATCCAGCCGACAATGTCTTTTGGCGCGCCAGCAGCAACCGCTGCGTCAAGTACCAGTTTCGCGGCATCATTGGTTGAATTCTTCGCTCGTGGGTGTGGCGAGAAGATAATGCCGTTACGGGTTTTTAGTGAAATCAGTGATTTGAAAATCGCAGTAGACGTTGGGTTAGTGGTTGGAACGATACCGCAAATCAGGCCGACAGGCTCAGCGATCGTCATGGTACCGAACTCGTCATTCTCTTCCAGAATGCCACAGGTTTTGTCGTCTTTGTATTTGTTGTAGATAAACTCAGAGGCGAAGTGGTTCTTGATGACTTTGTCTTCCAAGATACCCATGCCTGACTCTTCAACGGCTTGTTTAGCGAGAGGAATACGCGCATTGTTTGCAGCGAGCGATGCAGCACGGAAGATTTTATCGACTTGCTCCTGTGAGTAGGTAGCAAATTCTTTTTGTGCCTTTTTGACACGCTCAACCATCGCGTTGAGTTCAGCAATATTAGTGACAGGCATAGTTGTCTCCTGGTTCATATTTGAAAATCATTTAGTAACTGCTTTCAGCCATCTTTACTTACCTTAGTTGGCATTTCCGATGGTTACCTTGGTCCGTTAAGGTGTCGCATTTAGTAAATAACTTTCAGAACTGAGTATAAGTTTTCACAGCAAGAACAACTTGATCTCGATCATTTGTTATCAAATCAATAACGACGAATTTGCTTCTTAACCCCCATAAACAGTGGGTTCATTGCCACTGTAGCACACTATAATCGTGTCTAAAATTTTCACCAAAGTAACACAGGCTTTACATGGAAGACCAACAAAAACGGTGGATTTGTATTATTTTTTCAACAAAAAGTTAGCGAAAGCCATAAAAAAGAAAACACATTAAGGATTTACCTCTGTTACTTTCATACCGCTACATCACTGCTTTTTCCGTTTAACCCACTGGCGATGATGGCCGATAGCTTCAAGCCCCCAGTCACATTCACCAGCATAGACGGTCAAAACACGACCACCAAAGCCGCAGTTTAATGGCTGAGTATAGTTTGCTCTGGCCATCTTGCTTAACCATCAATCTAACTTTTTTTACAAGCCATGGCCTCATCAAATCCGCAATCACTGCTTGCAGAAAATGCAGGGTTAAGCGGTTGGTTTTTAAGCTGAGGTCGCTATACTGACTCCATCTACTCACCCGAGAGAAACTGGACTTCCTCACAGCATTACGAGAATCGCCATGGCCTTTTTCGATACCATGATTTTTGTACAGTTTTTTGTCGGGCTTTTTGCCGCCGTTAACCCTATCGGTATCATGCCCGTTTTTGTTGCCCTAACCGCGCATCTTGATCAGCAAGAGCGTAATCGAACGGCGTATATTGCAGCCACCGCGGTGGCGATTATCTTAATTGTGTCCCTACTTGCCGGTCAGATGTTATTGGACTTGTTCAGTATCTCACTGGATTCGTTCCGCGTCGCCGGGGGCATGCTGCTACTCAGCATCGCCTTCACTATGATGAATGGTAAACTGGGGGAAGGAAAACAAAACAAGCAGGAACAGTCAGAGACAATCAGTCGTGAACAAGTAGGCGTCGTGCCACTGGCCATGCCGTTGCTCGCTGGCCCTGGTGCCATTAGTTCGACAATCGTGTATGGCTCTCAGTACCCTGGTACTTGGAGCACAGTAACACTCATTTCCACTTTGGTTATCTTCGCGGCTGGGATCTGGGGCCTGTTTAAAGTCGGGCCCACAGTGGTGAAATTCTTAGGACAAACCGGCATCAATGTCATCACGCGGATTATGGGTCTTATTCTTGGTTCATTAGGCATTGAGTTTATTGCCTCTGGCATGCGCGCTTTGTTCCCAGGCCTTAACTAAACATGCGATAAGCCGCCTTAGGCGCGTAGTGATAGAACCGGCAGGCAGACAGTTGCAGTGCCGGTTTTTTTACGGCTCAATAACGGAAAATTTTTAGCAAGGAGAGCGAATGAATAAGTCACAAAGCCGTCTCCAGCATTACCTGTACACTACCATATTTGGTACCGAGACTCGGCACGGAAAAGTGTTTGATTTAGCACTGATCGTGATGATTCTAGCATCTATGGTGGTATTGATGCTGGAGTCAATTGCCAGCTTTCATGCTCAATGGTCACAATGGCTGTATTGGATTGAATGGGGCTTCACGGGCATATTCACCATCGAGTATTTGCTGCGTCTTTACTGCTCACCTCGTCCGTCAGCCTATGCGCGCAGCTTTTATGGCGTGGTGGACTTGCTAGCCATTCTTCCCACTTATATCGCAGTGTTTGTCCCAGGGACAACGTATATGATGGTGGTACGCCTGCTTCGCGTATTACGCATATTCCGTGTACTGAGACTGATGCGCTTTTTGGAAGATTCCAATATCTTAATGCGCTCGATGATCATGTCATCACGCAAGGTACTGATTTTCTTCTCTACGGTGATGATTCTCGTCACGGTATTTGGCGCACTGATGTACGTAATTGAAGGGCCGGAGAATGGCTTTACTAGTATTCCTTATGCGATTTATTGGGCGATTGTGACGCTGACAACCGTGGGGTATGGTGACCTCATCCCACAGACCGACATCGGTAAAGCGCTAGCCTCTTTTACCATGTTGATGGGGTATTCTATCATTGCCGTGCCTACCGGGATCATTACCGCTGAAATCGGCCAACAAATGTCGCTGCACCGTCAGCTAGTCAAGTGTCCAAATTGTTCCAAAGGGGGACACGAGTCTGATGCTGACTTTTGCAAACATTGTGGTAGTGAGCTGCCCGAAGGCGACAAACGCGTGGTGCAGCCTGGTCTTTAAAGTCTGTCGTCCATGACGGTTAAAACATCTGATTACCCATTGGTGAAGACATTAAAAAACGGAGCAAGTGAGCTCCGTTTTTATTTGCTAGTTGATTGATGATTAGCCAGCTTATTTTCGACGCCAAGTGGTTCCTTGTGGGCCATCCTCTAACACAATCCCCATCGCCGTCAGTGCATCGCGCGCGGCATCCGCTGCTGCGAAATCTTTTGCTTTACGGGCATCGTTCCGCGTTTGAATCAAGGCTTCTATTTTGGCGACTTCATCATCCGCACCCGCATCACCTTGCAAAAAGCTATCCGCGTCTTGCTCTAACAAGCCCAGCACAGTAGCCAGTTTACGCATCTGTGCACCTAAAGCTGACGCCGCCACCATGTCATCTGCTCGTAGGCGATTAATCTCACGCGCCATATCAAACAACACTGAGTAGGCTTCTGGGGTATTGAAGTCATCATCCATCGCCGCCTCAAAGCGCGTCACGTAATCCTCACCACCCGCAGGTGTGGCCAGGGTGTCTAAACCGCGAAGCGAGGTGTAGAGGCGCTCTAGAGCCGATCGCGCTTGGTTTAGATTTTCGTCGCTGTAATTCAGCTGACTGCGGTAATGCCCAGACAATAAGAAGTAACGCACGGTTTCCGCATCGTAATGCTCAAGTACATCTCGAATGGTAAAGAAGTTTCCGAGCGACTTGGACATTTTCTCCCGATCGATCATCACCATGCCGCTATGCATCCAGGTATTCACGTACGGGGTATCATGCGCACAGCAGGACTGAGCAATTTCGTTCTCATGGTGCGGGAACTGCAAATCAGAGCCGCCGCCATGGATATCAAAATGTTCACCCAAAATCGCCGAGTTCATTGCCGAACACTCAATGTGCCAGCCAGGGCGGCCTGGGCCCCAAGGGGATTCCCACGTTGGCTCGCCAGGTTTCGACATTTTCCACACTACAAAGTCGAGGGGACTACGTTTAGCGGTTTCCACATCAATGCGTGCCCCCGCTTGGAGCTGATCCAAGTCTTGTTTAGACAACTTGCCGTATTCATTGAATTTGGCAACTTCAAACATCACGTCGCCATTATCTGCCACATACGCGAATCCACGCTCAATAAGCTTTTCCACCAGCACAATGATTTCGTCAATATAATCCGTTGCACGCGGTTCGATATCAGGCCGAGCCATGTTTAAGGCATCGAAATCTTGATACATTTCACCGATCAGGCGTTCAGTCAGCGACTCACAGCTCTCGCCATTCTCAGCAGCGCGCTTGATGATTTTATCGTCGATGTCGGTGATATTGCGGACAAAGATCAGCTCAAAGCCGCGATAGCGTAAGTAACGTGCAATCATGTCAAACGAAACAAAAGTGCGCCCGTGTCCGATATGACAGAGATCGTAAATGGTCACCCCACACACATACATGCCGATTTTTCCTGGCGTGATGGGTTGAAAGACAGCTTTCTCTCGCGTCAATGAGTTGTAAATCTTTAACGGGGGGGTTTGCGTCGACATAATGATTTGATTACTCGTTACGATAGTGACAAATAGTAAGATGAATCCGCTATTACACCTTTTATGCTAGCTTGACGCAAGCGCCTCACACCCGTCTGGCGCATCGAGACACCAAGATAGGGTTCACAAGTTACTACTAAAACCGAGATTATCGCTTGAGCTTTTTAAGTCTATTCATTTATTTTTCAATAAAGAATCTTTATCGATAAGTATTTATTGGGCAAACTGGCCCACTGACTGATTGGCACTCACCGATCTTATTGAGACTAACCGATGTGGCAGAATCATGACTGATAACGCAACCCCTTCCGCTCCCCAAGAGGACAAAGTTGACCTCATCTTACGCCAATGGCACGACGAGCGCCCAGATATCGACCCCAGTCCGATGGCGATTACTGGCCGACTGGCGCGGGTATTGGGCAACATTAACCCCAAACTGCAACAAGTATTTGGCCAATATAATCTCAACCCTGGCGAGTTTGATGTGTTGGCCTCTCTACGTCGTGCAGGCTCGCCCTATACATTAACACCCAACCAGCTGCTCGATGCCTTGATGCTTACTTCGGGCGCAATGACCAACCGTATCGATCGCCTCGAGCAAAAAGGCTTGGTGTCTCGCAGCCCTGATCCCAACGACCGCCGTGGCGTCTATGTCTCACTGACAGACGCGGGTATGGGATTAATCGATAAAGCGGTGACGGATCATACCAACAATTTACACCAGCTCTTGGCTGGCCTCACCGCCGACGAGCAAGCCGAACTCGCCGTGTTGCTTAAAAAATTACTCGCACATGTTGAGCCCGTGTCTTAATCGCTTTTTCCCGGCTCGCCTGAGATAAGGACGACTCAGGAATGATGATTAATTCCACATCCAGGGGATCTTTGCTTGATCAGCGAGTACTTTCGGCTAAAATCTGTGATCCTTTTTAGCCAAGCCAATGACAGGATTACATCATGGTGACTCTTCATACCACGTTCGGTGACATCAAACTTCGCATGTTTGCAGACGAAGCACCGGCTACGGTCGAGAACTTTTTACAATACTGCCGTGACGGCTTTTACGACGGAACCCTGTTCCACCGCGTGATTGACGGCTTTATGGTCCAAGGCGGTGGCATGGCCTCTGGCATGGAAGAAAAAGCAACCCGTGCGCCAATTAAAAACGAAGCAGATAACGGCCTCAGCAACTTGACGGGTCGCTTGTCGATGGCTCGCACCATGGAGCCGCACTCAGCAAGCTCGCAATTCTTTATCAACGTCAATGACAACCTGTTCTTGGATCACAAAGCTAAGACGCCAGATGGCTGGGGCTACTGTGTGTTTGCCGAAGTGGTTGAAGGCATGGATGTGGTCAACAAGATCAAAGGCGTTGCCACCGGTAACTGGGGTTACGTTCACCAGGACGTCCCGGTCGAAGAAGTGTTGATCAATAGCGTGACTATTGAAGACTGAAGTGACACTATCGAGCAAGGGTAGCCAAGGCTACCCTTTCTTTTTCGTCGCGACCCGCTTTCTATTAATGATAAAACC
The DNA here is from genome assembly GCF_900141775.1 of Salinivibrio sp. ES.052. Taxonomy (GTDB): domain Bacteria; phylum Pseudomonadota; class Gammaproteobacteria; order Enterobacterales; family Vibrionaceae; genus Salinivibrio. The sequence continues at coordinate 450,914 of NZ_FSRI01000001.1, read as the reverse complement.
AACGCATGTCTCATACCCTCTTCATCGCTGATTTACACTTAAGCCCGACGCGGCAAGATATCACTGACTGCTTCGAACGATTTATGACGCAAGAAGCGATAAACGCCGACGCCCTGTATGTGCTGGGGGATTTATTCGAGGTTTGGATTGGTGATGACGACAACAGCCCTTTTCATCAGCAAATCAAAGACGCCTTTTCGACACTCACGCAACACGGCGTACCTGTGTATTTTATTCATGGCAATCGTGATTTTTTAATCGGCAAGCGTTTTGCCCGTGAGACAGGCATCACATTGTTGGATGAGCATACCTGCATTGATTTATATGGTACCCCGACGTTCATTCTCCATGGCGATACTCTATGTTTGGCGGATGCTGACTATCAAGCATTTCGTCGCAAGGTCCACCAGCGCTGGTTACAACGCGTATTTTTGTGCTTACCCTTAGCGTTGCGGCGTCGTATTGCAGCCAAAATGCGCGCCGGCAGTGCCAATGCCAATCAGCAAAAGTCATCAACGATTATGGATGTCACCCCGCAAGAGGTACAACGGCAGTTAGATAAAGCGGATGTGCGCCATATGATTCATGGCCATACCCATCGTCCTCATGTGCACCAATGGCGTGCTCAAGGCCACGATTACCAGCGCATCGTGTTAGGCGATTGGTATCAGCACGGTTCGGTATTAGTGTGTGGTCCGCAAGGCTGTGACTTACAAACCCGAGACTTTTCAAACCGCTAATTTGTAAACCGCGAAACCACCCTGTTTTTACCAACGAGACGTTTATGCAGACTCACTTATGCCCCTGTTACAGCAATAAACCCTACGACAAATGCTGCGCGCCCGTTCATCAAAACCCCGCCAACGCTTCTCATCCTGAGCAATTGATGCGTGCTCGTTATAGCGCGCACCCTAAAGGCTTGGTGGGCTTTATCGTCGAGACGTATCACAGCGAATGTGGCGCCGAATCGTTTCGTGATGACATCACCACCATGACCCAGCACCAGTGGCAGTCGCTCGAAGTCGTAGATAGCGAGGTGTTGCAACAAGGTGAACTTGGCTTTGTCACCTTTAAAGCCCACTTTATCGCGGACGGCCAGCCCCAATGTCTGCATGAGCGTTCTCGTTTTGTTAAAGAGACGATCGATGGACAGCTTCAGTGGCGATATATCGATGGCGTGTTTCCCGGCCATGTCAAAGCAGGGCGTAATGATCCTTGCCCTTGTGGCAGCGGGCGTAAGTTTAAAAAGTGTTGCAGCTAACCTGCTATTTTAACCCTACCCTGACCTCTTTTTGATTAAAAAACCATCAAGTTCAGTTTTCCTTAGTCGATACTAATAGTAAGACCAAAGGAGGACCTATTATGAATTGGCTTGGTAATCTGAGTCCTGTGTATCGCACGCCGCATGCGCCGCCTACCAAGGTATGGGCGATCCGTAAATCAGAACACATTGACGCGCGCAAAGAACGCCGGTTGGATGATCTCAGTGATCATACGCAGCAGGCCGAACAAGAACACAAAGAAAAGACTCCCAAAAAAGATGGCGAGTTAGATATTTATGTCTAGCCTCTGAGTCTCATTTTCTCGCTGTTCATCGCGATAGCAACACTTAGCATGAAAAAACGCGCTTTGACTGGTTGCAATCCAAACGGATTTTGATATGGTCATAAACAGTTAATTTTTTTGTTGTAGCATTTACTTTTATCACAAAGCGTATTTCGCTAGATAACGGACGACCAATAATGATTTCAGCGCTAATGACCATGCATCACCACCATCATCCTGACTAGTCTTTCGGGAGGAATGGTTTCGACTGGAAGACGAGTAAAAAGCGCTTCCGTCGGTCATTAGCCAGCTAACAGATTCAGACCCTCGGGAGCACCGTCTTCCGAGGGTTTTTTCTTTTTTAGCTTTTCATTTTTAGACAAGGAAGCACACATGCAAACACAACGCTTACGTATCGCCATCCAAAAAAAGGGCCGCCTCGCCAAGGAGTGCCAAGAGCTGCTTAAACGCTGCGGGGTAAAAATCAATTACACCGGTGAACGTTTAGTGGTCCACGCCGAAAACATGCCCCTCGACCTGCTGCTGGTGCGTGACGATGATATCCCGGGCCTTATCATGGACGGCGTGGTCGATTTAGGCGTGATTGGCGAAAACGAGTTAGAAGAAGTACGCCTTGAGCGCATCAAGCTGGGCGAGCCGAGCCAATATCAACTGCTGCGCCGCCTCGACTTTGGAGGCTGTCGTCTCTCCATCGCTCTCGACAAAGACCAAAGCTATAACGGCCCGCAAGATCTGGCTGAGCAGCGGATTGCGACCACCTATCCCAACATTCTTAAAGCCTACATGGACAAGCAGGGCGTGAATTTCAGCGCCTGTATACTCAATGGTTCAGTGGAAGTCGCGCCGCGGGCTGGCCTCGCCGATGCGATTTGTGACTTGGTCTCAACCGGAGCCACCTTAGAGGCCAACGGCCTGAAAGAAGCCGAAGTCATTTTCCGATCCAAGGCAGTACTGATTCAGCGTGAAGGGAGCTTCAGTGAAGAGAAAACCGCATTGATTGAACGCTTGCTCACCCGCATGCAAGGTGTCATCCAAGCCAAAGAATCCAAATACATCATGCTCCACGCACCGAGCGACGCGCTAGAAAAAATCGTTGAGCTACTCCCCGGGGCCGAAGATCCGACCATTTTACCCCTCGCGCACGAAAAAAGCCGTGTTGCCGTACACCTGGTCAGTACAGAAAACCTGTTCTGGGAAACCATGGAAAAATTGAAGCAGTTAGGTGCAAGCTCAATTTTGGTCCTGCCGATTGAAAAGATGATGGAGTAAATCACGATGCGTACTGTGGTCTGGAAATCACTCGGAGAGTCACAAAAAGAAGGCTTAATGCGCCGCCCTGCAATCACAACCGGTGCACAAACCCAAGCAAGCGTCGCGGAGATCATCGCCGATGTCCGTGAGCGGGGAGATGAAAGCTTAAAAGCATTAACCCAAAAATTTGATGGTGTCGAACTCGATAGCATCAAACTCGACAAAGCGACTTTGGCCGACGCTGAAGCGCGCTTAGGGGAAGATATCAAACTCGCCCTGCGCCAAGCCTACGATAACATCAGCACCTTTCACCGTGCGCAAAAAGCGCAGCCGTTGAAAGTCGAAACCATGCCGGGGGTGGTGTGCGAATCCATTACCCGCCCGATTAACCGCGTGGGGCTGTATATTCCCGGCGGTAGCGCGCCCTTGCCCTCGACCGTATTGATGTTGGGCGTACCCGCACAAATTGCCGGCTGCCGTAAAGTGGTGCTGTGTACCCCACCGCCGGTAGCCGATGAAATCTTATACTGTGCCAAACTGTGCGAGATTGATGAAATTTATACCCTGGGCGGCGCACAGGCGGTGGCGGCGATGGCCTTTGGCACTCAAAGCGTGACCAAGGTGGATAAGATCTTTGGCCCGGGTAATGCCTATGTCACCGAGGCCAAACGTCAAGTGAGCCTTGCCGCCAATGGCGCGGCCATGGACATGCCTGCCGGCCCCTCGGAAGTGTTAGTGATTGCCGATGCCGGCGCGGATCCAGACTTTGTTGCCGCCGATTTACTCAGCCAAGCGGAGCACGGCCCCGATTCGCAAGTGGTGCTGGTGACCCCGGCGCCAGAGATGGCAGAGAAAGTGGCGGATGCGGTGCAGCAGCAGTTAACCACGCTCAGCCGTGCGGAAATTGCCAAGCAAGCGCTGGGTAGCAGTGTGATTATCATTGCCGACACCCTCACTCAGTGCGTGTCGATTTCTAACCGCTATGGGCCGGAGCACTTGATTGTGCAAACCCAACAACCAAGGGATTTATTGCCACTGTTAGATAACGCTGGATCGATTTTCTTGGGCGCATACTCGCCCGAGTCTGTCGGTGATTACGCCTCTGGCACCAATCACGTGCTCCCCACTTATGGCTATACGCGCACTTACAGCAGCTTAGGGTTGGCCGACTTTAATAAGCGAATGACAGTACAACAGTTAAGCGAAGGCGGCTTACAAGCACTGGGCCCGACAGTGATGCGAATAGCAGAGGCCGAAGGCTTGGATGCACACCGCCAAGCAGTCGAAATTCGTCTCACTAAACTACAACAAACTCAAGCCTCAGAGGACTCGTTAGTATGAGCATCGAAAAACTCGCCCGTGAGCAAGTACAAGCGCTTACTCCCTATCAGTCAGCCCGCCGTATCGGCGGTAGCGGGGATGTCTGGCTCAATGCTAACGAGTCACCCTTTGACAACGCTTACACCGTCAGCGGTCAGGGACTCAATCGCTACTCCAGCTGTCAGCCCGATGCATTGATCAATGCCTATGCGGATTATGCAGGCGTCGAAACGAACCAAGTCATCACCACTCGTGGCGCCGATGAAGGGATTGATTTGTTGCTGCGTGCCTTTTGCGAGCCAAACCAAGATAGCGTGCTGATTTGTCCACCTACCTATGGCATGTATGCGGTCAGTGCGGAAAATCAAGGTATCGCCACCACCCAAGTGCCGCTCACCGCCGACTGGCAGTTGGACATGGCAAGGATTGATGCCGCATTGGAGGCAGATGCCGGCATAAAGCTTATCTTCGTGTGTAGCCCCAATAATCCGACCGGCAATCTCATTAACCGCGACGACATAGAAGCGCTACTCACCCGCACCCAAGGTCGCGCGATTGTGGTGTTGGATGAAGCCTATATCGAATTTAGTCCAGAAGCGACCTTCACCGACTTGCTCGCGCGCTTTGAGAATCTGGCTATTTTGCGCACCCTATCCAAAGCGTTTGCCCTAGCAGGACTGCGTTGCGGCTTTACCCTCGCCAGCCCCGCGATTATTAACTTGATGCTTAAGGTGATCCCGCCGTATCCCGTACCGGTACCGGTGGCAGACATTGCCCAGCAAGCGCTCTCCGAGGCCGGTTTGGCGCGGATGAAATATCAGGTTTTGGACTTGACCGCCAACCGTGCCTACCTGCAAGCCGGCCTCAGTATGCTGCCCGGCGTTGAAGTGCACCCAGGCTTTGGTAATTATCTACTCATCACGCTGGATGATGCCGACGCGGTGTTCGCACGTTTAGGACGTGCAGGCATGATTGTGCGCCAGACCGCCGTGGTCAACAGCTTGCGCATCAGTATTGGTAACCGTGACGAATGTGAAAAAGTGTTGGCCTTTATCCGCCAGCAACTCAGTGAATAAGGACAACCACTGTGAAAGACAAGATTTTATTTATTGACCGTGATGGCACCTTGATTGCGGAGCCGCCTGAAGACTATCAAGTGGATCGCCTCGATAAATTGGCGCTTGAACCGGGCGTGATCCCTGCACTACTCAGCCTGCAAGCGGCGGGTTACACCTTGGTGATGGTGAGCAATCAAGATGGTCTAGGGACCGAGAGCTTCCCGCAAGCGGACTTTGATGCGCCACACAACATGATGATGGCCCTGTTTCGCTCACAAGGGATCCATTTTGAAGACGTACTGATTTGCCCGCACTTTGATAGCGATGACTGTAGCTGTCGCAAACCCAAACTAGGCTTGGTGAAAGACTATCTACAGCAAGGCCGAATTGATTTCGCCCAATCGGCGGTAATTGGCGATCGCGACACCGATATCACCTTAGCGAACAATATGGCGCTACAAGGGATCAAATACCAACGTGACGTGATGGGCTGGCCACAGATTGTCGAGCGCCTCACCCAGCAGCCGCGACTGGCCAGCGTCACCCGCACCACCAAAGAAACCGATATTCAGGTGGATGTTAATCTAGATAAGAGTGGCGGCAGTCGTATTGAAACAGGACTGGGCTTTTTTGACCACATGTTGGATCAAATCGCCACCCACGGCGGCTTTCAGCTCAACGTACGCGTTAAAGGCGATTTGCACATCGACGACCACCACACCATTGAAGATACCGCCCTCGCGTTGGGCGAGGCACTCAAACGAGCGCTGGGAGATAAACGCGGTATTGGCCGCTTTGGGTTTAGCCTGCCGATGGATGAATGCTTGGCGCAATGTGCATTGGATTTGTCCGGACGCCCCTATTTGAAATTTGAAGCCAGCTTCCCACAGCCACAAGTGGGCGATATGTCGACCGAGATGGTGGGACACTTTTTCCGCTCATTGACCGACACCTTGGCCTGTACCTTACACCTAACCGTGTCGGGCGAAAACACCCACCACTTGGTGGAAAGTTTGTTTAAAGCCTTTGGCCGCACCTTGCGTCAAGCCATCAAGGTCGAGGGCGACGCCCTGCCAAGCAGTAAAGGAGTGCTGTAATGCGCAAACAGACTGTCATTATCGATACCGGCTGCGCCAACGTGTCCTCGGTGCGCTTTGCTGTTGAGCGTTTGGGGTATCAAGCCACATTAAGCCGCGATCCGGACGTGGTACTAGGGGCGGATAAGCTCTTTTTGCCCGGTGTCGGCACCGCCAGCGAAGCGATGAAAAATCTCACCGAGCGTGGCTTGGTGGATTTAGTTAAGCAAGTGGAGCAACCGCTGCTGGGGATTTGTCTTGGCATGCAAATGCTAGGCACTTACTCGGATGAAGGCGACAGCCCGGTCGAGTGCCTCGGCCACATCCCCGCTCCCACCAAACTGATGGATACCGCGGGGCAGCCTCTGCCTCACATGGGTTGGAACCGGGTTGCCACCGTTAATGACCATCCTCTTTTCGATGGCATTGTCGCGGGGAGTCATTTTTACTTTGTCCACAGTTACGCGATGCCGGTCGGCGATTACACCTTGGCACAATGTCATTATGGCCATGCGTTCAGTGCGGCTATCAATCAAGGCAACTACTACGGGGTTCAGTTTCACCCTGAGCGCTCGGGCAAAGTGGGCGCGCGTTTGATTCAGAATTTTTTGGAGATGTAAGCAAGGATGATTATACCAGCACTCGACTTGATAGACGGCCAAGTGGTGCGCCTTTATCAAGGGGATTATCAGCAAAAAACCGACTACGGTTTTGACCCGCGTGAGCAGTTTGCACGTTACCATCAAGCGGGGGCAGATTGGTTGCACCTCGTGGATTTAACCGGCGCTAAAGATCCGACCGCACGTCAGGTCGACTTAATCACCGAGATTTTGCAATCAACGCCCGCCAATATCCAAATTGGCGGTGGTGTGCGCACTGAAATGGACGTGATTGAGCTGCTGAATACCGGCGCGCAGCGCGTAGTGATCGGCTCCACCGCGGTCAAATCCCCCGATTTGGTTAAAGGCTGGATGCAAACCTACGGCCCTGACCGCATTGTATTGGCACTCGACATTCATATCGACAGCGACGGGACGCGACGCGTGGCGGTGTCCGGCTGGCAACAAGACTCCGGCGTCACCATTGAAGCGCTCCTCGACGATTATTTGTCCGTCGGGCTCAAGCATGTGCTATGCACCGACATTTCCCGCGATGGCACCTTACAAGGCAGTAATGTGGCGCTTTACCGCGACTTGTGTCAGCGCTATCCGAGCATTGCGTTTCAATCATCAGGCGGCATTGGCCGTCTCGAAGACATTCGCGCCTTACGCAACACTGGCGTCGCAGGCGTGATCGTCGGCCGCGCCCTACTGGAAGGCAACTTTAGCGCAGAGGAGGCGATCGCATGCTGGCAAAACGGATAATTCCTTGTTTGGACGTCCGCGACGGACAGGTGGTTAAAGGCGTGCAATTTCGCAATCACGAAATCATCGGCGATATCGTCCCGCTCGCCAAACGCTACGCCGAAGAAGGCGCTGACGAGCTGGTGTTTTATGACATCACCGCCTCCAGTGACAGTCGCGTGGTCGATAAAAGCTGGGTTAGTCGCGTCGCGGAAGTGATTGATATCCCCTTTTGCGTCGCCGGTGGGATTAAATCCGAAGCCGATGCCCAGCAAATCTTGGAATTCGGCGCGGATAAAATATCGATTAATTCACCCGCATTGGCCGACCCGAGTTTGATCACGCGGCTGGCCAAGAAGTTTGGCGTGCAATGCGTGGTGGTCGGGATTGATTCTTTCTTCGATGAAGCGACCGGGCAATATCACGTCTATCAATTTACCGGCGATGAGAGCCGCACTCAGGCTACGCCTTGGCAAACCGCCGCGTGGGTTGAGGAAGTCCAACAGCGAGGCGCAGGCGAAATCGTACTCAATATGATGAACCGCGATGGCGTGCGCCAAGGCTATGACTTAACCCAACTCAAAATGGTAAGAGAGCGCTGTCAGGTACCCCTGATTGCCTCCGGCGGTGCCGGTGAAATTTCGCATTTCGCCGACGCCTTTTTACAAGCGAATGTCGATGGCGCACTGGCCGCCTCGGTATTTCACAAGCAAATCATCGCAATAAGCGAATTAAAACAAGCTCTAAAGCAACAAGGGATCGAGGTAAGAGTATGACGGCGACGTGGGTAGAACGTATCGATTGGGAGAAAAACGCCGGCTTGGTGCCTGCGATTATCCAACACAGCGATAGCGGCCAAGTATTGATGCTGGGCTACATGAATGCCGATGCACTGAACGCGACGCTCGAAACCGGTCGCGTCACCTTTTGGTCGCGCAGTAAATCGCGTCTTTGGGTAAAAGGCGAAAGCTCCGGCCATGTATTAAGCCTTGAGCACATTGCACTCGATTGCGATCAAGACACCTTGTTGGTCACGGCGACACCACACGGGCCCACCTGTCACCTCGGCACGACCACCTGCTTTGACAGTGATAATAAACCACCACACACGGGGCCCGGCTTTTTGTCGAGCCTAGAGCAAGTGCTTGCCAGCCGCAAAGATGCCGCGCCTGATGACTCTTACACCGCAAGCTTATTTGCCAAAGGCACTAAGCGTATCGCGCAAAAAGTGGGGGAAGAAGGGGTCGAAGTCGCCCTCGCTGCCACGGCAGGCGATAAAGCCGAGCTATTAAACGAAAGCGCCGATTTGCTCTATCACCTGTTGGTATTGCTGCAAGACCAAGAGCTTAGCCTCCATCAAGTGACCGAAGTCCTCGCCTCTCGCCATCAAGGCTAACGGCCACGCGCGTTAACCTAAACATGGTCCCTCCAAAGCGCTGCTCAACTGCGGCGCTTTGGAGCCATTGAATTTTGCCAATCCCGCACCAGAACACCGTAGCAGATCGCCAAATCCTGCTCAGATCAGTTAAACTGCCTGTATTCCCGACAGTTAGTGACAAGGCGTCCTATGTTTAACGGCAAATCCATTCTGATCACCGGCGGTACTGGTTCTTTTGGTAAAAAGTACGTCCGCACCCTGCTTGAACGCTATCAACCACGTCGCCTCGTGGTGCTCTCTCGCGATGAGCTCAAGCAGTATGAAATGCAGCAAACCTTTAACGCCCCTTGCATGCGCTATTTTATCGGCGATGTACGTGATGGCGATCGCTTAATGCAAGCGATGCAAGGCATTGATTATGTGATTCATGCTGCTGCACTCAAGCAGGTACCTGCCGCCGAATATAACCCGATGGAGTGTATCAAGACCAACATTCACGGCGCAGAGAATGTGATTCGCGCTGCGATTGCCAACGGGGTGGAAAAGGTGATTGCGCTCTCGACCGATAAGGCCGCCAGTCCCAATAATCTCTATGGCGCCACCAAACTGTGTTCAGATAAATTGTTTGTCGCCGCTAACAATATGACCGGGGGCCAAAAGACACGTTTTTCGGTGGTGCGCTATGGCAATGTGGTCGGCTCGCGCGGCTCTGTGGTGCCTTTGTTTAAGAAAAAGGCAGCGGAAGGTGCGGATCATTTGCCCATTACCCATCCTGAAATGACCCGCTTTTGGATTACCTTGCAGCAAGGGGTGGATTTTGTGCTGAAAAACTTTTCGCGCATGTATGGCGGGGAAATATTTGTTCCTAAGATCCCATCGGTTCGCCTGACAGATCTCGCCAGCGCCTATGCCCCGAACACGCCCGTCAAGGTAATAGGCATTCGTCCCGGCGAGAAAATGCATGAAGTGATGTGTCCGGCTGACGATGCCCATCTGACGCTCGAATTTGCCGAACATTACGTGATTTGCCCAACCATTAAGTTCTACGACGCCGATGATGACTACCGAGAAAATGCGTTGGGCGAAAAAGGACAGCCCGTGCCAGAAGGCTTTGAGTATCAATCAGGCACTAACCCAGATGTGTTAACCGTCGAGGCCATTTTGCAACTCGACACCGAGCAGTAAAGGAGTATGGCGTTGATCCCATACGGAAAGCAGCATCTTAGTGAGCAAGACTATGCCGCTGTGCTTGAGGTGCTAAAAAGTGATTATCTGACGCAAGGCCCGCAAGTTCCGGCTTTTGAAGCCGCCGTCGCCGAACTCACCGGGGCTGCGCATGCGGTCGCCGTTAATAGCGCTACATCTGCCCTGCACCTCGCTTGTCTGGCGCTAGGACTGGGCCCAGGCGATCGTTTATGGACCTCCCCCATCACCTTTGTCGCGTCAGCCAATTGTGGTCGATACTGTGGTGCCGAGGTGGACTTTGTCGATATCGACCCGCACACACGTAACCTATGCCCCCAGCAGCTCGCGCAAAAACTGGCGCAAGCGGCCGCAACTCACACCTTACCCAAAGTGCTGGTGGTGGTGCATATGGCCGGTGCCAGTGCGCCAATGGCCGAGATTGCCGCGCTCGCTAAGCGTTATCAGGTAGCTATTATTGAGGATGCGTCACATGCTATGGGTGCCCACTATCAAGGAACGGCAGTGGGTGGATGCCAGTACAGCGATATTAGCGTGTTTAGTTTTCATCCGGTCAAAGTGGTTACCGCGGGAGAAGCCGGGGTTGCCACCACCCAACATGCCACATTGGCGAAAGCGCTGCGTCAGTTGCGTAGCCACGGGATCACCCGTGATGCAGAAGACAGCCACGCTGCCCTGCCACCTTGGGGGTATGAACAGCATGCATTGGGGATGAACTATCGCCTCTCGGATATTCATGCCGCGCTTGGCCGTTCACAATTAACCCAGCTTCGTTCCTTTATCACCAGACGGTTTGCACTCGCTGAACGCTACCACCAAGCGCTGGCGGATTTGCCCGTTAAGCGACCCATTTTAGATCCTGAGTCGGCATGGCATTTGTATTTGATTGAGCTTGATCACGCCGACACACGCCGCACCGTTTTTGAGGCTATGCGTGTGCAAGGCATTGGCGTGAACGTGCACTATATTCCTGTGCATACGCAACCTTACTATCAGGCACAGGGCTTCCAGCCCGGAGACTTCCCGCTTGCCGAGCAGTATTACGCGGGGGCACTCACTTTACCGCTTTACCCCGATTTAACCGAGCAACAGCAAGATACGGTGATTGCTGCGCTACAAAAAGCCATTGAGGATGCGTGACCGATGAATGTATGTATTATTCCCGCCCGCGGTGGCAGCAAACGCATTCCGGGCAAGAACCTCAAACGGTTTAACGGGGCGCCCATTATTACTTATGCCATTGCGACAGCACGTCAAAGTGGGCTATTCGATCGCGTCTTGGTTTCCACCGATTGCGAGGACATTGCCAGTGTGGCGCGCGATGCAGGGGCTGAGGTGCCTTTTGTCCGTCCCGCCGAGATTGCCGGTGATCACGCCACGACCTTGGATGTGCTTGAGCATGCGATCCAGTGGCTCAACCAGTCGCCACAGCACAAGCCTTTGCACGCGGTATGCTGCCTGTATGCTACCACTCCCTTTGTCACCACGGATGACTTGCGCCAAGGCTTAGCGTTACTGGACGGCGACACCGTCAAATACAGTTTTGCCGCCACCCGCTACGCCTTTCCGATTCAGCGCAGTATTCATGTCGATGCCGATGGCAGTGTCAGCATGTTATGGCCGGAGCACTTCACTACGCGCTCACAAGACCTACAACCGGCGTACCACGATGCGGGAATGTTTTACTGGGGCACGCCAAGTGCGTTTTTAGCGCGCGAGCCGGTTTTTGCGCCCCACTCGAAAGCTGTGTTGATCCCTCATTACCGCGTGCAAGACATTGATGAGCCGGATGACTGGCTACGCGCTGAGCTAATGTATCAACTGTTGGAGCAACAGGCCTTGCTATGAGCCATATTGCCATTCGAGTCGATGCCTCCCAAGCGATAGGCACCGGACACGTCAGCCGCATGCACGTGTTGGCTAACATGCTACAAAGGGCTGGTCATCAGGTAACCTTGGTCTGTCGCGATTTACCCGGTAATTTGATAGCGGTCAGCCAAGAGCAAGGCTTAACGGTGGCGGCGTTGCCTGCCCCCAAACACTCGCTTAGCAACATCGATTGGCTGGGTGTGAGCCAGCGGCAAGATGCCGAAGAGACAACCGCATGCGTGGCTAACCAGCCGGTGGATTTGATGGTGGTGGATCATTACGCCTTAGATGCCCGCTGGGAGCAATCAATTTACACCCAATTGGGCTGTCCAGTGATGGTGGTCGATGATTTAGCCAATCGGCCCCACGATTGCGCGTTTTTGCTCGATCAAAACCCTTGGCCTGAGCTTACCACGCGCTATGCGTCACAGCTTTTAAATTCACAAACCCGATGCTTATTGGGGCCAGACTATGCACTATTGCGTCCAGCATTTGCCGCCTTACATCAGTCTCCGCCACCGCGGGAAGATAAGGTGTTCGCCTTTTTCTCCGGCACGGATCCGACCGGTGAAAGCCGCAAGCTCGTGGACGCTGTGAAACACCTAGAACAAGAGCAGAAGATCGAGAGGCTGCCTTTCTCACTGTTAATTGTCACCGGCCGGCGTAACCCAGACCGCGATGCATTGTGTAAAGCGCTTGTCCCCGATGGGGTTCGCGTAGTGGAAGCACTGTCGGACTTTGATACCCACATGGCACGGGCACGCTACGCGTTTGGGGCGGCCGGTGTGACCGCCATTGAACGTAGCTGCTTGGGGGTCCCGAGCACCTTGGTGTGTGTGGCGGAAAACCAACACGCCATGGCCGAGTATCTCGCCGGACAGCCGGGCTATCAATACTTAGGACGCGGTGAGCACACCCGCTGGCAAGATTACGCATCTGCACTGCAGCACCTTGAGGCAAACTGGCATCAGCTTCCTACCCTACCAGCGATCACTGATGGAAAAGGCGCAGAGCGTGTCGTCGCGGCCTTGGAGCATGACTTATGCAACTGATTTTTAAAGCGGTGACTCACGCGGACAGTGACACTTTATGGCATTGGCGCAATCGTCCCAATGTCCGCCAGTTTATGTATACCCAACATGAAATTAGCCATGATGAGCACCAAGCATGGTTCAGCCATATGCTCGCCAACACACACCGTTATTTCTATATCGTCTACAAACGCGTAGACGGCCAACCGGACAAGCCACTTGGCGTGGTCAATCTTGACCTCGATAGCGATAATAGTACAAGCGCGATCTGGGCTTTTTACGCCGCCCCCGATGCACCACGTGGCAGCGGCGCGCTCATGGAGTTTGGCGCATTAAGCTTAGCATTTGAAACCTTGGGCGTGACCCAATTGAACTGTGAAGTGCTCAGTCATAATCAGGGGGTGGTGCAGCTACATCAACGCTTTGGCTTTCGTGAGACGCCGCAAAGTCGGCAACGCACCTTTTCCTTGCCTGAGGGAAAAACAGTCGAGATTGTGTGCCTGTCTTTGTCCGCTGATGAGTGGCAGCAATGCGCCAGTGCCCTTCAAACCAAACTGAATATCGACGCGGTTTATGAACAACGACATTAATATTGCAGGCCGTTTGATCGGTCCCCAGCATCCTCCTTATATCATTGCCGAAATGTCGGCGAACCATAATGGTAGCCTTGAGCTTGCCAAACAAACCATTTCCATGGCCAAAGCCTGCGGTGCCGATGCGGTCAAAATGCAAAGCTATACCGCCGATACCATTACCCTTGATTGCGACCACGATGAGTTTCAGATCAAAGGCGGACTGTGGGATGGTTATAGTCTCCACCAGCTATATCGTTGGGCACAAACCCCGTTTGAGTGGCACAAGCCGTTATTTGATCACGCGAGAAAAGAAGGCGTCACCTTATTCTCCTCTCCTTTTGATTGTTCAGCGATTGACTTACTCGAAGATCTTAACGCACCCGCCTATAAAATAGCCTCGTTCGAGGCGATTGATTTGCCTTTGATTCGCTATGCCGCGCAAACCGGTAAACCGATGATCATCTCAACCGGCATGGCTGACGAGACAGAGATTGCCGAGGCGGTGGCGACCGCCCGTGATAACGGCTGTCGTGAGCTGGTGTTGCTTCATTGTATCAGCGCCTACCCTGCGCCGATTGAACAAAGCCACCTACGAACCATTCCAACCTTAGCCACCCGCTATCAAACCTTGGCAGGTTTATCCGATCATTCGCTGACCAACACCGCCGCGATCGCAGCCATCGCACTCGGCGCGTGCGTGATTGAAAAACATGTAATGCTCTCTGAAGACTCGGGAGGCCCAGATGCCGCTTTCTCGCTTACGCCACCTGCACTCAGCGCGCTTTGTGAGCAAACCCACGCGGCGTGGCAAGCGTTAGGAGAAAGCGCCCTAACTACACGAGAGGCCGAGTCGAGCAACCGTCAATTTAGGCGCTCTTTGTATGTATGTCAGGATATCGCGCCCGGTGAGCCACTGACGGCGGATAACGTGCGCAGTATTCGTCCCGGTTTTGGACTGGCGCCGAAACATTACGATGCCGTGATCGGAAAGCGAGCAACACGCGCGTTAACCAAAGGCACCGCGTTATCGTGGAACGATATTGGTTAACCGTTTGAGTGGATAACTCCCCTCGTCTGACTGGGCGTTAACAAAGAGACATAAAAAACCCGGCTGACTAAGCCGGGTTTCGTTTCTCACTGAGAATCAGTGATTACATCTGTTTGATCATTTCGTCTGCAAACTCAGAACACTTACGTAGGCTCGCGCCTTCCATTTGGCGCTCAAAGTCATACGTCACGGTTTTGTTAGCGATGGTTTTTTCCATTGATTCGATCACCAAATCAGCCGCTTCAAACCAACCCATGTGGCGGAGCATCATTTCTGCTGACAGGATAAGCGACCCTGGGTTTACCTTATCTTGGCCAGCGTATTTTGGCGCAGTACCGTGGGTGGCTTCAAACAGTGCCACACCGTCACCAATGTTGGCACCTGGGGCAATACCAATCCCGCCCACTTGTGCTGCCAAGGCATCAGATACGTAATCACCGTTCAAGTTCATGGTGGCAATCACATCATATTCCGCGGGACGCAACAGAATTTGCTGCAAGAAGGCATCCGCGATGGAGTCTTTGATGGTGATTTGTTTGCCGGTCTTTGGATTTTTCATCGTCATCCACGGACCGCCATCCAGCAACTCAGCACCAAACTCTTTATTGGCCACTTCATACGCCCAATCTTTAAACGCCCCTTCGGTAAACTTCATGATGTTACCTTTGTGGACGATGGTCAGAGAGTCACGGTCGTTATCGATGGTGTATTCAATCGCCGCACGCACCAGGCGCTTGGTACCTTCTTCAGAAATCGGCTTGATACCGATACCACACTGCTCTGGGAAACGGATTTTGTTGGCCCCCATTTCTTCACGCAGGAACTTAATCACTTTATCCGCTTCGGCGGTGCCTGCTTTAAACTCAACACCCGCGTAGATGTCTTCTGAATTTTCGCGGAAGATCACCATATCGGTATCTTCTGGCTTTTTCAGTGGGCTAGGAACGCCAGTGAAGTAACGTACCGGACGCGCACAAATGTAGAGGTCGAGTTCTTGACGAAGCGCCACGTTCAATGAGCGAATACCACCGCCAACTGGGGTCGTCAGTGGCCCTTTGATTGCCACTTTGTATTCGCGGATAAAGTCGAGGGTTTCAGCTGGCAGCCACTGATCGTCACCATAAACCTTGGTGGATTTCTCACCGGTGTAGATTTCCATCCATGAAATCTTGCGTTCACCGTTGTAGGCTTTTGCAATCGCAGCATCAACCACTTTAATCATTGCAGGGCTAACATCCATCCCGATGCCATCCCCTTCAATGTAAGGGATCACAGGGTGGTTAGGGACTACCAGTTTTGCGCCGTCGAGAGTGATCTTCTGACCTTCCGCCGGTACAACTACTTTACTTTCCATTTTAATCTCCTAGCGTCCATTTGTTATCTTTGTGTAAGATGCGCATCGAGGATACTCGAATTCATGCAACACGCCAAACAGATTATTACGTGTATAATACCAAAGTCTCATTTGCCGTTTAATCTATTTGACAGCCCTTATGCCATATAAAGTCCGCCCCCAGCCAGCGTCAACGGCTGTTTCAAATACGCAAGCCAAATCGTCTAAACGCGGACACTCGCCGCACACTGACGCGACACCCACTAAAGTGATACTTGTTAACAAACCTTATAACATGTTGACCCAGTTTAGTGGTGAGCCCGGTGACAGCACATTAGCGGATATTGTGTCAGTGAAAGACGTGTACCCGGCCGGCTAGACAAAGACAGCGAAGGCTTACTAGTTCTCACCAATAATGGCGCCTTACAAGCCAGACTGACTCAGCCCTCTTCTAAATCGCCCAAAACCTATTGGGTGCAGGTAGAAGGCGAGCCTAGCAACGAAGCGATACAGGCGCTTTGCGAGGGTGTCGAACTGAAAGATGGTCTGACGCTACCCGCCGAGGTATCAAAAATGGCGCCACCTGTTGTGTGGGAACGCCATCCTCCGGTGCGCTATCGCGCCAACATTCCCACAGCCTGGTTAAAGGTGGTGCTGCAAGAAGGGCGTAATCGACAAGTGCGCCGTATGACCGCGCATATTGGTCACCCGACGCTGCGTTTGATTCGCGCCCAACTCGGCCCATGGCAACTGGATGATTTGCAGCCAGGCCAATGGCGTGAGGTCGCTCCCCCGAAAGGCTTCGAGCAGTTCACACCTAAACCCAAAGGCGCAAAAGGGAAAGCACCACGCCGGCGCACTCGCTCGTCCAAGCGCGCACCGTCGAAAAAGACTCGATAAGCCTGGACTGCCACGGCAATTGTCGTCACCGTTCTAAGATTGGGTACCACCCACTCTGGATAACGGTTAACGTGTGAGCCCTATCACATCTGTATCCGGCGATTTGATTCTGTTAAACTCAGCGTCCGTTTATTAATAGCAGCATTTGTGATCACCATGTCAGATAACAGCAGCAAAAAAGTGATTGTCGGAATGTCCGGCGGTGTTGATTCGTCCGTTTCTGCCTACTTGTTGAAACAACAGGGTTATCAGGTTGAAGGCCTGTTTATGAAAAATTGGGAAGAGGATGACAACGAAGAATACTGCTCTGCTGCAGAAGACTTGGCCGATGCACAAGACGTCTGCGATAAACTTGGCATTGAACTACACACCATCAATTTTGCTGCCGAGTACTGGGACAATGTCTTCGAGCATTTTTTGACGGAATACAAAGCGGGCCGAACGCCCAACCCTGATATTCTGTGCAATAAAGAAATCAAATTTAAGGCATTTCTCGAATTTGCCGACGAAGTGCTGGATGCCGATTATATTGCTATGGGGCATTATGTCCGTCGCACCTTCCCTGAAAACGGCGAAAAAGCGCAAATGCTGCGCGGCTTGGACAACAACAAAGATCAAAGCTACTTCTTATATACACTCAGCCACGATCAGGTGGCACGTAGCCTGTTCCCTGTGGGCGATTTAGAAAAACCGCAGGTGCGCCAAATTGCTGAAGAACAAGGCTTGGTGACCGCTAAGAAAAAAGACTCCACTGGGATTTGCTTTATTGGCGAGCGTAAATTTACTGACTTTTTATCGCAGTACTTACCCGCGCAGCCGGGGCCCATCGAGACGACCGACGGCGAGCACATCGGTGAGCACCAAGGTCTGATGTATCATACGCTGGGCCAACGTAAAGGCTTGGGGATTGGCGGCCTGAAAGGCGGTAACGGCAGTGAAGCGCCTTGGTATGTGGTCGACAAAGACGTCGAACGCAATGTGTTGCTGGTTGGCCAAGGCCATGATCACCCGCGCTTGTACTCTCAAGGCCTGATTGCCGCGCAATTACACTGGGTCGATCGCGAGATTGTGACCGAGACACGCCGCTGTACTGTCAAAACCCGATATCGTCAGCACGATATATCATGTACTATCACGCCCGTTGATAATGACACGATCAAGGTCATTTTCGACGAGCCGCAAATTGCTGTCACCCCTGGTCAATCTGCTGTTTTTTATGACGGCGACGTGTGTTTAGGTGGTGGTATTATCGAGCAACGTATTTAAGGAGCCGTGATCAGTGGCAGAGACGATTTATGATCGCACCCTCGCTTTTGCGAGCATTTGCCAAGCAGCGAAGTTGGTGCAAGATATTTCCCGTCAGGGCTATTGCGATCAAGACGCACTCAGTACGAGCCTAAGCAGCATCGTTATCACCAACCCGTCCTCTACCCTCGATGTTTTTCGCGGTGAAGTGGGGAATGCTACGGGTGGTGGCGAAGCTGGGCTCCATTTAGGCTTGGAAGCGCTGATCAGTCAGCTTGATAACAGCCGCAATGGCAGTGAACTCATGCGCTACCTGATCAACTTGCTTGCATTAGAACGCAAACTCGCCAGCCGTCGTGATGCGATGGCACAATTGGGCGATCGGATCGAAACCATCGAGCGCCAAGCGAGCCACTTTGATCTGCTTGATGAACAAATGATCAGTAATCTCGCCAGCATCTACCTTGACGTGATAAGCCCACTTGGCCCACGAATTCAAGTATCAGGCGACCCACAACACCTACAGCAAACCGGCGTGCAACATCGTGTGCGTGCTATTTTGTTATCCGGTATCCGCAGCGCCGTACTGTGGCGTCAAGTAGGCGGTAAACGCCGGCATCTCATCTTTGGTCGCAAACAGATGGTTGAGCAGGCCAAAACTATCCTAGCCCGTAGCTAATCAGATTGAACTCAGGAGACATAAAATGGAACTGTCAGCGCTGACTGCTGTTTCCCCGGTCGATGGCCGATATGGTACGAAAACGATTGCGTTGCGATCAGTTTTCAGTGAATTTGGGTTGCTAAAGTATCGCACCATCGTTGAAATCCGCTGGTTGCAAAAGCTAGCAGCCACTGACAGCGTTGCTGAAGTGCCTGCCTTTAGCGATGACGCCAATACCCTGCTCGACCAGATTGTCGCTGACTTTGATGAGCAAGATGCCGCCCGAATCAAAGAGATTGAGCGAACCACCAACCATGACGTGAAAGCGGTTGAGTACTTTTTAAAAGAGAAAATTGCTCATCACCCAGAAATCCACGCAGTCAGCGAGTTTATCCATTTTGCCTGCACCTCTGAAGATATCAATAACCTGTCTCACGCGCTGATGCTCAAAGAAGCACGCGATACCGTGCTTCTACCAGAAATGCAGCGACTTGCGGATGCAGTGACCAATCTGTCACAGCAATTCCGTGAAGTCCCAATGCTCTCGCGTACCCATGGCCAACCGGCATCACCATCGACCATGGGTAAAGAAATGGCAAATGTTGCCTACCGAATGACACGCCAGATCAAACAGGTCAAAAACACTGAGATCCTCGGTAAGATTAACGGCGCAGTCGGTAACTACAATGCCCACCTCTCTGCGTACCCTGAGGTTGATTGGCATGCCTACAGCGAAGCCTTTGTCACTTCGCTCGGTATCGACTGGAACCCGTACACCACCCAAATTGAACCACATGACTACATTGCCGAGCTCTTTGATGCCGTGGCGCGTTTTAACACCATTTTGATCGATTTTGATCGTGATATCTGGGGCTATATCGCGCTAGGCCACTTCAAGCAAAAAACGGTTGAAGGTGAAATTGGTTCATCGACGATGCC
Source organism: Salinivibrio sp. ES.052 (assembly GCF_900141775.1). Taxonomy (GTDB): domain Bacteria; phylum Pseudomonadota; class Gammaproteobacteria; order Enterobacterales; family Vibrionaceae; genus Salinivibrio. The sequence continues at coordinate 431,118 of NZ_FSRI01000001.1, read as the reverse complement.
GCATAAAGTGAACCCCATTGATTTCGAAAACTCGGAAGGTAACCTAGGATTAGCGAATGCGATTTTCTCGCACTTAGGACAAAAGCTACCGATCTCTCGTTGGCAGCGTGATCTGACCGATTCGACGGTATTACGTAACCTGGGGGTCGGCGTGGGTTACACCCTAATTGCCTATGCCTCGACCCTTAAAGGGATCAGCAAGCTAGAAGTCAACCAAGCCGCGCTAGAAGCCGAGCTGGATAAGAACTGGGAAGTGCTTGCCGAACCGATTCAAACCGTGATGCGCCGTTATGGTATTGAAAAACCCTACGAGAAGCTGAAAGAGCTGACTCGCGGCAAACGGGTGGATGGCGAAGGCATGCGTGCTTTTGTTGATGGTCTCGACTTGCCTGAGCATGAAAAAGTGCGCTTGAAGCAAATGACACCGGCTAACTACATTGGTGACGCGGTTAACTTAACCGACAAACTTTAAGCTCGGTTTATGCGTTATGAAGAACGGTCACCCTCTGCGGTGGCCGTTTTTGCTCCTGGCTCGCACCCAGATTTATAGCAAGGTATACTGCCGCAAATTTTGCAATCTAGGTCGCTATGTATCAATTTCAATTCTCGCTCGCCGAATTTATGGCAACACATTGGCATCAAAGCCCGACGGTACTCCGACAAGGGTTAGCGAATTTTAATGATCCCATTGAGCCTGAAGAAGTGGCAGGCCTGGCAATGGAAGAAGACATTGATTCTCGTCTTGTCACTCAAGTGAATGGTAAATGGCAGGTGGCAAACGGCCCTTTCGAGCACTTTGATGATTTCCCAGACACCCATTCGCAATTGGTGGTGCAAGCGGCTAACCATTGGCATTCTGGCGTCCGTGAGCTGGCCGATGCGTTTACCTCGCTGCCGCAATGGCTATTTGATGATGTGATGGTGTGTTATTCGCAACCGCAAGGCGGCGTCGGACCCCATATCGATCAATACGATGTCTTTATTGTGCAAGGCCAAGGACGTCGTCGTTGGCGCGTTGGGCCGAAAGGCGATTATCAAGATGCCAATCTCGAAACCGGTCTCAAGCAAATTACTGGCTTTGATGCCATTATCGATGTCGAGCTCGCCCCAGGCGATATTCTCTACATTCCACCCGGTTTCCCGCACGAGGGAGATACCCTAGAGCCTTCGCTCAGTTACTCGATTGGTTATCGATCGCCAAAAGCGCGCGAGCTACTCAGTAGCTACGCGGATCAAGTCATTGTTGATGAAGCGGGCGACAACCATTTCCATTGGCCCGCTATGCCAGCACAACCCGATGCGCCGTCGGCACTCGACCCACAACATCTCGCCCAGATGGATGAGATGATGATGGCGTTAATGCACGACGAGACCCGTAAAAAACGCTGGATTGGCGAATTTCTATCCCAAGCACGGCATGAGCTCGACCTACTTAGCCCCGATCCTCAGTGGCAACCAGATAGCCTAAAGGCTGCCATGCAAGATGGTCTTTGCTTAGAAAAACTCAGTGGTTTACGTGCTTTCTATCACGCAGACCAGCCTGATATGATTTTTATGCTGGGTGAAAGCTTTGACTTACCGGAAGGCTGTGCCCCCCTCACCCCAACACTATGTAATCAACGCTTCATTGATTGGGAAACGCTCGGCAACGCCGCCGAGAATGGGTTGTTTTGGCCAATGCTGACACTGTGGGTCAACCGCGGCTACTGGTACCCCTTAGAAGAGGCACCAGAGTAATACTGCGGGATAGGTACTAGACTTTAAATTGGGCCGTGAGCGCTCGCTGACGGCCTGCTAGCGCTTCCAGCTGGCTGGCAATGCTCGCCGCGGATTCAGCATGCGATAACAGTTCATCACTGCGCTCACGAATATGGGTCACATTTTGGGTCACATCACCTGATACTGCACTTTGTTGTTCCGCCGCCGCGCTAATTTCACTATTAAGCCCCATCATTTCCTGCATTGCGGTACGAACTTGGTTCAAGCTAGTGACCGTTTCTTGCACCTTTTCAGCCGTATCATCGGCTAACTGGTTGCCATCATGAATGGCTGATACCACAGAGTCAGCCTCCGATTGCAACGAGTCAATCACGGTACGGATCTGGGTGATTGACTGATTGGTGCGCTGTGACAGTTCACGGACTTCGTCAGCGACCACCGCAAAACCACGCCCTTGCTCGCCGGCCCGCGCCGCTTCTATCGCCGCATTTAACGCCAGTAAATTGGTTTGCTCTGACATGGTATCAATCACAGTCAGGATCTCTGTGATATCTTGACTGCTCTTTTGCAGGGCTTGGGCATCATGGGTCGCGCTATTCAACGTTTCCACCAAATGCGTCATCGCTTGAGACGATCGAGTCACAATTTTTTCGCCATTTTCGGTGGCCGTATTCACCGCACTCGCAGCAGTAAGTGCCGATTCAGTATGACTAGCAACTTGAGAGGCGGTCTGGGTCATTTCTTCTGATGCCGTCGCCACCGCATCCAAGCTTGATACTTGTTCACGACTACCGTCCCGGGTTTGTACGGCCACACGTGCGGCTTCTTTGGCCGTATGTTCCGCTTCTTCAACGCTATTAATCACATTCGCCATAATAGGCTGAAGTTTATCGAGGAAGCGATTAAAGCGCCCCGCTAACACACCGATTTCATCACGATTTTTAAGCTGGATACGTTGGGTAAGATCACCGTCACCATCGGCAATTTCTGCCAATCGCTCAGCAAGTAATTTCAACGGTTTGACGATTTGACGGGCCGCTAGCCCCGCAATGGCTAAGGCAAGAAATGTTGCCAAAACGCCCAACGCACGCTCCGTCCATGCCGCCTGGCGACGCTGAGTTTCGATCTGCTTGCTCAACTGGTTTGCTTCTGATAGCAGAGCATCCTCGGGCAGAGTGATCAACGCCCCCCATGTTGTACCCGGTAAAGCAACCGGCACATACGTCATCAGTTGACCTTGCTGCCATTGTGTTTGAGGCTGACCGTTTTGCAACCAAGCGTCAATGTCATCAGGTGCCTGAGTCAGTTGGCTCACGGAATGACCCAGTGTCTCTGGCTGATCTGAGGCGACTAAACGCCCACCTTGGCTGAGCACACTCACATGACCGGCTCCCTCAAATAGCGCTTGATCAGCCTGTGCAATAATAGACGCTAAGCCATTAAGCCGAATATCAATGCCTAGCACACCAACCACTTGATTGTCTCGCATCAATGGCGAGGAAATAGTCACATGCAGGCCCTTGTCATCTTGCTTAGGCGAAGAGACACAAGCCGCGCCGCTATCTAACGGACACTGATACCAGTAATTAGCAGGTTGACCTGCACCGCTCGAGTCGCTGATTTGCGCTTCACTCAACACCGAGGCCTGAAGTTCACCGCGTTGTTTTTGCCAACGGCTAGCAAAACGTCCAGCGGCATTAGCCCCCCGCTCGGTATCCAGCTGGTAAAACTCATCCTCTTGATCCAATGCATTCGGTTTAAAGACCACAAACGCCGCTTGTACCGTATCAAAGTTCACTACGGAGCGCCGAACCAGCTCATTGATGGATCCACGCAGCTCACCACTGTCGGTAAAATTTTGCTCCGCGTTATATTGTAGATAGACCACACTTTGTGCCAACATTTGAGCACGATACACCGCTTCATCTAGCAAACGTTGAACATGCGTGGCTTGGACTTGGGCTTGGCTTGTGGCGAGACGTTGGGCGGCACTACGTAACGTTTGGGTACTCGCTTGGCCCACTGTTTGCTGAAACTGATTATTAACGTATGTCGAAAAGGTTAATAACGTCACCGCAGTCACGGCAACACACAAGCTGGCCACTAAGGTGACCTTCCATTGAATTGAGAGGGATCGCATGACAGCTCCTTTGTCATTTCATCGACAGGCACTTAGCGCTGACGATTCTCATCCTTGAAACACTGATTTAACAGTAACAAAAAAGCGCAGGAAATAAACCTGCGCTTTTCATCTTAGTTGCGTTTTTTACGATGACAAAAAACGTCGATTATCTGTCTTTTGGATCCAGCGCATCACGCAAACCATCACCGACATAGTTAAAACAAAATAGCGTCAGCACCATAAAGGTCGCTGGGAACAGCAGCTGCCAGATAGCTATTTCCATCGTTTGTGCCCCTTCTTGCAGCAAGGCACCCCAGCTGGTCATTGGCTCTTGCACGCCCAGACCCAAGAAACTGAGGAAGGATTCGAAAAGAATCATGTTCGGCACCAACAAGGTCGAATACACAGCTACGATACCTAATACGTTAGGCACGATGTGGCGGGTAATAATATGACGTGTGCTCACCCCGGAAACGTGCGCCGCCTCAACAAATTCTTTACTGCGTAAGCTGAGTGTTTGACCGCGAACGATACGGGCCATATCCAACCAAGCAATACAACCAATCGCCACGAAGATCAGCACGATATTACGACCAAAGAAGGTCACCAACACAATCACGAAGAACATGAATGGAATCGATTGTAAGATCTCAACCAAGCGCATCATCACCGCATCGGTACGGCCGCCAATAAAGCCAGAGGTTGCACCATATAATGTACCAATCAGGACGGCGACAAAGGCTCCCATGACGCCTACCATGATCGATATACGCCCGCCCATCATGGTGCGCGTAAACAGATCTCGCCCGAGGGCGTCAGTGCCAAACCAGTGGCCATCAAGACCCAATGTCGGGGCCGCATGAATAGCGTACCAGTCGGTCGCATCATAAGCATAGGCACTCAGGGACGGACCCAATAGGACACTCAAACCAATAAGAACAAGGATCACCAAGCTGGCCATGGCAGCTCGGTTACGTTTAAAGCGTATCGCTGCATCCTGCCAAAGGCTTCGCCCTTTTACGTCCACTTCTTCTGCGAAGTTTTCTAGGGCGTCAATGTTTTCTTTTTTCGTCAGCATCATGTCACCCCTAGTAACGGATCTTAGGGTCGATATACGCAAGTAGGATATCGACAATGGCGTTGAAAAGAATGGTCAGCGTCCCGATTAAAATCGTACAACCCAGCACCAGTGAATAGTCACGGTTAAACGCAGCGTTGACAAATAGCTTGCCGATGCCAGGCAGTCCAAAGATGGTCTCTATCACCACCGACCCGGTAATAATCCCGACAAAAGCTGGCCCCATATAAGACACCACCGGCAGCATCGCTGGTTTAAGCGCATGTTTGATAATAATGGTCGGGTAACTCAACCCTTTGGCGCGCGCAGTACGAATAAAATTACTGTTCAGGGTTTCAATCATGCTGCCACGGGTTACACGCGCAAACGTAGCAACGTAGAGCAGCGACATGCCAATCACGGGGAGCACCATAAAGTGCCAGCCTCCCCCTTGCCAGCCCCCTGCGGGTAACCAGCCTAAATTAATGGCAAAAATATAAATAAGCACAGGGGCGAGCACGAACGAGGGCATGACCACCCCGAGCATCGCGGTTGACATTATGGTGTAGTCAATCCAGGTGTTTTGTTTCAGCGCAGCAATGGTGCCGATCGTGACCCCAAACAGCAGGGTGAACACAAATGCTATCGCGCCGATTTGCGCCGAAACAGGAAGTGAGCCAGCAATCAATTCATTGACGCTATAGTCAATATATTTAAACGAAGGGCCAAAATCCCCTTGTAAGATATTGCCTAAATAGGTGGTGTATTGCTCAAACACGGGCTTATCTAAGCCGTATTTCGCATTAATATTTTCCATCACCGCCGGGGGCAATGGCCGTTCACTTGAAAAAGGGTTGCCAGGCGCAAACCGCATCAAGAAGAAGGAAACAGTGATTAAGACCAACAGTGTTGGGATCGCTTCCAATATTCGCTTCGCGATAAATTTCAACATAGCTCTACCGTCAACATTCGCTCATACATAAATAGGAGCTGTTCCATGTTAGTTAAGCATCACAGCAAGCGCTGCCTTGGGTATTTCCACAAACAGCAACAACCATCAAGGGAGTCGTAATAAACGACTCCCTTACTTAGCAGTGATCCAGAGATTACTCAGCTTTGATATAAAGATCTTTGGAGAAGATCTTCTCTTCCGCATTATTGGCTGGGAAGCCACCGACTTGAGGGCTCAGCAGACGCGCTTTTACATATTGATAAATCGGCGCAATCGGCATGTCTTTCGCCATTTGTGCTTCTGCATCAAGGTATAGTTTGCTACGTTCCGCCTCGTCTGTGGTGGTCATCGCTTTTTGCATAATAGCGTCATAAGCTTGGCTATCGTAGTGCACGCCACCGGAGGTATTGGTGCTTCGCATTAAGCTGAGGAAGGTTGAGGCTTCGTTATAATCGCCACACCAACCGGCACGCGCCACGTCAAAGTTACCCTCGTCTTTAGTACTTAGGTAGGTTTTCCACTCTTGGTTATTCAGATCAACAGACACGCCCAATTTGTCTTTCCACATTTGACCAATCGCAACGGCCAGTTTTTTGTGGTTCTCACTGGTGTTGTAGAGCAGTGAGAAATCCAGTGGATTGCTCTCATCAAAACCCGCTTCTTCAAGCAGACGCTTGGCTTCCGCATCACGCTCTTCTTGCGTCATCTTGGCGTATTCTGGCAATTCAGGTTCGAATCCAGCGGTGATTTCTGGCGTTAAGAAATAAGCCGGTTTTTGGCCTTGACCCAATAAAGCATCCGTGATCACGTTACGGTCAATGGCATAAGACAGCGCTTTACGCACACGGACATCATCGAACGGCTCACGTTTGGTATTGAAGAGGTAGTAATAGCTACATAGATTGCCCACGATAGAGAGATCGTCTGGATGCTCGCTTTTCAAACGACGGAAGTGCTCGTTGGGGATCTCGTAGGTCATGTCGATTTCACCCGCTAAGTAGCGGTTCATTTCTGCAACTTGGTTTTCAATCGGCAAGAAAGTGACTTTATCGAGCGTGGTATTTTCGTTATCCCAATACTGCTCGTTACGGGTTAACTCAATGCGCTCGTTGATCACCCAGTTATCGACCACAAACGCGCCATTACCCACGAAGTTTTCTGGTTTGGTCCACTGATCACCATGCTTTTCTACGGTCTCTTTATGGACTGGCTTCATGGTGGTGTGACCCATCATTTTCACCAAGTACGGTACCGCGGCGTCAAGCGTGATCTGTAACGTGTGATCGTCGAGGGCTTTAACCCCCAAGGTGTCTTTGTCTTTGTCACCTTTAATAATGGCTTTCGCATTCTCCATGTGGGTATAACCCAGGTACCATGAGTAAGGCGACGCCGTCATTGGGTCCGCGACACGTTTAAAGCTGTATTCAAAATCTTGCGCGGTGACGGGATCGCCGTTCGACCATTGAGCTTCATCGCGCAGGTAGAAGGTAAAGACTTTGTTATCTTTGTTTTCCCAGCGCTCAGCCACACCAGGAATCACATTACCGTCGGCGTCTTGGTTAACCAGACCTTCGAGCAAGTCACGAATAACATGCGACTCCGGCACGCCTTGGGTTTTATGTGGATCGAGAGAAGCCACTTCCGCCCCATTACCACGAACTAGCTCTTGTACATCAGCAAGTTGGGGTTCGCCGGCGGCGGTTTCAGTTTTTTGCTCAGGGGCTGTTTGGGAGGTTTGTTTTTGCTCGGGCTCACTGCATCCTGCGAGAGCCAGAGAAAGGCCTGCGCCCATAAAAAGGGTTCGGGTGATCGTGTTTAGCTTCATCGTGTAACTCCATAACAATCGCTATTGCATCCATGACAATCGTCGCAGCTTGGCGGAGAGATCCGTTTTGCACAACTGAAGAAGTTGTACTACGCCCTGCTACGCGACTAAAGGCAAAACATTACCAATCAACGCTGTGTTTTGCCATAAACCTGAACTATTTTGCCATAGAATGACATTAAAAACTTATCTTTCACTACCCAAAAGTCACATAAAAAAACTTTTGGCTGGTAAGACGAGAAAGCTTTAGCGCTTTATTCACCACAAGAAACAAAAAACGGAACAAATTACTATTTATACTGATTCTGGGGATCTTCGCGCTAATGCCTAACTAGCATGTGGTGTAAAAAACACACAAGCCTCTTTTTAGCTTTGCAATCCCAGTGACTTTGACTGCCAGCACGCGTCAAATGTTACTCAATTGTAAAGACGATAATAAACGCTATTTGTCGAAAAAACTCAACAGAAAAACGTGTACGTGATGTCAGACAGGTATCAAAGTCACAAAATGTACTAACAGTCGCTGTTGTCGTTTATCCGTAAAAGCGCTTTATTGACTGGGAAGAAAAGACTTGTGCAGCGTGGAGCAAGCACCACATGTTGACTTGAAAAGGGAAGTGACGGTCGTCGCAGTATATGGATAAACGGATAAAAAGCCAGCGTGAGTCGCTGGCCAACCTCGTGAGCCGACTATTTTTTGGCCTCATCCGTGTTAAAGACTGGCGTATCATCTTCCGCGTGATGGCTTGAGTGCTCGTGAATAATGCGACCTTCTTCACGTGCCTTTTCCATTTCCGGCATCACATCGTGCAGCATCTCTTTCATTTTCTTATTGCTATAGCGCTTGTGTTTCATTGTGTCCTCCTGAATGTATCAGTGTTTGGCACAGTCACTCATGACAACAACAGCACCCGCTGCTTTTATGTTGCCTCAGTACAAACCGCTTGTGCAATTTTTAAGCTACACCCTTGTCGATAATAAATCAAAACATAACAATGTTATCGATTGCATAAGCATGCGCCTTATTACACTCAGCTCATGGCAACCGCGGGTGTCGGCATATTTTTCGCCAAGTTTAATAACATTTACTGATAACAAGCCTTTGCTTAGACTAAATACCAATATTGACGACTTTTTAATCAATGCGTGTTGTTATTCAAGGCTATCTCCCCCATCATTACGGTGATGGCGAGATGTTCCCGATCGTCATCATTGTTTTTTCTTCCGACAAAAAGAGTGACAAGCAAGACTATGAGACCACAAAGCTCAACCTCGCGCCCTTTATGCGCACGCGTTCGCCACGGTTATAACCCGAATAAAGGAAAAAAACCGCAGGTTAATCGCTAACGCGGTGTTGAAGTAACGATGCGTCAATTTAATAGCCTCCCTGTCGGAGGCTATTTTTTTGCACTTTGATATGTCCACTCTCTTCTACCCGCTTCCGGATCTGAGTTCCCCCGTTATTCCATTGCACAATGCGGTCATGATTGCACAATGCGTCATGTAAACATGATTTGCGTTGCAAATTGCGATTTTCTCTATTGCCCTGCTTGGCCTAACTGACGAAATAACGTGCCGACACACTGGTACAGACAGGTTTTAAAAAGTAGGCACCCCTTTTGCAGTATCTAGATGAGTAGCCAATACCATTGCTCGCCAGGAGGTGCACCATGGGACAATCCACACCGATATTATTTAACGACCGTCATATTCTCCCAGGTGGACGTATCCCACTTCGGATCCCTGTTGGCGACTCTTTAAATACACTGGTCTTTGCTTTAAAACACGGTCTTCCTTTGGGAGTCTGTATGGCAGAGAGTCACGCCCAGCGCCAGCATGTTGATATTGGTACCTTCATCGAAATTGAAGATTATACCCGTAGCCAAGAAGATGGCTGCCTTGTGATCACCGCACGGGGAACCGCTCGTTTCGCGATCCAAGCATTCAACCAGCAACACAATGAGATGCTATTTGCTACCGTGAGACCGCTTCCTCGCTGGCCTGATTGCCAAGTCGATAAGCAAAGCGAGCCTTTGGTTGAGCGCCTTCAGTCGATGTTTGATCGTCACCCTGAACTACAAAAAATGCATCGAGAAAGCGAATTTTCCAACTTAACGTGGTTATGTCAGCGCTGGTTGGAGCTATTGCCCCTCCCCACTCACGAGAAGCAACAGCTTATGGCCAATAGCTCCTGTGTCGCGACGCGAGATTACTTGCTCAGCATGATGCAAGAGCCCCATTAGGGACGGGAATGTTTTCGTTTGCTCACACTTTGATGGGGAAGAAGGCAGCGGTACCGGGTTGATTGAGGTAATATCAGCGCCATGTACACGTTGACACTGGTAACCATACGATGACACATCAAACCCTTTCTCATCAATCAACACGTATTGTTGCCATTGGCGGTGGACATGGCTTGGGGAGAGTATTGTCGGCGTTAAGTGAGCATGGTAGCCGAGTAACAGGTATCGTCACCACGACTGATAATGGCGGGTCAACGGGTCGTATCCGTGCGTGTCAGGGAGGCATTGCATGGGGAGATATCCGTAACTGCCTCAATCAATTGATCACGGAGCCATCAGTCGGTTCAATGTTGTTCGAATACCGATTTAAAGGCAAAGGTGAGCTCAATGGACACAACCTCGGCAATTTAATTCTTACTGCTTTAGATAACCTTTCGGTTCGGCCATTGGAAGCCATACAGCTTATTCGAGATTTGCTAGATGTACGCCCACATCTACTCCCGATGTCCGAACACCCTGCGGAATTAGCAGCACTGACCGCTGAAGGTGAGACAGTATCAGGAGAAACTCACATTGACGAGCTGGCTGTCCCCCCTACGCGTTTATTTCTTTCCCCAACCGTACCGGCCACACGTGAAGCCATTGACGCCATAGCCAACGCCGATGTCATATTGCTTGGTCCCGGCAGTTTTTTAACCAGCGTTATGCCACCTCTACTGGTCACTGAGATTGGACGGGCACTTAAACACACCCATGCCACAGTAATGTTTATCAGAAACCTAGGTAAAGAAATTGGCCCTGCTAGCCAGATGTCATTAGAAACCATGCTTACATGGTGCGAACGCGCGATGGGAGGAAAAGAGATAGGGGTTGTGATCGGTGATAAAAACGCGCCTCAACTTGAAAGCCGTTATCAACAAAAAGAGACCAAACTGGCCTCTTCAAATCGCCCTTGGCGTCATGATAGAGACAAACTACGTCAAGCTATTGATGAAGCCTTGCTCGACAGCCATGTCCCGATACGTTGAAGCGGTGCCCTGTAACAGGTCAGTTAATTCATTCAGATGATGTGTCATCCATTCTTGCTGACCTTGCTTTACTCGCGATTCACACTCGCGTGCCATTTCAGCTAAATCGTCCGCCCCAAAGCTCGCCGCACTGCTTTTAATCGCATGGCTAATTTCACCGACCTGTTCAATAGACGGGGAGCCTGAGAGCTGAGAGTGGTACTGAGATAGCTCATCACTAAACACAGTGAGCAACACAGTCACCGTATCTTCTCCCACTTCTAGCGTCAGTCGACGTAATGTTTCAGTATTTACTGTGGTGGCCATACATCCGTTTCCTATCATTCATTCGCCGCAGTTTTTTGCCAAGCTTGTAGCTTTCGGTACAAGGTTGAAGGGCTGACTTCGAGTAATCCCGCCGCTTGGGGAATATTGCCATTACACGCATCAATCGCAACTTCTATTGCACGCTTTTCTGTTTTCCATAATGGCTCGATATCGGCTTTCGTCACCGATAATACCTCTGGTTCAGAAGACGAACGTGTCACAAATGAACTTGTCGCCGCTTCAGACCGAGCATTGACATCGGTAGATGCAATTTCAGCACCAGAAACGCGAGTTACTGGAGAAGGCAGCATTTCTTTGCTAACTTCTTTACCGTTCTGGAGCACAACAATGTTGCGGATCACATTTTGTAGCTGACGAACATTTCCCGGCCAATCGTAGCGGAGAAGCTGATCAGCCACCTCATCACTGAATCGACAAAAGTCCTTTCCTTCTTCAGCGGAAAACACAGCGAGCAAGGCGTTTGCTATCGCGATCACATCATCCCCCCGCTCTCTTGGAGGAGGAAGCTCAAGGGGGATCACATGTAACCGATAGTAAAGATCTTCGCGGAATTTTCCTTGCTGTACCTGAAGCCAGGGATCACGGTTAGTCGCGCAGACAAATCGAACATCTACCGTCTTAACTTGCGAAGAACCCACCTTTTGAAAGCTGCCTGTTTGAATGAAACGTAGCAATTTGGATTGCAAATCCAAATCCATTTCGCAAATTTCATCCAAAAACAAGGTGCCGCCATTAGCCATTTCTGCCGCCCCTTCACGCTCAGAGGCTGCCCCCGTAAACGCCCCTCTAACATGACCAAATAGCTCACTTTCAATCAAATCTTTGGGGATGGCAGCACAATTTAGTGCAACAATAGGCTTGTTGTTGCGGGTACTGGCGGCATGAATGGCTTCGGCACATACCTCTTTACCGGTCCCACTTTCCCCGGTAATAAAAACAGTGGCCTTACTAGGTGCTGCAGACTCAATGACACGATAAACAGCTTGCATTGGCAAACTACGGCCAATAAACCCATGGTATTCACTTTCCTGCCTAGTCGCTTTGGTTTGATTGTTTGACTTAGGCTTGAGGGATTTATTCACCGTGACACGTAACTGATCCGCTTCACAAGGTTTGATTAAAAAATCATTTGCGCCGTGACGCATCGCATCGACAGCAGCATCTATGGAGCCATGGGCCGTCATTATAATAACGGGTAATGCCGGGGCCACGGCGCGCACTTGTGCCAGTACATCGATTCCTGACATATCAGGCAAACGAAGATCTAGGATAATCAGTGCCAACTGCTCGCCTTCTCGTTCGAAGAACGTCATCGCATCTTGACCCGTGCCGACAATCGTTACGTCTACATCCAATGGATTTAAGTACGACTTGTATAACGCCGCGACTGACGCGGTATCTTCCACCATCAATACTCGTTTACTGGGTGATAGTGCTGGCATTAATCCTCCAAAAATCACATCACAACGTGTAGCGTTAATTCAGTCAATTGCACGAGAGTATGCGAAATGCATTGCATTATGCAAACTTAATCGCACTTTATCCTTGCTTGCACATTAAAACCACACGATTTGTCGATGAAATAGCCCTTCTCCATTTTTGGCACGACAAATGCATCTAAGTCAGTGACCCCAAGGGGTCACCTAGCCAACTGACGTTGTTTGTGAGTTTCTACTCACTGAAACACTGTAGCCAACCTGACATTTAAGGTTGGCTTTTTTTTACCCCGCAGTTAGGTACATCAACTATTCGCAATAAATTGCTCACGCAAGACCTGGAGCTGATCACGTAATTGTGCCGCGGTTTCAAATTCAAGGTTCTGCGCCGCTTCAAACATCTGACTTTCAAGTTTCTTAATCTCGGCATCAATCGCTTGCGGGGATTTAAGCGCATAATCGGCATCTGGTTCAGCCACTGAACGCAACGATTTCAACGATGGTTTTGTGCTTTTACGTTTACCGGCTCCTATCTCCATCACGTCCATCACTTTTTTATTCAGTTTCTGTGGCGTGATACCATGCTCTTCATTATATGCCGTTTGTTTCGTTCTGCGTCGCTCTGTTTCATCAATGGCACGCTTCATCGATTTAGTGATCGTATCGCCATAAAGAATCGCTTTACCTCGAAGGTTACGAGCCGCACGACCAATCGTTTGAATCAAGGATCGCTCGGAACGCAAAAAGCCCTCTTTATCAGCATCTAAAATAGCGACAAGAGAAACTTCCGGCATATCAAGCCCCTCACGCAGAAGGTTAATCCCGACTAACACATCAAATTCGCCTAGGCGGAGATCACGGATAATTTCCATTCGTTCCACCGTGTCAATATCAGAATGCAGATATCGGACGCGCACACCATGCTCTTGCATGTACTCAGTTAAGTCTTCTGCCATGCGTTTGGTTAACGTTGTCACGAGTACTCGCTCATCAAGGGCTCGTCGCGCTCTTACTTCAGAGAGCAAGTCATCGACTTGTGTGGCAACAGGCCGAACTTCGAGCTCTGGATCAAGAAGGCCGGTTGGACGAACGACCTGATCAATAATGTCAGAACCTGATTTTTCTTTTTCGTAATTGCCCGGTGTCGCCGAGACATAAACAGTCTGCGGAGCAAGCGCCTCAAATTCATCAAATTTTAGCGGACGGTTGTCCAATGCCGACGGAAGCCGAAAGCCATAGTCCACCAGTGTTTCTTTACGGGAGCGATCACCTTTATACATGGCGCCAATTTGCGACACAGTGACGTGTGACTCGTCGATAATCAACAAGCCATCTGCAGGCAAGTAATCAAACAAGGTAGGCGGCGGCTCCCCCCCTGAACGCCCGCTTAGGTAACGCGAGTAATTTTCAATCCCTGAACAATAGCCCAACTCATTCATCATCTCGATATCAAACTGCGTACGTTGGGTTATACGCTGCTCTTCAAGCAGTTTGTTATTATCGAGCAGTGTCTTTTTCCGCTCGGCTAATTCAACCTTGATCTGCTCAACCGCTTCTAATATCCGTTCGCGTGGGGTGACGTAGTGCGTTTTTGGATAAATCGTACAACGCGGCATGTCTTTGACACTCACTTGACCCGTTAAAGGGTCAAAAACACTGATCGTCTCGACTTCATCATCAAAAAGTTCAACACGAATAGCGTCCTTGTCTGATTCCGCGGGAAAAATGTCAATCACTTCACCGCGAACACGAAAAGTACCGCGCTCAAAGGCCATATCATTGCGAGTATACTGAAGTTCCGCGAGGCGTTGTAAAATGGTGCGCTGGTCCAATAAGTCGCCGCGACGGATGTGTAGCATCATTTTCAGGTAGGAGTTCGGATCACCTAATCCATAAATTGCCGACACGGATGCGACAATTATCACATCACGCCTTTCCATTAACGCTTTGGTCGCCGACAAGCGCATCTGTTCAATATGATCATTGATAGACGCATCTTTTTCGATAAAGGTATCTGTGGAAGGCACATAGGCTTCTGGTTGATAGTAATCGTAATAAGAAACGAAGTATTCAACCGCGTTATCAGGAAAAAACTCACGCATCTCACCATAAAGTTGTGCCGCTAATGTTTTATTGGGCGCGAGTACCATGGTGGGTCGATTAAGTTCAGCAATAACATTGGCCATCGTAAATGTTTTGCCTGAGCCCGTTACCCCCAAGAGTGTTTGGTGGGCAAGCCCAGCATCAAGCCCTTCACATAATCGATTAATGGCTTCAGGCTGATCGCCTGATGGCTTAAATGCGGAATGCAGCGAAAAGGTTTTACTCATGAAACTATCCTGTTGGGTCATCTGACCGAGTCATGCTATTGTCCTGACTCACCCTATGGAGTCAACGACTCTGACTGCATACTGGGTGAGCGTAAAATGCGATCTTTTTCGTATTCAGTTCTTGATCTGACAATACCGCCTAGGTAATCTATGTGTCCTCTTTTGAAATACTCAGCCAGCTGGATTTGAGACATTATTGTAATATTGCTCTCATTTTCTCTACGCTCTCCTCTGTAAGTGGCTACACTTCTTGTTCGTCGCTATATTTATCCCCGATACTCAGTCACTGAATAAATAACCACCTGTGCATAATCCCCTCGTCTCTATTCATTGTTACCCGCCCCCAACATAAAAATAAAAACATTTAAAAACAAACATTTAGCTATTAATCTTCGTAATTCCAGCGTTCAGCAGCTCGAATAAAATCAACCATATAGAGAGTTGACCAAGATCCACACACACGGTTATCCACAGAATCTGTGGGTAACCGCTATTAGCCCTTTTTTGACTGGGGTGAAAAAAAGTCAAGATTAAATTTACGGAAATGTTTAATCAGCACCCATTGTGATGATTTTATCAGCGTTGACGGCTAGCTTTTCAGCAATCAGTCGCCAAGACCGCTTTTCTTGCTTTTCATGAGTTGACACCCTGCAAGGCGGTCGCTAACATTCGCCTCGTTCTCAAGGCGATTCCCCCTTAGTTCAGTTGGTAGAACGGCGGACTGTTAATCCGTATGTCGCAGGTTCGAGTCCCGCAGGGGGAGCCATATTCTTGAGAAAGATAAGCGTGTCAAAAGCTGGTATCCGTTCTGCTGCGCAGAATATGTCGCAGGACTGGGCGTCCCCGTTGAGTCCCGTAGAGGGAGCCACCTTCTTGAAACACAACAGAGCACCATAGCAAACACGATTCCCCCATAGTTCAGTTGGTAGAACGGCGGACTGTTAATCCGTATGTCACTGGTTCGAGTCCAGTTGGGGGAGCCAAATTTATGTCCGATGGCAAATTTAGTTATTCAAGCTAATCGTTCCGCAATGCGGAATATGTCACTGGGCTGGGCGCCCCCAACTAGGCGTTCCCGGTGACTCCAGTTGGGGGAGCCAATTTCTCTATTTCCTTTTCTCCTCGACCTATCCCACGTTTTCATGATCTCATCACGCCTTCTTGCTGTGATCGAACACTCTACGCCTCCACTACCCTTATGAATGTCGCTTAAGTAAAGCGTCACTGACAGCTTACAGCAAATCAGACAAAAACCCTGCTCCATGGCGGTTGTTATAGCTGCGTCAAAGGTCGATAATAGGCAGATCACAAAAACATTAAATGATTAAACAGCATGGCTGAGTATTTGTTGCTACTGGTGGGCACGGTTTTGGTCAATAACTTCGTACTGGTGGAGTTTTTGGGCCTGTGTCCATTTATGGGCGTATCAAAAAAACTGGAAACAGCAATTGGGATGGGGCTCGCCACAACCTTCGTGTTGACCTTGGCGTCAGTGAGCTCGTATCTGGTTGAAACCTATATTCTGATCCCACTCGATCTCGGATACCTACGCACACTGAGCTTTATATTGGTGATTGCCGTGGTGGTGCAGTTCACGGAAATGGTTGTGCACAAGACCAGTCCTACCCTGCATCGGCTGTTAGGCGTGTTCTTGCCTTTGATCACCTCAAACTGTGCAGTGCTAGGGGTGGCGTTGCTCAATGTGAAACAACAGCACAGCTTTATTGAATCGATTATTTATGGGTTTGGGGCGGCTTGTGGTTTTTCGCTGGTGCTGGTTTTGTTCGCGGCAATGCGCGAGCGTATTGCTGCCGCTGATGTTCCTTCCCCCTTCAAGGGCGCGTCAGTAGCGATGATCACTGCAGGATTAATGTCGCTTGCCTTTATGGGCTTTACTGGACTGGTAACGTTATCATGAGTGGAATAGTGATTGCGGTGATAGTGATTGCCGCTCTTGCCGCCGTATTCGGTGCAATTCTTGGTTTTGCCTCGATTCGCTTCAAGGTTGAGGCAGATCCGATTGTCGATCAGATTGATGCCATTCTACCGCAAACACAATGTGGTCAATGTGGTTACCCTGGCTGTCGTCCCTATGCCGAAGCCATTGCCAATGGCGATGAAATTAATAAGTGCCCGCCAGGTGGCCAACAAACCATTGAAAACTTGGCTGACTTGATGGGCGTAGAAGCCACCGAACTGGCCCATGATGAAGAAAAAAGTATCAAAACCGTTGCCTTCATTCATGAAGAAGACTGCATCGGCTGTACAAAATGCATTCAGGCCTGTCCGGTCGATGCGATTGTCGGTAGTACTAAAGCGATGCATACCGTGATTGAGCAAGACTGTACCGGGTGCGATTTATGTGTTGCCCCCTGCCCAACCGACTGTATTGAAATGCTCCCCGTTCAGGACACGCCCGATACCTGGAAATGGAAGCTTGAACAAATTCCCGTTGTAGATGTCACTGAGAGTCAGGGAGCAGGTGCCTGATGGAAAGCCTCATAGAACAAATAAAACATGGCCAAGTCTGGGATTTCCATGGCGGTATTCATCCGCCTGAGCATAAAACCCAGTCGAATCAGGGTGCCATTTTAGAAAAAATGCTCCCTAATGAGCTTGTTATCCCGCTTAAGCAACATATTGGCAGCAAGGGAAAGCTATGCGTCAGCCAGGGCGATCAGGTGCTCGCAGGGCAAGCCCTCACTGAAACAGATATTCAACAATGTGTGCCCGTGCACGCCCCTACGTCAGGGGTGGTGGTTGCCATCGAGGATAGAACGATTGCGCATCCGTCAGGCTTGTCTGACCGCTGCGTGGTGATTAAGCCTGATGGCAAAGATGCATGGGGGCCTAAGCCTGCCTTACCGGCTTATCAAACCCAGCCACCCGAGCAGTTGATCGACCATATTCGTGCCATGGGTATTGCTGGGATGGGAGGTGCCGGCTTTCCAACGGCAAGAAAACTGCAAAGCGGCTTAGCCAGAACGGAAGTGCTAATCATCAACGCCGCGGAGTGTGAGCCTTATATCACCGCTGACGATCGGCTGATGCAAGATTGTGCAGATGAAATCATCGCAGGCGTACAAATCCTCAATCATATCGTTAAGCCCAAACTGGCGGTTATTGGCATTGAAGACAACAAACCCGAAGCGATCGCCGCGCTTAAAGCCGCGGTGGAGGCCGTTGATGAGGACATACTTATCCAAGTGGTGCCTACCAAGTACCCATCTGGCGGTGAAAAGCAGCTGATTCAAATCATCACGGGCAAAGAGGTGCCTGCCAAAGCCTTTCCCGCCAGTATTGGCGTGCTTATGCAAAACATCGGTACCACCTATGCGATCAAACGCGCGGTGTTAGATGGCGAGCCGCTGATCAAGCGTGTGGTCACTTTGACCGGGAAAACGCTCAACACCCAGCAAAACCGATGGGCGCTTCTCGGGACGCCGATTGGCGAGCTATTGGAACATCACGGCTATAAGGCAGAGAAAAAACTGCCACGGGTGATCATTGGTGGCCCGATGATGGGCTTTACCGTCCCACACACACAAGTGCCTGTCACCAAAACTACCAACTGTGTGCTGGTGCCAACGCGCAAGGAAATTGCCCCTGCCAAGCAAGAAATGGCCTGTATTCGTTGCAGTGCCTGTGCCGATGTCTGTCCCGCACACCTTTTACCTCAGCAATTGCAGTGGTACGCCAAAGATCAGGACTACGACAAGTGCCAAGACTATGATCTCTTCGATTGCATCGAGTGCGGCGCTTGTGCCTATGTGTGCCCAAGTGAGATCCCATTGGTTCAATATTATCGCCAAGCCAAAGCTGAAATTCGTGAAATTGAAGCGGAAAAAGAAGCCGCCGAGCGTGCGCGCCAACGCTTTGAAGCGAAAAAAGCGCGCATGGAACGCGAAAAGCAGGAGCGAGAAGAAAAACATCGTAAAGCTGCAGAGCGTCGGAAAAAAGCGGCGCAACAAAATACTGGCTCCGATGATGCACTTAATGCTGCTGTGGAGCGGGTAAAAGCGAAAAAAGCTGCGCAGTCGGCATCAAGCGATGTCAAACCTGCCGTCGCAGCCGCGATCGCACGAGCCAAAGCCAAACAAGCCGAAGCAGCGCAAGCAGGCAGTGATGAGCCAGACAACAGTGAAATGATGAAATTACGCGAAGAGCGTAAACGGCAAGCGCGTGAACGTAAGGCGGCCAAAGAGGCACAAAAAGCCCCAGAAACCGCCAATCCGCAGGCAGCACCAGACAACGCTGACAGCCAAGACAATAAAAAAGATGCCGTAGCAGCCGCTGTTGCGCGTGCCAAAGCCCGCAAAGCCGCCCAGCAAGGCGACACCAAGGCGGAATCGACATCGGCTGACGAGAAGCCAGCCGACTCTGCGGACACCGCGCCTGCATCTGACGAGGCTAACGATAAGAAAGCCGCCGTGGCTGCCGCTGTTGCGCGTGCCAAAGCGCGTAAAGCTGCACAACAAGGTGACACCAAGGCACAACCAGAGACGGCTGCCGATACATCATCCGACGCTGCGGACACCGCGCCTGCATCTGACGAGGCTAACGATAAGAAAGCCGCCGTGGCTGCCGCTGTTGCGCGTGCCAAAGCCCGCAAAGCCGCCCAGCAAGGCGACACCAAGGCACAACCAGAGACGGCTGCCGATACATCATCCGACGCTGCGGACACCGCGCCTGCATCTGACGAGGCTAACGACAAGAAAGCCGCCGTGGCTGCCGCCATTGCGCGTGCGAAAGCCCGCAAAGCCGCCCAGCAAGGCGACACTAAGGCACAACCGACGACTGCCGATACGCCATCCGACGCTGCGGACACTGCGCCGGCAACTGACGAAGCTAACGACAAGAAAGCCGCTGTCGCCGCTGCGGTCGCCCGTGCCAAAGCACGTAAAGCCGCCCAACAATCACAACAAGAAGATAAGGAATAACCCACGTGGCGTTTTTCATCGCAAGTTCACCACACGCCCACAACAAACGTTCCACCAGCCATATCATGCTGACGGTGCTCCTATGTGCCTTACCCGGTTTGGCGGCACAGTGGTATTTCTTCGGCTGGGGCGTGCTTATTCAATTAGCCTTAGCGGTTGTCACGGCTTGGTCTACCGAAGCACTGGTGATGCGATTGCGTCGTCGCCCAGTGATGGCTTATCTTCGCGATAATAGCGCCCTACTCACCGCCTTTTTATTGGCCGTCGCTATCCCGCCGATGGCACCTTGGTGGGTGATCGTCATCGGTACTGCGTTTTCTATCATTGTTGCCAAGCATATCTACGGCGGATTAGGGCAGAACCTCTTTAACCCAGCCATGGTTGGCTATGTGGTACTCCTCATCGCTTTTCCGGTACAAATGACCACTTGGTTGCCGCCAGAAACTCTTGCCCCCCATAGCTTGACCTTTGCTGACACCCTTGCGGCGATTTTTGGCGGTTACACCTTGGATGGCTTTAGTGTCAACCAATTGCGTATGACGGTGGATGGCGCCACCATGGCGACGCCTCTGGATACCATTAAAACCGCACTGGCTGGCGGCCAAACCGTCAGCGAAGCCTTGCAACAACCGATTTTCTCAGCATTAGGCGGTAAAGGTTGGGCTTGGGTTAACACGCTTTACCTACTCGGTGGTTTGGTGCTTATCCAACGAGGCATTATCAATTGGCATATTCCGGTCGCGGTACTCGCCGCCTTGCTTGTATGTTCATTGCTCGGCCACTTGATCGCGCCTGATCAACTCGCGTCACCACTGATCCATTTGTTATCGGGCGCCACCATGCTCGGTGCGTTTTTCATCGCCACCGACCCAGTCTCCGCCTCAACCACTGATCGTGGCCGCTTATGGTTTGGTGGCCTGATTGGAGTGCTGGTGTATCTAATTCGCACATGGGGCGGTTATCCCGACGGTGTCGCGTTTGCGGTCATCATTGCTAATTTGTGTGTGCCATTGATTGATTATTACACCAAGCCACGCACTTATGGGCATGCCAGCAACCGTGCAGAGAAGAAGTCACAACTATGATTGAAACGATACGAAAGCATGGGGGCATCCTAGCGGTCGCGGCCCTCTTATCAACGGCGTTAGTCGCGGTGACCAATGCACTGACGGAAGACACCATTAAAGAGCAGCAGCAAATCCAGTTATCAAAAGCACTCAACCAAGTGATCCCTGAAGATCGACATGATAATCCGCTTCACCAAAACTGCCGGCTAATACAACATTCAGAAGCGCTCGGCACCGATGAGGCACAACCTTTTTACGTAGCAACGCTTAACGATGACGTGACTGCAGTCGCTATCCAAGCTATTGCCCCTAATGGCTACAATGGCGCCATTAAAGTACTCATAGGTATGGACGCAACGAGTCACCAAGTGTTAGGAGTACGGGTGTTAGAACATAACGAGACCCCAGGGCTCGGTGACAAAGTGAGCTTACGAGTGTCAAACTGGATACGCAGCTTTAGCGGAAAGACCGTGACCAGTGAAGAGGATAAACGTTGGGCGGTCAAAAAAGATGGTGGCCAGTTCGACCAATTCACCGGTGCGACCATCACTCCACGGGCTGTAGTAACCGCGGTTAAAAAAGCCGCTTGGTTTGTGAGCCAACAGCAAGCTGCTCTGATTAATCAGCCAGTGAATTGTGGAGGTGCATCATGAAGAGTGCTCATAAAGAGTTAATGAAAAATGGCTTGTGGAGTAACAACCCCGCTTTTGTGCAGCTACTGGGTCTATGCCCACTTTTGGCGGTCTCCGCTACCGTCACCAATGCCCTTGGTCTAGGCATCGCGACATTGGCGGTGCTCGTCGGCTCCAATTTAATTGTTTCCGTGATCCGTGAATGGGTCCCCAAAGAGGTGCGCATTCCCATTTTCGTGATGGTCATCGCCTCGCTGGTGACTTGTGTGCAATTGGTCATGAATGCGTATGCTTACGGCCTATATCAATCACTGGGGATCTTTATTCCGCTCATAGTGACCAACTGCATTATCATCGGTCGCGCGGAGGCGTTTGCTTCTAAAAACCCTGTTAGTTTATCGGTGAGTGACGGCTTTTGGATGGGCACAGGGATGACCGCCGCGTTGGTGATACTCGGAGCCATTCGAGAAATTATTGGCAACGGCACCTTGTTTGATGGCGCGGATCTGTTATTGGGCGACTGGGCGGCCGTATTACGGATTGAAATTTTCCAATTCGATACCAAGTTTCTGTTAGCCATATTGCCACCCGGCGCGTTCCTCGCTGTCGGCTTTCTTATCGCGCTGAAGAACATCATTGATACGCACCTTGCCAGCAAAACAGAAAAAGACGAGAAACCGGTGATTGAGCGCGCGCGTGTGACAGGCAATCAATGACCCACAGGATACGGTAAATGAATAAAGAAAAACGAAGACAGATCCTTGAACGTCTGCGAGATAACAACCCGAATCCGCAAACTGAGCTCAATTGGTCCACCCCTTTCGAATTACTGATTGCGGTGTTACTGTCGGCACAAGCAACCGATGTCAGTGTGAATAAAGCAACCAATAAACTGTACCCCGTGGCCAATACACCTGAGGGGCTGCTGGCGTTGGGCGTTGACGGAGTAAAAGCGTATATAAAAAATATCGGTTTATTTAACTCCAAAGCCGAGAACGTAATTAAAACCTGCCGCGCCTTGATTGAACAACATAATGGCGACGTGCCAGAAAGCAGAGAGGCACTGGAAGCCCTGCCTGGAGTGGGACGAAAGACCGCTAATGTGGTGCTTAACACCGCATTTGGCTGGCCCACCATCGCCGTCGATACCCATATTTTTCGGGTGTCTAATCGCACCAAATTTGCAATGGGTAAAAACGTCAATGACGTGGAAGAGAAACTGATCAAGGTGGTGCCCAAAGCCTTTAAAGTCGATGTGCACCACTGGCTAATTCTGCATGGACGCTACACCTGCCTAGCACGAAAACCTCGCTGTGGCAGTTGCATCATTGAAGATTTATGTGAGTACAAAGAAAAAGTTTATCCAGATAGCTAACGCCGCCAAAGGCGAGCACTGGCAAGCCAAAAAGGAGCAACGTCATGTCAAACGGCAGAATTCTACACACCATGATCCGGGTCGGTGATCTAGACCGTGCGATCAAATTTTATACTGAAGTGATGGGAATGCGTTTGTTACGCAGCAATGAAAACGAGCAGTATAAATATAGCCTGGCGTTTGTCGGCTATTCCGATGAGTCAGAAGGCGCCGTGATTGAGCTGACCTACAACTGGGGCGAAAGCGAGTACGATCACGGTAACGCCTTTGGCCATATCGCAATTGGCGTGGACGATGTTTACGCGACCTGCGATCAAATTCGCCAAGCGGGCGGCAATATCACCCGTGAGCCAGGCCCAGTCAAAGGCGGTAGCACTGAAATCGCCTTCGTCACTGACCCTGATGGGTACAAGCTTGAGCTTATCCAAAACAAAAGTGCCTCTGCTGGCCTAAACGGTTAACACAGCAAGACAGGACTTCAACTTCAAACAAAAAGCCCAGCGTTTGATGCTGGGCTTTTTGCATTCTATCGGTGACAAGCGCTATCAGTTACCGTCTCTATCATTTATAACAAGGTTCTTCCCAGCGAAATGACTACGCGCCGGTTTTTGCTTCGCCCAATCGGATCTTCATTATCAGCAATAGGCCGACGTTCACCATAGGCTTCAACCGTAATTCTGTCTTCTGGTAGCCCTAACGACGTGAAGTAGTCTCGAAGCTTTTTCGCTCGGCGCTCTGACATTTGCTGATTGGCCTCTCGTGTCCCGCGTGCGTCTGAATAGGTGGCAACCAGCACCAAATCGATATCATCACTATAGCGAACAAACTCGGCAATTTGAGTCAATCGTTGGCGACTCGCTTTGGTCAGCTCATCGCTATTTTCTTGATAACGCAACACGGTAAAAGAAATGTCTTCAAACGCGTAAGGTAATAGTCGATTGAGGCAACGGCTGAATTCGTTGTACGGCGAGCCAAATGCCACTGCCGATAGCGCGACATCCACTTGTCGTTGCTGACGTTGCCAATCTTGAAAGCTAAACGTGGGAAATCGGCCCGACTCCAACTCACTGAGCATCGACCAAGCCGTTTGACCACCGACATAGCCATCGAACTGCTGGAAAAATTGAAGTTGGTCCATATATCGAGCCGGCTCGCCAGGCATCCAATCAGCAGGCATGGATAATAGTGATACCTGAGTGGTCTCTCCCATGGCGCGTTGCATCTCTAACAAGAAGTCTAAATTCATGTCTTTACTGGCTCGAGCAGTAAAAGAAGCAAGCCCATATCCGGGAATAGAATGTTCTAAACGACACTCGATCGGTGTATCTATGGTGACGGCCCAGTTTGACTCTCCAAGCGAAGCCACATATTGCTTATTCGCATAGGCGTTGCCCGACGCGAAGAGACCGATAACCAACGCTATCGTGCATAATGGCATTATTAGCATGAGGCATTGCGTAAAAAGGCGAGACGCCATCCTAGACTCCGAACTTCACATAGAATAATGAATAAGGCGTGGCCTACTGCAAGCACCAACGCACAATATACATGCGGCACTGCAAAAAGGCGGTTTAAACATTCACAGTATATATAAAGGTATCGACGGGCAACATGGTGACTTTAGCTTAACGCTGCGATTTGCGATAATCACCTTTTATTACTTTCAGTAAAATGGCATCTGCATGAGCGAAGCAAGCAACCTAAACAGCCTTAAGGCCCGATTCCGTGGCTACTTCCCCGTCGTGGTCGATGTCGAGACTGCCGGGTTCAATGCCAAAACCGATGCGCTACTTGAGATTTGTGCTGTCACGTTAAAAATGGACGAACAAGGCTGGCTAGCACCGGATAAAAAATTGCATTTTCATGTTACCCCGTTCGAAGGCGCTAATCTCGAACCTGCTGCCCTTGAGTTCACCGGCATCCGCGACCCTTATAGCCCATTACGTGGCGCCGTTGATGAAGGCGAGGCCTTGCGGGAAATCTTTAAGCTGATCCGCAAAGAACAAAAAGCGGCGGAATGTCAGCGCACCATTATGGTCGCGCACAATGCCAATTTTGACCATAGTTTTGTCATGGCTGCAGCAGAACGAGCTCAACTCAAGCGCATTCCCTTTCATCCTTTTGCCACCTTTGATACCGCTGCACTGAGTGGCCTAGCATTAGGACAAACCGTGTTGGCAAAAGCCTGCCAAACAGCACAAATCCCGTTTGATAATAAAGAAGCACATAGCGCGCTCTATGATACCGAGCGTACTGCTGAGCTCTTTTGTGAGATCGTCAATCGCTGGAAGCGCTTGGGCGGCTGGCCTCTCCCGACTCCCCCGAGAGTTCTGAGAATACACCTACCTAATTACCAATAAAGACAAGTTAACCCAACCAGGTCGGCAAACACGCAGCCCCAGCGTTGTCGCCGACCCTGCATGGTTTGACGCCAAATGTGTTCACAAACCACAAAAAGTTCAGCTTAGACTTGTTAACAATTTGTTTGCGGTCACATTTTCATGATCTTATTTTGGTCTTTATTTCGTTATCAGACTAACCACTATTAAACAGGCACATAAGGAGTGAGCGACAGAATAACAATATAAAAATCACGTTAAATAAGGGCTGAGCATAGATATTACTCAAATAGAGTTTTTACTTAAAACAACTGATAGAAACATTGTTAGCCCTATCAGGTGAAATAGTGGTTTATCCGTTTTGAAACCAACCTTTAACAAACGTGAAATTGGTGCCACTATTGAACTTGTAGAACATCCGAGCACTTCTTTCGCCCACGCAAGATGGGCTTGGAAGAGGCGGCCCCAAAGAACAAGAAGCTAATTAACAAAGGAGTGAGGCGCGTTATGTCATCACTATTTAAGAAATCGCTAGTGGCAACCAGTTTATCTTTGTTAGCCGTGCAAGCACACAGTGCCGGCTTCCAAGTATCAGAAACCTCGGTATCTGGTTTGGGGCGTGCTTTTGCCGGTGAAGCCGCTATCGCAGATAATGCCGCAGTAGGCGCACGCAACGCCGCTGCCCTAACCCGTTTTAACACTACCGCGTTCTCGGGCGGCTTAACCATTATCGATCCTGATGTGCATGCTGATGTAAACAGTGCAGGCAACGGCACCATACCTAAAGCGGTCCTAGAAGCTCAAGGTTTATCAACAGATGAAAATGATCTTGCTCCAACTGAATATGTCCCTAATTTTCACCTTATTCGCCCGCTAAACGATAATCTTGCGATAGGTTTTTCCGCTTTTTCTAATTTCGGGTTATCGACAGAATACTCAAAAGACTTTGCTGCTGGAGTTGGAGCCGGTGATACCGCTCTAGTTACCATGAACTTCAATCCTAATATTGCATACAAGATAAACAATCAGTGGAGTGTTGGTGCGGGTATTAGTGCTATCTACGCCGATGCGGAGTTAAATCGATTTGCTGGTGCCGCAGCTCCAGTACTCAATGGGCAATTAGGAACATCTTATACTCCTACCAGTCGTATTTCCCACCTAAGTGGTGACGGCTGGGGCTTCGGATGGAATCTTGGAGCTCTATGGGAAATAGATGAAAACAACCGACTAGGTGTGTCTTATCGCTCACAGTCGGATATCACACTAGAAGGTGACTACGAAGGCATCTCAACTATTGCCGTAGGAAAACAAGGACAGTCTGTATCAGGTGAGTTAGATCTTAATTTACCTGAGATTATTGAATTTTCAGGCTTCCATCAACTCAACCAACAAATTGCAGTCCACTATAGTGCAATGCACGTCGGATGGGATACTTTTGAGGAGTTAAAAGCAACGAGTGCAGCGACTAATTGTAATGATGGCACAGCTGGCCAATGTCTCCAAAAAGATGAAAACTGGGATAACAGCTGGCGTTATGCACTCGGTGCCACCTACACCATGGACGATCACTGGGCCTTCCGTGCCGGTTATGCCTATGATGAAAGCCCGGTAGATGCTGAAGATCGTACGCTAAGTATTCCTGATTCTGACCGTCATTGGTGGAGCCTGGGTACGACCTACACTGCGAATGAGAACCTCTCCGTTGATGCGGGTTTTGCCTACCTAGATGGCGACCAAGTTGACGGTACTGAAGACGGATTTGCGTTCTCAGCTGGCGGCGATGCGTATATCTATGGTTTGCAGCTGAACTACTTGTTCTAAACTCTGCGAGTTAAACATACCCCAACGAGCCGGCCTATTAAGGCCGGCTTTTTTATCTATTCACCGTTGAGGATGATAAGCGATGGCTGGCCGCTATCATGGTACAACGCAGCCAAGCCCCCGCTCGCAGACATGCCGTGAACCCATCTCAGGGGGCGCCGCCGCGCTGTCCTTGGCGCGGGAGGGTCTGCTTAGCGGCACTCGGTCGCGACCGCTCATCAGGATCGCCTACATTGCCACACGTCTGCGATCGCTTACGAGTCGATTTGCCTACTTTGACAGTCTCGGCTTGCAGCAAGGCGGACAAGCATGAAAGAAAGTAACTAAAAAAGCAGATTTCCCCTCGACACAGACAAAATTTTGCGCAAACTGGGTAGCTTAATTACAAAACCATAGATAACCCCTGCGGCAACGCTGCAGTGATAACCCTATAACAGGAACGTTTCCATGAACCCGGTAGTCATTTCAGTCTGTGTCATGCTGGCACTGGCCCTTATGCGCGTGAATGTCGTCGTCGCACTCACTTTTAGTGCCGTCCTTGGTGGACTGGTCGGTGGGCTCAGTATTTCCGAGACCATTGGTGCGTTTGAAGGTGGGCTTGGCGGCGGTGCCACCATTGCCCTTAGCTACGCCATGCTCGGCACTTTTGCGGTAGCAATAAGTCGTTCAGGGATCACCGATGTCCTCGCGCACTCGGTGATCCGCAAGCTAAACGCGCGCCCAACCGATGCCAACACGGCCACCTTTAAATATGTTGTTTTAGTCCTGTTAGGGCTATTAGCGATTTCGTCGCAAAACGCAATCCCGGTCCACATTGCCTTTATTCCTATTGTGATCCCTCCTCTATTGCATGTGTTCCAGCGCTTAAAACTCGACCGTCGTTTGGTCGCCTGTGTGCTCACCTTTGGCTTAATCATGCCGTATATGGTGTTACCGGTCGGTTTTGGTGGCATCTTTTTGAACAATATTTTGCTCAAAAACCTCAATGATAACGGTTTAAGCGTGGTCGCCAGCCAGGTACCAACCGCAATGTTATTACCGGCCGCCGGGATGGTGGTTGGATTACTGATCGCGACCTTCGTCAGTTACCGCCAGCCCCGTCAATATAACGAAGGCGAGGTACTCAACGCCGAGCCAGAAAATCACACCATTAGCCCTCGTAACCTTTGGGTGGCAGGGATTGCAATTATTGCCGCGTTAAGCGTGCAACTGATGGCAGGGTCGATGATTGTCGGCGCGTTGGCCGGCTTTATGGTATTCACCTTTGGTGGTGTCATTCGCTGGAAAGACACCCAGGACGTGTTCACCAAGGGCGTGCATATGATGGCGATGATCGGCTTTATCATGATCACGGCAGCAGGGTTTGCCGCGGTGATGAAGGCAACGGGAGGGGTGGAATCCTTGGTCGCATCTTTGTCTGGTTCCATTGGCGAAAACAAGCCATTGGCGGCTTTCTTGATGCTGGTTGTAGGACTCTTGGTTACCATGGGGATCGGCTCGTCGTTCTCGACCATTCCCATTATCGCTACTATTTACGTTCCACTCTCACTGGCATTTGGTTTTTCACCCATGGCCACGATCGCGCTGGTTGGTACCGCTGCGGCGTTGGGGGATGCGGGCTCTCCCGCGTCTGATTCCACCCTCGGCCCAACTTCTGGGCTTAACGCCGATGGTCAGCATGAACATATTTGGGATACGGTGGTGCCGACCTTTCTCCACTACAACTTACCGTTAATTGCGTTTGGCTGGTTAGCCGCCATGGTGCTCTAGAGAGAAAACAATGCGCGTTTCCACTCACTAAACCATACAAAAAAGCCACGTCCCAGACGTGGCTTTTCAACGTCGGCTCTATCAATAACAAAGTTATTCGTTTTCGCTCGCGTCACGGCGCTCTGCCGCTTCTTTGACCAGTGGCTGTAGCTCACCTTTTTGGAACATTTCCAGAATGATGTCACAACCGCCCACTAACTCACCGTCAACCCAGAGTTGTGGAAAGGTCGGCCACTGTGCATAAACAGGCAGCTCAGCGCGGATATCTGGGTTTTGTAGAATATCCACGTACGCAAACTTCTCGCCACACGACATCAGCGCTTGAGAGGCTTGCGAAGAAAAACCACAGCTTGGCAGTTTTGGCGACCCTTTCATGTAAAGCAGAATTGCGTTCTCTTCGATTTGCTGCTTGATCTTGTCCGTTGTTTCCATTGCTTCCTCGAACACTGTCTGTGAATCTTGCTTTGATTCTACTGGTTAACAGAGCGGAAAAAAATGCCTAAATCTTTTGTGGGATTAGGCATAAAAATTTTGTCGCGATCCTTTTAATAAAGTAAAAACTTGCTAAACTACACTCAGCAAAACGAAAATAGTAGCCACACCCGATGGTTAGGTGGCTGTTCGTTGACGTGATAACCCATCACAAACGACACCCTACACCACGGGCGATGGACTACAGGAAGCACTCTCACGATAAAAACGGAGATATAAGCAATGTCATTCCAACTACCTGAACTCCCTTTCGCAAAAGATGCGCTAGAGCCACATATTTCAAAAGAAACCTTGGACTATCACTATGACAAGCACCACAACACCTATGTGGTAAAGCTGAATGGTCTGATTGAAGGGACTGATTTTGAAGGTAAGTCACTGGAAGAGATCATCAAAACCTCTTCAGGCGGTGTGTTCAACAATGCTGCACAAGTGTGGAACCATACTTTCTACTGGCACTGCCTAAGCCCTAACGGTGGCGGTGAGCCAACGGGTGACGTTGCGGATGCAATCACTAAAGCGTTTGGCTCTTTCGACGAGTTTAAAACGCAGTTCACCAACGCCGCAGTCACTAACTTCGGCTCTGGCTGGACATGGCTGGTGAAAAAAGCAGATGGCTCTGTGGCAATCGTCAACACATCAAATGCCGAAACCCCACTGACTCACGACGGTGAAACGCCACTACTGACTGTGGACGTTTGGGAGCACGCTTACTACATCGATTATCGTAACGTACGTCCAGACTATCTGGCTGCCTTTTGGAAGCTGGTTAACTGGGACTTCGTCGCGAAAAACTTCGCAGGCTAAGTCGGCTTACGACAAAAAAGCGTAAAGTTAAGGAGGCGTCTATCGCCTCCTTTTTTATGGGTGCTTGGTACACCTAGCTTATGCGACAAAAATCGCGCACAAAAAAAGCCGCCAATATAATTGACGGCTTAACGAGACTGTTTCACAGCAATTAGTCTTGCTCTTTTTCCGACAAGATAATGCGCAGCGTACGACGCAGAGGTTCTGCCGCACCCCACAAGAGTTGGTCACCCACGGTAAAAGCATTGAGGAAATCATCACCCATTGCTAATTTACGCAAGCGGCCAACAGGCACGGACATGGTGCCTGTTACCTTGGCTGGGCTCAGATCAGTCATGGTCACATCACGCTCATTAGGGACGACACTGACCCAGTCGTTGTGTGATGCAATCATGTCTTCAATCTCATCCATCGGTACCGATTTTTTCAGCTTGATGGTCAAGGCCTGACTGTGACAACGCATCGCTCCCACACGGACACACGTACCGTCGATGGGGATCGGGTTGTTGTCCAATCCGAGGATTTTGTTGGTCTCAACCGATGCTTTCCATTCCTCTTTGCTTTGGCCATTATCACGTTTAACGTCAATCCAAGGGATCAAAGAACCGGCAAGCGGCGCACCAAACTGCTCGCTTGGGAAGTCCCCAGAACGTAGCGTTTGGGCAACTTTACGATCAATATCTAAGATTGACGTCGCTGGGCTGGCTAAATCGGTATTCACGGCGTCGTTGATCACCCCCATTTGGCTGATCAGCTCGCGCATGTGTTTTGCGCCTGAGCCAGATGCCGCTTGATAAGTTTGTGCTGTCATCCACTCGACCAGGCCGTTCTGATACAAACCGCCAAGACCCATCAGCATGAGACTAACGGTACAGTTGCCACCCACAAACGTCTGTGTGCCATTGTGAATACCCGCTTGGATTTGCTTGAAGTTAATCGGATCCAAGGTGATGATACTATCATCTGCCATTCGTAGTGATGACGCGGCATCGATCCAATAGCCTTTCCAACCTGATTCACGCAGCTTTGCGTAAACGTCGTTGGTGTAATCTCCGCCTTGGCAGGTGATAATAGCATCGAGGGTTTTTAGCATCTCAATGTCGTAAGCATCTTTTAGGGTACCCGCATCCTTACCGTAGTTTGGTGCGTCGATCCCAACCTGAGAGGTACTAAAAAATACAGGTTCAATATGGTCGAAGTCTTTCTCTTCCACCATACGCTGCATCAGCACCGATCCCACCATGCCGCGCCAGCCAACTAAACCTACTCGCATCATAATTTTCACACTCCATGTTGTGTGACCGCCGTTTTAAAGAGCATTCTTTTCGACAGTCAGTGAAAAAACGTTTTTGATACTAACATGTCTTTTCACCATCGTCAGGTCCGTCCCTTTTTCTGCGCGATTTACCCCCTACTTGTCAATTTTCCGTCACTGATGTCCAACTTGATTTAACGTACAAACGCCGAAAAAAACAGCACCAGCACACATAAAAAACACCGAATAAAAACAAATTAAAAACCACAAGAAAACAAACAATAAACCATTAACGATAAGTTTTAACCTGGCTCGCGCTTGACTCACATAAGCGACAAAAATGTTTCCCATCTGATTGCTCTGTTAGCTAGAGTATGACACCTCACAAATGGAACAAAGGATACTGACACACGGACAGTGATGTGAGTTTGGTGGTTGCTTAGTGCATCGCTAAATCGCGCAGGGAGTAGTCGCGCAATCACAGACGATCCACCTTCCGATAATGATATTGATACGTGTACCTCATGGTTTGACCAGAAGTGCGACGTGAAGAAGGTTTAGTTATGACAACACAGCAAACTCGATTACCATCCATCGTTCAGGTGGTTCTGGCGCTTGGCGCGTTTCTCGCACTCGCGTTTTCGTTTACCGCCAAACTTGATCTCCCAATCCAACTCGCCTTATTTATTGGCTGGTTTGTAATTATGGGTCTGGGTTTAAAGCTTGGGCATCAGTATAAAGAGCTCGAAACCGCCGCAACAAAAGGGATATCCAATGGGTTGGGTGCCGTTTTAATTCTGCTTTCAGTCGGTGCACTGGTCGGCACTTGGATCGCTGGCGGGATTGTCCCCACCATTATTTACTATGGTCTTAAAGCTATTCACCCTTCTATTTTCCTTTTAGCGACCATGTTGATTTGCTCTCTGACCGCATTGGCCACGGGTACCTCTTGGGGGGCCGCCGGTACTGCGGGAATTGCAATGATGGGGATTGGCCAAGGCTTAGGGATCCCTGCTCCAATGACTGCGGGTGCCGTACTCTCTGGCTGCTATTTTGGTGACAAAATGTCGCCTCTGTCTGATTCGGTGATCCTCGCCTCTTCCATGTCAGGTGTGGAAATCGTTGAGCACATCAAAGGCATGCTACCCATTGCGCTGATAAGCTACATTATTACTGGTATTTTGTTTACGCTTATTGGCTGGCATTACGCAGGCAATGTCGACATGAGCCAAGTAGAAATGGTGAAACAGGCAATGCAGGATCAGTTTGTGATCTCGCCCCTATCCTTTGTCCCGGTGCTGATTGTCCTTGCGCTGCTGGCAATGCGATTACCGTCTTTCCCTGTAATTAGCTTTGGCTCATTGCTCGGCGTAGTTTGGGCCATCATGCTGCAAGATATGACACCTGTTCACGCCATTAATACGGCATGGGCCCCTTTCTCGATTTCATCAGGCGTTGATTTCATTGATGCGATTCTTAATCGTGGCGGCATGTCATCCATGCTTGGCTCCGTCGCTGTGATCGTCTTCGGTTTGGGGTTTGGTGGCTTACTCGAAAAAGTCGGTGTATTACACACCATTGCCAGCTTGTTTGAGCGCCGTGTCAACAGTGCCGGTAGTTTGGCGACGTCAACTATTGGCACCGCCTTCATGGGCAACGTTTTCGGCTCGGCCATGTATGTGTCACTGATCTTAACCCCAAAAATCTGCGCGAAAAACTACGATAGACTGGGCTATCAGCGTAAGAACTTGTCCAGAAATGCGGAGTTTGGCGGCACGTTGACCTCTGGTATGGTGCCATGGAGCGATAACGGCATTTATATGGCAAGTATCTTAGGTGTCGCAACCCTGTCTTATGCGCCGTTCATGTGGCTCAGCTTCGTATGTATCGCCGTCACTATCGTCACCAGTTACATGGGATGGTTTGTCGATAAAGTCGAACCGACGAAGCCGTCTGCAGAGACGCATGCTGATAATAATGCGCCAGCAGCAGTAGAAACGGTTGCTGAACGCACCTAATCACGGACTCGCAATAAACAGACGCATAAATAAGCGGGACACCATCAAGGGGTCCCGCTTTTTTGTGACAGAACATGGACTACGCCGTGTTATTCATCATCTCGACTGGCCAAACGTCGCTGCAATTGATCACGAAGGTTAGGCGGTGTCCCTTTAATGGTGAGAGTATCGGTGTCTGGATCATAGAACACACGCTCCCCCAATAACATGGCATCAAAGTTGACCGATAAACCGCCACCCGATCCGACAAATTTGGTTAACTTGCGCATCGTTGTACGGTCTGCAGGAAACTGCTCCTCGAGCTCGTAGCCTTGCTGATTCGCGTACTGGTAGAAATCGGTGCCTTCTGATGTCGCTGGCAGCTCACTCGCCAGCTCTTTCACCACCACTTCATCACCCGCTTTAAGCTGATCATTGCAATAATCAAAGACCTGCTTGCGATAAGTATCCTTTTCTTCCTTATCCAGCCGAGCATCATCACAGTAATCTTCAACAGCCTGCATCAGTACCTGGTTTTGCTGTTTGCTGTCCATGCCCACTTCGGCTTGTAGGAAATCAAGGAAGAAATCCGACACTTTGCGCCCGACTCGCCCTTTGATAAAGGAAAGATAGCGGTTTGACTCGGGATCGGTTTCCCACGTCGATAAATCAATGCGAGCAGCAATATCCATCTTGCTGACATCTAGGTATTCGGTTGCGTTGACATCTAGTTCATCAGTAACACGTAAGCTGTGTTTCGATTCTAGAACACCAATAAACAAATAATCCGTGGCAAGTGCACGATAATGCGCCATCACCAATGTACCGTTATCCGCAAAGGGGTATTTCGCTAGTTCGGCGCGCAAGCGCTCAACGGCTCGCTCGGAAAACGTGCGAAAGTCGAGTTCATTAGCTCGGTAAGCTTTTAACCACTGCTGGCATTCACTCTCGGTGTCAAACAAAGCAAACCCTTTGCCTGCTTTTGCATGATAAACCCGATGAATATCCCCCATCAGGTTTTCGGTTTGTTCACTGATAGGTAAAGGTCCATCACGAAGGTGAACGTTAAGAGAATCATCAGCTTGCTTGACGATTTGATGTAATATTACGTTGGAAAGCGTGAGGGTCATGATTGAAAAGATTTTCAGTAAGACTAAAGTGTGAGTTATTATACGCTGCTTTGGTTTTAATAAGACAAGACGATTTTATGCCTGTAACCTCAAAATATGATGATAAGCAAGTGGAACGTATTATCAGTGATGTTGTCAACGTGTTAGAGCAACACGGTACATCGACGGATTTATCACTGATGGTGATTGGGAATGTCGCCACCAATATCCTTAACCACAATATTCCTGCCGCTCAACGTCAGGCCTTTGCCGACAAGTTCGCCCAAGCATTGATGGCCTCGATTGATAGTCAGTAACGTTTGCAGCAGCAGTATCTAATAAGAGAAGAATAAATTTGTATGGTTGATAGCGGAACATCGTATCGCGACAAAGTATCCCAACTGATCAGTTGGGGGCATTGGTTTAGCTTTTTCAACATCATTGCCGCTATGTTGCTTGGCACACGCTACATCAGCCAATCAGGATGGCCTGAGACGCTATTAGGGCAAAGCTACTTGGTCTTTAACTGGGTCGGGCATTTCGGCTTCCTGGTGTTTGCGCTTTATATTCTTATTATTTTCCCTGCCAGTTTCATCATTCCGTCTCAGCGACTGATGCGGCTATTTGCTGTGATGGTTGCGACCGTCGGGATGATGGTACTGCTGCTCGATATTTACGCCTATCAAACCCTGCACCTTCACCTCAACCCACTGGTGTGGGAGCTGCTGTTAAGCGGCGAAAAAACCGATATGAATGCGCACTGGCAGTATTTGTTTATTGCCGTCCCCGCCATTTTCATCCTAGAGCTGATTATTGCCGAATGGGTGTGGCGCAAACTGCGAAAACTGACACGCAAACGCATTGGTATTCCCGTTGCCACCGTCTTTGCGCTTTGCTTTATATCCAGCCATCTTATCCATATTTGGGCTGATGCATTTATCTATAGCCCTGTCACCGCACAACGCTCGACTTTCCCTGTCTCGTATCCGATGACAGCGAAAACCTTTATGGAAAAATACGGCCTGCTTGACCGACAAGAGTATCAACGTCTACGTGAACAGCGTGGCCAAGAAAGTAGTGAAGTTATTCGCTACCCGCTTGAACCTCTCGCGTTTGCCCCTGATGCCAATAAATACCAGAAAAATTTGCTGGTGGTAATGGTCGAAGGGTTGCGTGCCGATATGTTAAATCCCGTTACCATGCCGCACCTCTATCGTTTTGCTAACGATAATCTATGGTTTAAAAATCACTTCAGTAGCAGTAACGATGACATGGCAGGGCTGTTTGGATTTTTCTATGGTCTTCCCGGCAGTTATGCGCAAAGTGCACGTACCGAGGGGTTGCGTCCACTGATGATAGAAACACTCAAACAACGCGACTACCAATTAGGGCTGTTCAGCGGTGACCATTTCGCAAATCCTATTTATTATCAAAGCATTTTCAGTCGTGCGCTAGACGGAAACACACGGTCAGATGCTCCAGCTTGGCAAGCCGACGCAAACGCTATCTCATCCATGCAAGGTTGGTTGAACGATCGTCAACCTGGCGCGCCATGGTTTGGCTACTTAGAACTGGCTACCGTGAATGAATATGAGCAAGGTGGCGATTACCCACAACCCTTCCAGCCAGCGCTTGATAGCGTCATGGCTGGTGTAGATGCGCAAACTAGCTTGGTACTGAAAAACAGTTACAACAATGCGGCTCATTATCTTGATGATCAGTTGAGTGGCCTCTTCAAACAGCTTGAAGCATCCGGTCAATTAACCAACACGGTCATTATGATCACCGCCAATCACGGCATGGAATTTAACGAGACAGGACTGAATAGCTGGGGATCTAATTCTAATTATAGTCGTTATCAGCTCCAAGTGCCGATGGTCATGCACTGGCCTAACCAAAAAGCTGAACAAATTGAAAACTATAGCAGTCATCTTGATGTAGCCCCGACGCTAATGGAATCAATGCTGTCGGTCAGCTCTCCGGCAGACATCTACAGCAGCGGGACCAATTTGTTTGAGCTAAAGACCCGCCCACGTAAGTGGGTTCTGGCCGGGGACAGTCGTGATATCGTGGTTGTACAACCACAAAAAACCACGGTGGTGGATAAATTTGGTAATTATAAAGTGTATGATCGCCACTACACGCCATTACCAGAAGGTAAGCCTCAACTCTCATTGCTAATGCAGGTCATGCATGAACTCAAGCGCTTCTACCATCCTGAGGATCACGAACGTTAATCCTTCTCGGTAACTGGCGCATAAGTAGCCAAACGATTGAAAAACTGGAAAACAAACGGTTTTGGCAATTGACAGTTATCAGACCGATTCGTAATATAGCGCTTAGTCGGTCTGTAGCGCAGTTTGGTAGCGCACTGTCATGGGGTGTCAGGGGTCGCTGGTTCAAATCCAGTCAGACCGACCAATATATAAACCCGCTGCTCATAGAGCAGCGGGTTTTTTCATACCTAGTGCAAAAAGTTTCACCTCCCGCATTATCGGCCACACTATTATTCTGCTTGACGCCCAACAAACGCAGCCACAATGGTGTCTTCCCCGAGTTGGCGTGAAAACACGTACGCACCTTGTTGTGGAATAGCGTGATGCATCCCAGCCCCCACGGCGGGATGGCGCTGTCTAAACTGTCCCACCCTGCGCCAATGATCCAATAAAGCAGTCTGCGCGACATTAGGCTGCCACACCATGTCTGAGCGTGTTCCTTGGTGAAAATCATCACCATAAGGTCCCAAATCACGCCCTACTTCATCACCGTAATAGACTTGTACCGCCCCCGGTGTCAGTAACAACGCATTGGCAGCACCGCGTTGCATACTGATATCTTTGAATCGACTGAAAAAGAGCTCGGTGTCATGGGAAGACATATAGCTGACTGGAATAAAATCGCTCTCTTTTTCCATGGTATCGGCATACACTTGATAGGTGTCTTGCATTTCACTGAGACAATACGCGCCCTTGTCCATCTGCTTTTGCAAATCAAAGTTAATCAACGCATCAAAGCCTTGATCGAAGTACGGGCTGCGATAAGCACGATGCCCCCACACTTCACCCATCATCCAAAATGGTTCAGCCGTCTTGTTGTTCGCGTCTTGCCATGTCTCCAACGCCGTAGATGCCTGTGATTTCAACGCCCGCCAGACGTCACCATCTACATGTTTAACCGTGTCGACGCGGAAGCCATCAATGCCAAAACGTTCAACCCATTGGGTTTGCCATTCGAGTAAGTAATCACTAACCGTATAGTTTTCTCGTGTTTCAACCTGCGTTCCTGGATTATCTAGCAACCACTGCGGCGGTGTCACTGTCTTGGTCGACTCCGTTTTAAAGTCAGGCAGTCCTGCCAAGGTAAGCGTTTCATCACTGGTTCCCGGCGCGTCATAGCCAGGCAACCCCGCACGCACCCAGTCTTTTCCCCACCACTGCTGCCAATTGGGGCTGTTATAGTTAATCGCTTGGTGAAAGTCATGCCAGCTTTGTCTGTCGCTGGGTTGCCAATCCTGCCACTTCTCTGGCAACCCCGAGTCATTCACGACCTCGATACTATCTTGCTGTAAATCAGCGAGGGTCGCATAGCCTGGATGGTTAACCACCGCATCTAGAAACACTTTCAACCCACGTTGATGGGCTTCCTCTATCAGTTTTTCGAGCACGGTGTCATCAC
Source organism: Salinivibrio sp. ES.052 (assembly GCF_900141775.1). Lineage (GTDB taxonomy): Bacteria > Pseudomonadota > Gammaproteobacteria > Enterobacterales > Vibrionaceae > Salinivibrio. The sequence continues at coordinate 392,800 of NZ_FSRI01000001.1, read as the reverse complement.
CAAAGTTTTTATCGACCTGGGTGAAATCACGTGACCAATAACCATGATACGCATAGAAAGGAAAATTGCCGTTGCTACCGCCCCCAACAAAACCATGGACCTGTTCGACAATAGGCGATAGCCAGATCACATCGGTACCGAGAGACTGAATATAATCCAATTTATCAATGACTCCTTGCAGATCTCCCCCATGAAAGGTGCCTATGTTTTGCGCATTATCTTGGTGACGACCATAACTATGATCATTGCTCGGTTCGCCATTGTTAAACCTGTCCACCATCACAAAGTAGATATTGGCATTACGGTAACTAAACTCAGGATCAGGGGCATCAACCGGTGCCAATAGCACCAAACCACCACTTTTAGGCGCTGGCGTCAGCGTCACGCGTTGGTCATGCACAGTGGCGACCTGACCACTGAGCGCATCTTTTAGCTGAGTACCTTCAGGAAAGCTGTCGGCAAGATCAATCGTGACCGGTCCACCTTGGTACTGCTGGCATTGCACATCCGGTAAAGGCCGTTTAAAAGTGGAGGTCGTTTTTTTCGGCTCACGTTTAACGCTCAACGTACGCGTGTCCGGTTGATAGTAAAAGCCATAGTCACCGGCAAAACGAATGGTGAGATCAAAGGGGCTTGCTGTATTGCACGATAGGGGGATTGGTGTATTAAACTTGGCTTTCTCAGGCGTGTCAGCCTGACATTCACCTTCGATACCTTCTACGTTTATCTGATAGGTATTTTTATCTAATGTAAACACCGCAGGTGTGGCGGCATCTAGCGGCTGATTAAGCTGGGTCGTTGATGTCGTGATGGTAATGTGTGGTGCCGCCTGGATTGCCGCCGAGCTGAACGAAGCAACGATCGCCACGGCAAGACGCTGCCCAGAAAAAAGAGAGGTCATCATGATACTCCTTGCCATTTTTCCCTAGGGTAAAAAAATGGCAAGGTGTTGACATCATTCCTGTCTCTGCGCCTTCAAAGTGTGAGCGATGACAGTCTGGGGAGGAGTCTATTGGGATTGTGCCTCTTTATCTTTATCTTCATCGTCTTATCTTACTCACAAGACTCAACGCCCAATAGTTCCGCTATCTCTCCTGCCGGCGCTGGACGGCGATACAAATATCCTTGGCCAAAAGTACAGCCTAACTCTCGCAGGATGGCTTGTTGATGCAAGGTTTCAATACCCTCAGCGACCACGCCCATGCCAAGGCTGTCTGCCATCGCTATCATTGCAGAGACAATGGCTACCTCTTCTTCATCAGGGGACTGGCTTTGAATATCTTTTATAAAATGGCGATCGATTTTCAATTTAGAGATCGGGTACCGCTTCAAATACGCCATAGAAGAATAACCCGTTCCAAAATCGTCGATCGCAATGCCTACGCCTTTATCACGTAACTGCTCCAACACCTGTAACGCATTGGCTTGATTTTCTATTAAGGTATTCTCGGTAATTTCTAACTCTAAAAAACGCGGATCGGCACCCGTACGATCAAGAGCCTCAGACACTACTTGTGTAAAAGTGACATCCGCAAGGTTTCGCGGCGAGATGTTTACCGCCATGGAGATATGTACGCCTGCATCATGCCAACTTTTCAATTGTCGGCAGCCCGTCTCAACAACCCATCGCGTAATATCATGAATAATCGATCGTTCTTCTGCGACATCAATAAAGTGGAACGGTGACAGCAGGCCTCGCTCAGGGTGGTGCCAACGCAATAAGGCTTCGACCCCCACAATATCGCCTGTGACCAAATCGATCTGGGGCTGATAGTACAACTCCAGTTCCTCATTTTGCACACATTGTCGAAGCTCAACGGCGAGGCGCAGCTTGTGATTAGCCTCCACGGTAAGCGCATCATTATAAAACGCATAGGTGTTACGTCCGGACTTCTTCGCGTGATACATCGCAGAGTCAGCAAACGTCAATAGCTCTTCAGTACTGGAGGTATTATATGGGTATTGTGCGATGCCAATACTGACGCCAATTTGTGCATCAATACCGCCTTCTAAGACAAATAGACGGTTCATGGCGTGAATGACATCCTCGGATAAGCGAACACATGCGTGGTTGTCAGCATGAATCAGCCTAAGGATCACAAACTCATCCCCTCCGAGACGCGCCAACGTATCACCTTCGAGCAATAAGCCATACAAACGTTGACTGACCATCTTCAGCAATGCGTCTCCCACTGCATGCCCATGGCTGTCATTAACGAATTTAAACTGGTCGAGATCGAGAAACATCAACGCAAGCTGGTTACGCTGGGTTGACTGCATGCTCATGGCTTCGCGAATGCGAGAGGTTAACAGTAAACGGTTGGGTAATCCGGTCAATGAATCGTAGTGTGCCAAATCAATCAGCTTTTTCTCTGAGTCTTTGAGCTTGGTAATATCAGAGAACACACCAATATAATTAACTACCTCGCCCACTTCGTCTTTCACAACACTGATTGAGAGTAGCTGAGGATATACCACCCCATCTTTGCGTCGGTTCCAGATTTCACCTTTCCAATGTCCTTGACGGTTAATCTGCTGCCACATTTCAGCGAAAAAGCACTTATTGTGACGACCCGAGTTAAGCACCGATGGCGACACTCCCACAACATCTTCTTCTTGATAACCAGTGATCACGCTAAACCCACCGTTTACTGCAACGATGTAACCTTCAGCGTCCGTAATCAATACGCCTTCACTCGACTGCTCAAAGATTTTTGCGTTAAGCATCAGTTTACGTTCAATTTCAAGCCGTTCTGAGACATCATGGATCACTGAAAACAAGAGCTTGGCATGCCCGACCGTTATTGGAGATGAATGCACTTCTACCTGCCGAACATCACCATTTTTAAGTCGATGGGAGAAGATAAAATAGTTCTTTTCTCGCTGTTGCGCCTGCGACAGGCTTTCTTTAAGTCTTCGGTCCGTTTGAGTATTAATGTCGCTAATACGCATAGCCGTCAGTGTTGCATGGTCATAACCATAAAACCGCTGGGCACTATCATTGGCATCGAGAATATCGCCACTTTTAGCGTCGAGTAGCATCATCACTGCATCATGACGTTTAAAAATACTTCGAAATCGATAACTGTCATTGACCACTCGACCAATAGATTGGGCAAAACTACGACCCGCGTTATAACGGCCGTATAACCCCCCTAACCAAAAACCGAGAATGATCGACCCAACAACCCACACGGTCGGGTGTGCATGCAACCCTTTCCAACCTTCACGAGGCACGCCTAGAAGACGCCATTGGCCAGAGTGCAAGTTAAGTGTGACGGCTTCAGGCGAATGCGTTAATACCGACGTATCACCGTATATATTGGTAAATTCGGCGTTTGGCGTCTCTCTTTCTTGTAACACCGCGCGTACCGGTGCGGCTTCTTCCTCTTGAAAACTTTCGGAGAATAAGGCATCGATATCCAACACGGTGGATAACACGCCCCAGGGCAAGCCCGTTTTTTGATTAATAATGGATTGGCGTGCAATCAAGGCTGTGCCTCCTTGGATTAAGTCCACCGGCCCTGAGATGACCGGCTGCCTTGACCCATAGGCCTCGCGCACACTATCGAGTTGTTCGGGGAGCTCTCGATAATTGGTCCCGACTAATGACGCCTGTAAATTCTCCGGGAATACGTGACTAATTACCCAGTTTCGGGCGGCGCCAAAATTAAGGATATGTGGCGATTTCGCTTTGAGTTGGCCAGCAAAACGCGCAAATTCGTCTTGAGTTAAGTCGGGATTTAAACTGATATACGTGGTTAAACCATGACTTAAATCTATATTTTGCGTCACTTTTAATTCAATACGAGAACGGTAAGCCAGCAAGGTATTGCGGACTTCTTTTACCTCTTGATCATGTGCTTGCTGATACAGCCAAAACTCCACCGAGGCCACAGCGAAGACGAAGACCATGATGGAGATAAGCACATTGTAGATAAAGCCGACCCGTGCGGAGCGGCGTGCAACTTTATCAAGCGCCGATGAACCAGCTTGCTGCATAACGTGACATACCTTATCTCGCTCTACTCATGATTGAGCGAACATGAACCAAAAACCTCAGGTGTAGCACGTGATTATAAAGGGCACGCAGATAATCGCCAGCACTACAAAGCGGTTTCACAACATGATGTGTAGACAGTATGCTGAGGCACTACCTGTTTCACCAAGAAGTGACGCCTTCAAGTGGATTGATTAAACGCAACAACATACAACCAATAACAAACAAAGGAGTGCGCATGACAATCAGTCTAGAATACAGTTTTCTATTAGTCAGTTTGGGTGTCATCGCGGGTATCATCAATACGTTAGCAGGTGGTGGCTCTAATTTAACCCTGCCCGCACTCATGGTAATGGGCATGCCTGCCGATGTGGCCAATGCCACCAATAGAGTCGCAGTATGGCTGCAATGTGCCTCTGGCATGACAGGCTTTCGCCAGCATAACAAGCTCGATACCCAGGATATCATCCCAGTGTTAATACCTAACGTAATAGGTGGCTTATGCGGTGCTTTAGCCGCGGCTTGGTTACCGCCGAGTTGGGTTAAACCTTTATTGCTCGGCACTTTATTGACCATGACCGTCATCATGTTAATTAGGCCAGCCACCTTTGCTCCCCCCGCTGGCACGCCAGTAAAACACGTTTCTCAAACCCCCAGTGCTTGGGTTGGCCTACTGTTAGCGGGCTTTTATGGTGGCTTCGTGCAAGCAGGCGTGGGGTTTGTTTTGCTCGCCGCACTATGTGGCACCCTTAACTACGACTTGGTGCGAGGTAATGCGCTTAAATTGGCGTGTACGTTGGCCTTTACCACCCTCTCACTGGTAGTGTTTATTGCCGATGACCTCATACGTTGGGCGCCAGGGCTCATTCTCGCGATAGGAACCATGTTAGGGGCACGCATTGCGGTACGATTTGCTGTCTCAGCGAACCCAAAAGTTTTAAAAGTCTTTTTATTGGTGATGACCCTCGTCGGTTGTATCGCTGCATATACCTTTTAACGAAGCAAGTCATTTTGACGCCATCGAGGGAGGCAATGACTCGGTTGCTGCCATCATTGCCCAGCCGCCTTACGTGTCGTCGCTTCACGCTTTGGTTTAGACGTACGCTTACGGCTGCTGCTTGTACCCTGTCGTCGACGTTTAAACGTTCTAGCCGGCGCCGCTGGTAAGTCTTTTAACGACGGGGGAGGTGGGGCGATTTTTACCGTTTCAATCAACCCAGTGACTCTTTCCGTCAACGCGTGCATGAAGGGATGATAGGCGCATTGTTGGTCAGCCATGTCTTGCAGCTGACGCTCCCAGTCTGCAGTCATATCAGGGTAAGTGGCACTGTCTGGTAAGGCATCAATAAGTCCTTTCCCACTGGCGGTCGCATGCAGTGTTTTTCCTTGCCGGTTTAATAGGCTCCGTTTTACCAACAATTCAATAATACCGGCGCGAGTCGCTTCAGTGCCCAGCCCATCCGTTTCACGTAGAATATCCTTTAAAGCCTTGTCTTGTACATAACGCCCAATGCCTGTCATCGCTTGCAATAAACTCGATTCGGTAAATGCTGCGGGCGGCTCCGTCATGCAGTCTTTTATGTCTCCCCGCTCGCACTGCGCCTGCTCGCCTTTATTCATTAGAGGCAATGGTGCGGCATCACTTTCCATTGTTTTACTATTTGGCAATAGCGCTCGCCAGCCGGCCTGAGTTAGCACTTTCCCTTTGGCGATAAAACAGCCCCCAGCGATATCAAACACCAATTTTCCTTCCGCATATTCTGCCGGAGGGTAAAATTGCATCAGATATTGTCGCGCGACCAGCTGATAAATTTTCATTTCATCGTCAGATAGGTTGGCGGGGGCAGCTTTAGCCGTAGGAATAATGGCATGGTGTGCGCCCACCTTGGCATCGTTCCACGCTTTGCCTTTCTGTTTTGGATCCGCGCTATCACAAGCCTGATGGAGAACCTGACACCCTTTTCTAATCGCGTCCAATACCTTAGATGCCTCAGCAAAGTGACCCTTGGGTAAATAGCGGCAGTCAGAGCGCGGGTAGGTAATTAATTTGTGACGTTCATAAAGCTGCTGGCACACATCCAAGGCTTTTTGGGCACTAAAACCAAACCGCTTTGACGCATCAATTTGTAACGCCGATAAATTATAAGGCAGCGGCGCGGCTTGCTTACGTTGCTGGCGATCCGCTTCTATAACGGTAGCTGGCTGCCCAGCGATTCTGTTCGCCACATTTTCAGTTAAGGGACGAGACAGCACCCGGCCCTGCTCATCTTGCCATTTTGCACACGCTTCACTCGGCTGCCAACGTGCACGTACTTGGGTGTCTTGGTAAGGAATAAGCGCATCCAACTGAAAATAAGGATGGGGGACAAACCGTTCAATCGCTTGATCACGTCTTACAACAAGGCCGAGAACGGGCGTTTGTACACGCCCGACGGATAAGACACCGTGATAGCCGGCTTGCTTTCCCAATAAGGTATACGCCCGAGATAAATTCATACCGTATAGCCAATCCGCTCTTGAGCGCGCTAATGCAGAAATAGACAACGGGATATAGGTTTTATTGTCTTGCATTTGACTCAGTGATTTTTTAACCGCACTGACATTTAAATCACTGATCAGCAAGCGTTTAATCTTTGATTTTTTGGTGGCGCTGACATTGGCGTAATCAATGACTTCGTCCACAAGTAACTGCCCTTCGCGATCAGGGTCACCGGCATGGATCAGTTGATTGAATTGCTTAATCAGTTTTTTTACCACCGCCAGCTGACCGGATGCGGCTTTGCGTGGTCGTAACTGCCACCGTTCGGGCACTATAGGCAGATCGGCGAGGTTCCATTTTTTATAACGACTATCATAGACTTCCGGCTCAACTTGTTCGAGCAGGTGGCCAATACACCAAGTCACCACATCGCCCTGCCCTGTCTCTATGTATCCTTTATGGTTTTTATGAGGCTTAGGCAGGCCGGCGGCAATCGCGCGCCCTAAACTCGGTTTTTCCGCAATAAATAATCGTGCCATGACAAAGCCTCTTAAACAGTCGCTGACCGCATGGTATGCAAAGCCCGATCGGGGTGCAATAAAAAACCTGTACATATGCGGCTCTTCACCGGATGTGGTGGAAAGTGTTTCTTTTCAAGTTTTCCGATTAATTGGAAAATGAGGAAACACTCTGCACTTGAGCCCTGAATCAGATGAAAGATACAGCACTCTATCAAGCGATCCTTGGACTGATTCCGCCATGGACTGTCGACTCTGTCCAGGTGGATAAAACGAGCCAACGTATTACCGTGACTATCATGTACGAAAGTCATTCAAGCGTTGCTTGTCCAACATGCTCGAAAGCGGTAAGAAAGCATGACTCTCGAAAGCGGATATGGCGTCATTTGGATACATGCCAATACGAAACATATCTTGAGGCCCAAGTTCCACGTGCTGACTGTCCAAAGCATGGGGTTCAGACCGTTTCTGTTCCTTGGGCATCTCCTGGAAGTCGCTATACCGAACTCTTTGAGACAAAGATTATTGAAACACTTCAGTTCACTTCTCTTCTCTCTGTATCTAAAGCCTTTCGACTGAGTTGGGGAGCCATTGATCGGGTAATGAAAAGGGCTGTTTCACGAGGGCTCGCCCGGAGAAATTTAAATAAGGTAGAAGATCTGTTGGTAGACGAAACTGCCTTTTGCCGAGGGCATGATTATGTCACGGTGATGTCGAGCCGAACGGGCCAAGTTCTCGCTGTTGCCGACGGTAAAAGTGAACAAAGCTTAGCAAACTGCTATCGAGTGCTGCCTAACATCGCTAAACAACAGGTCCGCTCAGTCTCGATGGATATGAGCCAAGCTTTTATGAATGCAACCGAGTCCTTCTTTGGCTCACGCTCTAAACGCCTGATTGCAGTTGATCATTTCCACGTGGCAAAAGTGCTCACCAAAGCTGTTGACGATGTTCGCAAGCAAGAGGTTAACCGTCTACCGCCATACCTTAAACGAGAGTGCTACAGAACGCGTTATGGCTGGCTCAAAAGAAATAGAAACCTCACTGGTCGCTTGAGGGAGCGTATAAACAAATTGGCCAAGCTCATGATAGATACAAGCCTTAGCTGGTTGCTCAAAGAGCAAGCAAGACTAATCTGGTACGGAGGTTCGATCAGAAGCGCAAGGAATCAATGGCTAGAGTGGCTTGCTTTAGTTAAGGCAAGTGGAATTAAACCATTGATGACAGCAGCGGCGACAGTGAAAAAGCACTTACCAGCAATCCTTAATGCAATGCGGCTGAAGGCATCGAATGGCCTGGCGGAAGCTATAAATGCCAAAATCCAATACATGAAGCTTAGAGCTAAAGGCTTTAGAAACAAACAACGGTTCAAGACAGCGATACTGTTCTATTTTGGGGGGCTTGATATGACTTTCCACCATGAACGATGAAGAGCCACATATGCACAGGTTTTTCGAGGTGAGTGAGGTTTGTACCGGTTTAAAGATAGGTCACATATTTGCTGGCATCCCGCTTGGGTGCATTCGCAGGTGCGCAATCTGGCGTTCCTAAGTATAAAAAGCCAACAATCTGATCATCTCCCTCAACGGAGAGAGCCTCACGCACTGCGGGGTGGTAGGCAAACGCCCCCGTACGCCAAAAGCCCTGAAACCCTTGAGCGATGGCCGCCATTTGCATTGCTTGCGTCGCGCACCCTGCAGAGATGTGTTGCTCAATGCTCGGCACTTTGTCATGCACACGGGTGCGCGCAATCACGGCCACGACCATAGGCGCACGAAAAGGCGCATTTTTGGCATTCTCAACCGCTGCCGCGTCAGCACCATTCGCTTGCGCTGCCTCTGCTAAAATCGTCGAGAGACGCGTTAATCCCTCACCTTCACAGATAACAAATTGCCACGGCGTCAGCGCCCCATGATCCGGGGCACGAAGGCCTGCCTGAATGATATTTTCGAGTATCTCACCACTCGGCGCTGGCGCCGCTAATCGCGGAAGTGAGCGGCGTTGCAAGAGCAAATCAAGTGCGTTCATGGTTCGTCCTTTTTTAACCGTTAACGCTCATTGGATGAGCTGATCACTTCATACTAACATAAGCATCACTGGTTAAAGCCGCGGAGATGATACGGGTTTAAAGCGACAGTGCCGTCTCAATCCCTTGACGAATCGCACGCTTAGCATCGAGCTCTCCCGCATGTTCAGCCCCCCCAATGAGATGATAAGAAACACTGGCATCATCAAGCTGTTCAGCCAAGCGGCTGACTGATTCTTGGCCCGCACACAAAATAATCTGGGTCGCAGGAATCAAATGTGCCTCATCTTTGATACTGATATGAAGCCCGTCATCATCAATTTTATGATAACTGACTCCACCGATGAGGTTGACTCCGCGTTTTTGCAGCGTTTTCCGATGAATCCAGCCGGTCGTTTTCCCTGGCCCTTTACCCACACGCCCTTCACGGCGTTGCAATACCCACACTTGCTTATCACTGAGCGTATCATGCCCAGGATAAAGCCCCCCTTCATGAGTGATCGTTTTATCGATCCCCCATTCATTGAGCCAGGCATCTAGGTCTTGATCTTGGGGCTCGGTGATCATGGTCGCCACGTCTACGCCAATACCACCAGCACCAATGATAGCAATGTGGCTACCTAATTCAGGTTTTTCACGGATAAATGTTTGGTAATCAATGACTTTAGGGTGATCTATTCCCTCTATTGCTGGACGACGAGGCTTCACGCCCGTTGCAACAACAATGTCATCAAAACTGCGCAGCGTTTCCACGTCTACATCCTGATTAAGCACAGTGGTGACGCCCGCTCTATCCAAACGCCGCAAATAATAGCGAATGGTTTCTTTAAACTCCTCTTTTCCCGGAATCTCCATCGCTAAATTGAACTGACCACCGAGACGCTCAGACTTTTCGAATAGGGTCACATCATGACCCCGCTCAGCGGCTTCGGTGGCACAGCTAATACCTGCCATCCCGCCCCCTATCACCGCCACTTTTTTGACTTGGCGCACTGGTGTTGCGACTAATTCCGTCTCATAACAGGCTTTAGGGTTGACCAAACAGCTCGCGCGCTTGCCTTTAAATACGTGATCGAGGCATGCCTGGTTACAGGCAATGCAAGTATTGATGTCATCCGATTGATCGGCTTTCGCTTTGGCAACGAAGGCCGCGTCAGCTAAGAATGGACGTGCCATTGACACCATATCCGCTTGGCCACTGGCCAGAATCGACTCGGCAACCTCTGGCGTATTAATTCGGTTACACGTCACGAGAGGAACCGACACTTCCCCTTTTAATTTTTCCGTCACCCAACTGAATGCACCGCGTGGCACCTGAGTCGCAATAGTAGGAACACGAGCTTCATGCCAACCAATCCCCGTATTGATAATAGTAACACCCGCTTTTTCTAAGCCTTTTGCCAGCGTTACCACGTCCTCAAAGGTATTGCCTTGCTCAACCAAATCCAACATAGATAAACGGAATATAACGATAAAGTCGTCCCCAGCGGCCTGACGAACCGCGCGCATCACTTCTACCGCAAATCGCATTCTATTTTCGACTGGCCCGCCCCACTGATCATAGCGACGGTTGGCACGGTGACAGAAGAATTGATTGATCAGATATCCTTCAGATCCCATGATCTCAACGCCGTCATACCCGGCTTCTCGAGCAAGCACAGCACTACGACCAAAGGCTTTAATGGTGCGCCAAATCGCCCGCTCGCTCATTTCAAACGGAGTAAACTTACTGATCGGTGCTCGGATCGCGGAGGCACTTTGAGCGAATGGGTGAAAGGCGTAGCGTCCCGCATGTAAAAGCTGTAGCGCAATTTTACCACCGTGAGTATGTACGGCTTCGGTAATAGCACGGTGTGCACGAGCTGCCCGTGCAGAACTAAACTGGGCGCTAAACGGCGTCAGGCGGCCGCGAAAGTTGGGCGAGAAGCCGCCAGTGACAATCAACCCTACATCACCTTTGGCTCGCTCGGCATAAAAGGCGGCTAGCTTTTTAAACCCATCGTTTGCTTCTTCGAGTCCGGTATGCATTGAACCCATCAGGACACGATTTTTTAGGGTGGTAAACCCAAGATCGAGCGGGGCTAGCATGTGGGGATAAGGGTGCTGTTCCATTGCTTGCTCACTTATTGTTTGTGGTCTGACCAGACTATAGCGCTGACAGACACGTGATTTCAAATACTCGTTTACAAACTGGCAACATAGAATGATGAATTATTGATCTCGGTAGGACTTTAGCTCGGTATTGGAAGGGGTAGACGCGCTGCATAGCCTATCGATCTTGGCTGTGATCAGCTAGGATATCAGCGACATGCACTGATGGATTCAAGTATGAAAAAACTGTTCCGCTTTATCGCCTCCCTATTTCGATGGTTATGGCGTGCACTAAGCTTCGTTAGACAGCTTTTGCTAAACGTCCTTTTTATAGGCGTGATTGTGGCCGTTTATTTTGCCTTAACCTCAGAAACGCCATTAACACCCAAGAAGTCAGACTCCGCACAAGTTGCACAAACGGAGCAGGCACCTCACGCCCTATTGCTCAATATCGATGGTCCGATTGTTGAACAACGCCAGCGGCTAAGTCCTATCGATACGTTATCTCGCAATGCACTTGGTCAACCGATTGAAAGCGAGAACGTACTGTTTGACATCGTGGATACCGTGCGTCATGCCGCGACCGATGAACAAATCAACGGTTTAGTGCTGAGCTTGGGCGATATGCCTTCAACAAGCCTGACCAAGCTACGCTATATTGCTAAAGCAATCGACACCTTCAAAGATAGCGGTAAACCGGTGATTGCTATCGGCGGAACCTATAGTCAAAGTCAGTATTACTTGGCCAGTTATGCCGATGAAGTCCTGATGTCGCCGGATGGTATGGTGATGCTACAAGGTTATGGCAGCTATAACCTCTATTGGAAAGACTTACTGGATAAACTGGATGTCACCACACACGTGTTCCGCGTGGGGACCTATAAATCCTTCGTCGAACCGTATACACGTAACAATATGTCAGATCCCGCGAGGGAGGCTAACCAAGCATGGTTATCCCAGATTTGGGATGCGTATGTGAGCGATGTGGCGGAAAATCGAGGCATTGAACCGAATGTTCTCTCTCCTACTGCCGCTCAGTTACTCGCTTCCTTGCGTGAGTTTGATGGAGACTTTGCTGCCCTGTCCGAGCACGTGGGTATCGTGGATAAGCGAATGACTCGCCAGCAAATCCGCCGTTATCTAGCAGAGAAGTTTGGCAGCGACGGTAAAGACAGCTTCGAATACACCGGCTATTACGATTACCTACCAAAAATACAAAACAGCTTTAGTCTTCCCGGCAGTAATAACATTGCCGTGGTAGTCGCTAGCGGACCCATCATGGATGGACTTCAACGTCCGGGGACGGTGGGCGGCGATACCACTGCAGCACTACTGCGTGACGCTCGCCTCGACGACAGTGTTAAAGCCGTGGTGCTGCGTGTCGATAGTCCAGGCGGGAGCGCCTTCGCCTCTGAGGTGATCCGCAATGAGGTGGATGCCTTAAGGGAGGCGGGCAAGCCGGTTGTAGTATCCATGTCGAGCGTCGCCGCCTCCGGTGGATACTGGTTGTCTGCGAGTGCCGATCGTATCATCGCCCAGCCCACCACCATCACTGGGTCAATCGGTATTTTTAGCCTGTTCACGACCTTTGAGAACACGCTCGATGATTTGGGGGTGCAGTCGGACGGTGTAGGTACCACACCCTTTGCGGGGGTAGGTCTCACCCGAGCACTCCCTGATGATGTAGGTGAAATCATGCAATTAGGCATTGAGCATGGCTATCACCGCTTCTTATCTCTGGTCAGCAACCACCGCGACATGTCGATGGAAGAAGCGGATACAGTGGCGCAAGGCCGAGTATGGACGGGCCAAGATGCATTGAACCTCGGTTTGGTCGATTCGTTGGGTGACTTTGACGACGCCGTATCAACGGCCGCCGAGCTGGCAGGCATTGATGACTACCAGCTGGATTGGATGCAACAACCTCTCACGCCGTTCGAGCAATTTATCAACGATATGCTTGGACAAAGCATCAACGTGTTTGGTGAAACGGTGCAAGCCAATGTGCCTGTTATCGCGCGTCAGTTAGCCGCCTCACCTGAATGGCAATCATTGACTTTGTTGGAGAAGTTTAATGACCCACAAGGTCGTTATTTGTTCTGCTTAAATTGTCAGTACCAGTAGGATCCACTCGCCCTGGTCGATTGGCCAGGGCCCTTCCCCTATTTTTCTTCCATTCTGTGTGCCACTCGGTATCACCGATGTAATCGTTACATGTATACTGTGCACACGCTCATTTAATGCAGATTTGACATGATGGAACGTAAACATATTTATATCGCTTACACAGGTGGCACGATCGGTATGCAAAAGTCCGATCACGGGTATGTCCCTGTGTCTGGTTTTCTTCAACAACAGTTGGAGAAGATGCCCGAATTCCATCGTCCAGAAATGCCGCTTTTTACTATTCATGAGTACGAACCACTCATTGATTCATCGGACATGACGCCAACGGATTGGCAACGGATTGCGGACGATATTGGCGAGAATTATCACCATTACGATGGCTTTGTGATCTTACACGGCACCGACACCATGGCTTATACCGCCTCAGCCCTGTCGTTCATGTTAGAAAACTTAGAAAAACCAGTGATCGTAACGGGTTCACAAATTCCAATCGCAGAATTGCGCTCAGACGGGCAAGCGAATCTGCTTAACGCACTGCACATTGCCGCTAACTACCCGGTCAATGAAGTGACCTTGTTCTTCAATAACCAACTTCTTAGAGGAAACAGGAGTACCAAGTCTCATGCGGATGGGTTCAATGCGTTTACATCACCCAACCTGCCAGCGCTGCTTGAAGCCGGTATTCATATTGAAGTGAAAGCCGATAACCTTAATCAACCCTCTCAAGGACCATTTAAGGTGCACACCATTAGTGATCAGCCCGTTGCGGTGATCATGATGTACCCTGGCATCTCACCAGACGTGGTTAGAAACGCCCTGAAACAGCCTGTTAATGCCATGATTTTACTGACGTTTGGTGTCGGCAATGCGCCTCAGCACCCCGAACTGCTTGATTTGCTCAAACAAGCCACCGAACGTGGTGTACTGGTGCTGAATTTAACACAATGCTTGGCTGGTCGCGTCAATATGGGCGGGTATGCAACTGGATGCGCACTGGCCGATTCGGGGGTGCTCAGTGGCTACGACATGACACCTGAAGCGGCACTGGCTAAGCTTCACTTTCTACTTAGCCAGTCACTCCCTTTTGAAACACTGCGAACCTGGGTGCAAAAAGATCTTCGTGGCGAGCTCAGCTATTATTGAGTAGGCCACAGACTCACCAATTCACTCAGTGTGTGACGCCGGCAAGGTCGCCGGCTGTTTTATTTGCTAACGTATAAACACGGTCAAGCATTGAGCTTTGACGGCAGATAGAAGGAGCGCACAATGAGGGTATTGCATGGTGACTCACTCTCCCCCCATACCAGAAAAGTCGCGCTAGCACTAAGGTTCAAACAACTCACCTACCAGCTAGCGCCGACGTCACCCTTTGAACAGCATGAACGTGTCATGCATCATCCCCCCATGCAAACCGTGGTGGGGCTAGCTGATGGGCTCGACACCCTATACCAGGATACGGTCATCGCCGCTTATCTTGATGATACCTACCCTGACCCGTTACTTTATCCTGGTAATCCGACGTATCGAGCCAACATTCGTTGGGTAGAATGGTTCTGTCGTTACCAACTTGATCCTTTAATTACCGATATTTTATTTTATCAGCGCGTCGTACGCGGTCATCTACTTGGAAAAGATATTGACCATCAAGCGGTTAATTATGCCTTAGAAACCCTTCCTGACTGTTGCCACTACCTTGGCGAACGAGTGAAAGTAATGCCAACTCAAACCATCACAATGGCAAGTATTAGTGTTTGGAGCCTGTTTCGCTGCGCAGAGATGGCAGGGATGGTACTCGACGACCGATTTACAGTGCTTCGAGACTACCTCGCGGAGCTTGGGCAACACACACTATTTGACGACTATGCGCAGGAAGAGAATCACCAATTGACACCGTTTTTTGCCAGTCCCATTAGCCTAAGTATGAATTAAGCCAGACTACATTCAACATCCTAAAGCACTAGAAAAAGGCTTCTTATTCTAGTGCTTAGTTTCAATATCAATACGTTTTTCATCTGGGGTCGAAAACTCTCGCTTCAACTCAGCTTTCGACTTCCACGTAACATTCCCCCTTTAGCAACCGTCATATGCTGGGGCTGATGATTGTGGCGCGATTGATAGAGCATGACCGCTTGCAATGCTTGATCGCGTTGAGTTTGATTTAGCACCGTTCCATCCGGCCATTTCCCAGTTTCTACCGCATAGCACAGACGATCATAGACCTCAGGTGTCATAGCTTGTAGTACTTGTTCAATATCCATCATTACCTCGTTATCGTCCTCATCCACTATTATGCCTGATTTTTACTGGTAGACGGCATGGTCGGTTAAGTGCGCTTTATCACGCTTTAGAGCATCAACTACCCTTAAAGATGACGTATACTCAATGCAGTTCACTCAGGATACGATAAACCATGGATTTACGATTACTCTCTCGATGTTTTTACCCGTTAGGGTTGGCTGCGGGTTTGCTGCTGTTAACCGGCTGCGACGGCGCCCCTACAACCACCCAAGTCTGCGAAACGCATCCGGAACTGTGTGAAGGGCTGAACACGGGAGACGGACAGTGCCGATTTGAACGTTCAGATCTGATTTTTGATCGCTTAGCCGTTTATCAAAATCCTTCCGATCTCAATAAGCTGAGCGAACTAAAGCAAACCAAGCTCTACCTACGCTGTATGGAGCTTGTAGCAGAGATTGAACCAACAACACTGAAAGAACGTAAAACTACGCGTACGGAAGCGGTCTATCATGCCTACGACTCGATCACGCGGTTAGAATCAGAGCTTGAGGCGTCGTACCAACCTCCGGTTATTTACTATCGTTGGTCACAAGGTGATAACAGTGCGCTGCCACAATTTTTAAAATTAGAGGGGACACGGCACTTAGAAACCCCCCAATTACAACTGGGCCTCGCGACCTATTACGTCTCTCGTGACAAACCCAAAACGGTTCGAATTTTACTGCATACGTTGGAACTTTATGACGGTCACGACAACACCGTGATGAAAAACGTGATCCCAGAAGCCATAAAATCACTCGCAACCACCAACCATGCGCTAAAACGCTTTGAACATGCGTATTTATGGGCAAAAGTGGGACAAAGTTACAATCTTCCAATTGCTAGCGGTGATCGACTTTCGAGGCTCTACACACTCACGGAGCAACAAGAAAAGTCACTACAGACACTGGCATTTAAAATATCGGCTGCGATCGATGATGGTGACTTCCAGGCCTCGATGCTCGCTCCCCTGTCCACGCAAGCAGAGCCTCCACCGACTTAAACTCACGCTCTCAACCTCAGCAACACGCGCTACCAGGCGCGCGTTGCTATCGCCTTCCTCTCATTCACCCGCTTGTCATACCACTTGGGCTTTCGCGATCACCGTTCTGCTTCTACGCTATCAGATACCAGCTGTCGTCCTATGTCCGTAGATATGATCTTTGCGCAAAGTGGTTAAAGACAATACAGGCATGGTCGCAAGGGTGCCAAATGTTTAGGTGATGTAAAAAAAATCCGTACTTTTTTTTGATTTTGAACAATTTTGGCTGCGATTACCCTTGCATGGCGGGGTCCTATTCTGTAATTTTACTACCAGTTTAATCTCACTAGAAATTAAGTTGTGGAGCAACATAATGACTATCAAAGTAGGTATTAACGGTTTTGGCCGCATCGGCCGCTTCGTATTTCGTGCTTCTGTAGAGCGTAACGACATCGACGTGGTAGCAATCAACGATCTTATCGACGTTGAATACATGGCTTATATGCTGAAATACGATTCAACGCACGGCCGCTTCAATGGCACCGTTGAAGTAGAAGGTGGCAACCTTATCGTTAACGGCAAGACCGTACGCGTCACAGCTGAGCGCAACCCAACAGACCTTAAATGGGACGAAGTTGGCGTTGACGTTGTTGCTGAAGCAACCGGTATCTTCCTCACTGACGAAACAGCACGTCAACACATCCAAGCGGGTGCGAAGAAAGTTGTTCTGACAGGTCCATCAAAAGATGCAACACCTATGTTCGTTATGGGCGTTAACCACAGCGATTACGCAGGTCAAGACATCGTGTCTAACGCATCTTGCACCACTAACTGCCTAGCACCTGTTGCGAAAGTACTGAACGATAAGTTCGGTATCGAATCGGGTCTAATGACTACCGTTCACGCAACCACAGCAACCCAGAAAACCGTTGACGGTCCTTCTGCGAAAGACTGGCGCGGCGGCCGTGGTGCTTCACAGAACATCATCCCATCTTCAACTGGCGCAGCGAAAGCCGTGGGTAAAGTATTGCCAGAACTTAACGGCAAACTGACTGGTATGGCGTTCCGTGTGCCAACTGCCAACGTTTCTGTGGTTGACCTGACTGTTAACCTTGAAAAAGCAGCTTCTTACGAGCAAATCTGTGCGGCGATGAAAGAAGCGTCTGAAGGTGAGCTGAAAGGTGTACTCGGTTACACTGAAGATGCCGTGGTATCTCAAGACTTCATCGGTGAAGTTCAAACGTCTGTGTTCGATGCGAAAGCAGGTATCGCACTGACTGATAACTTCGTGAAAGTGGTTTCTTGGTACGACAACGAAATCGGCTACTCAAACAAAGTATTGGATCTGGTTGCACACATCGCTAAGTAATGCGCATGTAACTACCCCATACGTCAAGGCGGCCATTAGGCCGCCTTTTGTCTATCGGGCCCTGAGCGGCAATCTCACTTTCTGTGAACGTTTCTTTGGATAACTTATAGAAAAAACTTACCCAAGAGGATCAGGCTATGACTCTCCCCTCTCTGCATGTTGAGCGCCAATTATCTGCGTCTGTCGATCTGTGCTATCGCCAGTCCGTTCCTATTCTTCGTGTTGCCCACCCATCTTGTTCAGCCACTATCAGTTTATTCGGCGGACACCTGATCACTTTTGCCCCCTCTGGTGAAAAATCGCTAACCTGGATGAGCGACAACGCTATCTACGATGCCAAAACCCCATTACGCGGCGGCGTACCGATTTGTTGGCCATGGTTTGGCAACACAGGACAACCTTCACATGGCTTTGCTCGACGCCAAATGTGGCAGTTGGCCAAAATTGAAGAAACTCCTGAAGGCGCGACCATTCAGCTGGAATTATTCGACTCTGAAGCCTCACGGGCGCTGTGGCCGCATCGCTTCCACGCGACGGTAACATTTACCCTGACCCACCAAGCCGACATTGCGCTCACCGTGACCAATACCGACAAACACCCTTGGACAATGGGTGGCGCCTTGCACAGCTACCTCGCGGTGGAAGATAGCGAGCAGGTCAACGTGGAAGGTGTCGGTTGTCAGTATCTCGATAACTTTGCAGCAGGCAAGCAATGCCCTGCACCAGGGAAAGTGACCTTCCAAGAGCCGGTTGACCGAATTTATACGGGTGCCAAAGAGACACTGACTTTAACCGATCCGCTTGGTAACCGTCGCCTTAAGGTCAACAATCGCGGTGCCACCAGTGCGGTGATCTGGAATCCAGGCCAAGCGGCTGCCGTGAAGATGGCGGATATGGAAGACAACGGATACCTCAAATTTGTTTGTATCGAAGCGGCCATTGAGCAGCCCACCCAAGTTGTTCATCCCAGACAAAGTTACACGTTAGCAACCCAGTTGCTGGATGAACGTTATCAAGGCTAAGTCCTTTTCACAGGCCGTTCAGCACCGGCACGGCCTGCTTTATTGGGTAACAGGATCACATAAAAATATAATTGATGCCTAAGTAGCCAGAGGCGGCGGTGGATTGGTCAACCATAGGGCTATCCGCAATATTGTCATCCAGATTGGTATACCGTGCACCACCCAATAACTGGATACGTTTTGTCAGCATAAAATAACCACTGACCCCAGCAAAATAGTGACCGGCTGAACCAGGCTCATAAGCGGCTAAACCAGACCGCGTGGCTTCATTCTCGCTGATCCCATACAGGTGCTGATTGAGTTCATGGCTGTTGTAGGAGTAGCCCGCTTCCGGTGAGACCCCCCAACGCGGATGATTAAACCCATATTTCCAGCTGACTTCCCCATAAACACCGTCTCTGTCATGCGTGATCCCCTCCCCGGCTAGCACCTGAAAACGGCCTATCGGCGAGTGGTACTGATAAGCTAACGCCGCCACAATCGACGTATCACGTTTGTCGAGCTGGCTCAGCTGTGGATCATCGGCGTCTGCCGGATCAAAGCGGCGTGGGTCATAAGTCGCTGATAAAACAAGATTATGTGTTGCATCTTTCGGGGCCAGGCGTGCGCCCGCCGTCAGGCCACGGAAGTAAAAGTGCTCTGTATCAACGTTTACGGTCGGCACCACAAGTGGATCGGTATCCGTGTCTTTATACACCTGTGGTGAAAACGCCCCGATCACCCCTGCCGACACGCGCGTATCGGCATAGGCACTGCCGGAAGTGAGTATCAAAGCGCACGCTGTCCAAGCCGCTTTTCTTGCTATGTTCATCATCATTTCCTTCACTGTTGCACGGCTGGCCAATGGCAGCTCAGTCACTCTAGTTGGCAAAATTATCACCACTAGCATACCTAACTAGCTTGAACACCAGCTGTCAATATCTTGACAAGACAAGTGTACGGATCCGGTAACAAAA
The DNA here is from genome assembly GCF_900141775.1 of Salinivibrio sp. ES.052. Taxonomy (GTDB): domain Bacteria; phylum Pseudomonadota; class Gammaproteobacteria; order Enterobacterales; family Vibrionaceae; genus Salinivibrio. The sequence continues at coordinate 372,956 of NZ_FSRI01000001.1, read as the reverse complement.
ATTATCGAAAAAACAAACAATTCTTTCACGCAAAATCCTCAAATCAGGTCTAACCTTATAAAAAGGAAAGGGAACATTCAGCCAATTTTTCGCCTTTTCTTTTCGAGTTATTAGACGATTTAGGGGGCAGGACCATGACTATTTTCGATCACTATCGTCAGCGCTACGAAGAAGCCAAAGACGAAGAAATGAGCCTTCAAGCATTTTTGGATCTATGCCGAGAAGATCGCGGTGCGTATGCCAATGCCGCAGAGCGTTTGCTGATGGCAATTGGAGAGCCAGAAAAAATCGACACCTCGCTCGATCCACGACTCAGCCGTCTTTTTTCAAACCGCGTCATTTCTCGCTATAAGACCTTTGAAGATTTTTATGGCATGGAAGACTCGATCGAGCAAATCGTCTCTTACCTCAAACATGCCGCCCAAGGCTTGGAAGAACGAAAACAAATTCTCTACTTGCTAGGCCCTGTCGGTGGGGGGAAATCCTCCTTGGCTGAAAAACTAAAAAGTTTGATGCAGCAAATGCCTATTTATGTGCTGACCGCTAACGGTGAGCGCAGTCCAGTAAACGACCACCCATTCTGCTTATTTGATGCCGAAGAAGATGGGCACCTACTAAAGCAAGAATACGACATTCCGAACCGTTATATTCACCACATTATGTCGCCTTGGGCCGCCAAGCGATTAAAAGAATTTGGTGGCGATATCAGCCAGTTCAAAGTGGTCAAACTTCGTCCATCCATTCTGAATCAGGTCGGGGTTGCCAAAACCGAACCGGGTGACGAAAACAACCAAGATATTTCTGCTTTGGTCGGTAAAGTAGACATTCGTCAGCTTGAGCACTATTCGCAAGATGATCCCGATGCTTATTCCTACTCCGGTGCCCTATGTCGTGCCAACCAAGGCATGATGGAATTTGTAGAAATGTTTAAAGCCCCTATTAAGGTGCTGCACCCTCTATTAACTGCGACTCAAGAAGGTAACTACAACGGGACCGAAGGGCTTTCTGCACTACCATTTGACGGTATCATTTTAGCCCACTCGAACGAATCTGAATGGCAATCGTTTCGTAATAACAAAAACAATGAGGCCTTCCTAGACCGTGTTTACATCGTCAAAGTGCCTTACTGTTTACGAATCTCGGATGAAATTCGTATCTACAACAAACTCTTATCGAGCAGTGAACTACGCCATGCCCCTTGCTCGCCAAGCACACTCGATATTTTGGCGCGCTTTACGGTGTTGTCGCGCTTAAAAGACCCTGAAAACTCTAGCATTTATTCAAAAATGCGCGTCTATGATGGTGAAACCCTCAAAGACACCGATCCAAAAGCTAAGTCTTACCAAGAGTACCGCGACTTTGCCGGGGTGGATGAAGGGATGGATGGCCTATCGACGCGTTTTGCTTTCAAGATTTTATCTCGCGTGTTTAACTTTGATCATGCGGAAGTGGCTGCAAACCCCGTTCACCTTTTCTACGTACTCGAGCAACAAATCGAACGGGAGCAGTTCCCTCAAGAAGTAGCTGAGCGTTACCTTGAACACCTTAAAGGGTATCTGATCCCCAAATATATCGAGTTTATAGGCAAAGAGATCCAAACCGCGTATCTCGAGTCGTACTCTGAATACGGTCAAAACATTTTTGATCGCTATGTCACCTACGCAGACTTCTGGATCCAGGACCAAGAGTTCCGAGACCCAGATACCGGCCAGTTATTTGATCGTTCGGCGCTTAATGGCGAGTTGGAAAAAATCGAAAAACCAGCCGGTATCAGTAACCCGAAAGACTTCCGCAACGAAATTGTCAATTTTGTGCTCCGTGCCCGTGCCAATAATGAAGGCAAAAACCCGGCTTGGACCAGCTACGAGAAGCTGAAAACCGTGATCGAGAAGAAAATGTTCTCCAACACCGAGGACCTTCTGCCTGTGATCTCGTTTAATACCAAGACCTCCAGTGACGAGCAGAAAAAACATGACGATTTTGTCGCTCGTATGATGGAAAAAGGCTATACCCGCAAGCAAGTTCGTTTGCTCGCTGAATGGTATTTGCGCGTGCGTAAATCATCGTAGCCCGCGGGCTGACACAGATGACGGGAGAGAGTTATGGCGCATTTTATTGATCGTCGTCTCAATGGCAAAAACAAAAGTACTGTCAATCGGCAGCGCTTTTTACGCCGCCACAAGCGGCAGATAAAGGAGTCCATTGCCGACGCCGTCAACAATCGCTCAATCACGGATGTCGAGAGCGGTGAGGATATTTCAATTCCATCACGCGATATTCGTGAGCCAACGTTCCATCAAGGTAAAGGGGGACAGCGTGAGGCTGTCCACCCTGGAAACGACCAATTTAGTCCAGGTGACCGTATAGCTCGTCCCCCTGGTGGCGAAGGTGGTGGCGCAGGAGAAGGACAGGCGAGCCCAGATGGCGAAGGGCAGGATGAGTTCGTTTTTCAAATATCAAAAGACGAATATTTAGATCTCTTGTTCGAGGATCTTGAGCTCCCGAACTTGAAAAAAAACCAAATGGCAAAAATGGTGGAGTACAAAACCCACCGCTCGGGGTATACCTCTAATGGGGTACCCTCTAACATCGCTATCGTACGCTCATTACAAAACTCACTCGCCAGGCGGACAGCAATGTCCGCGGGCAAACGCCGGGAACTGGCCGAACTTGAGGAGGCACTCGAGCAACAAAAGCACTCTGAGCCAGCTCAACCGCTAGAGGTAAAGCGCCTTGAAGAAGAAATCTCAGCACTAAAAAACAAACTCGCTGCGGTGCCTTTTATCGATACGTTCGACTTACGCTACAAAAACTACGAGAAGCGTCCCCAACCGAACAGTCAAGCGGTGATGTTTTGCTTGATGGATGTCTCAGGCTCGATGGATCAAGCCACTAAAGACATCGCAAAGCGTTTTTATATTCTGCTTTATTTGTTTCTGACGCGGACGTACAAGAACGTTGAGGTGGTATTTATCCGCCATCATACTCAGGCGAAAGAAGTCGATGAGCACGAGTTTTTTTACTCTCAGGAAACCGGCGGCACCATTGTGTCGAGTGCCCTGAAACTCATGGATGAAATTATAAAAGACAGGTACAACCCCACAGAATGGAACGTGTACGCAGCACAAGCTTCTGATGGCGATAACTGGGCCGATGATTCCCCAGGCTGTCGAGATCTACTACAAAGCACCCTGTTGCCGGTCAGCCGTTATTATGCCTACATAGAAATTACTCGCCGTGCGCACCAAACACTATGGCGGGAGTATGAGGCACTTGCGGAAAGCCATGACAACTTTGCCATGCAAAACATTCGTTCAGCGGAAGAAATCTTCCCCGTATTTCGCGAATTGTTTAAGCGTCAGGTCGAAGCCTGACGCGATACCGGCATCAGCGCATTTTATCAGGGAGATAGAGTATGGCTGTCACCAAAGGTAAACGTAACACTCCACTCCACGATGGACCAGACTGGACCTTTGACCTGCTTGAGCAGTATCACCAGGAAATTAAACGGGTAGCCGAACATTACAGGCTCGACACCTACCCAAATCAAATCGAAATCATTGCCGCCGAGCAGATGATGGACGCTTATTCTAGCGTGGGTATGCCGATTAACTATAACCACTGGTCATTTGGCAAAAAGTTCATCGAAACTGAGCGCAACTACAAACACGGCTATATGGGGCTGGCATACGAGATCGTGATTAACTCCGACCCCTGTATCGCCTATTTAATGGAAGAAAACACCATTACCATGCAGGCATTAGTGATGGCGCATGCCTGTTATGGCCATAACTCCTTTTTTAAAGGCAATTACTTATTTCAAACCTGGACCGACGCGGGATCAATCATCGATTATCTGCTGTTTGCCAAACATTACATCAGTGAATGCGAAGAAAAATACGGCCTTGCGGAAGTTGAAAGCCTGATTGACTCTTGTCATGCGCTGATGAACTACGGGGTCGATCGCTACAAGCGACCACAAAAAATCTCATTGGCCGAAGAAAAAGCACGCCAAAAGGCACGAGAAGATTACCTGCAAACGCAAGTCAACGAACTATGGCGGACGATTCCGAGTGGCAAAAAAGAGCAAGAAGAGGAAAAGCGCCGATTCCCCTCTGAGCCGCAAGAAAACCTGTTGTACTTTTTTGAAAAACACTCTCCACTACTGGAGCCGTGGCAGCGAGAAATTGTGCGTATCGTCCGTAAAGTGAGCCAGTACTTCTACCCGCAGAAGCAAACCCAAGTCATGAATGAAGGCTGGGCGACCTTCTGGCATTACACCATCCTTAACCATCTTTACGATGAAGGCTTGGTCACTGATAGCTTCATCATGGAGTTTCTGCATAGCCATACCAATGTGGTGGCACAACCGCCCTACAATAGCCAGTATTACTCTGGCATTAATCCTTACGCACTCGGGTTTGCGATGTTCCAAGACATTCGCCGAATGTGTGAAAATCCGACCGATGAAGATAAATACTGGTTCCCGGAGATCGCGGGAACAGACTGGTTAGACACGGTGCATTTCGCGATGGCGAACTTTAAGGATGAAAGCTTTATCAGCCAATTTTTATCGCCAAAGGTGATGCGAGACATGAAGTTTTTTGCCGTGAATGATGATGACCGTCAAAACTATATTGAGGTTACCAGTATTCATAACGAGCAAGGCTATCGTCAGCTGCGCGAAGACCTGTCGGCCCAATACAACCTCAGTAATCGCGAGCCCAATATTCAGGTCTTTGATGTTGATTTACGCGGTAACCGATCTCTGACACTTCGTTATGTGCCCCATAACCGCATTCCTCTCGCTAATTCTTATGAAGAGGTGTTAAAGCATGTTCATCGGCTTTGGGGATTTGAAGTGGTGTTAGAAGAAGAAACCAACGAGGGGCGTGGAAAAATACTCAGCTGTTGCCCCAAACGGCCACAATTTGACCCTGATATGTTAATGGGAAGCCACTAAAAAAAGGCCGCCATGATGTTATATCATGGCGGCTTTTGTTCACGTTTATACCGCCGTTAGGCTTCTTCTTCCGCCATATGCGATGCAATGGTCTCACGGTTACTGAACCATAAGCCACCACACTCGCGACCGTATTGTTTCACCCGATCACCAATCATCGTGTGCTGGTTACTGGCCACCATTTCACGTAAATCACTGTAAAAGCTTAATGCATTCTCACAGGCTCGACGATCCATAAAGTAGTAGCCACCGACACGTGAGTATATCTGCCGCATGCCATTAATGGTCAGAACATAGACTTTGTTACCAGAGAAATGCGCCAAGCCTTGGAACAAGCGGTAGTCAAAATGATTAAACGCACGACCCATACAAATACGCTCACATAGATCAGCGTCCTGCTTGCCGTATTTATCTTGGATTTTTTTAACGTCTTTCAGGACTTCAGCTTTCTCATCGATGAGCTCTAAGAACTGCTCAAAGCGCTCACACTCGAGTACTTGCTGACAACGTTTAATCACAAAATCAATCAGGTTTAAACAATCTTCAGGGCGATTTTTGGCCGCATAGCGCATATACACGCCGCTAATATCTGTTCGCGCTGCCAATAAATCTTCTAGTACACCGTGAACATCTTGCCCTTCCAACGTCACCAGCGTATCAAGAATACTGAGGCCAGACGTACGCATATAATCATTCACACGGGTCGGCTTACCATGTTGAATAGTCAACCAACCGTCGCGCGCCAAACGCTGAAGTACCTCACGCAACGTGGTGCGTGTAACCCCTATCAACTCAGACAATTCACGCTCTGCGGGTAAAATTGAGCCCTTAGGGAAATGATTATTCCAAATACTTTCAATTATATATTTTTCAGCAAATGTTGCTGGGCTATCCGCCTTTATAACCATTGAATCTAAATTCCAATTTGCTTCTTACTCTGATTAATAACTCATCATACCACTAGTCGCCACCCGCAGAAACCGCTGCGTGTTTTCACCCCGTATCGCGTGACATCTGCTATATTTTTGTACCAGATCAATGAAATTCTGGGCATAACTCGCAAAACTAAGCCTTACAAGATGTAACAAAATATGTCTAAGGCAAACTAGCGCACACTTATGTGTGACTAGGCTATCCATTCCCGTTGTGCTCAATGAACAACACTATCGATAGCCATACCGTCACCTTTACTGTCATCCTCTTGCGTGCGAGCACATTCGTTCAAATAAACGGACGTGTGTAACCAGCACGTTATTTGCTCATCCGTGCGCTGTAAGAGGCATAGATAACAATGAGACTTTCATTATGGCTAAGACCATTACGCTCAGCACTGCGTTTCTCAAGAACTTTCTCGGCAAAGCCCCTGACTGGTACAAACTGGCTATCGTTGGCTTTTTAATCATCAATCCTATCGTCTTCTCGATGGATCCTTTCATCGCCGGTTGGCTGCTGGTGGTCGAGTTTATTTTCACTCTCGCGATGGCCTTAAAATGCTATCCCTTGCAACCAGGCGGTTTATTGGCCATTGAAGCAGTCGCAATCGGTATGACCAGTCCAGCGCAAGTCAAACACGAGCTGGTCGCTAACGTCGAAGTGCTGCTATTGCTCGTCTTTATGGTGGCAGGCATCTACTTTATGAAGCAGTTACTGCTGTTCATTTTCACCAAAATATTGCTGGGTATTCGCTCTAAAATTGCACTCTCTTTGGCCTTTTGTGGGGCTGCAGCCGCGCTATCTGCCTTCCTGGATGCGTTGACGGTTATTGCGGTAGTGATCAGTGTCGCTGTCGGCTTTTACTCGATTTACCACCGCGTGGCGTCCGGAAAAGAGTTTGGTGCTAACCATGATCACACCTCGGATGAGAGCTTAAGCGATGAGCTTAGCCGTAACGATTTGGAAAATTATCGCGCCTTTCTTCGTAGCCTTTTGATGCATGCTGGCGTCGGTACCGCATTAGGCGGGGTGATGACCATGGTGGGTGAACCACAAAACCTGATCATTGCCGACCAAGCCGGCTGGCATTTTGGCGAGTTTATTCTTCGTATGTCTCCTGTCACGCTGCCGGTTTTCTTTGCGGGCTTGCTGACATGCGCCCTGGTCGAAAAGTTTGGCTGGTTTGGGTATGGGGCAAAGTTGCCTGATAATGTGCTGAAAATACTGGTTCAGTACGATACAGCACAACGTGCTAAAAGAACGCCACAAGATATCGCTAAATTGGTGGTTCAAGCGTTAATCGCTGTTTGGCTGATCACGGCTCTAGCACTCCACTTGGCCGCTGTCGGTTTAATCGGCTTAAGTATCATCATCTTGGCTACCGCTTTTACTGGGGTCGTGGATGAACACCATATAGGGAAAGCCTTTGAAGAAGCGCTCCCCTTTACAGCACTACTGGCGGTCTTTTTCTCGATCGTTGCGGTGATTATCGACCAACACCTTTTTACGCCTGTGATTGATCTCGTGTTATCACTTGAAGGCCATCTTCAGCTCACTATGTTTTATATCGCTAATGGCCTGCTTTCTATGGTGTCTGATAACGTGTTCGTCGGTACCGTGTACATCAATGAAGTAAAAACCGCGTTACTCAATGGTGTTATCGATCGTGAACAGTTCGATATGCTATCGGTAGCGATTAATACCGGGACAAATTTACCGTCAGTCGCCACGCCTAATGGCCAAGCGGCTTTCTTGTTCTTGCTCACCTCAACACTTGCGCCGCTGCTGCGCCTTTCTTATGGGCGCATGGTGTATATGGCCTTGCCGTATACCATTGTCATGGGTGTATTGGGCGTCATTGGCATTGAGTTTTTCTTGGTCCCTGCTACTGAGTGGATGCTGCACCAAGGTTGGATCTCCGAAACCATCCACATGAGCCAGCAAGCCATATCTAGCGCCCACTAACGCACTTCTACCATTGACCTTCGTCTCAACAAACGATTGAATAGCAAGGCTCTCAATATAGGGCCTTGTTTTTTATCAGGAGTGAGTTATGTGGCGCGCCTTAAACCAGTTTTCTCGCAGCCGAGCGTCCTGGCTGTTGTTGCTTCTATGTGTTGTGGGTCTAGAAGCCACCGCGCTCTACTTTCAACACTATCAAGGGCTTGCCCCTTGTGTGATGTGTATTTATGAACGCGTCGCTTTATTCGGAATCGGCGTTGCCGCCTTACTGGGGTTAATCGCCCCCAGCGATCCTTTCTGGCGGACACTGGGCTTGCTTGGCTATGGCGTCACGGCCGGGTGGGCGCTAAAGCTCTCGCTAGAGCACGTGAGTTATCAATTTCCGGATCCGAACCAACTGTTCGGTGCCACCTGCGATGTGGCGGTGAACTTCCCCTCTTGGGCACCGCTCAACCAATGGCTACCACAAGTCTTTGAAGCCTACGGTGATTGCAGTAAAGTAGTGTGGCAGTGGCTAGGCTGGTCGATGCCTCAATGGCTCGTGGGGATCTTCTCGGCCATGTTATTTATCTGGGCGTTAGTAGTCATCGCCCAGTTTATTGGCCGCCCCCCACGTCGTATTTTTTCATAATCGCTTTTATGCTCCTGACACAATCGCGTCGGTCACACCGGCGCTTTCGCTGGTCGGTAGGCTTTCCAAACGATGACGCAACGCATCAATTAAGGGGCGATCGGCAGCACTGAAAGTCCCGGCATCAAGGCGGTGAGGATCACTCCAATACACGGCCTGATGCTGGTTCAGTGCTAAGGTCCCATCAATAATTTCACACCAAAAGCTGCAAAGTACGATCACCTTATCGCCATAATCGAATTCGGTTTCAATAATCGGCGCACCGACTTGGATTTCAACCCCGAACTCTTCAAGCCACTCTCGCTTAAGCGCCTGCTGGTCAGTTTCGCCCAGCTCGACTTTTCCGCCAGGAAATTCCCACCAACTAATAAACTGCGCGTCTGGCTGCCGTTGCGCCACCAGCACTTGCTTATCGTACATGGCAACACCGGCCACAACACGGATCGGGGAGGACTGTTTTGACGGCTTCATATGACTAACGCCCACAGCATTTCTTGAACTTGACACCACTGCCACATGGACAGGGGTCGTTGCGTCCTACCGACTTAAATGGATTAACCTGGTGCGCACCATGCGTGCCTTGTTGTGCTTCATCCGCTGCTTTCGCCACTTCTTGGATCATTAAATCTAGCTGGTCAATATATTGACCAGGCTCAACATCAATCCCGACCTCTTTCATTTGCGCGAGGGTGCCTGCTTCATCATTCAGTAGCAGCATGGTGGTTACCAGGGCAGATAACATCCGGCGGCTACCATCATTGAGGGTTACATCGCGCCAATGCGGCTCAATGTAGGGCCATACCGCAAGGAACCCTTCGGCAAAGGCTTGGGCAAGCTCACCGCGCATAGACACCATTAACGCGTCAGGCAAGGTGTAATCATTACGCATCAACGAATGATATTGCTGTTCCAGGTGCGCGAGTACTCCCTGCTTGTGCTCCTCATTGAGCACCACAGCGTCATCGTCTTCAACCCCAGCGGTCACTAACACCGATAACCAAGTATCTGGATCCATCGGCACAGGACAAATGTTGGCAGCCAGCAGCGCCCCTTCAACAAAACTGGAAGGCATGCCTTCCCAGTCATCAGAGAGTGTCATTAGTGTTGACATAAGTTTTCCTATTTTATGAATTCTGTTTGCCCACGCGCGTTATCGAGCGCTCTGGTTATCTCATCAGCGCGATTAAGGACGCGAATAACCTTAAAGCAGGCATCAGCCTGAGGGTAATACTGACGCAAATACTTAAACCACTGCTTAATACGATTAGGGAAATACACGGCCTTATCCCCTTGGCGCTCTTGTTCGCTATAGCGCACTAATAAAGCCAACACCGCAGGCCAAGGCATCGGCGCGACATCATCACGGATATGCTGGCCAAGGTTCGGCATATTTAGCGCACCACGACACACCATTAAGGTGTGACAGCCCGTTAACGCTTGGCACTTGAGTGCGTCATCCCGTCCCCAAATGTCACCGTTCGCCGTCACAGGGATCGCAAATTGTTGGTTAATTTCCGCAATTAAGTCCCAACGAATCGTCCCTGCCTTATAACCATCACGCTTGGTTCGGCCATGGACCACCAGCTCGTCAGCTCCCCCATCATTGACCGCCTGTGCAATCTCTAAATAATCATCCAGATCATTAAACCCCAACCGCACTTTTGCGCTAACCGTATGGTCAGGCGCGACACTATCACGCACCGCTTTGACCACCTCGTAGATATGCTCAGGCGTCTTTAATAACGCTGCGCCGCCGCGGTTACCATTCACCGTTTTCGAAGGGCAACCAAAGTTAATGTCGATCCCTTGCGACCCTAACTGGATTGCTTGCTGCGCGTTAATGGCCATCGCACGGGCGTCTTGCCCCAGGAGTTGGATTCGAACAGGCGTACCTGCATCGGTGAGGCCACCTTGATATAACTCCGGGCAGAAGCGATAAAAGACTTTTTCCGGCAAGCGCTGATCCACCACACGCACAAACTCGGTGACGCAAAGATCGTAGTGATTGATCTCGGTGAGCAGCTTGCGCATCAAGGGGTCGAGCACGCCCTCCATCGGGCCTAATACAATGCGTGGTGATTGATGATTCGTTTGACTCATGCCGTTCCTTTACCGTTAAGGCGCGCTATTTTGCCAGCTTTTACAACAAAGCGCAGTGTCCCGTCCTAATATAGGTTGACAGTTTTTAGGCCAGCTCCAGTAGCTGGCCTTTTTTATTATGCACCTGATTGGGGGTTGCCATACTTAAACTTAGGTGCGGTCTCATTTCGTTGTATATCGCTATCGATTCTTTTACCAGTATTTTAAGCTCTGTCAGTGTCTTACACCGGTACAGTAAAAACTCATGCTTCAGTATGCCATTGACTCTTTCCGCTAACGCGTTTTGGTAGCAATCATAACCATCCGTCATCGACGGCTGGATTTGACTCTCCTGTAGCGCACTCTGATAAACGGCTGAGCAGTATTGCGAACCTCGGTCTGAGTGATGTACCGCATTGCCGATATAGCGCTTATCTTTGACGGCCATTTTCAGCGCTTTCACTACATTGTCGACTTTCATATCTTCGCTAACGTGATGACCCACTATCTTGCGTGAGTTGGCATCGGTCACCAGTGACAGATAGTGCACACCTTGGTCTGATTCAACATAAGTGATGTCGCTGACCAGTACATGCGCAGCATCATGCAGTCCGTCTTCTTTTAGCAGGTTAGGATGCTTCTTCATCCAGTGCTTACTACACGTAGTTTTTGTGTAGCTTTTCTTGGGTTTAACCAGTAAGCCTTCGCTTCTCAGATAGCTAAAAAACCCGTCTCGCCCTAGCTTAATTTCGTGTTCAACTAGCTTGGGCTTTACCAACGCGTAGAGCTTACGCGCCCCTAACCTCGGCATATACTTACGCCAGTATTGGACCCAGTCTCTGATGATTGATAGTTCAGCTCTTCGGCTTTCCATTCGAGCAACGGCTTGATAGACACCTTGCCGAGAAATGCCTGTGGCACGACATGCCGCCGCTAACTTTATTTTACTTTTGGCTTTGGCTTGCCAGATGTACCGGATAAGTACTTTTTTCTGAGGCCGGCTCCGTACTCATTGTCCATGATATCGACCATACCATTGAGGATTTGGTTACGCAGTTTCTCTTCGGCTAACTCACGCTCAAGGCGCTTGATAGTTTCGGATGGGGTTTCTTTTGAATGTGGCATAAGGGGATGCTGAAATGGCTTCGACCAATCGAGTCTACCATGTTTTCTGAGCCAGACGAGTACCGTTGAGCGGCCCTGAATGCCAAAACGGGCTTGAGCTTGTTTGTACGTCATTTCGCCTTTTTCAACACGCTCTACAACGCCTAATTTAAAGGCTAAGGTGTAATCACGTTGCGTGCGCTTACGGCTTGAATTACTTGATGTTGTCATAAAGAAGTCCTCTTTATGTCAACGTATTTCAGGACGGGACACAGCACACAAAAAAAGCCAGTCACAATAGGACTGGCTTTCAATCTATTAGTGATATTAGCGGAGATTTATCCCTCTGCCCTCGCTGCCTCAACCATGGCTTCTAGCTGTGGATATGGCAAATAGCCTGGCGCGACTTGCTCGCCAATGATCATCGCTGGCGTGCCTCTTAGCCCCAGCTCGACAAACGCGCGATAATTTTCTGCGACCGCTTTTCCGGTCATTTCTTTACCTTTCAGCAACGCTTCGGTGCCGGTTTTCTTGGCGATTTTATCTAGCGAGCGTGCATCATGCATGCCGCGCTTTTTCATCAATAGTTCATGAACTTGTGCAAAAGCTTTTGGCTGTTCTAGCCACACATTCATGGCATACACCGCAGAATTGGTGCCGAGCGATTCAATACTCTGCTGTTTGAGTGGCACGGCAATATTAATCACCTTAACATCATCATGCTCGGCCACCAGTTTCTGTAATTCCTCTTCCAGCTTTTTACAATAGGGGCAGTTGTAGTCCATAAAGTTAACCACAGTCACCGCAGGGTTTTCGGTGCCAATCCAGCTGTGGGTGTCCGATTCAAACCAGTCACGACGTGCGGCAAGGTTTTGCTTTAACGTCTTTTGCTGTTCAACAAACTTTTGCAAACTCTGATTAAGGTTGGCAATTAGCTTGGGGTTATCTTCCAACAGGCTAACAATTTCATCCAGTTGCGCTTGCTGTGTATCGCTTAAATTCTTGGCGCTAGCAGGCATGGCTAGCATCATGAGCGCAACACATGGCGCGATATAACGAGTGAAGGACATTGGGTTTCCTTTTTATTGATATAAATGCATTACAACAGTCTCAACCATAGGCCAAGGGGCGTGGTGAATCCGGTTGTAATTGAAGTAATTTTTCCTTGTTCGATCACCATCACGGTGGGCGTTACTTTCACTGAAAAGGCATTAGAAAGCGCCCCGCTTTGATCGTTCACCACAGGAAAATCATAACCATGATGAGCAAGGTATCCGGCCACATGTTTATCCGAGCCTGAGCGTAACGCGATCGAGACCACTTGCGCATGACCACTTAGCCAATCTACCGAGGGAGTCACAAAACGGCATACCCCGCACCAACTTGCCCACACATAGACCAGCACCGGCTCTTGTTGCGACATAGCAACCAAATCTTGTTGGCGACCATCCAGCAAACGCATCGACGTCACCGGTACCTGACTGGTGTCGATATCACGGCTTCGCCACCAATCGACAGCAGTGCTAGATATCAACACAAACACGATGAGCCAGCACAGATCACGCGCACCACGTTTGACCCGCTGACGCCATGACAGTTTCGTTTGATTGGCCGTCATGGTGTTTTCGCCTGCTCAATCGCGGCCATCACCGCGTTATCGGTCAAAATCACCGGCAACGCGATCCCATCAGGTGCACCCGGACCATAAACAATATTGAACGGTACGCCATAGCGCTGGTGCTTTTGCAAATACTGCGTCACTGTATCACTCGGACGGGTCCAGTCACCTTGCATCGTCACTACATTCGGTGCGGTGATCGCATCATAGACGGGCGACTGTAGCATCACCCCTACTTTGTTGGCATGGCAGGTAATACACCAATCAGCGGTCACATCGACAAACACCACTTGACCCTGTTCGACGGCGCGCGTGATTGCCGCTTCATCAAGGCTTACCCAATCTGGTTCAGGATTGAGGGGCGTTGCCCACTGCTGCGCGGTCAAGGACGCCCCTATCAGCCCGAGCACAATAATAACCAGCAACCCAGCCGAGCTTTTAATTACCGCAAGCTTGCCAAGGGTCCGATATGTCAGCCACACAGTGGCAACCAGCAACAGTGTTCCCGTTGCTATTGCACCTAAAACGCCGAGATAAGGCATCCATAACCAGAATAGCCACACTGTGGTGCCAGCCAGCAACAGCGCAAAGACCCGTTTGACATGGTTCATCCACGGACCGGGTTTTGGCAATGCGCGGGTCAGCCCCGGGAAAGCGGCGACCAACAGCCACGGCAGCGCCATACCAATCGCCAGCGCGGTAAAAATCAGCCATAGTGCCGTCAAAGAGCCGCCCAGTGCGTACGCCACAGCCGTGCCAAGAAAAGGGGCCGAACACGGTGTGGCGAGTAAGGTCGCAAACACGCCTTGCACAAAATGACCACTGTGGGTGTGACCACCGCGTGTTGCTAGCCACGTCTGCCAGCTTGGGGGCAAATCAATACGCAGCACGTCGAATAGGCTCAGGGCAAAGAGCCAAATCACCAGCGTCATGACCCCGATAAAGATCGGACTTTGGAACTGGATGCCCCAACCCACCGCTTGCCCTGTTAGCTTGAGCGCCATCAGTAATCCAGCTATCGCCCAGAAGGAGACGAGTATCCCGGCTGCTGAGGCCAAAAACTGGCCACGAATGACACCACGAGTGGCGTTAGGGTTCGCAACAATGCTGTTTAGTTTGAGTCCCAGAACGGGAAGCACACAGGGCATCACATTCAGGATCAAACCGCCTAAGAGTGCAATCCCGCCAATCACCCAAATAGAAAGTCCCTCGTGTGCAACCACATGGCCTGCTCGTACCGTGATGCTATGCTCGGCGAGTAGCTGTTTATCCATGACGGTAACCTGAATCGGCTTGTCGGTTAGATTGGGCGTTTCAATCCAATTAGTCACATCAAAGGTCGCGGTCAGCGTATTGCCATCACGGTGGATACTCGGCACCCCAAAGGTGTCATCAATCACCGCCTCACCATCCACCAAGAGATCAGGTTGCTGCCAAGCTTGGTTGCCCGTCACGATGACAGCGAGCTGCTGTTTATTTGCATCCCAAACCGCAGAATCAAGCGTCACATTTGGGAGTGGCTTGGGCACCTGACTCATCGCTTGGTTAAACTGATACATCCGCTCGCCATCGGCCTCTAGTGCACTAGGCGTAAAGTCGAGCGAGATAGGATAGTCAGTGATCACACACACACTGGTGCACGATGACAAGCGCAGCGTCGCATCCAGTGAAACCGGTTGTTGCCAGTGTTCAACATCTAATGTCAGAGGGAAAGCAACCTGCCCTTTATAGCCGAGCATGGTCAACCCGAGCTGCTCATAGCGCTTCGGCGCCGGCCAGTGCCAAGTAATCTGGTTCAGGTTTTGGCTGTCATTGATAATCAACTCGGGTGCCACGCCCCCTTCGCCGGGCGAGCGCCAGTATGTTTTCCAATCACCTTGTAAGCGGATAGAAAGTAAACCATCGAGGCGCAGCGTGTCTGGACTCCCTTGACCAGTTAACGCTAAATGCGCCGTCACCGGCGGATGGTCAGGATTGCTGAGCCAGCCGGTATCCGGGGCATTAGCTCGTGCCGTTGGAGTGAGTAGCAGTAAGCACAAAGACAATAACGGCAGCAAGACCCAAGCTTGCCAAGCGCGACCTTGTTTAACAGTGTGCCAATAGTCATTGATTCGATTCATAAGTCTGTTCCTTGTTAAGAATAAATACGCCATTTGAAAAGCAGGCGCTTTATTCTCGGAACACACAAAAACAAAGGTGCCGTCGCCGATAGGTGGGTGGGTCGTGAGTGGGTAAGGTAATCGATACGCTCACCGTCGCCATGACCGCAAGTAATACAATCAGCCACCAAAGTGGCGCGGGAAGCCAATCGAGCGTCAACGCTGTAGGCTGTACCAGCTGCTCAGACAGGGCACATTTTTTCCCGACCGCACTCGTGTCATCACTTTGGTCTTGCATACTCAATGCTTGGCAAGCGGCTTGCACACCTGATTGCCAACTCAGTTGGTTTTGCAAGGCGCACACTGCCAGAACCCATAACGCTACCGCGAGGGCCCAGCCAGCTTTGGAACGACGTGCATACTCTTGCATTCCACCTCCTGTCGAGTTGGCAATCATTATGCCCAACAGCAGAAAATAAACAATGGGTTATCCGCGAAGAACCATCGCCTTACGCCGTGGCTTGCGCGTCGATACAGTACCGTCTTAACAAAAAGGCATTTCCAGCCGAGTGGAAGAATTTGAGTGCGGCTAGAGTGACCCTACTTAAGCGTTGACCTATCTCTAAATAGCGCTACTTTCATTGTAAGGGGCCATTTTGTTTCGTCGGTACCCGAATAGCATGGATAAACTAATAAAAGCGGTTATCGATTCTGCGAAGAAAACACTAGCCCAAATTCCGTCTTGAGGAAACACCTTTGGCAACAGCACCACACCGATTGCAACAAACACGAACCCCCTACTTAACGAAATGAATGTTGCTTGTTTGGGTTTAGCAATCGCTTGGAAAAGATTGCCGATAACTATGTTGAATCCCATCAGAGGCACACCCAAAAAGTAGAACATTAATGCACTTGCTGCGATTGGTATTAAGTCATGAGCGTCGCCCAAATAAAATGACGCAATCATGGGTGCAGTAAGCCATATTCCTAGTAAAAAAACGATACCGCTTCCTATTGCGGCCTTCATACCCAGCTTGAGGGTCTCATCAATTCGTTCTGAGCGTGCCGCCCCGTGGTTAAAGCTAATAATAGGTTGGCAAGCCTGCGAAATTCCTACCATCACAAACAGTGCAAATACGCCAACATTGGTTGTCAGACCGTAAGCAATAATGTAATTGTCGCCAAACTGTGCCAGTAGCACATAGTTGAACAGCACAATGGTCATAGCAGTCGTCAGTTCGATAAAAAAAGTAGGCGAGCCAAGACCCATGATCTCCTTTGCTCTATTTAAACCGATACCTTTGAGGTTGGGCTTCAAAGATCCTTGCTTTCGAAAAATGTGAGTCATTAGGATCAGTACGATAAGTGTTTGCGCGATGGCTGTGCCGTATGCGGCACCTTTCATACCAATGTCAAAGACCATAATAAAGAGATAATCAAGCAACAAATTGACGATTGCTCCAATGGACATAGCATAAGTTGCAAGTTTGGGATTGGTATCATTGCGAATAAAACTCGACAATACCCACGCGAGCGAGTAAACCACAAAAAACGGCAGCATAACCGACATATAATCGTGTGCCAACAAAGCGATGTTACCTGATGCGCCTATGAAGTTAAGTAGCTCATCTAACCAAATGAACGAACCTATAGCGACCAAAGAAGAGAGCGTGAGAATGAGCAAGATGGATTGACTAAACCAGATCTGATTTGACTCTGTGCTTCCCTTACCTGTTTCTATCGACATTTTGGCAGCACCGCCAACACCGACCATCATCGCAATAGCGGTAAAAATTGAAAAGGGAGGTGTGATGAGAGCAATTGCCCCTAACCCATCTGAGCCAATACCAAGTCCGATAACCAAAGCATCGCTCATGATAAACAGTGACTTGATAAGCATGCCCGTAAGAGCAGGCCATAGGTATTGATAAAAGGATTTTGAAATAGGATCGTTTTTGACGATTAATAGCCATAAGGAGTCAGTAAAACCCGATTTTAGTAAATAGAATTACGGGTATTATCGAAACACAGAGACAAATAAAAAATGGACGATTCCCCTATAGTGCAGCACTATCTGAACATCTTAACCGGAATTGTTTGGGTGACTCATTCATTTGCTTGCGATAGAAATGGCTGAAATAGGCAGGGTCTTCAAAGCCCATCTCAAGCGCGATGGTTTTGATCGTTTTCGTGGAGAACGCCAGATCGCGGCTAGCTTCAAGCATAATGCGGCCGTGAATCAATTGCGTAACAGTTTTGCCTCGTTCGTTTTTCACAACTTCATTAAGACGCTTACTTGTAAGAGAAAGCTTAGATGCATAAAACTCACATTTCCGCTCTTCTTTAAAATGCAGCTCGATAAGTTCCATCAATTTCCGAACACGTGTATCTCTCTGTTCGCTTCCCTTAGTTGATGCCTTAGCGTAACGAGACAAGTAGCGTAAAAAGCCGTTGGTGAGTGATTCCATCAAATCCCAATCACAAGGCTTTTCACTATATTCACACTCCTCTTTCAACATCGTAAACAGCGGATCCAGATATTTGATGGCTTGTTTATCACAATCGATATAGGGTGAACGATCACCGTAAGTGGAGAAGATAGTACTGATAAGTTGGTTGCTACGTCGATCCGCCCCTACAAACTCAGGAGAAAACAACAATAGACGGACATTGTTACCCATAAATTTGGATAAGTGCACTTGACCTGGCGCGATAGTGAAAAAACGATTAGAGCGGTTTTCATATTCAACAAAATCTATACTTTGTGTGCCTCTGTCCTCTTGGCACCAAACCAGTTCCCAATAATCATGACGATGAGGGAGTAGAAACGGACCTTCTTGCTCGCTGGAGATCTCTATTGCTCGACAAAACTGATTAGCTGATAGTTGAACGTGGGGAATATATCTTTTTGTATTCATCAAGTGTCGGCTCGGGCCCTTTTGTCAAAACTGTCCAATCTTATACTGCATATTTCCATTAATATATATCGTCATCTGATCTGATAAACAAAGACTCAATGTTACACCTTACAATAACGAGCATTTGGAAGATCTAGAATTAAAGAAGATACTTATACCACAACATGACCAGCTCACAGGCAGGATGAGTCGTGGGTTTTGTTTGTGGCTTTTGGTGCAAGCATAAGCTGCACCGTTCTAACTATGGTAACAATGATGGATTCACTGAGGCTCATGGATCACTTGTCAACGTTCATACTTGTTTATGGGATATCCTTTTCCCTATCATCTGCGCTTTCTAGTCAGAATAACTGACTTGCAGCGCAAAAATATTGACAAACATTCATGAGCCATAGGCTTGATCAGGTTATAGAATTAGTTACTTCATAACCCATTGGTCATTATTAAGCGTTACTATCGAGCAGGATGATTCAAAATATGATCTTCCCAATCAATCACATCGATTTCGTATACCACGCTGTCTTTGACCGAGATCCCAGCTTGGTGCATTGCCGCTTTTGAGCCAGTGATCAGAGGATGCCACTCAGGCAGCGGTTTATTCTCTGCCAACAAGCGGTACGCGCAAGTCTCTGGCAGCCAGTAGAACTCATCTATTTTATCGCGGGTAAGCTTGAGGCATGACTCTTCATAAGAAAAGCGATTGGGATAGTCTTTGCATGAGCACGTTTTATCATCGAGCAGACTACACGCCACGTTGGTGTAGTAGAGCTCGTCGGTCTCTTCGTCGATCAGCTTATGTAAACAGCAACGGCCACAACCGTCACATAAAGCTTCCCACTCCTCGTCGCTCATTTGCGCCAAGGTTTTTTGTTGCCAAAAAGGCGTGCTCATGATGTGTACTCTCTTATATTTTTCCGCTTTGTGGCGGTAACGACATTGCGCCGCTGTTATAACCATCATAGCGGTAAAGTGCAAGCTACCTTCCCTTACCGACTTGGCGACAACCAACGTCAATGGTAGAGTGCCTGCCCGTTGTTCTCCGATACCGAGGTTTTATGCCCACTACGCCGACATTCTCGTGCCGTTTAGGCTGCGGCACGTGTTGTATTGCCCCGAGTATTTCCTCTCCAATACCCGGTATGCCTGACGGTAAACCCGCAGGAACACGATGTGTCCAACTCGACGAGCATAATTTATGTAAACTGTTTGGTCGTCCTGAGCGACCTGCGGTGTGTAGTGCCTTTAGCGCTGACAAAGACGTGTGCGGTGAGAGCACCCAGCAAGCGTTAGATAATTTAATTTACCTCGAGGCGGCAACATAAAAAACGCCAGCCCAGTGATGAGCTAGCGTTATTGTAGCGAAACGCGTGTTCTCGCTTTAGCTTTGAATACCTACGATCAACCAAGGTGCATTGGACTGGGTCAAATCACGCTCTAGATGCCAAATATCCGAGATATCTTCTTCTACACCCTCGACACGATCACAGTAACGACCGGTGAATTTCAAACTCAGTTGGGCAGTGCGACTGTCGTAATCGGCACGCACAATCTCAGCATCCACATACATCACTTCGGTGTGTTGCTCTCCGCCTAATCGCGCACGTTCGGCGGCTAAGTCGTTATACAGCGCTGGCGTCACGTACTCTTGGATTTTCTCCAGCTCGTTATGGTTCCAAGCGCCTTGCAAAATACGGTAGTGTTCGCGCGCACCACTCAAAAAGCTTTGCATGTCGAATTGTGGCGGGAAGTTAAAGGGGACATCGGTTTGTGTTTCCCCGAAACCACCCGACGTCGCGTTGGTATCTGTGGCATTGTTACGAAACGCTGAGGGCTGTTCGTGATAATAGCCTTTGTTTTGTCCCGCGTAAGCAGGCCCTTGCGCCTGAGCACTGGCTTTGGCCTGTGTCATACCTCGCAAGAACTTCATAATCAAGTAGGCAATTAAACCAAGGATTAAGATATCCATAAATTGGATACCTTCAAAGGCACCACCAAAAAAGGCCGCCAACAAACCACCGGCGAGTAAGCCGCCGAGTAAACCACCCATCAAGCCTTTTTTACTGCCGCTTTTGGTAGGGCTTTGTTTGATGGTGTTGGTATCGGTTGTTTTTTGCTTAGGGGCTGGGGCGGTTTTAAAGCTTTTGCCAAATGACTTACCGCCACCAAAGCGCTTGGCTTCTGCGTAAGGCGCTGAAACAACGAAGACAAACATCAACGCTGCGACAGAGAGTAATTTTTTCATGATTGCTTCATCTGTGGTTTATGACTGATGTCATGCTAGAGTGTCTGGAAGTGAAGTCAATCCTATGACTGACATTAATTGTTACCAAACGTCACCACCGGATCTGGTAACCATCGCGGAGTTTGGTGCACTCAAGGAACCATTTACGCTGTTACGACTCCAAGTTCACAACGCATTTATTTACATTGATAGGACTGGACCATGAATGATACCCACAGCAAGTTTATCGGTTATCTGCTTTGGATCTTTGGCTTTCTTGGCGCACACCGTTTTTACTATGGTAAACCTGTCACCGGTACGCTCTGGTTTTTTACCCTCGGATTGCTCGGGATTGGCTGGATTATCGATCTCTTCTTGATCCCGCTAATGGATAAGGAAGCGGATCTACGTTTTCGTAGCGGACAAACCAATTTCACCGTCGCTTGGCTGCTGCTGACCTTTTTAGGTATCTTTGGGGTCCACCGTATGTACATGGGGAAATGGATCACTGGGGTCATTTACCTTTTTACGGGCGGTTTCTTCTTACTCGGCGTGCTATATGATTTTTGGACGTTGAATGATCAAGTCTCAATAAAAAACAGCCAAAAATTTGCCTAACGCCATTGTCGACTGGCAGTAATCAATAACCGTTTTTTGCCGATGACACAGCCAATATAGGGTGTGCACACTGATTGCCAATCGCATAACTCAATGATGCGCAACCCGTTTAAAGGTTGCGCACTCGCCTCGCCTTGCTAGTATAAGTCGCTTATTGCACCGCTAAACGGACCAATGTACTCATGAGCCAACAGTTTCAGCTTCTGCGCGAGCGACGCTTTCTGCCCTATTTCATCACACAGGCGTTAGGGGCCTTTAACGATAACGTTTATAAAAACGTGTTGGTTATCATGGTCGCATTTGCTTCCGCCGAGCAGTTGCCAATGGATGCGACTCTATTTATTAATGCTGCGGCGGGGCTATTTATTCTGCCTTTTTTCCTGTTTTCTGCCTTTGCCGGTGAACTCGCCGACAAATACGATAAAGCCCTTATCATGCGGCGCGTGAAATGGCTGGAAGTCGTGATTATGTCGAGCGCCGCGATTGCCTTGTATTACGAGTCATGGATAGTGCTGCTGGGGTTATTGTTTATGATGGGCACCCAGTCCGCCTTTTTTGGCCCGGTAAAATACGCGCTGCTACCGCAAACCTTGAGCGATAAAGAGCTGGTCTCGGGCAATGCACTCGTCGAAACCGGCACGTTTTTATCTATTCTACTCGGGACCTTACTCGCCGGATTTATCGCTCATCACCCACATGCCAATGTGGTTGCCGGCGCTGCGGTGTTAGCCTTTGCACTGCTGGGCGTACTATCGGCACATGCGATCCCTCCCGCGCCTGCCGGTAATCCAACCCTCAATCTGCGCTATAAGCCCATCTCACTGATGAAGCAAACCTTGCGTTTTGCGCGCCAAGACAAAGTGACCTTACAGGCCATTTTAGGTATCAGCTGGTTTTGGTTTCTTGGCGCAAGCTACCTGACCCAATTTCCTAAATACACCGCCTTGCTGGGCGGGAATGAAACCGGTGTTTCCTTCTTACTGACCCTATTTTCAATCGGTATCGCGGTGGGCGCGCTGCTGTGTGATAAGCTGTCCGGCCACCGTATCGAGCCCGGTATCGTGCCCTTGGGAAGCCTTGGGCTCACCGGCTTTGGGTTGCATTTATTTTTTGCCACCCCCACCAGTCCAACCGTGCACAGCGATTTAATCGCCTTTGTGACCGATCCGGCACTGACGTGGGTGTTTATCGATTTATTGATGATTGGCGTGTTCGGTGGGATCTTTATCGTCCCCTTGTATAGCTTGATGCAACAGCGCGCCGATAAAGCTGCGCGTGCACGCATTATTGCCGCCAACAATATCTTCAATGCGTTGTTTATGGTGGCAAGCGCCATTCTTGGCATCACCCTCTTGGTGGTGGTGAAAATCTCCATTGCCGAGTTTTTCTTGTTACTGACAGTGCTCAATTTATTGGTCGCTATTTATGTCAGTCAGTTGGTGCCGATTTTTGCACTGCGCTTTTTTACGTGGATGATCACGCACACCTTGTATCGGGTGAAGCATAAAGATTTACATCATATTCCCGAACAAGGGGGAGCCTTACTGATTTGTAATCATGTCAGCTACATGGACGCGCTTTTGCTGGCGGGTGCTTGTCATCGTCCGATTCGCTTTGTGATGTTTGAGGACTTATATAAATTACCCGTGCTGCATTGGTTCTTCCGCACCTCAAAAGTGATCCCCATCAGTCACCGAGGACGCACTATTCGCGCCGCGATGAATGAGATCCAACGCGCGTTAGATAATGGCGAAGTGGTGTTGATTTTCCCAGAAGGTCACCTGACCTTTGATGGTGAAATAGACCAGTTTCGTCGTGGCATGGATATGATTCTGCAGCGTTCACCGGTCCCCGTCGTGCCCATGGCACTGCAAGGCTTGTGGGGCAGTTATTTTAGCCGACATGGCGGCAAAGCCATGTTAAAACTGCCAAAACGCTTTTGGTCAAAGGTAACTGTGGTTGCCGGCCCCGCCGTTGAGCCGGAAAAAGCCACTTCCGCGTATATGCGCGACGAGGTGATTCGCTTACGTGCCGACCGACCTTAATGTTCGATTTGCTGGCTTGCCCATTGGGCAAGCTGCACACGTGACGGCTTAATACTGGCACCCTGCTCAAATGTCGGCCACGGCAAAAAAGCAATGGGACGTTGATAAGGCGCTAACGACTGACAATGCGCCGTTAATTGCACCTGATCCAGTGGCGCTGTGCTTTGCACTATCGCAACAGGACGCGCGCCAAATTCATGGTCGATAACCGGGACAACCACGACTTGGCTGATCTCGTCTCGTTGAAGTAAGTGGTTTTCAATACGCTCAGGCTGAACATTTTCTCCACCGCAGATAAACTGATTATCCTTGCGCCCAATAATACGCAACACTGGCCGCTGGCGACGCGTCTCCCATCTCGCCAGATCCCGCGAGGCTAAGCCTTGTTCTGCCGAAAGCGCCTTTAACCGTCCCGCCTGCCAATATCCTAACGCGAGCGTGTCGCCACGATGAATCACTTCACCATCGCTCGCCAGCGCAACGGTACGATACGGCAAAGGCTCACCGACATCGTCATGGCCATCGGCGCGCTTTAACGTGACGGTCGATGCGGTTTCTGTCATGCCATAGCCACACCAACAAGCAATGCCCTGTTGCTCAGCTAGTTGCGTCAATCGTGCGGGAATCACTGCACCGCCCAGTAATACATGCTTAAGTCGAGAAGGCGCTTGCCGCGCGGCCAACCAAGGTAAGACGCGATAGAGTTGTGTGGGCACCAAGGAGGCGTGTGTCACCCGAGTCAGTGATTCGGGTAAAGCTTCTCCCTGACAAGGGAAAATGGCGAGGGTGGCACCTTTGAATAACCAGCGCCACACAATAGCCAGCCCCGACACATGAAAAAGCGGCAACGATAACAACCAACTATCGGTGCTACTGCTCGGCCTCTCCTCGTGCTCAGACAGCCCTTGAAACGGCAGCATCTGGGTTAAACCTGCCGCACTGGCAAGGTGTTGATGCGCGGCATGTACCACGGCTTTGGGCTTTCCTGTTGACCCTGATGTCAGCGTCATGGTGAGCGGTTGCCATGGTTGCCAAGGCACTATCGATATCGCGTCAGATCCTCTTACCTTGTCGTTATCGCGGTCCAGCCATTGAAACTCGCCAAGTTCTGCCAACACGGCGGCTTTCACGTCGTCACTTAAAGCATGATTGAGCACTAAGGTGATCTTACCCGCTTGCCATGCAGCAAGCAGGCCCACCACTAAGCGCTGGGGAGCAAGACGACTGTCGAACACCACCACTGGCGCGGCATTAAACTGCGTTTGCTGACGGTCCACATCCGCCACCAGCGCCTGCCATGTCAGTGAGGTGTCACTCTCGATAGCAAGCGAGTCTGGTGCACAGTCAGCCCAGTGCCGCCATGGCCACGCCTTAACCCCGAACGCTGCGGCCGTCACAATGTATTTACCCAGATAAGAGGCTGGTCATGCAAAGGCGCTAATGGCTGCGGCGCACCCGGCCACGTACGGTCAAGTTGATGGGCAAAGATACTCAGCGTATCAAGTCCAGGAACCACATCCGGCGTTAACCAGGTGGCAAAGCGTGATAGCTGCGTGAGTCCAAGGCTTGATTCTAGCGCAGCACTGATCACAGCCTGCTTGCCAAGCATTTCCGCACTATCAACCCAGCTCGTCAGTGACGCAAGATCGCCCATCAAAGTGGGCTTGAGTACCCACACCGAAACGTATTCACTTTCAATCAATTCACTGTCATCGTGATCGCGTAATGTCTCATCCCAAGCGAGAGGAAAGCTCAACTGTTGCGCACAGCTAAGTGATTGCAAGGGATCGGCACAGGGCTCTTCAATCCAGCTAATCCGCTGTTGATGTGCCTCACTCAAGCCTTGCCAAAACTGGCTTAGCTGCTCTGGGCGCCAACGCCGATTGGCATCCAGCCGTAAGGTTAATGTCGGGATCGCCTCCAGTAAAGTCGTGACCATCAACCGATCGCGCGCCACCTCATATTCGCCTACTTTTACCTTGGCTTGCGGTGATGGCGTTTGACTGGGTCCACTCAACGCTTGTAAGAGCGCATCAGGATCGCCCGTACAGACAGGCACAGTCGCAAACGTCGCCTCTGTCGGTAGCTTTTGGTCCAACTCCGCTTGCGCCACACTCATTCCCCACGCGACTGAGGGTGGTAGCTGTGTCATCGCCACATGGCGGTGATCACACCATGCCGCGGTGGCGGCAATCAACGCGTGGCGCGCTTGTGCTAAGTTCTCTTGACTAAACCCCGGGAGAGGTGCAATTTCTCCCCAGCCGCGACGTGCCCCTTCGCTCAGCTCAACCACCAATCCTTCCCGCTCAGCCAGTCGCTTGTCGCGCAGAAACACGCCCGACTGGATCGGTAACCTATAGTGGTAGATCCGTGCCTGCCTCATACTCACCTCATGGATTACGTGGGAAACGATTGAACGCCGGACGGCGCTTCTCGTTGAACGCATTGCGCCCTTCTTGCCCTTCTTCAGTCATATAGAACATCATGGTTGCGTTCCCCGCCAACTCCTGCAACCCAGCTTGTCCGTCACAGTCAGCATTCAACGCGGCTTTTAGGCAACGCAGTGCCATCGGGCTGTGCTGCAGCACTTCACGACACCAGCGCACCGTTTCTCGCTCCAAGTCGGCAAGTGGCACCACAGTGTTTACCAGTCCCATATCTAACGCTTCTTGTGCGTTATAGAACCGACATAGGAACCAAATTTCACGCGCTTTCTTTTGACCCACAATGCGGGCCATGTACGAGGCGCCCCAGCCACCATCAAAGCTGCCCACTTTGGGTCCGGTTTGTCCAAATTGAGCGTTATCGGCCGCGATGGTCAGATCACACATCATATGTAGCACGTGACCTCCGCCTACAGCATAACCGGCCACAGCAGCAATCACAGGCTTTGGACAGGTACGGATCTGACGCTGAAAGTCCAGCACATTAAGATGATGGGTGCCTTCGTCGTCTTGATAGCCGCCGTAGTCACCACGAATAGATTGATCGCCTCCTGAACAAAAGGCTTTTTCGCCTAAACCGGTCAGGATGATCACTCCTACATCACTGTCGTAACGGGCATCTGAGAGCGCTTGCATCATCTCTTTGACGGTTTGGGGACGAAAGGCATTGCGAACTTGGGGACGATTAATCGTAATGCGCGCAATGCCGTCTGCTGATTTATGGTACAGAATGTCGCTGAATGTCAGATCAGTCTCTACCCACTCAATGGGTGAGTACAGTTCTTGTTCGGTCATACCCGGCGTAACAGCCATAGGCTCTCCCTTTTATTGGTTGGTTGGGTACAAGGCCCCGAAAATTGGAATATTAAAATAGTCACGCTGACAACAGGCATTTTTCTAATAGTACCTGCACAAACCGCGACGGATCGGCCCAATGGCAATTATGCCCCGCCCCCTTGATCAAGGTAAATGGGATCCCCGTGGTGAGCAGCAGAGAATGGGCCAGTGAGATAAACTTGTCGTCTTGCTCCCCACAAAGGTAGTCAATCGGCAACCCTTGGCGACATACATTACCTAGTACGGTGCGCAGGTCGGCTTGCCGACCGAGTGACGTGGCATCGAGCATCGCGGCAATCGCGGGTCCATGATTATGACCACGGGCTGTTATCAGCTCGGCACGCTGCGCGGCATCGAGAGATTGAAACACCGATTGCTGATACCAGTCGTTTAATACGGCAGAGAGCGGCTCGCATCCAAAGCGCTTAGCCCAGGCTTGATCATGGGCTAGCCGTTGATGACGCTCATGAGCATGTCGAAGACCAGGATGCCCAGCCTCAAGAAATAACCCTAGCCAACACGCTGGGTAAGCAATGGCTAAATGCATTGCGATACGCGCCCCGAGTGAATACCCGACCAGATAGGCCGACTGATTACCCCACACGTGGTCACAGGTCTGACGCACCGCGTCGAGAGTGGTTGTAAAATCAACACCTAAAGCGTCAACACTGTCACCGTGGCCGGGTAAATCGATACAGAGCCAATGACAGTCTCTTAAGCGAGACGTGACGCCCTGCCAATCCTGCCCGCTCCCCAGCAAGCCGTGCAGAAAAACGACCTTGCGGCCTTCTACGTTACCGCCCTGCTGATAACCCAGCATCACCCCTCCTGCGCAGCCATATTGGCAAGTTGCTCAGTCAAAATTTTTCCTGCTTCACCCGCGGGAGTCACCACTTCAATCACGTCAGCCCCCGGTGTACTGAAAGCTTGGGCAAGCGCGGCGGCAAGATCAGATTCACTGGTCGGTTGCTGATAGTTCAATGAAAATTGCGCGGCAATATGTTCAAAACCAAGGCCATGTGGCATGCGATAATAGGCGTCACAAAGCTGCGGTTCGACCGGCAACGAGTCAAAAATGCCGCCGCCATTGTTGTTGAGAATAAGGATTGCAGCCGGTGCCGGCGATGCTCGCCATAGTGCAAGACTATTAAGATCGTAAAGCGCGCTCGTGTCGCCAAGCACGACTAACATAGGCTGATGTCGGCATCGCTGAACCCCAGCGGCACAGGCAAATAACCCATCAATCCCTGACGCACCGCGATTGACAAAAACCGGATACCTATCAAGTTGTGACCAGATATCGGCTAAACGAATCGCCAGACTATTGCCGATGAAAATATCGAGGTGCTCGGGAAGCATTGACGATAATTTTTGAAATAGGCGGTGCTCTGATAGCGATGAGGGAGAGAGACTGTCAGCCGCGCGCTCCATCTGTACTTTCGCCTCATTAGTCAAGGTTTGTTGCCAAACAAAGGGGGAGTTCGCGGGCGGAGTAAGGTCTTCAGGCACTGAGAACGACGCACTCACCTGATCAGTCAGTGCATCAAGCCATGACGACCAGTGGCGCGTATGGACAACACACTGTTCAACCGCCCGATGATGGGGGTCAAGTGGCTGCGCTTGATCCGTCACCAACCAATATTGCGCTGAGGTTTGCGCCAACCATTGCCCCAAACGTTTTGACACCAAACGGCCCCCAAGCTGGATGACCCATTGCGCCTGATACAACTGCGCCTGCAAGTTGGGATGGTTTAACCAAAGATCGTAGCCAGGTGCCGTGCTCGTGATGCCCGATTGTGGGTCGGCTAATACCACCGCATTCAGCGCTTCAGCTAAACGGTTAACCGATGCTGATAACCCGTGCGGCAGCGCGCCCGCCACAATCACCGTTTTGACTGCGCGATCGGATGGCAAACGGGGCGGTAGACCATCTCGCTCTATCGACGCAGAAAACCGTCCATGATGGCGCATATAGCTTTGTTCGCTTTGATACCAGTTAGCAATCGGGGCACGGATCTCCGCCTCAAGCGCCGCATCTCGTTCACCATAGAACGGCTCTCGAAACGGGCAATTAATGTGCACACTGCCGCCACCTGCTGCCTGATGGGCAAGCACCTGATCTACCTTGGTTAATAAAGCATGAAGTGGCATGCCCGCATCTGGCGTGGGCAAGTCAAGTTGGGCGATGACATGGGATGAAAACAGATTGCGCTGTACAATCGCTTGGTTCGCCCCGCAATCGACCAATTCAAACGGGCGATCCGCAGAAAGGATAATTAACGGCTCACCGGTTAACCCGCTCTCGACTACCGCAGGCAAACAATTTGCCACCGCCGTGCCAGAGGTAACAATCACCGCAACCGGTGCGTGTCCGGCTTTGGCTAAGCCTAACGCAAGATAACCAAGACCGCGTTCATCAAAATGACGATGTAAGGTGATCGGGCGCTGAGAGTGCTGACTTTGTTTCACAGCCGCCAACGTAAGCGGCGTCGAGCGTGATCCTGGGGCAACACAAATATGTTTGACGCCCAAGCGCGACAATTCATCGATGAGGGTCTCAGCCCAAATATGCGTAAGTGTCAGCGACATTAGCAGACTCCAGCAATCACATCGTCGTGCTCGTCCACCTGCGTACAAGGTAAACACTGACGCATGGTCGTCAGTTTGTTATCTAACTCTTGCCACTCAGCCTCAGGATCAGATCCCGGAACGATTCCGGCGCCCGCAAATAAATCCACCGTATTGTGGGTAATTTGCGCGCTTCGGATCGCGACACAAAATTGGCTTTCACGTTGCGAAATATACCCCACGGCCCCACTATAACGACCCCGAGTGATCCCTTGTTCAGCGAGAAACGCGCGAGCCGTATTACGAGGGAGACCCGCCACCGCAGCAGTCGGCTGAAGCGCGCCCAAGATCACACTGTCATCCACTCCTGGTCCGACAATGGCACTAATACGACGACGCAAATGCTGAAGATGACGAAGCACAATCAAATGCGATTCAGGGTCAACGGTAATCGTTAATGAATGACGACGTAGGCCAGCAAAAATATCATCAACGACCAACTGATTCTCATGAACGTTTTTATTGTCGTTTAACAACCATTCTCCAAGATGATGATCTTCGCTAAAGCTCGCACCACGACGCACGGTGCCAGCTACCGCTTCTGTGGTCACGCGACAATCACGACGCCGATATAACCGTTCAGGGGTCGATCCAACAAAGGCATCATCAGGCCCGGTTGCAAAAAGGAAATGGAAACTCTCGCCATTATGTTGCTGACTGTGACTAAGAAGCTGCCCACCACTCACTGAACCCTCCAAAGTTAAGCGTGTTTGCCGCGCAAGTACCACTTTTTGTAGCTCAGAATCCGCCATGTGTGACAATGCACGCGTCACCGAGTGACACCATTGACGATGGCTTGGGGTATGTGTTTCTTGAGTCACTCGCCCGACCATTGGCGCAAGGGGCCGACCTTGCCAGACAATGTGATTGAGGGTCGTTTGGCTGTCAGTTTCAGCAGTGAGATTGACACAAAGCTGCCATTGCTTATCGCGGCGAATAAGCTCCACCACAGGAAGAAAAAAGTCACCGGTGCCTGGTGCATCATCAAACGCAACACATCCCCAGATTCTTTGATCAGGTAATAAGCTGGCTTGCGCCTGCTGCAATTGAGCAAACTGACGGCAGGCTCCCAGAATCAATACCTCTTCCCGGCCATCACGCGATTGCCAATAACTCTTCGGGTAGACGGGTTGTGCCTCTAACCACGCAATCGGTGATAAATCCCCTGGCCAGGTAAAATCGGTTTGCAGCTGTGTTGGTGCTTGGCTGATCGCCAGCTGGCTTTGTAAGTAATTAGCCGCTTGAATCAAGGTAGTCACGACATCCTCCAACCGCCGAGGCGGCAGTCCTATTCGCAAGTCGGTACATGCTTCTATTTATGTAGCACGTTAATCTTGCTTGTCAGTCTACCTGTCACAGGGTAAGACAAATATGCGCTAGATCAGTCTTCGGTTAAAATCGGCTGATTTTTTGTCGACCCAAGCGAAACAAAACCTTATTCACTGAATCCTTCCCAAATCGATTGACCATCTTTCGAAGAGGGTGAGAAATAGTGTAAGTTACTTAAAAAGCCTAATAACAATTTTCACCTTTGATTGACAGGAAGGGTAATGCAACCAATCGGTATGTCCGCCAAGCTGGATAATGTCTGTTATGACATTCGCGGCCCAGTGATGAAAGAAGCAAAACGGCTGGAAGAAGAAGGCCACCGTATTTTAAAACTGAATATCGGTAACCCCGCGCCGTTTGGCTTTGACGCCCCGGACGAAATCCTCGTCGATGTGATCCGGAATTTACCCACCTCGCAGGGTTACTGTGACTCAAAAGGCCTTTACTCGGCGCGCAAAGCGGTGGTGCAACATTATCAGAAGCGCGGATTGATGGATCTTGACGTTGAAGACGTCTATTTGGGCAACGGTGCCTCAGAACTGATCGTCATGGCCATGCAAGCTTTACTCAACAATGGCGATGAACTGCTTGTCCCCTCGCCCGACTACCCACTTTGGACCGCCGCCGCCTCGCTATCAGGCGGAAAGCCAGTTCACTATCTGTGTGATGAAGAGTCCGATTGGTACCCAGACTTAGAGGATATCAAGCGCAAGATCACGCCCAACACTCGTGGGTTAGTGCTGATCAACCCGAATAATCCGACCGGGGCCGTCTATAGCCGTGACTTTTTGTTGCACGTTGTCGAGCTGGCCCGCCAACATAAGCTGATTATTTTTGCGGACGAGATTTACGATAAAATTCTCTATGACGGGGCTCAACACTATTCAATTGCCACCCTCGCCCCAGATGTGCTTTGTTTGACCTTTAACGGTTTGTCCAAAGCGTATCGCGTTTGCGGCTTTCGTGCCGGTTGGATGCTAGTGACTGGGCCCAAGCAGCATGCCCGTGGTTATATCGAAGGACTAGAAATGCTCGCTTCCATGCGCCTGTGTGCCAACGTGCCGATGCAGCATGCGATTCAAACGGCACTCGGTGGCTATCAAAGTATTAACGAGCTGATCCTTCCGGGCGGCCGATTACTTGAGCAGCGTGATAAAGCCTATGAGCTGATCAACCAGATCCCTGGAGTGAGCTGTAAAAAGCCCAAAGGAGCACTGTATTTATTCCCGAAAATCGACACCAAACGGTACAACATTCATGACGATGAAAAACTAATGCTCGATTTTTTGCTCCAGGAAAAAGTGCTCATGGTACATGGCACCGGTTTTAACTGGCAGCAACCAGATCATTTCCGATTAGTGACGCTCCCGCGTGTCGATGATTTGGAAATGGCGATCAGCCGCTTTGAACGCTTCCTCTCTGGGTATAGCCAAGGCGCCTAGCCCCTAAAGGACACTTGCGTTTCCTATCAAGCAGCGGTAAAACGCTGCTTGATTCCGTTATCAAACAGCGACCATCATGTCTCGATACTGCTCTTCTTGCCACAAAGCGAAAGCCATTTGCGTATGCGATGCTATCACACCGATCACGAACTCGATCCCAGTGATTATCTTGCAGCATCCCGATGAGGTCTCACATCCCAAGAATAGCGCTTGCTTGCTCAGTTTAGCGCTAGACAATTGTGAGCGTTGGATAGGAGAAAATTTTAGTGAACACGGTGCGCTTAATGAAACACTCGCACAGACCCAGCGCCGCTATGCAGTGTTATACCCGGGCGAACATGCCATCTCACTGTCATCGCTTACCGAGCAACCTGTCGAGGACAATAATCGAGAGAGGCCGTGGGGGATCATCTTACTCGATGGAACATGGAAAAAAGCGTACAAGATGTATCAGCTGTCAAAGAATCTCCATGATTTACCAACAGTAAATATCACTCCCATGTCGCCTAGCCAATACACCATCCGCAAAAGTGCAAAACTAGGGGCCCTTTCCACTCTAGAAGCCGGGTTTACTGCACTCAGCGAGCTCAGCGGTAACAGTGAACATTATCAGCCCTTATTGGCAAGCTTTGAGACGATGATAGCCCGCCAGCTTGCCTTTATGCCCTCATCACACAGTACAAACCGTCCTAGCGAATAGCATACACAGGCCCGTTGCTCGCGGCGGTGAACATCGTGCTATATAACTTTTGCGCAAAACTGTCTGTCATCGACGAAAGGTAATCGGCAATCACGCGCATGCCCGATTCGCCCGCAGCTCGCGCCATTAACCAATCTTGTTGATAGTCTTTAGGCAACAAACGTTCAGGATCAGAGGCAAAAGCGTCAAACAGCTCCATCACTAATTGCTGACCCTTATACTCAACCACCTGAAGCTCTGGCTGCTGCACCACAAACTGGCTGACAAATCGCTTCAGCACCTCAAGTACGCCGGCCATCACCTCGGTTAAATACGCGTTCCACGCTAACAAAGGGGAGGTAAAACTGTGGGTGCCATCTTGCACCGTCGGTGAGACCTCAACAGACGTTAACAAGGTGTTGACCAAGGCGCCAATCGCATCTTTGCGCTCATACGGTGGACCGAACATTTGCTCACTCAGCTCACCAATATTGGCCTCTAACCAAGGATCACCACATTCAGCGATATAGCTTGCCACAGCCTCTTGCCATTGCTCACGCGTCACCAAGCCCATGACAATCGCATCTTCCAGATCATGAACACCATAGGCGATATCATCCGCCAGCTCCATAATCGAGCAATCTAACGACTTATAACGTGTTTTACGGTGCTGGTCAGCGGGCGTGTTCTCCCTGAACGTCAAAAATAACGCCCGATCCACCTCACTGAACGGTTCAAGCACCCAGTCTCGGCGCACACTATCATGATCGTAAATACCTTTCGCAGGCTGCCAATCACGCGCTTTGAGGTGACGAAAGTCTCTGACTGGCTCTGGCTGTGAACCATTGTGCGTGGCGCTAATAAAGGCAGGATATTTCATCACGCCCAGCAAGGTACGGCGCGCCAGATTCATGCCATGATGTTGCGTATAAGGTTCAAGTAACGTCACAATCCGAAATGTCTGGGCATTGCCTTCAAACCCACCATCATTTCGCATCATATAATTTAATGCGATTTCGCCACCATGACCGTAAGGTGGGTGACCGATATCGTGAGCGAGGCACAAGCTCTCCATCAATCCCGTTGAAGGTAGTAACGGGCGAAATTCAGGCTGTTTTTCTTTAAGCTGAGCAACAATCCCAGTACCGATTTGTGACACTTCCAGCGAGTGCGTTAAACGTGTCCGATAAAAGTCACTGTGCTCGGCCCCTAACACCTGTGTTTTCGCTTGTAAGCGTCGAAAAGCTGCCGAGTGCAAAATACGAGCACGATCGCGCTGATAAGCGGTACGTTTATCGTGTCGACGTTTTTTGTTCTCATTGGTCATCTGGCGTGTCTGCCAGGTCTCGGGGAGTTTAAAATCCATCATCACTGATCTCATCAAGCGATAAAGTAAAACTATCAACAAACGTGGCCATAAAATAATCCGTCGCCGGTGAGCTCCGTTTTTCTAGTGATGTTTCGAGTCGCTTCTTCGCTTGTTCAAATTCATGGTTACCTGCTGCAATTTCTTCCAAACATTTTAAGTACGCACACAAGATATCCGCTTGTTTAACCAACAAATAATCATCAGAGTCGATATGGTCAGAATCAATCAAACCGCTGTACTCGTCTTGTAGCTCCGGAGGCAGCATCGCTATGAGCTTTTTCTCCGCCATTTTTTCAATTTTTTTATATTCGGCAGCAATCGACGGATTAAAGTACTTCACTGGAGTAGGTAAATCACCAGTGATCACCTCACTGCAGTCATGAAACATGGCTAATACCGCAATGCGCTCCGGCTGGTAATGTCCATCAAAACGTTTGTTATTGATTAATGCTAACGCATGCGCCACAAAGGCAACCTGTAAGCTATGTTCGGAAATATTTTCGGCGGAAACATTGCGCATAAGCGGCCAACGGTAAATCAGCTTCATTCGCGCAAGGTGGGCAAAAAAGTGGCTTTGTTTTTGAGTCATTGCATCCTGCTACCGTACTACACATCGCTTACATTGTGTGCATTCAGACGGACAGACACAAGTATTATTAGCGCAAAGAGCTAAGCCCCTTTGCGCTAGCTTCATCATTACACTTTAATTCGGTCGCGGTTTTTCTCCAGTGTCGATGGACCGATCCCCTTCACGTCCGTCAAATTATCTGGCGAGGTAAACTCACCATGAGCTTGACGATACTCGATAATGGCTTTGGCTTTCGCAGGGCCAATACCGTTGAGTAGTTCTGATAACTGCTGCTCGCTCGCCGTGTTGATATTCACTGAATGACTTTCCACTTGTTCTGATACTTGCGCTTCATCTTGGCTAGCACTCAAGACAACAGGGGAAGTTATCAATGCCAAGACAAACATGATACTGGACAATACGTGCTTCATGGGCTAGTTCCTTATTGATTAAGTTCATCCCCACCCTACTGTCACGCTTAAGCGATTGCATGGTACCGATAAAAGAAAAACGACGCAGGACAAAACCCTAACGCCGTTTTTGTTTGTTCACATCATCTAATGCGAGAGAAGTCTCACTCTGCTAGATGACAGGATAATTTATTACTGTGAACCTGATTCTGCATAGGTAACATCTACCTCATCACGCAATGCTTGCAATGTTGCCGACAAAGACATATTGCTCATCGCGCGAGCGACACGAGATGCCATCTGGCTTTGTGGGCTAATATCAGGGATTTCAGGATCGATAACATCGTCCAGTGCAACCACAACGATATTGCCTTGTTCATCCTGAGTCACACCATAGCTAGCACTTACTTGTTCTGGCTGAGGTAGTGAGAAAGCACGCTCTGCAATCGCTTGTTGCTGAGACACGCGGTTGAGTATTTGTGCCTTACTGAATGCGTAACCGCCATCTCCCAACTCGCCAGTTTCTTCTAGCTGTGCAACCAATGCATTGGCTTTTTCTTGCGCCTGCTCTCGTCCTTTTTCCGCGGCGAGCGTATCACGGACCTGACTTTTAACCTCCGCAAAGCTTAACTGCTTTTCGGGTTTCACATCGTCAAGTCGAACGACAATAGCGTGCTCACCTGACAGCTCAATAAGCTCAGAGTTGAGGCCGTTTTCACGCACGTCATAACTATCCAACGCTTGCTGGATTTGAGGGCGTGCCATCAGTCCCTTCGCTTTTTCTGGCGCAAAGTAATCGGTGAACTGCACAGTCGCATTGATGGCATCGGCCGCTGGCTCTAAACCATTTGCTTCTTCAAACGCCACTTCAGCAAGTTTTGTCGTTTGGGCATAGAAACGATCCGCAGCATGCGCTTGCTGCAGCGCTTGACGAATATCCTCTTTAACCTCAGCTAAAGGTGTCACGTCAGCCGGGTCAATATCATCTAAGCGAATAATATGAAAGCCGAAGTCAGATTGAACTAGACCGCTAATGTCCCCTTTACTGTTAAGCCCATAAGCGGCTTTTTCAAACGCAGGATCCATCACGTCAGGTTCGATCCAATCTAGTGAACCGCCTTGTTCTGCACTAAAGGTGTCATCAGACACTTCTTTTGCCAGTGTTGTAAATGCTTCACCTTGATTAAGACGTTCTAACGCGTCCTGTGCACGCGCTTTCGCTTCATCGCCAGTGCCTTCAATCAAGATGTGGCTGACTTTTCGTCGTTCTTGCGAGCCATACTGTGACTGATTCTCTTGATAATAGGCACTGATCTCATCATCCGAGATCTGAATATCACTTGCCAAACTGTCACCGGTCAATGCTACATAGGCGACTTTCACCATACGCGGCTGAACATAGTCATCGCGATTGGTTTGATAATAGCTCTCGAGCTCTTCATCACTCAATGTCACCTTCTCCGCGAAAGTATCAACCGATAAAGTGATGGTACGCACTTCACGACTCTGCGCTTCGAGACGATACAGGCTTTCTAACTCACTAGGTAATACGAAGGCTGTACTTTGCAGGCCATTAACCAACTGTTGGCGCATCAAGTCTGTACGCATGTAGTTAGCAAACTCATCTGCACTCATGCCAGTTTGACGTAATGCCGCTTGATAACGCTCGTTATTAAACTGACCAGACTGACGGAATTGAGGCATCGCTCGAATCGCGGCTTTCACTTGCTCATCACTGACACGTAAGCCCAACTTGCTTGCTTCTTGCTCCAAAAGCAAATCATTGACCATGCGATCCAGAATATTTTGACGAAAACGCTTCACGTACTCTGGATTACCAAGCAGCTGATTGAATTGCTCTCCTGCTTGTTGTTGCATACGCGCACGCTCATTTTGATAGGCGCGATCCAGTTCAGCACGGCTGATTTCTTTATCACCTACGGTTGCAGCAGGCGGGTTGGAGCCCCCTGCCAGGTAACTGCCGACACCGGCAAAAGCAAAGGAAAAGATAATAAGGCTTAAAATGATCTTCACCACAAGACTATTGGTGCCTTCGCGTATACGTTCCATCATAACTGGCCGGTACTCCAACTGATTTGGGTTGGTTATTTTTCAACTAAAAAGGCGCATCGTTTGATGCGCCTTTACGCTCTTCTGCGTCGAATTATACGCGGTTGTTAGTGGCTTTGCAGCTCCAACACCCTGTCAAACGCGAATAATTCGGTACGGAGTCACGT
Organism: Salinivibrio sp. ES.052; assembly: GCF_900141775.1. Taxonomy (GTDB): domain Bacteria; phylum Pseudomonadota; class Gammaproteobacteria; order Enterobacterales; family Vibrionaceae; genus Salinivibrio. Next base: position 335,822 of record NZ_FSRI01000001.1, on the reverse strand, counting down.
GATAATTAATCGTTCACTGCGTCTTTTAACGCTTTACCGGCCTTAAAGCCAGGTACTTTTGCTGCTGCAATATCGATTTCAGCGCCCGTTTGCGGGTTGCGGCCCTTACGTGCCGAACGCTCACGCACTGAGAAGGTACCAAAACCCACTAACGCGACTTGATCGCCTGATTTCAGTGTTTCAGAGACAGAGTCTACGAAAGCATCCAGTGCGCGGCCCGCCGAGGCCTTAGAGATATCCGCACCTTCTGCAATATGATCAATCAGTTCCGACTTATTCACTTTTTCATCCCCTTAGATTACATCTCCGCAAATTCTATTAGGATTGCGGTTTTCAATAACAGACGCTTTGTCGACGAAAGACGTTGAAAGCGCGCTTGCCCGCCCCATGCAGGCAATAACTCAAAGTAACGTTAGCGAGCAAAAAAAACGCTGACAAGCCTTTTACGGTCCGTCAGCGTTTTAGGTTGCTTAATTTTGCTGCATGTCACTCTTTTCAGCGTTCACTAACTCAATACCGAGTGGGTTATTCTCCAACGCAATGGTCAACACATCGTCAATCCACCGTACTGGGTGAATCGATAACGCCTCTTTCACATTGTCAGGAATATCCTCTAGATCACGCTCGTTTTCTTTTGGAATCACGACGGTTTTAATCCCACCGCGACGCGCTGCCAATAATTTTTCTTTCAAGCCGCCAATTGGAAGCACTTCACCACGTAAGGTGATTTCTCCCGTCATCGCGACATCGGAACGCACTGCGTTACCGGTTAAGCTTGACACCAAGGCAGTACACATCGCGATGCCCGCACTTGGGCCATCTTTGGGCGTTGCGCCTTCTGGGACGTGGACATGAATATCACGCTTCTCGTAAAAGTCGCTATTGATACCCAGCTTCTCAGCACGGCTACGCACCACGGTCATCGCCGCTTGCACTGATTCTTGCATCACGTCGCCTAACGAACCGGTATGTGTCAGCTTACCTTTACCTGGCATAGACTCTGTCTCGATAGTCAGCAAATCACCACCGACTTCGGTCCAAGCAAGGCCCGTTACCTGACCGACACGGTTTTGCTCATCCGCTTTGCCGTAGTCGAAACGCCGAACTCCCAAATAATCTTGGAGGTTGTCGTTAGTCACCGTGACCTGGGTAAGATCTTTATCGAGCAAGATTTCTTTAACCGTTTTACGACATAGCTTCGAAATTTCACGCTCTAAATTACGAACACCGGCTTCACGCGTGTAATAACGGATAATGCCAATAATCGCTGAATCTTCGATAGTGATTTCATGCGGCTTAAGACCATTACGTGCAACCTGTTTATCAATCAAATGACGCTTAGCAATATTCAGCTTCTCGTCTTCGGTATAACCTGATAAACGAATCACTTCCATGCGATCCAGCAAGGGGCCGGGAATATTCATGGAGTTTGACGTCGCCACAAACATAACATCAGAGAGATCGTAATCCACTTCTAAGTAATGATCGTTAAAAGCGTTGTTTTGCTCTGGGTCGAGGACCTCCAACAAAGCTGATGACGGATCGCCACGCATGTCAGAGGAGACTTTATCAATCTCATCCAGTAAGAACAGCGGGTTACGCACACCGACTTTGGACATTTTCTGGATCAGTTTACCTGGAAGCGAGCCAATATAAGTACGGCGGTGACCGCGAATTTCCGCTTCATCACGTACCCCGCCCAATGCCATGCGCGTATACTTCCGTCCCGTGGCACGCGCGATAGATTGACCTAAAGAGGTTTTACCCACTCCTGGTGGACCGACCAAGCAAAGGATAGGACCTTTAAGTTTCTTCATCCGGTTTTGAACCGCAAGATATTCTAAAATCCGGTCTTTGACTCGCTCTAGGCCATAGTGATCCGCATTCAGCACGTCTTCTGCACGGGCTAAGTCCTTCTTCACTTTTGAGCGTTTTGCCCATGGCACACTGATCATCCAGTCAATATAGCTGCGTACTACCGTGGCTTCTGCCGACATCGGAGACATCATTTTTAGCTTTTGCAGCTCTTGCTCGGTTTTTTCCCGCGCCTCCTGCGGCATTTTTGATTCTTCGATTTTCTGCTTCAGCGTTTCAAACTCATCCGGCGCATCATCCAGCTCACCCAGTTCTTTCTGAATGGCTTTCATTTGCTCGTTGAGATAATACTCGCGCTGACTCTTTTCCATCTGTTTTTTGACACGGCCACGGATCCGCTTCTCAACCTGAAGTAAGTCAATTTCTGATTCCATCATGGTCATCAGATATTCAAGACGCTCAGAAATATCTACAATTTCTAGGACTTGTTGCTTATCTTCAAGCTTCAGCGGCATGTGCGCAGCGATGGTATCAGCCAACCGAGCGGCTTCTTCAATCCCATTCAGCGATGTTAACACTTCAGGTGGGATCTTTTTGTTGAGCTTAATGAAGCCTTCAAACTGACTGATCGCCGTTCGAACGAGAACTTCTTGCTCTCGTTCATCCAAACTCGGCGTGTTCAGGTAATCAGCCTGAGCAGTGAAGAAATCATCTTCACTAAACTGATCGATGCTTGCACGTTGCATCCCTTCAACCAGGACTTTTACTGTGCCATCTGGAAGTTTAAGAAGCTGAAGGATGGTTGCTACCGTACCTACGGTATATAAATCTGAGATACTGGGGTCATCAGTTGCTGCATCTTTTTGCGCAACCAATAGAATCTGTTTGTCATTGTCCATCGCCGCTTCAAGGCAGCGTATCGACTTTTCCCTTCCCACAAAGAGCGGGATTACCATGTGAGGATAAACCACCACATCCCGAAGTGGCAGCACCGGAATGTCAATGCGCTCGGAACGCTCCAAGTTCATATGCTTCTCTCTTCCGTTCAATCTGATTAAGAGTATATGGGGTCTGTTGGACAGGTTTCAACGGCTTCACCGTCAGAAAATAAAAAAGGGAGTTGTCACTCCCTTTTCTTTATCGCTGATAAAACAAGTGATAAGCGCTACTCACCGCCTGCTACTTGGTTATCAGTGTGTTCATACATCAGTAGAGGCGCTGATTCACCTCGGATCACTGAATCGTCGATCACGACCTTACTCACGTCTTTCATTGCGGGTAAGTCGTACATCGTATCCAACAACACCGCTTCCACGATAGAACGAAGGCCACGTGCACCTGTCTTGCGTGTCATGGCTTTTTTCGCAATCGCACGCAGTGCATCGTCCCGGAACTCGAGTTCAACGCCGTCGAGCTCAAGCAACGCACCATATTGTTTGGTTAACGCGTTTTTGGGCTCACGAAGAATTTGCACTAACGCATCTTCATCAAGCTCTCTAAGCACCGCTGTCACTGGCAAACGCCCGATAAACTCAGGGATTAAACCATACTTAACCATGTCTTCTGGTTCGACCTTGCCGAAAAATTCGTCAGCGGATCGTTCTGTGGCACCTTTAACTTGCGCACCAAAACCAATGCCAGAGCCTGTATCTACGCGTTGCTCGACGACTTTATCCAATCCAGCAAACGCGCCACCACAAATAAATAGGATTTTCGAGGTATCAACCTGGAGAAACTCCTGCTGTGGGTGCTTACGTCCACCTTGCGGAGGGATCGACGCAACTGTCCCTTCAACCAGTTTTAGCAGCGCTTGCTGCACCCCTTCACCGGAGACGTCACGCGTAATAGACGGATTGTCTGATTTTCTAGACACCTTATCGATTTCATCGATGTAAACAATACCGCGTTCTGCCTTAGCAACATCGTAGTCACACTTTTGCAGCAGTTTCTGGATAATGTTTTCGACGTCTTCACCCACATAACCGGCTTCAGTCAGTGTCGTGGCATCGGCCATCGTAAATGGCACATCCAAAAAGCGCGCGAGGGTCTCCGCCAATAGCGTTTTACCACTACCCGTTGGGCCAATAAGCAGGATGTTACTCTTACCTAGCTCAACGCCATCTGCGCTCTTATCACCGTTTCGCAAGCGTTTGTAGTGGTTGTATACCGCAACCGAAAGCACTTTTTTCGCTTGCTCTTGACCAATAACATAATCGTCCAGATGCTCTCGAATTTCGCTTGGCGCAGGCAATGCATCACCTTCGCGCTTCGGCATAACTTCTTTGATCTCTTCACGAATAATGTCATTACACAGATCAACACATTCATCACAAATGTAGACCGATGGTCCAGCAATTAACTTGCGAACTTCGTGTTGGCTCTTACCACAGAATGAGCAGTAAAGCAGCTTTCCGCTTCCACCGTCTTTTCGCTTGTCTGTCATTCGCTAACCTCTTTGGGGCACTTGCCCGTCGTTGCCTTATGTTGAGTTTACAACAAATCGGCCACTTTTTCCGACCCAACAACCATCAAGCCTTGACTCATGAGTGAAGTTTTTCTCATTTCAAGGCTCTGTGGTCTATCGGGTTTAGTCTCGTTGACTCAATACGGCGTCAACCAAGCCATAATCCACCGCTTCTTGCGCAGCCATGAAGTTATCACGGTCAGTATCACGCTCGATTACTTCCATCGGCTGGCCAGTATGCTCAGCCAATATGGTGTTAAGGCGGTGCTTCGTTTTAATCATTTCCTGGGCATGGATCTCAATATCAGACGCTTGGCCCTGGAAACCACCTAGTGGCTGGTGAATCATCACACGTGAGTTTGGCAGACAATAACGCTTGCCTTTCGCGCCACCCGCCAGCAAGAAAGAGCCCATTGAACAGGCTTGTCCCGTACAAAGGGTGCTGACGTCGGGTTTAATAAATTGCATGGTGTCGTAAATCGCCATGCCTGCAGTGACCACTCCGCCCGGCGAATTGATGTACAGATAGATATCTTTCTCAGGGTTTTCAGACTCTAAGAACAACATCTGCGCCACTATTAAGTTAGCCATTTGATCTTCCACTTGCCCAGTCAGGAAGATGATGCGTTCTTTTAGCAGGCGAGAGTATATATCGTAAGAGCGCTCACCGCGCGAGGTTTGTTCCACCACCATAGGGACAAGTGCGTCCATAATTGGCGGCATGGCATTTTTATCTTGATGGCTCATAGCGTAATATCCCTAATCGAATTCGTTATAACTCTTGCCTTAACCAAGGTTTAGCACAAAACGCTGTAACAGGTCACTAAAATCTTATATCGATGAACGCAGCTTAATGATCCACCGAGAGTTTTTGCTACAAAAATGGCTCTCGCTATCCAATGATAAACGGCCAATCATTCAGACCAACAGATGGAAAAAATGGCCCAAATGACAAGTCATTAGGGCCATTGTAAGCAGATACGTTTACGCAGTGTCAATGCAACACTAACGTTTTTTAACCTGAATTACGCTTGCTGAGAAGCGTTCATTAGGTCACTGAAACCGACTTCGGCTTCAGTCACTGTTGCTTTGGCTAGCAGTGCGTCAATAGCTTGCTCTTCAAGCGCAACGTTACGCATGTTTTCCATCAGCTTTTCGTCTTTCTCATAGTAAGCGACAACTTCTGATGGATCTTCGTACGCAGACGCCATTTCTTCGATCAGTGCTTTAACACGCTCATCATCAGCTTCAAGCTCTTCTGACTTGATCACTTCCCCAAGCAGAAGACCGACGCTTACACGGCGTTTCGCTTGCTCTTCGAACAGCTCACGTGGTAGCTGAGAAGCGCTATCCATGTTGCCGCCAAAGCGTTGTGCCGCTTGCTGGCGTAGTGCTCCAATCTCTTGCTCAATCAAGGCAGACGGTACGTCGATTTGGTTTTGCTCAACTAAACCGTCAAGTACCTGCTCTTTTACCTTGTTTTTGATCGCTTGCTTAAGCTCGCGATTCATGTTCTTACGAACTTCTGCTTTCAGACCTTCAACACTGCCGTCAGCAATGCCGAAACGCTGAACGAACTCTTCAGTTAGCTCAGGTAGCGCTTGCTCTTCAACTTGGTGCAGTTTAATCGCAAATTGGGCCGCTTTACCTTTCAGGTTTTCAGCGTGGTAGTCTTCTGGGAAGTTCACATCAATAGTAAATTCTTCACCCGCTTTCTTACCGACAAGGCCTTCTTCAAAGCCAGGGATCATTCGACCTTGACCCATCTCTAGCTGGAAGCCTTCTGCTTTTCCGCCTTCGAACTCTTCCCCGTCGATAGTTCCCACGAAGTCTAGGGTCACGCGGCTGTTTTCTTTCGCTTCACCCTCGGCGTCTGCCCAGCTTGCTTGCTGTTTACGCAGGGTTGTCAACATTTCGTCAACGTCGCTCTCTTGAACGTCAGCGGTTGGCTTTTCTACTTTGATCCCATCAAGGCCTTGTAACTCGACGTCTGGATAGACTTCAAAGTCAGCTTTGAACACCAAATCTTTGCCTGCTTCATTTTCAACTGGTGTAAAGCTTGGTGCACCCGCTGGGTTAACCTTCTCTTGAATCATCGCTTCAATGAAATGACGTTGCATCACTTCGCCCAGTACGTCTTGGCGTACGGTATCACCATACATACGTGACACCATCGCCAATGGAACTTTACCTTTGCGGAAACCATCAAAACGACGATTCTTAGCGATATTGCGTAGCTCTTTAGTGACTGCATCATCAATGTTTGCAGCAGGCACTGTAATGGTCATTTGGCGCTTTAGGCCTTCGGTGGTTTCAACGGTAACTTGCATTATAAATTTAACCTCAAATTTACTCAGGGGTACTGAGTGATGTTTACCAGTATTTTCTGGTGGCATCATCCGAGCTATGAATCCGTCATAGCCCCTGCGAATCCGGATACACGCAATTGGCGTATCGAGCTATCTCATCCGAGACTGAAAATTAAGACGCGCTATTATAGCGGCACCCGTCAACTGAGTCGAGACAAGGGGCGACCGATGGCGTTTCAATATTGAAATTGGGGTGATATCTCACAATTCAACCGCTAAAGATCACAGTTTTTACGGTTTTGTGTGCGTTTGATTATTTTTAAAGCAACCCAAAAGGCCTGAAAAGCGGAAAGCACATATGTGAAAGGTGGCGCGCCCTACAGGATTCGAACCTGTGACCCACGGCTTAGAAGGCCGTTGCTCTATCCAACTGAGCTAAGGGCGCAATATTGATGTGCAGCGTGGATTATAAAGCGACGTTGGGCCCCGTCAACGCTTTTCCCTAAAATGTTGACTTGTTTGCTCAAAAGCGCGTCATTTTGTTGCCGGGCGAATACTGACTGATTTTTCACGAAGCAATGAAACAAGCTAGATCGCCGACTCTTGATGCGCATCTCGGGTGGTATGCGCCTTAATCACATACAAAATCGTCCTGTTATTGCCTCAATCACTCAAAGCAAACGTTTGCGTAATAGATTTCAGCCACGATTTTTGTCACAATAATACCCAACATTGCTTTAGCCAAAGGATCGTTATGGCCGCACAACTGATTGATGGAAAACTGATCGCGCAAACCGTGCGTCGTGAGGTCGCTGCACGCGTCACCGCCCGTACTGAAGCAGGGCGCCGAGCGCCAGGGTTGGCCGTTATCTTGGTAGGAGAAGACCCCGCCTCACACGTTTATGTTGGTAGCAAACGCCGCGTCTGTGACGAAGTTGGATTTGTATCACGCTCTTATGACCTTCCCGCATCTTGCTCACAACACGAGTTGCTTTCTCTCATTGATACGTTAAACCACGACGACAGTATCGACGGTATTTTGGTGCAACTTCCTTTACCTGCCGGCATTGATTCTACCTCTGTGTTAGAGAGGATCCGCCCTGATAAAGATGTAGATGGTTTCCATCCCTATAATGTTGGTCGCTTATGTCAGCGTATGCCAACGCTGCGATCATGCACCCCAAAAGGCATTATCACGCTACTCGATCGTTATAATGTTCCTTTACGCGGGAAACATGCAGTGGTGGTTGGTGCATCCAATATTGTTGGCCGCCCGATGACACTAGAGCTCTTACTCGCCGGTTGTACAACTACGACCTGCCATCGCTTTACTCAAGACTTAGAAACACATGTGCGCCAAGCCGACGTATTAGTGGTTGCGGTTGGTAAGCCCAAGTTTATTCCTGGCGACTGGGTTAAACCCGGTGCAATCGTGATTGATGTGGGAATAAACCGTATGAATGACGGTAAGCTAATGGGGGATATCGAATACGATGTCGCTTATGAAAAAGCCAGCCATATCACCCCCGTTCCCGGCGGTGTGGGACCGATGACAGTCGCGACCCTGATTGAAAACACCCTAATGGCATGCGAGCAATACCACGACGCAAACTAAAACGATGGAGAGGGTCTGCAAGACTCTCTCATCTATTGCGTATATGCCATTCACATGCATCGTTATCAACAACACGCTTTTTGATCTGCTACTGGGTGTCGCTGTTATCGAATACCACGAGCTGATTACGGCCTGACGCTTTCGCTTGATAAAGCGCTTTATCGGCTAAGAGCAAAAGCTCGGTCAAATTTCCAGAGCGAGACGCAACACCAATACTCACCGTAATGCGAAGAGGAAGATCTGTCACCGTCATAACGCGATCCGCAACAGCTTGGCGATAGTTTTCTAAAGACTGCGTAAAGGCGGTCAACTTACGTTGTGATAAGATCCCAAATTCTTCCCCACCTAGGCGTGCGACCCTATCATCCGGACAATGCATTGCTAGCATACTTGCAACCTCAATCAACACATCATCCCCTGTATGATGGCCGTGCTCGTCATTTACACGTTTGAAATGATCAACATCAATGATAGCTAAGTGCTTACATGCCTCATCGGGAAGCTGTTCGTTACGCTCAAAAAAATAACGCCGATTCCACAGCTGGGTTAAGAAATCAGTATTGGCCAAAGTGAATAGCCGCCTTTCATTATCCATAGCATCAAGGCAACTATGTACGCGACAGAAAAACTCCTCCTGATTAAAAGGTTTAGTCAGGTAATCATTGGCACCGGCTTTAAGAAAGCGCGCAGTCAACGCGCTCTCGTTATGCCCTGATAAGCCGATAATCGCCTGAGTTAATTCCGTTTCTCTTTTTCGGATAGCATAGACTAATTGGAGCCCATCGACTTTGGGCATTTCATAGTCGGTAATAATCAGTGAGATATCGGGCTTCTGTGCCAATATTGTTAATGCCTGCTCACCATCTTTAGCTTCGAGCACTGTTAAGTACTGCCGTTCTAACAGTGTTACGATGTGCTTACGCAGTGAAAACGAGTCATCCACCACCAAGACATGGTGACGTTTATTGCGAGAAAGGCGAGTCAGTAAGGAGCAAACAGCCTGAATACAATGGCGATTGTCTTTGGGTACATAGTCAATGACAGGCTTCGCGAGAATTTTCGCGCGAACTTTTTCGGTTTGAGAAGCGGTGAGGACAATGACCTTCAAGCCCACGGATAAGCAAACATCGATAATCTCACCATGTTGGGCATCAGGCAGATTATAATCGAGTACCGCACACATAAAATCAGTGGTGTGATTGATAACCGCTTGGGCTTCCGTCAGGCATGTCGCAGTGACAGGGTGAAAGCCACACTGACGCACTTCATGCTCAGCAAGCATTCTAAATGAACGGCTATCTTCAACGATAAATACAGACTCCAACCGGCCGCCTCCTCATACTGAGACACTGACTACCGAGTGTAGCAGCCAAATTGAGCGGTTGAGCTAATGAGCTGCTTTGATATCTGTGTTATTAACACAAAGCTCAGTTTGTCTGTTGAGCATTTTTATTAATAAGATACAGCGCTTCTCGCCGTCTCTTTCTTTAAAAATCGCTTCCGCGCCCGCAAATTGACCATACTCAACCGTCACACGCTGGCCAGGCTTAAAGCCTTGATGCAAGGTTTCTCGTTGCTCATCACTGTCTTCCAGCACCATAAGCTGCTGGATAAGAGCAAGATCCACGGTTACCGGATAGGCACCTTGACGGACAAAATCCACCACCCCGCGCGTAGAGCGAACAGACGTATACTGAACACACTCGGGATCAAAATAGGCAAAAACATAGTTAGGAAATAAGGGCTCTTCAACTTGCTGATACTTTCCTCGACGCAGCTTTTCAACCGTGACTATAGGGTAGTAACAGTCAACCCCTTGTCGTTTCAAGTTTTGCTCCGCACGTTGTTGTTCAGTGCGCTTACAATAAAGTAAATACCAATGTTTCATGTCGGTCTGTCCCTGAAGTCTATCGACGTTGGTAGTTGCCTAAAGCGACGTGAGTATACGGAGGTTAACCTTGAGCAGCAAGCTGGGCTAATGACGAAGCGACGACATTAGCCCCTTTTTATTGAGGAATGCATCTAACGGTTTGAGTATTAAGCAATCTTTTGGATATCAACGCTGAAGCTATTCAGGCCCACTTCATTTAACGACACACGCGCATCTCCCGATTGCATATCTACGGTTTGGAATTGACTGCTAAAGGCATCACGGCCCAACCAATGCTCGCTATGCATCAAACTCGTTGTTCCGCAACTATCGACCGTCGCTTTCAGACCTGCAGGCAGAATGTCGAGTTGATTTTCGGCGGTACTCAGAACACCAAACATAGCACGCACCGGTGATGTGTAAGCTGACGCGCGAATCGCGTCCTCAATACGTTTAACTAAGGTAAGAAACCCCCTTTCATTGACGTCACTTGATCGCACAAAGTCATTAAAGAATGCGCGGATCATCAAGGTCGTCGCCGTGCCATCTTCTTCGGCAGATGCCGAATCTACGACGTAAAACGCCATTTTACCGCCCAGAAGCCAAGCATAATCAAGAACAATCGGGTTCGCATCAGCCGATTGCAGGGAGTGATAGGATAAGCGCCATGCACCTTGTTGAGAGTCAGGTTCTGGCATCAGTCCCATGAGTAACTCACGTGCGCTCCCCGGATTATGGCGTAACGCATCGAGGTGCCACTTCAACTCGCTTTCAGATGCACCACGATCCGCATCCTCACTGACTTTAAACCACTGCTGGCTAAAATCATCGTTAGCATGTACATCATCGTTAGCATCATCAATTACCGCTTCTATCGCTTTTTTGACGACACGGATATCTTCAATCGGCTTGATCAAGAAATCCTTCACTCCAAACCGAAGGGCTTGGGCGACATCGGTCATTCCCCCCGTACCAGAAATCACAATCATAGGTAACATAGGGTATTCGAGACTGACTTCCTCAACAAACTCAAGTCCTGTCATTACTGGCATGGATAGATCACTAATGAGTAGATCGGGAATCGACTGCCTTAATGCCTGCAACCCTTCCAAGCCATTTTCTACTTCTCTGACTATCGCTCCCTCTCTTTCCAGAAAAGATGCGATCATCCGGCTGAAGACGGGATCATCTTCAACAATTAACACTTCTTTATTATGCAACACGACGCTCTCCTCCAGGACTGCAAAGCAGCGGCTGTTTCAATTTTCACTGTACTAATCGTAGCTGAATCCAGACACACCCGTTATCGCTAATGATATTTAATTCAGTAGCGAACTATAAACAACTGTTTAAAATAATTATTTTTTCGGTGCTTAACGATGTGTATCTTCAAAGCCATTTACCGGCAGCATAAAAAAGGCTTGAAAATCAATGACACTATAAGAGTACGCTACTCCGTATTGAAAGTGACACTGGTACCAATTAATACATGACTCCTATCACATAATGTATACAGGTACTGTATAAATATCGAGCCATATCGATATTCACTCACGTGTTTTTTTTGACTGCGTAAAAAACTTGCCAATTATGACGTCAAGAACTATTCGTTAGTAAAGGAGAACGTATATGGGCATCTGTCTCCGCACGCTGAAGAAGTTGGACTGTTACAGACAATCGTGCGCCGACCGTTGCACCTTTATTTAGGGAATAATGAGCGGGGTTGCTATGATTCTAGGTCACTTAGTCGGGTTATATACCCACCCAAAAAAAGAATGGAAGACCATTGGTGAACGGCATGAAGGAGCATCAAACAGTATCGGTCATGCGCTGTTATTAGCCTTGATCCCGCCCGTATGTGCTTACTATGCGAGTGTGAACATTGGCTGGAAAATCGGCGCAGGCGATCCCATATTTATGACGCCGCAAAGCGCGCTCTTTATTGCCAGCGCAATGTATTTGGCTCTGCTCGGTGGCGTAGCAGCACTTGCCTATTTAACCCTGTGGATGAGTCGCACGTTTGGATCCGCCCCTACCTATACCCAATGTTTGGAATTGGCCGCTTATACCGCGACCCCGATTTTTATGGTGGGGCTGGCAACGCTCTATCCCGTAGTGTGGTTTGTTATGATAGTGGGCTTGATAGGTATTGCCTACTCTGTTTATCTACTCTATACGGGGGTACCGATACTCATGGAAATCCCTGAAGAGCGAGGGTTCATCTATGCGAGCTCTGTCGTCACTTGCGGGTTAGTTTTGCTGGTCGCGATCCTTGCTGCCTCGGTCATCCTGTGGAATGTCGGCATGGGACCTGTCTTTACCCATTAATCTACATAGACTAAACGGGCTAACGCTGAAAAACGCCGCGATATCTATCGCGGCGTTTTCAATTAGTCCTCGTTATGTATCTCTAAGTTAGCCAACTCTTGCTGCTGCTCACGTACCGTTTTAGCATCATCATTGCGTAAGCTTTGCACATACTCGAGGTAAGCCTGATCGACATCTTGTGTCACATATTCGCCGCTAAATACCGAAGCTTCAAAGCGTTCAATCGCGGGATTGGCCTCCCCGACAGCGGCGACTAAATCAGAAAGATCTTGATAAACTAATCCATCGGCCCCAATTAAGTGCCCAATTTCATCCACTTCACGGCCATGTGCAATAAGCTCATTGGCCGTTGGCATATCAATCCCATAAACATTTGGGAAACGCACTTCTGGTGCCGCTGATGCCATGTACACTTCTTTGGCGCCCGCTTCACGTGCCATTTCGATGATCTGCTCTGACGTTGTACCTCGTACGATGGAATCATCCACCAAGAGTACGCGCTTATCTTTGAACTCTGAGCGTATCGCATTGAGTTTACGACGAACTGATTTACGCCGCATTTGCTGCCCCGGCATAATGAAAGTCCGACCAACGTAGCGATTTTTCACGAACCCTTGGCGGTATGGCTTATCTAATACCTGTGCGATTTCTAATGCAATATCGCAAGATGTCTCAGGAATTGGGATCACAACATCGATGTCGACGTCATCCCATTCTCGCTGAATTTTAGCGCCTAACTTTTGACCCATACGAATACGGGCGCCATAAACCGAAATTTTGTCGATAAAAGAATCCGGCCGAGAAAAATACACAAATTCGAAGATACACGGATTCAAACTCGGGGACTCCGCACACTGGCTGGTATGTAATTGGCCATCTAGCGTAATATAGATAGCCTCGCCTGGTGCAACATCCCGTACAAAATCAAAGCCAACGGCATCCAACGCCACTGTCTCCGACGCCACCATGTATTCAGTGCCGGTTGCTGTATCCCGTTTACCTAAACATAAAGGGCGGATTCCTTTTGGATCGCGAAACGCAATCACGCCATGACCAATCACCATCGCGACGACGGCGTATGCCCCTGACACTTCCCGGTGTACCGATGTCACCGCCGTGAACATGTCTTCTACCGTTAACGGGTGTGAGGTCGCTGTAGAGAGTTGATGGGCGAGCACGTTGAGAAGAATTTCAGAGTCGGAAGTTGTATTAAGGTGACGGCGATCTTTTTCGAATAATGACTGACGCAAGGCTTCGGCATTCGTCAAATTACCATTGTGTGCCAGTGTAATACCATAAGGCGAATTGACATAAAACGGCTGTGCTTCTGACGCACTTGAGCTTCCTGCAGTAGGGTATCTAACGTGCCCTATTCCCACCTGGCCTTGTAAGCGCTGCATATGCTTGAGCTGAAACACATCCTTGACTAAACCATTGGCTTTTCGAAGCCGGAAACGATTGTCATCGATAGTGACAATGCCAGCGGCGTCTTGTCCTCGGTGTTGAAGCACGGTAAGTGCATCGTAGATGGACTGATTGACTGGACTGTTACCAACGATTCCAACAATACCACACATGTCAGCGATTCCTTGTTACGCAAATATCACCCTAAGATCCTGCGATCTCAGGTAAGAAACTGGAGCTGTTCTCGAGGTAGTGAAAGAACCACTCAATCACTACCGCAAAGTTAGGAATGAGTTGCGATTGCTCCCAAGCTTGGTTTTTGGCTACCGACGTAAAGGCATCGAGGAAAAAAAGCATCGCCGCGATGATTAACACCCCGCGAACACTGCCAAATACCATACCTAGTACTCTATCAGTGCCAGACAACCCTGTTTTCTCTACCAACTGGGCAATCACATAATTGACCACTGCACCAACCATTAAGGTGGCGATAAATAATAAGGCTATCGCACTGCCATTACGGATAACCGCATCTTGGATATTAGTCAGATACACCGCTAATTGCGTATAGAATTGGCTCGCGATAAAAAAAGCACCAAACCAAATCACTAATGACAATGCTTCTTTTACAAAGCCTCGAATCACACTAACTAACGCCGAAAAACCAATGACGCCAATAATGAGGTAATCAATCCAATTCATCGTATTCACTTGCTCGAGACGTGCGCATTCTAACAGAAAAAATGCTCACGCAAACGTTTTCTTATTGGGTAAGTGGGTCAAATTTGCGCAACTGTCCCTTCAATCCTGTTAGCGATTGCAGATCAGTCAGTTGCGATTCGAGTGTGGTTCTAGAAACATTTGGGCCAACAATGACCTTGGCCAAGTCACCCGCTTTAATGTCTTTAGGCAATATATGAGCCTGATAGCCTTTTTCGCGTAATTGTTTAACGAGGCGACGGGCATTATCTTGATTCCGAAACGTGCCAAGACGGATCATCCACGCACTTTTATCTTCACTCATGGACGGTGAAACCGATGCGCTTTGCGTCGAGTCAGATTTCTCCGCAGCAGATGTTCCAGTCGGCGTATTAGGTTGGGTTTCTTCTTTCACCCGTGTATCTGGCACCGAGATATCGACCACCTGAGGCTCTTCAATCGGCACTTGGCTTGCCTCGCTATCAAAATCATCCCGCAGAGGAATGCTCTCATAGCTTTCTTGGTAGTGCTCTTTTTTGCCATCAAGCACATCAGGCAGCACTATCACACCGATAGACACTAACACCAAGGTACCAACCACTCTTTTTTGTAACTTACTGGCCACAATGACTCCGTTTTAGTTAAGCGTGCCCATTACCTGCCCAACGGTATGGAACGACCCAAATACGACCACACAGTCACGATCTGGTTCAGCCTGAGTCAATGCATATTGATACGCATCACTTGGCGAGGCGAATGTCTCTTTTGCCGTCACAGGTAACATCTCAGCCGCGGCGCCTCGGGGCACCGTTAGAGAGGCAGGATACCAACAGTCTACAATTCCCTCAAAACAGGCTAATGTACCCGCAATATCTTTATCCGCTAACATCGCGACCACAGCATGAACGCGTCCTGCTGACGCCGCTTTTCGCTGAGTCAGTTTATCGGCAAGATACGCTGCGGCATGCGGGTTATGTGCAACATCTAACACGGTGTAAGGTGAATCAGCTATCACCTGCATCCGCCCTGGTAACGAGACCGACGCTAACCCCTCTGTAATGTGGGTATCGGCAATCTCGAGATCCGCAACCCCCAGTGCCATCAACGCCGTTGCCGCATTTTGCAGCGGAATTGCAGGGATCGGTAATGCCGTCAGCTCAAACGCTCCAGCCGCCCAGCGCCACGTATCGTCAGTTATCGCATAGGTATACTGGTAGCCCTGCTGGTACAACTCCGCACCAATCGCATCGGCGTGAGCAGCCACACTGGCAGGAGGTGAAGGTTGTCCACAGATAGCGGGCTTCTCCGCACGGAATATTCCCGCTTTTTCATAGCCAATTTGGTTGATGTCATTGCCCAACCAATCGCAGTGATCCAACGCAAGGCTGGTGATGACAGATACGTCATGCTCAACCACATTAGTGGCATCCAAACGTCCCCCTAGACCAACTTCTAAGATCACCACATCTAGCGAATAACGTTTAAATAACTGTAGAGCCGCTAAGGTACCAAACTCAAAAAAACTGAGGCTCGTCTCACCGCGCGCATGATTGATATCAGCAAAGGCTTTCGTGTGTTCATGATCGGCAAGCAACTCGCCATTGATCCGGACACGCTCATTGTAGCGAACAAGATGTGGCGAACTATAGACACCGGTGCGGTAGCCTGCACGCTGTAAAATAGCGTCTAATAGTGCGCACGTTGTGCCTTTGCCATTGGTACCTGCAACAGTAATAACCTTAGGGGCTGGTTTGGTCAGTTGCGCGTGCTCGGCGACCGCCGCAACACGTTCAAGGCCAAGGTCGATGGCACTGGTATGAATACTTTCTAGATAAGACAGCCACGTCGTCAAAGAGGACGTGGCTGTTGGGCGCTGTAGTTCAGACATTGGCTTGGTCAGTTACTCGATGATGGGCAAATGATACCAAGGATAACGCGATGGAACACGGCCAATTATTGGTCTTGAGAGGAAGGCGCCACTTCAGACTCTTCTGGCGCTTGTGGTTTATCTTGTTCAACATCGACCACTAACGGAGATTTCACATTATTTAGCTTCGCAAGCAAGCCAGCCAAACGCTGACGCATCTCTCGACGGTCGACGATCATGTCAATCGCGCCATGCTCAAGCAAGAACTCACTGGTTTGGAAATCTTCTGGTAGGTTCTCACGGACAGTTTGCTCAATGACGCGGCGCCCCGCAAATCCAATAATGGCTTTTGGCTCTGCAACATTGATGTCACCCAACATGGCAAAGCTCGCGGTGACTCCCCCGTAAGTCGGATCAGTCAACACCGAAATAAAGGGCAAATGGTGGCGAGACAAGCGCTCAAGGGCGGCACTGGTCTTGGCCATTTGCATCAATGACATCAAGGCTTCCTGCATCCGCGCACCACCACTGGCTGAAAAACACACCAGGCCACACTTATTTTCAATTGCCTGCTCAACCGCTTTGACAAACCGTGCGCCAACAACGGCCCCCATCGAACCGCCCATAAATTTAAACTCAAACGCACAAGCGATCACCGGAACATCAAGCACACTGCCCTTCATGACCACGAGCGCATCTTTCTCACCGCTCGACTTCTGCGCCGCGACTAAACGATCTTTGTACTTTTTAGAGTCACGGAATTTCAACACATCTTTGGGTTCAAGTTCACCCGCAATCTCTTCCCTCCCATCCGTGTCTAAAAACACATCGAGACGACGGCGGGCTGGCATGCGCATATGGTGTTCACATTTCGGACAGACTTCCAAATTGCGCTCGACATCAGCGTGATAAAGCACTTGATCACACGACGTACACTTGGTCCAAACACCCTCTGGGATTGATGCTTTGCGCGATGAACCAATATTGCTTTTGGTTAATATTTTTTCTAGCCAGCTCATGAACAACCTTTACTTAGTCATGGCTATCACGATAGGACAACCATCTTAGATTCGTAAAAAATTAGACCGAATTAAATCACAAGTCTGTCAGACTTGGGACAAAAAACTGGTACTACCTATTCTCTCTCCGTACGGTTTGAACCGAGAATCATTGCCGGTTCAATCACTTGATCAGGCAAAAATAGAGGACCAACCGGTGGGCGCGGTAACGCAAACTCTTCCGGGTAATCAACCTCAATCAAGTACAAACCTTCGGCTTTCGCCGTCGCTGCCGCTAAAGTGCGATCCTTTTGCGCCAAGAGCCATGCGATCCACTCAGGTGGTTGCTCTTGACGGCCTACAGACATTAAGCTGCCAGCGATATTACGTACCATATGGTGGACAAAGGCATTCGCTTTTATGTCAATCACGATAAAGCGCCCTTGCCGGTTGACGGATAAATGCATCAGGTTCCGCCATGGCGACTTAGACTGACATTGCGCCGCCCGAAATGACGAGAAATCATTCTCCCCCAGTAAGTACTGACCCGCGCGATGCATTAAGGTTTCATCGAGTTCGCCATGATAGTGACTGACGCCTTTAGCCAGTATCGCTGGGCGTAAAGGATAATTGTAGATCACATACCGATAACGGCGCGCAGTCGCACTGAAACGTGCATGGAAATCCTCTGCAACAGGTTTGGCCCAACGCACTGCAATGGCGTCCGGCAAATTCGCATTCACGCCCATAGTCCACGCTTTTAAGGGGCGGGCATTATCAGCATCAAAGTGCACCACTTGTCCCGTGCCATGAACACCTGAGTCCGTACGACCCGCACATTGTACTGCCACAGGATGATTGGCGACTGTCGACAACGCCTTTTCCAAGTGTTCCTGAACACTGGTCACTTCTCGTTGCTTCTGCCAACCGTAAAACTGAGCGCCATCATATTCAATGCCTAACGCGAATCTCATGCCTGTGCCTTTTATTTACTCGTCAATAAGGCGCCGCATTATACCCATAAAGCCATCTGGATGCAGGTTAAAACATGGGCTGCCTACATCGAAGCCATAAAGAAACAGGTAGCACACGCTACCTGTTTCTTTTGCTATCTAAGTTGCTCAAGCAATTGTCTCGCCTCTTGTTGCAAGGTCTTATTGCCTGATTGCATCACTTTTTCTAATAACGAAATCGCACCATCAATATCATTCATTTCGAGATAGGCTTTAGCCAAGTCAAGATTGGTAGATGCCTCAGTGCTGGCAGTGTCACCATCCACATCGATAGCGCTAATGTCTTCCAACACATCCGGGAATTCATCAAGCCCGACGTCTAAGTTCATCTCTGCCTTGTCAGGATCGATATCTGGTGTCGTTCCGTCATCTCGCATCAACTCTTCAATGCTTATATAGTCATCGTCTTCCTGAGCTTCACCAATTAACTCGCTTTCTGCTTGTCCCTCACTAAGCAGATCTTCGTCCAGGGCTTGTTCTAACTCGAACGTTTCCAGTGAAGCGGGATCAATAGCAGGTTGTTGACTCCAGTCTTCACTTTCCGCTTCTGGCTCTGGTTCGTTATCGGCTTGCCAAACGGCTGCTTCTTCGTCCGATAACGTAGACAGATCAAGTGGTGAATCGTCATCGGATTCCGATAGCAGCGCCTCCATATTCAAACCACCCACTTGGTGATCATCATCATCAAGATCGCTGATATCTCTTGTGTCACGCTCAGATATGTCTGACGTTGAGGCCTCACCTTGTTGTTCATTCAGATAAGACTCAAGTTCACGCTGTTCATCAAGTGCTGCGCTTAACGCATCGTTCTCGTCAAACTCACCCAAATCATCCAACGACAGAGAGTCAAACGCGTAATCTCGTTCATCTTTTTTTGATGGCTCTGGCTCTGGCTCTGGCTCTGGCTCTGGCTCTGGCTCTGGCTCTGGCTCTGGCTCTGGCTCTGGCTCTGGCTCTGGCTCTGGCTCTGGCTCTGGCTCTGGCTCTGGCTCTGGCTCTGGCTCTGGCTCTGGCTCTGGCTCTGGCTCTGGCTCTGGCTCTGGCTCTGGCTCTGGCTCTGGCTCTGGCTCTGGCTCTGGCTCTGGCTCTGGCTCTGGCACGGTATCAAAAGCAGCTTGCTCTTCGTCGTCAACCGGCTCGACATCCGCGAGCGCGGCCTCTT
This sequence comes from Salinivibrio sp. ES.052, assembly GCF_900141775.1. Taxonomy (GTDB): domain Bacteria; phylum Pseudomonadota; class Gammaproteobacteria; order Enterobacterales; family Vibrionaceae; genus Salinivibrio. Next base: position 316,278 of record NZ_FSRI01000001.1, on the reverse strand, counting down.
CGTCATATTCAGGCAAGCTGGTTAAGTCGAGTAAATCATCTTCACTGATGTCATCTAGATTATCGCCTTCAGATCCAGGGGCGTCGGCTTCTGCGTCATCCGTTTCTGGCGCTTGCTCCGGTTCGGCAGCATCGACTTCCGGCTGCTCCTCAGTGTTAGGCTCTTCATTGACCGTTGAGTCCGTCTCATCAGACGACACGGGATCGCTTTCGCTTTCTTCTTGTTCAGGGGCGTCGGCTTCTACGTCATCCGTCGTCGCGGGTTCATCGCTGTCATCCGTTTCTGGCGCTTGCTCCGGTTCGGCAGCATCGACTTCCGGCTGCTCCTCAGTGTCAGGCTCTTCATTGACCGTTGAGTCCGTCTCATCAGACGACACGGGATCGCTTTCGCTTTCTTCTTGTTCAGGGGCGTCGGCTTCTACGTCATCCGTCGTCGCGGGTTCATCGCTGTCATCCGTTTCTGGCGCTTGCTCCGGTTCAGCAGTATCTGCTTCCGGCTGCTCCTCAGTGTCAGGCTCTTCATTGACCGTTGAGTCCGTCTCATCAGACGACACGGGATCGCTTTCGCTTTCTTCTTGTTCAGGGGCGTCGGCTTCTACGTCATCCGTCGTCGCGGATTCATCGCTGTCATCCGTTTCTGGCGCTTGCTCCGGTTCAGCAGTATCTGCTTCCGGCTGCTCCTCAGTGTCAGGCTCTTTATTGACCGTTGAGTCCGTCTCATCAGACGACACGGGATCGCTTTCGCTTTCTTCTTGTTCAGGGGCGTCGGCTTCTACGTCATCCGTCGTCGCGGGTTCATCGCTGTCATCCGTTTCTGACGCTTGCTCCGGTTCAGCAGTATCTGCTTCCGGCTTCTCCTCAGTGTCAGGCTCTTCATTGACCGTTGAGTCCGTCTCATCAGACGACACGGGATCGCTTTCGCTTTCTTCTTGTTCAGGGGCGTCGGCTTCTACGTCATCCGTCGTCGCGGGTTCATCGCTGTCATCCGTTTCTGGCGCTTGCTCCGGTTCAGCAGTATCTGCTTCCGGCTGCTCCTCAGTGTCAGGCTCTTCATTGACCGTTGAGTCCGTCTCATCAGACGACACGGGATCGCTTTCGCTTTCTTCTTGTTCAGGGGCGTCGGCTTCTACGTCATCCGTCGTCGCGGATTCATCGCTGTCATCAGATGCATAGAGAAGCTTTTCTAACTCCGCTTCATTCGGATCACTGTCTTCTGTTTCATCCCAGAGGGCGGGATCATCCTCATCGGACAGCGGATCCGGTGTTTGATCATCCCCCAGAACTTCTTCCAACAAGGCATCAGAATCTTCTAAATGTGGGTCATCGTCTTTGTCTAAAACTTCATCAAGCAGTGCGTCACTACTTTCATCAAACTCATCATCCGTTTCATCGTCTTTATTCAACCAACTTTCATCGTCGTCTTCATCACCGACTAACTCATCAAGTAGCTCTGTGGTGTTATCGAGAGAAACACCGTCATCCTCGTTGTCATCCGACAGATCAATATCTTGGCTTAAATCTAGATCCGGCTCATCATCGAGAACCGAGTCAAACAGGGCATCATTTGGCGTTTGTTCTTCATTGTCCCCTGTTGTCTCTGTATTATCAGCCGATACTTCAGCGTCACCCCCTTCGGTGCTCGCATCTATTTCATCGTTCGATTCAGGTGAAGACTCTGAGTCTGACTCTCCCGCGAGCAAGGCATCAATATCATCGACATCACTGTCGTTACCTTCTTCTAATGCTTTCGCCCACTCAGCCGCAAGCGCTTCGTCCGCGCTCATTTCCTCTTCAGGTTGCTCAGCATCGCCCGTATCTTTTTCTTCATTCGCATCGTCGGTTGCAGCTTCAGTCTCAGCAGGTGGCGTATCCGCTAATTCATCCAACGCGCGTTCCATGTCCTCAAGGCCAATAGCATCATCACTTGTTGGCGCTACGCTGGACTCGTTGCCAGACATACCATCAAGCTCATCGTCGAGGTCGAGATTATCTAGATCTGTGTCATCCCCAAACGCGATGTCTTCATCGCTAAGGCCGTCATCAGTAATTTCTAACTCATCGTCGGGCTGCTCTTCATCGCTGTTTTCGTCCTGATCCTCATCAGGATCGGGGACCATGATAACGGGCATATCATCGAGGTCATCGTGATCAAGTGAAGCAGGCTCTTCACTTTCTTCCTCTTGTTTTTTACGGCGAGCAAGGAAGAAGAAAACTCCCCCTGCAATCAAAGCGCCGGGGATAATCGCCAGCATGGCCAGCAGTAGTGGGCTGTCGAGCAATGAATCAACCGCTGAAGGAGGTTGTGTGTCCTGCTCAACTTGTTGTTGACGTTGTTTATCAAGAAAGGCACGGATTTCTTGATTCAACTCTGCATCGTTACCCATTTGTTCTTTCAGTGCACTCAGCTCGTGCTGCACTTCGGACAAACGCACCTTAAGCACATGGTTACTTTCAACCAAGCGGGTCATCTCTTGATCAGAGTTTTGCAGCTGCGATTGTAAGGTTTGAACCACTTCAGGTTGAGGCGTGTTGGCCTGCGCATTCTCAGAATCTGATGTTTGGTCTGGTTCTGATTGCGACCCAGGTGAAGGGGGGGCTGGCTCGGCCTGTGTCATTTCCTGCTCTTCAGGCTCGCTGACTTGAGCGCTTAAAGGCGCAGTATTTTGTACCTGTTTTCGCGCATCATCGATTTCAAGACGATTAATCACATCTTGTGTGCTTTCTCGCTCAATTTGCGCCAGCGTCGGCATGACCAAGGTGCTACCCGGCTGCAAGCTATGAATATTGTTGTTGGTGAATGCGTCGGTATTAAGACGAAAAATCGCACCGAGCGTCTGATACACACTCACTTGCGTATTAGGACGCATTTGAGTCGCAATCGACCACAAGGTTTCGTTAGCCTCAGTTGGGCCATATTGTTGTGCAGATGCAACCGCTGGCGTCGGTTGGGGCGAGGCGGTTTCGGCCGCCATTTCATCTTGCGGACCCAGAATACGGATCGCCGCTTCGACCGGCACCGTTGACATACTGACGAGACTGATCACCAATAACCCCAGTACGGCAACAAGATGCCGCCTAATATTAGGCGAGATTATCGTCAATCGAGCTTGAGAAGAAGACTGTTCACTTTGCTGTGCGTTGGACACACCCGCACTCCCTATGGCAGAAATGGCCTCACTAAATATCTAACTATATCGGAAGCCATGCGAAAAACTGTAGTTTGATGATATAAAAGTGTGTTGTGCGATCAAACTGTGGGCGCTCTGCCTCAGTTTTTGCCCGAATGGCTACATCACAACACGCCTGAACATGGCCAGCCTTTGCAAGTTTAGTGCCTAAAAAAATACCCCATCAATGGATGGGGTAGCCACCAAGCTCAGACTCTGGCGAGCTTGCTATCACACGATGCTGTCATTCTATAGGTAGTCGCGGATCAATACTTCAGCAATTTGGACTGAGTTAGTCGCGGCACCTTTACGGACGTTATCCGCTACCACCCAGAGGTTTAACCCATTGGGATGACTGATATCATTACGAATACGCCCAATGAGCACTTTATCTGATCCTGTCCCTTCCTTCACTTGGGTTGGATAATCTTCCCCTTCAAAAACCTCGATATGATCGTGCTGGCTTAAGATCGCAATCGCTTCTGACGCGTCAATAGGTTGACGGCATTCGATATGGACCGCTTCGGCATGACCATAAAACACGGGGACACGCACACAAGTAGGATTAACCCCTATCATCTCATCCGCCAAGATTTTTTGCGTCTCCCACACCATTTTCATTTCTTCTTTGGTGTAGCCATTTTCCATAAATTGGTCGATGTGAGGCAAGCAATTAAAGGCAATTTGTTTGCTGTATAACGCAGGCTCAGCATCTTGGCTATTAAGCAATTTAACCGTCTGTCCGGCAAGCTCATCGACACCCGCTTTCCCAGAGCCCGATACCGATTGGTAGGTAGACACATTTAAGCGTTCGATACCCACGGCATCGTAAATCGGTTTTAATGCCACCAGCATCTGAATGGTCGAGCAATTTGGGTTAGCAATAATATTACGGTTACGAAAATCACCAATCGCGGCTGCGTTGACTTCTGGCACCACCAGCGGCACGTCGAAGTCGTAACGGAACTGGGATGTATTGTCGATAACGACGACGCCCGCATCGGCGGCAATCGGCGCCCAGTGCGCGGAAGCCTGTGCGCCGGCTGAAAACAGTCCAAGTTGAACCTGTGTCCAATCAAAATTATCGACATTTTGCACACGCAAGCTGTCACCTTTAAAGGTAATGGTCTCTCCTGCACTCCGCTCACTGGCGAGGAGGTGTAGCGTACCAATCGGAAAATCGCGCTCTTCTAACATCTCGATCATGGTGCGGCCTACCGCACCGGTTGCGCCCAAAATGGCAACGTCAAATGCTTGTGTCATGCATGCTCCTCAATACTAAAGCCCAGCTTAGCCAGCGACTGTAACCCGAAATCTGCCTGCCCGGCTACCGTGATCGCACTGTACTCGCGTCGATCCCAGTAATTTTTTCGCAATTGGTCAAAGGCTGTACGCTGAGCCTGTTTGTCATCACCTGCGGTATGCATGGCACGACGAAAATCACTGTCATCTCGGCGAATATCGTAGACCAATTGGGTCAGTGCCATCAGATCGCTTTGATGCCACGGCTGTGCCAAGGCAACCTGTGGAATCGGCGCCGTAGGCAGCAGCTCACTGGCATGCACACGATGAGGCAGGTCAAGGTGTTCACACAGTGCGTTAAAGACCATGGTAGTACCGCGGGCTTTTCCTTCCAGACCATAGCCTGCAATATGAGGTGTGGCAAACGTGAGCTGGTCCATAAGGGCAAGGTCGACCTCAGGCTCATGTTCATAAACATCCAACACCGCATCAATGTCGCCTCGTGCTAACCGCGCTTTAAGTGCATGGTTGTCAACAATCGGGCCACGCGCAGCATTTATTAAAATGCTGCCTGACGCAAGCGCCTCTAAACGAGCTTGATTCATGAGGTGGTAAGTGGGGTGCTCACCAGTCGTGGTCAAAGGCGTATGGAAAGTGACCACGTCCGATTGTGCGATCAGGGTGTCAATGTCCACCATATCAGCAAGGTTCTCTCGAGCCTGACGAGGTGGGTCGCAAAGTAAGGTTTTAATCCCAAGTGCCGCAAGCCGCGCAGCCAAGTAGTCCCCCACATGACCCACGCCAACAATACCGACTGTGCGGTCGGTCAATTTAAAGTCTTGCTGTTGTGCCAATACCAATAAAGCACTGATCACATACTCCGCGACCCCAACCTTATTACAACCTGGCGCTGCCGTGCCATGGATGCCTTGTGCGTGCAAGGCGTTAAAATCAAGATGATCTTCACCAGCAGTGGCTGAACCGACAAAACGCAGACGGGTGGCACCGTCAATCAGCGCATGGTTCACTTGCGTGACGCTTCTCACCATTAATGCATCAGCATCGATTAAATCCGCGGCACGGATTGCGCGCCCGGGTAATGCAACCACCTCACCCAATTGACTAAACAAGGTTTGGGCATAAGGCATGTTTTCGTCTACGACAATTTTCACGTTCAACGTCCTATGTGAGTCGGTGCATCGCTTATCGGATGCTAAATGCGAGAAGGTTATTGTATCTGTCTCACGGTAAGAAAACACCCTTCAGCTGAGCGGGTTACCCCGCTTATCGGGTGGCCTCAGCCATAAAAAAACCCGGCCGAAGCCGGGTAAATCCAGGACCTGAAAAGACCATTAACGGCTCTCAACGATAATGATCCGTGTCTGATGGCAGAGTCTCTCTGCAAACCTGGAAACAGGCGCGGTATTAACCGCGATATTTTTCAATCACCAAGGTGGCGTTGGTGCCGCCAAATCCAAAGCTGTTTGACATCACTCGAGTAAGCGCTTGCTCACGCGGTTGGGTCACAATATCTAACCCTTCAGCGGCTGGATCCAAGTTCTCCACGTTGATACTTGGCGCGACAAAGCCTTGTTCAAGCATCAAGGTTGAATAGATGGCTTCGTGCACACCGGCAGCACCGAGCGCGTGACCTGTCATTGACTTAGTCGCAGAAATGGCTGGGCTCTTGCCGCCAAACACTTCTTGAATTGCTCCTAGCTCTTTCACATCACCCACAGGCGTTGATGTACCATGCGTATTGATGTAATCAACCTCGCCATCGACATCCTGCATCGCCATATTCATACAGCGCACGGCACCTTCACCCGACGGCGCCACCATGTCATACCCGTCAGACGTTGCACCGTAACCAACAATTTCACCATAGATGGTCGCACCACGCGCCAGCGCATGCTCCAGTTCTTCCACCACCAGCATACCGCCACCGCCAGAAATGACGAAACCATCTCGGTCCGTGTCATAGGTTCGTGACGCTTTTTGCGGATCATCGTTATATTTGGTCGACAAGGCCCCCATGGCATCAAACATCATGGTCAGTGACCAATCAAGCTCTTCACCACCACCGGCAAACACCACATCTTGTTTGCCTAGCTGGATAAGCTCAAGGGCATGACCAATACAGTGTGCCGAGGTCGCGCACGCAGAGCTCATGGTGTAGTTCACCCCTTTAATTTGAAATGGAGTGGCCAAACACGCTGAAACGGTTGATGACATGGTGCGCGGCACCATATAAGGCCCAACACGTTTAACCCCTTTCTCGCGCAAGGTATCCACTGCGGTGACTTGATTAACGGATGACGCCCCCCCCGAACCAGCAACCAGGCCAGTTCGTGGGTTAGAAACCTGCTCAGGAGCTAAGCCTGAGTCTTCAATTGCCTGCTCCATCGCTAAGTAGGCAAAGCCCGCCGCGTCACCCATAAAGCGCATTCTTTTGCGATCAATATGGTCGGCTGGGTTGAGTTTGAGATTGCCCCAAACATTACTGCGCAGCTTCATATCTGCAAACTGCTGAGAAAAGTTAATGCCAGATTTTCCCGCTTTGAGCGACTCCAGCACTTCTTTGACGTTGTTACCAATACTGGAAACAATCCCCATGCCTGTAATGACAGCTCGTTTCATGATTCTTTCCTAGACGTTAATTTCGCAGTGGATGATAGCGTTTTTAAGGCTGATAAGTGGTCAGCTTTCCTTTCTATCAGTACAATTTCCATTTTCCCTTTCCTGTGTAAGAGGCATTTGTGAGCACTCCCTCGATCGACCACGCAAAAATAAGCTGGAATGACACGGGCACCCCCGTCGCGGATCAGTTCGATGACGTTTATTTCTCCAACCACGACGGCCTGGCCGAAACCCGCTATGTGTTCCTCGAACAAAACCAACTCCCCGCACGTTGGCAAATAGCCACGTCACCCCGATTTGTGATTGCGGAAACCGGCTTTGGCACCGGGCTCAATTTTCTCGCCACTTGGGCGGCCTTCGACAAATTCCGTCAAGACCACCCAAATGCGCCTGTCACTCAGCTTCATTTTATCAGCTTTGAGAAGTACCCCCTGACAGTAGAGGATCTTACCCGTGCACATCAAGCTTGGCCTGAGCTTGCGCCCTATGCCGAGCAACTTCGTGCTTTCTACCCTTCACCGCTCGCTGGCTGCCAACGGATCGTGCTGGCTCACGGTCAGATTACACTCGATCTATGGTTTGGTGATATTAAAGATTGGTTACCGCAAGTGCCAACAGGCCCAAAAGGCGTTGTTGATGCTTGGTATTTAGACGGTTTTGCCCCGAGTAAAAACCCAGAGATGTGGAATCAAGCATTATTTAATGGCATGGCAAGGCTTGCTCGTGAGCAGTGTACCTGTGCCACCTTCACCGCGGCGGGCTTCGTGCGTCGTGGTTTAATCGATGCCGGCTTTGAGATGAAAAAGGTCAAAGGTTTTGGTCACAAGCGGGAAATGTTGGCTGGCGTTTTATCTGTTCGCCAAGCAGCTGCCAGCTACCAGCCTTGGTATGCGCGCAAACCTGCCTCAAAAGCAGACGATGTTGCCATTGTTGGCGGCGGCATTGCCAGTGCTGCCTTGATCACCGCATTGCTTCAACGGGGCAAGCAAGTAACCCTTTACTGCCAAGATCCGCACCCTGCGGCTGGCGCATCTGGTAACCGTCAAGGCGCGATTTATCCACTGCTCAATGGCAACAACGACACGTTAAGTCAGTTTTTTGCCCCAGCGTTTTTATTTTCACGACAGTTTGTTCGCCAGAGAGACGAACAAGGCATCCCGTTCGAACACGATTGGTGTGGGGTGACGCAACTTAGCTACGATGAAAAAAGTGCCACTAAGTTGGCCAAGATGGTCAATGGCGCGTTTCCGGTAGAGTTAGTGACGCCACTCAATGAAGAAGAGGTTCGCAACAAAGTGGGGTTAGAAACCGGGCATGCTGGCGTCTATTACTCGTTAGGCGGTTGGATGAGCCCGCAACAGTTTACCGCGGGAGTGATTGATGCCGCTATCGCGAGCGGACAGCTTCACGCCCATTTTGATTGTCACGTAGACAACTTAACCCAAACGGATAATGACTGGACGCTCAATACCACCATTGGTGAGGTTTGCCACCAAAATGTGGTGATCGCAAACAGTCATCAATCCGCGCAATTTAGCCAAACACAGCCTATTCCGGTTTATCCCGTGCGCGGTCAAGTCAGCCATGTGCCCAGCAATGCCGATCTACGTAAACTCAACACTGTGTTATGTTTCGAAGGCTATTTGACGCCAGCTAATCAGGCGGAGGAACATTGCTTAGGTGCAAGCTATCGCCGCAATAATGCTGACCTAGCCTTCCAAGCCGCTGATCAGGTTGAAAACCAACAACGCTTAACCGATTGTGTCGATACCGACTGGGCACGTGCGGTACCATTAGCGAAAGAGGGGCGCGTGGGCGTGCGCTGTGCCAGTCGCGACCATTTGCCGTTTGTGGGCAATGTGTGTGATTACGACGCACTGGTTTCCACCTACCAAACCCTGCAAAAAGACAAAGAGAAAGCCAGCTCCGTCCCTGTTTACCCAGGACTATTTTGCTTACTGGGTCTCGGCTCTCGCGGCCTCACCTCAGCGCCATTAGCAGCAGAAGTACTAGCTGCGCAGCTTTGTGACGAGCCTTTGCCTTTAGCTCAGTCGGTACTGGACTCTCTGCACCCGGGACGAATGTGGGTTCGTAAGCTGCTAAAAGGTAAAGCGCTATAGCCCCCTCGAACAAGGTCAATAAAAAAGCCATCGTCGAGGCGATGGCTTTCTTTTTCCAAGACGTATCGTTTGCAATACCTCTTAGTGTCACAATTTTAAAACAACAAGTTACGCGTCTTTTTCCACTTGCTGCTGCAATAAATCCCACAGCGCTCCAACGAGACGTTGGTCGCCAGGTGACAGCTCACTGGCGTTGTCAGACAAGCTGGCATCAACACGGGCTTTTAACGACGCAACATCGTCCGTGCCCTCTAACTCACAGTCCGCTGCCGCTAAAGAAACGTGGCCACGCAAATAGCCACTGGCAAACAATTCATCGTCTGAGGCGGTTTCTACCATCTCATCGATCAACGCTAAAATGCGCGCTTCATAGTCTTGAACTTTCATCTTTTTAACCTTGGCTTGGCAACGTAAAGGTATCTGGCGTCAACGGTGCAACACCATAAAAGTCTCGCAAGGTATCAGAAAACTGCTTGGCGCGCACGGGCAAAGCAGGGCTTGTCTCAGTATCAGAGACATACCCCATCACTTGCTGACGGACTTTGTCAGTAAACGCGTACCGATCCGGCACCACACCACTTAAATTGTCGCAGCTCACTTGAAAGCGAAATCCGCAGCTTACAGAAAAAATCCACTCAATCGCTTGCGGCTTCACTTCAACCGCCTCAAACGCGGCTTGGGTATCAGCATCACGGCCATCGGGGTGATACCAGTAGCCATAGTCTTCCAGCTGACGGCGCTTCTCACCAGCAATCGTCCAGTGTGCAATTTCGTGCAATGCTGAGGCAAAAAAGCCACGCGCAAAGATCACCCGGTGGTGAGGATGTTTGGCATCCAAAGGCAGGTAAATAGGCTCATCGCCGCCAAGCAAGAGCTCAGTGTTGAACGTGGCAAGAAATGTTTGGTTAAAAAGTCGAATTAAGTCGTGATAATCGTGGGTCATACTGCACTTTAAAAGGATTAAATATTAATCAGTAACAAAAAAGACATCTTTAGTAGTAAAAATTAGCATATATACCAGCTAAGTTGTTCAATCTACACACTCTTTTTTATTTGTTTTTCATCACAAATTTGATTGTGCGAGACAGTTAAGGCCACTACAATGCGCGTCAATTTCTAACCCCAGTATAAGGTGTCGGGTTGTATGTTGTTATTGACGCTTTATGTCATTGGCATTACCGCAGAAGCCATGACAGGTGCCCTCTGCGCAGGGAGAAAACACATGGACTGGTTTGGAGTGATGTTTGTCGCCAGTGCCACCGCTATCGGAGGCGGTACAGTACGCGATATTCTTTTTGGCCATTACCCGCTGACTTGGGTCGCTAACCCGCATTTTCTCGTGATCACCTGCCTCGCTGGCTTCATCACTCCGTGGATAGCCAGTTGGGTCGCACGCAATTATAAACTGTTTGTCACCCTAGATGCACTGGGCCTTGCCGCCTTTAGTATTATCGGCTGCCGTGTGGCAATGGATATGGGCTTGCATCCCTTAATTTGCATGGTCTCTTCACTGATCACCGGTATTTTTGGTGGACTACTACGGGATTTAATTTGCCGGCAACCTCCCATGGTGTTGCACAAAGAGCTGTATGCCTTAGTCGCCTTTGTGACCGGTGCGCTCTACTTTTGTTTGATTAAACTCGACATCGGTGAACTGATTGCGACCGTCGCCAGTTTAGTGATTGGTTTTGGATTCCGAATGGCTGCCCTTCGCTTTGGCTGGTCGTTACCGGTTTTTCGCTTCGAAGCGCCTTCCTCTCTGCACTAATGATAAAAAAACCGCACAACTGGGTGCGGTTTTTTGTATGCAGAATGATAGGTGAATGCTGTTATATGCGGGGGTTTTCGCCCATTTGGCCGCGATGGCGCAGCAAATGGTCCATCAGCACAATCGCGACCATCGCTTCGGCAATCGGTACCGCGCGGATCCCCACACACGGGTCATGGCGACCACGCGTCACCACATCCGCGGACTCCCCGTGAATATCAATGCTTTTTCCCGGCACCGTAATGCTAGAAGTCGGCTTTAATGCTAAATGTGCCACCAATGGCTGACCTGAGGAAATCCCTCCCAGAATGCCACCCGCGTGGTTTGAGGCAAAGCCTTCAGGATGAATTTCATCACGATGCTCACTGCCGCGCTGCGTCACCACATCAAAGCCATCGCCAATTTCGACCCCTTTCACCGCATTGATCCCCATCAGCGCGTGGGCGATATCGGCATCTAAACGGTCAAACACCGGCTCGCCTAAGCCCACCGGCAGGTTTTCCGCCACTACGGTCAGTTTGGCACCAATCGAGTCGCCGTCTTTTTTGAGCTGACGGATAAGTGCATCTAACTCCTCGAGTTTATTGGCGTCCGGGCAGAAAAAGGGGTTTTGCTCGACTTGCGCCCAGTCGACGGTGTCTATGATCACCTCTCCCATCTGCGCCAAGTAAGCACGCACTTGAATGCCATGTACTTGCGCCAGGTACTTTTTAGCCACCGCACCGGCGGCAACACGCATCGCCGTTTCACGGGCTGACGATCGGCCACCGCCGCGGTAATCGCGAACGCCATATTTGTGGTGATAGGTAAAGTCTGCATGGCCAGGACGAAACACGTCTTTGATTTTGGAGTAATCTTTTGAACGCTGATCGGTATTCTCGATCATCAAGCCAATCGATGTGCCCGTGGTTTGGCCTTCAAACACACCGGATAGAATCTTGACCGCATCGGGCTCACGGCGCTGTGTGGTATATTTCGACGTCCCGGGACGACGGCGGTCAAGATCATGCTGCATATCGGCTTCGGTGAGCGCTAACCCCGGCGGGCAGCCATCAATAATCGCGCCCAACGCGACACCGTGACTTTCTCCAAAGGTCGTGACGCGAAAAATTTGTCCTATCGTGTTGCCTGCCATGCCTTCCTCTGTTTGCCTGATGGGCATTGTTGTGTTTTTGCGTACTTTGTTAGCAATTAACCATAAAGCAACCAAAGACGCAAAGAAAATCCAGGCGTATCGGGCAACACCTATCAGCAATAAAGAATAAAAAAGCCAGCGAGAAGCTGGCTTTTGTTCATAAAACGCGCGCTCTGACTAGTCGCGATAAAGCGCAAATTCATCGGCACACGCAACGAGGTCTTGGCGGCTGATCATAAACACGCCATGACCCCCGTTTTCGAACTCAACCCAGTGCAAAGGCAAGTGGCCATATTGCTCTTGCATATGCACCATCGAATTACCCACTTCGCAAATCAGTATACCGTCATCGGTGAGGTAATCCGGTGCATTGGCGAGCATCCGGCGCACCAACTTCAAGCCATCCGTGCCCGCAGCAAGCCCCAACTCAGGTTCATGGCGAAACTCATCCGGTAAATCATCCATATCTTCCGCGTCAACGTAAGGCGGATTGCTGACAATTAAGTCGTATTTATCTTGCGGCACCTCTTTTAACAAGTCTGACCGCATTGGGATCACTTGCTCTTCCAAGCCATGATCCTGAATATTGATTTCAGCGACATCCAGCGCATCGGTGGAAATATCTACCGCATCTATCTCGGCATCTGGGAAGGCATAAGCACAGGCGATCGCGATACAACCACTGCCGGTGCACAGATCCATAATTCGGCTGGGTGGATGGGACAAGATGCCAGCAAACTCTTGTTGGATCAGTTCACCAATCGGTGAGCGTGGGACCAGCACGCGCTCGTCGACAAAAAACTCTAAGCCACAGAAATACGCTTTGTTGGTCAGGTACGCGACCGGGGTTTTATCATTAATTCGCGCAATCACACGCTCAACAATTCGATGCTTTTCACTGGTGGTGAGGCGAGAAAAGCGTGTTTCGGAGGGCACATCAACGGGGAGATAAAGTGTCGGTAATACCAACTGCACCGCCTCATCCCACGCGTTATCCGTACCATGACCATAAAACAGTCCTGCCGCATTGAAACGACTGACTGTCCAGCGCAGCATGTCTTGCAGCGTGTGTAACTCACTGACCACTTCTTCAGTAAAAATCGTATCCACATTGGCCTCCATCGGCTTCATGCAATTTAGGGTCGCCCTTTGACGCGAGGTCAGTACAATAAGCAGCATTTTGAGCTGGCTGAATGTACAATTCAGGTCATCACCTCGGAGACAGTTTTTAATGAGCAAAAAACCATCGATGACGGAAGAAGATTTATCGCTATTCCGTGATGCCGTCAAAGGCGCAAAAAAGTTGAAGCAGGATACCATAAACCCACCGCAACGCCAGACGACCAACACGCGCAAACAACGTCAGTTTGAGCGGCAAAGTAGCGATCATGCGTTTTACTTTTCCGATGAGTTCGAGCCGCTGCTCAGTGCATCTGGCCCGATGCAGTACGCGCGTCAAGATGTCTCAAAATACGAGGTCAAGCGGCTTCGTCGTGGTGTGTATGTGCCCGATATCTATCTCGATTTACACGGAATGACGCAAAAAGAAGCCAAACGAGAGCTCGGCGCGATGCTTGCCGCCTGTGTCAAAGAGGGCACTCGTTGTGCCAGTGTGATGCATGGTATCGGCAAAGGCATCCTCAAAGAGAAAATCCCCCTCTGGCTAGCGCAGCACCCCAATGTGATGGCGTTTCATCAGGCACCCCGCGAATTTGGTGGGGATGGGGCCTTGTTGGTCCTGATCGAGGTGCCAGAGCGTTAGCAAACGCACCACTTGTCTTCATATTACTGCTTTGGGTTACATACTGAGGCTATCAACGGGGGAGCTTTCTCGGCGACATCATCGTGCTCAGCGAGGCTTGTTGCGTATCGATATCAATATCAATTAACGCCATCGCCGAGGTCGCAAACATAGGCGGCTGGCCTTCTTGAACCCATTCATTGGTTAAATACCCTACCAGCGGCAAATGCGATACCACCAAGACCACGTCGAGCTTCTCAACCTCTATCATTGCATTCACATAATCATAGACCCGATCACTTTGGCCATAAGGCGTAATCTCTTCTTCAGTTATCACCTGGCTAGCCGTAGGCAATAACGGTGCACAGACTTGCCACGTCTGCTGCGCACGTAGGTAAGGGCTCACTAGCACTTTATCAATGGCCTGGCTCCCTATCTGCTGGTTCAGCCAAACCGCCATCTGTTTACTTTGCTGTTCACCATTGGCGGTTAAGCCGCGCTCGCTATCGCTTGCTGCAAATGCTTGAGCTTCGCCGTGACGCATTATGATCAATTTCATCGCCTTGATACCCACCTATATGCTGAGATTTGCTGCATGCTACCAAGGTAAAACACAAAAGACCAAATAAGTGGTTTGCGACTCTGGTCACTGGTAGTCATACTTACTACTAACTTATTTACTGTGATAGTGAGATGCTTGTGCACGTCAGTCCGAACGACAACAAACACTACCGTTATATCACGCTTGCTAACGCGTTACGTGTCTTACTCATCAATGATCCACACGCCCATCGCAGTGCCGCTGCGCTATCAGTCAATGTGGGTCATTTCCATGATCCCAAAGACCGACAAGGGCTGGCGCACTTTTTAGAACACATGCTATTTTTGGGCACAAAGCCTTACCCTGTGCTTGGCGACTTCCAGCGCTTTATCAGCCAACATGGGGGGCATAATAACGCTTGGACCGGTACAGAAAACACAACGTTCTTTTTCGATATTCGGCCCAATCAATTCGAGCCTGCCTTAGATCGCTTCAGTGCTTTCTTTATCTCGCCACGCTTTGATGCCGATGCCGTCGACAAAGAGCGTCAGTCCGTTGACGCAGAATATCGCATGAAGCTCAACGACGATGTGCGACGTATCTATCAAGTCCACAAAGAAACCATCAACCCTCACCATCCGTTTGCGAAATTCTCAGTCGGCAGTGTGGATACGTTAGCCGATCGCGGCGACCAACGTATACGTGACGATCTGATTGCTTTTTATCACGATAACTACAGCGCCAACCTCATGACATTGGCCCTCACTGGCCCGCAATCGCTAGATACACTTGAGGCATTAGCCCAGCAACATTTTACGGCGATCCCTAATCAAAATTATTCGATTCTTTCGATTGACGAGCCGCTCGTTACCAAGGCAGAGCAGCATCAATGGGTCACCATTGAACCTCTCAAAGAGGTGCGTAAGCTGACCCTCGCTTTTTCTGTCCCAGAACACCCTACACAATATCGCACCAAGCCCCTATCCTACATTGCTCACCTGCTTGGCTATGAAGGTCCAGGTAGCTTAATGTCTTTATTAAAAAACAAGGGGTACATCAACACACTTTCTGCGGGAGGCGGGATCAGCGGGCGAGATTTTCGTGAATTTACGCTTGGCTTCGCGCTGACAGAATTGGGCCTCAGCCATATTGACGATATCATCACTCATGTTTTTCAGGCGATGGCCTTGATCCGCCGTGACGGGATACAAGCGTGGCGCTACCAAGAAAAACGACAAGTACAAGAGTTGGCGTTCCACTACCAAGACGCCCTTCGTCCAATTGATACCGTCAGTCAGGCAGTCATGAATATGCACCATTACGCACCCGATGACGTGCTATATGGTGATTATATGATGACGGAGTTCGACCAAAACCAGATTCAAACTATGTTGCAACATATGACGGTCGATAATGTGCGCGTCATGCTCGTTGCGAAAGGCTTTAGTTACGATCACCAAGCCAATTGGTATCAAACGCCCTATTCGGTCAAACGCTTTTCAGCGCAACAGATCGCCAAATGGAAAACCGACTATACATCTCCCGCACTGACGTTACCTGACCCTAATCCCTACATTGCCGATGCACTACACCCACTAGCGGTTGAACCCGGTTCTGGCGATGCCCCAAGCTTGGTAGAAGAGTTACCTGGCTTTCGACTCTGGCATGGTCAAGAGCCGCATTTTTGTGTCCCCAAAGGGCATATTTATATTGCTATCGACAGCCCTCATGCTGTCGCTACGGTGAAAAACATTGTGATGACACGACTCAGTGTTGAGATGTTACTTGAAGCGTTAAACGAGCAAGCGTATCAAGCCGAAATTGCGGGGATCAATTACAATTTGTATGCCCACCAAGGAGGGGTAACGCTGACGTTAAGTGGTTTTAACGATAAGCAGCCTTTGTTGCTCGAGTTGATTTTACAAGCCTTTTCTCGGCGTAGCTTTAATCCCGAGCGCTTTGACACCATCAAAGCGCAACTTAAACGCAGTTGGGAAAATGCAGAAAAGAATAAGCCGCTGAGCCAGCTTTACAACAGCATGACTGGCTTACTGCAACCAAACAACCCACCGTATCATGCCCTTTTAAGTGCATTAGACACTGTCAGTCTAGGGGACTTACCCCGTTTCGTTGATGCGATGCTTGCCACGCTCCACGTTGACATGTTTGTGTACGGAAATTGGCATCGGCACCACGCCCAAGCCTTAGCAGAAACCGTTAAAGACACGCTAAGGGTAAAAGGACAGGCGTACCAAGAATCGGTTCGTCCGCTAACCTTACTCGACGGTGTTGGCACTGTCAGTTTTGAGCGCGAACTTGGACATGCCGAATCGGCTCTGTTGGTTTATTATCAAAGCGCATCCACCGAGCCAGAAGCCGTCGCGACCTATACCCTTGCTAACCACCTAATGTCAGCAACCTTTTTTAATGAATTACGCACCAAACAACAACTCGGGTATATGGTTGGAGCCAACAACTTACCCTTGAATCGCCACCCGGGGCTCATTTTTTATGTGCAATCCCCTATGGCGGGCCCTGAATTATTAATGGGCGCTATCGATGATTTTCTCAATGCCTTTTTCATGGTGCTACTGGAAATGACTGACGCGCGCTGGCAAAGTAGTAAGCAGAGCCTGTTAGCACAAGTTAGAGAGCCAGATAATAACTTACGAGCCCGTGCTCAGCGCTACTGGATAAGCATAGGTAATAAGGATTATCAATACCAACGTCGCGAGCAAGTCGCCGACGCCATGGCTTCACTCACTCGAGCTGACATGGTGCGTTTTGTGGTTAACACACTCAAACCACGAACAGCCGATAGGCTAGTGATGCATAGCTGTGGTACCGAGCATCAAGAAGATGCTGAACTAGATGGCACTTACCCCATCATGGATATCGATGCCTTTCGGGCACGATGTGGGCGTAGTGAAGAATAAAACAATAAAAAACAGCCTCGATTGACGAGGCTGTTTTTGGCGCTAACCGGTGAGAACTATTCACCCTTGGGATAAAATACCTGCCCTTCTTGGGCCATCACGGTCAGACGCTCACAAGGTGCAAATCGTTCACCGTAACGATTCTGGTGCTCGTTGAGCAAGTTGACCACACGGTCAATGCCGATATGATCCATATAACGGAAAGGGCCGCCCAAGAACGGCGGGAAGCCGATACCAAAGATCGCCCCAATATCGCCGTCTCGTGCTGAGCGAATGACGCCTTCATCGAGGCACCGTGCTGCTTCGTTAAGCATCATCAATACGCAGCGCTGCGCCACTTCGTGGCCGGAAAGCTTGGCACCAAGGGTAATATTGAGCAAGCTATAAACTTTCTTATCCACCTGCTTACCCTTACTGCCTTTTTTGCTTGCATCGTAGCGATAAAACCCTTTGCCTGTTTTACGCCCTTTCCGGTCGTCATTCAGCAACACATCGAAGACATCCGGCGCTTCAAAACGCTCTCCCAGCTCTTGCGTCAAGATAGGTGCTATCTTAGCGCCAATATCAATGCCCACCTCATCAAGTAAGGTGATTGGCCCGACAGGGAAGCCAAAGTCCAATAGCGCGGTGTCGATATGCTCAATGCTTTCTCCTGCCAACAACACACGCGCAGCCTCATTCATATAAGGGGCAAGGATCCGGTTGACGTAAAAGCCCGCGCTATCACCGACTACAATCGGCGTTTTACCTTGCTGGCGCGCCAGCTTAACCACAGTCGAAATCGTCTGATCACTGGTGTTTTTGTGAGGAATCACCTCCACCAGCGGCATTTTTTCTACGGGGCTAAAATAGTGCAAGCCCACAATGTTTTCCGGGCGCTGGCTACCTTCGGCGATTTGGTAGATAGGCAATGACGACGTATTAGTGGCAAAAATAGCATCTTTATCTGTGATTGACTCGACCTCTTCCACCATACGGTGTTTCAGTGACAAATCTTCAAATACCGCCTCAATCACCACATCCGAGTTAGATAAAGTCGTCGCCTGTGTATCACCCGATAGCTTCATCATGGTCGCTTGCAGCTCGGCCTTGCTAAGCTGTTTACGCTTACGTTTTTTGTCCAGCAGTTGGTAGCTATAACGCAGGGCATTCAAAATGCCATCTTCACTCACATCTTTCACGCGTACCGGGTAACCCGCTTTTGCGACCGAGACATGGGCAATCCCCGCGCCCATCAAGCCACCGCCAAGCACGCCAATACGACTGATATCGCTGGGCTCAGCATCGGCGCCGTTTTCTTTTTTCATCGCGGTGGTGGCGAAAAAGATACTGCGTAGTGCCTTAGACTCCGAGGTCATCACCAGCTCACCAAACTGGCGCGCTTCTTCCTCAAATCCGGCTTTCAAACCTTTATCGAGTCCCTTTTTCACCACCGATAAAATGGCATCGGCGGCAGGGTAATTACCACGAGTCTTCGCTCGTGCTTTTTTGCCCGCTTGATCAAAGACGATGTTACGCCCAACCGCATTCCCACTCAGCATCCAGCTTTGCCAGCTGCGGTTGCGTTTTGGTTTCGACTTTTGCGCGAGATGCTCGGCCACGTCGAGCAAAACGGTATCTGGCACACAGTCATCCACCACACCAAGCTTTTTCGCTTTTTTGGCGCGTAACTGTTTGCCGGTTAGCATCATATCGAGTGCGTCAGGCACACCGATAAGGCGAGGGAGTCGCTGTGTCCCGCCCGACCCTGGCAACAAGCCTAGTTGTACTTCTGGCAGGCCAAGACGGGTTTTCTCCCAATCTGTGGCCACACGGCTGTGACAGGCAAGCGCGAGCTCCAGCCCACCACCTAGGCAAGGGCCATGAATGGCTGCCACCACGTGAAATGGAAGCTTTTCAATGCGTGAAAACAGAGCCTGACCTTGCGCGGCAATATCGCGGGCTTGCTCGGCGCTGTCACAGGCTTCGAGCATACGCACGTCTGCACCGGCCACAAAGTTATCTGGCTTACCCGAGTGAATCACTAGCCCTTTCACGCTTTTATCGTTTTCGAGTCGATCTAAAACCGCGGAAACGCCCTCAACAAAGCTTGCCTGTAGCGTATTCATGCTCTCGCCCGGCACATCAATGGTCAGCCAGGCTATTTGGTTATCAGCAACCGTTAAATGAAAGGCTTGATGGGTTTCTGTGGTCATTATTCTGCCTCCAAGATCATTGCTGCGCCTAGGCCGCCTGCTGCACAGGCTGTGTTCAATGCTAAACCACCGCCGCGACGTTTTAATTCACGTAAAGTTTGGGTGATCATCCGCGCGCCTGTCGCGGCAAATGGGTGACCGTAGGCTATAGAGCCCCCTAACACGTTAAATTTATCCATATCAATGTCACCAATCGCGCGGTCACGATTTAAATGCTCACGAGCAAACGTATCAGAGGCGAACATTTTCACATTGGATAAGGTTTGCGCGGCGAACGCCTCGTGCATATCAATCAAGGTTAAGTCCGCAAGAGAAATCCCCGCACGATCAAGCGCAAGTGGTGTGGCGTAAGAAGGGCCCATTAGCATGTCTTTTTCCACCCCGATGGCGGAGAACGCATAGGAGCGAATGTAACCGAGCACCTCAAGACCCAATGCTTTCGCGCGACTTTCTGGCATCATCAGTACCGCCGCAGCCCCGTCGGTCAGCGGCGTGCTATTGGCTGCCGTCACCGAGCCATGTTTGCGATCGAACGCGGGGCGTAGTTTGGCGTAGTCAGCAAGCGTGGAGTCTGGGCGCAAATTATTGTCTTGTGCAATCCAGGCTTTGTAGGGTTCGGGATAGGCGGTCATCACTTCATCACTCAGTAAGCCTTCATCCCAGGCTTTACTGGCTAATTGATGAGAACGAAGTGCCAATGCATCCTGCTCTTCCCGTGGGATCTGATGCGATTTTGCCATTTGCTCAGCGGTTTGCCCCATGCTCAGCCCCGTCGAATATTCGGCAACAGCGGGCGGAACCGGCGCCAGATCTTTTACTGACAGTTTACTGAGCAGCTTTAACCGCTTACTCATTGTTTTTGCTTTGCTTAAATCCAATAAGGTTCGCGCGAGCTTTTTGCTAACGCCGATGGGTAATACGGATGATGAATCCGCGCCACCAGCAATACCCACTTGAATATTGCCCGCGACCATACTCTCTGCCACATTGGCGACCGCTTGAAAGCTGGTGGCACAAGCACGCGTGACACTGTAGGCATCGGTGTGAATATCCATGCCGGTACCCAGCACAATTTCACGAGCAATGTTGGGCGCTTCAGGCATTTGCACCACCTGCCCAAACACCACTTGATCGATATCTGTCGGGGAAATACGGCTTCGGTTGAGCATCTCTTGCACCACCATTTTGCCGAGATCGACCGCGGGCACATCTGTATAAGCGGTTGATTGACGGGCAAAGGGGGTGCGTAGCCCAGACACAATAGCAATGCGATCACCATTGCTGGTTTTGAGGTGTTGCTGAGACGTCATCACTGCTCCTTAGGATGTTCTACAGGTCTGACCACGATTGTAACTAAATTGTTATCGGCTTAAAACATCCGTTTTCGTTGATTGGTGAGATTGCCAACAAGCGCACAATTCAACAAGTCATGCGTCGACCGTGTTTTTTACAGCAAGCAGAGAAAACCGCATAAAAAAAAGGGGCTACACGCTAGCGTGAGCCCCAAAAATATTGGAAAGCAAAACGATAATCTGGGATGTGTGCAGTGCTTTTCCCCGCACCCAGATCCGAACAGAAAGTCATATCATTCAAAAAGGAAACGCCGTTCACTCAACCTCACGAGTGTCGACACATGGCCGATAACGACAGGAACCACTGTACCGATTTGCTGGAGGGTAATATTGAAACAGATCAAACTTGTGCCCTTTTTTCACCTAAGATGAAATAAAATGACAAATCACTCGGTCTCTATAGGCTGATGCAACCCATGGATAAAGGCTCATCTGGTATGACCCGACAAGCACGATACGAGGCATTGGTGCGCGCGTGGCATCGAGACCTCTACCGCTATGCCTATTGGCTGGCAAAAGATCCGCATATCGCGGAAGATTTGGTGCAAGATACCTGCTTACGCGCTTGGCGCGCTTTGGACAGCCTCCAAGACGACAAGGCCGCTAAGGCCTGGTTAATCACAATTTTGCGCCGAGAAAACGCTAGACGCTTTGAACGCAAGCAGCTTGAGCACGTCGATATCGACGATGGCGATCTAGAAGACAAAACCCGTCCCAGTGAAGAGGCATCCATGGAGCAACGCTGGTTACACAGGCAAATTGCCGCGTTAGCGCCGGAGTATCGTGAACCCTTGGTATTGCAAGTGATTGCTGGTTTTAGCGGTGAAGAAATCGCCCAAATCTTGGATCTAAACAAAAACACCGTGATGACACGCCTTTTTCGCGCCCGCGCACAGCTAAAAGAAGCACTGGATACCGCCGCAACCTCAGGAGGCCAACAGTATGGACGATCTTGAATTTCGCCGCCGTCTACTTGCAGACCCTTACGACACCGACCCTGAGTTGCAAGCCGCCAAAAACGAGTCCGCCAGCCATCAAAGTTATGCGGAGGACATCGCCGAGCTGGATAGCAAAATTGACCAAGCACTGCGCGTCGATGTACCTGAAGAGTTGGCCGATAAAATTTTGTTCTCGCAAACCACCGATGTGGAGCAACGAGTCAAACGCCCTCGCTGGCATCTTGCCATCGCCGCCTCCATTGCCTTTGTGTTTGGCATCGCACTCGGTCAATTTAACTGGGGCAGTGCCACGCTGGACCTCAACCAAACGGCATTAGCACACTATTATCATGAGCACGCCTTTATCGAAGGTATTAACGAGGGGGCGACTATTGAGCAAGTCAATGCCAAGTTGCAGCCGTTTGGCAAGGCCTTTAATGCGCTCCCCGGCCAGGTCACTTATATCAACCATTGTAGTTTTGGTGATCAACATGCTTTACACATGGTGATGGAGAGTAATGGGCAAGCCTATACAGTGTTTGTCGTTCCATCTGCTAGCCAAGCACCTGCGCAAAAAAGTGACGGCAAAATGCAAGCCGTCAGCCGCCCAGTACAATCGGCGAGCGTGATCGTGGTCGGCGAGGCAAACGGCGCCGCCCCCCCCATCGCCGAGCAACTGCAACAGCAGCTTACCCCCAAAGCTATTTAACCAAGTGTGTGCGCCCTTTCGACGGACAGAGAGGGCGCGTGACACAATGTCCTTTATTACCAACAACGTTGTATCCTGCTAGTGATTACAAGTGTTCGCTGAATTCAGCCTTCGTCGCTTAAATCCCCACCATCAAAACAGATAAAAACACCAATAAACTAATTTTTATCATTTTATTATTTTGTTTTTACCCTTTAGCGTAGCGATAAATTGATTTACGCACGCGAGCTTTTACTCTAGGCCTCCCTTTATACAGCGAACAAGTAAGCAGATGAAAAATAATAAGATCGTTTACCTTGCCGTCGCCACCGCGCTCGGCTCTCTTTCCACGACCGCACACAGTGCCGGTTTTCAGCTCGCAGAAACCTCAGCAACCGGCCTTGGCCGAGCCTTCGCAGGGGAAGCGGCAATGGCGGATAACGCCAGTGCGCAATTTCGTAACCCCGCGCTATTAAGCTATCTTTCCGATACGCAAGTATCAGCCGGTGGCATCTACGTAAACCCTAACGTCGATATTGATGGGACGAACACAAACATCGCGAATGGTAAAAAGACTACAACGTCAACCGATGATGTCGCTCATGATGCCGTGATCCCTAATTTCTATTTTTCCCATCAAATCGACGATCGCTTTACCGCTGGCTTAGCCTTAGCAACCAACTTTGGCATGGAAACCGATTTGGGCGACGATTTTACCGGTACCCAGTTTGGTAACGAAGCGGCGGTGACTACCTTTGAAATCAACCCTAATATCGCTTGGAAAGCCACCGAGCAATTACGCCTCGGCGCCGGTATCCGCTATGTGTTGGGGGAAGGGAGCATTGGAGCCAAAAGTAGTAAAGACTCTCAACTACCTTCCAACGCAGGCGCACTTGCTGGCAGCCCTGTTCCCGCCCACAGCACTCTGAAATACATGGAAGGCGATGACCGTGCTTGGGGTTGGCAATTGGGTGCCGTGTACGACATTAATGACAAGCACCGGGTCGGCGTTAACTATCGCTCTGAAGTAAACCTGACATTAGATGGGCATGCAGAAGGGCTAACTTACAACCTAGCAGCGATTCAAAAAGGTCAACTTGCTGGAGCAGATTATCTGAGTGACAACCACTATTCAGGCAGTATGGATCTCACCCTGCCCGCTACCGCAGAGCTCTCGTCGTTGCATCAACTGACTGAGCAGTGGGCGGTACACACCAGCATTAACTGGACCGAGTGGAGCAGCTTTGACAAACTCGAGGCGAATATTCCCTCCCTTTCTAGCGATCCAAAGATGGTGAAAGTGGAAAACTGGGAAGATAACTACCGCTTTGCCATCGGCACCACCTACCAGTGGGATCAAAAACTGACATTGCGCTCAGGCGTTGCCTATGACACGTCGGCGGTAAGCGATAAAAACCGTACCCTGACCATCCCAGAGACTGACCGGACGTGGTTGAGCGTGGGCGCTGGCTATAACTTGACACCCAAGCTCACGCTGGATGCGGCATTCACTTATGTGTTTGCCAAAGATGCCCCGGTAAAAGAACCACGTGATGGTATTGAGTCCGATCAGTCAGGCTCAGCGTTTGGTGGTAACTTTGAAGGCGAAACCACCGGTAATGTGTGGTTAGTCGGCGTGCAAGCCAGCTATCGTTTCTAAGCATCACGCCTTATCTAACAAAAACACCACGGCTTTGGCCGTGGTGTTTTTTATCGCGTTTTACCTAACTCGCTTACGCTGATTTACGGTGCAGCATCGATATCATCGATAAAGTCATCGAGAAACTCATCATCCAAAGCGGGTTGTTGCTCCAGTGCCTCATCCCCTTTAGCACGATAGCGACGGTTTTGCAGGTAAGCCTCACGTGCAAACGCGTAGGGGTCCGGCGAGTTATCCAATTGCGACTCCTGAGACACTAACGCGGCGCGCGACTCCATCCCATCAAACATCCATTTTAAAACCGACTGCGGCAGGGTAAGTAACGCAAGCGGTGGGTATAAGCCATCGACCACTTCCCCTGCGCCCTCTCGCACCGAGGTAGGGCCATAGCCAGGCAGCATAATATACGCGCCGGTCCCGACATCATAATGCCCCATGGCGTCACCAAACTCACGTTGATCGTATTGTTGAATATTGGCGTCCGAGGCAATATCAATTAAGCCACCCAAGCCAAACAAAGTGTTAATCCAAAAACGGTTAAAGTGGGTGGCGGCTTTTTCGCCCTCCAACATAAGCAAACTATTCAAAAAGCTGGCCGGCTCTTCAAGGTTACCTAAAAAGTTGGAAATACCTGTACGCACAGGGCTTGGTACATAATCGACATACGCAATCGAAACAGGACGTGCCACATAGGGATCAAGATAGTCATAATTAACCGTCCACATGGCGCGGTTGAACCCTTCTAACGGATCGTCCGGATGAGGCTCAGCCCCTGGTGGCCGCGACGCACACCCTGACAATAGACCTAATACCACGGCCATCAAACATAGGCGTTTCCACATCAAATGAGATTCCTCTCTACGATTAAAGGCTGGACATGCCCAGCCTTGGTAACAAATTCGACTATTTTGTCTTGGTTATTGTCTTTTGTCGATAACCAGTTCAACGTCCTCGCCTAACGCCACAGGTTCACTGATACCGACCCAGTCACCTTGCTTGGTAGTCACATTACCATCACGATCGATACGCGCCTTAATCACTACATTATTTAGTGATGAGAGCGCCTGTGACGGATTAAGGCTGTCTGTATCCGCCAACGCTACCGAGAGGGGAAATTTAGACAGTGGTAAACGCCTGGCTGCTATCGGCATCGCTGCATCAACCGATGCATGGGCAGAAATGATCACGACCCCCTGATCGGGGAGTTCAACTTGCTTACCCAGTTTGACGGTAATGCCAACGTTAGCCCCTTCGGCACTATTCAGCGCCAGCTTAGCACGAGAAATCGATTGATCGAGTGTTTGATTACGCGGGTCTTCCTTGCCAATCAAGGTTTTCATCGCCTCCCAGGTAGCCATCGCGTCCTGGTAACGTGCTTGTTCAAACGCCTGATACGCCAGTAACGACATCGCTTGTAAGTTAAAAGGATCCGATTTAACCACTGACTGTAATAACGATTGAGCTCGGGCACTTTCAGCCTCGTCCCCCGCAAACAACAGCGCTTGGGCTAACCCCACTTGGATCTCTGGGCGAGATGGCGACAGTGCGTACGCTTTTTCCATCGCCCCTTTGGCAGTTTCGCCATCACGGTTGGCCAGACCAATTCGTCCCAGTAACAACCAGCCAGTGCTGTCTTGCGGATCATGTTGCAAGCGCGTACGCAATGCCAAGGTTAAGTCTTGCATCTCTTGCTGAGTTAGCGGCTGTTCATTGTCCAGCAAGCGCGTTGACAATGCGGGTAGCTGTTTGGCGGTTTGCTGCCATTGTGCAACCTGCTCCGCACTGCCTTCAATGCCATATAATCCAAAGCTCACCACCGCGAGAACGATAAGCCCCGGCACCCATTGCATCGGCGTTAAACGCAAGTGACGCGCCTGTTTAGCTTTTTCTTTTTCGGGAATATCATCTAGCAAGGATTGTTGTAAATCCTGCGTTAAGTCCCGCTCGTTATCAATCAGCCCTTCGGCACTCTCTGACTGAATTTCTTCAACCCGGTCATAGTAAAAAGCTTTGTTGAGTGCATCACGGCTGGCTTGATGGTCGTGGTCGCTTTTTTGCCAAAGGGGCCAAAGAAACATCACCGCGCCAAGGACAAATAACACCAAGGTGGCGCCCCAAAACTCAATCATTTTGGCTCCTTATTTTGTTCTTTTTCTGCGTACTCGGATGACGTCGATTGCTCGGAGGGCGACAATAACGCATCCAGTCGTTGTTGCTCTTCACGGCTGAGTTCGTCGTTGAGGGTTTGCTTCGCTCGTCGGCTACGGACAATAACAAAACCAATACCTGACATCAGTACCAAAGCCGGAGCGAGCCATAAAATGACGGTGGATGCTGTCAACGGCGGATTATAAGTCACAAAGTTGCCATAACGAGCCACCATAAAGCTTCGAATTTCATCATCACTACGCCCTTGTTGCAGCATTTGATGGACCTTCTGGCGCAAGTCTTGGGCTAATTCTGCATTAGAATCTGCAATACTGTTATTTTGGCATTTAGGACAACGTAACTCACTGGTCAGAGTACGGAAACGCGCCTCCTGCTCTGCCGACTCAAACTGATACACATCAATCGCATTAGCCAATGCCAGGGAGGCACTGACACACAGCAAGCAGAACATCATGATCCGTTTCATGATCCAGCCTCCTTCAGTGCGTCGAACTTGGGCTTGAGAGTTTGTTCCCAATTACGTGCATTCACATCACCCACATGTCTGTACTGAATGATGCCATTGGCATCAATCAAAAAGGTTTCAGGAGCACCATAAACGCCCAAATCCAGCCCTAACATGCCATCGCCATCGTATAAACTAATCTGATATGGGTTGCCGAGGTTATTCAGCCACTTAATCGCCTTTTCACGATCATCTTTATAGTTAAGCCCGATAATTTTAACCCCTTGCGATGCCAGTTTATTTAAAAACTGATGCTCCGCATAACAGGTAGGACACCAGGTCGCCCATACATTTAGCAATAAGGGCTCACCATTAAAAATGGCTTGATCATAGACCTTGCCCGGCGTTTGTAGATCCTCAAGATGAAACGCTGGCACCGGCTTTCCCACCAACACGGATTCAAGCTTGGTTGGATCATCTCCCTGCGCATTCTTATCGAGCTGCGCGACAAAAAAACCGGCCAGGACAGCAAACGCGAACAACGGTAAAAACCAAAATAACTTCTTCACCCTTTTACTCCCTGTGTCGTGCTCGATAGCTTAGGCTTACGACGAAACCGATACCGTTTGTCACTAATCGCCAACGCACCGCCTAGTGCCATCACGATCGCGCCAAACCAGATCCAGCGGACAAAAGGTTTGTAGTAAAGCCGCATTGCCCAAGAACCATCCGGTAACTCTTCACCCATGGCGATGTAGAGATCACGGGTTAACCCCCGATCAATGGTCGCCTCTGTCATCATCGAGCGCTGAACCGAGTAAAAGCGTTTTTCCGCCTCCAAATGATTAATAAACGTGTCCCCTCGGTACACATCAAATGAAGCGACATAGCCTTGATAGTTAGGACCTGGCTTTTCAGACAGATCGGTGAAGTTAAAAGTATACCCTTGCAGTGTCACACTGCTTCCTGGCGCCATTTTAACATCGCGCTCAATATCGTAGTTTTCCACCATCGCCACGCCAATAATGGTAATGGCCAAACCTATATGCCCGAGTACCATGGCCCAGTGGCTGCGCCCCAGTTTCTTGATCCCCACACTGAATGGATGGCGATGAGTCGCACGCAGGTGGAGCTCATAGCCATGCAAGAAGGTAATCCAAAGTGCCATGGTCACGCCCATCGCAGCCATGGCTTTAAAACTATCAGCCAGTATCGCTATCGCTCCGATACCGAGCGCTACGGAGGCTATGCCACTCACGAGCATGGGTTTGATGAGCGTCGAGAGCTTGTCACGCTTCCAGCGGATCAAAGGACCGATCCCCAAGAAAAAGGCAAACGGTAGCATTAGCCACGCGAATAGAAAGTTAAAGAAAGGCTCTCCAATGGACACCGAACCAAGGCCAATTTGCTTATGGACGAGTGGTAAGAGGGTCCCTATTAGGACAATCACCAGCGCGGTCATCAGTAACGTATTGTTCACCAATAGCGCATTCTCGCGCGAGATAAGCGAAACCTTACTGCGTCCTCGGATCTCTGACGCACGGAGGGCATACAGCAGTAACGACCCTCCGATCACCACGACAAGAAACCCAAGAATAAAGAGACCTCTTGCCGGATCGGAAGCAAACGAATGCACCGAGACCAAGACACCTGAGCGCACGAGGAAGGTCCCTAATAAGCTCAGTGAAAAGGCCGATATGGCTAATAACACCGTCCAGGCTTTAAAGGTGCCACGTTTTTCAGTTACCGCCAATGAGTGCATTAACGCCGTGCCTGCTAGCCATGGCATAAATGACGCATTCTCGACGGGATCCCAGAACCACCAGCCACCCCAGCCGAGTTCATAGTAGGCCCACCAAGACCCAAGGGCGATGCCAAGTGTCAAGAACAGCCAAGCGGCAGTCGTCCAAGGGCGAGACCAACGAGCCCATGCGGTATCGAGTCGTCCCGCCAACAAAGAGCCAATGGCAAACGCAAAGGCCACCGAGAAACCGACATAGCCCATATACAGTATCGGCGGATGAACAATTAATCCTGGATCTTGAAGCAGAGGGTTCAAATCACGCCCATCGACGGGAAAGTATGGCAACGTACGATCAAACGGATTCGACGTGAGGATAATAAAGAGCAAAAAGCCCACTGAAATCATCCCCATGACAGCGAGCACTCGCGCCACCGATGAAAGTGGCATGCCACGGCTGAATAAAGCAACCGCAACTGTCCATAAGGCTTGAATCAGAACCCAAAGTAACAGCGATCCTTCATGCGCGCCCCACACCGCAGTCAGTCGGTAATACCAAGGCAAGGCACTGTTAGAGTTACTCGCCACATAGGCAACAGTAAAATCGTTGGTATAAAAAGCCCAACTGAGCGCAAAAAAAGAAAAAAGCAGCATGGCAAACATACCCACGGAGAGAGGGCGTGCCATTTTCATCATTCCTTCATGCCCTTTGCTTGCACCATAGAGAGGATAAAAACTTAAAAGCAGCGCCAGTCCTAGCGCGAGAATTAACGCATAGTGCCCGAGCTCAACAATCATAACTGACTACCTTGCTTTTGCTCTTCGGTGTATTCAAGCGGCTGATGATTTTTTTCCATCGCCTCGGCAATTTCTGGTGGCATGTATTCTTCATCGTGTTTTGCTAATACTTCACTCGCTCTGACCGTGCGTGAATCAACCAAAACCCCTTGCGCAACGATCCCTTGCCCTTCGCGGAAAAGATCGGGCAATATCCCTTCATAGGTGACGGTAACAGCTGGCCCCACATCCGCAACATCAAACTGAATAAGCAAAGACTCTTGGTCTCGATCAACCGAGCCCTCCACCACCATACCGCCAATGCGTAGGCGCTGACCAACCGTAGGCTTACTTCCATCGGGCTTGCCTTGCACAATCTCTGTTGGGGTATAGAACAGGTCCATATTTTGGTTGAGGGCATAAATAACCAACCCTACAGTAGTGGAGACACCCAATAGCAAAGCTAAGGTAATCCACAATCGTTTCTTACGTCGGGGCGTCATAACGTATTCTCCAATGCTTGTGCCTCTTTTATTCGCTGCTCACGCATGATTTGTTGTTTGACGGCTAGCAGGCGTTGCTTGTGCGTACGGTGATAAACAATACTTAGCGCAACCATTGTGGCGGCCGTGATACCAAAAGCACTCCAGACATAACCGGCATACCCCCCCATTGCCCAAAATGCACTAAAACTCTCAAAATACATCATTGATCCTCCGCCAACGCACGTACCCAAGGCCGGTGAGATTCCCGTAACAAAATTTGATTACGTAATCCCATTAATGTGAGTGTGATAAAAAAACAGGCGAAACCGAGCAGGCAGACCAATAGTGGCCAGAGCATACCCGGATCAATAGACGGCCGAGCGAATTTGGTGATCGAAGCCCCTTGATGCAGGGTGTTCCACCACTCGACAGAGAAATGAATGATCGGGAGGTTAATCACACCTACCATTGCCAAGATCCCCGCAGCTTGCGAGGCAGTTCGGGCATCGTCGAACGCGTTATAAAGTGCGATCACACCGATGTAAAGGAATAGCAAAATCAGCTCAGATGTGAGCCGGGCATCCCATACCCACCAAGCGCCCCACATTGGCTTACCCCAAATGGCACCGGTCACGAGGGCAATAAAGGTAAACACAGCGCCGACAGGTGCGATCGCTCCAACGGCCCAATCAGCCATTTTCATTTGCCACACACGACCAACGAAAGCGGCAATCGCCATCGACATATACGCCCCCATCGACCAAATCGCGGCGGGGACATGAATGTAGATAATGCGAAAACTATCGCCTTGTTGATAATCCGCGGGCGCGAACGCCAGCCCCCAAATATTTCCAACGACTAAGCTAAGCCCAGCAAGCACGGCAAACCATGGGATCAGTGTCCCACAGAGACGGTAACTTACTTCAGGCTTTGCGTAAGGGTGAAGCCACTTCCACATGACAATTGCTCTACTTCCTGATTAATTATTAGTTCACGCTCACACGTAACGCGGCGGCGATAGCAAAGGGGGCCAGTGTGACCGACCCCACCAGCATGGCACCAAGAATGGCCAGCTGACCACTGATGTCTGCACCGAATGCCGCCATATCAATCGCCGAGGTAGCAAAAATCAGTACAGGGATATAAAGAGGGAGGATCAACAAGCTCAACAACACTCCCCCTTTACGTAAACCAACGGTCAGCGCCACGCCTATCGCACCGACAAAGCTTAGTGTCGGCGTACCGAGTAATAAGGTCAGCACCACGGCTTGATAGCTGGCCCCATCCAATGACAGCAACAGCGCTAGTACCGGGCTGACGAGTAACAAAGGCAATCCCGTTAATAACCAGTGGGCGATCACTTTCGCTATCACGAGTAAAGGCAAGGGCACTGGCATCAGCATCATTTGCTCCAACGAACCATCAAGGTAATCGTCGCGAAAAAGCCGTTCTAATGACAATAAAGCGGATAGCAACGCCGCCACCCAGATCACACCTGGGGCAATTTTCTGTAATAATTGAGGCTCTGGTCCTATCCCTAACGGAAATAAGGTGATCGCGATAATAAAGAACCATAATGGGTTCAGGCTATCTGCGGGCTGACGAAAGGCGACCTTAAGCTCTCGACGAACCGTCAACCACATGGCTTGGATCATTGCGCCCCCAAACGAATACGACGAAGCAAAGGGTGATCAATAAACATATCTTGGTGTGTGGTAAACAACACAATGCCGCCTTGCTTCACATGTCGCTCAAACACCGCTTCCAGTACCTTGACGCCTTGTTTATCTATTGCAGTCAACGGCTCATCTAAAATCCACAGACGACGATCACTCAGCCATAAACGTGCGAGAGCGACTCGTCGGTTTTGACCTGCGGATAACTGCCCAGCGGGAATATCTTCGCGCCCCGCTAATCCGACCTTCGCCAATGCATGCCAAATAGCGTCATGCGCATAATGACCATGCATCTGCATAGAGTGAGAGAGATTTTCAAACGCAGTGAGTTCGCGCTTCACCCCTGTGGTATGCCCCAAAAAGAGTAGATCGCGATAAAAGGCATCGCGCTGTTGGGTGATCACCTGTTGCTGCCAACAGACCTCGCCACGATCAGCTAACCCCAAGCCAGCGATGATACGTAATAACGTGGTTTTACCTGCCCCGTTCGGACCTTCAATTTGAACGAGCTCCCCCGGAGACAGAGAGAATGTCAGCGCATCAAACAACACTCGATCATCCCGAACACAGCTAAGCTGTTTCACTTCCAACATGACAAATGTTGCATCCTGCTTTGTGTTACAAAAGTGGACGCATAGTACCACAATGGTCAAAATGACTGTTAGTTACCATAGGGTTGCAAAGTGTGACTCGCGTAAATAATTGTGAGAAACCATGAAGATTGGGCCAACGAATTTACAACAATGGATAGGAAAGCCAGCATTGCTGGCGACGCCACCGCTTAATCAGATAGATGGCCGAGCCCTAACTCAGGCACAATTTACCTTATTAACACCACAGACCTCAGCCTCGCTATCTGGCGTATTAGCACAGTTGCATCTGCTGCCCGCACTTAATGCCACCATGAATCAACAACCTGCGACGACACAGGCACTGATGCAATCGTTACTCTCACTTTGGACTCTGCCTATGGGGGCTACGCAGAAAAGTCCACACCCAGACAAAATCGCAGACTGGTTATCGCAACGGCCCGCTGATAAGTTACTCGCAACTCTGCTACGCCAATGGTTAGTACCGCAATCCGACGGTGAGGGGATTAAGGGTGCGCTACGCTTAATGGCTGAGCAGCGGGTAGCAGAATCATCGCGGCCCGGCGAATGGCAATGGGTTCTCCCCTTTTCCGATCCCCAGCTCCCTCCCATTCGGGTGAATGCGCGTAAACAGGGAGAGCAAGGTCCATCCGCCGCCACATCGTCTCTTCGCTGGCAAGTTAGGCTGTATTTACCGGTTGGCTCGCAGTTCATCCGCGCAGATATTGACTTATCAGAGAGTGATAGAGAGCTCACCTTAACCGCGCCAACGACCTCATTGCAGAAACGTATTCACCAAACCATTGATTGGCTCAACGAGCGGCTGGCAAATCAAGCGATTGCTTTGAATATCACCATCAGTGACAAGATAGACGATACAGCACCAAACACGACGAATGTGTCATCGGGCACCAGCATTTCTGTGAGGGTTTAGCAATGAAAGATGAAAAGCGCGCCATGGCACTGGGATACGATGGCTATAATACGCCAACAGTGAAAGCGAAAGCGACCGATCGGCTAGCGCATGAGTTGATTAACGCATTGAGTGAACAAGGATGCTTAATCCATGAAGACGCTTATTTACTCGCATGGCTTGAACGACTTGAAACAGGAGATGAAATCCCACCGATTCTCTATCAAGTCATTGCCGAGCTTATTGCTTACGCATGGGTTTTAGAAGGGAAAACCCCACCAGGCTGGCAGGGACATAAATCGATTGATACCCAAGTTTGAGCCTAACGCTGCTGGTTGGCCGCTTGGCGTTTACGGAGGTTAAGTAATAGCTCGGCCTCGGCTTTAGGCAGATCACATTCTTGCATGAGCTCATCCACATCAGCGCCAAGCTCAACCATTTTACTGGCGCGGCTATACAAGCGACTCCCCGAATCTTGCATTTCAAGCTCTACGTGTTTATCCAGTAACTCATCAACGCTGGAGGATAAATCCGCTAACTTTTTCCCCATCCCCATACTGCCAGCTCGTAATTCATTAAACTGCTTAGCAAGGCTGTCATGGCGTTGGCGCGCACTTTTGAGCACTGTTTCCATCGCTTGAAGCTTGTTTTCTAGCCGTAGCCTAGCACGCTTTTCCGCGCGAAGACGCCACAAAGCGACGATGGCAAACACCACCGTCACAGCAACAGGCGACCAAGTCAACAGAAGCTCAATCATTACAGCATTGCCATCTCATTCCACTCTTCATCGGTCAAGAGTTTGTTGAGATCAACCAAGATAAGTAGCTCCCCATTGCGGTTACTCACACCTTGGATAAATTTAGCGCTTTCTTCAGTGCCGACGCTTGGTGTGGTATCAATCTCTGATGTTTTTAGATATACCACTTCTGCGACGCTATCGACCATAATACCGATAACTTGGGTTTCAGCTTCAATAACGATCACGCGAGTATTGTCGGTCACATCAGTAGACGCTAAACCAAAGCGAGAACGCGTGTCTATCACTGTCACCACATTACCACGTAGATTAATGATACCTAAGACATAGTCAGGGGCGCCTGGTACCGGGGCGATTTCGGTATAACGCAATACCTCACGCACCTGCATTACATTAATGCCGTAGGTTTCTTCTTCAAGCTGAAAAGTAACCCACTGCAACACCTCGTCATTGACGCCTTCTTTTTTAATTTCAGCTACCTGAGACATTGATTTTCCTCTTTACGCGCTGTGTAACTAGTTATTACGCCATCGCTTTGGCGTCAATCCCCTGATTTAACATAGCAATAAATGCTTGAACATGGATCAGAGCACACATTTTCTCTTTTACCATGCCCGCTAGCCATGGCCGCTTCCCTGATTGTTTTCGCCAGCGAACCGCTTTCCCACTGAGCGCTTGTGTGCCTAAAAGCTGGTCACATGCCAGCCCCCATTTGCTATCGCCCAGTATCACAATATAATTATAGTCGTCCCTATGCTGATTATCTGCCAGTTTTTCTGGCATCACCCAGCGGGCCGTATCGACAACATCAAGCTGTTGCTGCTTTTCTGTCTGTAACCCTAGATACCAATCTGGACGACCGATCAAACGATTACACTCGCCAAGTTGATGAATACCGCCTAGCTCTGCGAGCGGTACCGCATAGGTAACGCCCATACTTTCGAAAAATAATACCTGAAATTCCGCCTCAGTTTCAGTATTTTCCCACTGAGTCGGGGGGATCTCTTCGCCCGCTTGCGTTTCAGGCTCGACCTTCACATCGGTTTGCTGCTCGTCGTCAATCTCGATAGTTTCTTCAACATGCGCGTCTAAATCGGGCGCCGAAGTACTAACGTCAGCATCTTCCATGGGTGGCTCAACTTGCGCCTCGGTCTCAAAAACAGCTTCAGCCGCGGGGTTAGCCTCTTCCACCGCTATATCGTCTTGAACATCGAGACCCCAGTCCGCCATGCTATCGACATCGGTCTTGAGATCAACGTCATCTTCAGTAACAAACTCTTCTTTAGTGACAAACTCTTCTTTTGTCTCGGCTTGCGCTTCAAGCTCTGCTTCTTCATCCACCTTGAGTTGAGCCAATAAGCGCTCAACCTCAGCGAGATCGCGTTCAGGCTCGGCGTAAACCACAGGATCAGGCGTCGCTGGCGCAACGATAGGCTTGGGCTGCAACCGCGGTTTTGTTGGTGAATTGCTATCGATCAGCGATGCAGACGACACCCGCGTCGAGCCGAGATCGGGCGAAGCTGATTGTTCAACGCTTTCCGAACTGTCACCGAAGTCATCCAGTAAGGCTTCAAAATAGTCATCAAGCGCCTGACCACTGGAGAGGGTGTTATGCTTGTTCATCCTGTTCCAGTCGCTCCAAATAGGTTAATAGCGTTTTATAAGCGAAGACACCACGGCAATTTTTTGCATAGAAGGATGCAGGCATATGTTTTAGACTTGCATCTCTGAACTTGGTGTCAATCGGCACTGCCGAGGCCCATACTTGATCACTATAGCGAATTTTCAACTCTTGCAGTGTCTCCAGCGAAGCACGTGTTCGCTTATCGTACATTGTAGGAATAATGGTCAGTTTAAAGTTGGAGCTACGAGATTTTTGCATAATTTGCAACGTACGCATCATTCGCTCCAGTCCTTTCATCGCCAAGAACTCAGTTTGTACAGGGATCAGTACCCGATGACTCGCTGCTAACGCATTCACCATCATTACCCCCAGTATCGGTGGGCAATCGATCAGCACGTAGTCGTAATCATCCGCAAGTGCATCTAGGGCTTTTTTTAATACCAGCCCCATACCGCCACGGTTGCCCATCACTCTATCAAGCGTCGCCAACGACATATGCGCTGGAATCAAATCCATATTTTCAAACTGTGTCTTAACAATGAGTGGTTTTACCGTGTCTTCATTAACGGTTTGTAACTGAAACAAATCAAACAAACTGGCCGGAAGGTGCTCCGAATCGAAATTTAAGTACGTGGATAGTGAGGCGTGCGGATCCGTATCCACTAGCAGAACACGTTTCTTACGCTCGCTAATCAATCCTGCTAATGTCACCGTGGTTGTTGTCTTACCAACACCGCCCTTTTGATTGGCGATACTCCAGACTATCAAGCCCCGCTCCTTATTTTAAATTCAGCTCAACCAGTATGCGTTCTGCGATCCGATCAAGCGGCAAGTCTTCCGATGAGATTCCTGCTTTTGCAACGGCTTGTGGCATGCCATAAACAACGCAGCTATCTTCATCTTGCGCCCAAATAGTCGCACCTGCACTTTTAAGCATACGAGCCCCTTCTCGACCATCGGCCCCCATCCCCGTCAGCACCATGGATAGAACTTTATCACCATAGACTTTCGCGGCTGAACCAAATGTCACATCCACACAAGGTTTGTAATTCATTCGCTCGCCGCCATCGAGAATTTTCAGCCGTGCGGCATTCGGTCGGCCATCCAGCATCATTTGCATCCCACCTGGCGCCAGGTAGGCGTGACCCGGTTTAAGTACATCACCATCTTTTGCCTCAACAACCGTAATTTTACTGAGGCCATTAAGACGCTGAGCAAATGCGGCAGTAAAGGTAGCCGGCATGTGCTGGATCAATATAATAGGTAGCGGAAAATTCGCCGGCAGCTTGGTGAGTACCTTTTGCAAAGCAACAGGGCCACCCGTTGAGGTCCCGATAGCCATTAATTGGTAACGCTTCCCCGTCGCTGAAAATCGTGCGGGGGCTTTCGATGGCGTCGTCGTACCCGTTGCTGGCTTTAATGCTGAACGAGCAGGTGCACGCACACCACCAGCAGGTGAGGCAACGTTCCCAGAAGCCGCTTCCGGAGAAGGACGCGTGGCACGACGGAGAACAGGACGCTTACGCGCAATCTCAAGCACTCGCTGTTGAAGTAAGCTCGTCGCCTCGTCACGGTTTCGGGCGATGTCTTCAAACTTTTTCGGAAGGAAGTCTAATGCCCCGGCTTCGAGCGCGTCTAAGGTCGCTTTTGCGCCATCATGCGTCAATGATGAAAACATCAAAATTGGAGTTGGCGTTTGCGCCATTATCTGGCGCACCGCAGAAATACCATCTAACACTGGCATTTCAACATCCATAGTGATGACGTCTGGCTTAAGTTGAGCGGTTTTTTCAACCGCCTCTTTGCCATTCACTGCACTATCAATGACCTCCATTCTCGGATCGGCATTGATGATTTCACTAACACGGCGACGGAAGAAGCTGGAGTCATCTACCACCAATACTTTTACTGCCATGGGCGTCCTTTTATCAAATTAACCTGCGTAATGTTTCAACAGGTTGGGCACATCGAGGATTAACGCAATATGGCCATCACTGGTAATCGTTGCGCCTGCCATACCTGGCGTACCCTGAAGTAATTCGTCAAGTGGCTTGATGACCACTTCCTCTTGACCAAATAGGGTGTCCACGACAAAGGCGATACGTTGGTGAGCAATTTGCACAATCACCACATGTCCTTTGGTTTTATCGATATCGGTTGACCCTTTACATAGCCAGTCTTGCAGGAAGAACAATGGGATTGCTTTATCCCGGACGATCAAAGTGAGCTGCCCATCCACCGTGTTAGTTCGGGACATATCTAAGCTGATAATTTCACTCACATTAGAAAGCGGGAAGGCAAATGGGTTGCTTCCAATACCAACCATCAAGGTTGGCAGTATCGCCAGCGTCAACGGCACTTTAATCTCTAACACCGTGCCTCGACCCAACTCAGAATCGATATTAACCGACCCGTTTAGCTTGGTGATGCCGGTTTTAACCACATCCATCCCCACCCCACGGCCGGAAATATCAGACACTTCGGTTTTCGTCGAGAACCCTGGTGCAAAAATCAGGTTATACGCTTCGCTGTTCGTCAAGCGAGCGGCCGCTTCAGCATCCATGACCCCACGTTCAACCGCGATACTCTTTAATTTCTCAGCATCCATACCACCACCGTCATCGGCAATGGTCAGGAGTATATGATCCCCTTCCTGAGACGCTTTCAAGGTGATCGTCCCGACCCGTGGCTTACCGGCTTTTTCTCGCTCATCCGGCATTTCGATACCATGGTCAACAGAGTTACGCACCAAGTGGACCATAGGGTCAGCTAACGCTTCGACCAAGTTTTTATCAAGGTCGGTTTCTTCCCCTTGCATCTCAAGGACAATTTCTTTTTTCAAGCTACGCGATAAATCGCGCACCACTCGGGGAAAACGACCAAATACTTTTTTGATAGGCTGCATGCGCGTTTTCATTACCGCGCCTTGTAGATCCGCGGTCACCACATCCAAATTAGTTACCGCTTTCGCCATGCTCTCATCATTGCTACTTTGACCAAGACTGAC
Organism: Salinivibrio sp. ES.052; assembly: GCF_900141775.1. GTDB lineage: Bacteria > Pseudomonadota > Gammaproteobacteria > Enterobacterales > Vibrionaceae > Salinivibrio. The sequence goes on along the minus strand of NZ_FSRI01000001.1, from coordinate 277,972 downwards.
GAGTCGGTTACGCACCAATACAAGCTCACCAACCATGTTCATGATGCCATCAAGCGTTGATGTATTTACACGGACGGTTTGCTCCTGCTGTGGTGCAGCAGGTGGTTTCTTTTCAGGCGCTTTTTCTGTTGTCGCAGGGGCTTTCCCTCCAGCCCCAGCACTGTTGGGCGTACTCGCTTTGGCCGGTGCTGGCTTGCTCGCTTTTTTAGCCGGGGCGGCAGGTTCAGATTTAGGCTGAGGCTTGGCTTGAGCATCGACCTTATCGGCATCCGCTTTCGCCTTTTCCGCTTCAATGGCCGGCCCTTTCCCTTTACCGTGGAGGTCATCCAGTAGCTTTTCAAATTCATCATCATCGATAAAATCATCACCACCGGAAGATGCTGACGTCTCTGACGGAGAGTTACTAGGCGCAGGCTCTACAGCCGATGGTTGCGTAGCCGCTGGACCGTTGCCTGAACCATGCAGATCATCTAACAGCTTCTCGAATTCATCATCGGTGATATCGCCACTATCCGCTTCAGTGCTTTCTACAACCTCTGGCTTTTCGGCCGCTTGGTCCTCTAACTCCGTTGGGGCTTTCCCTTTACCATGGAGCTGGTCGAGCAGCTTATCAAATTCATCTTGTGTTATTTCATCAACTGACTCACCGCTTATCGCGCCAGTATCTTGTCCAGACACATCGCTTTCAGGTTCTGACTCTGAAGCCGGCTCTGGCTCTGGTTCTGGCTCTGGTTCTACGGGCGTTTCTTCATCTTCACTCGCAGGCTTCGCATAACGGTGTAAGGCCTCGAGGAGCGCACCATCGGCAGGTACGGGTTCTTCGTTATTTTGCACCGCTGAAAACTGAGCATTGACCGTGTCCAACGCCTGCAAAATGGTATCCATTACATCTGAAGTCACCTCTCGTCCATGATTACGCAAGTTATCAAAGACGTTTTCAGCACCGTGACACGTATCAACTAAGGCATTGAGGCCAAGAAACCCCGCGCCCCCTTTCACTGTGTGAAAGCCGCGGAAGATACTATTCAGCAAGTCAGCGTCATCAGGGGCACGTTCCAAATCGACCAGCTGCTCAGACATCTGCTCGAGGATCTCTCCTGCTTCAATCAAAAAGTCCTGAAGGATTTCTTCATCCATCTCAAAGCTCATAGCGCACCTCTAAAAACCCAAACTCGATAATAAGTCGTCAACATCATCTTGGTTATGAACAACGTCATCACGCTCTTCAGGATGAATTACCGGCCCCTCTGGGGCTGACTTATCGGTGGTATCCTCTGATTTCGTTAGCGACGCAGACTCTCTCTCAGCGCTATCCATGCCAAAGGCGGTTAATATTTCTACCAGTTGTTGTTCAACCTCTTGCACCAATTCAATGACGCGTCGAATCACTTGACCGGTTAAGTCTTGGAAATCTTGTGCCATCAGAATTTCCGTTAGGTGGGCGTGAAGTTCCGTCGCGCCCCCCTCGACTTGCGTCAATAATTCATCGATGTTGTGACATAAAGATTTGAACTCATCTAAGGCGATCTCACCGCGCATCAGACCGTTCCAATTTGGCCGAACTGCTTGTAGATTCTCTTGCAACTCACTCGCGATCGGCATGGTTCGTTCTACCGAATCCATGGTCTTATTGGCGGCCAATTCCGTTTTTTCCATCACGTAGGTCAGCCGATCACGCGCATCAGGGATATCAACATTCGCCAAATCACTCACTCTGGGATCCAAACGAAAATCAGCAATGGAATCGTGTAATTGGCGGGTCAGCTTTCCCACTTCATTAAATAGTGGGTCGCGCGCTTCTTTCGCTATCTCGGTCAGAAGCGTGTTAGCGTTATCTTGCTCTCCACTTTCAAGATACGCGACCAATTGTTTCGCTTGGTCCAGATTGATCATGGCGGTTCCTTCTACTGTGCGCTTAGTGAGTTACATACGCTCGAAAATTTTATCGAGCTTTTCTTTCAACGTAGCGGCAGTAAAAGGTTTAACAATGTAACCGTTCACGCCAGCTTGCGCGGCTTCTACAATTTGCTCGCGTTTCGCTTCGGCAGTGATCATCAATACAGGCAGGTGCTTTAGATCACCGTCTTTACGGATCTCTTTGAGCAGATCAATTCCCTGCATACCAGGCATATTCCAATCGGTCACGACAAAATCAATACCGCCTTTTTTGAGGATTGGCAGCGCAGTTAAGCCGTCATCCGCTTCAACGGTATTGTTGAAACCTAAGTCACGAAGAAGATTCTTTACGATACGGCGCATTGTTGAAAAATCATCAACAACGAGAATTTTCATGTTTTTATCCAAGGTTGCCTCCGGTGAGGTCTCGTTTTATTGTCGAAACAGTTACTTACTCACTATGCCAAGCGGATAGCTTGGCTCTCAAACGTTGCGTAGCCTGACTTTGAATCTGACAGACTCGGGATTCACTGACCCCTATGACTGCTCCTATCTCTTTGAGGTTTAATTCCTCATCATAATAAAGAGATAGCACCAGCGCCTCTCTTTCAGGAAGACTTTTGATCGCGCCCGCTAATGCGGCTTTGAAATTGTCTTCAGCAACACCCTGAAAGGGAGTATTGTCGTAACGGTGGCGCTCTGTTGTGAATGCATCTTCAGAGACACCCAAATCGTCCATACCGATCAATCGCCCACAGTTTACATCGTTAAGCGCTTGATGGTATTGATCCAAGCTCATATCAAGCTTATTTGCCACCTCCACATCGGTTGGGTCTCGACCCAAGGTCTTTTCTAACGATGCAATGGCATCACTGATCGTTCGACTCGCCTTGTGGACAGACCGTGGAACCCAATCTCCGCGGCGCATATCATCCAGCATAGCACCGCGAATACGAATACCCGCATAAGTTTCAAAACTCGCCCCTTTTGAAGGGTCATAATTTTGTTGCGCCTCAAGAAGGCCAATCATGCCAGCTTGGATCAAATCTTCTACTTGAACACTCGGTGGCAAGCGCCCCATCAAGTGATGCGCGATGCGCTTGACCAAACTCGAATAACGCTCAAGTACCGCTTGGCGATCTGCCCCTGTGCGGCTATACGTGAGCGCTTTATTCACGAATTAACTCTCCTGCGTCATCATTTTTGACAAGCAATCGCTCAACAAAAAACTCCAGATGGCCTCCCGGATTTCGTGGCACTGGCCATGTCAGTGCTTTATTCGCCAGCGCATTCATCGCCAATGATGCGGGCGAGCGAGGAAATGCGTCAATGACAACTTTTTGTTTTCTCACTGCTTGTCTTACCCTTTCGTCAACGGGAACACATGCTACTAATTCTAGATTAGCATTGAGAAACCTTTCAGTAACTCGCGTTAATTTTGTGAACAAGTCTCGCCCTTCACGGTAGCTTCTGACCATATTTGCAACGACTTTGAAGCGTGTGACCCCGTGTTCACGGCTGAGCACTTTAATCAACGCGTACGCATCGGTTATCGATGTCGGCTCATCACAGACCACGATAACGACATCTTGAGCCGCTCGCGAGAAGCTCAGTACCATATCTGAGATCCCTGCGGCAGTGTCCACTAAGAGTACATCAACCTCTTCTTCGAGTGTACCAAAAGCACGAATTAAACCAGCATGTTGTGCCGGTGTTAGCTCAGTCATACCTTGAAGGCCGGACGAGGCGGGGACGATTTTCATACCATGTGGACCTTCCAGAATAATATCTTTGAGATCACAGGCTCCTTGAAGGACATGAGACAGGTTTTTACCCGCCCGCAAGCCGAGTAATACATCCACATTCGCGAGGCCAAGATCGGCATCCAGTACCATGACTTTTTTACCTTGGCGAGCCATGGACGCGGCCATCCCTAGCGTGACATTAGTCTTTCCTACGCCACCTTTACCGCCAGTTACGGTAATCACCTTGGTGCGTGACGGGTTGGTTAAACGGCGGAGGCCGCTTGCTTGATCTTGCATGGTTGTCTCAATCATAAAAGTCCGCCCCATTCGATTCTGGGACATCACTGTTCCAGAAGTGATTGTGCTGATCCGCACCCGATTCCAACATCTCACTGGCTTTTCCTACCAGGAATTGTCCTGTCGCTTGGCGGATGTCTTCCGGCACACGTTGCCCGTCAGCTAAATAGGCAACAGGCAGGGCATTTTCGATGGTGACACACAACAGCTCACCGAGGCTGAGCGATTCATCCAATTTGGTCAGTACACATCCCGATAACGGGATACGGCGAAAATGTTCGATGGTTTCTTGCAGCACGCGACGTTGTGAGGTCGCCGGTAGTACCAGCAGGCTACGAATATGTGAACCGCTGTTTTGCATCAAGGTATCAAGCTGCTCGGACAAGCGAAGATCACGCTGTCCCATGCCGGCGGTATCTAACAATATCAAGCGTCTATGACGTAGTTGATAGAGGATATCGGCAAGTTCATCCGCATCTTTAGCCACTTTCACAGGGCAGCCAAGGATCCGGCCATAAGTGGCAAGCTGCTCATGTGCTCCGATTCGAAAAGTGTCAGTCGTCACCAGTGCAATGTCTTCAGGACCAAACTCCATCGCGGCACGAGCGGCTAACTTGGCAATCGTGGTCGTCTTTCCGACTCCTGTCGGGCCAAGCAAAGCAATCACACCACCGGTTTCCAGCATATTTTCATCCACAGTGATCACTTGGTCTGCCACTAGATCCAGCAATGCTTGCCAGGCCTCGTTAGGCGGCGTCTCTTCTGGGATGTAACACGCTAATTGATCAGCCAACTCGGAAGATAGCCCCATACGCTCTAGACGCTTGATTAACATCGCACGTAAAGGCTCTCGACGCTCGACTTCTTGCCACATCAACCCAGATAACTGATGCTCGAGTAAGCTTCTAATCGAGGCCATTTCTTGACGCATGGCATCAATTTCTTTCTCAGAAGCTTGTGACTGACGGCCTTCAAAACGAGACGGATCAAGTTGAGGTCTAGTATTCGCCGTGCCGGGTTTCGGTGCTGCATCTTGCCACCCTGAACGACCGTTACTTTTCAACTGGCGGCGCGGTTCATACCCACGCCCCAGCGCCGATGAGCGCTCTCCATTGGACGAAGAGGAGGATCCTTTTCCCGATGGCTGTTGCTGACGTTGCAACAACGCGGTCAAAGAGTCCGCTTCTGTTTCTGGCTCTGCCTGCTGAGAGCGATCGCGATACTCGTCAAGCATCGCTGAGAAACGTGGTGGACGTTTAGAATGTCCCCCCTGACGCGTGCCACTTTGCTGGCGTTGACGCAGTTGAACTTGATCGTCAGCGAGTTGGCGGTGTGCCTGGGAATAAGCCTGCGCAGACTGCTGTTGGGCCTTCGGGGCGGGCTTATCAGGCATTGGTTCAGTTTCTGCATCAACTGCCGCGACGATTTCCACGCCTCCCGTCACTTTTTTGTTAGACATAATCACTGCGTCTGCGCCCAGTTCTTCTTTTACTTGGCTCAGCGCAGCTCTCATATCTTTTGCAAAAAAACGTTTTATTTTCAAAGCACTGCCCTACTCATAAACGATGTTAATTGTTGCCAACTGCGTTGACGATGCGAATCTGTTTCTCATCAGGCACTTCTTGATAAGACAACACTCGTAATGTCGGTATCGTATTCTTGACGAATTTCGCTAACGTAGCCCTCAGCACACCAGACGTCAGTAATACCGCAGGCTCGCCCTGCAATTCTTGCTGCTGCGTCGCGTCAGCCAACGAAGACTGTAGCCGTTCAGCGAGACCGGGTTCGATGCCTGTTGATTCCCCCCCCGATGCCTGCATAGTTTTATGCAACATCTGTTCCAGTTCAGGAACAAGCGTGATAACCGGTAACTCAGGAGCACTACCATTGATTTCTTGGACGATTAAGCGACGAAGCGCAATACGCGTCGCTGCCGTTAATATGTCGGGATCTTGACTCTTTCCTGTGTACTCCGCCATGGTTTGCACGATAGTGCGAATATCGCGAATAGGGATGGCTTCACTCAGCAGGTTTTGTAGCACTTTCACCAAGACACTCAGCGGGATTTGATCAGGAATAAGGCCTTCCACCAAACGAGGGACTTGTTTACCCAGCATATCAATCAGATTCTGCGCTTCCTCGTGACCCAGTAACCGTTCAGCATTGTTGGTCAACATCTGACTAAGATGTGTTGCCAATACCGTCGCCGAATCGACCACCGTATAACCTAAGGCTTGTGCATGTTCACGTTGGCTAGGTTCTATCCAGACGGCTTCTAAACCAAAAGCAGGATCTCGAGTAGGCTCTCCATCAATGGGACCAAACACCTGTCCGGGGTTGATGGCGAGTTCATGCTGAGGATGGACTTCCGCCTCGCCAACAGCGACCCCCATCAATGTGATGCGATAATTGTGCGGAGGCAGTTCAAGGTTATCGCGGATATGTACCGGTGGGATCAAAAAGCCAAAGTCTTGTGATAATTTTTTACGCACCCCTTTAACTCTATCCAATAACTCCCCGCCTTGGTCTCTATCAACCATGGCGATCAAGCGATACCCAACCTCTAAACCGATCACATCAACAGGCTGAACATCGTCCCATGACAGCTCTTTAGGTTTGGCTGGCGCAGCTTCAGGCAGATCGCTCTGCTCAGGTGCTTGTTGTGCTTTTTGATATTGCTGGTACTTCCAATATGCCAACCCTCCGCACATCAGCGCTAAAAACAAAAAAGGTATGTGAGGCATGCCCGGTACAACCCCCATCACGGAGAGAATACCAGTAGCAATCATCAGCGCGCGAGGGTTATCAAACAGCTGGAAAACCACCTGTTGACCCATGTCCTCTTCGGTATTTTGGCGCGTCACCATAATAGCGGCACCAATGGACAACAGCAGCGATGGGATTTGTGCGACCAGGCCATCACCGATGGTTAATAAGGTATAGACCTCAAGCGCTTCCGAAAAGCCCAAACCGTGCTGTGCCATCCCTATGGAAAGCCCGCCAACAATATTGATAAACAAAATCAAAATGCCGGCGATTGCATCACCTTTTACAAACTTGGACGCACCATCCATTGAGCCGTAGAAGTCGGCTTCTTGCGTCACTTCTTGTCGGCGGGAACGAGCTTGCTCTTGATCAATCAGGCCGGCGTTCAAATCAGCATCAATCGCCATTTGTTTTCCCGGGAGCGCATCCAAGGTGAAACGGGCGGTCACCTCGGAAATCCGGCCTGCACCTTTGGTGACGACCATGAAGTTAATGATCATCAAAATCAGGAAAACCACCAAGCCGACCGCATAGTTACCACCAATCACCACCGAACCAAATGCGCCGATCACCTGACCAGCAGCATCGGGGCCTTCGTGACCATAGAGTAATACCACTCGAGTAGAGGCCACATTTAGCGCAAGCCGCATTAACGTTGCGATCAACAACACGGCAGGAAAGGCTGCAAACTCTAACGGACGACGTGTATAAATGGTGACTAGCAAAACAATTAGCGATAAAGCGATGTTAAACGAAAACATCAAATCGAGAAGCATTGGTGGTACAGGAAGTACCACCATCGCCAAGGTGGCTAATACCAGCGCAGGGGCGCCGATAGCCGGCATCGCCCCTAGCCGGTGGTAAGGCACCTTGTCAGAAAATGGCAATCGCCAGTTGGCTTTTAACATGTTGAGCGTTTACATCCATGATCGGTGAACGCAGGCCATTCGCCTCGCGCAAACAAAACGGGAATGCAAAGGAAGCAATTTTTACGCCAGAAAAAACGGATGATGTGTCAGCTTTTTGGCACAGGCGATGCGGCCTCGCTAGTCGCGTTGCAGATCCGTGGGGATGGGTAAGTAAACATCTTCGGGACGTGTGGGTCGCCGACCCCGCCCTTTTTTGTATTGCTTAAGCTGAAAGACATATGCCAGTACCTGTGCAACGGCCGTAAAGAGACCATCGGGGATCTGTTGCTCAAGCTCAGTACTAAAATACAGTGCACGAGCAAGTGGTGGCGCCGGCACAATGGCAATATCGTATTCAGCCGCAATCTCACGGATCTTCAATGCCGTGAAATCAGACCCTTTGGCTATCACGACAGGGGCACTGTCCATATCACTGTTATAACGCAGTGCGACCGAATAATGCTCCGGGTTGGTCACCACTACATCCGCCTGAGGCACGTCGGCCATCATACGGCGTTGTGCCATTTCTCGTTGCAACATGCGGATCCGCCCTTTCACTTCTGGGCTACCCTCGGTTTCTTTGTGCTCGTCTTTGACCTCTTGTTTGGTCATTTTCAATTGCTCGTTGTGCTGCCAGATCTGGAATGGCACATCAATCACCACCACCAGCAATAGCGAACAGCACACCAACAACACAAAATTCAGTAATATATCGAGAGCGTGATACAAGTTGCTAGGAAAGGTATCAATGGTGAGTTCAAAAAACTCTTCCAAATTGATATAGACCAAGTAAGCCGCCACGCCACTTACCAGCAATACTTTCAGAATCGATTTTAAAAGCTCAACCAAGCCTTGGGTACCAAACATGCGCTTGAAACCAGAGATAGGACTCATTTTTGACAACTTCGGTCGCGCAGCCTCCCAGGAAAAACTGACTCCGCCTAAGCCTGCCGCGCCAATGAGACCCGAGACGAACAAGACAGTCAAAATCAATCCAAGAGGCAAAATAAGATGCAGCAGTTCGCCCACAATGACGAGCATCAACTCTGAACTATCGAAGATCTCTGCGCGCGAAAGAGTAAATAAACGCGTCATCAATGCCATTAAGGCTTCGCCCAGAGCCTGGCCAAACCACATCAAGCTGATCGCGCCCACCACCAATACGGCAACAGAAGCCAGTTCTCTTGAGCGCGGTACTTGGCCCTTTTCCCGCGCCTGCTCCTGCCTTCGGGGGGTGGCGTCTTCTGTTCTTTCCTGACCGTCGCTCTCTGCCATTAGTTAAGCTCACAATTTATTCGAATCAAGGAGCAAATTTGATTGAGCCCCGTTTGCCAATGATTGTTGTAATGCGTCAACATACCGAACAGCAGATACCAACTGATCAGTAACCCCATCAACAATGCAAATGCGAAGCCAAGTGAGAAGATATTGAGCTGTGGGGCAGCGCGTGTCATCACACCAAACGATAAATTAACCACCAGCAGTGCGATCACGCCTGCCAGTGAAATGCTCAGTGCGACCTGGAACATTATTCCGAACCATCCCGCTAAGCCACGGTAGTCAGCCGCGCCAATCATCTCCCCGATCGGTAGCGTATCAAAACTCATCACCACCAGGTTAAGCATTTTCAAATGCCCATCAGTGGAGAGAAATAACATCACCGCCAAAAAAAGGTAAAACTGCCCTAACAACGGCGTATTTTGACCATTGGCCGGATCAACCATTGACGCAAACCCCAAACTGGATTGCATCCCCAATATCTGCCCAAGTATCACAAAGGTTTGGGTAATAAATTGGGTAACTAGCCCCATTGCCACGCCAATCACCACTTGCTGAGCGAGTATCGTAAACCCTTCGAATGACACTAACTCGATGCGTGCTGGCACCGCAGGTAATGCCGGCATCACTGCAAACGTAATCGCAAGGGAAAGGTATAAACGGACCCGAACAGGCACAAAACGGGCACCAAAAAAGGTCATCGCCATCATCATTGAAGAGATACGCGTAAACGGCCAAAAGTAGTTGGCCATCCAGGATAAAATTACCGAGGCAGGATATTCCATACGCCTTCCCGTCAGTACAAGATGGTGGGAATGTGATCAATCAAGCGATAGAAATATTCCATCAACATCCTCGTCATCCAATGACCAAAAAACATCAGTGCGATAAAAGTGGCAATCAAACGGGGAAGAAAACTGAGTGTTTGCTCGTTGATGGAGGTCGCCGCCTGGAAGACAGCGACAATCAAGCCGACTAATAAGCCTGGAACAACGATCGCGGAAACGAGCAGCAGAACCAGGTAGAGGGCATCTTGGAAAAGTTCAACAAACGCTTCTGGGGCCACCGCTGCCTCCTTTAGCCGAAACTGGCTGCTAAGGTAGAAAGTATGAGGTTCCACCCGTCAACCAAGACAAAAAGCATCAATTTAAACGGTAATGACACGATCATGGGTGACAGCATCATCATACCCATCGCCATCAATACGGACGCAACCACCAAATCAATAACCAAAAATGGCAAGAACAGCATAAATCCGATTTGGAAGGCCGTTTTAAGTTCTGATGTGACAAATGCAGGGATCAGGACTGTCATCGGTACCTGCTCAGGCTCATCCACTTGCGCCCCTGACATATTGACGAAGGTTTCCAAATCTTTGACACGCGTTTGTCGGAGCATAAACTCTCGTAAAGGAACCTGAACACGATCAAAAGCCTCACGGGCTGTGACCTGCTCATTAATGTAAGGCTGAATCGCCTCGGTGTTCATTCGGTCGATCACAGGCGACATAATAAACAACGTCAAAAACATGGAGATACCAATAATCACCTGGTTGGATGGCGTTTGCTGCAGCCCCATCGCTTGACGCAGTATGGACATGACTACCACTATCCGCGTAAAAGACGTCATTAAAATGACGACCGCGGGCAAAAAACCCAGCGCCGTCATCAACGCCAAAATTTGCAATGTCACCGAGTAGTCTTCACTACCATCGGGATTCACTTGCATGGTAACGGCAGGGATCCCTCCCCCGGTGTTCCGTTGAGTCTCTAAACGAACCGCTTCACCGCCCTCGTTAATCGACTCGGTCGTGATACGTTCTTGGGATGGGGTGGCTTCTTGCTCGGCAAATGCAAAAGAGGTAAATAACGTTGCCGCGACCAAGATCCAGGTTGCCAGTAAAGTTCGTTTCGTCATTTTCGATTCAACAGTTGGCTAAGTTGAGTGGCAAAGCGAGAATTGGGAGCCGCTACTGACGTCGCCGTTGGGAGCGGGTTATCGAGTGTTTTTAACAACTGAATATTGGACGGAGTGACCCCCACCACCAGTTGCTCACCATGAATATCGACCACCAAAATACGCTCTTTTTGACCCACCGCTAATTGACTGACTATCTTGATCCCACCAGGTTGGTTGGCTAAGCCAGGTAACTTTAGCCGCCGGAGCAGCCAAGCCAACCCAAAAATGAGCGCCAATACCAAGCCTAATGACAATAGCATTGTCACGATACTAACGTCTGGTGCCGCCGCCCAAGCAGGCACCGGCAACAGTAGTATTCCCCAAACGCGTCGGTTCACCGTCATCCTTATCGCAGCTTCTTAATTCGCTCAGTTTGACTAATCACATCCGTTAGACGGATACCGAATTTATCGTTGACCACAACCACTTCACCGTGCGCAATCAAGGTACCATTGACCAACACATCAAGCGATTCACCTGCTAGTCGATCTAACTCGACTACCGAGCCTTGGTTAAGTTGCAGCAAGTTACGGATATTGATTTGGGTGTGTCCCACTTCCATCGAAATGGTCACCGGTATATCTAGAATTGCATCCAGTTTACGCTGTTCATCCGCACCGATCTGCTGCTCACTGTCGTCGTTTAGCTCTTCCAATGGCGCAGCTTGTACATCATCTGAGCCCTCGGCATCGGTTTGTTCAGCTAGGGCTGCCGCCCAATCATCATCTACATCATTTTGATCCATGACGTTTCACCCTTGTTTACTGATCGTGATCACTGAGCTCTGCCTTGTTTGCCGTCGATAGGCAAGTCTTCCTCGAGATCATCGAGTAGCTCAGGTTTATCCTGCAATAGCGAAATATCGGACTTCGCCATATCCGGCCGTTTAAGTTTCTCAACAATTTTCAATGCAAGCTTATCATTAGACTGCCCCATTTTAGCCCGATAAGTCGGTAAGTCTTCAATAAAAACCGTACACGCATCTGGCATATCCACAGGAATAACATCCCCTTTTTGCAACTCCATAAGGTCACGCAGAGACAGGGTAACATCCAATAACTTTGCACCTAATTCAACATTCACATCCAATATTTCATCCCGTAGCGCTTTACTCCAGCGCACATCGGTATCCATTTTATCACTTTGTACACCAGCATCGAGCAGCTCGCGAATGGGCTCGAGCATCGAATACGGCATGACCATATGAATGTCGCCGCCCCCCCCATCCAACTCAATGTGGAATGAGCTCACAACAATCACCTCGGAGGGACTGACGATGTTTGCCATCGCAGGGTTAACTTCTGAATCAAGGTATTCAAAGGCCACTTCCATCACCGGGGCCCAAGCATCTTTGTAATCCTCAAACATCAGCTTGAGGAGCATCTGGATAACACGCCGCTCGGTCGGTGTGAATTCACGCCCTTCGATACGAGCGTGAAACCGACCATCTCCGCCAAAGAAGTTTTCAACCAAAATAAAGACCAGCCGGGCTTCCATGGTGATAAGACTGGTTCCTTTCAGGGGACGAAATCGCACCATGTTCAAACTCGTCGGTACATACAAGGTGTTTTGATACTCGCCGAATTTCATCATTTGCACGCCGTTTATCGACACTTCAGCGGTTTTACGTAGCATATTAAACAAACTAATACGCATATGCCGGGCAAAGCGCTCGTTGATAAGCTCAAGCGTCGGCATACGCCCACGCACAATCCTATCTTGTGACGAGAAATCAAAAGAGACCGTACCGTCTTCTGAAACCTCCGGTTCGTTATCATCTTCAACGTCGTCAACACCGTGTAAAAGCGCATCAATTTCGTCTTGGCTGAGTAAGTCGGTCACGTCATCACCTATTGCATCACAAACCCAGTGAAGAGAACCCGCTCTATCACAGGTTCACCCGTTACTTTAATTAAGGCCGCTCGCACATTCTCTGCTGATTGACGCCGAATTTCGAGCTGACCTTGCGGTGTTCGCAATTGCTCAACAGTGGCAGCGCCAAACGTATTGAGCAGCGCATGCTCAATGAGTGGTAAGTTTTCTTTGGCCAGCGTTTCCATTTCGTTGCCACGCACGAGTAATTGTGTGTTCACCTGTACCAGACGCTGCTGATCATCACTGGTCACGTTAAACACAAACGGCTGAGGCAAGGTGACATAGATAGCCGGAAGCGAATTATTCTCCTCCTGCAAGACGATGTCGTCTTGGCTATTATCATCACCAGAGAGAAAAAAGAATGCAGCCCCGCCCGCCACTAAAAGCAATATCACAGCGGCCACAATGATAATGATGAGCTTTTTCTTGCTCCCACCTTGATCTGAGGTTGCGTTATCATCTGCCATAGCTGTTCATACTCCTCATCATTGATTCGTCAGTTTAAGCATAGTAATCAACCGCGCGATCACTATGTGAAACGTGTAACGTTTGACTGGCTAACATAGCCTCATCGGTATCATCCCCAGCCTTAGAGCCTAATGATGAGCCTCCCGTGTGTCCTGATCCAGCATCGTTTTGCTGACCTGATGCCATTTGCTGAGCACCGCTATCTTGCTGTTGAACCGAACCTTGGGCTAACTGTAAACCTTGCTGCTGCAGCATATCACGAAGACGTGGCATGGCCTGTTCAACGGCATCACGAGCCTGCTGGTTAGCCACCGTAATGTGCACTGTAGCTTGATCATTATTCATTCCCAGTTTTATCTGCATTCGCCCCAACTCTGGCGGATCAAGTCGAATATCAACCTGCTTGAGGTTTTTTGACAACATGACATTGATACGCTCATTCAGTGCAGCGCCGGCTTCTGTCGGTGTTTGTCCTAAAGGGAGAGGCGCTTGTGCGTTCTGTGCCGCTTGAGTGTCTTGTCGTGACGTCGTTGCTTGTGCCGATGCACCACCTAAACGGCTGGCTAATTGCTGTACTAAACTTTCAGTTCTTGTCCCGCCTTCTCCCGCGCTAGATGCACTACTGCCCGCCAGTGCGTCTGCTTGGGTCGCTTGCTCGGCCATCGCTTTTAGTGCGGCTTTATTAAGACTGTTCGGCTGACCTCGTTGTTCAGCCAGGAGTGAAGCCGCATTAGGGTTAGCATTTGCACCTTGTTTGGCATCAGAGTGAATAGCAGTATGGCGCAGTTTATCAGTAAGCTCACTGCCTTTTAACGTTGTTGCGCCTTCCTTTGAGAGCATGTCTTTAGCCATGATATCTTTGTCTTTACTGATAGCGGCGGCATTATCGTTGTCTTGTTGGGCCTTAGTGGTCGCCCATTTTATCGCGGCTCCCTCCGACTCTAACGCTTTGTTTTTTGCCTGTCCTTCACCGTTTGTTTCTAGCGCGATAGCATGGCCAGGGCGTTGTTCTAAAGCCCCCCCACTCCCCTGACTGGGATGACTTGATTGCTCAGCTTTCACTTGGGCGACAAGGGCAGCAAGTTGCTCCGGCGACAGCTGTTCTAAGACTTTCTCTGCGGACACCTCATCAGGCAATGACTTAGACAACTCAGCAAGCAATGCATCGTGATCAATCGACGTATCAGCACGTCCCTTTTCCTCTCTGTCCGCTTGCAACATTGTTAATCCAGCAGCGGATAACGCTGTTGACTCCGCATCGGCAGGCAAGGATTTGCCTTTTAACATCTCTGCCGCCTGGTTCAAGCGCATGAGGAGTGACTGACTTTCTTCCATTGCCGTCATATCGGCAATTTTTGCCATTTCAGCTTCACTAAACATACCGTCAGCGAGCATTGCCTCCGCATCAATCGCCTGACCATCTACCAGTAATGTTTTACCATCTTGGGTCAGTTTAATCGGCACGTCACCTTGCTCACCTTTACCATCCATTGACTGGCGCAAAGCAGCTAAAAAACCTGTGTTTTTTTCACCTTTAACTTCCCCTGGCGTTCCCTCATTGGGCGCGGGGGGAGTTTGGGTCGAGAGGTTGGAAAGCGTCAGAGTAGACTGCGTCATACGATTCTCATCATTACCTTATGGTTATCCCCTTGAGCCGAGCCTCAGTGAGCTGGCATGTCGGTAATGACAAAGCAATTATCGCGCCATTTTAGCGTTACGAGAAAGGAGAGGGACGACGACGTGCGATAATCGCTGCCATTTCATCCATTTGTCGCTGTTCTTGGTAGCGAGCACGCTCTGCTTCTTCACGATCTCGCTTTTCAATTAACCACTCAAGGGATTGCCGATGTTGACGCGTTTGTTGCCAGGTTTCGCGGCATTGCGCTAAGTGATCTTTAAATTGCTGTTCTGCATCGCGTTGTTTGGCGAGTGTTTCGTCCAGTTGAACAATAAACTTATTTAAGTGACCAAAGGCACTTGCGGAGAGACCTGACTGCCCGCGTTCTGACATTTGTCGGCAATATTCAAGCCGATATTGCTCAATTTGCTGAAGTTGGCGGTAATAATCATCCAGTGATTGCTGAGCGGCACTGACGGTAAGCTGCGCCTGCTTCTCATCATCTTGGGCTTTCTCTAACAATAAGCGAAGTGCATGATCAGCCATAAATTATCCCTGCAACGTGGAACGCAACATATTGATACACATATCAAAAGGAACGACTTCCTTCATGCCCTGTTGTAAATAATTCTCCAACTTAGGCTTCAAACTAAAAGCCTGATCAACCGCAGCATCACTGCCTGGCTTATACGCGCCAATCGATACCAAGTCTTGGTTTTTCCGACAAACGGACAAGACTTGCCGCACCGCCTTAGACATTAGAATTTGCTCATCACTGGTAATGTTCGGCATGACACGGCTCACAGAGCGCTCAACATCGATTGCTGGATAATGCCCACCATCGGCCAATTCACGAGACAGTACGATGTGCCCATCAAGAATAGCCCGCGCAGCATCCGCGATCGGATCTTGTAAATCGTCACCTTCTGTCAATACGGTAAAAAAGGCGGTAATCGAACCTTGCCCCGCGGCGCCATTACCTGCCCGCTCGACAAGAGATGGTAGGCGTGCAAATACCGAAGGAGGATAGCCTTTTGTGGCAGGTGGTTCGCCCACTGATAACGCAATTTCACGCTGCGCTTGAGCAAAGCGTGTTAACGAGTCCATTAACAAAAGTACATCCAGCCCCAAGTCTCGAAAGTACTCTGCGATAGTCAGGGCAGTCTGGCAACCTTTGAGCCGCACGAGTGGCGAAGAATCGGCAGGAGCAGCCACGACAACGGCACGCGCTCGCCCTTCGTCTCCCAATATGTCATCGATAAACTCTTTTACCTCACGACCACGCTCGCCGATCAACCCTACAACCACGACTTGAGCGGTCGTACCACGTGTCATCATGCCGAGAGTCACTGATTTACCCACACCAGAGCCAGCAAACAAACCTATCCGCTGCCCTTTACCGACCGTTAATAGACCATTAATGGCTTTAATCCCCACATCGAGCGGCTCTCTAATCGGCTGTCTTGATAATGGGTTAATCGGTGTTCCCTCTAAACTGGCTTGTTTATCGGTATAAATCGCCCCTTTACCATCTAAAGGGTTGCCCATACCGTCGATAACACGCCCAAGAAGTTCCATGCCCACGGAGAGTTGGCTGCGCTCTGATAATGGGGTAACTCGGGCTCCCGGTAAAACACCAGAGACCTGCTCATTCGGCATCAAGTATAATAATTCCCCGGAAAATCCCACTACCTCAGCTTCGATAGTGCCGCTTAACGTCTCAACGGAGCAGACCGAGCCTATCGGTGCGCGGCAGCCAATGGCTTCAAGCGTTAAGCCAACCATGCGCACCAGCTTACCAGACGCAACTGGTTTGGGGGCCAAGTTGTCTAGTTGACACTGCTTTAGACGCTCAGCAAGCTGGCTCATGATGATTCTTCGTCATCCGTTGATGACGGGGAGCGATTATCGCCCTGTTCATCGGTATTTAGCTGCTCGGCCGATGTTTTCTTGTCATCAGCGCTTGGCGTGAAGTGAGAGCCAGGATCAACGGGCTCTGGTCCTGATTGCCCCTTTGACGTGGATTGACGTGACTGGTTCTGCCCTTGGAAATCGCGTAGTAAGGCATCGACTCGCTCATTATATTGATAATCAACCACCGAATCTTTCGCTTTGACATGCACATCACCCCGGGATAACGCAGGTTCAGATTGCAATGTCCAATCACGCGATGACAACATCTCCTCATCATAAGCATCGCTAACAATGGCATAGTCGTCGGGGTGCAATGCCGCAGTCACCGGATGATCGGCCACTGGCAACGCTGCAATCGATGCTCGTAATGTCTGTAAAATCACCTGAGGGTTGGTTTCTAACTCAACCCCCGTCAACGATTTGGTCAGCGCTTGTACCATGATCAATAATTGCTGCTCTACATCTAAGTCCAGCTTTTCAAGAGGGTGGCTCAACTGGTTAAGAATCGTATCAAGGTGCTGACAACGCTCTTCAATCAAGGCTTTGCCTTCTGCAACACCTTGCTCAAAGCCCGCCTTTTTCCCCTCTTCATGGCCCTTTTCGTGCCCTTCTTCGAGACCAGCGTCCAGCCCTTCACGGTGACCCAGTTGTTTACCTTCCTCGTAACCTTCGTCATAGCCTTGTTGACGAATGGCCTCTAAAGCATCAGCGGTGAGCGGCTCTGGTGCCGGTTCACTCTCTTCCGGCTCGACGTCTGCCTCTGGCTCCCAGCTAGGATCATAATTAAGCGCGGTGTCTCTGGGCAGGTTTTCTCGCTCGTCATAGGGCGGCAGTGCCCAACGATCAATAGCTTCTGCGTCAGCTTGATCTGCACGAATATAGCCACGGCGTTTATCTAGACTCATTGATGGATGACCTCTACCCTAAAGGGAACGGCTTACACGAATTCATCACCACCACCACCGGTGAGCATAAGCTCTCCAGCATCAGCAAGGCGACGCGCAACAGAGAGGATTTCTTTTTGAGCCCCCTCCACATCTGAGACTCGAACGGGACCCATGGCTTCAATATCATCTTGCAGCATTTCCGCCGCACGTTTGGACATATTGCGATAAATTTTCTCGCGCAGATTGTCTTCTGCCCCCTTGAGGGCTTTTTGTAACACTTCTTGTGGCACATCACGCAGTAGCGTCTGAATACCTCGATCATCCACATCGATCAAGTTGTCAAATACGAACATCAGATCTTGGATTTGCGATGCCATCTCTTCGTCTTGATCGCGAATGGAGTCCATCAACACGCCTTCAACACTGTTGTCCATATAGTTCATGATTTCGGCTGCCGCTTTCAAGCCACCAATCTTGGCAGCTTGAGCGCCCGCTTGACCCGCAAATTGCTTCTCCATGATCTCATTGAGTTCGTGCAAGGCGGCAGGTTGAACTTCTTCAAGATTGGCAATCCGCATCATCAAATCAAGTCGATCTCGTTCAACAAACTGGGAAAGAATCTCAGCCGAGTGCTCAGGATCTAAATACGACAATACAATAGTTTGAATCTGAGGGTGCTCATTAATAATGATACTGGCGACTTGACGAGGATCCATCCATTTCAGTGAGTCTAGACCTTTCGAACCACTTCCCATCAGGATCTGATCGACGAGGTTAGTCGCTTTATCCTCACCCAATGCTGCGACCAAGGCATTACGTACAAAGTCTTCACTACCCATGCCGATGGAAGTATATTTTTGAATCTCCTCCAAGAAAGCGCGATGCACCGCGGCGACCTTATCGGAGTTGAGATCGGTCATTGATGTCATCGCCGATCCCACCCTCTGCACCTGCTTAGGCTCAAGATGACGAATAATACTCGCCGCATCTTGTTCACTTAAACTGAGTAGCAAAATGGCTGCTTTCTCAATTCCACTTAAAGAGTTGATATCAAAATTTGAGCCTGCCTGCTCTTCACCGCCGGTGGTTGCGACTTCATTTGCCATCTTCGGTCACCCAATTTTTCACTGCTTGTGCGGCCAAGTCTGGCTCGTTCGCGACCAATGCCCGTACCGCTTTCAATAAATCTGCGTCTTTGTGTAAATTCGGCAACTCCACATCCGATGCAGACATTGCAAAATTACTCGAGCCATCAAGCTCAGAGCCGATTAAGCCAACATCGTCCCCTTCTGGGGTGATAGGTAAACCGTCTGGACCAAGAATTTCACCATTGGGGCCAACAGTGTTGCCATCTTCATCGATATTTGGATACAACAGTTTTTTCATCGCTGGGCGAACCAAGACCACTATAATAACGATGATGACTAAGGCTGCCGCTAACCAACGTACCCAGTCATTAAAGTTTGGATGCTCCCAGATAGGGATATCTTGCGCCATTTCTTGCTCTGGCTCCACAAAGGGAACCGCAATCACTTCAAGCACATCGCCACGCTGCTCGCTAAAACCCACCCCGCCCATCAATAGACGACGGATTTTTGTCAGTTCATCGTCTGATAAAGGCTGTTTAACCACATCGCCGCTTTCAGGGTCGATACTTTGCTTGAAATTTACCGCCACCGAAACAGTTTGGCGATCAATGACCCCGGACTGTGCACGTCGGTGGCGAATGGTGGTATCTAATTCAAAGTTGCGCGTTGCTTCTCGGCTCACCGAGCCTGTGCCATCGGCACCATTTTTTAGGTCCTGAATATCTTCAGGGATGGAGGCATCTGCAGGCGGTTGGTTACTCAGTGCCCCGGGGATCCCCGCCACACGATCTGAGCCATTGTAATCTTCACGGGTATACTCACTCCGTGTGGCGGGTGTGTTCGGGTTATACTGTCTTTGCGTTTCTTCTAATGAGCTGAAATCAAGTGCAACATCCACTTGAGAGGTGTAGTTGCCTAACCCCAATACTGGGATCAAAATAGAATCGATTTTTTCACGCAGTTGGCGCTCTTGCTTACGCTCTAATTCATACTCTTTGCGTCGCGCCGCAGAGGCAGGGTCTTCACTCCCCGAATTAAGCAAACGCCCATGTTGATCAGTCACGGTGACTCGAGTCGGTTTCAGTGATGGCACCGCAGAGGCGACCATATCAACAATCGAATCGACTTCCTCTTGCCCTAGGGTATTACTGCCGCCGAGGGTCAAAAAGACAGTCGCGGATGCTTCTTGATTATGACGGACAAAAACACTCTGCTTGGGCATAGCTAGCAGCACTCTGGCTTTTCGTACTTGCCGTACTTCTTCAATCGCTGCTGCCAGCTGGCGCTCTCGGCTCAGTTTTAAGCGTTCTGTCTCCAGCTTTTGCGACACGCCAAAACCCATATCATTGAGCAAGATGTCATCGCCCTCAGCCGTGGCAGTATTTAAGCCCGCTCGCGTCAGCCCGAGACGGATGGAGGAGTAGTCACTTGAGGGGACACGGACGGTATTGCCATCCAGCTGGTAATCAACCTTGCTTTGATCAAGATGGTCCAGAACGGGGATCAGCTCTTCTGTTTCATACGTTCCCAGTGGCCGCATTTCAGGCTCTTGAACCCAGAAAAAAAGCATCATGATCAGCGCGACACAGATCGCGACCGCTAACACCAAGATAAGCTGACGTGCCATATCGAGATCGCCAAATATCGAATTAGACGACGCCGACTGCTCTGATGCATCCAGATCTTGCGCGTTTTGCTCTGCGTCTAACGCTGCATCGGCCGATGGCAATGCTGCTGCGCCATCTGAGACCGCTAGATCGGTATTTTGATTCTCTTCATCAGCCACTGATTAATTCCTAAATTAAACAGGCATGTTCATTAATTCTTTATACGCTTCAACTAACTTGTTGCGCGTTTGAACCGTAGCATCAAATGCCACACTGGATTTGTTACGAGCGATCATCACATCCGATAAGCTCACGTTACGATCGCCTTCATCAAAGCGCGTCGCGAGTTCACCCGATGCCTTTTGTAACCCATTAACATGATTGATCGCACTGGAGAGCATATCGCCAAATTCTTGGCTGACTTGCTGTCCTGTGGCGGGTTGAGACACATTTTTCGCGGCAACCGCCATGGCTTGCATCTCTTGCGTTAGGGCGTTGGCTTTCATCGTCGGTCCTTCCTGTGTCAAAATTTTGTCAATTGAGTCAGATTTTTATCAGACATCTTTATGTTTGCAACTTTGAGACCACTTTAGCAAAGGCCTGCAAACCTGATCGCTTACTGGGGGATGTCGATACCTGCATCACGCATTTTCGCCAGTTTATAACGCAACGTTCTGGGGCTGATCCCCAGCCGCTCAGCCACATCTTTACGCCGTCCTTCACAGGCACGAATCGTGTCTAGAATGATTGAAAACTCTTGGTCTCGTAATTCATGGCCCAATCCGGCACCGTTGCCCTGCTGATCAATAACCTCAGTCGGTAGCACTGATGTATCAGCAGACGTCTGCTCGTTAACATCGGTATTCATCACTTTATGTTGCAAGCTAGACGCATCTTGCCAATCTTGCCCTTCAAGCAAAATATCATTGGCTTGAATATGCGATTGCGTTGCCAAGATCAACGCACGTTGCATCACGTTGTCTAGCTCTCTCACATTCCCCGGCCAAGCGTAAGCTAATAGTTTTTGCTCCGCATTGGCCTGCAACGTTGGGCAAGGCAAACCTTGCTTTTGACAATGCCGTGACAACAAGTAATGCGCCAGTGGAATAATATCACCGGGTCGATCACTGAGCGCTGGCCATATAATGGGGAATACATTTAAACGGTAATAGAGATCTTCCCGAAAATGCCCTTGAGCAACGTAATCTTTTAAATCACGGTTACTGGTCGCGAGTACCCGCAGATCAAGCTGGATGCTTTTTCTGCCCCCTAAACGCTCAACTTCACGCTCTTGTAACACGCGCAAGAGCTTGGCTTGTAAGCCTAAATCCATCTCGCTAATTTCATCGAGCAAAATAGTGCCGCCTTGCGCCTGCTCAAATTTCCCGGGACAGGCCTGCACAGCCCCGGTGAACGCGCCTTTTTCATAACCGAACAAGGTCGCTTCCAGCATGTTTTCCGGTATCGCAGCACAATTAATCGCGACAAACGTCGCATTGGCGCGTGATGAGTGGTCATGGATATAGCGCGCCATCACCTCTTTCCCCGACCCCGACGGGCCCAAGATCATCACATTAGCGTCAGTATTCGCGACTTTATCTGCTAGGGCTAATAATGCAATACTTTTAGGGTCTTCAGCGATGGCATCAGAATCGTCCGTTTTTACTGGTGCGTATCGGCTAACCATATTGAGTAGCACTTCAGGCGCAAAGGGCTTTGCCATGTAGTCAATAGCGCCTTCTTTCATCGCTGCAACCGCATCCTCAATATTGGCGTATGCTGTCATTAACAACACAGGTAAATTCGGCAAATGCGTTTTAATCGAACGCAAGAGTGCAAGCCCGTCCATACCTGCCATTTGCACATCTGAGACGACAATATCGATCGCCTCCGATTTAAGCGTGATCAAGGCTTGCTCAGCACTGTCTGCTTCCCGCCAATGATATCCAGCTAATGCTAAAGTATCGACAAGTGCTTCGCGCAACCCTTCATCATCTTCAACAATTAGCACTGTTGTTTGGCTCATTGTGTTTCTCCTACGCACTCACCATGATCTGCCGAGGAGCTATTAGCGAGCGGCAAACACAGTGTAAAACAGGCCCCTTTTCCAGGCTCAGATTGTAAGGTGAGTTTCCCTTCATGGGCATGACACACCATTTGAACAACGGCGAGGCCAAGGCCTGTCCCTTGCTGTCGCGTGGTAAAAAAAGGCTCTAGGACTTTAGCTTGTAATTCAGGGGCAATACCTGGTCCATTATCGGCCACCGAGAGCAAGAGGTTATCGCCTTGCCGACGCGAGTCGACGACCACTTGGCAACCTTTCCCCGCCACCTGAACGGCATTAACAACGAGATTACTCAACGCACTGGCCAGTGCATTCGGGTTCCCCAGTAAGGTCAATCCCTCATTATCGCTATTAATGGCAAAATCAACATCGTGACCTTGAATGACCGCATCGACCATCGGTTCAAATTCATTGAATAATTGCTCGACACTGAATACTTTAACCACTTTATTATCACCGCCTTTGGCGAATAACAGCATGTCATTGACTTGTTTTTCTAAATCATGCAAACGGTCTAATAATTTAAATTGAAAACGTTGTCTTGTCGTATTATTCAGATTGGGAGCACCGAGATTAGAGGCATACAGAATCGCACTGGATAAGGGGGTGCGTACTTGGTGCGCCAGTGATGCCACCATTTTCCCTAACGACGATAACCGCTGTAAATCACTGACCCGAGACTGCAATAGCCGGGTTTCGGTCATGTCGGTGATCAAAATAAGCTGCCCGGAGTCAGATGCGGAGGTCGCAAGCTTCACTCGACGACCATCTTTCAGTGATACTTCGTGCCCATCATCATCGCGCGGCGAAAAGTCACGCTGTATCACATCAAACCAACGCTGTTGCGTCAGCGGCTCTCCCAGTAATCGATGCGCCTCAGGATTTGCCTCAGCAACACGCCCGTTGGCATCAAGCAAGATAACGCCTGCCGGCATGACATCAAGGACTTGCTTATACCGAGTAACTTGTTGATCCACTGATCCCAGTGGCGAGGATTGGGTTTCCATTTAGGTAACACACGCTTCAATCAAGGTTTCACTCACTTAAGCAGGGATTATGCCATAAAAATAGCCAGTATTATCAGAAGGTTGAAGATAAAAAAGCGAAGTCATTTTTTTGACTCCGCTTTTTGACGCCTCGGGGATTTATATCAACTCTTCCTTATTCAATCCGTACTTTCGCATCTTTTCCACCAAGGTCGTACGTCGCATACTGAGCATGTCTGCCGCTCTAGCAACTACCCCTGATTGTGCCTCAAGAGCCTGCTTGATCAGATCAACTTCAACCTCTGCAAGGGTCTCTTTAAGGTTGACTCCTTCAGGTGGCAAACTCGAAAAGCTCGGCATATCGGCAAAACCAGGCATGCTTTCTTCAAATATGGGCTCATCAGGCTCATTAAACATCGCGGTGAGGGCGTCGCGCTCTGCCATCTCGGTGTCTTCTACCGCGTAAGCTTCCGGTTGAAATTCAGGAATATCACTGTAGCGGTACTTCCCCGGAAGATGATTGACGTCCACCATTTGCCCAGGATAAAGGATCACCAAGCGCTCGATAAGGTTGGCCAATTCACGGACATTACCCGGCCATTCATGCTCCATCAGTGAGTTAATTGCACGTGGTGATATATGAATTCGGCCACAACTCTCACTGTCAAGGCGAGACATCAGTTCGTGGATCAGTAAGGGGATATCGTCAATGCGCTCACGTAACGCTGGCATTTCGATGGGAAAGACATTGAGTCGATAATACAAGTCTTCTCGGAACTCGCCTTCTTTGATCATGGTTTCTAGCGTACGGTGGGTCGCTGCGACAACACGAACATTAGCACGAATACTTTTGTTACCTCCCACGCGTTCAAATGTACGCTCTTGCAGCACGCGTAACAGTTTGACCTGCATGGGCATCGGCATATCACCGATTTCATCCAAAAACAGCGTGCCACCTTCCGCTAGCTCAAATCGCCCTTTTCTTGCTGAAATGGCGCCTGTGAATGCCCCTTTTTCATGGCCGAACAGTTCACTTTCTAGTAACTCACCAGGGATAGCCCCGCAGTTAACGGGTACAAAGGGCCCAGACGTGCGTGACGAGGCATGATGAATATGGCGCGCGACCACTTCCTTACCGGTTCCGGATTCACCTAAAATAAGGACACTGGCTTCAGTTGTCGCCACCTGATCAATTAAATGACGTACATGCTCTATAGCATCACTCTTCCCAACCATGTTGTGGAAGGCGGTGTTGTCTCCGGACAACTGAGGAATACTAAAAACCTGCTTCCCTGAAAATTCGCGACAATGATGCAAGGCATCAAACAGTTGCGGGTAATTCAAGGGCAAGCCCAGCTCACCCACATAATTAGGCAACCCAGACAATTCACGGTCGTGGCGTCGAATCGCAATCACAGGGACGTGATGATAGGTCGCAAGCTGCTCAAGGACTTTTTCAAGTCGTGCTGTCGAGCGGACGTGGCCGAGAAAACATGCGCCCCAGTTTTGCTCCCAAAGTGCATCACTGACATCCGTCGTCGCGTGAAGCGCGTAACGCTCGCCGATAAAGTCGAGTATCACGCCGAGATCGTGACGAAACTGGTCATCGTCATCGATAACAAGGATCTTTGCTAAATCTTGCATGTGTGAGATACGTCTGCCCTGATAACTTTTTATTATTGTGTCGCTCGTAAGCAACAACAATCTCAATTTTAATCAAGACATTGTAATAGAGAACGCGCATAAGGCAACCGGAGACACAGTAAACCTGTGACTCCTGTGCCATGTCAGTGGTTTGGTAGGCAGTTTAGCTGGTCGCTTGGGTCATATTATGGTATTCGGTTGGAATCTGGTCCCAAGCGGATTTTATCTCTCGTAATAACTCAATCACATCATCGATGGGTTCCGGTTTGTTTTCCAAATTCGCGGTACTCACCTGGCGAATCATAAAGTCATAAATGGCGTCTAGGTTATCAGCAATATCACCGCCATCATCCATTGATAGACATGCACGCAGATTAATAATGATATCTAGCGCTTTACCTAACCGCTCACCTTTGACGGATAAGTCGCCTTGTGCCATGGCGGCTTTGCCCTGAATTAAACGTTCAATAGCCCCGGCCATCAGCATCTGAATAACCTTATGAGGCGACGCGGCGCTTAACTGACTGTCAACAGAGACCTTCTTATAGGCCTGTAGTGAGCCTCTCATAGTCTTCCTCACCTATTGAAATTTCTTATACAGCTGCACAGATTGCTTACCCTTGCGCTGCTGTAATAAGCGCTTGGCAGCATCGGCTTTATGCCCTTCAAGGGCATCAATGAGCGTTTCTGTTCGTGCTAGCGCCTCTGACCATTGCTGATTATTTGGCCTTTGTGGCGATGCAGCAATCTGGTCAAGTAACGCTTGTCTGTCATGCAATTGTTGAGCCAATTTTTCTGAATCAACATCACCATCGGTCAAATATTGCGCGATCAGCGCATCAATATCTTCCAATGCCGTTAGCCATTCAGACATTATTGCCATAATTAACCTGGCATCATATTTTGCATGGCTTGTAACTGAGAACGCATTTGCGATGTCGCCTCTTCCATCGCAGAAAAACGTTGCATAGTACGCGACTCTAAGCTTTCCATACGTCTATCTAATTCACGCTGATCATCACGTAATCTCAGCTTTTGCTCTGACAGTGAGCTTTCACGGTTACTGATCGCCCCACCCGCGCCGGTGAACCCATTGACCACCTGCTCTAATTGACGCGCAAAGCCATCATTGCCACCAAAAAACCCTTCCAGTGCGTTAAAGTTTTGACGCAGCTGGCGATCTAACACTTTATTATCGATTTCTAAACGACCATCCATGGTGGTCGTTACCCCGAGCTCACTCAGTGTTTTCATCCCTTCAGGCGCTTTCTCTATCGGGGATGAAAATAAGTTACGTAACCGACTGGTTGCGGTACGTATCACACTTTCGCCCGCCAAAGGACCACCTTGTTGCGTTTCGGGATCATATTGGCTAACTGCTTGAGAGACACGGAAGAACGCATTGTAATTATCAACAAATGACGTAATCGTTGAGCGTACCGATTCTCGGTCGTGCTCCACCGCCAGTGAAAGTGGCTTATTGCTGGTTTGGTCTACTTCTAACGAGACACCTTCGATGGCATTATCAAATGTATTGGTTGTACTGGACACCGACGCAATACCATCAATCAGTATTTTAGCGTCTTGTGCTGCCTGCATTTGGGTCATGCCGTTATTAGCTTGCCCTGCTTTGAAGCCTAACTGATGGAGCGCACTACCTACTTGCGCATCGACATTAACCTCAACGCGGTTATCTGCCCCCGTTTGGTTGCCATTAAGCACCATGCGTGCGCCACTATCATCTTGTATGAGAGAAGCTTGTACGCCGGGGTTTTTCGGATCGCTGTTTATCGCTCGGACAATATCGGCTAGGCTATCTTTGCCCTGAGGGACATCGATCACACTGGTACGATTGCCCATGGTAATCGTCAGTTTGCCCGTCCCTAACGAGGCATCAGGATCAACGCCTGGCGATACGAGCTTATGAGCCCCCGCAAGTTGCTGTACATCAATCTGATAACGTCCAGGGATGGCGTCCGGTGTTGCTGTCGCACTGAGTACGTCGGGGTGACTCACTGAGGTCGTTCTCGCCGAAAAGCCTTCGTTACGACGAAAATCATACATTTGGGTTTTAAGTGTCGCGAGAGAATCTTTTAAGCGACCAAACGCACTAATGTCGGTTTCAACGTCATTAGTGCGTTTAATAATCCGCTCTTGCTTGGGTGCACGTTCAGCATCCACGATTTTGGTGACCATGGCATTGATATCCATGCCACCGCCCATGCCTGCTGGTTTTACACTCATAACGACTCTCTCACCTCGTTATACCTGTTCTCTGACAAGCCCTCGCGCGTGTTGCGACAATTGCTTAGCAAGTTCTAACATCTCTTGTTCTGGAATTTGACGGATAATGTCGCCACTGTTCATCTCATAAACGGTAACGATGCTACGTCCTGTGTCTTCATCCAAACGAAATGCGAGCCCTTTATTAAAGTCGGACATAAACTCATCCAGCCGCTCGACCAATCTTTCCAGTTGCTTACGTTGTAGCTGACGATTGTCCTCAATGCGCTGTGACTGTTCAACACGCCGTTGCTGCATTGATTCTCTCGCCTCTCGACGCTCTGCCTGCTGGTGCTGGCTAACCGGATCGGGTTGGGTTCTTCCAACTCTTACATCTTTAGCAATCTTTGTGCCATCAGAGTGGGTTGAGTGCAGCAGGGATGAATTTGAAACGGATGAAATGTCCATTGCTATTCACCTCCCATAACGTAGCGGCGGTGTTTAACCGCCGCTCGTGAATGGTTAACCGAGCAAGCTCAATGCGGCTTGCGGTGCCTGCTTGGCTTGCGCCAGGATAGACGTACCAGATTGCTGCAGAATCTGCGACTTGGTCAAGTTGGTGGTTTCCTTGGCAAAGTCAACATCACGGATCCGGCTGTTAGAGGCCGACACATTCTCGTTAACGTTATCCAAGTTCGCAATCGTATGACTCAAGCGGTTTTGCTTAGCACCCAGTTCAGCACGGTGAGAATCAATAAACTGCATCGCATTATCAATCATACCTACCGCTTTTTGAGCGCCACCCATCGAAGATACATCCACATCTTTAATGGTTTCATCGACTTTGGTACCCATGGCTAGCGATGTAGCCAACGCCCCTGTAAAGGTGGCATCAGAACCAGAGGCTGTGACAATTTGTAACTCACCGTCTTCAGTGACAGAGGCACTCAATTTGTCTTGCGACTGACCATTAATGTAGGTCGCAATTTCCTCAATGTCATCACCGCCTTTCGCCGCTACGTTGATCGACGTTGAGGTGCCATCCGCATTGGTGATGTTAATTGCCATGGTTGCACCTGCAGTGGCTGTCCACCCTGCTGATTTACCATTGGCAGCCGTAAAGCTTGCGCCACCCATTTCACTGTGGTCAGCACGGATGTTTTTAAACTCCATCATCACCGCTTCACCGGCATCCGAACCGACTTGGAATGAACGCGTACCAAATGAGCCGTTAAGTAGCTTCGCGCCACCGAACGAGGTGGTTTCTGCAATACGGTTCAACTCATCTTGCAACGCGACAACCTCTTCTTGGATTGCGCCACGCTCAGAGTCACCGTTAGCACCGTTAGCCGATTGCAGTGACAAGTCACGCATACGTTGCAAGATGTTGCTTGACTCTTCCATCGCACCTTCAGCGGTTTGCGCCATTGAGATGCCGTCATTCGCGTTTCGTACTGCGACACCTAAGCCACTGCTTTGAGCCATCAAACGGTTAGAAATCTGAAGGCCTGCCGCGTCATCTTTAGCACTGTTGATGCGAGAACCGGATGATAAACGCTCCATTGAATTGTTCAGCGCATCTGTTGAGTTATTCAAAAAGCGCTGAGCAGTCATCGCAGGGACGTTAGTGTTAACAGTAATAGCCATAACTATTCTCCTTTGGTTCTAGGTCCGGCTTCGCCCAGCTGACCAGGGAAAACCAGTGTAAAATTATTCACAACCCATTTAGCGGCGCACGATAGGAAAGCTTTAGCTTTTTTTTACCTGTGCTTGTCGGTGTTTTCACACCAGTGCTGTAAGGCGCTATGAAGGTTAACGCCCAAAGGAGAAATATCTTTAGCGGGATTTTGAGAAAAAATGGCATAAAAAAAGCGGCAATTGATTGCCGCTTTTCGTGTGCTGAGATGGCGAGAATTATTGTAGAAGATTCAATGCCGCTTGCGGCATCTGTTTCGCTTGCGCCAGCATTGAAGTGCCAGCCTGCTGCAGGATCTGTCCTTTAGTCATTGCTGTAGTTTCACGAGCAAAATCTGTATCTCGGATCCGGCTATTCGAAGCAGAAACGTTTTCCTGAATGTTCGACAGGTTGCTAATGGTGTGGCTGAGGCGGTTTTGCTTCGCACCCAAATCAGCCCGTTGACTATCGATATAACGCATCGCTGAGTCAATCACCCCTATCGCCATTTGTGCACCGCCGACATCCGATACATCCAGATCTGCGGCCGTCACTAAGTCACCGTTGCCAGAGACCAAGCCCAATGATGTTGCCAGCCCGCCCCCAAAGGTAACCGCACCTTCAACTTTATTTTCTTCCATAAAGACTTGAAGTTGGCCTTCTTCGTCAACCGATGCGGTTAACATTTCGCCAGACTGACCATTGATGTAACTGGCCAATTCTTCGACATCATCACCCGCTTTCGCTGCGATCGCCATGCTCACATTTTGTCCATCTTTGGTCGTGAACTGTAGCTGCAACGTTGCTGCCGCTGGGTCAACCTGCCATCCTGCCGATTTGGGTTGGGTGCCTGTAAATTCGACCCCGCCCATACGGAAATCATCAGCACGGATACTCGAGAGTCCCATGATGATCGCTTCACCGGCATCGGCACCAATTTGGAAAGATGCTTCGCCAAACGAACCGTTAAGGAGTCGACGTCCACCGAAAGCCGTGGTTTCAGCAATCCGGTTAAGCTCATCCTTAAGGGCTTCTACCTCTTCTTGGATAGCCACACGCTCAGATTTACCGTTGGCACCATTTGCAGACTGCAAGGAAAGATCTCGCATACGCTGCAAAATATTAGTCGATTCTTGCATTGCCCCTTCAGCAGTTTGCGCAATCGAAATACCATCATTGGCATTTCGCATTGCCACATCCAAGCCTCGTGTCTGGGCAACCAATCGATTAGAAATCTGCAAACCCGCCGCGTCGTCTTTAGCACTGTTAATTCGGCTACCTGACGACAGACGTTCCATTGAATTATTCAACTCATCGGTCGCTTTATTCAGGTAACGCTGCGCAGTCATCGCAGACACGTTGGTGTTAACTGTTACACCCATTTTGCTCTCCTTTGACTTTCGCTTGCTTTGCGAAACAGCCTACCCGCGACGTGTTGCACTGTATAAATGGCGGTGCTGCGGGAACAGCTTGTTAATCAGTTTCAGTATCAGCCCGTTCAAAATCTGGCCGCTTGATTCATCAAATACAATATGCATGCCAACTTTTATAATTACTTTAAAATCAACAGCTTTAATTGTAATTCGTCGAATAGGAGAAGCCATTTAGACCATAAAGGCTGCCGTTTTTCTGTACCAAGCGGCAAGGTGGCGGCAACGCCTCGCCTTTAGGTTTGCCTCTCTTGTACACAAGGAGACTTGCAAATAAGCGGCCAACCTCGTGAACATTCGGACGAGAGGCATATTTTTTGCTAATGTTTGAGATCATAGAGGCTCGCCAGTCCCTGACATCACAGCGAGGCAATCACGAAAAACAGGACGATGTAACTGATGACGCACGACAATGACGGTCAAACAAATATGACGCTGGATGACGCGTTCCAGCTTGGCATTCGTCTTTACCAGGAAGGAAACAAGGCAGATGCACGGCAAGTCTTTGAAGAAATACTGAACCATGCGCCAAACACGGTTCAAGTCCGGCAGGTTCTCGCGGTACTGGATGCTGAAGAGGGTCTATATCCTCAAGCGATGCGTCACCTTGAACATGCTCTTGAACACGCCCCCGATGATCTCTCCCTCTTATTTGACAAAGCACAATTGCTCACGCAGCAAGGGCACAACAAAGCCGCATTAGAGATTGTCGAATCATTATTTGCCGCAGCCCCCACCAATCAAGACATTCTTAATCTACGAGAGCAGTTGACGGCCAAACTGGGCCTGCAAGGTGAAAGCCGCCGAACACATGCTCTACGCGACGAGCTCCACCAGCTAAAAAATCAAGGGCTCGCCGAGGAAATAAACAAAACCCTCTCAGTCGCAGCCAATTTGGTCGCCGACGGGCACACAGAGCAGGCGGAACAACTTTACCAAACCATACTCACGCTGGAGCCGGATTACCCACCTGCGCTGATGGCATTGGCACAACAAGCATTGGATCAGAAAGCGTTCGGCAAAGCACAACAACTGCTACTACGTGGCAGTGACAAAGCACAGGCGCATCCTGTTTGGCAACTGTTACTCATCCGCGCAGAAGCCGGACTGGGTGAGTATGCTAGCGCGCGCCAGCGCTGTTTAACCACTTACAAGCAAACACAAGACACGGCATTTTTGCGTCAGCTACTGGTGGTATACCTCAATGAAGCAAACTGGTTAGAAGCAAGCAAATTGGCCAAACAGTGTTTGCGTGATGAGCCTGAGCGCGGTGAGTTACATTATGCTTATGCCCGTGCCACCTTCGAACTGCTCAAGCAGCACCATCAATTTACCCAAGATAAATTAACCGATTGCTACCAGATCCACTTACAGGCCCTCGATCATGTCAGTGACAAGCAAGCCAATACGTTAAATGCGCAACTGGGCGAGCTTGATTGGTATATGGGGAATATTGACCAAGCACAGCACCGTTTAGAGGCGTTATTAGCCGCTCAGCCGGATGATCAGGCGCTGCAGTTTAATCTGGCGTTTGTCTATCGCACGCAAATGGCATGGGAGAAATTCTATCACGCGAATGAAGCAGGTATTGAATGCGGCCGACGCCTCAAATATCACGGCAACTTGCCTCGCTGGGACTTATCTCGACCGCAGACCGATGCCGTGCTAATCATGCCTGAACAAGGTGTGGGGGATGAGCTCTCCTATTTTCACAACGTCGCCATGGTCGTTGAGCGTGCTCGTAAGGTATATGTAGGCTGTGACCCTCGTCTGGAGCCTGTATTGCGCCACGCTTTTCCGAGTACGGACATTGTGCCGATTTCTCGCGCCGACGGAAAAGACATTTTAGTGCCTGAGCATGTCCTTGCTGATATTGATAGTTGGATTGCCGGCGGATCGTTGGCAGGTTTGTGCTTCCAACACTTTAAGCGCCATCTTTATCAGCAAACCTACATTGCCCCTAATACCGCCACCGATGCGCCTTGGACAGCATCGTTAGCCAAACTACATCAGCAAGGTCCCGTGTTCGGTGTGTGCTGGCGAAGTGGCCTCGCCGCGGCCACCCGTAATATTCACTACTTGGTGGGCGATGAGTTGGCTGGTTGGATAAATACCGTGCGCCAGCTTTGCCCTGGAGCCCAGTTTGTCAATTTGCAATATGGTGAGAGTGAGAAAGAACTCAGCAAAATCAAGAAACAGACGGGCGTTGAAATTGTATCCTTACCCGGACTTGATCTAAAAAATGATTTTATGGGTACTGCGCATGCGATCAAACAATTGTCTGGTGTGTTTACCGCGGGCACAGCAGTACACAGACTGACCGTTGCTGTCGGTACCCCATGCTATGTGTTCTTTGCCGGCCATCAGAATAGTAATATGCAAACGCCCGATGCAATGCCGGGTTACGCCGAATATGCATTTAGTTATCCGCCCATGCTCAAAGACAAGCAGCCACTGCTTGAGGCTATGGCACACCGTATGGTTGACGATCTCTGCCGATAAAAAAGAATGGGCCAGAGCAATAAAAACGGGGCCGCTGACACGGCCCCGTTTTTATTTATCTCAGGCATCTTGCCGTCACCCAACACCTAACCTTTGGGTTAGATATAATTAAACAGTGAGAGATCTTTGGTCTTAGCAAATGCCTGCTGGGAAGCTTGTAGTGCGAGCATGTCTTCGTTCATATCTATCGCTGCCTGGGTATAATCCAAATCTTCCATGGTGCCCAGTGAGCGATTAAGCACTAGCTTAAAGTCTTTGTGCATACTCTCTTGTCGGTCGAGCGTCGTTAAGCGAGTCCCCACCTCTGACCGCGCCTTGTTCAAGTGCTTAAAAGCAGCAGAAAACTGTTCTGTCACTTGATGAAGCTCAGCGGTGGCTGAAGCATCGTCGATATCCGCATAAGATAAAGCGGCACCATTTTTAAATGAATCAAAAATACTGAAGGAGTCTTGCCTCGCGAGCGTAATGGTATCGCCTGGCTCCATCTCCCCTTCAAAGGTCATTTTCAGTGTATTCCATTCAATGCCCGTTTGCGGATCGTATAGACCGGCACTGACCTCTGTACCATCTTGAGTCAATGAGTACGTGGTATCGCCACTGGCATTGACATCAAACGACACCGAGTAGCTCGCATTATCCGCATCATTGCTATTTTCCGCTTTGGCCAGCAAAAGGAGTGAGCCGTCTTCTAAGTCATATTCCGGCTGATAATCACCAAAGGGGTTATCTATTTCCATAAACATCTTATCGCCCGGATCGGAAGTCGGCACTTCAACCGCTGGCGCGACCCGTGAGGTGCGATAGTAACTGTCGCCGGCATAACGGACATTACCCTGGCTATCACGGTAAAAAGGCTGTGTACTGGTTTGAGTCCCCGAAAATAAAAAATTGCCCGATTCATCTTTGGTATTCACCAAATTCATAAAATTATCGAACATACCTTGCAAATCTTGACGGTGTGCAGTGCGATCGTCCACTGACAATGAACCATTAATCATCGCCATCACTTTGCGCTTTGCACCATCCATGATCTGCTCTGATTCATCGATCGCGATCTCTTCGCGCGTTTGCCGGTTTCGCGCCAAGGTGATTGAGTCTATAAATTGGTCAATCTGTTCATCTTGCTGGCGAAAGTTTTGAATATAGATCGAAGAGACAGGATCATCGCCGGACGTTATCACACGTTTTCCGGTTGCCATCTGCTCTTGGTTATCCTGCACCTTGACATTTTGGCGCATGATGTCATTTGAGACGGATTGATAATTATGGAAACTGGCAATACGACTAATCATACTGAACGACCCTTATCGCGTTGCGTTGAGCAGTGAATCAAAGGTTTCATTGGCCGCGGTCATGATACGTGAAGCCGCCATATACGCACGTTGGAATTTCATCATGTTTGCTGCCTCTTCATCCAAGTTAACCCCTGAGACTTCCGCGACGCGGCTTTCCGCTGCATCATGTTCAACCATACTCACATCTTGTAACCGTTCATAAGAGGCTTTTTGAACCCCAAGATCGGTACTCAGACCTTCATAAACATCAAGCACCGTGGAACGGCCATTATCCATTAATTTCTTGGTTTGCAACTCTTGCATGCGGATTAGGTTACTATTGTCACCGTCAGCGGGGATAAGGCTAATGGCCAGCACATCATCGGAGACTGCTTTATCATTGATATCAATGATGGTGCCATTAACATCAACAGGCCCACCCGGTGGGTAAGCTTGCGGCGCCACCAAGACTTGCCCCTGAGGATCAGTTACTGCAAATTGGCTGCCATCGGGCGAGAGACGAACTTGAAACTCTTTTTGCGCACCGCTTTGCAGCACACGGACATCTCCCTCACCATTGCTCACCGAGCTGGCACTGACATAGCTTTGTGCCGCGATGTCGGCGGGATCATCCATGATGGCTCGCATTTGCCCAGCAGCTGAACGCGCGGGACGGATTAATACGCGCTCATTGGCAGCGAGCCCTGCGTCCACTTGCACGCGCATACCGTCGACATTAAAACTCGGAGGCGTGCCACTCGGCGTTACGGTAGATTGCTTTCCATCCGGCGATGTCAGCGTATATTGAGCACCATCAAACTTGAGTTGGTAATCACCACGTTTAAGCTGCTGCAGATCATCAATATAGACCTTGAGATCGGCACCGGACTCCCCGCTTTTGATCACTCGTGAACGAGCAATTCGTTCATTGTTAAAGTCGGTAAAAATATTTTTTCCGACTTCACCATTAAGATCAAAACCTTGCTCTTGTAAGTCATTTAACGCACCAGAAAAACCAATCGCCATGCGGCCTAACTCATCACGGGCTTGGCCCAGGGTATCGTCTCGGTATTCGAATAGAGCCCCTAACTTACCGCGAATATCGCTGTTCGAGATGGCTTTTACACTCTTACCTTCAACGAGTGCCAATTGGCGTTCTTGGTGATCCGGATTTCCCGGCAATGTCGTCAGCTCACTGCTGTTCATGCCCGAGACGAGCATATGACCACTGCCGATGATGACATTAAACAACCCGTCCTCACGGGCATTCACACTCACCTGGGTGTATTCTGATAACTCACGGATTAGCTTGTCATGGCGATCGAGCAGGTCATTCGCTTCAGCGGGCGTTTTCAGTATCGCTTTATGCACATCCACCAGCTCTTGACCGATATCATTCATACGCTTAACCGTCGCATCAATTTGCGAAGACGTGTCAATCGACTGCTGCTGCAGCACACCATAGACATCATTCATGCCTGCAGCGACCATCCCCGCTTTTTCTAATACGACTTTACGTGCGCCCATATCACTCGGGCTATCTGCCAGGCCTTTAACCGCACCGTAGAACTCGTTCATATTCTCGGGAATTTTTTTGGCGGAATGCGCCAT
This sequence comes from Salinivibrio sp. ES.052, assembly GCF_900141775.1. GTDB lineage: Bacteria > Pseudomonadota > Gammaproteobacteria > Enterobacterales > Vibrionaceae > Salinivibrio. The sequence goes on along the minus strand of NZ_FSRI01000001.1, from coordinate 242,256 downwards.
CATATCGTCAAGCCGTCCAAGCTGATCGTTACGAGCAGCGGCATGAGAGAGGTTAGAGGTCGAGACGTTAAGCTCATTTACGGCAAACTTATCGTAGTTGCGGCGGATGGCGGCAGCATGGACACCGGTGCCGTAATTATTGCCACCCCAGAATTGGGCATCATTGGTTTTTTGCTCAACCGACTGGCGGCTATACCCCTCCGTATTCACGTTTGAGATATTGTGACCTGTTGTATTCAGCTGTCGCTGCGCAGTCAGTACGCCTTGCGACCCAAGGGAAAGCAGGTCCAAGCCCATTGTGCCTCCAAATAACCCGGCAATTAAAACGAGATATTAGGAATTAAGCAAAAATTAAGCCAAGGAGGGGTTTTAGTTTAATATTAAATTAAATCATATACTTAAAAGATAAAAAACAATCTTCAAGGAGATAAAAAAGCAAAACGGCAAGCCCTTGCCTGCCGCTATCTTAATCCATCATGCCACGCACTTGGTCAAGGACGCGGATCACTTTATCAGCGTATTCCGGATCGGTGGCATACCCCGCCTGATGAAGCTCACGAATGAACCGTTCAGGTTGGGCTGATTGCGATAAGGCTTGCTCATAGCGCGGGTTATCACGCAAAAATGAGACGAAATCATCAAAACTGTCTTGATAGGAGGGGTAAGAGCGAAAGCTTGCCGTTTCTTTAACCGGGATCCCGTCATACACTTCAAGCGTTTGTGTGGCAACTTTATCGCCCCCCCAACGTTGATCAGCCTTAATATTAAACAAGTTGTGACTGTTGTCACGGGCATTGGCGATAACCTTTTGTCCCCATCCCGTTTCTAGCGCCGCTTGGGCAAGAATAATTGCCGGATCGGTGCCCAACGCACGGGCCGCACGACGTGCATGTGGGGCTAAGGTATCGACAAATGATGCGGGAGAGTCAAAGTTTTCACCACGCTGTACAGGAGAGCGATCCACTCTCGGGGGAGCGATAGACTGACTGTCCAATGCCGCAATTGCTTTTTCTGCCGCCTCTCTACTTCGGATTTGATCAAGGGGAAGTGATTGCGCTGACGCCCGGGCCGCATTTTCTAAATCAGATTTATTATCACCTTGTGCACGGCCTAGTTGTTCAACAATCATATCCGCCAAGCCAAGTGATCCCTCTCGGCTGAGTTCACTCGCCATCTGCTCGTCTGCCATTTGCTCGTAGAACTTGGAGGTTCGATCATCGATCAAATCAGATTCGAACGCTTCATTAGCATCCCGCATCGACTTAAACAGCATCTGCGTAAATAACGATTCAAATTGTTCTGCCGCGGAACGTAATGCCGCTTTCTCATCGCCTTCTCCGCCTTTTACCGCTTGGCGACGTAACGAATCAAGCTGACTTATATCGTGTACAAATTGGCTATCAACAGGAGATTTCATTGCGTTGACCTATATCACTATCAGTTGGCCATCGATGGCCCCGGCTTGTTTCAGCGCTTGTAGAATCGCCATCAGATCGGACGGCGCAGCGCCAACCCCATTAACCGCACGCACCAAGTCATCTAATGTCACGCCGGGTTTGAAGTGAAACATTCGTCCCTCTTCTTCTTCAACATTGATCTCGGTATCTGGCGTGACCACGGCTTCGCCACCGCCAAATGGGTTAGGTTGATCGACATTAAAATCCTCTTGGATCGACACTGTCATTCCGCCATGTGTGATAGCCGCGGGGCGAAGGCGCACATTTTGCCCAACGACGATCGTTCCTGTACGAGAATTAACGATAATTTTGGCTGCTGCATCACCCGGTTGGAATTCAATATTCTCGACTGTCGATAAAAATGCTACACGCTGACTCACATCACGCGGTGCTCTGACACGGATAGAAGTGGCATCCATAGCTGAGGCCGTCGATGGCCCTAAAAAGCGATTAATTGCATCTGCCATGCGCTGAGCCGTCGTAAAGTCGGACTGGAAAAGGTTAAATGTTAAGTGGTCGCCACGCCCAAAAGGGTTAGGGACTTCACGTTCGACCGATGCGCCATTGGTAATTCGACCCACTGTGGGCGTGTTCCCGACCAACTGAGAGCCGTCGGCCCCCGTGGCGCTAAAGCCACCTACAATCAAATTACCTTGTGCGGTTGCATACACGTTACCGTCCAACCCTTTCAGAAAGGTTTGAAGTAACGTTCCTCCCCGTAAGCTCTCAGCAGAACCAATCGAAGAAACGGTAACGTCAAGTTTTTGACCTTGTTTAGCAAACGCCGGTAGATCAGCCGTCACGGCTACCGCGGCAATGTTTGCCGCTTGCGGGTTGATATCGGGAGGAAGTTGTATGCCAAAGTTCTCTAGCATCGATTTAAAGCTTTGATCAGTAAAGGGCGTGCTCTCCCCTGTGCCTGGCAAACCGACGACCAAGCCATATCCTGTTAAGGTGTTACTGCGCACCCCAGCCACTTCCGAAACATCTTTTATTCGAGCCGCGAGACTTGGCGTGGCCATAACCAGCAAGACTATCGATAATAACCACTTTTTCACGTCAACTCTCCGTCACATTATAGGGCTACAAGGTGACATTAAAGAATCGTGCCAACCAGCCTTGCTCTTGGGTATCTTGTCGCTCGCCCGTACCTGAATACTGAATTCTTGCGTTGGAAATGCGTGTCGAGGCAATGGTGTTGTCCGAACCAATATCAGCGGGACGGATCGTGCCACTTAGGCGGATATATTCATCCCCTGAGTTCAAGGTTAACCACTTTTCGCCACGTACCATCAGGTTGCCATTCGCGAGCACATCCACCACCTGAACAGAAATAGAGCCTTGTAAGCTATTGCTTTGATCCGCAGAGGTGGAACCGGTGACCGAGTTATCGTTGCTTACTTCGTACGATAGCGTACGCTCACCAATGGTGATCTCCTCTCCGCCTAGCGATAAGGGATCCATACTCAGATCATTCGATTTGGCCAGATCAGAGCTCGCACTCTTTTGCGCTTGGGTGTTTTCTTCCAGCATCACGGTAACAATGTCACCTAAACCACGTGGTTTTGAGCCATCGTACAGGTCGCGCTGGTCATTAACGTTGAATAAGGAGCCTGTCGCCGTGGCGTAATGCTCGGGCGGTTGTTGCGGCTGAATCGGTGACCAAGCCGGATCGTCTGCTTTTGGGTCTTCACGTTGACGTAATAAACCAATCAACCCTTCACTGTCCGGCGTGGTATCCCCTTCTACCGCATCAGTGGTCGAGGTGGCTTGGTCAAGATCACTGCCAGTGTCTTGTTGCCCCGGCAATGAACAGCCGCCCAGCCCCAGCAAGGTCGCAAGGAAAAGGCTCGAAATTAATACGCGTTGTATCGCCATCATTGCCTCCTTACCTGACTTACAGCTGTTGATTCACATAGCTGAGCATTTGGTCAACGGATGAGATCACTTTAGAGTTCATCTCATAAACACGTTGTGCCTCAATCATGTTAACCAGCTCTTCAGTGACGTTCACGTTCGAGGTCTCAAGCATGGATTGTTTCACTTCACCAAACCCATCGAGTCCTGGCACCCCTTCTTGCGGGTCGCCACTTGCTCCTGTTGGCAAGTAAATATTCTGGCCAACAGGCTCCAAGCCGCCTGGGTTAATAAAATCAACCGTCGTGAGTTGGCCCAGCACTTGGTTTTCTTGCTGGCCACGTAACCGTACAGAGACTTCACCATCGGTCCCCACGGTTATTTGTACTGCGTCCTCAGGCACCGTGATCTCAGGCTCTAACGTATACCCTGAGCCCGAGGTAACGATCGTCCCTTCGTCATTCAAGGTAAATTGACCATTACGCTGATAACCAATGTTGCCATCGGGGAGCAGTACTTGGAAAAAGCCATCCCCTTCGATCATCATATCGAGCGCGTTGTCTGTGGTTTGTACATTACCGTTGGTATGTACGCGTTGCGTGGCAACCACCTTTGAGCCGGCCCCCAGCATCAAACCACTCGGCAACTCCGTATTCTGAGAAGACTGACCACCCGGCTGATTAATGTTTTGATAGAAAAGATCTTCGAACACCGCACGCGATTTTTTAAAGCCGATGGTTGATGCGTTGGCTAAGTTATTCGAAATGGTCGAAATATTGGTCTGCTGCGCATCAAGTCCGGTTTTACTGACCCATAATGCTGGATGCATAATTACTTCCTCTTAATAAACCTTAGCCAAGCCGTAATAGCGATGCTGACGACTCGTCCATTTTTTCTGCGGTTTTCATTAACTTCACTTGCATTTCAAAATGACGTTGCAAGTCAATTAGCCCTGTCATCTCACCGACAGCATTGACATTACTGCCTTCTAACGCACCCGTTTGTAGTGTCACCCCTGCATCAGCCGGAAATACGGTGCCTAGTTCTTTCGGTTTAAACACGCCGTCTTTGTCTTTGAAGAGATCTTGGTTATCTGGGCGAACCAGTTTGATTCTATCTACCACTTCCATCGCGTCAGCTGGCGCACCTTGGGGGAGTACAGAGACCCCCCCGTCTTTACCCACTTCTATCTTCGCGGCCGGTAATGGGATAAAGATCGGCCCGCCGTTTTCGCCAAGTATGAGGTTACCGTTACTATTTTGCAGTAACCCGGTTTGGTCCACTTTAAGGTGGCCCGCTCGGGTGTAACCTTCTTGCCCTTGACTATCCAACACAGACATCCAACCGTCGCCTTGAACGGCAACATCGAGATTACGGCCCGTCGTGATTGTTGAACCTTGTTGGAAGCTATACCCGGGTCGCTCGGTCATGTTAAAGACTCGGCTTGGCAAGCCCTCTCCGTATGCTTGCATCGATCGAGACTGCTCGAGATCAGCTCGGAATCCCGTGGTGCTGACATTAGCCAGATTGTTGGCGCGCAACTGCATTGCCTGCATATCTTGCTTTGCGCCACTCATGGCGAGGTATAACGCGCGATCCATATTGGTTGCCTCCACAATCGTTCTACATAGAACAAAGCAAAGAGCGTGCCACTAATTTAGTGCGTTATTTTTCAAAAGGATAGGAATAAAAAAGCCAAGGAAGAAAAGAGGATGGTAAAAAAATGGAAAAGCCTTGCCGCCATCTCAGCCGGCGGCAAGACCTATCGTCTCTAACGGATCTGTAGGATGTTTTGTTGCATCTGGTTGCTCACTTCCAAGGCGCGCGAGTTCGCCTGGAAGTTACGCTGCGCCGTGATCAAGTCGACGAGTTCCTGGGTCATATCAATGTTTGATTGCTCAATCGTCCCGCTTTTGACTTGGCCAAATGCCCCTTGCATCGCTTCACCAAAGATGGGGTCACCTGAATCTTGGGTGATATCCCACTGAGTATTACCAACCTGTGCCAAGCCTTGCTGGTTGGCAACACGCACCATACCAACCCGTCCTAATGCTACATTTTCACCATTACTGTATGTCGCCATGATGGTGCCTTTAGGATCAATATCGACCTTAGTGAGATAGCCGGTGGTTGCACCATCATCGGTGAATTTACGCATCTCAAAAGGGGCCGCATACTGGGTCGGATTATCAAAATTGAGCGTGAGCTGCTGGTCACCGTTAGCACCATTCATTTCCAATCCAGCGCCTGCTGGCCCCAGTGCATCGGTCACTATCGGGTTACCGCCATTGATACTGTTCACCGAGCCATCAGAGTTAAAGTCGACAGTGTGACCCACCTGCCCCGCTGCATTGGTTGAATTCCCCCCTTGGATATTCACCGGCTTCTCACCTTCAGGATCTGTCATGGTGTAGTAAACCGACCAACTGTTTGGGGTGGCAGGATCGTTGCCCTTGACATAATAGGTCGATAGCTTGTAAGGCTGACCGAGCGAGTCATACACCGTTGCAGAGGTTTGCTTGTTGTAGGTTTCTGGGTCTTCAAAATTAAACTGCGCGGGATCTTTCTCTGCTCCACCAGCTGGCAAGTTCAAACCAATATCCACATTTTGTGACGCACGAGGCTGACCAAATTGATCCGGCACATTCAGAGATTGGGGCTCATAAGAAGAAACCTGCTGGGTATCAGGGTCGACATTATAACCCAGTAAGTACTGGCCTTCAGAGTTGATAATGTCGTTATTTTTATCAAGGTGGAAGGCACCGTTTCGCGTTAGGTGATAATCATTGGTTTGCAGCTTGTCATTTGACACACCGAAAAAGCCATTACCGCTAATCCGCAAATCGAGCGGGTTATTGGTGTAGATACTCGAGCCTTCGTGGAACTGCTGCGCCACGGTCGACGTCTGTACACCGGTACCGTTAGTGGTCTTCGAATTGGAGAAGATTGAGGTTGAGTAGACATCACCAAACTCAGCACGTGATTCCTTAAAGCCATACGTATTGGCGTTAGAGATGTTGTTACTGGTGGTGTTCATGTCTTTCTGGGCCGCACCAAGGCCACTTAACGCAATATTAAAACCCATGGCTTTTCACTCCTAATAAATCGGTTAGCCTTTCGTCACATTTCCGACGTCGGCGTTACCGACCTCTAGCACTTCAGCAAGCTTAAACGGTGAGGAGAAGCCGGCAAGATTGAGCATCACGTTGCCATCGCCATTCCCCAGCAAGACACTGTTTACATTGGCATAGGTCGACACATCGAACTCTTGTGTTTTGCCATCAACCATACCGCTGACTTTGAGCTTATAGGTGCCTTCCGGCATGGGATTGCCACTATCATCTAGCCCATCCCATTCCACGCGGTGATCACCGGGTGGCTTGGCGCCCATACTGAATGTTCTCAGCAGTTGTCCTTGCTCGTTTTCAACCCGAACACTGACGTTATCGAGCGCACGCGGTAATTTCACCATCCCCGCGACGCCACCCGCCTCTCCTTTAACACCTGTAGAGCCAGGCACAAGGACATCACGTCCGACCAAGGATGACGCTTGCAATGCTTGGTTAGACGTAATCGACTCATTGAACGAATCAAACTGATTGTTCATCTTGCCGATCCCTTCTACCGTGGCAAAAGACGCCATCTGTGAGATCATCTTGTCATTATCGACAGGCTTGAACGGATCCTGTTGTGACAGCTGCTTGGTGAGCAGAGAGAGGAAATCTTCCTGTTCGAGTGCCTGTTTACCCGTTGTTGTATCCTGGCTCTCTTGCAGTTTTTTCTCTTGCTGCGCCTTTAGCTGGTCAATGTAGGACAGTCCGTTACTCGAACCTGTACCGTCGATTCCGGCCATCTTCGCCTCCTACATTACTGCCCCATCTGAAGCGTACGCATCAGCATTTGTTTACTCGCATCGGCCACCTGTACATTGGTTTGGTAGGCCCGCGATGCAGAAATCATGTTCGCCATTTCTTCCATTACATTGACGTTCGGTTTAAAGATATAACCCTCTTCATTCGACATCGGATGATCTGGGTTATATTCCGCACGTAATGGTTTTTGGCTTTCCACAATACCGTCAATATTAACCGGCACACTCTCGCCCTGCTGCTTGAAGCGGTTAAGCTCCGCAGAGAAAATCGGATGCCGGGCTCGATAAGTTTCTTCAGCAGAGCTGCTCACCGAATTGGCATTGGCCAGGTTGCTTGATGTGGTGTTCAATCGTACTGATTCGGCACTCATCGCCGATCCCGACACGTTAAAAATATTAAACAAACTCATCGATTATTTCCCATTCAATGCCTTCTTCATGTTCTTGAACTTAGAGCCAAGAAAATCAAGTGAGGCTTGGTATTCCAATGCATTCTGCATGAATAAATTCTTTTCTAGTTGCTCATCAACCGTATTGCCATCTCCCGTATCCGGCTGTGTTGGGATACGGTACTTCTTCTCTCCCATCACGTGGGTAGAGGCAGCAATGTGCCGCTCATTGGTGCGACTTAGGCCAATATTTGCCCCGGATGTTGCCGCCTTAAGGGCACGCTGAAAGTCAATGTCTTGCGCCTTATAGCCTGGCGTATTGGCATTAGCGATATTGCTAGACAACGTTTCTGCCCGCTTACCTCTTACGCCGACGGTGTGCTGATGCACGCCTAATGCATTGTCAAATGTGATCGCCATGGACAACCTCCGAGTTCTACTACATGAAATAAAGCAAACAGGGTGCCAAGTTTCAATTTTGGTCTGTTTTTTATGTTGGAGTCAGGTGGGATGCGGGGTTCGAGTGTAACCATGAATAGTGAGTCGACATGGATCGCGATGCCTACCTATAAAAAAGCGGCAAACAATGTGCCGCTTTAGAAAGGATCACTTCAGCTTATAGATAATGCCCGGATTACAGCGGATCATCTCAAATTTATCGGTCAAGCCAGTGAGTGATTCTGATGCTCCGAGAATCAAGTAACCGCCCGGATTGAGCGCACCCGCCATTTGGTTGAGCACTTTTGCTTTCATGTCAGGTGAGAAATAAATCAATACATTACGACAAAAAATGATGTCAAATTTCCCCAACAAACTGTAACTTTCCATCAAGTTTTGCGGACGGAAAGTGACCATCCGCTTGATGTTCTCTTTTATCCGCATTTTCCCGTCGTCCGCCTCTTCAAAAAAGGTACGTCGCCGTTCAGGGGACAAGCCACGGCCGAGAGCCAAATTGTCGTAAATTCCCTGACGGCAGGCCTCTAGCATCGACGTTGAAATATCGGTCGCGGTAATGCTCACGCTTCCGAGCATCCCTGGTTTACGCTGCTGTGTCTCCGCGACCGTCATGGCAATCGAATAAGGTTCTTGTCCAGATGAACTGGCTGACGACCATATTTTGATAGGTTTTCGTGACTTCGCCAGCTCCGGTAACAGACGGTGTGCTAATACCTCATATGGATAGGTATCACGAAACCACAAGGTTTCATTCGTCGTCATCGCATCAATGGCGGCGACAGCCAGTTCACGATTTCGCCCAGTGATCACCGACTTGACCAATTCTGACAATGACGCCAAGCCAAATTTATTCACGAGCGGACTTAAACGGCTACGCACCAAATACTGTTTACTGTCTCCGAGCACGATCCCACACTTGGCTTCAAGGTGTTTACAGAAATCCCGATACTCTTGGTCACTGATTGCTACATTTGTCATTAATTAACTCAATCGCTCTGGTTGCGTTACGACTTAACCGCCTCAATGACGGCAGAGCCCAATTCATCTGGATCGAACTTAGCAATGAACGAGTTGGCTCCTACACGTTGAACCATGGCCTCGTTAAATACGCCACTTAGGGATGAGTGTAATACTACATGAAGATCTTTAAGACTCGAATCTTTTCTAATCTCTGTGGTAAGCGTATACCCGTCCATTTCAGGCATTTCGATATCTGAGATCACCAAGGCTAGTTGGCTGTAGATATTTCCTTCGGCGGCCATTTCTTTCAATTTTTCGAGTGCTTCTTTACCATCTTGCACCAAAATAACGTCATAACCGACACTTTCAACCGCGCGTTTAACCTGACGTCGAGCGACACTGGAGTCATCCGCCACCAATACTTGGCTCGGCGCACTTTCTTCCCTTTCTTGACGTTTCGATAAGACTTCTTCACTGACATCTTCATTCACTGGCGCGATTTCATTGAGAATCTTCTCAACATCGAGGACTTCTACCAGCTCATTATCAATTTCGGTCACTGCCGTGAGGTAATGTGACCGTCCGGTCCCTTGCGGCGGCGGCAGAATTTTTTCCCAGTTCATATTGACGATCCGCTCTACCGAGCCAACTAAAAAGCCCTGCATGGAACGGTTGAACTCTGCAATGATCACAAAGCGATTCTCTGGATCAGGTATAGCTGGCCCGCCTGTTGCTAGACTCATATCAATGACAGAGACGGTTTGACCGCGGATATGGGCCACCCCTTTAACGAGAGGATGCAAATTCGCCATTGCTGTGAGTCGAGGGCACTGCAACACTTCCTTGACTTTAAAAACATTAATGCCAAAGCGCTGTTTTCTCATCAGGCGGAAAGTCAACAGCTCTAAACGGTTTTGCCCCACCAACTGCGTGCGCTGGTTGACCGAATCAAGAACACCACCTGTCATAAGATAAACTCCATATTGCCCCATTTTTTTTGTAGAGTAGCATGGTAATCATAGTGGTTAATCACATGACTCTCGAGAAAGAAGGGAAAATTTCTTCTTTGTCCGCTACTGATGGTTTGGAACTATGTCCAAGATATTGCGTTTATTTATCGTCACTTTGCTTTCTGGCTTTAGCGTAAGTATAGCCGCTGCAACAGTAAGTCAAATTGAAGCGGTGCAAGATGCCGCGGAACAACATGTTGCAGGAATTATTTCCGTGCCAAAAAACGGCGAACTCAATATCGCTGCGGGTAACCTTGATTCTCGAATGCGTTTAACAGACTGTCCAATAGCGCTGGATACAAAGGTACCAGGTCGACAACAGGTTAATACCTCCGTCACGGTTATGGTGTCTTGTGATCGAGACAACTGGCAAGTGTATATTCCGGTTAAAATTGAGCTCATGACACCCTCGGTTGTTGCGCGACGACCGCTAAATCGTGGCATGGCTCTTGCTTCAAGTGATCTAACCATTCAAATGGTAAATAGTCGGTTTCAACGCGGCCAAACCTATACCCAACCTGCTCGGTTGATTGGCTCTAAAGTCAAACGGACAGTAGGGATTGGCGAGCCGATCAGCAGTAACGATGTCTGTGCCGTGTGTCGAAATGATGACGTTTTGATCACTGCGCAAGGAAACGGACTCAACATTGTTGCAAAAGGTACGGCATTAAGTGACGGTGCTCTTGGTGAGCAAATAAAAGTAAAGAACAATAAATCTAATCGTATTGTCGATGCTACAATCTCAGCGGTCGGTGAAGTAACGGTTAATTTCTGACTTTTTACGTCTCAGGGCTAAAGTAACACCTATGTGTGCCGATATGCTGAGCAACGGACTCAAAAGCGACTGACAGTAAGGCGATGTTATGGCGAGTATTGACCAATTACGTGGTAATCAGCAAGCACTGACCACAACTCGAAATACGAGTAATCAAACCAAAACACAAGAGACACAAAGCGGCACAGTACGTGAGCAGCAAAGCGTTAAGTCTCAAGACGATGCTGTCTCGCTGAGCCAACAAAGCCAGGTGATCGATAAGATGAATCAAAAAATGGCCGCTGAGCCGTATTTTGATAGCGCTAAAGTGGATCAAATTAAACAAGCGATATCTAATGGCTCTTATAAAGTGGATGCCGATAAACTCGCTGCCAATATGATGCGTTTTGAGAACGATCTAAACGAAAGCTAAGCTGACAGGAGTAGTTATGAGTCCTACTGCACCTTTAACCACGCTTATTGAGCAACAGCGGGAGTGTGTCCAGGCTCTCCAAACCCTCCTTGAGCAAGAAGCCAACGTGATTGCGAGCCGTGCCTCAGATGATATTGATGCCATGGCAAAACAAAAACAGACTTTAATCAATGAAATTCAGCGCAACGATGCGCAAATTAGTCGCCACCCAGAACGTGACTCACTCAACCATGACGAAAGCTTGCGCGAACACGTCAGCGCGATCCAACGTTGTTTGTCTGCGTGTAAACAGCAAAATGAAACCAATGGGATTATTTTACAGCGAGCCAGTTTGAGTATCCACCGCTTGCGCAATTTATTCCAAGAAAGCGGCGGAAAATCAGAGCTTACTTACAATCAAGATGGAAATGCCTCTGGACGAAAAACCCTCGGCACTAACGTAAAAGCGTAAACAACAGCTCTCACCCTCTACCTTTCAGCCTCAAAGCGTCAATTTTCTGTCTCTTTAACACAAATCTGTCCCTCAAAACACAAACAGATTTACGGCATGTAACACTGCAGTCTAGACACCGTCTAGCAGAAACGAAAAAAGCGAGCATCCGCCCGCCTTTGTCTCTTGATCATCAACGCTGAAAAACGAACCCTAGAAAATAATATTGTTGTTACTTGGCACCGGCTGAGACTCGCCGTAGCGTTTCATTTTCTGCATGGTATCGAGATCAAGCTCTAGTTCAGTGACGTAGCTATCGCCTACTTTATAGCTGGCCACGACCTCTGCGCCGCGAATAATGCCATCCACCGCACCCTGGGTAGTGTCTCGGCCTAAACTTTGATCGTCTACACGCGCACGGCTGCTTACTCGCAATCCATACACCTGCTCACTCAATTCTTTATACGCATCCACTTTCGAAGCGCGCATGGCTCGGGTTTCTTTTTCTTCTTGCGTTGCGCCTTGTTGCGCACTAATCGACGCCATCCCTACTGCCGAAATGATATTTTCTTCTTTCATTTTAGTGAGGGGCTGACATGCAGAAATCATCAACAAAACGGCGAAAAGCAATCCATGTTTTTTAAGCATTTATCTACCTTACTTTTTCCCGAACTAGGGCTTAAGCACCACGGTTTCCCGTTTCACGCGATTTTGATCATCTCTAATGATCACCCCATCACGCTTACGTACCTTGTATAAGCTATCGATATCACGACCAATGCGATCGGCAGGTAAGAAGCCTTGTGCCGAGGCAACTACAACGCGAGATTCCATGCCGATGACACGCGCATTCACTAACACGCCACCGCCTTGACGCAACATGGTGCCGGTCAATACATACTCAATTTGCTGTTCTGGGTTTAACTCTTTCCAATCGCGACTGATCGTGAAATCGCCCTCTTCTGTCACTCGGATGGCTCCCGTCGACTTAAAGTCAATAACAGTAAAACCACGGCGCTGCATCTGATAGATAAGCCCTTCAGTGACGGTATTTCCCAACCAGTTCGTTTCGTCCATTTTTTGTAAATCGACAAATGAGGTGACGGCCAGAGGTGTCCTTGCAGTCAGGTACGCATTCGTCGCTAAAAGCTCATCCGCCATGCTATTTAAAAAATAGTCAAGAGTGTGGCGTGGTCGCTGCTTGAGAAAGAACTCACTGCCCGAATACGGCTCTTTGCCGTTATAAATCGGCGTGTAAGCGCAGCCTGTAACCAATAGCGCTACTATCGCCACTATCCACTTTTTCATCCTATCATGCTCCGCGATCAGTCATCGATGTGAGACAAGTGTGTGAATTACTGTATCGGTCAATGTCGATAAACCTTTACCCTGGATTGCTAGCCCCCATTTAGGAACACAACTTGCATCAGCGTCTTTGCGTCATCTTATTGGTAGGTCGTTACCCTACGCGTTAATAAAGTGAAAGCAATTTCCATACCCACTAAGTGAGATCTTGACTATGAAAACCTTTTTGGCGCGGTTAACACTGATTGTCAGCCTTGCTATCGCTCCGTTCACTCATGCCGCTTGGTATGAGGTATCAGCCAGTTCACCCATTCTGGAAAGCCAGCAAGCCGCGCGTATGCGGGCCTTGGAAGCGGCGACATTTGATGCCATACAATTTGCCGGTGCCGACGTGGGTAGCTTGCAGCAGCTCAAACGTTTTTACTCACAAGTAAAACCTGGTTATCAGTTTAGTGGCAATGCCGTCCGCGAGGTTCAAGTACTTGAAGAAGGTACTCAAGGTGGCAATTATGTGGTTAACCTGCGGCTAGATATCTACCCATCGGCAAACGCTTGCCACAAAACGCAATACAGAAAGGGGATCGTTTTAACCCGATTTCCTATTATCTCACCACAACAAGCAGCACTGGGGGGTATCTATCAATTTGGTGATGATTTTTCGGTGCTCTTAAACCGTGAGATTAAACAACATGCACAAAGCTTTGTCGGGCGCGGGATTGCCAATGTTGATATTTCTCCCAACAGGCCACGTGCGGCGTCTATGCTGGCTGAAGATAAGGATGCACAATTTGTCGTTACGGGCGCGATCACCGATTTGTCCGCAACCACAGAGAGCCCCCGATTTAGCGAGGCTCAAAATAATCGTCAATTAGCGATTAACGTGCAAGCGATGGACAGTGAAAGTGGTGAAGTGATCTTCCAACGTCGATATCGTGATGTGGCTCAGTGGCCATTTGAACGCCACAGTCAAGTCGATACGCAAACCGCGCGATTTTGGCAGTCTCCGTATGGGCAAATGGCACGACGAATGAGCCGTAACATCTTACTGGACCTCGAGTCTTCCCTCGCTTGCCGAGCCAGTAAACCGAAAATTGTGTCGCTAAAAGAAAGTATTGCACAAATCAATGTCGGTCGTATCAACGGTGTAAAACAAGGGGATCAACTAAACCTCTGGCACGTGGCTTCTTTCACCGATGATTTGGGGATTGTTCGCACTCAGCGTCGAAAAAGTGGTATCACACTGACTGTTGCTCGCGTCTATGAAAGCAGTGCAGAAGCGGTTGTTCAGCCGAACAACTTAACCGGTAGCATTCAAATCGGTGATATCGTGACCAAAGGGGTAAACTAAATGAAAACAGGCGCTTAAATCGCGCCTGTTTTTACGTATAATGGCAGTACGCTCTCATAGCTCAACAGGATAGAGCAGTCGCCTCCTAAGCGATCGATCGGGGTTCGAGTCCCTGTGGGAGCGCCAACTTTATTGGCAATAAATCTAGAAAAGCCCGGACATATAGGTCACAAGAAGCCAAAGGCTAAACATTGCCATCACGCCAGCGAGAATATCATCAATCATGATCCCCAATCCGCCATGAACATGCTTGTCTAACCAGCTGATCGGCCAAGGCTTCACCATATCGAACACACGGAATAAAACAAAACCAGCCAATACTGTTTTCCAATCCGTTGTTGGGACAAGAGCCATGGTCAACCAGAAACCCACAAACTCATCCCAAACAATGGCACCATGGTCATGAACTTGCATATCTGTCGATGCACGCCCGCAGATCGCAATACCAGCGAGGCTACCGACGACAATGGCTAGCCAAAGCCCAACGCCTCCACCATAGGTAACAAACACGAGATAAAACGGGATGGAAAACAGTGTTCCGACGGTGCCTGGCACGATCGGGGATAAACCACTACCAAACCCTAATGCTAATAGATGAAAGGGGTTGGTCAACGACAAGCGGTGCTTAGGATTCGTCACAATGTGGCTCCTTAAAATGATCCCAACCTGAAAGCACCCAATCGAGTGGCTTTCCTTCCGCCACCAGCTCTAACGTTTGGCTTCCATTGATTTGACCTATGCATTGCACATTGACTCCGCTATGGTTGAGCGCGGTCTCTAATGTACCACGGTGCATTTCAGGCACCGTAAAGCAGAGTTCATATTCCTCACCACTGGTCAGTGCCAGTTTTTGTGCTACCGTTTCGCTATCAACGTCCTCGCGTAAACGTTCAGACACCGGTAGCTGCGTGACCTCTATTTGTGCGCCAACATCACTGGCCTTGAGAATATGCATCAAATCTGCGTGCAGGCCATCTGAAATGTCTATCGCTGACGACGCAATACCACGTAGCGATTGCCCCACCACGATGCGGGGTTGAGATCGGTAATGTCGGTTAATCAGACCATTGGCGCGCCCTTGATCAACAATGGGTTTACCAAGCAAATAATCAAGCCCAGCTTGGCTTTCTCCCAACGTCCCCGTGACATAGATCCAGTCCCCTGGCTTAGCGCCTGAACGAGTAAGCGCTTGTCCTTTGGGCACATGACCATGAAGCGTCATGGTAATGCTTCTTGGACCTCGCGTGGTGTCTCCACCAATTAACTGCACTTGAAAGTATTCAGCTAATGCGGAAAACCCTTGGCAGAACCCTGCTACCCAGGCTTCATCCGGGTCAGGTAAGGTTAATGCGAGCGAGCACCAAGCAGGCATGGCCCCCATGGCCGCGAGATCGCTTAAGTTGGAGGCTAATGCCTTATGGGCTACATCGGATGCACTGGCTGAAGGAAGAAAATGCGTGCCCTCCACTAACGTATCTGTGGTCACTACCAGTTGGCAGCCTTCAGGTACCTCTGTAATGGCACAATCATCACCAATGCCAAGGGCGACATCTCGACGATTAACTGGTTGACGAGCGAAGTAATCGCGAATTAAATCAAATTCGTTACGCGTCATAAAACTATTTATCGGATTAGATCAAGAAAAAGGCCAGCAATGCTGGCCTAGTTAGGAGGGATTAACGTAGCCGAGGGTACGCTTTATCCAAGACGCCATTAACGAATTTATGGCTGTCTTCTGCACCAAAGCGCTTGGCCAACTCAATGGCTTCATTGATGACCACTTTATAGGGGACATCATCGCACTTTATCAGCTCATACATCGCAAGACGCAATAGAGCGTGCTCCATATCGTCAAGATCCTGCAAGGGGCGAGACAAATACGGACGCATCTTACTATCAAGCTCTTGGTGGCTAAGCGCTACGCCACTGAAAAGATTGCGAAAATACGCAACGTCTGTTTCCGGTTCACGAAGAAGCGGCTCGTTTTTTTGGTGCTCATCTTCTTCTTCGTATTTATCTGCGGCCAAGAATTGCGCTTCAATATCTGCGACATTTCCTTTAGCGAGCTGCCATGTATAGATGGCTTGCAAGGCGAATTGGCGAGCATTACGTCGTGCGGCTGGTTTCACTTTAACCCCCATTTAGGATTCAATTTGGGACAGAACATTCACCATTTCAAGCGCGCTCAGTGCAGCCTCTGCCCCTTTATTACCAGCCTTGGTACCTGCGCGTTCGATCGCTTGCTCAATGGTGTCTACTGTCAGCACACCAAAAGCAACTGGGGTTTCATATTCCAGTGCCACTTGTGCCAACCCTTTGTTACATTCTCCGGCAACATAGTCAAAATGCGGTGTGCCGCCGCGGATCACTGACCCTAGTGCTACAATCGCATCATAACGACCGCTTTTTGCCAGCTTTTGGGTCACCACAGGCAACTCGTAAGCACCGGGGCAACGTACCACGGTGATATTATCGTCGTTGACTTGGCCTTGGCGCTTGAGTGCATCAACCGCACCTTCTAGCAAACTCTCGTTGATAAAACTGTTAAAACGAGAGATAACAATAGCAACCTGCGCATTAGGCGCGGCAAATGCACCTTCGATTACGTTCATGAGCCTTCCTGTGACTTGCTTTCCGGAATGAGAAACCGCGCGATTCTAGCATACTTTTGACCATTGACACCATGTTCAGTGTCTTGGGAAAAATGCCAATATCCCACCGTTTCTCTCTGTATTTATTCGGTCACGTATTCGACTACGTTTAAACCAAACCCTGACAGCGCGTGATAGCGCTTCGTTGATGAAGAGAGCAAACGCATTTGTTTGACGCCTAAATCGGCCAATATTTGTGAGCCAATCCCAACTCGGCGTGAGGTGCCCTGCCATTTAGCCCCCGCCGGTTTGTCACCTTTATCTTGCGCTTCAAACGCTTTGATCTTGCTGATAATCGACTCGGGCGACTCTTCTTTACCCAAAACTACTAGCACACCGCCTTCTTCACTGATCCGCTTCATCGCGCGAGTCAGTCCCCAACTACGTTCTGCCGTACGATCCGATCGTAATAGGTCGGTGAAGGTGTCTTGCAAGTGCACTCTGACCAGCGTAGCTTCATCCGTAATGTCACCCTTGCGCATAGCGTAATGAATTTGATTATCAATAGTGTCACGATAAGTCACAAGATCAAATTCACCAAATTCCGTCGGCAGTTTACAAGACGCCACCCGCTCGATGGTGGTCTCGTTGAGATTACGGTATTCAATCAGATCAGCAATGGTGCCAAGTTTGATACCGTGCTGGTCACAAAACACTTCTAAGTCGGGGCGACGCGCCATGGTGCCATCCTCGTTAAGGATCTCGACAATCACGGATGAAGGACCAAAGCCACCAAGGCGGGCTAAATCACAGCCGGCTTCGGTATGGCCCGCACGCGTTAACACGCCTCCTTCTTGCGCCATCAAGGGGAACACATGGCCCGGCTGAACCAAGTCTGCCGCCTTTGCATTTGGGGCAACCGCTGCTTGAACGGTGCGCGCACGATCCGCCGCCGAAATGCCGGTGGTCACGCCTTCTGCCGCCTCTATAGAGACAGTGAAAGCTGTCGAAAATTGCGCATTGTTATCTGATACCATCAATGGCAACCCCAATTGTTCACAGCGTTGCTGAGTCAGCGTCAGGCAGATTAAACCTCGACCATGGGTCGCCATAAAGTTGATTGCTTCTGGCGTAATCGCTTCTGCTGCAATGATTAAGTCGCCTTCATTCTCGCGATCTTCGTCATCCATCAATACCACCATTTTACCTTGGCGAATATCATCGATGATTGCTTGGGCGCTACTAATTGCCATCTTGAATTCCTTATTTCAAAAAGCCGGAACGGGCCAATGTGTCTAGACTGACACCCGTTGATTGTGTCGGTTCAGCGGCCTTGTCACCGAGCATCAATCGCTCAAGGTAACGGGCAATGACATCGACTTCGATGTTTACTTTGCGCCCAGGCGCAAAGTGCTGAATAGTGGTTTGCTCAGCCGTGTGCGGTACGATGGTGAGTTTAAACGTACTGCCGTTCACCTCGTTCACCGTCAAACTGATACCATCCACCGTGATAGAGCCTTTCAATGCCACATACTTGGCGAGTTCAGGCGGTAATGCAATCCAGTACTCCCAGGCGCGGCCAGTTTGGTTAACGGACGTCACCTCTCCCAAGCCATCAACATGCCCCGAAACCATATGGCCGCCAAAACGGGTGGTAGGTAGCATGGCTTTTTCAAGATTGACGCTATCTCCTACCGACAAGGCGCCCAGTGACGAACGCGCCAAGGTTTCGGAGGAAACATCTGCGCTATAGCCCGTTGCGGTCAATGCGACGACGGTCAAGCACACCCCGTTAGTTGCAATGCTATCACCCAGTTTAACGTCTGATAAATCCAGCGCACCGCTGTCTACAGTGAGCGTCATGTCTTGCCCTTTACGCGTCAGCTTACTAATCCGGCCGACGGCTTCAATAATTCCAGTAAACATAGTGGTCTATTTTTGCCTGTTTAACGGTTGCAAGCTCGCTTTACTCGCATGCTCTGAAAGGGTGGCACGCATACGTATATCCTCTCCCACGGGCGTGATCTCATCAAAGTGAAATCGCGTCAGGGCTGACATAGTCTGGTAGCCTTCTAAAGCCAACAATGGCCGGCTATCTGCTCCCATCAAAACGGGCGCTTGGTACACTATCAGTTCATCAACTAACGCGTCGGTAAGTAAGGCACCAGCCAGTGTTGCGCCCGCTTCAACCCAAACCGTATTCATATTGTGTTTTGCTAATACCTGGAGTATTTCCGCCAAGCCAGCACCGGGCATGATCCACTCGCTAACCTGTTCAGGCCAAAGGTGATCACTCGGTTGGTCAACAACCCGGATCACCGGCCCACTCAGTTGATAGACCGTGGCGTCTGGTGATGTACGGTTATATCTATCAAGGATCACTCGCGTTGGCTGGCGAAGATCCGCCTTGGGGTATGCATTCTGTACATCATCGGGGAGTTGGGTTGAACGAACATTCAAGCTTGGATTATCGGCCAGCACGGTCTCACTGGTCGATAAGATCGCGCTGGCTTGAGCGCGCCATCGCTGCACATCGGCACGGGCAGCAGCCCCTGTAATCCACTGACTCTCGCCGTTTGCCAGCGCCGTGCGCCCATCAAGGCTGCCCGCGAGCTTTAATTGCACATAGGGCATGCCTGTTTTCATACGTTTTATAAAGCCCGGATTGAGTGCCTTAGCTTGCTCTGCCATTAATCCCACGGCTACCTCGACCCCTGCTGCTTTTAAGCGCGCAATACCACGCCCGGCAACTTGTGGATTGGGATCTTGCATTGCACACACCACGCGGCTGACTTGAGCGGCAATCAGAGCATCACAACAAGGCGGTGTACGACCATGATGCGAGCATGGCTCTAGTGTCACGTAGGCCGTTGCCCCTTTGGCGTTGTCACCGGCCGCTTTTAAGGCGTGAACTTCGGCATGCGGTTCGCCAGGAAAGGCGTGATAACCCTCACCAATAATGGTATTTCCACTCGTGATCACACAGCCAACATTGGGGTTTGGCGTTGTCGTATACCGGCCTTTAGCGGCAAGCGTTAAGGCTCGTGCCATCATTGTTTGATCTTGGTGACTGGCTGTCATTTTTGTAACCGCGCGATTTCTTCACCAAACTCGCGAATATCCTCGAAGCTATGGTAGACAGAGGCAAAGCGAATATAAGCGACTTTATCCAGCTCTTTGAGTGCTTCCATCACCAAATTACCGACCATCGCTGAGCCGATTTCTCGCTCTCCAGTAGCGCGTAAACGCGACTTAATACTATTAATCGCCTTTTCAATATCATCCGCACTGACAGGGCGCTTCTCTAAGGCTCGCTGAATACCGCCTCGAAGCTTTTCCTCATCAAACGGCTCTCGGTTCCCGTTGGTTTTTATCACGCGTGGCATGACTAACTCCGCCGTTTCGAACGTCGTATAACGTTCAGCGCACGCCAAACATTGGCGGCGACGGCGAACTTGGTGACCATCGGCTACGAGCCGAGAATCGATCACTTTGGTATCGGTGGTACCACAGAATGGACAGTGCATGAGCGTCGCCTCCTCAGTATCATCCCGCTAGTGTAACCGATTTGCGAAGATGAAAAAGCCTATCTAAGAGGACTTTATAATGGTTTTGTGCCCCAAACAGGGTCACAGATAGGCTAACAAATAAGAAAGGCGCCCCAAGGCGCCTGACTTATCATACAGATTGCCTACCCGTCGTTAGGCATACACAGGTAACCGACGACAAATGGCTTGGACTTTTTCTTTTGTCTCTGCAATCACTTGCTCGTTGTTAATGTTATCTAGCACATCACACATCCAGTGCGCGAGCTGCTCGGCATCGTCTTCGGTGAAGCCACGACGCGTAATCGCAGGCGTTCCCACTCGGATCCCCGATGTCACAAACGGGCTTCGCGGATCGTTCGGTACACTGTTTTTGTTCACCGTAATATTCGCCGCGCCTAGTGCTGCGTCTGCTTCCTTGCCAGTGATATTTTTGTCAACTAGATCCACGAGCAGCAGGTGGTTATCCGTTGACCCCGATACGATTTTATACCCGCGAGCTTGAAAGCCTTTTACCATCGCACGTGCATTATCAATAACACGTGATTGGTAGGCCTTAAATTCAGGCTCCATCGCTTCTTTGAACGCCACCGCTTTACCGGCAATCACGTGCATTAACGGACCACCCTGCCCCCCTGGGAATACTGCTGAATTGAGCTTTTTATAAATGTCTTCACCCGCGTTCGACAAGATCAGACCACCACGTGGGCCCGCGAGTGTTTTGTGGGTCGTTGTGGTGACCACGTGCGCATGTGGTAAAGGATCCGGGTAGACGCCTGCAGCAATGAGGCCAGCAACGTGGGCCATATCGACAAAGAACCAAGCGCCGACCTTATCAGCAATCTCACGCATGCGTTTCCAGTCCACCACTTGTGAGTAGGCAGAGAAACCACCGATGATCACTTTGGGTTTGTGCTCAAGCGCTAGCTGCTCCATTTGTTCATAGTCAATTTTACCGGCTTCATCGATGCCATACGGGACAACATGATAGTGTTTACCCGAAAAGTTAACCGGAGAGCCGTGGGTTAAGTGCCCACCGTGTGCCAAGCTCATACCTAGCACCGTATCACCTGGGTTTAATAGCGCCATATATACCGCGCTGTTAGCTTGTGAGCCAGAATGCGGCTGAACATTGGCATATTCACAACCAAACAGTTCACAAGCACGCTCGATGGCCAATGTCTCGACTTTATCTACATATTCACAACCGCCGTAATAACGCTTGCCGGGATAGCCTTCCGCGTACTTGTTGGTCAGTTGAGAGCCTTGCGCTTCCATCACGCGTGGGCTGGTATAGTTTTCTGAGGCGATCAGCTCAATATGCTCTTCTTGGCGCGTACTTTCTTCTTCCATCGCCGCAAACAGCGCTGGATCATAATCCGCGATATTCATGTCACGCTTTAGCATTTGTCTCTCCTGACTTAACATTGGCGGGCAATTACCCAAAAAGCGAAGCTAGGGCTCTTTCAAATCACCTAGCAAAAATGTGTACAGGTGTGATGGCTTAGATCACGCCTTGGCTTAGTCGCCTTAACATGACAAATCAAAGCGATTAAGCCAAGGAAAATCGTTCACTACAGCGGCGCTACGCAAACGTTTTCGTCACCGCCATGACTGCGTTTCCCATTCTACAAAAAATCCCTCCTATCAGGTAGCCTGTGCCACACTTTTTCTTTTAAATCGGTCTGTTTTCGCTTACGCCTGCACTTTAAATAATACAGTGTAAAGATTTTACAGCGGAGTATCACAATACTGACGTTTTAAGATCAGCTTATTTACCCCATTGACTTCCTATCAATCACCATTGGCGATAAAATGCGCGCCCGAAATTCCCAAAAACCTTTTTCACCGCCGGCCCACATGGGTTTTGGCGGCCTTTTTTGTTGTTGACATTTTTGTAGGGAGAAGCCGTGTGAGCCGTTATCAACACAGCTTGAAAGAAGACATTATTGCCATCGCCTCCGGCGCTTTTTTGGTCGCTCAAGGGGTGTTTTTTTTACAGCAGGCCGGGTTGTTAACAGGGGGCACGACAGGTCTCGCATTGTTATTCAGTCAATTTACCGACCTATCGTTCGGTACGTTGTATTTTCTCTGTAACTGCCCTTTTTACATGATGGCTTGGTTTAGAATGAGCCCGCGCTTTGCTGTCCGAAGTTTATTCGCGGGTGGCGCCGTCTCCGTCATGGCTGATCACATTGCTTATTTTTTCGAAATCACTTGGCTCGCTCCCGCCTACTGTGCCGTGGTCGGCGGATTGTTGATGGGGGTTGGGATGCTGATGATCTTTCGCCACAACGCGAGCTTGGGCGGCTTTAACGTCCTGGTGCTCTATTGTCAGGACAAGTTTGGGATCTCGGCAGGAAAGCTACAAATGGGCATCGACTGCTCTATTCTCGCGTTATCTTTCTTCCTCATCGACCGGGATCTGCTGATGTGGTCTGTGGTTGGCGCGGTTGTGCTCAATTTGGTTTTGGCGATGAACCACAAGCCCGGGCGCTATCAGGCGCACCCCGCTCATCCAGGCGTTTAAGCGACCTCAACGCCAATCAATACAACAAGACTAAGCAAAACAAAAAAGCCAAGCAGAATGCTTGGCTTTTTGCTGTTAGCGGTATCGACTGCAAGCACGCGATTAGATTGCTTCTTCGTCTTCTTCACCGGTGCGAATACGCACTACACGCTCAACATCAAAAACAAAGATCTTACCGTCCCCTATTTTTCCGGTTTGTGCGGTATCGATAATGGTATCAACGCACTGCTCTGCCACGTCATTACTCACCACCACCTCGAGCTTCACTTTGGGAAGAAAATCCACCATATACTCCGCACCGCGGTACAGTTCAGTGTGGCCTTTTTGGCGACCAAAACCTTTCACTTCTGAGACGGTCATTCCGGTAATACCGACGTCTGCAAGTGCTTCGCGTACGTCATCGAGTTTAAATGGCTTGATGATGGCTTCAATTTTTTTCATTCTGTTATCCCTCTCGTTGGCCACTGGCCGGTCCTGATGGATCAATTGTTTAACTGAAATTGTATCGCAGCAGGATAAAAAATCATCCATCGATTCACGTATAACACAAAAAAGCCGCCAAACGATGGCGGCTCATATCACATTTAATGGCTAACCCAAGGTCACCCGCGCGTTGCGGAACATGCGCATCCACGCACTGTCTTCGCCCCAATCGTCTGGGTGCCAAGAGTTCGCTACGGTGCGGAATACTCGCTCTGGGTGCGGCATCATAATAGTGACGCGACCCGACTCAGTGGTCAGCGCGGTAATGCCATTTGGTGAGCCATTCGGGTTAGCCGGATACGCTTGTGTTGGCTGGCCGTGATTATCGGTGTAACGTAGCGCCACCGTGCCGGACGCTTCAATCGCCGCCAAATGCTCAGCATCGCGCACCTCCACGCGGCCCTCACCATGCGATACCGCAATGGGCATGCGTGACCCCGCCATCCCTGCAAAGAAGGCCGATGGACTCGATTGCACTTCCACCATGCTAAAGCGGGCTTCAAAGCGCTCAGACTCGTTGCGGACAAACCGTGGCCAGTGCGCCGCCCCTGGGATCAATTCATGCAGGTTCGAAAGCATCTGACAGCCATTACACACGCCAAGTGCCAACGTGTCTTCACGACTAAAGAAAGCACTAAATTGGTCGCGCGCGCGGCTGTTGAACAAAATCGATTTCGCCCAACCTTCACCGGCGCCCAATACATCGCCGTAAGAGAAACCGCCACAGGCCACCAGCCCTTGGAAACCGTCCAAGCTGACCCGCCCTGAAAGAATATCACTCATGTGAACGTCCACGGCGTTAAATCCGGCACGGTCAAAGGCGGCTGCCATTTCTACGTGCGAGTTAACGCCTTGTTCACGCAAAATGGCCATGGTCGGTTGCTGGCCGGTGGCAATATACGGCGCTGCAATGTCTTCGTGGACATCAAAGCTCAGCGAGGCGTGCAAACCGGGATCGTCCGACTGCTTGCCATCAAATTCCTGACGCGCACAATCGGGATTGTCACGACGCGCTTGCATCTGATACGTGGTTTCAGCCCAAATCTGACGTAAGTACTGGCGACTGGCTTGATAGACAGGTGCCTCACCGTGACGCAAGATAATCTCATCGCTACCGTTTAAGCCGCCAATCAGATGGCTGCATGCGGTCAATTGATGCTCCGCTAGCACGGCATTGACGCGCTCAAGATCTTGCGCGGTCACTTGGATCACTGCGCCCAACTCTTCGTTAAACAGCACCGACAAGGCATCGTCACCTAAGCGGGCAATATCTACATCAATGCCCGTGTGACCGGCAAACGCCATTTCTGCCAAGGTCACGAACAAGCCGCCATCGGCACGGTCGTGATACGCCAGCAGCTTTTGTTCTGCCACCAAGGTTTGCATCGCATGGAAAAAATCTTTTAGGCGCGCGCTGCTGGTGACATCGGCAGGCTGATCACCCAGTTGATGATACACCTGCGCCAACGCGGTCGCGCCCAGACGCTGCGCCCCGTCACCGAGATCAATCGCAATCAGGTGGCTGTCACCTTTATCAGTACGCAATTGTGGCGTGACCGTACGGCGCACATCGTCTACGCGCCCAAAAGCGGTGATGATCAGCGACATCGGTGCCGTCACGGTTTTGTTTTCACCTTCTTGCTGCCATTGGGTTTTCATCGACATCGAGTCTTTACCCACCGGAATGGTCAATGACAGCTCCGGACACAGCTCCTCACCCACGGCTTTGACCGCTTCGTACAAACCAGCGTCTTCGCCCGGGTGCCCAGCCGCAGACATCCAGTTAGCAGACAACTTAATGTTGGTCAGGCTGCCAATATCAGCACAGGCGATATTGGTCAGTGCTTCGCCCACCGCCATACGGGCCGAGGCAGCAAAGTCGAGCAAGGCAGCAGGGGTGCGTTCGCCCATCGCCATCGCTTCGCCGTGGTAGCTGTCATAACTGGCCGCAGTGACCGCACAGTTCGCGACCGGCACCTGCCAGGGGCCGACCATTTGGTCACGCGCCACCAGCCCGGTCACCGAGCGATCACCGATGGTGATCAAGAAGGTTTTCTCCGCCACCGCAGGCAAACGTAAAACACGCTCACAAGCTTCCGCCAGTTCAATACCCTGGGTGTTAAGTGCGGTGCCTGTCACTTGCTGACGCGTAACGTCGCGATGCATCTTGGGCGCTTTACCCAGCAGAATATCCATCGGCATATCGATGGGCATATTGTCAAAATAGCTATCGCTAAGTGACAAATGGCGCGCGTCGGTGGCATCACCAAGCACCGCATAAGGGGCGCGCTCACGCTCACACAAGGCTTCAAAACGCGGCATATTTTCGGGTTTTACGGCTAACACGTAACGCTCTTGTGACTCGTTACACCAAATGGCGAGCGGGCTCATGCCCGGCTCATCATTAGGAATATCACGCAGGTTAAAGCGTCCACCGCGGCCGCCATCATCGACCAGCTCTGGCATCGCATTCGAGAGGCCACCGGCGCCCACATCATGAATAAAGGCAATCGGGTTGTCCTCGCCAAGCTGCCAGCAACGGTCAATCACCTCTTGGCAGCGACGCTCCATTTCTGGGTTCTCACGTTGCACCGAGGCAAAGTCCAAGTCTTCTGCCGACTGGCCTGATGCCATGGACGATGCCGCCCCACCGCCAAGACCGATATTCATTGCAGGCCCGCCCAGCACGATCAATTTTGCGCCAACGTCGATGTCATTTTTTTGCACATGCTCATCGCGGATATTTCCCATCCCACCGGCAAGCATAATGGGCTTGTGATAGCCGCGCACTTCTTCTCCGGCATGGGAGGTCACCCACTGCTCATAGGTACGGAAGTAGCCGAGTAAGTTAGGCCGTCCAAATTCGTTGTTAAACGCAGCACCGCCCAACGGACCTTCCAACATAATATCGAGCGCAGTGGCAATGCGCTCTGGCTTACCATAATCTTGTTCCCAAGGCTGAATAAAGCCGGGAATTTTTAAGTTCGAAACAGAAAAACCAACCAATCCCGCTTTGGGTTTGCCGCCCAAGCCTGTCGCACCCTCATCACGAATTTCACCGCCAGACCCCGTTGCCGCGCCCGGCCAAGGCGAAATAGCCGTCGGATGGTTATGGGTTTCGACTTTCATCAAAATATGAGCAGGTTCATGATGATACTGATAGGTGTGGCTGTCTGGGGTGGGAAAAAAGCGCCCCACGTTTGAGCCAGTCATCACTGCTGCGTTGTCTTTATACGCAGAGAGGACGTTATCCGGTGTCTGCTCGTAGGTGTTTTTGATCATTTTAAACAGCGACTTGGGCTGTTTCTCACCATCAATGGTCCAATCGGCGTTGAATATTTTGTGTCGGCAATGCTCAGAGTTGGCTTGCGCAAACATCATTAATTCAATGTCGTTAGGGTTGCGTCCTAACTGTGTGAAGTTCTCGACCAGATAATCGATTTCATCGTCTGCCAGTGCCAGCCCTAAAGCTTGGTTAGCCTCAGCTAAAGCGGCTCGACCACCAGAGAGAACGTCCACGCTATGCATCGGCGTAGGTTCCGCTTGTTCGAACAGCACCGCTGCGGCTTCTAGCTCACCGAACACACTTTCCATCATTCGATCGTGCAACAATCCGATTAAGGTCGCGTGTTGCTCATCACTTAATGGCGCCGATAATTGGATATAGTACGCGGTTCCGCGCTCTAAGCGTTTAACCGCATCCAAGCCGCAGTTATGGGCAATATCGGTTGCCTTTGATGACCACGGAGACAAAGTGCCTGGCCGCGGAGTAACGAGAAACAAAGTGCCATCAGGCATATGCGAAGAGAGGGTGGGCCCATAGGCTAGAAGTTTTTCCAGTTTGTCTTGCTCAGCCGCATCCAACGGATGCTGTAAATCAGCAAAGTGAATAAACTCAGCATACAGTGCCGTCACCGGTAACTGATGAGCTTGGCAGCTCGCTAGCAGTTTGTTGACACGAAACTCAGACAGTGCGGGGGATCCACGCAAAATATCCATGTGCGTACGTCTCTCGTTAGCGGTAAATGAAAGGGGATACCTAAGTTATCGCGCTCTGGCATGATAACTTGGGTATCACCACACGCGTTACCGCAATGGTGAACAGAGTAAAAGCCCGTTAAGCGCTAGCCTTTTAAACAAGCGGCCGCCATTATAGGGCAAAAGTGTCAGGGACAACACACCTGACGCAACCGTTTGCGCAAAAAATTTCCCTCTATCGGTCTGCGGTCTATTCACGTAGAATATCGCGTCTATCGATCACCGCTAGCACGATGATGCTGGCCTGCAATAGCGAGCGACTGCCTTTGACTCAGCGCGACTTTTCTCTGCGATCATGGATGACTAGCCTAGCCGTGTTAGTGCTTAGCCTCGTGTTAGTCGGCTGTGATTGGCAATTCGACGATCGTACCGTCTTGGACAAAATCCGTGACCGTGGAGTTCTTCGGGTCGGGACGCTAAACAACGAGCTCTCTTATTATATTGGCCCCGATGGCCCGACCGGTCTCGATTACGAACTCGCTAAACGTTTCGCCGATAAGCTTGGGGTCAAGCTAGAAATGATCCCCACCTATACCCTATCAGGCCTTTTCCCCGCATTAGAACGCGGTGATGTCGATGTGATTGCCGCTAGTCTCACGATTACCGATCAACGACTCGCACAATTCCGCCCCGGCCCCGCCTACTATTTTGTCAGCCAACAAGTCGTCTACAAAAAAGGCCATTGGCGCCCACGCGATGTGGGGGACTTTAACCGTGAAGACGCTGTCATGGCGGTGGTGGAAGATTCTAGCCACGATCTGACCTTACAAACACTGAAAAAAGATCATCCCGATTTGAGCTGGAAAGTGGTGCAAGACGCTGACGACGACGAACTGCTTAAACAAGTCGCAGAAGGTGACATTGATTTTACCATCGCTGATTCGGTTGATATTGCGTTGATGCAACGCACCCATCCGGATATCGCTGTAGCCATGGCGCTGAGCGAAGATGAACCTGTAGCCTGGTTTATGAAAAAAAAGGGAGATAGCAGCGCCTATGCTCTCATGGTCAACTTTTTTGGCGAGTTGAATCAAACCGGTGAGTTGGCAATCCTAGAAGAAAAATATTTCGGTCATGTCGACCAATTTGATTATGTTGATACACGTGCCTTCTTACGTGCCATTGAAAGTAAATTGCCGACATGGGAGCCGCTATTCAAAAAGCACGCGAATGATTTTGATTGGCGCCTGCTTGCCGCGTTGTCGTATCAAGAATCACATTGGAACCCTCGCGCCATTTCCCCAACAGGCGTTAGAGGCATGATGATGCTCACACTCCCCACCGCAAAATCGGTCGGTGTGAGAAACCGCCTTGACCCTGAACAAAGCATTAAAGGGGGAGCTCTGTACCTGCAACGTGTGCTCGAGCGTGTGCCTGACAGTGTCAATCAGCACGAACGTATCTGGTTTGCCCTCGCCTCTTATAATATTGGTTTTGGCCACGTAATGGATGCACGGCGACTGACGGATGCGCAAGGTGCCGATCCCAACTCTTGGAGTGACGTAAAGCAGCGTCTGCCGTTATTAGCCAAGCGCCAGTATTACACCCAAACACGCTACGGCTATGCACGTGGCTACGAAGCGCTCAGCTATGTCGAAAATATTCGTCGCTACTACCAAAGTATTCTAGGCTATGAGAAAGCACATATAGAATCACTCGACAGCCAACAAGTTGAAGATCTCGGTGGCCTACAGACAATAGTCGCGCCCGATGAGCCGTCGACACAAGCCCTCGAGAAAACAACCGAGCAAGCGCCAAATCCGGCGTCATCACTGTCAGAGGACAACTCGACACCGCAATCAGACACGCAACCGCGATGAGGACAGCATGGTTCCAAGAAAACGGCTGGTGAAACAAAGCTTTCGCAAAAACAACATTTCATCCGCTAACCGGCGTAAGCGTATGCGCCAAAATATGCATAAAAAGGTGCTTTGGCGACAACGTGCCTTTGCGATTCGTGAATTTGCGGCCTTTGATGATGCTTTTTAGGACACTTTGCCTGAGTTAGGCAAGCAAGATTAAGACTGGCGGGCTGCTTTTTTTGCGGCCTTTTTTTCAGCCCGACGCCGCCGGAAAAAGGCTTGTAATTGAGCCCGACATTCAGCTTCTAACACCCCACCCTCGCTGTGAACATGATGGTTAACCCCCTCATAGCTGAGTAAGTTCATCACCGAGCCAGCGGCACCGGTTTTGGGATCGGGCGCGCCAAAATAGACTTTTCGGACACGGCCATGCACTATCGCCGCGGCACACATCGGGCACGGTTCGAGTGTCACATAAAGATCCGCGTCTAATAAACGGTAATTACCCAGCACTTGGCCGGCTTGGCGTAATGCCATCACTTCAGCGTGCGCAGTTGCATCATGCTGCGTAATGGTGCGATTCCACCCCATTCCAACCACGTCGCCTTGATAGACGACCACCGCCCCCACGGGCACTTCACCTTCTTGCTCGGCATTCTCGGCCAGAGTGATCGCCTGGCGCATGTAAACGTCGTGAATCGTATCCGACGCTTGTGGTTCGTTCATTCCAACCTCTATTCATTGGCTACGCAATTAATGGCTAGTATACGACACAAACAAGCCGGCTCGAAGGCCGGCTTGTGTCCGAAAAATAGCGATAGACGATAAAATCGCCCACTCAACGCTTATTGCACCAGATACTGGTAACTGGCTTGAATACCCAGTGGCAACCCGAACGCCCAATACGCCAATAGGAACAAGGTCCACCCCACCAGCATGGTCAATGAATAAGGGATCATCATCGATGCCACGGTACCAATCCCGGTGGCTTTCACATAGCGCTGGCAGTACACCACGACCAGCGGGAAGAACACCATCAGAGGCGATATAATATTCGAGACCGAGTCACCGACACGATACGCCGCCTGCGACAATTCAGGGGAAATGCCTACGACCATTAACATCGGCACCAAAATAGGACCAATCAAGCCCCATTTTGCCGACGCAGAACCAATCAATAAGTTCACCATTGCCGTCAGCAAAATCATCCCCACAATCGTCATCTCACCGGGCAGGTTCATTGACTGCAACAGCTCCGCGCCGTTGAGCGCCAACAAGGTACCAATGTTTGATTGCGTAAATGCGGCCAAGAATTGCGCGCAGAAAAACGCCATCACCATATAAGCGCCCATGGTCGCCATGGTGTCAGACATGGATTTGATCACATCTTGGCTGGTTTTAAAGGTACCCGCGGTTTTGCCATACACAATGCCTGGGATAATAAAGAGCACAAAAATCAGCGGCACGATCGATTGCATAATCGGCGCATCAAAGGCGGTCAGCTCGCCTGTGGGTGACCGAAGCGGCGAGGTTTCAGGCCATGAGGCCGCCACCAGCGCTGCGATCCCAACCAGCATCGCCAATCCAGCACGGTTAAAGGCTTTGCCTTCAATCGTCGTAAATGAGCCAAGGTCAGGGGCCTCTTCGGCATCTTCATCGATAGACATGCGGTTAAGGCGTGGCTCAACAATCTTTTCGGTCACAAACCAGCCGAGTGCCACGATTAAGATAGACGACAGTCCCGTAAAGTAGATGTTGGCCAACGGATTCACTTGATAACCATCGTCCAGTACATGTGCGGCCGACTCCGTAAAGCCTGCCAATAATGGATCGATTCCTGAAGGAATAAAGTTGGCCGAGAATCCACCCGACACGCCGGCAAAAGCAGCTGCAATACCCGCGAGTGGATGGCGGCCTGCGGCGTGGAAGATAATTCCGCCCAGTGGGATCACCAGCACATAGCCTGCATCTGCCGCGGTATGTGACACGATCGCCACCAAAATCAGCATCGGCGTAAGCGCTTGTTTCGGTGTCACACTCAGCATCTTCTTGAGCCCCGTGGTGATAAAGCCAGACTGATCGGCTACCCCCACACCCAACATTGCTACCAGTACAATCCCAAGCGGCGCAAATCCTGTAAAAGTGTCAACCATGCTGGTTAAAAAGTGGGCGAGCGCAGTGCCGGTAAGAAGGTTTTTGACTTGGACGGTATCACCGGTCAAAGGGTGAACCGAGTTAAATTCTATCTGCGATAAAATAGCGGAAAGCACCCAAACGGTAATCAAGCCCCAGAAAAACAATAAGGCGGGATCTGGGATCCGGTTGCCCGCGCGCTCTATCATATTTAAAAACCGATCCAACCCTCGCGGTCGATCAGTGTCGGTTGATTGGCTAATGTGTTGGCTCACTGAGAACTCCGTTATTTTCGATGTTGTGTCTTGGCTTACCTGATCACGCAGGTTTTAATGACAATAAAATGACAAATCATCGCCAGTAAAGCAAAAAACAGCATAGTTAGCCATAAGTAGGCCCGTTAACCCAATGTTAAATTGTTTTATAGTTAGAAAAGCAGCACAAAAAACGGATGCTTACCAATAAAGATGAAACATTTAGAAACAAAAAAACGCATAGCATGGAAGACGTATGCTGGCCCTAGCAATCTACAACATCAACGATATGATTAGGGTAAGGCAACTCTAGGAGAGCATGATGAAATCCCTTTCGCGTGTTATTAAAGCGCCTACGCCACACTGGGTAGGCAATGGCTTCCCCGCTCGTTCGCTGTTTTCCTATCACCACCAAGCGGCGGAGGTGAGCCCCTTTTTGTTGCTGGACTATGCCGGCCCGATGCACTTCCCCGCCGATGGCGTGAAGCGAGGAGTGGGTGAGCACCCCCATCGCGGGTTCGAGACCGTCACCATTGTGTATCAAGGTGAAGTGGAACATCGTGATTCCACCGGTAAAGGCGGCGTGATTGGCCCCGGCGATGTACAGTGGATGACCGCAGGTAGCGGCATTATGCACGAGGAGTTTCATTCCAGTGCGTTCAGCCACACTGGCGGCGAGCTGCAAATGGTGCAGCTGTGGGTTAACCTCCCCAAACAAGACAAGATGACCGCACCGGGTTATCAAGGCATTCGCAAAGCCGATATTCCCGACGTTACCCTGGCCGATAAGGCAGGCACATTACGGCTCATAGCCGGTGAGTTTGACGGTCATCAGGGGCCAGCCAAAACCTTTAGCCCTATGCAGGTTTGGGATATACGGTTAAACGCTGGCGGGAAAACGCAGCTTACGCTCCCCCAAGACTGGACCACCGCGGTGGTGGTGCTGGAGGGCAACGTCAGTATCAACGCCGCCGACCCCATTGGCGACGCCGATATAGCACTGCTTAGCCGCCAAGGCCGCGAAGTCGCATTGCACGCCTCACAAGATAGCGTGATTTTGCTACTCAGTGGTGAGCCCATCACCGATCCCATCGTCGGTCATGGTCCTTTTGTGATGAATACCAAGCAAGAGATTTTGCAAGCGTTCAACGATCTGCAAGCAGGCAAGTTCGGGCAGCTATAGGGACTGAGTCAAGAGCGCCGTCATCCGCGAATACCAATAAAAAAGTCCGCCATTACGCGGACTTTGTTTTTTGAAACTGTTCTTACAACTCTAGTCCTGCCCAAAAGTCATTTTGCAGCTGCTCTACCCTCTCATAACTACAAAGGTTCTGACTTCTGAACTGAGCCCTGACCAATCCATCCGTATCCGCCGCCAATACGGTAATCCGGGTGATGGTCTCAGGGTTGGTAGCAGGCTCAGATAAGATCATTTTCAAATCGTATCCTAGCAAGAAGGCCCCTTGCCGCTCGGTATCATACTCTAAGCGCTCTGCTGGGATATAAGGCTCCCACAAACGATCCGCCTGAATATGCTGATACTCAAGAAGAATGGTTAGAAAGTCAGATGCGTCTTTGCTGCTCTCGTTCCCCCGCTCCTGCCAGGCAATCAGCTTTAGCAAAGTCAGACCGGCCAGTGACGCAACTTTGATAATATCGCCCTGCCCTAGGTCTATTGATAAAGCGGCATAGTAAGCTTCATGAAATCCAGCTACCGTCATGGTGACAGCATGCTCCGGTGGCCATTGTATTTCACCTGCTTCATCGGCGATGGCACCAAAGGGAATAATATCAATTGGCAAACCACTGTCAGGATCTTTAAGCCGATGCGCTTTATTGATCGCGCTTAATCCGGCATCCAACAAAGCATGTTTTACGCTGGCGAACGCGTCCCAACCCGGTACCAGAATGCCGGTATCAATATCCCGAGTCTGACGACCGGGGTCACGGCCAAACACATGATACAAAAAGAGATCTCTTGCCGTAGCCCCAGCAACAAAAAATGGCACTCCAGTTTGTTGAGTTGTGCGGATGATCAGTGTCAGTACAGGCTCAAACCCAGGTTTTAGGGAGTGTTTTAAGGTGTAGATATTGCTCATTGATGCGTTCGGCAACCTCCTTGTTTCGGCTATCTCTGCTTGCTAGCAGCTCAGCAACAGCCAGCAACGCCTTGGCATTGATATTGATATCCAGCGCCTTTCCCCAGAATGCAGGCACCACCCAAAGTCTGCCGGAAGCGTCTGGCTTTGCCTTGAGCAGTGCAAGCTTTTTTTGCAATGGCTCAAAGGTAAAGAGCTGTAACTCATAAGGCTGTAAATAGCGTGTCAGTTCATCGGCAGCGACTTCTCCCCCCCAGCAATCCTTGGATGCTAAAGGAATGTCTCGCCAATCATCCGGCGCAACTAATTTTAGCCCTCCGAGCTTTGGCCTAAGTACGGTACGATAGTGTTCAATCCAAATCTGATAAAGGGCCTCTTTATCCAGAATGCGACGGGTACTACCCATACTGACAAGCTTTTCAGCCTCTAGGTATTTAAATCCCTTACTCACCATACCTAATGAGATATTCGCCATCTCGGCTATGGTTCGAAACGGCAGATGTAACACATCTTCTTGAGCCAACAAAGCAAACAACAGCTTCATAAAACCTAACCCCGGTTTTGCCGGCTGTGGAATTGCAAGGTGGTTTTCAGTGAGGTTTTTGCACTCAATCCATAGGTTTAGCCCGTTAAAGCTCACGCGAGCATTACCAGCCTCATCAATAAAATTGATCGCGTTCTTGGTGCAAAAATCGGCGAGATGAGCCGTTAGTCTATTGCATACCAACAGAGTATCTGAACGAGCAAGGCCTAGTAATGCTGATAGGCTCTCTTTACGATGGATACGCTTTATTTCAGTGCTAAACAAATAGCGTTGGCCGTGCACTGTCAGAGTCACCTCGGCATCGGTGTACGGCCCACCATCCGGCTTAGGATCAAAAGAGGACTCCCCTTGAATATGCGAAGGCAGATTATCCAAAGCTCGCATTAGTAGTGTCGCGTTTTTGTTCACACATAAAAACCGTTCATGAATCATGAACAAATACTAGTCGTGAACATGAAATTCTGCAAGATGACCGGAGGGGTTGAATCATACCGGCAAGGTTCACGTAAAACAGCGTTTACGGCAAATTGCTTGATGAACAATGCGCTTTACTTTTGTCGACTATGGCTTCCATCTTAGGGCTGTTTTAGGTGTTGTGTAACCATGACGACAGAAGTGATGACTAACATGACCATAAAAAATGCCAGTCGGAAAACTGACTGGCATTGTTATTAGTTGGCAAGGCTTAATTCGCTATCTAGCGAGTCTTACCCACTCGAACATCAATGAGAATAAAATGTATTTATATAACAGATAGTTAGAAGGCTAGCTTTTCTCGATACCATCATTTGTACCACGCGCAGAATTTTTTTGATTTTTTGCGTCTCGTCGACGTTTTAGTTCAGCTTTGGCTCAAGCTGAGGATTCAGCCATATCACGACGAAGCTCTTGTTTCTCTTCAGCAGTAAGCACTCTCGGGCTCGATGCAGTTCTATCCACCTTGTACCGGTAACTTCTCGCAGTACATCTTAGATAGCTCGCTTATTCTTCCTCTTCTCCAGTTAAGGCTTTAGACGACGTCACTGCTTCGCCGGTACCAACTTCATAAGCAGAAAACACACAATAACGGCTGCAACAAAGTTATAGAGCATTCCTATCACAAACGCAGACGAATACTGATTTGCCAATTCTATAGACTCATTACTCGTTGATAATGCTGTACTAAATAAAATTCCTATAACAGCAACCCCAAACGCTGCACCAAGTTGCTGGACAGTAGAAACAACGCCAGAAGCCATTCCAGCCTGTTTTTCTTTAACAAAACCTAGTACCAAATTTAGTAGTGGCGTCATGATTGCTCCTTGTCCAAACCCAACAATAAACAAAACTGGAATGAGATGAGTTGGTATTAAATCAGCCCCCGCCTCATACACTTGTAAAATCAAAACACCTATCGATACAGCATAGATTAACGCGCCGACACCGATCATTCGTTCACCGCACCTGACGATGAGCTTAGGGGTGACGAGAGAAGCGAAAACAAAACCGATACTACATGGCGCAAAGATACTACCTGCAATAAATGGATCAATTCCAAACCCCGTTTGCATCATTAACGCAAAACTTAAAAAAAATGAGCTAGATGTAAAATAAACAAGCAGCACCAATACCGTTCCTAAAGCAAATCGCTTTTGGGATAAAAGCTGCATATCGACTAATGGTAACTTTCCTGACAACCTGCTCTTTTCCTGCTGTCGATAAAAGAGTATCAGCATCATTGCAGCCGCGGCCAGTGAGAGCAAAGTCCACGAGGGCCAACCAGCTTCAGGCCCTTTAATCAATGGGAGTAACAGTAGTGACAGAGCAATACAGACCAAAAGCACTCCAGCCCAATCTAAGCTGGGTTGTTCTTCGGATCTAGATTCGGGAATCAGACGGGCGCTAAAAATGGCAAAGAGTCCGATAGGAAGATTAATCAAAAAAAAGACTACGCCAACCCAGACCAAAAAAGTCACCATGAACAATCCACCCGCCTAATACCTGAGCAGCAATAGCCGCAAGGCCAAGCGTCATACCTAACAGCCCAAAAGCGCGTCGGCTGTCATCACCTGTAAAGTTGACCCGAATGGATGCATAAACTTGCGGAAACAACAGCGCAGCGGATAATCCTTGTAATACTCTCGCCCCGATAAGGATATTAGCAGTGGGCGCAGCAGCACACAAAAGTGAACTTAAAGTAAACCCCAACATGCCGATAATAAACAACCGACGGCGACCGAACATATCACCCAACCGTCCTCCAGTGATGAGTAGTACGCCAAACGCGAGCTCATAGCCTGCTACGATAAAGCCTATCTGTGAAAAGCTCGCTTCCAACCTGGCTTGCATGCTGGGAATCGCAACATTGACGACAAACAAATCAAAAATAGTCACGAATCCCGCCAGTAACAACACGTATAAACCGCGCCATGGCGCTGTGTGAGGGGGAATATTATCACCGACTGCCGATGTAGAAATTGTACTCATAACGTGTCTCCAAAGTCATAAAAATCTTATTTTATAACCTCAGTAGACAGTTACAATTTAACACTTTATGCTATTACTAATAGTGATACCGTCAGAGAGAATCAAGATGCGAACCATGCAACGAACGCGCGAAGAACTTGCCACATTTTTACGCTCACGCCGCGAGCGTTTATCGCCTCATGATGTCGGATTACCAAATGGAGGAAGACGGAGAACACCGGGTTTACGCCGAGAAGAAGTCGCGGCACTCGCGGGTGTCGGATTAACTTGGTATACATGGTTGGAGCAAGGGCGCGATATCGGAGTATCTGCAACATTTTTGGACAATTTAGCTAAGGTTCTTAAACTCGATGCATCGGAACGCAGGCATCTGTTTCTGTTAGCGCATGAGCGCCCACCAACCGATCCGGGCAAGACTTGGTGTGTCGTGCCTGCTTTGATTCGTCGCTTAATGGATGACATCGCCCAGCATCCTGCGTATGTTTTAAACCTGCGCTGGGATGTACTTGCTTATAACGAGACCGCCAATCACCTGTTTAACTTCGAGCAGCATCCTCCCGAAAGGCGTAACTTGTTGTGGATACTTTTTACCGACCCAGCTCTGCGAGAATTGCTTAGCCACTGGGAGGACGAAGCGCCAAAGATATTATCTAGCTTTCGCCGCGACTATGTAAAAGCCAGTCAGGAAACAGACCTCCGAGCATTGGTGGATGAGTTGAAGAAAGTCTCGCCCGACTTCAATACCTGGTGGAAACAACATGATGTACATGCACCATGCAATGGTTGTCGAGATCTCAAAGTAGACGGCGAGACTATCACGTTTGAACACACTTCTTTAATCATTGATGCAGACCGCCATTTGCGCTTGGTGGTTTATGCGAAAAGTGAACACGACTAATTAAAGGCAAGGGTAAGCTATTCTAAGGATATTGCATCAGTCTATAAAAAAGCCAGTCAGAAACTGACTGGCTTTTCATTTATTTTCTAAGACCTGATTAACTATTTATAATCAGCCCTACTCCCACTCGAATATCAACGGAAAAAAATACACCGAAATAACAGCTAGTTAGAAACACCAACTTTCTCGATACCATCATCGATACCATGCGCAGAATTTTTTTGATTTTTTTCGTCTCGTCGACGTGACAATAAAAAACGGCAGGAAGCACTTCAGGCCTAAAGCCAAGAAAATCCTTGACTAACTCTACCTCAATATCAAGTCAGAGTTAGTGGTACTGACTTTTGTTATTAAAACCCAAACACATTTTTGCCCCTATTTTTGCTAAGAGTAATGACTCATTCGGGGCTAATTCAGCAATAATGCGGACTGGCCTGTGTTCATTGATTGGTGGTAATTTGATCGTTTTATTTTTCGAGATGAATGGTAAGTTGTTGTTTTAATTCATTATATAACTGATCCTGTACTTTTTCTAACTTATATTGATTACGATCGAGGCACAACCTAAGCTTTCCAAGAGTCGGCAAACCATCCAACTTACTAATATTATCCGGGTGACTGAAAGAAGAGCGAACCGTAATTCCTAATCCAGCATCAACAGCACTCCATAAGTTACTTAGACTACGGCCAACAAAGGTAATTTTCCACGGAATTCCACCTCGATCTAATGCTGCTGTAGCTTGTTGTCTGATAATGCAAGAACCATCAAGCATAACTAATGGTACAGGTTTAGTGGTATCAATGGATTCTTTAAAATATTTGTTTGCTGGCCCATACCAGTACAGTGGTAATTCTGCCAAAAGCTCACTATATGGTGCCGATCTCTCACCTCTCCAACCTAATGAAAAGTCTAATTCACCAGATTGAATACCATCCATCAGTTCCTGATGACGCCCAACAATGGATTGCAACTGTAAATTTGGATGTGAGCGAGAGAATATACCTAACAATTGTGGCAATAGCACATCGCTAAAATCTTCTTGTAAGCCAAAAACTACTTTCCCTGACAGTGAATTTCCCACTAACTGGTTTAGAGCTTCGTCATTTAACTGAATCATGCGCCGGGCATAAGCCAGAATGATTTCACCCGCTTCGGTCGGTTCTAGATGTCGGCCGATTTTTGTCACCAACGGAGTGTGACACTGCTGTTCTAGCTTTTTTAACTGGGCACTGGCTGCTGAAGGCGAACGATTTAGTCGCTCTGCCGCAGTTGCAAAGCTACCCAATTCAATTCCTAAAACAAAACATCGTAAGGCATCCAAATCCAGACTTCTCATGGCTGTTCATCCTGAAAATCAAAATTATCAATCAAAATAGTTTTGATTTTTTATATTAAAAAATCAACTTATTATTTTCCTGTCAACTCAATCAACTAGGAAAAGATATGGATACAAAAGAACAACATTTAATGGAACTGTTTGCCAAACTTGCTCCACAATTTTATCAACTTACGGAAGAGGTATTGTTTGGACAAGTTTGGCGTGACGAGAATCTAAGCCTTCGGGATAGAAGCTTGATAACAGTAACTGCATTAGTGGTCTTAAACCGTGTGGAACAACTTCCAGGTCATTTAGCACGGGCATGCAGCAATGGACTTACAGTTAAAGAATTGAGTGCAACAATGACGCATTTGGCATTTTATGCTGGCTGGCCTGTCACGGCTTCAGCACTTGAACGTTTAGATGAAATGAACCATAAGAGGAGTGACTCATGCCAATGACGCGAATTTCACTAGGTAATGAATTATTTGAAAAATATCAGCATCAAATTTCGCATATTCTCCAGCAATGTTTAGAGGCTTATTTTGATGTCTCTAATGGAGACTGTTTTCAAATCTTCGCCGGGAAATCGCGTGACCATGAACAAAAACGAGCCTTGTATAAAGCGCTGTGTGAGCAACTTCAGGTCCAAACCCCGATTGGTAAAGAAGATATTATGATCATTATTCAATTCAATAGCACGGAAGACTGGTCTTTTTCTTCTGGTCAGTCATGGAAAGATGAAATGGAGACAATACAATGATAGCAATGCAATATAAAATTATTCTCCCGTCGGATTATCCGATGGAAAAAATAGAAACTCGTATCAGGGAAAAAGGAAATTTATTAGATGGATACCCTGGATTAGTCTTTAAGGCCTACCTTTATTCACGAAAAAATGCAGAATATTATACAAGCAGCAACAGTTATGCTCCCTTTTATGTTTGGAGAGATCATCACTCTATGATGACTTTTCTTAGAAGTGAAGGATTTAAAGGATTATGTGAGCAATTTGGTCGACCGGAAGTCAAGATTTGGTTTATAGAGGATGAACCAACAATACCAAATTCAGAATGTTCGTTTGCATGTATAGACAATCAGGTCAGTCAGAATGCGGATATTCAAGGTCTCAATGTTACCTCTTGGGAGACAGTGAGTGTCTCGTGGCTCGCTCAACCAGAGTTAGCCGATAAAATGAGTGGCAACATCTATTCTATCGGTTATATAGCCCACGGTTAGATTTAATGAACAATTAAAAATGTACTCGCTTCCCATACTAACTACTAACAGAATACCCATAATATTCACTGCCCCAAAAAAATAGAAGGCCAGTATCACAATGAACATCACTGCGAAGAAACCAAATACCTCCGCAAGGTTTTGAGGATGAAGTGAGAAGCCATAAAAAAGCCAGTCAGAAACTGACTGGCTTTTCATTTATTTTCTAAGACCTGATTAACTATTTATAATCAGCCCTACTCCACTCGAATATCAACAAGCATGAAATCTAACTAAATAACAGCTAGTTAGAAATACCACCTTCGCCGATACCATCATTGATACCATGCAAAGAATTTTTTTGGTTTTTTGCAGTTCGCCGACGTTTTAGTTCGGATTTGGCCCAGGCTGACGATTCTGCCATGTCACGACGAAGCTCTTGTTTCTCTTCATCAGTAAGCACTCGCGGGCTCGATGCAACTCTATCCACCTTATATCTCCAGCTTGTCGTTGTACATTTTAGATAGCGTATCAAAACATGAGTTACCAGCAAGGAACCTTAAGTGTATTTTTAGATTATTTTTCATACACATCTTGAAAACCATTAGCATTGACCAAATAGTGTACAGTGAGGGATAACCTCATCATAAACAAGGATAAAATTATGGGTTTGAAACCAGGACCAAAACCAATAGCCAAGTCGACCGGCAAGCCAGATCAACGTCGACGTGATAACAAAAAAACGCCAGGCAACACTCCAGGCCTAAAGCCGAGTAAATCCTCTACCAAGTAACGCTACCTCAATATAGAGTCAGATTAAGTCACACTGACTCTTTACTAAAAAGGAAAACTGATGACAGTAAGTGCGCCCACTATTCAAGATGTTTTGAAGGGAGTTGGTACTAAAGAGTTTTGGATTGGAGGCTTTGTAGTTGGAGCAGTGGTCTTCAGTCTTGGTTTAGCCTACTACAATGTGCAAACAGAATTGGATAAGAAAAATCTAGAGTTAGCAACTAAAAACTTAGAAATGCATAAAATTCAATTTGAAAACGATAA
This sequence comes from Salinivibrio sp. ES.052, assembly GCF_900141775.1. Lineage (GTDB taxonomy): Bacteria > Pseudomonadota > Gammaproteobacteria > Enterobacterales > Vibrionaceae > Salinivibrio. Next base: position 201,010 of record NZ_FSRI01000001.1, on the reverse strand, counting down.
CAAGCACCTATCTAGGGAATTGAAAAGTGCACAAAGCGAATTATCTGAGTTAAAGGTTCAATACGAAAAATCTATTACAAACCAAAAGACCTTATATAAAGTAATAGCTGAGCGTTGTAATGAGCAACGAAAATACCTTAAAGCACTCCATGCAGATTATGGCTTTCAGACTAAATACACTGCAAACTATGAGTATCTATCTATATTAGAAAAGGTTATCGTTCAAATTGGTGAATACGCTGAAAATTGTTAGCCTCTCATCATTGACATAACTCATCTTTATTCCCGAATTCAGCAGACTAATAAACAATTATCCCAATAAAAAATGCCAGTCAGCGATACTGACTGGCATCATGTTTTCTAAGTAAAGACCAGGTTATATATTTATAGCCTTGCCTATTCCAACGAGAATGCTAATGAAAGAGTTTATACAACCACTAGTTATGGAGTCACTCTCTCGCCGCATCATGAAATTTTTCATGTTCCTTAATTTCAAGTATATTTAATCAGCAGATACTTGCTCAATCAATTCTCTCTCAAACTCTTCCATTTGGTCAAAATTAACACTTATTGAAAGTTGATCAAAGCATAGATTACTTGGCTCACAAGTATTCCTTTGCAGATTATTTGCAGCTCCCCACCAATTGACCTTCTTTCCAGTCTGTTTGGATATAGAGTCCAATTTATTTGCTACTTGATATGCTAAAACACCACAATCTAAATCGTTTTCTTCGGCGACTTTAATAACTGAATTTTTCAGCCAAGCAATATTACCATTTGCATTTTTAAAGCATTGCTCAATATAACTACCGGCTTTTTCACCGAGAAGAACACTTGCTGCAAAATTATTAGCATCAATTTCTTCTTGATCATTTCTCCGCTCTTCACTTGTCTCACTAAGCTCAACAATTGTAAACTCATCCAGCTCTGGTGATTGGGATGCATGGTAGAGCTCATGAAGTAAATCAAACATCCATTTTGATGTATGTCTAGATTTTTGCTTAAGTACAACTACATTTCTACCATTTATACGCCAAGTCGCGCCATGAAAAGCTCCAGAATCGTTCAAAGGAATAACAGGAACACCCAGTTCAGTAGCGTAAGATAAAACTGATTCAAATGTTAACTCGCCATATTTATCTAGAATATCACCTCTAACTACATTAGCATCCTGAGGTATGCCTTTCTTTTCTAAAGAACAGTACTTAGCTACAATATTTGCAATTGTATAAGCATATTGCGTATAAGCACTTGTATATAGCTCGTTAGCACCTACTGGCATTTTAAACCTTGCAACCATTGATCCATCACGCCCAAAAACTAACGGCCTATCACCTAATAGAAGATCCTTATTCCATCCAAATATAGATTGAAGTTTTTCTACTGTTTTTTCTACCCAAAGGCCATATTCGAAAGGCATCAAATCACGAGGTAAAATTCTCTTTTCAATAAAGTTTCTATCTAAACCAGCATCATTTAGCTTTGATATTAATATATTTTTCTCTCTAGAATCTTTAGGTAAAAAGACATCTTCTGTTATTTTTAAATCTAAAGCATCTACAATTGAAACAAGAGTACTAAAACTTGCGGAGCTATACTCCGTGTTTTCATACCTTTGTATTTGCTGCTCTTTCATCCCTAGTCTTTCAGCCAGATCTTTTTGAGTTAACCCCATTGAAATACGAGACATAATAAGAGCTTTAGGGAGGTCAGAAATACTATTCACATCAAAAATAGCAAGTTCACCAGATAGCAGTAGTTCGTATTCTTCCGCTTGCTCAACCAAATCATCACGCTGACACATTAGTGCATCAATCTGAGCTTTCGCTAACAATGGAGAAAATTTAGACTCTTCTCTATTAAGTTTTTCAATTGCTTCAGAAAACTCTTGTATACGTTTTTTGGTTAAAGCTAACTGCTTATTATTTTTAATCATGATGAACCTCCAGTCTTAATTGCCACAATGCCTTTTTTCTCAAGGGTGTTTTTATCAGTTTGAAAAAAATCGACAAATAGCTTTCCCGACCCTCCTTCTGGTAATTCTGCAGGAAATATATCGCCTCGATATTTCTGCAACATGTATTTTCTACCTGATGGAGAAAAATCAATAAGTGCACGATCTAATTTCGACTCATCGACACCATGTAGACTCCAACACAAATCATAGTCACCAGGGATTTCCTTTGATGTAACAAAACTTCCATCGATGTAAACCAAATTACAGTTCGCACTTTCGAGCGCTGAAATTAGAAGCTTTAGTCCATCAATTAACCAAGCACGCTTTGGGTTGTAGCCAAATCGTGCGATCAATTCTTCCATCGTGGCTAAATGCACTCCTTCTGGCAAATTACCCGACTCATTAAATTCTGGTATCATTCCTTTAGAAACTCCCCAACAATATTGTTGTGTCACTTGTAAATTTATAGCATTTATTACAATAGAAATCAATTAAAAAGCATATTTATAATGATGACAAAAAAAACAAATAAAACCTAATATATCAATAATTTAGGTTTATTTAACCACACCACCACAACATTAGCCTAGTTGTGGTTTCTTTCTATGGGGCTTAATACTGTCTCAATGAGGGGGCAGCAGTACAAAGTGGAACACCATCACCGGCACGTGTGCTTTCTAACTACTTGCGTCGGCCAAATGGCCAACGTCTCATTTTGTCGATTTGATCGACCGATCTCGTCATGTCCTTGTAAGCACGCCCGGCCAACCTGTTTTGGAAAACCTCCATTTTGTCGGCAATGGCTTTCAACTTCGGACCGTGTCCGATGCTGTGTAGCCACTGTCCAAAAAAATAGAAAGCAAGCATCACAATGAACATCACTGCGAAGAAACCAAATACCTCCGCAAGGTTTTGAGGTGGAAAGTTAAACTCCATAATCAATAATCCTTATTTAGTTAGGCCATGCGACCTTTTTTAACAAAGCTGGCAACCTCTTCGTTACGCTCCTGCTGGCGTTCCTGGGCATATGAAACGTAGTCCTCAACATCGAAGGTGTGCTTTTCCGGATCGCGCTCTTGCCATTCTGCGTGTGCTTGACGCGCTTCTTCCTTATCCTCACTGGATAGGTCATCAAAGCCGCCGGTTTGATTCATCCAGCCAGTGCCGCCACCGCCTAAGCTATCGTTGTCAAATGCAGGGGAAGCGTCGTCAGTCGCCCTCCTTATCGTCATCATCCCCGTTATCTTTCGTACTGTTTCGGATCGAACTAGCTAGACGACCTCCGGTAGTGCCGCTGATTCTATCCCCGGCCATATCACCCATTCCCTTCATCAAATTCGCACCGGTATCCGCTGCAATACGCCCCGCTTTTACAGCGCTACCTTTAAAGCCGCCGCCAGAAGATTGACCGGAAGCTTGAGAGAAGGAGCCAGCCTCATCAGAATCGCCACTGCCACTAAATGCACCGCCCAGGCTCGACATAACGTCAGTATTATTCGCTACGTTCTCACCCGCTTTTGCAAATGCAGCCTGAATAGCAGACGCACCGCCGGCGGTAGCCATTGCGGCACCGACAGCCATACCACCAGTGGCAACAGCCGCTCCGGCCATCGCACCGGCACTGATGCTGCCAGCACCTGCCGCCGCGCCGCCTCCAGGAACCAGGCTAGCGACCACATTGGGAACCGAGTGAATGAGCATCACGAGAACCAGTGAAACGACAAAGATCACCAACAATTCACGCATGGGAGCATCATTGGATAGATCGGCATAGAAACCATCCATGATCGACATGGCAATGCCAATAAGCAACGTCATTGTCATCAACTTCAAAGCAACGCCTAATACGCTTTTGAAGTAGTTGATTGCTATATCCGAAGTCCAACGCGAACCACCAAACCCCAGCACGAAAACACCGGCATAGACTAATATCCAAGCCGTCACCAAGGCCAACAACACATTGGCCGCCACTACCGCCATACACGCCAAAATTGCCAACGTTATCAAGAAGATAGACAAGTTATCTATCGGACTGGTGATGCTGTATGACTTACCAGCTTTCACAATAATGTCGAACGCAATACTAATAGGCTCTGACGGGGTTAGGTCTCTCGAAAGGCCACCGGCTTGAGCACCGATCGTTCTCAATGAATCGATAATTGACGTGGCAAAGTCTGGGCCGTTTCTGAGTAACCAGAGAAAGAAACCAAACGTCAAGATGAAGCGCACGAACTCGGCAAAAAACTCCCTTATATCCGCTTGCTTAAGGATTAAGGTCCCGCCAGTCCAAACAAGGGATATAGTGCCCAGCGTCCAGAATAGCCAGGCAGCATAGTTTGTAATTACCGTGCCCCAAGTAGCACTGGCCGTCATGAAACGCACGGCCACTTCATCCAAGACACCATTAGGCTCAATGGCCGCTGATGCTGTTTGCGAAGTAAGTACAACTGCCAGGAGCATGACAAGCCGAATAAATATCTTGGTCATGATTAGAACCCCTTGTTCTTGGAGCGATCCGTGGGTTCGCCCATATCCCAAAGACAGCTCCCTTTTTCCTTCTGCTCTTTCGTCAGGTTCGGCTTGTCACAGTTGATCGTTGCAGGCTTTGGCCCGTCATCTTCGCCGCACCCCACCATAGCAAAAGAGGCCAACACGCTAACGATAAAAACTCGGGTGATATTCTTCATGATTAAAACCCCCTGTTTTCTGAACGGTCGGTTGGCTCGCCCATATCGAACAACCTTTCACGAGACGCTTGATATTGAGCTTCGCGGTCAGCATCCGCCTGCATTCGAGTGCCAACGGCATTCTGCTGGGCAATCAATAGGCTTCGGATTTGCAGGAGCTGGTTGGCCTGGTTGCTAGCGAGCTGGTTAGCGTAGCCAATAGCCGCCAATTGGCCGTCCGCGCTCTGAGCACCAGATTGCAGGCGGTTAAGCTGACGGGCATCTGCTTCCAAGTTATCTTGCTGCTGCTCCAGACTCCTAAACAGTGCGTCGTTGGCCTTTTTCTGCGATTCAGACGCAAGGCGTCGGTTCTCGGTCATTGCGGCCCGTTCTGCATCACTGCACCCCGCTGCCGAGAAACAAGGCGAACTGCGGTAATAGGCCACGTCCTGGAACTTGCCTAGGTAAGCATCGAGGCTGCCAAGCTGGTTCTGGTAATAGGCGAGCGTGTTGGTCGCCTGGTTCAGATCGTTGATGGTGCGCTGCGCCTGGTCCCAAATATAAGAAGCTGGGGCCATCGAGTTTTGCAGCATATTTTCGTACTGCTGCAATTGGGTTTGATACTGCTGAATTTGTTTAGCAGTCTGTGTAACAGCTTCCATTGCCGACATGATGTTCTGAACTAGATTCGTACCATCAGCAACCGGAATCCCCGCATATACAGGATTAGAAAGGTTTAACGCCAAGGAGATGGCAAGCACGGGAATTTTAGCCGCTAAAATTTTTCGTTTTAGCATGGTTAATTACTCTTAGTAGTTATGACTAAAAGTTGCATTCACCAACCTGTAGAAACTTGATCTCTACTCCTGCCGTTACCAGCGGTGAATGTGGGCCTGTACAGAGCTAGCTCGCCACTTACTATCTCGGCGCCCGACCAGCGCGACACCGTTAAACGCGCGGTCAAATAGGGTTAAACATCGGTGTCATTACCAACCGAAGCGGTTAGGGCTTCCGTCGATTCTTTTGCCATCACATCAACGTGAGCGGCTCTTATGTTGTCGTTTAGCTTTTTTAGCTGCCTGCTCAGCTTGTAGCTTGGCTTTACGTTGCTCTAATGCTGGCATGACCACCGTTTTTTCAGTTACAGGGCCTGACTTAATAGCTAGAACCTCTAACTGAGATAGATTCTGCAGCCGGCCACGGCGTGAAGGTGGCACTTTGCCAATCGGTAACACGCCAGGCTTATCAGACCGCTTGGCCCTTTTATTCTGGGCTATTAATGCCTGACGGCGGCGTTCTAGTCCTTGATCGGCAAATTTGATAGACAGATTGCCATCTACTGCCGCCTTGATTACTCGCGCCTTGAACTCAGGCGAACCATTCACGGTAATACGATTACCATAACGCTCCATTGCTACCTTTAGCGCAGCTAAAACACTGCTTTGGTTGGAAGCCGTCGACACTTGTAGACGCTCACCATCATCACGCACGGCGCTGTTACCTGCTCGATAAATAATGGTGCCTTTTTTCGTAATCGTATCGACCATTGCTTTGGGCTCAGCCTGAACTGCATCCCCGTTTAGTGTGTTGCCTTTAAGCTTTTGTGCAGCCTCTCGGCTACGTAGCGCTTTGAGGGCTTCTCCATCTCCCTGTAATGCCTGGCTCTTTAACCAATCCGCCCAGGTTTGGCGTTTATTGCTTTGATATATCGTTTGCCGTTGCTCTTGGTAACGCTTGTGAATGCGCTCAAGCTCGCTTTTCAATGCATTGCTGGCCTGTTTGTACAAAAGCTTCTTAGTAAGCTGATTGCTACCGGTCAACTTAATCGCTGCGCGACGGCCACGCCCTTTCCTCTTGGCGTTATCAACCTGTCGATCTTTATCACGACGAGCCTGTTCAAGGGCTTGCGTTTTACTCTCTGCAGCATGTTTCTGCTCTGCTTGATAACGGGAATATAGCTCGGTGGTATTCACCTTTAAGCGAACAGGTCGGTGTGTATATTGGCGGCTCGGCTTAACAGAATCCGATGCAGTCGCTTCAAAGGGACCAATGCGTGCTTCGAGTTTGGGTTTAGAAAACTCACGTCCCAAGGTGCTCGCTTTGATGATCGCTTCACCATCGGCAACGATCACTAGACCATTTCCTCTGGTTCTTAACTGCAAACCATTGTCCTGCATGACCTGGTGCAACGCCTGCCAGCTACTGGCTAATTTAATCTCGTCCATGCATTCGCGCTTCACCCACCCCACTAAGCTTTCAATACCCGAATGCCGCTCCATATCCATCGCACGTAATTCGGCCCCGCGCTTGCGCGGTATGTGATTATCCGGCTGCAAACCAAAATCCTGCTCGATGGCCTCGCACATTTCCGCTAGCTTTTTATGCGGGTAGTACGGCTCATGGATTGTGTTGCGAGTAGGGTGAATCTTGTTAATTGCGATATGGATATGTTGGTTGTCCGTATCGTTGTGCACAGCACTGACACGCTGATGTTCTCCATAACCCAAGCCTTGGCAAATGCGCTCTTCTATCGCAGCCAAAGTATGCGCTTTTAACTGTTCACCATTAGGGAAGCTCACTATGAGGTGGTAGGTTTTATCACTTTTCGCTCGGGTGTTCGCGAATTGAGTCGCCAACACCTCACTGATCGCATCGCGCACGGTTTCTGCTTCACAGTTATTTAAACGAACGCTACCAAGTCGATGCTCTTTGCTCTGGTGATCGGTGATGTAATTCACCAAGCCCGCAAAGTCAGACTTACCTTGCGAACGCATCGGTACGTGCTTGACTATCATTGATCGGCCCTTGGCCGAAGAATGGATTCCATAAGCGAGCTCATTTGATCTTGCGTCGCTTCAATACGATTAAGCACCGCTAAGATTGTATTGACTCCCACATTCGCTACCTTGGCATCATTACTAAGCCATAACTTAAGCAAACCACCCAAACGCCCTAAGTCACCATTCACTCTTACCAGTTCGCGTACCTGTTCTACATCGGTAATACCTTGAATGCGATAACCTTGGCCGACTTCACGTAGATAAGTAGAAGTACTAAGACCTGCTTGCACAGACAGCGATTCGATCAACTCACGCTCCTCTGGCAGACAGTAAACCTTAATCGGTGGGCTATTCTTTCGAGTGATCTTGTTCGTGCTGTTCCCCATGCTTTGCCTCCTCTCTCTGGCCCCGCAGGGCAGGATTAACGTTGAGCTCCGAAGGTGCGAATAAGTCCAAAGTGAAGAGGCTTCGCCATGCTTGCATGGTGTGCCTACTTCACACATCCTGCCCGTATTTCAACTTTGGTTTTATCACGGAAAGTTATGCATGCCCGTGTGCATTTCTCTGCATTTAACTGTTTATTCCTGTGTAAACTATGTTTACTCGATAAGTCCGACACTTATAACGGTATGACAGCGCACTTATAGCGACTGAATAGCGCTAAAATAGCGGTCTTACAGCGATTTATGTGTGTTGGCTTTACTCAATATCACGACACCGAAAAACACAGCTTTCCTAACACTTTCCGCTCTAGGCTAAGTTCAGAGCGTTCGTATTTTACCGCCCCTCAAGTGTCAATAAATTTTTAAAAATCAAGATAACAAAAATAAAATTTACTTTATTTTCATATAGTTAAAAATACACCAACTTCAAAAAAATGATTTCATTGACAGTTTTGAGCAACTTATTTATCAAAGTTATCCACAATACTTGTTTATTCAACTACAGGTTTATTTTCTATATAGGTATACCTACAGGAAAGTACTATAGGGGGCTCTACAACTACCTGTTATTAAAAAACTTTTTGGCACTTCGCGGGACAGAACATGCGCACTCTGGGACAAAACATGCGTAAGCCGGGACAGAACATGCGCAAAATATCCCCTTTAAAGCGGGACATAACATGCGTGGATAACTTTCTAAATACCCAGGCTTATTAACGCCAAGAATGGTGAATACAATCTGTTTCATCACGCTACATAATCCCGCTCACTCTATCGTTTTGTCCGTCGAGGTACTTGTGGAGCACTTGGTTTCAAAAGTAGCCCTTTTTCAGTTGGAGTAGCATCTAGCTCTGGCCATGCCTGCAACACCTTTTCAAGTCCATCATTAAACCGTCGTCTAAAGCTTTTTACATTGGCGTAATTAGAGCCCAATTGTTCCATCAAACCTGACCACGGGATAATTGTTGCTCTCTTTAAGTAACTCACCCGATAAGTCGCCCAGCAATATATGTCTAAGGCCATCGGAGAACGCTTAATCAACCTCAACACTCTCATATCCAGAGGGACAGGTTTATCAGTAATCAGTTGAAAAAACTTAGGCGACAGTTCCACCCAAGATTCCCATAGTGAATCTTGATCAGGCTGCTTCGTACTCCACCAAATATGGGAAATATCAGCAACTCTGGCTCCAGTTTCATCTTCACAAATATATCCACTTTCATCGTTTAGCTCTGTAAAACTGACACTAATCGTCGTTTTAAATAACCGCCGCATCTGTTCTCGAAATGGGCCTATAGTCCCACTTTTTCCGCCAGTTGAACGCAGCCCTAACTCTTCCATAAAACGTCTTTGAGAGTGTCCCAGATCAAGCTTTCGCGCTTCCTGTTCAGTGATAAAACCATTGTCCAGTCTTGACTTATTTCTCACCGCTTGTGTACTTACCCAAACCAGAAGCAAACGTGCATAGCAACCGTAAGGCAAACCTACCGATGAGGGGGCCATCATGTGCATTGTGAAATTACCATTCTTCCGACTCCACTCATTCGATTCTGGCTTACTGTGCGGTATGGTTGCTTGAATCAGAAGCCGAGCAATAAAACCGAGTTCATTAGCCTCCTGAGCACTGCACTCCTGGATTGCTATGATGTTGTCTATATATTTCGTGCTTAGCTCTAGTTTACCGCTGGCACCCGAGGCACTTTTTTGCCGACTGGTTCCCCTAGCCTGAACATCCGTTACATCTTTAAGCGTCATGTGGACTCAGACTTACCAAATAAAACCGGGTCTTGCGGCTTTTAACGCAGACCTGCGCTTTTCTTCTATCCAGTTCTCCACTTCAGCCAGGTCCCAAGCAACACTTCGGCTGGTCAGAACAATACGACGAGGAAACTCACCACGCTGTTCCAAGTTATAGATGGTTCGATCAGACAAAGGGATCATGCTGAGTAAGGTCTTGCGATTTATCAGCGTTTTGTTTGTCATTGATGGATTCATAACCCTCTCCTTTTCAACATTCTTGGGTTGATAATGCCAGGAGCTGCCTGTAGATTAGACTAATCATTGGACAAAAAAGTTGGATATGAAAATATTTGAAACTGAGGTAGATGCGTCAGAACGACTAGGTCCGTTTTATATTCCTGTATGGGAGAACTCTGACAAGTCTGTGGCAAATGCCATTCGCATTTTTAGGGAGAAATGGCATTCATACTCGGAAGAGTCTAAAAGCCACAACATCATAAACTTGATTAAACAGGTGATTGATCCCGTGGTATCGGAATACTTGAGTAGCCTTCCAAACCAGTATTTGTCCTTTTGCCCTATCTCAAGAGAAAAGTGTAACTATAGTGACCTCATCAAGTTGAGAGGTTTTCGTTATACGGCCGACCAAATTCATTTTTATTTACGCGACTTTGTTGGCAAGAGTTCCCATACAGAGCAAGACATACTGTTCATATCGACTCAAGATATGCTCAAATCATTGTTTATGATTTGTGAAGGAAAGAAACCTAATAGATCAAAACTAGCGCCTGATATCAGTTTTAAGTCGGATAAAAAAACACGACTGTGTGCCTTGTGTGGAAACCCTACAGAGTTTTCACAGTTCATGCACACATGGACAAAACACGGATATATTGAGAGAGAAAACAATGAACGTGACAATGCTGAAGACAATGATGAAAAAGAAGGGAAAAAAAAGCGGCCGGATCTGAGTACGAATTACTGTCTACCCCATCGCCCCAAGCTTCATGATGGTTCTTGGAATTCTCTATATAAGCAAGCCAAACGCTCTTCAGAACAATTTGAGCAAGAAGTCTTGAGATTACGACGCCAGATCGCGCATCCAGACCGTCATAACGCTAAGTCCGGAGATAGATTAATTGATAAGTACTTTTACTACTACATGCTGAACTCTTCACTGGACCCGACGAATGTGTCCGAACTGCGCAACTTAGCACGAAAGATGGTAGATTCTCGGCTAACGGACAATAAAAAACGCATGTTGGTTCTTCGCAAACAGAACAAATCTAATAAAAATATTGGTATATTGCTGGGTGAAATCACAGGTAAGCCGTTGTCAAATCAAGCTGTTTCGAAAGCGATAAAGTCAATTCGTGAAGAGTTTCTATTATCTGGTTCGAAGATCTAAAAATTTTAGCGGCTAAAAGCACTAATTGACTACCAAAGATTCAATTAGGCTAAAGAAGTAACTAAAGAATACGTTAAACCTATTCCACCACTAAGGTTTAACGTACTACCTTATAACCTTAGAGCAAACCAGCCCTTTGACCATTTTCAGCATTATTACCGTAAAATGTATCTACACCAATACTATTTGTGAGCGAATCGGGTATATCTATATTTTCGACAATAATAAATTGCCCAATATTATTTTCGGTTAAATATTTTAAGAAATGATAACTAACCTTAGTATTTGCCAACTCTTTCTCATCATCATCTAAATCTCCATGTTTACTTTTAAATGGATCTCTATAAGTAACTAAAGGAGAATCGAGCACAATAATCCCTGGGTGGTAAAGGCTACTTTCCTTACAGTGTTTAAGGAGAGCAATTTTAAACACTGAATGTAATATTGCCCTAACTCCTTTACCATTTAAACTTCTAGGCTTGCCATCGATAACCACATCAAAAGTAGAAAAGTCGAAAGAAACCTCATTATTACCAGGAAAATTTATTTGATTTAAAATATCTTTATATATCCTACAAAAATTATCTACAGCTTCATTTTCAGGATAAAAATCATGGGATTTATATTTCTTCGGTGTAGAGGCGAATTCTGTTTCTTGGAGTCTTTTATAGAAAACATTTATACGTTCAAGCAATCGGATATCTGATAAAACAAGATTTCGCTCTTCCGTCAACTCTGATATTTTTTCATCAATAATCTTTATTTCTGGAGTTCTATTTTCAACTTCATCATCTATACACTTCAAGTCATAGCTTAAGCTTTGCGATCTTGAATAATAATTATCTAGCTGGGATTTTAATTTTAATCTTGTTTCATTTAACTCTAATAATTTATATTTTATTTTTTTAATTTCTATTTGAGATGATTTAGCTAATTTTTCAACATCCATCAAGTCTTCACATATTTTCTCTGGTGTCTTACCGCAATGTTCACATTGAGCATGATGTCCGACGCCTAATAGGAATGCAGCTTCCTCTTGAGAACTCAATCTTTCGATATCGCTAATATATATTTTCTCTAATATTTCAAAATTAGCTAGATTTGATTTAATATTATCATTTCTTTCATCAACACTAATTAATTCATTGGCAATATTTCTTTTATTCTTTACAACTTCTGATAGAGACTCTTTCATCAAACTCATACTATGATTCAACTTTTCTATCGTACTATCTAGCTTAACCTCTCTTTCTTTAAGATCTTCATAACTCTCATCTTTAAACATCAAATCAGATTGTAAAGTCTCTACAACATCTCTCAATACATCTAACTGCCCTTTCTTTTCGCTCTTAAATTCATTACCACGAACTACAGTTTTTACGTTAGAGTCATCATTTCCAGTAAGTAGAAACTTAAATATATTTTTATTTTTACTATCTTCGCTAGTATCTCCAACGACAATCGGAGAGTTAGAACTAATTATTTTCTCCTCACTAGAAAAGAAAACCCTTGATAATAATCGTATTGTAAGAGAACTTTTTTCACCATATAGATTAGATGATATTTCTACATCCCTTAAACCACTTAGATAAAAGTCACTAATATTTTTTACTGTTTTTTTTCTTTTCCTACTTTAAAATAGCTATAAAAATTTGCACCATCTTTTTCTTCAACGAAATCATGATATATTTCAAAAGAGTTCGAGGGCCATTTTCTAAAAACAGTATAAGGTATACTATTTAGATAAAGCTGCATTGCTACTTCTGAGTATTTTTCACTTTCTGGTTTAACCTCTTTAAGCTCCTCAGAACCAAACATATAATCTATAGCTTCAATTAATAGAGATTTCCCTGTATTCGAGGCACCATGCACAATATGAAGGTGATTGGAAAAATCAATTGATGCTTTATTATCATCACCAATAAATAGTATTTTATTTATAAAAAAACCAGAGTTCATTAAAACACCTTATTTTCCAGAGTTATGTTAAACTTTTCAAATCCATTTTTGTTTAATTCTTTTGCTAGCCATTCTGATATTGTAATTAATGATAACGAATAATTGGACTTCATTAGATCTAAGTAAGGACTAACATACTCTGATGCTTTATAAGCGACTCCATTATTTGTGTAATCAACTTCGACAAGCCCAAACTCTCTCATAAGATCAAGTCCTGATCTGACTTTCTCTCTACGGGAAAAGTATTCCCCTTTTCGATTAGGTGTTACTGGATGAAGACTTTCCGGGCCACCAAAGTCACTAGAATGAACAAGTATGAAATCAATTTTCATCAATCCATCAAAATCCATACTCTCTGGAAAGTATGAATCAAGAAAGCAGATAGTCCTAACACCGGCTTCTAACGAGCTATTGAAAACATGTGTATTGGACATTATTTTTTCCTCCAGTGTAACTTATCTTCATTAGCAAACTGATGACAATACCCTTGTTTGACGTCTATCTTTCCATGAATTGCTAATTTACCAGATGGCTGTAGTTTTCCAGCTTCAGACAAGACAGTACACATTCTTATAAATGAATTAGGATAATCTAACCTAAGAGTTGGTTTTACACCTTTAAGTATTTCTTTCTCAAAACAATCTAAAACACCATCTACTGTATTATCTCTATAAAATAAACGAAATGCTTCTGCACTATAAAAACGTTCTCTTTGCTCCACAAAGTCTTCTTCAAACTCATCATGGCCAACCACCTCTTCTGGCTTTGAGTATATTATTTGGTCATGATCACTATAAGCATCTAGAATTTTATTAACATAATTTAGTTCACTATCGTCGATATTTTTAGGAACCTCTACAGCTGGAGCACTAGGAAGCTCCCCACCATATAAATCGACTAAAATTGCTCTAAAATTCGAATCATCGACTATATCATCTATTCCAATAATACTTACAGAAGAGAAATCATAACTTAAAATAAATCGTTACAGCTCTGGTTCGAGAATTATTTTCTTACCATCAACAATAGTGTCTTCACAATATTTACCCCAGTTTTCTATTAAACCTTTCTTCAATTGTGAGGGGTTTAATATCCAAGTTCTAAGGTTTCTATTAATACCTTTTGGCGCTACAAAATAGTAATTTTTTGGTTTTGAGAACTCACCTAAGTAAGAATAATATAATATTTTTCCAAGCTCATGCATTCCTTTATCTGTTGGGACTGCTTTATTGTATTGTTTGCATTGATAGTTATCCCAATCTCCTTCAAATTTATTTGGAGTATAGAAACCTATTACGTCACAACCTCTATCACCGGCTCCCGCAGGCCGATGTACTGAGGCATACTTACTTGATTGGGCGCTTACCCACTTTCTAACCAATATCTCCAGTTCATCCGAACCCATTGATAGAATATAACGTGTGTAATCAAATATGTTCACATTCTCGTCCTAATGATTGATTAAGTGGACAAGCCTCTGCCTGCCGCCATCTCCCTACTTATCGTCATTACAGCGAACTACTCAAATAATTGAAGTTACTATATTATTGACTGGCATAGGTATTCTATCATTTGAAAACTCTAGAACTATTCAAACTAACACATATGACAAAAAAAATTTGCTCAAAAGTAAATTTTATTGATCTAGCTATTGCGATAACCCTGATTCGCTCATCTACATATCTAGACTGTCCACTCATCAATCATGTCAGCCCAATCCTGCAACATGGCCGCGCGCTGTTCTCGGTACTCGGCTTTGTTGTAAACTGCCCTCACCCCTTTCTGTTCGTGTGCCAGGCATTTTTCTATCCAATCCGTATTGTATCCAGCTTCATGCAGCAAAGTGCTCGCAGTTCGACGCAGGTCATGCGGCCCAAACTTATTTAGTGACTGACCTTCCTTTTGCGCGGCTTTGTATGTCAAATCCATGACTCGGTTCATCGTCGCACTACTCATTGGAGCATCAGAGTCATAACGGGAAGGAAGAATGTAATCAGACCCACCGGCAAATGTCTTTAAGGCGATGAGAATGTCCATCGCCTGGCGTGACAAAAATACCAGGTGCGGGTTACGTCGTTTCATTCTCTCCTTGGGGATCGTCCACAACGCTTCACTAAAGTTAATTTCACTCCAGGTTGCATTGGTTAACTCGCTTTTACGTACCATAGTCAACAACAGCAACTTTACCGCAGCACGAATCGAAGGGGTTGTACCTACCTTTTCCATGTAGCGGTACATCAAACCGATTTCAGCCGGTGTTAACGTTCGGTCTCTTGGCTCAAATCGAGCGATACTTGCGGGCCGAACCAGGTCTGCTGGGTTCTCAACTTTCTGTCCTCTCTCAATCGCCCACCGATACACCTGGAGTACAATATCACGCGTGTGTACAGCCGTTGCGGGCGCGCCACGCTCTACTATCTCGTCAGTCAGTGCTCGCAGATCTTCATGGGTGATTTCTGTGAGCTTCTGATTGCCAAATTTGCCCTCTAACTCTCGGGCATAGACTGAGCGACGCATATCCCGGGTAGAGTCAGCCATCTGATAGCCACGCAGCCATTTCTGAGCCCAGGCACCAAAGGTTTCAGCATCTTTGGTTCTCGCCTTCGCACGGGCTTTCTCTTTGGCCGGTGACTTTCCATCAGTAACCATTCTCTTCGCTTCATTGAGACGCTCACGCGCTTCTGCTAACGTTATGCCACCTACTCCGTAGCGGCCAAAGGTAATAGTTTCTTGTCTGCCATTGATCGAGTAGTTGTAGCGAAAAGAGATAGAGCCCGCTGTAGTGACGGCAACATAGAGGCCATCACGATCATTGACTTTATAAAGTTTATCTTTGGGTTTGAGATTGCGTAGCTTGGTATCAGTCAGCATGTTTCGACCTTTTATTCTTGTTTGATACCATGCTGAAACACCTCTAAAAAACTAGAGATTAATCTTTATAAAACAGATAGATATGAAAATTTAATACCATGCCCCATCAAAAACACTCAGCATGGTATCGGGCGTAATCCATGGCATTACCGATGAATCATACCCATCAAAATACCACGGTCAAACCGTGCTTGGCGTTGCCAGACATTGCCAAAAATGACTAAGCCAAAAACAAAAAAAGTCCGCAATTACGCGGACTTAGGTATGGTTTAGTGCCTGTTAATGCCAGACCTTTCTTAAAGGAGGATTATTCCCACTCAATCGTCGCAGGCGGTTTGCCGGAGACGTCGTAAACGACGCGGGAGATGCCGTCGACTTCGTTGATAATGCGGTTCGACACTTTACCCAGGAAATCGTATGGCAGGTGTGCCCAGTGTGCGGTCATAAAGTCGATGGTTTCGACGGCACGTAGGGCAATGATCCAATCATATTTACGGCCATCGCCCATCACGCCTACCGAGCGAACAGGCAGGAACACCGCGAAGGCTTGCGAGACTTTCTCGTAGAGGTCAGCATTGCGCAGCTCTTCGATAAAGATAGCGTCCGCGCGACGAAGCAAGTCACAATATTCTTTTTGAATTTCGCCCAGCACACGTACCCCTAAGCCTGGCCCAGGGAAGGGGTGGCGGAACAGCATGTGATATGGCAAGCCAAGTTCAAGGCCGATTTTACGCACTTCGTCTTTGAACAGCTCTTTGAGTGGCTCAACCAGACCCATTTCCATCTCTTCCGGTAAGCCACCGACGTTGTGGTGTGATTTAATCACATGGGCTTTACCAGTTTTCGAAGCCGCCGATTCAATCACGTCTGGGTAGATAGTCCCTTGTGCGAGCCATTTGGCGTTGTCCATTTTACTCGCTTGCTCGTCGAAGACCTCAACGAATACACGGCCAATGATTTTACGTTTCGCTTCTGGATCCGCTTCGCCTTCCAGCGCGGTCAGGAAACGGTCTTCGGCGTTGACGTGAATAATGTTCAACCCAAAGTGGTCACCGAACATTTCTAGCACTTGCTCGCCTTCATTGAGGCGCAACAGGCCGTTATCGACGAACACACAAGTCAGTTTATCGCCAATGGCTCGGTGAACCAGCATGGCCACCACGGAGGAATCGACCCCACCTGATAAACCGAGAATGACCTCGTCATCTCCCACTTGTTCACGGATCCGCTCAATCGCATCGTCAATGATGGTAGCCGGCGTCCATAAACGCTCACAGCCACAAATTTGCATCACAAACTGCTCAAGCATGCGTTTGCCTTGGCGCGTGTGCGTCACTTCTGGGTGGAATTGCACGCCATAAAAACGCTTGTCTTCGTTGGCCATTGCCGCAAACGGACAGGTATCGGTTTCGGCGATTTTGACGAAATCTTCTGGAATCGCGACCACTTTATCGCCGTGGCTCATCCACACGTCTAAAAGCGGGTGGCCATCATCGGCAATGGCATCTTCAATGCCATCAAACAGTGCGCTTTGTCCGATGCGCTTCACTTGCGCGTAGCCAAACTCGCGATGCTCAGAGCCTGCTACCTTGCCGCCAAGTTGCTCGGCCATGGTTTGCATGCCGTAGCATACGCCCAACACAGGCACACCTGCGTTAAAGACATATTGCGGAGCACGCGGCGAGTTGGCTTCTGCCACGCTCTCAGGGCCACCGGATAGGATGATGCCATTAGGTGCAAAGTCACGGATGTCTTGCTCATCCACATCCCAGCTCCAAAGCTCACAATACACACCGATTTCACGTACACGACGCGCAATCAGTTGGGTGTACTGGGAGCCAAAATCAAGGATCAAAATACGTTGAGCATGAATGTTCTGGGTCATTATCTGGCTTTCTCAATTAAGTGGAACAAAGGGGAGCCATGCTCCCCTCTCAAATGCATCGCAGTGGTGATGTCTTTAGCCGAGGCGGTAGTTCGGGGCCTCTTTAGTAATGGTGACATCATGCGCGTGTGACTCTTTCATGCCCGCGCCAGTAACGCGAACAAATTGCGCGTTGGTGCGCATCTCTTCAATGGTGGCAGAGCCGGTGAGGCCCATGCTGGAGCGCAAGCCGCCCATTTGCTGATGAATGATCTCTTTCATCATGCCTTTGTAATCAACACGCCCTTCGATGCCTTCAGGTACCAGCTTATCTGCGGCGTTATCGCTTTGGAAGTAACGATCTGACGAGCCTTTTGACATGGCGCCCACTGAGCCCATGCCGCGATAAGATTTGTACGCGCGGCCTTGGTAAAGCTCCACTTCACCCGGTGATTCTTCGGTGCCGGCGAGCATCGATCCCACCATCACACAGGATGCACCCGCGGCAATGGCTTTACACAAGTCACCCGAGAAGCGGATACCACCATCGGCAATCACGGGAATACCGTACTCTTGAGCGACGGCAGCCGCATCACTGATCGCGGTAATTTGCGGCACACCCACGCCAGTGACAATACGCGTAGTACAAATAGATCCTGGGCCTATCCCCACTTTCACGGCATCCACACCCGCATCAATCAATGCGCGAGCGCCCTCAGCAGTGGCGACGTTACCACCCACGATCTGTAGATTTGGATACGCAGCACGGGCATCACGGATACGTTGTAGGACGCCCTCAGAGTGGCCGTGTGATGAGTCTATTAGCAGCACGTCGATTCCCGCTTCCACTAAGGCTGCAATGCGTTCTTCATTGCCTGCCCCCGCGCCGACGGCACCACCGACACGCAAGCGACCTTGATCGTCTTTACAGGCGTTAGGCTTACTTTCCGCTTTTTGGAAGTCTTTGGCGGTGATCATACCGCTGAGGTGATGGTCTTGGTTCACAACGAGGATTTTTTCAACGCGATGCTGCTGCATCAATTGTTGAACTTGTTCACGCTCAGCCCCTTCGCGCACGGTGGCAAGGCGAGACTTCGGCGTCATCACATCTTCAACTCGTTTGCTCAAGTCTGAGACAAAACGCACGTCACGGCCAGTGATAATGCCGACCAGTTCTTTCTGAGAGTTCACCACTGGGTAACCGGCAAAGCCATTACGTTCGGTCAGGGCTTTAACATCCGCAATGGTCATACCTGGCGTAACAGTTACCGGATTAGACACCATGCCCGCTTCATAGATTTTGACCAAGCGGACTTGCTCAGCTTGCTGCTCGATGGTCATATTCTTATGGATAAAGCCGAGGCCACCTTCTTGCGCCAGTGCAATGGCCAAACGGGCTTCGGTGACCGTATCCATCGCTGCAGACAACACAGGGATGTTTAAGCTAATTGAACGCGTCAATTGGGTCCGTAGATCCGCATGGTTAGGGAGTACATTTGAGTGGGCAGGGACGAGGAGTACATCGTCAAAGGTTAACGCTTCTTTCGCGATTCTCAGCATTGCAATATCTCACACTAAAAGTTGTGAAGGGGAACAAAATATTGCCGCAGCATTATACGGGTAGCGCAAACGTTTGGCTATCGATTTTTATTAAGAATGAGCATTTGCTGGATGACAGATATTTAGTCGGTTGATTTATCAACGGATATCATTTTCACGCTTTCGCAACCGATTGCTTTTAATCCCCTGAGGGATCAGTGAATGCCAATTTGGCATCCCTGTATGCGGCAGGTACTATGCGGTCAGGTTTATTAAAAGGATCGGCGCTCGTGACCGCTAGCAATCGAAATATCTTGTCCGTTTCTCGCCTTAATGCTGAGGTGCGTCTGTGTTTGGAGAAAAACATCGGTATCGTATGGTTAACCGGTGAAATCTCCAATTTTACGGCTGCCACCTCCGGCCATTGGTATTTATCCCTCAAGGATAACCAAAGCCAGGTGAAATGTGCGATGTTTCGCGGCAATAACCATCGTGTCACTTTCAAGCCGAAGAATGGCGATCAGGTTCTAGTGCGCGCACGAGTCTCTCTGTACGAGCCCAGAGGCGACTATCAACTGATCCTGGAAAGTATGCAGCCTGAAGGAGACGGACGCTTACAACAAGCGTTTGAGCAGCGTAAACAAGCCTTAGCCGCAGAAGGTTTATTTGCACAAAATGTCAAACAACCTTTACCGACTCAGCCCCGTCGTATTGGAATAATCACCTCCAAAACGGGCGCAGCCTTACATGATATTCTAAATGTACTGAAACGTCGGGATCCAAGTCTGCCGGTCGTGATCTACCCCACCTTGGTTCAGGGGCAAGAGGCGGCGGTGGCTATCGCGCAAGCGATTGGACGCGCGAATACCCGCAACGAGTGTGATGTGCTGATTGTTGGCCGTGGCGGTGGCTCACTCGAAGATTTATGGTGCTTTAACGAAGAAATCGTCGCCCGTACCATCGCCGCCAGTCAGATCCCCATTGTCAGTGCCGTCGGCCATGAAGTGGATGTCACCATTGCCGACTTTGTTGCCGACGTGCGAGCACCAACGCCATCGGCCGCCGCGGAATTAGTGAGCCGTGACCTCAGTTATCGCTTGCAGCAATATCAGCAGCGCGAGCAAGCGCTCAAAAATGCGATTGGCACCCTCTTGTATCGCCAGCAACGGGCACTGACGCAGCACGAACACCGTTTGTCTCATCAGCACCCTCGCCGTCGCTTGCAACAGCAAAGTCAGCATATTGATGAGCTGCATAGGCGCATCCATCAGGGACTGACGAACCAGCTTTCACGATATAACCACCAACTTAATGCCCTGGATAGCCGGTTACTGCGCGTGACGCCTGAGCATCGTATTCATCAACATCAGGCACAAGTGGCGCAATACCACCAACGCCTCACTCATGCGATGGACTCACAGCTGTCATACGCCCAGCAACGCCTCAGTACGCTCGTCGCCACCTTGGATGCCGTCAGTCCACTTGCTACGCTCTCCCGTGGGTATTCCATTAGTCGCAACAGTGAAGGGAAAATTGTTAATGATATCCGCCAACTCAAAGAAGGCGATACCTTGCATACCCAGCTGCGTAACGGTGATATCACCAGTGTCGTGCAACAACGCCATCCTAGTCACTCATCTGATTGAACTCTGTACAACACACCTCTGACCGATCAATGAGCGATCTACCGATCTTGGGGTTTATTCCCCTTGATCAGCTTCCTACCCTGAAAAGAATATTTATCAATACACTTCCCGAAAGCATAAGTTACATGTTCTGCATTTGGATTTTTAGCGATATAAAAAACTATTAATATGGTAAATAATCCATTGATCCAGAATAAATGAAATGGCGATCTGTTGAGGGGGTGTTGAATTTGTCGCCGCTCAACATCTAGGCGGAGGGAGAATATGCAGGGATCCAGGGCATCACACATTAAGTGCCATTAATGTGATTTAGATCACTTTAATAAAAAGAGTGATCCGTATCAGGATCACATTGGTAGTGCCGATCAAAAAAAGCCCAGCATCTCTGCTGGGCGCTTTGTTACTTCTTATTTCGATTTTTGACCATGTCCATCAACCGTTTACGTTGACGTGACTGGGATAAGGTCAGTTTTTCTTTTTTACCCTCGTAAGGGTTCTCACTATTTTGGAACTGGATCTTGATCGGTGTACCCATAATATCCAAAGTACGTCGATAATAGTTCATGAGATAACGCTTGTAAGAGTCTGGTAATTCATTAACCAAGTTACCGTGGACCACCACGATAGGTGGATTATAGCCCCCGGCGTGCGCATATTTCAGCTTCACTCGGCGACCGCGGATCATCGGTGGCTGATGGTCATCTTGTGCCATTTTCAAAACGCGGGTCAACATCGCAGTTCCCACGCGCTTCGTCGCCGATTGATACGCTTCTTGAATCGATTCAAATAGGTGGCCCACCCCTGTGCCATGCAGCGCAGAGATAAAGTGAACACGTGCGAAGTCGACAAAACCAAGGCGGCGATCAAGCTCTGACTTAACGCGCTCTTTGATTTCACTATCCAAGCCATCCCATTTGTTGACCGCCAGCACAATCGAACGGCCGGCATTCAACGCAAAGCCTAACAAGCTCAAATCTTGATCAGAGATGTTTTCTCGGGCATCAATCACCAAAAGCACGACATTGGCGTCTTCAATGGCTTTCAGCGTTTGGATCACTGAAAACTTTTCAACTTTATCCGTGACATGTTTACGGCGACGCACACCTGCCGTGTCAATCATGACATACTCACGGCCATCGCGTTCCATCGGTATATAAATGGAGTCTCGGGTGGTGCCAGGCATATCATACACCACCACTCTCTCTTCACCGAGCATGCGGTTTGTCAGGGTTGATTTTCCCACATTAGGACGACCGATAATGCCAATTTTGATCGGTAGCGACTGCAGGTATTCGTACTCACTTTCAGCCTGCTCTTCGGTGTTAGCGGTTTGGTTTTCTTCTCCATCAAACGCATCTTGCTCGTCAGTCAAGTCAACGAAACCAGCGTCGTCATTTGCTTGTTGTAAGGCTTGCTCTGCCAATGGTGTTAGAGCACGGTTGATCAGTGCGCTGACCCCACGACCGTGTGCGGCGGCAATTTGATACATGTTATCCATGCCTAACTGCCAAAAGTCAGCCGCGGCGGTGTCTGGATCGATACCATCCACTTTGTTAACAACCAAAAAGCTGGTTTTTTCACGCGTACGAATATGCTGAGCAATGTCCCGATCTGCCGGCGTTAATCCCGCTCGGCCATCGACCATAAATAACACGACATCTGCTTCTTCAATCGCCGACAGCGATTGCTCAGCCATTTTGGTTTCTACACCTTCTTCAGTGCCGTCAATTCCGCCGGTGTCGATCACTATAAACTCGTGATTATCCAGCAATGCCTTGCCGTATTTTCGATCCCTGGTCAGTCCCGGAAAATCCGCTACTAATGCATCGCGCGTGCGGGTAAGACGGTTAAAGAGCGTCGATTTCCCCACATTCGGGCGCCCTACTAGGGCTATAACAGGAATCATGTAGACCTCTTCTTTTCATTCGCTTATCAATAAACAAGGCTCCCGACTGTCGTGCAGCCAGGAGCCTAAATATAATACTGGGTGGCTGATACTACTCGATAGCCAGCTTTCTCAGTTGGCCATCACGTGTTATCACAATATAGCCGTTGTCTGTTTGCACTGGCGCAACTGCAATACCGTTACCTTCTAATGATTGCTGAGCAACAAAGTCACCCGTTTGTGGGTCTAGCCAATGCAAATAGCCTTGGCTATCTCCCACCACTAAGTAGCCGGCACTGGCTGCAGGAGCAGTCAAAATACGGTACTGTAAGTGGGTGTTACGCCACTTTTCTAGCCCATTTCGCGCATCTAATGCGATAATATTATCTTTATCATCAATTAAATAAAGACTATTTCCCGTCACCAGAAAATCCGTGGCTGACGAAAAGTCGCGCTTCCAAGCTGCTTTTCCAGAACGTAAATCAATGGAAACCAGTTGTCCATTATAGCCCACCGCATACAAACGGTCGCCATCAATCACAGGTGTTGCATCCACATCCACAAGGCGATCTATTTCAGTGGCGCCTTTGGGGGTAGAAATAGGAATTTGCCAAATGGAACGGCCTGTTTCGATCATCGCCGCGCCAAGACGCCCATTCGCCATGCCCCAGAATACCCCGCCTGATATGGTCACTGGCGCACTCTCGCCACGCAGGCTTAAGTTAGGGACATCATTGGTATTGTTCCACTGTCGTTCACCTGATTCGGCATCAAGCGCAACCAATTCACCCCGGCTAGTGTTAACGATAACAAGCCCAGCATCGACCAAAGGCTTTGCGAGAATTTCACCGTTAACATTTTGCTGCCATACCCGTTCTCCCGTTTCAGCATCCAGTGCATATAAATCGCCGGTCTCGCCACCAACATACACTTTTCCGTATGAAGCACTGAGGCCGCCAGATAAAAGCGCAGGCGTATCCGCTTGCAATGACTGCTGCCAGATGCTGTCGCCGCTCTCTAAATCAAACGCTGCAACCATTCCTTGACGATCCGCGGCAAATACTTTGTCGTAGGCGACAGTTGGTTGAAGAGCAGAGTAATATTGCCCAACCCCATCACCCACTTGGGCCTGCCAACGCTGTGATGACGAGATTTTATCTGTCACTGTCGGTAGAGGTGCCATTTGCACCACATCCTCTTCACCTGCACAACCCGCCAGTATCGCCATGGTCGTGGCAACAGCAGCGATGCGCCATAATCCTTTTCTCATACCACGACCTTATAGACTGAGGTTATCAAGCTTCATATTGACGGTTGGGCTATCGGCAGCGGCTAACGAGGCAGCATAGGCATCACGAGCCGCATCACTATCACCTTGACGAAGCAAAATATCACCTCGAATTTCTTGTACTTTTGCCGTCCAGCTGGATGCGGTGATGTTATCAAGCTCATTCAATGCGGCTTCATAATCCCCTAATTCTGCTTCAACGCGCGCCAAGCGTGTGACGACCAGACCATAAAGCGCCTCATCTTTCACAGACTGCTTAGCGATTTGAAGCTGCTCGCGCGCACTTTCGAGCTCACCCTGCTCAACCTGTTTTTGCGCTAATTGCAGCGCGGCAAGGGCACGGTAACCATCATGATCTTCCAGCTGGCTCAATGCCACGGTGTCGCCACGTTCAATGGTGCTTAGCGCTTGCTCGTATTGCTGTGACGCTTGCTCCTTATTTTCCAGCTGTTGAGACTGGAAGTAACGCCAGCCATACAATGCTCCTAAACCAACGACGGCGCCAATGACAACGGCTTTTCCATTGTCTCGCCACCACTTTTTAATGGCTTCGACTTGCTGCTCTTCTGTGGTGTAGACGTCCACGCTCTGTCCTCTCTAAATCAATGCTTTTAATGTCGCGGCAAGCGCATTTTGTGTCAGCGTTTGTTGCTCGCCGCCTTTCAAATCTTTTAGTGCCACAGTCCCGTTAGCGACTTCGTCTTCACCCAGCACGATCGCCACAGCCGCACCAACTTTATCCGCACGCTTAAACTGTTTCTTAAAATTACCACCGCCAAAATGCGACATAACCCGTAATCCAGGGACTTGTTCACGCAAGTTTTCCGCTAGCTTCATACCCGCCACCATGGCCCCTTCGCCTGCGGTGACCATATAAACATCCACGGCGGGTCGCACAGCATCTTGGCTCAGATGCTCTAACATCAGTACTAGTCGCTCTAGGCCCATCGCAAAACCAACAGCAGGTGTTGCCTTCCCACCCAGTTGTTCAACCAATCCATCATAACGACCGCCACCACATACTGTCCCTTGAGCGCCTAAGCTGTCAGTAATCCACTCAAAAACAGTACGGTTGTAATAGTCGAGACCACGCACCAAACGGTGATTCACTTGGTATTCGATACCTGCGGCATCCAAGAGTTCACATAAGCCGGCAAAATGCTGTTTTGATTCGTCATCCAGGTAGTCACCCAACTGAGGGGCATCCACTAAAACGGCTTGGATATCAGCGTTCTTGGTATCGAGCACACGTAGAGGATTGGTCTGCATACGGCGCTTGCTGTCCTCATCCAGCACGGACTCGTGCTGCATCAAAAAGTCCACCAGCGCTTGGCGATAGTTGGCCCGTGCTTGGGGGGAGCCAATCGAGTTCAGCTCAAGGCGCACATGCTCAGCAATACCCAGCTCACGCCAAAGGCGTGCTGTCATCATGATCAGCTCGGCATCAACGTCAGGGCCGTTTAGGCCAAACACTTCGACACCAAACTGATGGAATTGGCGATAACGGCCTTTTTGTGGGCGTTCGTGACGAAACATGGGTCCGGTATACCAAAGACGATGCTCTTGGTTATATAGCAACCCATTTTCGATCCCCGCACGTACGCAGCCAGCGGTGCCTTCTGGACGCAACGTCAGGCTGTCCCCATTGCGGTCCTCGAAGGTATACATTTCTTTTTCGACAACGTCTGTCACTTCCCCAATCGCACGGCTAAACAGGTGAGTCGCTTCCACGATTGGCATGCGTACTTCGCTATAGCCATAAGCACTCACGACCTTTTTGATGGTGTTTTCGAGCTTTTGCCATAAGGGAGATTGAGACGGGAGACAATCATTCATGCCTCGGATTGCTTGAATTGTTTTAGCCACGTTAACGTCCGTTACCGAAATAATATAAAAAAGGGGAGAAGGCCGCCTGGCGGCTTAGCCTTCTTGATCGACTTGAGATACTTTGATGCGGTTTCGCTCATCCATCATTGCCGCTTTGGCTCGGATTTTTGCTTCTAATTCATCCACCAAGTTATCGTTATTAAAGCGTTCTTTTTGACGTTTTCCATCCAGATAATAAGCACTACGCTTGCTGCCTCCCGCAAGACCAAGATGAGACGCTTCCGCTTCGCCTGGGCCATTCACCACGCAACCAATGACTGACACATCCATAGGCGTAATAATGTCTTCCACCCGCTGCTCAAGGGCATTGATAGTACCTATCACGTCAAACTCTTGACGCGAGCAGCTTGGACACGCGATAAAATTCACGCCTCGCGAGCGTATACGGAGGGATTTGAGAATATCAAACCCGACTTTGATTTCTTCTACCGGATCGGCCGCCAACGATACACGTAAGGTGTCACCAATGCCTTCAGCCAGCAACATGCCTAAGCCAACCGAAGATTTAACCGCACCAGCACGTGCGCCACCGGCCTCGGTAATACCAAGGTGAAGTGGCTGCTCAATTTGTTGTGCCAGTTTGCGGTACGACTCTACTGCTAAGAAAACATCAGAGGCTTTAACACTGACTTTGAATTGGTCGAAATTGAGCCGGTCGAGGATATCGACATGACGCATGGCCGATTCTACCAACGCATCCGCGGTAGGCTCACCGTATTTTTCTTGTAGGTCACGTTCTAGCGAACCGCCATTAACACCAATACGGATAGGAATGTTTTTATCACGGGCTGCGTCCACGACCGCACGGATTCGCTCTTCTTTACCGATATTACCTGGGTTGATACGTAAACAATCGACGCCATATTCGGCGACTTTTAGTGCAATACGATAATCAAAGTGAATATCCGCAACCAGCGGGATCGACGTCTGCGCTTTAATCAATTTAAACGCTTCTGCCGCATCCATCGTGGGTACTGACACGCGAACAATGTCTGCGCCAACATTTTCTAACGCTTTGATTTGGGCGACGGTCGCGTCCACGTCAGTGGTACGGGTATTGGTCATAGACTGCACCGCAATAGGTGCACCATCACCAATCGGTACATTACCTACATTGATACGTTTGGACGGACGACGTTTAATGGGGTTTTCGTTGTGCATATCGACGTTCTCTGATTACTGCGGAAGGCGCAACCGAGCCACTTGCCCGGTTGGGTAGCCATCAAGATCAATATTGTCGCCATTAAAGGTAATTTTCACCACGCTTGGCGCTCCCAGCACCAATTGATACGGCGTTTCACCCGTTAGGGTTACTTGCTCACCTTCTGCTTTTATCCCTGTCGCCAAGCGCTCTCCATTCGCATCACGAACATCGATCCAGCAATCTCCACTAAAGGTCATGACTAAACGATTTTCGGGGGCGCTGACCGTGGTTTGTGCCTCCGAGGAAACACGCGGTGCTTCGACTTCGGCATCATCCTGAACGCTAGCTTCATTATTCGCTTCGCTGTCAGTAAGATCAGTGGACACATCAGGCACCACATTCTCACTTTCAGATGCCGTATCGCTCATTGCACCTGGGTCTGCAGGCGTGTCTGTATCTGTTGGCTCTGCAACCATCGCATCTGCCGCAACTTGAGAGTCTGCCGCGATGATTGCTCTATCTTGTTCAGAGGGGGTGGTCACAATCTCGTTCGTTTGCTCATTGTCCATCTGAGTCGGTACCGACGTCATAGCTTGCTGGTTTTGCCAGTACCACACCCCAGTAATGCCGACAGCGATAGCGATGATCACCCACGATAGCCACATTAACCGGCTCTCACTTCTTTGTCGCCGGGTTTTACGAGAGAAGCTTTGCATCTTCTGTACCGTTGCAGCACTGCTCGCGTCCATGTTGCTATTACCCAAGAGCTGATCGGCATCGATTTGCATCAGCTTGGCATAGGATCGCAAATAGCCACGTGTAAACGTGGCCAGCTGATCCATATCTGGATTATTGTTTTCAAGATCCTCAATGACACTGGCCCGCAATCGCAGTCGGTCAGCCACATCGCGAACACTCCAGCCCATTTTCTCTCGCGCTTGCTTTAATACTTCCCCGGGCGCAGGTTGTGTATCAGGTTGCGCTTGCTCTTCCGTCTGTTCAGTATTCATTCGCTAGGTACAATTGATATTCTTTGGATTCTGGAAACCGTTGCGCCAATCGCTGAGCGTCATGGGCAGCTCTCTCCGTGTAGCCCTGTTGCTGATAGGCTTTAACCAACAATAATAATCCGCCAGAACGCACACCAACGCGTTTATGAAGTTGTTCAATGCGCGCGGTGGCACGTGTCTCTTGCCCATTTTCAATCTCTAACTTGGCAAGTTGTAAGCCGGCACGGACATTAAGGGGATCATGATCAGTCGCTTTCTCAAACAAGGCTTTTGCGTTCTCATGATCACCAGCTTTCAGCTGGCAGAACGCTGCATTTTCATAACTCTCTGACACGCGATGATAATACGGTTGTGCGACTGCTTGCAAAAAAGCGTCTTTTGCTTGCGCAAAACGCTGTTGTTCGCACAAAAATACCCCGTAGTTATTATATACATCACCTTTTTCAGACGCTTGCGATAACGCTTGTTGGTACAAGCGGTCCGCTTTCTCAGTTTCACCGACACGCTGTTGATAATACGCCATAGACAGCGAGGTACGATAGTAATTAGGCGCATATTGGCGTGCTTGCTGCAAGTTTTGCTGCGCTTGTTGATAGCGATCACTGTTTAAATAGCCTAATCCCAGCGCTATTCGCGCCTCTGCAGCTTGTATTTTATCAAACTTAGTATCGTTTTGCTGCGAAACTGGCGTGGCACATGCCGCCAATGAGACGATCAACACGAATATCCAGCCAGTTTTTACCATGTTCTTCCCTCACAAAAACGCATACCTAGACAGGTCGAACAGGGATAACCTCCTGTGCGCCCAGTCGCTTCTCGGCACGTTTCGTTCGGTCAACGATATCACCTGCAAGTTGACCGCAGGCCGCATCAATATCATCGCCGCGCGTTTTACGCACCGTCACCGTAAAATCATATTCCATCAAGGTTTTCATAAACCGATCAATACGAGAGTTACTCGGTTTATTGAATGGCGATCCAGGATACGGGTTAAATGGGATCAGGTTAATCTTTGCTGGGGTATCTTTTAACAGCTCTGCGAGTTGACGCGCATGCTCCATATCATCATTAACATGATCGAGCAGAATATATTCAATAGTGACGCGACCACGGTTAGCATTGGAGGTAGCGATATAACGGTGGACAGCGTCTAAAAACGCCTCAATATCCCAGCGATCGTTAATCGGCATGATTTGACTACGCAGTGCATCATTCGGTGCGTGCAAAGAAATCGCCAGGGCCACATCGATTTTCCCGATCATTTGCTCAAGGCCTGAAACAACTCCTGAGGTCGATACAGTGACGCGACGTTTTGACAAACCATACGCGTTATCATCCAGCATCAGGTTCAATGATGGCAGGAGGTTTTTCATGTTGAGCAAAGGCTCACCCATTCCCATCATGACCACATTGGTAATAGGACGACGTCCGGTTTCTTTTTCTATGCCTATTTCCTTGGCTGCTCGCCAAACCTGACCAATAATTTCAGAAACACGCAGATTACGGTTAAACCCTTGCGCACCTGTCGAACAAAATTTGCAATCCAGCGCACAGCCTACCTGAGAAGAAACACACAGAGTGGCTCGTTCATCTTCTGGTATATACACGGTTTCTACATCTTGGCCACCGACTCTCATGGCCCATTTGATGGTCCCATCTTTCGAGTAATGTGCTTCGCTTACTTCCGGTGCTTGGATCACCGCCACACGCTTGAGTTTCTCCCGTAACTTCTTATTGATGTTATTCATTTCATCAAAGTCATCGCAACCAAAATGATACATCCACTTCATGACTTGGTCAGCGCGGAAAGCTTTTTCACCGAGCTCATCAGCGAAATAAGCACGCAATCCTTGCCTATCAAAATCAAGCAGATTAACTTTCTCTGTCGTCATTGGGGTTGCCTCGTAAGAACTAGCTATGTGGTAAGACACGAATATTCGCCTGGCGTTCTCCGGATAAGTCACCTTGTTCATCGCCAAGGCCTCTCAACGGGACGCGCTTAAGGCGCGAAATTGTACAGGCTTTAGATCACAGTTTCCACTCTCTCTAAGCGGGGTTATTCGATGTGCGTTAGGCGTCTTAGGGATAAAAAAAAGAGGCTTTCGCCTCTTTTTTCAAACATAGAATACAAGCTTCATTTAGCAACGAGGATGCAGCTCATCCGCGGTGAAAAAATACGCAACCTCACGCTCCGCGGAGCCAGGGCTATCCGAACCATGTACTGAATTATATTGCATACTCTCCGCGTAATCAGCACGCAAAGTGCCGCACGCGGCTTCTTCTGGGTTGGTTTTCCCCATCAACTCACGATAACGGTTGATGGCGCTCTCTCCTTCCAACACCTGGACCATGATCGGCCCAGACGTCATAAACTCTACCAAAGAGTCAAAAAAAGGTTTGCCTTGGTGCTCAGCATAGAATCCTTCTGCCTGCTCTTTGCTTAGGTGCAGCATTTTTGCAGCCACAATACGCAAACCAGCACTTTCGATTCGCTGATAAAGCGTGCCAATCAAATTACGCTCTACGGCATCAGGCTTGACGATAGAAAAAGTGCGTTCAATGGTCATTCGCTTATCCTTTCACTGTCTAAATCTGGCCCGCTAGGGGGGCAACAACGTGCCTACCCTAGCAAACTTTATGGTGTGTCCCTATCGGCAATACGATGAAGCGTTAACTCACACAAAGAATTCGTTAATACCTCACCCTCTTTGTCCGGATTACTTGGCTTCATCCAGCAACACACGCGATAGCGTTTTTACACCCATGCCGGTCGCTCCTACCGCCCATTTGTCATTAGCTGCTTTACGGTAAGTGCCTGAACAATCGATATGCATCCAACCTTTTTGGTAGTCTTCAACAAAGTAAGACAGGAACGCAGCCGCGGTGCTTGCTCCCGGCATATATGCCCCCATCGACGCATTGGCGATATCGGCAAACGAGGAAGGTAGAAGCTGACGGTGGAACTCTGCCAATGGCAGTGGCCACATGCCTTCATCTTCTTGTTGTGCCGCCTCAAGCGTACGATGGGCTAGTTTCTCATCAAAGCTAAAGAGCGCATGGAAGTCGTTACCGAGAGCCGCTTTGGCCGACCCCGTTAAGGTGGCACAATCGATCAATAATTCCGGTTTCTGCTCACTGGCATACATCAAACCATCAGCAAGCACCAAGCGCCCCTCGGCGTCGGTATTCAGTACTTCAACCGTGACACCATTTTTGTAGGTGATGATATCACCCAGCTTGTAAGCGCTACTCGAGATCATGTTCTCAGCACAACAAAGCACTAGTTTAACTCGCTTATTGAGGCCTTTCGCAATCGCCATCGCTAGGGCACCTGTCGCGGTTGCCGATCCCCCCATGTCCGCTTTCATGGTGGTCATAAAGTCAGATCCTTTGATGCTATAGCCGCCCGAATCAAAGGTGATCCCTTTGCCGACTAAGCATGCATAAACCGGTGCATCCGGATTACCCGTCGGGTTATAGTCCAATTGCAGCATGGTCGGTTTACGGGCAGAGCCTCGCCCAACGGTATAAATACCGTGCCATCCTTTTTCTAGCAGATCCGTGCCTGAAATAATCTTGTAAGTGACATGATCTGGTGCCATCGATTTTACAAATTCCCCCGCACGGGCAACTAATTGATGCGGGCCAACTTCTTCGGCGGTTTGGTTGATAATATCGCGAACCCAATCACCGACGGTTTGTCGTAAAGTAAACTCGGCGGCATCCGCTTCGCTCAGCACGGTTTGTTCGAAAGCGACCTTATTTTTTGGTCCACGAAGTCCTTGATAAAAAGCCCAAACCAATTCAAGGCTCCAGTGTTCACCGGTCAAGGTTAATGCAGGGACTCCTTGCCCTTCGAGTTTACGGGCCGCTTGCTGTACTTTATCGCGTTGCGTCTCGCCTGTTGGCGCGTGCACAACCGCTTTATCGGCATCAAATGAGACCAGGGCGTTCTCACCCCACTGCGCTGCTGCCGGTTGATGCGACAGGGTTACGTTTAATGTTTCTGACATTTTGCACTCCTTGTACTCTCGCGCTGTTTTTTACTGTACAGCGTGCCTCACTGGGGAGCTTGTGCGGTAAATGCTCCCAGCTAAATGAAAAAAAGCGAGCCCATTGGCCCGCTTTTCACAATAATATAATTTGGCCGCAGATACTGTGCCGAGCCGGTGACGATAACACAAGTATTATCAATCACTCACGAGAGCTAGCCCTCAGTCTAACTCATCCATCCAGCACATAATGATCGCTTCCAAAATTCGCTCGTTAGAGCGTTCCGGATCATCGTCAAACTCATTCAGTTCCGTGATCCATTGATGCAAGTCGGTAAAACGTACCGTTTTAGGATCCACATCTGGGTAAGCGTCACAAAGCTCAATCGCAATATCGAGCGAGTCTGTCCATTTTAAGCTCATCTTGCTTCTCCGTCCGTTGCAGCCTTGGATTAATGATTTTCAGCCGCATGGTTTAGGGTATAGCGCGGAATTTCAACCACGAGATCTTCATCGGTGATTTTTGCCTGGCAGCCAAGACGTGATTCAGGCTCAAGTCCCCAGGCTTTATCCAGCATGTCATCCTCAAGCTCATCACTTTCGTCCAGCGAGTCAAAGCCTTCACGAACCACGACATGACAAGTGGTGCAAGCGCAAGATTTTTCACACGCGTGCTCAATACCAATACCATTTTTTAATGCCACATCTAGGACGGTCTCGCCCTCTTTCGCCTCTAACTCCGCACCCTCGGGGCACAAGTCTTGGTGCGGTAGAACAATAATCTTAGGCATGATTACACCTCATCAATGGATTGGCCGGCCAACGCATTACGAATCGATTGGTCCATACGGCGTGCCGCAAAGGTCTGGCTGGCTTTGTCTAATGCTTTGATCCCTGCTTCAATGGCGGTGCCATCTTTGCCGTTTCTCAGGGCGATCAATGTTTCAATCTCGTTTACGAGCGCCTGTTGCTCATTTTGATCAAGCAAGGTGTCACCATCTTGCTGCATCGCCACGAGTAGCCCTTCAATCACACGATCAGCTTCTACCCGTTGCTCAGCTAAAAAGCGGGCGTCTTTGTCTTCCTCTGCATGCGTGAACGATGACTTAATCATATCGGCAATTTCATCGTCGTTAAGCCCATAAGATGGCTTCACTTGGATAGATGACTCAACGCCGGTTGATTTTTCCATCGCAGATACGGACAACAAACCATCGGCATCCACTTGATAGGTCACACGGACATGGGCCGCGCCAGCTGTCATGGGTGGAATGCCTTTTAACGAGAAACGTGCCAGTGAGCGGCAATCATCTACCATTTCGCGCTCACCTTGTACGATGTGCACTTTCATGCCGGTTTGGCCGTCTTTGAACGTGGTAAACTCTTGCGCTTTCGCGACCGGTATCGTGGTATTGCGCGGAATAATTTTTTCCACCAAGCCGCCCATGGTTTCAATGCCTAGGGATAGCGGAATAACATCGAGCAACAACATGTCAGAATCAGGTTTATTACCTACCAAAATATCCGCTTGCGTTGCCGCGCCCATGGCGACCACTTTGTCCGGATCAATGCTAGTTAATGGCTCACGATCGAAAAAGGCACCCACTTGCTCACGAACAGCGGGAACACGAGTCGAGCCCCCTACCATCACCACCTCAAGCACTTCCTCAGCCTTTACGCCTGCATCTTTGAGCGCACGACGACACGACATCAGGGTTTTTTTCACTAAGGGAGCGATCAAGGCATCAAAGGTTTCGCGGGTCAACTCGCCTTGCCAACCTAGCACATCGATAGCTGCGCGATCGGCAGAAGAAAGGGTAATTTTAGCTTGGGTCGCTGCATGCAGCACAGTGCGACGTTCGTCACCACTGAGTGTTTTAAACCCGGCTTGCTCACTAATCCACTGCTCTAGCAGATGATCAAAGTCATCCCCGCCCAAGGCCGAGTCGCCACCGGTCGCCATAACCTCAAAGACGCCTTGGGAGAGGCGAAGAATCGAGATATCAAAAGTCCCACCGCCTAAATCATACACGGCAATGACCCCTTCCTGGCCCGAGTCTAATCCGTAAGCAATCGCCGCCGCGGTTGGTTCATTGAGTAAGCGAAGAACATTGAGACCTGCCAGCTTGGCGGCATCTTTGGTGCCCGCACGCTGCGCGTCGTCAAAATAAGCGGGCACGGTGATCACCACACCTTCCAGCGCATCTCCGAGACTGCTTTCTGCACGTTCACGGACAGCACGCAAGATGTCTGATGACCCCTGAACGGGGTTAATTGCACCACGTCGAGTCTCGACTTGCGGTAAACCGTTTTCGGTTTGTGAAAACTGATAAGGCAGCTGAGGGTAACGGGCCTGAACATCGTCTAGCGAACGCCCCATCATGCGTTTAACCGACACCAAGGTGTTGGCACTGTCTGTTTGCACATAGGGAAGGGCGTCATAGCCGACAGAGATGGCATTGTCGCCATAATGGACCACTGATGGGATCAGTGACCGATCTTGCTCATCGTTCAAGGTGGTTGCGGTACCGCTTCGTACCGTGGCAACCAAGGTGTTGGTCGTACCCAAATCGATGCCGACAGCATGTTTATGCGCATGCGGTTCGGCACTTTGACCGGGCTCTGAAATCTGTAACAGTGCCATGTCTAATCCTTAAACTTTACTGCGTTGACAGGCGAATAGCGTCAATCAGCTCATTAACTGATCTTCGACGCGCTCCACTTCATAACGAAGCTTCTCTGCAAACTTAAGCTTGCGCACAATAACCGCAGCCTCTTGCCACTGGGAAGCGGAAAGGGTCTGCTTAACCTCTTTGACCAAGGCGTCATAAAGGGCTTGTGCTTTTTCGCCAAAATCAAACAATGCGGCATCATCTTGGCTATCAGTGATCGACTCTAGCTCTTCACGCAGCGTCATTTGCTGCATCAAAAATTCGGGATCCTGCATCGTTTGCTGTTCGTCTTTTAAATCAATGCCTTGTAACGCTAACATGTATTCAGCTCGTCGAGCGGGATCTTTTAACGTCTGAAACGCGTCGTTCACTTGCGAGGCTTTCTGTACCGCCTGAAGACGCGTTTTTTCGTCTTGGCTGGCAACGTTATCTGGGTGGTACTGGCGCTGCAGTTCCCGAAACGTTGAAGAAAGCGAGCTACCGTCCAGCTCAAACTGATACGGTAGCCCGAAGAGTTCAAAATGATTCATGTGCTCTCACGTATTACACGTTGAAGCTTTCGCCACAACCACATTCGCTACTGACGTTAGGGTTGTTGAACTGAAAGCCTTCGTTTAGGCCTTCTTTGACAAAATCTAACTCCGTCCCTTCGAGATAGAGCAAACTCTTGCCGTCGACAATTACCTTGACATCATCATACTCAAAGACCTGATCGCCTTCTTGAAGCTCATCAGCAAACTCGAGCACATAGGCCATGCCTGAACACCCTGACGTTCGTACGCCTAGGCGTAGGCCAATGCCTTTGCCGCGGTTGTCTAGAAACGCTCTGACGCGATCTGATGCCGCTTGTGTCATGGTAATAGCCATAGTATCAACAACCCCTTCGTTTTACTGCTGGTGTTTTTTCTTGTAGTCGCTAACTGCTGCTTTAATGGCGTCTTCTGCCAAGATAGAGCAGTGCACTTTTACCGGCGGCAGCTCAAGCTCTTCCGCAATTTCAGAGTTTTTGATTGCAGCGGCATCGTCAATCGAACGCCCTTTTACCCATTCGGTGACCAACGAGCTCGACGCGATCGCCGACCCGCAGCCATACGTTTTAAACTTAGCGTCTTCGATGATGCCTTCGTCGTTGACTTTGATTTGCAGCTTCATGACATCGCCACAAGCAGGGGCACCGACCATGCCGTTACCAATGGATGGATCGCCTTTTTCAAACGAGCCAACGTTACGTGGGTTTTCGTAGTGGTCAATTACTTTATCGCTGTAAGCCATAATTGTTTCCTCTGTATGATTGCTCACTGTTACCAGCTGGCGCGTTTTTCGAGTTAGTGGTGCGCCCATTCAACGGTACTTAAATCGATACCGTCTTTATACATGTCCCAAAGTGGTGACATTTCACGCAGCTTGTTCACAGCTTCACGCACTTTCTCAATCGCATAATCCACTTCTTCTTCGGTGGTAAAACGACCGAATGAGAAGCGCAGTGAGCTGTGTGCGAGCTCATCGTCGCGTCCAAGCGCACGCAGCACGTAAGAAGGCTCAAGGCTCGCTGACGTGCAAGCCGAACCTGATGAAACCGCCAGATCTTTTAGCGCCATCAACAAAGATTCACCTTCAACAAATGCGAAGCTCACGTTTAAGTTGTGTGGAACGCGCTGTTCCATATCGCCATTCACGTAAACTTCTTCTAAATCTTTTACGCCGTCATAAAAGCGATTGCGCAGCGCCAGTGCGTGCTGGAAATCTTTCTCACGCTCTTCTTTAGCAATGCGAAACGCCTCACCCATCCCAACGATTTGATGAGTGGCCAGCGTACCTGAACGCATACCACGCTCATGGCCACCGCCATGCATCTGCGCTTCAATGCGAACACGTGGTTTACGACGAACATACATGGCACCAATGCCTTTAGGGCCATAAGCTTTGTGCGCGCTGAAAGAAATCAAATCGACTTTCATCTCTTTGACATCCAGTGGCACTTTACCCACAGACTGCGCGGCGTCGACGTGGAACATGATCTTACGCTCACGACAAAGCTCACCGATCGCAGTAATGTCTTGAATGACACCAATTTCGTTATTCACGTGCATGATTGACACCAAGATAGTGTCGTCACGCATAGCCGCTTCAAGCTTTTTCATGTCGACCAAGCCGTTTTCTTCTGGCTCCAGATAAGTGACTTCAAAGCCTTCGCGCTCAAGCTGACGGCAAGGGTCAAGCACCGCTTTATGCTCCGTCTTGCACGTAATAATGTGCTTACCTTTTTTCGCGTAGAAATTGGCAATCCCTTTGATAGCCAGGTTGTCTGATTCCGTCGCTCCTGAGGTGAACACGATTTCACGTGGGTCGGCATTGCAGTAGTTGGCAATATTCTCACGCGCGGTATCGACGGCTTCTTCTGCTTGCCAGCCAAAACGGTGCGAACGAGAAGCTGGGTTACCAAAAACCCCGTCCATCGTCAGGTACTGCATCATTTTTTCTGCAACGCGTGGATCGACCGGACACGTGGCTGAATAATCAAAATATATGGGCAATTTCATGTTTTTCTCCAATTACACCGACATTGGTCATCAGGAGCGAACGTTCACGCCTATGGTGGCGCTATCTTGTTTGACCTTCGAGCTAAACGTGTTCCTTGGTGCCAATGAGGCATCCAGTTTAGCGTCCTGACGATCTGCTACTTGCTTCACTTCGTTATCATGCATCAGCTCACCGAGCGTGATGTCGTTAAGAAAACCGCTAATACGGGCACTTAAGTCGTGCCACAGAGTATGTGTCAAACAACGGGTTCCGCCTTGGCAATCTGCTTTACCCTGGCATTTGGTCGCATCGACCGATTCGTCCACCGCGGCAATGACGGCACCAACGGCAATATCATTCGCCGCCACGCCAAGGCGATAACCGCCGCCTGGACCGCGAACACTGCTAACCAATCCCGACTTACGGAGCCGCGAAAAAAGTTGCTCAAGATAAGACAATGAAATGCCTTGACGCTCAGAAATGTCCGCCAGTGGCACAGGGCCCTGCTCGGCATGAAGCGCCACATCGAGCATGGCAGTAACCGCATAACGGCCTTTCGAAGTCAATCTCATAACACGCTACCTGTGGTGAATAGATGGTCAAATACTTACATACCTGAGTAATTTGGTCAAGTATTTACCTGAGTATTTTTGTCAAGTTTTCACCGTGGGTTACGTCTTACTGTTTGAAAGGATCAATTCGCGCGATGATTATCGATATTCTGGTCGCTCGATGCCGTTTGCTTGGTCACCTTTTCGATAGATGACAGTACGCCGCGCAAAATATTTAATTCTTGGCTTTCTAATCGCGCGCGATTGAATAGACGACGCAGTTTTGTCATCACCATGCCAGGGTGCTGGGTGCGGATGAATCCCGTTTTCGTGAGTACCGTTTCTAGGTGCTGATAAAAACGCGTCAAATCGTCATTTAATGGGTAGGTTTCTTCTAGGCTTGGGCCTTGGTAGGCTTGGCTATCTAGCCAGGCAACACGCATTTCATAACACAGTGTTTGTACCGCCATGGCGAGATTTAATGAACTGTAATCTGGGTTAGATGGGATGGATACATGGTAATGACAGGTTTGCAGCTCTTCATTCGTCAAGCCGGTTCGCTCACGACCAAACACGATCGCGACGGGATGCGTTGCCGCTTCGGTAATTGCTTTTTGGCCACATTCACGCGCATCCAACATTGGCCAATCTAATGTGCGGCTGCGCGCACTCGTACCGATGACCAAACCACAATCAGCCACCGCATCTTCTAATGTTTCAACTATCCGCGCATTATTCGCGATGTCACTGGCCCCAGCTGCGAGCGCAATGGCCTGGCCATCCACTTCACAGTCAGGAGCAACTAATGTCATATGGCTAAGTCCCATGACTTTCATCGCTCTGGCTGCGGAGCCAATATTGCCGGAGTGAGAGGTGCCTACTAATACAACGCGGATTTGATCTAGCATGATGTTGTTTTCGTCTCTTGCTCTGCACACCATCAATTCAGTGCACAGGGGTCTGTCAGATCTGCGCAGTTTATCACAGTGCAATCGATAATACTTCTCAGCAAAACCTGTCAGCGTGATCGTTGCGTGAGCAGCAATGGTTAAAAAATACCCACTTTCCTTTTGCTCTGGCTCTGTTATACTCCGAGCCGCTTTCGTTCTTTAACATCCGTTGGGAAAACCGTATGCATCCGATGCTAAACATCGCCGTCCGTGCTGCACGGAAGGCTGGCGATTTTATCGCTAAATCCGCAGAAAACAGAGACAACATCGAAACCGCACAAAAAGGCAGTAATGACTTTGTCACCAATATTGACAAAAGTGCGGAACACATCATCATCGACATCATCAAAAAATCGTATCCGGACCACACCATTATTGGCGAAGAGTCAGGCGTGGCAGAAGGAAAAGATAGCGATTATCAATGGATCATCGACCCACTGGATGGCACCACTAACTTCGTCAATGACTTTCCACATTTCAGCGTGTCGATCGCTGTGCGCATTAAAGGCCGCACTGAGATTGGCTGCGTTTACGATCCCATCCGCAATGAACTGTTTACGGCCCAACGTGGGTCAGGCGCACAGCTCAACAATAAGCGTATCCGCACCGGCAGCGCAAAAGAGCTGGATGGAACTGTCCTAGCGACAGGATTCCCTTTCAAAGCGAAACAACACGCAGAAGGTTTTATGGCAGTAGTCAGTGCCTTGTTTGTTGATTGTGCCGATTTTCGTCGTACTGGTTCTGCCGCGTTAGACCTTTGCTACGTTGCCGCAGGCCGCGTGGATGGCTTCTTTGAACTAGGCCTCAAGCCTTGGGACTTGGCCGCTGGGGAATTGATTGCCCGTGAAGCAGGTGCCATTTGTACCGATTTTAACGGTGGTACCGACTACATGCGTTCTGGCAATATTGTCAGTGGTGGCGCACGCGTGGTGAAAGGCATGCTTGCCAAGGTTCGTGAGCACGCCCCAGAGTCGATGAAAAAATAGAAGACTCAAGCACAGACCATAAAAAAGCGGCGCTCGATGAGCGCCGCTTTTTGTTTTCTAACATGCGATTAAGGCATTGAATCGAATTCTTGACCTTCTTTTTCCACTTCTGGCACCAATAAGTGCTCACGCGTGATACCGAGTTTCAACGCGAGTGCTGACGCCACATAAATCGACGAGTAAGTCCCGACCGTAATACCAATCAGCAGGGCCATGGCAAAACCATGGATCATTGAGCCACCCAAGGTAAAGAGCGCAATCACCACGAACAAGGTCGTGCCTGACGTAATCGTGGTCCGGCTAAGGGTCTGGGAAACAGACGCGTTAATGACTTCGCTCGACTCACCTTTACGCAGTTTGCGGAAGTTTTCACGAATACGGTCAAAGACCACGATGGTATCGTTCAGTGAGTACCCCACCACCGTCAATAGAGCGGCAACGATGGTTAAATCCAGTTCAACTTCGAACAACGAAAAGATACCCAGAGTGATAATCACATCGTGCGCCAGTGCCATGACAGCCCCTGCAGCCAGGCGCCACTCGAAACGGAACGAGACATAGATCAGGATACAAACCAGCGCGATGATGATCGCAAGTCCGCCCGCTTCGGTCAGCTCATCACCCACATTGGGGCCAACAAACTCGATCCGGCGCATCTCAACCTCATCGCCTGTCCCTGCTTTAATGGCATTGAGTACCTCGTTCCCGAGATTCTCGCCATCCATGTCATCACGGGGGCGTAGCCTCACCATAACATCAGTCGCACTACCGAAGTTTTGTACCACTGCATCGTCAAAGCCTTCTGTCGCCAGCGCTTCGCGAATCACGGGGAGATCGGCCGGTTGATCGAAACGGACTTCAATCAAGGTGCCGCCAGTAAAGTCTAACCCCCAGTTCAACCATTTTGTTGACAACGTGAGTACTGAGGCAGCGATCATGGCGATAGAAAAGACGAAGGCCAACTTAGACCAACGCATAAAGTTGATCGACATGTCTGGTTTAAATATTTGAAACATGCTTGGCTCCCTTAAATCGACAGTTTTTTGACGCGCTTACCGCCATACACTAGATTCACTAGCGCACGCGTTCCCACGATAGCGGTAAACATCGAGGTCAAAATACCGATCGACAGCGTTACCGCGAAGCCTTTAATCGCCCCCGTCCCCACTGCAAACAAAATAATGGCAGTGATTAAGGTGGTAATGTTGGCATCGGCAATGGTACTAAACGCGTTGGAATAGCCCCGGTCAATCGCGTGTTGTGGATTACGCCCCTCGTGGAGCTCTTCACGAATACGTTCGAATATCAATACGTTGGCATCCACCGCCATCCCCACGGTTAAAACAATACCGGCAATCCCTGGTAGCGTCATGGTCGCGCCTGGAATAAGCGACATGATCCCGATAATCAGAACAATATTCGCGAGCAAAGCACAGTTAGCAAATAAACCGAAACGACGGTAATAAACCAAGGTAAACAACATGACAGCCACAAGGCCCCATAAACAGGCTTGTATGCCCATGTTGATGTTTTGCTGCCCCATCGATGGACCAATGGTACGCTCTTCAACAATCGAAATTGGTGCAATCAAAGCACCCGCACGTAGCAATAGTGCAAGATTGTGCGCTTCTGCCGCCGAGTCGATGCCCGTAATACGGAAGTTACGACCGAGTGCTGATTGAATGGTGGCTTGGTTAATCACTTCTTCGTGTTTTTCCAAGATCACTTTGCCGTTTTCG
Organism: Salinivibrio sp. ES.052; assembly: GCF_900141775.1. Classification (GTDB taxonomy): domain Bacteria; phylum Pseudomonadota; class Gammaproteobacteria; order Enterobacterales; family Vibrionaceae; genus Salinivibrio. Next base: position 159,513 of record NZ_FSRI01000001.1, on the reverse strand, counting down.
TCACGCTCACCGCTGTCTTTGTACTCAGCAAACACCGTTGCCATCAGCTCGCCAATGTTACGCTTACTGAAGTCAGACATTTTGTCACCACCCTCGCTGTCGAGAGAGATGTTAACTTGTGGTCGGCTGTATTCATCGCGGGAGGAGCTAGCGTCAGTAATGTGCGAGCCCGTCAAAATGACCCGCTTTTTCAGCACGGCGGGACGACCATCTCGAGTACGCATCAACTCGCTGCCCGGTGGCACTCGGCCTGCCATGGCGGCAGATAGGTCAGCGTCCTGGTCCACTTCGCGGAATTCCAAGGTCGCGGTGGCACCAAGAATTTCTTTCGCGCGTGCCGTGTCTTGCACACCGGGAAGTTCAACCACAATACGGCTTGCGCCCTGGCGTTGCACCAAAGGCTCGGCCACACCCAGTTCATTCACACGGTTGCGCAAAATGGTAATGTTTTGCGCCACCGCGTAGTTACGAATCTCTTTGAGGCGCTCTTCTTTGTAAACCGCGGCTAATCGCCCTTCATCTTCATCGACAGAAAAGTTCATGTCGAGGTAGTTGTTCGAGAGCAGTTCTAGTGCTTTATTGGTGTCTTCGGCATTACTCAGATTCACCACAACACGGGTGTTATCTTCTATTCGTAAACCACTATAACGGATACGCGCTTCACGTAAGTCGGTACGGAAGCTGTCTTCTTGCTGGGTGATCAGCTTTTCTAATGCTGCATCCATGTCCACTTCCATCAGGAAGTGCACCCCACCACGTAGGTCTAGGCCAAGCTTCATTGGGGTAGCACCCAGCGTATCCAGCCACGATGGCGTTGCAGGCGCCAAGTTTAAGGCGACCACATAGTCATCACTGTCAAAACGCGACATCAAGGCATCACGGGCACTGATTTGTGCTTCCGTGTCTTTAAAGCGGGCTAAGACGGTACCGTCTTCGAGCGCAATGGATTGGTAGGAAAGGTCGTTCGATTCGAGAGTCTGTTTGATGGAGTCCAACGCAGTCATATCTACCGAGGCGCCACGCGCCCCGGAAATTTGTACTGCTGGATCTTCACCGTATAAATTGGGAAGCGCATACACGACGCCAATAACCAAGGCTATTAGCACCATGATGTACTTCCACAAAGGATAACGGTTTAGCACAGCATGCATCCTTTATGGTTGCGAAAATTAGAGAGACTGGATAGTACCTTTAGGCAGTACTGCCGTCACGAAGTCTTTTTTGATGGTCACTTCGTTATTATCGTTGAGTGCAATCACAATAAAGTCATTGTCTTCAGCGATTTGAGTGATCTTACCCACTAAACCACCTCCGGTTAGCACTTCGTCCCCTTTGCTCATAGATGCCATAAGGTTTTTGTGCTCTTTGACACGCTTAGATTGCGGGCGGTAGATCATAAAGTAAAAAATCACCGCAAAGAGACCAAGCATGATAAAAAGCTGCATTCCGCCACCTTGTGGTGCGGCTTCAGCGGCTGCGTGAGCTTGTGAGATAAACATTCAATCACGTCCTCGTTCTAGTTGTTGAATTCGAAATTAATCGAGCGGCGGCACTTCCTTGCCACGACGCGCGTAGAAATCCGCTACAAAGGCATCTAATCTACCTTCGTCAATCGCGTTACGCAAACCTTCCATCACGCGCTGATAGTAGCGTAAGTTGTGGATGGTGTTGAGTCGCGCGCCTAGGATCTCATTACAGCGGTCTAAATGGTAGAGGTAAGCACGGCTGTAGTGGCGGCAAGTGTAACAGTCACACTCGGGATCCAAAGGCGAGGTATCACTTTTATGTTTCGCATTGCGGATCTTGATCACACCGCCAGTAATAAACAAGTGGCCATTACGTGCGTTTCGTGTCGGCATCACACAATCAAACATGTCGACACCACGACGAACCCCTTCGACCAAATCTTCAGGTTTCCCCACGCCCATCAGATAGCGCGGTTTATCTTCTGGCAGCTGTGGACAAGTGTGCTCCAAGATCCGGTGCATGTCTTCTTTCGGCTCCCCGACCGCTAGGCCGCCAACGGCATACCCATCAAAACCGATCTCGGTGAGACCTTCAACGGACACATCCCGCAAGTCTTCGTAGACGCCGCCTTGCACAATACCGAACAGCGCATTTTTGTTACCCAGTTTGTCAAAGTGGTTCCGGCTACGCTTGGCCCAACGCAGTGACATCTCCATCGACTTTTTCGCTTCGGCGTGCGTCGCAGGATACGGGGTGCACTCATCAAAAATCATCACGACGTCTGAGCCAAGATCGTATTGGATCTCCATCGATTTTTCCGCATCCATGAAAATGCGATCACCGTTAACTGGATTGCGAAAATGCACCCCTTCTTCAGTGATCTTACGGATATCTCCCAAACTGAACACCTGAAAACCGCCAGAGTCAGTCAAGATAGGACCATGCCACTGCATAAAGTCATGCAAGTCTCCGTGTAGCCGCATCACTTCTTGACCTGGACGTAACCACAAGTGAAACGTATTACCGAGCAGGATTTCCGCACCGGTGCCTTTCACTTCTTCTGGGGTCATGCCTTTTACGGTACCGTATGTACCCACAGGCATAAATGCCGGGGTTTCGACCGTACCGCGTTCAAATATTAAACGGCCACGTCGTGCGCGTCCGTCGGTTTTTTTCAGTTCGTATTCCACGAATCCTCCTCGGGGCCAGAGAAACAGTCTGGCGTGTGTCTTATGCTAACAGGCTTAACCCTGTCGCAAGCTTAACTCACCGGATGCATTGCTCCAGGTGAAAAATGATTAACCAGCACGCTGCTGGCGAGTAATAAACATCGCATCGCCATAACTAAAAAAGCGATAATGCTCTTCAACAGCGGCACGGTAGGCTGCCATGGTGTGGTCGTAACCGGCAAACGCGCTGACCAGCATAATCAACGTTGATTCCGGCAAGTGAAAATTGGTCACTAACACGTCAACCAGCTGCCATTGATAACCAGGATAGATAAAAATCTGGGTATCGTTAAAAAACGGTGCCAGGGGTTCACCTTTTTGCTTGGCCGCCTGTGCGGCACTTTCTAGAGAGCGCACCGACGTGGTCCCTACCGCAATGATACGTTTACCTTGCGAGCGGGTGTGGTTCACCGCATCAACCACCTCTTGCGGCACCTCGGCGTATTCGGCATGCATCACATGCTCTTCAATGTTATCTACCCGAACCGGTTGGAACGTCCCCGCCCCAACATGCAAGGTGACAAATGCGATGTTGACGCCTTTCTCTTTTAACGCTGCCATCACAGCATCGTCAAAGTGAAGGCCTGCGGTCGGTGCCGCCACTGCGCCTGGCTTTTGATTGTACACCGTTTGATAACGCTCTTTATCGCTTTCCTCGTCAGGACGATCGATATAGGGCGGCAGAGGCATATGGCCGATGTCGTTAAGTGTATCAACTACCCCTTTGGCGCTGTTTAGTTGGATTTCGAACAGTGCGTCATGGCGTGCCACCATTTCGGCAGGGATCTGTCCGTCATCCCCGAGGAAGAGTGCAGCCCCCGGCTTTGGTGCTTTAGACGCGCGCACATGGGCGAGAAAACGACGTTCGTCGAGCACACGCTCCACCAGCACCTCTATTTTGCCACCCGACGCTTTGCGGCCATATACGCGCGCAGGGATCACACGTGTGTTGTTGAACACCATCAAATCCCCAGGCTCAACCAGCTCGAGGATATCTTTAAACTGACGATGTACCACCTCACCGCTTGTGCCATCGAGTGACAATAAGCGACTTGCACTGCGATCCGGCTGCGGATAGCGTGCAATTAACGCGTCGGGGAGTTCAAAGTGAAAATCGGATAATTGCATGACGTTTGCCTAGATAAAAAGCAGGCCGCTAGTATAGGTAGCCCACCGTGAATATCAAGCAACCTGAGAGCAGTTAGCCTAGCCAAGGTGGATTGACTGCCTCTATTTATCGTTTTCAACACTCGGGCTGATAGTTGATGCGCATCACGTCTAACCCAAGATAAGTGCACTACAGTAAAAGTAATCCTGTGCACTGATAACAAGGAGGTGCCATGTTTATTGTTGATGATATGATGACCCGGCATCCACACACGCTGAGCCCTGACCACACACTTGACGATGCGCATACGTTGATGCGTGCAGAGCGCTTTCGCCATCTCCCCATCGTTGACGATGATGAGCGTTTGTTAGGACTGGTCACACAAAGAGATGTGCTGTCAGCACAAGCCTCTTCACTGGGCAAAACGACCAATGGCGATCACCAGATCCATACTCCCCTATCACACTTTATCGAGCGGCAACTGGTCACAGTCGACCCCGGGGCGTCACTACGGGCTGCGGCGCTAACCATGCTCGAGAGTAAAATAGGCTGCTTACCGGTGGTGAAGCACCAACGTTTGGTTGGGATCATCACCGACAGTGATTTTGTCGCCATCGCGTCGACATTGCTGGAGATCCAAGAAGAAAGTGAGCCGGTTGAAGAGGGGGAATAAATAAAAAAGGGAGTGTGAGACTCCCTTTTTATCAGGTTGATAACCGGTATCGCGCGACTAGAATTGATCTTCTTCCGTCGAGCCCGTTAATGCCGTGACCGATGATTGGCCACCTTGAATAATATTGGTCATCTGATCAAAGTATCCAGTGCCCACTTCTTGCTGGTGTGCAACAAAGGTGTATCCACGCTCAGCGGCAGCGAACTCAGGACGCTGAACCTTCTCGACATAATGGCGCATGCCTTCGCCTTGCGCATAAGAATGCGCCAAATCGAACATGTTGTACCACATGTTATGAATACCCGCCAACGTGATGAACTGGTACTTATAGCCCATATCAGACAATTCTTGTTGGAAACGCGCTATCGTCTCGGCATCCAGATTTTTCTCCCAGTTGAAAGACGGTGAGCAGTTATAAGCCAATAGCTGGTCTGGGTATTGGGCATGAATCGCTTCTGCAAACTGACGCGCTTCTTCCAAATCTGGTTTAGCGGTCTCACACCAAATCAGATCCGCATAAGGCGCATAAGCCAAACCACGAGAAATCGCTTGCTCAATCCCAGGACGCACACGATAGAAGCCTTCGGCCGTGCGCTCACCGACAATAAAGTCTTTATCATAGGGGTCACAGTCCGATGTCAGTAGGTCAGCGGCATTCGCATCCGTACGCGCAATGACTAATGTATCGGTGTCCGCCACGTCAGCAGCCAAACGCGCCGCCACCAGTTTTTGTACCGCTTCTTGGGTCGGCACCAACACTTTCCCACCCATATGGCCGCATTTTTTCACTGACGCAAGCTGATCTTCAAAGTGGACGCCTGCCGCACCTGATTCAATCATATTACGCATCAACTCGTAAGCGTTCAGCACGCCACCAAAACCCGCTTCTGCGTCCGCCACAATGGGTAAGAAGTAATCCGTGCCCTCTTCTGGCGTTCCCCCTTTCGACCATTGGATCTGGTCAGCACGACGAAACGAATTATTAATACGTTTAACCACCGCAGGCACAGAATCGACCGGATATAGCGATTGGTCTGGATACATGCTCGAGGCCGTATTGTTGTCAGCCGCCACTTGCCAGCCTGAGAGATAAATCGCTTCAATGCCCGCTTTGGCTTGCTGCACCGCTTGGCCGCCGGTGAGCGCGCCCAAACAGTTCACATAGCCTTTTTTCGCACTACCATTAACGAGATCCCACAGTTTAGCGGCGCCACGTTTAGCTATGGTATTTTCAGGGACAAAAGAGCCACGCATATTCACCACTTCTTCCGCAGTGTAGGGCCGCTTCACTTGTCTCCAGCGCGGGTTCTCCGCCCAGTCCTTTTCTAGTTCCGCGATTTGTTGTTGGCGAGTCAAAGTCATGTTCCATTCCTCTTTGTTAGCAGGGCTATGCGAGCCCCTTACTGTCATTCCATGTTTGTTATTGTGCTTCCATGCCCATTACGGCAAATACTCATAACCTGGCAAGGTTAAGAAGTTAACCAGCTCATCACTAGTGGTAAGGGTTTTCATCAAGGTTGCCGCTTGGCGATACCGCCCTTGTGCAAAGCGCTCTGCGCCTAGCTCTTTTTCAAGTACCGCCATTTCCTCTTCCAAGTATTGGGTAAATAGCGCCTTGGTCACCACCTTGCCGTTGCTGAGTGGTTTTTGATGCTTAATCCATTGCCAAATAGAGGCACGCGAGATTTCAGCCGTTGCCGCATCCTCCATCAAGCCATAGATAGGCACACAGCCATTACCTGAAATCCAGGCTTCTATATATTGCACTGCTACGCGAATATTGTGTCGCATGCCAGCTTCTGTGCGTTCGCCGTCGCAAGGCGCAAGCAACTCAGCAGCCGTGATCTCTGCATCTTGCTCTCGAGTCACCGCCAGCTGGTTAGGTTTGTCGCCAAGCGCGCGGTCAAAAATCGCTTTGGCCGTGTCAGCGAGACCTGGATGCGCAATCCAGGTGCCATCGTGGCCATTATTGGCTTCTAAGGTTTTATCCTTTTCGATCTTCTCGAGCACCTGCTGGTTTTCAGTTGGATCTTTACTGGGAATAAAGGCTGCCATGCCACCCATTGCCAATGCGCCACGTTTATGACAGGTTTTAACCAGTAAACGCGAGTAAGCGTTGAGAAAAGGCTTATCCATGGTCACCACTTGGCGATCAGGTAAGATACGATCGGGGTGGTTGCGCAATGTTTTGATATAGCTAAAGATATAGTCCCAGCGGCCACAGTTTAGGGCGACAATATGGTCGCGAAGGTGGTACAAGATCTCATCCATCTCAAACACGGCGGGCAAGGTTTCAATCAAGACTGTCGCTTTGATGGTGCCACGACCTAAGCCAAACTCGTCCTCCGCAAAGGAGAATACCTCACTCCACCACGCCGCTTCTTGATAGGCTTGCAGCTTAGGAAGGTAGAAGTAAGGGCCCGACCCCGTCTCCAGCAAACGACGGTAGTTATGGAAAAAGTAGAGCGCGAAGTCGAACAAAGCACCAGGGATCGGCTTGCCTTGCCACATCACGTGTTTTTCAGTGAGGTGTAAGCCACGTACGCGACAGATTAGGCGGGCAGGATTGTCATTCAGTTGGTAATGCTTGCCTGTGTCAGGCTGCTGATAACTGATGGTGCCGTTCACCGCATCGCGCAAATTACGCTGCCCTTCAACCACGTGTGGCCATGCCGGCGCAAAGGAGTCTTCAAAGTCTGCCATAAACACTTTCACATTGGCGTTCAGGGCGTTGATCACCATCTTCCGGTCTACCGGTCCGGTAATTTCTAGCCGCCGATCTTGTAAATCCTCGGGAATGCCACGGATGGTCCAATCATCTTGACGAATCGACTCCGTTTCAGGAAGAAAGTCAGGTAACTCACCGGCATCAATACGTTGCTGACGCTGCTCTCGGGCCGAAAGGAGTCCAGGCACTGGCCCCGCAAACCGTTCAACAAGACCGGCCAAAAAGCACAATGCATCATCGGTTAGGATCTCTGCCTGCTCTGCGGTGACGGTTTCGTTAATCACCAACGACTCGCGTAAGGTTGAGCACGCTTCTGTCATATCGCCTCCCTGGCTTATCATTTGTAATCAAATCACAACAATACCATCACTGCATCGTCTTGGGCTTGCTGTGCAGCGCTGTGTAGTTACGTTGGCTCACATTCGCGCAAAAATCAACCTATGATAAATTTAAACGCAGAGAGGTCACCAAACAAAACCCAATTAAAACAATAAATTGATACATTTAGAGCATAAACTCAAATATGCTTTTTTATCTCTATTGCCAGAATGATATAACACTGCTACCGAGATCATGATTTTGTCATCACTTTGTAACCAGTTACGTAATAAAGTTACATAACAAGCAAACTGTCATATCAGCCATAAAGAAAAAATACATTTATATTCAATGCTTTATAAAAAACAAAAAAGCAGCATTTAAAAATGCTGCTTTTTTTCGTGATAATAATCCAACGACTCTATTCGTTTACCCCCCGCCTTCCAACAGAGGATTAAACTAAATAATTGCCGTCATACCAGTGAAACCCGCTATTTTTAACGCTTTTATTTCTTCGCTGTTGGGGAAAGTAGTCCTGCAACCAGATCAGCGAGCTTATTAAACGTATTAATCCGACTGGAAGACGGACGCCAGACCACACCAATATCACGATACGCCGCTTCACCCGGTGGCGTTTCCAAGTGCACATCGAGATTGTCAATCAGGCCATGTTCAATCGCCATCTGCGGTATAAAGGTGACACCATTGCCGTTTGCCACCATTTGCACCAAAGTGTGTAAGCTGGTCGCCATGAATGGATTGATCTTCTGTGAAGCTGTCATTTGGCAGGCAGATACCGCATGATCGGTGAGGCAGTGTTCACGCTCTAACAAGAAAACGGACTCATCCGGGAGGGCATCATAATCAACCGGTAATGCAAGCTGCGCAGCTTGCTTTTGGCTCATCACCATTTTAAAGGGATCGCGGCCCACCACACGGCGAGTCATGGTGCCAATGTCCATTGGCAACGCAAGGATCAGAATATCCATTTCACCGTGCTTAAGCGCCGTGAGCAAGTTAGCCGTCGTGTCCTCTCGCAGTAGTAGATCCAAATTGGGATAATCTCGATTGACTTGTTGAACCACATCACACAGTAAAAATGGCGCGATAGTGGGGATGCAACCCAATCGCACTTTGCCGTGCATAGGATCTGATTTCACTTGCGTCAGCTCCATCAGATCTTGGCTACGAGCCAGTATTTCTCGGCTGCGACGTACCACCTCTTCACCCATGCCTGTGAGCACCAAGGTTTTGTTATCACGCTCAATCAACTGCGCGCCAATCAGCTCTTCCAGGTTTTGGATCCCCGCGCTCAAAGTTGACTGACTAACAAAACACAATTTGGCCGCCTCACCAAAATGGCGCGTTTCAGACAAAGTAACCAGATAGTGTAGCTGCTTTAATGAAGGATATTTGTTCATAAGGTCATATTTCAAACAATCGTATTTTCCGATTATTACAATCTATTAATTCCACTTTTTTCAATCTAACAAGTTAGCTATAGTTTGTCTCGCTTATATAGGAACCTGATTATCAGGCAAACATTTAAACTAGGAGCTGAGATATGGTACTCGTAGGTCGTCAAGCACCAGATTTTACTGCCGCTGCCGTACTAGGTAATGGCGAAATCGTTGATAACTTCAACCTGAAAGAGTTCACCAAAGGCAAGAAAGCAGTTGTCTTTTTCTACCCACTCGACTTCACTTTCGTATGCCCATCAGAACTGATCGCATTCGATAAGCGCCTAAGCGACTTCCAAGCTAAAGGCGTTGAGGTTATCGGTGTGTCTATCGATTCTCAGTTCTCACACAACGCATGGCGTAAGACTGCAGTCGAAGACGGCGGTATCGGTGCAGTGAAATATCCACTGGTTGCTGACGTTAAGCACGAAATCTGCAAAGCATATGACGTTGAACATCCAGAAGCAGGCGTTGCTTTCCGTGGTTCTTTCCTTATCGACGAAGACGGCCTTGTTCGTCACCAAGTCGTTAACGACCTGCCACTAGGCCGTAATATTGACGAAATGCTACGCATGGTTGACGCACTCAACTTCCACGAGAAGAACGGTGAAGTTTGCCCTGCACAGTGGGAAGAAGGTAAAGCCGGTATGGCTGAGTCACCAGAAGGTGTGGCTAAGTATCTTTCTCAGCACACAGACGACCTGTAAATAGGTTATGTGCCCTGCACTGGACAATGTGAGATAACAATGAGGCCCGGCTAAACCGGGCCCTTTTTTTACCTTCGCTTTTAGCGGTTTATCGCTTACCTACCCCAAGTACCTCGACTTTCACACCTCATCACCTTTATTCATGACCCTTGCTGCGATTAGCGTTATGCTATGCCTAGCGAACAAGGAGCCTACCATGACCGTTATCGTCGAAGTCTGTATTGATAGTATTCAATCTTTACCGATTGCCCAGAGAGCCGGGGCCGATCGCATTGAGCTCTGCTCCTCACTCAAACTTGGCGGGCTGACACCCAGCGCCGGCACCCTTTATCAGGCAATCAAGCAAGCACATGTGCCGATTTATAGCATCATACGCCCACGTGAAGGAGACTTTGTCTACACCGGTGAGGAAGCCGAAGTCATGTTAAAAGACATTGCAACCGCCCGTCAGGCCGGGGGACACGGTGTGGTTATCGGTGCCTTGCATGCGGATGGCTCACTCCATCTGGACCTCCTCGATGCCATGCTTAAGGAAGCCGGTGGTATGGGAGTCACCTTCCACCGTGCATTTGACCATTGTGCCGATCCGATGACGGCGTTGGACGCAATCCTTGCGCGACCTACGATAGAACGGGTTCTTACCTCAGGCGGTGCCACTACCGCGGCACAAGGCAAAACGCAGTTAAAAACGTGGGTAGAGTATACTCGTCACACCTCGCTTCGCATCATGCCAGGCGCAGGGATCACAGTCACGAATGCCGCGGACATTATCGACCATACCGGCGCACGTGATATTCACCTCTCCGCCCGTACGACACGACCAAGTTCTGCCCACACGAAACCGACAGTCGCGATGGGCGAGGAAGATGAATCCGGTTATCCCATCACAGATCCCATCCTCGTGAAGGCCGTTAAACAGGCTGTTGCGCACTTGAATTAACATGAAATACGCTTCCGTCTCTCATCACATTGTGACTCATTAAGCCTTTTTACGCGGAAGCGCCCATCGTCACCGTAAGGGCATTGCATCTCCTTGTGGAGTTACCTACCGTAAAAACACCGCTGTCGTAAAAGGAGTGCTGCTTTGTCGGATAAAAAAACACCCAAAATCAGCAAAAAACAATACGAGAAGAAACTGTCCGAACTGCAAACTGAGCTTGTTAAACTGCAAGAATGGGTAAAACAAGAACAGTTAAAAGTCGTCGTGATTTTTGAAGGGCGTGATGCAGCAGGCAAAGGCGGTGTGATTAAACGGATCACCGAAAAGCTTAACCCCCGAGTGTGCCGCGTCGTCGCGCTGGATAAACCCACTGAGCGCGAACGCACTCAATGGTATTTTCAACGTTACATTGAACACTTACCTGCAGGCGGCGAGATTGTCTTGTTTGACCGCAGTTGGTATAACCGCGCAGGCGTCGAGCGAGTGATGGGGTTTTGCAGCGATGAAGAGTATGAAGAATTTCTTCGCACCTGCCCTGAGCTTGAGCGTATGTTAATGCGTGCCGGGATCATATTGATCAAATACTGGTTTTCCGTTTCAGACGAGGAACAGGAAAAGCGGTTCGCCGAGCGTATTCATACCCCCATAAAACGCTGGAAGTTTAGCCCGATGGATTTAGAGTCTCGCAGTCGCTGGGTTCAATACAGTGAAGCCAAGGACCGGATGTTTGCTTACACAGACACCAAAGAAAGTCCGTGGTGGGTGGTGGAAGCGGATAACAAAAAACACGCGAGGCTGAACTGTATTGCCCATTTCCTCTCTCAGATCCCCTACCAAGAGATTCAGTATCCGGCCGTCGCTCTTCCTGAGATTAACAAGGCGGGTTATGTCCGCATGCCACTTCATGATCAAAGTTTTGTTCCTGATCAAGTCAGTGAGTGGATCGAAGACGACTAACTGCTTATTTGAGGAGCTTTTCCAGCTCCTCTTTTTGAATATGGCGAACATCCTTACCTTTCACAAAGTAGATAATGTATTCACAGATGTTCTGGCAACGATCACCGACACGCTCGATGGCGCGCGCCGACCACATCACTTTTAACACATTAGGGATCGATCGCGGATCTTCCATCATATAGGTCATCAATTGACGTATGATCCCTTCATACTCTCGGTCAAGCGAATCATCTTTACGATATACCTTCATCGCCGCATTAATGTCCATACGGGCAAAGGCATCAAGCACATCATGAAGCATTTTCGCGGCACGCTGTCCCAATGCCTCCAATGACACCAGAAACGGTTGCTGAGAATGGCTAGAGTTATCCAGAGCCATTTTTGCAATACTGTCTGCGACATCGCCGATACGCTCTAGATCCGTGATGGTTTTGATAATGGCCATCACCAAACGTAAGTCGCTCGCCGTTGGCTGACGCTTTGCAATGATCCGTGTACACGCTTCGTCAATAGCCACTTCCATACCATTCACTTTATGATCTTCACGAATGACATGGCGTGCCAGTTCTTCATCTTGATTGTGCATGGCACGGAGTGCATCGGTAAGTTGACGCTCCACCAGCCCTCCCATGGCAAGCACATGAGTCCGAATCGCTTCTAATTCCGCATTAAACTGGCCAGAAATATGTCGGCTAATATTGTGGTTATCCAAGGCCTACTCCTTATCCATAGCGACCAGTGATGTAGTCTTCTGTTTGTTTATTTTTGGGCGTGGTAAACAAGGTATCAGTATCGGCGTATTCCACCAGACGGCCCATATTAATAAATGCAGTTTGATCGGACACGCGTGCCGCCTGCTGCATATTATGGGTGACAATCACCACGGTGTACTGATTTTTAAGATCATTAATTAGCTCTTCAATGGTCAACGTTGAAATCGGATCCAACGCAGAAGATGGCTCATCAAGCAGCAGTACTTCTGGCTCAATGGCGATCGCACGTGCAATCACTAGGCGCTGTTGCTGACCACTGGACAAACCAAACGCATTATCATTAAGACGATCTTTCACTTCATCCCACAGCGCGGCACCACGAAGAGAGCGCTCAACCGCATCATCCAAAGTCCGCGGTTCATTGATCCCTTGTAGGCGTAGCCCAAAGACCACGTTTTCATAGACCGACTTCGGGAATGGGTTTGGGCGTTGGAATACCATCCCTACTTTGCGGCGTAATGCTGGCACATCAACCTCTCGATGATAAATATTCTGCCCGTGCAGCGTCACTTCACCACGGACACGACAGCCGTCCACCAGATCATTCATGCGGTTGATACAACGTAGTAACGTCGATTTACCACACCCTGAGGGGCCGATAAATGCAGTGACCTTGCCTTTCGGGATCCGCATGCTGATATCAAACAGTGCCTGGGTCGCACCGTAATAGAGATTGAGATCCCGAATAGCTAACGCGGTTTGCTCATCCGGCAAATTCCCCAAATCTAAGCTAGGCATGACACCTATGGGTGGCGTTATCGAAAACATCGAGCGGGATCCTTATCGTTACAGTTCCAGTGCGCGATACTTTTCACGCAAATAATGACGTATCCCAATCGCAGACAAGTTCAATGCCACGATTACCGACACTAACAAAAACGACGTGGCATACACCAGAGGTCGCGCGGTTTCGATGTGCGCACTTTGAAAACCCACATCATAGATATGGTAGCCAAGGTGCATGAACTTCCGCTCTAGATGCAAGAATGGGAAGTTTCCATCAATAGGCAGTGACGGGGCCACTTTCACCGCCCCCACCAGCATTAAAGGCGCGACCTCACCAGCCGCACGCGCCACCGCCAAAATTAACCCAGTCATCATCGCAGGACTCGCCATGGGTAAGACGACCCGCCAAAGCATTTCAGATTGCGTGGCACCCAAGGCAAAGGCGCCATGGCGCACGCTGGTAGGAATACGTGCTAACCCTTCTTCCGTTGATACAATCACCACGGGTAAGGTCAAAATCGCTAACGTTAACGCAGACCAAAGAATACCCGGCGAACCAAAAACCGGTGCAGGTTGAGCCGCTTGATAAAACACGTCATCAATGGTGCCACCAATGAAATAGACAAAAAAGCCTAGACCGAACACGCCATAAACAATCGATGGCACACCCGCAAGATTCACAACAGCAATACGAATAAGCCGCGTAAACCCCGTTTTAGGCGCATATTCATGTAAATACACTGCCGCTACCACACCCAAAGGGGTTACAATGACAGACATCAATAAGACAAGAAGAACCGTCCCAAAAATCGCCGGAAAGACACCACCCGCAGCGTTGCTATCTCGCGGGGCTTCTGACAAAAAAGCGGCGACCTGGTGCCCCCAAAATGCCAGTTTATCCACGCTACTCATCGCATTGGGGTACCAGACATTCATCACATTCTCTAATGGCAGTACCACCTCATCACCGTGGCTGTCTTCCATCACAAGGTGTCCGGTTTGCTGTTTATCTCGCAACTGATTTAGCGCTTTCTCTAGTTGCTGATACTGTCCAAGCAACTGGGCGCGACGGGAAGAGATCCGTCCTTGCGCCTGCTTATCCAGCTTACCACCAAGCGCTAAAGATTTTTCCTCTAAGCGTAACTGCTCAAGTTGATAGTTCACGCTCGCCAAATGGACTTGCTCAATATCATTGATCACTTCGCGACGCGCGGCTAAATCGTCAAGCCGCTGGCGAAGTTCAGACACCACTAACCCATGACGCCTCCCTTTTTGATCGAGATACGCCGTCGGCTTACCATAAAACATGCCATTTTCATTCCGTTCGACCATTGCCATCTCTATTGGCGTATGCTGGCTTTTAACCTTAAAGGCCAGTAATTGTCGAAAATCAATACCTTCTCGTTCCCGATTGCCAATCTTGACGACCAAACGCAGATAGGTTTTCTGCCGGAACTCAGGCAAGCGAATGCCTGCATCGATCAACTGGGTTGCATCCACCTGATCGGTCCGATAGATTTGCCCAACAACTGTCTCAATCCCCTGATCGGTCTCTAATTCAAAACTGGTGACGGGCGTTGGCCAGAAATACCCCAAACCGCGATAACCAAGCAGTAGCAATACACCAAGAATGGCAATAAGACTGATGCTTACCATCCCTGCGGTCATCCAGACCCAAGGCGTGCCAGATTTTATCCATGGACGCATGCGCATTCTCATCTTGGTTAAAGGTGACTGTATTTGTCGCGTAAACGCTGGCGCACCAGCTCCGCCAGAGTATTAAAGACAAAGGTGAAAACAAAAAGAATAAAGGCGGTGAGAAACAGTACTCGGTAATGCGAACTACCGACTTCCGATTCCGGCATCTCTACGGCAATATTGGCCGATAATGTACGTAGCCCCTCTAACAAGTTCCAATCCATAATAGGCGTATTCCCGGTTGCCATCAGCACAATCATGGTCTCACCCACCGCTCGACCCAAGCCCATCATCACGGCAGAAAAAATCCCCGGGCTGGCCGTGAGTAACACGACACGCATCAATGTCTGCCAATGGGTCGCTCCAAGTGCTAAAGCCCCATTCTTTAGGTGCGGCGGAACCGAAAAGATCGCATCTTCCGATATCGAAAAAATGGTAGGAACCACCGCAAAGCCCATTGCTATTCCAACCACCAAGGCGTTGCGTTGGTCATAGCCCACACCGAGTTCATGAGTAATAAATTGGCGCGCATCTCCACCTAGCCACACCTGTTCAATCCAAGGGCCTAAATACGACGCCAGTAAACCAATAAAGAGCAAAGCGGGAATAATGACTAATATTTGGGCATTATCCGGTAGGCGCCGACGCACATACCGAGGGATCATGCGCCAGAAAACACTCAACCCCAATAACACCAATGGCGTCAAAGCCAATAACAAAAATACGCTGGCAATATGTGATTCAACCCAGGGAGCAAGCCACAACCCCGCCAAAAAGCCAATGATCACTGTCGGCAATGCTTCAATAGTTTCCACCGTGGGCTTTACCCAGCGCCTTAACTCTGACGACATAAAGTAAGCCGTGTAGATTGCCGCCCCTATCGCCATTGGAACAGCAAAAACCAGGGCAAACAGGGCGACTTTTAATGTCCCAAAGATCATGGGCACCACACTGAGTTTGGCTTCAAACGTATCGTCAGCCGATGTCGATTGCCAGACATATTGGGGAGAAGAATAGCCCTCGTACCACACCTTTTGCCATAAAGAGTGAATGCTCACTTCAGGGTGAGGATTATCGACTGAAAACCACTGCCACTGGCTTTGTGTCACTGCCATCAGAGCATTGGCGCGTGGCGAAAAAGCCAATGCCTCAGGCACTGAGGTAAAACGCTTATCAAAATGCCGCTGTTTTTCACTGGTGACATGAACGAGACTGAGCCGCCCCGTCTCATCTACCGTCGCCAGGCTTTTGCGGTGCAACTCCGGCGCGATTTGCTTTGCGCCCGTGCCGGGTAAGAATGTTCGTACTTCAGTGAGCGAAGGTATTCCATTTTTCACCACATCAAACCACTGGGTAAACGCACCATTTTGGTGCTGCAAAATTAACGAACGTCCACCCGCTAATAGTCCCATCTTAACCACTGGACTATCGACCACATTGGCTAAGTTCACAGTCTCACGCTTTTTGAGGGCGGCACCGTCTACCTGCCATACCGACAAGGTATTTTGCTGACGGACAAACAACCGTTGCCCATCCCCTGATAGCGCCAAGTTGTCCACCGATGACGTCAGTGAGGCAACCTCTCGATGGTGACCACGATAGACCACAAGTTGATTCTCTGCGGTAACGGCAGCCAGTATAGGAGCGATGGGTTGCCCATGTAAGCTATCAGGCATCGCTAACGCGAGCTGGCTCAGCGGATGAGCACGAGGGTCCATATCAACCCGCCCACCAAACGCGGTCAAGCTCGATAATTGAGGCACCACCGCGTTATTGTCTTGGTAGTGTGTGCGAAAGCGCAACTGCCAGACACTCACCTGACCCGGTGTACTTTCTACCGCCATAAAGGGAGCCGTCGCGGGAACATGGCTCATGACAGGATTATCCATCTTTGATAAAGGACGTTGCAAAACCGTCTTAGCCTGCGGAACCGATGTGTTCGACGTCTCTGGTACAGACGACTGATGGGGACGTCGAGCGACGGTTAACACACCTTTATCATCCAACCCATAAACGAGTTGGTTACGATTATCAGTACCAATATGCCTCGGCGTGCCCAGAGTAGAGACAGAAAAGCGCTCACTCAAGGTCACACTGGCTTGATGAAACAGCGGAACCACAACCGTTAAAAGGTAAAAGAATAGAAGCAATAAGGTCACTAATACCATCACACCGCCGAAACGTACCGTTTGACGCGTCAGTTTGTCTTTTAAACGTCGCGTCCGATTGGTGTCCGTTAATGATGGTGAGGAGTGGGTCATTCGTGCCTCTTATTTTTGAGAGAGCCCTGTATTGTATGTCGTTACAGTGACAATTTTGTGACAGCTTGCCAGCCTTTTCTGGCCATCTGCGCACCGCGTTTTTGTATGGCTACCACACCATGGCTTGCGCCTTCGTACACACTGTAACGGAACGATGGGTCACCGAACCATACGCAATAAATATGCAACAAACGGGCTTTAGGCTAGCCCAGGTTGATATTGGGCACACTTTTGTGAGTTTACCGCCTCGCAGCATAGACAACACTTTGACGGGCCTCAATAATTGTATAAACAATCGCCGTAAGGATCACGCATGAAGCACTTTGTTATTACCTTAGTGGGTCCGGATCGGGCCGGACTGGTTGATCACATATCACACACAGTCTTTGCCCATCACGGCAGCTGGCAAGCAAGTCGCCTAAGTCAGTTGGCTGGACAATTTGCTGGCATCATCCATGTCTCAGTATCAGATACCTATGCCGATGCGTTGGTTCACGCGCTGCGCGCACTTGATAGTTTGCAATTACTGATTACCGATGCGACCCCCGTGTCGCCATCGCCAATCACGCATACCCTATCCGTCACAGGTAATGATCGACGCGGCATTGTGCAAACACTCAGTCAATTACTTGCGGCTCACGGCGTCACTATCAACAAACTTAATACGCAAACACAAAGTGCCGCCAATACAGGCGGACAAATTTTCATTGCAGATTTTTATTTAACCGTCCCAGATAAGGCTGATATCAACATACTACACGAAGCCCTTGAAACGCTGTCCGATGATTTAATCGTCGACTTTGACAGCAACATCATTCAGTAGAATAGGATTTTCTCACGCGTTATGACTTTAGACTCCCATCATATCGACAAAGAGCTGAGCTGGCTTTCTTTCAACGAACGAGTGCTGCAAGAGGCCGCCGATAAAAGTGTGCCGATTATCGAACGAGTTCGTTTTTTAGGCATTTTTTCATCCAACCTTGATGAATTCTATCAAGTGCGGTTTGCCGATGTGAAACGCCGTATCATCATTGACGAAGAGCGAGGAGTAGACAGCCATGCCAAGGAATTACTCAGTAAAATTCAAGCAAAAGTAGTCAAACTCAACCAAGATTTTGACCATCTTTATAATGATATTTTGCTGGAAATGGCACGACGAAATATCTTTTTAGTGAATGAACGCCAGCTTTCCGAGCATCAGGCCCAATGGCTAAAGCGCTATTTCCGCAGCAATATTTTGCCGTACATCACCCCCATTATGCTTAACAAGGATGTCGATGTTTTAAGCTTCTTAAAAGACGCATACTCGTATTTAGCCGTGCAACTGAAAAAAACGGGTGAAGAGCCCAAATATGCGCTGATTGAGATCCCCACCGACGAATTGGAGCGCTTCGTAAAAGTCCCTGAGCCCAAGGGAAAACGGCAGCGCAAGACCATTATCTTGCTCGATAATATTATCCGTCTTTGCTTGGACCAGATTTTTAGTGGTTTTTTCGAATACGACACCGTCGACGCCTACGCCATGAAAATGACGCGTGATGCCGAATACGACTTAACCAACGAGGTCGAACACAGCCTGCTTGAAAATATGTCAGAAAGTTTGGACCAACGCTTAACCGCGCTACCTGTTCGGTTTGTTTATCAACGCGATATGCCACCTGAGATGGTCAGCAAGTTGATTCAAGTCTTAAAAATTTCAGATTACGACAGTGTGCTGCCTGGTGCGCGATATCATAATTTCCGGGACTTTATCGGTTTTCCCAATGTGGGGCGCAAATACCTTGAGAACCCACCGCTGCCACCGTTCGAATGCGCCGATTTTCAGCTACAAAATAACGCCTTTCAGGCGATTCGAGAGCGCGATATTCTGCTTTATTACCCCTACCATACCTTTCGTCATATGACCGAGTTGGTGCGCCAAGCGTCCTTCGATCCCAAGGTGCGCAGCATTCGAATTAATGTGTATCGCGTTGCTAAAAATTCACGCATTATCAATTCAATGATTGATGCGGCCAATAATGGGAAGCGCGTCACCGTTGTAGTCGAACTCCAGGCTCGATTTGATGAAGAAGCCAATATCGAATGGTCACGCGTGCTGACCGATGCAGGGGTCAAAGTCGTGTTTGGTACGCCAGGGCTCAAAATCCATTCTAAGCTCTGCTTAATTTCTCGTCGTGAAAATGGGGTGCTACGCGATTACGGCCATATTGGCACCGGTAATTTCCATGAAAAAACCGCACGGATTTACACGGATTTCGCACTTTTCACCGCGGACCAGCAGCTTACCTCTGAGATCAGGAAGGTCTTTGAGTTTATTGAAAACCCCTATCGACCCGTGAAATTTAATCATTTGATTGTCTCACCACGTAACTCCCGACGCCGCATGTATAAATTGATCGAGCGCGAGATAGAGCATGCCCGCACCAAGCGTAAATCGGGTATTACACTCAAAGTGAATAACCTCGTTGATAAGGGCTTGGTTAACCTCTTGTACAAAGCCAGTAATGAAGGGGTGAAAATTCGAATTATAGTGCGCGGGATGTGCTCGTTGGTCCCTGGCGTAAAAGGTGTCAGCCAAAATATCAAGGCAATCAGTATCGTCGACCGATTCCTAGAGCACCCACGTGTATTCGCCTTTGAAAACGGCGGTGAACGTGATATCTATATTTCGTCAGCCGATTGGATGACCCGAAACATCGACAATCGTATTGAAGTTGGGGCACCAATCCGAGATCCTCGGCTCCAAGATCGCATCATGGAGATCTTAGAAATTCAATTTGCCGATCGAGCAAAAGCTCGGGTCATCGACAAATCCATGTCCAACGCCTATGTCAAACGCGGTAATAAGAAAAAGATCCGTTCACAAATCGAGACCTATGATTACCTTAAACACATAGAGCGACAAGCACTCAAACACGCGGAAAAGTTGCAACATGACACACCCCCAATCAAAGGATAAACCGCGCGAGATAGCCGCGGTTGATCTTGGCTCTAACAGCTTCCATATGGTGGTCGCACGCGTTGTTGGTGAAGGGCTGCAGATTGTCAGTCGTCATAAACAACGAGTGCGTCTCGCCGCCGGGCTGGATGATAATTATTGCCTCAGTGATGACGCTATAGAACGCGGTGTCGACTGTTTAGCCATGTTTGCTGAGCGACTCAACGGTATCGAAATGGACAACGTTCGCATTGCGGCTACGCATACCTTACGTCAAGCCCGCAATGTTGACGACTTTATCAAACGCGCCAATCACGTTCTCCCCTACCCGATTGAAATTATCTCTGGTGAGGAAGAGGCCCGTTTGATTTATATGGGGGTATCACATACTCAGCAAAATGTCGGCCGCAAATTGGTGGTTGATATCGGTGGGGGCAGTACCGAGTTAGTGATTGGTGATAACTTCAATCCTTTTCTGGTCAATAGCAAACGAATGGGCTGTGTCAGCTACAATGAGCGTTTTTTCCCCAAAGGTATCATTACGGCCAAGCAGTTTGCTGCAGCCCAACTGGCCACCCAACAAAAATTAGAAAGTTTAGCGAGCCAATACCGTCAGGCTGGCTGGCAAGTCGCATTGGGCGCATCCGGGACAGTGAAAGCGATTCGTGAAGTCATCGTCGGTCTCGGTGACGAAGATGGCATCATTACCCGCAAACGCCTTGATGCTTTAATTGAAAAGTTGCTTAAGTTTAAAACCAGTGAAAGTATCGATTTACCGGGATTAACTGCCGACCGACAACCGGTTTTCGCGGCGGGTGTCGCTATTCTCTCTGGGATTTTTGATGCCTTAACCATCGAATCACTGCGTTTTTCTGATGGAGCATTACGTGAAGGCTTGCTCTATGAGATGGAAGATCGTTTTCAACGTACCGATATTCGCGGGCGTACCACGGATGACATGGCGGCTCGCTACAATATCGATCTTAGCCATGCTCGACGTGTGCAGCAAACAGCGGCCCACTTTTATGCACAGGCGGAACCCGATAAGGGCAGTAAAAAAGAAGAATTGGCGGGGCTGCTTAACTGGGCCGCACTGCTCCATGAAGTGGGCCTAAGCATTGGCTATCCAGGCTATCACAAGCATTCGGCCTATATCCTGCGTAATACCAATTTGCCAGGGTTTAACCAAGAGCAACAAACAGTGCTTGCAACGTTGGCTCGATTTCACCGTAAATCACTCAAACTCAATGAGATGCCTAAGTTTACGCTGTTTAAGCCTAAGCTGATCGAAACCTTGATTGGTGCATTGCGCTTAGCTTGCGTATTGCACTCTCAACGCAATGATCAAGCGCTGCCTGATATTGCACTCAACGTGGATAAAAAAGGGACATGGCAGCTCGAATTTCCTGCCGGTTGGCTCCAAGATAATCGCTTGTTAGCGGCGGATCTTGAAGCCGAAAAACAATATTGGCAATCGGCCAACTGGGGTCTGACTTTAAACGATTAGTCCAATGCAAGTCCCTGCCTCTGAGCGCGCACGGTATCAGCGGGTAAAGGAATATACCCTTGCTCACTCACCGCTTTTTGCCCCTGCTGAGAGAGAATATAACGCATGAACGCCGCTTCTAAGGGGGCAAGCGGCTGGTTCGGTGCTTTATTGATATATAAGTAAAGATAACGTGTTAGTGGGTACTCACCTTTTTTTATCGTTTGATCATTAGGGACTACCGCGTTACCACCTTGGCGAGAGATCGCAAGCATACGCGCACCGGAGGCCTGGTGGCCAATACCAGCATAACCCATCGCATTAAGCGATGATGCAACTGACTGTACCACAGACGCAGACCCAGGCTGCTCATTGACATTGGCACGAAAATCCCCACGACATAAGGCCGCTTGTTTAAAATAGCCATACGTGCCAGATACCGAATTACGGCCGAACAACTGCAGGTCACGATGCTGCCAACGCCCTGAAAGACCAAGCTGCCCCCAAGTCGTGACGGGCTCACGGGCGCCACACCATAGGGTGCGTGAAAAAATGGCATCGAGTTGTTGAAAACTAATCGCACGCAATGGGTTATCTTGGTGCACATAAATAGCCATAGCATCAACGGCAACAGGGACAGCTGTCGGCGGATAACCAAAGCGTGCTTGAAAGGCGTTTTCTTCGCTAACTCGCATCGGGCGGCTCATCGGCCCGAATTGAGCCGTTCCCTCTACGAGCGCAGGGGCTGCAGAGGCAGATCCAGGGGTCTGCAACTGTACATTAATACCAGGGTGAAGACGCTTAAACCCCTCCGTCCAAGCCGTCATCATATTGGCTAAGGTATCAGAACCCACTGAGCTCAAATTACCAGATACCCCGCTACTGCGTTGATAATCGGGCAAGCGATCAGACTCGCTAGCGGCGCCAACACTCCACAATAGACAAGTGGCTAAGATAACTTGCTTTAACATGCTAACCGCTCCGGCAACGTAAATGAAAACGTACTGCCAACCCCCAATTCACTTTTTATATCTAACTCAGCGTCGTGGTGGCTCAGTGCATGTTTAACAATCGCCAACCCTAACCCACTACCGCCAGTTTCTCGTGAGCGCGCCTTATCAACTCGATAAAAGCGTTCGGTCAACCGATCTAAATGTTGCGGTGCAATTCCCTCGCCACTGTCTTGCACTTCCAAACGCGGGCCTTTTCTCGAGCGATACCAACGCACCGTAATTCCAGCGTGCGCGGGCGTATGTTTGACAGCGTTATAAACTAAATTGGAGATAGCACTACGTAGTTGGTCATCATTGCCTTTGACTTTAAGACTGGTATCGACATCGAACGTAAGTGTGTGTTCACTATCACCGCTTAAGGCTTGTGCCTCTTTTTGTAAGACATCTAACATCGCTGGCACATCGACATGATGATCAAGGTCAGGCTTGGCTGCCGCTTCAATCTTGGACAGTGTCAGCAATTGCTCAACCAGCGACTCCATCCGAGATAATTGCTCGGTCATCACCCCATGCGCCTTGGGCCACATCGGACCGACAACCATATCGGGATCCCCCGTCATTTCCAAATACCCACGCAATACCGTCATCGGGGTACGTAGCTCGTGCGAAACGTTAGCGAAAAAATTGCGCCGCATCCCTTCAAGTTGTTTCAGCTGAGTAATATCACGCACCACCATCAAGTACTCCCCTTCGGCATAGGGCATGGTCCGGAACTCGAGTGTACGCGCGCTGTTGAGGTGAGAGCGCATTTCTAGTGGAATGCCATAATTGGCATTCGCGATATAACTGACAAACTCAGGCGCACGAATTAAATTACTGATATGTTGGCCATTGTCATCCGGCATCCGTAAGCCCAGTAGTTCTTGCGCTAACTTGTTACACCAGACAATGGTGCCATCACGCTCAAACACCACCACCGCATCGGGCAACGATTCGGCACCGTTACGAAAGCGACGGATCAAATTGGCAAGCTCTTTACGGCGGCGGCGATTGCGCTTTTGCAGGCGGTAGATCCCATTGAACAATGGTTCCCAAGAGCCCGTGCCAGACGGGGGCATCAAGCTTTTATCTTTCCACAACCAGTCTGATAGTTTGATCTGCTGGTGCAGGTGCCAAAGCAGCATCGCCACTGTGGCGGATAATAACAGCCAAGGTAGGCCACCAAACAGCCAACCCACGATAAACCAAGGTAAATAAAAAAAAGCCAGCTCCCAGGCTAGCTTTTTCCAAGACAGTCGTTCGACCATTGCGTCTCCATGCAGCCTACACCTGATGTAGGCGGGATTTAACTGCGTCGGGATTTAGCTACGTGTTGAGAAGCGATATCCAGCACCGCGTACAGTTTGCACCAATTTTGCGTGCCCTCCCGCTTCTAATACTTTGCGTAAACGACGAATATGCACATCAACGGTTCTGTCTTCTACATAAACGTTGGTGCCCCAAACATTATTCAACAGCTGTTCACGACTATAAACACGCTCTTGATGGGTCATAAAAAAGTGCAGGAGTTTAAACTCAGTTGGGCCCATATCAAGCGGCTCATCATTGGCCGTCACACGATGTGAGACAGGATCGAGTTTTAAGCCTTGTACTTCAATCACATCTTCCAAGGTAGTCGGTGAGACCCGACGCATGACCGCTTTTAAGCGTGCCATCAACTCCTTTGGAGAGAAAGGTTTGGTGATGTAATCATCGGCACCCACTTCGAGGCCACGCACTTTATCTTCTTCTTCACCGCGAGCGGTGAGCATCACCACTGGAATTTGACGTGTGAGCTCTTCACGCTTCAAATGTTTAATCAGGTTGAGCCCCGACCCACCAGGTAACATCCAATCCATTAGGATCATTTCTGGGTAAGGCTCGCATATTTGCGCCAGCGCTGAGTCGTAGTCTTCTGCCTCAACCGTTTGATACCCTTTTTGCTCCAGTACAAAGCAAAGCATCTCGCGAATCGGGGCTTCGTCTTCAACAACAAGAATCCGTCTAACCATGATAATTACCTAGTGTTATCATTTAACTGGCGCCATTATGTGGATTTATTATGACATTTTTGTGACCCAGGGCGAGCAATTTCCGCCCTGTCACAGCAAGGTGTGACCTAGCCAACACCTTGCTGTGATACCAATACACGGCTTGCGCCGCCACCCTGGCTGTCGACTCGCACTTGGGCACCGATCCGCTCAACCAGGGTACTGACATGCGAAATCACCCCAATCTGCCGACCATCCGCTTGCAAGGTATCTAGGCACGCCAATGCCATTTCTAAGCTGTCTGGATCCAGCGTACCGAACCCTTCATCAATAAATAACGATCCCAGTTGACGGGTATCCGCGGCCAAAGATGCCAGCGCAAGCGCCAGTGAGAGAGACACCAAAAAGCTCTCGCCGCCAGACAGTGACTCAACACTGCGTACTTCATCGCCCATATCATGATCGACAACTTGCAGCGCCAATAGGCTGTCTGGCACCGTTTGTAACGCGTATCGCGGTGATAACGAGGCTAAATGCTCATTGGCGATGTCCACCAACTGCGCCAACGTGAGCGATTGCGCCAAATTACGAAATTTCGCGCCACTGGCCGAGCCAATTAAATCGGCCAGTTTTAGCCACTGCTCCGTTTGGCTGCGCTGAGCGTCAATTTTCTCCGTCAGCGACCCCGCCTGTAGCTTGGCTTTTTCTGATTCGGCTAATTGATGGCGAAGGGTAAATAATCGCTGCTCGGCCGATTCCAACACTTGCTGCCAGGCGTCGTGTTGGGCCGCCAGTGATTCATCATCGTCCGACAGTTGCTGCGCATCAAGCCAAGCCTGTGCGTCGGCAATCGCTTGCTGGCAATGTGTCAGCTGCTGCTGACGCTCATCAACGCGCGTTTTCGCTTCTTGATACGCAGATTCTACTTCACTAATTGCTTGGTGCTCACTGGCGCGCCAACTCTCAGAGTAGGATAAAGCTTGCAGCACATCATACTGACTCATCTCTAACGTCGGTTGCCATTGGATCCATCGTCTGACGCTAGCACGGTAATGTTGCGCCGCTTCGTGTCGTTGTTGTATTAAGGTTTGCTGGCGTGCTTGAACCCCTGCCCGTTTTTCACTGGCTTGATTATAGGCCTGCTCAGCGTGAGTTCGCTTGACACGTTGCGCCTCGATGGCTGATTTATAATCTTGCTCAAGAGACACTAAATCTGACTGACGAATCAAAGCCTGGCGGGCTGTACTGCGCTGCTGATGATCTTGCGCGAGGATCACCAACTGCGCTTGCCGTGCTTGCGTATCGTCTAATAAGCTCTGGCATTGCTGTGTTAACGAAGCTAACTCGGTCTCTATCTGCTGTTTTTGAGTTGCCAAAGCCTCTTTTTCTTCCTGAAGCGCTCGATATCCTTGGATTTTTTGCTCCATTTGTCGGATATAGCGCGCAGCGCCGACCTGCTGTAAGCTTGCAAGCCACTGCCCCGCACCGAGTTGCTGATCAAGTGCTTGGCTTACCCGAGTCAGTTGCTCATGTTGCTGCTGACACTGCTCATCAATCGCATGAAGTCGCGTCTCGCACTCAGTCAATGATTGATCAAGTTGATGCCGTCGTGCCACTAATTGCTCCCGAGCTTGCTGTAATTCGCTGAGCGCGGTGTCTATTTGTTGGATATGGGCTAATTGGTGTTGGCGCTCTGTCATCACTTGATAACAGGTTTGATACTCGGCGTAGGTTTGCTGTGCCTGCGCGTCAATTTCACCAAGGATATCGCTGAGTGGACGCGCCAGATCAATGGTTTCATCCAACTCGGCAATCGCCCCATGCACTCCCCGCTCGTACTGCTGTCGTTCAGCTCGCCAAACCGCACCTTGTTCTTTCAGCTCAGCACAAGCATGCTGGCTTTGTTGGTGCTGCTTTTGCCAGTAATAATACTCAGCATGGTGTTGGTTGTAGGATGCTTGCAATGCCTCCACACGCGCCTGCTGCTGCGCGATCATTCCTTCAATCGCAGGGGCATGGTGCAGATAAGGATGCTCAGTTGCTCCACAGAGTGGGCAAGGGTCCCCCACTTGTAGGGTTTGGCGCAGATCATCAAGCTCGACCACCGCCATCGCCTGTTGGAGGCTGTTTTGCGCTTCTTCGACCTGAGCCTGCTCTCGGGTCAACGTGTCTTTCAAGCGGACTAAATGCGCTTGGCTGTCGGCAAACAATGCTTGATGCTTTTCAAGTTCCGCTTGGTTATGCTGACAGCGCTCTTGCCAGTATTGCCAATTTTGTCCCTCACTGAGCACCGCTTCTTGTTGCTGCTTTTGCTTATGCAGTGTGCTATAGCGTGCTTGATCCGCCTCTTGAGCCGCCAACAGTTCATCAGGATTCGCAGCCTGACGTTTCGCTTTTAATTGCGCGCTACTGTCATCAACTTGGGCGATGTCTTTATCAAGCTTTTCTCGCTGTGGTGCCCAGTGCTGGCGCTGGAGAGCACGCCTCTGGTGCTCCTCTTGCATCGCGGCCAGTATTTCCTGGCAGTCAAGGTATTGACGCAAATTATCGAACACAGGCTGGTAATGTTCAGCAATATGAGAAAAGTCCCCATAACGTTTAATTTCCGTCTCTAATGCCTGTGCACGCTGTTGCTTTTGTTGCGCATTCTCCTGCGTTTTTGCCAACGTATCTTGCGCTTGTCGGTACTTTTGCTGTTGCTCATTCAACGCCAAATTTTGCTCATGCATTTGGCTGTCTAACCCTGCCAGCTGCGTATCAAGCTGTTGGGCTTCGCGTACCTTAGGCTCAATGTCAGACCAAGCTTGCTCAGCCTCTGCTAACGCTCGGTTCGCCTTTCGCCAGCGTTCGGCCTGAGCGTCGTAGTCTTCCGCGATGTCTCGCTCTTCTCGGGCTAATTGATGAAGAGCAATCGTGAATGCCTGTCGCTGCCACTGATGCGTTTGTAATGCCTGCCAATCCTCTCTCGCTACTTGAACCCGCGCGATCTCATCCAGCTTTTCACGCCGAGTGGCAACCTCTTCGCGAGCGGTACTCGCCTCATCCAAAGCCTGCTGTGCCGATTCGAGCCCTTGCTGTGCCTGGGCTAAGTGAACGTGCTGTTGACGGTAGTCATTCAGCCTTTTAAGTTCACTCTGATGCACTTGAATGTGTTGCTGACACTCAACCTGTTCTTGGTGCAATCGCTGCTCATCGTCCTCGCTGAGTAGCTGTATATCCCCTAGCTGGCGAGTGAGTTGATCCAGGGCTTGTTTCTCGTCTCGCGCCCGCTCGTGCGCCATTTGTGACAGTCGGCTGTATATTTCAGTGCCGGTCATTCGCTCCAGCAAGGCCGCTCGATCATCTGCCGAGGCCTTTAAAAAAGCGGCAAAATCCCCTTGCGGCAACATCACAGCACGACGAAACTGCTCATAACTGAGCCCCACCAAGTGTTCTATTTCACTCAAGACTTCTTGCTTTTTACCCGCAATACGTTGACCGGAAGTGATATTTTCAAGCCAGTGTTCACTGGCCTGTATACGGCCATCTGCTTTGCCTCTAGCACGACGCACCGACCAGTGTGCACGCCAACGACTACCATCATGGGCGAGAAAATCCACTTCCGCGTACCCTTCACCTTTCCCGCGCGACAAAATACTGCGCACATCGTTGGCTTTGACTCGGGTAGCAGGATCGCCTAGGCCGATATCAGCATCGTGCTTTTTATTCGATTGAAAGCGCGGAATTTTGTCATACAGTGCCAGGCAAATCGCATCTAATAAGGTGGATTTCCCTGCCCCAGTTTTACCCGTGATCGCAAACAGACCACTGTCACCGAGCGGCCCTTGTGAAAAATCCAACGCAAACGGGTGTTGAATACTGGCCAAGTTCTCGCCACGTAATGCCAGAATTTTCATGGTTTATTCGTCCTCGTCCTGTTCCAATTGCTCCAATAACTGAGAAAAGGTTGCTGATAATGCGGTATCAGGTTCACCTTGATACTTTTGTTGCCAGCCATGGCGCAGCACTTGAAAAGGCTCGACGTCAGATAAACGTTGCTGACGAAAACCTACATCTTGCGGTTTTTCGCGATAATACGGCGAAATCTTGGCCAGTCGTACAGGTTTATCCTCCAACACCGCCAACACTTTCTCCCGTAACATCGGCTGTGGCTTATCCAATAGCACAGGGACATCCAGCAAGGGTTGCTGTGCCAACGGCAATGGCTCGGGGGCTAATTCTGCCAATGTTGCCAGCACGGTATCGAGGGGCTCAGGCTTTTCTGGCACCCGCCATAAATCGACGGCACGTGGGACAAGATGAGACGCCACATTATGCAGTTGGTTACCTTCTAAGGTCACGACTAGAACTTGATGCCGATAGTATCGCTCAGAGAGTGATAAGGGGATTGGCGAGCCGCTGTAACGGATACGTGTTTGTTTCGCTACTTTCTGCGCGAGGTGTAAATGTCCAAGCGCCACATACGCAATATCCTCACTGAAAATATCAGCGGGCAATGCGTGCTGGTTGCCACCCAAAATACGCCGTTCAGACATTTCTGACAGCTCGCCACTAGCCATATACACATGGCCCATCGCAATCAACGCCTGCTCGGCACGCGCGTTTTCACGCCCTGCTTGCTCGGTTTGCTGATAAATACTTCGCACTCCCTCAATAAGCCGATCGTCCTTTTCATCTAACCCCTCGGTACGTAAGTCACCACTTCGTAAAAAAGGCACGGCCAACACCCAAGCTGCCACATCGCCAGTACTATCGGTAATGGGCACCCGCATTCGTTCCGTATCTAAATCGCCATGATTGTCACGGGCAATGGCACCAATTAAGTGTAAATCAAAGGCTTTTAGTAGCTCGTGTGGCGCGTCGAGTTTGCTAGGTGAGTCATGATTCCCTCCGGTGATCACCACATTTAAGTGTGGAAGTGCTTTGGCAACGTCAGCTAAAAAGCGATACAGCATTCGCCAAGCGCTGGCGGGCGGGTTAGCACTATCAAACACATCGCCCGCCACTAACAGCGCATCGGCTTGCTCATTGATGAGGCATTGTTTGAGCCAATCAAGAAAGACTTGATGTTCATATTGGCGATCATAGCCATGAAGCTGATGTCCAAGATGCCAGTCGGAAGTATGAATGATTTTTAACACAGCTGAGGCAATCCGTTTGATTGAAGAAGTTGGGCAAGTTCGTCTCGCTGAAGTCGCGAGCAGGGTTAAATTCTACGCTAATTGCAGCGACATTCGAGAGTGAATGCAATACCATGTTGCCTTTCTCACAACAGGATGGATAAAGCCTCGCCATGATTTGGTTTAAGAATTTACTCGTCTATCGTCTTACCCGTGATATTCCCCTCGATCCCGCACAACTGGAAAGCCAGCTGAAGGAATTCGACTTTACCCCTTGCGGTAGCCAAGACATGCAAAAGTTTGGCTGGGATAATGCATTAGGTAAACACGGCGATATGCTCACTCATGTCAGCGGTAACAATATCCTGATCCGGGCCCGTAAAGAGGACAAACTCCTCCCTGCCTCGGTGATCAAAGATGCTCTAGAAGAAAAAGCGGAAGCGATGGAGCAAGCCCAAGGGCACCGCCTGAAAAAGCGTGAAAAGGACAGCCTGAAAGACGATGTGGTCATGGAGCTCTTGCCGCGTGCTTTTACCCGTCAAAGCCAAATGTGTGCGCTGATCATGGCCGACAAAGGCTTGGTGTTAGTGGATGCCGCCAGCATCAAAAAAGGCGAAGAGTTGCTCGCCCTATTGCGAAAATCCATTGGCAGTTTGCCCGTGGTACCCGTTGAAACCGAGACGCCTGCTGAGCAAGCCATGACGGAGTGGGTGAAGCAAGGTCAAGCCCCGCAAGGCTTCCACTTGGGTGATGAAGCAGAACTCAAAGCGTTACTCGAAGAAGGCGGCGTGATCAAATGCAAACAACAAGATCTGACAAGCGAAGAGATCCAGGCGCACCTTGAAGCAGATAAACACGTTACTAAGCTGTCGATGGATTGGCAAGAACACGTTCACTTCGTTCTTGGCGACGATCTGAGTGTAAAGCGGCTCAAATTCTCCGAGGAGATCCGCGATCAAAATGCCGATATTGATCGTGAAGATGTCGCAGCACGCCTTGATGCCGATCTGTCTCTGATGTGTGGTGAGCTCGACACCCTACTCGACGGTATATTTACCGCACTAGACGGACTTAAAACCGATTAACTGAACGCCTGATTAATTCCCTACAAAGAATGGGTAAATACGGCTGGTAGTGTGGGCACTGCCACAGTAAAATAGCGCCCACACTCACCTTCGATTCGAAGGTGCCTGACTTATACTCAGACTCAAGCTTGGAATTATGTTTACGCCAGAATTACTCTCCCCTGCCGGTAGCCTAAAAAATATGCGCTACGCGTTCGCCTATGGGGCTGATGCGGTTTATGCCGGCCAACCACGTTACAGCCTGCGTGTGCGCAACAATGAATTTAACCACGATAACCTGAAAATCGGGATTGATGAAGCCCATGCTCAGGGGAAGAAATTCTACGTGGTCTGTAATATTCAACCGCACAACGCCAAGCTCAAAACCTTTATCCGTGATCTCACTCCTATTATAGAGATGGGCCCTGATGCACTGATCATGTCAGATGCAGGCCTTATCATGATGGTGCGTGAACACTTCCCCGACATGGCTATCCACCTTTCCGTGCAAGCCAACGCCATTAACTGGGCAACGGTCAAGTTTTGGCAGCAGCAAGGCATCGAACGCGTGATCCTATCGCGTGAATTATCTTTAGAAGAAATTGAAGATATTCGCCAGCACTGCCCAGAGATGGAGCTTGAAATATTTGTCCATGGCGCATTATGTATGGCCTATTCAGGCCGTTGTCTGCTGTCAGGCTATATTAATAAGCGTGATCCAAACCAAGGCACCTGTACCAACGCCTGCCGTTGGGACTACAAAGTTCATAAAGGCAAAGAAGATGATGCAGGCCAGGTGGTACAGGTCCAAGAAGTGACCCCAACGCTGGGGGAAGGCGAGCCGGTCGATGAGGTTGTCTTACTTGAAGAAGGTGGAC
Organism: Salinivibrio sp. ES.052; assembly: GCF_900141775.1. GTDB lineage: Bacteria > Pseudomonadota > Gammaproteobacteria > Enterobacterales > Vibrionaceae > Salinivibrio. Next base: position 127,999 of record NZ_FSRI01000001.1, on the reverse strand, counting down.
GCCCGGGGGAGTTGATGGCCGCGTATGAAGATGAACACGGCACCTACATCATGAACTCGAAAGACTTGCGCGCCATTCAGCACGTTGAACGTCTAACCCAAATGGGTGTGCACTCACTAAAAATCGAAGGCCGTACTAAGTCTTTCTATTATTGCGCACGCACAGCACAGGTGTATCGCCAAGCGATTGATGATGCCGTGGCCGGTAAACCGTTCGATGAGAGCCTGATGAACACCCTCGAGAACCTTGCACACAGAGGCTACACCGAAGGCTTTTTGCGTCGCCACACCCACGATAGCTACCAAAACTATGATTACGGCTATTCTATTTCTGAACAGCAGCAATTTGTCGGCGAATTCACCGGCAAGCGCCGTGGCGATCTGGCCGAAGTGGAAGTGAAGAATAAATTTATGCTCGGTGACAGCCTTGAGCTAATGACGCCACGCGGCAATGTCCATTTCACCTTAGAAGCGATGGAGAACCGCAAATCAGAAACCATCACTGATGCCAAAGGCAGCGGCCATTTCGTATTTATCCCTGTGCCAGAAGATATGGATCTAGAGTACGCGCTACTGATGCGTAACCTGCAATCAGGACAAGATACACGTAACCCATCGGGTAAGTAATATGGCACTACTCATCACCGATAAATGCATAAACTGCGATATGTGTGAACCCGAGTGTCCCAACGGGGCCATCTCGATGGGTTCCGAGATCTTTGAGATCGAGCCAGATTTATGTACCGAGTGTAAAGGCCATTACGACAAGCCAACGTGTCAGTCGGTCTGCCCGATCTCCAAATGCATTATCACCGATCCCGATAATGTCGAGACTGAGGATCAGCTCCTAGAAAAATTTGTGGTCATCCAAGGGATGGCCTAAGCCATTAAAAGCGCCGCAAGGCGCTTTTTTTATGTCTTTTATTCTCCAGCAATAACTCTAACACTATAGGGGCGCTTCAAACGCAAAAAAACCCTACTAAATTTAGCAGGGTTTCTAAGTAGTGGCGGAGTGGACGGGACTCGAACCCGCGACCCCCGGCGTGACAGGCCGGTATTCTAACCAACTGAACTACCACTCCGCACCAATTCTGTCTCATCAAAGTCTTACGTCAATCAGCTTTGATGCTCAAATTGCGAGCTATGCGCAGTGAGTTTTGAAGCGAGACGCACAATGTATGCCAATACATGAGCATCGCAGCTATCAAAAATCGCAAGCAATAGGCGCAATTTATAATCAAAGCCTGGCGATGTCCTACTCTCACATGGGGAGACCCCACACTACCATCGGCGCTGCTTCGTTTCACTACTGAGTTCGGCATGGAGTCAGGTGGGTCCAAAGCGCTATGGTCGCCAAGCAAATTCGGTAATCTAGAAAGCTGTTCGTTCTCGCCACAATCAACTGGCTTATTTCGAGTCCAACCCAAAACCTCTTGGGTGTTGTATGGTTAAGCCGCACGGGCAATTAGTACAGGTTAGCTCAACGCCTCACAGCGCTTACACACCCTGCCTATCAACGTCGTAGTCTACGACAACCCTTTAGAGAGCTCGAAGCTCTAGGGATGACTCATCTCGGGGCCAGCTTCGCGCTTAGATGCTTTCAGCGCTTATCTGTGCCGAACTTAGCTACCGGGCAATGCGTCTGGCGACACAACCCGAACACCAGCGGTTCGTCCACTCCGGTCCTCTCGTACTAGGAGCAGCTCCCCTCAATCATCCAACGCCCACGGCAGATAGGGACCGAACTGTCTCACGACGTTCTAAACCCAGCTCGCGTACCACTTTAAATGGCGAACAGCCATACCCTTGGGACCGACTTCAGCCCCAGGATGTGATGAGCCGACATCGAGGTGCCAAACACCGCCGTCGATATGAACTCTTGGGCGGTATCAGCCTGTTATCCCCGGAGTACCTTTTATCCGTTGAGCGATGGCCCTTCCATTCAGAACCACCGGATCACTATGACCTACTTTCGTACCTGCTCGAGCCGTCACTCTCGCAGTTAAGCGGGCTTATGCCATTGCACTAACCTCACGATGTCCGACCGTGATTAGCCCACCTTCGTGCTCCTCCGTTACTCTTTGGGAGGAGACCGCCCCAGTCAAACTACCCACCAGGCACTGTCCTCACCCCCGATAAGGGGGCTAAGTTAGAACATCAAACATACAAGGGTGGTATTTCAAGGTTGGCTCCGCGACAACTGGCGTCGCCGTTTCAAAGCCTCCCACCTATCCTACACATGTAGGCTCAATGTTCAGTGCCAAGCTGTAGTAAAGGTTCACGGGGTCTTTCCGTCTAGCCGCGGGTACACAGCATCTTCACTGCGATTTCAATTTCACTGAGTCTCGGGTGGAGACAGCGTGGCCATCATTACGCCATTCGTGCAGGTCGGAACTTACCCGACAAGGAATTTCGCTACCTTAGGACCGTTATAGTTACGGCCGCCGTTTACCGGGGCTTCGATCAATGGCTTCTCTTGCGATAACCACATCAATTAACCTTCCGGCACCGGGCAGGCGTCACACCGTATACGTCATCTTTCGATTTTGCACAGTGCTGTGTTTTTAATAAACAGTTGCAGCCACCTGGTATCTGCGACTGCCCATAGCTCCATCCGCAAGGGACTTCACCGTGGGCAGCGTACCTTCTCCCGAAGTTACGGTACCATTTTGCCTAGTTCCTTCACCCGAGTTCTCTCAAGCGCCTTGGTATTCTCTACCCGACCACCTGTGTCGGTTTGGAGTACGGTTCCTACTTACCTGAAGCTTAGAGGCTTTTCCCGGAAGCATGGCATCAATGACTTCACCACCTTGGTGGCTCGACATCGGGTCTCGACCGTGTGTAATCCCGGATTTGCCTAAGATTACAGCCTACACCCTTGAACCTGGACTACCATCGCCAGGCCCACCTAGCCTTCTCCGTCCCCCCATCGCAGTAAGTAGCAGTACGGGAATATTAACCCGTTTCCCATCGACTACGCCTTTCGGCCTCGCCTTAGGGGCCGACTTACCCTGCCCCGATTAACGTTGGACAGGAACCCTTGGTCTTCCGGCGTGGAGGTTTTTCACCCCCATTATCGTTACTCATGTCAGCATTCGCACTTGTGATACCTCCAGCATGCCTCTCAGCACACCTTCAACGGCTTACACAACGCTCCCCTACCCAATACGATAAATCGCATTGCCGCAGCTTCGGTGTATCGCTTAGCCCCGTTACATCTTCCGCGCAGGCCGACTCGACCAGTGAGCTATTACGCTTTCTTTAAATGATGGCTGCTTCTAAGCCAACATCCTGGCTGTCTGAGCCTTCCCACATCGTTTCCCACTTAGCGATAACTTTGGGACCTTAGCTGGCGGTCTGGGTTGTTTCCCTCTCCACGACGGACGTTAGCACCCGCCGTGTGTCTCCCGGATAGCACTTACTGGTATTCGGAGTTTGCAAAGGGTTGGTAAGTCGGGATGACCCCCTAGCCTTAACAGTGCTCTACCCCCAGTAGTGTTCGTCCGAGGCGCTACCTAAATAGCTTTCGGGGAGAACCAGCTATCTCCGAGTTTGATTGGCCTTTCACCCCTAGCCACAGGTCATCTCCTAACTTTTCAACGTTAGTGAGTTCGGTCCTCCAGTTGATGTTACTCAACCTTCAACCTGCCCATGGCTAGATCACTCGGTTTCGGGTCTAATGCAAGCAACTGTGCGCCCAGTTAAGACTCGGTTTCCCTACGGCTCCCCTATGCGGTTAACCTTGCTACTTACATTAAGTCGCTGACCCATTATACAAAAGGTACGCGGTCACCCCACGAAGGAGGCTCCCACTGCTTGTACGTAGACGGTTTCAGGTTCTATTTCACTCCCCTCACAGGGGTTCTTTTCGCCTTTCCCTCACGGTACTGGTTCACTATCGGTCAGTCAGGAGTATTTAGCCTTGGAGGATGGTCCCCCCATGTTCAGACAAGATATCACGTGTCCCGTCCTACTCGTTTTCACAGATATGGCGCCGTCGGTTACGGGGCTATCACCCTTTGTTGCCAGGTTTTCCAACCTGTTCACCTAACGCCAAGTCTGCTTAAGGGCTGCTCCGGGGTCGCTCGCCGCTACTGCCGGAATCTCAATTGATTTCTTTTCCTTCGGGTACTTAGATGTTTCAGTTCCCCGAGTTCGCCTCTTAGCGCTATGTATTCACGCTAAGATACCTGCTTATGCAGGTGGGTTTCCCCATTCGGACATCCCAGATTCAAATGGCTTTTACTGCCTTATCTGGGCTTATCGCAAGTTAATACGTCCTTCATCGCCTCTGACTGCCAAGGCATCCACCGTCTACGCTTAGTCACTTAACCATACAACCCCAAAAGGTCTTGCTTATTTACTTTCACTTTTAAAAAGTGAAAACAAACGGTTTAAACAACTAAGGTTTTGTTTTTGCCGGACTCAAAATAGAGACTTTGCTTATCAAATAAGACAAAGCCCAAGCACACTTGATTGTGTGAGTGACATTACATGTCACTGATTGAGAACTTTACTTTCATTCTTAAAGAATGACTTTGTCAGCTTTCCAGATTGTTAAAGAGCATGTGATTCTATCAATACGACAAACCACTTTTTAAAGACACTTATCATCATAAATGCACTTAAAAAGTGGTGGAGCTAAGCAGGATCGAACTGCTGACCTCCTGCGTGCAAGGCAGGCGCTCTCCCAGCTGAGCTATAGCCCCACATTGATTACTTTGTTAACCAACACATTTGGGGATGTGTTGGTGGGTCTGAGTGGACTTGAACCACCGACCTCACCCTTATCAGGGGTGCGCTCTAACCAGCTGAGCTACAGACCCATCAAAGCAATGATGTGCTCTCTTTCAATTTCAACCTATACAATCTGTGTGAACACTCGCAAGAATAGCGTCAGTAAGGAGGTGATCCAGCCCCAGGTTCCCCTAGGGCTACCTTGTTACGACTTCACCCCAGTCATGAACCACACCGTGGTAAACGCCCTCCCGAAGGTTAAGCTATCTACTTCTGGTGCAGCCCACTCCCATGGTGTGACGGGCGGTGTGTACAAGGCCCGGGAACGTATTCACCGTGGCATTCTGATCCACGATTACTAGCGATTCCGACTTCATGGAGTCGAGTTGCAGACTCCAATCCGGACTACGACAAACTTTAAGGGATTCGCTTAACATCGCTGTCTCGCTGCCCTCTGTATCTGCCATTGTAGCACGTGTGTAGCCCTACTCGTAAGGGCCATGATGACTTGACGTCGTCCCCACCTTCCTCCGGTTTATCACCGGCAGTCTCCCTGGAGTTCCCACCATTACGTGCTGGCAAACAAGGATAAGGGTTGCGCTCGTTGCGGGACTTAACCCAACATTTCACAACACGAGCTGACGACAGCCATGCAGCACCTGTCTCAGTGTTCCCGAAGGCACCAATCCATCTCTGGAAAGTTCACTGGATGTCAAGAGTAGGTAAGGTTCTTCGCGTTGCATCGAATTAAACCACATGCTCCACCGCTTGTGCGGGCCCCCGTCAATTCATTTGAGTTTTAACCTTGCGGCCGTACTCCCCAGGCGGTCTACTTAATGCGTTAGCGCCGAAAGCCAAAGTCTAAAACCTCAACCTCCAAGTAGACATCGTTTACAGCGTGGACTACCAGGGTATCTAATCCTGTTTGCTACCCACGCTTTCGCATCTGAGCGTCAGTCTTTGTCCAGGGGGCCGCCTTCGCCACTGGTATTCCTTCAGATCTCTACGCATTTCACCGCTACACCTGAAATTCTACCCCCCTCTACAAGACTCTAGCCTGCCAGTTTCAAATGCGGTTCCGAGGTTGAGCCCCGGGCTTTCACATCTGACTTAACAAACCGCCTGCATGCGCTTTACGCCCAGTAATTCCGATTAACGCTTGCACCCTCCGTATTACCGCGGCTGCTGGCACGGAGTTAGCCGGTGCTTCTTCTGCAGCTAACGTCAAGCAATGCACGTATTAAGTACACTACCTTCCTCACTGCTGAAAGTGCTTTACAACCCGAAGGCCTTCTTCACACACGCGGCATGGCTGCATCAGGGTCTCCCCCATTGTGCAATATTCCCCACTGCTGCCTCCCGTAGGAGTCTGGGCCGTGTCTCAGTCCCAGTGTGGCTGATCATCCTCTCAAACCAGCTAAGGATCGTCGCCTTGGTAAGCCTTTACCTTACCAACTAGCTAATCCTAACTGGGCCCATCCCAACGCGATAGCTTACATGTAGTGGCCACCTTTGGTCCGTAGACATTATGCGGTATTAGCCGTCGTTTCCAACGGTTATCCCCCTCGTCAGGGCAGGTTCCCAGCCGTTACTCACCCGTCCGCCGCTCGACGTCCAGTAAATCCACCGAAGCTTTAATACTGCCGTTTCCGCTCGACTTGCATGTGTTAGGCCTGCCGCCAGCGTTCAATCTGAGCCATGATCAAACTCTTCAATTTAAGTTCTTTTGTTCGCTTTCCCATAAGGAAAGACAAACGGCTCGATAAATACTGTTTTGTTCGTCTCCTAAGAGACAAACGAATTGACTGTGCCGAATAACTAAAAGTTATCGTTTGGTCACTCAGTTCATCGAATAAATCTTTTTGTCTATTCTCAACGAGTGCCCACACAGATTGCATAGGTCAAATTGTTAAAGAGCGCCGCTCAATGTTGAGCGGGAGTGGCATCTTACGCCACCCTGGCAACAAGTCAAGCTTTTTGTTTTTGCTTGTTTGTTTTGCCGTTGTTAGCGCGGCTTGCCGTGCCAACGAGAGCGCATTATAGAGAGGTGATTTTTTGACGCAAGGGGTTTTTGATAAAAACATTTCAAGCGGACAAAAAGCAGCCAATATTCCTCTTTTTCTCTCAACGCAACACAGAAGATAACGACTAGGGCGCTTGATTCCTCAGTGTTGAGCCCGTGAAATAAAAGCTCATTGTCTGCTTACGAGCACGACTGTCCTGCCAGCGAACGAGTAGTGTGAGTGTTTTTGCATACACACCATCGCTGTTGGAAAGTATATTTTTTGTCTCAGACACATCTAATTCATACACGGTCCCCTCCGTGTTGATCAAACACTGCGCTAAGCTGCCTAACACTATGTTCCCACTCTTACTTCCATTACAGGACGCTCCCGTGTTCATCAATCGCCAGTGGGCTAACTGATCACTCGCGAGATGCATCGCTCCTTCGGCTAAGCGGACATTGTATTGCTTCGCTTGAATACCGGCAGTCAGGGTATAGACCCCCGCCCCAGTCACCACCACCAGGACCAGCGCAATCAGTATTTCTAAGAAGGAGAAACCGGATTGACACTTCATCGTCTTATCCTCCACTGGGTGGTGTCAGGTTGTAATAGCTATTGGGTAAGGGCCGTAACTGTCCGAGCCCCTCAAAACTAGCACTCTTGTTACCATCGTCATAATTGGCAACTAACGAACCATTTACGACTGTATTGCCATCGGGGACATCGACAATAAATGCACCATTGGTTTTAAAACTGCCATCAAACCAGAAGGGGACGCGACTTGCCTGCTGCGGTTTTTTCACATTGGCAGTGATATTCTGGCAAAGCTCGCGAATCGTCGCATCACTGTGCGTGCATGACACCTTCCCACCCTGAGAGCTTTCCATGCCCCATTGCCTAGCAAACTCATTCGCGTTCAGCGTGGGATTAAATTGATAGATGACACCGTTAAATGGGTTCATCGCACCACGTAGCGCCATAATACCGTCTTGTACAACCAGTAAGATCGGCGAGTCATTCGCCAATGGCAACTTTCCTCCTCGGCTTAAATCACAAGGACCATTGACCCACACTTTAACGTTAGATTGCCCTTGTCCCACAGCCTCCACCAATGTGTCAAAACACTTCGATGCGTCGCCATGCGTATCAACGGTCACCCCACCTTGGTCGATAAACTGTTCTTTGGCAATCGGCCACCGTGAACGCGGGACACCAAAGTAGTCTTGGAATACATCCATCTCCTCGACGTTGGTTTTCACATCTTTTTTCAGCAGCGCACCTGTCTCGTCGGTACTATCTGCCACTTGGTAGTCAAGCACCTCAGTTTTATACTCAGGCGCGCATTCATCACCTCCTCCTAAACTGACGATAAAATTATTTTTACTGTCTTTGCTTTTATCGTTCGGGGGGGGTTCACCTGGCTTTCGCGGGCTAATCCTGACATCACCACCTGCAATAATGGACTGACATTCATAGCCCCCATCGCGTTTTTTACCCTTCGCCGGCTGCCACTCATTCCCACCGTAAAATAACACCGAACCTGAAGTGACAAACGCCGCCGCGCGACCACCTCCCGCGCCTTGCAATGTCACTCCTACTTGCTGGTGTTGGGAATGAGCACTCAAACGCCACAATGAGGGATTATTCTGCCACCGCGCTAACTGCAACCGACTGTTTGCCACTCCTTGGCATTCAGATAACTGTTTAAGTCCTTCAGTTGTATCACCGGATGAGAGGTCGAGGCCGTCTTGATATATTTTTGCCACCGCACAGTCGAGTGCCGCCCAAGCTTTTGAAAGTGAGCGCTCTGTTTTGATCCGCGCTTGAGCCTGTTGAATATCATTGACCACACGGCGACTGACACCAAACACCATCAAAAGCGTAATGAGTGCAATACTGGCTACTACCGCCAGGGTTGCTATACCATTGCTTCCCTTCCCGCTTTTTACCTGTTTCATGATGGATTAACCGTGTTAACGAGCACCAGTGTGCGAGAGAGGGTTTCACTTTCACTAGGCTTATCTCTCAAAGCCGCAGAAAGCTTGATCGTCAGCGAGGTCACAACCCGCCCGCTCGCCGTGCGCTGTTCATCACGAGAAAACGTTAAATAATTTATCTTCAGCGCATGTGAAGAGATATCTCGCCAATACGTTGATTCACATGACCAGTTCTTGATCTCTCGATGATTTTCATAGATTTCTATCGCTTGTGAATCCGCATCGAATCGAAACCCTTTAGCATCATCTTTACCCATGGAGTGTGTGGGATAGGTCTCGGTTTGTTGGTAGGAAAACCGCAAACATTGCCCCTCAGATTGATCGAGCTCTCCACCGATAGCAAGAAGATGAGAACGGTTACTATGCTTAAAATGGTAAGGCGAGGTGTCACCACATTGATAACACAGACCAGCACGACGAATATCAGATTCCATCCACGTCAGTAGCCGACTTATTTCTAAAGACAATACCGTTTTACCATCCAAGCGACTTTGAGTTGTTGTTGCTGTTGTCATTAACGCAAGCGCCGCCATGGTTATCATTATGCTCACTGAAAGCCCGACTAACAGCTCAATCAATGAATAACCGTCACAATTAACCGCACGCATTGTCTTCCCTTACCCGTTGACAAGCGTGAAAGCCAAGATACTGACGAACCATCACTATGTAATCTGGCGAGCTCGTTTGATTAGCGCCTAATCCGACCGTGAGATTGAGGTTCGGCCGTTGAGTCCTAAAATCAATTTCGAATAGTTCGCCTTCAGGCAAAGGCTCCCATCCCTTGGATACTTTCTTCTGTAGGGCGATCTTCTCTGGGATCCGCACCATGGGTGATACCGTTTGCTGGCAATTGATCAATGGCGTCACGCTTGCCTGATTGACAGCGGCGCCTTTATGCTCTGAGTGGCTTGCAATAACACACTGAATATGTTCATTTTTGTGTAAATATAAATAATAAGCTTGGTTCTCACTGATCGCGCGGCTTTGAGCCAGCTGGAATAAGCTTGCAAGCTCTGCACTCCGGCTAGCAATCAATGTCGATTGGCGTACATTGCCAAAAAGGGGAAACGCAACAGCACAAATAACAGCCAACACACTCAGTACAACTAACGACTCAATAAGCGTTACTCCGTTATTTCGTCTCAATTTTTGATTTGAGACGGCGATTCGAAAACGCATACTGCCTCCCAAGATCCTTACTCGTCGATTGAGCGCAGCGTACCACTGCCCTAGGCTCTCTAACGTTTTAGTTATCAAGTCTTCGAGAGGCTAACGAAAATGCACACATCTCCTCACCACTATTTGCATCGTGGAGTGACATTGATCGAGATGTTGTTGGTACTGGCGATAGTCGCAACATTAGTGGGGATCACCGTACCCCATTACTCGGACTACCAACAAACACAAGTCAGGAAAGAAGCGACCCGGCATTTGATTCAGTTACAAGCTTGGGTGGAAACGCGATTCATAACGACAGAACAATACCCAACAGAGTCCGACTCTGCGGTGTTAGAGGAACACGCATTGTGCCCTGATTGTCAGTTATCCACGGAGTATCAGTTTAGAGTTTACGGCGGGAAACGAGAATATAAGATTACGGCAACCCCTCGGGAGGATAGCCAGCAACGCGATGATCCATGTGGTCAGCTGGTGCTTTATCCTAATGGGTTGGTGACAACGACAGCATCAAGTACTTCCTGCCCTTTACCCCAGCGCAACACGCAGTCTCACGGTAGTCCGTAGCCGTGATAAAAAAATAGCCAGCTCGAGGCTGGCTATTCAATGTCTTAACGTCGACATCATTTTTCGCTCTGCTATACAGGTATGCAAAAAAGATACACGCACGCAAAAACGCGCTTTCGGCGAAGCTTATCCGGTCAGATCATCAAAGAACTTTTTGACACCGTCAAAGAAACCTTCTGACTTCGGCTTGTGCTTTTTCGCTTCGCTGCCGCTGAAAGACTCTTCAAGCTCTTGAAGTAACTCTTTTTGACGGCTACTTAAGTTAACAGGCGTTTCGACGACCATTTTACAAATTAGGTCGCCCATGCCTCCGCCACGCACGGACTGTACCCCTTTACCACGCATACGGAACATGCGGCCTGTTTGGGTTTCTGGCGGCACTTTTAAGCTAACTCGGCCATCAAGGGTAGGCACTTCAACCTCGCCACCCAACGCTGCCATGGTAAAGCTAACCGGCACTTCGCAGTACAAGTTATTGCCATCACGCGTGAATATGTGATGTTCACGAACGTGGACCTGTACATACAAGTCACCCGCAGGCGCACCGTTTTCACCGGCTTCACCTTCACCCGATAAGCGAATACGATCGCCAGTGTCGACCCCTGCTGGGATCTTCACACTCAAGTGCTTGGTTTCTTTGACGCGACCTTGCCCGTGACAGCTGTTACAAGGGTCTTTAATAATGGTACCGCTGCCATGACACGTCGGGCAGGCCTGCTGAACGGCAAAAAAGCCCTGGCGCATTTGCACCTGGCCAATCCCGTTACACGTGCCACAGGTTTGCTTTTTCGATCCTGGCTTAGCACCGCTACCATCACAGGTTTTACAACCAACATAGGTAGGCACTTCGATCTCTTTGCTGACGCCACGGACCGCTTCTTCAAGCGTTAGCTCCATGTTGTAGCGTAAATCGGCACCACGTTGCGCGCGTTGCTGACCACCACGACGACCTCCGCCGAATATATCGCCGAATACGTCACCAAAAATATCGCTAAAGTCAGCACCGCCGCCGCCAAAGCCGCCACCATGGCCACCGCTTCCCATTCCACCTTGTTCAAAGGCTGCATGCCCGTACTGATCATAGGCTGCACGCTTTTGCGGATCGGTCAGCACTTCGTACGCCAACTTCACTTCTTTAAATTTTTCGTCGGCATCATCGCCTTTATTGCGGTCTGGGTGATACTTCATTGCCAGCCGCTTGTAGGCTTTTTTGATATCGCGCTCGCTCGCATCACGGCTTAAGCCGAGCACTTCATATAAATCTCTTTTAGACATGGTCTGACTGCACCTGTTTACGTCAACAAAACAAAGACGTTCCAATCACTGTTTGATAAAACGACGGGCGAAGGAGATTGCTCCCCTACGCCCGTGCTTATTAACGACAGTGCTTTCGCTTATTTCTTGTCGTCGTCTTTAACTTCTTCGAACTCAGCATCGACAACGTCGTCGTCTTGTTTTGCTGAATCTGCACCGGCGTCTTGCTGTGCCTGCTCATCTTGCGCTTGCTGCTGCGCGATTTCCATCAATTTTGATGACGCGGCAACCAGTGCTTGAACCTTCGCATCGATGTCTTCTTTATCTTCACCGTTGCGTGCAGTTTCCAGCTCAGAGATAGCGGTTTCGATGGTCTCTTTGTCTTCCGCTGGCAACTTATCGCCCGCTTCTTCCATTTGCTTACGCGTACCGTGAACCAGTTGGTCAGCTTGGTTACGTGACGTCACCAACTCTTCGAACTTCTTATCCGCTTCTTTGTTGGCTTCGGCTTCTTGAACCATTTTTTCGACGTCTTCGTCGCTCAGACCACCTGACGCTTGGATGGTGATCTTTTGCTCTTTACCGGTTTGCTTATCGGTTGCAGAGACGTTCAAAATACCATCAGCGTTCAGATCGAAAGTCACTTCGATTTGTGGCACACCACGTGGCGCAGGCTGAATACCCTCAAGGTTGAACTGACCCAGTGATTTGTTATGCATGGCTTGCTTACGCTCACCTTGAATCACGTGAATAGTTACCGCGCTTTGGTTGTCTTCAGCGGTTGAGAACACCTGATTCGCCTTTGTTGGGATCGTGGTGTTTTTCTCAATCAGCTTGGTCATCACACCGCCCATGGTTTCGATACCCATCGACAGAGGCGTAACGTCAAGCAGCAGTACGTCTTTCACGTCACCTGACAGTACACCACCTTGTGCTGCAGCACCCATCGCAACCGCTTCATCAGGGTTCACGTCTTTACGTGCATCCTTACCGAAGTATTCAGCCACTTTGGATTGAACCATTGGCATACGGGTTTGACCGCCCACCAAGATAACATCCGTGATCTCATTCACTGAGAGCTCAGCATCAGCCAGTGCAACTTTCATTGGCTCCAATGAACGCTGAACCAAATCTTCAACCAACGATTCCAGTTTGGCACGAGTGATCTTCACGTTCATGTGCTTAGGACCGGTTGCATCTGCCGTTACATATGGCAAGTTCACGTCAGTCTGCTGGGCAGAAGATAGCTCGATCTTCGCTTTCTCAGCCGCTTCTTTCACACGCTGCATTGCAAGTGGATCTTGACGCAAGTCGATGCCTTGCTCTTTTTTAAACTCATCAGCCAAGTAAGTGATAAGACGGTTATCAAAGTCTTCACCACCTAGGTGTGTATCACCATTGGTTGCCAATACTTCGAAGGTTTGCTCGCCATCCACTTCATCTATTTCGATGATAGAGATATCGAATGTACCACCACCCAAGTCATAAACCGCGATAGTGCGGTCGCCGCCTTTTTTGTCTAGGCCGTAAGCCAAGGCCGCAGCTGTCGGCTCGTTGATGATACGTTTTACTTCTAAACCAGCGATACGACCCGCGTCTTTGGTTGCTTGACGCTGAGAGTCGTTAAAGTAAGCCGGTACAGTGATTACCGCGCCAGTCACTTCCTCACCGAGGAAATCTTCAGCGGTTTTCTTCATTTTTTTCAGGACTTCAGCTGATACCTGTGGCGCTGCCATTTTCTGGCCTTTCGCCTCAACCCATGCATCACCGTTATCAGCCTTGACGATTTTGTAAGGCATGATGCTGATATCGCGTTGTACTTCTTCGTCTTCGAAGCGGCGACCGATCAGACGCTTGATCGCGAACAGGGTGTTCTCTGGGTTTGTCACTGCCTGGCGCTTCGCAGGCTGGCCGACAAGTGTCTCACCATCTTGTGTGTAAGCGATAACGGATGGCGTTGTACGATCACCCTCTGCGTTTTCAATTACGCGCGTTTTTTCACCGTCAAGTACGGCGACACATGAGTTGGTTGTACCCAAGTCAATACCAATGATTTTACCCATCTGGTGCTCTCCGAAATTCGTTCTGTGGCTGTAATGCGTTATCCCCTTATGTGGGGGTAACTGTGAGAGGTTCAACCCCTCACCGCAAATTTTTATTTGATGCTGCCGTTTAAATAAGGGCAGCGAGACGCTTTTCAAGGGCAGATCGCAAAAAAATCCATGTTCATTTTCAACATATTGCGATGATATTGGCAGGTTACCAGTCTATGCCCTTGCTATATTTACGCTTTTTCGTCGACGTTACCTTGTGCCGCCTTGGAAACCATTACCATGGCAGGACGGACTACACGGCCATTTAGCTCATAACCTTTTTGCATCACCATCATCACTGTATTTGGCTCATGCTCAGTGCTTTCTTGGATCGTCATCGCTTGATGCAGCTCAGGATTGAATGGCTGGCCTTGCGGATCGATCGCCTTCAAACCGAACTTATCGATGGTATCCATCATGGTTTTCAGCGTCAGCTCGACCCCTTCAAGCATTGGTTTGATCGATTCATCGTCCTTGTCAGCCATTTCCACCGCACGCTCAAGGTTGTCGATCACGGGTAGAAGCTCACCGGCAAATTTTTCCAATGCAAATTTGCGCGCTTTATCGACTTCTTGCTCGGTACGACGACGCATGTTGTCGACATCAGCACGGGCGCGCAGCACGCTATCTTGCTGCTCTTGCACTTTTGCTTCACTGGCTTCGAGCGCTGCTTCTAGCTCTGTAATGCGTGCAATCATGGCTTCGGTTTCCTCTTGCTCAATGTCTGCACCTTTGGCTTCAGCAGATTGCGCTTGCGCGTCTTTCATCGCTTCTTGCTCTTGCTTCACTTTCTGTTCTTCGCTCATGATTACTCCGACACAAATGGCATTGCCCAGCACGCCACTGGGACTATTCAACTTGATTGACGAGATTATTATGGGGATGAATCTTCGTGATTCAACCATCCACCTTACGCAAATCACGACAATCGCTTTTTTCCCGCGTTATACTGGGCACAAATAACGATGAGATCCTGATTATGTCGACACCATTCCAGCGCATTGCCTTAATTGGCAAACCTCGAAACCCGGAAGCGGTTAACACACACATAGGCCTCTATCATTGGCTGACCGAACGCGGTTACGAGGTGTGTATAGATACACGCTTGAGCACCAATCTAGGTTTACCTGATGCACATTATTTGGATCTGGTTACCATTGGGCAGCACGCGGATCTCGCTATCGTTATCGGAGGAGACGGTAATATGCTTGGCGCGGCACGCGTGTTATCGCGTTGTGATATTAAAGTAATTGGGGTAAACCGCGGCAATTTAGGCTTTCTTACCGACTTAGACCCTGACGCATTCGAAAGTGCATTAGAAGCCGTGTTGAACGGTGATTATATAGAAGAAGACCGCTTTCTGCTTGAAACAGAGATCCATCGCCACGACCAAGTAAAAAGCCATAACGCATCGCTCAATGAGGCGGTTTTGCACCCTGGACAAGTGGCCCACATGATTGAGTTTGAGGTATATATTAACGAACAATTTGCCTTCTCGCAGCGCTCTGACGGGATCATCATTTCAACCCCGACCGGCTCAACGGCATACAGTCTATCGGGCGGTGGCCCCATTTTATCCCCTAGCCTCAACGCGATTTCATTAGTCCCGATGTTCCCTCATACGCTTTCAAGTCGACCTTTAGTGGTGGATGGTAACCGCCGCATTAAATTATTGGTTTCCCCAGATAACCGCGGCACACTGGAAGTGAGTTGTGATGGTCAAGTTTCCCTACCGGTCAATCCTGGGGATGAAGTGCATATTTACAAAAGCCCCGCCACACTCAAACTGATCCATCCAAAAGATTACAATTATTACAACACGTTACGAACCAAGCTTGGCTGGTCATCGAAGCTATTCTAAATCATTCCCCACCGGTATTAACTAAAAAGCAGGCAAGCCTGCTTTTTTTGTGCACAATTTTTGTGCGCCTCATCGCATCCACAATAATTCTCGCCAAACAGTATTCCCTGGATGAAAAAACAGTATATACTGTATCTATACACAGTTGTTGATAGATACAGGTGTTTTCCTATGTTAGCCGATATAACCATTCAAAACTTTGCCATCGTTAAATCCTTGGAGCTGGAGTTTAGTAAAGGCATGACGGCGATCACCGGTGAAACCGGGGCAGGTAAATCCATCTCAATTGATGCACTAGGCTTATGCTTAGGCGATCGAGCTGATGCCAATATGGTGCGTCCGGGTGAAAAGCGAGCAGAAATTTCTGCCGGTTTTACCCTTGAAAAAAACAGCGCGGCACGACGCTGGCTGCAAGATAACCAACTTGAAGACGGGGATGACTGTATTTTAAGACGCGTCATTACTAAAGAAGGTCGCTCACGCGCTTATATCAATGGTAACCCTGTCCCCGCTTCGCAACAAAAGGCGCTAGGGCAACTGCTCATCAATATTCACGGCCAACATGCGCATCAACAGCTATTGCGTCCTGAGCACCAAATCACTTTATTAGATCAGTATGCCGGCCACCAGCCTCTCCTCGATAAAATGGCAACTCGCTATCAGCGCTGGCGTCGTACCAAAAACGAATTAAAAGCTTTGGTGAAAAAAAAGGATGATATTGATGCGCAGCAACAACTCCTTGAGTATCAAGTTGGCGAACTCAATGAGCTTGCATTAGGTGATGAGGAATACCAGAAGATAGAAGAAGAGCATAAACGCTTATCTAACAGTGGTGACATTGCCATGACCAGCCAAGCGGTGATCGATCTACTCAGTGATGGCGAAGAGACTAATACCCTTGGCCTGCTAACTGCCGCACAGCAACGCTTAAGCGAGCTTGCCTCCCTCGACAACCATTTTTCTCCACTGGCAGAGATGCTCGAAGAAGCACGGATCCAAACCCAAGAGGCGAGCCAAGAAGTGAGTAGCTATCTTGACCAACTTGATATGGATCCACAACGCCTACAGTATTTGGATAAGCGCATGAGCTCTATCATGAGTTTATCGCGTAAGCACCATGTTCAACCTGAAACGCTTTATTATACCCACCAGCAGTTAATCAAGGAGCTGGAAAAACTCGCGCACAATGATGAAGCCATTGAGCAGCTACAAGCTGAAGTCGACAAGCAATTCGCGGACTGTTTAGACACCGCTGAAAAGCTCAGTAAGAGCCGTCGTCGCTATGCTAAAGAGTTAAACACGCTTATTACAAAAAGTATGCATCAACTCAGCATGGAGCACGGTAGCTTTGAGATCCAAGTAGAAAACAAAGCAGAAACCCACCTAAGCCCATTAGGCGGCGATGCGGTCGCTTTTTTAGTGTCAACGAACCCGGGTCAGCCCTTACAGCCGCTCGCAAAAGTCGCATCAGGCGGTGAGCTATCGCGGATATCTCTCGCCATTCAAGTGATTACGGCACAAAAAGTGGAAACACCGAGCCTTATCTTTGATGAAGTCGATGTCGGTATTAGCGGGCCAACCGCCGCAATCGTGGGTCAATTATTACGCCAACTTGGCGAGTCGACCCAAGTCATGTGTGTAACCCACTTACCGCAAGTGGCAGGTTGTGGCCATCAACAGATGTTTGTTGCCAAAGATACCGATAAAGGTAGCACCACGACCCGCATGTATCCGCTCGACTATCAAGCACGTATTAGCGAACTGGCTCGGTTACTGGGTGGCAGTGAAATCACTGATCGTACTCTTGCAAATGCCGAAGATCTGCTTGTCGCTGCCTAGCTTTCTACCACAAAGGCCGTCCACCCCGAGAAAAGTGTACTGATGCCACTTTTCTCGGTTATTTCCTTACGCCTGTCGAACTTTTTCACGTTATCATCGTCCAAACGCTGGTCGTTAGCAGATTTTTTACATATATTCTCTGCTTAATTATACTTATGACACATCAGTCGTAGACTGCAAAGTGTCGCCGACAGGCACGATTTGTCATCAAACAAGACAGTGAAGATATTAACTATGGGTTGGACTAAAGCCGCCGTTGCCTCTCTGATGGCTATTGCCATGATGGGTTGCTCTTATGCCGAAAAACTGGTTTATCGGGTAGATATAAACCAAGGTAATTACATAGAAGAAAAGGCCGTGGACGCCTTGAAATTTGGCATGACCAAAGAGCAGGTTAAGTTTCTTCTCGGCCCCCCGATGTTGGTGGAGTCAGGTTATCCTAATACCTGGTATTTTGTGCAATGGCAGCAACCTGGCCATGAAGCGCCGACACAAAAAGACCTTGTTCTTTCATTCGATGACAATAATCAACTCGTCAATATGGACGGTGATTTCGAACCAGGCGAGCAATTTTTCGAAGCCGTTCAGTAACAGTGACTCATCCGGCTCTCTGATGCCGCCACCTATTATCCATGAAGTAAAGGCGCTGCTCGGCGCCTTTCTTTTTGACCAGTCATGAGCGCTTGCGCTGAGTATCAACGCGTCCACCGGTGACAGGATCCGCTTTTCCCTCTTGTTTCGCTCGCTCGGCGCGGCGACGGCGGATTTCTTTCGGGTCGGCTTGCAGTGGGCGATATATTTCGATGCGATCGCCATCGCGCACTTGCGCATCTAATTTTACAGGACGACTAAAGATACCCACTTTGTTGATTGATAAATCAATCTCAGGGTAAGCACTCAATACACCTGATTGACGAATAATATCTTCAACCGTCGAATCAGGCTTCACCACACAATTAAAGAGCCGTTGCTCATTAGGCAGCGGATAAACCACTTCAACGTGCAGCTGTATGTCTTCACTCATAGATATCTTTCGCTCGCTCTGTAAACGCTTTTACCATACTACTGGTTAACTCACTAAAAATGCGCCCAAAAGCCACTTCGACCAAACGGTTAGTGAATTCGAATTCGAGATCGAGTTCAATTTTACACGCATCACTTGATAGCGGCGTAAACCGCCAGCCTCCGCTTAAGCGCTTGAACGGGCCATCCACTAGTGTCATATCAATACGCGCATTGTCGACCAAATAGTTTTTGGTGGTGAATGTCTTCTTTATACCCGCTTTGGCCACATCGAGCGAAGCAACCATGGTCGTCTCAGTATGTTCGATTAAACGGGTACTCACACACCCAGGTAAAAATTCCGGGTACGATTCAACGTCATTCACCAAGGCAAACATTTGCTCAGCACTGTACGGCACTAAAGCCGAGCGGATGATTTGCGGCATAGGGACTCCTTGCAAGTTAACCGCGAAATAATACCACCGAGATTGCCTTTCACCAATGTTAGAGGCCCACATCGCTAATAAAGTCATTGGGTTTGCTCCACACCATGCGATAATCCTTTCATTTTTCGGCATATCGCCTTTATAATGCGCGGACTATGGCTAAGAAAAACGCAAAGAACAAAACAAGTAGCAACACCATCGCGCTGAACAAAAAAGCACGCTTTGAGTACTTTATTGAAGAAGACTTCGAAGCGGGGCTGGAACTGCAAGGTTGGGAAGTAAAAGCACTCCGATCTGGCAAAGCGAATATCAGTGAAAGCTATGTGTTGCTAAAAGACGGGGAAGCCTTTTTGTTCGGGGCAACCATTACCCCGCTAAATGTTGCCTCCACGCACGTGGTCGCGGATCCTCAGCGTACCCGCAAGCTCTTGCTCAAGCGGCGCGAGCTTGATACCTTGCTCGGTAAAGTCAATCGAGACGGTTTCACCGTGGTGGCATTGTCTTTATACTGGAAAAAATCCTATGCTAAACTCAAGATAGGCTTAGCAAAAGGTAAAAAGTTACACGATAAACGCGATACGGCGAAAGACAGAGACTGGCAGCGTCAAAAGTCCAGAATCATGAAAAACGCCGCGCGTTAATCATTGACGCGGTAGATCAATGTGTTAGACTCTGCCGCTCAACTCTGGGGCTGATTCAGGATTCGACAGGATCGAGAAGGCCCGTGGAGCATGCCGAGGGGCGGTTGGCCTCGTAAAAAGCCGCAAACAAATAGTCGCAAACGACGAAAACTACGCACTAGCAGCTTAATAACCTGCTGAGTGCCTATCCTCCCTAGCCTTAGCCTGTAGGACGGGGATCAAGGATAGTCAAAACGAAACAGGATCGCGTGGAGGCTTTGACCCAAGAGCTGAAGCGTTAAACATAAGTTGGGTATGTCTTTGTGTGGCGTGTTTGTCCGCAGCACACTGACGAGATTAAAGACAAACTAAGCATGTAGCGCCATTGGTTAGACCGATTCTGGACGCGGGTTCAACTCCCGCCAGCTCCACCAATCGATTGGAAAAGGCAGTAAATCATTGATTTACTGCCTTTTTTGTTTTTTTACTGTCTTGGGAATTTCTCCACTCTAGCACCACTAAGCGACATAACTTAACTTAGCAACATTTTGACAAATACCAAGTCGCTCCCCCTAAGCAAGTTCGCCATGACTAAAACGCATACAGGCAATGCTTAAGTTTCATTTAGTTCATAGGTGTGTCAGCGTTAGACTGAGAGCCATTCCACCATTGGTATCGTCTAGGAGACTGATATGTTTACTGCTCTCGTCCTTAATCAAGAAAACAAGCAAACCATCCCAACCATCGAGCAGCTCGATGAGTCACAACTTCCTAACGGGGAGGTACTCGTTGCTGTCGGTTACTCGTCGCTCAATTATAAAGACGGCTTAGCGATTACTGGCAAAGGTAAGATCATCCGCAACTTTCCGATGGTTCCGGGCGTTGATCTTGTCGGGCAGGTACTAAACTCTGAGGACGCCCGCTACCAAGCGGGCGATGTCGTTGTACTCACGGGTTGGGGCGTTGGCGAAAACCACTGGGGGGGCATGGCGCAGAAAGCACGCCTAAAGGCAGATTGGCTTGTCCCTCTTTCTGAGAAACTGACTCCCAAACAAGCCATGATGGTAGGCACCGCAGGGTTAACCGCGATGCTCTGTGTTCAAGCTTTGCTAGATGCAGGAGTTCAGCCTAACGATGGTCCTGTTCTCGTGACTGGTGCCAGTGGCGGTGTTGGCTCAGTTGCAGTTACCTTGTTAGCGCAATTAGGCTACGAGGTTGTGGCGGTAACAGGCCGACCGAAACAAAATGGCCCTTTACTGAAAACACTCGGTGCCAGTCAAATCATTGAGCGTAGCACCATGGAAGAGCCGCCTCGACCGTTAGAAAAACAATGCTGGGCCGGTGCTATTGATACCGTGGGTAGCCAGGTTTTGGCGAAAGTGCTCAGCCAAATGAATTACGGTGGCACCGTGGCTGCCTGTGGGTTAGCGGGTGGCTTTGATCTACCAACCACCGTGATGCCATTTATTCTGAGAAATGTACGTTTACAAGGCATTGATTCGGTTAGCTGCCCGCGTGAAAAACGTATTGCTGCGTGGGAGCAACTGGCGTCGCTATTACCGGCGAGTTACTTTGAACAAGCGTGCAATGAGATCACTCTTAGTGAAACGCCCGATTTTGCAGAAAAAATCATTAATGGCCAAGTGTCTGGCCGTACTGTCATCAAGCTTTAATCAAGCGCGGCACAAAAGAGTAAGGTCCACTAGGGCCTTACTTCATCCAACTTAATGTCTTTAACACGTTTAGCAATCAGTTTCCCACACTCCTCTTTAAGGATGCCTCGCAGCCACTCTTGTGCAGGGGAATGCTCGCATCGTGGGTGCCAAATCATCGAGTAATCGAACGGTGTAAAATGAAACGGGAGTGACTTCACCACGAGATCGTAGCGCTCAGAAACCAAAAAGGCTAAGTCCGCCGGTACCGTGATGATGAGAGGCATGGTGTCGATAATCGCCAAGGCGGCCTCTAAGTGATACGCCCTGAGCACCATTCTCCGTGCGGGTTGATCCTCTAATGCGCTTTCAATCAACGCTTTTACACCATCACTAATCGCGATCATCGCGTGAGGGAATTGTAGATAGTCATCGAGCGTCATACGCTGGTCGGCAAGTGGATGCTGCTTTGATAAAAGGCATAGCACACCGACTCGCCCGAGTGTTTCGTGCTGTAATGAGGTCTCAGGATGACGAGGCCGACAAATCGCGAGATCCGCGCGGCCATAGGTGAGTTGCTCTTTTAGCTGTTCATTTTGAAGCGGCAAAAACTCAAATGCGATATTTGGGGCTTCTTGATAGAGACGTGGAAGCGCAAATGGCAAAATAGTTTGCATCGCATAATCGGTTGTTGCAATCGTGAACGTTTGCTCACAACGCGTAGGATCAAAATCAAGTGGTGATAACAACTGCTGAAAAGACGCGAGTGGCTCATCCAGTGCACGATTCACGGATAGAGCTTTTTCTGTTGGTATAAGATGTTGCCCTTGGCGAGTAAACAAGGGATCAGCTAATAAATCTCGTAAACGCCCTAACACGCGACTCATTGCGGATTGGCTTAAACTCAGGCGTGTCGCCGCTCGGCTGACGCTGCGCTCTTCAATCAAAATACGCAGCGCGACGAGTAGGTTTAAATCTCGACGATAAATCTCTTCTACTTCCATATCATACTTAGCCGAACAATTAATCGTAACAGTGTAACTAATACAGCAAAAAACATCCTTGTAGGTATTGCGTTGGATTAACTGAAATCGGAATACGGTATCAAAGGCTCTCCCCGCTTCATGCCATCAGCAGTTGATGCTTGGGTTCAACCGCTATAAAACTGAAAAACAACACAGTCAATTATGGCTAATTATGCCAAAAAGACTAACAAGCCCTTTTACCACCCACTTTATGGCAACTAAAAAACTCATTTTTATGCATAAATAATCAAAAATAAACGTTTATCACTACAAAGCCTCTTACTCATCGAGTAATCGATTACTAAACATTTTCCCACATAGTGGATACTACTTTTTTAGTTATTTTTTTTGGTTTTTTATTCGACCTGAACAGATGCTGAATGGTCATTGGCTCGAAGATACACAGCAAAAATAGAGCAAAAGCACCAAATGACAATTAACTCAATATTAACACTATTGTCATAATACTTATGCATTGCTAGCATCAACACACATTCGCAAAGCAAACATCACCTACGTTTTGTTGATGCTATAAAGGAACGCGAATGCCAAGGAATGGGCTGTCGTTCGGTATTGCAAATAAGGCAAATATACCGTCACCAAGAAGTGTGAATAACGATAATACGACAGTACTCGGTAGTTTATTAAAGAAGGGATACTTTAAAGTGAGTTATACTATCCAAAAAACAGCGATTGCCGCTGCGATTTCTCTTGCCAGTACAACAACTTTTGCCAGTGAATTAGGCTCTTTGACCAGTGAAGTAAAAGTCAATGACTATGAAAATGGCCTCACCAAGACAGAAGTTACCATTGGTAAAGGCTCGTATAAGTTAACTGATGATAACAGCTTTCTTTTTGACATCGATAAAGACTTTGTTAAAAACGAAGGGGAAGAGAGAAAAGAAGGTTGGGATACGCAATTTGGCCTCGCTCAAGGTCTAGGATCCGTCGGTGACTTTGATACCACCATGTATTATTTATTCCGCTATGATGCTTCTTGGACGGCTAGTGATGAGTCTAATTCTTCAGATACGAAGCAATACATTATTGCGCCTTATTTCAGCAAAGATATCACATTAGGTGGAAAAGACTTCTCATTCGGTATCGAGCTGTGGGCACAACTTGGTAACGACAATGATGACAGCCTTAAAAATAAAAGTGGTGTTGAAACTAACTTCTACCTATCAGGTGCTCTGTCTGAACATTGGAATCTAGAACTGGCCTGGTATAACTTCGACTACTATGATACGGATGAAGAAGAATACGATTACCAAATTGGTACGGAGAACTATTTAACTTATTCACTCCCACTTGTTTCAGGTTTCTCATTTAATATTGAGAACTATGTAGAGGCCTATCACACACCAGATTCAGACACCACACTAGCCTATGCACATATCCAGCCTGAATTTGAGTTTAAAAAAGAAGTGAATGAAAACTTCTCTTGGCACGCAGGTGTTTCTTACGAAGCATTTAACTGGGAATTTAAAGATGCGACAGGCAATGCCAAGGATAAAGACATCTTTGATAATAACGAGTTTCAAGCTTATATAGGCTTCACTATTAAATAGTCATGTTACACTGCAGGCAAATTCACTGCCTTTTGCCTGCAGTATTTCAATGGAACTGGTTTTATCCCTTCCTCGATATAACATTTATTATCACTCCTAGCACTTACTCTGTGTTATCGCTTTTAATACATTGACTCTTGGCCAAAACCGCCGCAATCTATCCTAAAAAGCAGACAGCACAGGTGGCACGATGACGGTTAACTTTCAACAAAAGATCCGCCCAGATCGGCCTTTTAATACCCAAACCAACGGCGACTTGATGAGGCAGTTTGAAAGTGATCGTGGACGGATCATTAATTCTGCCGCAGTACGCCGTCTGCAGCAAAAAACCCAAGTCTTTCCTCTGGAGCGTAATGCTGCCGTACGTAGTCGGCTTACTCACTCGCTAGAAGTCCAGCAAGTGGGACGGTATATCAGCCAGTTGGTGGCAGATAAACTCAGCCATCTCCCGAGCCATGATAAATTCGACCGTTGCCTTGAGAGCTTAGTGGAAATGGCCTGTCTAATGCACGACATCGGTAATCCTCCCTTTGGTCACTTTGGCGAGCAAGCTTTAAGCGACTGGCTAAGCGAAAAGGTGCCCGATATATATCGCGAGCACCACCATGGCACACTGTCCGATGAGGTGCAGCGCGATTTATGCCACTTTGAAGGCAACGCGCAAGGCATCCGCCTGATTTATACCCTGCAAAAGCTAAACTTAACCTACTCACAAGTATCAGGAATTTTAAAATATACCCGTTGCGGTACCGAGCCAAGGCCCGATAACAATACCCCCTTTTCGTATCTTAAAAAGAAAGTGGGCTACTTTTTAAGTGAGCAGGCATACATTCATACCCTGCAAGAAACTCTTGTGATTGCGCCTGGTTGCCGTGCGCCCTTTAGCTATATTATGGAGGCGGCAGACGATATCTCATATGGGATTGCGGATTTAGAAGATGCGGTAGAAAAAGGCGTACTGAGCCTTGTGGACTTGAAAGCGGCCTTACAGACAACCTTTGCGCAGCTCACCCAAGCCAGTGAGGAGCATGGCGCTAACACCATGGCGACCATGTTAGATAATGTAGAAAAGCGCAGCCACGGCAGTGACAGTCAGTTTTTTGTCTTCTTGCGTGTAGAAGTGAATCAACGCTTGCCTCGCCATGCGGCCAACCGTTTTGTCGAACATTTACCTGCCGTATTTGATGGCACCTTTAATCACGCATTAATTGAAGACAACAGCGTCAATCATTTAATTGTGCAAACCTTTAAAAACGTCGCCAAAGCGCATGCCTTTTGTCACCCTGAAGTTGAACGCCGCGAGCTACAAGGCTATCGCGTTATTCATGGCCTGATGAGCATTTATCAGCCATTACTCACGTTGCCCAGTGAGGTGTTTACGGCATTGGTCAACGGCGAGTCGGTGAAGCAACACGCCTCGATATATACCCAACGGCTATTTAAGAAACTGCCTGAGAAACATAAAAAAGCCTATCGCGACGCCGTGCAAAAGCAGGCGCTTGCTGAACAGATCCCTTCACCCACCGCGCGGGAGTTTTATTTTCGGACTCGCCTGCTGATTGACTACATCAGTGGCATGACCGACCAATACGCATTCGACGAATACCGAGCCTTTCATGTGATTGCAGAGGGATAAAAAACCGCTCCCTACTGCGGAGCGGTTTTTTCGATGCGTCTCTTAACCAAAGCGCTTTTGCCATTTATCGATCACCGTGGCACCGATCAAATCGCCTTGCACGTTGACCGCGGTACGGAACGTATCGAGCGGGCGCTCAATAATCAGCAATATGGCAATCGCTTCAAGCGGGATCCCCGCCGCCAGCAGCACCAACTGCATCCCCGACATTGAGCCCGATGGCATGCCCGGCGCGCCCACCGACGAGACCATGGCCATGATGAAGATCATCACAATGCCAGAGGTGGAGAGATCAATGCCAAACAATTGCGCAAGGAACACCGCGGCAATCCCTTCGAACAACGCGGTACCATCCATGTTCATCACCGCCCCTAACGGCAGTACCATACTGGCAGTGGATGGGGTCACCTTAAGCTCTTCTTTAGCCGCCTGCATGGATACCGGCAGTGTCGCTGCGCTGGATGAGGTGGCAAATGCCATGGCAAGCGGAGCAGAAATCGCACGGAATAGCGACACAAAGCCAACGCCACCGGCTAGACGTGCAATTAACGGAAGTACAATCACCCCGTGCACCATGGTAAGACCAAACACTAAGGCCGCAAAACTAAACAGCTGACCAAACAGGTCATTGTCCCCTTGGTGCGAAAATTGAAATACAATCGCAAATACTGCAAAAGGTGCCAGCTTGATGACTCCGGCCACCAGCGTGTTAATGCCGAGATTTAAGCCTCTAATGGTGTCGAATAACGGATGTTTTTCAGGCAACGCCACGATCAGTGAAATGCCGAATAAAATCGTAAACACCACAATCGCCAGCAAGTTACCGCTACTCAACGCTTCAACAGGGTTCACCAAGGCCATGTTGAAGAGTTTAGTAGCAATCGCTCCCGCGCCCGCCGCCTCTTGGTTGATAAAGCTAATGCTTTCATCGACCGGAGGGGCATTGGTTAGCGGTTGCCATTCCGGCATCAGGAGTGCGGCACCCAGACCAAGGGTGATCGCAATCGTCGTCGTAAAGCCGTAGAACAAAAGCGTGGCACCGCCTAGACGTTTTAAGCGTACCACGTTACCAATATTACTGATCCCCTCCAATAATGAGAGCAATACCATCACACCCACTACGGCTTTCAAAAGGCCAATGTAGCTCACCTTGGCAAGCATGAGTAACGGATACCAAGTGGTTTGCTCTGCGTTCTCGATGGGGCCAAAAAGCGTTCCTGCTAGCCAGGCCAGCGCCGCCGCCAGTGCAATTTGCAATGGCAACGAATGTTTAAGTTTTTTCCACATTGTCTTTTCCCTTGCTGCAGGCATGAGCCGCACACTGACAGCTTGTCTAATTTATTGGATTTTAGTGGCGGCAAATAATAGCAAGGGGAGCCCCTAAGCTCATGTAAAACTTATGAACATTCTGGAATAACTAGTAACAAAATGGTTGGTTAACGGATGAAACCACACTTTTCACTGCAAAAGTGGAGGCACTCACTCATAAAAAAGCCCGCCATGATGGCGGGCTAGGTATTACCACAAAGCCATTATTGTGGTTGTTGATTTTGCGGATTAAGCTCAAGGTTGACGGGCGTATCCAACGCTTGGTTTAACGCTTTTTCTAGCTCAGCGACATTAGTACCTGGCGTCGCTTCCAATAACGCGACGCCGTCTAAGTAACTGACAAGAGCGAGGCCGTATTTTTTCGCCAGCTGGCTAGCGTTCGCCTCACTGGCTTTGATTAAAATCGAGCCTGTGACAGTCAGTGGAGCGCTTTGTGCCGATACAGCAACTTTATCCCCCACCATGACCCCCATTTGCTCGCCACTCATATTACGCGCGTTGCTATCGGTTTCGACGACAACGTAATCTTTACCATTTAGCTGCACAGTGCCTGCGCTTGCACCGAGGCTGATACCCATGACCGCGAGGGCTATCATTAATTTTTTCATACTTCTCTCCTATTAACCGCGGTGACCGATGACACGCAGTGACCATTGTGTCAACTTGCCATCAGACTGATTGTTTGGCAGGTTTTTGACTTCGCCTCCCAAACTGTATTGACGTGTTTCACCGTCGGTATCGGTAACATATAGCGTCCATTGTCCTTGTGACGCTTCACCATTGAACTTATGACTGAGCATTAAGTGATCCGTAAAGCCTTCAGGATACGTGTCATCCAGCGTATTCGATAACATGCTATTGCGTGGCGACATTAATACACTACGTGTGCCAGAGGGTGACCCCAATTCAATCAGCAAATCCGACATACGGCTGTGCTCAATCGACGTGCGAACCTGTACCGCTTCAATGGTCAAATTTTCAGCGACACGCATTGTGTCCGTGGTAGGCTCATTGCCTGCATCTGCAATTATCAACCCTGACTCACCGTTTTGGTTATGCTCAACCGACTGCCATTCTGTCAATACTTGGCTGGGTAGCGGTTGGTAGCTTTTAGCCGCCTCAAGTGCCGCGTTCACATCAATTAACCCAAACCCGTAAGTCGGGCTATACCAACGTTCTGCCGCGTTTTGTTGCCATCCCTCTAAGCCTGTGACCGTGCGAGTCTGGCCTTGTTTGGTTTGATAACTCAAACGTACATCACGGCTATCAGCATCCACTCGTGTCGCGGTAGTCGCTAACAAGTGGCGAATATCACGCTGAGAAAGGTTTGGATAAGCCGACATCATTAACGCAAACGCCCCAGAGGTGTTTGGCGCGGCCGATGAGGTACCGTTCATCACGCTGTTGAAATCACAGGTATTGTCGATGTCCGTGCCACCATGAAGATCATGCGAGTCATAGGGGATACGATCATCGCGATTGTAGCCCATGGTACAACCCGTCAAATCTGTGGTGATGTGCGCAGGCTTATTGGTGCCATACTCACCACCTGGTGCCGTTAAGAAAACATTGCTCCCGACCGACGAATATGACGAGCGCTCGCCATCCGCATTTAGCGCACTCACCGTCACATTCCAATAATTGGCATTACTGGATGATTGGTTACTGTTTTGCCATGGCAGACCATGGTTATCATCCGCCGGACCGAAGCGCTGACGATTAAACGAGGTGCGTTTGTAACCGTTACCCGCTGATTTAATGAAGACTGCGCCCAATCCGCCAAAGGCTTCCGTGCTCATTTTTTTGTACTGGGCATTTTGACGACCCTCATAGCTCATCGGATCATCACTGTAAGGATAACTGCGGATGCCAGAGCCGCCATAGCTTTGGTTAAACACGCGGACATCATCCGAGTATCCTTCGCGGCCGTGACTGATTTCCCACGCATTCTGGCTTTGGTACTCGAGGTAATTATAGCCTTGCAGGTTAGCAAGCGGCGCGACCCCCATGCCACCGAGACCGTTGTCACGAACCGCCGCGATAATGCCCGCTACCGAAGTACCATGAGCGGTATTACGGCTGCTCCATCCTTCTGGCGTCGGATCGTCATCACGATTAACAAAATCATAAGATTTCCCTGCACGCACATTGGCAGTAAGATCTGGGTGCGCTATTTCTAAACCATCATCGACCACGGCAACATTGATGTTTTGTCCCAGAAAATCTTGTCGATGCGCCCACCAAAGGTTTAAATCATTACCTGGTTGACCGCCTTCTCGTGCAAACGCATTCTGGCCACTGTTGAGCAAATGCCACTGTTCCGCCGTGAAAGGATCATCTCCTGGTAAGCAACGGTCGGCACTGGTACGCCCAATATCAACCGGTTCACTGCCTGTTAATACCACACAAGCTTGCGGATCAGGATTGGTGGGGGGATCAACGGGATCGGGCACTTTGGCCATCGCCCACGCCCCAGAGGTGTGGAAAAGTGCGCCGATAATCAGCGCAAGAGAGCTGTGTTTGTGCATTTATCATTCCTTTTTACACTAACTAGATATGTCTCGATTCTGAGAGACCCATCATTAGTAAAAAGAAATAATCCCAATAGAAACAAGCTATTGGTGGAAACGTGATCTTGTGCCTTGTTTTTAGAGCAAGAGATCTAATTAATTGAACAAACCCAGCAAAAATTAACCGTTATGTTACATCTCTATGCAAATGATGTGACATGAAAAACACTTTTATTGTAATAACTTATTCTTTTTCGTTTTATATCCCCAAAATGATCGTACGCAAGCACTTCAAGACATACCGCTGAGAGGCGAAATTCTGTCTATGCTTAATGGTAAGTGTTTTTCGATAGTTATTTTTCAGTGTAAACCGGCAAACTCTAAAGGGATTGGCTGGTCGCCTTACCTTGATGTTCATCCGAGAATAAAATATTGATAGGCAGCATCATGACTGGTTGCTCAGGTAGGAGGGTCCTTTGAATAAAGCCGCATCACTAGACCAATTAAAGCAGTATTTTTTTGATGCTCTCGACATCGTGCCCTTGCCTCTACTGATTTCAGAAGGGATCGTGAGTGACAATGTTGAAGACGGTAATCGCGCACATGTATTTTTTAATCGTGCTTTTAAGCATCAACTCGGGTATACGTTGGACACAATGCCCGATATTTATAGTTGGTTTGATAAGGCCTACCCAGATCCTCTCTACCGTCAAGAAGTGATCTCACATTGGCACCAAGTGGTGCATCGTGCACAAATACAAGGCGAACGTACCGCTGAATTACCCGCCTTAATCTCCCATGCTGATGGCACACAACGCTGGTATGCCGTAACAGCACAAGTTGATGTGGCGCCCAATCCCGATTGGCATATTGTGGTGCTTCGTGATATCCACCAGCTCAAAACCTCGTTGGAAGAAACAACCCACGCATCATTGACGGATAGTCTGACACAGCTCAGTAATCGACGTGGCGTCAACGCATGGCTTAAACATCAAGAAAAGACCCACACAATGGGCGTCATTTTACTCGATATTGATCGTTTTAAGCGAGTGAATGATACCTTGGGGCATGTGGCCGGTGACAGACTACTCGTTCAAATCGCTGGTCAATTACGACAATTAACCACGACGGATACCTGCTGTGCACGCTGGGGAGGTGAAGAATTTGCGATCTTTTTACCCAATAGCTCTCCCCAAAAAACGGCTCAACTAGCCAACGATATTTGTCTACAAGTCCATCACGAAGGTTTTTTATGGCAAGCCAAGTGGCATAATGTCAGCGTCAGTGCAGGCTGCGCACTTTCTAGCAGCACAATCCGCCATGTGGACGACATTATCCAGCACGCGGATAACGCACTATATAAAGCCAAACAGTCAGGCCGTAATCAAGTGTGCTATGACTGGCCGTAGAGACCCGCGACTCGCGATAATCACCACTTTCTTGCGACGCCAATTCAATGCCTATTGTTGCGCTGCTGCCAACCTCTGTAGTCCTTTCTCCCACCTATTTTCGCATTGCCGCATGTCCATTATCACCTGCGCAATATAGACTTCATCCACGTGATAAGGTTGAGCCATCACCTTGAGCACCAGTGAGAGCGTTTTATCGCGTAATATGTGTTTAAAAAGGAGCAACCATGAACTGGATTGAAACACACGAAGCCGGGTTTCGACTGAGCCTGTTCGTGCTCGTATTAGTCGTCATGTTAGTCGCCGAGTGGCAATGGCCAAAGCGCAAACTGACCCGAACACGTCGGGAACGCTGGCGTGGTAATATTGCACTCACGGTGTTCAATACGCTGACGTTACGGCTATTCGCCCCGCTTTCTGCTGTCGCTATCGCCAGTTTGGTTAGTGAGACTGGGTTTGGGCTGTTTAATCAGCTATCGCTACCGCTTTGGGCAGCGGTACTTTTCACGCTTGTCCTGATGGATATGGCAATTTGGTATCAACACAAGCTATTTCACCAGGTTCCATGGCTGTGGCGACTACATTTGGTCCATCACGCCGATATGGATATTGATGTCACAACCGGCGCGCGCTTTCATACAGTGGAAATTTGGCTCTCAATGCTCATAAAGTGCACCCTTGTCGCTGTGCTTGGTGCGCCAGTACTCGGGGTTATCCTGTTTGAAACACTTCTCAGTAGCATGGCGATGTTTAACCATAGCAACGTCCGCTTACCCAAACATATTGATGTGTGGTTGCGTCACCTCATCGTCACGCCAGACATGCACCGCGTGCATCATTCCACGCGGTTTCACGAGTGCAACGCCAATTATGGGTTCAATTTATCTTGCTGGGATCGTTGGTTTCATACGTATGTGTCTCAACCGCGTAAAGGCCACCACGGCATGCGAATTGGCTTAAAAGAAATCTCTCAAGCCAATGATGCGAGTCACATTATAGGGATGCTGCGTTTACCTTTTCGTTGGCGTATACTCCAGCGCGCCTACCAAAATAATAAGGAGAGTTGGGCGCATGACTCGAGTAATAGTCACATCGAAAAACCCCGCCAAAGTGTCCGCCGTTGAAGCCGCATTTCATGATGTATTCCCTGACACCCTTTTCACCTTCATAGGGGTCTCCGTCCCCAGTGATGTGCCCGATCAACCGATGACAGCACAAGAAACCTATGCTGGAGCATGTAACCGCGTTCGTCATGCCAAAGCGAAGTACGATGGGGATGTTTACGTCGGGGTAGAAGCTGGCTTAGACGGTCAGCACACTTTCGCATGGATGGTGATAGATGATGGGACTACGCAAGGTGAAGCGCGTTCTGCCTCACTGCCTCTGCCCCCAGAAGCGTTAGACGCTCTGCATCAAGGCGAAGAGCTTGGCAATGTGATGGACAGGATGTTTGCCACACAGAATGTTAAGCAGAAAGGTGGGGCGATTGGCATGCTCACTGGGCATCGGCTTACTCGTTCAAGTGTTTACCATCAAGCGCTAATCATGGCGCTGATCCCGTTTATGCACCCACACTTATATCGCTAGCGCCCATAAAAAAACGGAGCCAGTTGGCTCCGCTTTTTATTGGATTAACTCACAGGTTGCTATGTGGACGAGCTAGATTGCTCAGCTTCACGTTTGAGTAGATCTGCCAACCAGTTTTTGGTTTCGTCATCCATTCGCTTTAACTCATTAGAGCCTCGGGTGACGGTGGCAATCCCTACTCCCAGCAATTGACTAAGCTGGCGTTGGCTCATTCGCCCTTCTAACAATTCATGCAAAATATTAATCCGAGCCACCAAGGTATCTCGCTCATCGGGGGTCAGTAATGCCGTCAACAAGGCATCATCATTATCGTCTTTTCCAGCGCGGCGCACTAGCGCGATAACATCTTGCCAACCAGAAAATGCAGGCGATTGCGACATGGATTCCTCTCGCTCTTTACGTGATGGTTGCGATTGTAACATTAATAGCGCTGCGCTAACTCGTGCGCTCTTAAAAATTGCACGGGCTCCCCGAGAAGCTGACGATAGTAAATATCAAACATCAGCACGTTCTGTACATAATGCCGGGTTTCATAAAAGGGGATTGATTCAATAAACGCAATCGCGTCCATATGCCCGTCAGAACGGCCGAGCCATCTTGTTACTCGATGAGGGCCCGCGTTATAAGCGGCAAACGCTAGAATTCGGTTGCTATCAAAGCGATCCAACATCATTTTTAAATAGCCACTACCAAGACGAATATTCACGCCAGGATCGCTTAAACTTGCAGGTCCTTGATAATCGAACCCTAATTGTCGTGACGTCTCACGCGCAGTGCGAGGCATCAGCTGCATCAACCCTCTTGCGCCCACGTGGGACACCGCTCGGGTAAAGAAGGCACTTTCTTGACGCGATAATGCCATCAGCGTAGTTTTGTCGACACCTCGCTCTCGGCTGAAAAATTCAAACCACCACTGGTGAGCCAAGGGGAAGCGCAGCGATAAATGATCCCACATTTTCCCTGCAATCGTGGCTTGAACGGCCAAGTGATACCAGTGATTTTGATGGGCATAGGCAGCAAGTAACGCAATTTGCTCGCCACTGGCTCGCTGCAACACGTAATACCATTCACGCTTGGCTGCATAGACTTTATCTAAGGCAATCAACTCATTCACTCGCGCCAACACATCATTGACAGGCATTAAGCCCGCCTCTTTTAACACCGCCGTACGCGAAGGAATATAAATCGGTTTATCTAAATGCTGCGCTGCCGCGACACTATAAAAATTACGCTCATCCAGCATGGTGGCGAAGGCTTGATTCGCAGACATACTATCGCCCAGCTCCAGCTTGATCCGTGCTTGCCAGTAACGCCATTTTAATGACTGCTTGGCATCATCACTGAGTAACGTGATCCATTGATTAAGTGCGTGCCAATCACCATCGACCAGTGCCAGACGAAACCGTCGCTCCAATAAACCATCATCGTCGGTTTGGCGGAGCATCCGATCTCGCCAGCCAGCCAAAGCCGGCTCATCGTCATTCATTAATTGACCAATTAAATAATCAGCAATGTCTTGTCGTTCACGTGTGTCGTAATGCTGTCCTTCCACGGTGCGGCGATAATGGCGAACGGCCTGCTCTTCATCTTTGCGAGCTAAGCGCTCAAATGTCAGACGGGTGAGCTTTTGATTAAAAGGGGTCACTTTACTGCGCTTTGAAAAATCAGCCACTTGCTCAGGCGCATCATATAACGCCAGAATTTGCTTGCCCAAGGCACGATCATTATTTGGCAACTGACGTTGTAGATAGCGCATTAAACTGCGGTTACGCGCCTCGAACGTCAATAACATGCGCTGTAAAATTAAATCACCGGTCAGCAACCCTTGATCAGATAAAAAGCCAAATAAGGGATCGCACCGATCATCAACCGATTGGCCCGATAAATACAAAGATTTCGCACCACTGCGGGCTAAAGCCTGATTACCTGCTTGGCTGTGTGCATAATAATATTGACACTGATATTGCTCACCGCGAGGCACGTCAGGCTGGAACGCGACCAACGTTTTCCAATCCTTTCTGTCCGCCAGCAAGGTGAGGTAATCCGCACGTAAGCTATTCGCGAATGGCATCGTGGCATAGCGCTGAATAAAATTGGTGACGGATGGGTGCGATTTTTTGGCAAGGTTGCGGGTGAAATCACGATAGTCGAGATAAGGATAAAGCGGATAGTCGCGTAACTGCGCCTTTAGCCGATGAAACTGTTGTAACTCACCGCTTTCGATTGCATCAATCGCGGCTTCATATTGGCGTTGCTCAGGGGTCATTTGGCCACTGTCTGGGTTCGCGGAGGCAAACGCAACGGGGGCAGAGGCCCCAAAGGTCAGTACCAGCCCCGACATAAGCATGGTGGAGAAGGCACGGACACGACGACGTGCAGCACTGCATGCTACGCGTGTGGGCCCGGACAATGCGAGAAATCGTTCCATGTCAAAGGTCGCTCCTACTGTATGAGACACCAAGGGTTATCTTTGGCTCTGAATACTTAGATCTGAATACGTAAGATCTGAATACTATGTATAACACGAGATTGCTATGTGACACCGAGTAGACAACAATCCTGCAGGCAAATTCCCTCAATGCATGACAGAGGTTACTCGCGTTACGGCGCTATATTACCGACCGAATATGACAATCACTGTTAAACTTGGCAAAGTTAACGTTAGAATAGCGTCTTTTACACCACAACGATTAACGTGAGCGGAAATGGCTGAGTACGTATATACCATGTCGCAGGTGAGCAAGATCGTGCCACCTAAGCGTCAAATTCTTAAAGATATTTCTTTGTGTTTTTTCCCTGGCGCCAAAATTGGTGTTCTGGGTCTCAACGGGGCCGGTAAATCTAGTTTATTGCGCATCATGGCCGGTATCGATACCGACATCGAGGGTGAAGCCCGTGTGCAACCTGGCATTAAAATTGGCTACCTCCCGCAAGAGCCAGCCCTTGACGAAGGCAAAACGGTGCGTGAAACCGTTGAAGAAGCCGTCTCTGATGTGAAGGATGCGTTGACACGCCTTGACGCTGTCTATGCAGCCTATGCTGATCCTGACGCCGATTTCGACGCCTTAGCCCAAGAGCAAGGTGAACTCGAAGCGCTGATCCAAGCCAAAGACGGTCATCATCTTGACAATGCGCTAGAGCGTGCTGCTGATGCACTCCGCCTGCCCGAATGGGATGCTCAAATCAAGACTCTTTCTGGCGGTGAGCGTCGCCGTGTGGCAATTTGTCGCTTGCTGCTCGAGAAGCCAGATATGCTGCTACTTGATGAGCCAACCAACCACTTGGATGCTGAATCCGTGGCATGGCTTGAGCACTTCTTGGTCGACTATACCGGCACCGTGGTTGCAATTACCCACGACCGTTACTTCTTGGATAACGCGGCTGGCTGGATCCTCGAGCTTGACCGAGGTGAAGGGATCCCATGGGAAGGGAACTATACCTCATGGCTTGAGCAAAAAGATGTCCGCTTAAAGCAAGAAGCATCACAAGAAAAAGCGCGCCAAAAAACCATCGAGAAAGAGCTTGAGTGGGTACGTCAGAACCCCAAAGGTCGCCAAGCGAAATCCAAAGCACGTATGGCACGCTTTGAAGAGTTGAACACCTCGGATTACCAACGCCGGAATGAGACCAACGAACTATTCATACCACCAGGCCCTCGATTAGGTGACAAAGTGATTGAAGTGAATAACCTCACTAAATCATTTGGTGATCGTGTCTTAATCGATGATCTCTCATTCAGTGTACCTAAAGGCGCGATCGTCGGGATCATCGGTCCAAACGGTGCGGGTAAGTCAACGCTGTTTAAAATGCTAAGCGGCACCGAGCAGCCAGATTCAGGCACCGTGGATGTTGGCGATACCGTACAACTGGCGTCAGTAGACCAGTTCCGCGACAGCATGGATGATAACAAAACTGTCTATGATGAGATTTCAGAAGGCGCAGATATTATTCGCATTAATAACTTTGAGTTACCCGCGCGGGCTTATGTCTCTCGCTTCAACTTCAAAGGCAGCGATCAACAAAAGCGCATTGGCGACTTATCGGGTGGTGAACGTAACCGCGTCCACCTTGCTAAGCTGTTGAAAGCTGGCGGTAACGTGCTGTTGCTTGACGAACCGACCAACGACTTGGACGTGGAAACCTTGCGAGCGCTTGAAGAAGCACTGCTTGAGTTCCCAGGCTGCGCGATGGTGATCTCACACGACCGCTGGTTCCTCGACCGTATTGCGACGCATATTCTTGACTATCGAGACGAAGGCCAAGTTAACTTCTTTGAAGGGAACTTCGCTGAATATACCGATTGGTTGAAGAAAACCTTAGGGGCACAGGCTGCTGAGCCACATCGCATCAAATATAAGCGTGTGACCAAATAAGGTATACGTATGAATAAGGGCAGCATCCGCTGCCCTTATTCGTCTCAGTTTCCGGTGGTGGTAAACCGTACCCCCGCCTGTTCCTAGACCAAAAAACCGGGAAAACTGTTTCAAAACTGATACTGAGCAGTAAATGACGACGTGGCACGTTGTACATCACCTACACTGGACATAGTCAAGTGAGGAGACGCCATCATGCCAGAGCGTAGAAAATTTTCCCGCGTGATGTATCGTGCGCCGGCGATACTCAAGCAAGACGAGCAAGAATGGCACGCACATGTGCTTGACCTCTCACTAAAAGGGGTGTTATTGACTCGTCCGGATAATTGGCAATCGGATCCCGAGCACGAGAAGTTTTTGCTTGTTTTTTATCTGCATGACTCTGATGTGGAATTAGACATGGACTGCATTCTCGTCAATAACTGCGAGAATTACCTCCATCTTTATATCGATCACATTGACATTGATAGCGCCAGTCATTTAAAAAGGCTCGTTGAACTTAACGTTGGTAACGATGCGCTTCTGCATCGTGAGCTGGCGCAATTAGCTGACCATATAGCGGAACCCGAGTCTTAGTCCCGCACGGTCATGGGCGGTATAAAATGCAGGCTAGCAGTAACCAGTCATGACAGACCATATCCACATTGCCATCACCCACCCTAACGGTGTGAAGCACTTTACGCTTTGTCCTACCCGGAAAAAGGTAGTGCAGACCTTCGCGTTAGTCTTATTGGCCGTGCTCACCGTCACCTTTGCCAGCCTGTATTTACTGTCTGCGCGCTCAACCGAAGCCGAAGCGGCAGTCGATCGCCTGCGCCAAGAGCGCGCTGTCTTAAATAACGAAGTCGCGATGTTAGAGCAAAAACGCGATGAACTATCACAAACGATTGAAAACAAAGATGTCGAGCTCACGGCGATCACTCAACGGGTTGTTACCGTGGAAGACATGCTAGGGCTACAATCGGTTGCTAAAGATGCATCACTGACTCATCGCCTGGATGTAGCCGCCATCAATTCCGCCGTACGCTATACCATGCTCCAACTGATCCCCAACGGCAAGCCCATAGAAAGTTACCGCCGCTCATCAGGTTATGGTTCCAGAACCCACCCTGTCACGGGTAAAGAAAAATTCCATATGGGGTTAGATTTAACCGCGGACATTGGTACCCCCGTCTATGCCCCCGCAGACGGTGTGGTGGAATACGTACGTCCCAGTCGACGAAAAGGCTATGGCAACTTTGTAAAGATAGATCATGCCTTTGGCTTTATGACCCTGTACGCACATTTGGATAAATTTAATGTACGCAGTGGTCAATTTGTCAAAAAGGGGGACTTAGTGGCCTGGTCGGGTAACACGGGCTTATCAACGGGCCCACATCTCCATTATGAAGTGCGGTTTTTAGGGCGAGCCCTTGATCCTCGCCGCTTCATCAAATGGAGCACCGATCAGTTTGATACCTTGCTAGAAAATGAAAAGCGGGTGAGCTGGGGCCATTTAGTTGCCGTGGTGGAGAACCTGGTTGAAACACAGGTACAAGTTGCCAATATGCCCGATCCTGAACCGCCGTTAAGCACCGCACAACAACGCGAGACCAGTGAGGCGGTGCCGAGTAAAGTTTCGATGTAGCGCCTAGGCGGATTTCTCTCGTTTAATACTGATCTCATTTAACACTGACCGCGCCCACCCGATATTAGGCCCATCAACTGGGCCTTTTACCTTATAGGTCCTCTAACACATCCAAGGCGTCCGATAATTTACTGACACCATAAACGGCCATCCCTTCCATCGTGTGTTTAGGCATATTAGCTTTGGGGATCACCGCTTTTTTGAAACCGTGTTTAGCCGCTTCCATCAATCGCTCCTGGCCGCTCGGAACCGGACGGATTTCCCCACCCAGCCCCACTTCACCAAACACGACTAACTCTCTCGGCAGCGGGCGATCTCGAAAGCTGGAGATCAAAGCCAGTAACAAAGCAAGATCCGCACTGGTCTCCGTCACTTTGACCCCACCAACGACATTGACAAACACATCTTGGTCTGACATTTGCAGCCCGCCATGCTTGTGTAGAACCGCCAATAGTAGCGCTAATCGATTTTGCTCTAGGCCGACCGCGACACGGCGTGGGTTCGATAATTGCGAATAATCCACCAGCGCCTGTAGCTCGACCAATAATGGGCGTGTGCCTTCCCAGACCACCATGACTGAGCTACCGGATGTCTGTTCTTCTCCACGAGAGAGGAAAATGGCCGATGGGTTACTGACTTCTTTCAGCCCTTGCCCTGTCATCGCAAAGACACCCAGCTCATTCACTGCGCCAAACCGGTTTTTATGGCTGCGTAACGTCCGAAAACGGCTGTCGTTCGAGCCATCCAAGAGCACCGAACAGTCAATGCAGTGCTCCAGTACTTTGGGGCCGGCTAAAGAGCCGTCTTTGGTCACGTGCCCCACCATAAAAATAGCCACATTGTGTTGTTTGGCATACCGAGTGAGGGCGGCGGCCGACTCACGAACTTGCGCAACGCTCCCCGGTGCCGATTGTACATCGGCCACATGCATCACTTGGATGGAGTCAATCACCATGATCTTGGGCTGCTCTTTTTTTGCCACCTGGCAGATGGTTTCCACACCGGTTTCAGACAAGAGTTTGAGCTTATCTTTCGGCAACCCAAGCCGATCAGCACGCATAGCCACTTGCTGAAGCGATTCTTCCCCCGTGATATAGAGTGTCGGCAGATGTTGCGCCAAGCCAACCATCGTCTGCAATAACAAGGTGCTTTTACCCGCACCAGGATTACCGCCAATTAATATCGCAGCACCGGGCACAATGCCACCTCCCAGCACACGATCTAACTCTTTAAAGCCACTGCTAAGACGTGGCACCTCTTGCAGATTGATGTCCTGCAGGGTTTGGACTGTGCTCTCGGCACTTCCGGCATAACCAGCATATTTTTCATTACGTGCGACTTGGGGCGACGCAGCCAGTCTCACTTCGGTAATCGTGTTCCACGCCCCACATGCAGAGCATTGTCCTTGCCAGCGCGGAAAATCCGCTCCACAGTCATTACACACGTAGGCCCGTTTTGTTTTTGCCATTCGCTCTCCAATACGTATGATGTCAGCTAACTCACAGAATGATTGCTATCTTATTAATTATTCCAACACTTTTTAGGGGACGAGCCGCTAAGAAAGCGGACGATCACTTTAACAGACTTTGCCATGAAGCAGGATGATTACCAGGGATTGATTGAGCAACTGCTTCCTCTGTCCCAAACCCCAAAATTTGAGGTGTTGCTCGATAAGCTGACCGCTAACGAGCCCAACTCAGCCAAGCTTCTGATCAAAATGGAGATCAGACGGCTGATGGCCCCATGCAACCGAACTATCGATCTCCGTGGTAAAGTCGATGGAGAGTGCCATCAGTACGAACTCCATGGCAAAAAGCACTGGCTCGATGATGTGGCGATTAACCGCTATTATGACCGGCTTCCCATGTATAACGGACAGCTCACGCAAGGGTTGTGGGAAGATTTGCACAATACGCCCAATAATTTTCGCGTGAAACACGAGCAAGAAAAATACACCCAACAACAAGAGCAAGGGCCGGTTAATCAATCAGCGCACTCGACTTTATTACCAGAAAAATTAACGTTTGGTCGCTACTTATCACGCAGTGAAAGCCGTATCCATTTCGCCACGCAAGTACTGATCACACTGAACTCTGGCCATGAAGTCCATGGTGTGACTAGCGACTTATCAAACTCAGGCTGCCGCGTGAGAGTACCTGCCGCTTTTGATTATCCACCCAGCTCTGAGGTTGTCGTTCGGTTCATCACACTTGCGCAGAAATATCCCGATCCCGACCTTGAACAAGGATTAAGTTATCGGATTATTGGCGTCGATGACAATAAGGAATCGACAAGTAATGTCTGGCTGAGATTGCGGCTTGATACCAGTAGTGACGCCATTAAGCAGGCACTCGAATCTGAGATGACCTCGCCTGACTTTAAAGGCAAACATGATGGCGAAGATAAACTGCTTACTTTAAAGCTACAAAGCTACGAACAATCCTTTTTGCACCACACCAGCGTATTGCCACTCTATTTTGCACAAAACAAACTTGAGTACGTCCTGCAAACGCGGCAAAACCAGGAGCTTTGGGCTTATTGGCACGATAGCCGAAATCAACCGGTGATCAACCATATTTTTGATTCACAGCGTTTGTCATTGCTGCAAGTTGAAGGGGCGTCTACCAGCCAGCTTTTGCTGTACTGCTTTTATGTGGATAAAAACAAACAGCGTTTTTTCTACTCCGCCTCCCCCAGTGAAATGAGCGAGGAAGAGCGCCAACTCTTTTGGCAAATAGGTGCCAAGCGGGGATCTTGGCGTGTATTTAAAGTCACCATGTCGGCGATTAATACCAGCGACATTGAGCGACTCCAAGATGTGTCTCCTGATTGGTTAAATACACTCAATACCCTGACCCACGTGGCGCTGGTGCAAGATGTCACCCACTCTGATAGCAACCACAGCTATTTAGCTCATCCCAAACCTCAATGCTCAAGCCAAGTGCTACGCCGCTTTTTACATGAACGTAACCCAGTCTGCCGTGCGCAGTTAATCTCTTCAGACCGCCAGCCTCAACGCCGAGAGCCCCGATATGCCTATCGATCTGAGGTCTCTCTCATCCATCCTGAACAGGGAGCGCTGAAAGGCCAGTTGGTCGACTTTTCCTCAGGGGGCCTCAATCTGAAGCTCAAGCAACCTTTCCTAGGAGCCAGAGATGATCTCGTTTCTATATCGCTTGATGCCTTTATCCATATCGACCCGCGGGCCCCTCTGGTTGACATGCCCTATCAGGTCATCCGAGTTAGCCCCAAGCGTGATAATATCCAGCTAAAACTGACCGCTGAGTCTCCCAATACACGACGTCGCCAGTACCTGCGTCGTTTGATTGAGCATAATCAGGATAAGTTGACAGTGCTTGATGAACGCTTGCCCGATCCTCCTCTTGTCTGGGCCATGCACCAGTTGCTGCTGACCCGCTTGACGGTGCAGCCCTATTTTGTCCGTCGCGACAACGGTGTGCTCTCTGTACCAGCAGTTGGAATAAACCTGCCTCCTAGCCGCTTACATCGCTTGCTTGAACGCACGGGAGGCGGCCGGAAAATGTCATTTTACCCTGTTTTTGGCGATAAAATTTTAACCCGAACGCATGAAGTCACCCGGCCATCCCAACCTCTCAAGGAGTTGGTACGCGAATATTTTATCTGGATAGATATGCAGAAGGACAAGGTACGTGCAGTGCATACTTTCGCCGATAGCGAATTTGAATCGGATGACGCAAGGCGCAAGTTCATTCAACTGGCACAAAAAGGTGGGGTGTTTGCCGTACTGCGTAACCGAATGACTCCGCTCGTACATGCCGAACAAGACATTGACTCATCGCAGTTATCGGCGTTATTAAAACGTGATACCCACAAAGCACGACAACTAGAAGATGAGTTTGTCGCGCTATGCGCTTACGGAGAGCTGGTGGATGTTACCGACGAAGTACTGATGCGCCTAGGTCGGTAAACCGTAACTTACCGGCGTAGCCTTCTAGCGTGGCTGCCAACTAATCCTACTATCACGAAGGCTAGCAGAGAGCACACAAAGTACGCCTCCTAATCCACCGTGCTTTACTGCCGTTTGCGCTTTCGCGTTCACTGTGGGCTTAGCGTGATAAGCAATACCTAATCCTGCTGCTTCCATCATGATCAGATCGTTCGCACCATCGCCAACCGCGAGGGTATTTTCTGGCGCGATGTCATACTGCTGAGCAAGCATGGTTAAAATATCGGCTTTGCGCTGCGCATCCACAACGGTTCCTTCCACCTCACCAGTCAGCTTGTCACCTTGGATCCCTAACTGGTTTGACTCTGCATAATCAAGCCCTAATTGGCTTTGAAGATGGTCAGAGAAATGCGTGAAGCCGCCTGATGCTATCGCAACATACCAACCGTGTGCTTTTAAACTGGTTACTAGCTCAGCCATATCAGGCATTAAAGGTAAATTGGCTTTCACTGAATCCAATACCGACACATCGGTGCCCTTTAGCGTGGCGACCCGCTGGCGTAAACTGGCTTCAAAATCGAGCTCACCTAACATCGCACGCTCAGTGACCGCTGATACCCGCTCGCCTACGCCGGCTAACGCGGCCATTTGATCAATACATTCTATCGCAATGGCCGTTGAGTCCATATCAAAGACCGCCAAGCCTGGTTTGTTTAAATCGGGTAACGCTCTGAGATCCGCACAATCTAACCCGAGTGCATCAATGACGGTTCGGTGATCGTCAGTTAGCTCACCATGCATCAATAAGACCTGATAAGGGCCGACACACCACGCATCCAAGACTTCAATATCTTGGCCAGTAAAAAAAGTAATATCGTCTAATTGGAGAGGATCAATAGCATCACCAAAGAGTATCCAGCCGCCAAGGCGGCGACGGTATGGGTGAGTCTGGGTGATAGTAGGAAAGCGACGATACAGTCGCGATGAACGGTAAATTGCCAAAGGTTTGGCCTTATCCATGGTCAACGTCTTCCTTTTCGGTTGCCAAGCGAGCTTGGCCAATGAATCAATCAAGATGTGGCTGTGATACCATAAATACCCTATTAAGCTCCAGTGCTAATTACTCCCGCAAATATGGCTTTGAGGTAGGTATGTTTTCAATTTCACGCAAAGCGCTACGGCGAATCACTAAGTGGGGCGTGCTAGTCAGTGCACTCAGTGCCGTCGCTGCCTTGATGCTCTATAGCATTACCTTGAGCCAGAAACAGTATCAAGCACTCTACCAACAAACCGATCAATTAGCACAATTGATGACCCGTCAAATTGGCGCCCAAGCTTATGATGCACTAGTGGATAAGAATTATCAGCCATTACAAACCATGGCTGATCAGCTAGCGGCCGAGCCACTTATTCGTGATGCGAGCTTCTACCAACTCAATGGTAGCCCTGTTGTCCGTTCAACCCATGCACTGCCGCTTGAAACCGCCGTTGGTTTAACCACGCCGCTTGGACTCGAAAGCCAAGGACGACAACAACTGATGACGCCAGTTAGCCGAGACGGGGATGTGATCGGTTTTTTACGCCTAACCATCGAGCACCAGTCAGTTATCGATAATGCCAAACAACAGCTCCAATCCAGTATGACCGAATATCGGGCACTCATTGGTGTTGCACTCTTGCTTGGCGCTTTGCTGATGAGAATGCTTACACGAGGGGACAATCGATCACGTTGGCTTCCTTGGTAGCCACCACCAGCCTGAGTGGTATCGGTGATACGACAACACCCGATAAAAAAAGAGATGGCACTCGCCATCTCTTTTTATTGTATTCACCTAAGAGGTGAATTACAGAAATGATTTCCCGTAATCCATCGGTGAAATATCGAAGTAATGCGCTAAAGACTGACCAATATCAGCAAAGGTATCACGACGACCTAACGAGCCCGCAGGCACTTTTTTACCATAGACCAGAGCCGGAATATGCTCACGAGTGTGATCCGTACCTGGCCAGGTTGGGTCACAACCATGGTCAGCGGTTAGCAGCAACACATCGTCTTCTTCGAGCATGGCCATAATTTCTGGCAAGCGGCGGTCAAAGTATTCGAGTGCCGCCGCATAACCTGCAACGTTACGGC
The DNA here is from genome assembly GCF_900141775.1 of Salinivibrio sp. ES.052. Classification (GTDB taxonomy): domain Bacteria; phylum Pseudomonadota; class Gammaproteobacteria; order Enterobacterales; family Vibrionaceae; genus Salinivibrio. The sequence goes on along the minus strand of NZ_FSRI01000001.1, from coordinate 83,621 downwards.
GGTGACCGTACGCAGAGTCAAAATCAACAAAGTTGGTGAACACCAAGCTATTGTTGCCCGCGTCTTTGATCGCATCTTTAGTCGCATCAAAGAGCGCCTCTAAGCCAGTGGCTTTGATTTTCTTGGTGATGCCACAATGTGCATAAATGTCAGCAATCTTACCAATGGAAATCACGTCTCCACCTTTCTCCTCAACCAGCTTCTGTAGCACGGTTGCCGAAGGTGGCTCGACAGACAAATCGCGACGGTTACCGGTACGCTCAAATTGCCCTTTCCCGGTGCCCACAAATGGACGCGCAATGACACGACCAATGTTGTAGTCTTCCAGTTCTTCGCGCACGATTTGGCATAGCTCGTATAAATTGTCTAAGCCATAAGTCTCTTCGTGGCAAGCAATCTGGAACACAGAATCTGCCGAGGTGTAAAAAATCGGCTTACCGGTTTTCATGTGCTCTTCGCCCAAGTCGTCCAGCACTTGCGTGCCCGATGCATGGCAGTTACCAAGGTAGCCAGGTATTCCCGCACGCTCAACAATGCTATCAAGCAACGCTTGTGGAAAACTATTAGTCAGATCGGAGAAATAGCCCCACTCAAACAGTACAGGTACACCGGCAATCTCCCAGTGCCCCGATGGGGTGTCTTTACCAGAGGAAAGCTCTTTGGCATGCGCGTAGGCACCGATAATTTCTGCATGTGAATCTAAGCCTTCCGGGAAATACCCTGACGACTCTTCACACGCTTTGCCCAAACCCAACTTGGTCATGTTAGGCAAAGACAATGGGCCTTGGCGATCAGCGTTATCCGCTTCGCCTTTCGCACAAGCTTGTGCGATGTGACCTAGGGTATTTGCCCCTTGATCACCAAATTTGACGGCGTCTTCAGTGGCACCAATACCAAATGAGTCTAAAACTAATATAATTGCGCGTTTCATGATCGCCTCCATTAGACGTCTTGTAAGCTGATGCGACGGTACACGTCTGGCGTGACACTTGGCGCCTCATCAGCTATTTTTACTGCGGCTCGCACCGCATTCGCCGCTTGTTGCCATTGCTCTTCAGTTTGAGCGTGGAGCATGGCGAGCGGGGTGTGCTCATCCACTGGTTGCCCCAGACGAATCATTTCGTTCAACCCAACGGCATAATCAATTTTATCGCTGGCAACCCGACGGCCGCCACCTATTTCTATAATAGCCATGCCCAATGCCCGTGTATCCATGGCACTGGCGATGCCTGATCGCTCGGCATAGACAGGCTTAATCACGGATGCAGTGGCCAAGTGTTGCGCCGGTGACTCAACAAAGTCTGCTGGCCCACCGAGCCCTGCGATCATTTTGGCAAAGCACTCGGCAGCGCGACCACTATCCAGTGCCTGATCCAGTTTTTGTTTTGCTTGATTCACATCGGTCGCTAACCCGCTCACCACCAACATGTCCGCGCATAATGCCATGGTCACATTGTACAAGCGTGGGTTACGGTAACGACCAGTCAAAAAGTCGACCGCTTCTTTCACTTCCAAGGCATTGCCCGCAGACGATGCTAAGACTTGGTTCATGTCCGTCAACAACGCACTGGTTTTAGTGCCAGCACCGTTCGCCACACCCACAATCGATTTGGCCAATGCCTCTGAGTCTTCATACGTCGGCATGAACGCACCCGATCCGACCTTGACGTCCATCACCAAAGCATCCAGGCCTGCAGCCAGTTTTTTCGATAAAATCGACGCGGTGATCAAGGAAATATTATCTACCGTGGCGGTAACATCACGGGTGGCATAGACCCGCTTGTCGGCGGGTGCCAATGAGCCCGTCTGTCCGATAATCGCCACACCGGCATCGCGGGTCACATCACCAAACACTTGGTTGCTTGGCATGATGTTATAACCAGGAATTGACTCCAGTTTGTCCAGCGTGCCGCCAGTGTGGCCCAAACCGCGACCTGAGATCATCGGCACATAGCCACCACAGGCGGCGACCATGGGCCCCAACATCAGTGAGGTGACATCGCCCACCCCACCGGTTGAATGCTTATCAACCACAGGGCCATCAAATTGCATGTGAGACCAATCTAAGGTCATGCCAGAGTCGCGCATCGCACAGGTCAGTGCCACTCGCTCATCCATGGTCATGTCATTAAAGTAAATCGCCATCGCAAACGCGGCAATTTGCCCTTCTGAGACCGACTCATCGGCCACACCGTGAATAAACGCATCGATTTCTTGTTTGCTCAACGCAAGGTTGTCACGTTTTTTACGAATAATCTCTTGAGGTAAGATCATGCTTCCTCCTTACCGGCAAATGGGCAAGGCTCGCCTTGCCCGGGTGTCGAGTGACAATCAACGGTTAGTATCCGCCTTCCGCTGCTTTTTCACCTTCACCTAAGGTGTGCAACAGGTTTGCCAGCAAGCTAGAAGCACCAAAACGGTAGTGACGGCTGTCGGCCCATTGCTCGCCGAGAATACGGTCAGCCATCGCTAAGTACTGCTGCGCGTCTTCCGCGGTGCGCACGCCACCCGCAGGCTTAAAGCCAACGGTAGCCGCCACCCCTTTATCGTTGATCACATTGAGCATAATCTCCGCCGCTTCTGGGGTGGCATTCACCGCCACTTTCCCCGTGGAGGTTTTGATAAAGTCAGCGCCTGCATCAATGGCAATCTCAGAGGCGCGCTTGATCAGTGCCTCGGTTTTCAGTTCACCCGTTTCAATGATCACTTTAAGCAGGGCGTCGCTACCACACGCAGCTTTACACTGTTTAACCAACTCAGCACCAGTGCGCTCGTCACCCGCGATCAGTGAACGATATGGGAAAACCACATCCACTTCATCGGCACCATAAGAGACCGCGGCTTTGGTTTCTGCCACGGCAATTTCAATATCATCATTGCCATGAGGGAAGTTGGTCACCGTCGCAATACGTATGTCAGGCGTCCCTTGCTCACGCAAGGTTTTCTTAGCGATGGGAATAAAACGCGGATAGATACAAATCGCTGCGGTGTTGCCCACGGCGGTTTTAGCGTTCTGGCACAGGCTGATCACCTTTTCATCGGTGTCATCATCGTTCAGTGTGGTCAGATCCATCAGTTTCAATGCGCGTAGGGCCGCGGTTTGTAATTCGTTCATTGGATATCTCCAGTCCTCATTCTTTTGCCAAACAGGTATTGGGTTGGCCACTGTGTTCACAACCGTGAATATTATGCGGTTGCTGTTCAGCGGACTTGGCTCCATGAAGTTTGAGGCTGGACATCGCGTCGCCTTCAACCAACCATCCTTGTTGCCGCGTGCAAACACCTAGGTATTTGCGGTTCCACCGTTGGATACTTTCGATTGAGGCTAGCCACACCTGTTGCTAACCATTAAGAGGAAAATAAGGATTGTGGCGCCAGCAAACTTTGACGGCGTTCACTTATTTTACCAACGCCGTTTCAGCAAAACTAGATTTTACCGTTTCTGTTGAAAAATACACTGTTGCTGAGTGGAATCAATCATTTTTAACTGAAAAAGCGCGCCACTATCCATTGATAGCCAACCCCTCCCAAATAGACACCCACAATCCCCATGATTCCTGATAACACGGGTGGCGCAGGGATCGGAAGTTTTATAGCGCTAAACAACATGCCGACTAAAAAGCCGGCCACAAGGGCGAGAAGGACTTCCTGCATACCGTTACCTTATTCTATTAACTGGCTTCTACCACTGAGTATACACCCACTCAGCAAGCACGGGAGCTGAGCATACCATGCGGAGTTGTGTCATAAAAAAACGCCACACAGGTAGCCTGTGTGGCGTTTTGCATAACACTTTGGATAACATTCTGTGCTATCGCGTTTAGACGATTAACCCGCCATTGTCAGCGTTACAAATAGACCGGCAATGGTCGCAGCCATCAAGTTAGATAAAGTACCGGCAACCACGGCTTTAACACCAAAGCGTGCAATCTCTGGACGGCGGTTTGGCGCCAGGCCACCCAAGCCACCAAGCAAGATAGCAACGGATGATAAGTTAGCAAAACCACACAATGCGAAAGAAATGATTGCTTTAGTTTTCTCAGTCATCTCAAGGCCTGTTGCCGCAACCACTTGTGCATTGTCACCCAAGTACTGAGTAAAGTTGAGGTAAGCAACAAATTCGTTAACCACGATCTTTTGACCGATGAAAGAGCCCGCAACAACGGCTTCTTCCCATGGCACACCAATCAGGAACGCGAATGGGGCAAACAAGTAACCGAGGATCAGCTCCAGCGTCACATCTGGGTAACCGAACCAGCCACCGATACCGCCAAGCATGCCGTTAATCAGGGCAATCAAGCCGATGAATGCCAATAGCATTGCACCGACGTTGAGCGCCAATTGCATACCTGAAGATGCACCGCCTGCAGCCGCGTCAATCACGTTCGCTGGCTTTTCAACGCCTTCTGCCGTCGCGTCGGCCATTTGCTCAACAGGCTCTTCAGTTTCAGGCTTGATGATTTTGGCAAACAACAGACCACCCGGTGCTGCCATGAATGATGCGGCAATCAGGTATTCAAGGGGAACACCCATTGATGCATAACCGGCCAAAACACCACCCGCTACAGAGGCAAGGCCACCACACATTACAGCGAACAGTTCTGACTGAGTCATGCGAGGGACGAAGGGACGAATGACCAAAGGCGCTTCTGTTTGACCCACAAAAATGTTAGCGGTCGCTGACATTGACTCGGCACGTGAGGTACCTAGCGCTTTTTGTAGACCACCACCCAGTACATTAATCACAACCTGCATAATACCCAGGTAGTAAAGCACACTGATCAGTGATGAGAAGAAAACAATAACTGGTAGCACTTTCAGTGCGAAGACGAAACCGCCTCCACCGAACAGTTCAAACATCTTGTTAGAAACCAGCCCACCAAAGATGAAGCTGATCCCTTCGTCACCGTATGAGATGACGTTAGCAACGTATTGTGATGCACCGTAAAGAATGTCACGTCCGACATCGACATACAGTACGAAAGCACCGAAAAAGAGTTGGATAGCGAATGCGCCACCCACGGTACGGAGGTTAATGGCTTTGCGGTTATCAGAAAGAAGAACCGCTATCCCTAGCAGTACAACCATCCCGATCACGCTCATCAGCAGGCTCATAGTATTGGCATCCTCAAAGTAAAAAGTTGGCGTCTCGACAAAGTGGAATTTGGTTTCCAGGGAGGGATTATACGCATGCGAGTCATATCAAAGTAATATTCCAATCACAGTTCGCTGTAAAACTATTTTGCAATGCATCAATAAGTATGACTTTGATCTAGTTTTGTGAGCTTATGCAACCGCAAACGTTTGTCTGGCGCGTGTTCGCGCTTAATTAAAGCCAAACATTCTTTCAGCATTGCCTGATGTTTCGAACACGAGATGATCTCTGTCACAGCTTTTTAAGCAAGAAACGGCATCGGCGACGCGTGAGACCTGAGCTGGGGTGTTCGGTTTTCCTTGAAATCCGGCGAGTGGCATGTCGGGGGCATCGGTTTCCAGGACAAGATGCTCGAGCGGTAGCTGGGCGATCGCTCGGCGTGTCTTGTTGGCGCGTGGGTAGGTGACTGTGCCTCCAACCCCTAACATCAAGCCGACATCGATAAATTGTTTACCTTGTTGTTCACTGCCACTAAATGCGTGGAGGACACCACGTACACCGGGAAAGGCCTTCACCATTTGTAACAGCTGATTATGTGCTTTGCGGCTGTGTAAAATGATAGGAAGGCCGTAATGACGTGCCAGCCATAACTGCCCCTCCAATAGCGCTTGCTGTCGGGCTTGTTGCGGCGCGGTATCGGCAGCAACAAAATCAAGGCCAGCTTCTCCTACAGCAACACAAGTACGAGGACGTTTGTCTAATCGGCGCGTCAAAGCGTCAAGGCTATTATCTGGATGCTGTTCTAAAAAACACGGGTGGAGGCCAAGCCCCGCATAAAGCCCGGCGAACTGCGTCGTTAGGTGGATCACGGTATCCCAGTTGAGGGAGCTAACACTGGGCACCACCATACGAGTCACGCCGCTTTCACGCGCATCCTGCCAATATTGATCTGGCGCCTCGCGAAACGGAGAGAAATCAAAATGGCAATGGGTATCAATCATACTGGGACGTTGGTGTTGTTTGTGTTTTTTCTGAACGCTTGATGGGCACACAACTGCGGCGATTGTCTGGAGTAAGCCCCATTCGCTGGCACCACGCATCATAACGTGCCACCCAGTATTTTATACGCGTTATCATCCTCGGCCTCCTTGCTTTGTAAAACGTGTGCGATAAAAAAGCCGCCTGAATACAGACGGCAGTATCACATTGGTTGAGCGCATAAGACGGCGTTGCAACAGCGCGCTTGGTTTCTTTCGACCAGCCTCGCGTTCACACCCGATTAGTGCTCGCGCGTCGCCCTTAAATCAATATCAGGGAAACGTTCTTGGGTCAGATTGAGATTAACCATGGTTGGGGCAATGTAAGTCAGGTTATCACCACCATCTAGCGCGAGGTTCGCTTGGTTTTTACGTTGGAATTCATCCAGCTTTTTCTCATCATCACATTCAACCCAACGGGCGGTCGCCACATTAACGGGCTCATACAGCGCGTCCACGTTGTACTCTGCCTTCAAGCGTGCTACCACCATGTCAAACTGTAGCACACCCACAGCACCAACAATTAAGTCGTTCGACTGCATCGGACGGAATACTTGCACCGCGCCCTCTTCCGAGAGCTGGATCAAACCTTTAAGCAGCTGCTTTTGACGCAACGGATCTTTAAGGCGAATACGGCGGAATAGCTCAGGCGCAAAATTAGGGATCCCAGCGAATTTAAGATCTTCCCCTTGGGTAAAGGTATCGCCAATTTGAATGGTGCCATGATTATGCAGACCAATAATATCACCGGCGAAAGCATCTTCTGCACGAGACCGGTCTCCGGCCATAAAGGTCACGGCATCAGAGATATTGATTTGTTTGCCCAAACGCACATGGCGTAGCTTCATCCCCTGTTGATACTTACCGGAAACAATCCGCATAAAGGCAATGCGGTCGCGATGGCGAGGATCCATATTGGCTTGAATTTTAAACACAAAGCCTGAGAATTTTTCTTCATTGGCACTCACCTCACGATCGTGGGTTGGACGTGCCATCGGCTTAGGTGCCCACTCAGTCAACCCATCCAGCATATGATCGACACCGAAGTTACCCAGCGCAGTACCAAAGAAGACGGGCGTTAATTCACCGCTTAAAAATAGCTCATGATCAAACTCGTGTGACGCACCCATCACCAACTCCAGCTCATCACGTAAATCTTGCGCAATGTCAGCACCAATAGCGTCATCCAATTCAGGGTTGCCCAATCCTTTGATAATACGCGCATCCTGAATTTTATGCCCCTGACCAGACTGATAAAGAATGCTTTCATCACGGTGGATGTGATACACACCCTGGAAACCTTTTCCACAGCCAATCGGCCAAGATACCGGCGCACACGCGATATTGAGCTCACTTTCTACTTCATCGAGCAGCTCCATTGGGTCGCGGATATCACGGTCAAGTTTGTTCATAAAGGTGATGATCGGCGTATCACGTAGCCGTGTCACTTCCATCAGCTTACGGGTACGATCCTCCACCCCTTTTGCTGCGTCAATCACCATTAGACAAGAGTCAACCGCGGTCAGGGTACGATACGTATCCTCCGAGAAATCCTCATGCCCTGGGGTATCAAGCAAGTTGACTAAACAGTGGTTGAATGGGAACTGCATCACCGAGGTGGTCACCGAGATCCCCCGCTCTTTTTCCATGTCCATCCAATCAGATTTCGCATGCTGTTTAGAGCCTCGGCCCTTGACGGTCCCAGCAGTTTGAATGGCACGTCCAAATAAAAGCACTTTTTCAGTAATGGTGGTTTTACCCGCATCGGGGTGCGAGATAATCGCAAAGGTGCGTCGTTTATCAACTTCCTGTTGCAGCGGTGTATTTGACATAGCAAGTTATCTTCTTGTTTGATTCAGGCGGCAATCAGGCGCCAACTGAGGAGGTGAATCACAAAGGTGGCGTATTTTCGCTGATCTTGTGGCCAGCTTCAATTCACAAATCTGACTTGGCACTGTTATCTGTGCACGTTAAGGTCGTCGCCGCTTGCCAAACACATCACAAATGTTGCCAATTGACCGCCCTGTGGTGTCGTTATCGGTGAAGCACGTGTATAATTAGCGCCACTTTCAGCTGTAACACAGTCAACGAAGTCGACCATCCGGTCGCGACTATTGACAGCACACTGCCAACCAGCGCAAACAATCAGCAGTATGCTCTCATTAGTCGCGATGGTGAACAGCTGAAAGCCGACAACTAGTGAGATAAATCGGACGATTTATCCCTTCAGCTACAAGGAAATAATCTGTGAATCCAATCGTAAAAACATTCCAATACGGCAATCATACTGTGACATTGGAAACCGGCGTCATGGCACGCCAAGCCAATGGTGCCGTGATGGTCAGCATGGACGATACCTCGGTATTCGTCTCTGTCGTCGGTAAAAAAGAAGCGGCGGAAGGCCAAAGCTTTTTCCCTCTGACCGTCAACTACCAAGAGCGTACTTACGCTGCGGGTAAAATCCCAGGTGGTTTCTTCAAACGTGAAGGCCGTCCTTCTGAGTCAGAAACTCTGACAGCACGCTTGATTGACCGTCCAATCCGTCCGCTTTTCCCTGACTCGTTCAAAAACGAAGTGCAAGTGATCGCGACGGTTGTCTCAGTCAACCCCGCTGTCAGCCCTGACATTGTCGCCATGCTGGGTACATCTGCAGCCCTGGCCATTTCAGGTATTCCATTCAACGGCCCGATTGGCTCTGCACGTGTGGGCTATATCAATGACGAGCTCGTTCTGAACCCAAGTCCAGCCCAGCTCGACGAAAGCAAGCTGGATCTCGTGGTTGCAGGGACTGAAGGCGCGGTACTGATGGTTGAATCAGAAGCGGACCGTCTGAGCGAAGAGCAAATGCTGCAAGCGGTGATGTTTGGTCACGATCAGCAACAAGTGGCGATCAACGCGATTAAAGAATTTGCCGCTGAAGTGGGCACACCTACGTGGGATTGGAAAGCACCAGAAGTGAATGCTGCCCTACAAACCCGTGTGGCAGAAATGGCACAAGGTCCGTTGGCTCAGGCGTATCAAATCACTGAAAAAATGGCCCGTTACGAGCAAGTTGGCCAGGTGAAGCAAGAAGTGGTTGCTGCGCTGCTTAGCGAAGACGAAAGCCTGAATGATCGTGAAATCCTAGGCATGCTTGGTGACCTAGAAAAAACCGTGGTTCGTGGTCGCATTATCGCCGGTGAGCCGCGCATTGATGGCCGTGAAAAAGACATGGTTCGTGCCCTCGATGTCCGTACGGGCGTATTACCACGCACACACGGTAGTGCACTATTTACCCGTGGTGAAACACAAGCACTGGTCACCGCAACCCTAGGCACGCAGCGTGATGCACAAACCATTGATTCGATCATGGGTGAGCGCCAAGAAGGCTTTATGCTGCATTACAACTTCCCTCCATACTGTGTCGGGGAAACCGGTTTTGTTGGTTCACCAAAACGTCGTGAAATCGGCCATGGTCGTCTTGCTAAGCGTGGTATTGCCGCGGTAATGCCAAGCCAAGACGACTTCCCGTACACGTTACGTGTGGTTTCTGAGATCACTGAGTCAAACGGCTCTTCGTCGATGGCCTCTGTCTGTGGTACTTCTCTCGCGCTGATGGATGCTGGTGTACCGGTGAAAAAATCCGTGGCCGGTATTGCCATGGGTCTAGTGAAAGAAGGTGACGACTTTGTCGTGCTTTCAGATATCTTGGGTGACGAAGATCACCTCGGCGATATGGACTTTAAAGTGGCCGGTACCGACGACGGTGTCACTGCTCTACAAATGGACATTAAGATCGAAGGGATCACCAAAGAGATCATGCAAATCGCGCTAAATCAAGCCAAAGGCGCACGTTTGCATATCTTGGATGTCATGGATCAAGCCATTGGTTCTGCACGTGATGATATCTCTGAGTTTGCTCCTCGCATTCATACCATGAGCATCAATCCAGACAAGATCCGTGATGTGATTGGTAAAGGCGGTGCAGTGATCCGTCAGCTGACCGAAGAAACCGGTACTACCATCGAAATCGATGATAACGGTACGGTTAAGATTGCCGCGACCGACGGTGACGCAGCCAAAGATGCGATTTCACGTATCGAAGCACTAACCGCGGAAGTTGAAGTCGGCCGTATCTATACCGGTAAGGTGATGCGTATTGTTGATTTCGGTGCCTTCGTCTCTGTGATTGGCGGAAAAGATGGTCTGGTCCACATTTCTCAAATCGCGGAACAACGCGTTGAGAAGGTATCGGATTACCTTGAAGTCGGCCAAGAAGTCGATGTGAAAGTACTGGAAGTTGACCGCCAAGGTCGCATCCGTTTAAGCATGAAAGAAGCGACAGCAGAGAAGCCATCAGACGATGCAGCACCTGCTGAACAAGCATCAAGTACTGACGCTTAGAGTCGTACTGTCATTCATGATATAAAGGGGGCTGAGGCCCCCTTTTTTTTACACGGAGATGCGCCTTCATGACCGTTTTTTATAAACCACTGGCGACTTTTTATAAGCCTCTGGCCGTTCTGGCGCTGTTGTTGCTAACAGGATGTAGCACCCAGTGGCTGTTTCCACCGATGGCCGTCCCCTTACAACCAACACTGCAACAGGAAGTTCATCTCGCTCGTATTGATCAACTGCTCGCTCGTGATGATTTAAGTGATGATGCACGCGCACAATTGCATTACGAACGCGGCTTAATGCATGACAGCCTTGGCATGAGAGACTTGGCAAGACTGGACTTTAATCAATCATTGTCCTTAAAGCCTGACCAACCCGATGTTTTCAATATTTTAGGGGTCTATTTTACCCAAAGTGGCCACTATGATGCCGCCTATGAGGCCTTTGACTCAACACTCGAGCTCGATAATAACCATAGTTACGCTGAACGAAACCGTGGTATTGCCTTATATTATGGGGGGCGCTATCGCCTTGCTCATCAAGATTTACTCACGCATTATCAAGCCAATACTGACGATCCTTATCGACTGATTTGGCTCTACTTAGTTGAGCGAGATTGGCGCGGAGAGCCACAAGCGCGACAAGCATTAGTTGAACGCAAAGCGATCGCCGATACCACGGGATGGGGATGGCAACTGGTAGATATGTATTTGGGTGAGATCAGCGAACGCGGGTTGCTGGAACAATTAGCCGCTCAAGGCAAGGATAACCAACAGTTAGCAGAACGCCTGTGCGAGGCGTATTTTTACCTCGCGAAACACTATCAATATCAAGGTGATAGAGACAGAGCCGTTGCCCTTTATAAGCTGGCAATGTCCGGCAATGTATACGAGTTTGTTGAGCACCGTTACGCACTTCTTGAGCTTAACCGCATAGCCTACCGCCAATCGACAGCTAAATAGCGTCAAATCAAGCAGCAGAGCAGCTAAAGCTCTGCTTTCGCTACTTTTCGCTATCTGCTACCCCGGATGTGTGGCCGACGGTAATGCCAGTGGAGGCTGCTTGTTGGGTTTAGTTTTAAGCAATAATTTCTCAAATTCTTGCTTTGGCATCGGCGAATGGAAGTAATAGCCTTGTATGGTGTCACAATGCAGGTTTGTCAGCACTGAGGCTTGTTGACGGGTTTCGACACCTTCCGCTACGACCGTCATCTCCATCGCACGCCCAAGATGAATAATACTCTCCACTAATGTGACCTGCTTACTCAACGCATCCATTTCATGGATAAAGGCCCGATCGATTTTAAGCTCATCAAGCGGAAACCGTGCGAGATAGGACAACGATGAGTAACCGGTTCCGAAGTCATCAATGGATAACGCAAAGCCTAATGCTTTGATGGCATTGAGCATTTTCAGCGCATGCTCATCGTTTTTCATCACTGCACTTTCCGTTAGCTCAAAAGTGATATCTTCTGGGTGAGCACCTGTTGCCCGAATCAGCTTTTCCATGTGCTCAATAAGCTTAGGACTACTAAATTGTTCGGGCGATAAGTTGATAGCAACACGCCCCGGCAACAGTCCTTGCTGACGCCAGCGACGAACGTTCTGAAACACTTCCCGCATCACATGACGCCCCAAAGCCTCTATCAGGCCACAGCGCTCTGCGACTGGAATAAAACGCCCCGGACTGATATAGCCTTCAATAGGGTGCTTCCAACGTACTAAGGCCTCCGCCCCATTGATACGAAAGTCACTGGCATTAACCTTGGGTTGATACCAAACTTCCAACCCGTTATTTTGTAATGCTTTCTGCAGCTCAATTTCAAGCCACAAACGCATTCTTGCCTCTTTGCTCATGCTGTCATCATAAACAACAACCCGATTGCGACCCTGCTCTTTTGCCTCATACATTGCCGTGTCTGCGTTTTGCAACAGTTGACGAGCATCTTTTCCATCTTCAGGATAGCGAACCATCCCTACCGAACAGGCTAAATACTTACTAAAATAGTGTAATTCAAACGGTTGGCTAATAGCGCCAACGACCTTTTCAGCAAGCTGAGAGGGGGCGTCTTCAGTGGCAGGCTTAGGGAGTAAAACAGCAAATTCATCACCGCCTAAATGACCAATAATGGTATCTGCAGACAATAGAGAGCGTAGGCGTTGAGCAATATCTTGTAGTACGCGATCACCGACATGGTGGCCAAGTGAATCATTGATGTTTTTGAAATTATCAATATCAAGGTACAACATCGCTAATGGTGTTTGTGCCCCAATAAACTTGTCCAACTCTCGGCTAAATCCATATCGATTGTATAACCCCGTCAATGCGTCCATATAAGCAGAATGTTGCAAGCCCACTTTACGACTGATCGCTGAGGCTGATGGTGTAATGGTCTTCACTTGCGCAGGCGAGGCCTGTAGACGCAACATGTGGGCTTGCTTACCTAAAAGATGGATTGGTGATTGATAAACACATACTGACACCCCATTTTTTGCCCCCACGGCATCAATGCTCTGTCCACTCTCAACTTGGGCTAGGATCTCTGCAATTGAGTGATGGTTGTCCGCTGACTCGCTTTTTCCTGCTAATAATAAGTAGTCAGCAACAGGCTCACCAATTAAGTCATCACAGGTTTCCACCCCAAGTATGGTGGCAGCCGCAGGGTTGGCGGAGAGGATACATCCTCCTTCAATCACGCAACATCCATCATCAATAAGCTGGCTCAACTGATAGTACTTTTCATCCGCTTCTTCTAATGCACTAGACAATACTTGGCGTTCAGAGGTATCCGCAGCATGAAAAATCACACACGGCCGGCCTTGCTTATCTTGGTAATGGGTTAGCGGAGCCACGCTAAAATGAAAGCTGGAATGGTGGTAACCATCGGCAATCACCACCTCACCTTCGGCATACTCGCCTCGTCTTGCTTTATCATAATGCGGTTTCACAGTCTGATAAAAAGACTCTCCCAGCGTATCTCTATCGGATAACCCTTTTAAAGAGGAAGCTGATAAACCGGATAGCTCACCATAACGCTGGTTGGTATACAGATAGCAATCATTGCTATCTAGAATGGCAAAAAGGAACGGACTGTTATCGGTTAAGCAGTAAAACCAATCATTTAACGACGATATTGGCATGAGAAGCTCACATCAGGTAATCACTCTCGACCATCTCAATGGCGAGACAAGCGTCTCATATATTAGACACTTTTAACTTTGTTGTCAGTAGCACTTTATGAGGCACGCGTCATGGGTTCAAGCTTTTATCACTATATACCGTATCTTTTACCGTAAAAATAGAGAGAAGACTCAAAATCAGTAAACGAGCAAGACTCTGTTGCGAAGTTGCACAATTTGCTGGCTATTTATGCATTTAACTGCGTAGTAGGAAGTAATAAACCTCGCGCGCCTCTTGCACCGGATCGGGAATCCGTTATTCTGGCTACAACATTTATTAACCACCATGTGTCTTATGCTTATTCGTTCAGAAGCCCCTGCCGATCTGGTTCGGCTTGATCGTTGGTGGCGCGATGTGCTCGCGAGTCCCCATCAGGCAGACCAGCTTCACCAATGGCGAGAGGCGGGAGGAATATCTCTTTCCGTTTTAGCGACAGACGATATGGGAGAGATACTGGGGCATATTGCTGTCATCGACGCCGAAACGGAAAACAATACACAAGAAATCGCGCTGTGGCACAGCCCAGATGCGAATCTTGTAATGCCGCTGTTAGAGGAAGCCGAATCAATACTCTTTGAATTGGGCTATACCGAGCTTAAAATAACGCCGAGTGAACAAGCCGAACGCGCCGAGTTTGCGCCCTTACAATCTAATGATACTTGGTGGCACAAGCGCTTAGCTGCAGCCACCGTATAATGCGAGTAATTGAACCATGTTAACGGATATCCAACGCTTGCAAGCGATGGGCTTAGAGGTGTGGCAATTGCGTCACCCAGAGCTGTATGGCAAAGAGCATGAGGTCATTCAATTACCAGACAGTTGCCAATTACTCCTTGTTTGCGACTTTCCACTGAATGAGCAGGATGCTTGGCTCTTTGGCAACATATTAAAAAGTATCCAGCTTACCTCGGATCAAGCCCGTCAGCTTCCTCACGCTGCGTTATCGTCGCTGGGCGAACATCACCTCACTTGGTGCTGGTATATTGATGCCCCTGATGTGATCGTCGATGGAGTACAAAGTTTACACTCCATCCCCTTGGCACAGATGCACGACAACCCTGCTGCAAAGCGCGATCTCTGGCATCAGATTTGCCAGTATGAGTGATTACACACTTCAACCTATCGGGGATAGGCACCTGATTGATATCGTGCGTATTGAACAAACAGTGCATATTGCGCCTTGGTCAAAGACACAGCTTACGCCGGCTCAGGGACGCTTCGATCACCACTATGCGTTAATTAGTCAAGATGCTCAGATCATCGGTTATTTTTACGCGCGTTGCATTGCGGGCGAAGCAGAGCTGTTAAACCTTGCCGTTGACCGCACTTTTCAAGGCAAAGGCGTCGGTCACCAGCTTCTCACCTTGCTTAAAAAGACACTCGTTGCTGCAGGCGCGAAAACCTTGTGGTTGGAAGTGCGACAGAGTAACCGTGGAGCACGGGCGCTGTATCAAAAACAGGGGTTTGAGCTTATAAGCCGCCGAGCAGGCTATTACTCCTGCCCGGATGGCACCACGGAAGACGCACTGGTTATGCGTTACCAAATATCGTCGTCTCACGTGCTTTGACGATAAAATCATCAATATAATCATCCCGTTTTTCTTCTCGCACCCCAAGGTGAATTGCCTTATGAATACCTGGTTCACCCATACGAAGAATATGCAGGTTGAGTCGTTGTTGGTACTCTTTTGCCAGCCACTTCGGTAAGGCCGCAATGCCTCGGCCTGCCGCAACCATTTGTAGCATAATATCTGTTGTTTCAATGGTTTTGTGTTTGCGTGGCGCACAATGTGCCGGTGCGAGAAACTGCGTGAACACATCTAAACGCGCTTGGTCAACAGGATAGGTAATGAGCACTTCTTGTGTCACCTGATGGGGTTCGACATGAGACTGCGATGCCAGCGGGCTCTGTGGATGAGTCACGAGCACTAATTCGTAATCAAACACGGAGACGTATTCAATGCCTGGTTTAAACAAGGGATCCGGAGTGACGAGCACATCAATATCATGACCAAATAATGCCCCTAGGCCACCGAATTGAAACTTTTGTTTCACGTCAACATCCACATCCGGCCATTGGTGCAAGAAAGGCTCAACCACCCTAAGCAGCCACTGATAGCAGGGGTGACATTCCATGCCAATGCGCAGGGTGCCGCGCTGACCTTGTGCAAATTGTTTAAGTTGCTGCTCGGCATGCTCAAATTGAGGGAGCATACGCTCAGAGAGGGTCAGCAAGTACTCACCAGCCTGAGTGAAATGTAATTGTCTGCCTGATTTTTTCCACAGGCTAACGCCTATCTGACTCTCTAATTTTTTCATCGCATGACTAATGGCAGATTGGGTGAGATAAAGCGTCTCTGCCGCGGCGGTAAGCGATCCTTGCTCTTTGATGGCACGCAGAATATGAAGATGATGACGTTCTAACATGTCTTTTCCATGACCAAATTTCATTAATTGATGAAATAATGCCATTTTAGTTCATAACGAGAAAGCCCTATGCTGAACTCAACTTAAAGGAGGACGTATAGATGGCTAAAACTCATAACCTCGGTTTTCCCCGCATAGGGGCACAGCGCGAACTAAAATTTGCACTCGAACGTTACTGGCGTGGCGATTCATCACAGCAAGATTTAACCAATACTGCGGCGGATCTACGCCGTACCCATTGGCAACAACAAGGTAAACTCGATGCCGTTCCAGCGGGTGACTTTTCTTTTTATGACCATGTACTCGACACCAGCTTTTTAGTCGGCAATGTCCCTGATCGTGTGGCTGATCATCAAGATAACACCCTCGATAACTATTTCCGCGTCGCCCGTGGCCGCTCGGCGAACGATACTGGCTGCCAGTGTGTCCACGCTGGTGAAATGACCAAATGGTTTGACACCAACTATCACTACATCGTGCCAGAATTCACAGCACAAACCACCTTTAGTTTGCATGCTGAAAGTCTATTGGCGCAAATAGAAGAAGCCAAACAAACCGGTGTTCAGGCTAAACCTGTTTTAGTAGGCCCCGTCACGTATCTGTGGTTAGGTAAAGAAAAAGATGCTTCTAACAAGCTGGATCTGCTTGATGAACTCTTGCCAGTTTATCAATCGCTCCTGAGCACGCTGGCAGAACAAGGTGTTGAATGGGTTCAAATCGATGAGCCTATTTTGGTCACTGAGCTTGCCCCTGCGTGGCAAACAGCAATAAAAACCGCGTATCAGACGCTAAGCCAAACCAACGTGAAGTTATTGCTGGCAAGCTACTTCGGCGAGCAAGCTGAAAATCGTCAATTGGCGCAATCCTTGCCCGTTGACGGTTGGCACCTCGATGCGATTCGTGGCCGAGGGGATGTTGCGTCGTACCAAGAAGCACTTGGCGATCACCAAGTCCTGTCTCTTGGTGTGATTAACGGCCGTAACGTTTGGAAAACCGATCTTAATGCCACGCTAGCTTGGCTTGAACCCATTCACCAAGCACTGGGCGATCGTCTCTGGCTCGCCCCCTCTTGTTCATTGCTCCATGTGCCCGTCGATTTGACCAGCGAACACAAGCTCGATCCTGAAGTAAAAAACTGGCTCGCCTTTGCCCATCAAAAGCTTGATGAATTGGATGTGCTTGCCAACGCGCTCAACCATGGTAAGCAAAGCGTTCAACAAGCACTGGCCGACAACCGCCAAGCTATTGAGAGTCGTCAGCAGTCACCACGCGTGCACAACCCTAATGTGCAAGCTGCATTGGCGGCGATTACACCGCATCTGGGTAAGCGACAACGCCCGTTTGCAGAACGCATTCGCTTGCAACACGAGCAGCTCAACCTGCCACGCTTCCCAACCACTACCATTGGCTCATTCCCGCAGACGAGCACCATTCGCCAAACGCGCTTGCAATACAAAAAAGGCGAGATTGATGCGGTGACCTATCAAGACATCATGCGCAAAGAGATCGCCCATGCGGTCGACAAACAAGAAGCTCTCGGGCTCGATGTCTTGGTCCACGGTGAAGCCGAGCGTAATGACATGGTGGAATACTTTGGCGAACAATTGGATGGTTATGTGTTTAGCCAGTTCGGTTGGGTGCAATCGTATGGCTCTCGCTGTGTGAAGCCGCCGATTTTATTTGGTGATATCGAACGCCCGAAAGCAATGACTGTAGAATGGACGCAGTACGCACAATCTCTCACCGATAAGCCGCTCAAGGGCATGCTTACCGGACCGGTGACGATTCTCAACTGGTCGTTTGTCCGCGATGATCAGCCACGATCGCAAACCTGTAACCAGCTGGCGCTGGCGATCCGTCAAGAGGTGCAAGATCTCGAGAAAGCTGGCACCAAGATCATTCAGATTGATGAAGCAGCCCTGCGTGAAGGCCTACCTCTGCGTCGCAGTGAATGGCAACACTATCTCGACTGGGCCATCAATGCGTTTAAAATTGCGGCTAATGGCGTGAGTGACGAGACGCAAATCCACACCCATATGTGCTACTCCGAGTTTAACGATATCATTGCATCGATTGCGGATATGGACGCTGACGTCATCACCATTGAAACCTCACGCTCGGATATGGAACTGCTGGACGCGTTTGATCACTTTGATTATCCCAATGACATCGGCCCAGGCGTTTACGATATTCATTCCCCCAATACGCCCACTCAAGCACAAATTGTGGGCTTGATGAACAAAGCCGCTGCGCGGATCCCCGAAGAAAGGTTGTGGGTGAACCCGGACTGTGGATTAAAGACCCGGCAATGGGATGAAGTGATCCCAGCATTAGAAAACATGGTCGCTGCGGCGAAAGCGCTTCGCGAAGAATAGTCAGATAATATCTAATAAAAGAGATGAGCCTTAAGCGCTATACAATAGCTATTGATAGGGGCTCACTCTTTTAGGATTTTTCACAAATAAACCAACAACATACCAGACGAGTAACGTCAATATAAAGCTCACGATACCATCGACTGCATAATGCCACGCTAATAAAAAAGAGCCGATATAAATGATGAAAGCATACAACCAAAAGATAATCCCAATCCATTTTTGGACATGTGTTAATCCTAAAGCCATCAATACCGCCATTGAAACATGCATGCTTGGCATGGCTGAAATGCCAGCTCCCGCCTTAACACTTTGCTCTACGTGAAGGTTATATAGCCAATCTTGCGTAGACAACGCCCACAGCGGAAAGGGATAATCCGAGGCGATAAGGTAAGCGTCGATACTTCGTAATCTCTCCATCAAATCCTGATAAGGTTCAACGGCTAAACCTGGATGAACGCGAGAGAAAAAGGCAGGCCCAGCAGAGGAGAAAAGGGTTGCACACACAACACCTAAAACCACCCAACATGCAAGCCAAGAATATAAATACGTATTTCTCACTCGACTCGGTAATTGAAAGCAAAAAAACGCAAAAACGCCGAGGACAGCAAAAAGCCATACATTATAAAAGAGATTGAGTAGCATTATAAATACTGGATACTGGTACAGCCAATCAAAAAAATGCCAAGCATCTTTGCCGAAAAAAAGAAGTCTATCCATTTCAGAAAATGCACTATCCCATGCAAACTCCCCAACTGTATATACTGCTCCCTTTGCTGTTGAAAAAGCACTCAAAAAGAAACCTGTTGCGTAGAACAAGAGTAAACTTGATAAAATATAATAACGCCTAGTAATAACAGACTTAATCAGATAACCAAACTGTCTGATTGGTCGTTTTTCTCTAACAACAATTAGATATATAAAATAACCCACCAAGAACAGTGACAACACCACCTTAAAGAGTATTTTCATATAAGGGAAATAAGAGCCATCAGCAAAGGAAAAACTGCCACTAACAAAAATATTGTATAGCACTAAGAACAGTGTAAGTACACTTCCGAACACAAAAAGCCCTAAATTGGGTAGAGCTGCTTGCTTAAAAAGCCGCCACTCCCTATTTAGTAATAAAATGACTTTCGGCATAAAAGCTGCTAAAAAACATCAATCTCGACACGGCGATTAATAGCGCGCCCTTGCTGGGTGTGATTGGTCGCAGCAGGCCGTATTTCACCTTGGCCGCTTAGCGTCACTGTTTTGCCATCAGTAGACGATATAAAGGGGACAACCGCGTCCGCCCGTCGTTGTGACAGTTGCTGGTTATAGTGTGCACTGCCGATATTATCAGTATGACCGGTGACCGAGACCTGTGATGGGTGCTTTGCTAACGCCTGTACTAAGCGTTGCAGAATAGCTTGGCCTTGGGAAGAGACATGCGACGTATCAAAATCGAAATGCACACGCGCTACCGGCGAATTGGGCGCTTGCTGCCAATAGGCATGACTTTTAATAAAACTGGCACACTTTGGCGACACATCAAGTGCATCGATTTTTGCTACCAGCCACTGGTGATTGGCGGTGGTTTGGGGGGCAACCGCGAGTAGTTTATTATCCTGATAGGTGCGCGCGGTGAAGCCGTCACCGGTCGTCACCTGATAATGAGCCGACCCTTCTTGCATGACGCAGTAGGTATCAAATAAGGCATCATTCGCCCACACGATATTGGGAAGGCTCAGTACGAGCGCAATATTAATCCATTTAGTCATTGGATACTCCTTTTTATGGGGCGAGGTGGCCGATTTCTTCAGAGATTAGCTCTAATATTTTGTTCTTGATAGCTGCTCTATCTTGTGCTTGATAGATATTATCTCGACCAACACAGTTTTTAAGCTCTGGGTGTTCGAAAACATCATAGTCAAAGCCAACCACTACCATACGCGCTTTAATGTTTACTCCATTTTTGCTCTCGTTTAATCCGTCATAAATAGTCGAACATAAGCCTTGGTCGATGAGACGTTGAGTGACTGTTCGGTAAGAGTCCTCTCCATCTGACAGAACCACGAGTAAGCGTCTTGGGTTCGTTCCTTCTTTCAGGATTTGAGCCCCTCGGATAATCCCCGCATAAGATGACGTGCCACTTCCGCTACTAGTGGGGACATAGAACTGAGAAACATTAGACTTAAAACCCTCTACATTACTGGTTAAAGGCAAATTATAAAAGTAGGATACATTTGTTACTTCCCATTTATCCAAAGCCTCATGAGCGGAGCTGTTCGTGGAAAAAATATCATCAACTGTACCCGAATAGTCGATATCATTTGGCCTTGAGCCTGGACTGCTCTCATTAAGGCGGTTGTTACTATAGCGAGAGAATTTGAGGTGTCTAACGAACTTTCTTCTTGAGTTAGACCAGTGGGATGAATAAAAGTCATATCCAACAAAAGCTATTTCATTTTGCGCTTCAGAAAAAAAGCTATTATATTTTTCTATCTCATCAGCCACTTCAGAAATTATATCTTTCAAGTCTTGATATTTTCGTTTTCTACCACCATTCCAATACTCATACATAGAGGCAGAGAAATCTGAGACTAACGCCACATCAACAGCTTCGGATTGATACTTTCTCGCCACAGATTGACCTGCTACATCATAATCATCACCAAAACCTATGATTGCTGCATTTCCTGGAAACCAGG
Organism: Salinivibrio sp. ES.052; assembly: GCF_900141775.1. GTDB lineage: Bacteria > Pseudomonadota > Gammaproteobacteria > Enterobacterales > Vibrionaceae > Salinivibrio. The sequence goes on along the minus strand of NZ_FSRI01000001.1, from coordinate 62,437 downwards.
AAGGCTGTTCCAAATTGGCTCTTAACTGATATTCAAAAAAAGGTTGTTGATTGGGATCTGTTTCATCACAGGACGGATTCATATCACAAGATATTTTCGTTACTTGGAGCTCGTTGTCTCTTATCCTTGCTTGAGGAAAGTAGTAAGCGATATACGCCTTAGCGGTCTGTCTTTGTACATTAATATCGTCAGCATTTTGACCAGCAATAGCAAGCGTTGCCACTTCAACCGCCTCCTCTAGGCGCGCCTTGTCTTGCACTGCTCGTGCCCCATCTGTACCCAGGGTAAAAATGCCAAATAATATCGGAATAAATAGGGCGAATAAAATGGCTGCATGCCCTTGCTGCTGACGATAGTAGCCAGGGGCTGAGTGAGCAAAACATTGTTGTGAACGCATAAACTATCTCCCCATTACTACGGCGCGCGACGATACGCGCGAGAAGTCTTCGCCAATCAGATCGCCATACCAATTATCGGTGTCGTAGCACAAAGTCACTTGATACAAGGTAGCGGGGCGACCAAAGGTCGTGGTAAAGCTGAGATCTTTACTCGGCGGTGCTGCTTGGCACAGGGTTCCAGAAGGTGCAGACCACTGGCTAATGATCTTGGTTTGATCCTCTTCGTCCGTGTCTCCAACTCCTTGACGAACATGAAGCGAAAATCCGAGCTTGGTACTGTCAAAGTTACTCATCGTGCGCGTGAGGGAGTTTTCGACAATGGTGTAAGCTTCTTCGGCTTGAGCACTACCCACTTCAAAATCGTCCTCACCAAACAGCTCAGTGCGCTCTTTAATGATATTAGCTGCAGAGAAAGCCATACGCTCGAGCTTACCTTTAACGCTCAATTTAATGATGATATCGGCACTAAACACCAAAAGTAACGCGAAGAAAACCCCGACGATAGCAAACTCGACGGTAAAGTTACCTTGCTGATGAGACTTAAAGCGCAAAGGTTTCACGTTGGTATTCCTGTATCACGATCATTTCACGGGAAAAAAGGGTATTTTTATCTAAAAATAAATTAAAGATAGGTTGATAGTCATAACTGACGTTATAAATGGCAATGGGAGCTTGCTCAGGCTCACCACACACGGCTTCTCTATCGTCTTCATCTTCAGGCTCACACCCCTCTGTGATCGTGGCCAGTGTGTTATATTTATCCACATATTGGACACTGATCCGATAATTATCGATATTGATCAACGCATGCCAAAGGCTACTATCATCATTAAGGGTTTGTTTAAATACGGTCAGAAAATCTTCAGTTTGTTGTTTTTTCGCATGCTGTGCTGCTCTCGAAATCGCAAGATCCCCTAAGGCTGACACATACGACATAAAACTCATTTCCACCCAAGCGGCACACATTAGCCAAAACGCAAAAAAGCCGCCAACAAACTCAATCGTTGCGACGCCAGAGTGCCGGCTGGGAGCGTTTCGCTTTTTTAACATCATTGATTGGTCTCTACCTCGAGCCAAGGACTACCCATCGGTACTCCGTTGATCACGTCTGTAACCACTTGATTATTTGCCTGTTCGCCACTTGCCCGCACAGATAAAGAGGGAGCAGGCGGCCGGCGTTCACTCAGTGGGAGCGGCTTCGGTTCTACGTCATTAGGTGTCTTTAACGAACCATCATTAGCGTTATCCCCAAGAATCGCCGGAAAATCCGCGACGGGTAGTGCTTGGAGTTGTTGGTATAGCGATAATCGATCACTTTTGGCCATATTGTCTGTTAACACCTCAAATGCCGAATATTGATCAGTTTTAGCATAGATCAACGACAGCGTAACACGTGTTCTATCTGACAACTGTCTCAGTTCTGGTACAGGCTGCAGTCGGCGTAAAGCCTCTATATATCGTTCCTCAAACACATCAAGTAGTGCTAAATTGTTTTTGATAGTACGATCATCCGCCATATTGCTTCGCGCATGGTTAAACCACTCTCGTGCAACCCCAAAGTTTCCCTCGCGGGCAGATAGTATGCCAAGAAGATTCGCTGATTCGCTATTCGAGGGCGTAAGTTGCTGAACCTTGTTTAAATGCTTTCTTGCCTTAGCCCACTGTTCTAGCCCAAGTGAAACCTTTCCAGCGAGTAGTAAAACATTGCTAGTGGTAGGGTCTTTTGCGTCAAACTGTTGAAGAAGCGGTGCGAGGTAGAAGCGAGCCGAATCATAATCTTTAATCTCTAGATATCGCTTTACAAGCTTTATCCTCACTTCCTCCGATTCTTTTTCTTTCAGCTGGTTTTTGTACAAATCAATGATTTCAAGATCATTACCACTACTCTCCAGAACTTGCTCATTAGTTAATGTCTTTTCCTGAGGTGGGGCACTCCCCACACACCCTGCTATAATAAAAGCAAGGCTGAGCACCAGTAGCCTTAGAAATGGAAACGATCTCAATACGAAAAGGTTAAGCATTCGCTAACATCCTCATAATTCCTGGCGCTGCAATGAGAATAACTATCGGTACCATAATAAATACAATTAAGGGGATCGACATTTTTGCAGCCAATTGACCAATTTTTTCTTCTATTCGGAGCAATTGCACTTCGCGAATATCCGATGAAAGTGTCGTTAGCACACCATAAATAGACGTTCCATATTGCAAACTCTGGTTGAGAGTCATCACGAAGCTGCGCATTTCATTGGAGGGAACACGCATATAGAGCTCTTCTAGCGCTTGCTCTAGTCCCACAATTCTTGAGCGTTCATTCACTCTTGTGAGTAAAAAACTCAGATCACGATCAAAAGCTGCCATTTCCCGCGACAAATATGTAATAGATGCTTCAATCGTCATCCCAGTTTGTACACAGACCGCCATCAGGTCTAACATGTACGGAAGTTTGTTTGAAATCGCTGTTACCAATGCCTTTTTTCGAATATTTAAGTAGGCATCAGGACCAATAATCGTCACGACAAGCCATAATACTTCTACAATGAGTAGCCATTTACTTGGCCACTGTTGCAATTGTCCAATTAGATATATTGCTGATGCACCTGCTATTAATAGCATATATTTAGCAGGCATAAAAAACTTGCTCAAGCGTGTGTCGTAGATCCCTGCCGCTAGGAATTTTTGCTCCATATCTTGTTTATCACTTGAGACGAGTTGACTAAGGACGGTGCCAACGCGTTCCCAAAAATCAAACTTTCTCTCGCTTGCCGAATTTACGCTAAATTCTCGGAAGCGCTTTTGTTTCAGTGACTGACGTAAACCACGAAGCGCTATCACACAACCGATTAGTATTAACGCCAAAAAAAGCCATTGCTGCTGTGACATCATGACTACCCTGTATTAGCGAACGCTTTTCATTAATCCCCACACAATGGCAATGCCAATTGCTTCACTGATCAACACATAGTAAAGAATGACTTTTCCATCCGGGTCGAACATGACAAACTCAAAGTTTTCTGGGCTAAGGTACTGCAAAATAAAAAGAAAGAAAAAAGGAATAGCCGCCACTATTTTGGCGGATGTTCTCGCCTCAGAAGTGAGTGCATATTTTTTCTTCTCTATAGAACGAGCATTAAACATCATGCGGTTTAACCGCATCATGATCTCTTTCAGCTGTCCACCCCTTTGCATATTGGCACGCAAGGTAATAACAAAAAAGTAAAAGGATGGGTAAGGGTAACGTCGACATGACTTGCGAAAAACCTCATCCGGCGACTCACCTAACTGTAAGCGCTTACCCATTATACGAAACTCGCGGCCAATATCACCTTCCAGCGTATTTCCTACATATAAGATGGCATGCATAATGCTCTCCCCCGCTGATACAGCACTCGTCATCATATTGAGTGCATCAGGGAATTCAGTTTCGAACATTTTGCGCTCTCGACCTTGTAACCAGCGATAGAAAACCAACATACCCACTAGCACAATAACAGGAGTGACAAGCCACAGAGGCTCACGCAAAAACTGGCGATTAAAATAAACAGAGGCAAAAATAAGTCCACAAAGTAACGCCGCCAGCTTTAAAGTTGGTCGGGCTCCTAATTGCTTCTTAAAGTTACTCCAACGAAGTAATAACTCCTCCCACAGGCTTCTATCGGCAAGTGATCTCAAGTCCACAGCCTGTTGGTTTGCGACTACCGATTCAACAAACTCTGTTTGATTAAACTCCTCAAGGTAGTCATAGCGCTTGCGTTTTTTAAGCCAAGGAATAATGAGCAGCCCGATACCGATCACAAGCATAACCACGTAAATCATCTTTCCTCCCCAGCTTTGAACGCGGATGAGAGCTTATCTTCCAGGCCAAAGAAGCGGGCTTTTTCCATCAATACTGACCGTTGCATCAAACCAGCAGTCACGTAGTTACCGCGCACTTTCCCATCAGAAGATTGCTGATACATAGGCTGAAAACGGAAGATTTCTTCCATGACGACGTTACTACCCTCTAGCCCAACCACTTCGGTTATGCTCATCACTTTACGACTGCCATCATGCAATCGGCTGATTTGTATCACTAAATCAACAGCACTGACTATGGTACGCCTGATCGCTTCAAGCGGTAAGTTGCTATTAGCCATCATCACCATCGACTCAACCCTGGCTAATGCATCACGCGGTGTATTGGCATGAAGCGTCGACATGGAGCCATCGTGGCCAGTATTCATGGCTTGGAGCATCTCAAAGGCTTCAGCACCACGACACTCACCAACAATGATTCTATCAGGACGCATCCGGAGTGAGTTGATAACCAGATCGCGCTGATCGACTAGACCTGTGTTTTCAATCCCAGCGGTCCGCGTTTCTAAGCGAACAACATGTGGTTGTTGTAAGCGTAATTCAGCCGCATCCTCTATCGTAATAATGCGCTCGTTTTCACCGATAAATTGTGATAACGCATTGAGCATCGTCGTTTTACCCGACCCCGTACCACCTGATATCAATACATTTAGGCGACAATGTGCGGCAATCATTAACAATTGCGCCATTTCAGGGCTCATAGCCCCAAATTCACAAAGCTTCTGAAGATCGATACTTTGTTTTTTAAACTTACGGATAGAAATCGCCGTTCCATCAATCGATATCGGTGGGATAACGATATTCACACGGCTACCATCTTCTAGGCGCGCATCACAAGTGGGTGAGGATTCATCAACTCGACGCCCGACGCGAGAGGCAATACGCTTTGCAATTTCTCGTAGCTGATTCTCGTCGATGAAAGTAACAGGTGCGCGCTCAACTAGGCCATTGCGCTCAATATAAACGGAATCAGGGCCATTGATCATAATGTCCGTGATTGTTTCATCGTCCATCAGGTTTTGTAACGGACCTAAGCCAATCAGCTCATCCGTTAAGTATTTAACAAATTCTTTTTTTACAGTACTGCTCAGTGGCCATTGTTCTCGGTTGATCAATAGCTCAACAGCACTTTCTAATTGTTTCTCAAGCTCCTCTCGCGAAACATCGGCGACAACATTTGGATCCAAAGCATCAAAAACCTGTTTGCGAATCTTGACATAAACTTCTTTGGTGCCAATCACTCAGCTTGCCTCTTTCTGCTAAAAAGGTTGGTTAGCTTTGCTAAGGTTGAAGATGCTTCCACTGACTCGCCCACAACTAGCGAAGCGAGTTTGTGTATCGGCCCGGAGGCATTGACCTTTGCTCGTGCTATACGCTCTCCCTCGAGTAATAATTCTCCTATTTTTCCATTAAAAGGGATATTCACATCGACAGCGCATTGCAAAAACTTTTCAATGTCATCTTCGGTAACGGTTGCAAACTTTCCAGGAAAATTATTGTTTACAACAACGATCAAACGAGGTCGAGCGTTTTCATCCATCGAATCAATACTTAACTTTAAGCGACCAGCGTCTCGCAAGGCCGCAACCGTTGGCGTAAGGACCAGAATAATACAATCACTGCTAAGCCAACGCTGTTGATTCCGATGCGTAAAACCCGATGATCCGGATACATCCTCGATAATAAAGTTACATTCAGACGATAGGATGTCAGCGGCGCTATTGTGATAATCATTCAACTCATCAGCGCTATACTGCGAGGAGCACAATGCGAGGACAGAGAGCATCTCATTGTGTTTGGTCAGTAGGCTCTGGGCGGAAGATAAGTCAAGACTTGATGAAAATGCGCCTTTTTGCACCTCCCGCTTTTCAAATTTTTTTATACCGAGCATGATATCCAAATCACCACTGGTGTAGTTGTGATCCACAACGATACAAGATGCCTTTTTTTCTGAAACCAGTTGATGGGCTAATTCAGAGGCAACTAGGGTTGTGCCAACCCCTCCTTTTGCGCCAACCACAGAGATCCGCTTGGCACGCCTATTTTGTCCTACACCGCGATTTCTCTGCCGATTATCACTCACACTACGAACAAAATCGATTAGCTCTTGCTTAGTAATGGGCCAGAACAAGTAATAAAACCCCATCTCTTTGAGGTTACGAATCGTTGAGATTGCATCTTCACTACCAATGACTATCACAGAAGCATGACTAGGTAGTAAGTGGCTAATTCGACGCGCATCACCCGTCACATCTTGGCTACTATTGAGCTCAACCAAGACAATCTCAACACTCTGCTGGCGGACATGATCCGTAATGACCATATCTGAGTTTTTACATATTTCAGGCGCAGAGACGCCTTCAAACCTAAAGGCCTCTTCAACAGAGAGCGGCAAGGCTCGGTTTGATAGAAGAGAACTGAGGTTATCTTATCTTTGTCATCTTGCTGCGACTGATTGCTCTTTAGTATATCAACGAGATCAAACATCAATAATTGCCTTGTTCATGACTAGTATCTGGGGCACTTACCCCTTTTTCAGGATGCACTTTTGACAGCCATTGATTGTGGGTTAATACACAACCGCTTTTCTTTGGGTGAATATCGGCGATTGTTACTGGATCACAACTCTCAGTCTGAACTTGATAAGAACGCAAAGCTACTTGCCAATCGCTCTCTCCCAGCGGCATTGCCTTTTCGTGGATATTATTTTTATCAACCCCTTGAGCCAGAAGGTAGTTGCGCGCTTTTACAGTTTTTTTAGCGCCTGCTTTCGAGCTGTAATTTAAGTGTATGGGTTGCGTTAATATCAGTGACTGATGATGGGATACAAAACGGATAAACTCATCAAAACTGGTGTCCCCAGTGCTAGACTTTGCCGATAAAGACAGCTTATACGTTACAGGAGCCAAAGACACTCTCACACCTTCTGTTTGATAGGCAGGCGTGCAAGCAGTGAGCCCAATCACTAACACAGTAAAAAGAACCCATATTATTGGACTTTTCATTGGATAAAGCCTCCTTTACGTAGCCATTGTCGCAATGGCGCCTGCTCAGGCACAGCATCCAGCGCGAAGAACCGTTCTAGCGTTGACGTACGCTGAATACGAGGGATAACAACTTGATCAGATTCAATTGGCTTGACCAAATTCACCTTAGCAATGATGACAAGTTCGGTTTTATTACGCTGCGTTTCTGTATGACGAAATAGCGCACCTAAGATAGGTATATCACCGACAAAAGGTATCTTGGATAATGACTCCCGCTCTTCGCTATTGAGCAAACCACCCAGAACAAAGCTCTCACCATCACCCAGCTCAACCGTGGTCCGTGCTCTGCGGGTTTTTAAGGCCGGCAAATCGTAAGCATCGTTGCTAAATTGCTGATCGAGCGAGCTCACTTCAGGCATCAATGCGAGTTTGATCTTATCATCGCGTCGCACATCCGCTGCGAGCTCTAACTTAACCCCGTACTCGCGGTATTGAACGTTTACGCCGCCATCAATGCGTGTGACGACAGGCAATTCACCACCGACAAGAAAGCTAGCGGTTTCACCAGAAAGCACTGATAAGTTGGGTTCTGCGAGAACCTGCCCAACATTATCATCACCGACAGCACTGATTACTGTGATAATATCGCTAGCACTAAAGCTCTTTAACGGATTAACAAAAATGCCACTGCCTTGGCCACCAGAGCTAAAGTCAACTCCAAACTTTTCCATGAACGAGTTTGATACTTCTGCCACCGTAAGCTGAACGTTCACCTGCTTGGTTGTCGCGACCTCTAAGTTGTTGACAATACCTTCGTATCGATAGCGGCGCATAAAACCAAGATTATACGTTTCTTCTCCTGTATCCCACTCTATCTCGTCTTGGGTAGAAGGCTTGGATAACAACTCCCCGACGAGTCGCTCTATGTCTTGTTTCTGCTCCTCACTCGCTACAAGACCACTCAGCACCACTTGCTCTGCTAAGTTATAAATAGACACTTCAAGTTCGGGATAACGAAGCTGTATTTGTTGTTGAATATGGACCATGCTCTGATTCACGATCAACTGTCGCGACACTATGGTCTTTCCTTCTTCGTCAAAAACCAACAAAGATGTGGAGCCCACCGTTTTGCCGAATGCGACCACTTTCTGTTTATCAATGACCTGATAATCAGCGATAGCAGGGTCAGCAACGAACACCGAGCCAATCACTTTATTGACATGAAACGCTTGCGCCTGTCCCTTAGACAAATTCATCACGGTTGCCGAGGCCTGGGCTGCAAATACGGCCAAGCTTATCACCAGTAACCCCGTCCATCGGAGGTAGAAGCATGTTGTTTTCATCAAGATCCCTTACTTTATTACCGCTGAATCGGCACGAAACTCTTTTATAGCGCGGTAGTCCTCTAGCACATCCCCCGCATTGGCAGACATGTCTTGCTCTGGTGTGTTGCCAAAAGATTTGTGTACTTCAAGCTGAGCAATCCGCTTAGCGATGGTCATGGTCGCCACTTGCTTGCGAGTTAACTCTAAAATCAGCGTGGTATCTGTTGATGCTGGCTCGCTTCGTGTCGCCTCTTTCTGCTGCTGGTCGACTTTCAGCACTTTCACCCCAATTAATACAGGCGACAAAGAAACGCCTCGAAAGCTGCGAACCGTAGTTTCATTGGCTAAGTTCTGGTCAGTAGATGCTAACGCCATGATATCCACCAATGTGCCTGCGCGCACAGCCCCACCTACCACAGCAGTCGGAGAAACCTTTATCGGGAAAGGAATGCGATCGGCGCGAGTCACATAGTCAAGATAGTCTGGGCTCTCCGGTGATACAATTTTGTCAGGGTATAAGATATCGCCTGCGACAAGTCCTTCTCTTGCGAGCAAGGGGCTACCACCTGCTTCAGGCAGTGTCATATCACTGTCGATTCCCATTTGGTTAGCCTTACTCTCTGGCCAGGTTTCAATGATTAGTTTGCTACGTGTGATCGAGTCTCCACGATTGAGAGGCACTTTCAGCGTAATGACTTTGTAAGTCACCTCAGGAGGAGGTGCACTCGCCTCTGCCTGAGAGGAGGTTTCAGGCTCATCGCTTTGGAGTAACCCGTACAAGCCAATCGAGATGGCGACGATTGCAAGAATAGAGAGTAATTTTGAGTTCATAGTCCTTCAGATCAACCTAAGACAAATAAAAGGTGCGAAGCGCTAAGGTATCCGTGTTCACACTCCCTCCTACGCAAGTGAAGCTAGATGACACTATGGATGGAGAGACAGATAAAACATCACCTGTTGTTTATACGAATAGTGGTTTTTAAAGTAGGGAGTAACCATCACTGTTATGACAGTTACCTCAATTTGACCACGTTATGTTGCATCGATTAACGTTAGCCAAATCGCCAACCCTCCCGAGGGAGCTATGGCTAGCGCGTAAGGCACACCCATTGCTCGCCACTCAGGTTTGCCTAACCAGCCAGCCAATAGAAGCCCTAATGCGACAATGCCACCCAAGATGCCCGTTAAAAACAACATCCACGGCCACCACTGGTCGCTCACTGCAAGACTTATCACCGTAAGTAATTTTACATCTCCCGCGCCACACACGCCGAAGAAAAATAAGACAAAACCGGCCAAAAAAACTAGGCCGGCCTGAAAAAGCGCGGTGTTTATTGGCAACTCATACCAACAAACAATGAATACGCTTAGAAGCGCAATTACTACAATGGCGCCGTGTCCTATTTTTCTATACCTCAGGTCTCTTAGGATTACCCAAGACAGACAGGATGTCGCAAATAGTAACAAGACTGCGGTAATCACTCTTATGCAATATCAGTTATGGGGTGGAGTTCGCCGACGTGATATTTGCTGTTATTGAGCTAATCGCTCCCTCGAGAGCCGATTGAAGACCATTATCGCCTTGGAATACAGCTAAGACGATAGCAGAGATCGCCACACCAATTATCGCATATTCAATCGCTGTTACACCGCGATCATCCTTAACAAACGACTCTAGTGCGAGACGAGTATTCACAAACAATTTAGTTAACATAAACATCTTCCTTCTCCAAAGACTGGGCCACTGGAACCCATACCACAATTTATGATTAAAGTTTAGCACCTAAGTGCAAAGCAACAAATAACCAGTTGACAAAAAGTCGACGTATAGCATATTGCCAGCAAGTACTGAGCACCCGTACAACGGACAAGCAATAAACAAGCCGTTACGTCTTACCACCTGCTCAGTATATTACCCTCTGATTCGCCCCTATTACTGTCTCAATTGTGAAACAAACAAGAAGTCATCCGTTTATTTAGCAGCCATTACCGCTATCAGCATAGGTTGCTGCAGAAAAAGGCAGGGGTTTCAATCGCTCAGTAAGAAGGACACAAGCAATGAATGGAAGACTAGAATCGGAGGGATGTACAAATAGAGTAAGAGTTAGCAGAAAAAGAAAAGGGAGCCTGAGCTCCCTTTTCTCCAGAATCTTAGCGACGGATTCCTAGACGCTTGATAACGTCCAAGTAACGGTCAACACTGTTCTTTTTCAGGTAGTCCAGCAACTTACGACGACGTGAAACCATGCGTAGCAGGCCACGGCGGCTGTGGTGGTCACCTTTGTGCTCAGCGAAGTGCGATTGCAGGTCGTTGATTGATGCGGTCAAAAGGGCGATTTGAACTTCCGGTGAACCCGTGTCGTTCTCGGTTTTACCAAAATCAGCAACGATTTGTGCTTTTGCTTCTGCAGTCAGAGACATAATGCTCTCCTAATAAGAGTGTGTGATTATCATGCACCAGCCAATCTCTGATTCAGCCGGTGCCCGAAGGCGCGTATTCTACTGACTTTCGTCTAAGGTAGCAATCTATCCGCGCCGCTTTTTCCATTAAACACGCGCTAATGGCATCGTGTTTTTAGCGCGCTTCTGGCTGACGACTGGCCACTAAACGACGTGGCGCAACCAGGCCATCGGCGTCAATTTCACCCACCCCAATAAAGTGGCGTTCATCGCCCGCGGTTAAGCGGACAAAGCCACTGGTGGGTGCATTAGGCACCTGTACCGCTTGCCCTTGTAAGGCATAGCTGGCCATCACCGGCAACAAGTTGATTTCACGCAGGTCTTGTACCGCAGTATCGAGTGGTAGTAACAAAGGATCCAGCAATTGCTTAGGCTGGATCTCTTGCTCTCTGGCTTGGTTCAACCAGCTTTCGAGCTGCTCCAGTGTCACCATATGGCGCGTCGGATAACCAGACACCCCCGTACGGCGCAGTGCGGTAACATGCGCACCACAACCTAGCATTTCACCCAAATCGTCAACGATGGTGCGAATATAGGTGCCTTTTGAGCAATGTACTTCCATCTCAATCTCATCGCCTTCAAAGCGCAACAATTCAATTTGGTGAACATGAATAGTACGCGATTCACGCGGCACATCGATGCCTTGGCGCGCATATTCATACAAAGGCTTACCTTGATATTTGAGCGCGGAGAACATCGAGGGAATTTGCTGCGTTTCGCCGCGGAATTTCGCGATACAGCGTTCCAGCAATCCTAAATTGACTTTCACATCACGAGTTTCTACCACTTCACCATCTGCATCAGAAGTGTTTGTTCTCTGGCCTAGCTTCGCCACGACCCGATAACGTTTATCGGCATCCAGCAAAAATTGAGAGAACTTGGTCGCTTCGCCTAAGCAGATGGGTAACATCCCAGTTGCTAGCGGATCCAAAGCCCCAGTGTGCCCTGCTTTCTCTGCAAAAAAGATACGTTTCACTTTTTGCAAAGCATCATTAGAGGTAATTCCTGTGGGTTTATCTAGGAGGATAATCCCATCAACTGGACGTCCTCGACGACGTTGACGACGCGCCATCTGTTACTCCTCACCTTTGTCATCATCACGGCGCTCATTATCACTGCGCACCGCTTTGCTGACCAAATTCGAGATACGAATACCTTCAGTCAGCGACTCATCAAAGACAAAAGTCAGCTCTGGCGTGATACGCAAACGAATGGCCTTCCCCACAAGAGAGCGAATGTAACCACTCGCTTCGTTCAATGCTTTCAGGCTTTCAGTTGGCGCTTGCTCATCAACGGTCAAAAACGTAACAAATACTTTGGCATAGGCAAGGTCACGCGAGATCTGGACATCAGAGACGGTCACCATACCAATACGCGGATCTTTAATTTCACGCTGTAATATCAGTGCAATTTCTTTTTGTAACTGATGGCCAACGCGGTCAGTCCGGCTAAAATCTTTACCCATTTTCTTTTCTCTCAAAAAATGGGGGTAAGCGCATGCGCCTCCCCCCACGGTGTATCCAAACTACCTGGTTGCTTTTAAACGCTTAATTAGTCAATTGAGCGCTGAATTTCAACCGTTTCAAAAACTTCGATTTGGTCACCAACGCGAACATCATTGTAGTTCTTCACGCCAATACCACACTCGTAGCCTTTCTTCACTTCGTTCACATCATCTTTGAAGCGACGCAGTGATTCCAATTCTCCTTCGTAGATAACCACGTTATCACGTAGAACACGAATTGGATTATTACGCTTAATCAAGCCTTCAGACACCTGACAACCGGCAATTGCACCCAGTTTTGGTGACTTAAAGACATCGCGTACTTCTGCCAGACCAATAATTTCTTGTTTGAATTCAGGCGCAAGCATGCCGCTCATCGCTTGTTTCACTTCATCAATCATGGTGTAAATAACAGAATAGTAGCGCAGATCTAAACTTTCATTCTCAATGGTCTTACGCGCGGTTGCATCTGCACGCACGTTAAAGCCACAAATGATCGCGTTCGATGCCGCTGCGAGTACCGCGTCAGTTTCAGTAATACCACCGACGCCGGAACCAACAATCTTCACTTTGACTTCGTCAGTCGACAATTTCACCAGTGAATCAGCAATCGCTTCTATCGAGCCTTGTACATCCGCTTTTAGAACGATGTTCAGTTCAGCGACTTCGCCTTCCGTCATATTGGAGAACATGTTTTCCAATTTGGCTTTTTGCTGACGGGCCAGTTTCACATCACGGAACTTGCCTTGACGATAAAGCGCCACTTCACGGGCTTTCTTCTCGTCACGGACAACCGTGGCTTCATCACCGGCGGCTGGGACGCCTGACAGGCCTAAGATCTCAACCGGAATGGATGGACCAGCGTGCTCAATGTCTTGACCGTTTTCGTCACGCATGGCACGAACACGACCGTATTCGAGACCACACAGAACAACATCACCTTTGTTCAAGGTACCTTCTTGGACCAACACGGTTGCGACAGGACCACGGCCTTTATCAAGGCGGGATTCAACCACAACGCCATGCGCCATGCCTTTCTCAACCGCTTTCAGCTCAAGCACTTCTGATTGCAGCAAGATAGACTCTAGCAAGGTGTCAATGTTTTCGCCTTGTTTCGCCGATACGTGAACGAAGATGTTCTCTCCACCCCATTCTTCTGGGATCACGTCATACTGCGCCAGCTCGTTCTTCACGCTGTCAGGGTTTGCGCCTTCTTTATCCATCTTATTGACGGCAACAATCAAAGGTACACCGGCTGCTTTGGCGTGTTGAATCGCTTCTTTGGTTTGAGGCATGACGCCATCATCGGCCGCAACCACCAACACGACGATATCAGTTGCACCGGCACCACGTGCACGCATCGCGGTAAACGCGGCGTGTCCTGGCGTATCCAGGAAGGTGATCATGCCATTGTCAGTTTGTACATGGTACGCACCGATATGCTGGGTAATACCGCCAGCTTCACCCGTGGCAACGTGTGCTTTACGGATGTAGTCGAGCAAAGATGTTTTACCGTGGTCAACGTGACCCATGATGGTCACAACCGGTGCTCGCGGTGCGACAGGTGCATCGTTATCACGATCGGAGAGTACCGCTTCTTCCAGCTCATTCTCTTTACGCAGGATAACTTTGTGACCCATTTCTTCCGCAACAAGCTGTGCGGTTTCTTGGTCAATCACCTGATTAATGGTCGCCATTGCGCCCATTTTCATCATGGTTTTGATGACTTCAGCACCTTTCACCGCCATTTTATTGGCCAGTTCCGCCACCGTAATGGTTTCGCCGATCTCTACTTCACGGTTGACTTTCTGTGCAGGTTTTTTAAAGCCGTGCTGCATGGAAGACGGCTTAGCCATACGGCCTTTGCCTTTACCACCCTTGCCACGACGGCCGCGGGGGTTTTTATCTTCTGTTGCAGTTGCTTTTTTCTTTTTCTTACGACGCGGGGCGGCGGTTTCTTCGCGGCGATCCGCTTCGTCTTCCGCTTCGCGGGCATATTCGGAGGTAACCGTATGGTGGTCAGCCGCCTCCATGGTGCTTAGCGCTTTGTCTTGATCAGACCAGCGTTCTTGGTTTGCTTCTGCCATTTTGCGTGCCTCTTCTAACTGCCGCTGACTTTCTTCTTCAGCTTTACGCTTGGCTTCCTCTTCCTGGCGACGCTTAAGTTCATCAGCTTCTTTCTTCGCTTGCGCATCAGCAGCTCGAGCTGCAGCAGTATCCGCTGCATCGTCTTCAGACTGCTCAGGTTTGGTTTGCGCTTGCGGCTTGGCTTCACGCTTAGCTCTTTCTTCAGCTTCGCGTTTGGCTTTCTCTTGTGCTTCACGCTTGGCTTTTTCTTCGGCCTCACGTTTCGCTTTTTCTTCTGCTTCGCGTTTTGCTTGCTCTTCAGCTTCTAGACGCGCTTTTTCTTCGGCTTCGCGTTTTGCTTGCTCTTCCGCTTCTTGCGCTGACTTCTGGTCTTCAAGCTCGCTACGCTTCACATAAGTGCGCTTTTTACGCACTTCAACTTGAACATCTTTGTTTTTTCCGCCAGCCCCTGACACACTCAGTGTGCTACGTTTCTTGCGCTGAAGCGTCAGACGCGTCGGAGCATTGCCGTCATCACCATGCTCACGCTTTAAGTGCGTCAACAAAGCTTGTTTTTCATCTTGGCTTACCTGATCGTCAGCCGACTTTTGCATACCAGCTTCTTTAAACTGCTTCAGCAGACGATCAACTGGCGTCTCAATTTCCTTCGCCAGTGTCTGTACTGTAACCTCGGACATTCTGCTCCTCCTTTGCCGTCTTTACGCTTCGTCGCTGAACCAGCAGATATTGCGTGCTGCCATGATAAGCTCACCCGCACTGGTTTCATCTAACCCGTCGATATCCAACAAGTCATCAGTGCCTTGATCAGCAAGATCTTCCAACGTCTTTACACCTTTCGCGGCCAATTTAAAGGCCATTTCACGAGAAAGAATGTCTAGTGCCAGTAAATCTTCGGCAGGCTCAGCGTCTCCCAGCGATTCTTCTTGTGCCAGCGCGATGGTCGTCAACGCTTCTTTGGCACGTGCGCGCAAAATGTCGACAGTATCTTCGTCTAAGCCGTCGATTTCGAGCATTTCGCTGGTTGGCACATAGGCCACTTCTTCAAGGGTGGTAAAACCTTCATCAACCAAGGTTTCCGCAAACTCTTCATCAATGTCGAGATGTTTAACAAACAACTCCACAGAAGCTTGTGCTTCTTCTTGGTGCTTTTTCTGTAGGTCTGCGACCGTCATTACGTTTAGTTCCCAACCGGTCAGTTGAGACGCTAAGCGAACATTTTGTCCATTTCGACCTATGGCTTGAGCTAGGTTATCGGCTTCGACAGCGATATCCATGGAGTGTGAGTCTTCATCAACGATGATAGAGGCCACATCCGCTGGTGCCATAGCATTAATCACAAATTGTGCAGGGTTATCATCCCAAAGCACGATGTCAATTCGCTCACCGCCCAGTTCGGTCGATACCGCTTGCACGCGTGCACCACGCATCCCCACACACGCACCGACAGGGTCAATACGCTTGTCATTTGTTTTAACGGCAATTTTCGCGCGTGAAGCCGGATCGCGGGCTGCGCCCATCAATTCAATCATCTCTTCGCCAATTTCTGGCACTTCGATGCGGAATAATTCGATCAACATTTCTGGCTTTGAACGCGTCATAAACAGCTGGAAACCACGCGCTTCAGGGCGAACGGCATACAGTAGACCACGAACGCGGTCGCCAGGGCGGAAGTTTTCACGAGGCAATTGGTCATCACGTTGAATAACCGCTTCTGCGTTGTTACCCAAATCAACAATGATCACATCGCGATTCACTTTTTTGACAATACCGGTGACAAGCTCACCTTCGTTGTCCATGAATTGCTCAACCACTTGCGCACGTTCAGCTTCACGTACTTTTTGCACGATAACTTGCTTTGCGGTTTGCGTGGTAATACGGTCAAAAGCAACTGATTCGATATCGTCTTCGACGTAACCGCCTAACTCGAGCGTTTCGTCTTCAAACTGCGCTGCATCTAACGTAATTTCACGCGTTGGCTGAGTGACTTCATCAACCACGAGCCAACGACGAAACGTATCAAACTCACCGGACTTTCGATCAATGGCGATACGTACATCTATGTCGGCTTCGTACTTCTTTTTGGTTGCCGTTGCCAGTGCGGTTTCCAGTGCCTCAAAAATACGCTCACGCGGAACGGCTTTTTCGTTTGAGACCGCTTCGACAACAGCCAAGATTTCTTTATTCATCTACTAATGCCTCATTTACTCTTAAAATGAAGGAACCAGGTTTGCTTTGGCGATATTACTCAAGGCAAACGCCTCATCTTGGCCGTCAACGCGAACCGTGATGGTATCGCCATCGACAGAAAGGATTTCGCCTTTCCACTTACGGCGGTTTTGCATAGCCATTTTCAGCACGATGTTCACTTCATGCCCGATGAATTGCTGATAATGCTCAGCGGTGAACAGTGGACGATCTACACCTGGAGACGATACTTCCAGGTTATAGGCCACTGTGATTGGGTCTTCCACATCCAAAACTGCGCCAACTTGACGGCTCACATCGGCACAATCGTCCACTGTGATACCATTTTCATGGTCAATAAATATACGCAATGTTGAATGCTGGCCAGCTCGAACAAATTCAAGCCCAACCAACTCATAACCCAGCGCCTCGACAGGCGCGGTCAAAAGTTCAGCCAGTTGTTTCTCTAATCCTGTCATTCCAAACCCCAGAAATAAAAAAAGGGCTTAAAAGCCCAGTTACTATCCGAATGGTCTTCTTCAGATAACAAAAAACCCCGAATTTCGGGGTTTAATGTAACTGGACCCTGATGCCACACTCAGAGTGTGGCCGTTACTGCTGGTGTCGGAAGCATCTCAGCAATAACGAGAGAGTAACTCTCTTACACAAAGGCTTATTGGTCCGCTTCGTGCTGCCCGAGGGCAAAAAGGCTAGCCTGTGGCTAGCCTGGTCAGCATCACTCTAACAAGAAACGCTAACGCGTCATTCAGTTTCGCCGTTATGTTAACAACAAACTTGAAATTGGTTGCGGGAAGCGGATTTTATCGCGCCGTGCAACGGCGCCGACCGGGGGTCGTGTTGATTAATTTCAACCTGATATTTAGCTTCACCAACCTAAAATTGGTTGCGGGAGACGGATTTGAACCGCCGACCTTCGGGTTATGAGCCCGACGAGCTACCAAACTGCTCCATCCCGCGTCCGATTGGCAATAAGTATATCGCCTTTTACTGCAAAGGTGCAAGTCATTGCCCATTGCTAACTTGGTGCCGAGAGCGGGACTTGAACCCGCACGCCAATACAGGCACTACCCCCTCAAGATAGCGTGTCTACCAATTCCACCACCTCGGCAAATCTTTTACTGAGGGATCTCACTGTTATCTACAGGGATCTCTTCCTCTTTTGGCGCCGCTTGCTGTTGTGTAGCAGGCTCGCTTAAATCTTCAAAACCGCTTTTTGCTTCTGGCTTGTGTGCAGTGAGGTTACCAAGCACGAGACTCAAAACAAAAAATGCAATTGCAAAACCGGTTGTCATTCGGGTTAAAAAGTTTCCAGAGCCGCCAGAGCCAAATACTGTATTTGATGCTCCAGCCCCGAACGAGGCTCCCATATCTGCGCCTTTACCTTGCTGAACCAGAACCAGGCCAATTACACCGATTGCGGCCAACAGATAAATCACAAGTAGAATTTCGTACATGGTTCCACCTATGCTCCAGGTTGTTGAGCCGGCAGCGTCACTTCTCAGCCAGCGCAGCCCCCTTCGTTGGGAGCGGGTGAATACTAGCGAAAGCGCGGTGACGAAACAAGGGGAAATTACAAAAAACCTTGATTTCGACGCTGTTTGCGCAATCTGTAACCACCCACTCAGCGGTTATCAGCAGTTCGCCTTAACGGCTTCTGCAATTTCAAGTGCATACGCGTTAACGGTATCCCCATCTGGGCCTTCAACCATCACGCGAATCAAAGGCTCTGTGCCTGACTTACGAAGCAACACTCGCCCATGCTCACCGAGCTTCTCTTCGACGTTGGCTTTAGCGGCGAGAACCGGCTCACTTTGCAGAGGATCGACATTGCCACTAAAACGCACATTTTCCAGGACTTGTGGCAGAAGCGTCATACCATCACTCAAGGCTTTAAGATCCATGTTTGTCGCCGCAATACTGGCCAACACTTGCAGCGCAGCGACGATCCCATCACCAGTGGTGACTTTATCCAGCACAATCACATGGCCAGAGTTTTCTGCACCAATCCGCCAACCTTTTTCTTGCAGTAACTCCATCACATAGCGGTCACCGACCTTAGCGCGCGCGAAAGGAATACCTAGGGACTGAAGCGCCAGCTCCATCCCCATGTTGGTCATCAATGTACCCACCACTCCACCTTTTAACTCGCCACGGCGAAGGCTCTCGCGGGCAATAATGTAGGCAATTTGGTCGCCGTCTACCTTGTTACCAAGGTGATCAACCATGATCACGCGATCACCGTCGCCATCAAAAGCCACGCCTAGGTCTGCTTTTTCTTCAAGAACACGTTGCTGGAGCGCACGTACGTCAGTGGCACCCACTTCATCATTAATATTGATGCCATTCGGCGCACAACCAATGGTCGTGACATCTGCGCCTAGCTCTCTAAATACTGATGGTGCAATGTGGTAGGTGGCACCATGAGCACAATCAAGCACGATTTTTAAACCACTGAGGCTTAGGGCACTCGGGAAAGTGCCTTTACAAAATTCAATATAACGGCCGGCTGCATCATTAATACGACTGGCTTTACCTAGCTCGGCTGACTCTACGCAAGTCAGCGTTTTTTCTAACTCCGCTTCAATTGCAAGCTCTACGGTATCAGCGAGTTTCGTCCCTTCCGATGAGAAGAATTTTATCCCGTTATCATAGTGCGGGTTATGGGAGGCTGAAATGACAATCCCCGCTTCAGCCCGAAATGTCTGAGTTAAATAGGCAATCGCAGGCGTCGGCATCGGTCCCGTGAAGGCAGCTTCAAGACCTGCTGCTGATAAGCCCGACTCAAGGGCAGACTCCAGCATATAACCAGAAATTCGCGTATCCTTGCCAATCAACACTTTTCGCGTACCGTGCTGAGACAGGACTCGACCAGCCGCCCAACCCAATTTAAGCATAAACTCCGGTGTGATTGGAAACTCACCAACCTTACCGCGCACACCATCCGTGCCAAAGTATTTACGTTCTGTCATTGTTTTTATTCTCCTAATTCGTGATTCTCACGCACCGCCATTGCCACGACCTTGAGCGCATCAGCGGTCTCTTTGACATCGTGGACACGAATGATTTGTGCGCCTTTAGCCGCAGCCAACGTCGCGCATGCGATACTGCCGCCCAGAATATCTTGTGGTGTTTTATCAAGCATTTTATAAATCATGGATTTGCGTGACATACCAGCCAAGATTGGCAAGCCAAATTCATGGAAAGCCTCTAACTGCGCAAGCAGCTGATAATTATGGGATAACGTTTTACCAAATCCGTAGCCAGGATCCAAAATAATATTCTGTCTGACGATCCCTGCATCAATACAGGCATCAATACGCTGGCTTAGAAATTGTGCTACCTCTTGGGTGATATTTTCATAATCCGGTGCCGATTGCATGGTTCGTGGCTGACCTTGCATATGCATAATGCATACGGGTACCTGAAGCGTCGCCGCCGCTTCTAATGCGCCTGGCTCTCTCAGCGCACGCACATCATTAATGATATTGGCCCCCGCCTCGACCGCCGCACGCATTACCGCCGCTTTGCTGGTGTCAATCGAGATCCAGCAATCAGATCGCTCACGAATGGCTTTAATGATAGGCACGACACGGTCGATTTCATCTTGTTGAGTCACATCAACGGCACCAGGACGGGTCGATTCCCCCCCAACATCTAAAATAGTGGCGCCATCCGCAAGCATCTGCATCGCGTGTTCGAGCGCATGAGCTTGCTGTTGAAACTGGCCACCATCAGAAAAAGAATCAGGCGTGACATTGAGGATCCCCATGACGACAGGGCTATTGAGCGAAAGGGTCTTATTGTGGTGTGTTATTTCCATGCAGTTATGTCCAAGCGCGATCAAAAAAACCCCGACGCATCGGGGTTTATAGTCACTTAAATTTACGCTTCAGATTGGTTTTCTGAATCTAACGGTTTTTGCTTTTTATCGTCTGACGAGGTATCTGACGAGCTTACCGTTGATGCGTCCGATTTGTTCGAGGTGTCATCATCTGATGAAGACCCCCCGTCACCGCCTTCCCATCCAGCAGGCTCACGAACATCACGACGAGCCATCAGATCATCAATCTGCGCAGCATCAATGGTTTCGTACTTCATCAATGCATCTTTCATCGAGTGCATAATATCCAGGTTATCTGCCAGGATCTGCTTAGCTCGCTCATAGTTGCTATCAATGATTTGTCGGATTTCTCCGTCAATCAATCGGGCTGTTTCATCAGAGATATGTTTAGTCTGAGCCATTGAGCGACCGAGGAAAACTTCACCTTCTTCTTCCGCATAAAGCAATGGCCCTAATTTCTCTGAGAAGCCCCACTGAGTCACCATTTTACGGGCAATATCGGTGGCGCGTTCGATATCATTCGACGCTCCTGTCGACACCTTATCTTTACCGTATATCAACTCTTCTGCCAGGCGGCCACCATAAAGGCTCGAAATCATCGAGTTCAGGTGTTGTCGTGACATACTAATACGGTCCTGCTCGGGCAGGTACATGGTCACACCGAGCGCGCGTCCACGTGGGATAATCGATACTTTGTAGACAGGGTCATGCTCTGGCACCAAGCGACCAACAATGGCGTGACCGGCTTCATGGTACGCCGTCGACTCTTTGGTTTCTTCTGACATCACCATCGAACGGCGCTCTGCACCCATCATGATTTTATCTTTTGCCAGTTCAAACTCAACCATTGAAACTACGCGCTTATTACCTCGCGCCGAGAACAATGCCGCTTCGTTGACCAAGTTAGCCAAGTCAGCACCCGAGAACCCTGGCGTCCCTCGTGCAATTAATGATGCATCGACATCGTTGCCCAATGGTACTTTGCGCATGTGTACCTTAAGGATATGCTCACGGCCACGTACATCCGGTAAACTGACGACAACTTGGCGGTCAAAACGACCAGGGCGTAGCAATGCAGGATCGAGAACGTCAGGACGGTTAGTCGCTGCAATGACAATGACACCTTCATTACCTTCGAAACCATCCATCTCAACCAGCATCTGGTTCAGGGTTTGCTCTCGCTCATCGTGGCCGCCACCAAGGCCTGCACCACGCTGACGACCGACAGCATCAATCTCATCAATGAAGATAATACAAGGAGCCGCTTTCTTTGCTTGCTCAAACATGTCACGGACACGTGATGCACCGACACCGACGAACATCTCGACGAAATCAGAACCAGAAATGGTAAAGAAAGGCACCTTGGCTTCGCCAGCAATCGCTTTCGCCAGCAGGGTTTTACCCGTACCAGGAGGGCCAACCATCAATACGCCCGTAGGGATCTTACCGCCAAGCTTTTGGAAGCGGCTTGGATCGCGTAAGTAATCCACCAGCTCTTTAACGTCTTCTTTCGCTTCATCGCAGCCAGCAACATCAGTGAAGGACGTTTTGACCTGCTCTTCACTCATCATTTTGGCTTTCGATTTACCAAATGACATCGCGCCCTTACCGCCACCGCCTTGCATCTGACGCATGAAGAATATCCATACCCCGATCAACAGTAGCATTGGGAACCAAGAGATAAAGATAGACGCCAACATGCTTTGCTCTTCCGGTGGCGTACCTTTCACGCGCACGTTCTTATTGAGCAAGTCATCTAGCAATTTTGGATCGTTATATACAGGCATGTAAGTGACATAGCGTGAGCCGTCACGTCGTGTGATACTCAGCTCTCGATCATCAAACTTTACTTCCTGTATTTGATCGTTGCCGATTTCGCGAACGAAGGTGGTGTAGTCGACTTGACGACCGGCGCTGTCTCCTGGTCCAAAGCTTTGGAACACAGACATTAAGACAACGGCGATAACCAGCCACAAAATCAAGTTTTTTGCCATGTCACTCAAGGTGTTAGCCTCGCATAACTGAGATAGATAAATGTAAGGGTACTACAGTTTATAACCTGTAGCCACAATGTAGACCTCTCGCGACCGTGCGCGGGATGAGTCGGGTTTTCGAATTTTGACCGCTGTAAACATCTTACGCACCTCGGCCAAATACTGATCAAAGCCTTCGCCTTGAAATACTTTTACCACGAAGCAGCCCTTAGGACCTAACACTTCACGGCACATGTCGAGCGCCAGCTCCACCAAATACATGGCTCGTGGCTGATCAGCCGCTTGGTTACCACTCATGTTTGGTGCCATGTCAGACATCACCACATCGACCATGTTAGGTTGTATACGGTCAAGTAACGCTTCTAGGACTGTTTGTTCACGAAAATCGCCTTGAAGAAAGCTCACACCAGGCATCGAGTCCATCGGTAAAATATCACAGGCGATGACTTGGCCCTCATCTCCCACTTGCGTGGCAGCATATTGAGACCAACCACCAGGTGCAGCGCCTAAATCGACCACCGTCATACCAGGCTTCAAAATGCGATCTTTTTGCTGGATCTCTTCCAACTTAAAAATCGCACGTGAGCGATAGCCTTTTTTTTGAGCCTCGTGCACGTACTTATCGTCAAAATGCTCTTTCAGCCAGCGTCCTGAGCTAGCAGAGTGTTTTTTGTTCGCCATGTTGTTCCTAACCAAGCCCCATGAATTGCACCGCATTGTTATTAAATTCAAGCAATTGTGTTCGCACTCTTATTATCAAAAATCGCAGACGAGACGCTACCAATATAATAAGCTTGCCATGAGCCTTCTTTATACTGTTTCAGTTTGTGGTGAGATGGCGTTAGAATGGCATGTTTTCAACCCCTAGCAAATAGAAATCGAGCCAACATGAAACTCAGCACCAAACAAAAACAGTATCTCAAAGGACTGGCTCACCAGCTTAAGCCTGTAGTCTTAATGGGCGCCAATGGCTTAACTGAAGCCGTGGTCGCTGAAATTGAGCTTGCGCTTGACCATCACGAGCTGATCAAGGTAAAAGTCGCGTCAGAAGATCGCGAGACCAAAACGCTGATTGTTGATGCCATTATTCGCGAAACTGGCGCCGAACAGGTACAGGTGATTGGCAAAACCTTGGTGATCTACCGCCAAAGCGAAGCGCGCAAAATTGAGTTGCCGCGCAAATAATTGCATGCTTTCGCATCAAGCGCAGTAGCATAACAAAAAGGCCGCATAGCGGCCTTTTTACTGTGTCAGTTTCCACGCATTCTTACATTCAGTAACACTTTAGTTATACGTAGTCGACGCTATCGATCTCAAACTCTTTGATGCCACCTGGGGTAGTGATGCTGACTTCATCGCCTTGCTCTTTGCCAATCAACCCACGCGCAATCGGTGAGTTCACGGAAATAAGGTTAGCTTTAATATTTGCTTCATCATCCCCAACGATCCGATACGTGACGTCTTCGTCTGTATTGACGTCAATGAGAGACACAGTGGCACCGAAAATCACTTTACCGTTGTTGGGCATTTTGGTGACATCAATGACCTGTGCCACCGATAGCTTGTATTCAATATCTCGGATTTGCGCCTCACAGATCCCCTGCTCTTCACGTGCAGCATGATATTCTGCGTTCTCTTTAAGGTCACCCAGTTCACGCGCCTCTGCAATGGCGTTAGAGATCTCTGGGCGACGCTTGATCAACTTATCCAGCTCTTCTCGTAGCAGCTGTTCACCGCGTACGGTCATTGGCACTTTATCCATAATGACATTACCTCTTTCAATCCACAGCAAAGGGATTTTGGCAAAACAAAGCCACGCCCAAACAAAAATTTGGGCGCGGCGGAATTCAACGCTTTACCACGATTGTAAACAAGAATTCGCGCAAAATCATCTCTGATCCTATGTTAGCGTGACGCACTGGTCTGTTTATCGAATGCGCTGCTGAATTAACCGCCTTCTGACCACATCCAACGCCTTGTCTTCAACGTTAGACAGGGTAGGATAGCATCAATGCGATAACACAAAGGCTCTATAATATGTATCCCGCCCTCTTTCGCCGCTTAGCATTGGTCGTTATGCTCGTGGCGCCATGCGCCATGGCATCCGGTGAATCACTCAGGCTTGAACAACTGACACCGTTATTGCCCAAAGGAAGTCAGCTGGCATTGTGGGTCAGTGATGCTCAGCACAACCAACCTCAAATCAGTGAACAGGCAGATGCCCTCCTTCCCCCTGCGAGCACACAAAAGTTGCTCACAGGTTTAGCTGCACGCCTGTATTTACCCTCAACCTTTCGGTTCTCTACTCGGCTTGTTCAAGCGGGGGATGACATCGCCCTCATTTTTAATGGCGACCCCTTATTAACACGAAAGGACATCCGTCAGCTGCTTAGCCAACTGCCGCGTCGAGGGATAAATAACATTAATAACCTTTACCTTGATGGACAGGCTTTTACTGGTCGCACACGTGCCCCCGGCTGGCCTTGGGATATTCTTGCAGTATGCTATAGCGCACCGTCGACCGCGATTACCCTTAACCACAACTGTGTTCAAGGCGCAATTTATAGTCAGCCTGAGCGCGCACTGACACGTGTGCACATTCCCGCTCATCAGCCTATCTCAGTCACGAGCCAAGCGCGAGCCGTGACCGAGTCACAACAAAACAAGAGCCACTGTGGGCTCGATTTAACGGCAACCCCAGAAAATCACTATCATTTTTCCGGATGTCTCGCACACCGCAGTGGGCCGTTACCTTTAAACTTTGCCGTCCAAACGCCCTCCGCGTATGTCAAAGCGATAGTGGCGGAAGAGCTGGCGCGACTGAACGTGAGGGTAAAAGGCGATATCCGTGTTGCACGTGCGCCCAGTCAAGCCCGTGAGCTCGCGCGTCACCATTCTGCAAAGCTGGCGACACTCCTGACCACCATGTTAAGGGATTCCGATAATTTGATTGCCGATAACCTGCTGAAAGCACTCGGTCGACGCTATTTCCAGCAACCTGGCTCTTACCGAAATGGAGTCGCAGCGGTCAAAGCGATCTTGCAAGATGAAGGGATTGATTTGTCACGCGCAGTCTTGGTTGATGGTTCGGGTTTATCGCGTAATAACCGATTGAGCGCTCGCCAGCTCTCTCAAGTCGTCCACTATATATTGACTCATCCGGAGCTAGGCTTAGCAGCGATGCTGCCGACCTCTGGTATTGATGGCACACTCAAATATCGACAAAGCGTGCGTCATGCTCCCATAAAAGGACGATTAAAAGCTAAAAGTGGGTCACTCTATGGCAGTTTTAATTTGGCCGGTGTAATAGAAGATGATGCGAAACAAACACACATAGTGATCCAGTTGATTAGCCATTATCACCCAGATAAAGATGCGTTACCCGATAATGTTCCGGCCCCGATCACCCAGTTTGAACGTGAGTTTTATCTCGCACTTATTCGTGGCCAGCTCATGCCTTCCCTCGCCATCACACAACCATAAAAAAAGCCCGCCGAAAGGCGGGCCAAATCTATGTGACGACTTACGTATTAGGAGGCAGTTAGCACTCGAGCGTGCAACGATTGTACCGCATTGACTTTACGCATGTCGGCAGCGGTCAATGCCATGCACGTTGCAAACGCTGCATTCAACGTGGTGGTATAATTCACCTTCGCTGCCAGTGCGCCACGACGCAGTACTTTCGAATCCTCAATCGCTTGACGACCTTCGGTGGTGTTAACGATGTAACTGTACTCACCATTTTTGATCCGGTCGAGAATATGAGGACGACCTTCGTGCACCTTATTCACCAAGCGAGGATTAATGCCCGCTTCACCGAGGATCACCGCGGTACCATGAGTGGCATCAAGCTCGAACCCTAGTTTTAGTAGTTTCGCTGCTAAGTCAACCACTCGCTGCTTATCGTTATTGCGTACCGATAATAACGCGCGCCCACTTTCGCTATACGCTTTACCACATGCGAGGTCGGCTTTGGCGAACGCCTCCGCGAACGTATCCCCGACTCCCATAACCTCGCCGGTTGAGCGCATTTCTGGGCCCAGTAGTGGATCCACGCCCGGGAATTTGTTGAATGGAAGCACCACCTCTTTAACCGAGTAGTAAGGCGGGATCACTTCTTTAACGAATCCCTGCTCTGCCAACGACTGCCCTGCCATTACACGCGCGGCAATTTTTGCCAATGGAACACCGGTCGCTTTAGACACAAACGGAACAGTTCGTGCAGCCCGAGGGTTAACCTCAATCAGATAAATCTCATCATCTTTCACCGCAAACTGCGTGTTGACTAATCCCCGTACTCCGAGCTCAAGCGCTAACTTACGCACCTGCTCACGCATGCGATCTTGGACATCATCACTAAGCGTATATGCGGGCAATGAACACGCCGAATCACCAGAGTGCACCCCTGCTTGCTCAATGTGCTCCATGATGCCACCAATGACCGCGGTTTCACCATCGCACACCGCATCAATATCCACTTCCGTCGCATCATCAAGGAAGTGATCCAACAGTACCGGTGATTCATGAGAGACACTCACGGCTTCATTAAAATAGCGACGTAAATCCGTCTCGTCGTAAACAATTTCCATGGCGCGACCGCCCAGAACATAAGACGGACGAACCACCAGGGGATATCCGATTTCCTTTGCTTTTTCAACCGCTTGCTCTAGGGCCGTGACCGTCGCATTCTCAGGCTGCTTTAAGCCTAAGCGCTGCACCGCATCTTGAAAACGTTCACGGTCTTCTGCTCGGTCAATCGCATCTGGGCTGGTGCCAATAATCGGCACACCGGCCGCTTCTAGCGCACGAGCCAATTTCAATGGCGTTTGACCACCATATTGCACAATCACACCTTCAGGGTTTTCAACCCGGACAATCGCCAGCACATCTTCCAAGGTTATTGGCTCAAAGTAGAGACGGTCGGAGGTATCGTAGTCAGTTGACACGGTTTCAGGGTTACAGTTAACCATGATGGTTTCATACCCGTCTTCTCGCAGTGCCAACGAGGCATGTACGCAGCAATAATCGAATTCGATCCCTTGTCCAATTCGGTTAGGCCCGCCACCGATGACCATGATTTTCTTTTTATCTGTCGGTTGCGATTCGCACTCATCGTCGTAACTTGAATACATATACGCGGTATCAGAAGAAAACTCAGCCGCACACGTATCGACTCGCTTGTAGACCGGATGAATATTAAATTTATCACGCAACTTACGGACTTCAATTTCTGAGACTCCCAGCAAGTTTGCTAAGCGAACATCAGAGAAGCCTTTACGTTTCAATTGCCTTAAGGCCGTTTCATTCAGCCCTGCAAAACCATAATCACGAACCTGTTGCTCATGTTTGACAATGTCTTCTATCTGAACAAGGAACCAGCGGTCGATATTGGTGAGGTTGAAGACACCATCGACAGACATTCCCGCACGAAACGCATCGGCAATATACCAAATCCGCTCGGCACCCGGCTCTTTTAGCTCATGGCGGATCTGAGTCAGGGCGGTATCGTCATCTAGGTTTACCCTCTCATCAAAGCCGGATGCGCCGACTTCGAGGCCGCGTAACGCTTTTTGTAGTGACTCTTGCTGGTTACGACCAATCGCCATCACCTCACCAACCGACTTCATTTGGGTCGTGAGTCGATCATTGGCCCCGGCGAATTTCTCAAAGTTAAACCGTGGAATTTTCGTCACCACGTAATCAATGGTTGGCTCAAACGAGGCAGGAGTCGCTCCCCCGGTGATATCGTTCATCAATTCGTCGAGGGTAAAGCCCACGGCTAACTTAGCAGCCACTTTTGCGATCGGAAAACCGGTTGCTTTTGATGCCAATGCCGAGGAGCGTGACACGCGCGGGTTCATTTCAATGATCACCATGCGGCCGTTTTTAGGGTTAATACCAAACTGAACGTTAGAGCCACCCGTTTCGACACCAATTTCTCTCAGTACCGCCAGAGAGGCGTTGCGCATTAGTTGATATTCTTTATCGGTCAGGGTTTGAGCTGGCGCAACGGTAATCGAATCGCCAGTGTGGACACCCATCGCATCAAAGTTTTCAATCGAACAGACAATGATGCAGTTGTCATTTTTATCCCGCACCACTTCCATTTCATACTCTTTCCAACCAATCAAAGACTCGTCAATTAACAGCTCATTGGTAGGAGATAAATCGAGTCCGCGCTCGCAAATCTCTTTAAACTCTTCCAGGTTGTACGCAATCCCACCACCGGTACCGCCCATGGTAAACGAGGGGCGAATAATACAAGGAAAGCCCACATCATCGAGTACCTGATGGGCCTCATCTATACTATGGGCAAACCCTGCTCGTGGACAGTCTAAGCCGATCCGCTGCATAGCATCATCAAAACGATGTCTATCTTCTGCTTTGTCAATCGCATCCGCTGTCGCGCCAATCATTTCGACATTAAATTCAGCAAGGACACCATGACGCTCCAGATCCAGCGCACAATTAAGACCCGTTTGACCGCCCATGGTGGGTAATACGGCATCAGGGCGTTCTTTCTCGATAATATGTTTAACCACCTGCCATTGAATGGGCTCAATGTAGGTCGCGTCGGCCATGTCAGGATCTGTCATAATGGTCGCGGGGTTCGAGTTCACCAGAATGACACGATAACCTTCCTCTCTCAGCGCTTTACACGCTTGCGCCCCTGAGTAATCAAATTCACAGGCTTGTCCGATAATAATCGGGCCTGCGCCCAGGATAAGAATGCTTTTTATGTCTGTACGTTTTGGCATGCTCAACGACTCCGATTAGGCGCGATGTTGTTTGATTAGGTCAATGAAGTGATCGAAAAGTGGGGCTGCATCATGCGGTCCTGGGCTGGCTTCAGGGTGCCCCTGAAAACTGAACGCCGGCTTTTCGGTATGATGAATGCCTTGCAAGCTACCATCAAACAACGACACATGGGTGGCACGTAAGGTGTCAGGCAAACTGTCCTTATCCGCCGCAAACCCGTGGTTTTGGCTAGTGATCATCACCACACCACGGTCCAGATCTTTGACTGGATGATTGGCCCCGTGATGACCAAACTTCATCTTAATCGTGTTCGCCCCACTGGCGAGGGCTAAGATTTGATGGCCAAGACAAATACCAAACAAAGGCAAACCTTCTAACAAGAAAGTGCGAGTCGCTTCAATCGCGTAATCACACGGCGCCGGATCGCCGGGGCCGTTAGATAAGAAAACGCCATCCGGGTTCATCGCTAACACGTCGTCAGCTGGCGTGGTAGCAGGCACGACTGTCAAACGACAACCTCGGTCGACCAACATACGCAAAATATTGCGCTTGGCACCAAAATCGTAAGCGACCACATGGTATGGCAAATCATTCTCAGCAACCGCCTCAGGCAGCCCCTGATGCAGTTGCCACGAGCCCTGGGTCCAGCTATAGCTATCAGGTGTCGTTACCGCTTTAGCTAAATCCATTCCCTTCAAACCAGGGAAATCTTGCGCTTTCGCAAGTGCCAAGGCTTCATCGACACTGTCACCTGCAACGATACAGCCATTCTGCGTCCCCTTTTCCCGCAACAAGCGCGTGAGTTTACGCGTATCAATATCGGCAATGCCGAGAATGTTGTGCTGTTTGAGGTAATCAGAAAGGGATTGTTGATTGCGGAAGTTGCTGGCTAACAGGGGAAGATCACGAATGACGAGGCCTTGGGCATGAATTTGGGAGGATTCTTCGTCTTCGGAATTGGTGCCGGTATTGCCTATATGGGGGTAAGTAAGGGTGACTATCTGACGGGAATAAGAGGGGTCGGTTAATATTTCTTGATACCCCGTCATCGAGGTATTGAAAACCACTTCTCCCACCGCGGTGCCATCAGCGCCGATCGGGGTACCGTGGAACACTGTCCCATCTTCTAGGACTAAGAGCGCAAACTTGCTCAAGACAACCTCCAGTTATATAGAAATGCACTTTTTACGACTAACGTTGCATTCACGTATTCCATCTAAGATCAAAACCCACGTCAAGCTGAATTTTGACAAATTGCGCGCATTCTAGGGGCGAGCGAAGGAGCTGTCAATCAAACCTTATCTTTTGCCCTTCTTTTATTAGCCTCTCAATAAAAACACGGACTCAAGTCGCCATAAAGCACAGCTTTAATGGCTGTTTCGGTATGAAAAACCTCCAAACCTGTGAATATGACGACTTTGTCTTCCTTGATCAGGCCATGAATATCAAAATAAGATAGCAAACGTTTACCTTTAATCGTTTATTGCTTATAAACCACGAATGTTCGCAAAATTGCACCCAACAGTAGATAAAAGACAGTTTTAAAAGCGATAAAAGGCGAAAAGGAAGGGAAGATGAGCGGAAATGAACAAGGCCGAAAAAAAACATCGCGCCGAAGCGCGATGAATAATTATTTTAAATCGAGTACATCTTGCATGGTATAAAAGCCCGATTGATACTGGTTAAGCCATACCGCAGCCCGCACCGCCCCTTTGGCAAAGGTGTTGCGGTTAGAGGCTTTATGGGTAATTTCAACCCGCTCACCAATATCAGCAAACATGGCAGTATGCTCACCCACAATATCGCCTGCCCTCAGGGTGGCAAAGCCAATTTCGTCACGGCGACGCTCTCCGGTGATCCCTTCACGTGCATAAACCGCCACATCACTCAAGTTATTGCCCATCGCTCCGGCGATCGCCTCACCCATTCCAAGTGCAGTCCCTGATGGCGCATCGACTTTGTGACGGTGGTGTGCTTCTACAATTTCAATGTCGCACTCCTCTCCCATCACCTTGGCGGCTTGCTCCAGCAACTTGAAGACAAGGTTCACACCCACACTATAGTTTGGCGCCATGACCAATGCCGTCGACGAGGCAGCCTCTTGGATGGCGTGCTTTTGTTCGTCATCAAAGCCCGTGGTGCCAATGACCAACTGCTTATTTTTTTGCTGGCATAACGCCAAATTCGCCATGGTGGCCGAGGGGGCCGTAAAATCGATAATAACATCGAAGTCATCACTAACTTTGGTAAGATCGTCCACCACGTGAACCCCCAAACGGCCAATGCCCGCGAGCTCGCCGGCATCGGTTCCCACGAGGCTTGACTCAGGACGCTCACTCGCCGCGCCCAGTGTCGCTCCAGAAGACTGCGCAACCGCTTGAATGAGGTTTCGGCCCATACGTCCAGCCGCGCCTGCAATGGCAATACGTACCATGATTTTCCCCTTTGTCACTCTGCCAGTACACTGGCTCCTTGATCGTAATCCACCACTCTAGCGCGTTCCCTCGCGCTTGTATATTGGCGAAAAAAAAGGAAGCCTTCGCTTCCCTTTTTCAACCGGTCATCACTTTAGGTGACTTCTCGAATTTGTAACTCTTTCGGCACTTCAAAGAACATGTTTTCTTCACGGCCCACGAGGTTCTCAACCTCTTTCGCGCCTAGCTGTTTGATGCGTTCAATAATTTGATCCACCAACTCTTCTGGCGCCGAAGCACCGGCGGTGATCCCAACCGTCTGCTTGCCTTCAAACCAGACCGGGTCGATATCTTCTGCGGTATCGGTTAAATAACCTGGCGTACCCAGTTTTTCTGATAGCTCTCGCAAGCGATTAGAATTAGAGCTATTTTTCGAGCCGACCACCACCATGACATCGCAACTTTGCGCCAGATCGCGCACGGCGTCTTGACGATTCTGCGTGGCGTAACAGATGTCATCTTTACGTGGCCCTTGGATATTAGGAAATACCTTACGCAGAGTATCAATCACGTCCGCGGTTTCATCGACCGATAGCGTGGTTTGACTGACGTAATGCAGGTTATCCGGATCGTTCACCTCAAGGGTATACACATCTTCGGGCGTTTCGACTAAATACATACCGCCGGTTTCACTGGCGTATTGCCCCATGGTGCCTTCCACTTCCGGATGGCCAGCATGGCCAATCAATACCACTTCCATATTTTTACGGCTGGCGCGGGCGACTTCCATATGCACCTTGGTCACTAACGGACAGGTGGCATCAAACACGGTTAATTGACGTGACTTGGCTTCGTTGCGCACGGCCTGAGAGACGCCGTGCGCAGAGAAGATGACAATATTGTCATCGGGTACTTCGCTGATCTGCTCAACAAAGATTGCGCCACGCTGTTTTAAGCCTTCCACCACAAAGCGGTTATGTACCACTTCATGACGGACATAAATGGGCGGCTGATAGATTTCCAGCGCACGCTCGACAATACTGATTGCACGGTCAACACCCGCACAAAAGCCACGGGGGTTCGCAAGTAAGATCTTCATGACTACGCCTTATTGCACACTTATAATTTCAACGTCAAAAATGACGGTTTTCCCGGCCAAGGGGTGATTAAAATCAACCGTCACTGAGTCGCCAGTAACAGCGGTTACAATGCCTGGAATCTCTTGCCCTTGAGGGCCACTAAACGCAATAATCGCGCCTTCTTCTGCTGGCGTATCTCCACCAAAATGTCGGCGATCCATATGATGGATATTGTCGGGATTTGGCTGACCAAAGGCATCATCAGGCGCTAATGTAAAACTGCTCGATGCCCCTTCTTTTAACCCCAATAAGCAGGTTTCGAAGTTATCCGTCAAGCTACCATCACCCATGACCAGTTTCGCGGGTTTACCCGCATTGTGTGTTGTATCGGCCACCGAACCATCTTCAAGCTTGATGGTAAAATGCATGATGACTTCGCTAGAGGCACTGATCGCTTTCATTGTTCGTCCTTATAGAAAGTGTCTGTCGGGTAATATGTACGCATCACCCTTACTTGGTCGATGACTGATCGTGGCGAAAACTCTCTACAATCACTAAGGCGGCTCCCAAACAGATTGCCGAATCGGCCAGATTAAACGCTGGCCAATGCGACGTGCCAATGTAAAAATCTAAAAAATCAATCACATAGCCATGAACAAGCCGGTCAAACAGATTGCCCAAGGCTCCGCCAATGATCATCGCATAGGCAATATTAATCAGCCGTTTACCTGCCGATGTGATCCGCATCCAATACGCAAGTAATCCGCTCACCCCTAGCGCAATCACACTGAATAACCAACGTTGCCAGCCCCCCGCATCACTGAGAAAGCTAAACGCCGCACCGTGATTATGCACGTAAGTAAGATTAAAAAAGGGCAACAGTTCAATCCGATTAGCAAATCCATACTCCATGGTTTGCATCACCAGCCATTTGCTGCCGATATCGAGAGCGAATACCAGCGGCGCTAGCCAAAGCCAGCGCCATCCTGATTGTGAGAGTGAAAGAGTCTGCATCACGCAAATTGGCGAGTTTCGCCTTCTCCTGCAATATTGGTCACACAACGGCCACAGATCTCTTCATGGCCAGCAATGGTGCCAACATCTGCAACGTGATGCCAACAACGCTCGCATTTCGCCGCAGCTGATGCACTCACCTCAACCGCCAAGCCGTCTACATCGGTTTGCGTCGCTGAAGCCGGTGCGTCGCCGGAGACCACAGTCGCTTGCGAGGTCAGCAGTACAAAGCGAAGTTCATCGCCCATTAAACGGAGTTTTTCCGCAAAGTCTGCTGGTGCATAAAGCGTTACTTCCGCCTCAAGTGAGCCACCGATCACTTTCTCGTTACGCGCATGTTCGAGGGTTTTGTTAACCGCATCGCGCACATCGAGCAATTTCGCCCAGAAAGCCTGATTCAGTACCGCATTTTCTTCAAGATCAAACAGACCGTCGTACCATACTTCAGTAAAGACAAACGGGTTGCGCTCACCTGGCATTTCATTCCAGATTTCGTCCGCCGTGAATGACATGATAGGCGCCATCCAACGCACAAGCGCTTCCACAATGTGGAACAAAGCCGTTTGGCAGCTACGGTGTGCATGGCTGCCCGCTTTCGCGGTGTACTGACGATCCTTGATGATATCGAGGTAGAACGATCCCATCTCGATTGAGCAGAATTGCATCAAACGTTGAGTCACTTGGTGGAAGTTGCACGCGTCATACGCCGCTGTGATTTCTTGCTGCGCTTCGAGTGCACGTCCTACCGCCCAGCGGTCGACGGCCACCAAGTCTTCCGCAGCAACAAGATCGGTGTTTGGATCAAAACCGTGTAAGTTCGCCAACAAGAAGCGCGAGGTGTTACGAATACGACGATAAGCATCAGCACTGCGTTTCAGAATTTCATCCGAGACACTAATTTCGCCGGTATAATCGGTCGATGCCACCCACAAACGCAGAATATCGGCACCCAGCTTGTTCATCACGTCTTGCGGCGCGATCGTGTTCCCCAAAGATTTCGACATCTTGCGGCCTTTGCCGTCAACGGTGAAACCATGAGTCAGCACTTTGCGATACGGGGCCTTTCCTTTAATTGCGACCGATGTCATCAGCGACGATTGGAACCAGCCACGGTGTTGATCTGAGCCTTCCAAATACATATCGGCTTCTTGGCCGTTAAACTCTTCTCGCTGGTTAACCACGGCATAATGCGTCGCGCCAGAGTCAAACCACACATCTAGCGTATCCAGTACTTTCTCGTACTGGTCAGCGTCGTCGCCCAGTAGATCATTGAGATCCAAATCCCACCACGCTTGAATACCGGCTTTTTCCACACGCTGAGCCACTTGTTCAATCAGGTTCAGCGTATCAGGGTGCAGCTCTGAGGTTTCTTTGTGAACAAAAAGGGCGATGGGCACGCCCCAAGTCCGCTGACGAGAGATACACCAGTCTGGACGCCCTTCAACCATGGATTCAATGCGGCTTTGACCCCAATCAGGGATCCATTCAACGTTCTTGATCTCTTGCAACGCTTTGTTACGCAGGCCCGCTTTGTCCATGGCAATAAACCACTGTGGGGTCGCACGGAAAATGATGGGGGTTTTGTGGCGCCAGCAATGTGGATAGCTGTGCTCATACGCATGATGATGCAGCAGCGCACCGTGTGTTTTGAGCGCTTCAATCACACTGTCGTTGGCTTTAAACACATGTTGACCCGCAAACAGTGGCGTATCTGGCAGATAAACACCATTACTGCCAACCGGGTTTGCTACTTCAAGATCGTATTTCTGCCCCACCACAAAGTCTTCTTGACCATGCCCAGGTGCGGTGTGCACCACACCAGTACCGGACTCGGTGGTGACGTGTTCGCCAAGGATTACTGGCACATCAAAATCGTAAAAAGGATGCTGCACGCGTTGCAGCTCAAGCGCTTCACCTTTACAGAAACCAAGGTTGTGGTAGTGCTCAATGCCCGCGCGATCCATCACATCTTTTGCCAGCTCTGCGGCAAGAATTAAACGCTGAGGCTGATCGCCTTCAACCTGTACTAAGACATACTCCAAGTCCGCCGCCACCGCGACAGCACGGTTCGCAGGCAAGGTCCAAGGAGTGGTGGTCCAGATCACCGCTGACACGGGGCCTTCCCCTTGATGATCGCCCGCTAGGGTAAATACATTGACCAATGCCTGCTCATCAACGGCTCGGAATGTGACATCTATCGACGGTGAGGTCTTGTCTTGGTACTCAACTTCGGCTTCGGCAAGCGCCGAACCACAGTCTGTACACCAATGCACTGGCTTAAAGCCCTTATGCAAATGGCCATTACTGGCGATTTTACCCAGCGCGCGAATAATGCTCGCTTCGGTATTAAAATCCATCGTCAGGTAAGGTTTATCCCACTCACCCAACACGCCTAGGCGTTTAAAATCAGCCTTTTGGCCTTCCACTTGCTTAGCGGCATACTCGCGACATTTTTCACGAAATTCGGCGGTAGAGATCTTTTGACCCGGCTTGCCCACCTTTTTCTCGACCATCAACTCAATCGGCAGACCGTGGCAATCCCAACCAGGGACATACGGTGCGTCATAGTCCGCCAGTGTTTTCGATTTAATAATAATGTCTTTGAGAATTTTATTAACAGAGTGACCAATATGAATGTTGCCGTTCGCGTACGGGGGACCATCATGCAAAATAAATGTTTTTTTGCCTTGCTTCGCTTGACGGATTGCACCGTAAAGATCGTCATCATACCAACGCTTGAGCATATCGGGCTCGCGCTTAGCAAGATTACCTCGCATCGGAAAGGCTGTTTCCGGCAGGTTTAAGGTATCTTTGTAGTCACTCATTGATTATCGATTCCGTATGGAGGTTACACTCTAGACATTATTGCCATCAGCCAACCACGCACGCGCGGCTGATGCATCTCGTTGAATTTGCATTTTTAACGCATCTACTGACGCGAATTTGGTTTCATCACGCAATTTGTGCAATAAGCTCACTTCTAATTGTTTGCCATATAGGTCGATCGTTTGATCGAATAGGTGAACTTCTAATTGCTGGCGGGAGCCATTCACCGTGGGCCGATTCCCCACATTCGCGACGCCCGGTAAAGATTGTCCTGCGATGGCCCCCGTCACGGTGACAACGTAAACACCAGAGACCGGGGAGACTCGACGCTTCAGTAATACATTCGCAGTCGGAAAACCGATTGTGCGTCCGAGCTTCTGCCCATGAGCAACTCGCCCACAAATACTATAAGGACGTCCCAGCATGTCGGCGGCGACATCCAGTTTACCCGCAGAAAGCGCATCGCGGATCGCCGTGCTACTCACGCGTTGATCACTGACACAGAAGCTCTTAGTACTGACTACCTCAAAGTGATGCTCTCTTCCCGCTTGCTCTAAACGTGAGAAGTCGCCGGCACGCTTAAGGCCAAAGCGAAAATCGTCACCGACTACCAGAAACTTAACACCCAATTGATTGACCAACAAGCGGTCAACAAAGGCATCAGGGCTCATGGCCGCAAATGCAGGCGTAAAGTTCACGCATAAAAGTCTGTCGATACCTAATTTGGCGAGCTGGGTGTATTTATCCCGCAATCGCGATAAACGCGCTGGGGCTTGCTCACCTTGAAACAACTCGAGAGGTTGTGGCTCGAACAACATAACAGTCGCAGGCAAATTGAGGGCTCTGGCTTTTTCAACCACTCGACACAACACAGCTTGATGCCCGAGGTGGACACCATCAAAGTTACCAATGGTCAGTACACAGTCTCGGTGTTGCGCCCGGATATTGTGGATACCTCGAATTAATTCCATCGCCTGCTGACTATTTGAACTGTAAAAACTGGCGGATTATATACTAGTCAGCGCTGGCAATCAGCCCTGGATTGATATTCCGCGCTTGCCATCATCCTCGATGACGGATATCACCCAACCTCACACCGCATAGCACCGCGGTGACCAGATAGAGCGCTCCTCCGCCAATAATGCAGCCAGCCAAGCTAACACTGCGTGAAAATAATGACATAGCGACCCATTGCGACAAGCTTGGCATGAGCACATATAGCCCAACGACCATCACACTCACGGCGACGAGCAATTTAAGAATAAACGTTAATGTCGATTGAGACAGGCGGTAAATATGGCGACGATGTAAGCCTTGATAGAGTAGACCCGCATTAATCAGTGCAGACAGAGCCGTTGCTATTGCCAGACCAACATAGCTGAAGAAGTAGGCAAAAATCGCATTAAACACCATATTGCTCACCATGGCCACCACACCATACTTAACCGGCGTTTTCGTATCTTGACGCGCATAGTAGCCTGGCGCAAGCACCTTGATCACCATGAAGTTCACCAAGCCGCACGCATAGGCAACCAAAGATAAACTCGCCGCTTGGACATCCGGGACCCCGAACTCCCCACGCATAAATAGCACCATTAACATCGGTTTTGCCAACACAATCAGTCCTGCCATCGCCGGAACCCCGAGCAACAAGACCATACGCACCCCCCAGTCCATGGTAGCAGCAAACTGTTTAGGGGATTGATCAACGTGCTTTTGAGATAAAGCAGGCAGAATGACAGTAGCAATTGCAATGCCAAATAGGCCCAATGGAAACTCAAGCAGCCTATCGGAGTAATACAGCCAACTGATTGAGCCAGTCATCAGAAAACTGGCGATAAAGGTATCAAATAAGAGGTTAATCTGGCTGACAGAAACCCCGAATAACGCAGGGATCATCAGCTGTCGAATCTTGACCACACCAGGATGCTGCCAGCCCCATTTGGGCCTCACCAACATTCCTTCTTGCGATAAAAAAGGCAGTTGAAATAAAAGTTGGACCACTCCACCGGCAAACACCCCGATCGCCAGACCAATTTCAGGTTGTGCCAAATGCGGGGACAAGCCTATCGCAGCCGCAATAATCGCTATGTTTAAAAAAACAGGGGTAAAGCTGGAGACAGCAAATTTATTTAGCGTATTAAGGATGGCCCCCGACAAAGCCACAAAGGTAATAAACCATAAATAAGGAAAGGTGATTTTCAGCATCAAGCTGGCCAGCTCAAACTTTGCACCATCCGGGTGCCCGTCTAGCCAATCAACAAACCATCCTGTACCAAACAAAGCAGCCAAAACCGGGGATCCAATGACCCCGAGCAATGTGACGATGGTGACCAACCCACCGAGGGTACCAACCACATTCGCGACCAGTTCACGTGAGTGCGTACGCGCACTGTCGTTTTTATCCAGCGCTTGGTATTCGGTAAGCACAGGTACAAACGCTTGCGAAAAGGCTCCCTCCGCAAATAGGCGGCGAAGAAAATTAGGGATTTTATTAGCAAAGAAAAACACATCGGCGGCCGCACCAGCCCCCATGAGATTGGCGATGACCACATCGCGAACCAACCCTAAAACGCGGGACACCAATGTCATGGCACTCACAATGAGCCCAGAACGTAAAAGTCGCTTACTCACGGTTACCTCTTGAAAACACGTGCCCGTTGCGCGTCACTGTCACGCGTTATTTTCTTCTATATCGCTTAGGCAACCCGCCCATGCAGAGAAGAAATGGAATTATAGGTGACGTTGGGGCTGAAATACTGATAGAATTAGTCGCCATATTAACTGTGATAACCCCGCAGCGCCAATACAACCTTGGAGCGGCGGATCTTTGCACAAATGAATTGACAATAGAGGCAAAAAGAGGCATAGTCCTCCGCCTTGAAATGTCACCGAACAAAAAGATTTGGGAGTTAGACCCTTGGCGAATATCAAATCTGCTAAGAAGCGTGCGATCCAATCTGAGAAGCGCCGCCAGCACAATGCAAGCCGTCGCTCTATGATGCGCACCTACATGAAGAAAACTGCTTCAGCAATTGCTGCAGGCGACAAAGAAGCGGCCACTGCTGCTTTTGCACAAGTTCAGCCTATTCTTGATCGTTCAGGCACCAAAGGCCTGATCCACAAGAATAAAGCCGCTCGTTACAAAGCAACATTCGCAGCACAAATTAAAGCGCTGTAAATATTGCTTCTTGTATAGAGATAAAAAAAACCGGCTTCGGCCGGTTTTTTTATTGTTTGTCTTTACTGGCAATATTGTACTGCCTTAGCTTACCGTCTCGCGGCAATAAAGATCGTGTAAAAGCTGGATAACCGCGACCACTTCTTCACTTTTCAGTGAATAATACACCGTCTGTGCCTCTTTGCGTGTTGCGACTAGACCATCTTTACGTAGCCAAGCAAGATGCTGAGACAGGGCTGACTGGCTCAACGGCACTCGCTCCACTAACTGCCCAACCGATAATTCACCTTGTAGCAAATAACACAAAATGAACAGGCGCTTTTCATTGGCCATGGCTTTAAGCAGGTTGACTGCCTTCGGCCCATTCTGCTGCATGCGGGCTAAATCCATTCAACTTCCATCATCAGTTAGTACTCAATAGCCACGAGTCTAGCACGATCTTTATGTCAGCTTGTAACTAAACAAATAAGTGGCTGTAATCTGCCTCACAAATCCGCTTAACAGCGGAGTGCTGAATCATACGCTCTGCAAAGATCACGTAATACTCCTCTTTTACCGCACTGAGCTCAGTAATTTGTATCGCCTGACCTAAACGCGTCACTTCTTCTGCATAGGTTGTGGGCGCAATAAATAGTGCTTGGTGGCTAATCCCGAACGCTTTCATTAATGCAGAGTCGTCAAACTCCCCCAAAATATTCGGCACAATTCCCTGCTGATCGAACCACTGCGTTAGCTTTCGTCCCATTGCGGTCGCTTTACTCGGCATCAATATTTTTTGCGTCGCTAAGCGTATCGGTAGGGGGACGTCAGGAGGCTCTGCCGGGTTAGATGAATAAAGACTCATGCTACTTTCACCAAGCTTAACGCTAAACAGCCCTGCCTGCTGGGTTGAATCTACTGGACAATCAGAAAGGATCATGTCGAGTTTATGCTCAGAGAGCTGTTCAAGCAGCATTTCGTGGGTTGATTCGAAGCAACGTAGGTGAATCGCATTATCTTTAGGAACGGCATGCAGCAAAACCTGACTGACAAGGCGCTTAGATAATGCATCGGCAACTCCCACATCAAACAAGATGTTTTCTTGTTGGCTGTAGTTAACGATATCCAGCATTTCATAGCTCAGACCAAACATACGATCGGCGTATTGAAAGACCAATTGACCAAGCTCAGTGGGCTCAACATAACGTCCATTTCGTTTGGTTAACTTGCCATTGAGGCGCTGTTCAAGGGCCCGGACTTGTCCAGTAACGGTTTGTGGCGTTAAGCAAAGTTTATCGGCGCCTTGTGTAATAGAGCCTTGCTTACAGACCATCCAGAAATAATAAAGGTGGTTATAGTTAAGATGTGCCATGCTGATTGATAAAAAAACGCCAGACGAGCAGCTTACGCTGCCCCTCTGGCGCCTTCAAGAACAATACGCGATTTAGCTTTTTACATCATCTTTATCGAGTGGCTTTCTAACTCGCTCACCCGCTCGATGTTCTAGCGCTCGCTCAGAAAAGCTGGATGCCTCAGGGGTCCTGTCTTCTTCCTTTGAAGCCACCATCTCTTTTCCGGCGGCGACCCCCGCTAGATAAGCTTGGCAAACATCACTGTTATCTTTATCCCCGTGGCAATACATCTCTTGGTTAGCCGCCATGGCAGAGCCAGTGACGCCTACCAAGCTAGTAATCAATGCTAGTGTCACCTTTTTCATATTCGTCTCCTTGTTCATCTGCAAGCGCGCTGGCGGGCGGCAGTGCAAAGTGCAACACCACGTAACCGATCACGGCAGCGATAGTCGATCCTATCAAGATACCGAGGCGGGAGAGTGTGACGAATTCGCCATTCACACCAACAAACGCCAGTGAGGAGATGAAAATAGACATCGTGAAGCCAATACCACAAAGCACTGACACCGCAAAGATGTGCGTGAAGTTAACCCGTGCAGGGAGCTTAGCAATGCCCAACTTCACCGATGCCCAACTGAAGGTGAAAATCCCAAGGGGTTTACCAATCAACAGCCCTAACGCGATACCCAACGGCAGCATTTCAGTCAAGTTTGCCAGTGATACGCCATCCAGTGACACCCCAGCATTCGCAAACGCAAAAATAGGAAGTATCAAATACGAGACAT
Source organism: Salinivibrio sp. ES.052 (assembly GCF_900141775.1). Taxonomy (GTDB): domain Bacteria; phylum Pseudomonadota; class Gammaproteobacteria; order Enterobacterales; family Vibrionaceae; genus Salinivibrio. Next base: position 20,391 of record NZ_FSRI01000001.1, on the reverse strand, counting down.
AAGGATGCAGGGCGTGCTCCATTTTTTTCAATGGCGACGGATCATTATCCGTTTTACCTTTAAGTGGAATCGCAAAGCCAAGCACGACACCGGCAAGAGTAGCGTGAACGCCTGATTGCAATACGCTAAACCACAAAATCAACCCAACCACGATATACGCTGGAATACTGGTGACTTTGCGCATGTTCATCACAACGAGTACCACTGTAGCCACAAAGGCCGACGCCAAGGCAACCACTGACAAATCACTGCTGTAAAACAGTGCGATGATCACTATCACACCAAGATCATCAATGATCGCTAGCGCGAGCAAGAAAACTTTAAGGGCAAGCGGTACGCGATTACCTAATAAAGCTAAAACACCCAGCGCAAACGCAATATCGGTCGCGGCTGGAATCGCCCAACCGGACACCGCCAATGGATCGCCCCAGTTGAACGCCAAATAAACCAATGCTGGCGCAAGCATACCACCGACCGCTGCAACCGCAGGGAACGTGGCCTTATCTTTCGAGTTTAGGGCACCTTGGACCAACTCGCGTTTCACTTCTAAACCAATCAGCAGGAAAAAAATCACCATCAAGCCATCGTTGACCCAATGGCCAATCGATAAACCGGCTACATAGGTATGAAGCGTGCTGTCATATAAAGGCTGTAAGTCCGAGTTCGCTACGAACATCGCTAACACCGCCGCTATAATCAGCACAATACCTCCTGCGGATTCCATTTTCAGAAACTGACGAATGACATCAGTCATTTAAGCACTCCATACAAAAAAAGTGGATTCCCGTAGTCTAGTCAGCCAGACCACTTTTAGAAAAATCGTTTGTTCTGATAATAAACATCGGAAAAACCGATATTAAAACTAATTTACCACTGATTTATTCGTAGTCTACGTCTTTTAACCTGACTTAATGCCTCTGTCTAGCATAGTGTCGATTAGAGGCCTGCTGTTACATTTTTTCTCAGTTTTTTTCTTCCCCGCATACTGACGCAAATAGTACCTAGAATCAGAGAGCTAACAAGTACTCAATGGGGGGATAACCTCGTCCAGATCGTATTTTCAAATCACTGCAGTATTAGTGTCATATTTCTGAAATATTACCTTTTTACTATCGCCACAGATTTTGCTTTGACACTAAACTGACATCGAACTGTCACGGAGATATCTTATGACTCCCCACGCTACAGCGGTAGAGGCAACCCAGAGCTCCTCAAATTGGCTCCGTTGGACTAAGCTTGCCGTCATGCTTTACCTCCTATTAGTGGCTGTCGCCATGGTAGGAAGTGGCTTCAAATGGGCCGTTGGTGACGAAGCGAAGACGCTTTTTGCGTTTGCTTCCCACCCCGTAGCGGGCTTAATGATTGGTATCGTTGCCACTGCATTAATCCAGTCCTCAAGCACAGTAACATCCATTATAGTCGGCTTAGTCGCTGGCGGCTTACCCGTTGAAGCGGCGATCCCTATGGTGATGGGGGCCAACGTGGGTACCTCTGTCACTAACACTATCGTGAGTTTGGGACACGCCCGCTGTAAAGTAGAGTTTAGTCGTGCATTTAGCTGTGCCACTGTTCATGACTTCTTCAACCTGTTTGCGGTGGCGATCTTCTTGCCTATGGAAATGGCCTTTGGACTGCTAAATAAAATATCAGAATGGCTGGTATCGCCATTGGCACAAACGAACGACATGAGCATCAAAGGCTTGAATTTTGTTAAGCCACTGACCAAGCCTGTTGTTAATGCGGTGCAATCGCCCCTTGAAGCAGCCCTACCTGGCAACATTGGCGGTGCTATCATGATTGCAATGGGGATTACCACTATCGTTATCGCCATTACCATCATGGGTAAAGTGATGAAGAAGCTGATGGTCGGTCGGGCTAAAGATATGCTGAAAAATGCGATTGGCCGCGGTCCATTACACGGCATTTTTTCAGGCTCTATCGTGACCGTCCTTGTACAGTCTTCATCAACCACCACCAGCTTGATGGTGCCTTTGGTTGGTTCGGGCGTCCTAAAGGTTCGTGATATTTATCCATTTACGCTAGGGGCGAACATTGGTACTTGTATCACTGCGTTGCTAGCCGCCACGGCAGTCACCGGTGAGTTCGCCATCTTTGCTCTGCAAATTGCGTTAGTGCACCTTTGTTTTAATATCCTAGCCACCGCGCTTATCTTCGGGATTCCGTTTTTACGCGAATTACCGCTCAAAGGTGCAGACTTGCTGGGCAAAATGGCAGCCAAATCGAAAATGGCCGTGCTCGTCTATATCAGCTTGGTCTTTGTGGTTATTCCAGGCTGCATCGTGTTCTTGTCACAATAAACTAGATTTCAGATAGCAATAAAAAAACGCAGCCATTTGGCTGCGTTTTTTGTTGAAACGGACTCACTTACACCTTCACCGTTCCTGCCTTGTTCACGCGTATTAAATAGCAATCGGCGCTTTAATCGTTGGATGCGGGTCGTAGCCTTCAATCTCAAAGTCATCAATTTTATAATCAAAGATAGATGCAGGCTTACGTTTGATCGTCAATGTTGGCAATGAACGCGGCGCACGCTTTAGTTGTTCATGGACAATCTCATCAGTCAGATGGTTATGATAAAGGTGCACATCACCAAAGGTGTGCACAAAGTCCCCCACCTCTAAACCACACTGCTGCGCAACCATATGGGTAAACAATGCATAGCTGGCAATATTGAATGGTACGCCCAAGAAGTAGTCGGCACTGCGTTGATAAAGCTGGCATGAGAGCTTCCCATCGGCCACATAGAACTGGAACAAGCAATGACAAGGGGCTAAGGCCATCTTGCCTTGTTCAGCGTTCTCTGAGGGGCTAACAGACTCATCAGGCAAATCAGCGGGGTTCCACGCGGTAATAATATGACGACGAGAGTTGGGTTTGGCTTTTATTTGCTCAATCAGCTGCTCAATCTGATCGACCGTCGACCCATCAGGGCAGGCCCATGAACGCCACTGAGCCCCATAGACAGGACCTAGATCCCCTTCCTCTGTGGCCCATTCATCCCAAATACGTACCTTATTGTCTTGCAAGTATTGAATGTTGGTCTCGCCGTTAAGGAACCACAAAAGCTCATGGATAATCGCTCGGGTATAGAGTTTTTTGGTCGTTAGCAGTGGAAAGCCCTCAGCAAGGTCGAACCGTAGTTGGCGTCCAAATATCGATCGGGTTCCGACACCAGTGCGATCCCCTCTATCCGTCCCGTTATCGAGAATATCCTGCATCAACGCCTGATACTGCTTCATAGTGTTTCCTACCTTTGACCAAACGAACAAAAGGCACCGCTGGGGTGCCTTGGTGTAATAATACCTACTATACCGCAATCAACTTACATGATCACTGTGTCATCGACTAAGCTTGCGCTGAGGCTCGACGGTAAGCCCACCCCATCATTAAGAGACCGATGATAATCATTGGCAATGACAAAAGCTGCCCCATGCTGAACAAGTCACCAAACAGTCCAAGATGTGCATCTGGCTCACGGAAGTACTCCACCATGAAGCGGAAGGTGCCATAACCGGCTAAGAACAATCCTGACACCGCCCCCATCGGCCGCGATTTTTTGATATAGAGATTAAGGATCACAAACAACGCGACGCCCTCGAGCGCAAATTCATAGAGCTGTGAGGGATGACGAGGCCAAGGTCCGCCGGAAGGAAACACCATCGCCCAAGGCACATCCGTAACGCGTCCCCAAAGTTCACCGTTCATGAAATTCCCTAAACGACCCGCGCCGAGCCCAAATGGCACTAATGGCGCAATAAAATCAGCAACGGTAAAAAAGTGGCGTTGTGTTTTACGCGCATACCATGCCATCGCGGTGATCACGCCCAGCAGGCCACCGTGAAAAGACATGCCTCCTGTCCACACTTTGAATAAGAACAGGGGGTCGGCAAGAAAAGCATCAAATTGATAGAAAAGCACATAACCAATACGCCCCCCGAGGACAACGCCCAAAAAGCCAGCAAAGAGGAGATCGCTCACTTCTTCTTTGCTCCAACCACTGTTCGGTTTTGCCGCACGATGGTTGGCTAGCCACAAGGCAAAGACAAACCCCAATAAATACATCAAGCCGTACCAACGTACAGCGATAGGGCCCAACTCGATTAATATCGGGTCGATTGACGGAAAGGTGAGATAACCTTCAGCCATGAATATGATCCTTTACTTCAACAACATGCTTGCGCCGACAATAACAAGAAAGACGGCAAAAATACGTTTTATTTGCGCAGTGGGTAGCCTCACCGCAAGCTGGGCCCCCACCCGTGTCATCAGCACCGACGTTGACACCACGCCGAGCAAAGCAGGCAAATACAAATATCCGACACTGAGTGGCGGTAAGGGTTCCATTTGACGCCAACCTAACCATACAAAACTTGCCATTCCCCCTAGTGCCAATACCGCTCCACCTGCTGAAGCACTACCAATCGCTTGATGCATACTCACTCCGCGCCAATGCAGGTATGGGACGGTAAACGAGCCGCCCCCGATCCCCGCTAAGCTTGAAAGTGTGCCGATCACCGTGCCCGCCGCTGAGAGCCGCGACCAATGTGGTAAGGGGCGATAACAGTATGGACGGCGATTGAGCAGCATCTGTAACGCCATGGCGAGGACTATCGCACCAAACAGGCGGGGCAACCAATTGTGTGGTAGCTGATCAGCCAGCCCTGCGCCCAAGATGCCACCCAGCATCATGCCAGGGACGAGCGCTTTAACCGCCTCAAGGTGAACATTCCCCAAGCGAAAATGGCGCCAAGCAGAGGCACTCGAGGTCAGTACGATAGTGGCGAGTGAGGTCGCGAGCGCTATGGGCATCACCACTATCGGCGCAATACCGAACGCAGGAAGGAGAAAAGTCAGCGCAGGCACCACGACTAACCCACCACCGATCCCAAGTAGACCAGACAAGGTCCCCACACAGGCACCCAGCAGCATACATACCCCAAAGAGTAGTACCGTTAGGCTGGTTATCATCGCAGTTGCCCAATTTTGACTAATGCATCTAGCCCTTGTGTGGCCAAAAATGCCTCCATTGCCAATCGGATCGCTGAGGGGTCGTCGAAAGTCAGCATGGTACGGGCTTGTCTCACTAACGCCTCATGAGGTAAACGACTCAATAGATATTTAATTTTCGCAACGTTTCGAGTATTCATACTCAGTTGGTGGTACCCCAGCCCCACTAACAACGCCGCTCCCACCGGATCACCGGCAAGCTCACCGCAGACACTCACGGGCAATTGATGCCGTGCACTTACCGTCGCAATGGACGCTAAAGCATGTAATACCGAGGGGTGCAGAGCATCAAAGATATCGGCGACACGTGCATTATTTCGATCCACCGCTAATAGATACTGGGTTAGATCGTTGGTGCCGACAGAAAGAAAGTCGACATCTTGCGCAATATTATCTAGCTGATACAAGATAGAAGGGACTTCCACCATGATACCGAGCAAGGGAATATTAAGGGACGCGCCTGCACGACTCGCTTCTTGACTGACCTCTTGATAGGCACGACTGATCAATGCTTTCGCTTCCAGTAACTCATTGCGCCCAGAGATCATCGGCAACAGTAATTTAAGATTATTTAAGCCAATGCTGGCCCGCAGCATGGCCCGAACTTGGATCAAAAAGATATCAGGATGATCTAAAGTAAAACGGATCCCACGCCAGCCTAAAAACGGATTGTCTTCCTCGACACTTAAATACGGCAGTGGCTTATCCCCACCAATATCTAAGGTGCGCATCACCACAGGCTTATCTGGATAACTGGCAAGAATCGCACGGTATTGTTTGACCTGCTCGTCTTCAGACGGAAAACGGCGCTGCATTAAAAACGGCACTTCCGTGCGAAAGAGCCCAACACCGTCGACACCCTGATTGATCGCGATCTGACTGTCAGCGCTCAGGCCAGCGTTTAAATGGACTTCAATGCGGATACCATCTTGAGTTTGTCCTGGCGCCGCAAGTGCCGTCTCAAAGGTAGACTGTAGGCTCGCTTCCTCTTGCACAAGGTGCTGGTATTCATTGATCAATGCCTCGGCCGGCTCGATCATTAGCACCCCTTTGTGGCCATCGAGGATCACGGGTTTCTGATGGAGCTTGGATGGGGAAAAGCTGACCCCCATCACCGCCGGGATCCCGAGCGCACGAGCAAGGATCGCCGCGTGTGAATTCGCCGCCCCGTCTTCCGCGACCACACCAGAGAGTAAAGCTCGAGGAATTGACGCTAACATACCAGCGGTTAGCTCTCGTGCTAACAGCACAATCGGCGATGAAATCGGTGGCGGGCTACCGGCCGGTGACATCAAAAAATAGAGCAGACGCTGTCCCAGCTCTTTTACATCGCCGGCACGGGCTTTTAAGTAAGGATCATCCATCACAGCAAACCGCGCGGAAAAAGATTCAACCGTTTGTCTCACCGCCCAAGTGGCAGCATCCCCCTGTTGGATCCGCACCGTCATGTCTTCACGCAACATGGGATCGTTGAGCAAATGGACAAAGAGGTCGAAAATCGCCAACGCGTCTTTTTGCAGCTCTTTATCAAAGCGCTTACGCAGGCGGCGAAACTCGGTACTGGCATCGTCAATCGCCGCATCAAGCCGATCAAGCTCTCGCTGGATATCAAGACTCGAGGTGGGGGCGATGTCTTCTAACCGCGGTTGCGAATCATCACACCAAGCTTGAGCAATACCGATTCCCGGAGAGGCTGGCATCCCTTCAAGCAACACAGGCGAGTGAGCGCCTTGCCATCCGCCTTGCGCCTTCGCATGCGCAAACACCACGGCCAATTGCGCCGCTAACGTGACAAGAAAGGATTCTTCGCTTTCGTCGAACTGGCGTGGTTGATGTTGCTGAACCACCAGCACACCAAGCACTTTTTTACGATAGATAATTGGCGTACCGAGAAAAGACTGGAACGCCTCTTCTCCGGTAGCTGGAAAGGGTTTGAACGCTGGGTGCTGACGCGCATATGCCAAGTTCAAAGGCTCAGCGCGTTTACCGACCACACCCACTAGCCCTTCACCAAACGACATAGAAACTTGCGCCGATGGATCCAAGCCTTGCGTTGCCATCAGCTCAAACTGTTGGTCTTCCGCATTAGCAAGGTACACGGAGCAGCACTCGGTCCGCATCGCCACGCAGGTTTGTTGCACCAAAGTGTATAACGCCTGCTCAAGATCGGCAGACGCCGCAACGCTTTGCACAATATTCCTTAACTGCGTGAGCACTTGTCTCTCCTTTACACTTATCCTCGCTTATTCTTACGTCGAGGTTTGCGTTCTTTAAAAGGCATCGCAAGCGGTGCAAATTCTTTCATTGCACGCCGATAGACCTCACGCTTAAACGCCACCACTTGCCGCACTGGATACCAATAGCTTACCCAGCGCCAGCCATCAAATTCCGGCGTCCCACCGCGCGAGACGTTAACCTGTGATTCGTCGCATTCAAGCTTTAGCAAAAACCATTTTTGCTTTTGCCCGATGCACACCGGTTTAGAATCCCAGCGCACAAGGCGTTTGGGTAACTTGTAGCGTAGCCAATGTCGACTAGTCCCCAAGATGCGTACATCTTTTTTAGTCAGCCCCACTTCTTCATACAATTCCCGGTACATCGCTTGTTCAGGGCTTTCCCCTTCATCGATGCCACCTTGTGGAAACTGCCACGAATGCTGACCATATCGACGAGCCCAGAGAACTTGACCGTGGCCGTTACAAATTACTATCCCCACATTGGGACGATAGCCATCGCCATCAATCACTGGACGACCTCAATGATAAATCTCTACTGAACCTGATTTTTTCACAAAAAGCGGTAAGGGGTAAACAAACATTATGGATTGACCTCTGTTTTTGCGCACTCATCGTCATCTGAGGATAACTTAGTCCCTAACAGGAAGTTATAAACATAGCAATGAGAGTTTGCGCACATTTATTCACGCTTTCTGTGGATAGATTTGTGAAGAAGCCTAGAAAAAGTTTATAAATCGAACATGACCCGATCATAAAATGATGAAAAAAAGCGATAATAAAAGATAAAAATCATTTGATATCAATAGTATAAAACTAAAGCTTGCCATAACGATCCTCTCCAGGATCAGGCGATCATCAAATAAACACAGATCGTTCAAAGATCCACCAGTCAGTAAATTATCCACATCAATAGCGCAAAAAAACGTCAATCCCTATGCTTAGCTCGTTTTTATCCAATTAAAGGTACTGTATATTTGATCATGCGAGCGAATAACAGTGCAAACAAATCAGCACCTGTGGATAACCATTGGGGAAACGGGAGGATCCTTGCCGCAGGATCGGGTTGCAGCCCGTATCACAGTTCTTGATAATGCACCTCCGTCATCTAACCAGCAGGATCTCAACACAGTGATACAAGCCCCCGCATCAGAGCAGATATTGATGGAGCGCGCGTTCGCCCTCGCCGGTCTGACTCTTGGCGAAGTCAGTGAGACACTGTCGATCCCTTGTCCAGAGACGCTCACGCGGGAGAAAGGTTGGATTGGGATGTTACTCGAGGCCTGTTTAGGGGCCAACGCGGGAAGTAAACCGGAACAAGATTTTGCTCACCTAGGTATCGAGTTAAAAACCATCCCAGTGAATCGAGATGGTAAACCGTTAGAAACCACTTTTGTCTGTGTCGCCCCACTCACCGGTATTGCAGGAGTCAGGTGGGAAACAAGCCACGTACGACAAAAATTGTCTCGTGTCTTGTGGATCCCGGTCGAAGGTGAACGTGATATTCCGGTGGCCGAACGTCGAATCGGTACACCACTATTATGGTCTCCCAGCGAGAAAGAGGAAGCACGACTGCGCGCCGACTGGGAGGAGTTAATGGATGGGGTGGCACTGGGTCGGGTGACCGAAATGACTGCCCACCAAGGTGAGTGCCTACAACTGCGACCCAAAGCGGCCAACAGCAAAGCACTCACAGACGCTTTCGGTCCGAATGGCGAGCCTATTCGTACTTTACCGCGTGGCTTTTATTTGCGCACCCAGTTTACCCACCACATCTTGCGTCGTTATTTTGTGGATCCGAGATAGTCGTTGTCAATCCGAGATAAACATCGATCCCACGAATCATAGCGGCGCATTCGCCGCTTTGCTGACGGCCATCAAAAACGGATTGGCATATCTTCTCGACAGCTCGGTTCGCCCCCTGTCGCAAACTCATCGTAAGGATCCATCAAGCGTAATACACCCTTTTCAATCCCCAGGGCTTTGAGTTTCTCACCCACCTGTCCGACATGATCAAACTGCATCACTTCCCCGGTTTGATCAGAGCGTAAAGGCTCTAGCTCGTGCTTCACCTCTACTTCGACCGAGTATTTCGCCCCTCCCGCATGTGCCATGACATAACATGGTGGACATGAGCGAGGATCCGCGCGCATCCATGCTTTAAGCTGAGAATAGTTCATCTGTCCTTCCTCTACGTTGTGCTTCCTCTTGTCCATCGTGCCTGAAATGCAATGCCTCATTTAGACCGGCCACTGTCGGACAACCTATTCATTAATGGTCAATATTTAACCAACTGTCAAGCTGCGACTAAACCGCTTTCGATCATTTTTAAAATTCTCTACTATGGACTGCCACAGGTCGATTGCAGACAAGGAGAAAGGATGCAATACCACCGTTTGCCCCATTCCTCACTAGACGTGAGTAAAGTGTGCTTAGGCACCATGACATTTGGTGAGCAAAATAGTGAAGCTGACGCCCATGCACAGCTCGATCTTGCCTTTGAGCGGGGCGTGAACTTCATTGATACTGCTGAAATGTATCCCGTCCCCCCCAGCCAGCCCACACAAGGGTTAACCGAACAGTATATCGGCAGCTGGTTAGAAAAATCCGGAAAACGCGATCGTGTTGTTCTCGCCACCAAGGTAGCCGGACCACGCAATGTGCCCTATATCCGTGACAATATGTCGCTCAACCGACGCCATATTCATCAAGCCGTTGAAGATAGCCTGACGCGACTGAAAACCGACTATATCGATTTGTATCAAGTCCACTGGCCGCAACGGCATAATAACTGTTTTGGTAAGCTCAATTATCCATATCAAGATGAACACTCTGGGGTCACGATTCTCGATACTCTGGATGCACTGAATGAACTCGTCCAAGCGGGAAAAATTCGCTATATCGGCGTCTCAAACGAAACGCCTTGGGGCGTGATGCGCTATTTGCATCTGGCAGAGAAGCATAGCCTGACGCGCATTGTCTCTATTCAGAACCCCTATAATTTGCTTAACCGTACTTTCGAAGTAGGGTTATCGGAAATCAGTCATCATGAAGGCGTCGAGTTGCTCGCCTACTCGCCGCTCGCCTTTGGCGCGCTTAGCGGTAAATACTTGCAAGGCGCACGCCCGAAAGGGGCCCGTTGTACACTGCACCAACGCTTCGCGCGCTACTTTACCGAGTCAGGGCACAAGGCGACGCAAGAATACGTCGATCTTGCCCAACGCCACGGCCTCGATCCTGCACAAATGGCACTCGCGTTTGTGAATAGTCGTCCTTTTGTCGCCTCTAACATCATTGGTGCCACGACGCTAAAACAGCTCGAGAGTAATCTCGATAGCTTGGATCTGACGCTGAGTGACGATGTGCTTGCCGGGATTGATGAGATCGCTAACCGCTATCCCAACCCCTGCCCTTAGATCGCAAACGGCAGCCAATTTGGCTGCCGCACAGTGTTTTATTCGAGGATGGGGCGGCGTATCAACCGATACGCCGCTTCCTGGGGCCCATTATAGCCACCGCCATCGTCGTCGCCATGTCACAAGATAACGTTTTGCCGCAAATTGTGTGCTAACGGGCAAGGTATCTTGCTTATCAGGCGCAATACCAATATCACGCTGTAGGTGACGATTTAACGACACATCTGTGTAGCGGTAACGGTGCGTGCTCGCACGACGCTGACGAATCGCATCCAAACGCACCAGCGCTTGGGCTAAGGGTAATAAAGATAGTTGAGTCATGATGGCTCTCCTTTTCGGTTATAGGAGGCCACAGGCATAAAGCGAAGTGGGACTGCAAATTGGCCGCGTTATACCTGCGACCAGTTACAGTTGGACGCAGAGTCAGATGCGTGAGCGGGTATCCTGAGCCAAGTGGTTGGCACAGTGACGCGCAGAGGCAACGATGACATCGAGTTTTTTCATCGGAAAATAAGTCATGGCATTTACCTCCTAGGCATATGAATCTGCGTGAATGGAACCAATAGTATTCAATATCTTATAATTAATATCAATAAGTTATATGAATATTATTCAAATAAAGCGCAACGCTCTGTCTAGCAATAAAGACATGGGGGATTGTGCTAACCAGTCCTCTAATCATCGATAAAACTCAATCAGTTGTGCTATCGACGTGATATTAGATGCCTTTATGACCGGTACTGATGCGCTATTATCGAGGCGTCACAAGAGGAAGGGGAATGGCGCGAGCGACCCTACGTTTAGCCGCTCGCTAATAATGCTATGTGCGTTGATGATTGATTATCAATGACACCTCAGTGCTGAACAATCAGCAAAGTCTTTAAGCCCGTGTCAGTTGCGTCATTTCTTCGCGGACTTGCGGTACGGTTAAGCCGACAATAATTTGAAAACTATCACCATTACGCACCATGTTTACCGCACCATGTGCTTGGAAATATTGCGTTTCCGCCACTTTTTCTGGCTCATGTACCTTGATACGTAACCGTGTGGCACAATTGGTAAGCAGAGCAATGTTGTCTTTGCCACCCAACCCTTCAATAAACGCACTCGCTTGTCCACCGTCAGTCACATCGCTCGATGAGTCACTCTTCTGTTGCGCGCCCTTATAATCGGCTTTGGTATATAACTTCGCCTCCGTGCTACCTCGACCAGGGGTGGGAATATCAAACTTCAAAATCAACGCGCGGAATACCACAAAGTAGATGGCGGTAAAACTCAGACCGATAAGCACTTGTGCAATATATGTGGTGCCATGCAAGCTGCCTAGCGGTAGCCAATTTTGAAAAATAAAGTCGATAAGTCCAGTTTGAAAGTTACCTGAAACACCAAACCAATAGGCAATGGTTGCCATGGTGGCCGCCAATACCGCGTGGAGTGCAAACAATGCCGGCGCGATGAACAGGAAGGTAAACTCAATTGGCTCAGTGATCCCAGTAAGAATGGCCGTCAATGCCGCACCGAGGACTAAACCGAGCACCATTTTCTTGTTTTCTGGTTTCGCGGTTGCGTAAAGCGCCATAGCAATACCTGTACAGCCAAAGACTTTCCCCATCCCAGTCAACATCAAGCCACCTTGTGGGAATTGCTCAGTTAAAGGCGCAGGGTTGCTGGCAAAGTTTTGGATATTTTGAATCCAATGCGCCACCGTGCCGCCATCCACCGCTACAGGTCCATAGAATACGGGACCGTAGACAAAGTGATGCAAACCCGTTGGGATCATAATTCGCTCAAGGAAAGTGAACATCCATACCCCGAACGATCCCGCACCGACTAAAAAGGTTTGTAGATTATTAATGCCGTGCTGAATACTTGGCCAAGTAAAACAGGTGATGATCGCCATGAGTACCATGATCGGGAAACTCACAATAACCACCAAAGGTGTGCCACCAAATACCGCCGCCCAGTTTGGCAGTTTTTTGTCGAAGAAACGGTTGTGAACCCAAACGGAGAGGCTAGCAATGACGATGGCGCCCAATAGGTTAGTATCCAAAGTCAATATACCGCCCACATCAGTAAGCCCACGCTCACCCTCCACATAGTTCACCCCAAGCTCAGGTCCCCAAAACTGTAAAATGCCACCAATCACATAATTAAAGGTGATGTATGACACCAGAGTGGCAAGCACTGCGCGCCCGGATGCAGATTTTGCTAGTGCTATCGGTAACCCGACCGCAAACACTAACGCCATATTTTTAAACACCGCCAACGAGGCTTGGAGTAGGATCGTTGACACTTTTACCCATGCACTGCCTTCCACTGCCCAAGGAAAGAGATCTTGGTTAAGCAGCATCACCGATAAGCCTAATAACATACCGGCCGCAGGAAAGAGGAGCACAGGGACAAACATTGCTGCGCCAAAGCGCTGGATCATATCTTTCATGATGATCGCTCCCAAATGTTGGCCCCAGATAGTATCTGGGGCATAATATTATTGTTGAAATTGAGGTAGATAGTCCGCATTAACGCGTAAAAGCTCATCGACGATTTGTTGCGCTTTTGGCACATCTACGACGGTGCGATTAAGCGTTAGCGCGTTGACCAGTGTTTGTCGATCCCCGCTAAACCACGCATCCACGACCAGCTTTTCGTAGCCGAGTTGGCCTTCTATCAGTGCTTTTTGGAACGTAGGGATGGTGCCAACGGCAAAACGTTTCGGGCCGTCATTGGTTAACGCTGCCGGGACTTCAACCATGGCATCATTCTGAATATTTGGAATCGCGCCATCGTTTGGCACGATCACCAGATACGTCTCACCACGGTTATATGCCAACGAGGCCGCCACGCGAACCATGTAACGCCCATGAATGTCTGCGTGAAGGTGCTCATGGGCGGTGGTGCCCGCGGCAATGATGCGATCATTCAAACTAAACACCCGCTTTTCTCGCCCGTTGATCACTTGGCGCGCACGCGTATTAGCAATATCTTCTTTTTCCACCATTTTTTCTGGATATAAGTAGTATTGCAGGTAAGTATTGGGTAAATACTGCGGGTTGTCTTTTAGCATGGTTTGCATGTTCTTGAACGTTGCCTGCCATGAAGGGTCATCCGCAATTTCTGGATCAACGGCACTGATCCCCTCTTCCAAAATGATGCGTTTAATCTCAGCGGTCAGGTCGACACCTTCTCGGTTTCGTACCTTGGTAAACCACCCAAAGTGATTCAGCCCAAAGTATTCCGGCACCAAATCCCAGATTTCGCAGCCGAGTAATTGTGCATAACTCACCATAATGGCGGCGGGCATGTCGCAGATATTTAGAATGCGGTTGTCATGAGGAAACTCACGCTGTAAGGCTTCAGCGACAATGGCTGCTGGGTTGGTATAGTTTAAAATCCAGGCATCTGGGGCAAAGTGACGGATGTCATTCACGAGAGTGATCATGTCACCTATCGAGCGTAGCCCATACGCCATTCCACCCGCGCCACAGGTTTCTTGACCGACACAGCCATAAGAGAGTGGAACCTGCTCATCACGCTCACGCATTGGTAACCCACCCGTGCGGATCTGAATAAAGAAGAAATCGGCATCTGAAAATGCGGTTTCTTTATCCGTGGTATAAACGAACTCCTCGACCTCAGAATAGGCCTCACGCAGTAAGATTTCTGTTGCTTTTGCGTTTGAAGCTTGTCTTTGTTCATCAATGTCATAGAAGGTGATTTTGCTTAGCGGAAATGCTTCTTTTTCAGCAATCAAGCTATTGATCATCCCCAGTGTATAGGTGCTTCCACCCCCGACGATAGTGAGCTTTTGTGGTTTCATCATCGTGTCTCCTCTTAATATGTATCTTTAAAGTATTACATTAATAATACTTTAAGAATACACAAAAGGGCATTTATTGATCGAAAGCACAATGAAAATCTATTTATGTACTTCAAATGTATTATCGATCACAGTTTGTTATGATGGGGAATGCAGCTAAAAGGAGCCGACATGTTGAAACCTCGCTACATGCAAATAGCCGATTTACTCACCGAGCAGATTAAAGATGGCACCCTGACACCAGGCGCGATGATGCCGACTGAGGCCACGCTACAGGCTACCTATGACGTCAGCCGCGTCACGATACGTAAGGCGATGAAGGTGTTGGTTGATAACGATCTCCTCTACCGCGTCCGAGGTAGCGGCAGTTATGTAAAAGCACCTAAAGCACAGCACAACGCCTTTCAACTGATGGGCTTTATCGAAGAAGTCTCAGCGCAAGGCAAAACACCCAGCTCAAAAGTGATCGCATTTGAAACGTCACCTTGCAGCCACACCATTGCCAGCAAGTTAAACGTGGAGGAAGGGACGTTGATTTATGAAATACAACGTCTTCGTTTGATTGATGGCGAGCCAGAAATCCTTGAGTGCACATACCTGCCGGTGGCCATGTTTACCGATCTCAGTATCGAAGTAATGCAAACATCAAAATACGACTATATCGAGCGACATAAGGGGATGCAGATCGCGAAAAGTCGACAATGTGTGTGGCCAGATAGCACCTCAACGCTCCTCGCGAAACAGCTCAATACCCGTGAAAACACCCCTATCCTAAGGGTCGAATCAGTCAGTGAGCTCGTCGACGGGACACCGTTTGAATACACGGTGAATTACTTCCGTCTATATCAGTACAGCTTTGAGTTCATCGCTCACCGTCAAACACCACAATAAGTCGTCTCACGACTGCCTCTTAGTTGCGTTGTCGGTCATTACGTGTAATCTGGCCGCATTATCCAACCTCGACCGGAAATCTGATGAGAACAAAGGCAGATAGATGGCGTCACGCTATCGGTTTTGAATTAACGGGCTTGATCTTGGTAGTCTTGGGGCTCAATTGGGTCCTCGGCGCCGGGATTGGCCACCTTGGGATCATGGGTGCGATTTTTTCGGTCCTCGCCACCCTATGGAACTATGTCTACAACATTGGATTTGATAAGGCGATGCTAGCATGGCGCGGCTCGGTGCTCAAAACCTTACCTTTGCGTCTACTCCATGCAGTGATTTTTGAGGCAGGTCTGCTGGTCGCGACCATCCCCTTTATCATGTGGTGGCTGTCGATGAGCTTTTGGCAAGCACTCAGTATGGATATTGGGCTAGTGGTATTTTATCTGGTGTATGCGTTTGTCTATAACTGGCTGTATGACTCTCTCTTTCCTATCCCAGATACCCACTCCCAGCAAGGCTGAGTGCCTCAGTCCTTCAGATTGACGCGCAAAAATTACTGACGGAAAGCGCGTGGAGAGGGGATCAGGTTGTGCTTGTTCAATAGCCGATACATGGTCGCACGTGAGACACCCAGCTCTTTGGCTGCGGCCGATACTTGGCCCTTATTTTCCTCGAGTACCGCAATAAGCGCGTCTCGCTCAGACTCCTCTCGGATTTTACGCAGGCTTTGTTTATAGTCGCCCTGACGTGGCAAGTCGAGGTGTTCAGCATCAATGACTAAATGATCAGCCAACAACACTGCGCGTTTCACCTGATTGATTAACTCGCGCACATTGCCCGGCCATGAGTAACTGCTTAGTACACGTTTTGCTTCATCAGAAAAGGTTCTCGCTTGTGTGTTGTACTGACGGGCAAACTTAAGCAAAAAGTATTCGGCTAAATCAGGGACATCAGGCTGACGGTCTTTTAACGAGGGCATATTAACCCGAAGCACGTTCAAACGGTAATACAAGTCTTCGCGAAAAAGTCCCTCAGCCACGCGCTTCTCCAAGTCCATATGAGTGGAAGCAATGACCCGTATATCTAAGTCTTGACTGTATTTATCGTGGCTAATGTCTAAGGTTCCTTCTTGCAATAAGTGCAAGAGATGCCCTTGTAGATGAAGCGGCAAGTCACCGATTTCATCAAAAAACAAAGAACCTTTGTGGCACTGACGGATTTTACCGGGTGAGTGTTCGTCGCCAAGTAGAGCATGCTGCGTTTGTTCATCCGCTAAGGCCGAACATTTGATCGACTCAAACGGTGCCTTCGCCCGCGTCGATGCATGATGGATCGCTTGGGCAACAAGCTCTTTTCCCGTCCCACTTTCACCCGCAACCAATACAGAGACATCCGTTGGTGCTATACGTCTCACTTGATCACGCAGCTTTCTCATCGCCGGGCTAGCGCCCTCCAAGCCCATGTCACTGTGATCACTCAACTGAGGCCAAATCTGACGCTCCAAACGTAACATGCCAAGTTGATGCCCTATGGTACTCATCAGTTGCGAGTTAGGAACGGGGGACGTGAAATAATCAATACAAAAACTAACAATAAACTGGCAGATAGCTTCGTTGTTCAGTTGGTTCTCTCTCACCAACGCTAACCAGCGAACCTGTTTGTTACGGTTAACGAGCGATGCCACCCCATTGAGACTGAAATCATCATGGCTGAGATCAACAATACCAATACAAGGGCCAATATCTTGTAGCAGTGACTGTGCCGCGCGTAAATCATAGCAACGGTGGCAGTGCCAACCGGCTTGTTCAAGAGTGGCTAACCAAGGCTCATACGTTCCGCCGACAACAATGAGTGAGCTTAAGGTTTTGTCATTCCCCGCGTCTAATCCCATAACACCTGCCTTACATCCAGTCTGTCATACTGCCAGTCAACCAAAACCCTATTATAAAGAAGGGGCCACCTGATTCTGTCTCAATAAAGAGACATTAGCAGGGACACTGTACGCATAATTTTAGTCAAGTAGAAAAAATAACCAGATAAAATATCGTGATTTTATGGCAGTACAATGACGTCCAGCACAAAAAAAGCGGCTCTGGGAGCCGCTTTCACTATGGGCAGTTCTACGTTAGCTTCCCTGTTGAGGGCGCATCGCTGGAAACAGGATCACGTCACGGATCGTATGGGTGTTAGTGAATAACATCACTAAACGGTCGATCCCAATGCCTTGACCCGCCGTTGGCGGCAATCCATGCTCTAGCGCATTGATATAATCCGCATCGTAATACATGGCTTCGTCATCACCGGCATCTTTAGCATCAACTTGAGCTTTAAACCGCGCATCTTGGTCTTCTGCATCATTCAGCTCCGAGAAGCCATTAGCCACTTCACGACCACCGACGAAGAATTCAAAACGGTCAGTCACAAACAAGTTGTCATCGTTTCGGCGTGCCAACGGTGAAATATCGGCTGGGTATTCGGTGATAAAGGTCGGCTGAATCAGCTGTGGCTCCGCGGTTTCTCCGAAGATCTCTTCCAACAGTTGGCCGGCAGTCCAGAACGATTCAACACTGATTTTCAAAGATTTAGCAATCGCCGCTAAGTGATCACGATCTTGAACATTGTCGTTGTTAAGTGCTTGGATTTCAGCATGATCAGGATTGTACTGCTTAATCGCATCAAGCATAGTGATGCGTGGATATGGCCCGGCAAAGTTTATCTCGTGATCGCCATAAGGCATCACCGACTGCCCCATCACTTCCAGTGCCACGCGTGACAGCATGTCTTCGGTGAGATCCATCAGATCGTTATAATCGGCATACGCCATATAGAATTCCATCATGGTGAATTCTGGGTTATGGCGTGGTGATAGCCCTTCATTACGGAAGTTACGGTTAACTTCGAACACGCGCTCAAAGCCGCCAACCACGAGACGCTTTAAGTAAAGCTCTGGCGCCACACGTAAGTACATGTCGATATCTAACGCATTATGATGGGTGGTAAACGGACGTGCTGTCGCTCCGCCTGGGATGACATGCATCATCGGCGTTTCCACTTCCATAAAGTGTTTTTCTACCATGTAGTTACGAATGGCGGTCACGACACTTGAACGCACTTGAAATGCGTGACGTGACTCTTCGTTCACAATCAAGTCGACATAACGTTGGCGATAACGGAGCTCTTGATCCGCCAGGCCATGGAATTTTTCAGGCAGTGGCCGCAAGGCCTTGGTCAGTAACTGGTAGCGTTCCATGTTGACATAGAGATCGCCTTTGCCCGACTTGTGCAGCGCACCATGGACACCAATAATGTCACCAATATCCAGGCCTTGATACTCGGCTTTCAGTGCTTTTTGGACCTCTTTTGAGGCGTAAGCCTGAACCCGTCCTGACACATCTTGCACCACCAAAAACGGCCCACGTTTGGCCATGATACGGCCCGCAATGGTCACTTTATGGTCGAGTGTTTCGAGTTCCGCTTTCTCTTTTTCGCCAAACTCAGCCTGTAGGTCAGCGGCAAGATGTTCACGACGGAAGTCATTAGGATGGCCGTTTGCCTTACAGTTTTCACGAATGTGATTCAGTTTGGCGCGACGCTCGGCAATCAGCTTATTTTCGTCTGGTAACTGGTCAGTCATAGAAAACCCTTAACATTAAATCGTGATTACAGGCCAGATTTGAGGCTGGCTTCGATAAATTTATCTAAATTGCCGTCAAGAACGGCCTGTGTATTACGGTTTTCAACACCGGTACGCAAATCTTTGATACGGGAATCATCTAATACGTAGGAGCGGATCTGACTGCCCCAACCGATATCCGACTTCGCATCTTCGTTGGCTTGTTTTTCCGCATTTTGCTTTTGTAGCTCAAGTTCAAACAGTTTCGCTCGGAGCTGCTTCATCGCCTGATCTTTGTTTTTGTGTTGTGAGCGATCATTTTGACACTGCACCACCGCATTGGTGGGGATGTGGGTAATACGTACCGCTGACTCTGTGGTATTGACGTGCTGTCCCCCTGCCCCTGAGGCGCGGTAGACATCAATACGCAGATCCGATGGATTAATGTCGATCTCAATATCGTCATCGATTTCCGGATACACAAATGCAGAGGCAAATGAGGTATGACGGCGTCCACCGGAATCAAACGGAGATTTACGTACCAAACGGTGCACGCCTGTTTCAGTGCGCAACCAGCCGTAGGCATACTCACCCGAAATACGCACAGTGGCGGATTTAAGCCCTGCCACATCGCCTTCAGACACTTCAATGACTTCGGCTTTAAAGCCTTTGGCATCGGCCCAGCGCAGATACATGCGTAGCATCATGTTGGTCCAATCTTGTGCTTCTGTGCCACCAGACCCTGCTTGAAGGTCTATGTAGCTATCGGAGGCATCATGTTCGCCGGAGAACATGCGACGGAACTCAAGCTTAGTGAGCTTGTCTTCAAGATCAGCCAATTCGGGCTCAATTTCATCAAAGGTTTCTTGATCGTCTTCTTCGACGGCAAGCGTCAGTAGCTCATTAACATCTTCGCCACCTTGCGTCAGTTGATCGATGGTATCGACCACCGCCTCCAATGACGCGCGCTCTTTACCCAACGCTTGCGCACGTTGTGGTTCGTTCCACACATCCGGTTGTTCTAATTCGGCATTGACTTCTTCTAGACGCTCTTTCTTGGCGTCATAGTCAAAGATACCCCCGAAGGACATCGGTGCGTTCAGCGATATCCGCGAGGCGATTTTTGATTGGATTAATCTCAAACATGGTCAAGCATCTTCATTAATTAGCGGAAATTTAACCGCCGAATTTTAGCGAATTGTCACGCCAATAAACAGGGCGTGATGAAAAAAGCCGCATAATTAAGCGACTTCAAGGTGAGAAACGATCAACTGAGCGCTACGGTTACCGCGAAATTCATTAATATCCAGTCGATAGACCAAATGAAGTGTTTTTGCACTTGGATCTGGCCAGCGACGTAAATCGATATTAAACGCAATCGCATCAATCATGGTGCCA
>NZ_FSRI01000003.1 GCF_900141775.1 Salinivibrio sp. ES.052 | reverse complement strand
AAACACGCAAAGAGATTGCTAAAGAGCTAGGGCGTACACATCAGTCAGTTTGAGTATGGCGCGTAAGCTGGGTGTGGTTTCAATGGGGAGTACATGTCAGAAGATAGCTATTATATCATTGATAATTATCCTCTTTTTGGCGGGAGTGCGCTTGCTAAAAAGTTAAACATACCTTTCCGCCGAGTGCAGTACATAGCGAGAGAAAATGGCGTTAAATATAAACCTGTCGATAAATATAATCCGCCACTGCCCAGGGCATTAACTTGTTACGATATGGTCAAGCGTGTTTCTTTGCTTGATAGAGACTCGCCGCTTTCCAAAGATGCGGTGGAAGATTGCGTTATCATTTTTTATGACAGCTTGGACCAAGTGCACCGATGATGGCCATGCATTTAGATGAATTGCTGGAACAAGTTGCACGCCATTTTAAGGTTGATGCACAAGCGCTCACATTAACACTGCTAGCGAAGAAGTTTCGCCACGATCATGTGTAATGGTCATAGCGCCTATCGATATACGCGGCCGGACATATGTCCGGTTTGCGGTAAGGTAGGCATAAATTATTGCGAATACATGTACCGAGGACGTGTATATTTGCACGAAGAACAATGCCCAAGTTGCTTAGGCTTGAAAGTCTATCCAACGACTTATAGTGATGGGAGAATTTATGAGACAAACCAATCAGGTATCGTGTGAGCCCGTAGTTGGCACCACGTGGACATCACAACAAGAAGATTGTGACATTTCATTGTACGTTGAAGAACGTTTAGAACTGGATAATGAATCATATCTTGTCACTGTTGTTGATGCGCGCTACAAGGATGACATGATGGAGCCATCAGAAGAATTGACCAAGAGCCAATGGGAGTCTTTGGTAGCATCATTTGATTTGTCATCAAACCTCTGACATCCAAGTGCGCATTATGTAAGTTAGGATTATGTTGAGGGTTTTCGGTCAGTACCATTGCGAAGCACTGGACGACTAGGAACGCCGGAAGACGTGGGCGAGTTTACGAGAATCGTCTGACAAGAGACTAGCCCGTAATATAAACCTCATAATGCGCATTTGGTGACATACCCCGATAATTCCTATCTCCCCATCTCCCCATCTCCCCGTCCCCCCATCACTTGCTTGCAAGTGATATAAGGGCGCACAACGGCGGTTAGCAGCGGTACAACAGCTAACCGCCCGAGACCAACACATACACTAAAAAACGCACGTGCCCTCACCATCCTGCGAGGCCATAGCGTACGTTCAATTTACTCTGACGTTGAGTTTTGTGCGCTCTCACCCTATGCGAGTCCATAGCGAGCTTTCAGCTAGTGCCGGCGTTAGGGCTTTTACTCCTACCTGACCACTACCTTTCATTAGAGATGGGCAAAGCAGATCACGGGGGCGGAGGAAGCGAAGCGCCGCCCGCGGGAGCTGTGCTATAGGTTCGGGTTCCTGTTACACCCGAACTAAGTCCGGACATCCGGACTCTGACCCTCTGCTTCCCCGAGATAATGTCTCTTAGTATCAACGGCCTCCCAGAGTTTATTGATGAACTCTTCCTCATCATCTATATAGTCCCACAGCGTTATCATGAGTATTGTGTCGTTTACTTTATTCATGGCATGACTTGCTTTGTATAAGAACTCCATAGGCGTTTTGCTTCGTTTAATGGCCTTTCCGCTACAGATTTCTCTTTCACTTATATTCAATATCTTAGCTAACTCGTGCACTTGGCTTGCTTTGGGCTCGGTTTTTCCATTTTCCCACTTTAGGTAGGTTTGCGGGGTAATCCCCATTTTTTTTGCTATTTCGCTTTGTTTTAGCCCTGCACGGCTACGGGCCTCCTTAAGTACATCTTTGAGCATGTCATATCTTCCATAAGTATATATTTCTTTCATTCTAACCCTACTTTTATGCACTCAGTCATTGATATACATACTAGTTTATATTAGCCTACATAAAAATGTACTTGACAGGTTTTTAGGTTTGCTTGGTTTTTTTATTGATCAACTGTTCATGCAACAAGATTACCCAGAGGGGGGCTTGCCTCTTGTCGGTACGCATGTGATTGAACGTGTTGATATGGAGACGGGCGAGCATTTACCTCCCAGTGTTAATCAGAAGGTTTTAGAAGGCTCTTACAGCACTAAGCTAACGATTCGTTGTAACGGCAACCGAGTCCGTGTGGAGGGGAACCCGTCACGTTGGCAACGCATGGATAATCTATTTGGACTTACTCAACTAGATGATTGTGTCGCCATTTATAACCATGTATTGGCGCAGTATGGGCTACCACCATTTACCAAGAACACCAAGCTTAAGCATCGTCAGTCACAGGATGGCAAGCGTTCAGGCCTTATCGGTAATGGCGCTGAGATTACGCTCATTGATTGGACACGTAATCACATGGTGGGTGCAAGGAAAGAGGCTTCCTTCATTCGGGGCATGTCGTCTATTCAGATTGGTAGAGGTCGAGAGCCCAAGCTTTACCCTAATGGCATGACGTGTAATTGGGGAGAGGCGTCAGAGTGGATGATGACCAAGCTTTACTGTAAGAGCTTTGAACTAAAAGAACATTTGCGTCGAGATAAGCGTAAAAAATACGGTGTTACAGAGACTCAACTGAATTATATAGACCAGCTAATTGATTACTGTGCAGAGCAGGGCGTCGTACGAGAAGAGCACAGCCTTAGACAAAAACTTTTAAAGCGCCACAACTTGCAGTTCTACGGGTTAGTTACAGAAGCAGACTTTCACGAACACTTACAAGATATCGAGAACGCTATGAAGACACTACATGCCACGCACGATACTCACTTATCTATTGCTGACCAACTCATATCATCGGGTGTGGTTAAGAGCCGCCAAGCAGCTAACGCTACGCAGTCATATGCAGTTTTATGGCAACAAGGCGTAGATCTTCGCTCTACGCTTAAGCGCTCTCAGTTTTATGAGCATAAATCTAGGTTGAAAGCCATAGGTATCGACATTGGACAACAATTTGATGTTAGCCGCATGTGCCCAACATTGAAGCGCTCAGAAGTTATTGAAGTAAAACCCCTTTCTATTCCCAGTTGGTACCAGCTGCCCAGAGTGGCGACTACCAACGTTTTACCATTCCATGCATACGCATCATGAGGAACACCATGTTAAAAATTGAGATCTTTGAAGAAGATGAACGCATTCTAACGCGCAATATTCCAGCTAAAGACGATCGTCCAGTCAGAGAGATACGAGAGCAGATTGCTTACGCGCACTTGGGCGGCAAGTTTCCGGTAGAGATGAAGTTACAGATTGAAGAAGGGCAGCCACATTATGCAGCAGGACTTTATACCGTTCACAACTCTAGCTTTATTGTTAATAAGTTTGGTGGTTTGGAGTTAAAACGTTTTGGCATGCTTATAGAGCCGATTGTTGCTTAACAAAGAGTGCGCAGCGGGTAGTGGGATACCCACTGCGCTTACCATCATGATTACATTGAGAGCATCACTATGGAAGACATGAAGTTATCACAACCAACAACTCAGTCAATAAGCCATTCCTTTGCAGACTTATTAAGGCCCAATAAAGTTCACCATTCAGAAGATAAGCCGCCTCATTATTGGTCTTTATCTGAGAAGGTTGAGCTTTGCCGTTTGGCTGCTCAGGGTAAAACACGCAAAGAGATTGCTAAAGAGCTAGGGCGTACACATCAGTCAGTTTTGAGTATGGCGCGTAAGCTGGGTGTGGTTTCAATGGGGAGTACATGTCAGAAGATAGCTAATTATATCATTGATAATTATCCTCTTTTTGGCGGGAGTGCGCTTGCTAAAAAGTTAAACATACCTTTCCGCCGAGTGCAGTACATAGCGAGAGAAAATGGCGTTAAATATAAACCTGTCGATAAATATAATCCGCCACTGCCCAGGGCATTAACTTGTTACGATATGGTCAAGCGTGTTTCTTTGCTTGATAGAGACTCGCCGCTTTCCAAAGATGCGGTGGAAGATTGCGTTATCATTTTTTATGACAAGCTTGGACCAAGTGCACCGATGATGGCCATGCATTTAGATGAATTGCTGGAACAAGTTGCACGCCATTTTAAGGTTGATGCACAAGCGCTCACATTAACACTGCTAGCGAAGAAGTTTCGCCACGATCATGTGTAATGGTCATAGCGCCTATCGATATACGCGGCCGGACATATGTCCGGTTTGCGGTAAGGTAGGCATAAATTATTGCGAATACATGTACCGAGGACGTGTATATTTGCACGAAGAACAATGCCCAAGTTGCTTAGGCTTGAAAGTCTATCCAACGACTTATAGTGATGGGAGAATTTATGAGACAAACCAATCAGGTATCGTGTGAGCCCGTAGTTGGCACCACGTGGACATCACAACAAGAAGATTGTGACATTTCATTGTACGTTGAAGAACGTTTAGAACTGGATAATGAATCATATCTTGTCACTGTTGTTGATGCGCGCTACAAGGATGACATGATGGAGCCATCAGAAGAATTGACCAAGAGCCAATGGGAGTCTTTGGTAGCATCATTTGATTTGTCATCAAACCTCTGACATCCAAGTGCGCATTATGTAAGTTAGGATTATGTTGAGGGTTTTCGGTCAGTACCATTGCGAAGCACTGGACGACTAGGAACGCCGGAAGACGTGGGCGAGTTTACGAGAATCGTCTGACAAGAGACTAGCCCGTAATATAAACCTCATAATGCGCATTTGGTGACATACCCCGATAATTCCTATCTCCCCATCTCCCCATCTCCCCGTCCCCCCATCACTTGCTTGCAAGTGATATAAGGGCGCACAACGGCGGTTAGCAGCGGTACAACAGCTAACCGCCCGAGACCAACACATACACTAAAAAACGCACGTGCCCTCACCATCCTGCGAGGCCATAGCGTACGTTCAATTTACTCTGACGTTGAGTTTTGTGCGCTCTCACCCTATGCGAGTCCATAGCGAGCTTTCAGCTAGTGCCGGCGTTAGGGCTTTTACTCCTACCTGACCACTACCTTTCATTAGAGATGGGCAAAGCAGATCACGGGGGCGGAGGAAGCGAAGCGCCGCCCGCGGGAGCTGTGCTATAGGTTCGGGTTCCTGTTACACCCGAACTAAGTCCGGACATCCGGACTCTGACCCTCTGCTTCCCCGAGATAATGTCTCTTAGTATCAACGGCCTCCCAGAGTTTATTGATGAACTCTTCCTCATCATCTATATAGTCCCACAGCGTTATCATGAGTATTGTGTCGTTTACTTTATTCATGGCATGACTTGCTTTGTATAAGAACTCCATAGGCGTTTTGCTTCGTTTAATGGCCTTTCCGCTACAGATTTCTCTTTCACTTATATTCAATATCTTAGCTAACTCGTGCACTTGGCTTGCTTTGGGCTCGGTTTTTCCATTTTCCCACTTTAGGTAGGTTTGCGGGGTAATCCCCATTTTTTTTGCTATTTCGCTTTGTTTTAGCCCTGCACGGCTACGGGCCTCCTTAAGTACATCTTTGAGCATGTCATATCTTCCATAAGTATATATTTCTTTCATTCTAACCCTACTTTTATGCACTCAGTCATTGATATACATACTAGTTTATATTAGCCTACATAAAAATGTACTTGACAGGTTTTTAGGTTTGCTTGGTTTTTTTATTGATCAACTGTTCATGCAACAAGATTACCCAGAGGGGGGCTTGCCTCTTGTCGGTACGCATGTGATTGAACGTGTTGATATGGAGACGGGCGAGCATTTACCTCCCAGTGTTAATCAGAAGGTTTTAGAAGGCTCTTACAGCACTAAGCTAACGATTCGTTGTAACGGCAACCGAGTCCGTGTGGAGGGGAACCCGTCACGTTGGCAACGCATGGATAATCTATTTGGACTTACTCAACTAGATGATTGTGTCGCCATTTATAACCATGTATTGGCGCAGTATGGGCTACCACCATTTACCAAGAACACCAAGCTTAAGCATCGTCAGTCACAGGATGGCAAGCGTTCAGGCCTTATCGGTAATGGCGCTGAGATTACGCTCATTGATTGGACACGTAATCACATGGTGGGTGCAAGGAAAGAGGCTTCCTTCATTCGGGGCATGTCGTCTATTCAGATTGGTAGAGGTCGAGAGCCCAAGCTTTACCCTAATGGCATGACGTGTAATTGGGGAGAGGCGTCAGAGTGGATGATGACCAAGCTTTACTGTAAGAGCTTTGAACTAAAAGAACATTTGCGTCGAGATAAGCGTAAAAAATACGGTGTTACAGAGACTCAACTGAATTATATAGACCAGCTAATTGATTACTGTGCAGAGCAGGGCGTCGTACGAGAAGAGCACAGCCTTAGACAAAAACTTTTAAAGCGCCACAACTTGCAGTTCTACGGGTTAGTTACAGAAGCAGACTTTCACGAACACTTACAAGATATCGAGAACGCTATGAAGACACTACATGCCACGCACGATACTCACTTATCTATTGCTGACCAACTCATATCATCGGGTGTGGTTAAGAGCCGCCAAGCAGCTAACGCTACGCAGTCATATGCAGTTTTATGGCAACAAGGCGTAGATCTTCGCTCTACGCTTAAGCGCTCTCAGTTTTATGAGCATAAATCTAGGTTGAAAGCCATAGGTATCGACATTGGACAACAATTTGATGTTAGCCGCATGTGCCCAACATTGAAGCGCTCAGAAGTTATTGAAGTAAAACCCCTTTCTATTCCCAGTTGGTACCAGCTGCCCAGAGTGGCGACTACCAACGTTTTACCATTCCATGCATACGCATCATGAGGAACACCATGTTAAAAATTGAGATCTTTGAAGAAGATGAACGCATTCTAACGCGCAATATTCCAGCTAAAGACGATCGTCCAGTCAGAGAGATACGAGAGCAGATTGCTTACGCGCACTTGGGCGGCAAGTTTCCGGTAGAGATGAAGTTACAGATTGAAGAAGGGCAGCCACATTATGCAGCAGGACTTTATACCGTTCACAACTCTAGCTTTATTGTTAATAAGTTTGGTGGTTTGGAGTTAAAACGTTTTGGCATGCTTATAGAGCCGATTGTTGCTTAACAAAGAGTGCGCAGCGGGTAGTGGGATACCCACTGCGCTTACCATCATGATTACATTGAGAGCATCACTATGGAAGACATGAAGTTATCACAACCAACAACTCAGTCAATAAGCCATTCCTTTGCAGACTTATTAAGGCCCAATAAAGTTCACCATTCAGAAGATAAGCCGCCTCATTATTGGTCTTTATCTGAGAAGGTTGAGCTTTGCCGTTTGGCTGCTCAGGGTAAAACACGCAAAGAGATTGCTAAAGAGCTAGGGCGTACACATCAGTCAGTTTTGAGTATGGCGCGTAAGCTGGGTGTGGTTTCAATGGGGAGTACATGTCAGAAGATAGCTAATTATATCATTGATAATTATCCTCTTTTTGGCGGGAGTGCGCTTGCTAAAAAGTTAAACATACCTTTCCGCCGAGTGCAGTACATAGCGAGAGAAAATGGCGTTAAATATAAACCTGTCGATAAATATAATCCGCCACTGCCCAGGGCATTAACTTGTTACGATATGGTCAAGCGTGTTTCTTTGCTTGATAGAGACTCGCCGCTTTCCAAAGATGCGGTGGAAGATTGCGTTATCATTTTTTATGACAAGCTTGGACCAAGTGCACCGATGATGGCCATGCATTTAGATGAATTGCTGGAACAAGTTGCACGCCATTTTAAGGTTGATGCACAAGCGCTCACATTAACACTGCTAGCGAAGAAGTTTCGCCACGATCATGTGTAATGGTCATAGCGCCTATCGATATACGCGGCCGGACATATGTCCGGTTTGCGGTAAGGTAGGCATAAATTATTGCGAATACATGTACCGAGGACGTGTATATTTGCACGAAGAACAATGCCCAAGTTGCTTAGGCTTGAAAGTCTATCCAACGACTTATAGTGATGGGAGAATTTATGAGACAAACCAATCAGGTATCGTGTGAGCCCGTAGTTGGCACCACGTGGACATCACAACAAGAAGATTGTGACATTTCATTGTACGTTGAAGAACGTTTAGAACTGGATAATGAATCATATCTTGTCACTGTTGTTGATGCGCGCTACAAGGATGACATGATGGAGCCATCAGAAGAATTGACCAAGAGCCAATGGGAGTCTTTGGTAGCATCATTTGATTTGTCATCAAACCTCTGACATCCAAGTGCGCATTATGTAAGTTAGGATTATGTTGAGGGTTTTCGGTCAGTACCATTGCGAAGCACTGGACGACTAGGAACGCCGGAAGACGTGGGCGAGTTTACGAGAATCGTCTGACAAGAGACTAGCCCGTAATATAAACCTCATAATGCGCATTTGGTGACATACCCCGATAATTCCTATCTCCCCATCTCCCCATCTCCCCGTCCCCCCATCACTTGCTTGCAAGTGATATAAGGGCGCACAACGGCGGTTAGCAGCGGTACAACAGCTAACCGCCCGAGACCAACACATACACTAAAAAACGCACGTGCCCTCACCATCCTGCGAGGCCATAGCGTACGTTCAATTTACTCTGACGTTGAGTTTTGTGCGCTCTCACCCTATGCGAGTCCATAGCGAGCTTTCAGCTAGTGCCGGCGTTAGGGCTTTTACTCCTACCTGACCACTACCTTTCATTAGAGATGGGCAAAGCAGATCACGGGGGCGGAGGAAGCGAAGCGCCGCCCGCGGGAGCTGTGCTATAGGTTCGGGTTCCTGTTACACCCGAACTAAGTCCGGACATCCGGACTCTGACCCTCTGCTTCCCCGAGATAATGTCTCTTAGTATCAACGGCCTCCCAGAGTTTATTGATGAACTCTTCCTCATCATCTATATAGTCCCACAGCGTTATCATGAGTATTGTGTCGTTTACTTTATTCATGGCATGACTTGCTTTGTATAAGAACTCCATAGGCGTTTTGCTTCGTTTAATGGCCTTTCCGCTACAGATTTCTCTTTCACTTATATTCAATATCTTAGCTAACTCGTGCACTTGGCTTGCTTTGGGCTCGGTTTTTCCATTTTCCCACTTTAGGTAGGTTTGCGGGGTAATCCCCATTTTTTTTGCTATTTCGCTTTGTTTTAGCCCTGCACGGCTACGGGCCTCCTTAAGTACATCTTTGAGCATGTCATATCTTCCATAAGTATATATTTCTTTCATTCTAACCCTACTTTTATGCACTCAGTCATTGATATACATACTAGTTTATATTAGCCTACATAAAAATGTACTTGACAGGTTTTTAGGTTTGCTTGGTTTTTTTATTGATCAACTGTTCATGCAACAAGATTACCCAGAGGGGGGCTTGCCTCTTGTCGGTACGCATGTGATTGAACGTGTTGATATGGAGACGGGCGAGCATTTACCTCCCAGTGTTAATCAGAAGGTTTTAGAAGGCTCTTACAGCACTAAGCTAACGATTCGTTGTAACGGCAACCGAGTCCGTGTGGAGGGGAACCCGTCACGTTGGCAACGCATGGATAATCTATTTGGACTTACTCAACTAGATGATTGTGTCGCCATTTATAACCATGTATTGGCGCAGTATGGGCTACCACCATTTACCAAGAACACCAAGCTTAAGCATCGTCAGTCACAGGATGGCAAGCGTTCAGGCCTTATCGGTAATGGCGCTGAGATTACGCTCATTGATTGGACACGTAATCACATGGTGGGTGCAAGGAAAGAGGCTTCCTTCATTCGGGGCATGTCGTCTATTCAGATTGGTAGAGGTCGAGAGCCCAAGCTTTACCCTAATGGCATGACGTGTAATTGGGGAGAGGCGTCAGAGTGGATGATGACCAAGCTTTACTGTAAGAGCTTTGAACTAAAAGAACATTTGCGTCGAGATAAGCGTAAAAAATACGGTGTTACAGAGACTCAACTGAATTATATAGACCAGCTAATTGATTACTGTGCAGAGCAGGGCGTCGTACGAGAAGAGCACAGCCTTAGACAAAAACTTTTAAAGCGCCACAACTTGCAGTTCTACGGGTTAGTTACAGAAGCAGACTTTCACGAACACTTACAAGATATCGAGAACGCTATGAAGACACTACATGCCACGCACGATACTCACTTATCTATTGCTGACCAACTCATATCATCGGGTGTGGTTAAGAGCCGCCAAGCAGCTAACGCTACGCAGTCATATGCAGTTTTATGGCAACAAGGCGTAGATCTTCGCTCTACGCTTAAGCGCTCTCAGTTTTATGAGCATAAATCTAGGTTGAAAGCCATAGGTATCGACATTGGACAACAATTTGATGTTAGCCGCATGTGCCCAACATTGAAGCGCTCAGAAGTTATTGAAGTAAAACCCCTTTCTATTCCCAGTTGGTACCAGCTGCCCAGAGTGGCGACTACCAACGTTTTACCATTCCATGCATACGCATCATGAGGAACACCATGTTAAAAATTGAGATCTTTGAAGAAGATGAACGCATTCTAACGCGCAATATTCCAGCTAAAGACGATCGTCCAGTCAGAGAGATACGAGAGCAGATTGCTTACGCGCACTTGGGCGGCAAGTTTCCGGTAGAGATGAAGTTACAGATTGAAGAAGGGCAGCCACATTATGCAGCAGGACTTTATACCGTTCACAACTCTAGCTTTATTGTTAATAAGTTTGGTGGTTTGGAGTTAAAACGTTTTGGCATGCTTATAGAGCCGATTGTTGCTTAACAAAGAGTGCGCAGCGGGTAGTGGGATACCCACTGCGCTTACCATCATGATTACATTGAGAGCATCACTATGGAAGACATGAAGTTATCACAACCAACAACTCAGTCAATAAGCCATTCCTTTGCAGACTTATTAAGGCCCAATAAAGTTCACCATTCAGAAGATAAGCCGCCTCATTATTGGTCTTTATCTGAGAAGGTTGAGCTTTGCCGTTTGGCTGCTCAGGGTAAAACACGCAAAGAGATTGCTAAAGAGCTAGGGCGTACACATCAGTCAGTTTTGAGTATGGCGCGTAAGCTGGGTGTGGTTTCAATGGGGAGTACATGTCAGAAGATAGCTAATTATATCATTGATAATTATCCTCTTTTTGGCGGGAGTGCGCTTGCTAAAAAGTTAAACATACCTTTCCGCCGAGTGCAGTACATAGCGAGAGAAAATGGCGTTAAATATAAACCTGTCGATAAATATAATCCGCCACTGCCCAGGGCATTAACTTGTTACGATATGGTCAAGCGTGTTTCTTTGCTTGATAGAGACTCGCCGCTTTCCAAAGATGCGGTGGAAGATTGCGTTATCATTTTTTATGACAAGCTTGGACCAAGTGCACCGATGATGGCCATGCATTTAGATGAATTGCTGGAACAAGTTGCACGCCATTTTAAGGTTGATGCACAAGCGCTCACATTAACACTGCTAGCGAAGAAGTTTCGCCACGATCATGTGTAATGGTCATAGCGCCTATCGATATACGCGGCCGGACATATGTCCGGTTTGCGGTAAGGTAGGCATAAATTATTGCGAATACATGTACCGAGGACGTGTATATTTGCACGAAGAACAATGCCCAAGTTGCTTAGGCTTGAAAGTCTATCCAACGACTTATAGTGATGGGAGAATTTATGAGACAAACCAATCAGGTATCGTGTGAGCCCGTAGTTGGCACCACGTGGACATCACAACAAGAAGATTGTGACATTTCATTGTACGTTGAAGAACGTTTAGAACTGGATAATGAATCATATCTTGTCACTGTTGTTGATGCGCGCTACAAGGATGACATGATGGAGCCATCAGAAGAATTGACCAAGAGCCAATGGGAGTCTTTGGTAGCATCATTTGATTTGTCATCAAACCTCTGACATCCAAGTGCGCATTATGTATGTTATGTTAAATAAAGTATTTAACAGGTGAATATTGGCATTGATAAGACAAGCGCCTTGACTCCTCACCTCCATTTTTCTCCCTCTTGAGTATTCTGACGCGACGATTCAACATAAGTATCCATTTACCATAAAATAGCTAATCACCACTTTCTTTAATCAACTCAGCTCAAGTGTCCCGCTTGACCTAAGCTGCTTCAAGCGCGCGGTGATAAGCCAAACAGATCTGCGTTATCTTATACTTTTACCGCATTGAAGCGTCAGCTCGTCAAAGTCACGGCAATTGCTGTCGTGACCAGCCTATTCCCCGCATTTCTCGCGGCGATAGAAAAACCTGTGATTGTCAAAGCAAATACCCACAAAGATTGATAGCTTACTTCTGTAAGAAACTCACCGAAGTATTGCTTCGCGACGAGCAAGGCAAAAGCAGTGACAAAAGACACTGCCGCTGCATCCCGATACAGCAAATAAGCTCTGTGAGTTGAAATCACTTCATCCTGCTTATTGGATGGACGATAAAATGTCTTGTACCAATAACTGTTCTGCTCACTACTATTTTGCTTTAAAGAATCAAACTCGGCCACGTGGGCTTTCAGGGACTCGGTATCAATACGCTGGTCTTTCTCTGCCAACGGTATAAAACGATGCCCTGGTAATACATCGTGCCATCGCCAAAATACTAAGACACTTTTCAGGTCAGCAGGTATGAGGTGGCTAAGCCACCCCGAAACCGCACCTATTGCTAACATCGAACCACTCGTGTCTCTTAGTATATCGACATAGCTGATATCAAAAACATTTTGATTAACCAGTGATATTACGGCGAATTGAAGAACCATCAGTACTGAAAGCGGGACAATGTTATTAGCTTTTATAGAGATTCCTGCCATTATGCGACCTCTTCTTCATAGTCGAAGTGATATGGCTCAGGATCCATACTACTCCACCCATCTCGGCTAGGCGCATTGAAATTGTGGCAAATAGCGGTACCTCTCGTCGCTAGAGCTTTGACTCCTCGGTGTGTGAAAGCATTCATCACGGCTTTTCGTGGGTGCTTAGGCTCGCTGTATTTAGCTGTGGAGGCGATTGCCGTGATATTTCGAGAAGAGCCTTGGCTAACCGGCTCACCAACCAAACGATTTAGCACTGTCGTTCCGATATTACGTTTACTCCCATGATGCGGGATCTGCATAAATCGAAGGTCTGCTCCACTGGTACACTGCTCGATTATATCTGCCGCGTGTTCCAGCGCCTGGATGCCCGCATCACCTGTAAAAACCGAGCGTCTTCCCTCGACTATCAATTGGGTGATCACACTGGAGTTGTTCTTCGCTGATGTGATCCCTTCATCATCAATCTGATCTTCGCCCCAAGTAGCGAAGAAACGACGAATAGATGCCGCTGCTTTGTCAAAAAAACTTTCTAATGCACTTGTTGCACTCGCTTTCTCTGGCATACCATCGAAATTAGGAATGAGAGATTCGTAGTATTCGACGGAAGGACCGAGCACCTTAATCCCGCCGCCTGTATCCGTTACGCCCGTAAAAGGTTCACGCACGCTAATCCCTTTCGACTCAGCCAGCTCAACCAATGACCAAGCTTTTTCGAGATTTTTCTTAAGGCGCTCCCCTAAGCTTTTGTCCGTTACGCGCCCGTCTATGAATTTGCTAGCAAGCCCTTGGTTATGCAGCCACGGCTGATGAATCCAAAGTTCTTTTACTTCGAGTTCATTGAGTACGGCTTCTAACCCGTTGATGTGGTCTTGGTCAGCATGAGTATTAATAACCAAATCCACTTTGGACGTCCCGAAACAAGTTGTGATGTGATCAATAATCTTTGAACCTGTGCTTTGAAAGCCACCGTCAATCACTACTACCGTTTGTTCGTCACGGTGCCCGTATAGATTCCCGTAGCGAAGTACAATCGCGTCACCACTCTTCGACTCTTCCCCAACACCTAAAAAATCAATTTCGTAACCCATCACTTTTTCCTCTTTCTATAAAAGTTAAGAGTTACTAATCAACTAGCATGCCAAATATTAAATGGTTGTTTTTAAGCCTTTTAAGTGAATGTTAAGCTGTGCGATATGTAATTATTTTCACTAGTGGTAATAAAAATTACCAAAAACTTCGCCAAAGATGACTAGCTTATTGATATCTCCTACAAATGATAATATCCAGATCCTTAAATCTTCATCTTCAGTTAATGAGTATAGCTGCCAACTGAGTGACAGCCTTCGTCATTATCTCTTTGAATCATTTAAATTATTACAATAAATTAACTGCAATCCAAGTAGACCAATTAGCACTATTGGCCACCTTAGCTAATTTATAAACCTCAATTAGTCTTTTTATCTGATCGTGAGTATCTCTCATGAAATCAAATCGATGCATCCCACCAGTAAGATCTAATCTCCAATACCCAAAACCTTGGTCTAGAGTAACTTCAACTATATCGCCAGTGGAAAACTGTAGATTTATTGCTCTTCGGTGAGGCACTTCGCGTTTGTTCTCTATTATGTTTGTATCTACATCTTTCCCCGCCATATGAGTCAACCAAGCATTTAGTATTGCGTCGTAATCATCGCGATTTTTCCAATCATGATTAACGGCAAATGGGTTTCGGTTTTGTTCATCAAAACAGCTTTTGACTTTTATTTGGCAATCCGATTTTGCTCCTAGATCCTTGAGCACTTCCGCTAATAACAATAAAGAAACTGGACTTTGTAAATACCTATCTGAATACGAAATTAAGTTAAGATCTTCTTCTCTAAGCAGCTTTGCTAACCGCTCATCTTTACTTTTTAGTAAGTTTACAAAAGATCGACCGAATTTTGAAAGAGGTCCGTTTAATTCAGTTGCGATATCAATATGAACAGCTCCCAACAAGTGAGTTGGCTCTATGGAGTCTAATTCAAAAGGCGTTGTTACTATTTCTGGTTCACTATAAGAAGTAATAGAAATGTCTTCTGCTGTAAGCCAATGCTCCCCAGGGGTAGTTGCTTTAACGTCAAGATTGGCTAACGTTGACCAACCACTACTTGTTAAGGCTTGGAAAACAATCGCCCCACACTCTTTTCCATACCTAAGCTGAACCCCGATTTTTTGTATTTCTCTTAAGAAAGTCAGAATTTCTTCATTAAATTCAACCTTAGGGACGACTATTGAAACAGCGATATTCTTCGCTAATAGTTCATGCAATTTCGATTTCATCAAGACAAGAGA
This sequence comes from Salinivibrio sp. ES.052, assembly GCF_900141775.1. Classification (GTDB taxonomy): domain Bacteria; phylum Pseudomonadota; class Gammaproteobacteria; order Enterobacterales; family Vibrionaceae; genus Salinivibrio. Next base: position 663,021 of record NZ_FSRI01000003.1, on the reverse strand, counting down.
GGTATCCCACCCTTCGACTTCAGAAGAAAGAACAAATAAACATTCCGATACCTTTTCATTGAGTAAATCGGTCAACTGCGCCTCGATAGTTTGAGGGCAGTATTTTCCATCCTTGATAAGGTTTTGGTGCTTAGTCGAGAGTGATACGTAATGTTTAAAATTATCCCCTAACCATTCTATCGCTAACATGCGATCGAGTTTATCGGTATCGTGTTTCGAATCCGACTCTAAAAGGCATTCAGGACAAAACGCGTCACATTGCTTCCTACAATCAAGTTTTCCAACTAATCCATTCAATATCTCGGAAATATGAAATGGCGCGGATGTCGAAAATCCGGCACCACCGCCCACGCTGTCGAACAACTGAAGCACTAATGCGTGTTGATTATCACCAATAACTGTTGGCCTAACGCTATATTGGATTTCGTTTGTAGAGACACCGAGCTGCTCTACTAAGCACTTTCGTAGTGCCACAGCTAATGTGGTCGCTATTTTTCGACCCTGCTCATTATCAGGTATGTATTCACCTGTTTTAGGGTTCTTAATCACCAGTTCAAATACATCGGTTCGGGAGTTAATACCTAAATGAATCGAAGATATTATCTTGGCAGACCCGTCACAATCAGCGTGTCGACCTACTTCATCTTTATCGAATTTACTAGGACGCGGTGGTTTATGCGCTTTTTCCAAGTTAAGTGCTTTTGGCAACTCACCTTTCGCTGTCATTGACTCTGCGCGGCCACAAGCCATGCATAACGCATACCCTTTACCCGACAATCCAGAACTATGATGGAAGACCTTGCCATTGGCATCCGACACCATATAACCAAGTGCAGGTATTGGTAATGGCGTTGCTGTACCTGATGCAATAACCCAAGAAGGTTGAACGGGAACATAATTATTATTAGAAATATTATTGGTTGGTTCTCGATAATAATCGGTAACAAAGCCTGTAGGTTGAATCACCTTTTTTCGATAATCTTTTTTGCTTGGATCTTTTTCATCATTTTTTGGAATAGCTTGGCCACAAGCTATATTAGTGCACATCAAGTTACTCGAATCAGATTGTGTTGCCAGATCTGTTTTATATCCTGTCTGACCACAACTTGGGCAACGCCAAGCTAAGTCAAATTTCTGAGAATCTTTCGCACCATCAACGTGAATTTTCTGCCAATTCAGCGAGATACCTGCCGCTCTATGTACTCTGCCATCGAGTACTATTTCTGAACCGGGAGCATACTCTCGAATTGCTACAGCTAGGTTTCGACTTGGCAATCCTCGATTGATAGAAACATTATCCTCTCGATCGAGTTTGCTAACGTTCCTAAATTGAAGCCGCCTTCTAAAATCAACGATATTATCGGTATCCAAGTTTACGACATCAGTAGGGAATCCATATCCTGGAAGGAACGCTCTTGTTGCTAAATCCCGTAGTAAGTACTCTCGACATAAACGAGACTTCTCACAATTAAGCTTATAAGCATAAGGGCCATCAGGATCAACGCCAACCAATTCATTTTCTATGTATTGATATTCATTTACCCACCGAGTGGTGATTTCCTCGATTTTCTTTGCCGAGTGCTTACAGATTTGTGTTAAAGGGACATGTCTCAACGCTGTTCCTTTAACTAAAGTAGCTAAGGCTGATTGAAACCTCTTATCACACGTTTTTACCCAATTGATATAACGTTCCGCGATAGATTTTTCGTCAATAACCTTTGAGTTAAACCACTCGAGATCTAAGTTAAATTTCTCTTTACTTGTTAAACCAACTTCTTCGATTAAAAAGCGTCCCATCAAAAATGAATTTACATGTCTTTGCACCAATTTCTCAGACGAAAATTCAACATGAGGGGCTGATATAACAGTAGTAAATGGCCATTTCGGGTTATTAAAAACCAACATATCATGGGGATTACTTTTACATAGTGTGTAACTTATCGCTCTAGATTCTTTAGATCGACCAGCTCGGCCTGCTCGCTGAAGATAGTTCGCTGGGTGTGGTGGTACATTATTCATCACTACCGCAGTAATACCACCAATATCAACGCCCATTTCCATTGTTGTAGAGCAGTTGAGGACATTTTTCCTACCAACTTTAAACTCATCCTCATAGATTTTAAGTCGCTCAGCGGATTGTTGTGCAGAGTGTTCTGCTGAAGCATAGTAAAAACCACCCTCTACCGTTCGATCATTAATATCCGTCCACAAATTCTGCTCTCTAAGTGATCTTACTTCCGGTGAATTCGCAATATCTTTGCGCGTTAAGATAAGTGAAAGTAAGAAGTCATCACTTCCTTCGAAAGCCCATACGGCGGGAAGTTTCACTTTTTCACATAGGTTGCCATCTAACTGGCCTTTAAACGGAATATAAGGAGTAATTCCTTTAAACGTAGTGTCTAGCAGTTTGTTCGTAATCGGACATATATAAGCCGAATTCATCAATGAAAAACTGACATTAGTCAGGTTCAAACTATATTGTTTATCTGCTGTTGAATCTTGCAAGATTTTCGAACCGGTTAACGCATTCCAAGCAGAAACCAACCAGCCATTAACCGTGTCCTCCCCTGCCTTACTCGTAATATCAATGCCAGTGGCGACAGTGAGCAAAGTAATTATACGTTGTTGACGTTTACTGCCTTTTCGTACTAACGGCCAACTCTTAGCTCTGTTTTCATCGACATCACTCGCGTCAGGCCCTAACAAAGTTTTAGGTGAAAAGTGCATGCCGATCCAACGAATCCATTCACGATCAATGGTTATATAAGAGTTTTCACGCACAAAAAAATCCAAACAAACTTTAAGGTAATCACGCCAATCTTTTACCGTTAGACCATAATTCCCCCAAAGCTCCGGGACAGCCTCGATTTTGTCCAATGCCGGGTAGACTATTTTAACTAACCCCTGAGTCTCTAGATTGTTTCTATTTTTTGGTCGTCTTGCAAACTCTCTCGTCAGTAGCATTTGAGTCAGTCGTAGAGGTCCTGTCGAATCATCGAAAATTTCTGGCGATAAACGCTTGTTCTCTTTTAACATCGACTCTTTTAAATCATTATCTTGTTTAATAACAGCTGCAAGATCAGGCCAAGTGATTGTTTGAGGCAAAGGTATAGCAACCGAACTACTGGCAATATCAATATATTCTTTTAGTGCCTTAGCATCTTCAGGCATGGATTTTTCGATGGATGGCAGCATAACTCGTAATTTTTCGATAGGCATACTCAAGTAGTCTTTTACGCTGTCGAGTAATGCCTCATCTATAACGACTTTCTCTTCCACATGCCTACGAAGCTCCTTAAATACCAAACCTCGCAATCGCGACCGTTCGGCTTCTTGCTGCATACGAATTGACATTTTTGCCGTTCCTTGTCGACTATCAGTAAAGGTAATTAACCGACGTCCTCGACCAGGAACAGAGTTAGGGCCTATCTTGGATTCTTTATCCACCTCAATATCTGGGCAGTATTCCGATACTGTTGGTACAGCAATCGCTGTATAGAATGGCGCCCCCAGTAACCCTCTTCGTAACGCTTTACTGTACTGACCTCTACCTGAGTAACCACATTCGCAGCACTGTTGCGATTCACTCATCAACTCAGCTAAGTGAATTGAACTGTTTTCCAAAGATTCTTCGCGCCCAGCAGTATCAAATCCTTTTAATTGGTATTTATATTCATCGCTCTGTTTTGCTCCAATAACAACTTGAGTATCACTTGCGGTTCTGTTTTTAGAAAACTGATCTAAGCGCTCCTCGTCTACCTCTTTTTCTTCTTCATCAAGCAATGAAAACTCATCATTAATTTTTCCGGTCCATTGCTGCAAGTGACCATTGTGATCAGTTGCCAATAAATGTGGTTCGTTACAATCATTGCAAAACGCTAATTCAAGTACTACTGCCCCACAATGACATTTCTGACGATGCTCACTATAAACAAACCCAAATGGCCACGCGCCATTCAATTTAGACTGCTGTTTATTCGGGCAGTTTGGGGCAATACAGCACCACAAACCATGCAATGTTCGCTGAAAATAATGGGCTCTGAGTTTTAAAAACGCCTCACTGCTATGAGAATGTTTGGTTCCGGTACAGATATCCAGCCATCGGAATAACTCTGCTTCATTTAAATCATAAGGTTTTAATTTATCGAGTAATTCAGCGTAATGTACCGGGCCGCTATTGTCGCCAGCTAACAACTCTCGTATTTTAACGGCTAGTGCAGAACTCGCTAAAGCAGAGTAGCGACGCTCTGATACTTCCGAATTTTGACTCCGCTTCTTATCTTTGGGTTGTTCACCCTCTGGCTCTATCGCTTCTATTTCACTGATAGTTAAATCTGCTGGTGTAACTTGGGGTAAGCCAGGAACTACACGTCTTCCCCCAATGACAGCTACCTGCTCTACGCCTACATTAGCTAGCCTAGCGAGGTATTCTTTAAGTTGTGTTTCAGCTTCAGCACCCGCAATTGTTGCCGATGTCGCAATAAATCGAATATCCTCAGGCTTAACATCAAAAGCTTGCATAACACGTCTTAGCTGCAAAGCAAGTTCAGCGGCTTGCGAACCAATATACGTATGTGCTTCATCTAGTACGATCCAACGCAACTTCCCCTGTGACTTTTGGATGATGGGTGCGTCGGCTTGCCTCACCAACATATACTCCAACATGGTTCCATTGGTTACCAAAATAGGAGCTGGGTTTTCTCGCATCAACTTTCTAGAAAGTACTTCCTGAGGCTGCTTTCTTTGCCTTTGCCTATCTTGGGCTTTAAGGTCATTAGGAGTATTTCCGTTATATAGACAAAATCGAATATCACCATTAAAGTGCATCGTCCAAGCATTCAATCGTTCTTTCTGCGAGTTTATTAACGCATTCAAAGGATATAGAAATAACGCTCTCACCCCTGTTAACGAACTGCTTGTCTGCTGTGTCTCTCGGTACAAATCTTCGAGTATAGGTACCATGAAACATTCAGTTTTGCCTGAGCCAGTACCACTGGTGATAATTTGAGATTGAGGGCGAGGATCAAGTAACCCTCTCCATGCTTCCAATTGATGTTTGTAGGGTTTTATTTCTCTATTCAATACATATTTACACTTGCAGCTACTGTCTTTTTTACACCCCTCTTTATGTGGTGAAACATCTAGTGCATTTAGTAGCTCAGGGCTGAGTAAGTTGTTATGAGCGGAGGTAGAGAGGTCTTCTATCGTTATTTCGTCTGCTTCCCAAGCGAACATTTGCTCAAACACAGGACCGTGAACAAACTTTTCATCCGTTTCCATTCGCTCACTTAAATGGTTTCTAAGAGCCGGATTCTTAATACCCAAAATACTTAAAGTCGACTCTTTTGCTCGGCTATTAGCTTGTTGTTTTAGGGTGGCAAAATATTGCTTCATTTAAGCTTCCTCTTGAGCAAATACGCATAATGCACTTTGAAATACCGGGTTAAACCAATGGCGGTCAAACTCAACAATCTGTCGTAAATGGAAATAATCTATGGAGTAAAGCGACGATGACAGTTCTTCCAATTGAACTTTCCCACACGCCACTGCCGCTGCAAAGATAGGAAAATAAAGGACGCTCTTGTGGAACCCACGAATGACTTCGAAATGAATCAGCGATTCACAGTGTTTTTTGCACCATGTTTCTAACTCAAAACTAAATGCTGTCGGCCACTCACGGTCAGACAAATGAACTCTCACCAAATCTTGGCTCCATTCAGGCAGACAATATTGAAAGACAGCTGACAAACTCGCTTCTTGTTGTATAAATTGATCGTCAATTAGTGAACAGCACTGCTTTTCAAACAGTGGCGAAAACTCAGAAAGAGTTTCTAGCTTGCTCTTAACTTTGTTATCTACCACTTTTTCAGGTAGCCCTATATCTAGTAACATCTGGCGAAACTTAACAATATGTGACCGCCAAATACTCAGCGGTATAAGCTCCCAAATAACATTGAATTCAACTTTCAAGCGCTCCATTAATTGAATGGGGTTATCTGCTTTAAACGCGAGTGCAGATAAGCAAGCAGTATGTTTCACTAATGCTTTCCACACTTCAAAGGTCGCCATTGGCAAGTGTGAGTAATTAGCAAACAAGTCGTTAATAAATCGCCAACTACTGTGGTTAAAATCATTAGTTAACATTGGAAGAACATCGGCTATCGCGTTTGGGTTAGTTACTGGATGAAATAGCGCCACAGCCTTATTTAAGGTTTTTACATCATTAGAGCGTTCAATAGGTTCACTACTCGGAATAAACTTCGCACGAAAAGCAAGCTGAGTATTGTTTGACGGAACGATTAACGCTGGCTGAGATAACTTTGTATTTAGCTCGAATACACCTGTCGCAACGCCATTTGAATATCTTTGTTGAAGGGCATGCGGTTTTTCTTCAGGGTCAGCCAAATTAATTAATTCTGGCTTAATAACTAGGTCATTTTCCAGTTTTATATTAAAACTTACTGTCTCATTGAACTGTTGAGCTTCTGTGGCATATCGTCCAATGATCGTTTGCTGCTCTTTACAACCCGCTCCTCCAATGACCATTCGAACTTCATCATCCAGCTCACCAGATGCCGCCAGTAGTTCTCGAATTCGATGACGAAACTCATATAGACTGACCTCTAGGACCTTATCTGTAACCTTGTACTCCCAATAATAAGACGCATCACGAGACCTCATCGGCCCTTTCAATTCAATATAATAACTCGCCGCTACATCTACACGCGGGAAAAACTGAATACGCGCACCTAGTAAATCATCGATAGTGATTCTCTTAGCTAAACCGTTACCATGTTTGTCAAAGGTTAACGCTCCTGAGGCAGGAAAAGGTACCCGTACTTTTATCGGGTCAGCCATCAAGTTAGCGCTAATAGAGAGAATAATATCCGCTGGCGGTGCCCCTTCGGCTGTCACGGTGATTCTTTTGCCACCGTCTATATTGGTTTGTTTATAGGAGACCTGTTCGCCTTCTATGGATACAAATAAGTTCCTTTCACAATGAAGATCGACAAAACCACTATTAGCCTGCTTAGACGGCTTTAGCTCAAGGTGGAATGACTGCGGAAGAATAGCGAGTCGTTTACGAAGCATTGTGCGATTACCACTCGCCTTTAAACGTACCGATTGAATACCAAACAAGCCCGCTTGATGGGCGTCTCCTAGCCGTTTATTACCTAACCACAATTCTGTATTTGGTTCTTGACTAGTAATAGTCGGTAAGCCCAAATAGATAGGTTGTCCAGTGCTAGAGTAATACTGTAATTTAGTCCCTCGAACACTGACTTGATCGGCTAATACTGCCGACTGACGCGTCGATATTACATAGGTATCGTGTTCATCTTCTTCAGTACTATAATCAACCTTAATTTCTCCACTAAACTCAACAAGCTGATGGTGATCAGTTGTTACCGTCGAGCACAATTCTGGAAACTCGGCGGTGTAAGTCGCATCTTTTAGTAAGATGGCTTTGAGTTGGTCAGCTTTGGTACTCACGCTTCCTTGCCCTACGACCCAATCATGCTCACCGTCTGACCTAAGTACAATCGGCATCTCATTAATAGCGAGGTCAGAGTTAGGAATTTCTTCTCGATGAAGCTCAACACCGGCTTGTAATACCACCAAATACAGATCCTGCTCTATGGCTTGGCGACGAAACTCACAAGCAGGAGTTCGTAAAATAACCTTGGTTGCCTCTCCTTCAAAGGTTGCATGCCCAACACCCAACTCAGCAATGACTCGATTGCCTTCTTGTATAAATAACTCAACTCGACTGTTAATCAATGTTTCGCGTTTAAAAGGCATAGGTACCGTCTTCATCAATTTAATTTGAGTAACAAAACCCAAGTCTTCATTGTTTGAAAGCCTTTGCCAGCAAATAATTCGTTTTGTTTGTTGTGATTTGCTTTGTCGCTGAACGGACGCAGAAGTAAGCAAGCCTGTGAGAAATTCGCTGCCAGTATCTGTATCAAGTGGAATTGGAAATAGATCTCTCCAATTGGGCAATTGGTTATCTAAATGGTTGGCAGGTTGCTCTTGTTGCTGCAGATTGTATTCATCAGTTAAACGCAGCAATAGCTCCGCCATATTAGTGATAAGATCAACCGTCGTTTCTTGTCTAAATGCTTCAGGTAAATGTTCAAGACCCTCCGACACCAACTGAAAGGGCGACTGACCGTATGCCTGTGCGTCATCAAAAACCCTAAGAATACGCTTAAAGATTGCTTGGAATCGGCCACCTTCGCTCGCTAATAAGCCATAAGGTAGCCCTCCCTCTCTAAACACTGACCCAAGAAAGCTATGTCTATCATCGTTATATTGGCTAACGGTACGCTGCCAGTATTTAAAACCAGCTTTTACTACCTTACTACGCAGGTTAGCATCTAACTCAAACCCTAAACTACCTGATATACCCCTCCAGCTCCATCCGCCTTGGTACTGTCGTCGATACCATTCAGCACTGAATAGGCAAAAAGCTGCGCACCACCTGCTATCATGGTGCAGCCTGGTTGATAGACTTTGGTTTTTTAAACAGCACTGTAAATGATGATATTCTGATTCGGATAATTGATAGGTAAATAGCGGTTGACCTGTGGGTTGAGATAATTCTCGTTTCGTCAAAATCGTTCGTAGGCAACCATTAACCGAAGTAGAGCTTAGTATTGTGCCTGTCGATTCAAGCATGCTGCGGGAAGTTGTATCCATTTATAACCTAACCTTATTTACTTCACTGTAAGCTTGCTAAATACTTCGCTCTTATCCATCTTTCTATGAGCCAATGAACTGCAACAAACATTCCAACCTGTAACAAGCCGGTTTATCAAGGAACAAGTTGGTAATCACACTTTAAAAATAGTAATCAAGATTACAAAAGCACTTTGAGGATCAGTTACCGCATAGTTTTCAGAAAATGCGCCTAATTCAGCCAACTCGGGCCAGTCTTTTCTGAGATGTTCAAAGTTCACTGACGTTTTCACTCTTATTGTACTCCTGACCTCAATCAGCAATTGGCATGCCACTCGGGTGTCATTTGCTCGCCTATTCTTCGATGCCTAGCTTCATCATCCAGCCGCTTAACGTCTGGTGACTCTTCAGTCCTAGAGCTTCCGCCGCTTTAGATTTATTGCCACGACTATACTCCAAAGCCGAATGAACTGCATTTTTTCTTATACTATCAATATGTTGCTGAATGTCTCCCGGAACGGTAAATGCGCTCGAGCCAGCCCGGCTCTTACACGCACTCAATACCGAAGATTGGAGATCTTGAGCTGAAATAGAGTTAGACTCTGACCACAAAACAGCTCTGTTTAAGGTATTCCAAAGCTCCCTGATATTGCCAGGCCATTGGTAAGACTGTGCAAACTTTATTGCATCATCGGAAATTTTTTTACTATCAAACAGTGGATGCTTTTCAGCTTGTTGATTGATTTCGGTCATCAGGACATCGATGAGTGAAGGAATGTCTTCAACTCTCGATCTCAGTGGGGGCATTTCAATAACACCTACTGCGAGTCGATAAAACAGATCTTCGCGAAATGTCCCCTCTGATATCATCTGAAAAAGGTCTTGATGTGTTGCCGCAATAATGCGCACGTTGATCGTCTTCGTTTTAACGTCACCTACCCGAGTGATTTCTTTTTGTTGTAGCGCTCGGAGCAATTTAACTTGAACGTTCAGTGGAAGTTCTCCAACTTCATCAAGAAACAAGGTGCCGCCATCCGCTTGTTCAAAAAGCCCTGCGTGATCGCTACCTGCCCCAGTAAAGGCTCCTTTTACGTGGCCAAACAAAACAGAGTCAACCAAGCTTTCTGGTAATGCGCCACAATTAACCGCTCTAAATGCCTTGTCGGCTCGAGAGCTGGCATTGTGAATGGCTGTCGCCATCACTTCTTTACCTGACCCGCTCTCGCCTAGAACAAGGGCTGGTAAATCCGATAACGCAAGGCGTTGAGCTTTTTTAACCAAATGTCGCATGGTGGTTGACTTAGCAGTAATTGAGCCAAATGCCGGATCTAATTTAGGATTATCGGAAGTAAGTTCCTGCAAGGCGTCGGTGGAAGCTTTGGTGTATTCAGTGGCAAAATCGACTGGGATCTCAACTTCAATTAAGTCGCCCTTGGGAGAGGTTTGGATTAACTGACATTTTCCAATACTTTTACCAAGCAATACAGAAATGACGGCCATGGTGGGTGATCCGGAAGTGAGGTTGAGATAGATATGGTCTGAATCAGCAGAAACTGCGTGAAGCTGTTTCTGCATCACCTTTGTTATCGATGAATAGTCAATTGGGGACGTTATACGAACACGTTGAATCGTCACCGAGGTTCTAGATCGACCCGCGCAAGCGAGCTTTTTCTGCAACCAATCTTTGTAGTCATGCCACTCATCCTCCCATGTACTGGCAAGGATAATGATACGGTCGAGCACTTTACTCTTGAGCGCAATCGAGGCGATAGAAGCGGACCTGTCCGCTTTCATATGATCCAGATCTGTTCTACCCAGCCAGCTGAGCAACGTTGCCATTTTAACTTCCGTAACTATTTTTACCTTTTGAGAGAAAGTTTACAGTAAGTGGCTTGGAGTTGATATTACCTTGACCAGATAGGTAGTCATCTGTCACACATCGTACTTCCGTATCAGTGCTCTAGGCTTGTGGGATGTCTCGCCGGGCGGCGCTAGTAAGGTGATGGCGGTAGCCGTTCAAACTCATCGATCACTTTAACCATGTTAGGTGGCGTATCACTCCATCGCCAAAATACGATGTTTTTCATCCTTCGGGTGGCGCTACGCGCAAAACTGGGCACAATAATGGCGTTGACCTTTGCACTGATAAGCTGTTTCGATAAGTGCCAACTATCGGGAGTTTGGCTCTGGGTCACTTGATCTAACCAAGCACAGCTTAGCGTCGAGGGCTTGATGCCACAGTTTAGCAGCACTGTCTCATCGGTCAGGTCTAGTACATTGTCACAGTCGACATCATACTGACATATTGTCAAAGGCTGAGCTTTAAAACGAAACCCCTGCTGAGCCTCTACCCATGCACCCGATTGAGACAATGAGGTGTACAGAGCGGCAACGCCTTTGGGGTTAAAGCGCCCACCATTGCGTCTTGCTCCTTCCCCACAGTGAGGCGCGTATGACCAGCGAGGGTTATGGCCACGAAATACCGCACCTTCAAAGCGAAATAGGTATTCCTGTAGCTTTTCTTTACGCATAACCGCCTTCGCTCGTATGGTTAAGGTAGGCTCTCAGCGCGTCCATTCGATCGTGTTTAACCAGTTGCTCTGCGGTTAATCCGCCAAACTCTGGTAGCCCTTCGCTCCGATACCATGCGTAGGCATGAAATTCATTTCCCGTCCACGGAAGGATTCGGTTGATCACTTCTGTGCAGTTACGCAGTTGTTGCTGTGCCTTGATCGTTGAGTATCGCTCTGTGCGGCTTAACGTGGAATAAGGTAATCCAGACAAAGACGCGATTTCTTTCAAATTGGTATGGAAGAACGCGGCCATTTTGCTTGGTTCGACGATACCCTCTGCGTTCATGACTGCATCTAAAATGGATTGGTTCATTTCGCTCACCATGTCAGCAATATTTGACTTATATACATCCAATATGATTGTCAGTATGGTTATTGTCAAGGCGAGTATGCGCTTTGCTTAGCGTATCAATCATGGCACGTGTAGGGCGACGGATTGTGAAGTGTCATCTTATGCGCGAATTCCATTCGTTAACCTTTTTAGTATGCAGAAGGTTTGCTACAGTCTCGCTAGTTTTAAACTCATTCGTTACATAAGGATAACCATGAAAGCGCACATTTGGGCTTGTTTGCTCGTGGCGTTGGCAAGCTTCAGTGCTATTGCTGAAGATGAAAACGATGTTAAGCATACCAAAGCGGCGAAAGAGCTGACGTCGTATGCTGAGCAAAGCATTTACGATAAGCCGTTGATGGAAAGGTACGTTTTGGATGAAATCCGAAACTTAAGAACCGACTTCCAGGCGCTAGAAAAGCGAATGGTTACTGAAATCACTGATCGTGAGTTAGAAGTGGCGGATAAGTCATTGAACTATGCCAACGTGACGGTGACCTACTTCTTTTATTTGATAGCCGGGGCGGCCTCATTGATTGCATTGGTTGGTTGGCAGTCTTTGCGCGATATAAAAACCAATACCAAAGAGTTGGCCGATCAACAACTGTCAGAGATTGCAGAGCAATATGAACGCAAGTTCCAAGCCTTAGAGCGGGACTTGAAGCGTAAAACGCGCATTATTGCAGAAAACAATAAAGAGATTGAGCGGATTAACGAGATCCATAACTTATGGCTGCGCGCTCAGCACTCACAGACGCCTGAGCAGCGGATGGAAATTTACAATGAGATCCTGAAAATCCGTCCTGGTGATCTTGAAGCACTCACCCATAAGGCGGATGCTGCGATGGAAATGGGCGAATACCACTGGGCGCTTAGCATCAGTAACCGTGTATTAGAAGTGGATGAACGTAATGCCAATGCCCTCTTCCAACGCGCGTGCGCGTATGCAAGATTAGGAGCTGAAGATCAGGCGGTGTCTGACTTAGAGCTGGCGGTTGCAGAAAGCGCCTCGTTGCGCGAAGCCGCCCGTGAAGAAGCAGACTTTGAATCCTTGCACGGTCATGAGCGTTTTGATGCCTTGATTGACGCAGAAAGCCATGTCTAAAAACTGCACTGAACACAAAAAAGGCAGCCCACGCTGCCTTTTTTCTTATATTCTGATGTTTTAAAACTTAGCCGCCCGCCAGTTTCACCGTATGGCCTTTCTTTTCTAGATGCGCTTTGAGGGTCTCGCGTTTATCCCCTTGGATCTCAATAACCCCATCTTTTACCGCGCCACCGCAGCCACACACTTTTTTGAGTTCAGCAGCGATGAGTTTCAACCCCGCATCATCGAGATCTAGACCGGTAACGAGGCTAACTCCTTTACCTTTACGCCCTTTTGTTTGGCGTTGGATGCGAACGATACCATCGCCTTTAGGGCGGCTAGGATTTTCAGACTTTTCTTTAATTCTGCCAGTCTCTGTCGAGTAAACTAAACGATTTTCGTCAGACATGGTTTTGTTTGATTGAGGAATTTATGCTGATTATACCAAAAGCGATTGCTTGTTGGCAGTCGGAGTGTTGTGTCATTAGGTACGTTATGCTCGTAGCTGTTCGGCATTCTTATCAATGAAGCGCTTTAACCCTGAGAGCGTTCCTTTCATTAAGTTGCCTCGGACGATCATATACCATCCTTTATCGTCTTTGTCGGGGTCATCGTTCATGAGATGAAAACCTTTATATTCCTCGACTTGGCGCGTGGTAGATGCTTCATCATCATCAAAGTCAGCAGGATCGACCAGTATGCTAGTATCAGCCCACCATTCAATCGACTTTTTTACACCGTGCAACGTGCCGCAAATTACTTTTCCCCCGAGCCTAGCACGATAAACCTCAGTGGTTTCGCCGCCACCCTCGGACTTTTCGATCGTGTACCCACGATGAAACAGGCGTCGGATCATGATCTTCCTCCGGCTAATCGCTCAATGCGTCGTACTCCAGTGGATACGAGCTTTATTCATTTTTAGACTATTATCACGCTTATTTCGAGTGATTGCACCGTTCCTATGTATTGGAGGACTAGCGGATAGATAAACTGAGACATATTTCAAATATTTACTCGTATTTGCTGTTACACTATCTTTATATTTAAAAAGTTATAGTGCGTTATGAAGAAGGTATTACCCCTTGAACAGGAATATATTCAGACCAGCCAGTCCACGTTTAATACTGGACACCTGAGTATTGAACAGTGGGCTTTTATCACCCAAGGAATGTATAGTCAGAATACGTTACTTAGCTACCGTAATGACTGGCATGTGTTTGTGGCCTTTTGCCAGGAACAAAATGTTACGTCACTGCCTTGTGCTGTCACCACACTACGCCGTTTTGCTGAAATAACGGCTAATCGACGTAAAATTTCAGCCGTACGTAGGATGATTATTACCGTTGGTTTGGTCCACAAACTTCATCGATTCAAAGACCCCAGTAAACATCGGGAAGTGAAATACGCGATGGCGCGCCTACTACAAGCGAAGTTGCCAGAAAGTCGAGAGGCCACGCCCTTTCAATCTCATCACTTAGCGGCGTTAAATCAGCAGCTTGCTCCCTCTAAGCGTTTAAAAGATATTCGCGACCGTTTAGTTTGGTCTCTCTCGTACGAAGGATTATTAAAACGAAGTGAGCTCGCCGCACTATCGGTGGATGACTTGATCACCAACAAGGAACAAGCATTTATTCTGGTGGGCGATCAACGCGTACCTTTGTCTGAATCCGTCGCTAGGCTGTTGATGGACTGGTTAGACAAAACGGGGATCCATCAAGGTCCCCTACTTCGTCGAATCAACAAGCATAACCACTTGGGTGAAGCGCCGCTTGACCCTTCATCGATTTATCGGATTTTCCGACGAGCGAGTTCAATGCTTGGAGAATCAGTCACTTTTTCGGGGCAATCACCCCGAGTAGGCGCAACTCGAGCGCTAGCAAATAAAGGCATGACGATTAAACAAATCCAACACTTAGGTCGGTGGAAGAGCCCTGCCATGCCAGCACAATATGTCGGTAACACCGTTGCGAGTGAGCAAGCAAAAGCGCGCTACCGACATAAAAAACTAGCCGAGTAATCAGTTTACGCGTCGTCCCGTCGCGTGCGTAATACACGATGCTAGATATTCGTGGAAGGCTAAACCATGATGCTCGACGAGTTTAGGAAACATAGAAATGGGGGTCATTCCCGGGAAGGTATTGATTTCATTAACCAGGATCTCGTTGTCTTGGGTTAGAAAGAAATCAATCCGAGCCATATCTTTTAACCGAAGTTGCTTAAACGCCTGATGGGCGTAGGCACGAATTGTTGTCACTTGTTCTTCAGAAAGATCGAGCGCTTCAATGTGTGTATTGCTATGACTGTCATCGCTGTACTTCTCTTCAAACGTATAAAAAGAGCCTTCAGGGCAGCTTATTTCACCGGGTCGTGTCACAATGATTTCATCGCTTATCTGAAATGCAGCCACTTCCAATTCACGCGGTTTAATGGCCTTTTCAATCAAGACCTGGTCCGAAAACGTGAATGCATCCGCTATCCGAGCGTGAAGCTGCTCCGAATCAGTGACGCGGTAACACCCAACGCTAGAGCCTTGACTGGCCGCTTTCACAAATACGGCCTGATGCTCGGCAAAAAACACGGCTGCTTTCGCTTGGTTCTGTTGACCTTGGTCAGTCATAAACACATAAGGAGTGTTAGGTATACCTAGCGCATCAAACCACAGTTTTGAGGTGATTTTATTAAAGCATATCTGGCTACCTTCCGGTCCACAGCCTAAGTAAGGCAACCCCGTAACTTCAAGTAACGACTGAATATCGCCTGTTTCCCCCGGAAAGCCATGGAAACAAGGGACAACATAATGGATCGGCGTATGCTCAACCTTGCTGCACAGCATACCGTCGGTATCAAGATGACAACGCATCCCATCATCGAGATGCCAGCCATTTGGCGTTATTTCAACTTTATGAACCTTAACACGTGGTAATTTCGCCAGTTGTGACTCGATATATTGAGCAGAGACGAGGGAGATATCGTGCTCCGCACCACCGCCACCGCATAGCAAAAGTAGGTTTAGTTTTGTCATTTACTCTCTCATCACGTGCACGAGCACGTTGCCAGGACACTGTCGCCATAGTAGACAAATGTGCATCACCTTTCACCCACTCACGCCCATTTGTTCGTGTTTTGATATCTGTTTGCTGTGTGTTTGTACAGATCATCCGTGTGGATGCTCGCACATTTCCCATCGAGTACAACCGATTATCAACAAAAAAGCTGGCATGAGCCAGCTTCTCTCACTGTAATGGCACGGCGTTACTAGTTAACGCGAACCATCTCAGGTGTTGATGAGCGTTTGATATCCGCAATATCGCGCACAAAAGGACCATACTGACGAATCGTTTGTGGCAGCGCCTTTATTGCACGTTTCGCAGCATCGCGTGATGCGTATTCACCATACAACAAAGTGTACCAAGGTAAACCATCTACCATTTTCTTGTTACTCCAAAGCGGTTGGTTACTTGGAAGGCGCTTAGCGTAATCGCTGAAACCTCGGTCATGACTGAGAGCCACGACTTGGATCGTATAACCTGGACCTTGGCTAGACGGTTTGACGGTTTGCTTTTTCGGGGCCGGTTTCGGTTTGGTTTGAGGCACCGATTTGGCTGTTGCCATTGGCTGAGGGTCAGCGGTTTGCGCGGTGTTACGCGTATCCGTTGACTCAATGGTCTGACTATAGATTTCGGTGGTAACGCCACCGCCGCTGCACCCTGTTAGTAGCATAGCGATGGCCAGTAAGCCCAATTTTTTCATTGTGATTCTGTCAGTTATCCAAGTTTGCTTCATTGTGCCCCCGACCCCTAAGCCATTCAACCAAAAGTTAGTCTCTTACGCGAGGTTTCCGGCTACAGCTCACAGATAGTTGCGCAAGACGACGTTTTTCAGTGTATCTCAGCCTCAAATTTCTGCTCTGTCCAGATCACATTGCGTTAAAAAAAACCGTTGAATTCAGGCATGAACCGATAGACTGGCTGTAGCGTTTTATCAATTTGTTCGCCCATATGCATGATTTTGGGCGATTGTCCTAATGGAGAAAGCTATGGCCGGTATCGATCAACTCCTAAAGCCTAAATCTATCGCTGTGATTGGCGCCTCAGATCGGAGTGGTCGTGCCGGATACGTCGTCACACGCAATTTACAATCTGGTGGATTTCAAGGGCCGATCATGCCCGTTACACCAAAGTATCAGGCAGTGGCTGGCATCTTGGCCTATCAAACCATTGCCGATCTTCCACTTGTCCCCGATTTAGCCATTCTGTGTACCCGGGGAGATATTAATCCTGAGCTTATCAAACAGCTCGGGGAAAGAGGCGTCAAGCTGGTCATCGTCTTAGCGGCAGGAATGCGAGGTCAAGTCACCCCTGACGGGGAAAGCCATTATGCCCTCATGCAACGTATTGCTGAACAATACACCATGCGTGTACTCGGCCCCAATAGTTTGGGCATGATTCTACCGTGGATAAACCTTAACGCGTCATTTGCTCCTGTCCCTGCCAATAAGGGAAATATTGCTTTTGTTTCTCAGTCGGCAGCCGTCTGCACCACAATTCTGGATTGGGCGCGCAACAAGCGCATTGGATTTTCTACCTTTATTTCATTAGGTGAAGCCTGTGACATCGATTTTCCTGAGTTACTCGACTTTTTGTGCCGAGATAGTAAAACCGATGCGATTTTGCTTTATATCGATTCAATCAGAGATGCGCGTCGTTTTATCTCCGCTGCCCGTGCTGCCGCGCGTAATCGCCGCATTCTGGTGTTAAAAAGTGGTCGTACTCGGGGTGGGTCTGTGGCGCTTGAACAGCTTAGCCATACCAGTACAGGATTAGATGCGGCGTATGATGCGGCAATCCGTCGTTCAGGGATGCTGCGCGTCAACAATACGCACGAGCTATTTGCTGCAGTCGAGACGCTTTCACACTCGGTTCCTTTACGGGGAGAGCGCCTCGCCATCATTACTAACGGCGGAGGACCTGCAGTGATGGCCGTTGATACGCTCATGGATGCCGGCGGTAAATTAGCCACGCTGAGCGAATCGACGCTCAACGCATTAAATCAAGTGTTACCAGCGAGCTGGTCGCAGACCAATCCGATCGACATTGTCGGTGATGCTGACACTGTGCGTTATCAATCAGTTATTGATATTATTTTAAACAGTGATGATGCCGATGCGGTTCTTATCATGCATTCCCCCTCTGTCACAGCACCAGGGCTCGCCACCGCAAAAGCAATTATCCACTCACTAAAAGAAAGTCCCCGTGCGCGTCGTTTTAATATTTTGACGAATTGGCAAGGTGAAGGAGACGATGCCACCGTTGCTCGACTTGCATTCACCCATGCAGGTTTCCCAACCTACCGTACTCCTGAAAGCGCCGTGATAGCATACATGCACCTTGTGGAGTATCGACGTAACCAAAAACAACTCATGGAGACCCCAACCTCTACGGGACTCCTGGACTATGATTTACCCGCTGCACGCGCATTCATCGACCAGGCCGAGGATATCGAGCACCTCACCTTGACTACCCATGAAGTGCGCCCATTATTAGAGGCCTATGGCATGCAGGTGATGTCCACTTGGTTGGCAACCGATGCTGTTGAAGCCGCTCAAATTGCCGAGCAGGTCGGTTACCCTGTTGCCGTCAAACTACGCTCACCTGATATCCGCCATAAATCAGATGTACAAGGCGTGATGTTGAACTTACGCACCGGCGCTGAAGTCGCGAATGCGGCACAAGCTATTCTTGATCGCGTGTCTGTCACTTTTCCCGATGCGCACATCCAAGGGCTATTAATTCAGTCAATGGCGCCACGAGCGGGCGCGCAGGAGCTGCGGGTGACCATCAGTAACGATCCGGTATTTGGTACCATTATTTTACTCGGTGAAGGCGGTTCGGATTGGGATGTCACGAAAGACGCTGCAGTGGCCATTCCCCCTTTAAACATGGCCTTAGCCCGGTATCTCGTGATCGGGGCGATTAAAAGCGGTAAGATCAAACAACGTGGGTTTCCTGTCTCTATTGATATTCCCAGCCTATGCCGCTTTTTAGTGACATTGTCACAAATGATCATTGATTGTCCTGAAGTCAACGAGCTCGATATCCATCCTTTACTGGTTTCTGGCAACGAACTCACCATTCTGGATGCTTCACTACGGCTAAGAGATTATGCCGGCAGTCAGCAACAGCGCTTAGCTATCCGACCCTACCCAAAAGAGTTGGAACAATCCATTACGCTTAAAAACGGACAAACGATACAACTTCGTCCCATCCTGCCTGAAGATGAGCCTACCCATAAGGCATTTGTAGAAAAAGTCTCTGAAGAAGATTTATACCGCCGTTTTTTTTCTGATGTGGGAGAGCTAAATCACGAGGCTCTAGCCAATTTGACCCAAATAGATTATGACCGCGAAATGGCATTAGTCGCCACTTATCAACTCCCTTCTGGGAGGGAAGAAATATGGGGGGTCGTACGTTTATTGGCCGACCCACAAAATACAGAAGCGGAATTTGCCGTCTTGGTCCGCTCTGATTTGAAAGGGGTTGGGTTGGGCAGCATATTGATGGAAACCATTATACGATACGGCCGGCAAGCTGGGTTATCACGCATTACCGGCATGACAATGCCAACGAACCGCGGCATGATCGGACTTGCACAAAAATGTGGCTTTAGCATTGATGTACAAATGGCTGATGGTGTTGTCGACATGCAACTCTCTCTGTAACGAGATCAGCCCCATGAGTCGCGATTATGTCCGATCAAGAGGAATATCACCCGCTTGCATATAAGGTTCAAGTAATTTAGGCAACTGCCTGATCAACCAAGATTTGGCATTACCCATTCGATTTCGCTTCCACGCCAGACCAAATTGCAACTGAAACGGCTCTCCTCCTTTTAGGCGTTTTAAACGACCAGCATTGAGATCGTCTTGCACCCAAAACCAAGGCAAGGTTCCAATCCCCTGCCCATTCAAAATCGCCGTATACTTATCGTTCATTGAGCTGACGGTCAGGCGTGGTTGGTCTTCAAGTACGTTATACGTTTTTGGCTGCATCCCTCGTGCAGTATCTGCAACTGCCACCCCTCGATACTTGGAACGCACATCCGGCTCAACGGGACGCGATTCTTGGTGAATAGGGTGATCGGGAATAGCCACCCAATACGCACTCATTTCACCTAATGGCTGTACTTTTATCCCTTGAGGGACCGTCTCGGGGATCGGTGCAATCAGCACGTCAGCTCGCCCCTGTGAGAGCGCTTCCCAACACCCTGCCAGAATTTGCTCTGACAACTTAAGTCGAGTGTTACTCTTTTTAGCTAACCGCTCAATCAAAGGAAAAAAGAAATGACTTTTAAACAGCCCATCATACGCAAGACAGATTTCTAGCTCCCAACCATGCGCGACTGAAGCCGCATCGGCCACCATTTCATCCGCCGCTTTTAATAGCATACGTCCTCGTTCTACCAACAGGAGTCCAGCATCCGTAAATGTGGCTCGGTGTCCAGAGCGATCAAAAATGACAAGCCCGAGTTCGTCTTCAAGCTTTTGTACTTGATAGCTTAATGATGAAGGAGCACGGTTCAGTGATTCAGCGGCAGCGGCAAAACTCCCTTTTCGCTCAATCGCATCAAGAACTTGTAAGGCTTCAAACGACAGCATGGTTTTGCTTTCTCTTGGTTATTACCCTAAATAGGCAGGTTACTACGTCACAACACTATATCAGGGTTTATCTTGGCACCCTATGCAAATAAGGTCGAATAGCCTCATGAAGTGACAAGACTGTTATTCACAATAAATCAGGCATATGGCACAAAAAAGCCACTGATTTCGTTTCATTTTTGACGAAGGTGCCATACTGTAAAGCAGAGGTGGCGATGAGACTAGACCGAATTGAAATTGCAGGCTTTCGCGGTATTAAACGCCTGTCACTGCAAATAGATGAGTTAACCGTTTTAATCGGTGAAAATGCGTGGGGGAAATCCTCCCTGTTAGACGCACTTGAAATTGCTCTGCATCCCAGTGGGGATAGGCCTCAATTTAAACGCTCCGACTTTCACGTCGATCACGCGCTCGGGATCGCGCCAGAGCAGCAATTTCAAATTATCCTTCGTTGGCAAGAGAGCTTCCCTGGTGAGCACAAAGCACGCCGCTATCGTCGCTTTAACTCGGTCTGGAATGGCGAAAACGCGGGTTGCCGTACTTTAGATTATTGCCTTAGCGCGACCATGCAAGAAAGCAAAGTCTCCGTACATCGAGCGTTTTTGTCATGTCATGGTGATATTATTGAAGAGGTTGATAATGACGCGCTCGCCAGCCACCTAATGCAGATCCACCCTGTCATTCGAGTCCGTGATGCAAGACGTATGCGTGTTCCCGGACAAACAGTTACCAAAGACAATACCCGGTTAGAGCAACGCCTAGACAATACATACCGCCGCTTGTTGATGATGCCAGGCCACGTCAATAAAGGAGAGATAAAAAGCGGTTTACACGCCATGCGTCAATTGCTTGATCACTATTTTGCTGCCCACGAGCACAGTCGCGCTCCCTACCCGATTCATGCACCTGGTGCGCTGGCGATTACCCACAACCAAATGCACCCCTTAGAAGCCGTCGCGGCGAACACCTCTAATCAGAGCCGTTTAGTGTTAATGGGGTTACTCAGCGCATTTGTACGGGCTCGTGGTCCCAAGCAACTAAAACGCAATGCACGGCCTATTATGCTTTTTGAGGATCCAGAGGGCCGATTACATCCCACTCTTTTAAATCAAGCTTGGCGGCTTATTCAGTTAATGCCCATGCAGAAGTTATTGACGACTAACAGTGGGGATTTGCTCGCAGGGGTTCAACTGGATCACATTCGCCGATTAGTCCGCCACCCAACCGAAACCCGTAGTTATCAAGTTCCGTCTTATCTTCTCACTCAAGATGAGCGCCGGCGCGTGACTTTCCATGTGCGCTTTCATCGACCTAGTGCGTTGTTTGCTCGCTGTTGGCTATTGGTTGAAGGAGAAACGGAAATCTGGCTGTTTAACGAACTCGCTCGATTGCAAGGATACGATTTTGCTGCAGAAGGCGTGCACTTAATTGAGTTTGCACAAAGTGGACTTCGCCCCTTAATTAAAACAGCAAAAGCGCTGGGAATAGAGTGGCACCTCGTCGCTGACGGTGATATGGCAGGGAAAAAATACGCGGCCACGGCACGTGGCCAAATCGATCAACAACCCGAAGGAGCAAAGCTAACTGTTTTGCCGGATAGAGATATCGAGCACTATTTATATCACCATGGGTATGAGCCGCTGTTTCGTGAAATGGCTGGCGTCATTAGTCAGCAGCCCCATACGAATGATAAGCGCATCATTGCTAAAGCATTAAAGCGTTATGCTAAGCCGGATGCTGCATTGGCTATCATTGCTTATACAGAAAATGAGTTGAATGCCCCTATTCCTAAATTGCTGCGCTGGATTGTTCAACGTGCCATCGGGCTAGCAAGAGGCATTGGATAGTATGCCGTTATTTATCGACCCGCTCAAAAAAGAGCGTCACTTTACCAACTTCGATGCCCCATTTACGCATCGAGGTTACGTTGAATAGTCGATCGTCGTCCTGACGGAACATCCAATCGTCAAAATGCAGTTGATATTCGTTTTCTCCAACCGGTACGACGAGATCGTAACGCCAATTGAGCGCGTTCCCCGCCACTATCCCCGTCGCTGTCCCCACAATGTCTCCTGCTGTACCACGATAAGTGCCATCTTCATGACGCGTGATCGTCCATACTCGAGTTTGTGTTTCTCCGTCCGCATAAACAAACGACTCATCCAGTGTGAGCGTATTCCCCGCGACGGTGCCTTTTATGTCTACTTCAAAACGCCGTGTCTGGTCTCCGGTAAAATCTTGTACCATGCCCCACGCTTTAGTGTGCCCCTCAAAGTACTCAAACAGATTGAACGCCGGTTCACGACCTTGATATTCTTCAATATCCGTTGAGCACGCTACCAGTACGATAGCGCTTACAAGCACCGTCAATACTCTTCTCAAGCCACGCGTCCATTCCATCATGATTTGTCTCCTAATAATGCACGTCTATGGTCGGGGTAATCCGTATTTTCTGATAGCCAGATAGCCAAAAAAGCATCGGCCAACTCTGTTTCATCGACCACCAATGTGGTGCGCCAATCTTGCCCTTCGGGTTGATAATGGAACACACCCTTATCGTTGTGCCGCACAAACGCAAGGCGATCGCCTTCCGCGATATCGCCCCACGCCTCCTTGAGATCGGTTTGCCAGCGTGCACGTTGCGCATCCGAAAAGCCCAAGTGCGCCCACTGATCGTTTGTCGCTTTCATCAAACGATCGTCACTGATATCACGGGCATACGTGATCACCAGTGCATGGGGTGATTGTGCTTGATAGCGTGCTGACGGCGCACGTAAAGACGACTGATAAATCGTCCACCAGCCCCACGTTAAGGTCGCTTCCCCTACTTCTGGCCAGTCTTGCCAAGCCATCGAGGGAGCGGCAGATTGCTTCTCGGCCTGCACAGAGGTCGCCACCATGAAGGTGATACAGACAATCAGCGTTTTCCATCCTGTCATTGTTGTCCCCTTGTTGCCGCCATTCGCGCCTCTATTTTGTGTTGTAACCCGCGCATTAAGGTAACGAATAGCACGCTGTATATGGCCCACGCCCCAAGTAGTACCACGCCTGTTATCCAAAACGGTTGCGGAAATGATAATGCGCCGAGTCGCTCTCCTGCGAGATAACTGCTTGCCCCCCCTAAGCTGCCAATTATTGTGATCATCCAGGTTGGACGGGCTAATACTAATTCACGCATTAACCATGCAAATGCACAGAAACCCAACCACAACAAAACAAGCCAAGAAGGCATAATCAGTGACCCGGTGCCGACTTCTAGCCACTGCCAGTACAGCAATGCACTGTCACCGATCAAGCCTAGCGGTGCCAGCACCAAGACCCCTCTGATCACGCTACGATCATAGACGATGGCAGCCAATAACATCGCAACCATCAACCATTGTAAACTCGGCGGCCCGATAGCCGCCGAGAACCAGTAAACGTTGAACAATAAAGAGATCAACACAAAGCGCATATTTAGGCCTCTCGCCAAGCCGGACGACTGAGCAATAGTTGCACTGCACTGATGGTTCGTTCCCTGAACCCACCTTCGCAATAGCAAAAATAATAGCGCCATAAGCGAGCAAAACGGTCATCATAGCCAAACTCGCGTAGGGTATTTGTTTGCTGATTAAAACGTGTATGCCAATCAGCTAAGGTCTGGGCGTAATCTAACCCAATGTCTTTTAGGTCCCGCATCACAAAATCCGTTTGCGCCGTGAAGTGATCGAGCAACACATTCACAGAGGGTAAAAAACCACCAGGAAAGATGTGTTTTTGAATAAAATCGACATTACGGCTGTAATGATCGTAACGCTGATCGGCAATCGTGATCGCCTGAATCGCCATCAAGCCGTTCGGTTTGAGTAATGACTGACACTTTCGAACAAAGGTATCTAAATACTCTTTGCCCACCGCTTCAATCATCTCTATCGATACCAACTTGTCGTATTCGCCAGTCAAATCCCGATAATCTTCTTTGAGCAAGGTGATTTTATCCTCTAGCCCTTCACGTTCAATGCACGCTTGGGCCCACGCATGTTGCTCTTCCGATATAGTCGTCGTGGTGACGCGACAGCCATAGTGCTTGGCCGCATAAATCGCCATGCCTCCCCAACCTGTACCAATTTCAATGAGATGGTCCTTGGGCGTGAGCGACAGTTGTCGGCAGAGACGATCCATTTTTTCGATCTGAGCCGCTTCTAACGATGCGTCCTTTTCAAGGTAAATACCGCTAGAATAGAGCATCTGGTCGTCAAGGAAGTGACGATAAAGATCGTTACCCAGATCATAATGTGCGGCGATATTTCGCCGCGCTGTGTCTTTCTCGTTTCGATTACGCCAATGTGCTAGCTTATGACCGAGGCTCACCAGCCAGCCCGTATGCTTTTCTATTCGATCAATCGCAGGTAAATTCCGAGCAAACACACGGATCACCTCGGTTAAATTTGGTGATTCCCACCAGCCATCGATATAAGCTTCGGCTGCAGCAATACTGCCCCCAGTTAAAATACGCGTATAAAACCGAGGATCATGTACCAGTACCGACGCATGTAGTGGTGCCTGAGGATCACCACACTGCAGGGTCTGGCCCTGCTCATCAACGAGAGAAATACAGGCATCTTTAACGTGTGCCATTAACGTATAGACCAGCTGTTTAGCGTAGTGCTCTTTACGGGACAATGTACGTTGGCTTTGAGGTACGTCCGTTGCAGACATGATTACTCCTTCTTCGCACCCGGGTGCGGATAAAACGGTGCGCCCTTTATCCAGAGCTTGAGCGCTTGCCAATAAATACCGATGAGAACTTTTACTGTCTCTATCGGTGTCCGGATCAATAGCTTATTCAATGTTTTTGATGTAAAGGGACGTCGTTGAAGCCCAAGTGTGGCATCAAATTCTTTTTCTTCTTGGTGTGCTTCGAGGTGCAAATGAATCCGTTTCCCCAATGGTCGCAAGCGCCAGTGATAACGTTGTTTAATGGGATTAAATGGAGATACGTGAAACGCTTTATCATTTTCCCAACGCGTACCGGCCGGAACCGCATAATAATGATGCTCTCCCCATGGGGTATTACTGACTTCGGCAAGCACATAGCGCCAGTTATTTTCGTGATCATAAACGTAATAAAAATTCGCTGGGCTGAAATACACGCCGAGATAGCGCAACTGACACAACGCATAAACTTTGCCTTCTATACGCTCTCCCGTGAGTTCATAGAGTGTGTCTAAACACGCGGCTTTGGTATCTTTTCTTCCATCTAAATAATCTAGATAATGGAACGCTGCAAAGCCCCATTTCCCCTGGCGAAAGCCCGTCACTCGCGACGATAATAAATCAAGCTCATCCAAATCAATCAATGGCATAAAAACCGGATAGCTAAACATATGTTTTATCGGCGAAAAGCGACGGTGCCGAACCTGCCCCACATATAACCCGCTATTCAGTGTCTCAACCGACTCACTCACGTAATAATCCCTCGACCACGTCAAGTGCGCTGCGTACACCGTCTTCGTGGAAACCGTTATACCAGTACGCCCCACAGAACCAACTCCGATGCTGACCATTAATCTGATGCCGCTTTTGTTGTGCCGCGACACTCTCGGTATTAAATACCGGATGGGCATAGACGAACCGACGTAAAATTTTACTTGGATCGATTCTGTGAGTTTGGTTGAGCGTCACACAGAATGTCTCAGGCGCCTGAATTGACTGCAATATATTCATATTGTAGGTCAACGCTGCCGGATCTGTGTCTATTTTGTCTGACAGAGGAAGATGGTAATTCCAACTCGCCCATGCGCCTTGTCGCTTGGGTAACAAAGATGTGTCTGTGTGTAGTACCACGTCATTGTCTTGATAAGGGATGGCTCCCAATATCTGGCGTTCTGCGTCACTAGGCGTCTGCAACATCGCAAGTGCTTGGTCACTATGACAAGCAAAAATGACGTGATCGAAAATGTGTTCACCGTTTTCGGTTACAACAGACACAGAATCCGGATCGCGACGGACGCTTTTGACTGGCGTACTCAGGTGGATGCGGTTTTCGAAGGCGGGGATAAGCTTTTTCACATATTCGCGCGAACCGCCTGGGATCACAAACCACTGTGGCCGGTTGGTGACATCCAATAAGCCATGGTTCTGGAAGAAACGTAAAAAGAACGCCAACGGGAAGCCACGCATATCCGACAAGGTTGACGACCAAATCGCCGCCCCCATTGGCAGAATATAGTTCTGGCAGAAGTAATCGCTAAACTTATGTTGGTTAAGGAAGTCACCCAGCGTATCCATTGAGGCTTTGGACGCTTCGTGACTCGCTACATACGCCTCTCGTGCCAAACGGTTAAAACGCATGATCTCAGCGAGAAAACGATAAAAGCGCACATTCAGTACATTTCGTTTTTGTGCAAACAAGGATGATAAGCTATGCCCGTTATACTCTAAGCCGTTAGCATCATTGCGCACACTAAAGCTCATTTGAGAAGGCTGCCGCGTCACCCCTATTTCCTCGAGTAAACGCTCATAATTTGGGTAAGTCCGATCATTGAATACAATAAAGCCTGTATCGATTGCGTACTGTCCGCTCTCAACCTCGACATCTACCGTCGCCGTGTGGCCACCTAGATAATCGTTCGCTTCAAACAGCGTAATATCGTGCTTTTTATTGAGATAATGGGCGCAAGTTAGTCCGGCAATCCCCGATCCTATGATGGCAATTTTCATGATTTAGTTCCTTGTCATACGTCGAGCAAGGGCTATCTGCCATGACATGGGCAGTAGCGCTAAGAATTTAAGGATAAAAGTAAATTTTCGCGGGAAATGCACTTCGGTTTTGCCCTTCGCTAACCCAGCTTGAATCGCTGCCGACGCTTGCTCTACCGTGACACGCATCGGCATGGCAAAATCATTCTTATCCGTTAGCGGTGTTTCAACGAAGCCCGGAGAAATAAGTGACACAGTCACTCCCTGTCGAGCTAAATCAGCAGACAATGTGTTGGCAATATAGCTAATCGCCGCCTTCGATCCGCCGTATGCCTCCGCACGTGGCAGCGGCATGTAGCTGGCCGAGGAGCCGACAATGGCAAGGTGCGTACTGTTGGTGAACCGAGCCTGTAGCGCTTCAATACAGTGGAGGACGCCGAAGACATTGATCTCAAAAACGCGTTTAAACAGCGCCACATCGACTTTGCCATGGTCGATGTATTCACACGTCCCAGCATTGAGAATAATTAAATCGGGAAAGACGCTTAGGCTACTCAGCGCTTGATGCGTTTGTTCGCCGTCCGTTGCATCAAACGCCAATGCGTCTAATGATGCGTGATCTCGAGCCATGGTGTTGAGCTTGTCCTGGTTTCGCCCACAGGCCGTCACCTGCCAACCTTGACGTGCATAGTCTCTTGCCAATTGCTCACCAATTCCCGACGTGGCGCCGGTGATCAATACGTGTTTCATTGTCCTAGCCTCGTTTTGATATGTTTGAGCAGGCGACCTATCACAGGCAGCGCTTCGTACAGCATTTCACCTAAGTCGAAGTAATCACGATGGCGAATGATTTTGCCGTCATAAAAACGTAAGTGAGAGCAGCCCTGAACTTGTCGCGTTTTCCCCCCATCCAACTTGGGATGCGATAACATCATGGTCCAGGTCACAAAGGCATCGTCTCCGTCTACCGCGGTCGTGTGTATATGAAATTGACAATCGGTCACGTTTTCGTACAGCAGCGAAAAATACTGGATAAACGCTTCTAAGCCGGTTATCTCATGCGCCGGGTCGACAAACACAATCTTGGGATGATAAATCGTCGCCAATGATGACAAGTTATCTTTATTGAGCGCTTGATAGGTCGTCACAAATTGCGACACACCGACATGGGTTGGCGAGCGAGTCATGGTGTTTGCTCCTGAGGCTGATTTTTCGCCGCTTCAAAAATCGCCAGCGCCTTTTTGCGCTGAGTGGCGTGATCCACCACCGGACGCGGATAATCTAGCGTCTGGGCGTATTGATCTGCCCATTGCCAAGGCTGGTGAATATGCTTGCCCGGCACCTGTTTAAGCGCCGGTAGCCAGCGACGAATAAAGCGCCCATCACTATCAAACCGCTCTCCCTGTGTGGTCGGATTAAAGATCCGAAAGTAAGGTTGAGCATCGGTCCCTACCGACGCAGACCATTGCCAGCCCCCGTTGTTAGAAGCAAAATCGCCATCAATCAGCTTGGACATGAAGTAGTCTTCTCCCCAGCGCCAATCGATAAGCAGATCTTTGGTCAAAAAGCTGGCCACAATCATTCTCAACCGGTTATGCATCCAGCCCGTTTGATTAAGCTGGTGCATGGCCGCATCAACAATGGGAAAGCCCGTTTTGCCCGCCTTCCACGCCTCAAACAATGTAAGGTCGTTATCCCATACCACTGACTCGCCCCAAGCTAAAAAGCTATACTTTTTGCTGATTGCCGGATTTTGTGCACTCACTTCCTGATAGAAATCACGCCAAATAAGTTCCGAAAGCCAGGTGGCTGCCCCTGTATCGGGCTCGCGCCAATCGGCATGCTCTTGTTGTAAACGTGCCAAGCATTGACGTGGGGATAACGCGCCAATGGCCAAATAAGGAGAAAGTTGACTGGTGGCATCAACAGCGGGAAAGTCACGCTGTCGTTTATAATCAGCCACTTGCTCGCGGCAGTAACGACGCATGTGCGCGAGGATCCCTTTCTCATCGGACGCCCAGTCCGCGACATCCTCCGTCGGATAATCAAAGTGAATCGGTTTAAGCTGTAAAAAGATCGCGTCGACGGCCGAATTTGTCTCGCGTTTGGTTGGCTTTTGGCGCGGTGAGGCATCCATGCCGTCTAAAGCACGTAAGCAGGCCTTTTTAAAGGGAGTAAACACCTTATACGGTTCACCTTTTCCCGATTTTATGGTGCCCGGTGCAAACAAATTGCGATCATCAAAAGCGTGCCAAGCGATCCCTTTACTTTCTAATTCAGCCTTCGCTTTTTCATCGCGTTGAGCTTCATTAAGCTCGTACTCATGATTCACAAATACCGCTTGTGCATCGATTTGCGTGGCATACGCGACCACTTTCTCTGCAGCCTCAGAAAAATCATCGGCACACTCAAGGACCAATGGGATGTTTAAAGATCGAAGTTCGGCGCGTAAGGCTTCAAGCCGGGCTTTAATCAATCCAGCTTGCTTGGGTGCAAGATGGTGTGACGCCCACTGAACCGGTGTTTCAATAAAAATCCCGACAACCGGATCGGAAGACTCACCGGCGGCGCTTAAGGCACGGTTATCTAATACACGTAAATCACGCCGAAACCAGATTAAATGCATAACGTTTTGTTCTCCCTAAGATCGTCGAGTTCGTCACCGTGTACGGAACAAATAAATGCCTGGCTCACTACTTGGATCTCATTCTGAGATAAACAAAGCCGCAATTGGTTAAGCTGTGTACGATCTAGCCGGTGGTCTGCCATCACAGCAAGCGTCTTTACCTGCTGTTCACGCATGACCTCCAGTATTAGGCTTAGTTGACTGTGTGGCTGGGCTAACGTAGTGACGTTGTAACCTTTTTCATTGAGTGACATTGCCATTAGCACACGTTGGTACTCACTGGTTGCATTAAGTGACACCAACCAACACCGGGCTTTGGTATTTCGCTTAGCATTAGCTGCCATGGCCGATCGACACTTATCGATTACCGTGATCTCCCACATATCGCGCTGTAGCACGCTAACGTCCCCATCGTTGCGACTGAGCCATTGATCAATCGGTGTTAAAACATGTTCAGTTAGCCAGTAAAAAGGATACTCCTTGAGGAGTACATCAAGTGACTTCCCCAAGCGTTGAACCGAAAAAGTATGAATACAGTCGATCAGATCGCGTACGACACTATCGTCTTCCACATCCACAGGCGCCGCTGTTTGTATCAACAGCGGCTTGACCTTACTGATCGGAACGCCTTTATCTAACCACTGTAAAATATGCGTAATGGTGCTAACGTCATCTTGACTATATAGTCGGTGGCCCTTTGCCGTTCTCGCTGGCGATAGAAGACCATAACGACGCTGCCATGCACGCAAAGTAACTGGGTTTACGCCGGTTTGTTCGGCAACCTGACTGATTGTCAACGTATGCGAGGCTTCACAAGCCATAACGCAACCTTAGCGCATCAGGATACGGCTTTAGATAAACTTGGCTCGCCAGGTACTCATCTGGATTGTTGTGCAGGTGATGTGAAATCAACGTCAGTGGTGCGAGCAGCGGCATGGTGCCCTGACGATAGGCGTGGATTAGATTGGCAAGCTCTGCTTTCTGCCCCTTATCAAGATTGTTTTTAAAGTAACCTTGCAGATGCATCAGCACATTGGTGTGCTTTTTACGCGTCGCACGAATGGTTATCGCCTGCATGAACGCTGTCCGATACTGTTCAAAAAAGGCATCAATATCATAATGACCAATGTTTGCCATAAATCGGCCCAGCTCTCGATACCGCTCGGGGGAGTGCGCCATGAGCACCAGCTTGTAGCGCGAGTGAAAGTCGACCAAGGCTTTTTTTGTTACTCCCTTCTCAACACGTTTGTAAAGATCATCTAACGCAAATAGACGAAATACAAAATTTTCCCTTAGGATGGGATCATTAAGCCGTCCATCTTCTTCGATAGGCAACCAAGGCATCCGTTTCATGAGTGCTTGGGTGTAGAGGCCAACGCCAGAAATGTCTGAGGCATAACCGTTTTCACGATAAACTTTAACCCGCTCCATCCCACAGGTCGGTGATTTAGCACACACGATGTACCCGCGTAATTCTTTGTGCGCAAGATCATCAGCTTTACGCTCACTAAACGCCTCCATTTTGTCCGTATAGTCTTTTTCTTGATCCCGTGTTTCTACCAACCTCACCGACAGATCCCCGTTATCGACCAATCTGATAGCTGGCCTTGGTACGGGTAATCCGATACCGACTTCAGGACAAACAGGGACAAAATCAACGTAAGGTGACAACTCTTTACTTACAAATGAGCTACGCTTATGTCCACTGTCAAAGCGGACTTTCTCACCGATTACACAGGCGCTTACACCAACAGGAAACGACATGCCTCACCTCTATCACTGACTATGCAGCTCATGCTACACACTTGTACATTCATATTATCTTGTACAACTCAAGGTAGAAGATAGATCAAAATTGTACAAATTTTTTTAGTTGTACAATTTAATGACGACGATCAGTGACGATTGCCCTTTGGTTTCTTGTCTCATTTATCTTAAAGGTAAGAGATGACATGCCAGTTCTGTCTTACCATTGAAACGCGCAATTGAAGCATCTTAGCGCTACAATCAGACTATGACGGTGGAATCGCAAATCTCATGCCTTTATCTATATTGAATGCTCATATAGACGACCCTCTGACCATTGCTAGACGGTCTTCACAGCCGCGTGGCCGGTCGATAATCGCGATTGCGATGATTTGCTTTGGTGTTTTAATTGCCACTTTTTTGTTATACAAAACGGCACAAACGCAGCAAACCCAACGCATCGATCAGCTGCTAGATGTGGAAGTTCAGTCATTTTCGGGGGCTATCTCACTGGAGGTGAACGAGCATCTTAACCGCTTAAGCCGTTTAGCCAGCGACATAGAAAAAAATGTCCCCTCTACCTTCTCTACTTGGCATGCTTTAGCCCAACAAGCGCTTGGGGAAAATAGCTATTTCACCTCTTTATTCTGGGCTGATCACCAACAGAAAATCAGTTGGCAGACAACGCAACAACGCGATAGTGCCAAACCAACATTTTCATTCAATATTATTGGTGAACAAGATCCCCAACTCAATGCAACCCCACCTGAACGCATGAGCCAGTGGCATATTGCCTACCCCATTTATACCCACAATCGGACTGCACCTAGTCACTTTCTTGGCGCGACAATCAACCTCGAAGCATTAATCCGAAAAGTAGAAAATAAGTACCTGGATGAATACCAGCACCTTACTATCACGACTCTTGATGGCGACCGAGTGCTATTCGGTAATAATATCAATCGCTTTGCGGCTAGTAGCAAGATTCAATTAGCATTAATTGGCGTTCAACCATCGATGACACTGACACTCTGGCAAGAGCCCGGTGCCAATCAGTTTATTTCTTTACCCATATTGATTTATATCGCAGGCATGATCGTGGCCTTTCTTCTGGGTATCGCCTTGTATCTGGCCGAAGTGAATTTGATGTCGCGCCGAGCCGCACAAACAACCATTGATTACTTAAAAAATGAGATGGAGCAACGCAAAGATGTGGAGCATCAACTTCACTTTGTTGCTAACCATGATCCACTCACCTATTTACCTAATCGTCATGCGTTAACCGATCATATTCAAAACCGACTGTATGAATCTATCTCCCATCGGCTCGACCTTGCTCTTATTTGTATAGATGTTGATAATATAAAAGAAATCAATGACTTGTATGGGCATTCTGTGCATGATGCTCTGATGGTGGAATTGACTCACCGTTTGCAGCGACTAAGGTATAGCGACAATTACTTAGCCAAAATCAGTGACGATCAATTTGCCATCGTAGGTACCGACCTCCCTCCGTTAAAAGCAGAGGTGTACGCTAAACATATCCGTCACGCACTTGAGCAACCGTTTATCCAGGAGGGGAAAGAAATCATTGCCACTTGCGCAATTGGCATTAGCTATCGCTATGACGCCTCTATGCCTGCTCAAGAGTTATTACGCCATGCTGACACTGCGGCACATCGTGCCCGTCAATTAAACCACCATCGAGTCGTTGTCTTTCAAATGGCAATGCGAGATCATCTCCATCAGAAAAAAGATACCGAATACGCCATTCGAAAAGCGATCCAGGGCCATGAGTTAAGCCTTCATTTTCAACCGCAAATCGATTTAGAAACACATAACATTGCTGGCATCGAGGCACTTGTACGTTGGCAAGACACAGCCGGCGCTGTGATTTCTCCTGACACGATCATACGCACGGCTGAAGACACGGGGTTAATCAGACAACTGGGTGCTTGGGTCGTCGATAAAGCGCTTGAAAGCTATGCCACCCTGCTTGTCGAAGAATGCGCCCCTCCTGCCATCGCCATCAATATCTCTGGGCACGAATTTCAAGACAAAATTCTTGCCGATACTATTCTACAGGCAATTAAACGCCACCATATTCCCCCGAACGCGTTCAAATTGAGTTAACCGAACAAGTCTTCATCGAGAACCTGACGCAAAATCAACAAACCTTACATACCCTGGCGGCGGCTGGTGTCTCTCTAGCAATTGATGATTTTGGTACCGGGTACTCATCACTGGCTTATCTCAAGCACTTTCCCGTCGACACCGTCAAAATCGATCGTAGTTTCGTTGCTGATCTGCCACGGAGCAAAGACGATAGCGTGATCTGTCAAGCCGTCATCAATATGGCACAACTACTCAAACTTAAAGTTGTCGCTGAAGGGGTGGAACGAGAAGAGCAACAGAATTTTTTATACGGCATGGGTTGCCGGTACGCTCAGGGACATTTGTATTACCCTTCAATGAACCTGAATCAACTGATGGCCACGCTAAAAAAATCACACTCAACGGCACGACGATTCAACTCCTAAAGCAGGCACATAACATCTCTTTGCGCTTTTTCGGCCACTGTTTAATTTCCCACTCACGTTGCATCGCCGCACGTTTTTCCATGGGCTCAGAATACCATGCCAGCGATAGCGGGCCTTTACCGCGCAAAGCACGTGCCCCTTTACCTTTGGTATGCTGAGCTAACCGGCGTGATACATCGGTGGTCACGCCACAATACAAGTGGCCTTGGCGGGTTCGAATCAAATATACAAACCAAAGCGTTTCCATATTGGATTATTGACCCAGGGCGGTTTGGAGCATTTGCCGCAAATCTGCCACCTCTTGTTCGAGTGCCGTGACACGCTGCGTCAATGACAAGTGTTCGGCGGCGGTACTTGGCACTGTTTCCTCACCCAGCATCGCGACAGTCGTAGAAGTGGCAGCATCAGCAAATTGGTGTTTATAACGTGCTTCACGTTTCCCCGCTTCTCTGGGCAATTTCTCTACCCAGTTGTGATTCGCCATGCTAGTGAGCGTCGCCTCGACTTCTGCCACATCGCTAAAGGAGCAAAGGCGCTGAGTCCGTGTGCGTAATTCTCCCGGTGTCTGAGCACCGCGTAGCAATAGAACACAAAGCGCCGCCTTTTGCTGGTCAGAGAGGGTTAAGTCACCAAACGGCGTGTTGCAAAACCGATGTTGATACTTTGTCACACGACTGCCACTGCCCTCTTGCGGGCTCACTAACCGTGCATCAACTAACTGATTCACAACGTCTAATACATCTGATTCCGTTAATTCATACACTGGATCACGATTGCTTTTCTGATTCACCGCCGTCGTCAACGCATTCAGTGTTAACGGATAATGATCGGGGGTAGTGACTTCTTTCTCCAATAAACAACCGATAACACGCTGCTGGTACGGTGAGAGTTCCATGGACATATGCTGTCCCTTAAGTTGCTCCGATTAATCGATTTATATCAACTGACTGCGCGCCAAGCAATCTCAATAGTGGTAAACGCATAATAAAGCAGCATCTCTTATCAGACCTGAATACTGGTAGCAGGATCACACCTTAAACAAGGAGTTCGACGCTAATGAGACTCCATCCGTGCATCGCTAATGATATACTTAGGATAAATGAAGTTTGTGGAGTGCGCGACATGGGGCTGTTTAATTCAAAATCGCACCCAAATCATAGCTTATCGATCATCGCGAGAAACTGTAAGGTTGTCGGTGATATCGAGCTTGAGGGGGATATTCAAATTGACGGGTTTGGGGAAGGTAATATTACTCAAGCTAATGCCGTTGTTATCTCTGCATCCGGCCACTTTCGAGGTACCATCCATGCCAAACACATCACTGTTAACGGCTTGGTAGAGGGTCAATGTGATGCAGACGCTATTGATATACTCTCACAAGGAAAGATGAAAGGCGTGCTGAATACCGAGCAACTGACCATTGAAAAAGGTGGGCTCCTCGCGGGCGAAAACCGGGCAACCTTATCCACGGATACCGTCGTACCGCTGGCCGATCAGACTCGAGTAGAAGCGAAACAAAACAAAGATAAGAAACCAACCCCACCTTCATCTAAACAATCGTAAGGAGAATCGGTGAATGTCCGATATCAACCTAACACCGGTGAGTTTTGATAGTTTCTCTCCCGAACTACAATGTGTTATTCGCTACGAAAAAGCGCCTGAAGTGATGTACACCATGATTGCTTCTGTTCATGATGCCTCTGGGCCAAGTGTTCGAGAAGCTTGGGAGAAATTGCCCACCAGTGCGCAAAATGTCCTCGACAACTACGATCAATTTCATGCATTGGTTGCAATTAGTCAAAGTTACGCAGGCTTAGATACATTAAGCGAGCTCGAAAAAGTCAACCTTGATGATATGTCCCATGAAGAGCGTGAGCACTATAAAGCACAAGTCCTTGATGACGTCTTAAATACGTGTATAAAAGACCTTGCTAAGCAGCTTAAGCAAGCACGCTTGAAAGGTGGTCTCAAACGTGAGTTTCAAGCGATTTTCCAAAAATAAGAAAGGTCAGTGCCATGCACTGACCCCTGTGATTCGCCCCCACCGGTTGGGGGCTTCTTGTTACCCAACAGACGCAATTAAGCGGATTCACTGAGCGGCGGCGTCTTTTCACGACGTGCACGCACAGAAGCCGCCAATTGATGGAGTACTCTCTCAGTATCTTCCCAACCAATACAACCGTCCGTAATGCTTTGACCATAGGTAAGCGACTGACCGTCCGTTAAATCTTGGCGACCTTCGACGAGATGACTCTCGATCATCACACCAAAGATGGCTTTGTTGCCTGCTGCAATTTGCCCCGCCACATCTTCGCTAACTTCTTTCTGCTTTTGATATTGTTTGCTGCTATTGGCATGGCTTAGATCAATCATCAATTTTTGCCGTAAACCAGCATCAGCCAGCGCCCCACAGATCTGATCGACATCACCCGCGTAATAATTAGGCGTTTTGCCTCCACGTAAAATCAGATGACAATCCTCATTACCTGCGGTTGCGACGATCGCAGAGTGTCCATACTTGGTCACTGATAAAAACTGGTGCGGTGAACTCGCTGAGCGAATGGCATCCGTGGCAATTTTGATATTCCCATCTGTGCCATTTTTAAACCCAACAGGACATGATAGCCCAGAGGCGAGTTCTCGGTGAACCTGAGACTCTGTTGTTCGCGCCCCGATGGCCCCCCAGCTGATCAAATCCGCCATATATTGCGGGGTGATCATATCTAAAAATTCTCCGGCAGCAGGGAGCCCTGAGTCTGCAATATCGAGAAGCAGTTGACGTCCTAAACGTAAACCATCATTAATTTTAAAACTGTTGTCTAAATAAGGGTCATTAATCAGCCCTTTCCATCCAACGGTAGTGCGCGGCTTTTCAAAGTAGACACGCATCACCACTTCCAAATCAGCACTTAATGTCTCACGCAGCTGTTTAAGTTTTTTGGCGTAATCGCGCGCAGCATTAGGGTCATGAATAGAGCAAGGCCCTACAACGACAACCAAACGATCGTCTTGGTCGTTTAAGATCTTATGGATCGCCTGACGTGCATTAAATACGGTGTGTTCCGCCGCGTCGGTCGCTGGAAACTTTTCCAGTACAGCGATAGGTGGAAGGAGTTCTTTTATTTGGTCAATTCTAACGTCATCGGTTGGGTGTACACTCATGGGCTAATCCTGTGTTTGCTTTTTATTTCTAGCTCGCTGGCTAGGTTTCTCACTCTACGCCTTTACGCTAACTTGATGAAGCGCCTTGTGCAAACATTTTTTTACGGATTCAACCAATGTAAAAACAGTTATAAAATTGACATAATGATAAGGGTCGGCAATGAACAAGACATGCGTGATCGCATAAATTAACAATATCACCCCTACCTTAATATTGCGCTCATTCCATTGAAGCTATTACACTGATGTTAAAAATAAAAGGAGTAAATAATGTGATCACACGCTTAGCCACTAGCGCACTATTCACAACATGCCTCTGGGTACCAACAGCTCAAGCAACTAACTTTGACTATAACCACATCCAAGTCAATACTCTAGCCAATCCGAGTGGGCTGGGAGGTATTGCGCGTTTTTCCTTTACCGAAGGAGCCCATTTTGTTGCAAAAGGCCGAACCCAATTTGAAGGAGATTGGTATACCTCTGGAGGAGTGGGTTTCCATACTCCGATTACTGATTTAGTTGATTTATATGGCGAACTTGAAGGTGCTTGGTTAAAGCGTCCAAAAGAAATACAGAATGAT
Source organism: Salinivibrio sp. ES.052 (assembly GCF_900141775.1). Classification (GTDB taxonomy): domain Bacteria; phylum Pseudomonadota; class Gammaproteobacteria; order Enterobacterales; family Vibrionaceae; genus Salinivibrio. Next base: position 625,358 of record NZ_FSRI01000003.1, on the reverse strand, counting down.
ACAGGTGAATTTGCCACTGTGATTGGAGCTGGCATGCGCGCGTGGGTCGCTCCTCCGATTGAAGCTAATCTCTATGTTGGATCCATTATCTTCGATCAAGACGACACGACCAGTCTCGTTGAAATTGGTGGCCGTTTTCATTCTACCGAGACCTTATCGCTTGGTGCCACATGGCGTGCAAATGGTCTAGAGCAAAACCGCTTGATCTTTTCGGTAAGGTACCTGTACTAAGACAAAATGGGTACCCTTACCTCCCCTAGCGTTACCGTACTCTGTCGCCTCTCTCACTGGTTATATTGTTAATCTAAACTAGATTTAAAGTAGAAGACGTCACTACGACTGAAAAAGGGGCGTCTTAAGTGCGTAGAAACTGTCGGAGGGTATAACGATGGTGATGAGTCAACGTATTGGTGAATTTGAGCGAAAAATACAAGAAGCCTATCAAGAAGGTAATATTGAGACAGCCCACCGCTTGGAAGAGCAGGTTGCGATGCTGCAGCGACGTCAGTTAAAACCCGCAGCTGATTTACAGGCCGTAAGCCAAGTAGAAGACTTTCATGATGTTTCTGATGGTGATTACGATGATAGCTAATCTATGAATATTCATCATCGCATGGCCATTCGGCATAATAAAAAGCCTTCTCTTTTCGAGAAGGCTTTTTCATCTTTGTCGAATAAAACGAATATCTAAAAGGATCTTATCGACAAATTATTTATTGTGCAGCACGTTCACGGCGAACGATCCAGGCTGCAGCAGTGATAAAAGCAACGACCAGTGCAGTTTCCACAGCAATTTCCCAATAAAAAATGATAAACAATGATTCACGTTGTCAGCTGCTCAAAGCATGAGCGCTTTCTCAACAGATGAGCGTAGTTTACGGACAAATTACTTTAAAATCAGCCACAGAATCGATCTAACGCAAAGAAAAGCGATTTTTTTGGCCAGCTAGACACTTAAACGCATAAAGTTTCATCAAAGCACATTGTTTCATGTGACAACACGCCATTTTAACTAGCATACCTTTTATTTTTCATTAAAGGAGCCCTCATACTGAGTCGCTCAGTGTGAGTGAGAGTTGTCATCAACGATCTCATCAATTTAGGAAGGGGACGTTGGGAAAGAGAAAGAGAAAGAGAAAGAGAAAGAGAAAGGAGAATAGTCGTGATCAGGTCAAGAGATACAGCCCCGCCGCGCCTATTGACGCAGCGGGAGATGCGCACACTGTATTCAACGCACAGTACACGCAGTGTTTTAAGATTCAGGCTTCGGTTTCTTTTTTGCCAACGGCGCATCACCAACAGGTACATTGGTATAAAAGCTCTTATCGCGTTTTTTAGGGGCTTTAGACTTCGCTTTTGCTGGCGCTTTTTTACGTTTCACTGGCCCTGAGGCTTGTGTCTTAGGCGCCTTCTTCTCTTTGAGGCCTTTAAATTTACCCTTCAAGCCTTCTATTGTCGTAAATTCGAGTGTTTGCTGTAAATATCCTTCAATATTTTTAAAGCTGCGCCAGTCTTTAGGCCCTACTAACGAATAAGCCAATCCCTGATGGCCCGCTCGACCTGTCCGTCCCACTCGATGAACATACTCCTCGGTATGTTTTGGCATATCAAAATTAATGACCAAAGATACATTAAGCAGATCCAGTCCGCGTGATGCAACATCCGTGGTCACTAACACTTCATGAAGGCCTCGCTCAAACTCATTCATGATGCGGCTGCGGGTAGCTTGATTTAACTCGCCACTTAAAGCGATTGCTTTATACCCAGCTTGAGTGAAGCGCTCTGCCAATCGCTCGGTATCGGCTCGAGTTGCAGTAAAAATCATCACCTGTTTATGTGGGTTCACTTGCATCAAATGTTCAAGTAACGCATGTTTGTGATCCAGGTGATCGCACAACACAAAATGTTGTTCAATATCACTGTGCAATGTCTCTGACTCACCGACCGCGACGCGTTTGGGTGATTTAAGCATACCGGCCGCAATTTCTGTTACTTGCTGATGATCCAGCGTCGCTGAAAACATGAGTGTTTGTCTCAAACGATGGTCAGCATGTTCATTCACACTGTCTAGTTGCTCTTTAAAACCAAGATCAAGCATGCGATCAGCTTCATCTAAGATAAGCATTTCTAACCCAGCTAAAGACAAGTGTCGTTGCTTTAAATGATCAGCAAGCCGGCCAGGTGTAGCCACGACAAAAGTCGGAGACTGACGGAAAACCTTCGCTTGCTCGTTAAAGTTTTCTCCCCCCAAGACCAATGCAGGTTTATGTGCTGTACCGCTAGTCAGCATACGCAGCTGACCGAAAACCTGTTTCGCCAATTCACGGGTAGGAGCAAGGACTAAGACTCGCGGATCTCGACGACTTAAGGGTTTAGAACGCAAAACACGCTGCATCGCGGGCAGCAAAAACGCCAGCGTCTTCCCTGAGCCTGTTTTTGATGATGCCAATAAATCTTTTCCTGCCATCACAACGGGAATCGCTTGGCATTGAATCTCAGTAGGCTGTTCAAATCCACGGTGGGCAATGAGCGACAGTAAGCGTCTATCGAGTCCCAGATCGTCAAATTGCAAGGTATCACTCCAAAGGTAAATCAAAAGCAAAAGGCGCACTCACGCCATTTAAGGCGGCGAATGCTATCATACTTTACGCAAAAACACTGCACTCAATATAAAAGCAGATCGCCCTAGAGGGCCACCACAGCAATGAATGACTGGCAAAAAGAATGCATGACCCCGCAAGTTTGTTAACAGGATGTTGACGAACAAATGACCATCAGGGTAGCGTTAACAGGTATGACCAGATAACAAGGAGTGTCTATGTTCTCGTCTCCGTTAGCGCGCGCCAACCAACATTTATCGCTATTCGGCTTCTTAAAAGTGCCCATGATCGGCTGGTGTCGGCCAAAAATCCTGACCATTGATGATAAGCATGTCACCATGCGAATCCCTCTTGGCCGACGGACAAAAAACCATTTAAACAGTATGTATTTTGGCGCATTAGCTGTCGGTGCCGATGTTGCGGGGGGATTTCTCGCCATGGCAATGGCCGACCAACGAGGTGTTAAGATTAGCTTAGCGTTTAAATCGGTACATGCTGATTTCCACAAGCGTCCAGAAGGTGATGTTATCTTTACTTGCTATGATGGTGAAAAAATCAGTGCCATGATTAGTGACGCCATTGAAACCGGTGAGCGTATCAATCAACCCGTCACCATTGTAGCAACGTGCCCGAGCTTACATGGTGATGAGGCAATGGCCACTTTTGAACTAACATTATCGGTCAAGCAAGTTGGTTAAGCCTCTCGAATAGCAATAACCAACGCAAAACAACTCTACCCTATTGAAATAAAAACCATTCTTATACATGCAAAAAGCCAGTATAACCCACGGATAAGCTGGCTTTTTTATTCATGGTTTCAGGGGCAATAACATACACGCCCTCATCGTGATACTACTCCAAATTATCTTATAAAAACATTGACTTTATGTTAACGCGATAAAACCGGTGTCTGCTGAGATAATTCACCGAGTTATCAACTGTTTCTGTGGATAAATTTAAAGTTACGCACAAGTCAGCCGTTGATTGTTGAAACAAAAAGCACCGCTTGTCGCGGTGCTTTTGCGTTATTCAGGTTGATAGCGAATTCGGTAGAAAATGCGATATAACACTGGCACGACAATCAACGTCAGCACCGTTGCAAAGCCCAACCCGAACATGATGGTCACCGCCATAGGACGGAAGAAGACATCAGGTAACAACGGAAGCATCCCTAAAATGGTGGTAATCGCTGTCATACAAACAGGTCTAACCCTACTTACCGCAGCATCAACCACTGCTTGATAACGTTGCTTACCGCTTGCCACTTCAATATTTATCTGATCGATAAGTACAATACCGTTTTTAAGCAGCATCCCACTTAAGCTTAAAAAGCCCAATAGCGCCATAAACCCAAACGGCGTGTCGAGTAACAATAAACCAGTCGTTACACCCACGACCGCAAGCGGAACCGTAAGCCAAATGATCAGTGACTCTTTCACCGAATTAAACAACAAGATAGTAACGAGGAACATAAACAAATAACCTAGCGGCATGATACTAAACAGTCCCTCTTTTGCCTCTTTAGAGGATTCATACTCGCCCCCCCACTCGATACTGTACCCCTCTGGCATCGGAATCGACTCGATGTCGACGCGTACACGCGACAGCAAGGTGGCTGCTGTCGTCTCTCGTAACGGATCAGGATCGGCTAAGACAGTGAGCATCCGTTTACGATTTTTACGCATGATGATCGGGTCTTCCCACCGCATATCGTAATCAAGAATGACTTGTTGTAGAGGAATATAATCTTTCAATACCGGGCTCCATATTTTCATCCCTTCTAAGGTATTGATATTCACACGTTCTTCATCCGGAAGACGCGCAACGATTGGCATTAAATTCGTACCATCACGATACACACCAATCCGTTTTCCACTGAATGTCATGGCAAGTAGATCATCGACGTCTTTTTTAGTGATGCCATAACGACGTGCTTGGCTCTCATTAAATTCCGGCTCTAACACTTTGGTACGGTTGCGCCAGTCATGGCGAATATTGACAGCATCGGGATCATCATGCAGCCGCGCCTCTACCTTTTTGGCAATCGCACGTAGCTGTGTCGGATCCGAACCTATGATCCGCGCTTCAATTTTCGATCCACTCGCCGGCCCCAAAGAAATCGGTTTCAGCTTCAATTGTGCATCCGGATACTGGCTGCGCACATGTTTGCGCACCAACCCCATGGTCGGCTTCACATGCTCGTATTGATCGACCCGAACAATCAATTCACCATAGGCGGCATACGTTTTCTCTGGTGAATACGTCAGCATAAAACGTTGAGAGCCTTGCCCTGCACTAGTAGATACATAGTTCACGCCTTGTTGCTCACTGAGCCAGCTTGACACCTCGTCGAGTGTATCTTGAGTGGCGCGAATATCGGTGCCCTCAGGAAGCCATACGTCCACCATAAACATCGGTGTGGTAGAGTCAGGGAAAAACGACTGCTTAAGGTGTCCAAAGCCATACAGACTGGCACCGAGTGCTAATACCATTATCAGTAAGGTGAGATAGGCATGGTGCATGCATGCGGTTAAAAAACGCTTATACACGACAAAGAGGATGCCATTGTAAGGATCGCTGCCTTCATCATCACCGTCGAGAGGCGTATCTTTGAAAAACATACTGGCAAAGAACGGTGTCAGAGTTATCGCGGTAAACCAACTCAACAGCAAAGAGATGAGCAACACCGTAAACAAAGTGCCACAGTATTCACCTGTCGCATCCTCGGACAGGCCAATGGGCGCAAATGCAGTCACCGCAATGACTGTTGCTCCCAATAATGGCCACTTTGTTTGCGTCACAATATCGTGAGCAGCTTGTAATCGAGTTCGTCCCCGTTTCAAGCCAACTAAGATCCCTTCTACGACGACAATGGCATTATCCACCAACATCCCCAGTGCAATCACTAGCGCGCCAAGAGAGACCCGTTGGAGATTTATCTCGAAGTAATACATGAAAACAAAGGTGCCAAGTACGGTGAGCAGAAGCACCAAACCGATTAACAACCCTGAGCGCAACCCCATAAAAAAGAGGAGGACAATAATAACGATAGCGACAGCTTGCCCTAGGCTAGAGACAAAACCACTGACCGAGTGATCAACTTCGTCAGGTTGGTTATAGACATGGTGGACCTGCACGCCAACAGGTTGGTCACTGTTTAGAGCCGCCAAGCGTTTTTCGACATTTTCTCCCACCTCAACCACATTAACCCCATCGGCAAACGAAATCCCCATTTGGAGTGCTTGCTTGCCGTTGTAGGCCATAATATGACGAGGGACTTCTTGATAGCCGCGTTTCACTTCCGCCACGTCACGTAGATAGATTAACCCTTGCGAGCCAGCTTCTGTGAGGATCAAGCTCCCGAGTTCATCGACAGATGAAAACTCTCCCGTAGGATGAATACGGATATATTCATCACCCACACGCAACGCCCCCGCATTACTGACCAGGTTTTGTGTGGCTAATAAGTTAAAGAGCGTATCTGGTGAAATCCCCAAGCTACTAAGACGCTGAATGGAAACTTCAATAAACACCTGTTCTTGCTGTGCACCACTCACTTGGACTTTACCGACACCGTCTACAAGCTCTAGCTCTCGACGTAAAAAATCGACATAGTCTTTCAATTCACTGTAGCTGTAACCATCACCGGTGACCGCCAGTAAAATGCCAAACACATCCCCAAAGTCATCTTTAACCTGCGGCGGGCTTACTCCTGGGGGTAACTCTCCTCTCGCGTCATGAACCTTACGCCGTAACTCATCCCAAATTTGGGGTAAGTCATCGGCTCGGTATTTAGGTTTCATTTTAACTGTAATTTGCGACAGACCCCGGCTAGAAATCGAGCGAACTTCGTCGACATAAGTCAGCTGCTGCACCGCTTTCTCTAGTGGATAAGTCACTTCTTCTTCCACTTGTTGCGGGGTCGCGCCGGGATAACTGGTGACAACCATGGCATCTTTAATGGTAAAAGCAGGATCTTCGAGGCGTCCTAACCCCAAAAACGCAATGGTGCCGCCGATCAGAAAAATCAGAGTGATCATCCAGCTGATCACCTTATTTTGAATAAAGTAGCCTGCCACACCTTGCTTCATGATGCTTTTTCCTCTGTTGACGCCAATTCTACTTTTTGTCCCTCAGACAAGTGATTCGCACCGCCGACGACGATGCGCTCCCCCTTGGAGACACCGCTAATAACTTCAATGCGCTGCCCATGAATGCGCCCCATCACCACGTTCCGTTTGTCTACCGTTTGTGTATCGGGGTTGTACACCCAGACATAACTGTGGTCGCGATCAAGGGGATCTCCATCTTGATTGAAAATCGCCTCGATAGGTACAGACAGGCCAGTTCGCGTCATTTGTAGTCCCTCACGGGCTATACTTACCTGCACTGGCATGCCATCTAAAATAAACTGGTCATCAGGCATTGGCATCGTTAATGTAACGACAAAGGCCCCGCTACTCGGGTCGGGTTCTGCGGTGTATTCATCAATCCTGGTCTGGTATGTGTGCCCTTGTTGCGTGACTACTTCGGGTCTCAGGCGGGTTTGCACTGACGCTGAACTCACTCCCGCATTTTGGCTAAAGAGCACATCCGGCACTTGTACACGGATATCAGCGCGTGATGCATCATGGATATTCATAACACCTTGGCCTGGTGCGATTGTCTCAAATGGCTCAACATTAACTTTAGATATCACTCCATCCGCCGGCGCTTTTAGCTCAACATATGATAGGCGTAATTTAGCCAAGGCCAATTCGGCCTGTGCAATTTCCCGTTGCGCTTTTAACTCATCAAATTGCGACTGGGCTAACATCCCTTTCTCAACTAAAGGAGCCGAACGGCGATATTGTGAGTTGGCTACATCAAATCGTGCGCTTGCATTTTCAACGGCTAAGCGATAATCGGTCGGTTCAAGACGCGCAAGGACTTGCCCCTGCGCGATGCGATCACCCGCTTTTACATTGATGGCTTGAATTTCGCCTGGTACCCGAAAGGCCAGCGTCGCTTTATCTGCCGCGGCAGCAACGGCAGGGAAAGATATTCGCTCATCCAACTGCTGCTTCGCCACGGTAAATGTGGATATCACGGGTAACGGTGCAGGTTGAGGTACCGGTTCAGGTTGACAGCCAAGCAGCGTACTGACGCTGAAAAGCACACTAATCAATCGGCTCTTTGTTCTCATAATCCTCGCTCCTTCACCCAAGCTCTCACTCGATCGCCTTCCTCAAGTGCACTCGCGCCGGTTGCCACGATCACATCTCCATTCTTTAATCCAGAGGTCACCTGTCCTTGCTTCAAGGTCACAGGTGCTAAGCTCACCTCACCTTTTTCACCAACACGCCACACTGCAGCACCTGATTTGGTTTGAATCACCGCTGTATCTGGAACGTGGGTTTGCGACTGAGTTGGGATCGTAACATGCACCTTGGCTGCCATGCCGGGTAACACATTGACTGCTTCTGGTCGGCTTAAACTCACAGTGACATGGTAAGACGCGGTTTTCGGGTCTGCTTCCGTATCTATTTCCTTAAATTGAGCAGGAAATTGGCGCTGCTCATACGTATCAAACGACACACTCGGCATTAGCGTGTCGACACGCTGAGCAAAGTAGTGAAAGTAACGCTCGGGGAGTTGAAAACTGACGTTAATAATATCTTTGGACTGAATATGTAGGACTGGGGATTGCGCTTGTACAAACTCGTTGCGCTCTTTCATTCTTAACGACACAGTGCCAGCATACGGTGCCTTTAACTCGGTATAATTTAAATTTGTTTGAGCTTGCTCAAGCCCTGCCGCCGCTTCACTTAATGCTGAACGCGCCTCATCAAACCGCTGTTCAGAAATGACTTTATCATTGTGTAAACGCTCAGCACGGTTAAATTGAACCTGTGCTAGCTGATATTGCGCACGTGCTTTATCAAGCTGAAGTTGATATTGCTGGCTATCAAGTGCCGCCAATACCTGTTTTTTCTCCACATCCATCCCTGCTTTTATGGGCATAGACTCAATGACACCTGATACCCTAAAAGATAACAAGGCTTTATCATCGGCTTCGACTTGTGCGGGGAACTGGCGGGTTAAACCACCTTCATCAGTCACCACTGTCAGTAATTTGGCAGGGCGTGGTGACACCTTGGTGGGAGAAGAGGTTGCAGGTTCGCCACACCCAAAAAGGATGAGAGCGGCGCAACAGACGAACATAGAACGCTTTATCATCAGCTTATCCTTACAATAAAACCTAGGGTCCAACAGCAATTGTCAGACCCTAGGTCTTTGATGAGTCGTTATTTTTATACCAATCGACGCTGATTTCTATGCTAACCAGCGCCGAAGGATGTATCAAGAAGTTTCAGCCAAACTGTCAGCCTGCTGAACAATTAATGCTGTCTGATGCTCAATCGGCTGAATATACGGCTGCAACGCATCCAAATCATCATGCGGTGATTTTTCCAGCTCTAGGCACGTTTTAGACAGCTCATTTGCCCCCATCATAGCGGCTGCCCCTTTCATCTTATGGGCAAGCTTTTTGATTTTACCTATTTCTTTCTCCTCGAACGCACTTTTTAACGCTTCCAAATCTTGAGTCTGATTTTTTACATATTTATTGACCAACATTTTCACCATATCCATGCTATCCCCAACCTGATCTTTGACATGCTGAATATCAATAGGAGGCAACGTTTCATTCATTGTGGGATCTCCATTAGCCGGACTTGGTTCTGGTTCTGGTTCTGGTTCTGGTTGAGAGTTTGAATTTAAAGATACATCTGTAAAGTGTTCACTGGCGAGGTCATCTAACGTTGTTTCTTCCTCATCCTTATTTTTATCGCCATAACTGACCGCGTCTGGGTTGGCGTACAGCAATAGAAGCTCAATAAGTTGGTCTTTACTAAATGGCTTAGCGAGGTGTCCATTCATGCCCGCATCGACACACCGCTCAGCATCGCCTGATAATGCATTAGCAGTGACGGCTAGAATTGGAGTGGTTTGGTCAAATTTACGGATCTCTCGCGTTGCCTCAAAACCATCCATTTCGGGCATTTGGCAATCCATCAAAATAATGTCGAAAGGGCTTTCCTTATGGAGATCTAATGCTTCTTTCCCATTGACGGCTAAGACGCGATGGCAACCCAGCTTTGCCAATATAATATCGATCAGTTCTTGATTGACAAGATGGTCTTCTGCTACCAAGACATTCAAATCGAATTGGATATCATCGTACTGACCCACAACGACGTTATGCTCTCCTAGCTCACTCTCATCTTCGCTCAGAACACGACAAAGCTCCGCATGATAAATCGGGCATGTGAGCGTCGCCATCCCTGTATCGTGGTGCCCATCGTGGCTGATCGCCACACATCGGTGAACTTGACCAACCAATTTTTGGCAATTTTGCATTTTATCTTGATCAATCATCAGCACTGTATGTGATAAATCATCCAACTCAAGCGCTTGACCATCTGAGCTATGGGTTAAGGTAACGTTTAATCGGCTCAAATACGCCGTTAATGTATCAACTAGGATCTCATCGTCTGATATCAGCCCCACTTGATAGCCAGCGAGAGATTCACTTAAGTCGTACTGAGTCAAAAGTGTACAATCAGGGTCTGGCACCGTAATCGGTACGCTTGAAACAAACGTGGTTCCTTTGCCTTCTTCGCTTCGGATATAAATATCCCCGTCCATCAAGCGCAGTAATTTCCGGCAGACAGGCAAGCCGAGCCCAGTACCTTGATAAGAACGTGAATAGGAATTATCAACCTGAGTGAAGTTTTCGAAAATGGCCTCGTGGCGATCTTTGGGGATCCCGATGCCTGTATCCTCGACTTCCATAACCAGATGCGTCTGATCATCGTCTTGCGTTTGGAACAAACGAACCAATATATGGCCTCGCTTGGTAAATTTAACCGCATTGCCAACTAAGTTGATAATCACCTGCTTATAGCGCATAGCATCAAGCTCAATGTGGCAAGACATATCAGGATCAATATAACAATGTAATCGTAACTGTTTCTCTGCAGCTTTAGCGGTAAAGATACTCAATGACTCGTGCAACAGTTCAGCTAAATCGAGCGACTGCTTGCTAAGCGTCATTTTTCCAGCTTCGATTTTGGTTAAGTCCAGTACATCGTTAATAATGTTCAATAATGCTGTCGAGGAGTGCTGTAATGTATCAACGAAATAACGTTGCTGTTGAGTCAGTGAAGTTTCCATTAATAGGTTAGACATACCCACAATCCCATTCATTGGGGTACGGATTTCGTGACTCATCATCGCCAAGAAGTTCGTTTTTGACTCGTTTGCTTGTTCCGCTTGCTCTTTGGCTCTTGCCATTTCCCGAGATATCATATCATTCAATGCTTTCTGCTGAACAAAATGCACCATAGAGCTCAAACTTGACAATATGGGTTCAACCCAACCCTGCAACTCATCATCATAGGAGGTTGATTCATCAAACAAACAAACGACACCAACCATTTGATTGGACATATATAACGGAGTGCCCAGCACATTAATAATCATTTTTTGATTATTTCCCGCAACGCCTGCCATTTGCAGACTTCGCTTACTCTGCTTGGTTTCTATAATTTCCTCTATCAACCCTCGAACGAATTCATCACTAATAAAGTCATTTTTAATAAGCCTGGTTTGTGCCAGAACACGGTAAGGGAGATAATTGTCTTCGCTATCACTCTCACTGCTTCCCATTTCAACAATAATGCCATGATTACTTTCGCCAATACGCAGTAATATCTCTAAAACATCTTGAAAGCTTTTACGAAAGTCCTCTCGAATCAAGAACTTATCTTGCAGGCTTTTCATTGCAGAGAACAGCTCTGCCCCTTTAGATACTTTTTGCTTATCCAAATGCTGTTCAGTAATGTCCCGGATAATCGCTACATTGAGGGCTCGAGGATCTTCATCCTTAATCGGTGTCGATTTAACTTGAACGACTCGGACACCCTCCTCCATATCTATTTCATAAGAGCGATTGACATGTCCACCCAAGCCATAGAGCGCCTGTGAAAAATACCCTCGTGAGTTCGGGGAAACACGAGAAATAATTGTCGATAAACTGATCGCTTCGTCGGGTACCGATTCCAGTTCAAATAATTTTTTGGCCGCATCATTGATAGTAATAATGCTGTGTTTGTCGCCAAGCACCAGCAAAGCATCTGTATAACTGTGGATCACTGTATCGAGATAAGAACGACTACGTTCTGCACGATCAATTTGTTTTGCATACTTCCAAATAAAAAAGACAACCAATAGGTTCAAAAGAATGATTTGCGTCGCAGTACGAAGTATTTCAGTACTAAGCTCTTTATCTATATACCGACTATCTTGGTAAATGCTCAGCCTTCCGACCTGAATAGATTGCTTTCCTTGCTCATACACTAAAGGAACTTTTATCTCTTTCAGCTCATCGCTTGACCGCATGCCTTTTGAGTCAGTCACATAGCGAAACTGATCATTGGTATCGGTGAGTTCAAGACGATGAACATAACGAGATCCCATTTCACTGTCTAAGTCATTTTGTACATTGATGAAATCATAATTCCACATCAAAGTAGGCAGGCGCTGCTTTAAACGCTGAGTGATAGAATTAATGTCTTGATTCATGTCTGACTCAAGGCGCTCTCTAGCTACGTGATAATTGTAATAACCAAACACCCCAAGCAGTAAAGTAGCCAGCACAATCAATACTACCGCTAACCGCATACCTACTCTATTCATCATCGTTACACCTGCATCGTCGCAGCTAAAGTCTGGGTTTGATATCGCGCGTTATCGAATACTTTAAGTACAACACGCTCTTTCAACGCCATTTTTTCACAAACCGTGCTAACCCATTCCCAATTAGCATGCTCAATATGTTTGCATAAATCCAACAAATCACCGTAACGGCCTGATCGAGATAAGAGTGCTTTTTTTGCATCTTTATGAATGTCTAACTGCCCAATCAAATCCTCCATTGGTGCTCCTAACATTGCGTCAAGGAGAGAGAAGGCCCCGACCAGAAAAGCCTCATCTGCATCCATATCTTTAAACATAGCTGCGGACTGTTGCATAAAAATAGCACGCAAGATCGCCGCATTCTGTAGATGTAAACAGTCTTGATGATTCATGTTTGACATAATAAGCAAGGAGATCAATCGACGTAATGATTCCAACCCAAGATAAACAACCGCTTGTTTTGGGTTGGTAATCGTTTTCTTCTTTGATTTAGCCAGGACATTGGCACTGGTGACTACCTTGTACAATAGAGAGACATCTTTTGAAATCACTTCGGTAATTTCATCAATGTCGTAAGGGCTGCGATTGATCACAATACAGGCGTCGAGCAAACTAATCACTGAAGGTGCCACATCACTATGGCTTTGTATTAATGGCTGCTCAAAGAAATATCCCTGGAATAAACGAAACCCCTGTTGCTGGGCAAGAGTAAACTCCTCTTTTGTCTCAACTTTTCGTGCTAAAAATTGAATATCTGGATAATCTGAAATAGCTCCAGCCCAATCTGCAAGGCTTTCTTGTGTCATATTCACAGAGATAACATCAAATAGATGCAAGTGCCGCTGCCAGCGATTAGAGAATACCTTACTATCACCCAGTACCATGAAGCCCGCCTTGCGGTAAGCTTCTAATTGCTTCACCAGCATCGGCGTTGCTTTGCTTTTCTCAACCACACAAATGACTAATCGAGTGACCGGAATAGAAAAAGGAATTTCCCCAAGCAAAGCCGTTTCAGAAAAGCTCACCACATATCTCAAACTATCATCAAGCTCTTTGCCAGATAAAAAATTAGCGCTTAGAATTCGTGATGTCGCTGTGTCTTCGTCGATTGACGGGAACTTATTTTTCAAACCTTCCCGAAACAAAAGCTCACTACCCCATTGGTTTTGCTTCTCGTCAAAGATCGGCTGGCACGAAAAAAAAATTTCACTCACGGCGTCACTCTCCCCCATACAATCCCTTACTACAAACGTAGACCAAAGGTATCATTTCTGATCCTTTTTTTTATTAAAGTGAGTGTGTTAAGTGCATTTAAGTGACAATCAGTTTCCTTTTACTTGGGCTAAATCACGAAGTTTGCTACGCTTCGCCTCATACAAATTTAAGAGGTAAAACCATGGATATTTTAGACCAGCTTGCCGACGACGCACCCGAGCATGAGCCGGAGACCTTGCCATCACTCGACGAACAAAAAGCGATTGTGGCAAAACTCAAAGCGCTTGAGGAGAAAGGTGAGCTCACCGATGAAATCCTGGCGCAGTATTTTGCCATCAAGCAAAAAGACACAAGCGACGGTGAAGAAGAGTAAGAACAACACGAAAGGTGACCGCGTCACTTTTGAAATGCATCCTATTTTACGCTGTAGGTTACCGAGAGATGCCAATGAGATGCGTAAGCGCCGCAACAGGATACTTGCGTGGCTGGGATAGATGTACAGTTATCGAAAAAAGACACGCCCCGAGATCACACTCGGGGCGTTTTTAATGGATTACTCTGGTGCAATACCGTCGGTTTTCGCTGCACAAATGAAGTCGTTTTTGTGTAAACCTTTAATCTTATGCGACCACCAAGTGACCGTCACTTTACCCCACTCAAGTAAGATCGCTGGATGGTGGCCTTCTTGCTCGGCCAGCTCAGCCACCTGATTGGCAAATGCCCACGCCAACTTAAAGTTGCGGAAAGTAAACTCACGCTCGAGCTGATCAATTCCATCTCGTGTCACTTTGTTCCACTGTGGGATGTCTTTAAGCAGCGCTGGCATTTCCTCAGCACTGACCAAAGGGGCATCAATATTACAAGCTTCACATTTCAACTCAGTTAGTTCAGACATGTTGCGTTTCCTTTTGCTGTTCTGTCTTTTTTGGTTTGGGCGGGAACAAAGGCGCATGAAGGCCCAGCTCCATCGCTTGATGCACATCAGCGATCAAGTCACGTTGGCTGATGGCAAATAAATCGTCAATCGACTCAATGGTAAAGTAAATGGGTTGCATGATGTCAATCCGATATGGCGTACGCATGACATCTATCACTTCTAAAGGCTTACGCACCGCTTTGTCGCTATTAAAGGCGTACTCGGTCTCCGCCGGCGAAGACAAGATCCCGCCGCCATAAATACTGCGATTGCCTTGCGAGTCACTGAGTAAACCAAACTCGACCGTAAACCAATACAAGCGTGCAAGATAGACGCGCTCTTTGGGCGTGGCCTGCTTACCCAGTTGGCCATACATATGGGTAAACTCAGCGAACGCTGGGTGGGTCAGCATCGCACAGTGACCGAATATCTCATGGAAATAATCCGGCTCTTGCAAGTAATCGAAATCGTCTTTGGTGCGCAAAAACGTCGCCGCAGGGAATTTCTTATCTGCCAGCAAGGCGAAGAAATGGTCAAAATCAATCAATGCAGGCACCGGGGCCACTTGCCAGCCCGTTTCTCGCATTAACACAGCATTCACATCTGGGATCTGTGGCACCGTATCATGCGGCAAATCCAGCATTCGCAACCCGTCGAGATATTCCTGACATGCTTTGTCCTTGATACATGCAAGCTGCCGCGTAACTAGCTGGCGCCATACATCGTTTTCTTGTGCCGACCAGGCTACACGACCCAGCTCATCGAGTGGTTTGGATTCGTATTTACTCTGTTTCACGTTCACCGCCTTGTGTCGTTGTCTGGCGTAAAAAATCGCGCGTAAACAGCGGCAGTCAGCCTTACGCATTGTCTCCGTTACTCACAGGTTACGTCGACTTGACCGATAAAATCATCTTCTCACCCTGGTTTTAATTTTACCTTTGCGTAACATTTATTTTACATCACATATCCAAAAGGCTGCCGCCATTGGTAATGCATCACCCTCGAGGGATCCGCTCGCGCCCATGGCTCGTAGTGGTAGGAAAAGGCATAACAGCAAGGACGAGTGATGAATTTACAACTGAGCGAACTGATAAATTACGACAACATTGACAAGATTCAGATCCGTGGCATTGATGGCATGCTATATCAAGCCATCGCCTTTTTGCGTCACGGCGATACGGTGGAGCAGAAGCTGATTTATCACGGCGATAAGCCCTATTTATCCCGCAGCTTGCTGGCGGTGAAAGATGATTTCGAATGGATTAACGCCGCGCAGTACGTGTTAGTTACCGACACGGCGTATGACGAAATGATAGGACTTGGCAGTGAAAAGCCGCTATCGACACTTGAGCAGCCACTCCACTGGAAATAATTCGACTCTGCCCTACCCTAAGGGGCAATTTCTTCCCCGTCCCACGCAAACAAGCGACCCGTGTGGCGACTGTCGAGGCCATCCAACACCGACAGCAAGTAGCCAGCCGATTGAGCTGGGCTGAATAACTTGCCGGGCTTAACATTGGCTTGGAATGGCGCGGATAAACGACTGTCTACCGTCCCCGGATGCAGGCCAACCACGGTCAATGATTTGTCTTGGCGGCCAAGCTCAATGCTCATGCATTTGATCAGCATGTTCACCGCCGCTTTACTTGCACGATAGGCGTACCAACCGCCCGCACGGTTATCACTGATACTGCCTACGCGCGCCGACAAGATGGCGAGCTTAGCCTCGGCGTTGCGTTTCAATTTGGGCGTGAGGTGCTTGCTCAATAGCAGCGGCGCGACGGCGTTGACGTCAAAGAGCTGGTGCATCGCCTCACTGCTGCAAGCACCGAGCCGCTTTTCTGGGCTGACCGCATCATCATGCAGCATTCCCGAGGCAATGATCACCGCATCTAAACGGTTATCGTCGATCTGCTCGGCCGCCGCTTGTATCGATGCCTCATCGCGAATGTTCACCGCCACCGGTGTGACCTTTTCACTTATTTCGGCAAGTGGCGCGGGGTGACGCCCTAGGGCAAAGACTTGCTGAATGGATGGCTTGTCGAGCAATGCGCGGCAAAAGGCTTCGCCAATCGCGCCGCCTACGCCGACAACCGCCACACGCTGCACAGAATCACTGTTCATTCTCTTGGCTCCTCAAACAAAAAGAGATGCAAACTGCATCTCTTTAGTTAGGGATGAGGCGATCCTGTCGATCACCGTGTGTTAAAACTATAGCTTACGTAGCACAACCATTAGGTAGAGCCCGCCAATCAAGGAGGCAATGATCCCTGCTGGCATTTCTTGCGGATATAACCATTGTCGTCCGAGCCAATCTGCAAACAGCATCAATCCCATGCCAATCAATCCGGCGGTGATCATATGCGCCCGAGCATTTTTCGCTCCCCAACTGCGCGCAATATGTGGCGCCATCAAGCCGACAAAGCTGAGCGGCCCCACCACCAAGGTAGCACTGACGGTCATGACCGCGACGAGAGCCAGCAACAGCATGCGGGCACGCCCTACCTTAACCCCCAGTGATTGAGCAGTTTCGCCACCGAGCGGCAAAATATCGAGCCAACGCTGACACATTAACCCCAGTGCCACCAGCACCGCGGCGACCAGGGCCAATGTGGTCACCGTACTGTCAGTCACATAGTAGGTTGAGCCTGAAATCCACGCGAGCACTTGATAGGCGCGAGGATCGCCACCTGCCATCAAGAAGCTTTGTACCGCTTGCATCAGTGCGGCTATGGCGACGCCTGTAAGCAATACCTTTTCTGGCTGAAAGCCGGTTTTGCGATTAAGCAGCACAATCAACGCCAAGGTTGCCCCCGCACCGATTAAGCCGCCGACATATAAGCTCAGCATAGATGCGCCCATGCCAGCAAAAATAGTGACAATCAGTCCCAGCGCCGTACCGGCACTGATCCCCATCACTTCAGGGCTCGCCATCGGGTTGGCACTCAAACGCTGAAGCACGGCACCCGCAACAGCAAGCACACCACCCGCCAATGCCGCGGCCAGCAAGCGTGGCAAGCGCCATTCCAACAAGGACCAATCGCCGCTGAGCGCCAGCCACTGCCAGCCCTCACTTTGACGCGATACGGTGGCAAAAATCACCACACCCAACACCAGTAACATCAGCGTTCGGCCTAGTGGCCAATCCTGGCGTGGTGCGGACGTACCGGCATGCATTTGTTGGCGTTGACGATTCCCCAGTGACACCCGTGGCAACAGCCACAATAATAGCGGCGCACCTAACGCTGCCGTAGCGGCGCCCGTAGGCACCATCATTGCCCGGCGGCCGGGTAACAGTTGGACAGCCAAATCGGTGGCTGCCAACATCAAGGCACCTAAAATCATAGCCAAGCTCAAACGGGTGATAAGCTTACGTGCGCCACATAAACGCGCAATCGCGGGCGCGGCGAGACCGACAAAGCCAATCACGCCAATCAAGCTAACTACCCACGCGGTCAGAAGAACCGATAGCCCTAGAGCAATCACACGGATTTTCGCCAGTGATACGCCCAAGCTTTTCGCCCCTTCATCCGAAAGACTCAAGACGTTGAGCGGCTTTAATAAGGCAAGGATCAACACGACCGCCAATCCAACACGTGGCAATAAGGCTTGCACACTGTGCCAGTCGGTTTGCACCATCGAGCCCGCGCCCCACACCATCATGCCG
The DNA here is from genome assembly GCF_900141775.1 of Salinivibrio sp. ES.052. Taxonomy (GTDB): domain Bacteria; phylum Pseudomonadota; class Gammaproteobacteria; order Enterobacterales; family Vibrionaceae; genus Salinivibrio. The sequence goes on along the minus strand of NZ_FSRI01000003.1, from coordinate 607,219 downwards.
TGTAGCGCTTCTTGATTCATCAACAGCAGCACGGTGCTTAGCGCGCCGCAGTAGAGGTTTAAAATCAACCCCGCGATCACCACCACGGTGGGCGATAGGCCGCGTCGCCATGCTAGCGCAAACACCACCAGCATGGTCAACACTCCGCCAGACATCGCCACCATCGCGCTCGACCAAGTCAGTAGCCAAGGGGCATAAAGCGTCGCAAGCATCAGCGCCAAGCTAGCGCCATTCGCCACCCCCAGCGTCGACGGTGAGGCCAGTGGGTTACGCAACACCTGTTGCATTAAAGTACCGGCCAGCCCCAAACACGCCCCGGCCAGTAATGCAGTGACCAAGCGCGGCCACCAGGTTAAATGCATCACCACCCCAATCGACGCACTGTCATCCAGCGACCACAAGGAATGCCAGAGCATCGACGAACTTACGTTCCACTGCCCCAACAGAGTGGAGGCGAGGCTCAACAATGCTGCCAGTAATGCCAAGGGCACCCATAATAGGTTCAGTTTCATGACTGCCCTCCTTGCTCGGTCAATGCTGCGGTCACAAGGCGGGCAAAACGTAACGCCGACGGAATCGCGCCAAAGCTCCATACCGGATCAATCATCAATGGCGTATGCCCCGTACGTTTAACCAAATATTGCCAAAACATATTAGTCTGAAGGGTTTGCTCGACGCCCGCGGGGAGCGGGCGCACAATCACCAGCTGCGCATCAAGGTCAAGCAGCTCGCGGGTGGAGACCATGCTAAATCCCCAACTGTTGGTGGTGTTCTGCCACGCATTGTTCAGCCCCAATTCACTGATGGCGGCGTGATACAAGCTGTTCGTCCCAAACACCCGCACATGGTTGGCGTCGAGAAATTGAATCATCAGAAGCGGTGGTTGTTCACCGGGGATCGTATCGCGCAGGCTCGCCAATTGCTGTTTCGCATTAGCAATCAGAGTTTCACCGGCCTCTGGACGGTTAGCCTCGCGCGCAATTTGCCGCGTCACGGTTTTTAACGATGCCCAGCTTAAGCCACTTTCATATAAAGGAATCGAGCTCACCGGCGCAATGGTGCTTAGCTTGGGCTTCATCGCCTTAAAAATGGGTGAAATCAGAATTTTATCGGGGTGAAGCTCAGCCAAACGCTCCATATTCGGCTGGGTGCGAAGGCCAATATCGACGGTGTTTTCTGGAATGGGCGGGGCTTTCACCCACGAATTGTAATCTGCCTTTTGCGCGACCGCGATTGGAGTAATGCCTAGCGCCAGCAAGGTTTCAGTTTGGGTCCAATCCAGCGAGAGAATACGAGGCGACGCGATGGCGCTCGCTGACATCATGGCCGCGGTCAGCCAGGCTATAAGCGTCAAGAACGAAGACTTGATCATACCGGCGATAACTCCCCCGGCATAGCAACCGCATAGCCGGCGGCATGATCGGCAATCGGCATCTCAATACCATAAATCGATTTAAGGGCCGACTCTTGAAACACATCGCTGACCGCGCCTTGAGTCAGGACTTGTCCGCTGTGCAGCGCGACAATCTCATCACAAAAACGTGCCGCCATATTAATGTCGTGCACCACGATAATAATGGACTTATCCAGCTCTCGACTGAGTTTGCGCACCAAGGTCATCACTTCCACTTGGTGGGCCACATCCAGTGCAGATAGCGGCTCATCGAGCAGTAAGTACCGCGTTTGCTGTGCCAGCAGCATCGCAATCCACAACCGTTGGCGCTCGCCCCCTGACAACGTATCGACCAAGCGCTCGGCATAATCTTGGGTGCCAGTCAGCGTCATTGCCTCGTTGATCGCTTGGTGATCGGCTTTGGTCAACCGCCCCAGCAAACCATGCCAAGGATAGCGACCAAAACTGACCAACTCATACCCGGTCAAGTTGTCTGTTGCCGGTAAATGCTGTGGCAAATACGCCACCTCGCGCGCAAAGGCTTTTTCTGACCATTTCGACAAGGGCTTTTGGTCTAATGCAATCTGTCCGCTGCTGGTTGCTTGTTGTTGCGCCAACAGTTTTATCAAGGTCGACTTGCCCGAGCCGTTGTGCCCAACTAACGCACAGATCTTTCCGGGCGTAAACGACAAGCTCACCTTATCGAGTAACACGTTTCCGTTGACGGCAAACGCAACGTCCTTTGCCTCTAACATATCCCGATCCTACTGCTTATGTACAAGCGCGGGATGCGCCTGTCAGTTATTTCTGCGAACAGTAATTTTCCGATGCTTAAAAGGCAAATGCAAACCATTTTGATTTCGCTTTGTGCGCTTAGCGCTTGTTAATGAGAGAAATTAGACATTAACCAAGTCAAAACCAGGGATCTAAGTGTCGTTCGGGCTCGTATCGCTAAAGGTAAACAAGAAATTGAAGCAGCGATAACAGAGAGAGACATGTCCACGCCCATCAGCCTTGTGTGGCTAAAACGCGATTTACGCCTGCGGGATCATGCCCCATTACAAGCCGCCATTGCAGCGGGGCGCCCCTTGGTGATCCTGTACCTGTTTGAGCCGCTGCTGCTTAACGATCCGCACCATAGTAAGCGCCATTGGCGATTTGTCTGGCAATCGCTGGGCGATCTCAATCAACAGCTCGCACCACTAGGCGGTCACGTCACCATTTGCCAAGGAGAGGCACTCGCCGTTTTCGACGCCATCCACCAGCAACAGGCCATTGGCGCGGTTTACAGCCATCAAGAAATTGGCGTCGACGCGACGTTTTCTCGTGATAAAGCGGTGGCGAAATGGCTAGAGAGCCATCAGATCCCGTGGCATGAATCCCCCACTGGGGCGGTGATCCGCGGCGCTAAAAATCGAGTTGATTGGGACGCTGAATGGCAAAAAGTGATGCGCGCTCCCCTTGCCGATCCTGATTGGCAACAAGCGCGCTGGCTAAACGCATCACTCACGCTACCTTCGCTCGGTCACCATAACTGGGATTCGCCCGCGCCACGCTTTCAACCCGGCGGGCCGAGTTGGGCGTATAAAACCTTGCAGTCTTTTTTCCGCGAGCGTGGGCAACGCTATCAGCGCCACATCTCTAAACCACTCGCCAGCCGCAAAAGCTGTACGCGACTGTCACCCTATCTTGCTTGGGGTAATATCAGCTTGCGCGAGATGTATCAAATCACCCTCCTCCATTGGCAGAAAAAGGGCTGGCGACGGGCGCTGGTGGCCATGGTGTCGCGTTTGCATTGGCACTGTCATTTTATGCAGAAATTTGAAAGCGAGCACCACATGGAGCATCGGCCCGTCAATCGAGGCTACTTACATTTTGAGTACGCAAACGGTCCGCAGAGCGATGCGCACCTGCTCGCATGGCAACAAGGTAATACCGGTTATCCGCTTGTCGATGCTTGTATGCGTTGCCTACACGCCACTGGCTATATCAACTTTCGGATGCGGGCGATGCTGGTCAGCTTTTTAACCCACCATTTGTTGATTGATTGGCGGCGCGGTGTGCATCACCTCGCGCAGTTATTTCTCGATTTTGAGCCCGGTATTCATTATCCCCAATTTCAAATGCAAGCGGGCGTGACAGGCGCCAATACCTTGCGTATTTATAACCCAGTGAAACAATCGCAGGAGCAAGATCCCGAGGGGGCATTTATTCGTGAATGGTTACCCGAGCTTTCTCCCTTGCCCGACAGTTTGATCCACACCCCATGGCAAATGACCGACATGGAAGCGATGATGTACGGTGTGGTGCCTGGCGAAGACTACCCGAAACCCATTGTCGATATCGAACAAACCGGCAAGCGAGCGCGAGATATTTTATGGTCGTTTCGTCAACAAGACGCCGTTCGTATCGAGAAAGCACGGATCCTCGCCACCCATGTGCGTCCAAGCAGCCCTGAGCCAACAAATAGCCCTGAGCCAACAAATAGCCCTGAGAACGCGGACAAGCGCACTCAACAATCACGTTCACCTGCCACTCAGTCTACTGGAGGCAACCAAGATGGCGCATAAAAAGCCACATCTTCCCAGCAAGGTATGTTTGACGTGCGAACGGCCGTTTACGTGGCGTAAAAAGTGGGCGCGCTGTTGGGACGAGGTTAGGTATTGCTCTGACCGTTGCCGTCGCGAAGGCCGTCGCCATGCGCGAGCGGCGAAGATCTAAACGCTTCTAGCAGCGAGCTAAGTTGCGGATGCACCCACTGACGTTTGATCGATACCGCATAAAACGGCTCATACACACTCGGCAGTAAAGCATAGCGGGTGAGCATGCCACTATCTAGCTCATCGCGAACCACCACTTCGGGCATTACCGCCAACGCGTCATTGTCTCGGGTTAACAGGCGTAGCATCGCCATATCATTGGCTTCTGCCATGATGTAAGGCTTGAGTTGATACTGCGCAGAGATGGCATCAAACCCCGAGCGAATGGGGTTATCGCCATAAGGTAACACCCACGCTTGGTGCTGGTAGCTGGCGTCTAAGGTGGGCGATAAGGCTTTACCCGGCCAACCAATCACGGCTACCGGCTGGCGTGCCAATTGCTGATACTGCCAAATCTGTTTACTGGTGCCCCGCACCGCGATATTAGTTAGCGCCAGATCCAACTGGTGATCTGACAGCGCATGAAGCAAGCCGGTTTGATCCATCGACTGCAACACATAGCGGCACTCTCGTTGATTCACCAATGGCTGAATAAACTGCTCGATAAAATTCCGCGACATGGTGGATAAGGTGCCAATGCGAATCGTGGCACTGGACAGCGCCCCGCCGCTGGATAGCAATTGCTCAAGCTCTTCCCCTTGGCGAAATATTTCTTCGGCATAGTTCATCGCTTGATAGCCACTTTCAGTCAACGTCAATGTACGACCTTGGCGCTCAAACAATTGCACCTGCATCGCCTGTTCAAGCTGCTTGATTTGCGACGACAGCGCCGACTGCGAAATATGCAGCTGACGGGCGGTCTGGGTCAGGTTCCCGTGACGCGCCACCTGCCAGAAATAATATAAATGATGGTAGTTGAGTCGGCTCATCGTTCTCTAAAACAGAATGAAAAATGATTTATTATGTATTTTACTTAACTGTAGTAAGTTTTCACAATGTATCTTATAACTATTGCTGTGAGGTAAGTCATGTTATCCCTATTTCTCGTCACCCCGCTCAAACTGGTGCTGCTCGCACTGGTTGCTCTTCTTGGCGGTGTTATCTGGCGATACAGTGCCACTGCGTTTGCAGGTGAAGCCGACAAACACCGTTTTCTTTCCTCTTTACTGCTCACCTTATCGGCAGTCTTGTTGGTTTTAGTCAGCAATCACCTGTTGCTGTTTTGGCTCGCCTGGGTGGCGGTTAGCCTCTCATTGGGTCGCTTAATTCTTTTCTATCCACATCGGCCTCGCGCCCAACTCGCGGCACACAAAAAAATGCTGCTCGCCCGCTTTAGCGAATTGCTACTCGGTGGCGCATTTTTACTGTTGTTTTTCCACTACCAAACCGCGCAGATTGACCAATTGATGTTTCAAGTCAGCCAGCAACCTCATACGCTGACTGTAAGCATTGCCGCCTTTATGTTGGTGGGCGTGGCGATTATCAAGTGCGCTCAACTACCCTTGCACGGCTGGCTCATTCAAGTGGTGGAAGCGCCAACACCTGTCTCTGCCTTGTTGCATGCTGGCATTGTGAACCTTGGCGGGATCTTATTGATGCTGTTCGCGCCAGTGCTCGCGGCGAGCCCCAGTGCCAGCCTAGCACTGCTGGTTATCGCGGGCGTCAGTACGCTGGTAGCTGGGCTGGTGAGCCTGACACGTGTGAGCATTAAGGTAAAACTGGCGTGGTCGACCGTCGCCCAAATGGGTCTGATGTTGGTCGAAATCGCCCTAGGTCTTTACGAGTTGGCACTGCTGCACTTACTGGCGCACTCTTTCTACAAGGCGTTCTCTTTCCTCAACAGCGGCAATGGCGTGAATCATTGGCTCGCAACCCAACTGGCTGATGCCTCAGTCCCGCGTCGTAGCCATTGGCTTGCCGCGATAGCCACCGCAGCCGGTTTGATTGTCGCCGTGCATCTGAGTGTCGGTATTTTAAATAGCTTGGCCGCCGGCTGGTTGTTGTGGATGGCGATGACCATGCTGCTATTACCAGCCTTTACGCGCCCAGGCGCTGCCCGCCCGACACGCGTGCTGCTCAGTAGCGTGTTTGCACTTGGCCTGCTCGGACTCTACGCCGCAATTAAACATAGCTTGATTGTGTTTGTCGCGGGCGGTAATGCCACCTACTTATTTGCCGATGCCTTTGCGCTGGTGCTGTTTATCGCGCTGTTTGCTCTGTCACTGGCGGTCCAGTACTGGCCTCACAAAGCGTGGGTGAATCGCCTATTTATTTGGCTGAACGCCGGCGCTTACCTTGATGAATGGGCGACGCGCCTAACACTCAAATGGTGGCCAAGTGCTTCTTTAATCCAACTACAAACGACCCAATGGCAACCGCATAAGGAGACGCGTTAATGATTGCGAAAACGCCCAATGTATCTGCATACCCTGAGTCCCTCGATGTGAGCGATTTTCGCGATGCCACACAGCAAGCAGTCGCCGCGATTGCGCCAAGCTGGCCGTTGGATCAAATGATTGCGGTGAACCCATGGTGGCCGCAACGCTTTACCCCCATTGAGCAAGTTTTTGCCGAACAAGCGGTGTTAAGCGGCCATTGTCCGTTAATGTCGTCGGCGTACTATCTGTCACATTGGCAATCGCCGATTGGTGAGGCACACCTTGCCGAGGCCATTTCAACCTCTGGCAGCGCATTGACGGTAAGTGATTGCCTGCGTGCGCTGCGTAGTCATAGTAGTGATCTCCCGCGTTGGAAGCCATTAGCTGAGTTGTGTGACCGCACTCGAGAAGCGCAAGAAGGCTTATCGTGGCAGCAAGAAATCCAGCAGCAAGTGAGCCAGTTTCTCGCGCTCTATCACCAGTACCCACAGCGTTTTGATGCTCAAGGCCAAGGCGGTGAGCACCTTTATCAATGCTGGTTGGATGTGGTGAGCCAAGATAAAGGCATTAAAACCCTCACTGGCGTGGATTTACTCGCCGATTTCGCCGCACTACCCACCCAAATCAATGCACTGATCGCTGAAGCGGCCGACTTTTGGCAACCGACTCTTCACGACCAAGACGGTAACTTGGCCTATTGCCACGCGCTTATGCATGGTTTATCGGGTTGGGCAAGCTGGCAAGCCTGGTTAGATTGGCAGCAACAGCTCAGTGACAGTGAACAGCAAGAACATGGCATGGGCCTATTCGCGATTTTACTCGCGTGGGATACAGTGCTGGCACGCTGGCTTGCTAAACATCGTGACGCAGCGTGGGCAAGCATTCGTCAGTCCATGCACCATCAAGCGGTGAATGTCCGCCATTGGTATCACCAAGCACAACAACAGCTCGCGCCCCTGTGGATTTGGCAACAAGCGCTGGAAATCAGTCAGCAGCGCCCTTGGGCACACGCCCTATCTGCGCAGGCCAGTGTCGACACACTCGACACCTCCCCCACGCTTCAGGCTGTATTTTGTATCGATGTGCGCTCTGAGCCAATGCGTCGCGCGTTAGAAGCGCAATCCGAACGAATTCAAACCCTTGGCTTTGCTGGCTTTTTTGGCTTGCCGATTGCCTATCAGCCCACCGATAGCCATATTCATCGGCCACAACTGCCCGGCTTACTGGCGCCAGCGGTCACCGCCTCACAAACTCATGCTACCCCCGAACGCTGGTTGCGAATGACCAAGCTCGGCTGGCAACGCAGTCTTGATGCGCCCGCCGCCAATTTAGGCATGGTCGAAGCCGGTGGCATGTTAAAGCTAGTGAGCTTATTAAAACGCGCATTGCGCATTTCTGGCACCGAGAACCCGTTAAATCGACTCAGCCATACTGACAGTGATTGGGCACTCACCCGTGACAATACGCCGTTAACCGCAGCAGAAAAGGCCGAGCTAGGCGCTGGTATCTTGCGCGCGATGGGCATTGCTGATCAACTGGCCGATGCGGTCCTGTTGGTGGGTCATGGCAGTGAAACCTGTAACAACCCTCATGCTGCAGGGCTTGACTGTGGTGCCTGCGGCGGACAAACCGGCGAGGTGAATGTTCGTGTACTTGCACAGCTTCTGAACGATGCCGACGTGCGTGATGCCATGGCACAGCAAGGCGTGACGATTCCCGCCAGCACCCGTTTTTATGCCGCCATGCACAACACTACCACCGACGCACTGGATGTCTTTCACGCTCCCGAGCATGCCCAATGGCAAACTTGGCTGGTCAACGCAAGCGAGCAAGCACGTGCGACCCGCGCCAGTCAGTTTGATCAGGCGCCTACCCAGCCATCCAAACTCAAACGCTTCTTTGGTACACGGGCCAAAGACTGGGCGCAAATGCGTCCTGAGTGGGGACTGTGCGACAACGCCGCGCTAATCGTGGGCCCGCGCGCTCTGTCTCGACAGATTAATTTGCAAGGTCGCAGCTTTTTACACGACTACGACATGCATAAAGACCGTGACTTTAGCTTGCTTGAAACCATACTCACTGCGCCCATGGTGGTGACCAATTGGATCAATCTGCAGTATTTTGCTTCTGTCACCGCACCGGAAAAATTCGGCAGCGGAAACAAGCTGCTCCACAACATCGTGGGTGGTCACATTGGGGTGTTTGAAGGGAATGGTGGCGACTTACGCATTGGCTTATCGCATCAATCCGTGCACGATGGCCGTCGATATCGCCACCAGCCAGTGCGATTAAGCGTATTTATCGCTGCCCCTCGGGAGGCAATTGATAGTATACTTGCACGCCATGACGATATAGCCGCGCTGGCGAATCACGGCTGGCTGTACTTGATGCAAATTGATGCGCAGGGTGCAGTATGGCAACGCGATCGCTCGGGTCAGTGGTATCACCAGAACGTAGCAAAATAAAACGGAGCATGTCGTTGAAAACGCAACTTCTCTCAGCGCAGTGTTCAACGGATCTAACACAAGCCGCCGAGCTGCTAAAAGCCGGCGAACAAGTCGCGGTGCCCACAGAAACCGTGTACGGTTTGGCAGCGGATGCCAGCAATCCAGACGCCGTCGCGGGCATTTTTACCGCTAAAGGGCGACCCGCCAATCATCCTTTGATTGTGCATCTCGGTGACGTCGCATCGATCACCGAGTGGGCAACGCTGATCCCGGATGAAGCGTATAAGCTAGCGAATGCCTTCTGGCCAGGCCCGATGACGCTGCTGCTGCCACGTGCCGAGCATGTTTCACCGGTAGTCACGGGTGGATTAGATACCATTGGGCTTCGCGTACCCGCGCAACCTGTGTTGTTAGACCTGCTCGCCACCCATCAGCTTGCCGTTGCCGCCCCGTCAGCGAACCCGTATAAAAAGCTCAGCCCCACCACGGCAGAGCAAGTGATGCATGGTTTGGGCGGAAAGATCGCTGCGGTGATTGATGGCGGTCCTTGCCAGCATGGACTGGAGTCGACCATTGTCGATCTTACCAAGCGTCCATTCCAGGTACTTCGCGCCGGTCCCATCACTGCCAGCGAGTTGAGCGCCGTGCTGGGTGAAACGGTCGACGCCCCTGAGCAGCACGACACCGTGGTGCCCGGCAATGTGGGAAGCCATTACCAACCCAATACGCGGTTGCAGATGGTGGCGGCAGACTTGTCTGATCTCCCTGCGCCCCATCCGGAAAAACGCGCGGCCTTGCTTCACTTTGGCGACGCCCCAACACGGGATGATCTGGTCTGTATTGCCATGCCAGATGACGCTGTACGCTACGGGCAAGCGTTATATCACCAACTTGCCCAAGCCGACCAACTGGGCGTCGATGAGATCTGGCTCGCCCAGCCTCCTCATGGCGAAGCATGGCTTGCCGTGCATGATCGCCTACGCCGCGCCGTTAGCTAGTTTTTGACGCACGCATTCGCATAAAGCTTGCCGTTGCACTGGCACACACAGTGCCCGCAACGGTAAGCGTTGCCTCCAACTGACTCATTCCATGTTTCGCTTTTACACACCATGCTCGTACCTCCGCCTCAACCGCAATGGGCACTGGATGGTGATAGCGAATATTAAGTGACGCTGTCACACTTTGCGGGGCAAACAAAAAGGTACAATGGGTGAAAGCTGCATCTAAAAGTGTGGCAATCACCCCACCGTGTAGCTGATCTTGATACCCCTGCCAAGTGCTTTCTAACCATACTTTTGCGCTCACTACAGTTTCATCGTCTTGGTAAAATCTAAGATTAAACAGCCCATTGTCACTGCAAGCCACACACTGATGATGCGACCGTGGCGGCATCACACGTAATTCAGTCATGGCAACCGCAACCCTGTCCACTGGCGTGACCGCCTTTACCTTGCCGCTTGCCACATCCGCGATGCTCAGAACCTAACCCACTGCTTTTAGAACCACACCCGCACATTCGATCAGTGCAACAAGCCCTTTTCCGTGGTTGGGATTGCTGCTTCATTCGCTGCAACGCCGGCCGTCCTTGACTCGCATCCGTAAGCGGTTGCCAGTACGCAGGCGACAACCACTGGGTTGGATTTAGGCGACCATTGGTTAACTGATAAACATGTAAGCCAGCATCAAGTAATCCCGCTAACGCATGCTCGCCAATATGACGAGTCACCACACGTGTTACTTGGTTAGCTTTCAGCATCGCTATCAAGGCGTTTTTGGCACCGCAACCTTCTGTTACACGTGGGTTGGCGAACTGAACGAGTGCTTGGCCATCGTCGTCAAACAGCGCAAAGTGCTCGGCCTTCATAAAATGTCCCGCAGGGCGGTCTTGGTTCATCGCAATAGCAATTGTCATCTTCCGTTCTCTCTTCATATAAATAGCATATGCCAAAAATACGCTTGATTTGTGGCATATGCAAACTATTCTGTGAGAGAAAAATGAGGAAAGTTGCGTCAAGACATCGAGAGTATTCGCATCAAGCTGCAACGCCGCGCGACAGAATGCTTTTTCGAACACGCGCGCATCCTTGCTAAGCCGCATGATGAATGACAATAACTAAATGGAAGTATTGGTTTAAAAATACCTATTTTCACGGCAATCATTGACGTGAAATTACAGTTTAGTAAACCATAAAAGCACCTTGGTGAGTCACACGCAGCACAGATCTTGTTTTTGTAGATGGCTAACCTAACACGACTCTTCTGACTCAAACACCAAGGCTTTGCCTTCTACGAGGCAGGCGGTGGTTTTGGCGCGGGCGCGTTTAACTAGGTTGGCTAACGTTTGACGAGATACGCCCATGACTTCCGCCGCTTGCAGTTGCTGCATACCCTGGTGATCAACAAGACGCATGGCTTCGAACTCATCCAAACCAATGGTCACCGTCTCTAGTTCACTGAGTGGAATGGCGTTGGGTTTAAAACAGTTGGTATGGGGTTTCCCGCAGATACGGCGGGGCATTTTAGGACGTGGCATCGGTTCTCCTTTTTCGCCTATGCTAAGCGAGTTTATTGCTTATGCCAACAAAAAGGGATGCCGAAGCACCCCTTTTTCGTTTATCACTTTCGTGAATGTCCTAGCGTGTTACGTGGCACGCCGTACGTTACACATCGTACGTGGTCGAGGCGGTGTTACCACCAGTGCCTGTCCAGTTGGTGTGGAAGAACTCACCGCGTGGCTGATCAAGACGCTCATAGGTGTGTGCACCAAAATAGTCACGCTGTGCTTGCAGCAAGTTCGCGGGCAGACGTGCCGTGGTGTAGCCATCCAAGAAGGTCAGCGCCGATGTAGTACATGGCATTGGGATACCGGTTTCCATCGATTTCGCCGCCACTTTACGCCATGCCGCCAAGCAGTTATCCAAGATCCCTTTAAAGTACGCATCTGAGCCCAAGAAGGCCAAGTTAGGATCCTTGTCATACGCATCGCGGATGTTACCCAAGAACGCAGAGCGGATAATACAACCACCGCGCCACATCAGCGCGACGTTACCGTAGTTCAGATCCCAGCCGTTCTCGTTTGATGCCTCACGCATCAGCATAAAGCCTTGCGCGTAAGAGATAATTTTTGACGCCAGCAGCGCTTGACGCAGTGCATCAACCCACTCGGCTTTATCGCCTTCAACCGGTTGAATGTGTTTTTCAAACAGTTTTTCTGCTGCCACACGCTGATCTTTCAATGCTGACAGGCAACGCGAGAATACCGATTCAGAGATCAGGGTCAGCGGAATGCCAAGATCCAGCGCGTTAATGCCGGTCCATTTACCGGTGCCTTTTTGACCCGCGGTGTCGAGGATTTTCTCAACCAAAGGCTCACCGTCTTGGTCTTTATACCCCAAGATGTCTGAAGTGATCTCGACCAGATAGCTATCCAGCTCGGTTTTGTTCCAGTCGGTAAAGACTTGCTGCATCTCGTCATGGCTCATACCAAGGCCATCTTTCATGAACTGGTACGCTTCGGTGATCAGCTGCATGTCGCCATACTCGATACCGTTATGCACCATTTTCACAAAGTGGCCCGCGCCATCACGGCCGACCCAGTCACAACATGGTTCGCCAGTATCGGTTTTTGCTGCGATACCTTGGAAGATAGGCTTGACCGCTGGCCACGCTTCTTCTGAGCCACCCGGCATAATCGACGGCCCGAAACGTGCGCCCTCTTCACCGCCAGACACACCGGCACCAATAAAGTGAATACCTTTTTCACGCAGCGCCGCCACACGACGGTTAGTGTCTGGGTAGTTGGTGTTGCCGCCATCAATGATGATGTCGCCTTTCTCAAGCAGAGGAGTAAGCTTGTCGATAAAGGTATCGACCACATCACCGGCGCGAACCATCAGCATCACTTTACGTGGCGTTTCTAGCTTCTCAACCAACTCTTCCAGCGAATAAGCGCCAACGATATTAGTGCCCTTGGCTGGGCCTTCCAGAAATTCATCGACTTTGGCCGCGGTACGGTTATGCGCCACGACTTTAAAGCCATTGTCGTTCATGTTGAGGATCAGGTTTTGGCCCATGACCGCCAAACCAATTACGCCGATATCACCTTTCATCGTGCTCTCCATTAATTCTGTTCTGGTAATTTTTTTGCTGCCGCGGCATCGAGTACCCATTCCGTGGTGCCTTTCGCGCTACGGACGTTGGCGGCAGGGTATGGCAGTTGGGTAGGCTCGTGTGTGGCGATCTCATGCACGATCGCTTGCTTGCCCTCTCCCAATACCAGATAACTGATTTTCTTCGCCGCGCGCAGAACACGGGCGGTTTTTGATACCCGCTTTTGACCTGACTCTGGGTGCGAGGCCACCAGCGCCAAGGCGGTATTATCGTACTGAGGATCGTGCGGGAACAGCGAGGCCGTATGCCCATCGCCACCGACGCCCAGCAAAATCCAATCAAGCACGGGCGTGCCGTTTTCGCTTGGGATCAGCGCTTGCATTTCCGCACTAAAGCGCGCCGCTTCCACGTCCGGATCGTCTTCACCACGAATGCGGTGAATGTTCTCTTCCGGGATACGAATGTGGCTAAACAGCAGCTTGTCGGCTTCGCCAAAGTTACTCTCGGCATCATCTGGTGCCACACAGCGCTCATCGCCCCACCAAAAATGCAGGTTTTGCCACTGAATCGCATTGGCATAATCGTCACTGGCTAAACGCTTAAACAGCATTTTAGGCGTGCTGCCGCCAGAAAGCGAAATGTGTACGGCACGATCTTGCTCGCTGAGCGCTTGCATCGTGTCCGCTAAATGATTGACCACCGCGTCGGCATCATCAAAAATTCGAGCATTTATCATAATTCGCAGTATTCCGTGTCAGTCAGATTTTTGCAGGGAAAGCGCCAAGCATGGCCATCACGCTCCAGCAACTGATCCGCTTCTTTCGGCCCCCACGTGCCGCAAGCATAACCAAATAGGGCTTTGCCATTATCCTTGTATTGCAGAATAGGCTCAACAAACTGCCAGCAAGCTTCGACCGCATCACTACGTGCAAACAAGGTGGCATCGCCTTTCAGGGCATCCAGCAACAAACGCTCGTAGGCCGTCAGCATCTGGGTTTCTTCCAGCGACGTATAATGGAAATCCATATTGACCGCTTTGGCGTTAAAACCTGCGCCCGGCTCTTTAAGGCCAAAGCTCATTTGAATGCCTTCGTCGGGCTGAATGCGGATCACCAAACGGTTCTCGGGCGCATTTTTGCCGAATACAGGGTGCGGAGTCTGTTTAAAGTGGATCACCACTTCGGTCACGCGAGTTGGCAAGCGTTTACCGGTGCGCACATAAAACGGCACCCCATTCCAACGCCAGTTGTTGATAAACATCTTCAGGCCAACATAGGTCTCAGTACGCGAGTCTTCCGCCACACCTGGCTCATCACGGTAACTAGGCAGTGGCTTACCACCCACGTGAGATTCGGTGTACTGACCTAGCACTAGGTTATTGTGTAAGTCGTCGTCAGAGAGCGGCTCGAGTGACTGCAACGCTTTGAATACTTCATCACGCATGGCGTCAGCATTGATTTGCGCCGGAGGCTCCATCGCCACGAGCGATAACACTTGCAACAAGTGATTTTGGAACATGTCGCGCACCGCACCAGACTGATCGTAGTAACCACCGCGGCCTTCTACCCCAAGGTTTTCAGCCCCCGTAATTTCTACATAGTCAATGAAGTTACGGTTCCAAAGCGGTTCAAACATCGCATTAGAAAAACGGAAAACCAGCAGGTTTTGCACCGTTTCTTTACCTAAGTAATGGTCAATACGGTAAATTTGGTGCTCGTCGAAATACGCATGAATGTCTTTGTCGAGTTGGCGCGCTGAGGCAAGGTCGTAACCAAATGGCTTTTCAACCACCAAGCGTTTCCAGCCGCTACTCTCATCATTGAGGCCATGCGCTGCCAGGCAGGCAGGAATAAAGTTATACAGCTTCGGCGGGGTCGCAAGGTAGAAAAGCGTATTGCGCTGAGTAAAGCCATATTGGTCAGAAAGCGCATCCAAGCGGTTCGTCAACGCACCATATTCGTTGGTGTCTGAGATATTGAACGATTGATAGTGCACGTGCGCCATAAAGGCGTCGAGCGTGGCAGGATCGGTTTCTTCAAGCTCTTGCATCGAGCGACGTAATTTATCGCGAAACGACTCGTCACTGTAGAAGGTGCGGCTTGCGCCAAGAATCGCGAAAGACGCAGGCAGCTGTTTGTTCGCATACAAGTGGTACAGGGCTGGGATCAGCTTGCGGAAGGTGAGATCGCCAGATGCACCAAAAATAACAATACTGCTGTTTTCTGGAATTACCATCATCTTTCCTTTGATAATAAAGGTACTGCATGTGATTTGCGCCACAAATTAGCAGCGCTAAGGCCAAATTGGTAATTGGCGCTACCTATTGATTTCATCGATGTCACCACTGGAATACGCTGAATCGGCTAGCTAATCCCTACATTCGCAGCCAGCACGACACAGGCAGTGTGCGACAAAGGCGACCTAGTCTAGCACTTTCTTACTCAATAAGCTGCCCCGCACTGGTAGGAGGTGGTCAACCCGCATTAGGCTCCATCCAGTCGCTCCCACTGGTCAACAGGCACGCGACGAAACGTGACACTTTCTCGCTTGTCGCCTCAGAAGCGGTATAGATACCTACGTTGCCCCGTTTAGCTTGGTTAACCCAAAGCACGTTAATCCCCTTTTCGCTGAGAAATGACGCGGCTTTATCGGTATAAGGCATGACGGTCTGCGTGCTTTGTAGCAATGAAACACTGGCAGAAAGTGAATCGAGATCAAAAGCATGAGGATGAAGGTTTAACAAGGGCGGCAAAGGACGAGAGAGCAGATGCGCATGGCGAGGGTGATCGGGTGTCACTCGTAATAAAGGCCAGTCGCTTAGGCATTCATCGATAGTCACATCGCCTTTATGCGGTTTGAATAAAGGATGCGCGTGATAGGCAAACCAAGCTTCGGTATCTTGAAATAGTGGGATAAAACGAACCTGACTGGTGGCGATTAGCTCACTGATTTCATGACCAATAAAGACATCAATATCGCCATTCAAAAGCGATGACATTAACGCTAATCGATTACCAAACTCAATGTGTACCGAGCACTGGTGCTCAGCTTGATACGCCACCACCGCCGATTCCACAAACAAGGGCCACCAAGCTTCTCCCGTACCCAGCTTAACCTGCCCCGCTTCTCGGGCCTGAAGTGCATGCAACTGTGCTTGCAATCGCTGGCGCGAAGCGTGTTGGGCCGTCGCATGCTGATAATAAAGCTTGCCCGCAGGGGTCATACTGACACCGCGCGGATGACGCGCCAATAGTTGGCTTGATAAACGCCGTTCTAACTTTTGTATTTGTGCGGTCAACGAAGGTTGGCTGATCCCCAGCTGTAACGCCGCCGCTTTTATGCTGCCACTATCAGCCACGGCTAAAAAATAGCTTGCCGCCTTTTCTACGTCCATCGTATCACCGCTCACATTTTCACTTTAACCGCTATAGCTTAAAACACTTACCAGAGTCAGCATAGCCCGTAATATCGTTTTATATACTCATGGATATAGCCAAATGACTATAAATGAGGGTCGTTCATCTATTTTTCATCTTGGTCATGGACAGGTACATTCACTCCCATCATTGAACCGCTGTTCAAATTTATCCAGAGATAAAGAGGTAATCGGTATGCAGAACGCTTGGTGGCATGATGCCGTTGTTTATCAAATCTACCCACGCAGTTTTTACGACACCAATGGTGATGGCATTGGTGATCTTAACGGAATTCTCGAGAAGCTCGATTACTTACATTGGCTCGGCGTCAATGTGTTATGGCTATCGCCGGTGTACCAATCGCCGATGGATGACAATGGCTATGACATTTCCGATTACTGCGCGATCGCGCCTGAATTTGGCACCATGGAAGACATGACGCGCTTAATTGATAAAGCCGGCGCGCTTGGCATCAAAATCGTGATGGATTTGGTGGTCAACCACACCTCCGACGAACACCCTTGGTTCCAAGCCGCGCTTCACGACAAAAACAGTCCTTATCGCGACTTTTACATTTGGCGCGATGCCAAACCCGATGGCAGTGCACCCGATGATCAAGGCTCCATATTTGGTGGCAGCGCATGGCAATGGGAGCCAAACACCGAGCAGTATTACTTTCACTTGTTCTCCAAACGCCAGCCCGATCTGAACTGGGAAAACCCCGCCGTCCATGACGCCGTGTATAAAATGATGAACTGGTGGATTGACAAAGGCATTGGCGGATTCCGCCTTGATGTGATTGATTTAATTGGTAAAGAAATCGATAAAGGCATCACTGGCAATGGTCCGCGCCTTCACCCACTGCTACAGGCTATGAACCGGGCCACATTTGGCGGCAAAGACTTGCTCACCGTCGGCGAAACATGGGGCGCAACGCCGGAGATCGCCAAGCTTTATAGCGCACCGGAACGCAATGAACTCTCCATGGTGTTCCAATTTGAACACATTACCGCTACCTGGAAAGACGGCGATAAATGGCAGCCCGTGCTGTTGGATGTCGCCGCCCTTAAACACGTACTGTTCAAATGGCAACAAGCGCTGGCCGATAGCGGTTGGAACTCACTATTTTGGAACAACCACGATTTGCCTCGCGCGGTGTCCAAGTTCGGTCACGACGGTCAATATCGGACCCGCTCGGCAAAAATGCTCGCCACGACCTTGCATCTGATGAAGGGCACTCCCTATATCTATCAAGGGGAAGAAATTGCGATGACCAATGTCGCCTTCCCGTCTATCGACGATTATCAAGACATCGAAACCCGCAATTTTTACGACTTGCGCGTCGCGGAAGGCGTTGACCCAGACACCATGATGGAGGCGGTATACCAAAACAGTCGCGATAACGCGCGCACCCCGATGCAATGGGACAACGCCCCGCAGGCAGGCTTTACCCAAGGGACGCCGTGGTTACCAGTTAATCCTAACTACACCACCATCAATGTGGCACGGGCGACTGAAAATAGCGGCTCGGTACTTTATCACTACCGTGAACTGATTAAGCTGCGCAAGCAATACCCAGTGATCGTAAACGGCCAGTTTGCGCCTGTGGCGGAAGAGCATTCGGATGTCATCGCTTATGAGCGCTTCGACGACACCCACCGTATTTTGGTGATCAGCAACTTTAGTGAGCAAAAACAAACCATCAACCTCCCCGCGCACTGGCACGATAAGGCCTTAAGTTGTTTAAGCTACAACATGGATCCGGTTAAACAGTTAAGCTCTACCTACACACTGGCCCCTTATGAGTCATTTGCAGTGATGCAATAAAGGGATACTCGGTACCCCAATATCATCAAGACGGTGTGATCGCGCCTGCAGATATCTACGGGCGCGCGTCTGCTCAGGCTGTGTCGACAACATAAAAACCTGCACCTATAGTTAAATTTGTGAACGATGGAGCAGTGTGATTGGTGTCCAACCGAAAGAGCAGTCTGATTTTTTGTGTGCTTTTTTGCTTGCTTCTCGGTGCAGTAGCAACAATGGGCTTGGTACGCTCGTTGCAGCAGGAAGAAGATAAAGCCCGTGGGCGCGTCGAAGGCGTGAGTTTTTTGATCGCCGAATGGATTGAAGGCTCATTTCAAATTACCGACTATGTCTTGAGGGATATTCTAGGGCATGTCCAACCCGAAGACCTTGTATACCCCCATCCGGATCCACACACGAATCAACGTTTAACAGCGCTGATTGTCTCCAAAATGAATACGGTTCCTCATGTCATTCTCGCCGGCTTTTTTGATCAAAACTGTATTATCACTCATGCCAACAGCGATGAAGTCGGCTGGGATGGCAGCCATCGAGACTACTGTAAGGCACTGCGAGACTCTCCCGACCGAAATACATTCGTCTCCAATGCGTTTAAAAGCACAACGGGCCCACTGAATGTCACCCAATCGCGAAAGTTTTTGCCGGACCAACCCGGCTTTCACGGTTTTGCAGCCTTGGGCGTTGATCTCACCTTTTTCTCTAAATGGGTCGAGCATATTTCCATAGATCCCCTGGATGTGGTCGCTATCACTGACAAAAACCTTCGATTATTGGCAAGAAAGCCCGCTAAGCCGGAAACCTTGGGTCAACTGATTGATGATCCTATCGTTGAGGCTTTTATCACATCCGGGCAAACCGACAAGAGCTTTCGCGCCACCTCACCGATAGATGGCGTTCCACGTTTATTCAGTATTCGTAAAGTCGAGGGGCTCCCTTTTTATGCCGTGGTCGGGGAGGCAGACCAGCATTGGCAGGCAGATTGGCGTCATCAGGTGAGAGTCGCTGTGGGAGCGCTGATTGTATTGTGGTTACTCGCCCTATTTACACTTCGCACCTATTGGGATCAGTTAAACTACCTTTCCGAGCTCAAAATAGCGCGTGACAAGCTAGAAGATCTCAGTATTACAGACTCGCTCACCGGTTTGGCTAACCGACGTCGTTTTGACGACGTTTTAAGTGCCGAATATCACCGCCTGAGGCGAATCAACGCATCTATATCGCTGATTATGATCGATTTAGATTACTTTAAAAACTTCAATGACACCTATGGTCATTTGGCGGGCGACAGATGTCTAAAGGCCGTTGGCGAGGTGATTCGACACAGCCTCAAGCGCCCACAAGATTTGGCCGCGAGATATGGTGGCGAGGAATTTTGTTGTATTTTACCGGAAACCCAGCATGCAGACGCCGTATCGATTGCGATGACCATTAAAGCGTCGATTGCAGCACTCGGTATTCCCCACAGCAGATCCAACGCCGCTCGTCATGTTACCGCTAGTTTGGGGGTTGCAACCATTGAGTGTACGCCAGACATCTCGCCTGACTATCTTATCCACTTGGCGGATAAACGCCTATATTGGGCGAAGAACAATGGACGTGATCAAGTGGGATTTGAGCAACGCCCAGCGCGCCATACGAAAGACGATTAACCCCCTCTTACGCGCCATAAGCTACTTATACCTATGGCATTAATACATATACCCAAGCCAATCCATATGTCCTGCAGGCCATGATTTATCTTTCATCGGTT
Organism: Salinivibrio sp. ES.052; assembly: GCF_900141775.1. GTDB lineage: Bacteria > Pseudomonadota > Gammaproteobacteria > Enterobacterales > Vibrionaceae > Salinivibrio. Next base: position 587,241 of record NZ_FSRI01000003.1, on the reverse strand, counting down.
TAACGTACAATTCATCGACATACTCGACCGCAACGCCATAGTTGGTATGTTCATGGATGCGCAGCCAAGAGGCATGTGACTCGACGAGCTGAAAGCCATTGGCCACATAAAAATCGTGCAGCTCAGAAATAAGAATAATGAAATCAACATCTTTATCTCGCGCATAGTCAGTCAGTTGCGCCAGCATACCCGAGCCAACCCCCTTTCTTTGCCAAGCGCTGTCGATGCAAAAATCACTCACGCCTAACACTTTGTATACCTCACCACCGACATTCACTGCTCTGTAATCCAGCCCCATATAACCAATCAGTTGATTGTCGTGGTACTGCAAAGCCCGCATGTGGAGAAGCTGCTTATGGTAAGAACGGGCAACTTGATGGTCAGGAAATGCCTTGTTTCTAAGCGCTTGAATAGCCTCATGCTGCGCGTTCGATACTTCGATTTCTGGGCAGATTTTCATGTTTAAACTATTGATAATAAATCCATTTATTCAATTATTAACTAGCTCGCCATATTAATATGGTTCCATATCATGTTGGCTCATAGATCACGGAAAATGTGTTTTAGCTCACACAATAAAAATGGCGGCTTCTACGTAGGAACCAGAAAAAAAACGTAACCTAATCAACATTCTTAATGGTTACCTTTGCCTCTGTTTGACTGGTAATCGTCTTATGGTGCCGACCATTAACGAAATGTAGTGCTGAATAATCACTGATATTGATCTAATTCGCTTTGCTGTTCTCCCATCATCCAACCACCACCGCCTAATGCGACAAGGTGTTTATCCATTATATGCCCTATTTTTTAATGACTATTGAAATTCGTCACCCTGATTTTTTAAGGTTTTATGCCCGCATCTTGTACAAACTTCATATCGATCGATTAAGTCCAACGATGCACCAACAGGACTGGCAACACCACCAAAGAAACCGTCTAGAAAAGCCTTAAACTGTTCTTTTTTACTTTTCCCATACTTCGAAGGTTTTTGCTTTATGGTTTCTTTATGCTCAGTTTCTTTCCCACAATTCTCACAAAATATACTATTCATTCTAATTCCTTAGGGCTTTTAAAACCGCATTCATTATTCGATGCATCTAATCGCTCCATTTAACCACTTTCACTTTGAAGTCTGGTGGATATTGCGCTGTCTTTTTACCCGTTTTATAGGCTGGCATGCTGACCTCCTCAGGGCGTCGATGCGTGTCCAGTAAAACGGATCAAGTCCAAGCCCCTTATTGAGGCGTTTGTTATAGGGATTTTGCTAGGTTATTTAACTCGTTCCCACGCTCCTGCGTGGGAACGGGAAGTAATGTCTAATGGCCCTGTCACATGATTGGCAGGCAGCGGTGAGTCGCAGTAACAGACCTTCTATATGTGTTTGCTGTAAGCAATGACTTAATGGCGGAAATGACAGAGCGAAGTAGACGACTTTGTTGTTCGAGAGCATTGGCTGCTGGCGCAGCCAAAAAATGCTATTGCCTATTGACCGGAGAAGGGCTCATATGTGTTAGTTGCCCATCTCAAGTCCGAGTGCTAACATTTGTACACACAACAATAAAGGAATACATCATGGACACCAGAATTCAATTTCGTGTTGATGAAGAAACAAAACGCCTAGCACAACAAATGGCTGAGAGCCAAGGGCGCACACTGAGTGATGCTTGCCGTGAACTTACTGAGCAACTCGCTGAACAACAAAGAAAAACATTATCTCACGATGCGTGGTTAACTGAACAAGTAAACCTAGCATTTGAGAAGTTTGACTCAGGAAAATCCGTTTTCGTTGAGCACCAAGCTGCTCAATCTCGAATGGAAGAGCGTAAAGCCAGAATCCGTAATCGAGGCAAGTAATGATTTTATGGGAAGAAGCGTCACTTAACGATCGTGAAAAGATCTTTGAGTTTCTCTATGACTTCAACCCTGAGGTGGCAGACAAAACTGACAGCCTCATTGAAGCAAAAGTAGAAAACTTGCTTGAACAACCTTTAATGGGCGTACAACGAGATGGCATCCGCGGACGATTACTCATTATTCCTGAGATTTCGATGATTGTCTCTTACTGGGTCGAGGGCGATATCATCCAAGTTATGCGTGTACTCCACCAGAAACAAAAATTCCCTACGGATTGATTGCTTCCTCTGGAGAACTAACGCTGAGTACAGTTGTAAAAATACAGAGCGCTACATTTTGGGGAGCACAATTCGTGACAAGTATTTTTGTCAATTGCTTCGATTTTTTAGGTAAATTTCCACCCAACTGCCTTTGCTTCATATTCTTTTATAAAGCTATTTTTGTAATCAATGTAAACATCTATGTCATTGTTACAAATTGCTGCTCCCGCCCTTTTTATTTCTCCATATTTAAACGCAACATCTGGAAAAGCTCTTAGATAATCACGAAATGCCAGATGCCTTTTAACTTCTGGAGAATCTACTAAAAACGCATGAACCTGATGAGTTCGTTGTATTCCACCTTTTTGGAAATAACGGCGATCTTTGATACCAAACTCTCCCTTCACCAAATAACCCAGAGAAGCCATCTTTTCTGATTCGTCATCTAATTTATCAAGACTTTTTACTTCCAAAAGCATATCGATGATTGGTTTGGCACATAATCCTTTAACCGATGTACTACCTATATGATGTATCGAACAAATATTAGCTGTTGCTAAAACAGAACTGATTAGCTCTTTTTCTCTGGCAAATTCGTCTAACCATTGCGGCTGATAATCAATGACTTCAATAATTCTTTGACTCATAACTTCCTATTTAAATAACGAATGACATGTATTCCCCCCTCTTAAAGATCTACCACACTGAGGTGCGGCCTTTAATACCGGAGGTAACCATGTCTACTCAATTCTTTTGTGGCGTTGATCTCGCCAAGCACCACTTTTCTCTTCACGCGGTGGACGACCACGGAAGAGTCATTCTCCATAACTCGTTCCCACGCTCCTGCGTGGGAACGGGAAGTAATGTCTAATGGCCCTGTCACATGATTGGCAGGCAGCGGTGAGTCGCAGTAACAGACCTTCTATATGTGTTTGCCGTAAGCAATGACTTAATGGCGGAAATGACAGAGCGAAGTAGCCGACTTTGTTGTTCGAGAGCATTGGCTGCTGGCGCAGCCAAAAAATGCTATTGCCTATTGACCGGAGAAGGGCTCATATGTGTTATGTGAATTCTACCAGCGTTCGATGACATTGATTAATTGCTCTTCGGCAGCCTTAAGCTTTTCTTTGTCATCAGGCCAGATTACTCCAAAGTCACGAAACCGATAACTTGGAACTAATAAGCTTTGCCGAATGCGTTGCAGTTCATTTTTATGTGATGAAGTTCTTGATAAAACGGCTAAGTTGACCAACAGTCGCTCAAACAGACGATACAGTTCATTTCTCTTTTCCTGAGGCAGTGAAACAGTCGCAGGCAAAACCTCTACACACAAGACAGCTATAGCTTCTTGGCATTCTATTAGCCGAGTGATGCTTGATTGCCCTTTTGATTGTACCTTCCACGCACTTAACGCAAGATAACCAACGTAAGCAGCACACAACGTACCAAAACCTGCCAATATTGTCCCAATATCGACCAGCCATTGGAATGCGATTGTTATGAACGAAGTTGAATTTGCATGTTTTCCCATTAACCAGCCAAAAGAAACTAGGCATAAGATAGCCACTAATAACCCCGCTATCGCACTACTAAAACGATATTTCACTGCTGACTATTTCCTCTATTCACATAACGCCAAGGTAACGGGCCGCTTTGGAGCAGAGCCGAAGGCGGCGCGGAAAAGCGGTCCCGTTGACCACCTAGTTATGCATTTTCTTCCTCAAGATCGGCCAAGTCTTCTTCAGTAACCCAATCTGCAGTTTCGGGCAAAACCTCTTGGGACAACCATTCAAAAATATCTTTGTATACAGCCTTGACAGGGAAGCCCTCTACTTCTCTTTTACCTGCCCAAGTTAAATGGACGGATACCACCTCTCTTTGTATTTCCCCATTCACAACCTTGAATCCGGCAACATCGTCGAAGTCTTGTCGCCTAGCGAAAGGGTAAAAATCCTCTCCAGTTTCTTTTTGATATTCCGCTCTCAAGCCTTCTTGACCGGGATTTTCGATGAACCACCACGGAAGAAAGCCTTCAAATCGATGAGCTTTTAGCCAACGATATTCGATTGGTAATTCCATAGGTTTAATTCTTATTTGATACATGACGCTTGTAGTTGCGTCGGGTACAGATCGCAACATAGTACACGTCCGATAACATGCACTTGTTAGGCCGCGTTGCGCCATATGCCTCGAATTTAGTTTGCTGCATTAAATAGATATTTTCTGACGTTCTCGACATAACCACGTTGCAACCACTCATCACTTCCGGAGTGCAATTCGTCGCCAGAAATTTGTCCCGTGCAGCCGTTTTTTATGAGTGAGGCTACTCTACTTTGTGTACGCTTTAATGTAAGCATAGTCAGAGTTGCTGCTGCCTTTAAATAGAGAAACTGATATTAGCCCTTGCAATGGCTCCCAGCGTTTTGTAAATGAATTACTGAAAGATGGACTTTGTTTCTTGAAACCTAGTAATTGTATTGTTTCATCAGAAAATGGCTTGTCATCAATACCTTCAACCGTTATCCAATCCGCTTTTCCTTTGATAAATACAATTTCAGCTTCTGCTTTTTTAAATTGGCACTTCTCGCCATATTTTGATGAGCTACAAGATGTTGGCTCCCCGATGATTTTAGCCACATCAGCCTTGCTTTTCCCTACTAATGCAGGGACATCAATAACAACCTCCCCAGCTTGTACTACTCCAGAAAGAAGAAGACATATAGCTATCAACATTTTATTTCTCATAGTGAGTATTTCTCCATTGGTAACTCATAACGTTTGCAGCATGCGCGCCCATGGAATGGAGCCGAAGGCGCAATGTAATGGGCGTCGCCGTGCCTGCACTGGTTATGTGCTGCTACGGCGCTGCACCACGGTTTTATTGATGATGCGTCGATTGATCTTCTGCTTCCAGGCTACTTGCTTGGGTGACAATTTCCGTTTTCGGCGGGTATCCATCAAGAACTTGTATTCTTGATCAAAGATGTAGCCAAGCTTGAAAGCATGGTAGATCAAGTCTTCGTTTGCATTAGCAGTGTCATCTGACGCTATTCGGCGGAGCCCAGCGAAAAGATTTCCGGTCTCAATGCCGATGAAACGATTAATACAGACATTGCCGACGTAGGTTGTGTTTCCATTGATCTGATTGCGGATGTAGCAGTGTTCTTTGATGTCTTGGCCGCAGGGGCAGCTATCAAATTCTTCACTGACCTCCACCCCAATGAGCGCCCATTCAGTTCTCGCGGTATCAAAATCGGTTGCCACTGAAAGGGGAAGGATATGAGCAGCCAACCGTTCTCTATTGTGATCCACATTTACCTCCCCATACACACATAACGCCGCGCTCTGCGGCAAATTTGAAGCGCAGCGTAAAATTTGTCCGACAGCAGCGCCTTGTTAACCTTCACTCGAAGAGCTGCCTATTTATCCAGTTGCCAAGATCGTTTCTGTCAACTTTTCCAAGTATATATTTATCACGGTATACACGGTCGAGAGCACCACGGGTTAGAAAACTGGTTGTAACAAGTATCCCTTTGCTCGCGCCGAACTCATTCCGAACATCAGCTAGCTCTCGAATAGCTGAAATCCCCACTTTGCTTGATGTCTTGTATTTTTTTGCCTGCCACAAAGCTTTATACAGCCCAGCTTCCTTCATATCTTTAACAGCAACGATATCAACGCCACCATCCTTTGTGCCGTTCATTAATTCAATTTCATAACCATCGGCCTCAAGCAATCTGGAAATGAGAATCTCAAACTGACGCCAAGACAAGCTTTCTAGCGAAAAACCAGGGGCTCTTAGTTGCTCAAGAAGCAGAATGCTTGGTGAATATCTGGCAATCTCTATCTGTGTTTCTGGGAGCCTTATGATTTCAGGCTGATAGATGAACTCGCGCCCGATCTCGTGGGTCCAATCGAATGTATGCCCCCTAACCGGTATCGAACTCAAGTACAGAAGCTTACTATTTGGATTTTGACGCAATACTTCTTCGCCTAGGTCTTCCGTTCTTTTACTAAGCTTAGCTGCTTCATCAAATATGAAGATGGAATCCTGCCCGGTTACAACTTCTTCGAACTCTTTCTTACTTCTGATTATTGACTGGTAGGTTAAAGAGGCACTGCGCTGCCCGAAGGTGGTGTCAATCTCCATACCTATTTCACGTGCAACATGCGCCCATTGATACTGCAGCATTTTTCTGTCGGATACGACAACCACCCTAGAAACATCACCCTTCTCAATCTTCCCCTTAGCAGCACTTAAGGCAGTAATCGTTTTTCCGGTACCTGTCACAGCAATTAGCAGAGATTTCTGAGCGTCAGACGACAGATACTGATCGACAAAATTCTGTTGCCAACTTCTTAGCTGCATGTTTTTTTCTTTGCCTCTCCTGGTTAACGCCTCAAACACCGGCGCCGTTTACAGCGTCCGAGTGCTTTGACTTGTTAGTATTTTCATGAGTAACTTTTATTGGCAAAACTGCCTTCATGATGTTTTCTAGTTTACGAATATTGCTTTTTGAGCGATTTTCAGGAGAAAACATAACGCAGAAGAAAATGAATTCATCAAACTCCACAAACCCAGTATACTCAGGCGTTGGGTAATTTTTAATCCTGGCAACCCGTAGCTTTGTTTGTACATCTTTGCGACTTATTGTTGGCAAAAACTCAATATTGCACTCTGAATCAACCTCTCGAAACCGCTCTTCCTGGAACTTTAATAAATCTTCTAATGAATCATCATCTTTACGCCTATCCCAGAATTGAACATACATAAACTCACGAACCTTCATTGCTTCGTCTAATGTTCTTCCTTGTTGATAAAGAGTCGCCAACCAAGCTGGTGTAGTTTGTCCATCAACAACCCAGCCAAAGGGTGACGGGATTAATGCGCCGTTAGTTCCGGAATAGGGAATGGCACCATGAGATTGAAAAGCATATAGATTTTTGAAATTGAGCACTTCCAATTCAATTTCAGTAGAACCGAAGTGCGCACGATTATATGCTGCCTCGGTAAATCCTTCTTTAGAGATTAGCAAACCTTTATGAGCACCGATGTCTTCCAGCATACTTATGTAGCTTTCAACAGCTTTTACATCGACCTTTTTATTAAAATACTTGCCGTCAATGGCGATAACTATTCTGTTTCCTGCAACATATTGCTCTATAAGAATGTCAATTTGCCGCTTGACCTTTGAAAACAACCCTTCTTTCTTCGCATCCAAAGTTATTTCAGCATCCGGATACTGTTCCTTGAAATAATCATAGATTTCCTTTTCGTACTCTTTCCAGTTCATGATTCTCTCTATGTTGGAATGCTAACGCCCGCTTAAGGGGCTGACAACGCAAAGCACTGAACTTAAATTAACAGCCGTAATCACAAATGTTAATTTGAACTGAGAGCACCACGCGTTGGCTGTCCCTCTTGAAGCGTTTGTTATGCTACCTTTTTGCCATTGGATGGCTTGGATTCAATTGAAGAAGATCCCACAAGTTTCCATACAAGTCTTCAAACACTGCTACCGTTCCATAGTCTTCTTCTGTTGGCTCGCGGACGAAGTTAATACCAATCGATTTCATACGCTTAAAGTCACGCCAGAAATCATCAGTATTTAGGAACAGGAATACTCGACCACCTGCTTGATTCCCAATGAAATCATGCTGCTCTGGCTTCGAAGCTCTGGCAAGTAACAACGTAACACCATGAGAATTTGGTGGAGCCACAACCACCCAACGTTTGTCTTGTTCAGGTTGATGAGTATCTTCAATAAGTTCAAATTTGAGTTTGTTTACATAAAAATCAATGGCTTCATCATAATCTTTTACAACTAAAGCAATATGGACAATGTTCTGTTTCATAGTATTCCTTATTGAAGATTTCGACTGGTAGCATAACATTGTATTAGTGCGCATGCTCGATTTGCCAAAACCGTTATACGCAATTTTTCTTCCCTAACTCACTGTTATAAATAATATTTATCGCTTTTAGGGTTTGTGTTTTTTCCGCGAAAGTGTGCACGCCGCCTATCTCCGGTGACACGTTCACATTATCACCACACCTACTTTCCTAATCTGTTGATTATATTGGTTTTCCACTTTCGCGTTCTGGGATAGTGTGAATGAGCGCCGACAAAGCGTGCACTCAATTGGCGTGCTTCCACCGATAAGCTGGTTATCCATGGCTCTTCACCGGATGTGGTGGAAAGTGTTTCTTTTCAAGTTTTCCGATTAATTGGAAAATGAGGAAACACTCTGCACTTGAGCCCTGAATCAGATGAAAGATACAGCACTCTATCAAGCGATCCTTGGACTGATTCCGCCATGGACTGTCGACTCTGTCCAGGTGGATAAAACGAGCCAACGTATTACCGTGACTATCATGTACGAAAGTCATTCAAGCGTTGCTTGTCCAACATGCTCGAAAGCGGTAAGAAAGCATGACTCTCGAAAGCGGATATGGCGTCATTTGGATACATGCCAATACGAAACATATCTTGAGGCCCAAGTTCCACGTGCTGACTGTCCAAAGCATGGGGTTCAGACCGTTTCTGTTCCTTGGGCATCTCCTGGAAGTCGCTATACCGAACTCTTTGAGACAAAGATTATTGAAACACTTCAGTTCACTTCTCTTCTCTCTGTATCTAAAGCCTTTCGACTGAGTTGGGGAGCCATTGATCGGGTAATGAAAAGGGCTGTTTCACGAGGGCTCGCCCGGAGAAATTTAAATAAGGTAGAAGATCTGTTGGTAGACGAAACTGCCTTTTGCCGAGGGCATGATTATGTCACGGTGATGTCGAGCCGAACGGGCCAAGTTCTCGCTGTTGCCGACGGTAAAAGTGAACAAAGCTTAGCAAACTGCTATCGAGTGCTGCCTAACATCGCTAAACAACAGGTCCGCTCAGTCTCGATGGATATGAGCCAAGCTTTTATGAATGCAACCGAGTCCTTCTTTGGCTCACGCTCTAAACGCCTGATTGCAGTTGATCATTTCCACGTGGCAAAAGTGCTCACCAAAGCTGTTGACGATGTTCGCAAGCAAGAGGTTAACCGTCTACCGCCATACCTTAAACGAGAGTGCTACAGAACGCGTTATGGCTGGCTCAAAAGAAATAGAAACCTCACTGGTCGCTTGAGGGAGCGTATAAACAAATTGGCCAAGCTCATGATAGATACAAGCCTTAGCTGGTTGCTCAAAGAGCAAGCAAGACTAATCTGGTACGGAGGTTCGATCAGAAGCGCAAGGAATCAATGGCTAGAGTGGCTTGCTTTAGTTAAGGCAAGTGGAATTAAACCATTGATGACAGCAGCGGCGACAGTGAAAAAGCACTTACCAGCAATCCTTAATGCAATGCGGCTGAAGGCATCGAATGGCCTGGCGGAAGCTATAAATGCCAAAATCCAATACATGAAGCTTAGAGCTAAAGGCTTTAGAAACAAACAACGGTTCAAGACAGCGATACTGTTCTATTTTGGGGGGCTTGATATGACTTTCCACCATGAACGATGAAGAGCCTTATCCATCCAGTATTTACCACGCTACCGCCGATCAGTTTTCGGCACCTAACAGACCTTTTCTCCTTCCATTTTGGTGCCCAGTTTATCAAAGCAATGAGGGCTTTCCTGTACTTTATTGCCCAAAATGTTAGCAGAGGCTATTTTTTAGACTTTTATTGGCATTATCAGAGGATTGCGACAATTAGGGCAATGAGCTGTAAAGCAGCTATACGTGATGAAGGCGGCACGGTACTGCGGCGGTGGACCCCTTGATGTAGATGCTGCCACAACAAGGAGTCGTTATGCTTGCCTCTGTTAACCCTCGGCAGAAAATGCCTCATGGTACGATACTTCCCCTTGGGGAAACTCATCGGAGAATGAGAGTGCCTGGAAATACTCATCGGGCACACCAGGAAAAACCAGCCCATCGACCACCGTGAACCCGAAACGGCCATAAAAAGCAGGATCACCGAGCACCGTGCAGCCAGACGCTCCCATTGTCTCAAGGACAGCAAGTGATCTTTGCATTAGCTGAGATCCAATGCCTCGTCCTTGAAATTCAGGGATAATCGATATTGGTCCAAGCCCAAACCAGCCGCTTGTACTATCTGAGAGCGTGACCGGTGAAATCGCAACATGTCCCACAATGTCTCCATCCACTTGCGCCACCAGTGAGATCGTTAACGCGCCCGCGCGGCGAAGGGCATCCACAATGAACTGCTCGGTATGATCAGCATGCTGTGTGTTTAAAAACGCCTGCTCTGTAACCTGATGTATTTTCGCCTCGTCGCCGAATGCTTCATTCCTTATTTCAATGTTCAAATTCAACCTCTTACACGAATTAGCGCCCAACCAAGTAGTGAGTAACCCACCACTCAAATTTACATCATTCTACCGTATACACTAAAACTCATTGCAACCCCAGAGCGCCAACCTAAATGGTTAGGTTTGTGCCAAGGCCATGAGATAGTAGTCGCCTAGGCTATCAGTGCCTCTATTGATCCTGAGAAAGCCGTGCGATTCGTAGAAACCCACTGCTTTTTCATTTTTCACCATGCACTTAAGGCTCAAACGGCCACATAGCGACTTGGCGACAGCAAGCAGCTGAGTTCCAATATTTTTGTTTTGGTATTCACTCGAAACATATAAGTGATGGATGAAATTATCTGGCTCCCAGATAGCGATAAAACCGACGATCTGTTCCCCGAAAAAAGCCACTAAAACTCGTTCACCATCAGTATCTCGTTCAAAGTCCGAGAGACGATAGTCACTGCGGTCTAGCCAAGAAAAGGTAGAAATCCTCGTACTTAAATAGAGCTCACTTAAGGCGACCGAAAATTCACGACTGTACTCTTTGATTTCCATATATTCCCTTTTGGAGCCTAACGCCGCTAACACTGTCCGAGCTTAGCGAGGTCCATAACGAAACGTGCGCGATGGAGCTTGGCCTTGTTCAAGGTTGCCATGCGGGTATTGACGCAGCCAAGTCTTACCATAGCACCAATGTGTGAGATATCAGGGGATTATATCATTACGATTATAAAACCAATTTACCATGCAGCGAGTATCACATAAGGTTAAAAATCAAATAACCATAACAAGGACCGTTTAAATGCCGAATAATCATATAACACCGTGGGGGTTATCCGCCCTATTGGTTGCCTCTTCGCTGACCACAGCGGCACCTGCCATGGGAGCCGATGGCAAGCGCGACCGCATTGAAGACCCGTGGATCCAACACGTTGTCGCCTTAACCGGAAATAAAAAACCGCAAGACCCCGATCCCGCCAGCTATGGTATGAACCCTAAAACGGGCCAGTTTGTTCACCCTAAAGAGACCTATCATGCCTATGAGGCAAAGCCATTCGAGGGAATGCTTGATGCTTGGGATGATCAATCCTACAACAAAAACATGACAGTTGAGGCGTATTACCCTATTACGGTTGAACCCTTCCACACTTGGCAAAATATCGTCGATTTTGATGGTAGGCGTTATCGGCGTTGTTTCCTAAATCATTGAACTTATCATCCAAGCCGCGATCAGATCGTCAACGCCTCAAACAGGTCTTAGATGATGAGCAAAGCCAAGTACAAAATCAGCAATTGGAAGCAATACAATCAAGCATTGATTAACCGTGGTTCAATTACCTTTTGGGTTGATGACACCGCTATCCAGACTTGGCACTGCAAAGAGCATCATGGCAAACGAGGCAGAGGCTTTACGTATACCGATGGTGCCATTGAAACCGCGCTGATGGTTAAAGGTATTTTCAAGCTCCCTCTTCGCGCCCTGCAAGGCTTTCTCGACTCGATATTTGGTCTGATGGACGTACCGCTAAAATCGCCGTCATACAGCTGTATCAGTAAACGAGCGAAGACGGTTGAGGTTCACTACCGACTACCCAGTCGTGGGCCCGTTGCTCACGTCGTCATTGATGCCACCGGTTTAAAAGTGTTCGGCGAGGGAGAGTGGAAAATGCGCAAACATGGCAAGGAAAAACGCCGTGTTTGGCGCAAGCTGCATCTCGCGATTGACGACAGTACACATGAAGTGATCTCTGCCGTTGTTAGCTTGGCATCTGTCGGCGACAATGAAGCCCTACCGACGCTGCTCAATCCGTTACGCCGAAACATCGCCCAAGTCAGTGCTGATGGCGCCTATGATACAAAAGCCTGCCATCAAGTGCTCAGGAGAAAAGGCATCAAACCAACCATTCTACCGCGCAGCAATGCGGGTTACTGGGAGGACGGCCACCCTCGCAATGCAGCCGTCAGCGCCTTGAAATCGGGTAACTTGGAAGACTGGAAACAAGAAGAGGGTTATCACCAACGCTCTCTGTCAGAAACAGGCATGTCCCGATACAAAACGTTACTTAGCCCTAAGCTGACTCTGCGTAATTACAATGCACAAGTTGGCGAAGCATTAGCCAACGTGAAAGTGATGAACAAAGTCATAAGACTCGGTATGCCTGTTAGCTATCGAGTTGATTGATGGGAGCAATCCTATTGGGATCAGTGCGTTAGGGGAATGATTTGATCAACAACGCCGGCGTTATCTGTATCAGTATGTTCGGCGCGATTTAAAGATCTTTGATATTACCAACCCAAAAGAACTGACATTGTTATATACCCGCGGTAAGCAATGGGGGCCGAATGGGCCTCAAGGGGAAGAAGTGAACCCCTACCCCAAGGGCGAGATGTTTGGTGCAGCCAGCATACAGTGGAGCGAGGCTCGGCAGAATTACGTGATGGTTCAAGCCTATGAGATCCGCCGGTTTGGTTTGCTGGAAGATAAGTTCACACAACCCGATAAAGTGGCGCAAATTCGCCATCCGGATCACCTTAAAGGCTTTAAAGTGTATGACATGAATGGGCCATTACCTAAAGACTGGACCTTAATTGCAGAGCGAACCACCGATATCAATAACCCAGAGGCGGAAATCGGTGAGCAACAAGGGTCGGGCGTGCGCGATATTCCCACTTGGTTTGGGGGGAAGACCATGATTGTTGCGGCCGCACCCGATGCCAGTTATGCATTAACCGAATATGGCAATGATTTATATTCCGCGGGTTATCAATCGTGGGATATGTCTGATCCGGCCAGTCCAGTATTGATGGATCAATTGGCAGTGCCGGGGCAAATTCTTAACGAACCCGCGCATCAAAAGGCCTATCTCAACAACCCTCGCGCAGGGAATCGTACCTCTTGGATGGGCGCACGTATGTCGCTGTTTATTCCGACACCGATCGAAGAAGGCGGGAAATATGGCTATGCCGCGATGGGCGGGCTCGGTTTCTATGTGGTCGATATTTCCAATCCAGCGCAGATGCAAGTGGTCAGTCACCTTGAGTTTGAGCCCAGCGTAGCGGGGACGGAGGGCGACTTTATTGATGTATCCCAAGTCGAACAAACAGGCCTCGTCTACTTTAGCGGTTATCCGCTTAATGAAGAGTGTTTTGAACCCTATAAAGACGTGCATATTATTGATGTGTCGGATCCCGCGCAGCCGAAAAAGGTCGGCGTGTTACCACGTCCAATCCCACCGAAAGAGGCTGCTTTTACGGATTTTTGTCAACGTCGCGGTAGCTTCGGGCCGAAACGTACCGGTGCTTACACCCAGCCCGGCATCGGTCGCCAAGGTATTCTTCCTTATAATTTTTATAACGCTGGCCTGCAGGTGTTCGATGTTCGTGACCCACAACAACCTGCAATTGCGGCGTACTTCGTGCCGCCGTTCAAGGAAGATGAAGTTGCCAGTTATGCGATGGGCAACTTATCACACAGTGCCTATGTGGAATATGACCGCAACTTGTTTTGGCTATTTACTAATCACGGGATCTACGTGCTCTCTTCGCCGGTGTTAGGCAAGCCTTCCTTTGCACCACCAGAGCAACCCTGGCCACCCCGCTCTGCCGGTGCGCGTGACTCTCAATAAATGCTTTTCATATAAATGGCTTAGGTGTCGCCGGCTGGCTGGCGACACCTTTTCAGTCACTACGCTTAGTGTTGCTCGCCGTCGAGCGTCGGTCCAAACTCATGACTCTTTCTCGCTACCGATAAACCGATACACCAACGCACCTAATATTGCGCCAGCGATGGGGGCAACCCAGAATAGCCACAATTGTGCGGTGGCCCAATCGCCCACGTAAAGCGCGACACCTGTACTACGAGCCGGATTCACCGAGGTGTTGGTCACTGGAATACTAATAAGGTGGATCAGTGTCAAACACAGCCCGATGGCAATCGGTGCAAAACCTTGAGGGGCGCGTTGATCGGTGGCACCGAGGATCACCACCACAAACATCATAGTCATCACCACTTCCGAGGTCAGCGCAGACGTTAAGCTGTACTGGCCCGGTGAATGCGCACCATAACCATTCGCCGCAAACCCATTCGAGACATCAAATCCGGCTTGTCCACTCGCAATCAGGTACAACACGCCACCAGCCGCTAAACCACCTAAGACTTGGGCAATAATGTAAGGGAGCAGTTGATTAGCGGGAAAACGTCCTCCCGCCCATAGGCCAATAGACACTGCTGGATTAAGGTGGCAGCCAGAAATATGGCCAATAGCGAACGCCATGGTTAATACAGTAAGACCAAAGGCGAGCGATACGCCGAGCAACCCAATCCCCACCTCTGGAAACGCTGCCGCTAGCACTGCACTCCCACAACCGCCTAGTACTAACCAAAACGTTCCAAAAAACTCTGCACCATACTTATTCATCCGTGTCTCCTTTTTTTGACTCGCATGACTAACAATGTGATGAGTATAGGTGCAGATTGACGATATTGGAGAGCAATGAACGCTGTATTCCTCTATCACAGTGCATCCAGGTGCGCTTTTGCTTCCCCCTATTCACTCCCTCTTGTAGACTACGCGAGCGTTGACTATCTACTGATAAGAAAATTGATCTATGCCTGCGATTACACCGGCCTTTAAAGTGATAGACGGTTTCTCGCTCTGTGCCAATGACACAGAGCGCCTTGATGTATTTTTTACTTATCTTCGTGAAGGTGAGCCTGAACGCGCAGAGCTGCGTCTTGAGCAACTTGTTTTAGCCTTAACCAACTCTCCCTCTCAAGCGGCGTTATTTGCCAGTAGCGTGTGTAATGAAGCGAAAAAAATAAAGCTTTCACCGGCGTTTGTGCAGCTGGGGATCTTTTCTAAAAACGGCCTTGTTAGCGAAATTTTTCGTCGCCTTTATAATAAGGTAAACCCCCCTCCTAAACGCTGTAACGACATCAATGATCTATTGAGTTATTTTGTCGGCGGTGAGGACAAAGCTTGGGTCAAAACCATTTCACACAAGTGCTGGTTTAAGCTTTATCGCTTATTAGTACAAACCGCACCTCAAGATGCGATCCGTACGACAGGTGCTTATATTAAAAGTGAGCTCTGCTATTCATTAGAAATGCTGTCGATCTGGATTGCGGCAGAAGAGCTCGACCCTGAATTACTCCGAATTGATCGCCGACTTAGTGAAGTGGACTCTCCTTTTATTGCCTTGCAGCGTGAAACAAGTCACCTCGTCGCGGGTATCAAAGCCGGTGATATGGCAAGACAAGACACCGCACACTTTTGGGTGATGATTGAGCAGTGCCAGCAGCAGGTAAAACGGATCCGTGCACGCGGCATTAGCCAGCTCGGCTTCTCCGCTCATGCCTCTCACATGTTGGAGCGCCTCGATCAAACGTTAAATCGCATGGTCTTACTGATCCAAATTTTGGATTTCCGTCACCCTCACCAAAAAGCACGCTGTGTGTTAAATTTGTGGCGTCAATTACTCACCTCAGTGACCGAGCGCAATAGTGTTCGCGCTATCTATCGTAAAAGTACACGCACGTTTGCACAAAGTGTCACGCAAAATAAAAGCAATCATGGCGAGCATTACATCGCCAAGACAAATAAAGATTACTTTAAAATCCTGCGAGGTGCTTGCGGTGCGGGAGTGATTATTGCGCTACTGGCTTGGGTCAAAATGTATATCGAAACCCTACAATTAACGCCATTACATAATGCGTTATTAGTCAGTTTAAATTATGGCGTTGGCTTTATGCTCGTGCATATATTGCACTTTACGATTGCCACCAAGCAACCTGCGATGACGGCCGCTAACTTCGCTGCTCACGTTGAAAAAAACAAACAAGGACGTACCCGCAGTAAAAAACTCGCGCGGTTACTGATCAATGTAAACCGTTCGCAATGGTTTGCGGTGTGGGGAAATATTACCGCCGCGATCACGGTGAGCGTATTAGTCAGCCTGCTGTTTAGCCATTTTTATCACAGCCCGTTACTCAGCAGCCACCAAGCGATATACCAAAAAGCAGCGATTCATCCATTCAGTGGCCTCGCTTGGTTGTATGCGGCCATCGCTGGTGTGTGGTTGTTTTTGTCCGGTATTATTACTGGCATTTTAGATAACCGAGCGGACTATATCGAACTCAAAGACCGATTAATTGCACACCCGATGTTTCGTACTATTCCCGTTAAACGTCGCGAGAAAATCGCTTTTTATATTCACGAGAACTATGGTGCACTAGGCGGCAATTTTATTTTTGGTGTTCTGTTGGGCATGACCAGTTATCTTGGCTACCTTATTGATATACCACTAGATATTCGTCATGTCGCTTTCTCGTCTGCGCATGCAGCCTATGCGCACATTAGCGATTACCATTCGTGGGTAGCGGTCTTATCGAGTCTGTTCTTTGTGTTGATGATCGGTTTTATTAACCTTTGGGTTAGCTTTGGCCTGGCGCTATTTGTGGCACTACGCTCACGTAACTGTGAACTGGATATTAAATCGGTACGCACCGCAGTACTCACTCAGATAAAACAACGACCTACTTCTCTATTCTGGCCGAGTGAGGCAACGCCGCCCGCTAAGACACATTCACCGAATCAGCGTCGAACGCCATAAATAAAGAAAGGGACAATTTGGCAGGTCACCCATTGGCCTGCTTCACACCTTTGTGACGACCTTGCGTGACGATTACACCGACACCTCCATCACTCTCTCAATTAGGCCATTAAGTACAGCTTTTTATACATTCAGTGCCAAGCTTTCTTTTGCAGATGACCTCTTTTGCAATCACAAAGGGAGCGTAAATTATGATACGTCTATCTCACCTCGCCTTACTCTGTGTCGTAGCAGGTACGGCCAACGCCCATACATTGATCAGCAGCCACTCTCAAATGCAACCCGCCAAGGTGCTCAAAGAAGCGGGGGTCCCTTCCCAATGGGTCACGGAGAGCGATTTAGTCTTTCAGCCTCGCCACACGCCTTTTGATATCGATGCGTTTATTCAGAGGGAAATGCCACATTGGGCACCGGTCAGCGAGGCTATCATGCATTGGAGCGGCGCATCGGGTATCGATCCACGCATTATCATTACGACGCTGATCACCAATGATCCTTCTTTGATAACGCCGACCCACTCTCTTGATCGGATCAGTGAAGTCAAATTGCTCCAGAATATCGAGCAAGTCGCCTCGTCCCTCTCGGCGTGGCTTTATCAACCTCATGCAGACACCCAGTCGTCATCCGATCATGCGACTCAAACACTGATTAGCGCATTCAATGCCCCAACAGATTGGAGCCGCTGGATGGCACATTACACCCGTTGGTTCGCGCAACAGAAACCCCTGAACCAGCCTGCTCCAACACAAGCTTTTGAGCAGTTGGCTCCACCCAGTGACTTTATGCAATGGCCTTGGCGCCAAGGATACGCCTGGGTCCCTAATGGCCCTCATGCACATTCCGGTTCAGGGTTTCCGTTATCATCCATAGACGTATCTTACGACTGGCCACGTTGGGGAGGAGCGACCTACAGCGTAACCGCAGCCCACGACGGATACGTCACTGTCATGTCGCGTTGCCAAGTCCGGGTGACCAATGACAATGGATGGGCGACCAACTACTACCATATGGATGGGATCCAGGTCAGTAATAATCAGTGGGTAGATAAGAATACCAAGCTTGGCAACTACGCCAGCCAGCGGTCTGTCGCTTTGTGCCAAGGAGGGTCTTCGACCGGGCCACACTTGCACTTTTCTTTGCTAAAAAATGGCCGCTTTACATCACTCCAAGGTACCAATCTCGGCAGCTATCGCGTCCAAACAGGCCGATACAGTTATGATGACGACTGTCGTTACACATGGCTAACCAACACACAAACCAGCAGCAAAATCTGCTTGTGGCGACGGATCACTAATCCTTAATCAGAGGGAAGAATGCATATTCCACCTCTATAATTAACACAAAGGTCACTTATTTAGTGACCTTTGTCTTTATTTAACTCAACAAACCCATTCACAAAATTTGCGCTCAATATCCCATAAATAAACAGTCATTTATTCTGTAAAGAAAAGTGGTCATCTATCTATTTATAGAACGAAAACCCACCAGAAATACGAGTTAATGTCATTCCTATCCTATTTTTTTGTTTCATTATCAGCCACTCCGTAACATTTAATTTACATAATGGGTTGTGACGAGCTTGTAAATAGGTTTATTGATAGGCCACGTTAAGTATGTGAACTATCAAGTTCGCCTTCCTATTGTGCAGTTGGGAAGAAAGGAATCTTTCAACAACAATTAGGGCAATAAAATGAAACTTTCTAAATTGGCATTGATTATCGCTTCAAGTGTTATGGCGAGCACGCCAGCACTCAGCGCAGAGTTCATTAACGTCACCGATGACACAATGCTCAGCCAAGTTCTCGACCAACCGACAGGGGTTTATGCACCTGCAGGTTCATCAGCCAACCCTTTGGGGTTTAAAGAAGTAAAACGTGTGACTCTGCCAAACGGCAAAGTAAAAGTTCGCTACCAGCAAACGTACCAAGGCGTTCCGATCATTGATACTGCAGTCGTTGCCACCGAGAAAAAAGGCCAACGTAGTGAGGTATATGGCACCATGGCCCAAGGCCTCGCGGCAGATATCATGACGGTCTCTCCAGCCCTAGACAGTCAGTCAGCACTGCAAGCAGCTAAAGCTAATTTCAAACAAAGTGACCAAACGCTCACCGCTGCACCGATTGAAAATGAAAATTCTCGCCTCGTGGTAAAGCTTGATGAAGCGCAAAACGCACGCTTGGTTTACATTGTCGATTTCTTTGTCGCTGCCGATGAGCCAACTCGCCCTTTTTACATGATTGATGCTGAGACAGGCGAAATCATCGAGCAGTGGGACGGCATTAACCATGCCACAGCCGTTGGAACAGGTCCTGGTGGGAACGAAAAAACGGGCCAATATATTTATGGCACGGACTATTATGGCCTCCCTATCGACAAAACCGGGACCACGTGTACGTTAGAAAACGACAAGGTGAAAACGGTCGATTTAGAGAACGGTACCACAGGCAGCACTGCCTTCACCTACCCGTGTACAGATAGCAGTAACTACAACGACGAGAGATATGTTAACGGCGCTTACTCTGCACTGAACGATGCGCACTATTTCGGTAACGTTGTTTTTGATATGTACCAAGATTGGATGAACACCGCACCTCTGACTTTCCAGCTCACTATGCGCGTCCATTACGGCAACGACTATGAAAACGCATTCTGGAATGGCAGCTCAATGACATTCGGTGATGGCAAATCGACGTTCTACCCACTGGTCGATATCAACGTGAGTGCCCACGAGGTCAGCCACGGCTTTACTGAGCAAAACTCTGGTCTCATCTATGCAGACATGTCGGGCGGGATCAATGAGGCGTTTTCTGATATTGCCGGTGAAGCTGCAGAATACTACATGCATGATGAAGTCGATTGGGTGGTCGGTGCCGACATCTTTAAAGGCACTGGTGGTCTGCGCTATTTTGACCAACCTTCACGCGATGGCAAATCCATTGATGACGCCAGCCAGTACCGTGACGGCATGAATGTGCACTATTCAAGCGGCGTATATAACCGTGCTTTCTACCTCTTAGCAAACAAAGCTGATTGGGATGTACGTAAAGGGTTTAACGTATTTACTACCGCGAACCAATTGTATTGGACTGCAAGCAGCACCTTTGACCAAGGCGCATGTGGGGTCGTAAAAGCAGCCAAAGACCTCGCTTACAACGAACAAGATGTGATTGACGCTTTTAATACTGTTGGTGTCAATGCCAGCTGTGGTGATGACGGTGATGATACGGTGCTCCAGCCCAACCAACCGGTCACAGGTTTAAGTGGTGGTAGCGGTAGTGAAACCTTTTTTACCTTCACGGTAGATAACAGCCGCGACGTTAATGTCACCATGAGTGGAGGTAGCGGTGACGCTGACCTATACGTGAAAGCGGGCAGCAAACCCACTACGAACAATTGGGATTGTCGCCCTTACAATTATCGCAATGATGAAACCTGCCGTATCAGCGCACAAAAAGGCACTGAGTACCATGTAATGGTGCGCGGTTATCAAAACTACTCGAATGTCAGTCTCGTACGCGATTAACATTCGGATCAAGCGCCGCTGTCGCCACAGCGGCGCTTTTGTCTGGCTAGCACACTGTATTGACTAATAAAAAAGACAACAACATACCAACTCTGACTCTGTAGGATTTATTTGGATTCACCTGCAACGCCAAAAACTTAGCTAAATTGTTAACTTTCATCACATTATCACGATAAAACCCCGCCCTTATACGGCTAAGAAACGATCACTGCACTCATGTTTTTTTATCTCGTCTACGCTTAAAAGAATTGCAGATCATTCGGAGGCTCTATGCTCAAACGCCTGTTCATACTCGCTTTCTCAGCCTTGCTAATCACCACAACCCCCGTGCGTGCCGATGTTCTTACCATGCCAACGCTCGACTGGCCTCCCTACTCTGGGAAAAACTTACCCGAGCAAGGTGCATCCGTTGCTGTCGTTCGTGCGGCTGTCGAAGCCATGGGGCATGAACTCAGCGTCGAATTTTATCCATGGTCACGCACCGTGTACCTGGTTAAGAATGACGCCCAATATGCTGGCTACTTTCCCGAATACCATTACGACACCGATGACTTAATTTTTTCCGATCCAATCGGCACTGGCCCTCTGGGGTTTGTCGAAAACACAAATCAGCCGATCGAATGGTCAACACTCGATGATTTGACCTCTTACACTATTGGCGTCGTGCGAGGTTACGTTAATACCCCTGAATTAGACGCACTCATCGCTAACGGCACCCTTAAGTCATCTGACGTGACTAGCGATACCCAGAATTTGCAAAAAGTGGGCCGTGAGCGGATACCTTTAGCGGTCGTTGACGCTAACGTACTCGATTACCTTAAAGAGAATGAACCTTCGCTACGCAAAGTTAAAGACGCTCTGCAAATGAACAAACAGCTACTTGTTGACAAGCAACTTCATATCGCATTTGCCGATAATGAAGCGGGCCAAAAATGGCGTAAAATTGTTAACGAGGGGCTCAAAAAAATTAATATTGAACAGATAATGAAAGAACACCTAGGTGAATAGTTTTCGCGTTAGGAGAACAGTGGCCGCAGTTGGCCGCATGGCAATGTAAACGGAAGAGTAGCGCTATGTTTAAGAGTCTAAAAGCAATATTTGTTACTCAAGTGGTTATTGCTGTTTCTGTCGTATTGGGTATATCCAGTTACATTGATTACCAAAATACCAAGCAGGAGCTGAATAGCGCGCTTGAAACCACGGTGGAAAACGCCACTAACCGAATGAATCTGAGCTTACCCAAGGCAATTTGGGATTTTGATCTTGAAGCGGCCAAGCTATCGATTTCCGCTGAGTTAAAAGCACCTGATATCAAAGCGGTTCGAATACTGGATAATCAAGGATCTGCCATCGTTTTTCTACGCCTCGGACCACCCAATGACGAGGGACAACGCCAACCGAAAGACATTGGCGACGGTGAAAAGTCGATGTACGAATCCATGCCCAACGAAGAAAGTGAGCTTTCATTTACTGAGTATGGTGAAACCAACAAAGTGGGGACACTTCAGGTATTTTACAACACAGATAGGCTAGAGGCGGAATTATCCGAGACCCTCACCCGAAGCCTCATTGAGCTGCTCGTGCTCGACGTTGTGATGATTGTGTTCCTGATTTTGGCATTAACCGCCACCGTCGTTAAACCGCTCAACGATTTAACTGGGCGCGTCCGAGAACTCGCCAGTGGTGATGGCGATCTCTCTACCGTTATCCCAGCACCGAAATACAAAGAATTCGCCCAGATCACTGAGCATATTAACCACTTCACCTCTTCGTTGCGTGAAATAGTCAATGAAGTCACTCAGGCATCCATTAATCTCGCTGAAGTCTCTGCCGAAAGCGGGCAAATGGCACGGACAAATGCGGAGCGTTTGGAGCAGCAGAAGCAAAGCCTCTCTACGGTTGCTGCCGCGGCAACTCAGATGAACCAGTCGATTGCGACTGTTGCAGATACTGCGAATGATGCAGCTGAACGCTCAGCTGGAGCAACCGAACTCGTTAATCAAGTATACGGGACCATTGAGCGCTCAGCCTCTGAGATCATCAACATGCGTTCTGAGATGGAAAACGTCAACGCAGAAATGCACAAGCTGCTGGAAGAAGGCGAGAAAATTTCGGACGTCGTGAACGTTATCAATGATATCTCCGAACAAACCAACTTATTGGCACTGAATGCGGCGATCGAGGCAGCACGCGCAGGGGAACAGGGCCGCGGCTTTGCGGTAGTGGCTGATGAAGTACGTAGCCTCTCGGTAAAAACCAGCCAATCTACCGAACAAATACAGTCCAATATTAAATCACTCAGTGATGCAACCGAGTCGGTGGAAAAAGAAATCAATCGTATCGGCAGCATTCTCGAGAGCACCGCAGGACGCGTGTCTGAATCACAAGAATCCGTGAGCCAAGTGCGCGAAACCATCACGGATATTTCCGAACGTAGCGGACAAATCTCGCAAGCCACTGATGAGCAACGTCAGGCGATTGATGAAGTGAGCCAAGCCATTAACGAAGCCTCAGAGGCAACGAATTACGTCACGGAAGGTGCACAAGAAAACGCTGAACGTACCGACAAAGTGCTTACCCTGAGTGAAGACATCAAAGGACAAATGGGAAAATTTAAGACGTAATCAAAAGGAATAACAACAAGGAGAGAATATGAAAAAGCTGTTTACCGTTGGCTTAGCATTACTGTTACTCGCGCCCAGTGCAATGGCAAGGACACTAACAGCGGCACAAGACCCTTGGCCGCCTTTTGTGACTACGGATCCTAATAGTCCGGGGATTTCTGTTGAGTTGGTAACAGCGGCGATGGCCACCCAAGGCTACGAGGTCGATTTTAAAAATATGCCATGGGCTCGCGCGCTTGATGCAGTCAGCAAAGGCACTATCGACTTGCTTCCTGCGACGTGGCACACCGAGGCCCGGACTGAATTTCTGCGTTACAGCAAGCCCTATATGAGCAATCAGCTAACCTTTATCAAACGCGCTGATGACGACTTTCAGTTCTCGAGTTTGGATGACTTGCAAGGAAAGGTCGTTGGCATTGTCCGCGACTATGGCTACGGTGATGCCTTTTTAGAGGCTGGCCACTTTGATAAACCTGCAGCAAATAACCTAGCAACCAATTTGAAAAAATTACTCGCTAGCCGAGTCGACTTGACTTTGGAAGATAAAATCGTGGCCCAATCGGTGATGCAAGAAGAAGGGCTTGATAGCAACCAGTTTTCCTTTACTGACCAAGCGCTCTCAACCAACCCCTTGCATGTCACCAGTGGAAAGGCCAACCCAGACAGCCAGATGTTTATCAATGCATACAACAAAGGCCTTGATGAAATAAAAGCGAATGGTACGTTTGAAAAAATCCTGAAAAAATATGGCATAAACTGATCGCATATAAAAATATTGAGTATGCTTAAGGGGAAAAGAATGGTTCTTTTCCCCTTTTTTAGCTTGGAGCAATATGGTTTTACCTCGCCGCATTAAAACTTGGTTTATCCTTTTTACGCTCGTGTATGTGGTTGCTGCGGTAAGCGCGACGGCTCTCATTGGCGACACTATCGTCAACCGAGTCATCCAAGAAGAGCAAGAGGACATTAATCGTAAAGCCTCCTTGATACGTTCCCGGATTGAGGCAGCGATATATCACGATACCTATGTCGCTGATAGCTTAGCGACCGTAGTGACGATTGATCCAGAGTTTGCCATGGTCAATTGGGACAGTGTGGCGCAAAAACTCCTAGACAAGGCAGATTATGTCCGCAATGTGGGTCTAGCGCCCGATAATATTATCAGCCATGTTTACCCTCTCGAAGGGAACCAAGCTGCAATCGGATTAGACTTTCGCACT
The DNA here is from genome assembly GCF_900141775.1 of Salinivibrio sp. ES.052. Taxonomy (GTDB): domain Bacteria; phylum Pseudomonadota; class Gammaproteobacteria; order Enterobacterales; family Vibrionaceae; genus Salinivibrio. The sequence goes on along the minus strand of NZ_FSRI01000003.1, from coordinate 562,847 downwards.
CGTCCAGACCAATACCGTACGGTATTAAAAGCTCGAAATCTTGGCGACGTTTATATCGCAGGGCCCATTAACCTCGTTCAAGGTGGTCAAGCGATTATTGCTCGTTTCCCTATCTTCTCCTCCCCCACAGAGTCGACAGATTATTGGGGTGGAGTCAGTATCGTCATTGATCACATAAAAATGTTTGCCGAAGTTGGGCTTTATGATCTCGTTGATGCCAATGTCGCGATAAAAAACAGTCAAACCTTGGATTATTTTTATGGCTCCCAGTCCACTATCGCCGATGCCGACTTTATGGTCCCCATTTCTCTACCCAATGGCGAATGGTCACTTTCTGTCGAATACACCCTCAAACAGTCGCCAGAAATCGTGCGTCTAGGTATTATGATTTACGCGATCAGCGCAGGCATTTTTATCGTTATTTATGGCCTGATATTACTTTTCTATCGCAGTTTTCTCATCGCGAAAAAACAAGCACTCGTCGACGAGTTAACTCAACTTCCGAACCGGCGGTTCGCGATCGAGAAACTTGATTCACTCACACAAGAGAAAAAAGAGTCCTTTGCGCTGCTTAATATCGACTTAAATGATTTTAAAAAGGTTAACGACGCATACGGCCATGAAGCGGGCGATACATTGCTTAGCCATGTAGCATCAGCGCTAAATAAAAGTACCCGTTCGTCAGACTTGGTCGCAAGAATGGGTGGTGACGAATTTATTGTTGCACTGCGAGATGTGCACCCTAACGATGTTGGCAAGGTAGTCAATAGCTTGCAAAAAACAGTCGAGGCCTCCGCATGTCGATGGCAGCGCTACCATATCTATCCGTCGCTCAGCATTGGCTGTGCATTGTTTAATCATCAATCTCCTCGTGATCTCGATGAATTGATGGCGGCCGCGGATCAAGATATGTACCGAGCCAAATCCAGCAATCAAAAGCAAAAACCATCTATCAATGCGATTAGTTAAATTCACGCAACTCACAACCAAAAAAGAGGTGTCTCAACACCTCTTTTTTTGGCGATAAACCTAACGTTGCGGTTATTTAATATAACCGTCGAGGATAGATTGTAACTTTCCGGATTCGCGCATTGATTTAACCCCCTCATCAATCGCCGCTTTAATCTCCATAGATTCAGGGTGCTCTCGAGAAATCATCATATGGAACTTATCACCACTATTGCCAGGGATAGGCTCAGCTTGCATACCACCGGCGAGATAATCAGTGCCTTTGGCAACCTTAAACCCAGCCAGTATTTCATATCGCGCCAAGAAAACATCACAGCGTCCAGCTTCGGTTTTTTGCACTAATTGCTCGAAGCTTTTCGCTGACTTTCTCACTTTACTGTCGTCCACACCAAAACCTGTGTAGTTATAGCCAAGCAGACCACACATTCTCAGGTCATTCAAATCATCCACCGAGCTAATATTTAAGCTATTGGGGTGTTGGTTTGTCGAATAAATATAACTGGGCTGAAGCGTGTAGTAATAGTCGGTAAGGATAAAGTCTTTATCCCGCTCTTCACTGAAAGAAGCACTGAGAGCGATATCATAGTTACCAGCCTTCGTTTGCAGAACGCAACGTTTCCAAGGGGGCATTGCTACAGAGACACCAACGCCCTTATCAGAGAATATCGCATTCAGTACATCGACATCATAGCCTTGGACTTGTCCGCCTTTTTCAAACGTATAAGGTGGCCAACCAGCACCATCCCCACAGGCTTTAAGTGATGATGTATCTAAAGCGAGAGCTGGTGCCGATAACAGCGTACCAGCAAGGGCTGTTGCAGAAAGTATCGCTATTTTCATAGTGAACTCCTTTTAGGAAAACTCACCTTAAGTATTGACGATATTCTCCATAACGCGACCTTAATCACTGCATTTTTTTACGGATTCAATATAACTATCTCGCCAGCCTTTAACCCCTTACGTACGCGTCCTTGTTTTGTGAGCGATACCAGCCGTGTGCTCACCTCACCCGCATCGAGTACCTTCACATAGTTAAGTTGTCCAATTTGATAATGCGCATTGCTCGGTAAGTAAAGTACAGGCTCGGCTTTTTGTGACAAGGTCACTTTTGCAAACATGCCTGGCAGCAAGCTATCGTTAGGATCCGAATTCGGCAGTGTCACCACAACACGATAACTGCGTGAGCTCGTATCGGCGGCGGGCGTCATCGTGCGCACCATACCTGTCAGCGTTTTATTATAGGTGGGCAATTCAACCGTTAACGATTGGCCAATCGCTACAAAAGGCAAAACAGACTCAGCCATATTCACCGCCGCTTCAATGCTGGCGGGGTTATATAGCGATAACATCGCCGCACCCGGTGTTGCCGTATCACCTTGGTTGATAATCTTTTCCGTGATCACGCCTGAAAAAGGCGCTCGCACCAGACTAAAGCCAAATTGGGTTTCAGCCTCATCCACCGCGGCAAGGGCACGACGATAGTCAGATTGCGCGGTTTTTAAGCGATTTTCCGCCTCATCGAACTGAGATTGAGGCACCAGCTTTTTCGCCAATAAGGTCTCCATTCGGCGGTAGTCACTGCGCGCGGTATTCAATTGCGATTGCGCCGAGGCCAAGGCTTGTTGCACTTGGCGAACTTTGGCACTGAGGTCGGCATTATCTAAACGCAGTAATACATCGCCTTGATCAACGCGGTCACCGACATCAACCAACACTTCCGCGACGGTGGCCGTCATCCGCGCTGCCAGCGTGGCGTTTTGTCGTGCCACTAGCTTACCCGAGAAGGTACGCGTTTGCGGCTGCTCGACCGCTTCCAGTGTGAGTGTTTTCACATCGCTTGCGACACGGTTGGGGGTCGATTCTGACGCCACTTTCTCGGTAAAGGCGCCAGCCATCGCCAAAAATAACACCAATAACCCAGTACCTAGCACCAGTGCGAGTAAGCCTTTTTTTGCCTTCATGCATCCTCTCCTTCTACTGATAAGCCATGGGTCGGGTGATTTTGATACGCAAGGTTGTACACCACAGGCACAACCAGCAAGGTAAACACGGTAGACGCGGCAATGCCGAAAATAATAGCCCACGCTAAGCCATTGAAAATAGGGTCGAGGGTGATAATCACATTCCCCAATAAGGTGGTGCCGGCGGTGAGCAGGATAGGCCGCATTCGCACCGTACCCGCTTGTACTAGGGCTTCACTCAGCGCCATGCCTTGTGCGAGTGACTGTTGAATAAATTCAATCAACACCAGTGAGTTGCGCACCACAATCCCTGCCAATGCAATCATGCCAATCATCGCGGTGGCGGTGAATAGCGCCGGATTTGGGTAGCCGTTGATCTCACCGCTTAAGCCATTGAGCAACCAAAAACCCGGCATGATGCCAATCACGGTCAGCGGGATCGCGAGCATAATAATGCCCGATACCGCCGGTAGCCCAGTTTGTATCAGCATCACAATAAAGACACCCAGCAGTGCCGCGCCATAGGCAATCCCCAGATCGCGGAAGACATCAATGGTGATCTTCCACTCTCCTTCACCACTCCATACCACCTCGATATCCTCATCAACTTGCCAGCCATCACCCGCGCCATTATCCAGATAACTACGCGCTGATAGCGGGCGAACGCTGTCCGATTCAGGTTGATTAAAATCGGCCATCACATCGGCGACTACTTCGCCCGGCACCCGTCCAGTGGGTTCGGCGTACACATACACGACGGGGCGTAAATTCTTATGATAGATAGGCTGATCAACCGGTTGCCGCGTAAAATGACCGAGCTCACTCAAGGCGACCAGCGGTTGCGGCGCATCCACCAAGGCACCTCGTACCGATTGTTTAGCCACCCCAGCCCGACCACGCACATGCAGTGCAAGCAGCGCATCAAGTTGATCGCGCGCATCTGGCGCAAGTTGCAGCCTCACTGGCAAGGGATCCATTTCATCGGCATCCGCTAAATGGGCCAGCGTGACCCCTTGGTTCGCGGCCCTGAGCGCTTGGTTGATATCGGCCACCGCAATACCAGACAAGGCGGCTTTTTCTTGGTCCACCACAAACTGCCAGCTCGATAGAGGCCCTTGAACACTGGTGCTCACTTCTGACACCAAGACTTCACGCTTTAATCGCTCGGCCACCTGCGTCGCTTGCGCTTGCAGGGTTGAATAAGGCGTGCTTGGTGAGCCATACACTTCCGCGACAATGGTTGCCAGCACAGGCGGCCCCGGCGGCATTTCCACTAATTGCACCTCGGCATCATATTTTGCTGCGATGGCTTCTAATTCATCACGCATGCGCGTGACCAAGCCATGCGATTGCAACGTGCGCCGGTGCTTATCCACCAGCACCACCCGCAGTTCACCCTGGTAAGGCGCATGGCGAGTAAAGTAATGTCGCACCATGCCATTAAAATCCATTGGCGAGGCGAGCCCGGCAAACCCGGAGACCGACACCACCTCGGCTTGCGTTTGTAGATAACGGTTCATCTCTCGCAGCGCGTTGGAGGTACCAACATGATTGGCAGTTTCCGGCAAATCCAGTACCACCTGAAACTCGTTTTTATTGTCATACGGCAACAATTTGAGTGGCACGAGGCGCAAAGCAGGCAGCAAGGCGGCGATGACGAACAACACGCCCACTAGCCATAAAAACGCTTTGGCGCGACGATTACTCTCGAGCAATGGCAACAACACGCGCCGATAGCCACGGTACAGCGGCGTGGTCTCAATGCGATAGTCATCGCCTTTATTGGAAGCGCGAACAATTTTTTTGGCGAGCCAAGGGGTGACTAAAAACGCCACCAAGGTACTGATCACCACGCTGACCGGCACATTGAATGCCAGCGGTGCCATATATGGCCCCATCATGCCGGTGATAAAAAACATCGGGGTGAACACAATCACAATCGCCACGGTCGACATGATCAATGCGCGCTTGATTTCTAGCATCGCCAGCACAATCGTGCGTCCACGGGGTTTATTATCATGAGTCAGGTGCCGTTCAATGTTGTCGATACTGGCAATCGGATCATCAACAATCAGTCCCAGCGCCAAAATTAACGCAAACAGGGTGACGCGGTTAATCGAATAGCCAAAGGCTAAATCCAGCCCTAATGCCGCGCCATAACTGATGGGAATGGCAATCGCCACCACTAAAGCACTGCGCCAGTTTAAGAACAAGCCAACAAAGACCACCACGGTGAGCACCGCAATACCGAGGCTGGACACCAAGTTTTTTACTTTGGCATCGGCGGTTTGACCGTAATTGCGAATAATCTCAACGCTCACGCCCTCGGGAAATTGTGTGGCGACCAGATGATTGAGCGTGGCGGTGATATCCTCGGCCACGCTCACCGCGTTCGAACCTTTTTGCTTCGCCACCGAGAGAAACACCGCTGGATGCGGCTGGCTATCATCGGTCGATTGGATCCAGGTATCTGTGGTGGACTCTTGCGCACCGTCGGATAATTCGGCCACATCCTGCAGGTACACAGGTTTACCATTCACCACCGCCACCACTAAATGGCGTATCTCCTCAAGGCTTTGATACCACTGGCCGGTTTTTAATACATAGCGCTCACCCTGATACTGAATATCCCCGACATCACGCTTTTGATGGCTTAGCGAAAAGGCATTAGTCAGATCAGACACGCTGATCTGATAGCTAGCCATGGCGGCAGGGTCGAGCGTGACCAACACCTGACGCGGCACCCCGCCCACCACTTTCACCGCATTGGTTTCGGGAAGGGCTTTGAGATCCAAGGTGGCCTGCTCGGCAATACGTCGCAGTGCATAATGGTCGAGCTGGTCCGGTTTGTCGCTACGCAGTGCCGCAATCACAATCGGTACATCATCAATTTCTACCGGCTTTATCGCCCACTCGCTCACCGCGGCTGGGATCGCATCTTGATTGGCATAAAGCTTGTTATATAGCTTCACCAAGGCCGACTCGCGATCTTCACCCACGTAAAAACGGACCGTGACTAACGCAGATCCTGCTTGAGTAGTGGAATACACATACTCCACCCCGTCAATTTGGCTGACTTTTTTCTCCAGAGGCTGCGTCACCTGCTTTGCCACCTGTGGGGCACTCAAACCGGGCGCTTGCACCACCACATCTGCCATTGGTACGACGATTTGCGGATCTTCTTCTTTGGGTGTAAGCCACAGCGCCGCCGCCCCGACCAGTAGTGCGAGCACGATGAGGGTTGGCGGGAAGAAGCTATTCATTACTCGGGTGATCAGCTGACCTTGTGGCTGAGCATCTTGCATATTCGATCCTTTGGCTGATGACAGTAACGACAAGAAAACGAGAGGTAAAATGGCTGAATGTTAATTAACTTAGCGCATCGACGGGCAATGAATGTGTGCTGATCTCTCAGATTCAGACACATCAGGCACAATACAGCCGCTGTAAGGTAGCGATAATCGCTGCGACATGGGGGTCATTGAGCTGATAAAATACCTGCTGGGATGACTTGCGCACCTTAACCAGTTGATGCCGCTTTAACACGCTAAGGTGCTGGGAAAACGCCGACTGACTGAGCGACGACCCTTGCAGCAATTGCCCCACGGAGCGCTCTCCGGCCAAGAGCTGGCACAGCACAATTAATCGCTCAGGATGGGCCATCACTTTCAACATGGTCGCCACCAAAGACGCTTGCTCACGCATGGCAACAATGTCCATGTCAGGTATGCTTTCTGCCTCAAACGGCACGCTTGACTCTGCCATCGCCTACTCCTCTCTCGCTAATACTCATAGCTTAGCGCGCCATATTGATTAGTCAATTCTAATTTAGTTTAAATATAATTAGACTTTTCTAAATATAACTTCTAGAGTGATCCCAGTGCCGACAAACACTGAAGGCGTTCGAGCCAAAGCGGTTCGGTCTGTCGGGTAATCGTATAGAGGATGCAAAGGAGTCTGCTATGACAATTGATAATGGCGTACGCGTAATCGCTGGCATGATGGTGCTACTTTCTGTCGTGCTTACCCTCACAGTTCACAGCCAATTTGTTTGGCTAACCGTCTTCGTTGGCGTAAACCTGATCCAAAGTGCGTTTACAGGGATTTGTCCGGCTGCCTTTTTCCTGAAAAAACTTGGACTAAGCAACGCTTGATGGAGTCATAATGACCAAAATCGTAATTATTGGCGGCGTCGCTGGTGGCGCCTCTGCCGCCGCTCGCGCCCGTCGTTTGAGTGAAGAAGCCGACATCATTATGTTCGAACGTGGCCCGTACGTCTCGTTCGCTAATTGTGGTTTGCCTTATCATATCGGCGGAGATATTACCGATCGCAGTAAACTCTTGCTGCAAACCCCAGACAGTTTTCGCGCCCGTTTTAATGTGGATGTGCGCATCAACAGCACAGTCACTGCGATCAACCGCGAGGACAAAACCGTTACCGTCACCCGTGCCGATGGCAGCGATTATCAAGAAAGTTACGACAAATTACTGTTAAGCCCAGGTGCGGCTCCTATCATGCCACCCATCTCTGGCTTAGATAACCCGCTGACCCACTCGCTCCGCAATATTCCAGACATGGATGCGATTTTGCATACCATTGATATGAATAACCCCAGCCATGCGACTGTCGTTGGCGGGGGCTTTATTGGCCTTGAGATGATGGAAGCGCTGCATCAACGCGGAATTAAAACCACCCTGCTGGAAATGGCCGATCAGGTCATGACGCCGGTTGACCGCGAAATGGCGGGGTTTGTTCATCAAACCATTCGCGATCAAGGAGTGGATTTACGCCTAGGCACAGCGCTGGAGTCCGCCAAGTTTATTCCCACCACGCATGTCGCCAGTGATGATGCCGGCGAGCCGAGTGAGCCGCAACACTTAGAAGGCGCTTTACGCCTGACACTTAACAATGGCGACAAACTGGATACCGAGCTTTTGATTATGGCGGTTGGCGTTAAGCCTGAAGTCACGCTGGCACAACAAGCGGGGCTTGCCATTGGTGAAAAAGGCGGGATTGTGGTTAACAGCACTCTGCAGACCCAAGATCCCGATATTTACGCGGTCGGCGATGCAGTCGAAGAAATCGACTTTGTGACCCATAAGCCAACGTTAGTGCCACTGGCGGGTCCGGCGAACCGTCAAGGACGCATGGCCGCTGACAACATGCTAGGCAGCACTGAACATTATCTTGGCACCCAAGGCACCGCCATCTGTAAAGTGTTCGATCTCGCCGTCGCCTCGGTGGGCCAAAACGAGAAACAACTCAAGCACGCTGATATCGATTATCAAAAGGTCTATGTCCACGCCGCCAGTCATGCCGGTTATTATCCCGGTGCGGAAATCGTCTCATTTAAGCTGCTGTTTGCCCCGGATACCGGCGCGATTTTAGGCGCACAAGCGGTGGGTAAAGACGGCATTGATAAGCGCATTGATGTCATGGCCGTGGCACAACGTGCTGGCATGACCGTTGAGCAGCTACAACATCTAGAACTCACCTACGCGCCGCCGTATGGCAGTGCTAAAGATGTGATTAACCAAGCGGCGTTTGTGGCCACCAATATCCTCAAAGGTGACGCGAACCCTATTCACTTTGATGAGTTAGATAATCTCACCGACGATCAAGTGCTACTCGATGTGCGCAATGCGCCAGAGCGCGAAAACGGTCAGCTTATTGAAGGTGATGTGCATATTCCGGTCGACGAACTGCGCGGACGCATTAATGAGCTGCCGAAAGACAAAGAAATTGTGGTGTACTGCCAAGTCGGTCTACGTGGCAACGTCGCCTATCGCCAGTTAGTCAACAATGGCTTTAAAGCCCGCAACTTGATTGGTGGCTATCGCACTTACAAGTTTGCCAAGGCGTAATGCGATCACTGTGTTCAAATTCAACTGGGTGACCCGACTTGGGTCACCTTTTTTATGCTCGCCAGTGAACGGTTACGAAAACAACCCAGACGACAAATAACGATCGCCGCGATCGCAAATAATGGCCACCACCACAGAGCCGGGTTCGGCTTTGGCGACTTGCAGGGCAGCAAACACGGCGCCACCCGAGCTAACCCCCGCACAAATACCCTCTTCTCTGGCGAGAGCGCGCGCGGTCTCTTTCGCATCTTGCTCAGAAATGTCTATCACTGCATCAATGTGCTCGTCGGTATAAATGCCGGGGAGATATTCAGCCGGCCAGCGGCGAATACCAGGAATCGCGCTCCCCTCTGTCGGTTGTAAACCAATGGTTTTAATCGCAGAATTTTGCGTTTTTAGATACTTTGAGGTTCCCACAATGGTACCTGTGGTGCCCATGCTGGCAATAAAGTGGGTGATTTGTTGCTGGCTCTGTTGCCAAATTTCTGGCCCCGTACCCGTTAAATGCGCCCGCCAGTTATCCGGGTTATTGAACTGATCCAACACTTTGCCCTTGCCCTGTGCTTGCATGGATAAAGCTAAATCGCGAGCGCCCTCCATCCCCGCCGCTTGAGAGACGAGGATCAACTCACTGCCATAGGCTCGCATGGCATCTTTGCGCTCCTGTGTGGCGTTTTCAGGCATGATTAAAATCAGTCGATAACCTTTAATCGCCGCCGCCATCGCCAGCGCGATCCCGGTGTTGCCACTGGTCGCTTCAATCAAGGTATCGCCGGGTTGGATATCACCCCGCGCTTCTGCCTGCACAATCATATTGAGTGCGGGTCTGTCTTTCACCGAACCGGCCGGATTATTGCCCTCGAGTTTGACTAAAACAGTGCTGCCTGTCTCTGCGGCTAACCGCTGCAAGCGCACCAAAGGGGTCTGACCCACATAGTCTTCAAGCGTGGGGAAATCAGCCACGTTGTTTACCTCTTCATGTTTCATGAATTGCCTGCCTGATGGATGCTCTCAACACCGCGTAAGAGACTGTCTACCGCCACATCCTACAAGGAGGCTTGACACGACACGCAGACATTTTTTCACTAACATATACAAAATGGTTATATTTAAACTGTTTTTTATTCCCTTCAATTGCTTTTATTCTGTGACCTATCCCAACTTTCTTTGCTGATAACAGCAACAAACGGCCATCAAGGATTTAACAATGAAGGTATTCAAAACTCTGGCTCTTTCGGCCTTGCTTGCCACCAGCGCGGCGCCGGTATCTGCCGCCGAGCAAACCCTCTTGAATTCATCTTACGATATCGCACGTGAGCTTTTTGCTGATTACAATCCGCTGTTTGCAGCGCACTGGCAAGAAAAAACCGGAGAATCGGTGACCATTAAGCAGTCGCACGGTGGATCCTCGGCGCAGGCGCGCGCCATCATGCAAGGGCTGCAAGCGGATGTTGTCACCTTCAACCAAGTCACGGATGTGCAGGTGTTGTACGATCGCGGCAAGTTGATCGATAAAAGCTGGAAAGAGAATTTCCCCAACAGTAGCTCGCCGTACTACTCCACCACCGCGTTTTTGGTCCGCAAGGGCAACCCAAAGAGCATTGAAAATTGGGATGATTTAGCCAAAGACGACGTTGCCTCTGTCTTCCCCAACCCAAAAACCTCTGGTAACGCCCGATATACCTACCTTGCCGCACTCGGTTATGCACAAAAGGCATTCGGCAAAGATAACACCGAGCAGCAAGACCAATTTTTGAAACAGCTTCTCGCCAATGTGGCGGTGTTTGATACCGGCGGCCGCGGCGCAACCACCTCGTTTGTTGAACGCGGAATTGGCGATGTGCTGGTCACCTTTGAATCAGAGGTCAATAATATCCGCCAGCAATATGGTAGCGACAAGTACGATATTGTGGTGCCTAAAACCTCGATTTTGGCCGAGTTCCCCGTCGCCGTGGTCGAGCGCAACGCCAAACGCAACGGCACCACTGAGCTGGCGACCGAGTATTTGTCTTACCTTTACAGCGAAAAAGCACAACGCTTACTGGCCGATTTTAACTACCGCGTCCATCATCCTGACGTGGTCAAAGACAATGCCGATCGTTTCCCTGAAGTCGAACTGCTGACCGTGGAAGCCATCGCAGGGAGTTGGGATCAGGCCATGAAAACGCACTTTGCCAGTGGCGGAAAACTCGACCAACTACAACGCCGTTAATGTTTTCTAGGTATTGAGACGCTATGCCATCGCTATCGTATCAACGCCAATCCACACCTTGGGCAGCACGTCAGCAGCACGTGCTGCCCGGGTTTGGCATCAGTTTGGGCGTGTCTTTGCTGTTCATCAGCTTAATCCTGCTGTTACCGGCCAGCGGCCTTATCATGCAAACCAGCCAAATGAGTTGGCAAGAATACTGGTTTGCCATCACTGACCCACGCATTGTCGCCAGTTATAAAGTCACAGCCGGTGCGGCGCTGATTGCCTCACTACTAAATGGTGTGATTGGCTTGCTCTTTGCGTGGGTGCTGGTGAGATACGATTTTGCGGGCAAACGCTTGGTCGATGCGCTGGTTGATTTGCCGTTTGCCCTGCCCACCGCCGTTGCCGGTGTCACGCTCGCCACCCTGTACGCCGATAACGGCTGGATAGGCAGTGTGCTTGCTAACGTCGGTATCCAAGTTGCCTACACGCCGCTTGGGATCGTGATTGCCATGATGTTCACCAGCTTGCCGTTTGTGGTGCGTACCGTCCAACCCGTGTTGGAGGAAATTTCCCAAGAGGAAGAAGAAGCGGGCACTGTGCTCGGGGCAAGTGACGGTGCGGTGTTTTGGCGGATTATTCTGCCGACCATCAAGCCGGCGTTGTTAGTGGGTGTGGCCTTATCATTTACCCGCAGTCTGGGTGAATTCGGTGCGGTGATTTTTATTGCTGGCAATATGCCCTACGTCAGCGAGATCACGTCGCTGATGATCTTTGTTCGCTTGCAAGAGTTTGATTTCCCAGCGGCGAGTGCCATTGCCTCGGTGATCTTGATGGCATCCCTTTCATTGTTGTTTGCCATTAACCTTTGGCAAGGTCGCTACTTAAAGCGCATTCACGGGCGATAAGGACACCTTATGAGTACAAACACGGTGAGAATCGGTGATACCCCATGGATCAGGCGCAGTTTAATCGCGCTTATGCTGCTGCTCGTGGCGCTGGTGTTGGTTGTGCCGCTGGTGAGCATCTTTTCCATTGCCTTCGCCGATGGCATCACCAGTTATTTTCAGCATTTACTCGCACCGGATACCCGCCACGCGATTGGCCTTACATTGTTGGTGGCCGTTCTCACGGTGCCCATCAACCTCGTATTTGGCGTGATGTTGGCATGGGCCGTCACCCGCTTCCAATTTCCGGGGCGAAAACTGATCACCACCTTGATTGATATCCCGTTTGCCGTGTCGCCCGTGGTCGCAGGCTTACTCTATTTGCTGCTTTATGGCAGTAACGGCTGGCTAGGCGCGTGGCTATTTGAGCATGATCTTCAAGTAATGTTTGCCCTACCCGGCATTGTGTTGGTCACTATTTTTGTTACCTGCCCTTTTGTCGCCCGCGAGCTGATCCCGCTCATGCAACAGCAAGGGCAAGCAGAGGAAGAAGCGGCGGTGGTGTTAGGCGCATCATGGTGGCAGCTTTTTCGCCGCGTCACCTTGCCCAATATTAAGTGGGCCCTCATCTACGGGGTCATTTTGACTAATGCGCGCGCCATCGGCGAGTTTGGTGCGGTCGCTGTGGTGTCAGGCAGCATTCGCGGTCAAACCAATACCCTGCCTTTGCAGGTACAGCTGCTCTATGAGGACTACCAAACCCAAGCGGCGTTCGCCTGTGCGTCATTACTTGCCTTTATGGCTCTCGCCACCTTGGCGCTAAAAGCTTTGGTGGAATGGCGTCAGCATCGTGTGCACGCCAGTACCGCGCCGATTGATGAAAGCAGTGCATCAACGCCTGCCCACTTAACCTTACAAACGAACCAGAGTGAGCCGTAAGCCATGCGCATTCAACTGAACGATATCACCAAACACTTTGGCCAGTTCCAAGCGTTGTCACCGTTATCACTCACCATAGAACAAGGTGAGATGATGGGACTGCTTGGCCCCTCGGGCTCCGGGAAAACCACCTTACTACGCATTATTGCCGGATTAGAAAGTAGTAACAGCGGTCAGATCCTGTTTGAAGACCGCGATGTCACCCGCGTTCATGTGCGTGATCGCCGTGTCGGGTTTGTTTTTCAAAACTACGCCTTGTTCAAACACATGACGGTGGCAGAGAACATCGCCTTTGGCTTGCAAGTGATGCCGCGGCGCGCGCGTCCTTCACCGGCCACGATGACACAACGGGTTAATCAACTGCTTGAGGTCGTGCAGTTAGGCCATCTGAGCCAACGGTATCCCGAACAATTATCGGGCGGGCAAAAGCAACGTATCGCACTGGCGAGGGCGCTGGCGACACAGCCGGAGATTTTATTGCTCGACGAGCCGTTTGGAGCGTTAGATGCACAAGTACGTAAAGAGTTGCGCCAATGGTTACGCCGACTGCACGATGAAATGGCTTTTACCAGTGTGTTTGTTACCCACGACCAAGACGAAGCGCTCGAGCTATCAGATCGCGTGGTGGTAATGAGTAACGGACAAATTGAACAAGTCGACAGCCCGGTCGATCTGTATGCCGCACCAAAAAGTCGCTTTGTGTTTGATTTTTTAGGAAACGTGAATGTCTTTTCCGGCCACTATCAACAAGGCGTCTGGCAAAATGGCAATGCCTTTATCCAACCCACACTAAGCACGCACACCCAACAATCAGGCAATTTGTATGTGCGTAGCCATGAGTTAACCCTTGCCGATAAACCCAATAGCCAACTATCGCTGCCCATGCGTGTGGTCTCTATCAATCCGGTCGGTGCTGAGGTGCGGGTATCACTCGCCCCACAAGGCTGGGAAAGTGAACAACTGTGGGAGGCCACCTTAACCCATCATGCGTGGCAAGCCGCAGCGTATCAAAAGGGCGATACCGTATATGCGATGCCACAACGCGGGTACTTTTTCAATGACACAGACACTGCGCCACATCACCTCGATTGGCCATTCTTGGCGAAAGATAGCTTAGTGTATGATATTTAATGGTTGGCGGGTAAATCTTGGCGGTGCTTTATCAGTTATCTATTTAGCGTTTACCTTCAGACAGACATCGCCACTTTCAATTCGGATAGCGAAGCAGGATAACCTAGATAATAACCTTGTACATATTCGCAATCAAAACTTTTCAACAATGCTAGCTGAGTGACCGTTTCTACACCCTCAGCCACCACGTTGATTTCCAAACGTTTGGCAATATCGATAATACCGGCCGTGATCGCTTTCGCGCGACTATCGCTTTCCATCGCTTGAATGAAGCTGCGGTCAATCTTGATTTCATCCACGTTGATCTGGTTAAAAAGCCCTAAAGAGGTGTAACCCACACCAAAATCATCAATGGAAAAAGTCACACCATGGCGTTTAAGGGTATCGACCACTCGCGCACACTCAAGAATATCATCAAGTGCCGCGGTTTCGGTTATTTCTAGACACAGGTAACGCGCGAATTCTGGGTTCAATTGCAAGTAATCATCAATACGCCGGATTGCACTTTCGCTATTAAACTCAACCGCAGAAATATTAACCGACACACGCTGAATGACAGTTCCCAACAGATCACTATCGTGTAACTGCTTGGCGGATTTTTCTAGTACTAGCGCCGTTAGGTCTTCGCAAAAACCCTGTTCTTCGGCGAGCGGGATAAACATACTAGGTGGAACCGCACCATAGGTTTCATGGGTCCATCTCGCCAGTACCTCTAAACCGGTCAGCTCGCCTGACGCCAAGCGATATTGCGGTTGAAAGACCACCTCAATCTCTTTGTTCTTTATGGCTTGCCTAAGCGCGGTAATGAGCTGTCTACGCTTTTGAGCTTGCTCGGTTAAGTGAATATCATGATACGTTACCGCCCCTTTGCGCTTTTTAGCATCATTAAGGGCGCGTGTCGCCGCCGTCATCAAGGTCGCCGCATCGTCGCCATCTGGCCCAAACAACGCCACCCCTATCGAGCATGTGGCTTGTTGATCGTATCGTTGCAAATATCGACTACATTCACGGTGTAGCCTTTCGATATAGAGCGCCATATCGCTGGCACCGTCTAACTCAGCAAGGCAGGCAAAGCGGTCTGCATGAATGCGCGACGTGAGCTTGTCTAATAGCGTTGATACCTCAATGGCATGAGCCATGTCAGACAGCAGGTGATTGGTACGTTCAAACCCAAGTTTGTTGGTGAGTGATGTAAACCCATCAATGTCGACAATCACCAAAACATGGGAGGTTTTTTGAGCCGCCCGTGCTAGCAAGGTATCCACATGACGCATGAACACGGAGGGACTGTGCAAGCCGGTCACACTGTCAATGTCACTCGCTCGCTCCAGATCAAGGTTATTCTTTCTCGCCAAACGCCAGAGCATGATGGAGGTCACCACTACAAAGAGATGCCCTTTGAATGCTTGTGCCAGCTCGTACAGCTCCAAGTTTGTTGTTAAGGCAGTCACCACGCGATCGGAGAACAAGATCCACAAAGTCGCAAAAAAGAAATAGATAAACGCCAGCTTCAGTGCGTAGTAGTTCGTTTTTTTCATTGTGGTTCCCGTGCGATGACGTTCATTCAGCCTTCTTACGACACCCTATCCCGCGCCCACTGTGACGGAAAGGGAAAGCAGCGACAATAGAGCCAGTCTCTTTCAGATCATGAGTAAATATGAGACAGGGCTTTCCAAATGTTTAAATGCATATTAGGTCTAATGTTAGTTGCCCGCCAGAAAAAACGACAATAAACAACCTACTAATTGATAGACGCCTTCCATGTATATCAGCCATCGCATCAATGATTAGGCGTTAAACCGTCTCGCATCAATCCAACACAATCCGGTAAAGCGTCATACATTACCCCGACGCACCATCTGCCCGTGCTTGACTCAACATGGGGCCAAATCGTACCGCAAACCAGCCATAGCTGATCGTCCAAAGCAGTGCAGACGCGGCAACCAGCTCTAGGGTATAAACGGGCCAAAACCACATGCCAAATACACGGACGAGTGCTGAAATGAGCAAAGCATAAAACAACCAAGAAACAGCGGGGCCCTGATAGACATTGCGCCCGGTATGGCCAAGCGCGACTCGTGCAATCATGGCCAAGATCACCCCACCGAGCGCACCTATCGCGAATAAGTGCCAGATAAGGTTTGATGCCCAGGGATTAATCACTACCGCTTTTAATATCAACCCCAGCGGTAAGAAGAGGTAGAACACGTGTAGCGAGAACAGCATTGGTACCTGATACGCTTTCCAACCTTGCCAGCGATACAGCCGCACACATTGAGCAATACCCGCGATGATCAGCAGCCCTCTCGCAACCAGGTTGTCAGTGCCGGACACCAAAGTAACGCCAATGAGTAGCACAAACACAGCGATAAGCGCTCGCTCTAACCACACAGGAGAGCTGGACACCTGTATACCCAACTTCTTTTCCGTGAAAAACGGGATCACACGGCCACCCATTACGCTAATAAGCAGCATGAACCACAACAAGGTACTGTGCCAAACTTGATTAATAGGTAGTGAGACTTCCCCTAGCAGTACGCCGTAAGACAATGCGTTAAGCAAAGCCGCCACCGCTAAAATAGGAATAAACAGGTAATTGCGCTGACGCTTAGTCACTACCACGCGATAACCCAATGACCATGCCACGCAGGCCATAAACAGGGTATCAAGTACAAGGCTCGACCAAGTCGGGACATCCACCCAGAAGCTCAACCGTGCCAACAACCATAGTGAAAAAATGCCGAAAAGCTTCAGCCCACGAGTACCTGGCACACCCGTCCAGTTTTGCACCGCTGTGATTAAGAACCCACCAACAATGGCCATCGAAAACCCAAACAGCATCTCGTGAGCATGCCACCAAAGCGAGGGAACCGTTAGTGAGAACACCCCGGGATGGGTGTAAAGCCCACTCCATATAATAATGACCAGACAGGAGTACAGAGCACCAAAGAGGAAGAAGGGCCGAAAGCCTAGTCGGAACAGCGGTGGGATCTTATCTTCTTTTTGTTTGTCTGTGACGTTTAACAGCATGGCAAAGCGCTCCATAGAAGAATTTCGATGATGTCACCCTACCACACACGAAAACACTGCTTTTGATATTAAACAAATCCAAACCACTTTAATGTGCTACAAAATATGTGGTTATTCGGACAAATATCCCTGTTAGTGCATTAACCTAGCACTTTCCTTTTTAGCTTGCCCTGTAAACAGAGAGCAAGAGTGCGTTGCATCCCGATTAGCGCGCATCCGGGAAAACAATCAGACCTAAACTTTCAAGTAGCTGAGATTGTTGCCAGTCGGCTATTTTTACGCCAGACAAATCCACTTTGCGTGGGTCTAGGCCATCAATCTCGGCGTGGCATAAATTAGCGCCTTGTACGCTAAACTGCCCCCATACATCGGACGAGAACACACCGCCACTCAGATCGGCTTCTTTCAATGATGCACCGAGAAGATGGGTTTCAATCCAACGGTTTTCAAACAGTTCGCATTTTTCTAAGCACGCTTGCGCAAGATTGGCATAAGACAAGTTACAACCGGTGATAAACGCTGAGCAAAAGAACACCCGATGGCTGACTTGATTGGCAAAATTTGCGCGGGAAAAGTTCGCGCCTTTCAGATCGCATTCTCTCATCTCAATACCGTAACAATTGGCAAAACTAAAATTGGCCATCGCCAATAGGCATTGCTGAAAACTGGAATCACGAAGATCAGCCGCGGTAAAGTGGCACCCTTCGATATCGCCCTGCTCGATAAATTTGCAACGCTTGAACGTCACATCGCGAAGGTTAGCGCGGGTAAAGTCACAACGGATAAAGGTACAGTCTTTAAATTCAAGCTCACTGAAATCTTGGTGAGAAAAGTTCTCTTGGTGAAATGTCTGGTTATGTGTCTTCATATCATTTCCTTAATTAATGCGCCGCTAGGCTAACAACATAACCTTTTGAAATCACGAAAATAAAACCTTTCACAATCAGGATCTTATAACCCCCTTATTTTGCCGATTTAAAGGGGTAAACTAGCCTCAGGGAAAGCGTAAGAGATATAGTTAGAACACGGCGACGATAAAAAAAGTTTTTCGCCTTATAAACCGGATGACGAAGATAACACCTGCTCAACAAACCCACCAAGAAACTACTCACCAGCAGATTTTGCGTCGTGCTACTGTAAGGTTCGTGCTAGACTCCACGCCATTCAGTGTGTCTGGGCGGGAACGCGGACACACGCTTCTTGTTTGTTGAGTCTGTTATGCCATTTAAAAAACTGGGTTTAAGCGACCCACTTTGCCAAGCCATTGCCCAACGCGGCTTTACCACGCCAACGTCCATTCAAGCCAAAGCGATTCCAATCATCCAACAAGGGCATGATCTGATTGCCGCGGCACAAACGGGCACCGGAAAAACCTCGAGTTTTATCTGGCCTATCATCGATAAATTATCTGCCGGTGAAGCTGGGCGCAAAAAGCGCGCTCGCGCATTGGTTATTGCCCCCACACGAGAGTTGGCTTTGCAAGTGGCCGAAAGCGCGCGCCAAGACACGCAGTTTACCGCGCTTAAAACCTTAGCAATGGTTGGCGGCATGGACGAACAAGCACAAAAACAAGCCTTGGTGGACGGGGTTGATATTCTCGTCGCTACACCTGGGCGTCTGCGTGATTTACTCAGCCAACGTGCCGTCTATTTGGATGAAGTGGAAGTGCTGGTTCTCGACGAAGCCGACCGCATGCTCGATATGGGCTTTATTGATGCGATTCAAAACATTCTCGACCGATTACCGGCAAGCACGCAATGCCTGCTTTTTTCTGCCACTTTATCGAATAAAGTACGTGATCTGGCCAAAGCGACCATTGGTGATGAAGGCAAAGAAATCAGCATTGCCGCACATGATGCCTCTAAAGACAATATTGCCCAGTGGTGCATTCCGGTCGATAAAGATAAAAAGTCCGCGCTGCTTAGCCATTTGATTAAAGAGAATGGTTGGACGCAGGCACTGATTTTTATCGAAACCAAGCACGGCGCCGCCAAACTCGCCACCCAGTTGGAAAAACGTGGCATTGCCGCCGAAGCGTTTCACAGTGGACGCAGCCAAGCCGTGCGGACCCAACTGCTGGAAGACTTTAAAAACGGTGACATCCAATTTTTGATTGCCACCGGCGTCGCCGCACGCGGCATTGATATTGAGTCGCTTGAGCGGGTGGTCAATTACGATCTGCCCTTCCCCGCCGACGAGTACGTCCACAGAATTGGTCGTACCGGTCGCGCCAGTGCCCAAGGCGAAGCCATTTCACTGGTCTCAAAAGACAACACCAAAAACTTGCGCATGATTGAAGCACGTCTCGGGCACCCACTTGAACGTCGCATCATCGAAGGCTTTGAGCCTAAAAAGCCGGTACCGCTGACTGCACCCAAGTGATAATGTACAAACAATGATCGTGACAAAAAACGGCGAGCCTCGTGCTCGCCGTTTTTGTTTGCTTTATGCCTGAGTCAGTGTTTGCCACAGCGCCTGCCATGCGTCTGGGCGGCGATAGTATTGGCTCACTGTGATGGCTTGCCATTGACCGTTTTGCTCCACCAGCATGGATGGAAAACCGCGTAAGCCATGCGCTGCCATCAATTGACGGGTTTGATTCACCGCGGGCATCACGTCATTTTCGGTGCGATTCATCGCCTGTTGCCAAGCCTCTGCCTCTATCCCCATCTCACTGGCAAGCTCTGCGAGCGTGTCAGCGTCATAGACGGAGCGACCTTGCTGATAATGGCCACACTGGATGCGTTTCAGCATCTCCGCGCCCTGACCATCAAGCTGCTGAGCAGCGAGGATGGCTTGCGCGGTAATAAAGGAGTCCAAAATTACCGGCTGGTCGCTTGCTACGCGGTCTAGATAGGCTTGACCAAATGTCTGTCCGGTTTGATCGGCAATGGTCTGATCTGCCGCCAAGATGTGTTGACGAAAGCTGTCTTCAATCGGCGCACGCTCTCGCATACCACCTGGATGAAGCTGCAAGTTAATCTCAGGGGTGTTGCTCAAGCTTTCAATCAAGGTGGCGGCGCCGAAGCACCAGCCACACATTGGGTCAAAAATGTAGTGGACGTTTACCATTCCATCTCTCCCATATGTACTTTGGCACCAATTTCCAAAGCCATCGGCAGACCGGCTTTCGGGTATTTCGCTTGCATGGTTTTCATCAGCTCAGCGCTGTCTTTGCTGTTTGCTTTCGCCTCGGCAAAGTCTTGCAAATACTGCTGGGCAAAGGTAATGGTGTCAGCGTTCAGTGCCGTACCCGCGGTCATGTGTCCTGGGATCACGACTTTAGGCTTCAATGCTGCCATTTCTTCTAGTTGTGCAGCCCAACCTTCACGCGCTTGGTCAGATTGTGCGTCTGCCATCCAAAGGTGAACATTGCCATATACAGCGACGTTACCCAGGATCGCCTTGTTGGCTGGGATCCAAAGATACGGACGATGCGCCAACTCGCCTTTCGCGCCGCGAATTTCAATTTTACGACCGTCCAGTGTCAGTGATGAACGGGTATAAGCAGCAGGCACCACGGGGTTTTGCGGGGCATTATCACCCATTTTTGGTGCCCAAAATGCCATTTTTCCATCCAGTTTTTCTGCAATGGTGGCGCGTACTGCCGGTGTGGTGATCACTTTTGCGTCAGGGAACATACCGTGCAGCACTTCCGCACCAAAGTAGTAATCTGGATCGGCTTGGCTAATAAAGATGGTGGTCAGCTCTTTACCGGAGTCCAGTACTTTGGCGGCAATACGTAGCGCGTCTGCTTTAGTAAAGCCCGTATCAACCACCATGGCTTCGGTTTCGCCATACACCAAAGTTGAGTTTACGTGGAAGCTATTACCATCCGCGTTATATACGTCCAAGTTCAAGGGTTCAGCATTATTTGCTGCCATTGCGCTGCCGGTCAGTAATAAAGAGGCGGCTAGGGTTTTTATCAATTTCATCGTCGTGCTCCGTTGTTTTGCATTCGGTGTTGAGATGCTGTGCAGTTTACGGGCTCGACTTGTTCAGATATATAGCTAATAATTTACATCATTATTTCATAATTCGAGCATATAAACGGGCCGTACCGTGTTACGAACGGCTGGCTCTTAAGCATAGATGAGATTGATATGGACACACTGACTGCCGCACGTGTATTGATTGACGTGGCACTGACGCAAAGTTTTACCGCGACTGCCGAGCGGCTCGAGATGTCGCGCCCGATGGTGACTCGCCATGTCGAAGCGCTGGAAGACTGGTTAGGCGTGCGCTTATTACAACGCACCACGCGCAAAGTATCGTTAACCTCCGCCGGCGAGCAAAGCTTGCCGCAACTGGAACAATGGGTTGAGCAAGCCAATGCATTGACACAACAATGGCAACAAGATGCAGGCTTGACCGGCAAAGTGCGAGTGGCGACCAGTATGTCGTTTGGTTTCGCGCAACTGATCCCCGCGGTGAAGCCGTTTATGGCCGCTCACCCCGGGGTCGATGTAGATATTGAGGTGCAAGATAAGGCGGTCGATTTGATTGCGGAACGGATTGATATTGCCATCCGCATTGCGTCCAACCCGGATCCTTCCTTAATTGGTCGCCCGATCGCTGCGTGTGATTCCGTCTTAGTCGCGGCACCGGATTATTTGGCCGCCCATGCACCGATCCGCTCACCGGAAGATCTCACCGCGCATAGTTGTCTCAGTTACAAGCAATTTGATCGGCCGATTTGGCATTTAGACAAAGGCGAGGCGCACGCTGCGGTTGAGGTACAAGGTAAGCTCTCAGCTAACGAGGCGACTACTTTACTCAGTGCTGCCATTCAGGGCATGGGTGTGAGCATGCAGCCAGTGTATCTGGCTCACAGTGCCATTGCGCGGGGTCAACTGTCGGTCGTGCTGCCTGATTGGCAACCCAAAGCGATGGATATCTACGCCTTGTACCCGTCACGCCGCAACCAGCCACCAGCGGTACGTGCGTTGCTGGATGCGCTGATTGCCCACTTCGCGGATAGCCAGTGGGCACCGGTTGCTATTTAGTCAGCAGAAAAGATTGAGTGATGAGAGGATAAGCGCGCGAGCTTAATCAGACGATTTTGCTCGCGCAGCATGATAACGCTGGGCTTTAACCAGCCATTTATCAAGCTGATTGGCAAAGGCTTGTTTTTGCTGCGGACCAAGCGGTGCGGGCCCGCCTGTGTGCACACCGCTACTGCGCATGGTTTCCATAAAATCACGGATATTAAGCCGGGCGCGGATGTTTTCTTTGGTCAGCAATTCGCCGCGGGTGTTAATCACCGTTACGCCCTTTTCAATCACTTCATCCGCGAGCGGAATGTCTTGGGTGATCACCAAATCGCCCGCCTCTGCCTCGGCAACAATTTGGTTGTCCGCCACATCAAAGCCCTTTTCTACCTGACGTGAACTGGCGTAAGGCGACGGCGGTAAACGGATAAACTGGTTGGCAATAAAGGTGGCTTGAATGTGCGTTCGGTGTGCCGCGCGTACTATCATCTCGCGCATCGCGACCGGACAAGCGTCCGCATCTACCCATATTTGCATGCTGGTTCTCTTAGCGTTAGCGTCAATGCCTGCATTAAACCCCAATTCACCGCAAATTGAAACGTTACCCCTGCGTCGTATCCGCGTTTAGTACTGGCTTTACATCGCTTAGCTGCTCAGACGCGCAGATATCAGTCTGTGTTGGCCGCCCGCTCTCAAACTGCGCTAGCCAAGACGTTAAGCATGGCATCACACCATCCGCGAACGCCGCCTCTCCCTGCCACCAAATCCGTGCCAGTGTTAACCAGCGGTGACGCTCACTGTGTGCATTGGCGATGTTGTCGGTGCGCAGTAGGCTGTGGTCGGCCTGTTCAAACACACGCACGTGATAAAAAGACAGCGGTGCATTAGCGAGCAGCTGGTGATACGTAGAAGCGGTTTTATCTGAGTCGACATAAGCATCCCGCGCACCAAACAACGCTAACGTGGGCACGTCGAGATCGATTAAATCAGCAGTCACATCCGAGGCCCAATTACGTTGTACAAATTGCCAAAAGGCCTCGCTCATGGGGGCGTTGTCATCTTGTTTTACGTGGTTTAGGTACTGCTGATACGACGCGCCGGATTGGATCAAGGCATCCACTGTCGCCTCGGCAGCTTGCTCTTCCGCAATAGCGGATTCACTGTATCCGGCGGCTAATCGCCGTTGACGTCCAGAATACTCGGATTGCGCCATCCAGTTGACTGCTCCACCGACACTGATCAGAAAATCGATGTTTTCGACTTGGTGCGCCACCTTAGGGATCACCCAACCAGCTTGGCTAAAGCCCATCAACCCCAGCTTGCCATCCTTTAGCCCCAAGGTTTGGCGCAAATAGCGAATCGCCGCCGCGACTTCATCGGCCCGATCTTGCATCGATTGCGACCGCCAATCCCCGCTCGACTCTCCCACTCCCGGCTTATTCCAAGACAACGCACACCACCCATTCGCCGCTAACACTCGCCAAAGTGGGAGGTAACAACCAAACGCATCGGTCGGCACGTCACCAGAGCCATGCACAAACACCACACACTGATTCGGGCTCTCAGAACCTAAAGGTAAAATTAACTCACCCGTGAGCTGATTATCGCCTGTGTTAAAGTGAATGGCTTGACGCTTTAGCCCCGCGTTTGGGTCATCCATGACTATGACCAAAAACGTGCCTATCAGCACCAGCGCTATCAAACCTCGCTTTAGCCACTTCATCCCCTTTCTCCTTCCACCCCATTACCGCTAAAAGGTGTATAAATAGCCGGTATTGAACGACCACAAATCGTCTCTATCAACAATCGGGCTGTCTGATACTTCATCGCCATAGTGGCGATAGCTCACCCCCAACAACAGATGATGCGCGCGGCCAAGCCTGTAATAGAGGTTGAGGTCGGATTGGAATTTGCAGGTTTGATCAGGTTGATAAGTGGGTCGGCCAGCTTTGGCGTCTTGGGCTGACACACCGACATAATAACGACTCACCGCGCGACCCACACAAGTCAGTGACACTTGAGGGTCAAGCACCCACGGGCCTTGTTCCATCGGCGCGCCATAGCGGCCCACCACCGCGCCACTGTTATGATTATCCGAGATATCATGATGGTAGCCGAGCTCAAAATAGCCCACCGACGTTATCCAGCCAGTGGTTAGATTAGCGGTATACACCTTATCGAGACTTTTCATATCTTTGAGGGTTTTGCTGTCACCGCGGGCGTGATCGCCAAACACATCGTCGCCCACGCCCGCCGACACATACCAGCTGTCGCCCTCGGCGAGATACACACCTAGGGTATCGTTGCGATAAAAAATCCCCTCCCATTGCGCCTCAACCACCAGCTCAATGTCTTGGTCATCTTCACCACCGAGATATATCGACGGCTCCGTATAGCCGACCAGGCCGACGGTCAGATAATTATCCGCGGACATACTGTCGGTTTGCGCATGCCCGGCCAAGGGCACCAAGGTCAAAACGAAACAGATAAGTGTGACAAATGGATTCACCGGCGATTCTCCATAATGGCGAAATAGTAACTGAGAGTTCGCCCTTATCTTGAAACAACCGGTATTAAGAAAACCTTAAGACTCTCCCGTCATTTTGTGCGCGGCTTCCCAATTGATAACCGCCCTCGCCATCTGAGCGTCGCACTGAAATTCAAAATGCCAGTTGAGCTGTCCGGCAATGCGCTCAACAAGCTGTAGGCCCAGACCAAATCCGATCTGATTCTCGTCCACGTCTGAATCAATAGGGTTGGCAATCGAAAACTGCCCGTTGGTGATCTTAATCTCAATCGCGCCGGGCGCACTGTAGGTGAACGCATTGCGAATCAGGTTGGTACTCGCAATACGAAACAATTCCCTCTCAATAGAAATAGGATCACTGTGATTATCAATATGGACAGTCACTGGCTTATGCGCAGCAAGATACGCCAGCTCATCCACCAGGGTTGCGCAGAGCGAGCCAAGGTCGACCTTTGATTGGCGAACCTTATCTGGATGTTGCCGTGCCAGCCAAAGCAGTGATTCAGACAGTGCCATCATATTGGCGTTGGCACGCGAGGCGCGCTGCAAGGCCGGATAGCTGGCATCCTTGTCATCGATACGCAGTGACAAAGTATCCAAGGATGCCTGCATAATCGCCAACGGCGTACGCAGTTCATGGCTGGCATGCTTTAAGAACTGCTGCTCCCGTTGGTTATGTTCACGCACCTGTTGCAGCGAGGCCATCAAGTGGTCGGCGATTTGGTTAACCTCACGTACCGAAAAGCGCACATCGATGGCTTGATCAGGGTGTGTTTTTACCCGCGCTGACCATGCCACCAACTCTTTGAGTGGCTTCAATGCATTGTTAAACAACAGCCCAATCACGGTGACAAGCACCAGCATAAAAGCGGCAATTAACACGCTGGCATCGACCAAAGAACGCTCGACAATCATGGCAGCTAATGCTTCGATTTTTTCTGCCGCTTCAAACTCGACCAAGTACAGGCCTTGGGATAGGTGCTGATCGGAGTACAACAAGTAGCCATACTCACGCGTTCCACTGTCATTGATGCGCTGAATTTCAATTGGATCATCGGGCTGTATCGGCTCTGAGGAAAACAAATCACGCACCGATGTCGGGATAGCCTGCCAATCTCGATACGCACTGATAGTGTCACTTTGGGGTAATGGATAGTTAGGATCGGCGGCCAGCTTCTGCTCTAGCTTGATAGCATCGAGCCGCATGTAGTTTTTGCCTGCCTGACTGATTTGATAAAAGCTAAACACGGTGACAAGTGCCAACAACCCGATAAAGATCGCCACCGCCATGAACACAAGCTGGCGACGCGATTGTGCCGCGAGGCTTCGAACAGGGCTTTGGCTCATACCGGCGCGGCCTCAGAAAGGGACAAACCAATACCGACATGGGTGTGGATCAGCGTTTTAGCAAAGGGTTTATCAACCACTTTACGCAAATGGTGAAGGTGCACGTTAATGGTTCCTTGGCGCACATCATCGCTGGCCCAAATCGCCTCCTCAATATCGCTTTTGGACACCACAGTGGGTGAGCGGCGAGCGAGTAGCAACAGAATGTTCCAACCGATAGGGGTCAACTTAAGCGGCGTATCACCGCGCGACGCGATATGCTCTTTGGGGTAAATAGTCAGATCAGCAATGGTAATACACTCTCGTACCGGTTGATGACGTCGATGCAAGGCCTGTAAACGTGCGAGCAACAACGGCATGGTGCAAGGTTTGACCACATAATCATCCACACCGGCGCGAAAGCCCTCAAGCTGGTCGGTGTCCGCGCCGCACGCGGTCAGCATTAACACCGGGGTATCGATACCCTGCTCACGCAGCTCACGACAAACCGCCATACCCTGTGTTTTGGGCAGCATATTGTCGAGTATCACACAATCAAACGTCTGCTGGCTGGCAAGCTGGATCCCCGTTTCGCCGTTGTAAGCAAAATCACAGTCGATATTATGCAGATCTAAATATTCTGACATCGCTAAGCTGAGATCGTGGTCATCTTCAATGATGAGTATTTTCATGCGGCGTGCTCTTCTATCCGTGTCGTTTTTAATCTACACGAATCCATTGGATAAAAAACACCCCTCTAATCTCTCCCGATACAAAAAAAGCGCCCACAGGCGCTTTCATCGAGAGGCTATCACATGACTTACTTTAACAACGCCAATACCGCATTGACGCAGGCTTCAGATGACACTGGGTTTTGCCCTGTCACTAAGTTGCCATCGGTGACCACATACGAGGTAAAGTCATCCGCTTTCTCATAAAGACCGCCGTTTTCTTTGAGCATGTCTTCGACCAAAAACGGGACCACCTCAGTCAAGCCGACCGCAGCTTCTTCACCATTGGTAAAACCGGTAACCCGCTTACCTTTCACCAGTGGCTCGTCGCGATCTGAACGCGTATGGCGGAACACGGCCGGGCCGTGGCATACCGCACCAACCGGTTTACCCTGATAGTAGAAGGTCTCAATCAACTGACGTGAGGTCGAGTCTTCCGCTAAGTCCCACAATGGACCGTGGCCGCCCGGATAGAAAATCGCGTCGTACTCGTACGCATTCACATCGCTCAGTGTGACCGTGTTATTAATCATATCTTGCAGCTCAGCATCGCCATCAAACCGGCGAGTAGACTCCGATTGCGCATCTTCCGCTTCACTGTTTGGATCGATCGGTGCCGCGCCACCTTCCGGGCTGGCAACGACAACCGTTGCGCCCGCATCTTTAAACGCGTAATAAGGGGTGGTGAACTCTTCTAACCAAAAGCCTGTCTTGTGTCCCGTATCGCCCATGGCATCGTGAGATGTCAGCACCATCAAAATTTTGTGTTGTTGCATCATCGCTCCTTATTTGTCACGCGTTTGGGTGATAATTCATTCGTTTACTATGTTGTCATTAACTAGACTAACAGGTCAGAGGTGTAAACGTAATGGATCGCGGCTTAGATCAATTCAATCAATTGACGGTTTCTTTACTTTCATCGACTAACCCTGACTTAATGCTAGCGCAACAATGACACCCCAGCCTGCTCACGATCTAAAATGGACACATTGATTGCAGGCAACAGCCAGCAACTGCTTTAGACTGTAAAAATAGATAGGATGAGGTCAACATGAAAAAAACGTATTTACTGGCACCCCTTGCTCTCGTTGCCGTTTTGGTAGGCTGTGAACAACAAGCCAATGAACAAGCCACGACGGATACACAAGTAGAAAGTACCCTAGAAAACGCACAAGAAACGGCGAAAGAAGGTGCAGAGCAAGCGATGGATAGTGCAGAAAGTGCTATCGACAGCGCAGAAAACACCGTCTCTGAGATGGTTGATCATCATAACGCAAAACTGTCACTCGATTGGAATGGCACGTATCAAGGTGTTGTTCCCTGTGCTGATTGTGAAGGCATCGATACCACACTCACACTCAACCAAGACAAAACCTATTCACTAACCAAAGCATATTTAGGAAAAGAGGGTGAAGCACTGAAAGAAGAAGGTACGTTCACTTGGGATGAAACAGGCAGTGTCGTCATCCTTGAAGGCCTGACTGACAGCCCTAACCACTTCTTTGTGGCGGAAAACCAGGTGATCATGCAAGACATGAATGGCGAAACCATCGAAGGCGATCTTGCTGAGATGTATCACCTGAAAAAGCAGTAATCTATCGAGGGCCTGTGATCCGCTGTTTTGGCAGGTTACAGGCCCTTTTCTTCATAATCTTTAACAGGCTTCATCTCTTCTCCATTTGTTAAGTGAATATTGTCACCGAAATACCCACCACGATCAGACAGTTCAATATGATCTAACTTAATACTTTGATTTTACGATACCTTTACATTTGGATTCAGATGAGAGGTTGATTCCAGAAAACCCTTTGCCTTTATTTCTGGCCAATCAAAGTTGATATATTCGGCCGATAAATAGCCAAGCTAGGAGTAAAACGTGGCCCATACCGCATACATAAAGATGATTGGAGAAACGCAAGGCTGTATCACCCAAGGTTGCAATACCGATGACTCTATCGGGCGAAAAGCGCAGATTTCACACACTGACGAAGCAACCGTTTTAGCTTGCAACTACTCGTTAGAAAAAGAAGCGGACCAAGTCAGAAAAACTCTCAGTGCTTTAACCATCACAAAGCCGATCGACAAGGCATCCCCTCTTCTTGGACTTGCTTTTTCAAAACAAGAGAAGATTCAGTGTGAGATAAGGTTTTACAGAACCAATGATAAAGGCCACAACGAAAACCACTACACCATTGAGTTAGTTGATGCCGTTATCGCACACCTGTCGTTTAACCAGCCTCACGTCCTTATTTCCGGCGATGAAGATATGTCCGAGGACATTGCTCTTCGGTATAAAGATATCGTATGGAAGCATAATATTACTGGTACCCAAGGCTACGAACGATGGGAGTAAGATCTAAGCCCTCACCTTACGACATTGCCGTTGTAAGAAAAGCAGGAAAAGGCCTAACAATGCAAGCTACAAGCCTCGCTAATCGTCATATTCGAAGCGGGGTTTTGAAGAATCAATTCGTCAGAGAGATTGATCGGTTTGAACAGTGCTTGGTTAATGACGTTGAGCGGGGTAAGAAAACCAAAGCGCAAGCTCTTACCGAAATGAAAAGAGAGCAATCCAGCTTAATGGAGCAGTCTTCGTTAATTGCCTCAAAAGGAATCGGTACTATTGCCGGCGCCATGCAAGTTGCCGCGGGTGGAGCAATATGCATTTACTCTGCCGCATCATTATGCTCGATCGGCGCATTGTTGGTGACTCATGGGCTTAACAACATGTATGAAAACGGTAAATACTTTGTAGATGGCGACGAAGATGCGACTGGCTTGGTTCGTGAAGCTTATCAAGGTGCCGCCGAATTTGCAGGATATCCTAAAAGCTATGGAAACATGGCCTACTACGGTGTCGATTTGGCCTTGTCCGGCTATGGAATGGTAGCAAAAACAACCACAGTAAAAGACGCCGACAAGGCTTATCAAATACTATCAAAGAGTACATCTCAGACTTGGACTAAGAGCAGAAATGCGAAAAGATTTAAGCTCTTCAGATATAGCTCTGAAGATTACTTGAGAGGTTATCAAGCAATGAGCAAGTCCGCCCTGGGAGTGGAAGTGGCAGCAGATTACTATAATATTGACGCTATAAAGGACTCATACAAGTGAGCGAGTTATTATTTTTTTTAATTACAGCTTTACTACTATCTGCGTTGAGAGGGATCTCTCGCATATCCTTTAAAAGTTCAGCATGCCTTTTCATCTACGTTGTTCTAGTTATTGGTTTTATCGGTGGGAATTACTACTCTATTTTCATAAATGGAACTTTATTGATGGATATATTCCCAAACCTATCATTTGAAGAAAATGAAGTAATTAGGTGGCTTAGCATCATTATATGTTTATTTTTAGGGCTACTAACTCCCAAAAGGCAGTAAATAAATACTTTCATCACGTTCATTTCTTTTCGAAAAGGTCACGCTCCACTGTGGGTATAGCTTATTACAGGAGCCGTTGGCGATGGGATGACTGCTGACTCCTTATACAATGAGATGAAAAAATGACCAGTATAATAGGTTTTTCTGTTACATCTATTTTTCTTTTCTATTTATTATGGCGAATAAATACCAAGCCATGCAAAGGAAAGTTTTTTTCCTAAGGGTTATTGTACCTTTTCCCTTTGCAATACAATTTTTTTCTATTTTTCAATATGGAAACAAGACTGCTGGCGTGCCTGTGAGAGTTACATTCTTTGAGGATATTATAGTTCATTACTTACATCTACCGAACCCTGCCGTTCAGTGGCTATCATTTATTTTTTGTATGCTCATTGTTATTTTTTGCTTTCCCAAAAAGCCAAAGTAACCGACTGATAAATAAATTAAAAATTACTATTTTTACTGAAAATCATGCGATCACCCTAACGTCTAACTCTTGGACTAAGGGCAAAAATGCTAAAAGATTTAAGCTATTTCGATATAGCTCGAGGATTACCTAAGAGGTTATCAAGCCTCAAGCCGACTATCTCTAGGCGCAGAGTCCGTAAGTGATAGTTTTACAACATATTCACTGTATAAAGAGGTACGAAAATGATCGCTCTTATATTGTTTTTTGTTATCTCTTTTGCCTTAATCTATTCCCTTTGGCGCCTAAATCGCATACCGTCGAATAGCACTCTCCTTTTTTTAAAATTTATATTTTTTTTATTCTTAGGCACTCAGTTCTGGGCAATATTCCAACATGGCACACAGACGGCTGGCGTGGCAGCTAGGATCCCTTTTTTTGAGGCATTTATTGTTTGTACAATGAACTTACCAAACCCTACAATCCAGTGGGCATCTCTGTTTTTTTTCATCTTAACACTGGTTTTTTGCCTACCAAAGCGAGTTATCAAATAGAAAATGTAAGCAATGGCACATCTCATTTACATATAACCGTTTTGATGGCAACATACACGTCTTTTAACATTTAAAAAGAAGATTGAAAAGAGAGAAAACCATTAATTATATATCATTTATAATAATAACTGTATTAATAGCCTATCACTTTAGGAAATGGGTCAAGAAAAGATCAAAAAGATGTTTATACATTTTTAAACATATCGTTTTACTTGTTGTTGGCGTACAATACTACTCAATTTTTTCATACAGCATGCCAGTAAAAGGGGGGGTAGATGGCAGGATTTTGTTCTTTGAAGATTTTTTGGTAGAAAGCCTAGACTTGCCCAACAGTGTTCAATTCTTTGCTTTGGCTTTCGTTATTTACCTAGCATTTTTTTGCCATCCCAAACGAGAACAATAAAAACTTCACATATGTGTGTTTTTACATAAAAACATTTAATCTTTATCTTAGATAATAAAGCACTTAAAATATTGACCTATAGTACAGTGACTTATCTTGAAGGCGACGAGTAAGTTCTCTTTAGGAGTAGAAGGCACAAGTGATTATTACACTGGAAGAAAATATATAAGGAGATAAACAATGATCGCTGAATTATCTTTTGCTCTTACATCACTAATAATAATATTAATAACAAGAAAATTATCAAAGCTTCGGTTATCGAAAATTGTATATTATCCATACTGCATTATTTTTTTCTTATTGGGTGTGCAGTTTTTCTCAATTGCATTATACGGAGTAGAGCTTAACGGGGTTGATGTAGAGCCTGATTTTTTTAACTCTTTGTTTACTCACTTCCTCCCCAACACAATCATTCAAATGGCTAGCTTTTTATCTTTGTGTACTATGTATATATTTTGCGCACCTAAACATCCCAAAAACTTTCCAAGGAATGATAAGTTTTAAATATTCCTCACTAAGTAAATAAAATTTTTCAGTGAAAAATGGGAATAAAAGCGTTTATGAGAGTAAAATATAGTATGTTATGGATGACGATAAGTATTATAAAAGGAGAATATCGCATTTGGACTTATAGCAAAAACCCAAAAATATTTAAGCTATTCATCCATAGATCCGAGACTTACTTGAGAGGTTATCAAGTAATGAGAAAGTATGCACTAGGAGTGGAAGCACCAGCAGATCACTACAACATCAAAGCTATAAAGGACTCGTAAAGTTGAGCGAATTTTTATTTTTCTTAATTACAGTTTTGTTATTAGCTATTTTACGAAAGGTGTCTCGTATACCCTTTAAAAGATCAGCATGCCTTTTCATCTACGTCGTTCTAGTTATTGGTTTTATCGGTGGAAATGACTACTCTATTTTCATAAATGGAGCTTTATTGATGGATATATTCCCAAATCTATCATTTAAAAAAAATGAAATGATTAGGTGGCTTAGTATCATTATATGTTTATTTTTAGGACTATTAACCCCCAAAAGGCAGTAAACAAACACTTTAATCATAATCGTTTATTTTCGAAAAAAATTCGCACTCACTCGCACTCGATATAGACAGGTATTTAAGTGATTGAAAAATATATTTTCGTGCTAACTTCCATTGTTTTTGTTTATTTATTAAAGAAGTTTAATGCATCGCCGTCGGAAAAAATCGTTTTCTTTTCCAAGTATGCACTGATGCTCATTAGCGCGGGTCAATACATGTCGATATTTTTTTACGGTGGTAAGGTAAAAGGAGGTTACGATGCCGGAGACATACTCTTTTTCAACGATACGATAGTAGACACTCTCCAGCTTCCTGGATATATACAATTTTTTGCCTTAGCAGTTGCTCTTTACCTCTGTGTATTTTGTCACCCGAACCACAAGAAAGGCACGTCGGATGCGGGATAACGTGTTACATAGACTATTCATGATCTGTCTTATCGTATTTCGTATCCCCTTCCCACGCTTTCCCGCTTCACGCCAACACTTTCCTGTCTGCACAGATTGGCAGTTTAGTGACAAATTTGTTGCTAATAAAACTTGACGGGTTTTCACTCCATGGTTTAACACTTAACTAGAGGCGAAACAAAATCTTATCCGGTGAGCGAGCCACATGGCCGTACGAGCGATGAGCCACAGTAGACAGTAGAGTCGCCTAGATAGGACCGCGCAACACCAGCGCTTCCTCCGTTTGTTCGATAACAAGACCGAAAAACGGCACCTTTCTGTACCGGTAATCATACTTGATCCAAGTTTGATTACCGGTCAGTAGTACGTTTATAAGCACCACAGTCGTGGTATTGAACAGGAGTCACGCGTATGAGCGACGTTGTATTGAAGTTCTCTTACGAAGAATACAGCGCCCGTTTAGCCAAGGTTCGCTATGCCATGGAAGAACACGAAATCGACACCTTGTTGGTACACGATCCGTCAAATATGGCGTGGCTGACTGGGTATGATGGCTGGTCTTTTTATGTGCCTCAGTGTGTTGTCATTGGCTCGACCGGTGATCCGCTATGGTTTGGTCGTATCCAAGACGCCAATGGCGCCCTGCGTACTGTGTATATGAATGCCGAGTGCATTAGTTACTATCCTGATCATTATGTGATGAACCCTCCACTCCATCCAATGGAGTACCTCTCTAATTATGTGCTGGCTGAACGCTACTGGGATCGCGGACGCATCGGTGTTGAGAAAGATAACTACTATTTCAGCGCCACCGCCTTTGAATCACTGAAAGACAACCTACCCATGGCAACCTTGGTCGATACGACCGGGCTGGTCAACTGGTGCCGCGCAGTCAAATCCGATCAAGAGCTCACTTACATGCACACCGCGGCACGTATCGTGGAGAATATGCACCGTGTCGCCTTTGAGATGATTGAACCGGGCTTACCTAAGCACCTGCTGGTTGCCGAAATCAACAAACATGCAGTCGTCGGCCACGACGGTCATTTTGGCGATTATGCCGCCATTGTTCCAATGTTGCCCTCGGGAGGTGATGCCGCTGCGCCCCACTTAACTTGGGACGATCGTCCATTCAAACGTGGGGAAGGGACGTTTTTTGAAATTGCGGGGGTCCATCGTCGTTATCATTGCCCCCTCTCACGCACCATATTCTTGGGTGATCCTGGCATTGAATTTTTACGTGCCGACGAAGCGCTGCAAGTAGGTCTTGATGCAGGCCTTACCGTCGCCAAACCGGGGAATACCTGTGGTGATATTGCTAATGCACTCAATGATGCACTATTGCGTTATGGATTCGATCGTGAAGGGGCGCGTTGTGGCTATCCGATAGGGTTAAGCTACCCACCCGATTGGGGCGAGCGCACCATGAGTTTGCGTCCCAGTGATCTAACGATTTTGCGCGAAGGAATGACCTTTCATTTTATGCCCGGGCTTTGGATGAAAGACTGGGGGATAGAAACCACAGAAAGCATCGTGATCACCCGCGATGGGGCTCAAACCTTGTGCGATCTACCGCGCCAATTATTCGTCAAACACTAGGCAAATATAGCGCTGACTGAACGAGGGCACAAAAATTGTGCCCTTTTCTATTCAGCTAAGTGAGTATTTTTAGCTACACTCATAACGTGATGATTTAAAATCAAACTTTATCTATTTTCGCTGGATTGATCACCACGACAGATGACAAGGAGAGGTTATGGAACCCACCGCGATTGAAGCTACCGTCGACTTTCATGCCGATGGCGTGCAGCATGGCTTTCTTAAACTGCCTCACTCTCACGACCAATCCGCATGGGGTTGTGTCACCATCCCGATCACCGTGATCAAAAACGGCGAAGGCAAGACAGCCCTGCTTACCGGAGGTAACCACGGGGATGAATACGAAGGCATTACTGCCTTGCTCAATACCTGTCATCAACTGATGCCAGGTGACATCAAAGGCCGTGTGATTATCCTTCCGTTGATGAACGCGCCCGCCGTGACCGCAGGCACACGCACTTCCCCTTGGGATCAAGGCAACATGAACCGCGCTTTTCCTGGTTCACCAACCGGCAGTGTGACCGAGCAAATTGCCGATTACTTCACCCGCTATTTGATCCCTCAGTGTGATACCGCACTCGATATTCATTCTGGTGGTAAAACCTTGGATCTTATTCCCTATGCGGCGTCACACCGATTAGAAAACCTGCAACAAGCCGACGCCTGTGCCGAAGGGGCGCGTCTGTTTGGTGCACCGTATCAGGTGCAAACCACTGAAATGGATGCCACCAGCATGTACGACACCGCCGTCGAGCAACAAGGCAAAGTATTTGTGACCACAGAACTTGGTGGCGGCGGCACCAGCACACCAGACTCCATCGCGATTACCCAACGTGGTATTCATAACTTTTTAGTATTTTCGGGCATTCTACAAGACGACTATCGCCACCCACCCACCGCGCCCACCAAGCTCGAGCTACCAGATAAACACTGCTATGTGCAAAGTGAACACGCGGGCATTATTGAGTTCTCTGTGCACTTAGGCGATACCATCAAGCAAGGTGATTTGATAGGCAAAGTGCATAATATTGAACGTACGGGCACCGAGCCTGTCCCCTACTATGCCGAACGTGATGGCATTTTATTGGCCAAACGTCACCTTGGACGGATCTTTATCGGCGATACCTTTGCGGTAATTGCCGAGCCTGTTTAGCGGAGGGGCCATGAAGCTGGATAAGTTCGATATCAAAATTTTGCAAATCTTGCAGCAAGATGGCCGCATGACCAAATCCAATCTCGCGCAGGCCATCAACCTGTCTGTGAGCCCCTGTTGGGAGCGGGTAAAACGGCTCGAGCAAGCCGGTGTCATCGAGGGCTATGGCGCACGTATCAACCCAGATGCGATGGTTAAACTTAACACTGTGCTGGTCGAGATCACCCTTGGCCAGCATGATGTTGACAGTTTTCAACGTTTCGAACGTGCCATGCAGCACTGCGACGATGTCAAAGAGTGTTGGGCGACGGGCGGTGGGATTGATTATATTGTTCGTCTTGGTGTCACCGACATTGACTACTATCAGCGCCTGATTGATAGCTGGCTAACTGACGACCTTGGCATCAAACAGTACTACACCTATATCGTCACCAAACAGGTGAAGCGACCGACCCTCACCTTACCGCTTGAAACACCGGATATTGCTGCCAATGGTTAAAAAAAGGCTTAATCCTTGCTTGCTAGTACGCAATCACGTACCCGCATAAGTCGTTAACTTTTTAGCAACATCTATTTACCTGTTACATCACCGCATGACATGTCCAACATTAAAGACAATTAAGTTCACCTATCAATAAAAGCTTCACTAGCCTTTATCACTGTGACTTTCACAATACTCACGGAAGATAGAGGGAACCATGAAAAGACCGTTATTATTCTGTACGACACTAGCAGTAATGACACTTTGTTCATCATCGGCAGTAGCTAACATCGGTGACAAAGCGCTCAGTCCAATCCAAATCGCAAGCCAATACTCGCTGGATGCCAACCTCACACCACCACCAAATTTCCAGGCATTTTCACTCACTACCCCTTATCAAAAAACCATCAAAGTACACCAAGTTAACGCCGCCTTTATTAAGGTACATTTTTCGCAATTCTCTCTACCGGAGGGGGCCTATGTCACAGTGAGCAGTGAAGATGGTCAAGAGCACTATCGTTACACCATGCAAGTCAATGGCCAGCGCACCTTCAACGCAAAAAACGGCGAAGACGGTGTGAATCAGTTTGCGGCCATGTCAGTGCATGGCGACACCGCGAAGGTCACGCTCACCCTCCCCGCAGGCACACAATGGCAATCAAAACATGCCCTGCTTATCGATACCTATAAAGCGGGCGATCCCAGCGATGAAATTATTGCTGAGCAAGACATCGGTCAGCTGTCCACCTGTGGTATTAACGAGCGCAAAGACGTCGCTTGCTGGCAGGACAGCCAACCAGAAGAATATGAGCGCAGTCGCCCAGTGGCCCGTTTATTAATGAATGGCAGTGGCTTATGCACCGGCTGGCGTGTAGGGCCAGACAATCACATGTTCACCAACAACCACTGTGTCGAAAGCCAGACCGAGCTTGCCAACACCGAAGTGTGGTTTAATTATCAGCGCCCCACCTGTGGCAGTGGTCAAATTACTGATGTGGTGAAAGTCACTGGTGCGCAACTACTCAACACTGATTACACCCTCGATTACACCCTATTTAGCGTGAACAACTTCGCCAAAGTGGCGCAGTTCGGTTATATGGGACTTGATGTGCGCCAACCTCAACGTGGCGAAACCATTTTTATTCCGCAACACGGCGCAGGTAACCCGAAAGAGCTCTCGATTGAAAGCGACCAAAACAGTGGTGGAATATGCCAGATTGACGTCGCCATCACCAATGGTCGCGGAACGGGTACAGACACCGGCTATTTTTGTGACACCACTGGCGGCTCATCGGGCTCACCCGTGCTCGCAAAAGACAGCCACAATGTGATAGCCCTGCATCACTTTGGCGGCTGTGAAAACCAAGGGGTGCGTATTGACAAAATTTGGCCACAAGTGGCCGGTGAGTTTGATAATGTCCCTCCTAAAGGCGATCACCAGTCGGGAGGCGTGCCAAATGCTATCTTTACGGGACAATGCACAGCACTAAGCTGTGAGTTTGACGCCAATGGTGCCAATGACAGCGATGGCAGCATCGTCAGCTATCAATGGGACTTTGGTGATGGCTATCAAGCGAATGGTGTGACAGCGTCACATAAGTACGGCACCGCTGGCACTTATTCCGTGGCACTGACCGTCACCGATGACCAAGGGCTGACGGATTCGGTGCGTAAAGCCTTTACCGTGGACAATGTTAACGACTTTCCACGCACCGAGCTAAGCGGTCAACGCAGCAGCTGGCAATACTTCGCTTATACCGCGCCACAAGCAGGCAGCGCCACCGTGCGCATGTATGGTGGCACGGGCGATGCCGACTTGTATGTACAAAAAGGCACCAAGCCAGACCAAAACCAGTACCAATGTCGCCCGTACACCAGTGGCAACAATGAACGCTGTCAGGTGGATGTCAACGCTGGCGATGAGGTGTTTATTGGTATTCGTGGCTATCGTACTTTCACTGGTGTCACATTGGATGTGAACCCATAAACAATCGCGCAAGCCTCAGGTGCACTGATTTATTGGTGCACCTGATTTTATCCTAGCCTCCGCGTCTATCCATAGCTTTATCACGTACAATTCAGCACTTTTATCGCTACCAGAAAATTTTCTTCTGTCATTGCGTGGTTTAAGAAAAAATTTCGTCAATTCGGCGTTTGAACAAAAAACCTCTTTTTCGCCCATTGCATACAGTAACAGTATGCAAACGCTGATAGGCAGCGTGGCGATTTTGAACCAGGAGGGAGTATGACCGTATTCCAATCACGCGATCTTAACTACACTGGCAGCGCAGCCAATGCATTGCGTCATGATGTAGCCGGCAAAGCCAGTTCAGACGTTCTCGCGTACCTGGACGATCAGCGTCTTTTTCGCCAACTTGCCTATTGCAACGGTAAATGGGTCAATGGCGATTCAGATACACCCGTGCTCAACCCCGCGACGGGCGAAGTGCTTGGTTACACCGCATCGCTCAACGCCACGCAAATCAATCAAACCATCGATGACGCCGAGACCGCCTTCCATCTGTGGCGTGCCGAGTCCGCCGAAACACGCGCCAAGCTATTGATGAAATGGCACGACTTAATCATGGAAAACCAACACGATCTTGCTCATCTGATGGTACTGGAACAAGGCAAAACACTGCGCGACGCCGAGGGCGAAGTGGAATATGGTGCCTCCTTCATTCACTGGTTTGCCGAAGAAGCCAAACGCGTGTATGGCGACACCATGCCTAGCCACATTCCCAATGCACACTTGGCCACACTACGTGAGCCTATTGGAGTGGCCGCCTTAATCACCCCATGGAATTTCCCTAACGCGATGATCACCCGTAAGGCGGCGGCAGCCCTCGCCATTGGCTGTAGTGTGATCGTCAAGCCCGCAGAAGAAACGCCCTTTTCTGCGCTGGCATTGGCCGAGCTCGCGGAACGTGCGGGGATCCCAGCCGGGGTGTTTAACGTGATTATGGGCGACGCGCCCATGGTGTCTACCCAGCTCTGTCAAAGTGACAAAGTCAAAGCGCTGAGCTTTACCGGCTCAACGCGTGTGGGCCGGTTATTACTCGAGCAAAGCGCCCAAACTGTGAAAAAGTGCGCCATGGAGCTTGGCGGCAATGCGCCCTTTATTGTCTTGCCTGACATGGATATTCAACAAGCGGCGCGCGCGGCCATCGATGCCAAATTCCAAACATCAGGACAAGATTGCTTGGCCGCCAACAAAATTTTAGTGCCGCGTGACAAACATCAAGCGTTTGTCGATGCCTTCTCCGCGTTAATGGATGAACTTGAAGTGGGTAATGGTTTGCTGCCCAGTACCGATATTGGCCCATTGATTTCATCTCGTGCCGTGGATAAAGCACAAGCCATTGTCGATGACGCCATAGCCAAAGGGGCGACCGTGATGGGCGGAAAACTCAACCCCAACCTAGGCGAAAACTTCTTTGCCCCCACACTCATCACCAAGGTGACACCCGATATGTTGGTGTATCAAGAAGAAAACTTTTGCCCCGTGGCGGGCGTGATTGCCTACGATAACTTGGATGAGGCGATTGCGATGGGCAACGATACCGAGTACGGACTCTCTGCGTATGTGTATGGCAATGATATTCGTGATATTTGGCGCTGCCTGCGCGGCTTAGAAGTCGGAATGGTCAGTGTTAATTCGGTGAAAATGACCGGCCACCCGATTCCATTTGGTGGCGTCAAGCAGTCGGGCTTAGGCCGTGAAGGAAGCCGTTATGGCATCGACGAATTTAGTGAAATCAAATACTACTGTTTAGGTGGCTTGCCCACGGTGAGCGGCAGCTAATTCAGGTTTGCTGACGGATAAGGAGACTGATCATGCGTCCAGAAACAAAAGCCTTGTTGGAAAAAGACAGAAACACCGTATTCCATGCTTCAACCCACTTGAAGCAGTATGCGCACGGCGAGATGCCAGGCCGAGTGATTGAGACAGGCAAAGGTATTCGCATCACCGACTCCGAAGGGATTGAGCTGATTGATGGCTTCGCTGGGCTCTACTGCGTCAATATCGGTTATGGCCGTGAAGAAATGGCCGACGCCATTTATGAGCAAGCGAAAAAGCTCGCGTACTATCACACCTATGTAGGCCACACCAACGAAGCGCTCGTGACCTTATCAGACCGCCTGATCAACATGGCGCCCGGCATGAGCAAGGTGTATTACGGGATGTCGGGCAGTGATGCCAACGAAACACAACTTAAGATCGTTTGGTATTACAACAATGCGCGTGGCAAGCCTGAGAAAAAGAAAATCATCTCGCGTGATCGTGGTTATCATGGCTCGAGCGTGGCATCAGGATCACTCACAGGCTTGCCCTTGTTCCATGCCCACTTCGATTTACCGATCGAGCGCATCAAACATACCATGGCTCCCTACTATTATCGCCGTGAAGACAGCGGCATGACAGAGCCTGAGTTCGCACAGCATTGCGCGGATGAACTGGAGAAAATGATCCTTGCGGAAGGACCCGATACGGTCGCAGCGATGATTGCCGAACCCGTGCTTGGCACCGGTGGGATTGTGCCACCGCCAGAAGGGTATTGGGCCGCCATTCGTAAAGTGCTCGACAAGTATGATGTATTGCTGATTGCCGATGAGGTGGTGTGTGGTTTTGGCCGCATTGGTAGCGACTTTGGCTCGATTTACTACGACATGAAGCCTGATCTGATTACCGTTGCCAAAGGGTTAACATCTGCCTATCAGCCACTGTCTGGGGTGATGATCGGTCACAAGGTATGGGATGTACTGGAAGACGGCACCGACACCTGGGGCGCGATTGGTCATGGCTACACCTACTCCGGTCACCCTCTAGGGGCCGCGGCAGCATTGTGTAACCTCGATATCATTGAGCGAGAAAACCTCACCCAGAACGCGGCAACCACGGGTGAATATCTGCAAATGAAGATGAAAGCGGCGTTTGCGGATCACCCGTTGATTGGTGATAGCCGTGGCGTCGGCTTGCTGCATGCACTGGAATTCTCGTCTGATCGTGCTAACCGTAGTCACTTTGATCCCAGCTTGAAAGTGGGGCCACTCGTGGCAGCAGCCTGTATGGAGCAAGGATTGATTGCACGAGCCATGCCACACGGCGACATTCTGGGTTTTGCACCACCACTGGTGGTCACCCCCAATGAAGTAGACGACATCGTTGCCCGCGCGCAAATCGCCGTCGATAAGGTAATGGATACGCTGGTTTCCAGTGGGAAATGGCAACCTAAATAAAGTTGATTGGCTGAAACCGCAAATAAAAAAAGCGCCGAATTAACGGCGCTTTTTATTATGGAATTGTCCCGTCCTGAAATACGTTGACATAAAGAGGACTTCTTTATGACAACATCAAGTAATTCAAGCCGTAAGCGCACGCAACGTGATTACACCTTAGCCTTTAAATTAGGCGTTGTAGAGCGTGTTGAAAAAGGCGAAATGACGTACAAACAAGCTCAAGCCCGTTTTGGCATTCAGGGCCGCTCAACGGTACTCGTCTGGCTCAGAAAACATGGTAGACTCGATTGGTCGAAGCCATTTCAGCATCCCCTTATGCCACATTCAAAAGAAACCCCATCCGAAACTATCAAGCGCCTTGAGCGTGAGTTAGCCGAAGAGAAACTGCGTAACCAAATCCTCAATGGTATGGTCGATATCATGGACAATGAGTACGGAGCCGGCCTCAGAAAAAAGTACTTATCCGGTACATCTGGCAAGCCAAAGCCAAAAGTAAAATAAAGTTAGCGGCGGCATGTCGTGCCACAGGCATTTCTCGGCAAGGTGTCTATCAAGCCGTTGCTCGAATGGAAAGCCGAAGAGCTGAACTATCAATCATCAGAGACTGGGTCCAATACTGGCGTAAGTATATGCCGAGGTTAGGGGCGCGTAAGCTCTACGCGTTGGTAAAGCCCAAGCTAGCTGAACACGAAATTAAGCTAGGGCGAGACGGGTTTTTTAGCTATCTGAGAAGCGAAGGCTTACTGGTTAAACCCAAGAAAAGCTACACAAAAACTACGTGTAGTAAGCACTGGATGAAGAAGCATCCTAACCTGCTAAAAGAAGACGGACTGCATGATGCTGCGCATGTACTGGTCAGCGACATCACTTATGTTGAATCAGACCAAGGTGTGCACTATCTGTCACTGGTGACCGATGCCAACTCACGCAAGATAGTGGGTCATCACGTTAGCGAAGATATGAAAGTCGACAATGTAGTGAAAGCGCTGAAAATGGCCGTCAAAGATAAGCGCTATATCGGCAATGCGGTACATCACTCAGACCGAGGTTCGCAATACTGCTCAGCCGTTTATCAGAGTGCGCTACAGGAGAGTCAAATCCAGCCGTCGATGACGGATGGTTATGATTGCTACCAAAACGCGTTAGCGGAAAGAGTCAATGGCATACTGAAGCATGAGTTTTTACTGTACCGGTGTAAGACACTGACAGAGCTTAAAATACTGGTAAAAGAATCGATAGCGATATACAACGAAATGAGACCGCACCTAAGTTTAAGTATGGCAACCCCCAATCAGGTGCATAATAAAAAAGGCCAGCTACTGGAGCTGGCCTAAAAACTGTCAACCTATATTAGGACGGGACAAATAGCTTGCGACGCTATTAGCTTGCTGTTGCAGG
This sequence comes from Salinivibrio sp. ES.052, assembly GCF_900141775.1. Classification (GTDB taxonomy): domain Bacteria; phylum Pseudomonadota; class Gammaproteobacteria; order Enterobacterales; family Vibrionaceae; genus Salinivibrio. The sequence continues at coordinate 520,226 of NZ_FSRI01000003.1, read as the reverse complement.
CTGCAGCGCTAAGTTCGCTTCTTTTTCTTTTTGCATCCGCATCACCGCAATTGGACCGGTAATAAAGGTGAAAGCAATCAAGAAAGACACAGGCACAGCGGTGATCACAATGAACGACTGGAGCGCATTCAAGCCACCGTCACCGGCAAGCAGAAGCACACCCGCAACCACACCCATTATAATCGCCCAGAAAAGACGATGACGTCGGGTTGGCTGATTGTCACCTGACACAGCCATCGCAATCGAGTACGCCATTGAATCACCAGTTGTCGCCACAAACGTTGTGGTAAGCAACATAAAGGCCGGGATCAAAATCACGCTATAAGGCAGCTGTGACAGTGACGCAATCAAAATCGCAGGCAATCCCGCATCCGCCATCGGGCCAGAAATGCTGCCAGGCGATTGCAACTCATAAAAGATACCCGTACCGCCTAGCACAGAGAACCAGAAGTTAGTCGCAATCGGCGCACAAATCGCGACCGCGAAAATCAGTTCACGAATCGAACGGCCTTTCGAGATACGTGCGATAAAGATCGCCATCATGGGCGCAAAGCCGATAAACCAACCCCAGAAAAACCAGGTCCACCAGGCATTCCAACCACCATTATCGGTGTTCAGTGCGAGGGTGTGCATGTTACTGAGGTAGTAGCTAAAGCCTGAGCCAAATTGCTCAAAGATAAAGCCAGTAGGACCGAGTACGATCACCACGCCCAACAACACCGCCGCACCAATCACATTCATACGGCTGAGCCATTGTAGGCCTTTATCCATACCGGTAAACGCAGAGATGGAATAAATGGCGACGACAGCAGCTAAGATCAGCATCTGCATCGGCATGGTGTTCTCGATACCCACAAAGCTTTCCAAGCTATAACCCAGCTGGGTTGCTAGGAAGCCAATTGGGCCAATGGTTCCGGCTGCCACGGCAATGATGGAACAGGCGTCGATCACCGACCCCAACCAGTGGTTTTCCAGTTTATCACCGAGCAATGGGTATAGCAGCGCGCGAGGACGCAGACGAACACCGGCTTGGTGATGTGCATACATAAGGACGATGGTCGCCAAGGTGCCTAATACCGCCCAGGCTAAGAAGCCCCAGTGGAAAAAGCTTTGGCTTAACGCAGGGGCAACAGTTTCCATCACCCCCGCTTCCATCTCACCCAGTGCTGGGGGTGGCGTCATGAAGTGATAGATAGGTTCCGCGGCTGACCAAAAGACACCACCGCCGGCAAGCAGGGTACACATGATCATCGCAACCCAACGGAAACGACTCATCGAGACGGTATCCGTGGCGCCAAGTTTCAATTTACCGTATTTGCTGCCGCCGATAGCAAGCGCCAGCACGAAATTGATCACCATTAGCCACTGCCACCAGTAACCAAAAAGGTTGGCAGACTCAGAGAATAGAGACTGGATCACAGAGGAAAAATGTTTTAGGTCAAACAGGGCAAAGGCAAGGAAGACAGCGACAAAGCCGATGGTAAATACGGCAACAAGTCGGTCATTATTTTGTGTAGATTTAAGCATTAGTTCGCTCACAAGGTGTGTGAGGGATGGGACTCTATCAGCGTGGCGAATGAATGACCAGAACAAATTGACTCACAGGGATAGAGAAGAAACCGTGACAGACATCACTTATTCAGATTTGGCGGGGGTTTAAAAGATTTATGACACTTTTATTAAATGCACAAAACGCCACCAGCTCGTACGTTATCAAGCTGGGTCTGCGCTTTTTTGTTTTCTCGTTGTTTTTCCCATTTCCAGGATCTTCTTATGCAACACTATCGTCGCACGATATAGTTTCGGGTGAACCTGCGTCTCACTTTTTTTGGCGCGATTACACGTCGAAATCACCGAAGCAGTGATACAAGCCGCGACTTTAAGCTGTCCAAGCTGGTAGGCATAGCTTGCTACTTTGATTGCCATAAATACAGATTGATCGCTGTATTTATAGTTACGCTCTGCAAATTTCTCAAAGCGAAGAAAGTCGCTATGGTAACCCTTAATAATTCGGTTAACGTGACGATCGTAATAGGCTTTGTACTTGGCGTAGCTTCCCTTAGGATTACTCGCCATGATGCCTTTCACCCAGACAAACGATTGCAGCTGTTCTTTTTCAAATAAGCCACTCAGCCAGGCAAACATATCCCCCCCTACTGCAAGCTTTAGTCACTTTATTCTACTTAATTTACGAGACTAATCTATTAAAAGGGAGAACTAAGTAATTGAGTGGCGGTTATTTAATCAGATATTCCTTATCCCATGGACAATGCCATGGGTGTAAAGGCGTAGATAGATAGGAGGGAATCAGGCTCGGGTATTAATGATGATGGTATAGGTGGCATCATCCAGAGGTAGCATATGCAAGACCTGCTCTCCCAGTGCTGGGTGCGAGAGTAGGTAGTTCCCTTGCGGGAAGCGCGTATCTTCAGGCCCTTGCAAGATCAGGCTGAAGTTCTCCACACTGTGTCCATTAACGTCATCGCCATGGCCGGGATGGGTATCCACACGTACAAGCGTCATTGCATATTCGGTATCGGTTCCATCAATGAGCGTGATTGTTTCATCAATCAACTCGCTAACATGCTGGCAAGATAGTACATTCATCATCCCTCCCGCGATCCTCACAGGGTTGTGAGTTTTTATAGCTTTAGTTTTAAGATTAGATGAGAAATTCGACAATGCACAATAGCTTAGTGATTTTTTCAGTGAGTTAACGCAACAACAAGCAATCACCTTGTTCAAGTTTGTCGCAGTCGGTAATACACCCGTCAGTGAAGGGATCAGTGACGCATAATAAAAAGCCGCTCCATAAGAGCGGCTTCGTAACGCGATTCCTTGTTGGTTGTTGGTCAATGAAAATGTCGTTTACATTGCCCCGAGTGCTCACTACGTTGAGCGTCCTCACCGCATGGTCTTGTGTTGATTGCCTGGTTGGCGGCTAACAAGGTGTCGTCATGGGCGCCTGACATTATCGGGGACTTAGCTCATTGTGGCGCGCTACTGCGCGCTAATCATCTACCAAATTGTGTGTCAGCTTGGCTGACATCTTTAGTAAAGCACACTCTCACCACAGCGCTACCACGTGCCGTTTAAATTGTGAACAGGGTAATAAATCCGACACAAACTCGGATTTCGCACAGCATACCGGCCCAATTTATGCCACTAACCGATGCCAAAATAAAAAATTTCTCACATCACTAGACGACCGGTCTAATCTTGATTATGCTACCTTTCATGAAATCAAGCAGCACAGCAGAACACACCAGCCATAACACCACTCACCAGCATTTGCTGGATACGGGCGTAAGCGTCATGGCGCAATTTGGCTTCAGTGGTGTCGGGCTCAGCGCAATACTCAAACAGGCTGGCGTCCCCAAGGGGTCGTTTTATCACTATTTTGCGTCAAAAGAGCAATTTGGTCAGGCCGTGTTAGAGCATTATTTCTCGCGTTACTTAGCAGACGTTAATCGTCTTATGACAGAGACAAGCATGCGACCAATTATTCGAGTCCATGGCTATTTTACGCGCTGGCAAGCACAGTACTGCAGCCTAGATCCAGTGCAAACTTGCTTAGTGGTGAAGTTAAGTGCAGAGGTGGCGGATTTATCCGAGCCAATGCGGCTGGCACTGCGCGATGGTACCGATAAGTTAATTGGCTGCTTAGCTGATACGCTCGCTCAAGCCAATGATGTGTTTGATGATAAAACCGCACTGACCACTGCCACGACCTTGTATCAATTGTGGCTGGGTGCCAGTTTGTTAACCAAGCTGCATCGCAACGACAGTCATCTCGCGCAAGCGATGACCATCACCGAAGAAAAGCTCGGGCTGATCGATTAATCAAGCCGTGCCATACAAAGCACGGTGCAAACAATAAGTAAACACCCGATGCGTGACACCCGCGACTTTATTATTTGTCTCGCGCAGCCACCATCAACACAAAACCCGCTGAAGCGGGTTTTTAACCGGCACTAACTAGACGACCGGTCTAATTTAAATAAACGCTTGATACCATCAAGCACAATAAAAGGAAGGATGAGCAATGAACAACTTTGAGTTCTACAATCCCACACGTATCGTTTTTGGCGAAGGTAAGATTGCCGAGCTGGATCGGCTCATCCCGGCCGATTCAAAAGTTCTGATACTGTTCGGCGGCCAAAGTGCGCGCAAAAACGGCACCTTGGATGAAGTCGAACAAGCATTAGGTCAGCGTCAATTTGGCCTATTTGGCGGCATTGAGCCCAACCCACGTTATGACACCCTAATGAAAGCGGTCGAGAAAGTCGGCGCTGAAGGCTATAACTACCTCCTCGCCGTTGGCGGTGGCTCGGTGATTGATGGCACCAAATTCGTTGCTGCGGCCGCGAAATATGACGGCGACGCATGGGACATTCTCACCAGCATGGGTGGCAAAGTAGAAGCGGCGCTGCCATTTGGCTCCGTGCTCACTTTGCCTGCTACCGGCTCTGAGATGAACAAAGGCTCAGTGGTGACCCGTGAGTCGATGCAAGCGAAACTGCCGTTTATGAGCGAGCTGGTGTTCCCGCAGTTCTCAGTGTTGGATCCGGTGAAAACCTACACCCTACCTATCCGCCAAGTGGGGAACGGTGCGGTCGATGCGTTTGTTCACGTGGTTGAGCAATACCTCACCTATCCTGCCAATGCGCCGGTGCAAGACCGCTTTGCCGAAGGCCTGCTACAAACCTTGGTTGAGCTGGGCCCACAGGCTCTGGAAACCCCAGAAGATTACAACGTGCGTGCCAGCCTGATGTGGACAGCCACTCTGGCATTGAACGGCTTAATTGGTGTCGGTGTCCCGCAAGACTGGTCAACCCACATGCTCGGCCATGAGCTCACTGCTCAGCATGGCTTAGACCACGCCCAAACCCTTGCCGTGGTACTGCCTGCGATGCTCAACGAGAAGTTTGAGCAAAAACAGGCCAAACTCGCACAATTTGCTGAACGTGTTTGGCATATTGAGCAAGGTAGCGACGCCGAGAAAGCCAAATTAGCGATCGAGAAAACGCGCGATTTCTTCGAGCGCATGAACGTGAAAACACGCATGCGGGATTACGATCTGGATGAAACCGCGATTGAGCCGTTGATTGAAAGTCTAACCCAACACGGTATGACCCAGCTCGGCGAACATGGCGATGTTACCCCGGACGTGTGTCGCCGCGTGCTGCAAGCCGCGCTCTAATCACCGGTTTATTTCATTGCTATTGTGAGGCGCGCTGAATCAGCCGCCTCTTTTCCCAACATCAAGGGAGGAACTAATGTCAGCATTAACAAATCAACGTTTTGTTCTCGCATCACGCCCAGTTGGCGCACCCACTGCCGAGAACTTTCGCTTAGAAGAAGTCGCCATTCCCGCACTTGGCAACAACGACGTCCTGATTGAAAACCATCACCTATCGATTGACCCATACATGCGCGGCCGGATGAGCGATGCTAAATCGTACGCTGAACCGGTAGCGATTGATGGCCTGATGGTCGGCGCCACCGTGGGTCAAGTACTGGAATCGAACCATGCCGATTACCAAGCCGGCGATTGGGTACTGGCTTATAAAGGCTGGGAAACCCATTCTGTCGTCGATGGCGATACCCTGCTTAAACTTAACCCTGATCTCGCGCCGGTTTCATACGCACTTGGGATCTTGGGAATGCCCGGCTTCACCGCCTACATGGGCTTATTAGATATCGGCCAACCCAAAGAAGGCGATACTCTTGTCGTCGCGGCCGCAACCGGCCCCGTTGGTGCGACCGTCGCACAAATTGGTAAGCTGAAAGGCTGCCGCGTGGTAGCGGTTGCCGGTGGTGAAGATAAATGCCAATACGCTCGTGAACACCTCAGTGTTGACGCCTGTATCGATCACAAAGCCGATAACTTTGCCGAGCAGCTTGCCGAAGCCTGCCCGCAAGGCATTGATGTGTACTTTGAAAACGTCGGCGGCAAGGTATTTGATGCGGTGATGCCATTACTTAACACAGGGGCACGTGTTCCCGTGTGTGGCTTGGTATCTCAATACAACAACACCGCCCTGCCAGAAGGCCCAGACCGCCTTTCGCAGTTGATGGGGACCATCTTGGTTAAGCGCCTAACCGTAAAAGGTTTCATCATTTTTGATGACTACGCGCACCGTTATCCCGAGTTCGCTCACGACATGGCCAAATGGGTCGGTGAAGGCCAAATCCATTACCGTGAACACGCGGTGGATGGCTTTGAGCAAGCGCCTCAAGCACTGATTGATGTACTCGAAGGCCGAAACTTCGGCAAGATGGTGGTCAATATTAAATAAAGTATCCGCGCTTTATCTCGTAATACCGAAAACCCTGCCTCCCCCTTAGCGATGGATCGCTAAGGGGGTTTTTTATGAGTGACGTTCGCTTTTCCGTTCCACTCCCCTTCTTGATGCAGAAGAAACACTCAGTGCCAACTACACTAATGGGGATGATTGACTAGCTTCATCGAAATTTGGCAAGGCTGACCGCAGGACACAACCGCCCCACACCTGTTTCAGCTAAGAAAGAGGATGTATTCAAAATGGCCAAAGTCGCACCCATGATTCGTCATCAGATCAACCTCGGTTTTGCGTTTGTTCTGATTATGGCATTACTGACGATTTTTGCGGTGGTGGAATGGAAAGTAAAACCGGATCTGATTGCGCAGCGACAAGAGCGGATCAACATCAACCAGCACGCCCTGCTCGATTTACTTGATGCCAAACTCGGCCAAATCGAACTATTGACCAGTACGATGGCGTTAGCGGGCACCACGCTCCCCAAAGATGAAGCCCTGTTCCGCACCACCTTTCCTGAGATCCTCAATAATCATGGCGATCCTGCAATTGCCGGCGGAGGCATCTGGCCCGAGCCCAACATGTTTAAACAAGGGGTGGAGCGGCGTAGCTTTTTCTGGGGTCGCGCGGGAGAAAGCATGGTTTACTATGACGATTACAATCACCCAGAGGGCAAGGGTTATCACAATGAGAGCTGGTACAAAGCCGGACACGGTGCGCCTATAGACAGATGCCACTGGTCAAACGCCTACATAGATCCTTTTACCAAAGCGCCGATGATCACCTGTACCGTGCCGATGAAAGACGATGAGCGCTTTGTGGGTGTCGCGACCGTAGATATGAGGCTAGCAGGTATTGCGGACATACTTTCACGATACGGTAAAGAAAACGGCGGCTATGTTTTCGCCCTTGACGCAAACAACAAGACGATCAGCTTTCCCAAGTCTGCGATAAAATTCCAGCCTTACAGACACACATTGCGAACGATGGATGAACTGAAGCAGCAACTACCCTGGCTGCAACAAGCTTTTAAGACAAGCCAAGAGCTCACAGAAAGCAAAATGATAACCATAAAGAACGACGGTATTTTCAGCGAAGCCGCCTATGTGCATCTCATTAAGTACCCTCAAACAGGTTGGGTCATTGGGCTGGCCGTCCCTAAGAGCAAAATGACCGCCGCCGCCGATAATATGGGACTGTTTTTAATGATAGCAATTGGCGGCCTACTGCTCGTTGTCGGAATGATAGCTACCATCACCGCCCGCAAGCTATTGGACAAAATTCAACAGACAGCCCAGCAGATATGGGAGCTCATTGAAGGTGAAACCACCGAAGAGCTAACAATAGGGAACATAAACGAAGTCGGCGAATTACGCCAAGCTGTTAACGCTTACGGTGAGAAGCTTAAGTCACTGCTCAGACGCCTAGAAGCGATCCAAGATGAACTGGTTCAAAGTGAAAAACTGTCCTCACTTGGCTCTCTAGTCGCAGGCATTGCTCATGAGCTTAATACACCCATTGGCAACGCGCGGATGTCTTCAACTTCAATACTCGATACCAAACAAGAATTTGTTCACAAACTCGAACAACCGATTACGCGTGACGATTTGGACCTATTTCTCACTCACGTCGATGAAGGAGCGCGCATTGTTGAGCGTAACATGTCACGCGCGTCCCAATTGATCCGTGCTTTTAAGCAGCTTGCCGTCGATCAAACCAGCGATATGAGACGAGAGTTCGATCTTCACCACCTTATCAACGAAGTCCATCTCTCTTTACGTCCGACACTTCAGCGCACGTCTCACCACCTTGACGTAGATATCCCTGAGGCGATTCAGCTGAACAGTTACCCTGGCGCTCTCACCCAAACGCTGATCAATTTAATCAATAATGCGCTAGTGCATGCATTTACCCAAAAAGATCAAGGTCATATCCACATCCAGGCCACTAAGGACACAGAAGGCTTAGCACATATTACCGTCTGCGATAATGGCACAGGGATGACGCCCGAGGTACAAAAACGCATTTTTGACCCCTTTTATACCACCCGACTCGGTCAAGGCGGCTCAGGTCTTGGCTTACATATCACCTTCAACCTCGTTACCGGCATACTCGGTGGCCGTATTGAGGTGCAAAGCGAACCCAATCACGGTAGCTGTTTTACCATTACTATTCCGCTTATCGCCCCCGAACGCGCCCTACCCAACAGTTAGGGCGCGTCGTGTGGAATTGAACGGATAGCGTGCTATTCAACGTTGAGCTGAACCGCGGTGGGTAAGGCAGTCATTGCGCCTTTTGCGGTAGTGGCCAGCGCGCCACAGCGGTTGCCTTGACGCACGGCCTCAGTCACCGCCTCTGGCGACTGCCAGTCGGGCAACTTGGTAAGGGCAGCCAACAAGCCGCCCATAAACGCATCACCAGCGCCAGTGGTATCCACAACCTTGGCGGGTGTCGTCGCCACCTGCCAAAGCGCTCGGTTGAACGCCACTTGTGCACCGTCACTGCCTTGCGTGACCACCCACAAAGCAACATTAGGTACCTGCGAGACAAGCACTTCAAGTTGTGATTCGATGGACAGGTTCTCGCCGGGCTCGGAGCCTGTCACTAACGGCGCGGTCAGTAAAGCAAGTTCATCATCAGACACTTTGACCACATCTGCCAGCGGCAAGGCTTGCCTCACGGTCTCTAGCATCTGCGCCTCGCTTTGCCACAAATCATCACGCAAGTTAGGGTCAAAGCTGACAAACCCACCCTGGTCACGACACGCTTGCATGGCGCCGAGCGTGGCCGATCGCGAGGGTTCGTTAGCTAACGCAATGGAGCAAGCATGTAACCACTGCCCCTTTTCAAACACAGGGAAGTCATCCGGCTGCACAAACTGATCGGCACTGGGTTTCACCATAAACGTAAAGCTACGCTCACCTTCGTCGTCCAGATCGACCAACACGGTTGAGGTGCGTTGCGCGTTATCGCGATGCATAAACGCAATGTCTACGCCTTCATCGGCCAACGTGGTTTGCATAAAACGTCCCAATGGATCGTCGCCCACTCGACCAATAAAGCCCGTTTTCTCCCCCAACCGGCTAATCGCCACGGCCACATTAGCGGGCGCACCGCCCGGACATTTTAGGTAGTGGCGTTCACCGTCAGGGATCAAATCCACTACCGCATCGCCAGTGACCCATACCTTACTCATCACGCTTGCTCCTCGTTCAATGCTCGATTACGCCGCCGCTGTTTGCGCATATTTTTTACGGGTACCCAGTACATAGGTCACCGCAAACGCCATGACAAAAGCAATAGCCATTCCGATGATATACGGCACCACTCCGTCAGGGCGAATCGAAATGATCCCTGGTAGCCCCGCGGCACCCAGCGCTTGCGCTTTCACTTTAAAGAAGGTGATGAACGCGCCTGCACAGGCTGCGCCTACCAGCGCCCCGATAAACGGATAACGGTATTTAAGGTTAATACCAAACATCGCCGGCTCAGTGATCCCGAGCAGTGCTGTCACCCCTGCAGGCATCGCAATCCCTTTCGCTTTGACATCCGCGGTTTTTAGCCCAAACGCTAAACAGGCTGCACCTTGCGCCACATTCGACATCGCCGCGATAGGGAAAATAAAGGTACCGCCAGTGACCGCAATGTCTGCCAACAGTTGGGTTTCAATCGCGATAAAGCTGTGGTGCATCCCGGTGATCACAAACGGCGCATACACAAAACCAAACAGGGCACCGCCAATCATCCCTGCTGATTCATACACCCAGTTAAGACCATCGCCGAGCAAGAAGCCGAGATCACGGGTAAATGGACCCACCAGGGTAAAGGTGATCAGCCCGGTGATAAAAATCGCCAGCAACGGTGTCAGCAAGTTATCCAGCACCGAGGGAATAATACGACGTAGCCCTTGCTCGACTTGGGCGAGAATATAAGTGGCAACCAGCACAGGCAGTACCGAGCCTTGATACCCGACTTTTTCAATCTCAAAACCAAAGATTTCCCATACTGGAATATCGCCGGACACCGCCGCACCGCCAAAGCCCCAGCCATTGAGCAGGTCAGGGTGGACCATTAACATTCCCAGTGCCGCGCCCAAAAAGGGGTTAGCACCAAACTTTTTACTGGCAGAAAACGCCAGCAGTACCGGCAAGAACACAAACGGCGCATTAGCGAAGGTATTGATCATGCTGGCCAAGTCGCCCATTTGTGGGTAGGCCTCAATCAAAGATTTGCTATCAATAATCAAACCCGGCGCAGTCAGGATATTAAAAATCCCCATCAGCAAACCACCGGCGACGATGGCTGGAATAATGGGAACAAAAATATCTGACAGCCCTTTCACCGCGCGTTGTAGCCAATTTTGCTTTTCAGCGCCAGCCGCTGCTACGTCTTTCGACGACATGTCTGACTGGCCCGTTAATTTGCTGAATTCGGCATAAACATTGTTGACAATGCCCGAGCCAAAAATGATCTGTAATTGACCGCTGACTTGGAATTGGCCTTTCACACCTTCAATCGATTCAATCGCGCTTAAATCCGCCAAGTTATCATCATGGAGTGCGAGTCTTAGCCGCGTGGCACAGTGTGCCGCCGCCGAGATGTTTTCTTTTCCACCCAGTTTATCAAGTAGTTGTTGTGCTATTTTTTGGTAGTTCATAGCTACTTCCCCTGCACGCTCTCACCGTCTTTGCCACCGTCACTTTTATTATCGTGTGGCCGTCACACGCTCCGCATTTTCGGGAACGATCCCGAAAATGATGTGCTGAATCCTATAAAGCATCAAGTGTCAGGGATTATGCCTGTGAGATCGATCAGAAAACCACACCATATACTTCGCCATTAATGTGATTAATATCACTAATAAAGGTGCGTTTAGGCGGGTTTGTTTGCAAACGATCGGTAAAAAAGCCGATCATAGCACTCCCAGCAAAGGAGAACCCATGGCTAGCTTGAATGATGTCGCCCGTTTAGCGGGTGTTTCTAAATCAACCGTTTCACGCGTGATTAACCAGGAATATGGCGTAAAACCCGCCACCATTGACAAAGTTAACCGCGCCATCGAACAATGCGGCTATGTGGTCAATCAAATCGCTAAGGATTTGAAATCCAACAAAACCAACCTCATCGGGGTGATTGTACCGCGAGTGTCATCAAATGCGATGTCCGCCAGCGTTGATGGGCTTAGCCATGTCTTTGATAAAAAAGGAAAACATGTGCTATTGGCCAACACGCGCCAAGACGATCAACGTATTTGTTACTACCTCGATTTGTTCAACCAAAAACGCGTAGAAGGGATACTGCTGTTTGCCTCCACGCTCAACCCCGACTTGGTGCACGCCATTAAGCGCTCGAGTGCGCCGGTGGTGGTAATTGGTCAAGACGGCTCACCCTATAACATTCCCAGCGTGATCCATGATGATTATCGGGTGGGCTTTTGTGCTGGCGAGCAGCTTATTAATGCTGGCTGCCGACAGATGGGCTTTCTGGGGGTACAAGCGGAAGATATTGCCGTTGATCAGCAACGTTATCAAGGCTTTGAGAGCGCATTGACCACGTTGACCCAAACGGTACCCTTGTTCCATTACCAAGGCCAATTCTCGATTCAATCGGGCTATGTCGCCATGACCGCGATGCTAGAGCAATATCCCGATCTTGACGGCGTATTCTGTGCCACCGACCGCATCGCGATTGGCGCTATCCAAGCCTTACAAGCACAAGGGGTCCCCCCTGGGCACACCGTGAAGCTGATGGGAGTGGGCGATGATGAACTTGCCCAAGTGGTATCGCCAAGCTTATCGACGTTTAACTATGCCTTTGATGCAGCAGGAGAAAGTGGTGCCAAAATGCTGCTCGAATTACTGGAAACTGGGCAAAGTCATGTGTCCAAATTGGTGATGGGCTTTAACTATATCAGCCGCGCCACTTGCCCTTAACACAGCGATCGTTAACCCAATACAGAGAAATTTTACTTGCGCCACCGCCGTCTTATTCGCTATTTTTGGAACGTTCCCGAAAATAAAATTGGTACGGATAGATGGAAATAACCCCAACAGGCTTGGTTGACGCATGTGGTGGCGCTGATAACGTGCGACGAGCATTGCGCCATCAAGACAAGGTGATCATTGAGCTCATCGAGCTTGAACGCGTGAACCAAGACGTGCTGCCAATCAGTACGATTAGCCATTCACTACGCCAGATCACCCTCGATCAACCCGTCAGTCAGGGAGCGCTAACGGCACTGGGACGCGTGATCGACCACAACCTGCGAGAACAAGCCGCGCCCTTCTATTCACCCAGCCAAAAGACAGATTTCCATCGCCCCGGATGGCATATCAGCCCTCCCCAAGGGCTGCTGAATGACCCCAATGGTTTTATTTACTTTCAAGGTCACTATCACCTTTTTTATCAGTGGTATCCCTTTGCCTGTGAGCACAAAGATAAATTCTGGGTGCATTTAATCAGCCCTGATGGGGTGCAATGGCATACCGCGCCGCTCGGCCTCACCCCCAGTGATTGGTATGACAGCCATGGGGTATTTTCAGGCCACGCCATGGTGATGAACGACGCCCTTTGGCTGTATTACACCGGCAATACCCGCATTGGCCCCGAGCGTTTGCGCCAAACAACCCAATGTGTGGCGCGGTCAAGCGATGGCATTCATTTTGAAAAGCTCGGCCCGGTGATTGATGCCCCACCAGCAGGCGTGACCGAGCATATTCGCGATCCCAAAGTCATCCATGACGGCCAACACTATCGGATGCTGTTGGGCGCGCAACGTGAAGATAAAATAGGCCGCCTGGCGCAGTATTCGTCTGCTGATGGCCTGCATTGGCACTACGACGGATTAAGTGGCGATAACCTAGGCGAGCATGGTTATATGTGGGAATGCCCAGATCTGTTCCAATTAAGCGATCAATGGCTCTGTATTCTCTGCCCACAAGGCAGCCCATCACCAACGCCCGATCATCAAGTTCCTCACCACAATGGTTACGCCAAAGCCACGCTAGAAGCGGACGGCATCACGCTTAATAACTGGCAAGTGCTGGATCATGGGTTTGATTTTTACGCCCCGCAGACGGCGCAGACCCCTGACAATAAGCGCATGCTCATTGCTTGGATGGGCCTGCCAGACGAAGTTGAACAACCCAGTCAAAGTGCGGGCTGGTTGCATCAGTTAACCTGTCCACGTGAGTTACGCTGGGAAAATGGGCAAATTTATCAGCGCCCGGCCGCCGCGCTGCAAAGCTTAAGAGGCCCTCAGCAACTTTTGGTGATTAACCCTGAGTGCCACTCAACCACCGTGGATTTAGGCACCAAGCAGTTTGAGCTCAACACCACGCTGCCCATCCCGGCCAGCGGCCACTACACGCTATACTTTCACAGCCGCAGCGGCATGATGACGCCAGCCTCCTCCGGCAAACCATCCGGTTGTGCACTCACCATTGACGGTGACAGCCGCACCCTAACACTGGATAGAAGCGCAAGCCTCGCCACAGAAGGCGATACCCGCCGCTGTATTCACTTGCCCGAGCCACTAGAAGATTTGCCACTACAAGTCCTCGCCGATACCAGCTCACTGGAGTTCTTTATCGCCGGCGGTCAATGGACGATGACCAGCCGTTACTTCAGCGCTATTGATGCAACCTTTTTAGTGCTGACACGCGATCGCCACGACACGCCTTTGCCAAAAGAGATGGATTGGTATGCGTTGAAAAACGCCAGTGTTAGGTGAGTAAATAGGGATTCGAGGATAAAAGCAGGACTGTTACGAAGAAGCATCGCCCAGTGGCACCACATAAGTAGTGACCTATAATCACCCACTGGCTTTGCTTTAGTTGATTTCACACATAGTTACACAACGGTGCGCTTTTGCGCTTTACATCGATCGCGGGTCGATGAACACTGCTTGGCAGAGTATAATGACAGCCGATATCACGTAGAGTTAGTCACACATTATGAGCAATACCACCGCGAAAAAGCCGAGTCCCTTGTTTGAAATCCTGTTCAACGTTTTCATCCCTTCGATCATCCTGATGAAGTTGAGCGGCGATGAATACCTAGGTACCGCCATGGCACTGGTCGTCGCTTTGGCCTTTCCTCTCGCTTACGGCGGGATGGATCTGGTCCGTAACCAGAAATTCAATTTTATCGCAGCACTGGGCTTTATCAGCGTGTTACTGACAGGCGGGATTGGCCTACTCGAGCTCGATACCCGTTGGTTAGCCTTAAAAGAGGCACTGATCCCCGGCCTTATTGGCTTGGCGGTGTTAGGGTCAACCTTTACTCGCTACCCACTGATGCAGAAGTTAATACTGAATGACACCGTGCTCAACCTCTCATTGATCAATCAGCGCTTAAAAGAGAAAGGGCAATCAGCCGCCTTTGAGCGCTGCTTGATGTGGTCAAACTACCTGTTCGCCAGCACCTTTGTGTTCTCATCGGCGATGAACTATTTCCTTGCCACCTGGATTGTCACCAGCCCTGCCGGCACGTCCGCGTTTAATGAAGAGCTAGGCAAAATGACGCTATACAGCTACCCGATGATTGCTATCCCTAGCATGTTGATGATGTTTGGTATTTTTTACTACATTTGGCGCCAGATCCGCGCGATGACATCGCTAGAAACAGAGCAAATCTTCCACCTGAAATAGCCCCCTAACACGCCTTATTTTGCCCCCGACGCTGAGCGTTTCGGCTTTGTTTGAAACTGCTTAATGCTCTTTTTCGCATTCGTGCGTCGGTTGGCTTTCTTATCGCGAGGGGCGCGTTTGCTTTCGCCAGTCGATGGTTTATCTGTCACCGGGAAACCATCCAGCTCTTGCACCAGCAACGCCCTTTTCGTCAGGTGACGAATGCCGTTGAGTGCGTTCATTTCACCATGACACACCAGAGACATCGCCACACCTTGCTCACCAGCACGAGCGGTTCGTCCCACACGGTGAATATAGGTCTCTGCATGCATGGGCAATTCAACATTAATCACCACCGGCAGCTGTTCGATGTGAATACCACGCGCTAACAAATCAGTCGCTATCAATACATTGATTTGGCCAGATTTAAATTGTGCCAGGGCTTGCTCTCGCTCGGCTTGAGCTTTATTGCCATGAAGTGCGCAGGTCGAGATGCCCGCTTTGTTGAGCTTTTTCGCCAAGCCATCGGCATTTTCTTTCGCCCCCACAAACACCAACACCTGTGACCACGCGTGTTGCTTGATACATTCAATCAACGCCTTGGTTTTACTGCCTTTGTTAACCAAATAAAGCGTTTCCACAATGCCTTGGTGGGTGTTGTTTTCTTGGGGTACTGCCACCTGTTTTGGCGCGACCATTAACTGGTTGGCTTTTTGCTTGAGGTCATCGGAGAACGTGGCTGAGAACATTGCGGTTTGGCGTTTGCTTGCGGTTTGCATCGCAATATTTTGCATCGCAATATTTTGCACATCCGGCCAAAAGCCCATATCGAGCAAACGGTCCGCTTCATCCAAAATCAAGTAATGCACCGTACTCAAGTCTAAGCCGTTGTTGGCTAGATCTATCAACCGCCCTGTCGTCGCCACAAGAATGTTGGGATTTTCCGCCAGTGCTTGTTGTTGCGCCGCTTTATCAACGCCACCGCATAAGCAAATCGCACTGAGATCTAACGCGCTACCCACTTGGTTGATCGCGTCACTAACTTGCATCGCCAGCTCACGCGTCGGCACTAAAATCAGCGCGTGGTGCTGTGGATTTACGTTTAACATTTCCAACAACGGCAAACCGTACGCAAGCGTTTTTCCGCTGCCCGTATTTGCCAATGCCAAGACATCGTTACCCGCTAACAGCTCTGGGATCGCCAACGCTTGAATGGCCGTTGGTTGTTTAAACGCGTTAGGCAGCGCGTGAAGCAATTCAGAACACAATGAGAGAGCAGAAAACGGCATGAACGAGACCTTTATTTAGCGGCAGCCAACATCGCAAAGATGCAGGAAAACAGGGCGCGGACTGTACCACACTCTGCTCGATAACCCCCGCCTATTTTAGGTGCTTGCACTACGCGTTTTTATTTCCAACCTTGACGACATGGGATTAATCCCCAATTAATAATTTTGCTCTCTCTATCGCTGCTTTTTTCAGAAATTCCTGCGTTGTTTCTCCGATACTATTTGCAGCGTCACTAACCTTGCACATTTGATTAACACCAAAACCTACTTTATAGATTTTACCGGGTTGTACTCGAAATTTTTTCTTTTTCATTTATATATTCCTTGATTAATGGCATCAGCTTTATCAAGTGTAGAGCCTTTAATGAACCTATTTGGAGTTGTTACCTTACCTCTCACATACTGCATTCTATCAAGGACAGTATTGATTACTGCTGCTTCTTCTTCAGTAAACGAGATTCTTTATTGTCCTTTTGATTTACACTTTTTTGACATTCTTTTTTCCAACTGATTAATCTATCGAGAGTAACATATTGTGATAAATATCAACATGTCAAGCACTCCATTGAACCTTTTGTAAAACGAACTATGAAGCACAATCTAACCAATTGAATTTATGAGAATACTGGCGATAAAATTAGTGAAAAATACAGGTCCGATATCTACTGGCTAATTTTTATTCAGCATCTTAGTAACTCGCACCATGAACAAAAGACATCGTTGAAAAACTTGGCCGACAATGTAAATTATGTTCGTTAAAAACTGCAACCTTCCAGACCGCATTAATTATCATAAATATTTCAATAACATGCATTTATTTATTACATTTCTTATAGACGGCAGTATTGTTGTTCTATACTCACTGGAAAGTGGTTTTCAACACTTCAAAGAAGTTTCTATGAGACTTTTGATAAAGAAAACTGCCATTATAAAATCAATAAAAACTCAAAGCTTTGACATGTGAGAGTATTGGAGATTTAAAATGATAACACACTATTTTTCAAAGAAAAACTTAGGGTTAATTGTGCTACTTGTAGCGCTCTACATTAATCCCTTAGCTGCTCAAGCTAGCACGTTGACGGCGGTTGCCTTTGAGCTTCGCCCTTGGGGCGAACGCGTCAATAGCTCTCCCTCTGGGATCATTCCTGAGTATATTAAAGCGCTCGAGGAAAAATCAAAAGTAGACATAGACTTAAGATTAGTGCCCTATGGAAGAATGATAAGCATGTTAAAAAATGGCGATGCAGACTTTGCCATTTTTTATAAGACAGAGTCTTTAAATGGCATCACACCTTTGAAATTCATCAACTCACAAAATAATATCGTAGTAGCGAGAGGAGATTTAAATAGTTATTCCTCGCTGGACGGATTAAACATTGGAATAGGATTAAACATACTTCTCAATAATCAATTCGACCAAGATGAGACACTGCGTAAACGTTCGGCAAAAGACTATGCGAGAGTCTCTAAAATGTTCCAATCTAATAGGGTCGATGCGATAGCAGGAAACGAGACTGTCATTTATTCTGAACTAGGCAGACTAGGATTTAACGTCAATCAACTAGGCAAGCCTTTCGTCCTAGGTGAGAAAGAGATTTGGTTACAAGTATCTGATAAGTCGAAAAGAAAAGACCAAATAGACGCGCTCATGCCTTCGCTCGAAGAGATGGTTAATAAAAAAGAGTTCGAGAGTCTAATAGAAAAACACTTTAAGTAAACGCGGGGTTGTTGAATAAATCGGTGAACCGCTTATCAAGCTTATGCTCTGATCCCACAAAAGCCATCTTAAGGTAGCTAGATAGAGATAAGCTTGATGTCACGCGTCCGACATCCGTCGACTAATGGTTGAACAATCCACGCCTATTCACAGTGAATCCGCTAGCAGACGAGTAAACTCTCTGGTTTTGAACGGTAAGTAGGATCGCGCCAAGTAAACAGCATGAACAGGAAAACTGCTTAAGCGGTAATCAGGCAAAAGCCTGACGACACGTCCGCGACTCAGGTCGTTCTTAAATATCCACTCAGGCCCAAGATGAATACCAACATTGGCCAGCACTAATTCACGAATCGCTTCTACGCTGTTGACAGTGATATTGCTATGTATTTTTGTATGTGGGAAGTACTGACCATCTGCAAACTTGATGTCACTGCGACGTGCCTCAGGAGAATACTGCACGAAATTGTGCTGTTCCAGATCGTCAATCGTCTGAGGCTCACCATGTGTCTTGAGGTAATCGGGGCTTGCAACCAGTACCCTGGGTACATCACCCAACTTTCTTGCCACTAGACTTGAATCAGGCAGATTACCGATACGCACAGCCACGTCGATGCTCTTCTCTTGCAGATTGTCGAACTGACTGCCGAGTAAGAGTTCAATATTGAGATCGTCGCTCTGCTGTTGCATCTGCCTTGCCACCGGCACCACAAATCGCGTCCCAAAATCCACCGGAGCAGCGATCCGCAGGGTGCCACTTAATCGATTGACGCCACTCCGTATTTCTTCCTCTAACTCAGTTTGTTCATCGACGATATGACGCATGCGCTCATAGTAACGTTGACCCAGCTCGGTTGGCGTCGTGCGTTGGGTTGAGCGCCTGAGCAACTTAACCTTGAGGCGATCTTCGAGCGCCGCGACCTTGCGACTGATTGAAGACGGCTCTTGGTTGAGTTGTTCAGCGGCGCGTTTGAAACTACCGGTCTCCACCACCCTGAGAAACAGACGCTCTACATTATCCATCGCTACATCGCCATTTATTGTTAATTTCGCAATTAATGATTGTTTATTTACACCCTTCCAGCGCTACCGTCAACTAGATAGCCTGTAGATGTCACGCTAACCAACTGGCTGGCTGACATTACTCACTCACTCGGGAGATAGGTTATGTCTAAGATTGATATGAACGGTAAAGTCACATTGGTCGCCGGTGGCGCCAAGAACCTTGGTGGTCTTATCAGCCGCGAGTTCGCTGCGATGGGATCGAAGATCGTGGTCCACTATCACAGTGCCGCGACGGAAAGCGACGCAGACGCAACAGTAAAGGCCATCAAAGAGGCGGGGGGTGAAGCCATCTCGATTCAGGGAGATCTGACTAAAGGCGCTAACGTGACCGCCCTGTTCGAACAGGCGAAGGATCACTTTGGTGGTATCGATGTAGCCATCAATACGGTGGGTAAGGTACTGCGCAAGCCCATCATTGAAACGACGGAAGAAGAGCTCGACGACATGATGGCGATTAACGCCAAGTCGGCCTTTCTATTCATGAAAGAAGCAGGCTTACATCTCAATGATAACGGTAAGCTGATCACTATTGTGACGTCATTGCTCGCCGCGTTTACCGACGGTTATTCAACCTATGCTGGCGGTAAGGCTCCGGTGGAACATTTCACCCGCGCAGCAGCCAAGGAGTTTTCGTCACGCGGCATTTCGGTGAACAATATCGGCCCGGGTCCAATGGATACGCCGTTTTTCTACGGTCAAGAAACGCCTGAGCGAGTGGCGTTTCATAAGTCACAGGCACTGGGTAACGATCTCACCAAGATCGAGGATATCGTACCAATCGTAAAA
Source organism: Salinivibrio sp. ES.052 (assembly GCF_900141775.1). Classification (GTDB taxonomy): domain Bacteria; phylum Pseudomonadota; class Gammaproteobacteria; order Enterobacterales; family Vibrionaceae; genus Salinivibrio. The sequence goes on along the minus strand of NZ_FSRI01000003.1, from coordinate 500,440 downwards.
TTCCTTGCAACCGATGGCTGGTGGCTATCTGGACAAACGATTTTCGCCAACGGCGGATACACGACCCGTTAATAAAATAAGGAGCCATGCCATGAACCGATTTTTTGTTGTCTTAATGCTGATGAGCGTTGCGCTACTGGGAACGTCTTCCGCATATGCTAGCGAAAACCGAACGCCCGAGCAGGTTATCTCCGAATTGGTCAGCGCGATGGAAGCCAACGATGCAAAGCACATCCGGTCATTGTTTGCACAGAACGCGACCCAGGAGTACGAGCGTTGGTACGCGCGCAAGAAAACCGGCGACAAGTTCAGGGCATGGCTCGAATCCGATATTATCGATGTGCATGGACGAGTAGCGAACCCGACACTCATGGTCGATGGCAAACAAGTCATCGTCACCGGCACTTACGTCAACAATGACAATTACCGAAGTCCAGCGGATTTTCTGTTCATTGTCGAGGAAGGCAAGATCGTCAGTTGGACGATGCGATACGACTAACGACCCGAGTTAGTGTTATGTTACACGCGCAATAGCAAGCGCCACGCGCGGCGTTCAGAACAGATCAAAAAAGGGAGGATAGCCTCCTCCCTTTAATATCACTTCCACCCTTGACGCCACTTCTCGTCACTTTTGAGCTCACGCCAGTCAATTGGATACTCTTTTTTCGACAGCACCGACTCAAGCACGCATAACACCACCACACCGTCTTCATCATACTCAACGTCAGAGACTACAAAGTGCTTCTCGCGTTCAATGGGTTTTACCGCCGTCCACTTGCTATTGCGTAACTTGGCTGGATTGATTTGGTTCACGACTGCCCCTTAACAAACACCGGATGAGGCTGACAAGGAATGCATTCGTTTCGACTTATCAGCCCTTTCAAGAATAGCAATACAAGGTAAACGAACGCTACCATTGACTAATTTGGGTTAGACGGTCAGCCCGTTCGAGTGAATCAGCACTCATTGCTTTGAGTTCAGATGCCCCTTCAGCGTTCTGCTCCGACAACGTCCTGATTCGATCCGCCAGTTGACTGATCTCTTCTGTTACATGCGCTTGCTGCTCCGATGCCGTGGCAATGCTTACGGTGCGCTCTTTGATGTTATCAAATGCTGTGACAATCTCTTCAAAGTGCTCACGCACCACACTCGCTCGCTCAACCGAAGATTGAGACAACTGATAACTCGATTCAATCACGTCCACGCCCTGGCTAGCCGCCGAATGAAGCTGCTGAATCATGCCATCAATTTCTTCCGCTGATTCCTGCGTTTTGGCGGCCAATGAGCGCACCTCATCGGCAACCACTGCAAACCCACGTCCTTGCTCTCCCGCACGCGCCGCCTCGATAGCCGCATTCAGTGCTAGTAGATTGGTTTGCTCGGAAATCTTTTTGATGACCTCAAGGACCGTTCCCACCTGCTGTGAATCTGAGGCCAGTTTATCAATCACAGAGGAGGCTTCTTTCAGTGTGGTAGCAAGCTTGGCAATCGCGTCACTGTTCTCATCGACGGCTTGCTGTCCTTTTGCCACCACGTGCGACGCATCCTCGGCAGTATCTGCGGCAGTAGCAGTATTGCTCGACACCTCGGTGGCACTTGCGGACATTTGGTTTATCGATGAGGCGAGCGTGATATTCTCATTCGTCTGCGCCGACGTTCGGTCGCTCAAATCTTGGCTCAGTGCCTGTAAGTCGTTTGCACTGCTTTTAACGCCAATCGCTTCTCTCGCTACGTCTTCGAGAATTTTTTCAAGATGGGCGCCATAATCGTTGACAGCGCGCCGTAGCTCGCCCATCTCATCAGCACGAACAATCTCTAACTTACCGCCTTTCTCACCTTTCGATAGACTGCTAACCTGCTGAGTCGTTTCTTTGATACTGCGAATGAGCCTCTGGCCGAGCCATACCACAACTAACGCGAAGACAATCACCAGCGGTAACAGTGTTATATACAGGCCAGAACTTACTCGATTCAGCGCCGCCAAGGCCGTTGCCTCAGGCAACAACATGCCCACTGTCCAACCCTGTTCCGACAGAGGAACCTGCACGAGGAGCGACCGGCTATCGCCTACCACACCTTCCGGCAGATAAACCGGCTCCTCAGCGTCCAAGGCCGAGACAAGCGGGGATAAACGAGGATACTGTCTACTTGCGTCGCTCAGGCTTTGCATACTAAGGCTTGAAGAACGCACATCGGGAAACGACAGAATGCGATCGGTTTGATCGAGCACAAAGGCATAGCCTCCGGTTGCCTCATTTTGGTCAGTTAATAAGTTTGACAGACCGGAGAGCATCAAATCGATTGTCGCAACGCCCCAAAACTGGCCATCTCGGCGAATTGTGACCGTACAGGTGACCATGGGTGTGCCAGAAATCGCATCCTCATAAGCAGCAGACCACGCGCATTGCCCCGCCGGTAAGCCTCGCCCTGCTTGATACCAGCTTTCGTTGTGATAACCACTGCCAGCGGGATCATTGTAATCATCTAATAGATCCAGCGAGCCTTGTGCATTACGAGCCCAAAATAAGGAGTCACGTGTTTTTCCCGGTGTTAACTTACCAGGTTCAGGCCAAACACCACCGCCCGCAATCGCGGCGTTACCATAGTGATCGACCACGGGCTCAAGACGTTCAATAAACTGCCCGCGATCTAACGGCAATGTTTCCGATAGCGCCGCGAGTGTATCGGTCAACACTGCCCCTTCATTCAATGCCGTGGCAATACGCCCTTCAATGTTTGTGACGGTTTGCCGAGCGCCAGCCTCTGCCTGCTCTTGCAAAACGGGCTTCGCTACCCACTCCATAACCAGATAAATGGTAAGAAATGACCCCAGCAAAAGGGCAAGCGCCATGGCTTTAATCTTACGGCTGATTGTCATGGCAAAATCCTCTGCACTGCTATTTGCTATAAGCGTAGCAGCGAGTCGTCTAATTACCATGAAGGTGTGTTTTCTCGCGCAAAACGTGCTGATCGCGATGGAGGGGTTTGACCGCCGTCCACTTGCTATTGCATCACTTGGTTGGATTGATGGGGTTCACACGAACCCCGTTATATACTGCATCGGTTAAACATAGCGATACCTAGTACGAACGAGATTCGGTTTGGTTCAGTGGTTGGGGTTGGTGTAACTCGTTCCCACGAGGGAGCGTGGGAACGAGAAAACTTTCTACATTAATTGACTAGAAATCTCTTGTAACACTGCTCTTGCTGCATTTTTACCATACAAAGAAAATCCTACTTCTTTTCCAGTAACATCTTTTAAAATTAGCAAATCAGAATCTATCCACATATCACGTTCTACAGTCTGTTCAGAGATATCAGATAGCTTTTCAATAGGCAATTTATAGGATAAGTAATATTTGTATTCCGATGAATTCCAATTTGCCATGTATGCACCATGTTCGGTAATGAAGAATACTCCCCATGACTTTAGATCTTTATCTTCATATAGTGTTGTATATTCTTTAAACAAAACTTTCTCTGAACCGTCTTTAATCATATCAAGTACTATTGGTTCAAAAGCCGGTGTGCTTATTGGACCCTGAGGTGTTTGCATCGGACCAGGAGATGAACACCCGAACAAAATAAAAACAAAGCCAAAAATCAAAAAATGCTTCATTGATTCATATCCTTAAAATATAGTGCAGACTAACTTTCATGACACCCAGCACTGGAAACATGAGGAAAATTATATTTATGTATAAGCTATTCAAGAAACGCAGCTTCACCGATACAGACCCAAGACTCCCAACAGTTATTACCCCAATCTACTGACGCATCCTGAGAGCAAGTAGGATACAATACAGCATTGGCTCCTAGCTGAACAGCCTTTATCTTCAATTGAGTCATCGCTGCTTGTTCTGAAGTATCTCCACTAAATGCTGATCCTTTGCAAGAAATACCTTTTATTTTTCCTTTAGAGACATAATTTAAAGAACTAGGGTTTTGGATGATTTCGATTTCATTCATCGCTTTTATCTGCGTCAAAGATAAATCATCAACACGCTCGACCTGACCAAATCCGGCACAGCCTGTCAAAAATAAAGCCAACAATGGCACTAAAACTCCCTTCATTATTTTCTCCATTTTATAAAACAACATAAACAGAATGGATCCAACCAAAATATCACATCATTAATGCAATGTGAAAAAACTGACAAAATATGCGCTTACGGTCTGATATACTATATGAGTAAAAACACTAACAAAAATTCCCATTATTATCACCATCAACCAATCTCATACTTGATAGCCTCTATCATTTTTCTTGCTCTCAAATAAAAACTTGGCGTTTTCATTGAATGCTGGATTTCTTCATAGCTTTCTTCCTCATTGTCTTTTATTTTTTTCATTGTAGTAGAAAACGCATTTGGAAAGCCTTTATGAATGATCGTATTTCGTATAATCTCGAATTCTTTCACATACTCGTGAGCAACCGTGCTAAGAAGGCATTGGGATTCCTTAACTAATTTTCCATATGGATAATCTAATGATTGACCTTTGTCAAAAATTATTCCTATCTTTCTACGAATCAAAGAAAAAACATACTCGGAGGCAGCTAATAACCATAGAGGATAGCATAGAGCTTCATCCAGATTCATTTCGTACTCTTTGCTCGTTTCAATTTCATTCTCAATATTACTTAAAACCCTACCCCAATATATCAGATTGCTTTTCGAACTAATTCCATCTAGAGGTTTTAACTCAGGCACAAAAAACTCCAATTATATTTGATGAAAAATAACATGTCTCGTCTCTTATTTTTTAACTCGCTCCCACGCCCATGCATGGTAATGCATATGGATTTTGAATCATGGGCACAATCCGCAACAAAATCACCGAACGGCACTTGATCTCTGTTCTAACATTCGTGGACAGCGACAATACCTTTAGCGAACAAGCTGATTCAATGCTCTAGGCAGCGTAATGTTACACTCGTGATGGTGCTGTTTGTATTTGAATAAAAGCTAGATATGCATTCCCACGCGGGAGCGTGGGAACGAGACAAATTATTACAACTAACTCGCTAGAACACGTTCTACCACATGGCGACATTTTTTCTGGTTTTTAAATAGACTTGCAGGGTATGCATCTGGATAATCCTCTTCGATAACAGAGAACGTTTTATGATAGATTTCATTTGTTAAATTTCTTATATGATCCTCTTCGCTAGTAGATAACTCTCCAATACCACTAAAAATAGAGGAATTTACGTTTTGGAAAACAAGAAACATGATCAACCTATTCCCATGAATAGCGCAAAGTCTAGCTCGCCCTTCTGAATTCTGATGGAGCTCCTCAACCCTACTATCTATCACTCTAGATATTAGAACTTTACGCCATAGATTCGGACCATTAACGCTGTCATTAAACAATGCTCTGTAAGGAGCCTTGGATATGTCATCCCATAGACGACCAATTTCACGTTTTGCCTGAACAGCATAAGTATAGTCGTTATGAGAACATGCCAGGGATATAGTTGCTTGAACTAAATCAAATCCATCTATCCCGATTGGCAAAGAATCTCCAGACTTATAAACGTATCCAACATTCTCCAACAGTAGCTCATTTCTTATCCGCTCTTGGTTTGTATCAAGGGCAACGAAATCCCTGCGATCTATACGATTTTGCGTATTATTATTTCTGGTTATTTCTTTACCAAAATCTTCCGGCGTATCAGACAATGAAATTATTCTTATAGGAACTTTTGCATTTTGTACTGCATCTGGCTGCTTATCGAATGCTGCAGCTATAGAGCCAACTGTTTGAGCCCCGTTCACAATTTTAAAATCGCTACACTCGAAAACACCCATATCTCTTCCACTTCCTCCAATAGGCTTCCTACCCACATTAGCGCAAAGAGCTGTTATCCCATTGTTAAAATACCAAAGGTTTTCAGGCGATGTTAATACAGTTTCGGTAATACCTTCGTTTATCTCAGTATTTCCAAGATAAATACGGATATTTGGTGAGAATATTTGAGGAAAATGATCATGCCACCATATAGCTACTTCACTTGCAGAAACTTGACCGTAAAAAGCCATATAGGGTTCTCTAACTTGTCCCCACGAGTGCAGCGCAAGCTCTAAATCAATAGGCTGAGCTTCTGCTCCTCTAGCAACTGCACTATATATATTACTTTGTCTCAGCGTCTTGAAGGTCAAAATTTCAGTTGTATCATTAATTTCGGTTGTAACATCATGGATAATTGTTTCAACTTCCGAGCTCAATGGCTGAGTACCTGTATAACATAAGACCATAACTATACGAGTTTGTGCATCATTTAAAGCTTGATCTATTTCCGGCTTTTTGTTGTTTATTTTATCGTTAAAGCGTTCAAATCTTGCATTTATAAGATCCTTAAAACCCTGCAGAAATTTCTGTGTATCTCCTACACTAACGCTACCTCCACCATCCTGATTCCATTTCGATTGAACGAGATATAAAACTCGATCAACTCTACTATAGTAAACAGCATCTAGCCCGTTATCCTTAAACCCATCTGTCACATATCTAGCAGAAACTTCGAATTCAATTTCTGCTTGGGTCTTTAAAGCATATGCAGCAAGAGAACGAGTTCTAAAGATCTGTTCTTTTTCATTATTACTTTTGTCTTTAACGTCATCGAGATCAATTAGATCTCGATAATTTTCTTCGAGATAAGCATTTATTTGTCTAAGGTGAATTATACTCATAATCTAAACTTCTCTTTTTTAGAGTTGTATCGGAGATCATATTGACTTACAGAAACTGTGGCACGCACTGTCTTCGGTATATCTGGCCTTTAGGCTGCTTAACCATCGAGTGTTTCACCACGCTACCGCCGATCAGTTGTCGGCACCTAACACGCCATTTATTGGCTATTTTGCGGATTAGTGTATCAAGCGCTGTTTTGCTTTTCGTGCGCTATTGTCCAAAGTGTTAGCCAAACCATCTTTTGTGAAATGGGTACAAAAAAAGCGGCCTAGGTGGCCGCTTGGGTCTCGACGTTTTTTCTGTGCCTTACCGCGCAAAGCGAGTGGCGTGGAAGGCGAGGTGTTCATCAATAAACGTACTGATGAAAAAGTAGCTGTGGTCGTAGCCGGGTTGCATGCGCAAGGTGAGCGGGGAGTTGTGTTTCTCTGCCGCTTGTTTTAGGGCTTGCGGGTTAAGCTGCTCGGCCAAAAAGCCGTCTTTGTCGCCTTGGTCCACCAGCATCGGCATGGCGGTGGGGCCTTGGGCAAGTAACACGGTGGCGTCGTAGGCTTGCCATGTTTGTTCGTCATCGCCTAAATAGGCGCTAAAAGCCTGTTTGCCCCACGGGCACTCAGTGGGATGACAAATGGGGCTGAACGCCGAAATGCTGCTGTAGCGTGATGGGTTACGCAAACCAATCACTAACGCGCCGTGGCCGCCCATGCTGTGTCCGGCAATCGCGCGCTGGTTGTTGACCGCAAAGTGCGATTCAATCAGTTCCGGCAGTTCGTGAGCGACGTAGTCGTACATCTGGTAGTGCGACTGCCACGGCGCTTGGGTGGCATTAACATAAAACCCCGCCCCTTGGCCAAGATCGTACTGATTGGCATCGGCCACGCCCTCGCCGCGTGGGCTGGTGTCCGGTGCCACAATCGCCATACCCAAGGTAGCAGCTTGTTTAAATGCCCCCGCCTTTTGCATAAAGTTCTCGTCGGTGCAGGTCAGGCCCGAGAGCCAATAAAGCACCGGCACAGGTTGTTCTTTCGCTTTCTCTGGCAGAAAGATAGCAAAGGTCATTTTGCCGTTGGTGGTGCTTGAGTCATGCTGCCAACGTTGGTGCCAACCGCCTGCGACTTTGTTTTCGCTTATTTTTTCTAGTTGCATGGTTATTTTACCGCCGCGTTGCCACGGCGGCCGTCCTGTTATTGGTCCATGTGGATCACGCTGCGAATGCTTTTGCCTTCGTGCATCAGTTCAAAGGCGCGGTTCACGTCATCAAGGCCCATGGTGTAGCTGATAAATTCTTGCAGGCCAAACTCACCATCGAGGTAGCGCTCGACAATACCGGGCAGCTCGGAGCGGCCTTTAACGCCACCAAATGCCGAGCCTTTCCAGACGCGCCCTGTCACCAACTGGAACGGACGGGTCGAGATCTCTTGGCCTGCGCCGGCAACCCCAATGATCACTGACTCGCCCCAGCCTTTGTGGCAGCACTCGAGCGCTTGGCGCATCACATCGACATTACCGATACATTCGAACGAGTAATCGACGCCGCCGTCAGTCATCTCCACAATCACTTGCTGGATTGGCTGATCGTAGTCTTTCGGGTTAATCACATCGGTGGCACCCAGTTGCTTGGCTAGGGTGAATTTGCTCTCATTAATATCAATACCGATGATGCGGCTAGCGCCGGCCATACGTGCGCCGATGATGGCTGACAGGCCAATGCCACCCAAACCAAAAATCGCCACCGTGTCGCCTTTTTCTACTTTGGCGGTATTCATCACCGCGCCCATGCCGGTGGTCACGCCACAACCGAGCAAGCAAACTTCTTCTAGCGGTGCGGCTTTGCTCACTTTCGCTAATGAGATCTCTGGCAATACGGTGTATTCCGAGAAGGTCGAGCAGCCCATGTAATGGAAAATGGTCTCGCCGTTGATAGAAAAGCGCGACGTGCCGTCAGGCATCAAGCCTTTGCCTTGGGTTTCACGTACCGCGCCACACAGGTTGGTTTTGCCCGAGCGGCAGAATTTACACTCACCACATTCGGCGGTGTAAAGCGGGATCACATGGTCGCCCACGTCCACGCTGGTGACGCCCTCGCCGACCATTTCGACGATCCCGCCGCCTTCGTGGCCGAGAATCGAGGGGAAGACGCCTTCAGGATCGTCGCCCGATAAGGTGAACGCATCGGTATGGCACACGCCGGTAGCGACGATTCTGACCAACACCTCACCTGGCTTGGGCAGTTCAACATCGACCTCTTCCATTTTCAGTGGTTGACCGGGTCCCCAGGCAACCGCGGCTTTGGATTTGATATGTGTTTGTCCTGGCTGGATGGTTAGTGCCATTGGAGGTTCCTTTCTGTTCTTGTTAATTGCATACCTGACTATGCTAACCAAGTTAGATTTAGTTATAATCCCGCAAATTTGAAAATTATTATTTCACTCACGAAATAATGTATATGTGTGTATAGAAACAGGATAGACAGCAATGGCGCCCCACTGGGAAGGACTTAACGAATTTTTATCGGTCGCCGAGCATGGCAGCTTCACGCAAGCGGCCAATAAACTCGACACGACGGTGGTGTCAGTGAGTCGTCGGGTGGCTGCGCTCGAGGCGTATTTGGGGGTGAAGCTGTTTCATCGTACTACGCGGAAGGTGTCGTTAACCGATGAGGGCGAACTCTACTATCAGCGCTGCCGACCGCTGATGGCCGCGTTGATGGATGCCGAACAAACCATTACTCAAGCTCAGTCGTTACCTGCCGGGCCTATTCGCGTCACCGCGCCGGTTAATTTTGGTGAGCAATATATCGCCCCGCTGCTCGCGCCATTTATGGTGACCTATCCGCAAGTGGCGGTGGATTTACATCTGACCAATCGGCGGGTGGATATGACCGATACCGGTACCGATGTGGCGATCCGCATTGGCCACTTGCCCGATTCAAGCCTGAAAGCCAAGCGACTTGGGTCGCGGCAATTAACCATCTGCGCCAGCCCGGACTATTTGGCCTTAAATGGCCGCCCCGAGTCGCCCAGTGCGCTCAGTCATCACAGCTGCTTAGTAGGATCGAACGAGCATTGGCACTACCAAAGCGGCGGCAAAGTGCGCACGTTAACCGTGTCAGGCCGGTTGCGCTGCAATTCAGGCGTGGCATTGCTCAATGCCGCCAAGCACGGATTAGGGCTGGCTCAACTGCCGCATTATTACGTGCAATCCGCGTTGGCAAGCGGCGAGTTGGAGGAAGTGTTAACCGATTATCGGGTAGAAGATGAGGGCATTTGGGCGCTGTATCCGAGCGGGCGGCAGTTACAGCCCAAGGTCTCAGCTTGGTTGGCATTTCTGGCCGAGCACTTACCCGCCCAGCAGCTACGAACAGGCATTTAACTGCCTGGCTCGGGCTCAGTGTGATGCGCTAGCTGGCAAAAAAATCGCCAGCACAAGGCTGGCGATAGAGGTTACTTGGGGTAAACGCTGAATTAGTCGCGCGCCGCCCGCAATGCGCTCTCGGCAGGTTTAATTGCCGAGATTTTAAATGCGCCGACATGGTGGTCTAAGGTACGCGCCAAACCGGCCAAGTCTTGGCTGCTCGCCTCAAGGCTGTGGCTATCATCCAGCCCTGCTTGCGCCGCTTGGTTGACCGTATCCATGTTGACGTTGATTTCATTCGCCACGCTCGATTGCTCCTCCGTCGCCGTCGCCACATGGGTGTTCATATCCAAGATGGTGCTGACTTGCGTAGCAATGCTTTCGAGTGCGGTCAGTGCTTGCTCGGTGGCACGGTTGCCCTCGGTGGTCAGCGCTTTGCTGGTATCCATGGCATCAACCGCGTTTTTTGCCTCTTGCTGAAGCTGATCGATGGTTGATTGAATTTCTTCGGTCGATTGCGAGGTTTTAGTCGCCAAACTGCGTACTTCGTCAGCCACCACCGCAAAGCCACGTCCCGCTTCGCCCGCGCGTGCTGCCTCAATGGCTGCGTTCAAGGCAAGCAAGTTTGTTTGCTCGGAGATACCCCGGATCACATCCAGAATCGACACAATGGATTGCGTGCGTTCAGCCAGCGAAGTGATCACCGTCGACATATTGTCCATCTCGGTGTCGAGCTGGTTAATCGTCGCGGTTGCTTCGGTCAGGGTTTGTTTACCGGCTTCGGTTTCACTGTTGGCCGACGAGGCAGAGTCTGCCGCATTCGAGGCGCTTTGTGAGATCTCGTTAATGGTAGCAATCATCTCATTCATCGAGGTGACCACCAGCAAGGCTTGTTCGCTTTGCGACTCGCCACGTTTCAGTGAGTGCGCCGCCTTATCACGTAGAGATTCAGCCGAACGCCCCAGCTCTTCGCCGGTTTCTGCTACATTGGCGATGATTTGGTCGATTTTTTCCACAAAGGTATTAAACGCGACCGAAATCCGGGTAATTTCGTTGTTGCCCGTCACCGGCAAACGCACCGTTAAATCACCATCGCCTTTGGAGATATCGGTCAGCGCATGTTCGAGGCCTTTTAGTGGCGCGAATAAACGGCCCAACAGCCACACCAACACCAGGGTACAACCGACAAAAATCAAGCCAATCGCGGTGAGCTGGGCAATGACGATACCATTAGCAGCGGCATCGACCTCCGTAATCGGGATGCCAACATCAAACGCGCCCCACAGGCGGCCATCGACATAAACCGGCATCATAATGTCGTATACCCACACATCTTGCACATCGGCATACCAGCGAGAATGCTGCGGTTGGCCTTGGCCGGCACCCGCGACGGTATAGTTATCGCTATACACCTTGCCCAGCTTTTGGGTGTCGCTGTGGGCAATAGCTTTGATGTTTTTATCAATCATTACCGCATAGCTGATGTCGTCGCGACCTTTGAGATCCGACACCATGTCTTGTAAATCGGCGGTGGGAGTAGAAGAGTTTTCTAAAATGTATTCAGCACGATCGGCCAGGAGCTCAGCCTGTGCTTGCGAACGCTTGAGAATAATGTTGTCTATCTCGTCATGCGAGATAAAGGTGGTTGCGGTGATACTGGCAATCGCCGCAACGGCAAACATGGCGCATACCACGATCAGGATGAGTTTTTTCACTTCGCTGACTTCCTATCTGTGCATCATAACTGCCAAGGAGCATAGCGACAGGTCGGAGGAGAAACAAGCGATACCTCGCAAAAGTCAAATTAGGATGGGATGTTTACCGCAAAAATAACCATTATCGATTGACTAAGGCGAGGAATAACTTTGGTGGTTCAAACGCTTACGCGGCACCAAACCGAGTCGCGGAAAAGCAGTTAAGCAGTTTGTGGAGCGCAAAACACAGCATTAAGGTGATCACAATTGCGACAGCACTACTGCTCACACGGTAAAGCGCGTCATACATAAAGTCTTGGCTGGGACTTAAGGATTGTCCGAATAGGATCCCCAAGGTGGCCATGGCGCCAAATCCAACCCCTGACCCACTGGCTTCTTTCACGTGGGCTTTGGCGAATAGTAGCGTCCCTATCCACAAAAGCGGCACGACCAAGATCAATACACCAAACCAATCGTACAAAATTACTTGGCATGCCATTGCATATGCCACACCGAGCACCGTACCCAGCGTGCGTTTTCGCGCATAACTTAAGGTACCATTCCAGTGCATGGGAAACAGCAATAACACAGTCGTGGCCTGCGCCGAAATGGAGTCGCGCAAATCAAACAGCTGAAAGACCACAAAGGAAATGGTCGCTAACGATGCTCCCATTAGTGCCTCGTGTCGCATCCGGTGCGATTGTTTTCCTCCTGCAGGTGCGGCGGGCGGCTGACGTGGCGTGACATCGGGAATTAACCAGGTCACTAAATACGCCACCGCGACTGATAACACATTCGCGCCGAGGTTACCGAAGATTAAGGTGTTAATCGGTAAATCGGGATAGCTGGCAAAGTGCAGCATAATGCTCAGGCTTAACACACTGTTGGCGCCAAAAAGAAAGAAGCGCCCTTTGGACATACAGGCAAACTTATAGGTGAAAAGCAAAAACACCAGTGGCGTCATTAACCCAGGATGCGCGCCAAACAATCCGCCGAGCAGCCCAACTTCTATCCCACTGATCACCGCAGAGGCGAGCAATTGTCGTGCAGCACGACCGTTAATCACGGGCACAAGCCCAAGCAACAACATCGGGGTGACGGTAAAAAACACCCCGAAGCTAAAACCGAAAAACTTACACACCGCAAAACCGAGCGTCGCACCGGTGGCAATGCGCGCGCACTGGCGCACATCGTTATCGCTTAAGGGGTGATGCCATAACCTCATCGTCAACTCCCCTTAGTAGATGTAGTGCAGCATACTCAAAAAACCGACTTGCGCACGGGCCAGCCACTGCGTCACTGCGCTTTCAGGCATTAGCTGTACCGTGGCGCGAGCCCCTGTTGGCAAGGAGTGATCAGGCCATTCGTCGAGTTCAATGTGCAGGCGCATTCGCTGCGCATCACGCACCCAACGATTGGAGTTAGACGGTGAGGCCAGTTGACCATTGGCATCGATTTGCCCGGCACTGACCCCGGCATCGACACTGCTCACGTGTCCCGCGTAAAGTTTGCCCGGCTCGCTATCAAAAGTGACATTCACTGGCGTGCCGGTGTGCACATCGCGGACACTTTTTTCACGAAAATCGGCAATCACATCGGCGCGTTCAGACACCAAGGCCATCAGCGGTTTACCCGCACTGGCATAAGCCCCCACATCCAACTGCAAGTTGGTTACCACCCCATCATGGCTGGCTCTAACAGTGGTGTAGGATTGGTTAAGCTGGGCTTTTTTTAGTTTACTCAGCGCCACTTGTTCGGCGATATTGCTGGCACCGTCACCACCCCGTTGGATCTGAAGGGCACTGACGCGCGCTTTCGCGGCTTCCCATTTAGCCCGAGCAGTATTGGCCGCACTGATCGCATCATCACGTTGCTGCTGCGAGACACCATTTTTGGCGAACAAAGCTTTTAAGCGTTTTGCTTCACGCGCTTTTTGTGCCAAGACCGACGCCAATGCTGAGACATCTTGCCGCGCGGCCATTAGTGAGGCATCTAACTGAGCATTAGTTTGTCTTGCCTGGGCAAGGGCGAGTTTGGCTTGGTCGACCGCAATGCGATAAGGCGCACTTTCAATCCGAAACAGAATATCGCCTTGGTGAACCCGTTGGTTGTTTTCTACCGCCAGCGCACTGACCGGCCCACTGACTTGCGGGGCCACTTTAGTCACCGTGCGCGTGACCATCGCGTGAGGCGTCAGCGGCATCAAGTTATCGGCGACCAAAAAGTAGCCAAAAATCAAAACAAAACTGAGGGCGGCCACTTTTACCCAACGTGCAAATTTTTCATCCGGTGTCATTCGTACTTCTTACCTCTATTACCTATTCTTCTGTGCCGCAGTCGTCTTCGGTGGTGGCGGTATAGTCCATTGCATTTTGATTAATGGTGACCAACACCCGCTCCAAGGCGTCAAAATCTTCAGCCGCAATACCAGAGAGCAAATGCTTGCGCACCCGCAACACCCGCGCTTCGATGCGTGACATTAAGTCACTACCACTGTCGGTGACATGCACCGTACGGGTGCGCTTATCTTCTGGCGAGCAGCGCCGTGTGATCAGCCCCTGCGCTTCTAAATGCTTCAATGTGCGCATTAGCGAGCCCAGTTCAATTTCCAGCGCCTGTGCCAATTCACTTTGGCTGATGCCATCCCCCAATCGGCGCAACATCCAAAGCGCACTCCAACGTGGATAGCTCAGCCCCAGAGGTTCAAGCTCTGAATTCGCCACACGGCGCCATAATCGCGCCGTGCGCCCTAAATGTTCAGCAATCGACATGTGTTCGGGATTGGGCGATGTCATCGTGTCTTCCTTCAACCGTAAGAATACTTAGCAGGCTAAGTAATAACAGACAGACACTATAAAATAGTTAGCAGGCTAAGTAAATAGAAAGGTGACGAGCATCACAAAAATATAGCGGGTTGATTGGATGAAACGCGCTCGCTGCTTATCACCATCTCTGGTAATCTATCTCGCGTCATCTTTTTGTTTGTAAAGGAATTACCATGCAAGATCTGTGGGATCGCCATCTCCGTTATCGCAGTCATCATGTTGATGTGCCGCTGGATCATCATGACGCTAACAGCCCCTCGCTCTCGATTTTCGCCCGCGAAATCGTCGATACGCGTAAAAATGAGCAAGCGTTACCCTGGCTGGTGTATTTTCAAGGTGGACCTGGCATGGAGTCACCTCGCCCTAATGGCGCGAGCGGTTGGTTAAAACGGGCATTAAACGATTACCGCGTGTTGTTGCTCGACCAGCGCGGCACAGGATTGAGCTCGCCGGTGAATCACCAAACGCTTGCCCATCTCACACCTGCGGAGCAAGCGGACTATCTGAGCCATTTTCGTGCCGATAGCATCGTGAAAGACGCCGAGTGTTTGCGTGAGGCGTTAGGTATTAAGCAATGGGCGATCCTCGGTCAAAGCTTTGGTGGGTTCTGTGCGCTCACCTATTTATCTTTCTTTCCGCAATCGCTATCGCGCGCGTTTGTCACCGGCGGCATTCCACCGATTGAAGGACATGCCGATAGGGTGTACCAAAAAACCTATCAGCGCGTGGAAGATAAAAACCAGCAGTTTTTCGCTCAGTTCCCCGATGCGCAAGCCCGCTGCCACGAGATTGCCCAGTATTTGCAAAACAATGCGGTGATGCTGCCAAACGGTCAGCCATTTACGGCGGAGCAGTTCCAAACCATTGGCCTAAATCTCGGCCGCGGTCATGCGGGGCTGCCGCTTTATTATTTATTGGAACGAGCCTTTATTGAGGTGAATGGCGAGCGTGTGCTGAGCTATCCATTCCTTGATGCGATGCAAGCAGAACAAGGGTATTTAACCAACCCTTTCTACGCTATTTTGCATGAATCGATTTACTGCCAGCAGCAGGCCTCGCAGTGGGCAGCCCATCGGGTGCGTGATCAGTTCCCGCAGTTCCACTATCAGCCCGATCAGCCGTTTCGGTTTACCGGAGAAATGGTCTATCCGTGGATGTTTGATCAACTTGCCACGCTCAAACCACTCAGAGAGGCCGCGATGTTGTTGGCGGAAAAAACCGATTGGCCGGCGCTTTATGATCTCGAGGTGCTCAAGCACAACACGGTGCCGCTGGCCTGTGCCACCTATGTGGATGACATGTTTGTTGAGTTTGATTACTCCCGCCAAACCTTGGCGAAGATTGCCAACAGCCAAGCGTGGATGACCAACGAGTACGAACACAATGGCATCGGTGTCGATGGTGAGCATATTTTGGATCGCCTGATAGAGATCGGCGATAGCCTTGCCGCTATTCAAGGCCAATGACGCCTCGCTAAACCAATAACGATGGCCATGCCTTTGCTGCTTTGGCATGGCCACACCGCGGTTACCAATCCGATATAGCGGCTGCGGACATTTTCAGCGCAACAAACTGTGATCTAATTCAAATCAATTATTGGTGCTGACAAAGGTGGTACGCTGGCTGACAATACGTGGCACATCAGTGAAACGTATAAAAATGTTCGCTTACGATCGTCTAGCCAGTGTACCGCTCACTCCATCGTTTTTGTCTTGGTCAATCCAGATAGTTAGACACCGGTCAAGCGCTTGCATGTTATGTTAATTGACGTAGTATAAATGCGTTCTCTCGAGGAACAGGACGTTCCCACCACGGTGTCGGCGGTTAAATAGGTACCACTGTACACCGTGACTTTTCTTTTCAAACTTTGCGTTCACACAAATGAAATTTGTAAGTAAATCAGGCAAAAAAAGAGCCATCTTTTACAAATCTAGTGTTTTCTTTGATAAATTATGGTCACGCGATAAAACACCCGTTTCTATTCTTTTACTCGCGGTTATCATCGGCTTTTTAGGCGGTGTCGTTGTCACCCTTTTCGAACTCGCGATCCATACCCTCTCTCAGTCAAGAACTGACTGGCTAGACAGTAACATTAGCTCAATGATTCCATTGGGATTGCTCGCTTTTATGATCAGTGCTGGCCTGGCCTTAATGGGTTATTGGCTTGTGCATCGCTTTGCTCCCGAGGCCGCAGGCTCAGGGATCCCTGAGGTGGAAGGCGCGATGGAAGGCATCCGTCCTACGCGGTGGTGGCGGGTCATCCCAGTGAAATTTTTCGGCGGTTTAGGTGCGCTGGGCTCAGGTATGATTCTGGGCCGCGAAGGGCCAAGCGTTCAAATCGGTGCCAATATTGGCCGAATGGTGACCGATACGTTCCGTATCAAAGACAGAAACAGTAACCAAACGCTGCTTGCCTCCGGTGCTGCTGCCGGCCTTGCCGCGGCGTTTAATGCTCCCCTCGCCGCGATCATGTTTGTGGTTGAGGAAATGCGGCCTCAGTTTCGTTACACCTTGATCTCGATAAAAGCAGTGATCATTGCTGCGATTATGGCCGATATCGTCTTTCGCTATATTAATGGCCAAGAGGCGGTGATCGTGCTGCCCCAATACGAAACGCCGCCACTTATTTCGCTGTGGTTCTTTCTCGTTCTGGGCTGCTGTTTTGGGGTATTTGGCGTACTGTTTAATTTTCTGATTATGCGCTTTCAGGATTTTTTCCAACGCTTTTATCAGAAAAGCCAAAAACGGATCTGGTTAGTGGGTGCCACATTAGGCGGTTTCTTTGGTTTATTACTAATCTACGCGCCAGAGCTTACCCATGGTGGCATCAATCTCGTGCCAGATTTCGTCACCCTCAATTATTCAATCAGTGCCCTAATGTTTATCTTTATGGCGCGCACATTACTGACAGTGATTTGCTTTAGCTCGGGTGCGCCTGGGGGCATTTTTGCGCCCATGCTGGCGCTAGGGACCTTGTTAGGCACAGTGTATGGGTTAGTCGTTGCCAATATGTACCCAGAGATGGGGATAGAGCCAGGTATGTTTGCTATTGCGGGCATGGGCGCTCTGTTCGCCGCGACCGTGCGTGCGCCGATTACCGGTATTTTGTTGGTGATTGAAATGACCAACAACTATTATCTGATTTTGCCGTTAATCATCACCACCCTCGGTGCCACCTTGGTCGCACAGTTGCTTGGTGGACAACCAATTTATACGGAGCTATTGCGTCGTAAAGTACGCGAGCAGAAACTTCGGATAGAAAATGCATCTCAATGAGGGATGCCGTGTTTTTCGAGTAGAGCGGTTATTTCTCCGCTCTTTTTCATTTTGCGTATACTAGCGTTCAGTGGCTCAATAAGAGCTTGATGCCGCTGATGAATCGCCAAATAAATGGGAATGGATTCGACAGGACTGTCTGCCATGCGTACGGTCGTCAGTCGCTCTTTTTCTAGCATACTTGCGATTCCCACATAGCCCACCATCGCCTGTGCACGATTACTATTCACCATGTTTAACGCAGCCCGTTCAGTTCTTACGGGCACCATATCCCACTGATATCTATCCGCAATCATCAGCGCCAATTGATCACCAATCACCCCCACCACACGTTGATAATCTTCAGGATTAAGCACATACGTGTGCCCAAACAAATAATAGTCAACGGAGAACAGTGATTCTGTGGGATAAAGCACCTGAGGCGTGTCTTGGTAGACCAATCGCGTGCGACCAAAGTCAATATCAATGATCCCTTTAGCGAGTGCATTCTCCGCTCGCGCTAGCGGCATTTCTATCCAAGATAGTTCGATGTTTGAGTCAACAGCGTAAAAAACCCGCTCTAGGATCGCTTTAGTCGCGGATGACATCGCATCCGTATGATCGCGGTACGCAACCGTGAGTGTGTTTGCCAGTGCACTCAACGGCAACCAGTAAACTATTAGCGTCCACCATCTCGTCACATTGCCACCTCAGATTGTCTTTGTACTCTTAGAGATTAGAAGACAGGGAAAGCATCGTCCATACGCAATACGTGACACTGTCACGAAATATCGATAACTATGTACTCGAGATACGCTTTAATATCGTCAGACATGACGCTCTACTGGGCACCTCACCAAATTCGGCGCGCACGATCAGTCCTTCTAATAGCGTCATCACGTTGTCAACAGCGTCAGATCCGACAATCCCTTCAATCACATTGCGAATCTTTTGCTTATGCGCTTTGGCAATCTCTGTAATTTGACCGTCTGTGGCACTCTTAAATTCGCCAATCGCATGCATAAACATACAACCCTTAAAGTCGTCTTGTTTGAACCACGCCAGATGCCAATCCAGTAAAGCCGTCAATTGGGCTTCTTTATCCTGATGAGCATCAATAGCCTGCTGTAGCCCTTGCTCGAACCTTGTATGACGCGCTTGAAGCACCGCCTCAATCAAAGCCGACTTAGCACCAAAGTGGCGATACATCGAGGTCTTCGAGACCGCGGCTTCATCGCGGATTTTGTCGACGCCTACTGCCGTGTAACCAAACTGGTTAAATAACGACTCGGCCACCGCCAAGATGTGATCGCGCTTGCTCATCATGCTCTCCAAAAAATGCTTGCTATGAAGTGTACCGATCTGTACTCTTTATAGCAATGTGTACAGATCGGTACACTTTTGATGAATGTAATTAAAAAAGGAACGAGTATGAAACGATTAAAAGGTGGCGGTGCGTTACCGCCTAAACCGACGTGGATTCAACTAACGAAAGGCTTGCTGGGTGGATTTTTGGGCATTCTCACCTTGCTAGTGCTTAATCAAACCACCGGCGTACCCTGGCTGATGGCACCGTTTGGCGCAACCTGTGTGATTTTATTTGCAGCGCCTCAGTCGCCGCTCGCGCAACCGAGAAATGTGATTGTGGGTCACTTACTGACCGCCAGTGTTGGGTTGGCGATGCTGTATGGAGTGGGAAATGAAAGCTGGATGATCGCACTAGCAGTTGGCCTTGCGATTATGCTGATGCAAGCCTGCCGTGCCGTCCATCCACCGGCTGGAGCAAATCCACTGGTGGTCATGCTAGCGGGGACTCAAGTGGTAGGCATCGATTATTTGTTTACGCCCGTGCTCGCAGGCAGTGTCGCACTGGTAACCATTGCAGCAGTGATCAACAACCTTGGTGAACCGCACCATTGGCCTGTGTATTGGCATGGGATCAAGCGTAGCTAATCAACGGAGCCTGGTTTCTAAGTTTGGGGAATAACCAAACTTAGAAACCATTCGGAGGCTATCAGCGGTAATCACGACTGACCAACCTGCTCTTTAATAACATTAGTAACATTGATAGCGCGCTGGGGCAGCACGCGTCTGGCAAGAGAGGAAAGATATAAGGTTTCACTGACCGGTATCGGTAAATGGTGAGATTTGATGGCCGCTTGTTGAGCAAAAGCGGCGACAGCATTGGCGGGTAACACGGTAAAGCCGAGTCCGCGTGCAACGGGTAGTAAGATAAGACCAATTTGATTAGAGAAGCCTGATTGCCTAATCGGGCGCAACTGCGCCGTTTGGTATTGCTCGAAGTTCGCCCCAAGTAATAACTCGGCGTGATGCCTCGCATCTGGATGATCAATGAATCCTAGCTGGCAGAGTGTTTCCCAAGTCGGGGATTTAACATGGCGCGGTGTCACCAGCAACAACGGCTCTTCCCCGATGGGTTCAGACTGAATATTTGGATTAACGGGACATGCGGTTGTCAGGCCAATATCAATGGTGTTGTTCAAGATGGCATTGTGAATATCGCCATTTGGCGCAAAGCGATAGTTAATCATAAGTGTAGGATACGTCACCTGGAGATCGAGCAAACGAGGATATAAATAGAGACCAACACTTCCCGGCGACATAAGACGCACCTCCCCTTCATAACCGGGATCCTGGCTGATATTAACGGCTAGGTTATCGAGTGTTTGTAGTACATCTTTGCCTTGACGATAGAGTTGCTCTCCAGCCTCCGTCGTGACAATACCCTTTTTACTCCGAATCAGTAAGGTGGTCGATAAAGCATCTTCGAGCTTTCGCACGTGCTGACTGACGCCTGATTGGGTCATAAAACACTTATCAGCGGCTTTGGTAAAACTGCCAACATCTACCAGGGTGCAAAAGGTTTTCAGCCAAACAGGGTTAACCATAACAAATTGTCATCATAACTATTGCAAACCATAATTTAACATTATGTTTGTGATACCTCATGCTTGCAACCACTGACAACGTCATCTTAGAAGGAGCAACGCATGCCAACCCCTTATCCGCGTACATTTTCACACATTGGTATTTCGGTACCTGATTTGGACAAAGCCGTTCAATTTTACACGCAAGTGCTTGGCTGGTATCTCATTATGACACCTACCGAGATTGTCGAAGACAATAGTGCAATTGGAGCGATGTGTACCGATGTGTTTGGTCAAGGTTGGGAGCGCTTTCGTATTGCCCATTTATCAACCGGTGACCGAGTGGGTGTCGAGCTATTTGAATTCAAAGATCAGCAAAACCCTGACAACAATTTCGAGTACTGGAAAACGGGCGTCTTTCACTTCTGCGTGCAAGATCCTAACGTTGAAGCACTGGCTGAACGTATTGTTGAGGCGGGTGGTAAGAAACGCATGGAGAAACCACGCTATTACTATCCTGGAGAGAAGCCCTATCGCATGATCTATATGGAAGACCCATTTGGCAATATCTTGGAGATCTACAGCCACAGTTACGAGCTTATCTACAGCGCAGGAGCGTATTAACTCTCTTGTCTGTAATGGCTACCTTGGCATTTTAACTCACCAGGCTCAACGCGATTGAGCTTGGTTTCTACCTCACACGACACCGACCCTATTCGTAATAAAAATACAAGTGTGATCTTTATCACTTGATGAATCATTATTGACCAGGCTGATAGTGTGATATTTATCACTATAGTTTTTTATTTCACTATTCTAAAAAAATAAAAAGTGATCTATATCACCATATATTTTATAAATCAAAAATTACAAATGTGACATACATCGCTATATATTTTATTGACAATTTTGATCATTGCGTTTTGTGCTAAATTTACATGTTATTTCTGTGACAGATGTTGGACTAACATATAGTTGCGAAGTGAATAGTGAGAGTTGAGTCAATAAATCCCCGTTATCAGTTCTCTCGAAAAAATATGTGGTAAATTGACTGGGTACTTACTAGCCAGACGGTTTTGGCGAACCGTTCTACCACACACGTTCAATGAGAACATCAAACGGGGTATTGTTATGATATCATCTGACACCAAGATCAAGATACAGAATTTTGGTCGCTTCCTCTCGAATATGGTGATGCCCAATATCGGCGCATTCATCGCGTGGGGGATTATTACTGCACTATTCATTCCGACCGGTTGGGTCCCTAATGAGACATTGGCGGCCATGGTCGGCCCCATGATTACCTACCTACTACCACTGCTGATCGGCTATACCGGCGGTAAACTTGTTGGCGGCGAACGCGGTGCGGTTGTCGGTGCAATTACCACCATGGGGGTGATTGTCGGGACTGACATTCCCATGTTTATGGGCGCGATGATGGTTGGTCCATTCGGCGGCTGGGCGATCAAAAAATTCGATGCTTATGTCGATGGCAAAGTGAGAAGCGGGTTTGAGATGTTAGTAAATAACTTCTCCGCCGGCATTATCGGTATGCTTTGCGCGATTATCGCATTCTTCCTTATCGGCCCGTTCGTAAAACTCTTATCCAGTGGCCTCGCGGCAGGTGTGGAGTTTTTGGTCTCAGCACACCTGTTACCACTGACCTCAATCTTTGTTGAGCCCGCTAAGATTCTTTTCCTCAACAATGCGATCAACCACGGTATTTTCTCACCACTTGGGATCCAGCAAGCCTCAGAGGCTGGCCAGTCTATTTTCTTCCTCATTGAGGCAAACCCAGGTCCTGGTCTAGGCATCTTGCTTGCCTACATGGTGTTTGGCAAAGGCACCGCACGTCAAACCGCGGGCGGTGCATCCATTATTCACTTCTTCGGTGGTATTCACGAAATCTACTTCCCTTACATTCTGATGAATCCACGACTTATTCTTGCCGCGATTGCGGGTGGTATGACAGGTGTGTTCGTTCTCACTATGTTTGATGCAGGTATTGTGTCGCCCGCTTCGCCAGGCTCTATTTTTGCTGTGCTGTTAATGACGCAAAAAGGCTCAATTGTCGGCGTCTTGGCTTCAATTATTGCCGCAGCCAGCGTGTCATTTGTGGTCGCCGCTTTACTGATGAAAACACAGAAAAGCACAGAGGGTGAAGGTGACGAAGCCTCACTTGATGAGGCGACCGCCAAAATGAAAGACATGAAATCAGGCGCTAAAGCAAGCACCTCCGCCCCCTCTTCTGCGCCTAAAGCCACAGTTAACTTTGCTGACGTAAAGCATATTTTAGTTGCCTGTGATGCTGGCATGGGCTCTAGTGCCATGGGTGCCAGCTTGCTGCGCAAAAAAGTGCAAAATGCAGGCTTAGATATTGGTGTCACGAATATTGCGGTCAATAGCCTGCCTGAGGATGCGCAGATTGTGATCACGCATAAAGATCTGACCGAGCGTGCGCGCACTCACGCGCCAACCGCACACCATATTTCACTCAATAACTTTTTAGACGGCGATGTTTACGGCCAGTTGGTTACCCAAATTCTCGCCGCACAGTATCCCGCCGCCAACGATCCGCAAGTGCTTCAAGTTCCGACGACGGCGGCAAATGACGACAGTTTCGAGCCAACCCCGGCACCTGCTTTTCAACTTCAGCGTAAAAACATTCATCTTGGCTTAACGGCCACAAACAAGGATGAAGCGATTCGATTTGCCGGTGAGCAACTTGTCAAACTTGGCTACGTAGCGCCTAGCTATGTCGACGCGATGTTTGAGCGTGAGGCATTAACCCCCACTTACCTCGGGGAGTCGATCGCCGTTCCTCATGGCACCGTTAAAGCAAAAGATGGGGTCAAGCAAACCGGCATTGTGGTATGTCAGTATCCATCGGGTGTGCAGTTCACCGACGACAAAGAGGATATCGCTAAGTTGGTGATTGGCATTGCCGCCAAAAACGATGAACATATTCAAGTAATTACCGCCATTACTAATGCGTTAGATGAGCCTGATGCAATAGATATTCTCACCAGTACTGACAGTATTGACGAGATCCTCAATCTATTGAGTGATGAAAGCGTCAGCTTTATGACGTCATCCCATTAATCAACCCAATAAGCAGGCCACCTCGGTGGCCTCTCATCACTACCGTTATTAGTTTGAGGTAAATACTATGAAAAATGCTGTTCATTTTGGTGCCGGCAATATCGGCCGCGGCTTTATCGGAAAATTGCTCGCGGATGCCAATGTCGAGGTCACCTTTGCCGATGTCGATGCGCCCCTCATTGACCAACTCAGTCACAAACAAAGCTACAACGTCAAAGTGGTAGGTAACGACTGCCATATCGACACGGTTTCTCATATCACGGCAGTCAATTCGGCAAGTGATGATGTTATCGATAAAATCGTAAAAACGGATTTAGTGACCACGGCTGTTGGCCCTAATGTGCTTGATATTATTGCCAAGACCATCGCCACCGGCATTGAAAAACGTTTCGCATCCGGCAATGAGACCCCACTAAACATTATTGCCTGCGAAAACATGATCCGTGGTACGTCGCATCTCAAAGGCGAAGTCTATAAGCACCTTGACCCCGCATTACATGAGAAAGCAGACGCACTGATTGGTTTCGTCGACTCCGCAGTTGATCGCATTGTGCCGCCGGCGGAAGCGGCGAACGATGATCCCTTAGAGGTCACAGTAGAAAGCTTCAGCGAGTGGATTGTGGATGAACAGCAGTTCAAAGGCGAAATCCCAGATATTGCAGGGATGGAGAAGACACAAAACCTCATGGCCTTCGTCGAGCGTAAGCTTTTCACCTTAAACACGGGCCATTGCATCACGGCGTATTTGGGTTGCTTGAGCGGCCACCGCACCATTCGTGAAGCCATTACCGATCCGAAAATCCGTGATTTGGTGAAAACAGCGATGCAAGAAAGCGGCGAAGTGCTTATCCAACGCTACGGGTTTGACCGCGCCGCTCACCAAGCGTACATCGAGAAAATTTTGGGGCGTTTCTCAAACCCCTATTTGGTTGATGAGGTCGATCGTGTTGGTCGTCAGCCTATCCGAAAACTAAGTCAGAACGATAGGCTTATCAAGCCATTACTGGGTACAATAGAGTACGGCACAGATAACCGAGCCCTATTAAAAGGGATTGCCGCAGCATTGAAATACACCAATCACACCGATCCACAAGCTGAAGAGCTTCAAGCTTCATTGGCTGAGGTGGGCGTAAGAAAGACGCTGGCGACATACACCGGCTTGGCAGAGGAAAGCCCTGAAGTTGAGGCAATTAACACCCTGTACCAGCAATTGTAAACCGCGCATTTTACAGGGGGAGTTTAGCTCCCCCGTTATAACAATAAGCAGTATTGAGTCTATGGCAGAAAATTTCGACGAAACAGACATCATTGAACGATTAAACCAAGCGCCAACCGTGCGTGGCTTTTTTGTTGCCGCGGTGGATACGTTTGAGACAGCTATTGATGGCTTAATCAAGCGGGTTTTTCGCAAAGATAACTTTGCGGTGGAATCAGTGGTGGGGCCTTTACTGCACGACACTGGGCCGCTGGGGGATCTTTCTGTGCGATTGAAACTCTTGTTTGGTCTAGGCGTGTTATCAGATGACGCTTATCACGATATTGAACAAATCATTAAACTTAAAAACCAACTGAGTAACGATGCCGACGATTACCAATTTACCGATCCTAAGGTGCTCGATGCCGTCAAAAAGCTACGCAAAGCGAATACGATGGGCATGCTTTCGCTCGATATTGGCCCGCCGGAAGATGACGTAGATATCGAATTCTATCAGCTACAACTGCAGCGCCAACAGCAGGTGATTCGCTCAGGGTTGTCACTCGCCATCGTGGAAATCTGCAATGAATTAAGCAAAGAAAGCCCTTTTTAATGTGCCAACGTTCGCCATCACTAATGAAGCAAATAGCCTGAAAGGGTTAGCCACACCCCTAGCGCGAATGCACCACCGAGAATCATGGCTTCCACTAAGTAAGCCTTAATCACGTTATACAGTTTCATACCTAACCAACCTTTTTTGCGGCTAGATTAACAACATAAAACTGAACACAAGCTGTCTATATAAAAAGACAGCTTACATATGGACAAACAAACTTGGTTAGTCGGACTCTAGACCTTGTCCGCGATGACGTACTTGCCGATTGTTCGGCCACTTTCTACGGCTTGATGTGCAAGGATTAAATTGGCTGCATTAAGCCCGGTTAGTTGATGAGAGGCCGTGGACTTTAGCACGCCTTGGTCAACCAATTTAGCCACATTCGCCAAGATCACATGTTGTTGGTACATATCAGCGGTCGAGAACAAACTGCGGGTGAACATGAACTCCCAGTGCAAAGAAATCGACTTGCTCTTTAACTTTCGAATATCGAGCTGTTCTGGGTCGTCAATCAGCGCCAGTTTACCTTGAGGGATCAGACAATCTACTAGTTGATCCAAATGCGCCTCGGTATGATTAAGACTCGCGACATGGGTTACCGCTTCTACTCCCAACGCATCAAGTTGCGGCTGTAAGAGCTGACCATGGTCAATGACATGATCGGCACCCATTTCTTTCACCCACGCTTGGCTCTCTGGTCGCGACGCAGTACCGATCACCGTCAACGACGACAGTTGCTTCGCAAGCTGAGTTAACACCGATCCCACCCCGCCTGCTGCACCCACAATCAGTAAAGTGCTCGACTCTGGCTCAAGCCCGGCTTTTAAGCGATCAAACAGTAGCTCCCACGCCGTGAGTGCAGTTAATGGCATGGCGGCCGCATCGGCAAAGGACAGCGTTTTAGGCATGGCACTCGCTATTTTTGCATTCACACATTGGAATTGACCATTCGATCCGGGCCGGTCAAGCGCGCCGGCATACCACACCCTATCGCCGGGCTGAAACCCCGTCACATGCCGACCAACTTGGCGTACAATGCCCGCCGCATCCCACCCCAGCACTTTATGCTGTCCCTCAGATGCATCGACATGGCCGCGGATTTTGACATCCACAGGATTAACAGAAACCGCCTTCACTTCCACCAGCAAGTCATCATCGTCAGGAGTCGGCGTGGGTAAAATGATGTCAGCCAATGTGGCCTTTTCTATCGGGTGCGCAAAGCGATAACCAACCGCATGCATCTCTGTCGGTAACGTTTGTATTGTCATGATGATGTCCTCACTTTGTGCGATAGTTGGGGGAGATGGAGTAGTTGGGATAGTCGACATAGCCTGCTTCGTTGCCGCCAAACAGGGTCTGAGGGTTAAATTCAGCCAGTGGCCAGCCATGTTGGAGACGGGCGACATAATCTGGGTTGGCAATAAAAGGACGACCAAATGCCACTAAATCCACCAACTCGCGAGCAATCAGGCTCTCTGCTTTGGGTTGGTCGTATTTTCCGGCCACAATGATCGCGTTGTTGAACCGCGCGCGTAGCTGATGGCGGAAATCATCATCAACTTGCGGCGCATCATCCCAGTCCGCCTCGGCAAGATGTAAATAGGCAAGGCCTAAATGATTGGCATGGCTCGCTACCTCAAGAATGGTGGGAATAATGTCAGGGCAGTTCATTCCACGCGCAGTGATAAAAGGAGCCAGACGGATCCCAGTGCGTGACGCACCAATCGCCTCACTAATCGCTGCCATGATCGCCACCAAAAAGCGCATCCGGTTTTCACGACTGCCGCCGTATTGATCATCGCGATGATTGGAGGTCGAGCGTAGAAACTGGTCGATGAGGTAGCCATTGGCGGCGTGAATTTCGACACCATCAAAGCCTGCTTCTACGGCATTCAAGGCGGCTTGCCGGTAATCATCGACAATGCGTGGGATTTCGTCGGTTTCTAATGCACGCGGGATAGGACACGGACGCATGCTTCCGCCATTTTCGTCAGCTATCCATACACTCGCTTCAGGAGATAACGCCGACGGTGCGACAGGCAAACCGTCTTCGTGAAAAATGGGATGCGACATACGACCCACATGCCACAGCTGCAAAAAGATTTTACCTCCCTCAGAATGTACGGCATCCGTGACATGACGCCAGCCCGCGATCTGGGCGTCGCTATGAATGCCTGGCGTAAAGCTATATCCCTGCCCTTGTGGAGAAATTTGCGTCGCTTCGGTCACGATAAGCCCTGCGCTAGCGCGTTGGCGATAATAGTCAGCCATCATCGCATTAGGAATATTGCCTGGCTGGTCGGTGCGAGCGCGCGTCATTGGTGCCATGACAATGCGGTTAGCGAGCGACAGCTCAGACTGTTGGTAATCATCAAACAAAGACATGCTGATCTCCTTGTGGTGGTCGAGCGTGATAGTGTTAGTACGTGGCTATCAGCCTATTGACAATCACCACAAAGAAAAACCATGCTACAGAGACATCTCTTTCAACATTTTTTTGATAATGAAAGCACTTCAAGATCTGGCTATCTTCGTCGAAGCGGCCAAACACGGCAGCTTAACTGGCGCGGCCAGACAATTAGATGTGTCTCCCGCCGTTGCCAGTGCCGCCATAAAACGGTTAGAAACTGAGTTAGGCAGCCCTCTGTTTGTGCGCTCAACACGCAGTTTGCGACTCACTCAACAAGGCGAACAGTTTCTGCGCTACAGCGAACAAGCGTTAGACTTGCTACAACAAGGTCAACAACAACTGCAAAACGCCGATAAGATCCAAGGTTCGCTGCTTATTTCCGCGCCGTCTGATTTGGGCCGTGACGTGATCCTTCCGCTGCTTGATGCGTTTATGTCGATTTACCCCCACATCAGTACCCGCCTGTCGTTATCCGACGAGCAAGCCAAGTTATTTTCCCAGCCTATTGATATCGCAATTCGTTATGGCGTATTGAACGATTCCAGTATGATCGCAATGCCTTTGGTTAAAGATAATCGTCGGGTGCTCGTGGCCTCCCCCGAGTATTTAGCCCAGCATAAAACGCCCGCGCATCCTTTGGATTTGAAACACCATGAATGCCTGTTCTACGAGCTAAATGAAGTGCGCTATAACCGTTGGCAGTTTCATCGCCAAGAGGAAGACATTGCAGTCAGTGTGACAGGGCGGCGCGCCAGCAATGATGGCGGCGTGGTAAGGCAATGGGCATTATCAGGAAAAGGGATCGCTTATAAATCGGCGCTCGATGTCAAAGCGGATCTGAATGCAGGACGGTTAGTGCCCTTGTGCACCGATTGGCAAGGCGAGCTGGCTCCACTCCACCTATTATGTCCGTCGCGCCAACAACTCACCCCCGCAGTCAAGGCGTTACACCGGTTCTTGCGCGACCAGTTGGCGTAAGGTTATGAATGCTCACATGCCTAGACCATTGGAAAAGTCACCGTAAAACCATTGCCATAGTCAGAAAAGTACGGGCTTTGAATCATAATACTCGCGTGATGCTGTTCCACAATGTCTTTGACAATCGACATTCCCAACCCCGCCCCATCACCTTTCTCGGTATGACCGCGGAAAAATTTATCAAAAATACGGCTCTTAATTTCGTCCGATATCGCGTCGCCAGAATCAATCACTTCCACCACGACGGTATTGGCTGAGTGGCTGGTGATCACGCTGATAGATGCACCTTTTCCTGCATAGCGAATGGCATTATCAATCAGGTTAGTAAATAACACTGACAACATTACAGGGTGACCTTTGACCCACAGGCTCTCTCGCCCTTCAAGCTCTATTGACTGACGTTGCGTCAATGCCATCGGTGCGAGCGCAGCAATTTGCTCTCGCAATAATGGAACAATATCTACCTGCGTGACTTCGGTATTTTTTTGCTGCTCCACCCGCGAAAGCATGAGCAATTGTTGGATAACGCGATCAGTTCGATCAATGCCAGTCAGAATATTGGTCAAGTCATTATCACGCTCCGCGTCTGTGGTCGCAGACAAGGCGTTTTCTGCATTGAGGCGCAGTACTGCAAGGGGAGTTTTTAACTCGTGTGCCGCAGTGCTAACCAAACGCTTTTCACGCACCCAAGCATTATTCAATTGAGAAAACAAATAATTGATCTGCTTGACGAGAGGTGAGAGCTCAACGGTGGGTTGTGATACATGAATATGATCGAGATTATCAACACTGCGCGCAGCGATCGTCTCTTTTAATTCGCCTAGCGGCCTAAATGCACGGCTAACCAACACCACAACAATAACTGCTAAAAGTGGGATCAATAGGAGCTGGGGTAAGCCAATGGTCAACGAGACTTCTGTCATCAACTCTTGGCGAATCGCCTCTTTTTCCGCCACCAGCAGACTCGCTTGCCGTTTATCCGGCAGTGTGAATACTAATAGGAAGGTGCGCCACTGTTCACCTGCTGCGGTGACCATATCAAATCCGGGGTTGTCCGATGTCCCTATCCATTGCGCCGGTGCGTTCGGACTTTTGGCAACTAATGCATCGTTAACACGGTACTGAAAAAACAAATTATCTTCATAGGGGTGCCCAAATGGTGTGGTCGTATCGTCATCTTTTGCGTTGGCAGTGATCGCGTTTAGCCAATGGGTATAGCTTTGTGTAAAGTTATCTGGCGGCTGATCTCCCCAGCTCATTACCGACAGCGCCAACGTTTTTGCCGATTGCCCCAATCGCGCGTCATAGACTTCATTAATTTCATGACGGGCTTCGCTATACACCAGCAGCCAAGAGACAAACATTAATACCCCCACCACACACACAGTGCTGAATGTAAGATGGCGTTTTATTGAATGTGGGCGCTGTTTATTTCTCAATGATATACCCAACCCCACGAATGTTTTGAATCAAGGTTCCACCCGTTTTTTTGCGTAAATTGTGAATATGGACTTCAATGGCATTCGGACTAATTCCCTCATCCATACCATGAAGCGCTTGTTGAAGTTGATCTTTGCTCATTACTCGGCCAGCATATGCCATCAGTGTGGATAACAGTTTGAACTCGTTAGGAGTTAACCGAATAGGTGCACCCTTCATCTCCACTTCACCCGTTGCCATCGACAAGGTCACGCCATGGCATGACATCGTGGTATCGGCATAACCGGAAATACGCCGAATCATGACGCGCAGACGCGCCAATAGCTCTTCGAGCGCAAAAGGTTTGATCATGTAGTCATCGGCTCCACCATCTAACCCTTTCACACGGTCATCAATGTCATCGCGTGCTGTCAAAATCATCACAGGGATATCGCTATGTTTGCGGCGAATTTTACGCAACACATGAAGCCCATCAGTGTCTGGCAAGGTTAAGTCTAGAATGATAGCGGTAAAACTTTCGGTATTTAACAACGCATCCACACCACCTCCTCGCTGCAACCAATCAACGGTATAGCCGTGACGCTGCAGCGACGCCACCATGGACTCCCCTAGCATGCAATCATCTTCGACGAGTAACAGCCTCATTGCTGATTAAGCTCCTTCAGTTTTTGGATAATTTCTTGTTGGCGTCCTTGGTCAGCGAGAGGGCGGTCTGGCCGCGAAGGGGCTTGCTGTGCATGCTTCAAGAATGCCACAGCGAGATTTGTTTTTCCGGTATCCGCTAGAAATTCGCCATAAAAATAGTTCGAATCGATGCCGTCTGGGTTGATCGCGAGTGCTTTTTTAAACAGCTCAGCAGCCTTATCGTCATCACCAAATGCGAGTGGCCAGCCCGGCACTTTGTGGTACAACGTCGCGAGGCTCGTTAGGGCCGAACCGTCCAGCGTTTCCGGCGCCTGTGTTATCACATCTTCGAGTAGAATTTTTGCATCCTTGACCAAGCCTAATGCTCCCATGCCACCATCAACCCCGGCTAACGAGCTCTTATTGATAGCAAGCCATATTTTCAGATCATGACGCGCTGGTTGGGCAAGAAGTGAAATTTGCGTATCATCGATTAAACGGTCGAAACACGCCACTTTGTCGTCACTGCTTTCGATAGTGTAGTTACATTGAGCCCAGCGCGTCTGGATCTTAGCCAAGATAGGGTCGGCCAGCACTGTCGCACTAATCAAAGAACAACTGAGTGCCCATACGGTAATATAAAATGATTTACGAATAGTCATGGTGTGACTCCTCTACAACTGGCAAGCCTTGCGGCGTATTAGCGTGAAAATCAATGATGTCTTTTTGTTTTGCGATTCCATGACCCACTAACGATGGAAAAAGTTGGTTCAGACGAACAAACAGTTTTTCGGGCCACCCGAGCCACACCGCAAAGCAACGCTTTTCGATGGCGCGAACAATGTGATTCGCTACCCACTCAGGTGAGTCCACATGATTTCGCAATTGCTTATTCATCGCCGTTGCACGTGCATCATTTAACGCCGTTTTGGTGGCTCGAGGCGCGATATAAATGGCACACTGCTGACTGTCATATAACTCCCGATTTAACGCTTCGGTAAAGCGATACAGGCCTGATTTAGTCGCACCGTAATTGGCATATCCGGGAAAACCGATACCAGCAAAGGTTGAGCCAATGTTGGCAATGAGACCTGTCGGTGCGAGCCACGTGAGTGCATGTTTGCAAAGCAAAATGGGGGCAGTTAGATTGATGGCAATTTCATGTTCAATACTGTCATCTGCGCGCATGGATAGATAATTGAAACAATTTACCCCCGCATTATTGATCAGTATTTCTATTGGCGTACCTTGCTGACCCAGCCATCGTGCATGCTGATTCACCTTGTCTCTGCCTTCTGCTGTACCAATGTCTGCTTCGATGATCTGATGATGCTCGCCATTCATAAGCTGGTTTTTGAGATCATGCAACGCAGTGGGATGGCGGCCGACGAGCACAAGTATTGCGCCTTTTTTTGCCAGTACATCAGCCAGTGCTCGGCCAATGCCTCCTGTCGCACCTGTTAGCAATATAATTGTGTTTTTCATTACCGCCTCCTACGCCACTTGGGTCTGTGTCGTGGCCATAGGAAGCGCTCGCAGCATTGATTCATACAGCGCATAAACACGGTTCGCACTATCAATGATGGCTTGTTGGTCCGCGGGATCCGTTACCTTGTTCATCAAATCAGCAAAATAGCCAATATGCTCTACGTCCAAGGTGCTGTGTGACGTTAAATACCGCATCGCTGTATCGGGTAGAGAAAGCGTTTGCTGGATCAGTGCGGCCATCGAGCCGCCGATTGAGACGCTCGTACCTTCCAGCACCCAAACCATGCCAAATAGAGCCATTGGATTTTTGCGATCAATTTGGTAATATAAATACGCCACCATCATCTCAATCCCTAACCCGACTTGGCCCTCACCGCAGTTAGCCCTCGCTAGTTCGGCATCAAAACCACATGCGCGCAAGTCATCCAAGATCCATTCATGGTGACCTTTCTCTTCCTCAATATATGCGCCGAGCGCTTGGCGTAACCATTCATAGTGCTCAGGCAACCGAGAACCACAGGCCATCAGTAATGGAACGGTATGCTTCACATGGTGATAAGCCTGAACAAGAAAGGCCGTGTAGGTTTGCAGCGTGATCGCCTTATAGTCGCAAGCCTCAATCACAGGCACACTCAGCATTGAGGCTCTCGCCTGAGCGGTTTCTTTCTCTAGTACATGGAAAAAACCTTGATTATCCATAAATCCTCCTAGGAATGTGCCGTGAGTGGCAGGGTTTCGTCAGTCAGTAATGGTTGGGCCGACGTGTTAAGTTGCGGCTCAAATTGTTGGCAAAAGACATCGCGTTTAGGGCGGCCATTTGCCGTAGTTAAATGGGGTTGCTGATGAAAAGGAGCGGTAAATATCACCGCTCGGAGTTGCGCATAGTCGGGCAGTTGGTGGTTAAGCTGCATCAGCTGCTGCTTTGCTTGATCAGGAGAGTCGTTACCAATAATGGCAGTCAGGTAGTCCTTCCCTTCTCCCAATACCACCATGTTGCTAAGCGCCGAATAGGCCATGGCTTCCGCCTCAATCCACTCTGGGTGGATGTTGCGGCCAAAAGCCGTAATGAGTTGATTTTTTTTGCGACCTTTTACATACAAAAAGCCGTCATCATCAAATTCACCGATATCTCCCGTCGCGACGGCGCCTTGGTGAGGGTGAAAGTCGCGATCCAGATAACCTGAGAATGTCGCGCCTGCTACCATGATTTCACCGTCTGGTGCGAGAAAGACACGATGGTGAGGTAACGGTTTACCCACACTGCCAACACAATGGTGCTCGGAGGTATTCAAACTCACCACTGATCCGCACTCCGATAAGCCATAACCCTCAAAAACCGATAAGCCAAGCCGACTTGCTGCGCGCAATAAGCCCGGTGCCACCTTTGCGCCTCCGACAGCAACGTGCTTAAGATCGGCAACCGCACCAGGATGCTGTTCACCAAGATAGATGACGGCTCGCAATAACGCAGGGGTAAGCACCAAGCTTTGCGGGCGATAACGAATCAGTCCGCTCATCAATTGATTCAGGTTTAACTGGCTTGAGCCGATCAGCCCCAAGTCATAGCTGGATGGGATCACTGTCGTCACCCCAAGCAACAGGGGCACGTAAACACCCGTAATATTCTCCAGTAGTGTGGACAGGGGAAGGACGACTAAATGACAGGAAGGTACCGCTGTGGTGGAGACGGTATTGGCAAGCGATACACTAACGCTCTCCAGCGTAGCTGCGCTCAATACCACGCCCTTGGGAGAACCGGTCGAGCCTGAAGTAAACGTGATTTTTACGGCCGGAGGCAAAGCTGGCGGTGCGTCTACGTCTCGTGCATGGCATGGTAATCCTGCCAATGTAGTCACAGATGCGTGGCTTAATGCGACATCAGGATGTGGCGTGCCGATCACCCAATCTACCCCTGCCGTATCCAAGACATGCTGTTGTTGTTCAGCCGTAAAAAAGGGCGGGATCGGCACAATTGAAATACCTGCATACGCGGCGGCAAGATCGATCAGTACCCAACTAACACTGTTGTCACCAGCAAGCCCAATCATCTGTGTATCGAGCGCCAATAGCGTTTCACTCAACGCCCTGATCCGCCCCCAAAGCGCTTGATAGGTCAATATCAGGCAGTCGCCAGATGCATCCGACCCTTGAATGGCAACCTGATCAGGTTGGGCGTAGGCATATTCAGCCAAACGTTCAAATAAGACGCGCATTGGCATTCTCCGTATGGCGGTGTTTAGACACCATCCGCTCCAACTGCTCAGCACCTTGAGCAAGGTTACCGGCACAGACACGAGGCATCCGCGTGTAGTAGTTGCCCCATTGTTCAGTGGCGGGTTGTAGGCGACTCGCATCCGCATTGGTCAGAAGATGGGGAGCAAGGCCAAATCGACGCATGAGTGCATATAGCGGCCCTGTCGCGGTAAACACACACCACATGTATCCGTGGGATAGCAGCCCATTCGCTAAAGCGTGGAAATGTGGTAGTGATGTTCCCGAAGAGAATGAGGCCAGTTGCCCAAACTCAATCACTGAGGTACGCGTAATCACTTGCTGATAGTGAGCGCTAAGTGCGTCGGCAACATCATCGGTAAGGTATTGTTCGAGAAAAAGCGGCTGATACGCAGCAGGGCGATAACCGCACACCGACAATAAGCGATCGTCTTGTCCTCTCAGGCAGGACAAATAAGGCATGAAGGTGGTAATTGTCGCGTTGAAGGCTTGTTGATAGCGTTCAGCAATATACGCCTCTATTTCAGCGCGATTCGCTGAGTCTGGTGTAACAATTTCAAATCGACTCGCTGAATTGACCATAGCGGTGACATCCTTTATTGGCTGATTGTCACTGAGCTTACGGCGCGATACTTAAGAAAAGCTTAAGAATCTCCTCCTGCCGATAAAAAATGCACCTAAAAAATTTATCTAATTGTAAAATATAACTTTTTTATTTTTTGTCCCTCTTAAGTGATTCTTAAGTTTCCTCTCATAGAGTGAAGACATAACCACATGAGAGGAAATTACCATGACCGCTAACACCCCACGACCATTTAAATGGGACAGAGTTGTCCGGTTGAGCCATTGGCTGATTGCTGCATTATTCTTTGCCAACATGAGCGTCACGGAAGAAGGCAGTGACATTCATCGCTGGTTTGGGTACGTGATCCTTGGGGCCATTGTCTTACGTCTGATTTGGGGAATGCTCACGCATTCAGAAGCACGACTAACCCGTTTTATTCCCTCGCTTTCTGCCGCTCGAGCTCACTTCAGCAACCTTATACGAGGGCGTGATCATACAAGCTCAGGTCATAACCCTGCCGCGGCACTTATGATTTGGAGTCTTTGGGGATTGCTCCTCGTCACCATTTTGACTGGCTGGACAATGACGCAGTCAGGTGAAGAGCTCGAATGGTTAGAAGAAGTCCATGAGTTTGCTGCCAACGCAACCCTGATCCTCGTCACTATCCATGTTAGCGCCGCCATTTTGATGAGTCGATTTGGTAAGCGTAACTACATAAAATCTATGCTGCGTTAAGTGGTGCAAAGATGACAAGCCTTCGCAATTTCAGACCTATTCTCGTTTTCTTTTCTCTTGCGCTCGTCCTGCTTAGCCTATCGAGACTCGGCTTGCTTGTCTGGCAAGACCATGGCGAGTGGCCACAAAAAAGCGAGCCTTGAGGCTCGCTTGATATCCGAGGAGGTGCGACAGTTAGGCCATTGCCATGGCTTGTTGTGCGATCACCAGCTCTTCGTTGGTTGGGATCACCAATGCTAGCGGTGACGCTTGGGTGGTGATTTGCCCTGCGGCACCAAAACGCGCGGCGGCGTTGGCATCGGCATCCGCTTGATAGCCGAAAATGGCCAGCTCTTTGAGGATCATCTCACGCACTGGCAGTGAGTTCTCGCCAATTCCGCCTGTGAAAACAATCGCATCCAGGCGAGATAAAGGCACCATGTAACTTGCGATGAATTTTGCAACGCGATAAGCGAACATTTCTAGCGCCAATTGTGCGCCTTTGTGGCCCTGCTCTGCCGCCTCGACCAAGCCTCGGCAATCGTTCGTTAATTCCGAAACACCGAGTAAACCAGCTTTATCGATCAGCTCATGGTGGATTTGATCCATGCTGAGCCCTTTTTTCGACAAAAACTCTAGAATAGATGGGTCAATATCACCACAGCGTGTGCCCATCATCAAACCGGCTAAAGGCGTAAAGCCCATGCTGGTATCGACACTTTGACCGTCTTTGACCGCACACAAAGAGGCACCATTACCAAGGTGTACGGTGATTACGTTGGTTTGTTCAGGCGCTTGGTTAAGCCATTTTGCCGCTTCACGGCTTACGTAATAATGGCTGGTGCCGTGGAAGCCGTAGCGGCGAATACCGTAATCGTTGTAGAGCTGACGCGAGATCGCGTAATGGTAAGCTTTTTCTGGCATGGTTTGATGGAATGCCGTATCGAAAACCGCCACTTGCGGCAAGCTTGGGAAGGCTTTGCGCGCCGCTTTAATGCCCACCACATGTGCTGGGTTATGCAGTGGCGCCAGGGCTTTTAGCGCATCGATTTGCGCCAGTACGGCATCGTCAATCAGGGTAGCTTGGCTGAAGGTTTCACCGCCATGTACCACACGATGGCCAACGGCCTGGAGTTTGTCACTTAATTGGTTGCTTTCGATAAGGCCCACAATGATGTCCATGGCCTCTTGGTGGTGGTTGCTTCCTGCACTTAAGGTTTTCTCGGTTTTTTCACCGTCGACTTTCCAGCTCATCCGCGCGTCATCGCGCCCAAAGCATTCTCCAGCGCCGGAAATCACAGCGTCGCCAGTTTGCGCATCCATCAGGGCAAATTTTAACGACGAGCTACCTGAATTAATAACGAGTACCAGTGCATCACTCATAAGGTTACCTTATTGGCAGAATTAGGGTCACGGCTCACAGCCGCAACCCCATTATTAAAATATTTTTGAACAATTCAACTATCGTTATAGTGATAGCATAATTGCGCAACAATTTACTGCGTAAGATCAAGCTAAGTGCGCACGGACTAGGCAAAAACAAAAACCGATAGGTAGCTCATAACGCCTGACACTAAAAAAAATAGCGAGACCGCGATCACCGTTTTACGATGCTGGCTATATGTGTCAAGCAGACGTGACGCAAAGCTCTCCTCTGGTGATACCAGCCCAAGCCGATGTGCATAGTCGTCAGCTTGTCGCTGATGCCCTTGTTCTCTCAATGCTTCGAGCAGATGCTGAACGTGTACGACCGAGCAATGATGCATAACACCCATTGACTCATCGATTGGCATCACAGTGAGCAATGCAACTTGTTTGTCGAAATCATATTGTAAAAAGGCATTACGCGCCGCCACGATCTCTGTGGTTGAAAACGTCGCGGTATAATTAAAGGTGTTGTTCATTACCGTCATGGCGAATCTCCCGATTGGCAACAGGTAACGACCATCAACAACGTATAGGCCCCTAAGGGTGGCATTATGCGTTACAGCGAGAGGAGAAAAATAGAGCAGATGGAACCAGCTATCGACGACGGCTGGTAAAATTAACGCGAGCAATACCAACAGTCGCTATTTTTCTCCGTTTAGACTCGGAGGATGGTCGGTATTGTTCATAGTTGTCTCCAGATACATTAATTGCTCTAAAAGCATGATAAAAATAACAAAAAAAAGTGATCATGTCAGTGAGTTGACGGTTAATTTTTTATACGCGACAAGCATGGTGTGTCACACGGACTTTTGACCTCCCTCATTTCTCTGACGACACAATAATAAACTTGCACCTAGAAGCTGTGAGAACGCC
The DNA here is from genome assembly GCF_900141775.1 of Salinivibrio sp. ES.052. Taxonomy (GTDB): domain Bacteria; phylum Pseudomonadota; class Gammaproteobacteria; order Enterobacterales; family Vibrionaceae; genus Salinivibrio. The sequence goes on along the minus strand of NZ_FSRI01000003.1, from coordinate 462,066 downwards.
ACCGTTAAATCTGTTTGCATCCGCTGCTCACATTCATTCTGGAGGGTTTTTAAGCTCCTGAAAGCGGCGCCATTGTCGGCCTTCCCGCTAATCAACAAATAAAAGCATAATTTCAGAGTGGCTTTAAACTCCCCATCAGCGTGCATCGCCTGCATCCAACTTTTCATAAGCGTATTGATGGTACCGCTTGTGTCGAGCGGTGTTCGTAGACTTTCCACGATAAAGGGCTCCAGTGCGACCATAAAATCCTGTTTTCGCGGAAAATGATGACTAATCCCTGTACGCGAGACGCCGGTGGCTTCGCTAAGTGTGGTGTAGGACATCCCCTCATAGCCAAGGGCTAACAACTGCCGTTTGGCTTCCGCCAGTATGGTCTCGATGGTCTGTTGCGTTTGGGCTTTACTCCGTTTTGGCATGCGTAACCTATTCTCCCCCGTCAATCGCCACTGATGGCGCAGTGCTCCAACGCGGGCCATCTGGCTCGCGGTGAGGCTGACTCGTGATAAAGCCTAGCCCTCTCTAAAAATAGTACAGAGTCACCGATAAAGCCTGACACTAAACGGCTTACTTGAACGCGGAAGCGGATCAAACTTCTAAACACTTTATTGCGAATGGTATAAAAAAACCGAAAAACCCACCTTACAGCACCGCAAATAGTGTCATCAGTCATAATTTGAACATGTGTTTGAATGATTATCTTGCCTACCCTTGCCCGTGATCAGTAAGTTAACATTATTATAACGTTTAAACGTACTTATCTACGTTGCGACAATGAGGAAGTCCAATGTCACATATCAAACCGCACGACCAGATCTTACGTTGGGCCGATGAGCGTCCAAACCATGTTTTTCTAAGACAGATTCACGAACGCCGTTTCCATGATTATACTTTTGCCGATGTCGCCGATCAGGCCTTGCGAATGGTCACAGCGCTACGTGATATGGGGCTAAAGCCTGGCGACAAAATCGCATTGATCTCTAAAAACTGCGCCGAGTGGTTTATTGCAGACTTAGCGATGATGATGGGCAGTTATATCAGTGTGCCCATTTTTCCAACGGCCGGGACAGACACCATTGACCATGTAGTGACCCACAGTGAATCTAAAGCCATGTTTGTAGGCAAACTCGACGACAGTAAAGCCTTGAGTGCTTCACTTGAGAACATGTCAGGCTTAAAGACGATTGCCTTTCCTTACCCTACCATTAGCTGCCACTACGAGTGGCATGACTTAATTGCCAACCATGAACCATCAGAAGAGCGCCCAGTACACCTCGATAATGACGTGATGTCGCTGGTCTATACGTCGGGAACGTCTGGCTTACCTAAGGGGGCGATTTTAAGTTATGGCGGCTACTGCTGGTCGGCTCAACGCCTGATAGACCATATTGGAATAGAGCCCGATGATCGCTTGTTCTCGTATCTGCCACTAGCGCACATTACCGAACGGGTTTACATCATGGGCTCAGCGATTATGGGTGGGATCCCAACGGCGTTCCCTGAATCACTCGATACCTTTATCGAAGATGTCAAAATGCATCGCCCCACCTTATTCATTTCAGTACCGCGTCTTTGGACACTGTTCCAGCAACGTATTCAGGAGAAGCTGCCAGATGGCAAACTAAACGTGCTACTCAGCATTCCCTTCGTCAATACACTGGTAAAAAGTAAAGTCGCCAAGAATCTAGGGTTGGACCAAGCACGTGTGCTGGGTTGTGGTTCCGCACCCGTTGCACCCGCACTGCTCGAATGGTATCGAAAACTCGGGCTCAATGTCACTGAAGCCTGGGGGATGACTGAAAGTTACGCATACAGCACTATTAATTACCCTTTCCGTGCCGATAAAATTGGGACGGTGGGCAATGCGGGTCCAGGTGTCGAAATAAAAATTGCAGACGACCAAGAGATCTTAGTGAAAAGCCAAGGACTGTTTAGTGGCTATTACAAGAATGAGGAAGCCACGAACGAGACATTGGTCAATGGCTGGTTACATACCGGCGATTTAGGTGAGCTCGATAGTGAAGGCTACTTGAGTATTTCTGGACGCAAAAACGATACCTTTAAGACGGCCAAGGGGAAATTTGTCGCCCCGGTGCCTATCGAGAAGCGTTTATTTGAGCTATCTAACGCTGAGATGCTTTGTGTCGTTGGCTCTGGTATGCCAGCGCCGATCTTACTCGCCTTACCTCATCACTTTCCTCACTTTGACCGAGCCCGTTACGAGCGACGAGTCAAGAAAGTTGTCGACACTATCAATGGCGAGCTTGAATCCCATCAAAAAATAAAAGGGGTGTTGATGATCAAAGAGCCTTGGAGTATCGAAAATGGCAAGCTGACACCAACCTTGAAAATCCGTCGCCATAAATTGGAGCAGGAATACCACGACATTGGGGCAAATTGGCCAAAAGGCACGCTTGTGCAATGGGAAGAAGACTGGCTATAGCCTTCGACACATCATCATTCTGCCCTATTCTCTTGCGATGATGGGGCAGCGCGCTTGATCGCTCTTCTGTTTATATACCTAGCGCAGATTTCTACACGTAATCTGCGCTTTATTTGCCTTTCCAGACGCATTCTGCGTCATCAACACACAATTAATGCAAAAACCTGACCTATCTCAATGTGCCACAAGCAAGTGTTTGCTAAAGATCACGTAATTAGTTTGCAGCATTCGTTTTAAACGTTACGTTATTAGCTGCGTAGATGTAGGGGAACACCATGAAAGAGAATCAAACCGACGCATGCGACGCGTGTGGTGTCAGTGCAGAGATTGGCTATATTATTTCTGAGGGAGACGATGTTGCCGAGGTTACTATCCAAGCAGACAGTGCGGAGGCGATGAAGGCACGTTTTGACCAATACCTTGAACTCGCACAAAGCATTAATCCAGCGGTGAAGCACGACTTTGACAGTCAGACCCTTCAAAGCGGTCAATACACTTTCAAAATGCGATTTGAGTGCAGTGCTGAGAAGCTGATCTTTGAACTACGCAGTCGTAGTTTGAATAACGCTTAAACCCTTATCGCAATCAGAGATGAATAAGCAGGGCGGTATTCTCCCTTCCCTGCTTATTCATCACCTTGGCTCTCGTCACTCAGTTAAGCACTGATACTCAATCAAGCATTACAGACGCAAGCTTTGCCACGCTTCACACATTTCACGAAACGTTGTCGCATCTCCCTCGGGCCGATCAGGGTGCCACTTCAGTGCCATTTTGCGCCACTGACGACGAATTTCATGCTCACTGGCACTTCCATCCAAACCCAACACTTTTAACGCCTTGTTGCGCTCCAACATCGCCTCGCCCGGCGCTTCATTACCGATATGACGCTGGTAGTGCTTCCAAAATGAAGACAGTAGCTCTTTCACGTCATCTTGGCTGGCGTCATAGTTGTTCCAATCCATGTAGTAATCACGCAATGGATCCTGGTAATCAATTTCTCTCGCGACAAATCCGTTATTACCCACACGCCACTGCAATTGAATGTCCATCGACTCCACCTGCAACCACTGCTGCGGCAACAACATTTCTTGTAGTTGATACAAGGCATTCATGATCAGGAAATTGCGTTTGAATAAATCAAGGTGGGGATCAGCATCGAGCTGGGCCATCATGGTGTCTTTTTGCAGCTCACCTAACAGGTGATGCACTTTCCAGCTTTGTCGCGTTGATTCTAGAATACTGAGTATTGGCCAAATCAGGGGGTTGTCTATTTCATCCCGTTTTTCAGCAAGCATGACGTTCATCCTCTGTCACTGGCCAGCTACCTTGAACCGGCATCTCTTAGGGTTGGTTGTAAAGCCACCTTATTAAGGTATAAACCAATTCTGGCTATTTTGTAGCAATTATCGGGAAATCCATTTTGAGGAACTATTTTTAACTGCGTGCTTCGCCATCATAATGACACGCCCGATGTTGCCGCTTAATTATTAAGCATATCCAGTGCCAACTTATGATGAAAAAGAGACCGTTTTGGCATATTAAAACCAAGTCTTGTCTGTTTATGTCGAGTCGACATCACAAGGCATTCACCTTAAACCGTGCAAACCCCATAATTTTTGTCATCTAATTCGCATTATGCCCAGAACTCCATTAACCTTTTTACAAGGACATACTAAACAACCGCTTTTCTATGACAGCATCTTCAACACAATGTGAGGCCTGCAGGGATGCGCAGCCACTCGCATTCGATTTTACCATGGCATTCCAGCCCATTATTCAGCTCTCTACGCATTCCATTTATGCCTACGAGGCACTTGCCCGTGGCAAAGACGGTAGCGGTGCGGGCAGTGTGTTTCAGCATGTCAACAAAGAGAATCAGTATCAATTTGACCAAACCTGCCGCATCAAGGCGGTCAAACTCGCGGCCGAACTATCTATCCCTTGTTACCTCAGCATTAACTTTATGCCTAATGCGGTGTACGAGCCAGAGCGCTGTATCCGCACCACGCTGAAAGCGGCGAATGACTATAACTTTCCGCTCAACCGGATTTTATTTGAGTTCACCGAAGGGGAAGAAGTCCTTGATTACAGCCATATTCAGCGCATTATTCGCTATTACCGTTCACAAGGTTTTTTAACCGCAATCGATGATTTCGGTGCCGGTTATTCCGGTCTTACCGCGCTGGCCAGCATTAACACGCATATGATTAAGCTGGATATGGCACTGATACGGAATATTGACACTGACGTTACCAAGCAAACCATTGTGCGCCACAGTGTCGCCATGTGCCACGAGCTAAGCCGTCAAATTATTGCCGAGGGTGTTGAAACAGAAGCCGAGCTTCAGTGTCTCGTTAGCTTAGGCGTCGACTTCTTTCAAGGTTATTACATTGCCAAACCCGGGTTCGAGTGTTTACCGCCTATCAATCAAGCACCTGGATTAGAAACCTTCCACCGTCAATAAGATGACGGCTCAGCGAGTCTTAGCGCTCGCTGTTTTAACTCCCTCACAATCACAATTGATAATCTTTCTCACTATCAACTTTCAAGGTATACTGTTGCGCCATTACCGCGTTGAACAGGTGTAAAGAATGAATGGTGAATCGCTGAACGCACGTGGCCTCTCCCGGCGTCAATTCTTACAAACAACCGCAGCGGTGGCAGCCCTTTCCACCCTACCCGCTTGCTCATTAGTCTCTGCGTCTCGACAAAACGAGCAATGGGAATACCATCTCAGCGCCGAGCCCAGTCAGGCCGAGTTGGTTCCCGGTCATCAGACCGAGGTCCTCGCCTTTAATGGCGACATACCAGCGCCCACGCTCCGCTGCCGCCAAGGCGAGCCAGTGACGATTCACTTTACCAATAACCTCAACGAACCCACCACCATTCACTGGCATGGGTTACGTATCCCCATTGAAATGGACGGTGTTCCTTTCTTATCCCAAGCGCCTATTCAGCCCGGTGAAACCTTTACCTATCGTTTTACCCCACCGGATGCCGGCACCTTTTGGTACCACCCGCATATGAACTCTGTCGTGCAGTTGGGTAAAGGGCTGGTCGGTGCGATTGTGGTCGAGGAAGTCACGCCTGTCGTGTTCGATGAGGAGCACACACTGACACTTAAGCACTGGCATCTCGACCGGCAAGGCCATTGGAAAGATCTCGCCATTCCACGCTACAGCGCGCGCATGGGGACACCCGGTGAGTGGGGCACCGTGAATGGTATTCATCACCCTGAATACACACTGCAAGAAAAAGCGACCACACGGCTGCGCTTAGCCAATGTGGACAATACGCTCACCTATCCGATTCAAGTGCGCGGCGCAGAAGCCTGGATAATCGCCATCGATGGTAACCCGATTGCCACACCACGCCGACTAGAGGAGCACAAGATAGCCCCAGGGATGCGGCTAGATATTGGCCTGATTGCACCAAACGCTGGCGAAAAAATCGAGGTGATGCATATGAAAGGTGACTTTCCTTTCTTGCTGGCAAGCTTTACCTCGACGCCTTCTCATTTGGAAGACAAGCCATTGCCCGCTTTGCCGCTCAACCCCGTCACGCCGATTGATTTAGCCAACGCCGAAACCCGCCACTTTGTGTTTGAGTGGGCAGGGGCGATCACACCGGCCGATAAACAAGGCAAAGGGAAACACGAATTTTGGCTGATGAATAAACGCGCTTGGGAGGGAATGAGTAAAGGTAATATTCCTGAGCCGATCGCCAAACTGGAACGCGGGAAGACCTATATCTTCGATTTAAAAAACGTCACGCAATACCATCACCCTATTCACCTGCACGGTCATACCTTTACCGTCCTCGAAATGGATGGCAAACCGGTCACGCCATTCCACACTGACACCGTGCTGTTGGGTAAAAATGGCCACGCCAAGGCAGCGTTTGTGGCCGATAATCCGGGCCGATGGATGTACCATTGCCATGTTATTGAGCACATGAAAACCGGCCTGATGGGGTTTGTCGAGGTCGCATAGCGGCCAAATCACACCTATAAAAAACGGCGAGCACTTGGCTCGCCACTTTATGTCGTCACTCGGTTTTCACCCGCTGCAATTAACTGTCCTTTTCCGTTTTAAAGCGATTAACTAACTCTGATAGTTCTGAGGCCACCACACGCAGCTCGGCGGCTGTTGCATTGGTTTGCTCTGCCGTTGATGCTGCACTGTTGGCACCTTCCAAAACACTGGTCACATTCTGATTAATATCTTCCGATACCGAGTGTTGCTCTTCTGTCGCCGTGGCAATTTGTGCCGCCATATCGTGAATTTGTCCTACCAAATTTTGGATGGTGTCAAAAACACTCAAGGCCTCTTCCGTCGCTTCAGTGGTGGTTTGTGAATGCTCAACACTGCCTTGCAGCTTTTCAGAGAGCTGGTTGGTGCGTTGGGTTAAGGCCTGCAACAGTTCATCGATCTCTTCGGTTGATTTGGTGGTTTTTTGCGATAGCACCCGCACCTCGTCTGCGACCACCGCAAAGCCTCGTCCATGTTCCCCGGCGCGCGCTGACTCAATCGCCGCATTAAGCGCAAGCAAATTGGTTTGCTCGGCAATGCCTCGAATGGTATCCAGCATGGCGGTAATATTGTCGTTCTCTTTGGTGAGCTCCGCCATCGCGCTATCTGCTTCGTTGAGCGTGGTGGCCATTTCTTGCACCGCTGCACGCGTGTTATTCATCAATGCCATGCCTCGGTCCACTTCTGACTGGCACTGCTGGGCGGAGTCCGCCGTTTGATTACAGTTTTGCGATACCTCGTTGGCCGTGGCCACCATTTGATGGAACGCGGTGGCAATTTGCTCTAGCCCTGAGCGCTGCTGATGACTAGCACCATCCAGCTGCTCGGCAAATTGGGTGGTTTGATCGGCATGAGACGACAGCTTGGTCGATCTGTCCTTTATACCGATGATCAGCTCTTGAATCACATCCACAAACTGATTAAACGCGCCCGCCGTTTTGCCCAGCTCATCCTCGCCACGCACCGGTAAACGTTTGGTCAGATCGCCATCGCCACTCGCGGCATCGCTCAGCCCGTCGCTGACCGCAATGATGGATGCCGATATACGGTGGATCATAAAGTAGCCAAGCACACCGAATGCAAGCACGAGGATCAGACTGATGGACAGGATCACCGTTTGCAATTGCGTTACTTGGCCGAGTACCTCTTGCTGCGGCACAATACCAATCAGTCGCCAACCACTCTCCGGTGCTTTGTACTGGTTGACAAAGTAGTCTTTGCCAGCAAAGGAGACGGCGGTAAGTGATTCACTAAAATTCCCACCGCTGTAGACACTTTCGACACTCCGGGCAGGCTCAAAGTTATTGTCTGGGTTGTTCGGATCAGCAAGCACGGTGCCCGTGTCTTCCACCAACACAATATAGCCCGACTCACCGAGGGTGACGTCGCCTAACATATTTGTCAGCGCTTCTAGCGTAACATCAACACCAATCACACCACGCAAACCGTCTTGCGCCTGAAACTCCATCACATAATCGAGCAGAGGTGCGCCAGTGTTCACATCTTGATACGCCGGTACACGCACTGGGTTGTTGCCACTTCCCTGACCCGTTTGGTACCAAGGGCGCTGGCGTGGGTCATAATCCCCCAACTCTCCTTGTGGCCATTGAATGTACCCACCATCGCTCAGCCCAAGAAACACATAGGCGAAATCCTCTCGTGAGTCCCCCATGGATTCCAACAAACCATACGCCCGTGCCTCGACTGGGCTGTTTTGCTCAGAGGTCATGGTTTTCGTCGGGCCCATATATTTGGTGACTGAGCTATCCAAGCGTTTAAGCGCGTCGCTATTACCCAGCATTTTGGCGTTTGCCGCCAGCCCTTCTAAGTAGAATTTAAACGCATTGCCTATGTGCTGCATTTCTTTGTATGAGCTCTGCTCATAGCTTTGCAATGTACTCGTTCGAAACTGATAGAGTGACACAATAGCGATAATGAGGGTAGGCAGGATAACGCCTGTCAGGACAACAACGAGTAATCGTTTTTTAATACTCATACTGACCTCCGTCAGTGACAGCACATAGGAGCATGTTGGTAAAAAGAGGAGTTGTGTTGTTTTAAACTAGAACAACCATTAATGACAACCTAATAAATAACGCATTTACCCTAATTTTACTGAGTGAACACATCAACATGCTCGTATTTTTAGACAAAAGTAACTCCTCGGCAGACATCGATTGCATGATGGGGCAAAAATCAATATATTAGATAAATCTAAATTATCAAGGAGGTTCCATGACTAAGAAAAACTATCAGGAAATCAATCAGCAACAATTGGCGCTTAATAAACAATTCAAAGCACACAGCAGTGACACCCTATCCGCATTCGGACAGCTGCACCGGGCGGCAATGGCTGAGGGCGATCTTGACGTAAAAACCAAAGAGTTAATTGCACTAGGGATTGGTATTGCCGCACGCTGCGATGGCTGTATTGGTGCACACGTGGCCGCCGCTCTCAAACATGGCGCAACCAAACAAGAGTGCGTAGAGACCATTAACGTCGCAATCGTGATGGGTGGCGGCCCGTCATTGATTTACGGCTCTCAAGCACTGGAGGCGGTCGAGCAACTGAGTGAGGCGTAACCGTAGTCGATACCTAAAAGCAGATAGCTAACAAAATAAAACGCAGCCATCTCTGGCTGCGTTTTTCGCGTCGTCGTATGCGTTCAGGGAGGGCTTAACCGCGGTAATACCGCTGCGGCACAAACGGCATTTTCTCAACGGTCATGGGCAGTTTTTTACCACGCACTTCGGCGTAAACCTCGGTGCCGGGGGCAATAAACTCAGGCGGGAGGTAACCCATCGCCACGGGCATCCCTTTGGTGGGGCCAAAGGTGCCGCTGGTCACCACGCCGATTTCATTATCGTCTGCATCAAACAGTTTGCTGCCTTCACGGACAGGGGCTTTGCTTTGGCCCACCAACCCAATGCGCTTGCGGCTCACCGCTTTGGTAGCGATTTGTTCAAGGATTTTCGCTTCACCGGGGAAGCCACCCGCACGCTCACCATCGGCGCGACGCACTTTACTGATTGCCCAGATCAAGGTTGCTTCAACCGGCGTAGTGGTGGTATCCAGATCGTGCCCATATAAGCACAGTCCGCATTCAAGACGCAGCGAATCACGCGCACCCAAGCCAATCCATTCTACCTCGTCGTAAGCTAACAGTGCTTTGGCGAGAGCTTCTGCATGTTCAGCCGGGACAGAAATTTCGAATCCATCTTCGCCGGTGTAACCTGAGCGACTCACCACGCAGTGAATGCCATTAATCTCAACCGGTTGAATGTCCATAAACACCATATCGTTTACGGTTGGGTTGAATGTCGCCAGTACTTGCGCCGCTTTGGGACCTTGTAGAGCCAGCAAAGCACGATCTTCTAGGACCTCGACCGATACATCTCCTGTCAAATTATTGCGCAGGTGCTGAATATCCTGCGCTTTGCAGGCGGCATTCACGACTAAGAAAAGGTGATCGCCTAAGTTGGCAATCATCAGATCATCTAAAATGCCACCTTGCTCGTTAGTGAACAGTGCATAGCGCTGCTTTCCTTCTGGTAAATCCAGTACATCAACCGGGACTAATCCCTCTAATGCTTTCGCTGCATCCGTGCCATGAAGACGAATTTGTCCCATGTGGGACACATCAAACAAGCCCGCATGCTCACGACAATGGAGGTGCTCTTTGCGCACGCCCAACGTATATTGCACTGGCATATCATAACCAGCGAATGGAACCATTTTTGCGCCCATATCAAGATGCAAGCCGTGTAACGGGGTCGTCAGTAACTCTGCCATTGTTCACTCCATATTGCGCCGGCGGGCCTCTTGCCCACGTTAAGCGATGTATTTGTGTCGTTGGTTAGGAAGCGGTTACCCATAAGATCAGTGCATCGGCATCACTGACAGAGGCCAACATGTGCCCCATGGTAGCGTCGTAATACACACTGTCGCCCTCATTGAGGATGATCGCTTCGTAAAATTCGGAAAAAAATTGGATGCTACCTTCCAGCACCAATAAAAATTCTTCGCCGTCATGGCGGATCCAGTCGCTATAGTCTTCAAAAGCGCGCGCTCTGACCCGCGATTTAAACGGCATCATTTTTTTGTTGCTAAGCTGCGTCGCCAACAGCTCATGTTCGTAGGTACCGGTAGGATGCGCTTTTCCCTGACCTGCTAGCGTCACGTCTCGCCGGCCTGTTGCTTGCCGTTTTTTTGGCGGCGCAAACAGTTGCGGAATATCGATATCCAAGCCGTGCGCGAGCTTCTGCATCGCTTGGAAGGTTGGGGATATCTGCTCATTTTCAATTTTGGACAATGTCGAGCGAGCCAACCCAGTCCGTTGGCTTGCCTCTTCAAGCGTAAGCCCAAGTCTTACCCTGACTGCTTTTAAGCGCGGGCCCAGCCGCAATGGCGCAATGGGCTCGCGCGTTTCACCCTCACGTTGCGATCGTTCAACCTGCATCGACGGATACACATCCTGTGTTGATTGGTCTGTTGTCACCTGCTTTCGCCTCTATCGGTTGTCCCGCTATGTTTGACGCTTTAACACTTTTAACAAAAAAGTTTCCTATCGGAAAATACCGGTACCATAAACGTGACGTAACCAGCGAATTGGTGAAAGCAGGCAACCTATCACGCTCACCCCAAACTGAGCCCTCTCACTCTATTTATCGTAAAAACAAAGTATTACACACTTTTTTATTTACCCATTATTCAATGAACGACGAGTCCCCTCCGAGCATTCACCGACATTGATTTGCAATTTACCCTCGCTTAAGATAAAAAGGCAATCGTTTGCGTGACTGTGCAATAGTATCAAAAGGGAAGGTTTTGTCTCTAGGATCACAACATAGGTTTCTTATTGGAAATTTATTTTGCGGAAAAGTGAACGCTTAGGTACGTTAACAAAATGTTTAAATCAACAGTGCGCGTATTCATCGATCGCGACTGTTGAGTGCAACGTGAAGCAATGTCGACATCTTCGATGTAGGACAGCATGAATAATGACAAAAACGTACCTTACTGATTGAGGAGACAGGCCATGAGTCACAGCATGTTTGACCTGTTCAAAGTTGGTGTTGGGCCTTCAAGCTCCCACACCGTAGGCCCGATGGTGGCCTGTGCACGCTTTACGCAATACGCGGCACAAACGCTCTCAGTGACCGACATCGAGCGTGTCAAAGTGGACTTATACGGATCACTAGCGCTCACCGGGAAAGGTCATGCCACCGACGTCGCCTGTGTGATGGGATTGATGGGCGAAATGCCCGCGACCATAGAGTCAGATGAAATCGATACCATGACCAAGCTGGTCAAAAACGGCGGCGAACTCCCCTTTGCTGGACGCCACTACATCCCATTCAATTGGCAGGCAGATATTGCCTTTCACTATGAGCAAGTACTGCCCGAGCACCCCAACGGGATGACAGTCAGTGCATACGATAAAGCCGGTAACTGTTTGGCCAGCAAGACCTATTTTTCTGTCGGCGGCGGCTTTGTGGTAGAAGAAGGCGAAACCGATGCATTGGCAACAGATTTTGTCCCTCCTCACCCGTTTAATAGTGCGGCGGAGTTGCTTGACCAATGTGCAAAAACGGGCATGTCCATCAGTGAGCTGATGTTTACTAACGAAGTGGCACGCGCGCGATATCACGATAGTGGCGCCACACGTGACACGGTTAACCAGGGACTGGATCATATCTGGCAAGTGATGCGTGAGTGCATCGATAGAGGTATTAAACAAGGTGGCGTGTTGCCGGGGGGTTTAAACATTAAGCGGCGCGCTAAAGGGATGTACGATGCGATTCACGACAAACAAGCGCATGGGTTACCGACTGATACCAATGACTGGGTCAACCTCTTTGCGATGGCGGTCAATGAAGAGAATGCCGCCGGTGGCCGAGTGGTCACCGCCCCAACCAATGGCGCAGCGGGCGTGATCCCTGCCGTGCTGGCGTATTACGACAAATTTGTGTCGCCCAATAACCCAGACGGGATCCGTACCTTTATGGCCACCTCCGCGGCTATCGGCTCTTTGTACAAGACCAATGCCTCCATTTCGGCCGCAGAGGTCGGTTGTCAGGGAGAAATTGGCGTCGCGTGCTCCATGGCAGCTGGCGGCTTAGCCGCGGCGATGGGAGCGAGTAATCAACAAATTGAGAACGCCGCAGAGATTGGTATGGAACATAACCTAGGCCTTACGTGTGACCCGATTGATGGCCTCGTGCAAGTTCCCTGTATAGAACGCAATACCATGGGCGCCGTCAAAGCCATTAACGCGACCCGATTAGCCATGGGTGGCGACGGCGAGCACCACGTCTCGCTTGATAGCGTGATCAAAACCATGCATGAGACCGGGCTCGACATGATGAGTAAGTATAAAGAAACCTCACAGGGTGGCCTCGCCACCAATGTGATCCCGATTAACGTCGTGGCCTGTTAGCCACCATCGCCAACAAGGAAAGCGCAATGAAACCGAGCTACCCGAATGTAGAATTGGAGCAGTTTTTCTCCACTAACTTATCGGAATCCGATGGTGCTGTGATGTCGGCAGTGCAGGCCGAACACAAACGTCAGCATCAGCAAATTGAACTAATCGCCTCGGAGAACATCGTCTCGCAAGCCGTGATGCAAGCGCAAGGCACCTGCTTAACCAATAAATACGCCGAAGGCTATCCGGGACGCCGCTACTATGGCGGCTGCGAGCACGTTGATGAAGTCGAAGCCATCGCCCAAGCCCGCGCCAAACAGCTGTTTAGCTGTGAGTATGTCAACGTACAGCCGCATTCGGGCGCACAAGCCAACGGCGCCGTCATGCTGGCGCTACTGCAACCCGGTGACACCATTTTAGGCATGTCACTCGATGCTGGCGGCCACCTCACCCACGGCGCGCGACCTGCGCTATCAGGCAAATGGTTTAATGCGGTGCAGTACGGGGTGAACAAAGACAACCTAGAGATTGATTACGATGAAGTCGCGGTGCTAGCACGTGAGCATAAACCTAAGATGATCATCGCCGGTGGCAGTGCGATCCCGCGCCAAATTGATTTTGCCCGTTTCCGCGCGATTGCTGATGAAGTGGGGGCCTATTTGATGGTCGATATGGCACACATTGCTGGCCTAGTGGCCACCGGCGCACACCCATCGCCACTGCCCCATGCACATATTGTCACTACCACCACCCACAAAACCTTACGTGGTCCACGGGGCGGGATGATCCTCACCAACCACGAAGATATCAACAAAAAGATCAATTCTGCGGTATTCCCTGGTCTGCAAGGCGGTCCGTTGATGCACGTGATTGCCGCCAAAGCCGTGACATTCGGTGAAGCGCTGGAGCCTGAATTCAAACTGTATATTGATCAAGTGGTTGCTAACGCCAAAGTCCTGGCCGAGGTCCTACAAACACGTGGCTGCGACATTGTGACGGGCGGCACCGATACCCATCTGATGCTCGTTGACCTACGTCCAAAAGGCCTAAAAGGCAACCAAGCGGAGCAAGCGTTAGAACGCGCTGGCATCACCTGTAACAAAAACGGTATCCCATTCGATACCGAGAAGCCAATGATCACCTCCGGCATTCGCCTCGGCACCCCTGCCGGCACTAGCCGTGGCTTCGGCACTGCGGAGTTTCGCCAAATCGGCGAATGGATAGGCGATGTGTTAGATGCTCTGGTCGAGGCACCAGAGGGCAACGCCGAGATTGAAGCACGTGTTCGCAAAGAAGTGCAGCAACTGTGTGCCCGCTTCCCGCTTTATCGCCAGTCATAACGGCATGAACCAACCAGTGGGATAACAACATAGCCAATCACGACTGATACGAACATTATAGAGACATAGAAGGCGGTGTCGTCACCCAAACACCGTCTCAGTTTACATTGTAAATCGCTCAACGAATGAGCAACTCGTATTTTTAGCAGGAGAGTAACAAATGGACGCGACACTAAAGTTTTCTGAAAGCCATGAGTGGGTCAAAGACAACGGCGATGGCACGGTGACCATGGGGATCACCGATCATGCCCAAGGCCTGCTGGGCGATGTCGTGTTTGTCGATCTGCCCGAGGTTGGCGACAGTACTGAAAAAGGTGAAGGCTTCTCATTGGTGGAGTCGGTGAAGGCAGCGTCTGATATCTATGCCCCGGTCGATGGCGAAGTCATTGCCGTCAATGAGGATCTTGAAGATAGCCCAGAGCTAGTTAACGAGGCGCCCTTTGAAGGAGGCTGGATTGCCAAAATTAAGCTGGCTGACGACACCAATTTGGATCATCTAATGGACGCGGACGCATACACCGCCGCCATCGACGACTAATTCAGGACGACTATCATGACGCATACTCGTTTACTCGATAGCCTAGTGGCCGATAATGACTTTATCGCTCGCCACAACGGCCCAGATACTCAGCAACAAAGCGCGATGCTGGCGGCGATCAATGCCACCAGCCTCGAGCATGTGATTGAAGAAACTGTCCCTGCCGATATCCGCTTGCCACAGCCGCTAAACCTCAGCGCCCCCAAAAGCGAAACCCAGATGTTGGCGGAACTGAGCGACATTGCCGCGCAAAATACCATTAAGCGCAGCCTGATCGGCCAAGGCTACTACCACACGCATACCCCACCGCCTATTTTACGCAATGTGCTGGAAAATCCTGGCTGGTATACCGCTTATACGCCTTATCAGCCCGAGATCTCGCAAGGCCGACTCGAATCGTTGCTGAACTTCCAGCAAATGGTGATGGACTTAACAGGGATGGATTTGGCCAACGCGTCGCTGCTCGACGAAGCCACTGCCGCGGCGGAAGCCATGACCCTGTGTAAGCGTGGCGGCAAGCACAAAGGCAACGCGTTTTTTGTTGCCAATGATGTGCACCCACAAACGCTGGACGTGATTAAAACGCGCGCCAATTTCCTCGG
Organism: Salinivibrio sp. ES.052; assembly: GCF_900141775.1. GTDB lineage: Bacteria > Pseudomonadota > Gammaproteobacteria > Enterobacterales > Vibrionaceae > Salinivibrio. The sequence goes on along the minus strand of NZ_FSRI01000003.1, from coordinate 446,687 downwards.
CTATGACATCATTGTTGATCAGGCGGACCAGCTGAATCAGCACGACGTATTCGGTGCCCTGCTCCAATATCCGGGCACCACCGGTGAAGTGCGCGATCTCAGCACGCTGATTGCAGACGCACAAAGCAAGAAGACGCTGGTTGCGGTCGCCACCGATCTGCTTTCACTCACTGTGCTCAAAGCGCCGGGTGAAATGGGCGCGGATGTGGTGATTGGGTCGGCACAACGCTTTGGTGTGCCCATGGGTTACGGTGGCCCACATGCCGCCTTCATGGCGACACGCGACAAGCTCAAGCGCACCATGCCCGGCCGCGTGATTGGCGTATCGGTCGATAGCAAAGGCAATCAAGCTCTGCGCATGGCGATGCAAACGCGTGAGCAACATATTCGCCGTGAAAAAGCGACCTCCAATATTTGTACCGCCCAAGCACTGCTGGCTAACATGGCCGCTTTTTATGCTGTGTATCACGGCCCTGAAGGCTTGAAGAAAATTGCCCGCCGAGTGCATCATCTCACCGCACTGTTCGCCAAATCGGCACAAGCGGCGGGCTTGAGCCTTTCCCACGACAGCTTCTTTGATACCGTCACGCTTAACACAGGCGAGCAAACCGACGCCTTGTATCAAAAAGCACAGGATGCCGGCTTTAACTTGCGTAAATTAAATGGCCAACTCGGCGTGAGTTTCGATGAAGCGAGCACGCTGGCAGAGGTCAATCAATTGCTTACCGCGCTCACCGGTCAAGGCAATGCAGAAAGCGTGGCTAGCGATATTGAAGCCGATGAATTTGCCGCGATCCCTGCCGCATGCCGCCGCACCAGTGCATACCTGACGCACCCCGTCTTTAACCGCTATCACAGTGAAACCAAGTTGATGCGGTATATGAAGGCGTTGGAAAACAAAGACTTCTCCCTCACTCACGGTATGATCCCACTGGGCAGCTGTACCATGAAGCTGAATGCCGCGGCCGAGATGATCCCCGTCACCTGGCCAGAATTTGGTGCCCTGCACCCGTTTGTGCCATTGGAGCAAGCCAAAGGTTATCAAACACTGGGTAAATCACTGCGTGACATGCTGTGTGAAATCACCGGCTACGATGAGATCTCCATGCAGCCGAACTCAGGTGCACAAGGGGAGTATGCGGGCTTAATCGCGATTCAGCGCTACCATGAAAGCCGTGGTGACAGTCACCGCAACGTGTGCTTGATCCCAAGCTCTGCCCACGGTACCAACCCTGCTTCCGCGGCGATGGTCTCAATGAAAGTGGTAGTAGTTGGCTGCGATGACGATGGCAACATCGATATTGACGATCTGAAAGCCAAGATCGATAAACACCGCGATGCGCTCTCGTGCATTATGATCACCTATCCGTCGACACATGGTGTATACGAAGAAACCGTGCAACAAGTGTGCGCGCTAGTACACGATGCTGGCGGCCAAGTTTACTTGGATGGCGCCAACATGAATGCGCAAGTGGGGCTGACCACACCGGGCTACATTGGCTCAGACGTTTCGCACCTCAACCTGCACAAAACCTTCTGTATTCCCCACGGTGGTGGCGGACCGGGCATGGGGCCAATTGGCGTGAAATCGCACCTTGCGCCTTTCCTCCCCGGTCATGTGGAGCAAGGTGATGAATTTGCCGTGTCGGCCGCACCAATGGGTAGCGCCTCGATTCTTCCTATTTCATGGGCGTACATCGCTATGATGGGTGAACAAGGCCTAACGCGCGCGACCGAGTTAGCGATTCTCAGTGCCAACTATGTGATGGAGCGTTTGCGTCCCTACTACCCCGTGCTTTATCGCGGTAAAAACGGACGCATTGCGCACGAATGCATTATCGACATTCGTCCGCTCAAAGAGGCATCTGGCATTAGCGAAGAAGACATCGCCAAACGTTTGATGGATTATGGCTTCCACGCACCCACCATGTCGTTCCCGGTCGCGGGCACTCTGATGGTTGAGCCGACCGAAAGTGAAAGCCAAGAAGAGTTGGATCGCTTCTGTGATGCGATGATTGCCATTCGCGAGGAAATTGCCAAGGTGCAAGACGGTGAGTGGACGCTGGAAGACAACCCATTAGTCAATGCGCCTCACACCCAAGCGGATCTGATGGCTGACGAGTGGTCTCACGCCTATTCACGTGAGCTGGCTTGCTTCCCATCTGCCCATAACAAGGCAAGCAAGTACTGGCCATCGGTCAACCGTGTCGATAACGTCTACGGCGACCGTAACTTGATTTGTTCTTGCCCTAGCATTGAAAACTATATGGATGAGTAATCCAATCCGCTCGCGGAAAGAGTGATGTTAAAGGCGAGCCAGTCGGTTCGCCTTTTTATTGCCCGTGCTATCCACTATTGCGATTCAACACCCTATAGTGACAGCCTTGGTCAATACTGCTCTTCGCCCACGCCTCAGGGAAAATTTCCCCCGCTTTACCGCTTGCTGGCTAGACTTAAAGCAATGCACCATTTTACTGAGAGTCATCAATCCTTGCTGAGTTTATGTCGACGCCCTGTTTTACGCGTGCTGTTAGTAGTACTGCTGTTGGGAATGACCGGAGTGGTCCATGCCGCTACGTCAACCATACGCTTAGTCACGCTCGAATATCCTCCTTACATTCAAAGATCGGATGGCGACCTTGATGGGGTGGCGGTGCGTGTTGTCAGCCAAACCTTTGCCAAGCTGGGTTATGATGTCGAGATTGAGGTGCTGCCATGGGCGCGAGCGTTGTACCAGGTGAGAAGTGGTCTGGCGGACGGGATTTTTACTATTTTTAAGAACCCAGAACGCGAAGCGTTTCTTGATTATTCAAAGCAGATCTTGTTCCACCAAGGTATCCGTTTGATTCACCGGGCAGATGTGAATGTATCGAACCAAGTGATCGATTCTCTCGACTTTCAAGGCTATTCAGTATGTGTCGTCAACCTCGTCAGCTATGGGAGCCAGATGGACGCTGCGCTGACGCAAAATCACTTCGATCAAACCTTCCGCCTTACGCGTGCGCCGCAATGCTTGCGGATGTTAGAAAGCGGCCGTGCTCGCCTGTGGCTCAGTAATTATTTTGGCGCACGGATATTAATTAAACAAATGAACCTCGCGGATATTGTTGAAATCCACCCTCACCCAATCCAGGAAACGCCCAGTTATATCGCATTTTCTAAGCGCCGAGAACTGTCTGCTTTACGTGACCAGTTTGATCAAGCATTCGCGGAGATGAAAGCCAACGGCGAGTATCAAACGATCATTGATGATTTTTTTGATGATTAACCGCTGACATTCCCGCACAAGATTTTAGAAGCGGCTGACAAACGCTTGACAGATTGTTTCACTGACACCGCTACATTCTGTGCCATCTGAAAAAGCAGTAAAAGGCACACCATGAAACCTATCGCGCTTGCCATCCTAATAACACTCGGGCTAACCACCCACGCGGTGGCAAAAGAGAAAACCAACATCGCGGCGGGTCTCGCCGTCGATCAACAACTAAGCGCTGTACTAGAAGTCGACGATCAATACCGTTTTACCCTCGGCAATGACGGCACCGCGTTTGATTACCTTTTTCAACATGGCACTTTTGATAACCCTGATATTCCTGTTGATTGGTATGTGGGCGCCGGTGGCTGGGCCGAATGGGATGACGATTATGGCGTGCGTTTGCCGATTGGACTCGATTGGGTAATCAATAAGCAGATCAGTGCTTATGGTCAAATTCATCCCGAGCTTAATTTCCATGGTGGCCCAGAGCTACAACTTGGCGGCGCACTGGGCGTGACCTACTCGTTTTAGACTTTGGTACACACTAACGCAGGCACTCACTGTCCGCCTATCAATAAATGGGGCGACGGATCATCCAAGCCCCGCTTCGCATCGTAATGGAGCATGTTAGTTTAAAATAAAGGACGCGACATGCTCTCATTTTTAAAACCAAATCCGGTTAAAAAGCTTAAAAAACAGTACGAAGCTAAGCAGCAACAAGCCTTTCAGGCGCAGCGCAACGGCGACATCCGTGGTTATTCACTGCTCACCGAAGAAGCAGAAAAGATTGACCAACAAATTAAAGAATTGGAAAACAACGCTTAGCCATTTGAGACATGGCTAAACTGCCGTTTTACTAAGCGTTGGTACAGAGGGCAGCGTGCCAGCAGGTCGGTATGGCTGCCTACATCAACAAGCTTGCCTTGATCCATCACGACAATGCGGTCAGCATGCTGAATGGTCGATAAGCGGTGCGCGATAATCAAGGTGGTTCGGTCGCGCATTAAAGCCGCCAAGCCTTGCTGTACCGCATGTTCACTTTCACTGTCCAGCGCACTGGTGGCTTCATCGAGCAATAAAATTCGTGGATCCTTGAGAATCGCGCGGGCAATCGCAATTCGCTGTCGTTGGCCGCCCGAAAGCCGCACGCCTCGCTCACCTAAAAAGCTGTTGTAGCCGTCCGGTAATTGCTGAATAAACCCATCGGCATGCGCTTGAATCGCTGCCTCTTTCACGGCTTGCTCACTGGCGCCTGGCCTGCCGTAGCGAATATTGCCTATTACATCATCACTAAACAGAGCGGGTTGTTGTGGCACTAGTGCCATTTGTTGGCGCAAAGCTTGCGGGGATAAGCGACGAATATCTTGCCCGCCCAGCCTAATCGCACCTGACTGCGGATCATAAAAGCGTTGCAGTAATTCAAATACGGTAGTTTTCCCCGCTCCCGACGGTCCGACTAAGGCGACGACTTCACCGGGCCGAATCACAAGGTTCAACGCATCAATCGCTGCTTGATGAGGACGCGTGGGATAATGAAAATGTACCGCTTCAAAGCGAATATCATTGCTTAATGATTGGGCATCGGCACTCGGCGAGGTGGCGGGAGTTCGAATATGGCTTTGCACGTGCAACAGTTCCACCAAGCGCTCCGTCGCGCCTGCCGCGCGCTGCAACTCCCCCATCACTTCCGACAAGGTAGCCATCGAAGAGGCAACCATGATGGCGAAAAACACAAAGGCACCCAGATCCCCTGCTGACATAGTACCTTGAATCACATCGCGACCGCCAACCCACAACATGCCAGTAATGGCGCTGAACACAATCACGATCACGCCGGAAATAAGAATGGCTCGTTGTTTGACGCGCTCGCGTCCGATCTGATAGGCGCGCTCCACCTCTTGACCAAATGCGGCTTTGGCGTGATCTTCTACTGCGAAGCTTTGCACGGTTTTAATATTGGTGATGGCTTCACCAGCATAGCTACCTACATCCGCCATCGAATCTTGGCTTTGCCGCGACAACGCCCGCACACGACGGCCATAGATAAGTATTGGCACCAAAATAAAAGGCACGGAGGCCAGCACAATCAAGGTCAGTTTAATATTGGTGGCAAGCAGCATGATGATGGCGCCCACGCACATCAGCGCACTGCGCATCGCCATGGAAAAGGACGAGCCGATGATATTTTGCAGCAAGCTAGTATCTGTGGTGATACGCGACATGATTTCGCCACTGCCGTGGGTTTCAAAATAGCTCGGATGTAGACCAATCACATGATCAAAGACCGCTTGGCGAATATCGGCACTGACCCGTTCACCCACCGATGACACCAGATAGAACCGGAAAAAGGTACCGATCGCGATCAATACCGTGATCAGCAAAATAAACTGTACCGCATTCCCCAGCTCAACCAGTGATTGCTGTGCAAAGCCTTGGTCGATCAAAAGGCGAACGCCGTGTCCGACCGAGAGCGTCAATGACGCGGTAAACACTAAGGCCAGCAATGCCGCGATCACCTGCCAGCGATAAGGACGAACAAACGCAATCAGCTCCCACAGAACCGTTAGATTTTTACTGTTGCGACTTGAAGCAGATGGCGTCGAGACGGCGCGCGTTGAAGCGGAATTGGCCATAAGCTCTACTTAGTGCTGCCCGTGCACATTTAGGGGCGGGTGAGCAAGATCATTAACTCGCGATTGTCGTTGATAAGCGCATCGATGGTGCATGCATCTAACTCCTCTAAAAAGGCTTGCTTGGCTTTCGCTAAACGCTCTTTTAAACGGCACGCTGGGGTGATATGACAAAACTCAACCGAGCAATTGACGAGCTCCAACGGTTCAAGATCGCGCACCACTTGCCCCACCGTAATCGCGGTCGGCGCTTGCAGTAGACGAATTCCCCCGTTCTTCCCGCGCACCGTTTGAATATATCCTAACTGCCCTAAACGGTTGATGACTTTCACCATATGATTGCGCGACACACCAAACAAGCGTGTCACCTCGGTAATGTTGGTGAGCTCACCCTCTGGCAAGGAGGCCAGAAAAATCAAGGTGCGAAGTCCGTAATCTGTAAAGCTGGTTAGTTGCATGTGCGCCTCTTGCTGCCCCGCCAAATTGTAAGTCTTCTATTGATCAAAAGATATATTTGAGATACAACTTAAAACATGCATTAAATATACATGTTTAGAGAAACGCTGATGTTAAGCCAACAAACCATTGATATTGTGAAATCAACCGCCCCTGTGCTCGCCGAAACTGGCCCGAAGCTGACAACCCACTTTTACCAAAGGCTATTCCACCATCACCCCGAGTTAAAGAATATTTTTAATCTGCGCCACCAGCAAAATGGCGATCAGCGTGAAGCACTGTTTAACGCAATTTGTGCTTATGCACAGAACATCGACAACCTACCTGCTTTACTAGGCGCGGTAGAGAAAATTGCCCACAAACACACGAGTTTGCTGGTCAAAGCCGAGCACTATCCGATTGTCGGTCAGCATTTATTGGCCACCATTGATGAACTACTTTCGCCGGGACAAGCCGTGCTTGATGCGTGGGCTGAGGCCTATCAAGTGCTCGCGGATGTTTTTATCGCCAAAGAGCGGCAGCTTTATGAAGATAACCACGCCCAAATCGGTGGCTGGCAAGGGCAGCGAGCCTTCACGTTGATTGAAAAACGTCCTGAAAGTGAACAGGTCACCAGTTTTGTATTTGCCCCTCAAGACAGTCAGCCCGTCGCGCCTTTTACGGCCGGGCAATACATTGGCATGGTGGTCAATCATACTGGCTTTGAACATCAAGCAATTCGCCAATACAGTTTGTCACACGCGCCGAACAGCCAGCATTATCAGATCTCAGTGAAACGGGAGCCACAAGGTCAGGTCTCCAATTACTTACATGACGAGTTAGCCGTTGGTGGCACTGTGATGCTCACCCCACCAGCGGGCGATCTCAAACTGAACGTGGATCAGGATGCACCCGTGGTATTAATTTCTGGCGGGGTGGGCATAACGCCAATGTTGGCGATGCTGGAAAGCCTGACCGAACATGACGCGCCCGTCACTTGGCTGCATGCTACCGAGAACGGCAAACTGCATGCTTTCAATCATTCTGTCCGCACCCTCGCGCGTCAGCACGCGCATATTCAGACGCACATTTGGTATAACCAACCTCAACCCGCAGATACGCTTGGACAAGACTTTGATCATATCGGATGGATGGATTTGACTGCGGTGAGCGATGCCTTTCGTTCAGACACAGTGCAAGTGTATCTCTGCGGCCCAGTTGGCTTTATGCGCCATATCCAAGCGCAGCTTCGCGAGCTTGGCGTGCCTGACGAACAGTTCCACTATGAGTGCTTTGGGCCACATAAAGCGTTGTAGGCTTGATTTTATCTATTTTTTGGCACATCACCCCAATTCATAAAGGGTGTACTTGAAACCATACAAGATAGTCAATAGAATCGGCACACCTAGTTTTTAGAGTTTTCCTGTCTAAATATCTCACATTTGAGAAGCAAATTCGGGTTAGACTCCAATTGCCAACACGTTTACTAAAAGGATTACCATGAAAAAATTTATCGCTATTGCTGCACTTGCTACCCTTCCTCTCTCTGGCGCGGCATTGGCAGATTCAGATATCGGCTGTGGTCTGGGTACAATGGTATTTGATGGTCAACAAGGGAAAGTTTACAAAGTTCTCGGCGCTACCACGAACGGTACATCAGGTAACCAAACCTTTGGTATCACTTTTGGTACGCTGGGCTGTGACGGTACAGGCACCATTGATTCACAGCAGAAACTGGCTATGTTCATCGACGGAAATATGGACAACCTAGCGCGTGATATCGCACGTGGTGAAGGTGAAACCTTGGCAACGCTTTCTGAAGTTTGGGGCATCAAAGATGCAGACAAAGCAGCGTTCAACGATGTTGCAAAGCAAAACTTTGCGTCAATCGTGACCTCAGAGCAAGTAACTTCACAGGAAGTACTGACCAACCTAAACACGGTTGTGGCTCAAAACGATCAGCTTGCAGCGTATAAAATCTAAGTGATAAAACGCTGATATTATCCTCTCCAACTTGGTTAGGATAGAGTACGAAAGTGCCCTACTCGGGCACTTTCATGTTTTCATATATAACTCGTTGTACTGATATGAGACTTCTCAACGCTTTCGCCTCTCTATTTTCCTCTATTAGTCTCATTATTCTCTGTTTGTTTAGCGCACCTACGTTTGCCGAGAAAAGTGACTTCGATATTCCTACTTTAGCTAAGCACGCGTATTGGCTTAAACTTGGCCACTATTTACCTCAAACATTTTCTGGTTATGACAGTACGATCGATTCTCAAACCTTCTTCCTTTCTCCTCACGGAAAGACGGAGCCAAAACAAGAGCTCACGGCGACCATTGACGCGCTTTATCATGCCGACACTGCTGTTGCACAGGCTACACAGTGCCGTTATCCAGCACGATATACGTGGCTCGAATCTCAAGCAGGGCGTACTGCCACACTCGATTGTCCCGAGCTTGAACGCTGGAAAAAGGTGCTTGACCCTGAAGCCATGACGCTGGTGTTCCCGACAGCATTTATGAATAACCCGTCATCCATGTTCGGTCATACCCTGCTACGCATTGATGCTAAGGATCAGACCAGAAACAAAGAATTAGTCGCCTTCGCCGTCAACTTTGCTGCCGAGCCAAACGAAAACGATAACGCTGCTTTGTATGCCGCAAAAGGCCTGTTTGGCGCGTACCCGGGACAGTTTACCGTCATGCCTTATTATCGTAAGGTACGAGAATACAATGACATTGAGTCCCGCGATATTTGGGAATATGCCCTCAACCTCTCCGAGCAAGAAGTTAACCGGGTACTCCTGCACTTATGGGAAATGCAAAACGCAACCTTCGATTACTACTTTCTCGATGAAAACTGCTCCTACCAACTGCTCGCCTTGCTACAACTTGCCCGAGAAGATTTACAATTAGTCAATGACTTCCCTTTTCAAGCCATTCCTTCAGATACGGTTAAAACACTCGCCAATAATAATTTGATTGAAACGCCTAACTTCCGCGCATCATTTGGCACCCGATTGTTAAATATGTCGGAGCAAACGTCTCCAATCGTATTTGAGGCAGCGCAAAAAACAAAAAATGGCGATTTTCCTGACCACAAACAATATAGTGCGGAGCAGCTGGCAGCTATTTATGAATTTACGTACGAATGGCTTAATTTCGATTTCTATGATCAGGGGCTTCCTCGAGACCCTTATGCACAGCGCCTCACCCAGCTGCTGGCGTTGCGCAGCCAAGTGAGTGCGGCTTCTCCCTTTGAGCCAGTTGCTAATACTAGTGTCGCACCGGACAAGGGGCACGGCTCTACACGCGTTGGGATTGGCGCAAGCACATCGAAGTATCGTCCAGATGCGTTAAGCCTCGAATGGCGCGCGGCCTACCATGATTTACTGGATCCCCAAGATGGCTTTGTGCCCGGCGCACAAATCAGTTTTGTCGATGTGGCAATGAGTCATGATGAAGACGGCAAGACACAATTGGATAAGCTCTACCTGATCGATGCGATGACCATTGCGCCAAAAAAACGGGTTTTTTCTAGCCTGTCGTGGAATATCCGCGCGGGGTTTGATCGTCTACCCACTGCGCACGAGCAGTCCAGCCGTTGGTTTGCACAAGGAGGCATCGGTCAGTCTTGGGGAGAGGCCGATGGTCTCCATGCTTACGCTCTGTGGTCCACGGCACTCTCACATGGCGATGCCAGTGATGACCAGCTAAATATTGCAACAGGGATCGAATCTGGCTTGCTTTGGCAACTCGCTGATGACCACCGCCTCGGTTTACAAGCCCAATATCTCCCTCTGCTTAATCGTGATTCGCTGTCGCAATCACAAGTGGATATGACATGGAACTGGCGCATCACGTCGGATTGGTCTATCCGCAGTAAAGCACGCTATCAGCACTGGGAGGGCGAAGAGATGAGTGGCCAAATAATGAGCTATTTTTACTTTTAAACACGTGAAATCGTACGCCTTCGCCTAGAACTGACAGCAAAACAACACGCGCATACGCGAAAAAAGCGGGTCTAGCCTAACCACATTAATATTAATGACCCGCTCTTATAAATAAGTGATTTTCCGGTTTTCCATCAAAACGTTCATCCCCCGCAGCATTAATAATATTTTTATCATTTAAATCGTCTACGCTTAGCTTAATATCATTGTAAAAATACCTTTGCGCTGGTTCACACACGCGATCAACAGGAAAGTAGATGATGAAAGATCTCAGTGTTGTCAAAAAGATATGGCTCAGCTTTATTGCCGTTTTTATCGTTTTTGCTTCGGTTGCAACCATGTTTATGGTTGGCCTATCCACGCTCAGTAAAGATATCAATCAACTATCAAACAAAAGCCTACCTTCAGTATCAATTTTAAAAGGCATTCAGGTCGATATCACCAAAGTCCGCAAAGATGAGTTTTCACTGCTGCCGAACAGCGGTAACCCCAAAATATCGCAATGGTTAGACGATCTTGATCAATGGCGTGCAGATGTCCAAGCCGGTATAAAAGCTTATCAAGCACTGGATCTGACCCAGCAAGAAAAACAGTCATTCAATGTGTTTAAAAATACTTGGAATCAATATATTAAGGAAACCCAATCTTATAACTCGCTGTTAAGGAATGGCGATCCCGACAAAGCCAATGAGGTGGTGCTATCAAGCTTTGGAACCTACTCTAAAGCGCTCAAAAGCTTGGATAACACACTCGATCTTAACGACGACTTAGTACAGCAAATAGGCGAAGAAGCGCAGAGTGAAGCAACATCCGCTCAGGTCAACGCGGCCATTGGGACACTTGTGATCGTTTTAGTCATTATGGCCGCCTCTATTCTTCTCTCTCGTGCCATCTCTCGCCCTGTCGATAAAGCGCTCGCCTTTGCTTCGAGTATTGCTAAAGGTCAGCTCAATAACAAAATAGACGAGAAAGATTTATCCAAAGATGAACTCGGCACTTTACTCAAAGAGCTAGTAACCATGCAGAGTAACCTGCACGAACTAGTATCAGAAATAAACGATTCTACTATCCAATTAACGGCCGCCGTTGAAGAAGTCAGTGCCATTTCATCTCAAAATGCCTCCGGTATGCAAAATCAACAGCAAGAGCTTGGATCGGTGGCGTCTGCCATGACAGAAATGCAAGCGGCTGTCAGTGAAGTAGCACAAAACACCGAAGAAGGTGCAACCTCAGCGCATTCGGCAGCAGAGATTGCGAAAAAAGGGAGTGGTTCGTTAGAGCAAGCGATTGCAATCATTCAGCGTGTTTCCGGGTTAATGGCGGCGTCCGAAACCCTGACAGAGCAATTAAAATCCAGCTCAGAAGATATCAATGTAGTCGTTGATGTGATCCGTGGTATTGCTGAGCAGACCAATTTACTTGCTCTGAATGCGGCGATAGAAGCAGCCCGTGCTGGGGAGCAAGGTCGAGGGTTTGCCGTGGTTGCCGATGAAGTCCGCTCTCTGGCTCAACGTACCCAAGAGTCAACCGAACAAATTATTCAAACAATCGAGACCTTACAAGAAAATACAGCCAAGGTGCGCGACTCTAGCCATGAATGCCAAACAGGGATCAATCAGTGTGTTGATACGGTCAATGATACCGGCGAGCAAATGAAAGAGATCGCAGTCTCTGTCGACGATATTGCGCAACGGAGCACACAAATAGCCACCGCCTGCAGTGAGCAAAGCTCTGTCTCTAACGAACTCAACCACAGCGTTGAGAACATCAATAGTGCCTCAACGGAGATGGCAGAAGGGGCCTCACAAACGGCCATTGCCTGCGACCAGATCAGTAATCTTGTCCACAACTTAAAAGCGCGGATGGAAACATTCAAGCTTTAATTGATCAGCTTGGTGGTGTCTCATGATTAGGCCGGTTTGCGCCACAGGCTGGGTTCTATGTACACTGCGCCCTCATCCATTATGTTTGAGGCTTTATGCTTACCCTTTCCAACAAGGTGGCGATCCCCGAGTCAGAAATCGAATTAACCGCTATCCGTGCTGCAGGAAAAGGCGGCCAAAATGTCAATAAAGTATCGAGTGCGATCCATTTACGCTTTGATATCGCTGCCTCATCACTGCCCGATGCATACAAAACACGCTTGATGACACTGTCAGATTCTCGCATCTCCAAAGATGGCGTCATTGTCATCAAAGCACAAAACTATCGCACCCAAGAGCTTAACCGAGAAGATGCGCTAGAACGCCTCGCGGCACTAATTAAAGGTGCGATGGTCGAGCAGAAAAAACGTAAACCCACCAGGCCGACGAAAGCCTCACAACGCCGTCGCGTGGAATCGAAAAAACGCAAAAGCCACACTAAAGCGTTGCGTGGCAAGGTGGCACCATAGCACTCGAAATAAAACGCCATGTCCATCCAGCAATAAATGGCGCACCACCACGCTGTTCTTTCGCCATCGGCGTTCACTCTTTTGTCGAGCATATCGCGTATAAGTAGCTCGCGCCTTCGTCTGCCCGTGAGACTTGCTGACGGGCGGCTGCAAATAGATCTCGCCCCCATGTTTGGGCTGGCGGCGGCGTATCAACCGCGGAGCGCACCGTTAAGTCGGCATGGCAGTTCAGTGTTCCATGGTTGGCATCCAGGGTGATACAATCGCCATCTTGAATGGTTGCTAGCGCGCCACCATGCATGGCTTCAGGGCACACATGCAACGCAGCTGGCACTTTGCCTGACGCGCCCGACAAACGCCCATCGGTCACCAACGCGATTTGATACCCCATTTTTTGTACATTACCCAGAATAGGCATAAGCTTGTGCAATTCTGGCATCCCATTGGCAGCTGGGCCATTAAAACGCACCACTACAACCACATCTTGATTCAACTCGCCGCGTTGATACGCACGCTCGACCTCATGTTGACAATCAAACACCCGTGCAGGTGCACAGATCACGCGATGCGATGGATCGACAGCTGACACTTTGATCACCGCATTACCAAGGTTACCGCTCAGCATACGCAGCCCACTGGTCGAGCTAAAGTGTGTGGTTGGTGCCGCAATCACGTCAGGATCCGTCGAGGGCTGGGCAGGCTCCCATATCAATTCGCCGTCTTCAAGCCTTGGCCGTGTTAATTGGTCACTGAACAGTCCCACCGCCGGTGTCGTATCCGAGTGTAATAAACCACTTTCATGTAAATGACACAATAATGTCGGCACGCCACCTGCGGCTTCAAATGCATTAATATCAGCTGGCCCGTTGGGATAAACACACGCGAGTAAGGGCACCACATGGGACAGTGCATCAATATCTTGCCATGTCAGTAGCACCCCTGCCGCACGCGCCATCGCGACAAGGTGTATCGTATGATTTGTACTCCCACCAGAGGCAAGTAGCGCCACCACACCATTAATGATGCTTTTTTCGGTCACCACATCAGAAAGCGGCCGGTACCCTGCACTCCCAGCGGTGTGTGATGTCAGTGTTGTCGCAGCATGGCATGTTAGGGCTTGGCGCAGTGCCGAATCAGGCGGAACAAACGCCGCCCCTGGCAACATCAGCCCCATGGCTTCAAGCACGAGTTGATTAGTGTTCGCTGTGCCATAAAAGGTACAGGTGCCGGGGCTGTGATAAGCTTGACACTCCATCTCCAATAATGCGTCTTTTCCTACTTTGCCTGCGGCATAGGCTTGACGTACTGCCACTTTTTGATCATTACTGGTGCCCGTTGCCATAGGACCGGATGGAATGAATAAAGTGGGCAAATGTGCGTAAGCCAGCGCGCCCATCAATTGCCCAGGGACGATTTTATCGCACACACCCAGCAGCAAAGTGCCGTCATAAACATTATGACTGAGCGAAACGGCTGTAGCCTGTGCAATTAAGTCACGCGAAAAAAGCGACATTTCCATCCCCGGCTGGCCTTGTGTCACCCCATCACACATCGCAGGCACACATCCCGCGACTTGGGCGCTGTGGCCGAAAGGGGCTAAGGCAGTTTTAATTTTCATGGGATAATCAACGTATGGCGCGTGAGCACTGAGCATGTCGTTATATGCGCTGATAATGGCTAAGTTAGCCGTGGTCATATCCAACAAGTGGTGTTTGTCTTGCTGGCAGGACGCCGCAACCGCATGCGCCATATTGCCACAGGATAACGATGCACGAGACTTACCCACATCAGCCTGGGCTTGCGTATGATGAAGAAACGCGGCACGTGTCGCCTGGCTACGCGTACGCAGTGATTCCGTCACGGCGGTAAGAGTAGGATGGATCATTAGGCAACCTCCTTACCATTCAGTGCATTTGCCGCATGTTGCACTAACGCCTCAATATCCGTATCAATACTGATTGAAATCACATCGACTTCATCATGGCTAGGCCGCTCTAAAGTTGCAAATTGGCTGTCGAGCATTGCTGTTTTCATAAAATGGCCTTGACGGGCGATTAGACGAGATAAAATCAACCCATACTCACCATCCAAAAACAGGAAGGTAACCTTTTGGTTGCCGTCACGTAGTGTATCTCTATACGCGCGCCGAAGCGCTGAGCACACAATAATGCCGAATTCATTTTTTTTCTCTAAGCTGAACGCGACATCTCTGATCCGTTCAAGCCAAGGCGCTCGGTCTTGGTCATCAAGCGGCTCCCCTCTCGACATTTTTTCTATATTTGAGCGAGGGTGCAGATCATCACCATCAATGAACTTTGCGCCTAAATGGCTGGCTAACATAGCGCCCAACGTACTTTTCCCTGAGCCACTCACTCCCATCACGATTACACTGCCAATTGTCATACCGACTCCTTAGCGAGATTTTAACCAGATCTCATTTTTGATAGAGGATTGAATAATTGTCTTTATCTTAGTGTGGTTACCGGTAACATGTTACCGGTAACTTTAAGATTTGTGAAGCTAGACACAAACATCCTGGTCGTAAGAGGTGACATATGGAAATACTCGCACACAATCCTGAGCCATCAACATTATTGATTGTTGCTCTCGGCGCTATCACATTGTTATTACTGCTTATAATGAAATTAAAAGTGCATGCGTTTGCTTCACTTACCCTCGTGAGTTTAGGCACAGCACTTGCCACAGGGATCCCCATTGATGCTGTCGTCCCCACGATGATGAAAGGCTTCGGTGGTACACTGGCGTCTGTCGCCTTGCTCGTCGGGCTGGGGGCCATGATTGGTAAAATACTAGAAGTTACCGGTGGGGCAAATGTACTGGCTGATACCCTCATTGCTCGCTTTGGTGAGGCACGTGCCCCCTTTGCATTGGGGGTTGCCTCCCTACTTTTCGGCTTTCCTATCTTCTTTGATGCCGGCCTTATTGTCATGATGCCAATCATGTTCAGCGTCGCAAAGCGCTTGGGCGGCTCTCCGATCAAATACGCGCTACCTGTTGCTGGCGCATTCGCAGTCATGCATACCTTCGTTCCACCTCATCCTGGTCCTGTTGCCGCTTCCGACCTATTAGGGGCAGATATGGGATTATTGTTAGTCGTGGGGTTACTGGTCTCGTTACCTACTTGGTATTTAGGTGCTTATCTATATGGTGTCTATGCCGGTAAAAAATTCCAAATCCCACTCGCAAAGGCCTTTCTAAATACCGAGGTCATGTTTAATAACAAAAAAGACTGCCCTGCTTTTTCCACTGTGTTACTGATTCTGCTGCTACCGGTCGGGTTAATTTTTCTCGATACGGGCCTTAACGCGCTGAGTGTCGCTGGCATCGTAAACGGCGATAGTACTTTGGTCAGTTTTTTGCGCATGCTAGGTAAAACACCGGTAGCGCTACTGATCACGTTACTGACTTGTTTGATGGTCTTTGGCCAGAAGCTAGGCAAAAGCAAAATGGAAAAGCTTTGCACGGATTCTCTGGCCCCTATTTGTGCCGTCATTTTGGTTACAGGTGCCGGTGGGATGTTTGGTGGTGTATTACGTGCCAGCGGCATTGGTCACGCTCTCGCCACCCTATTGGCAGACACTGGCATGCCGGTGATCTTAGCCGCCTTTGTCATCGCAACCTGTTTACGCGTTGCTCAAGGCTCAGCCACGGTGGCACTTACCACCACCGCAGCCTTAATTGCTCCCACGGTGTCACATACTGTCGGCTTATCACCGCTTGATTTGTGCTTTATCGTCATATCTATTGCCGGTGGTGCCACCGTCCTGTCTCACTTTAATGACTCCGGCTTTTGGCTCGTTTCTCGCCTATTAGAGATGGATGAAAAAACCACGCTAAAAACGTGGACTGTGATGGAAACCCTGCTCGGGACTATCGCGTTTGTTATCGTAGCGCTATTAAGCATTTTATTATAAGGAATTATCATGACTGAACTAAACCAACGCCTAAAGGCCATTCGTATCGTACCCGTCATTGCAATAAACAACGCCAATGATGCCGTACCACTGGCCAAAACACTGGTCGACAATGGCCTGCCGTGTGCGGAAATTACGTTTCGCACGGACGAAGCCGCAAGCGCCATTAAACAGATGCGCGACGCCTACCCGGACATGTTGATTGGCGCGGGGACGGTACTGACCCCCGAGCAAGTAGATGCGGCCATTGATGCGGGCGCTGACTTTATCGTCAGTCCAGGCCTTAATCCCACCACCGTCAAACACTGCCAACAGCGTGGTATTGCCATCGTTCCGGGCATTAACAACCCTAGCTTGGTAGAGCAAGCGATGGAGTTGGGCCTAGATACACTCAAGTTCTTCCCTGCAGAAGCCTCGGGCGGCATTGCCATGCTAAAAGCCCTGTCTGCCGTATATCCCGTCAGTTTTATGCCGACCGGTGGTGTGAGTGACAAGAATGTGGAAGATTACCTCGCCCTACCCTCTGTAATTGCTTGTGGGGGAACCTGGATGGTGCCCGCTAAACTGATAGACCAACAAAAGTGGGAAGACATCGCTGCACTGATTAAAGCACTGTGATAATTACCGCATCGGTTGAGAAAATCGCAATCAGGCTGGTATAGAGGGATGCTATTGCTCGCAATCAGACGACAATCGATTGTGCGTCGGCAGCATGTCCTATATCGTCACCGACTTATCCATTGATAGCGAAGAGAAACGGTATGTTAACGCAGACACTTGAACAGTATTTTGGCTTTTCATCCTTTCGTGCTGGGCAAGAGCCGGTGATATCACGCGTGATGCAAGGTGAGTCTGCCTGTGCAATTTTCCCTACCGGTGCGGGCAAGTCATTATGCTATCAATTACCTGCGACACAATTACCTCATTTAACCTTGGTGATTTCTCCCCTGCTGGCGTTAATGCATGACCAAATCGCCTTTATGACCCAAAAAGGGATTGCCGCGGCCACCATCGACTCCACGCAGACACCAGAGCAAACCCAACAGGTGATGGATCAAGTCCGTCGCGGCCACATTAAGGTGTTAATGATTTCAGTGGAGCGTTTGAATAACGAACGTTTTCGCCAATTTATTACGCCCATCCCACTCTCATTATTGGTGGTGGATGAAGCACATTGTATTTCTGAGTGGGGGCACAATTTTCGTCCCGACTACCTCAAACTCCCCGCTTACCGGCAGCAATTACATATTCCACAAGTGTTGCTTCTCACCGCCACCGCGACACCGGCTGTGGTCGAAGACATGCAGAATAAATTTGCGATCCCAGCAAGTAATACCACATTAACCGGGTTTTATCGTCCTAACCTTCATCTGAATGTGGTCGCTGTGGAAGAGGCGCAAAAACGGCAAGCGCTGGTTGAGCAATTGCAGCCCGAGACGCACTTGCCGACGGTTATTTATGTCACCCAGCAGCAAACCGCTGAAGAGGTTGCTCAGTGGTTACAAACCCAGCACATACGTGCCACCGCTTACCATGCAGGAATGGATCATGAGACGAGAGTATCGATTCAAGACGCTTTCATGTCTGGACAAACGCCCTGTATTGTCGCGACCATTGCGTTTGGTATGGGCATCGATAAAGCCGATATCCGTCGAGTGATCCATTTTGATCTCCCTAAATCGATTGAAAACTACAGCCAAGAAATTGGACGAGCTGGACGAGATGGCCTCCGCGCTACCTGCACCGTACTGGCTAATCAATCAAGCTTGAATGTGCTAGAAAATTTCATTTATGGCGACACCCCTGACCAAGCAGCGATCCACTCGTTGCTTGGCGACATACAGCAAGCGGACGAACAGTGGGAGGTGATGCTTAATACTCTCTCGCGCGCCTATAATATCCGGATATTACCGCTTAAAACGTTGCTTGTGTATTTAGAAATGGCAGGAGTCATCACCAGCCAATACAGCTATTTTGCAGAGGTGAAATTTCAATGTATTGAATCGCCTCAAGCAATCACCGATAAATTCCATGGCGAACGACAAGCATTTGTGGCCCAGCTATTTGCCTGCGCGGTGAAAGCGAAAACGTGGTACAAAATGGATTTCCAGCAATTATGGCAACGTTTTGGCGCGGAAAGAAAGCGTGCTTTGACCGCACTGGAATACTTTCATGAGCAAGGCTGGATAGCATTATCCACCCAACAAGTAACGCAAGTGTTTCGAGTTAACGCCTCCGGAATAGATATGAGTACGCAGGCCGAACAGCTTTACCACCTCTTTGCACAAAAAGAAAAAAGCGAACTCGTCCGAATCAATCAGCTGATCACTCTTTTAGAATCGCCAACCTGTATTAGCCAGCGCCTTGCAACCTACTTTGGTGACCATGCCGCCCCACAACAATGTGGCCATTGTTCGGTTTGCCAAGGGCAGATCGCACACCTGCCCCCTCGCCCTGCGCTGCCTCATATTGACCCTCAATCACTATCAACATGGTGCAGTCATTTTATCGCTGCCTGCGACAGTACGCCCTCAGCCGCCGCTATTACTCGCTTTTTACTCGGTTTGTCCTCACCGCTACACAATAAAATTAAAGCAAAATCCATCCCCGGATTTGCAACCTTGGCCGCTTACCCTTATCAAACCGTCAAACAATCCGTGATGACGGAGACAGAGATCGATGCGTGACAGTTGCCCAAATCAATCAGGTGTCAATCCATCAAAAAGGCTAACTTTTGCCTATCTGCCCTCTAGGCCAGCGCTGTGGGTATAAAACATCGACAGGTTTTACCAAGAGATGATGTTTTATTCATATACTGATAAGGGAAGCTCGTGAGCGCTTCCTTTTGTATTCTCGGAATCTCTTGCTATGTAGAGGGTTGTTTATGCGGCATTCGGGGGCGTTGTTTGTTTGGACCCGCCAAATTTTTATCACTCTCAGTGTGGGCCTGCTGTTATTCATCAGCTCTGACGCGTCACCCACTCACGGTGCTGAAGAAGAACGCCAGAAACCCGTCTTAAAAGTGGCTAACTCCCATGCTTGGCGTCCATTTTCCTATCTTGATAAAAATCAACGCCCCAAGGGGATATTGGTTGATTTTTGGCAGGAATTTGGAGAGCGCAACGGTTATCAAATAGAATTTCTATTAACCGACTGGCAACGCTCGATTGATTTAGTACGCACAGGCCAAGCCGATGTCCATGCAGGTCTACTTCAATCACCTGAACGACGTGAGTTTATGGATTTCGGTACCCCGCTTTTCGCGATCGATACACAAGTGTTTTTTAGTCAATCCATGATGGGGACATCGGCCGATTTTGTCCTTTCTGGTGATACCGATCATGAGATTGGCGTTGTACAAGGTGGTTATGAACAAGAGTTTATGGAAGCGTCTTTTCCCTCGGTGACCTTACGGCGATTTCCTAATAACCAAGCAATGCTCAATGCGGCGTTAATTGGCGACATTCAAGCATTTGTCGCCGATCTGCAAGTGGCTAATTATCACCTTTACACCACGACTAACCAAAATCTATTTATCCCCGTCAGACACCTGTATACAGAAATGCTGTATGCCGGGTTTGCGAAAGGAAAATCTTCCTTAATCAATCAAATAGACAATAAATTCACCTGGCTTGACGACGATACAAAGCGCCAATTGTTAAACCGATGGGTTTATTACGATGTAGAGACCGTCTACCCCACATACTTATTTCCGTCTTTAGTCGCGATCGGTATCCTGATCGCAATGAGCTATATTTTCTTGCTCAAAAGAACGGTTAAACAGAAAACTCGGGCGTTACAAGCCGCTAACGATTTACTTCAAGAGCAAGCAATCACAGATTCACTAACCCAGCTCAATAATCGTCGGTACTTTTATCAATATCTTTATGGCATGGAAAAAGGTAAGCGTGGCACTTCGCTGATGGTCTTTGACATTGATGACTTTAAAGCCTTTAACGACGGGTTTGGCCATGCACATGGTGACGAAGTGATCTGTTTTGTGGCCCAGACAGCTAAAAATCTGCTACCAAATGATGCCGTCATCGCGCGTATCGGCGGAGAGGAGTTTGCGGTGCTTCAGTACTTTTCAACCGCTGATCGTGCCCTAGCACAGGCAACACTTTTGTGTGATGAGATTGCACGGCAAAGTTTAGCACTTTTCGATCACTCATCCAGGCCAGTCACCATCAGTCTGGGCGTGGCTTATTACCCCAACGGCATGCCCCACAGTGAGATCGTTGATGCTGACAAAGCGATGTACGAGGCAAAAAATCAAGGCAAGAACAGCGCTGTGCTGAATATCATCAAGTAGAGGTGGCGGCTACCCCATGAGTAGCCGCAAAATAGAGACAACTAAACAGTTTTTTGGTTAGCTAATAAAGAGAAGACACGTGTTAGCAAACGGATGCGAGGTTCAATCGAATCAAGCTGCAAGTACTCCTCATCACTATGAAAGTTTGCACCAACGGGGCCAAAGCCATCCAAGCTTGGGATCCCTAATGCAGCAGTATTGTTAGCGTCTGAGCCACCCCCTACCGCTTTCCAATGAATGGGCACTTTTTCATCAAAAGCTGCCGTTTCAACCAAATTCATCAAGTGTTCCGTTTCAATCGAGGGAACCATCGCTGGTTTGTAGGCTTCGCGAGCCAATTTAACGGTGACATCTGGCGTATAGGGGTGTAAGGCGCGACCACGAATGGCTTGATCAATGGCATGATAAGCATTGTTATCCCAGAACCTGACATCAATCAGGGCTGACGCGCTTTCCGCAACGATATTCGCTCCTGTGCCACCCTCAATGACACCAGCGTTAATGCTCGTTCCTGCTTCTATATCCTTCATACTATCGAGCGTTACCAGCCAATGAGCCAGCTCGGTCACAGCACTGCGCCCTTTTTCCGGCTCATTCCCCGCGTGCGCCGCTCGACCTGATATGGCAATTTTATAGCGCGCCATGCCTTTGCGTGCTTTCACTAACCCCCCATCGGCCCGGGCAGCTTCAGCAACCAATACATATCGCGCTTGGCGTGCCACCGTTTCGAGCCACGCGCTGGAATGGATGGATCCGACTTCTTCATCTGGATTCATACACACACAAATGCTCAACTTATCACGATCATCCATGGGTAACGCCCGCAAGGCATAGACGATATTGAGCAACCCTGATTTCATATCAGACACTCCAGGGCCGTGAGCAAAGCCCTCTTCCACATGCATGGGACGCTCAGCCGCCGTGCCTTTAGGGAACACCGTGTCCATATGACCAATCAACAGCACATCAATATGTCGATTAGTTGGCTGGTTGCGGATCTCCAATCCGATCCCTGCCTCACCACACTCCACCCGCTTGATATGCCAGCCTGTCATTTGCTCATACTTGTCAGCCATCAGAGCCGCGATCACCTCAATGCCTTCGCGTTGAAACGTGCCACAGTCGACATTGACCAAGGGAGCTAACTCATCTAGGTAGCGTTGCAAAGAAAATGTCATCATGCCTCCTAAAGTAAAAGATTCATCACCCACATGGCTCCAAAGGCATTAAGAATAGAAATGCCGACCATAATGGGGATATAACGGCCTTCTGTACCAATCGGGCCCATGACACGGCCGATGTATTGCACTTGTGAGCCCATTAAATAGATAGCGGGGACGAGAATCGCGATGTGGGTCCCGGTGAGAATGCCCTGATCAAATAAGGTGATCACCACACCGACAGCGCCGCCCATTGACATCCAGGCGCCCATGAGCACGGCAGCCGCTTCTCCGGGCAACCCAAACACCGCCATCACTGGCGAGAACACCTCGCCCATCAACCCCAATAACCCGGTAATTTGGAGTGCCTTGATAATCACAAACGCCATGACCACATTGGGGACAGTCGAGGTCGTCGCAATCTGCCAACCTTTTTTCGCCCCTTCGACAAAAATGTCAGTGATCATGGGCTTACTGCTAGAAGACTGGGTCATGATGCATGCTCCTCTTGATAGGATTGAGATTTGTCTCGCTGTGGCCCTTTACCCTCGGTGATATTGAGGTAGACACGAAACACATTGGCACCGATGAACTTAAACAAGAAGATCACCCCAATCGCGAGACCGATCGATGATGTCACCGCCAGCGAGCCATCAGTCATGGTCAAAGTAAAAAGCACCGCCCCCGACGAGAAGAAATTGACAATGGTCGCGCCTGCGGTGAACTGAAACATGGTGAACACATCGGTTTCACGCTTCGTCAAGTAGCCCTCATCTTTCAGTTGGCGGGTCATCGCCGCCCCCGCATCGGTGCTTTGCATGGAGGCAATTAATGCCAACCCTGAGTTGCCGGGAATACCTAATACCGGCTTCAGTAGCGGGGTTAAGAGTTTGCGCGCCGCATCAAGCGCACCGTAGTGTTCAAGTACACTAATCATGCCTAATGCAAACATCACCGTTGGAATTAAAGTCAGCGCAAAGATAAAACCATCGCGGGCGCCACTGCCTCCTTTACCACGAAGTGATGTGGTCACAGCCTCAACCGACCCATCGGCGGTGGTCGTGACTTGGTAAGCCACCTGTCCAAACGAACCGTTTAAAGTCGTGAAATCAAATACGCCATACCATTGGTTGGATTGTAATAAGCCGGAGAAAAACACCACGGCAAATATCAAGGCAAGGTAACAGCCCCAAGTCACATGGCGGCCTGTATCAGTAGGATGCGTCATCGTTGTTAGCCCTCACACTCAATCAACATTGACATAATGATCGGCGTGCAGACGCGAGAAAAGATTGATAATTATCAAGTTATGTCATATGTGAAAATGAATTTTTCACATAATATGTGCTCATTCAACCTCTGACATTTTTATCTCAACATATTTGCTATCACTGTGAGCTGATAGACTGAAATAACTCGTTTTATCTGTCACTAATGAAAAGAAAACTCGCATCTATAACGATAATAAAAACCTGATATAAAGATTAGTTTAACTAATAAAAAAAGCGCCCAATGGGCGCTTTTTTAGTGAAAGGCATACGGGTTGGTTAACCCACCAAATTATAAAGCAATGCAGAAATCGCCAGCATACCCGTCACAAAGATAAAGTAAGTACCCGCTTTGCCACGATACTGCGCCAGTGCTTTGACTTTATAGGCAGCAACAGTGGGCATGATAAACAGGATCATCGCAATCACGGGTCCAGAAAGCGCTCCCATCATATCGAGGATGCTGGGGTTGATCACCGCACACCACCAAATGGCAAAGAACATCACGACCACGCCAAGCTTGTCAGCCTTTTTATAGGTCAGCTTGCTGTGTTTGGTGACCAAGCCGTTCAAGCTTTCACGAGCGCCCAAGAAGTGGCCTAAAAAGGATGACGTAATCGCAATAAAAGCAACCAGTGGCCCTAATGTGCCGATAAATGGATTTTTGGTGACATTAGCAAGGTATGAAAGCACCGACACATTTTGCGCTTTTGCTTCCGCCATTTGTGCTGGTGTGAGCGTCAGTATGCACGAAAAAACAAAGAGCAAGACAAAAGCAACGAGCATCACCCCAGCACGCTTCAGTATCTGTTCTGATTTTACACGCGCATCGTCACCATAATGGCGGCGCTGAATGTTAGCAAAGCTAGAAATCGCCGCCGCATGGCTGAACGAAAAAATCACCACAGGCACGGCTAACCACAGATTCATCCCCAGCTCGCCCATCGCAGGCATAGCCAAGTTAGGTGCCTGCCATGACGGTACCAAATAGAAAGATAAAAACGCCAAGATAGCAACCAGAGGGTAAACCATCGCCGCGAAGGCGCGCAGCATCAGTCGTTCACCGCCAAGCATAATTGCGATCATGCCAGCCACTAACACACCAGAAAGCATCACACGGTTTGGCGACGCCCACCCAAGTTGATTAACCAAAAAGCTATCAACTGTATTGGTCAGCCCAACGCCATATATCAACAAAATGGGGAAAATAGAAAGGAAATACAGCACGGAGATTAAACGGCCTGCATGGCTGCCGAAGTGCTCGGCAACCACATCGGTGAAATCGGCATCTTTGTGGCGCGACGACAACACAAAACGTGCTAGGCCTCGATGAGCCATAAACGTCATCGGAAACGCCAGAACGGCCATAATCATGAGCGGCCAAAAGCCTCCCATACCAAGATTAATCGGGAGGAATAGGATCCCGGCCCCGACCGCTGTACCGAACAAGCTGAGAGCCCAATGGGTATCATGTTGGGTCCAACGGTGCGATACACTTTTTGAGGAGATATCTATAGTCTGGTTCACGTCAAACTCTCTTAGTTATAATATTTTGTGCGGTTGCATACTATCGAGTTCGGCTTAAAGTATCACATAAATGTAATAGATATATGTCCCAATTGTTTTGTTAAAAACTTGTCATATAGACTAGTTGTAATTCTCAAACCCAGTTTTTAATGCTTATTTTTAGCGAAAAACAAAGCATTAAACACTAAATTATCAACCGAAGTTAGATTGATTGAATTGTTTGCAAAATAATGCAACAACCACATTTTCGTTCGCGACATGTTGACAATGTGTAACAACTCATCTCTCAAGTTTTGATGATAAATTATTCATCTGTTACATCTCGCTCGCGTGAGTAATTAGCAAGGGCGATCACACGCTGTAAGTGGCAAGGCGTTTATCCTGTGCTGACCAACGTGTTCTCCAACTCCGCGATTGCTTACGCCAATACCACTAAAAAGCGCGGCTTTGTGCCGCGCTTTATCGTCAGGTCATAAAACGGTTTCGGTCATAACGCGACCGCCTTAGCTACAGCGCCTTAATATCGCGCTGTCACACTGACACCGTTAAAAGCAGTGTAACCATTAAGCATCACGTGATAGCGACCGTTTTGTGTGCTTTGTACCGTACACACTTCACTATTGCCGTAGTTGTATGGACGGCAGTTCCAGCTATTTAAAGTTGGTTTCGCCCCATAGCGTAGGTACAAATCTGCATCGCCTGAGCCACCGCTGATATTGACCGTTAGACGTTGCCCCGCGTCAACATCAACGTAAAAGAAGCGCTGCGTACCTTGTGCCCCAGCAATACCCGTGACTGGCTGGCCATTTTTGAGCTCATTTTTTGGCCCTGGCGTCGGGTCACAATCAGGCTCACAGCTGCTATCCGCTTGGCTGTAGAGGAGTTTGTTAACCGAACCGCGAGGATCATTGATTTTACCAACGCTAGCACGGTTGCTAATTAAGCTCTCAACTTGTGCTGGCGATAAGCTGCTGTTTTCTTGTAAATACAAGGCCGCAACACCGGCAACATGAGGTGTCGCCATTGACGTGCCACTGATGGTGCGATAACCACCGTCATACCAAGCAGATTTGATTTGCGAGCCTGGTGCAAAAACATCAAGACAGCTGCCCCAGTTGGAGAAACTTGAGCGGCTATCGCTGCTCGTGGTAGACCCCACGGTGACGCCACTTGGCTCACGGGCTGGCGAGCTGTTACACGCATCGGCATTGGAATTGCCGGCCGCCAACATAAAGCTCACACCCGACTGCACTGCACTGGCAACTGCACGATCCAGTGCGGTTGATACACCGCCACCCAAGCTCATGTTTGCCACCGATGGTCCACTGGCATTAGCAGCCACCCAATCAACCCCGCCAATCACACCGGACGTTGAACCTGACCCACTACAACTCAGTACTCTCACCCCAACAATGTCGACATTTTTAGCGACGCCGTATTGACTACCGCCGATGGTGCCGGCCACATGGGTGCCGTGACCATTACAGTCTGACGCGTCATTATCGTTATCAACAAAATCATAGCCAGATCGAGCACGACCGCCAAACTCAACATGTGACGTTGTCACGCCAGTGTCAATGACATACGCCGTGACCCCTGTGCCGTCAAAATTGGTGTTGTAATTGTTATCCAAAGGCAGGTTGCGTTGGTCAATGCGATCCAGCCCCCACACTGGGTTGCTCTGGTTGGCGTTTGGGGTGATCACCGGGTCCAAGGAAATCGTCTTGTCTTGCTCGATAAAATCAACTTGCGCGTCCATACGTAGCGCGCGCAGTTGCTCTGGCGTCAATTTGGCCACAAAGCCACTCAGCGAGCGATCAAACACTTTCTCAACTTTAACCGCGTGTTGGTTGACCATGCTTGAAACCGTTTGCTGCGTGAAGGTTTGTCGCGCTTGTGGGTCGTCGCTGAGCGTCATCGGTTGTTTGAATACCACAATGTATTGGTCCTCAATCCCCTGATTGTCTGACGCAACAACGAGTGGCGCTAGCGTTTGCTGCTGAGAGATCGCTTGTTTACCTTCTTCCTGTTTTGCGAGCGCTGCAGGCGATGCAGCGACGAGTGCAGATGCGATACAGCAGCTAAGAACATGCTTTAACATATTGTATTCCTTACAATGGTTAAACGTATCAAAAATAAATTGCCTACAAATAACAACAAGCACGCTTATAAAGCTATGCACTCATACCGATTTTTTCCGTAGTGGAAACCGCTTTATTTATGCTACCTATCAGTATTATTAACCATTGCATCATTAACATTTAATTTAACTTTATGTTTACAAACTGTTTGTTCGCACAGGTCATAAACACTTAGCACTTTTTTACCAGACATGGTTGGTTAGCGGTTCTTTGACATTCTTCACAACTAAGATGAAAGGACAGATACATGTTCAATAGGAGGGTGATATTTATTAGAACAAAAAAAGCCAGCGACAGTGCACTGGCTAGGGGGATCACATTGTTTGATATCCGCTAGGTTGACTGCTCGTGGATCAGTACTCCCCCTTCAAGCGCTCCCACGAGTACATTGGGTATACTCGCCTCTTCTGTCGTGACAGCAATACGCGTACCGGGCCCAATTGCAGAAATAGGGGCTGCCATCATCAAGGGGCCAAGCTCTTTGTCGTAACCCAACTTCCATGATGGCGCGGCAGCAGCATGGTCATTGGCATACAGTCGACATTTATTTCGATCCGGCTCAATCAAGCAATCAATACCGTACTCCACGTCATCGTAAAAAAAGGACCACTGGTAATAGCCTGCATTAACACTGCAAGGCGTTTTGATAAAGCTCAGCGCCTCGGAGCTATCTTGAGTAAGGGTAAGAAAACGCTGCGCATCTGGCACCATTGCCAAATACCCTAGTGATTGTCCGTTTGCATCGGTGACCGCCAGTTTTACCTCTTGCTCAATCATTGCGCGCTCATGATCGCCAATGTCTGGCAACATGGAATCGGGTTGTACTGAAAACGCCATTGTGTCGCTCCTTTGGTTGCTTCGCACCACTTTTAACAGTTATGTAACAACCAAAGATATAGATCAATTTCTCGGAAAAGTTTAGTGATGCGTCCAATCACTCGAATGCGTATGTATTCATATTGCGCTTCCTCACAATGAAACTATGTTGCCTAGCGCATCAGCCACCAGCGCATTAAGCGTTTGTACCAGCGGTTGTACGGGGGTTTGACTAAAAAGCTGGTGTCCCATTTATCGCGGGTGAGGACGGTTTTACTGTGGCTAAAGGTATAAAACCCTTCAATCCCGTGGTAGTGCCCCATGCCGGAGTCGCCAATGCCGCCAAAAGGCGCATCTTCGGCAGCGACATGGAACAAGGTTTCATTAATCCCCATACCGCCGGCGTGAAGCTGTGTGGTGACCTGTGTACGTTTCTCCGTGTCATTACTCATCAAATACAAAGCGAGCGGTCGTGGACGCGCCTGAATATAACGCAGTGCCTCAGAGAAATCTTGATAGGTAACCACAGGTAGGAGCGGGCCAAAAATCTCTTCTTGCATCACCCGCATATCATCGGTGACTTGAGTCAGTAGCTGAGTTGGCCAGCGTCGTTTTTCCGCGGTCGGCACGGCTTGCTGGTCGAGTGCACACCAGCGACGCGCACCCTTATCGCGCGCATCTTGGAGTGTTTCTTCTAGCCGCGTCGCTTGGGGTTGATTAATGATCTGGCTGTAATCTTGATTGACCTCAAAGTCAGGATACATAGCACGAAATGCGCGTTGATAGGCGTGGATAAAGGCTTCTTGACGATGTTCAGGGCAA
Organism: Salinivibrio sp. ES.052; assembly: GCF_900141775.1. GTDB lineage: Bacteria > Pseudomonadota > Gammaproteobacteria > Enterobacterales > Vibrionaceae > Salinivibrio. The sequence goes on along the minus strand of NZ_FSRI01000003.1, from coordinate 418,037 downwards.
AGCACATAGTCGGGGGCAACACATATCTGCCCGGCGTTTAAACACTTTCCGTAAATGAGCCGCGAGACGGCGACGTCCATATCAATCTGATCATCGATAATCACCGGTGATTTCCCCCCAAGTTCGAGGGTAACCGGTATCAGGTTATCGGCCGCGGAAAGCATCACCTGCCGTCCAACTTGGGTCGAACCAGTAAAAAAGAGGTGGTCGAATTCTAATTCGGTAAAGCGGCGTGACACTTCCACTTCCCCTTCAATCACCGCCACTTCGTGACGGCTGAACACATCAGCGATTAACTCACGTAACACTCGATTCGTCTTGGGCGTAAATTCCGACAGCTTAAGCATCACCCGATTGCCTGCCGCCAACGCACAAATAAGTGGACTTATTGCCAGCATAATCGGGAAGTTCCAAGGTACGATGATCCCAACCACCCCTTTCGGCTGCTGGTGCACCATCAGCTTAGTACCTAGCAAGGTAACCCCCGGACGCCGTTTTTGCGGCTTCATCCATCGCTTCAATCGACGGCGCGTGTAATCAATCTGGTGAAGCAGAGGAAGAATATCGGCAATTTCAGTATCAACAGATGCACGGTAACCGTAATCGTCGCTAAGTGCTTGTTGCAATGCGGACACTTTCTCTTTAAGTGCCTGACGTAAAGCCATTAATGCCTCAACGCGATGCGCATAATCAGGAAATGGCCATTGAAGTACGCTCGCTTTTTGCTGATCAAATACCTCACGCATCGCTCTTACGTCTTCCAACCACTGTGATCCAGATTCTGTCATTCGCGCCTCCTGATTATCATCGTTGTTCGCTCTAATCATCCATTGATGACACAGCCAATCATTTCGCGCAATAGCGCATGGTGTCGTTAAACCGCATTGCTCACTGAATTAAAACAGATCGATATCATGATAATGATCACAATAGTTTTTATTTTTCCTCAATCTTTGTGAGGAATAACGAAAACGCAACAAAAAGTAACACGTATTTCACGAACCAGCTATAACATACGCCTCGCCTAACAAATAAGACAATAAGGTCCGTTCACTTAAACAAGCTGAGTGGACGTCATCACTGTCCCAACAATAGACGAATGAGCAAATTAAAACGATGAAACGATCCCAAGACATTACCGATGCAGTTGGTCAAACGTTCTCGATCCGTGTTAATGGCGAGACGGTTCCAGCCATCGCCGGCGAAAGCGTGCTGAGCACCTTGCTCGCAAGCAATATCCGCGCGCTATCTAAAAATGACTATGGCCGATTAGCCAGTGCCTATTGCGGCATGGGCGTATGCCATTGCTGCACACTGGAAATCAACGGCCGCCATAAGCAACGTGCCTGCCAAGTCGCCGTTCAACCGGATATGGCTGTCCGCACTGAAGCTAACATAGTGGTTGAAAGCCAAGCACTTCAAAACCAAGCACTTCAAAACAAAGAAGTTGAAAATACGGATCTCGACAGCAACACCGTCGAGCAAGGAGAACCCCATGTCTAAGCCTGTTGTCATTGTCGGTGCCGGACCTGCTGGCCTCTCTGCTGCAGTCACGCTTGCCAAGCATAAAGTCGCTAGCATTATTGTAGATGAAGCGCCAAAGCCCGGCGGTGTTGTCTATCGTGGTCCATGGCGTGATAGCGACGCTCTACCTCACTTGGATGACAAATGGAAGGCCACGTCACAATCGCTGCGCGAGCAATATCGACAACATCAGGATGTGATTGACCTGCGCAGCTTGACGCGAGTGCTAGGACCAATGGCTGACCAACACCTACTCACCGCGCATGAAGAGACGCTATCGACCATTGAGTATGAGCAGTTGATCATCGCCACCGGTTGCCAAGAGCGCAGCATTCCGTTTCCAGGCTGGGATATGCCCGGGGTAATGCTGCTGGGGGGGATCCAGCTACAAATCAAAAGTGGTTTGGTTCGTCCCGGTCACCGTTGTGTAATCACCGGCACAGGGCCTTTGCTTGTCTTGGTTGCTTGTCAGCTTCACAAAGCCGGTTGTGATATCGCGGGTATTTACGAAGCGGCGCCATTCAAAGAGTTAGCACGTGAAACGCTTGCGCTGCTCAATCGTCCACAACTCGCGTTGGATGGTCTCTCCATGATGATGTATCTCAAACGCCATCATATCCCAATGCATTACGGTTGGGGCGTGGTCAAAGCCTCTGGGGATTCGCAAGTCGAGCAAGTCACTGTCGCACCGTATAGTAAAGACTGGCACCCAGATGTTAGCCGTGCAGAAACCATCAATGCCGATGTGCTCGGTGTTGGTTACGGGTTTACGGCACGCTCTCAGCTCGCGCAATTAATCGGACTTGAAATGCAGTACGATCATATGAGTGGGGCGATTCCGCTCGTGGACGACTGGCAACGTGCCAGTCTCGACAATGTTTACTGCGCCGGTGATACCGTGAAATTTGCAGGTGCAGAAGCCGCTATGTTGGAAGGAAAGATTGCGGCATACGCCGCACTGAAAGCACGCTGTATTTCAATGCCTAATCTTGACAATGAATTCAAGGCTCTGCGTCACCAGCTCGAAAAGAGCTACCGTTTCCGCAAAGGCTTTGATACGGCAGGCTACCGTCGCCCGGGCCTACTCAGTTTGCCGGAAAAAGACACGGTGATCTGTCGCTGCGAACAAGTGAATAAAGCGGACATTGATAACGCTATCAACCAAGGCGTGAAGGATGTGATCACACTTAAAATGCGGACTCGCGTTACCATGGGTGACTGCCAAGGTAAAACCTGTGCGCACTATTGCTACGACCGGCTCAATGAGAGCACGACGTCGCCTCAGCCTTTGATTCGCCCTCGATTCCCGCTCGACCCTATTCCTTTTGCAGCGTTGGAGGATGACGCATGAAACAGTACGACATCGTAATTTGTGGCGGGGGCGTCATTGGCGCCTCGGTAGCTTATCATTTAAGCCGTGAGCGCGACTTATCTATCGCCGTTGTGGATTATAAATATCCGGGAAACGCCTCTCGTGCCTCAGCCGGTGGCCTGTGGGCAATGGGCGAGTCAACCGGCCTCGGCTGCGGCGTCATCCTGTTTAAAACCCTCTCTAAGCAGATGCAAGAAAGCGGCGAAGATCGGTCACCAGAAATAAAGCCTCATATTATGCCTAAGCCATTTTTTGATATGGCGATGCAGTCTAATCAGCTTTATCCCGCGCTGTATGATGATCTGATGACCCATCACGGCGTAGATTTTAAGTTCGAGCGGACCGGTCTGAAGTTTGTCATGTTTGATAAATACGACAAACTCTATGCTGAGCACATCGCGGAAGCGATTCCTGATCGCCAAGCCCATGTCCGTTGGGTGTCTCAAGACGAACTTCACGCGCAGGAGCCCAACGTTTCACGCGATGCCATTGGTGCGATGGAGTTTGAAGGGGATCACCAAATTAACCCGTATCGCTTAAACGAAGCCTATTTAGAAGCAGCACGCCAAAATGGGGTTGAACTGTACCTCAATACCAAAGTGACCGGTGTCGTCCGACAAGGTAACCGCGTGGTCGCGGTCGAAACAGAAAGCGGTAAGCTTGGCTGTGGCACCATGATCAATGCCGGTGGCGCATGGGCGGAAAAACTCAGCTTGTGGGCAACCGATATGCCAATGCCTGTCTTCCCGGTCAAAGGGCAAGTGATCGTCTCCGAGAAGCTACCTAAGCTCTTAAACGGTTGTTTGACGACCAGTGATTGTTACATCGCCCAAAAAGATAACGGCGAAGTCCTGATTGGCTCAACCACCGAAGAGCGTGGCTTTGATACCACCACTGACATGAAGTACATCAAACAACTTGCACAAGGGGCAATGAAGTCTATTCCCGAGCTGAAAAAAATGAACATCAAACGCTGCTGGGCAGGCTTGCGCCCAGGTTCGCCAGATGAATTGCCAATCCTCGGTGCGGTGCCAGGCATTGAAGGTTACCTAAATGCTTGCGGTCACTTTCGTACAGGTATGCTAACCTCCGCGATTACTGGCCAAGTGATGAATGAACTGATTCGTGGTGTCCCAACCTCCATCGATCTCGCACCTTTTTCTTATCAACGTTTTTTAAACACTGAAGGACGTATGATAGGTAATTACCATTTAGACGTTGCCCTTCCCTGATCGAGCAACGCTGTCTCCTCTAAACGCCCTGATAGTCGGTTTCTCACTGTCGGTTTCTGACTGTTGGGGCGATATAAAGCGCCGATCTTTTGTTACAAGCCTGTGATTTAGACACTGGTTTTCCTCGAAAATTAGCGCGATAGCCCACAGAACATTGCTCGATTGATGCACAAATATTGTCGCTTTGCTAATCACAGGCTTATACTGAAACAAACTTAGGTTAACACCAGCTTTGTTCGCTGTTATCGAAAGGAAATGTGGTAGGCATGAATGACGAGCCAACAAAAAACGAAATACTAACGGAAAGTGGTACGAATGAGCTCGAAATCATCGAGTTTCACCTCATGAAGCAACTTCCTGACGGCAGTACTAAAACCTGTTATTACGGTATCAACGTCGCCAAGGTTCGCGAAGTGATCCAAGTCCCTGAGACAACCGATTACCCCAACGCGCAATCACAAATGATTGGTGTTTTTTCATCACGCGACAAACTCACTCCACTGATTGACCTTGCAGGCTGGTTAGGTGTACCGACACGGCCAGAGAAAGATAACAAGTTCGTGATTGTCACCGACTTTAATAACATGACCAACGGCTTTCTGATCGATAGCATTAGCCGGATCCACCGTATCTCCTGGGAAGCGGTTGAATCCCCCAGTCAATTTTTAGAGGCGGGCGAACAAGATTGCGTGGTGGCTGTCGTACGTAAAGACAAAAACCTGATCATGATCTTGGATTTCGAAAAGATCATTGCCGACATCAACCCTGAATTAAGTATGGAAAAATACGATGTCACTCAGGACAGAAACGTCAATATTTCCGAGTCCAGCGCGAAAAAACGCGAGGCAAAAACCGTCTTGGTGGTGGACGATTCCGCATTCATCCGCAGCTTAATTGAAAACACACTGCGTTCAGCCGGCTTTAACATTATCTCTGCCAAAGATGGGGGTGAGGCCTTTGAAAAACTGACAGAGTTTGCGCGTATTTCCAAAGACGAAGGCGTATCGGTTAATGAGTTCGTTGATGCGATTGTGTCAGATGTAGAAATGCCACGTATGGACGGTATGCACCTCATCAAACGTCTTAGAGAAACAGATACCTACAAGACGATGCCCATTATTATGTTCTCATCGATTATGAGTGAGGATAACCGGACAAAAGCCTTACAACTAGGTGCTAACGATACCATTACCAAGCCCGAGATTGGCCGTATGGTGAGTCTAGTGGACAAGTACGTGTTTGGTGCCCCCCTCGACGATTAACGCCTCATTGAACACAGCGCAATACGCCGAGAAAAAAGGCTGCCGCAACGGGCAGCCTTTTTATTTCATTCACGCCATTTTACTCACACGATCACCGATTAGAGATCAATGATGCGTTGCGCGCGACTCTGTCTGACGCGTCCTTTGGTAAGCGTGACCTGAAAAATAAGCCTTAGCAGCCTGGTTCACTTTCGGGGCCAATAACAGACCAGAGACCATAGTAGGAACAGCCATCAGCCCATAAGCCCCGATAAGAAATAAGAACACCACATCCAGCGATAACACCGCGCCCAATACTACGAGCGATAGATACAGGTATTTATAATATTGGCCCGCTTTCTCGCCGAATAAATACACAAAACATTTATAGCCGTAGTACCAAAATGTAAACACGGTCGTAAATGATAAGACCAGGACTTGTGCCGCTAGAAGCCACGCGCCCGGTGCACCAAATGCGGCTTTAAACGCAGCCATAGTCAGGCTCACACCTTGCATTCCGTCCGCTTGATCGAGCACGCCCGTGACCAAAATTACCAATGCAGTACAGCTACATACAATCAAGGTATCAATGATAGGACCAAGGCTGGCAACTAAGCCCTCACGCACCGGTTCATTGGTTTTGGCTGCACTGTGGGCCATCACTTCAGTCCCAATCCCTGCCTCATTAGAAAAAGCACCACGGCTCACGCCGACAATAACCACACTGATTAAGCCGCCGAACATGGCGTCTGGCGAAAAAGCACTCGTAAAAATTGATTGGAAAACGGCAGGGACACGCTCAGCATTGATCGCTAAGGCTGCGATCGCCATCACCATATAACTACCCGCCATCAGAGGCACCAGGGCACCGGCAACATCAGCAACACGCTTCAAGCCACCCCAAATAACCATACCGACAAAAATCGCGAGAACAATGCCTAACGCCCAAGAAAACGCACTGCTCTCCAGCCAAGCGACACCCGGAAACAACTGTGTTTGCACCACAGCACCAAGCTGGTTAATTTGGAATGACGGCACAAACCCCATCAAGCCTGCAATGGCAAACATCACCGCCAGCCATTTGAATTTAGGCCCCAAACCATGCCGCACCGTGTACATTGGGCCGCCGTGAACATTGCCATTCGCATCTTTGTGGCGATACATGACCCCAAGTGTGCAGGTATAAAACTTGGTCGACACCCCTAATAATGCCGTTAACCACATCCAAAAGACCGCGCCAGGCCCACCCGCACTAAGCGCCAGCGCTACACCGGCAATATTACCAAGACCCAGCGTCCCGGAGAGTGCCGCCGCTAGCGCCTTGCGATGAGACAAGTCACCATGACCACTGCCGTCATCCACTTTACCAGTCAGTAACTTGATACTGTGTGCCATATAACGAAATGGCGTAAGCTTGCCATAAAGAGTAAAGAAAACCCCACCGCCGACCAATAAGATCAGCATCGGTTTACCCCAGATAAAACCGACAAACGCATTAATCCATTCTTCAATCATGTTTTGAATCCTTTCCTGATGCTTGGCTAATTACTTTGCTCTCTAAGCCATGGCCTAGTCGATGCACGCCAACCAGCAAAATAATTAGATCATAAAGCAATAAAAGCTCACTGACGTGACTAAAAACCCATTCAAACTAAGTCCAAAAAGAATGCCAGGCGATAAAAACCCTGTACATACGTGATATTGATCTCATAAAAAATGGACACACATGAATAATTATCAAAACAATTTGATTTGAACACGAACAAATAAAAGAAATGAGTGAACGGCTGATTTAACCCTACTGTCAGTCGGTGTTTAGTTAGCGCGCCATTCGCTATACTCCGCGCGTATTTTTTATCCCACCACCCATGCACTGGATTTACGCTCCAGCCAGCAAGAGGAAAAAACATGTCCACGTATGTTATTTGCGCCCTATACAAATTTGTGACACTTGAGGATTATCAGTCTCTTCAAGCACCACTCCTCGATGTGATGGAAAGCCATCAGGTTCGCGGCACATTGCTCCTTGCCAATGAGGGGATTAACGGTACCGTCGCAGCATCACGAGAAGGCATGGATGCACTGTTTGCTTGGTTTAAAAAAGACGCTCGCCTCGCCAATATCGACTACAAAGAATCGTATGAAGACAGCCAACCATTTAGTCGCACCAAGGTAAAACTAAAAAAAGAAATTGTGACCATGGGCGTTGAAGGCATTGACCCACGCCAAAGTGTAGGCACCTACGTGAAACCGACAGAATGGAACGATCTGATCAGCGATCCTGAGGTGCTTGTCATTGACACGCGGAACGACTACGAAATCGAGATTGGCACCTTTGAGCGGGCCGTTAACCCACATACCGATAGCTTCCGTGAATTCCCTGACTATGTCGAACAGCAGCTTGACCCTAGCACGCACAAAAAAGTTGCCATGTTTTGTACTGGCGGGATCCGCTGTGAAAAATCGACCGCTTTTTTGAAAGAAAAAGGCTTTGATGAGGTGTATCACCTAGAAGGCGGGATCCTTAAGTACCTCGAAGAAGTGCCTGAGAGTGAGAGCTTGTGGAACGGTGAGTGTTATGTCTTTGACAGCCGTGTTGCCGTTAATCACGATTTAGAGCGAGGATCTTACGCAATGTGTAATGCCTGTCGCTTGCCCATCACGCAAGCGGACATGGAAAGCGAACACTATGAGCAAGGTGTCTCTTGCCCTAAATGCATCGACAAACACACCGACGCGCAAAAGGCGGCGTTTCGAGAGCGAGAGTACCAAGTCCGTCTTGCACGAGAACGCGGTGAACAGCACGTGGGTGGAGAAGCAAAAAAAATCATCGAACAACGTCGAGAGTTAAAGAAACAGCGGCAACGCCAACAGAGCCAAAAAAAGAAAGTTTAATCGCAATAACGGCACGCAATCGCGTGTCGTTTTCATTCTGATATCTGTCACGGCTACGCTATAGTAGTATCTCCCTTATTATTGCAGCCTAATCGGTCAACGACGGGGGTGTAACGTTCAAAGGAGTGAACTTGCTGATTGGTCCCTTATACAGTGTCGTCGCAATATGCTTAACCATTGCAGGATGGCTCGCCTCCAATGTCTTCCTTACGCTGCTATTAACGTGGAGTGCCGCCGCCTTTTTGGCCGTGAGTGTTGCTTACTGGCGCAATCAGCCTCGCCTGTTTAGGAAACGGCAAACAGGGCAATTACCTCGCCTTATCCAGTATTTTTTTGCCCCTTTCTTTGCCTGCTCCCACCTATACAATCGCTGGGCGAGACAGCGTGACACCATGCCTCCAGTACAACAGGTCGCTGCAGGATTATACGTGGGCGCACGGCTGACCGACCGAGATATTCCCGACCTTCATGCACGAGGAATTAAGGGAATTTTAGATGTGACAGCCGAATTTGAAAGCTTAAACCGCTTTACCCAGTCACACACGATCTCCTATTTATCCGTACCCGTACTTGATCACGCATACCCTTCCCGCAGCCAGCTGATGCGCGCATTACAATGGCTCCATCATCAACGACAGCATCACCGTGACGTTGTTATCCATTGTGCATTAGGGCGAGGTCGATCAGTCATGGTGACAGCGGCTTATCTCTGGGCGCTTTCACCCAGCAAGCAACTGGATGACGTGCTCAATGACATTAAAGCCATCCGTCCTAAAGCTCATCTTAACCGACGTCAACGACGCGCTCTCCTGCGCTTCCAGCAAGAGGGCACCTTACGGCTAGAGCGCCCCATCGCCTGGATAATCGCCAACCCTGCAGCAGGCGGAAAAAAATGGCGAAAGTATAGTGACTACATCCAGACGTACCTCAGTGAAGGCTATCGCTTGGTGGTCCATCAAACACGCCATAACCGTCGCAGTTATCAGCTCGCCTGCCGAGCGATTTCTCAGCACGCGGATATTGTTATCGCGGCAGGCGGCGATGGGACCATTAATGCCGTCGCTCGGGCGTTAATAAACACCGCCACACCTTTAGGTATACTTCCCCTCGGAACCGCAAATGCCTTGTGTCATGCTCTATGGGGAATAAAAACGAAGCTCTTAAATATTGACGCGGCCTGTGATGTGATCCTAGATGGTAGCCCTCGAATTATTGATACCGCTCGCTGTAATGGTAAAACAGTTTTATTGGTCGTAGGCATTGGATTCGAACAACAAATGATCCGACACGCGGCCAGAGCGCAAAAAAATCAATTTGGCCAATGGGCCTATTTACAAGGTCTATTAGGCGCAGTCAGCCGTAATCAAACCATCGACCTACGCGTCAGCTTTGAGGATCAAGCCCCTCAGCCTATTCGCACCACTAGCATGGTGATTGCTAACGCCGCACCGATGACGACATTATTAGCTCAAGGACGAGGCCAGCCTAATTATATTGATGGTCATTTGGATGTCACATGGTTAACACCGAGCATGAGCAAAGCGGATACCGCCCTCTCGTTGGCCGAGTTAGCATTGGCAAGTCTTTTTGAAACACGTTTAGGGCGATTTACCCATTATCAACAAGCCACTCATGTCAGCTTGCATGCCTCAAGGCCTATCGACTATGTCATTGATGGCGAGCTTTATCATGATCGTAAATTAGATATCCGTGCTCAGCCTCAATCACTCTCTATTCTCTCCCCACCATGGGCAGACGATGACGAATCGGATGACAAGTCTTGATATTGCTGGAGTTTGTTGTAGAGCGTTTTAGGGCTGATCCCAAGCACCGTGGCCGTGCGTTGACGGTTACCCTTATAGCGCACAAGCGCTTGTAAAATTGCGACTTTTTCTAACTCCGCGAGTGTTATGCTTTCAGGCAGCACCAACGCCTCAACGGCTGTCGGCTGATGACCCGCAAGCACGTTGGCGGGTAAATCAGACGCTTCAATACATCCGTGGCTTAATAAAAAACCATGCTCAATAGCGTGTTTGAGCTCGCGAACATTTCCCGGCCAATGGTAGTGCTTAATTGTATCTAGCGCTTGAGTGCTAATACTGACTTGCGTTTGGTGACTGTGATTAAGTTCAGCTAAAAAGTGCGTAGTTAGGGCACCAATATCATCTCCTCGCTCTCTTAACACCGGGACAGTGACCACAAATTGAGCCAAACGATAGTAGATATCCTCGCGCAGTTTGCCTTCTCGGATGGCTTGCAGGGCATCTCGGTTAGTAGCAGCCAAAAGACGTACGTTGGCTTTTTGATTGTGGGTCGAACCCACAGGACGATACTCACCTGACTCCAGCACCCTAAGTAGCTTTACCTGCAATGACTGCGGCATCTCGGTGATCTCATCAAGAAACACCGTCCCACCTTCAGCCTGATAAAAAATCCCTTGGTGATCTTGGTGAGCGCCGGTGAATGCCCCTTTGACATGGCCAAACAACTCACTTTCGATCAATTCTGGGCTCAGTGCCCCACAATTGACTGCCATAAAAGGAGAGTCGATTTTTTGGCTTAATGTATCCGGCTCACCCGCGCTATAGGAGCGACCTAAGCTATGTAGCGTTTTCGCTACGTGCTCTTTGCCTACCCCACTCTCTCCGACGATAAACACATTCGCATTGGTTGGGCCAAGCCGTTGAAGCTGACGGTACAGCGCCAGCATCGGGCTTGAAGCGCCTAATAAATAGCCGTACTGATCCGCCTGGCTAGTGACAACGGGCTTACCCTTTGATGGCCGCCCGCTATCTCTGTGTATCCGCTCAATGAATAGACTGTGGAATGCCTGCTTATCGATAGGGCGCCGAAAGACAGTCGCCGCCATGTCTTGAGCACGATGATTCCACGCTGGCAAAGGGATACCGTCAGTCAATAAAACCCATTGCGTGTGAGTTAGCGTCTCCATCATCACGAGCAAGTCGTTGGTACATAAGCCCTTGTCGTCAACATCTAACACTACCCAATCAGGTGAATCAGTCTCGCAAGCCGTTAATAGCGATGCGGGTGTCTCAAACCACGTCAGTCTTGTTTCAGATAACGTTTTAGAAGTCGACGTGAGTACGTCAAGCAACGATGCCTCTGACGGCTGGGGGAGATAAACGAACAGGTGCGGCGTATGCATAGGATACCTTTTAAATAATCTCTATTGCCTCACACTGCCATATATGAAACGTATAATTAAGCAATAATTACCGAATGGTAGGAAATAATTACACAAAAGCACAAGTAAAAAATCACCAAATATTAAGTAAGCTATTGAAATTAAATATTTTTAAAAGTTGGCACAGGTTTCGCAAGTATCTCGCACAGCAGCGCCACAACGTTGCTCACATTCATCGAATAAGGAGGGTTTAATGAAGACGACTCAACAAGGTCGATTTCATCCTTTATTTGTATCATTGGGGTTAGCACTTGCACTGAGTGCCTCAACCGCACACGCAAACAGCGGTGATAATCAGTGGCAAGATCAAGCAAAAGACGCGTGGATTGATGGCAAAGCTGAATCCATGCTAATGATCAACACTAACCTAAACAACTTTGATATCAACACAGATGTAGAGCAAGGCGTCGTTATTTTAACGGGGAAAGTAGACACTGAGTTAGATAAGAGTTTGGCCAGTGGCCTTGTGCGCCAAATTGAAGGCGTGAGTAAAGTGAAAAACGACCTCACGGTCTCTCGCTCCGCCAGTCAAGCGGCAGACTTAGGACAAGCCGTCGTCGACACAAAAGTAGGCGCAGCATTAAAAACAAGCTTGATACTTAACCCCGACATTAGCGGAACCAATATTGATGTATCGGTAGAAGAAGGCGTCGCCACCTTATCCGGACAGGTCAAAAGTGATGCCGCTCGTGATCTGGCGATCCTAATGGCGGAAAACGCACAAGATGTTGAGCGTGTCATTGATGATCTTGAAGTCAAAGAAAATGCCTAGCGTAATAGACGACGATTTGACAAGGAGATAATATGCAACGCCAAGAAATGATAGACAAATTGCATCACCGCTTACATGATTGGAACCAAGAAATCGATAAGCTGGAAGCTAAAGCCAGTGTGGCATCAGCGAATGCAAAAGCCGATTATCGTGACTCTATCGAGCATATGCGAGCGCGAAAAGAACAAGCGAAAACGCGTATTGATGAGTTGCAAAATGCCAGCGATGACGCGTGGGATGATATCAAGCAAGGTGCCGAGCAAGCACTCTCATCGCTGAAAGAAGCGTATGATTCGGCCAAACATAAATTCTAATATTCATTACGTTCTGATAGAGAATTAAAGCACATATAGTGACAATACATACCCAATTAATCGCCGCTCTCATCGGAGCGGCTTTTTTTTGTCTCTATGTTAAGGTAAGGCTTTCGATCAGCCAAGGAGAGGGATCATGCAAGCTCGCGCGCTTTTTATGGCCATATTGAGTGTTTTCGGCGCGATGTGCGCGATTCAATTCGGTGCCTCATTTGCCAAGCAGTTATTTCCTCTCGTCGGCCCTATCGGCACTACGGCCTTACGCGTCGGGTTTTCCGCATTAATATTATGGCTGGTCTTCCGGCCATGGCGTCAGTGGCCACGAGGGCGACATTGGCGAGCTATTACCATTTATGGAAGCTGCCTGGGTGGCATGATGATGCTGCTGTATCTATCTATCGAGACTATTCCACTTGGCATCGCTGTCGCACTCGAATTTACGGGGCCCCTACTGGTCGCGTTGCTTTCTATTCGTCGCGCAAGAGATAGCCTGTGGGTTGTCCTCGCAGTTGGCGGTGTAATCACTCTTCTGCCTGATTTGTCAGGAGTTGATGCGCTCGATCCTACTGGGGTTGCCTATGCATTAGCTGCCGGTGGGTGTTGGGCTGGCTATATTCTATTTGGCCAAAAGGCAGGAAACTTAGCCCCTGGCGGCGGAACAGTAGCACTAGGAATGAGTATCGCCGCCCTCTACCTCGTGCCAGCCGGCTACATTGCTACCGAGGGCGCCATATTCCAGTGGCAACTGCTGCCATTGGGTATCGCTGTTGCACTCATTTCTAGCGCTATCCCCTATTCGTTAGAAATGATTGCACTACGAAACATGCCTAAGCAAACCTTCAGTGTCATGATGAGTTTAGAACCTGCTGTCGCCGCAATGGCAGGGCTATTGGTTCTGGATGAGCAACTTGCACTTCGCCAATGGCTGGCGATTGGTATGGTGATCACAGCATCCTTAGGCAGTACCTTGTCTGCAAAACGCCACTCACCTAAAAAATAAGCGCCACACGTCACAAAAAGAGCGCCAATCGGCGCTCTTTCTCTGTTTAGCTCGCTTCGCTAAGCGGTAATGCGTGTACACGCACACGTTGTTGTTCAATATAGTGCCCGATCGCGTCGGATTGCTCCTTTGTCAAATATAGACCGAGCTTGGTACGACGCCATAACGCATCCTCGACATGCTGAACAAACTCATTCTGGATCAAATGGTTAATCTCGATTTGATACACCCCATCAGCAAACTGGTGTCCCATGCCAGCTTCATTGGCACACCCTTTCATTAATAAGTGCGTGCGCGTGCCATAGGTATCAACAAACCGTTGTGCCGTGTCGTTACCCAGCCACGGATAACGTTGTTTTATTGAAGCCGCTAAATCGTCACGGGTACAGCTAAAGTCACCACCCGGCAAAGTACCATTCGCGGTCCAAGGTTGACCCATATTGGAAAAGAATGGTTCCAGTTTACGCATCGCTGACTCTGCGAGTTTCCGGTACGTAGTGAGTTTACCTCCGAAAATAGAGACAAGTGGTGCCTGATTTCCCTGTTGCTCCAGTTCGATCGTATAGTCGCGGGTCATCGCTTGTGGCGAATCGGACTCATCATCACATAATGGGCGAACACCACTGTAGCTCCATACCACGTCGGACGATTGGATTTGATGGGTAAAGTGCTGATTCACGACATCCACCAAGTAATCAATTTCGGCATCATCAATTTTGGCCGCACGCGGATCCGCTTTGTGCTCAACATCTGTGGTCCCAATCAGCGAAAACTTGTCAAGATACGGGATCACAAACACGATGCGTCCATCGTTATTCTGTAAAATATACGCTTGCGGATCTTGGTGAATGCGTGGCACAACAATATGTGAGCCTTTGATCATACGAATACCGCGCGGTGATTTTTCGTGAAGGCTATCATCGTAAAATTGTTTCACCCAAGGCCCGGTTGCATTGACCAAAGCCTTCGTTTTACGCTCAAAGCGCTCACCCGTGTGTGCGTCTTCCAAGGTTACACGCCAGATAGTATTTTCACGCTCCGCCGTGACGACTTTGCAATAGTTACGGACTTCACCGCCTTTCTCTTTAGTGAACTGAGCGTTAAGCAGTGTTAGACGCGCATCATCCACCCACGCATCAGAGTACTCAAAACCGATCTTCATTTCTTTTTTCATGTAGCCGGTTTTACGGAGATCAACTTTATGGCTGCTCGGCAAGGTAGAGCGTTTACCCAAGTGATCATATAAGAATAAGCCACAGCGGATCATCCATGCGGGGCGCAGATAAGATCGATGCGGCAACCGGAATCGCATGGGGAAAGCAATGTGTGGCGCTTTGTTAATTAACACTTCGCGCTCAGCCAGCGCCTCCGAGACAAGACGAAACTCATAATGCTCAAGATAGCGTAGTCCACCATGAATGAGCTTAGAGCTCGCTGACGAGGTTGCCGATGCGAAATCTTTAGCATCGTACAATCCAACATTCAGTCCACGCCCCGCCGCATCTGCAGCGATGCCTGCACCGTTGATGCCGCCCCCAACCACTAAGATGTCGAGGAGTGCGTCTTGATGAGTATTATGCGTAGTCATTATTAGCCGACCTTGTTCAAATATGAGCGAACGAACATTTATTGATGAGGATAACTGTATATCAACTTTCGTTTTCGGTCACTATTAATGTTCGAAAATTTATTATCGAGTGTGACAAGTGTAGAATAAGTGTTATTAAAATGCGTACGTTGTGAACTGTTCAGCCGGTATAAACGTAATCGAGGGTCATCCAGGGTTGAATCGTGCTCCAAAGAGCACAATCAGTCGCCACGCGAGAAGGCATAAAAAAAGGCGCGAAAACGCGCCTTTAGAGAGTGGAATGTCACCAAGAAACTTTAAAGTTCTTCTTCCTCATCATGAAGCTGTGCCCATGCTTGAGCACATTTCACCGCACGCTTCCAGCCACGATAACGGCGGTTACGTTTTTCTTCATCTTGGTGAGGTTCAAAGCTACGATTAAGTTTAGCTTTGTCTTTGAGTTCATCCAGCCCGTCCCAGAATCCAACAGCCATCCCAGCCAAGTAACCCGCTCCGAGCGCGGTGACTTCGGTGACCTCTGGACGGTGTACTTTCGTATCGAGGACATCCGCCTGGAACTGCATCAAGAAATCATTGGCCACAGCTCCCCCGTCAACACGCAGCGCTGCCAATTTAATGCCAGAGTCCGCTTGCATAGCATCCAACACGTCACGGGTTTGATACGCAATGCCTTCTAAGGTTGCTCGAATAATGTGGTTTGAGTTAACGCCACGTGTTAACCCAACAATGGTTCCACGGGCATACGCATCCCAATAAGGTGCACCTAATCCGGTAAAGGCTGGTACTACATACACGCCATTGGACGTATCCACTTTGGTCGCAAAATACTCAGAATCATGCGCGTCTTCGAGCACTTTGAGCTCATCTCGTAGCCACTGGATAGAGGCGCCACCCATAAAGACTGCC
Source organism: Salinivibrio sp. ES.052 (assembly GCF_900141775.1). Classification (GTDB taxonomy): domain Bacteria; phylum Pseudomonadota; class Gammaproteobacteria; order Enterobacterales; family Vibrionaceae; genus Salinivibrio. Next base: position 401,988 of record NZ_FSRI01000003.1, on the reverse strand, counting down.
CCCTCCAGCGCGTAAGAAGGTTCGCCCTGTGGTCCACAACCGATCGTTGTCAGCAAACCATGACTAGAGGTGACTTTTTCTTGACCCGTATTCATGAGCAAGAAGCACCCAGTGCCATAAGTGTTTTTCGCTTGTCCGGCTTCAACACACATTTGGCCAAATAATGCTGCCTGTTGGTCGCCCGCAATCCCAGCAATTGGAATACGTGTCCCACCTTTACCGCCAATGTTAGTTTGGCCATAGACTTCAGAGGAGCGGCGTACTTCAGGGAGCATAGAAGCAGGAATGCCGAGCTCATCAAGCATTTTCTGGTCCCAGCACATATCGTTGATATTAAACAACATCGTCCGTGAGGCATTGGTATAATCAGTGACGTGAACACGGCCTTGCGTCATCTTCCACACTAGCCAAGTATCGACGGTACCGAACAGCAGCTTGCCAGCCTCTGCGTCTTCACGTGCCCCTTCTACGTTGTCCAAAATCCACTTTACTTTTGTCCCTGAGAAGTAAGGATCAAGAACCAGCCCCGTATTATCGCGAACATATGACGTCAACCCACGTTCACGTAAATCATCACAAATATCAGCGGTACGACGACATTGCCAAACGATGGCATTATAAACGGGCTTTCCTGTTTCTTTGTTCCAAACCACCGTTGTTTCACGCTGATTGGTGATGCCGATCCCTGCAATTTCATCGCTACGAATACCGGTTTTACCCAGAACTTCGACCAATGTTGAGCTTTGTGTTGCATAGATTTCCATTGGATCGTGCTCGACCCAACCGGCTTGCGGGTAAATCTGAGTGAATTCTCGCTGAGAGACACCCACAATATTGGCGTCATGATCCATGACGACGGCGCGTGAACTGGTGGTACCTTGATCCAAAGCAACGATGTATTTATGCACAGACATAATAGGGTTCCTTCTATCTCTTTTATTTTAGTCGTTGTGGCGTTATTGCGCGCCAATCTTACTTATGCGTTAACTTCACGTGTCTCTGTTTCAGCCAGCTCATCATCGTCGCACTGGTTAGGGATGGTACAACCGTGGCCAGCCTGTGGCAGATAAGGAGCAATGGCTTTCGGATACAACCATCCACCAAAGCATGCACCCAAAATAGGGGCAACAATCGGAACGATGAAGTAAGGAATATCACGCGCGCCAGTCAGTGCGTAATCCCAGCCGGCAAAGAAAGCAAACAATTTAGGGCCAAAATCACGCGCTGGGTTCATCGCAAACCCAGTCAGAGGGCCTAAAGAACCACCGATGACCGCAATCAAAATACCAATAAGTAGTGGGTTCATCGGGCCACGTTCGGCGCCATTGTTCTCATCACCCAACGCCAAAATACCGAACATCAGTACTGCGGTAATGACGAATTCGACCGCCATCGCTCCCATGAAAGAAAGCGCTGAATGCGCATACGTAGAGAAAATACCCGCAGTCGCTAACGCTTCAGGGCTGCTGCGCACGATGTTATTGGCCAGTTCATACTCGACGAATAGGTTGCTATAAAGGCTGTAGACAAGTGCCGCTGAGGCAAATGCACCGAGCATTTGTGAAACGATATAAGGAACAACTTTGCTTTTTTCAAAGCCATGAAAGGCAGCCAGTGCGATGGTGACGGCAGGGTTAATGTGCGCACCCGATACGCCAGCCGTACAATAAATGGCAATGGCCACACCCAAACCCCAGATAATACTGATTTCCCATTGGCCGAAGTCGGCGCCTGTCAGTACCAGGGCGGCGACACAGCCCACACCAAAGAAGATGAGCAAGCCCGTCCCGATAAACTCGGCGACGCACTCTCCTAATAAGGTCGACGCTTTTTTGTTCATGATGATTATCCTTGTCACTGTTAGTAGGGTTACACGTTCAAAACCACACTACCATTTTGCATAATCACAGCATCTCGAAAACAAACTCACAACAAAAATGAGCGTTCGAGCATATAACAGTGAATTGTTGCTGACAATTTTGTTAAGCACATCATCATTTGAGCAAGTTCGCGCACAATTTGAGCAGATCGGAGGAGTGTGTAACGTTAACGCCACGTAAAAACGGTCAACATCTCATCAAAAGAAAAGGAGAGCATTGGCTCTCCTTCTCACTGATTGATTCTTTTCCTCTATCGCCGAACGACTAATGCATCGAGATCGATGCCTTTTTCTTCCGCCAGCGCTTCGAGTACGGGCAATAATGGTCCAAGTTTTTCATTCAAGGTATCACGGACGGTATCCACCATCACTTGCGTTTGGCGCTCGATTTCAATGTTAACTTCATCATCCACCTGCTTCTCGGAAAAAGTCGTCATGCGGCGAGTTTCCGGGATTAACCAAACATCAAACCAGCCCTGTCGTTTGTCGACCTCAGCGATCGTCAAACTGGCACCATTGATGGCAATATACCCTTTCGAGAAAATATAACGCATCCATTCAGGAGACACGGAAAAGCGCAAACGGCAGTTTTCCTCTTGAATCAATATATCTGCCACTGTGACTCGGCAATCAACATGACCCGATAGCGGATGCCCGCCGATTTCCGCACCATCTTTGGCAGCGCGCTCCGCATTCACAGTATTACCGCGTTCAACCATGTTTAATGTGGTGATCGCTAAGCTTTGCAACATCACATCAAAACGTACTAGCGTCTCTTCAAGTCGCTTGGTGACGGTTAAGCACACGCCATCAATCGCGACGCTAGCACCCACCTCGAGGCCTTCACAAAATCCGTCGGGAAAGCGGATATCAAAGGTTCTCAATCCACCATGATCGCGGCAGTCTTCAATGGTTGCTACCGCCTGAATAATTCCGGTAAACATAGCCGTTCCTGTTATCAATTTTGACTCATCATACTGCGAAGCTCGCATATTCACCACCTTAACCATTAATTGATAATCAATATCATTAGCATTGCGGAGATGGGGATTTCGGCGTATAGTGCGCGCTTTTATGCGTCAGTAAAGTATTATGAGCATGCAATCCTCTTTTTTACGCTTTATCATTTTGGCGGCGCTTTCCGTTAGTGCCCATACCGTCAGTGCTAATGCAAGTTCCTCGCCCAGCGACATTGAAACGGTTAAAGTACAAGGCGAACAGTTAAAGCGCCCTATCACCCTAATTTCTCCGGGAAAGTCCACGTTAGAGCTGGATGATATTCAACGCGAACAAGCCCACAACATCGGTGAACTGGTGATGAAAATGCCGGGCGTATCGCTTGATGGTGGCGCGCGTCCGGGTAGCGAACGCATTAATGTCTGGGGATTCTCACACCCTTCCGCGCTCTCGATCCGTGTTGATGGTGCGCCCGTCGGGTTTCAACAATATCGCTATGGTAGCTTTTTTCTCGATCCTCAATTGCTACGTTCAGTGCGTGTGATAAAAGGCGATCATAACGTTCGGGCCAGTGTGGGTGCCTTTGCCGGTAGTTTTGTCATGGAAACAAAAGAAGCCGCTGACTTTCTTGATGCGGATGCGTCAATTGGGGCCATGGCTCAAGCAGGGTTCAACAGTGTGAACCAACAATGGAAACGCAGTGTCACCACCTATGGTGCGTCTGACTCTGGGTGGTCAGTGTTGTTACACGGCTCACGACGTGACGCCGAAGATATTGAGCTGGGTAACGGGGATAATTTTGATTTTTCTGGCTATCGCCAACACAGTTTACTAGGTAAAATTCGTTACCAATCTGGCGCGCACAATATGATGCTCAGCCATACTCGCTATGATGATCAGGGGCGAAAACCATGGGCAAACCGCCGCGGTGCCATGCCCTCAGTGTCAGATTATAAAATCAAGAAATACGGCAGCTACGAGGCCGCACTCTTTGCTGCGTCGGTCGATAATCATTATCGCGAATATACCAGCACCCTGAATTATCACTACCAACCGTTTAATGACTATATCGATACCAGTATGGTCATTGCGCACTCACAGAATCATCGCTATTGGGAGCGTCCGGACAGTACTTATCAGTCTTACATCACATCGGGCCAATATGGTCATCAAGTGTGGTTATCTTATGAGCGTTGGTTTGCCGAGATCACCAACACTAGCCACGTTGGTGATCATGAGATAATGATCGGCGCACAATATCAAGACCAAAACCGAGATTCACACGTTTACAACCACACATATCGGGAAAAACCCGAGAAAAACTACGGCTACTTTACACCGTACTTTGAGCCATCTGGCGAACAGCGGACAAGCAGTGTGTTTGTCCAAGATACATACTTTATGACCCCAGATCTCGAGCTCACCGCCTCACTGCGCTATAACCATATTCGTTCACAAGGTGTGCCCAACACAGCACCCGATTATAACGATCCGTCGGTTGGTCACGATTACAGTGCGGTGACTCATCAAGGTTGGGAGCCGCGTATCGCACTGACCTACGATGTGACTCCGTCAACGCAAATTAAAGCGGCTTACGCCTATGGCTTAAAAGCGCCAACGATCGATGAACTCTATACCGTTCAGTATGCAAGAGCTTCCAAGCGGGCTTCATCCAGTCGTGATCTTTCCATTACTCGCATTCATGCCTATTTATTGGGGCTGTCTGATAAGCGCCAGCATGTGTTAACAGACGGCGATCACCTCGCCACAGAGGTGACGCTATTTTGGAACGATGTCATCGATGACGTTGCCCAGCGCCGTGGGGTAAACGCGACAAAACAAAAACAGGGCTACTACACCAACTTAGACGGTCTTTATACCTACGGCTTTGATGCACAGGTACAATATCGCCTCAACGATTGGTTTTCCGATGCGTCTGTCTCTATGGTGCGTGGTAAACATAAAGGTTCGTTACGCGATAGTACTGGCGACGACGAATATTGGTATGAAAACCCGCCATTAAGTGCAATCGTAGGGGTGGGTCGTCAACTGACTGATACGATTCAAGTCGCTTGGCAAGGTCAATACTGGGATGAGCAAGATCGCGTCCCAGAAGAGCCGTCGTTACATACCGCCAATGTAGCTAGCCAATCCTACTTCTTTCAAAACCTCTATGGTGAATGGAAACCTAGCGATAATTTTGCGTTACGTGCCACTATCGTCAACCTCACTGATCAATATTACACGCCCTACCTGTCTGCGGGTGTACCCGCTGCTGGCCGAGATGTGCGCATTAACGCTACCGTCCATTTCTAACGAATGCCCCGCGATATTGCATGATTCAAGCCGGATAAACGTTCGGCTTTATCATTTTGTGTGGCAACCAGTACCATTACCCCGATAAACTTCATGGTTTATTTTGGTTCGAAATCACGTTATTGATATCACTCATTCACCTCCCCGACTGACTCGGAGGCTATTTAATGACGACCATTGCCGTATTTAGCGCCCAATCTTATGACAAGGCCGCCTTCTCTTATGTGAACACTGCGTTTGATTACGTCTTTGAGTTTCACGATTTCCAATTAACCGAAAAGACCGCCAAGATGGCACAAGGCGCAGCCGCGATTTGTGCTTTTGTTAACGACGATCTCTCTCGCCCCGTGCTAGAAATTCTGGCCGACGCCGGGATTTATCTGGTCGCTTTGCGGTGTGCCGGTTACGATCGTGTCGATCTTGAGGCGGCTAAGTCGCTCGGTATAACCGTCGTGCGCGTCCCAGCCTACTCGCCCGAATCGGTTGCTGAGCACACTGTCGGCATGATGATGTGTCTAAATCGTCGCTTTCATAAAGCCTATCAACGTACCCGTGAGGCGAATTTTGAGCTAGATGGCTTGGTCGGGTTCAACTTTCATGGCAAAACGGCGGGAATTATTGGGACAGGAAAGATTGGGGTCGCCACCATGCGCATTCTCAACGGCCTTGGTATGCGTTTGCTCTGCCACGATCCCTATCAGAATCCACAAGCTCTTGAACTGGGTGCCGAGTACGTGTCAAAAGAAACACTTTATGCACACAGTGATGTGATTTCGCTGCATTGCCCGATGTCGAAAGAGAACTATCATTTACTCAGCAAACATGCCTTCGAGCAAATGAAAGACGGTGTAATGGTGATCAACACTAGCCGTGGCGAGTTACTCGACTCCGTTGCCGCCATTGAGGCACTCAAGCAAGGACGTATTGGCGCATTAGGTTTGGATGTCTATGATAATGAGCGTGATCTCTTCTTCCAGGATAAATCGAATGATGTCATTAAAGACGATGTCTTCCGTCGATTATCCGCGTGTCATAACGTGCTTTTTACTGGGCATCAAGCATTCCTGACTAAAGAAGCACTCAACAATATCACCCAAACGACATTAGAGAACATTCAAACCGTATTGCGTGGTCAGGCCTGCCAGAACCAAATCACAGAAGTCGAAGATCGTAGTGATTGATAAAGACAGTGTCGCGGTCTTCTAAAGAAAACAGGCCTGATGACTCAGGCCTGTTTCATTAGTGAATGACGCACTTTGTATCAGTGTTACATTGCTTCCATGAAAATCTTGGCAATTTCGTCGTGTGTTGCTTGTTTAGGGTTAGTGAAACCACACGCATCTTTTAAGGCATTTTCTGTCAATACGTCAATATCTTCTTGCTTGGCGCCTAATTCATTCAAGCCCGCGGGAATACCCACGTCCGTTGAGAGCGACTGAATGGCTTGGATAGCGGCTTTCGCACCCTCTTCATCCGTCATACTTTCTGTATCAACGCCCATTGCAGTGGCTACATCACGAAGACGACTTGCGCATACCTGCGCGTTGTAGCGCTGGACATGCGGTAGCAATATTGCGTTACACACACCGTGAGGTAAATCATAAAAGCCTCCGAGCTGATGAGCCATGGCATGCACATAGCCCAACGAGGCGTTGTTAAACGCCATGCCCGCCATAAATTGGGCGTAGGCCATTTGCTCACGCGCTTCAATGTTTTGCCCATCGGCAACCGCCGTACGGAGATGATCTTGAATGAGCGTCATCGCTTTTAACGCAACCGCGTCGGTGATAGGGGTCGCCGCGGTCGATACGTAGGCCTCAATCGCGTGGGTTAACGCATCCATGCCAGTGGCTGCCGTCAATGCCGCAGGCTTAGCAAGCATTAACTCCGGATCGTTGACCGAGATAATTGGCGTAGTATGTTTGTCCACGATCGCCATTTTGATATGACGCGCTTCATCTGTAATGATGCAAAAACGGGTCATTTCAGACGCAGTACCTGCGGTTGTGTTGATCGCAATTAATGGCAGTTGCGGTTTAGCGGATTGATCAACACCTTCATAGTCACCAATGTAGCCACCATTCGCCGCCACCAAAGCAATCCCTTTGGCACAATCATGTGGCGAACCACCGCCCAAAGAAATGACACAATCGCACTGGTTCTCTTGTAAATGCGCTAAACCTCGAGCCACATTTTCTGTGGTGGGGTTTGGCTGCGTTCCATCATAGACCACAGAGTCAACCTGTCGGCTATCAAGCAACGCAGCAATTTGTTTTACTACACCAATTTGATTGAGGACTTTATCAGTCACGATTAACGCTTTTTTGAATCCATGAGACTGAATCGCGTCTGCGGCTTCTGAAAGGCAACCTGCGCCCATAAGGTTGACGGCAGGGATAAAGAAAGTGCTCGACATGATCATTAGCTCCTTTTGTAGGGATAATAGAGGCTTACGCATTAGAGACGCTCCCCTTTGATGCCTTTTTGTAACACGTGCTTTGCTCGTCACATTTTGATCCAGCGCAATGAGCTTGCCAGGATGACAAGAAAAAAGACAAAACTGAGAGTTACGTCTGCGACCAAGTGAGTTATGTTTAAAACATCAGCCATCAATCATTTTTTGACACTTTCTTGAAGAACACTGTCTAAAGTGCGATAGATTATCGTGGTCACTCACTCGTGATAGAGAGAAAACAATGGGAATGAAATGTAAACTTACCGCCGTGGCGGTTTTAACAGCCTCACTGGCGTTGACGGGATGTGAATCGATGTCCAATGCCCAAAAAGGGGCGACGATTGGAGCCATAACAGGGGCTATTGCAGGTAAATCCACGTCAAATCATAAGAGTAAACGTGCCTTTATCGGTGCGGCTATTGGTGCCATTGGGGGGGCTGCAGTCGGCAACTATATGGATCAACAGGAGCAAGCTTTTCGCCAAGAGTTGGCAGGCTCCGGCATTCAGGTTGTGCGTGAAGGTGACAACATTCGTTTGATCATGCCATCGAACATCACATTTGGACTTGACCAAGACGCCATTGCCTCAGACTTTTACCCCACCCTCAATGCCGTTTCCAAAGTGATGCGCAAATACGACAAAACCTTTTTAAGTATTGAGGGCCATACCGATAACACCGGTGCGGCCTCATATAACCAAGGCCTGTCTGAGCGACGAGCGATGAGTGTTAAGCGGTATCTGGCTAGCCAGTCTATTGATAGTGCACGCCTCTATACCTCTGGATTTGGCGAGACGCGCCCACTGGTGGCCAATAATAGTGCCTCAAACCGTGCATTGAATCGCCGTGTCGAAATCCAAGTGGTCCCCAATACACAATAACAAGATGAATCGGTGCGCGTGACATCACGCGCACCGATCTATTCACATCGGCTTTACAGGCTATCAAGATCGTCAAGTAAGCCATCGGCGTGAGCGATGATCGCTTGGCGCTGGGTGTCTTCCATTTTATCCCAGTTCCGATATGGCATTGCCATTCTAGGGTTGCGGCCAAAGGTGTCTCGATGACGCTGCATAAAGTGCCAATAGAGGGCATTTAACGGGCAAGCTTGTTCCCCCACTTTTTCTTTCACCGAATAATGGCAATCGCTGCAATAATCACTCATACGATTGATATACGCACCACTGGCGGCGTAAGGTTTAGTTCCTACGAGGCCATTATCAGCAAACTGGGTCATTCCTCGCGTGTTGGGCATCTCAACCCATTCGATCGCATCGATATAAATCGCCAAGTACCAGTCATCGACTGCATCCGGTTCAATACCAGCGAGCAAACAAAAATTACCGGTCACCATCAACCGTTGAATATGATGCGCATACGCTGTTTGCAACGATTGGGTGATCGCTTGAGACATACACCGCATCTTGGTGTCACCGTCCCAAAAGTAACCGGGGAGTTGCCGATCTGCGGCCAAAGCATTTGTCTGCGCATAAGCGGGCATATTTGTCCAATACACGCCGCGTATGTATTCCCGCCAGCCTAATATTTGACGCACAAACCCCTCTATCTGGGCCAAGTTGACAGTTTCGCTCTCGCGGAAGTGCTCAATCGCCGCCGTGATAACCTGCATGGGATGCAGCAGCTTTGCATTCAACGCAAATGATAAACGGCTATGATAGAGGCTCCACTGGTGCTCGCTACGTCCGGTCATTGCGTCTTGAAATTGACCAAATAAGGGAAGGCAGTGACGACAAAAATGCTCCAACAAGGCTTTGGCTTGCGAGCGCGTTATCGGCCAGAGTAGATCCGGCATAGGCTCACCGATCGTGGCAAGCTGATGGCGTTCAATACGCGTTAAGATATCCCTCACATCGTTGGTGAAGATAAGAGGTGCCGGGATGGTGTCTACGTCGCTTTTTTTTAGCTTGTTGCGATTGTCTTGATCGTAATTCCAACGTCCTCCCTCTGGCGAGTCTCCGTCCATCAGTACACCAAACTGGCGCCGCATGTCACGATAGAAATATTCCATCTTACGGTGCTTGTTCGGGGTGAACTGTGAAGAAATTTGCTCATAAGGCAATAAAAAATGTTCCGTATCCACACACCCAACCGTCACCTGACTTGGGATAGACAGTTCAGACAGCTGTTGCCAAAGTCGATATTCATCCGGCCGTTGATACTCAAACGCCGAGATCTGGTGCTGCTCACACAGCGCAACAATGAGCGACGGTAAATCCGGGTAGTCCTGAGTTTCATCCAAGGTCATATAACAAACATGATGACCCGCCTGTTTCAACGCGCTGGAAAATGCCGCCATCGCGGCAAAAAACGCGCTTACTTTCTGGATATGATGCTTGACATACGTTGCTTCCTGCCGGAGTTCCGCAATCAGATACAGCACGTTATCGTCTGTTTGTTTAAACCATGAATGGCTGGCATTGAGCTGATCCCCTAACACCAAACGCAAGGTTGAATAGTGTCTGTTTGCCACTGGCACCTCGTTGTCATCCTAAAAATACTACAAAGCGTTACGCAGCAAACCACATTTTCGATGATTAACCCTGGTGGCTGCTTGAATCTTAGATTAAACCCTCTACATTAGAACCTATATTGATAATCACATGCGGTTGCTATGCGATGAGAGCATTTTTTGTCGGGCTTTTTCTACTCCCAATAGCAATGGTAGTGGCTGATCCAGCACGCGCCATGAATGAGCCGGCAAGTCAATTTGTCCAAGATCTTCGTTTTCATGGTTATATCGACAACTATGGTAATGTGAAACTTCGCTTTGCCCCGATTACCGCCCTCCCCGCTGGGTTTAAAACCAAAGGTTACTTGGACATTGAAGCCAGTGATATCGTTCGCCTCCCGCGTGGGCTGGATGTCGGTGGCTATTTTAATGCGGCGAACACGGCGATTAGACAACTCCCGAGAATGAAAGTTGGCGGTTATATCAACCTCACCAATACCGCGATTAACCGCCTCCCTCCTAACTTGGTCGTGCGAGGTGATTTAAGCCTCGTCAACACGCCACTCACACAATTACCACGCCGTTTATTTGTTGAAGGAAATCTGTACCTGACTAATTCACCCATAGAGAGCATTCCCGACGACATCTATGTCGGTGGCAACCTATATATTCGAGGGACAAATATCCGCGAAATTAGCCCTGACCTTCGTATCGAAGGGCAAATACTTCCCTCACTTAGTCAATGATCTGACAACCATTATTGATCGAATCTCTACTCAATCCGTACGTTATTCTCGAGCCTAATTTTTACCTTACAGTCTAAAATGGTCCGATATGATTACTTTACATCATCTAGAACAATCGCGGTCTCAGCGCATTGTTTGGTTATTGGAGTCACTGGCAATTCCTTATCAACTGGTACGCCATCAACGTGATCCTAAAACCAAACTCGCCCCACAAGCTTTAAAACAAGTACACCGTTTAGGGAAGGCCCCCATTATTGAAGACGGGGATATGGTGATTGCAGAATCTGGCGCCATCATTGAATATCTTTTGGATAGCTACGGAGACGGTACCCTAATGCCAGAGACAGCAAGAGAAAAGGGCCTATATCGCTACTGGATGCACTATGCCGAAGGCTCACTCATGCCACCATTAGTGATGTCTTTGATATTTAGTAAAATCCCAGAATCGCCTATGCCCTTCTTTATCCGCCCGTTAGCACGCAAGTTAATGAAAGGTGTCAGCGATCAGTTTCTGGCTCCACAATTGCGTGACCATTTTGCCATGATCAATCACCATTTGGCCGAACACACATGGTTGTGCGGTGATAACATGACCGCTGCCGATATCCAAATGAGCTTTCCTTTGTTAGCAGCGCGCAAGCAACTTGACGCCCAACATCATGCCCATATTCTTCGCTACCTCGAACAGGTAGAACAGCAGCCCGGCTACCAAAACGCCCTATGTGTGGTCGGCCCATTGAAAACGCTTTAGACTGCTGAACAATCGTACTGGTTATGCAGGCAGGGTAGAGTCTGCTTGCATCACCCAACGCTGATAACCTGGCAGCCCAGTCAGTTGTTGATACCAGCGAGAGACATGAGCGGGCAAGGTCACAACGGCATGGTCATGGAGGCTATGGATCAAGCTACCCACTGCGACATCCGCGAGCGTCATGCGATCAGATGCCAAGTATTTTTGATTGCTCAACACATCATCAAGACGTTCCAGATCATAGCGACACTGATCCAAGGCTTTTTCTCGAGATGAGATAGCGCTTGGATCCTCGGCCAGCGTCGGCGAGAAAAGTGCGAGTTTGATGACAGGCTGAAACGACGATAAACACCAATCCATCCAGCGTTCATAAGAGGAGCGTTGAAACGCACAATCTGGATACCACATTTTGTTGCCGTAACAGGCAACAAGATAGCGCAATATCGTATGCGACTCCCATACGCTGTTGGGACCATCTTCGAGCACGGGTACTTGATGCATCGGACAGCGTTCCGCCATGGCTTGAGCGTCACGATGGTTATGGCGGATATCGACTTCTTCTAGCTTAATGCTTAAATCTAGTTCATCAATCAGCCACATCACTTTCTGAACATTGATGGATAGCGGGTGCCCATATACTTTCATTTTCACTCTCCTTGTCACGCTTTGCAGCATTATCCTTGCTTTGGTGCGCCTTTGAGGCTCGCATAATCCTGAGTGCTTAGCAAGTCATCGGGTATAGACAACAAAAACATCAATACTTCACCTTAAGTGAGCAATAGATCAAAATATTACACTGCTTTTTTCTTTTCTCTCAATGTTTAGTCCTGTCATGAAAACCAGCTCTTTTTCATCGCTATCACCTACGTGAGTCATATTTCTTTCATCAGAATTTTATTTACCCTTTAATTAACGTTAATCTATTGATTGTTAAGACTTATTAACAAAACACTCAACCAAGGAAGGATTATGAAAATTAAAGCACTCGCCAGTGTGATGGCGCTGGCCTTATGTGGTTCCGCCTATGCCGCTCAAGTTCCTGATGACGTCACCCTCGCCGAAAATCAAACCCTGATCTGGGGTGTCGCGGGGGAAGTACCCACGTTAGACCCCACCAAGTCCAGTGATACCGCCAGCAATAAAATCATCTCGGATTTGTTTGAAGGATTGATGGTACGCAATCCAAATGGGGATGTGGTACCTGGCTTAGCGAAAGATTGGGAGATAAGTGAAGATGGACTCACTTACACTTTCCACCTTCGCAAAGCCAAATGGTCTGACGGTGAGCCCATTACCGCAGACGATGTAGTGTATACGCTACAGCGTGTGGTTGACCCGGTTACTGGCGCGCCTTATGCCTGGTACCTAGGGACTGCCAATATCCAAAATGCCAAAGCGATCACCGACGGTGAAAAACCCGCTGAGCAGCTTGGCGTCAAAGCTATCGACGATCACACGGTAGAATTTACCCTTGAGCGCCGCACGCCCTACTTCCCGAATATGCTCACTCACTCGTCTACTTATCCGGTGCCACAGCATGCGCTAGAGGCCTTTGGTGATAGCTGGACGCGCCCGGACAATATGGTCAACTCTGGCGCCTATAATCTCACCAACTGGGTCATTAATGAGCGTATTGACCTCGTGCGTAACCCGCTTTATTGGAACGACAAAGAAACGGTGATCAACAATACTTCGTATGTGGCTTCCAATAATATCAATGCAGAATATAACCGTTATCGCACGGGTGAAATTGACATTACCTCAAGCTTTCCACTTGAGGCCTTTGATCAGATAAAAAAAGAGCGCCCTGATGAGCTGATCACCATGCCTTCTCTGGCCACTTATTATTATTTGTTTAATACAGAGAAAGCGCCTTTTGACGATGTGCGAGTGCGTAAGGCTTTATCTTATGCGATCGATAGAAACATCATTACCGATATTATTCTTGGTCAAGGCCAGCTTCCGGCATATAGCGCCACACCGCCAGCCATTAATCACTTCGAGCCCCCTAAACTTGCATGGGCGGAAATGAACCAGGATGAGCGTTACCAGAAAGCCACAGCCTTGCTGGCAGAAGCCGGTTTTACCCAAGACAATCCACTGGAGTTTGAGCTGGTCTACAACACCATGGAATCCCACAAAAAACTGGCGCTGGCGGTGACATCCATGTGGAAACGCCACCTCCCCGTCAACGTAAGTTTGGCTAACCAAGAGTGGAAAACCTTTCTACAAAAAGTCCTACAAAAAGACTTTGATGTCGCCCGCGACGGTTGGATCGGAGACTACAACGAAGCATCTACCTTCCTCAGCTACTTCAGCAGTGATGGAATGAACAAAACAAGTTGGGGTAATAAGGATTATGACAAAGCGCTTGATCAGGCCCTGACAGTTGTTGACCCTGAAAAGCGCAAAGACTATTACCAAGAGGCAGAGCGTATTTTTGCCCGTGATATGCCGGCAATCCCATTGTATTTCTATACCCGTAGCGTGATTAAAAGTCCGAAAGTGGGCGGGTATAATATTGAGAACCCTAATAAACTGCGCTATACCCGCAACCTATACATTACAAAAAACTGATTGCTCAACGTGCAAACGCCACGCTATACAGCGTGGCGTTTTTTATTCGACCCACAAAAAAACGCCAGCCTTTCGGCTAGCGCTTTTTCTAAATTTGGCTCCCCCAACTGGACTCAACGGGGGCGCCTAGCCCAGTGACATATTCCGCGCAGCGGAACCGTCAGTATGTCGAAGCGCACTTGGCTTCTCTGGGCGTATCCTTGATATAAACAAAAAAACGCTAACCTTTCGGCTAGCGCTTTTTTTAAATTTGGCTCCCCCAACTGGACTCAACGGGGGCGCCCAGCCCAGTGACATATTCCGCGCAGCGGAACTAGTCATGGATGAACCGCATAATTGGCTTAGTGAGGCCTGCACTCTGTATAAACAAAAAAACGCCAGCCTTTCGGCTAGCGCTTTTTCTAAATTTGGCTCTCCCAACTGGACTCAACGGGGGCGCCCAGCCCAGTGACATATTCCGCGCAGCGGAACTAGTCATGGATGAACCGCATAATTGGCTTGGTGAGGCCTGCACTCTGTATAAACAAAAAAACGCTAGCCTTTCGGCTAGCGCTTTTTCTAAATTTGGCTCCCCCAACTGGACTCGAACCAGTGACATACGGATTAACAGTCCGCCGTTCTACCAACTGAACTATGGGGGAATCGTCTTTGCGACAACGAGCGTGATAATAGGCAATCCATTATCTCGCTGCAACCCTTTTTTCTAAAAATCCCGCCGCTGCGCGACTGAATGGCTAAAAAGGCAACAAATCATACAATTAAACGCTTCCCGTTGCACTCTCGTATGAAAAAGTGCAAAGATCATTTGGCGCAGTTTAGCTTTCACTGAAGGTGACACATTGGATAGCAACGAAATACCTCTCCCCTTATTTATTGCTGGCCCCATGCTACGCCGCACCACAAGACATGAAGTCACCTTATGGTCGGTAATGACACACAAACCGGCTAATGCCACGGTTTCTGTGTATCAGGACCATCGCGTACTGGCATCCATGCCGTTGTCTGCTGGGCATTGGTATCGCATTGGCGAGCACGCTTGGATAGTGCTTCATCATCTACGTGCAGTACAGGGATATCCCATGGATACTCCTCTCACCTACGATATACAGATAGATCATCGTGGACTGGCCGAAACGATGCCAGACATACTGTACGCGAACGAGCACGCCCCACACTTTACTATCCCTTCCAACGCTCACTATATTGCCCATGGATCTTGCCGTCATCCGCATCATCGCTGTGACGATGCCTTGGTTACGCTGGACCAACAGTTAGCCGATACCACCGTGGACCAATGGCCTAATATGCTGATTATGAGCGGTGACCAAATTTATGCAGACGATGTCGCCACGCCCATGCTGCAACGTATCCGTGCCTTGATACATATTCTCGGACTGAAAAACGAACATTTTGAAGCCGCACCGATCACCAACTGCCGTGCACTGGACACCCATCCCGATAGTTATATGGGGCGGGATCAATTGCTCCCGAAACAGAGTGCTGAAAAAGGTCGCTGGTGGGAGCGTCTATCCGGCCAGCCATTGCCTATTTTTACTTCAAAAACAGTCAGTAATCATCTAATCAGTTTTGCTGAACATATCGCCATGTACTTGATGGTGTGGTCACCGACACCTTGGACGTTAACCGATACCGCAACGTCCCGCCCTCCCGCAGGGTTAACCCAAGATCAACACACCGTGTATCAGCAACAGACGCATACGTTAGCCGAATTTAGGGCCGGATTAGTACAGGTACAACGTCTGTTTGCTCACTTACCGACATATATGATCTTTGACGACCACGACATCACCGATGATTGGAATATCACTGTTGGGTGGGAGCAAGCAGCCTATTTCAACCCTTTTGCGCGCCGTATTATCGGAAACGGTCTCATGGCTTACTGGTTATGCCAAGGTTGGGGAAACGCCCCTGATAATTTTGATAAGGCCTTTCTTACCGTGGCCAAGCAGAGCGCCTATAAACCCATCCATGTTGATGATGGGCAGATCGACGCACAAACAACGGCACACCAGGCGATGGTTGAGCTATGTCTGCGCTTTGAGCATTGGCATTATACCGTTCCCACGACGCCCCATGTGGTGGTGCTTGATACGCGGACACGACGCTGGCGTTCCGAATCACGTATGAATAAGCCTTCAGGCCTGATGGATTGGGAAGCGCTAATGGACTTCCAGCATGACCTTCTTAGGCATGACAGTGCCATTATTGTCTCTGCCGCCCCCATGTTTGGGGTCAAGTTTATTGAAGTATTACAACGCATTGCGATTTGGTTAGGGATCCCCACCGTCGTCGACGCCGAGAACTGGATGGCCCATCCAGGCAGCGCAAATACGTTGTTAAGTATATTTCGGCATCAACGTACGCCAACAAACTATGTCATTTTATCAGGGGACGTCCATTACTCCTTTGCCTACGATATTCGCACTCGCTTTCGCGCCAATAGCCCGCACTTATGGCAAATTACCGCAAGTGGGTTCAAAAATCGTTTCCCCGAGCCATTGTTGGCTGTTTGTGAGTGGTGCGATCGACTGCTATTTCACCCTTACTCCCCTTTAAATTGGCTGACAAAGCGCAAGCGAATGCACATTGCTCGTCGCGATCCGGATACACCTGGCCCCAAACGCTTAGTCAATGCCAGTGCCGTTGGTCTTGTGCGTCTGCACGATGATGGCTCCCCCAATGCGGTCACTTTGTTAAAAGCCAATGGTGATCGTGTGTGCTTTCCTGATAAATCCTCGTCGCATTCGACGGTGTCACATCCTTCATCATTTGACTCACTATAAACGTGGATAGATAGCCAAAGTGGGCCTAACCTTAGAAGGGTTAGGCCAGTAATAGGAGGCACTATGCACGGAGAAAATCACGCACTTGTCTTTGACTTTCCTGAACACCGGGATCGCATCCACCAACTGAAGCAACATGACCCCGACTTTCAACTTGATGCGCAACGCTATCACCAATTAGATCACCACATTCGTGGCCTAGAGATGAATCAAATTCCAACCAGTGATGATGTGTTTACCGCGATGAAGAAACAACGCGCTTACCTCAAAGACCGCTTGTATCACAAGTTGCTTACTCATTGAGTGGAGAGTATTTATGCGCATTTCGTCTCAGTTATGCCTGCTTTTGTTCACGTTGAGTGTCACGGGCACGGCACTGGCTGAAATACGGGAAACGGAGGCTACTCGCCTCCATATTGAAACCGTAAAATCTGGGTTTGTACACCCTTGGGGGATGGTCGAGTTACCAGGCGGCGACATATTGATTACCGAACGGGACGGACAACTCAAGCGTTTAACCCCCAACGGTTTAGTCGTCCCCATTTTAGGCACCCCAAAAAACGTATTTCAAGAAGGACAAGGGGGGTTACTCGATATCGCGCTCGCCCCGGACTTTGCAACAACCCATCGTATTTATCTGTCCTACGCTGCCGAGAATGAGCAGGAACAAGCCGGCACTGAAGTCATGCTGGCAACGCTGTCAAAAGATGTACTGATTGACGGCAAAGTGATATTTAGAGCCTTACCCAAACGAAATGGGAGCCGTCACTTTGGTAGCCGCTTACTGGTCACCGAACAACACCTTTACATCACCCTCGGCGACCGAGGGCACCGTGATCGCGCACAGTTTCCTGAGGATCATATCGGTGCGCTAGTCCGTCTGAATCATGATGGGACCGTACCCAAAACGAACCCTTTCCACAATGATCCAACCAAACAACCCCATGTATTTAGCTACGGTCACCGTAATATTCAAGGGATCGCGCTCGATAATAATGGCGATCGCATTTGGACGCATGAACACGGCCCACAAGGTGGCGATGAGTTAAATATTATCGAGTCCGGCAAAAACTATGGGTGGCCCATTATCACCTATGGCGTGAACTACGGGCTCGGTACGCAAATCGGAGAAGGGACACAAAAAGCCGGTATGCAGCAACCGGTGTACTACTGGGACCCATCGATCGCGCCTTCAGGCATGACAATGGTTGACAGTAAACAGTTTCCCATGTGGCATGGCGACCTACTGCTTGGCTCGTTAAAGTTTGGGTTATTAGTACGGCTGGAGATAAAACAAGGTGAGGTGACACACGAAGAGCGTATGCTAAATGGTCAATTTGGCCGCATTCGTGATGTTATTCAAGCCAATGACGGCAGTATTCTTCTTTTGACTGATAGAAAAAATGGTCGCTTGCTAAAACTGACGCCCTCGCAATAATAATTATGAGAGCAGTTAAGAAATACTTGCCGTCAATTCACCATCATTATGTGGTATCGATAAACCGTAACGTTCTCCATCATAGTTTAAATTGGTGATTAACCACGCACTGCGTGACTTAGCGCGATCGTCGAATCGAAGCCCGCTAACATAACGTTCACCTTGTCGTCGATGACTCAGTACCTGCCCACTCATGGCGAGATCTTGATTAGCAGCGATGCCCGTCAAGCTCAATACCGCGATATCTTCTGAGTGCATTTGCAAACCCACGGCTCGGTACGACAATAAACATCCTCCGACAGAAATATCATGTATCGTTACCGGTACGCTTGCCTTTCCATCAACGGTCAAGGACGCAGACAGCTCAACACTAAAGCGCTTATCTTGTCGTAGGGGAGTCGCACTGGCCTCTTCTCGGCTCAATTCGATCCCCAAAAGCGTATGATGCGCCTCAATCATTCCCTGTATTTTTCCGCTAAAACGGACAAGCGACCCGTCAGGGGCAACACCATGGATACGGACCTGATAACCAGAATAAAAATATTGTCCTTTTTGTTGTACTGATAATGCGGGAAGTTGCAAATAACAAAAACGTAGTCCATCAGTACCAATCAATACCGCATTGAACCTAAATAAGCCTTTTGTTGGCGTTTGGATGTGAACCCGAACCAGCGCCGCACATCCCAGTTTCAACGCAGCCTTCGATGCACTAAGAGTGACAACTTCTTGATTTTTTTCAATAGATTTAAGTTGGTTTTGGCGCGCCATGCTATTTCCCTATTGCTATTATCTGACATTCATTTCTTTTCTACTTTAAAGAGTACGTGGCTTGCTTTTTTTAAGGTCACACCGTGCGTAAAAATAATCCTCAAGCCGTCTAATTATAGAGTAGATCGCATATAAGCAGCATGTTACGTTTTCCCTAATAATCAGGTTCAATCGCCAAGGATCCGTCATGAACACCATTATCAAACCCGTTATTTATACCCTCATCATGTGCCCACTGATGATCTATGCTCAGTTCGTCAGTGCCGATGAACCTAACACATGCGGTGATGTCACCATTGCTGATATGAACTGGAATTCTGCGACATTGATGGCCCATGTCGATCAGTTCATTCTTGAACATGGATATGGTTGCGATACCTCATTAGTTCCTGGCGATACCATGCCTACCGGGGTATCGATGACTGAAAAAGGCGAACCTGATATCGCTCCAGAGTTTTGGACCAATTCACATAAAGCCATGTTGGATAAAGGCGTAAAAGAGGGAAGGCTCCGCTATGCAGGGGATGCTTTTTCACAAGGTGGCAATGAAGGGTTTTGGATACCTAAATATATGGTAGACGCCCACCCTGAGCTAGCGACTATTGACGGTATCAAAGCCCATCCTGAGCTGTTCCCGCACCCAGAAGATCCCGATAAAGCGGCATTCATGGGCTGCCCTGCCGGATGGACATGCCAGATTTCGGCCAAACACATCTTCGACGCTCTCAAACTCGACCAGGCAGGATTTGAAATGGTTGATCCCGGTTCAGCCGCTGGCCTAGCCGGTACGATTGCACGTGCAAATGATCGCGAAAATCCTTGGTTTGGTTATTATTGGGCACCGACACCTGTGATGGGAAAATATGACATGGTCGAAGTCGATTTGGGCGCTGAAGTGGATCTTGAACACTATAAGCAATGCATCACCCAAGCGGATTGTCGCACACCCCGAGTCACCGCCTTTCCGACTTCACCAGTGCATTCACTCACCACCGCCTCCTTTGCTCAAGAAGCACCGGCAGCCTTTAACTACATTGCGCACCGAGAATACGATAACCAAGTGATGAGTGACATGTTGGCTTGGATGGATACCTATCAAGCCGACGGGGAAATCGCTGCGGACGAATTTCTACGTCGTTATCGTTCACTGTGGCATCAGTGGGTCGATGATGAAACAGTCCAGCGCGTTGAAAGCGCTCTTAAATAACCCGATACAGAAGAAAGACGCTGCCGAGGCAGTATTAATGCCTCGGCAGACGTCAGAAACGTTCGGTTAAATCACGCCCAGTTCGCGCAAACGTTCCATTAAATAGCTCTTGGCGGTATGGCGAGAAGAAAGGACAACATCGGGTTTGGGATGTAAAAACAGCGGCAACGAAATACGTGCCTTGGTTTTATCCGCCTCGTCGGGATTGATCACGCGGTGCGTGGTAGAAGGAAAATAACCCTGTGAGGCTTCTTGCAGCATATCGCCAATATTCACAATTAAGTTGCCAAAATCACATGGTACATCCAACCAACTCCCGTCTTTTGCTTTTACCTGCAAACCAGGTTCATTGGCTGCCGGTAAAATGGTGAGCAAGTTAATGTCTTCATGCGCAGCCGCACGGATCGCTCCTAGCTCTTCATCACCGTTTAACGGCGGGTAATGTAATACACGCAATAATGTTTGTTGGCTGCCATTAATCATACTCGATAACGGCTGCGAATAATGCTGACTAATATCGCCTGGTGACTGGCGCTCCACCCATGAGAGAAGGGTTTCCGCGAGTCCAGTAGCCTGTTCATAATAAGATTGCAGGTTATCTCTTAACACATCCGGACATTGCCCCCATGGGTAATAGTGAAAGAACTCTTTCAGATCACGCTTAGTATGCCCCTTCGCTGTTTCAGCGACTTTCGATGGGAAAAAACCATCTTGTGTTTCAGGTTTATAGGTAAAATCCTGTTTGGCTGCCGTGTTAAAAAACCCCTCCCATTGCTGATAAATATCAGCAACTAACGGCTGTGGAAGTGGATGGTTTTTTAGCACACCAAAGCCGGTTTCACGTAAAGATTCAACAAACGCCTGTTCGGCATCAGGCGCTTTAAAGTCAATAGCTTGTAGTCTCATAACGTACTCGTAATCGTTTGCTTTTTATCGTGAGGTTGTTGTAATAATAGTTTAACAGCCAGATAAGCGGGCACAACGCGATTCTGTTTCCATCGAGAAACACTTTGTTTCTGACAAGGCGAGAATCGGTTTCTTAAGGCGAAAGTCGTCCAACAATAGGCAAACGCACATCACGTGTTACACTCTATCTCCTTTTAACGCATGGAGGTTATATGGGCGTTATTCGCTGGATCCTTGGAAAAATTATTCTCGTCATCGAAACGTTGACCAAACCTAAGTCTCCGCAGCTAACTGCTGAGCAAGAGCAAGCCCTCAACCGGTTGTCACAACAAGTCACGCTATATCAATTTGCTGCCTGCCCATTTTGTGTCAAAGTCCGCCAAGCAAGTCGCAAATTAGGGCTGCCTCTGGCGGTGAAAGACGCCAAACGCGACATGACAGCGAGACAAGCACTTGAACAAGGTGGTGGCCGTATCAAGGTACCCTGCTTGCGCATAGAAAATACAGGTGGAGACGCCCATTGGCTGTATGAATCGGACGATATTATTGCCTACTTAAATCAGCAAGCGGCCCCAATAATGAAAAAATAATTAGACAGGGCATGTAAGGGTGTCTATCTTTTTAGTGACAAGACTCCTTCGCTTGCCCCTTGTTGCCCGATACGTTTATCTCTGATTCATCGGGCCTTGCTAAACTGCCCTTGCATGGCGCTCGGGCAGTTTTTTTTTCTACATACTCCCTAGAACCGCAAAGGCAATCGTACTCGCCACTCCCACCACCATGACATAAGGAAACTGAGTGCGGATATGATCGACATGATCATTGCCCGTGGCCATTGACGCAACGATCCCCGTGTCACTAATTGGTGACGTCATATCGCCAAAAATGGCTCCAGATATCGATGCACCAATCATCAAGTGCGGATCAACCCCTGTCGCGGCGCCAATCTGGATACCAATCGGGATCATGATTGCAAACGTGCCCCACGAGGTCCCGGTCGCAAGCGACATAATCGCGGCAATCACAAAGACAAAAGCGGCTGATAACCCAGCAGGGAGAATGCCATCAATCACCTGAGTGATATAGTGCCCCGTATGTAAGTCGGCCGATAAATCCCCCATCAAGAAAGCCAGTGACATAATTGCCCCAAGTGGCATCATATTCGCGTATCCGGCTAACAGATGGCGGAAAAAAGCATCTAACGACAAGACACGAGCACCGATAAAGAAAGCCATCGCGACCGCAGTACCTGTCATCACCGCCCAAAAGACAGCCGTTGAGCCCGATCCAGAGGCAATATCACCATTACCCGTAATAAACAGTCCCACCGGCACCATTAAAATGGTGGTCAGTAGAGGCAGAACGAAATAACTGACTTTGCCTAGCGGCTCATCATTTCGCTGATGATCGCCCGCAATGGGGAAAGCACCTTCACGTAATACCTGTCCAGCTGCCGCACGTTTGTCCGCTTTCGCCATCGGTCCCCAGCTCGCGCCAGTAAGCACATAACACAGTACCGCCAGTAAGGAGAGCCACGCCATTAGGTTGTAAGGAATGGCATGCAATAGAATGGTGAAGGGCTCACCCTCGATATACCCCTTGCTCACTTGGACGCCAATAATCGCCATCATCGCGGCACCCCAGCCATTGATCATCACACTGGAGCAGGTCGCGACGCAGGATGACTGGATCACATAGGCTAATTTTTCACGAGAGACGCGGTAGTGATCGGCTAAATCACGACTCACCGTGCCCGCTGACATAATTGAAATAGAGCTTTCAATAAAAATCAGCATAGTGGTCACCATCGCAAGCAACTGTACCGCAATCGGATTTTTCACTAATTGAGCACGCTCAGTGAGCGCATGAATCACTGCCCGAGTGCCGCCTGTGACTTGGATTAGGCGAATTAATCCACCCACCATAAAGCAAAACAAAATGGTGCGCGTATTCCCCGCGCTGGCAAATACACCAATATAGCTGTCCAGTGCCTTCGCCACGCCGGCGAATGGATTGAAATTGGCGATAACGGTATAACCCACCATCGCCCCTGCCAGTAGCGACAGAATGACCTGGCGTGTGACCACAGCAAGTACAATGGTGACAAGGGGCGTTACCACCGTCCAGACGCCATAATCCGTCATGACGCCTCCTGATCGAGCGCCTGCAGGAGATCGTCAATCAGATCGCGACTGTCCTCAATGCCCACCGATAGGCGGAAGGTGGTATCAAAGACGCCCATCGCCTCACGCGCATCTGCACGCATGGAGCCGTGAGACATGGAAGCAGAATGATTTATCATGCTCTCCACCCCGCCGAGCGACTCGGCCAAAATGAAGTAATGCAAACGGCCCAAAAATCGTTCACTTTCGACACGTGTGCCTTTTAGCTGAATGGTGACCACCGCGCCGCCTGAGCGCATTTGCCTCTGACAAAGCGCATGTTGCGGATGTGACGATAGGCCCGGATAGAAAACCGCTTCAATCGCTGGGTGTCCCTCTAATGCTTGGGCTACTTGCTGCGCATTATCACATTGACGATGCATACGTAGATCCAGCGTTTTCAATCCACGCAATGCCAGATAAGCATCGAACGGCGAGGCAATTGCGCCAACTGTCGTTTTAGCAAAATCGATTTTTTTCGCTAACGCCTCATCCGCAGTGATCAACGCACCGCCAATCATATCGGAATGCCCACCGATGTATTTACTGGTTGAAAGCATAACTATATCGGCCCCTAACGTCAGTGGTGTTTGGTTCCATGCCGTCGCAAATGTATTATCCACACAAGTCAATAATTGGTGCTGCTTGGCAAACTGACTGATCGCCTGGATATCCACCAACTCCAATAGCGGATTAGTTGGTGTCTCAATCCAGATCATGGCAGTATTCGATGTCAACACGGCTGTCACCGCCTCAAGATCGTTGAGATCGACATAATCAACCGTTAGCCCATTATTTTGCGCACGCAATTTCTCGAATAAACGATGCGTACCGCCATAAACACCCCGCATTGCAACAATATGAGATCCCGCAGGTAATAGCTCCAATGCCAATGCGGTCGCTGCCATGCCGGACGCAGTTGCAGTGGCATACGTTCCCTGCTCAAGAGCGGCTAACGCACTCTCATAGGCATACCGAGTTGGATTAGCAACCCGCGAATAGCCGAAGTCGGATGGGTGGCTCAAGCCAGTTTGAATAAAGCTACTCGCCGTATAAATAGGCGGGAAAACAGCATTATGGCCAGTGTCAGTGTGGTTACCACCGTGAACGGCGAGCGTCGAAAAGTGCGGTTTTTTCATGATTGGACTCAACATCAGGATAATAAATCGTAACAACTGGAAAAATGAGTCATTATTACGACAATAAAAGAGATTGCATATGATATTACGCAAATCATTTACTTTATTACTAGAATTATATTCTAATTAGTTCTATCTAATGACTCAGTGTGTCTTGCCGCTTTTATGCGCATTTTATTGAGTAAGCAGCTAGGTTTAAGAAACGAGGTTAAGAAGGGATTGAGAAATGACGAACTATAGAGCCGCAAGCATCAAGTACTACTCTTCACGCGTGGTGTCGTTTTTGTTGATCTCAACATTGCTCCTGCTGTTACTCGGGAGTCGTGTTGAAGCAAAACCCTTGTTGACAGTATCCGGTGACGTTGCAAAGCAATCATTCACCCGCGAACAATTGATGCAAATCGCTGACCGAACCATCACAACACGGACACCTTGGACGGAAGGGGTACAAGTTTTTCTTGGCGTTTCGACACAGAAGCTGTTAGAAACACTCAACAGGCCCAAAAACAGCTTAAAAGTCTATGCCTTAAACGACTATTGGGCTGAAATTCCCACCAACGATATCGATAAATACAATCCGGTTTTCGCTATCAAAAAAAACGGAGATTGGATGCGAGTGCGTGATAAAGGACCCATTTGGGTTATCTACCCGTTGACCGAGTTTGATCAGTTAGACAACGAGGTGTTACATAGTCGCATGATATGGCAGGCAAACCATGTTGAAGTACTGGGTTATTAATCAAAACACAGAGCGTGTGCTTCACGCCACCAAAAAGAGGTTGGAAAAATAATGGTGAGGCGCCCCCTTATCGCGTTTATTGTTTTCGTATTCGCGGCACTTGTCTTGGCAGCGACAACGCTTTACCAGTTCCATCAAGCCTATACGCGTCAAGCGCTACATACCCAGCTATCCGCATGGGCATTGGCACAAATGGAGCTAGAAACCATTGATTTTCGTAATGAACTCGCACTTTACTTAGCGGCAGAAGAAAGCGATACACAATCACTTATCCTCACTTATGACATTTTATGGAGTCGTTACGATACGTTTTTAAGTAGCCATGAGACCGCAGCGATGCGTCAAGCATTTGATGCTGTCCCTGTGGTGAAAAAAGCCTTCAGGTTAATCCGACGCCACGAGCAGGCCGTCCTTAATGGCAATCGTTCATCTCTTCAGGCGCTATTAAACGAGATAGATATTATCTTGCCTCAAGTGCGCGACCTAATGGTGAATAACTTCACTGGTTCCGCCGCGATAGAACAGCGCCAATTGTTTGATAGGCAACTCTCGGTCATCTATGCCGCATTTAGTGGACTCGTGCTTCTCCTCATATTTTTTGCATTTAGACTATATCGCTTTAACCACAAACAACAGAAAATTGCCTGGCAAGACCGGCTAACAGGATTGCCTAACCGTAACTATTTGCTGGACTGCTTACAGCAAGCCGCCGCAGAAAAACGTATCCATACGCTATTACTCATTGATATCCGTCGCTTCAAAGATATCAATGATTTAATGGGCTATGATCAAGGTGATGCGATGTTGGTTAAACTGGCTAACGAACTGAGAACAATTTGCCTACCTTATGGATATCCTTGCGCTCGCCTCAATAGTAACGAGTTTGCTGTACTCACTTACATAGATAGCCACCATTTAAGCTTCTTTACCCAACCATTGTGTCATGCGCTTCGTGATGTGATTGATAGTATTTATCCAAATCACCGTTTATCAATAGCCATTGGTATAGCCAAAAGCTTAGATATTAATACCCATGAGGTGAAAGCGCCGTGGTTATTTGCAAACCAATTACTGAATAATGCCGATCTCGCCTTAATGAAAGCGAAGCAATCGCCCGTTATTCGTGACAGCATTGATGTGTTTAAAACAGAATATGATCAAGAAGCCCAGCAGCGTCGAGTTCTGCGTGAAGAGCTCAAAAAAAGACTGCAGGATGAGTATCAAGAAGAGCTATATGTGATGTTCCAACCCATCGTATCCGCTAACCCACATCGATTGGGATGCGAAGCGCTCATTCGCTGGCATCATCCACAGTTTGGATCAATCGACCCTCAACTCGTGATCGAGATTGCAGAAGAATCAGGTATGGCTCAATCACTGGGTGCGTGGATATTAGGGCAAGTCAATAATGCATTGAACACCGAGTGGCAAAGCATTAATCAACACATCGATATATCGGTCAATCTCTCCGATTCTTTTTTTAACGACTCACTGATCTCCAGTGTCATTACTATTTTTGCCAAACACCCTGAGCAACGAAAACAGCTTATCTTTGAGGTAACTGAAACCATGACAATGGATGACATTGGCCGATTTAGTCTACTCATGAATCAACTTCGAGATGTCGGGATCCGCATCTCCCTTGATGACTTTGGTACAGGGTGGTCATCAATAGCTATCCTAAATTATCTAAACTTCGACAAAGTCAAAATTGACCGCTCTTTTATTAAAGAGATTATCGATACTCGAAAACAGCAAGTTCTGGTCGATACCATTTGCCACATGGCACATCAACTTGGCATTCATGTTGTTGCCGAAGGCGTAGAAACACAAGAGCAGTTGATAAGTCTACAGCAAATAGGGGTTGATGAGTTTCAAGGCTACTTCTTTGCCAAGCCGCTCACCGCAATCGATTTTTATGCTTTTTGTATTGATTACCTCAATCAAAAAAACACATTGCTTATCAAAAACTAATCAAAGACTTCTTCAATGTCGACCACTTTGGAACGATTGACGGTGATTTTCCAGCGCTGATAAACGGTCGGCCGCCCCTTTATGCGCTGGCAACTGATCAAGTTAAATTGATGCCGTTTTTCAACCGAATCTTTGAGTACTTGCCCCTCATTAAGCCGGTACAAGCGCTGGCTACCACGATCCATTAACCGAGAGAAAGAGCGGAAATCAAATTTCCATACATCCCGCGTCGTATCATACCCTGATAAAAAGCGAGTCATCTCAAGCTGTGTTTTCACTTTTAGCCGTACCACCGCCTCTTCACGTTGACGAAGCTTCCCCCGGCGTAGTTTCTTAACATCGTCAGGTAAGACACTAAAATCAATGTAATCGAGCCATTCTAGTTGCCGCCCTATTTGCCGGTTTGATGTTGGATCAATAAAGCGTTTGCGCCATTTCGGTCGCCCCTTACGAATCCATCGCCACAAGGCCTCACGCAGATCATCTTTAAAGATCTCCCTTAAGGCGTAAATACCCGCCATCGCTAAGACAAACGACAGTGTAATCTCCCCCAAATATTGACGCGCACGGACAATGACTGTTGTCACAAATAGCATCACAAATGCGGTTGCTGACGCCTTTGCCAGTTTATTCAGGTTTTTCCCTAACGCTTGTGGCACTTGCCGAATAGTAACGGGAAACTCAATCAACCGACGTGCAAGGCGCATTTTATTGACCATGCGGGTTGGATCTCGTACAGCTTTGTCAGAATTATAACGATTGACCAGTCGATGCGCTTCTTCTGCTTGGCATAGCTCAATCAGCTGTTGGCGCGCCGTTTTATACACATTACCGCGTGGCATATGGGCGAGTAATGAGAGAAATCGTTGCTCTGTTAACCAGGATAAGTAGTTGTCAATATTATGGTAATACTTGAGAAGCTTCACGTTCTGCGGCTTATAACGGCGTAAACGACGCAAGATTTCAACCGCCATTTCGATCGTGTCTTCCAACTGTTCCAAGGCTTCAGCATCGTCTAGGTCCGCCACAGACTCAAAAAAGTCATGGGTTGCCTTCTCCAACGATAACGCATATTGATAAGCATACAGGCTCAAGCTAACGCGATATTGTTCTGTTGGTAGCTTGTCACGACTCGCTAACCGTGCGTGTACGAGAGGCAAATGATAACGCGACGTAAAATAAGTGCGGCTATTAGCGAGTACCCGATAATAAAAATCGTCCTCGGAGAGCACATGCTTACCAAACTTAAGCTCGCCCGGGACAAAGAGGTAAAACTCGACCTCTTGGGCACTGACTTCCTCATTCAGGACCGCAACTCTAACCGACAATCCCTCATGTTTGTCTACCGTGATCACTACTGCTCTCCTGTGAACGCAATCAAGTTTGTCCCACCACTATCATCGGGAATTGAGTGACTCACTCCCATGCTGCGAGTATCGCATATTTGCAGTGACACTGTTTAACAACCGCATTGCCCCACCTTGGATGGTCATTTTGTAACCAGTTCGTCATTGTGGGGTTGCCTTCCGGTATTGGCGTGGACTGTTCATTACGGTTACAAAGAAGTCAACGGAGTTATCCACAGATACAGTAGATAACTTTACGACCAAAGAACTAAATATAGTTCAGTGAAAACAATATCTAGTATGCATGTGGATCATCGTTAACGCCGCTATCATAGCTAAATCTGTAGCCGTTTGGGCCAATCTAAAAAACAAAGTTGTGCATCGCACTCACTTGTCTCGATCCAATGCTTGACCGGATAATGAATGACCGCAACCCCTGATGTGGGTAAATTATCTTTAGTCATCCCTAAATCGTGCAGGTAATCGTTTAGTGCGGGGTTGTGTCCAATAATCATCACTGTGTCATGGTCAGCATCTAATGCTTGAATAGCATGCGCTATCATGGCCCTTTGCTCACTGTAAAGCTTGCGGTCTAGAACGATAGGGGGCTTATCCGCCAGCGTTTGTGCCACCAGAACAGCGGTATCTTTCGCTCGTTGGGCAGTGCTGGATACGATAGCCTGCGGTTGACACAGCCATGCATTCAAACGCTCAGCCATTTGCGGCGCTTGCCGAAACCCTCTTGGATTGAGCGGACGTTCATGATCATCAAGGCTCGGATCGTCCCAACTTGATTTTGCGTGGCGCATGAGAAATACCGTTTTCATGGTGCTCTCCTCATTGTTCAATAAAAAAGCGAGCCCAGGCTCGCTCTCTTTCAATACACGAAGACTTTATCTATTAAGTTGCAACGACTTGACGTAGGCGCTCTTGCACCACACTCACTAAAAGATCCGGTTGAAACTTAGAAATAAACTGGTCACATCCTACCTTTTTAACCATGGCTTCATTGAAGCTACCACTCAACGACGTGTTCAGTGCAATATACAAATCACTCATCCGACTATCAGAGCGCACTTCGTGTGTCAGTTTATAGCCGTCCATTTCCGGCATTTCTGCATCGGTGATCATCAGCAAAATTTCGTCACTGACATTTTTGCCTTCATCACACCACCCCTTCAACAAATTCAATGCTTCCGCACCATTTTTCTTGATAATGCACTCGACACCAAACTGCGACAAGGTTTCGCTGACCTGAGCACGCGCCGTCGATGAGTCATCGACAACCAAGACTCGTTGACCCGTCATATAAGGGGTCAGTTGCGGATCGAGTACCTCTTCAGAGACGCCAACTTCATACGCAACGATCTCGGCCAGCACTTTTTCCACATCGACAATTTCAACCAAACGAGTTTGTCCATCAAAGTCTTGGCGGGTAATGGCCGTCAAATAATTATTTCGCCCCGAACTCGATGGCGGCTCCATGATTTCATCCCATCCCATATTCTTGATATTAATCACTTGCCCGACGAGGAAGGCTTGAATAGTGCGATTGTACTCCGTAACGATAACGTTACATTCATCGGACATCCCAATCGTCCCCATGCCAATAGACTGCCTCAGATCGATCACAGGGATTGATTTACCGCGGATCATTGCGACACCGCGAATATTGGGATGCGAGCCCGGCATTTGATTAAGCTTGGGCACTTTGATCACTTCACGGACTTTGAATACATTAATAGCAAAAGGCTGGGTAGAACCAAGGTAAAACATTAAAAGCTCGAGGCGATTTTCCCCCACCAGCCGTGTCCGCGAATCTACCGAATCTAAAATATTGGTCATAGCTCACTCAACCGTCGTGTTACTGCTCGTTCGCATTTACCCGGACACGTATTGGCTTACTCACGTGCCTCTATTCACTACTTTTCTGTTGCGCTAAGGGCACGGTGACAAAAAAGCCTCTCTCTATTTTAGGTAAGATACAGCCACAGGCAACCTCTTTACCAAGGTTGGCGTCTAAATGCTTGGCCAATCTGACCTATTCACTCATCAATATTACCAAAAGAGCATCACCCAAAGCGTGGCGCATCCCTCGTTTAAATGAGACTGTCAATAAGTATCAAATATGAGACAATTGCGCAGAAAAGATTTATCTTTTTGCTAATCAGCCCCTATCCTAGTGTAAGGATAGGTGATCAAAGATAAGGCTGTTACCATTACTAAACGATTGACGATAACACGCAGAGTGATGCCATGAAGAGCAAAGCTAATCAAGCACAAGGCATGTTGATGTTCCGCCTCACTGCCACCCAATCTTTTGCCATTGGGACATTAAAAGTGCGGGAGATCATCCCTTTTCAGCCGCTCACGGATTTGCCGGGATCTCACCCAACGGTGATCGGGACCACTAGCTTCCGTGGCATCGCCACTCCTGTCATTGATATGGCAAAAGCGATTGGCTATAAGCCGATAGCAAAGTCCGAATGGGAGTCTTGCTATATCATCGTCACTGACTGCCAACGCCGCGTAATGGGTTTTTTAGTGCGTGGCATTGATAAAATTAGTGAATGTGATTGGCGCTCTATTTCTGAACCACCTGAGACCTTAGGAACGCGTGCGTTTTTAACGGGGGTAATGCACATTGATGATAAGCTGGTACAGCTGCTCGATGTAGAATACATTATGGAACACATTTTCCCATCAGACCCCGATAAGCTCCATCCTATCTTGGCAGACGTAGACCGAGAGAAGCTGAAGCCGATGAATATCCTTCTGGTGGATGATTCTTTGACAGCCAGAAGACAGCTATCAGAAGCCCTAGACAGTATCAATATTCCCTACTTTGTAACCAACAACGGACTGGAAGCATTGAAGATGATGAAAAATGCTGCGTCTACGGGTAAGCCGTTTGATATTGTGGTCAGCGATATTGAAATGCCAGGTATTGATGGCTATGAGCTTGCATTTGAAATTCGTGGTGACGATAAACTCGCAGAAGCGTATCTGATCTTGCATACCTCTTTATCCAGTGACATCAGCGTCGATAGAGCGAAACAAGTCGGTGCACACGAAGCGCTAACGAAGTTCGATGCAACGGAACTCGTGCAGGCGATGCTGCGCGGTGCGATGATGAAAACCTCTGGCTCATCCGTGAAGTTAGAAGGCAGCCCAACCGATTATTAAGGTGAGTCTGGCTGTAGCTGGTATTGACATGTGTCATAACATTGTCAATACCAGCCTGATATCTTTACTTCCATCAAACAGTAGTATCAATGAGGTGTGGAATGGTAGAAAAGACACACGTCTCTTGGTGTCTCAACACTAACATTCATACTGATTATCCTATTACTTCCTCGATAACTCAATTGACCAAAAACTCCCCACTACAAGCGCAAAAAGACTGGGTTTGCCGCGGCGCTTGTGGTTTAATTTTTTCATACTTCAAAAAATAGAAGGCGACTACTATGACCAGCGTATATGAGATCGTTAAGCACTCACGACAAAAGAACAAGCTAAAACGAGAAATCCAGGACAATGACAAGAAAATCCGCGATAACCAAAAGCGGGTGGTTCTGTTAGAAAACTTGCTCGACTACATCCAGCCTGAGATGTCTTACGAAGAAATCGTTGAAATCATCAAGAATATGAAAGGCGATTACGAAGATCGTGTTGATGATCACATCATCAAAAACGCGGAAATTTCAAAACAGCGCCGTGAAATTAGCCGAACCATTAAAGAGTTGACCAAGCAAAGCAAGAGCGGAAAATAACCCCTTTGCTTTACTGGCTCAATGAAACCCGCCAAACGGCGGGTTTTTTACATGCCGAGAGGGTTAGCGATAGGCTCACCAAACATAGGCAACGGTCGTTCATTACTATCATCGTAGCCAATGTTAAATCTGACCCGATTGATACAAATCTTCTCTTTCGTCTCACTCAACACATCAAACAAACTAAACCGTTCACTCAACTGTGTATGTGCCTGTTGATATGCGTGAAGGGTATCACCTAACTGACGATAGAATTCAACCTCACCCACCCCAAGTGACACAAACCATGGCGAAATAAAACGCAGTGTCGTCACAAAGTGTCCCGTATATAAATCATGAACCAGATAGTGTGGCGGTAAGTGTTTGATCGCCGCTCGCACGCTTTTATCCAAACTATCCAACTCTGGAAACGGTTGATCGACAAAGCGTAAGTCACCATGAAAATCTTTGATCATGCAGCCCACTGGGATATCGTCTTCAAGCACCACGGTAATGTTTTGCCCATGCGCAACCAACCCAATCCCGTATTGGCATAGTAAGTGATAGAGGGGGACAACGACATGATCAAACAACCGCTGTAACCATTCGTTAGGCGTTAACGCGGTGCGTGTAATCAGCGCTTCGACACAGCTGACCCCATCGCCACCCGCTTGCATCAAGGTCGCCATACTCATGGGTCGCTGATGAGACGGCAACAGGCTTTCCGCACGTTCACGCCAGACGCATCCCAACATTTCGTGATATTTGTAACAGCTGTCTATTTGCGCCTGATAAGGCTGCGGGCAGTACACTCCCGCCACTTCCTGCTGCACATGCATACCAAGACGCGACAATAATGCATCCTGGCTCACACAGGCTGACAGCCAGTTTGAGAGCACTGGGCCATGCGCAATAAAACTCCCCGGTACACCGCGATAGCAGGAGGTATTGAGAATGGTCAGGGCGGTTTTGACGTCGTATTTGCCTTGTCCATCAGCCCGACTCAACGTACGAATGGACTGCTGTGGACGCCACTGTTCCGTACTCGTGCCAAGGTCAATCATGTCACCTGAGGCGAGTAATGATGCATATTGGCTGTAAATATAGCGCTGCATCTGCCATGGATGCACCGCCATAATGAGATAATCATCATGCTTATCCGCCGGTAACCGTGTCATGAGCGCATCGTAAGAGGCCAGCGATAGTGTATCTGTAAGCAACGCCACCTGCTCCAGCCCGTGACGAAAGCCATGTTGCGCACATTCTCGATGTACTGCGATGTAATGCAAGGCAAAAGCGTTACCGTATTCAGGCGCATACTGCTGGCGCTCTTGCTGCCCCCAGCCTAACCGGCCCTTATTGGCAAGAAACTTAGGATGAGCATCCAAATAGGGCTGACGGTCGATTTCTGATAGCACCACCAGTTGTTCTGCTGGCATTGCATTTAGCATCGCCAGGTGCTGCTGTTCCTCGGCGAGCGTTTCTTGCAACTCTTCGATAAAGCCACCGAGGTGAAGCGGCACCATCTCAATAACGGCTTGTAAATCCATCACCAGCGAAATAAGCTCGGGCTGACGATTGTCCCCACGTGACACACTACCACTCTCTACCATCACCATGCCCCAAAGACTCATGGTGCCAGAGAATAGCCACTCGGCATCAGGTAGCCTCAACCTAAACTGTCGCCCTTCCAAGTGCGAAACGGTAATCGCATTTTCAAAGTGAAGCTCACTGATCGCTTTTGCGATCAACTTCTGATTGGCAGCTTGCCAATAATTCCCCTGCATTTGTTACGTCCTTTATGCGTTAATTTTCACCAATTTAGGTGAAATGTGGCAATTCGGTTATCAATGTATTGACATCACGAGTAAAGATCAATAATCATAATGATATCCATTATCATTTGATATTGAAGCAAAGGTAGTGATTCAGTAGTACTGCAGGGACGCAGCCTCATCACCCCTGCAGCGTTGTGACGAATAAGGATAATTATGAACACTAAAAAAGCAGTTGGCCTCTCACTGACACCACTGGCGTTAGTGATTGGCGCACACCTTGCCCAAGCCGCCCCTTCTGCGGCCAATACCGAAACCATCATCGTGACTGGCAGTAAAATTCAGACCACCATCGCCGATTCCGCCAGCACCAACTGGGTGATCACCAATGAAGAATTAACCCGTGAAATTCAAGGCGGTGAATCATTAAAAGGCGCGCTAGGAAAGCTGATCCCAAGCTTTGACTTTGGCAGCACCAACGCACGTACCAATGCCTCACAGAATTTACGTGGCCGCAGCGCGCAAATCATGATTGATGGCGTCGCATTGAATGCTGCACGCACCATCAGCCGCCAACTGGATAGTATCGACCCCTTTAATGTCGCACGTGTTGAGGTACTATCGGGCGCAACCTCGATTTATGGTGCCGGCGCAACCGGCGGTATTATCAATATCATCACCAAACGTGGTGAGGCTGGCGATGCGCAGTTAGAGCTACATACCGGTGTCACCACTGGGTTTAACAACAGCGACGACCTGACCAAAAACGCTGCGGTCGCGGTATCCGGCGGCAGTGATACCTTGCAAGGGCGCTTATCCGTAGCGTATGAAGGCAAAGGCGCGGCCTACGACGGCAATGGCGATCCTATCCTGCCCGATGTGACCCAAACCGATACCCAATTCAATGACAGCATCGATGTGATGGGTAGCCTCGATTACCGCCCTGATGACGAACAGCACCTTTCCCTCACTGCTCAATACTATGACAGTCAGCAAGATACGGATTATGGGATTGATTATGGGCCTATGTTTGCGGGTCTTAAAGATGATTCGCTGATTAAACGCTCCGATGGACTGGAATTGGATGAGCAACCCTTTACTGAACGCATGATGCTCAACGCTCAATACAGTAATGCTAACGTCTTTAGCCATTCCTTACTGGCCCAAGCTTATTATCGCAAAGAAACATTTGGGTTCTTTCCGTTTCCCGTCCGTGCACTAAAAATGCAATATCTTGGGGCTTCAGAGCAAAGCAACCAAGTGATCGGTGCAAAAGTGTTACTTGAGAAAAGTATTGATAACATAACGGTGAATTATGGAATCGATTTCAGCCAAGAGAAGTTCGATGCATTCCAGCGCCTCTATGATCAAGGCACAAGTCTAACCAGCAATGGGCTTAAGTTTAAGCACCTCGGTGACGTAGGCCGCTATCCAGATTTTACGACTCAAAACGTAGGCGTATTTTCTCAGCTGGATTGGGCCATTAACGACAAACTGAATGCCTTTGCCGGATTGCGCTATCAGTACACTCAGTATGAAGGCGATAACTTTATCGGTTTTGCAGAGCAAGCCAAAATACTCGTTGGAAAATTAAACAGCGCGGATACCATCCCCGGTGGTACGACGGATAAAGATATTTGGCTCGCAAATGCGGGGCTCAAGTACGACCTAACCGATAACCAACAAGTTTGGGCCAACTTTAGTCAAGGCTTTAATATGCCGGACCCAGGAAAATTCTACGGCAAAGGCACATATGCAGGCGGCGCCCTCACCAATAGCGTGAGTGTTCAAAACACAGAATTGGACGGCGTAAAAACCAACTCCTTTGAGCTAGGCTGGCGAACCCAGCAACAAGACTACAACGCGCAAGTCGCCGCGTACTACTCAATTTCGGACAAGTCGTACAAGTACAACAGCGATCTCGATGTCACCTTAGATAGTGACAAACAGCGTATTTATGGCCTCGAAGGGCAAATCAAATACTACCTCACTGACACGTGGTATAGCCGCGCACAAGGCCACTTAGTGCAGAGCGAAATCAAGAATAATGGCCATTGGGATGAGCTAAGTATCTACAATGCGAGCCCTTCTACCGCGATGGCGGCAGTGGGTTACGATAACTTCGATTGGGGAACAGAGCTTAACTTACAGCATGTCGGTGATTTATCTGACCAAGATAATGATCGTATCAAAGGCTACGAGCTAGTCGGTCTTAATGGGTACTACACTTTGCCAGTCGGCCAAATTAATTTCGGCATCCAAAATCTGTTTGATAAAGACTATCAAACGATTTGGAGTCAAAAGGCACAAAAAGTATACAGTGCTTATGGGCTTAGCAACCTGTTCAATTACGCCGGCGTAGGGCGCACCTTTAGCTTGAGCTACAGCGCCACGTTTTAATTGTATTCCTTGTCGCGCCCAGCCCTCGCTGGGCGCCTTTTCTCCCAATTTTTTTAGCCCATATTTGCACAACAACATTGCCCCAGTAAGCCCGTGTCTGTAAGGAGTTGTCATGACACATCCCCTGAGTTTGAATGCGTTTTTCAATGCGTTGTTTGTCGAGCACCCGCACACGCGTGTGATAAAAGGTCAGCCTGACCACGCCTGTTTCCCATGCCAGCAGGGCGAATTATTATTACCGCTCACCTACACCTCAGCAGCCGGCCGTCATCGCTATCAAGGGGCCATACTGTGGCGCTCTGACGAAGGTGACACCACCCCTACCACCTTTGCCGATGCGGTTTGCCGTATCGCGGTATCGGTGCCTGAGGTCAGTGGCGAGCGCCTCGATCGCTTTGCATCGCGCGTTAGCCAGTCGGATGCCTATATTCAGCGGGCAGAAACGCATTGGCAACACACGTTTTCCGAGCGCTGGCCCCAGCGTTTTATCGAATCGGAACAGTCTCTGACCGGTGGTCATAGCATGCATCCAGCGCCCAAAAGCAATGAGCCGCTTACGCCTGAACAACAAGCGGCGTACTTACCCGAATTTGCGCAGTCATTTGCGATTGAATGGTTTGCCGTAGCGCCGGGGCAATGGACAGGCGAAGGGGTGAATCATGATGTGCTCGACACCTTACAGGCGTTATTTGTGGATAGCGTGGGCTTGACCCATGCGGCCAATTTACCACAAGGCTGGCTCCCCCTGCCCATGCATCCGTTACAAGCGCAGGCATGGCGTGACAGTGATGACGCAAACACACTCAAAGACAGCGTGATTGATTTAGCCTTGACCAGTAGCGGCTGGCTGGCCACCTCATCGTCGCGCGCCATTTATCATCCCGACCATCACTGGATGCTAAAAGTCTCGCTGCCCGTCAAACTCACTAACTCGGTACGGCTATTAACCGCCACTGAAGCCAAGCGTGGTACGTTACTGAGTAAAATGCTAAACGCAGCCCCCGGACAAACGCTGCAGCAGCGAACTCCCACCACGACCTTTATCGAAGAGCCAGTCTGGTGCACCATTTTGTCCGCGCAAGGCGAGCCTTTATCACTGCCTTTGGTGAGCTTGCGCGACAATATATTTGCCCGCCAAGCCGATCAAGATGTCCACCTACTCGCCAGTATCAATCAGCCGCATGCGCAAGGCAGCCAAATTGGCGCCTTGATCGCGCAAGCCGCACAGTACTATCAATGGTCACAACCCGACGCTGCACACCATTGGCTAGCCGCCTTCTTAACTCATGTTCTGTATCCCCTGTGTTTGGCGCGCAGTGATTACGGCATCCTATTGCTTGCCCACCAGCAAAATATCTTGCTGCGTACCGCGCACGGTTTGCCTTGTGCCATGATGTACCGAGACTGTCAGGGCATCTGGATCACCGATCCTGCCCCGACGCTGTTCCCTGACGCATTCAGTGAGGGATTACCGAGTTGTTATGTGCCGGCTGATAAGGTCGATCCGTATCTGAGCTACTATCTGATTGGTAATACGCTGATCAATACCCTTTCCGCGATCAGCGAAGCCACCGGTGCCAGCGAACAGCGTTTGTGGCAGATCTGCCGTCAAGCCTTCGCGACATGGCAGACGGGCCACCCGGTGGATAGCCGTCTGTATGACTATCTTCTCGACTCGCCGACACTGCACTGGAAACGGAACTTTCACACTTTCCTCGCCGATCACAATGAAGCGACACTGGCCGACCCAAGCCAAATTTATACTGATATCGATAACCCATTTTATGGTGACAAAGCTCTCTGTTCGTGGGTATTTAAACCGGTTAATCTTCATCGCACCGTGGGGCTTCGCAGTCACTCGCTCAACGCGTCTTATCACTTAATCGATGTGATGGAGCATGGTCAGGCCAAAGCGACCTTCGTGCTGAACACACCGGACGATAGCACCGCGACGTCGACGCTAACGACGCGCTATTGTCGCGACGAATCCCTCTGGTGGTCGGCCGTTGAGCACGTCTTTTATCAACATCAATGCCAAACACTGCATGCCAGTGATTATCCTCACGCACTGCAAGCGGTGGTCGCGCCAGGCACACCACTGACACGTTCGCAGTTTAAACAGCACTGCCCAATTTGGCACCAAGCTCAGCCTCCAACGAGTGAGGCATCCCAAACGGCAGAGAACGGCTTAACCTACCCAACGCGGCCTGAAAAGCCGCAAGGCGTGTTTTATCGTCGCTACTTTTATCACCTAGGGCGCACACTGACGCTACGTTCGGCAGAGACAGAACGCGATCTCGCTTGCTTCCACGCATGGCACAACCATCCGGATATTGCCCCGATTTGGGAGTTAGAAGGCTCGCTCGACTTTCACCGACACTATCTGCAAAAGGCGCACCATGACGCGCACTTGCTCCCGGTGATTGGCGAGTTTGATGGCCAGCCTTTTGGCTACTTTGAAATTTACTGGGTTGCGGAAGACAGACTAGGGCCTTACTACGATGTCGATGCATTCGATCGCGGTATGCATATGCTGGTCGGCAATCCCGACTTTTTAGGCCGCCAATACTTTAACACCTGGGCGCAATCGGTCATCCATTACTGCTTTTTGGCCGAGTCTCGCACGCCAAATGTGATGGGTGAGCCCAATGCGGAAAATTGGCGTGTGGTCAGGATCGCCCGCGGCGTGGGAATGAAAAAACAAAAAGAATTTGACTTTCCCCATAAACGCGCCGCACTGATGCAATGTGAGCGTAACGATTTTTTCGCACATTATGCGCAATAAGGATGCAGAGATGACAAGGCATTATTCTGTTTTAGGTGTAGGGCTTGGCCCCTTTAATCTCAGTGCGGCGGCGCTGCTGGCTCCCCACAGTCAGTCCATGTCGAGTTTGTTTGTCGAGCAAAAACCACGCTTTGCGTGGCACCCCGGCTTGCTGCTGGACGATGCGAAAATGCAAACCTCGTACCTAAAAGACATGGTAACAGCGGTTGATCCGACCAGCCCTTACACCTTCATTAATTATCTGGTTAAAACCAAAAAGTTTTATCCCTTTACCGCGCGGGGCGAACAGACGATATCGCGGTTGGAGTTTTCTGATTATATGGCTTGGGTCGCGCACCAGCTTCCCAATACCCAATTCGATACGCCAGTGCTGAACATCACGCCTTATGACTCAGGCTTCGCGGTGAATACCCCACACGGACAATTGACCTGCGATCATTTAATCGTGGGGACTGGTACCCAACCGTTTATGCCTGACTGCGCCACGTCGTTTGTGGGTGAACAGGTGTTTCACGCCAGCGAACTCGCGCTCCGACAACCTGACTTAATAGGTAAAAAAGTGGCCATTATCGGTGGTGGCCAAACCGGCGCGGATGTCTTCCAGCATGTCTTTGATGGTGAATTTGGCAAAGTGGCGCATGTTGATTGGGTTTCTCGCCGCCCTAATCTACAAGGACTGGATGAGAACCCGTTTACCGATCAGTATTTTATGCCTGATTATGCAGAGCAGTTTCATAGCCTCGACCCCAAGGTCAAACACACTCAACTTACGCAACAAAAGCTTGCCAGTGATGGGATCACCGACGACTGCTTACAAGGACTCTATCAACGCCTGTATCACGACAAATACGTACGCCGGTCCCCACTGTGGTGGCGACTGCTTCCGGGACAAATGCTTACTGGCATGCAATCACACCAAGCAGGTTACCAGTTAACCACAACAGCAACCTTGACCGGTGACACCGCGACAATCGATGCGGACGTGGTGATCTTGTGCACTGGTTTTTCTCGGGCACTCCCTCAATGCCTCAATACCCTAAGCGATCATCTCGTCCTTGATGACCAAGGGCGGCCAAATGTGAATACTCACTACCGAGTAAAAATGCGTGAAGGCTGCTCACAGGCATTGTATATGATGAATGTCGGCACCCATTGTCACGGTATTATTGAGCCACAACTGAGTCTCGCAGCATGGCGAGCCGCCACCATCATTAATGCGATTAGCGGTACGCCGGTGTACGATATTGCTCATCACCACGGCCTGCTGGACTGGACGCTGGCGGCATCCACCACCCCTGAGGTGCAAAAAGTGGCCGGCTGGTAATGGCGCACGCGCAAACACAATCAGCCATACAAACCACAAAGTGGCAATCGGTCACCTTGACGTTGATTGCCGCTTTAATGGGCATTGGTCAGAATGGGCTCTTGGTCTCGCTGCCTCTATTGGTGGCGCAAGGAGGATTTTCACTGTCGACATGGGCAGTGATTATTGCCGTAGGGAGCGTGCTCTTCCTGCCCGCCGCGCCATTTTGGGGTCGGTTCAGCGATCATCACGGCCCCAAATTTGTGGTGCTACAAGCATTAACCGGTATGGCCGTGAGCTTCGCGTTATTGCTCGCTGCCACATTGGGCGCGCAAAGCAGCGCTAACCAATGGCCTTGGCTAGCGCTCGCGGTGCTGGCGCGGGTGATCTACGGATTGACGGTCGCAGGGATGGTACCTGCTAATCAGCATTGGGCCGTGTTGCTCGCCGGTGAGGCGCGCCGTATGCAAGCCATTACCTCCATTAGCATTGGCTTAAGCCTCGGTCGATTAGCTGGCCCGTTGATTGCGTCGGCCGTACTAGTGATCAGCCCCTACGCTTCACTGACGTTGATGCTACTGCTACCCGTATTGGCGGCATTGGTTGTCAGCATGATGCCTCACTGCGAGGACAAAAAGGACGAACCTCACTCACCCGCTGGTCAATGGCTAGCGCCTAAAGCTATTTGGCCCTATATGGGTTACGGCCTCGCCGTGTGTGCAGCGATTGCCCTGTTGCAATATAACCTCACCCCCATGCTCAATACCCTCACCGAATGGTCTGCCAATAACGTCAGCCAAGCTATTGGTTATTTGCTGACGTTAAGCGGCATAGCCACCTTAGTGGTCCAGGTGTTGGTGGTAAAAAAGCAGCGCCTGAGTACCGAACACATGCTAGGCGTCGGCGCAATCAGTTTGGTTGCAGGCTACGCACTGCTATTGCTGCCTAGCGTCACCGCGTTAGTGATTGCAATGCTGGTGATATCTGGCGCCTGTGCGTTACTTATCCCCGCCTATACCAGCCAAGCGATGCAACAGATCGACAATGCGCCGGGCAAAGTGAGTGGTTATATCGCTATGGCCCATACCCTAGGCTATGGATTAGCATCACTGTTAGCAACGCTCACCTTGCGCTATCCGCCACTGCCCACGTTAACCTGCATTCTGCTTTCCTGCACCATCGTCATTGGGATACTGATTGCCAAACGCCCCTTGTCGTCTCGCTAATTCGCGTCTCTAGACAATTCTACTTCAAAGACTTCTCACCAATACGCTCGCCCTCACACATGGACATCAACGGCGTCATCGAGGGCAAGCAATACCCGAACAGTCTTCGTTAAGACAGGAGACAGTCGTATTCTGGTTACAATGTGATTTCATTGACTTAATCACGCATGATCACATGGCAAGGGGGGCTGTCGGTAACTACACTGTCTAATAGTTCGTCAATCACATTACGAGAAATGATTAAATGAAAGGAATCTTGCTGTCTCTTTTATTCAGCATCACCCTCGTTCCCCATGCTCAGGCCAGAGACATTACCTTTGGTATCGTGCCGCAACAATCTGCCATTACATTAGCCAACAATTGGGGCCCAATTTTAGAATATGTGTCTCAACAATCTGGTCACAATATTGTCTTTCGTACCGCCAAAGACATCCCTGAATTCGAAGGCCGCGTGCTCACCGGCGAGTACGACATTGCTTACATGAATCCTTATCACTACACGGTTTTCCACCAAAAGCCTGGGTATAAAGCGTTTGTGAAACAAAAAGATAAACGTATTCACGGTATTTTAGTCGTCAAGAAAGCGACGTCCATTTCCTCACTTGAGGCACTCGATGGCAAGCGCTTAGCGTTTCCCTCACCGGCCGCATTCGCAGCCAGCGTGGTGCCTCGCGCCGCACTGAAAAATCAAGGTATAAGCATTACACCGCAATATGTCTCGTCTCATGACTCGGTGTATTTGAACGTTGCACGAGAGTTCTTTATTGCCGGCGGCGGCATTGAGCGCACGTTTAATAATACCGATGCTGAAGTAAGCGAGCAGCTGCGCGTATTATGGAAAACGCCAGGTTATACCCCACATGCATTCGCCTTTCATCCGGACTTAGACGCTAAGACGGCCGCCGCCATCAAAGCGGCATTTATCTCCCTCAATGACAGTGAAAAAGGCCGAGCGCTGCTAGATAATATTAGCTTCAAAGGGATAGAGTCGGCGCAGGACGAGGATTGGGACGATGTGAGAGCGTTAAACATTACGCTGTTACAACACTTGTTGAGTGAATAACCCATGTCCTTGCGATTAAAGACCATCTTAGGTGTCGCACTGATTGAGGCGATCCTGTTGGCGATTCTGCTGA
The DNA here is from genome assembly GCF_900141775.1 of Salinivibrio sp. ES.052. GTDB lineage: Bacteria > Pseudomonadota > Gammaproteobacteria > Enterobacterales > Vibrionaceae > Salinivibrio. The sequence goes on along the minus strand of NZ_FSRI01000003.1, from coordinate 358,978 downwards.
CATTGACCCTTAATTATTTAGAAACTACCAACTACCAAGGGCTCAACCAACGCGCCAGTTCCACAACTCAGTTGTTCGCCTCCACGGTAAAGAATGCGGTGTTGTCATTTGATCTCGCCACCGTCGATTCTTTTACTCAAGAGCTGCTCCATAACAGCGATATTATGTATGTCGCCGTTTTAGGCGATAATGGGAGAGTCTTATCATCGGCTGGTAACCTCCCCCCTGCCTTCACCTCAGACATTCTTGAGACAAATGCCCAGTCAGTGACCGATGGACTTTATGATGTGCGCGCGACCATTTCCGAGTCTGGCATTGAATTTGGCTCGGTCTGGATTGGCTTTGACTTGACCGGCCTGCTTAGCCAAATTAAAGACGCGAAAAATTGGAGCATGCTGATTGTGTTGGGTGAGATGTTATTAGTGGCCTTATTCTCTTACCTATTGGGGAGCTATCTCACCCAGCGGTTATCAGAACTCAAAAACGCCGCCGATACCATCGCCAGTGGCAAAAGAGATGTACGCCTTTCTACTCACGGGAACGATGAACTAGCCAGTGTCGCCACCGCCTTTAGTAATATGATTCAGGCATTACGCCAGTCCGAAAACAAAACCGCGATTTATCAAAACAGGCTAGAAGAAGCCAACCAGTCGTTGGAAAGTAAGGTGGCACGACGTACGGCTGATTTAGTGCAATCGAATGATCAATTGCGCGAGATAAACCATCAGCTCAAGCAAACGCAAGAAAAGCTGCTCGAAAGCGAGAAAATGGCATCCATAGGGACCATGGCGGCAGGGGTTGCCCATGAGATCAATAACCCCATCGGCGCGGTGAAAAGTAACCTGCAAATGTGTCAAGAATATCTCGACACTTACCAAAAGTGGACACAAATCACCGAGCAAGTCATCCAACAAACAGAGCCGCAAGAGGCCCTCACTCGCTGGAAAAAACAACAGTACGTTGATGAGCTCTACGATGACTTCAGTGATAGCCTTGCCGATGCCAACGACTGTGTGCAACGCGTAATCAATATTGTTTCCGCCTTACAACAGTACTCCAGCTACAACCAACAAACACGCCAACACTTTCAAGGCGTTGAGATCTTTGCGGTAATTGATGAGGCCCTGAATGCCCTCTCTCCACCAGCTAACCTCAAGATATCGATTGCCGCCACCGTGTATCAATTGCCCCCCGTCATGGGACGCGATGACGAGCTGGTCATGTTGTTTAAAGAAGTACTCAAAAATGCCCTGCAAGCCTGTGAGCGCGGTCGCTCAGATATGACGCATCACATTAAAGTCGACGGGGAAGAGAAGGGCGAACTGTGCACCATCACGGTGAAAGATTCAGGACAGGGACTTCCCCACGATCAGAGTCATCGTATTTACGACCCCTTCTTTACCACCTTACCGGTTGGGCAAGGCATGGGACTCGGGTTAACCTATGCCTATGATATCGTCCGTCATCATCAAGGAGACATACAGCTGACATCCTCAACCGAAGGCACCACTGCCACCATCACTCTCGTTCGCCAGATTAATAATACCGCAACAAATAATGCCTAACCCCTACCAACGCACTTAAAATAACGACGAACTTAAGAGGGATTTTCTGATTGCTTAAAGGTATTCAGGAACTCGAATAGCTTATCTTGACTCAGCGGCGCACCGATGCCATAACCTTGCACACGCGTACATCCTTTTTCTCTTAAGAAATCGATTTGATTTTGGTTCTCCACCCACTCAGCGACAACCTCTACGTTCATTAATTTCGCACTTTGGCTAATCGATGTCAGGATCACTTCGTCCATTTCACTCTGGCCGATATTACGAACGAAGCGACCATCAATTTTTATCACGTCAAAGGGGAGATCGCACATGGATTCAAATCCAGCAAAACCAGTACCAAAGTCATCTAACGCACAGGAGATACCGAGGGATTTCAAACGACCCATTTGCTGATGCGTCTGAGTAAAATCATGAATTCTGTCAGTTTCTACCAGCTCGACTTCAAGGTGTGCAATTTCATCGGGGTAGTGCGGCGAAAGGTGCTGAATAACGTCCCCAACGAACCCACTTTCTAACTGCCTTGCCGTGACATTGACACTGACCGTCTTGCCGTTACCCTCACGGCGTAATAGTCGAATCGTCTCCAGCGCTTGCTCGAACATCGAGGTGGTTAATACGTCGTCAAGTTGATATTGACTAAGTAAAGGTAGAAAGTCGGCAGGGCTTTGGTAGCCTCCCGACTCGAGTCGACGTCTCACAAGAGCTTCAAAGCCATCGATTTCTCCCGTCACAATATTCAATTGTGGTTGATAAAATGCCTCGAAGTGTTTGGCTTCAATATCACGAATCAAGGTGCGCAACATCGCGTCGTCTTGATGTTCCTCAGGGCACGGAAGCCAGTAGAGCGCATCATAAAGTGGTATTTTTCCCGCTTTACGCGCCTGAATGTTTTCGAACGATACCTCCTGCCAAGAGCGGAGCGCACTGACCATTAATTGCGTCGGCAGTCCTTTCTCCTCTCTTGCGCAATGCAAACTTTCAATCAGTTCGTTTAACAAACAATGCCCTTCTGATGAATACTCCAATAACCCAACAAACTTATCCGCGACGCGGTACCAATTAAAAATCTCTAGCTGATAAAGGTGTTCACTCACCCGTTGCAAACGCTGGTTACCTGCCATTACCGTTTGAGTTTCATTAATCGAGTTTGTCCCTTGAGTATCAATCATCGCCACCAGCCACGGCGTCTTTTCTTCAATCGCCATATTTTGAATCCGCTGATTAAGTGCTTGCATCGATAAACACGCCGTCAATGTGTCGTTCGGCAAAGAGGCTTGTTTATTGGTCAAGATTGTTTTGACCGTGTCGCACAACACATCGCGATCCCATGGCTTACTGACGTACTGGCTCAGTGCTCCCGCATTGATGGCTTTAGAGACACCGTGCAAATCCGCTTGTCCAGACAGCATGATCGTAGCGATACCGGGATAACGTTGGTGGATGTTGATCAGTAACTCTGCGCCGTTCATATTTGGCATGCGGTAATCGGAAATCACGAGGCCAATTTGATGTTGCGTTAAAATATCGAGCGCTTGCTGGCCCGACTCTGCGGTATGAATATGCGCCACAAAACGACGTAGCTCTCGCTTTAGCGCACGAAGTATATGTGGCTCATCATCAACCAGTAGAATTTCCGTGTACGCCATCATCGACTATGGCCTCCTCTCATCGCCTGATTAACGGGCAGTGTCATACACTCACCACCATTTTATTAACAAGGTAAAACAATGGTAAATGTGGTCCCTTTGCCCTGCTCACTGATTACCGTAATCTGGCCGCCGTGCGCGGCGATAATATCGCGCGAAACGGATAAGCCAAGCCCGGTCCCTTGTCCAACCGGTTTGGTGGTATAAAACGGCTCAAAGATCGTCGTCAGCGCCTTTTCAGGCATCCCCTGGCCATTATCTGTAATTTTAATCACGAGATGCTTTTCATCGAGAGGAGCAACAGAAATCTTTATTTTTCCTTCTCCCTCAATAGCTTGCGCTGCATTAATGAGCAAATTGAGAAAAACTTGATTCAACTGCATAGGCTGACACATGATCTCAGGTGTCTGTGGCGAGTAGACTCTTTCTATCTCAATGTTGTATTTGATTTCGTTATGGATGATTTTCAACGTCGAATCGATACCGCAGCGAATATCGGTTAAGACCCACTCTCCACTATCGACGTGTGAGAACTCTTTGAGATCTTTTACGATCGTCATCACCCTCGTAATACCTTCTAACGACTCTTCAATCAGATCGCTGGCATCTTCGAGTAAATAACTCAATTGGATATCGTCTTTTAGCGCCTGCCTATCGGCCAGTAAGGCCTTATTTTGGGTGCTATCAATCGTTTCATCCAATCGGTGAACATAAGCGGTAAACTTCTCGAGATAATCATACAAAGTGCAAATATTGGAGGAAATAAACGCAATAGGATTATTTATTTCATGAGCAATACCCGCTGATATTTGCCCAATTGACGCCATTTTTTCAGACTGGAGCAGTTGGCTTTGTAACTGCTTCAGCTCTGACACGACACATTGATACGCATCCGAGCTTCGTTTGAATCGCTGACTATCAGAAATAGTGGGTACTAAGTCTTGCTTGGGTGCCGCCAACGCTGTGGGTCGGTAAAAACAAATAGCAACTTGTGTTACCACACCACACGCAGAGGGGATGGGCAGAAACTCGATGTCTTGCCAAATGTGTGCGGCGTCGCTCCCCACATCCCTAGATATATCAACGATAACAGCGCCAGAAGACTGTAATGGCGCTTTCGTCAAGAAAACTGTCGCGATGTTTTGTTGCAAAAATTGATAATGAGTTGGGAAACGTGCTAACAGTGCGTCCCCAATCAGTATGTCGCTTGTTAAATTTAGGCTGATAAAGAAGCAAGTGTTCGCATTAACGATTTTGTACTCATGATCGACGATGCATATCGCTATCGACAGTTGATTCAGAATCGCGGGTGATAGGTCATTATCCTGCACGTGACCCCTCCATGCTCATGTTGCATGAACAAGAGACCGCGGCGTCATAAATGACCACGATTAACTGCCGGCACACTCAGATCGTCTCCTTATACGACTGAGTAAAAAAAGCACCGATGTTGGCCGACCAAGACTGTAAAAGCTTCGCTTTCTCTATATCGTTTGCATTAATCCACTGACGGCAATAATGCAATAATGCACCATCCTTAGTTCGTTCACTTTCAGGTGTTGGTGAGATGGCACCACTTGCAAGCACTGTCTCTGCAAGCTCAAAGTCATAGCCCCACAAAATGATGATATAGCTCGAAACGACGAGCGCTGTATCAAAACGGGAAGGTAAATCGCAAATGGGATTGTTGCCACTTTCACGACAACCAAGCTCTCTCGCCATTAATTCTCCTAACGATGACAGTACTGACGCGAGATACAAACGCTCGGCATGCGCTTTGTCATAGCCTAAGAATAAGCCCAGCGATTTACTGACATTAGCGAGTTCAATATGTTCATCCACCACCGCATAGTGTTCTTTGGAAGACAGGTACTGAAACGCATTGTGTCCCACCATGGTGGCGGCGATTGACTCGACCGATTGAATCCCTAACCGATTAATCGCCGCTTCTATTGACCAAGCCCGATGTCGAAAACCCAGATAGGCGGAATTGGCAAGCTGTAAAAGGCGAGCAACCAGCGGCGGCTCTTCACTAACGACGCGCGCGATTTGTTCCATGTCCGAATTCGGATCGTTAATAGTGGCACGTAAGCGGCGCACACAATCAGGTAAAACAGGAAAATCTTCAATACCGACTAACCGGTTGCGTGTTTCTGTATCAATAGGCAGCTTATAGAGACGCTCAACACTGTTGAGTACATTAGCAAAATCATCTTCAGAGAAAGGTTTAGGCAAAACGAAGTGCACACTGGGCGTCGCCAGCTTCGTAATCTTTTGTCGCGTATCTCCCGTTATCAACGCACGGATCGTGCCGGGAAATCGCGCCCGGACCTGCTCTAGCAGTGCATCACCTTTTAATTTGGGCATCAGTAGGTCACTGATCACGAGAGAGGGAGACAGCTCATCTAACAAGCCTTTCTCCCACTGAGTGGGATTTTTTATCAAACTGATAGCCCAACTAGGTTTCAAACGACGAATGACCCGACCAATGGCCTTTAATGTGAGCTCGTCATCATCGATATAGATGATGTGGAAACGTGGCCTATCCATTCTTCCCTCGTATCCTCATAGGTGTCTTAAACTGCCTGCGTAACCGTCAGGCAATAACTAAACGCCGCGTCTGTCCCATCTGAACGCTATCCCAACGTGCAGATGCCTATCTTTCCTTTCAATAAGCGTAGCCCAAAACGTCAAATTTTCTTGGCATACGAACAGAAATAAGTGGTATGGCTGAGACGAGGAGATAATGATGAGAACGAGGGCTCAACACGGTTGAGCCCTGGATTGATGCACGTTGTTGCTAGCCGATTTTACTTAAATTCAAACTGCACCATGACCGGATAGTGGTCAGACAGTTCATTGTAATAACCATCATGGTAAGTTTGCCCAGCTTCTTGCGGCCACTCACCTTCCAGGTAATCCCAATACCAGCGGTCATTGGCGGTTAATTGTATCACCTTCATCTCAGGTTGATTGGTTGGCGCAGCGTGGTCACGACTCCACAAAATGTAATCTAACGTGGTGTTGTAGTTAAGATCATAGTCAAAGTGATAAGCGTTCGCCTTCGTGAACCAATTATGCGGGGCCGAAAAAGACGTCACCTCTGGCTCGGTGAAGCGCAGTGCACCATTTAATGCCGCTTTCATGTCTTTGATTTCATCTTGGCGACTCCACTCCACATTCATGTCACCGCCAATGATTACCGGCTCGTCAGCAGAAATCGCCGCATTGTCGATGAAGTGTTTAATTTCACTAAGCTGGCCGAGACGAACTTGATGCTCTTCATCAGACATGCCGTCGTGCGTTGCTTGTAAATGAGTGCCAATCAGATGAAACACCTCACCATTTTTATCGATCTTGGCGTAAGCAAAGCCTTTGTTGGCTTGATAATCCCAGCTGCCTTTCAAGCTCTGGTTATAAATATGCGCTTTTTGCGTCAAAATAGGGTATTTAGAAAGGATCGTCACGCCGCCACGCACAACAAACAACGAGTTGGAGCAATTTCCTGTCAGCGCATCCCAGCCTTCACCACTACAATCTTGCCCTACATTGGGCGTTTGATACGGGTACCAGTTAGCCAGCTGATTCATTGCTTGCTCGGCCTCAGCATTGAAGGCTTCACTGATCAGAATCACATCCGGTTGAGTATCCATATCAGCGATGGCTTGCGGCAAACGGGCCGCTCGCTCTGCCTGATCCCAATCCTGAAGGTTACTCAGCTGCATAATGTTATACGCCATGACATTTAGCTGACCTGCTTGCGCACTGAGGCTTAGCAGTAAGGACGCTGCCGTTAAGAGCATTTTTCTAATTTTCATGTTTCCTCTTTCGCTTTGCTTTCTAATTATCGGTGCTTAGCCCACCAAAAGATTAGGAGCCTAACGAAATCAGGCTTAATCGACCCAGAGTTTGTTTACTTTTTTGATGTTTTTTGTAACTAAGATCACGTTGCTTGTATGACACCGTTAATGAGTCACTAAGTGAGTTTGCGATGTAAAGGTATGCTTTCTCAGCATGGTCGCCAGCTCATGTTGCCGTACTGGCTTGGCAATATAGTCATCCATGCCGGCGGCTAAACAGGCCTCCTTATCTTCCAGCGTTGCATTAGCAGTTAAGGCTATAATGGGCGTGCGGTTAAAGCGTGATTCTTTGCTTCTAATAAGACTAGCCGCCTGATACCCGTCCATCACAGGCATTTGGCAATCCATGAAAATTACGTCAAAGGGCTGGTTTCTCCACAGCGCCACCGCTTGCTCGCCATCGGCGGCAGAGCGGACATATATCCCCAGTTGGCTCAACATGGCCTCAGTCACACGCTGGTTGACCTTAGAATCTTCTACCACCAAAACATGTAACCCAGCCAGTGATGTGCCTTTTCCGGTGGAACGTACGACCCCTAGTGTTGGCTGACGCTGTTGTAAGATCCGCACCAAGTGGGCTTTCAAATCATTGAATTTGTAGGGGCGACCTAGATACCCCTCTATGCCTGATCGTTCAATGCGTGGCTTGTCTAAAGTATCAGGTGCAGCCGTTAACATCATGATCGCAGGGCTTTTGTCACCAAATGTGTCGGCAATCTGTTCCGCTAATGAAAATCCATCCATTTTCGGCATCACTTTATCGAGCAATATGACTTTGAAAGGCGACTGACTAGCCAGCCGTTCTTCAATAAGAGGCAAAACATCATCAGGGTGCATACAGCAAGTAATCTGACACCCAAGATTACTCAATTGTGCCGTAGTAATACGCATATTCAACCGGCTATCGTCAACCAAAAGCATCGGCGCCCCAGCAAATAAATAGGCTTCTACCGGCGTCGCTAGCGGTACATCCGCACATTCAAACCGCGCGGTAAATGAAAAAAGACTTCCTATGCCAACCTCACTCTCTAGGAGTATTCGTCCCCCCATCAAGTTGACAATTTGCTGTGAAATAGCCAGTCCGAGTCCGGTACCCCGAGCGGTTGCTACTAACGAATCACCCTGCTCAAATTTACCAAAAATGCGGCTTTGTTCCTCAAGGGGAATGCCTGGTCCAGTATCTCTGACTTCAAAACGGAGCACACAAGCCGTTTCTTCATCATGGATTTGCGTTACCGCGATAGCCACTTCCCCTTGCTCTGTAAATTTAATGGCGTTGGCAACCAAATTGATCATCACTTGCCGTAATCGAGGCGCATCACCAATCAGTAACGGTGAGATATTCGCATCAATACTACAGCCAAACATTAAATGCTTTTCCTTGGCGCGAAGCGTAAACAGGTTTTCAAGATCTTTGCCCAGCTCAAATACATTGAGCTCTAATGGTTCTAACTCTAACTTTCCTGCCTCTATTTTCGAAAAATCCAGGATGTCATTAATAATATCCAGCAACGACATTGAAGAGGTTTCTAGCATCTCAACGAACTCTTGTTGTTCATCGTTCAAGCGTGTACTTTTTAACAATGATGCCATGCCAATAATGCCATTCATTGGCGTCCGGATCTCGTGACTCATGTTGGCGAGGAACTCGCTTTTTTTCTGACTCGCCTGGTCAGCCTTATGCTTGTCATCTTTAAGCTGGGACAGCTGTTGCCTGAATCGCGTGATCATCAGGTTATAACGCTTTTCAAACCCTCGCCAATGACGAAACTGCGGCGGGACACTGATCGTCATAGGTAAACCATCATCCCACTGATTAACCTGTTGATGAAGCACAGATAATGGCGTCGCAAGGTTGCGTCGAATAATGATGATTGAGCCCATAATCCCTAAGGCTGTAATGCCAAGCCAGACTAAGAATATCCACTGAACACTGTTGCCTAAGTAAGCTTTTAAGACCGTGTAATTAGAGGCAACTTCGAGCTGCCCAAGCACGTACTCATTGCCTTCATCTCGAGCAATTAATGGCCAGCTCATACGAAGTGCCTGATCTGCAGGCTCCACCCCTCGTTCGATTAGCGTACCGTCTGCGTCATAAACGCGGATAAAGTCTATCTCTGGCTGCGCGATCAGCTGCTCTACTTTTTGTTCAAAAGCTTGTGTTTCTACTCGCCATAAATGATCAGTCACGGTGGTCAAATCACGATAGCCTACGTCTTGGAGCGCACGTCCTACTTGTGCTTTATGAGTATGATAATCCGCTAACAGTAAGAGCGATGCTAACAAGGCTGTCAGTATCGACCAATATAAGGCCACTTTGGTCATTAAAGACACCGAGGGAGAAGGGCGCCTCATAGGTTTGCCTACCTTCATAATCACCTTTTTAATGAAAAAGCGTATCTGGTAAGCATAGAGTCTATTCTTGCTTTGAGCGAAAAATGTTCCGGCTAATCGCCGAAAAAAACAGACAAAAAAGGCGCTCCACCTGAAGCGCCGTCTTTTTAAGTGTCTATTTTTGGTTACATAACGCGAGTAAACACGCCTACCTGAACACACTACAAATATGCATCACATTGCATTGATTCATTAATCTAGCACCCCGCGGCGCATTTGATCGAGCTCGATAGACTCAAATAAGGCTTTAAAATTACCTTCTCCAAAGCCTTGATTTCCTTTGCGCTGAATAATCTCAAAGAACACAGGGCCAATGACTGTATTCGTAAAAATCTGAAGCAGGATACCGCTTTCGGCATCGCCATCAATGAGTACACGGGTATCACGCAACTCATCAATACTCTCTTCATGGCCATTAACGCGATCATTCACTTGTTCATAATAGGTTTCTGGCGTATCCATAAATGCCATACCACGTTTACGCAGCGTACGTACGGTTTCGTAGATGTTCTCTGTTGTCATCGCAATGTGCTGAATCCCTTCACCATTATACTCTTTCAGGTATTCCGCGATTTGAGATTTATCATCGCTTGACTCGTTAATAGGAATACGAATTTTTCCACATGGTGCTGTCAATGCGCGCGATTTCAACCCGGTTTTCTTTCCTTCAATATCGAAGAAACGTATCTCTTTAAAGTTGGCAATGCGATCGTAAAAGTCTGCCCATACATCCATATTGCCAATATCGACATTATGCGTTAGGTGATCAATGACTCGCAGTCCCGCATCCGCTTCTTGAAGACGCGCTTGCCAATCTGGATAGAAGTCGAAATCCACCTCATAAATGCTTTGCTCACCATAACGGTCCACAAAGTAAAGCAGTGAATCACCAATACCGTATACCGCTGGGATGCTCAGTTCCATCGGGCCAATATTTGGCTCAACCACCTTCGCGCCCTGTTTCGCCGCATAAGCGATAGCATGTACTGCATCTTGAACACGAAATGCCATGGCATTCACACTCGCGCCATGATGATTAGCAAAGCCTTGTGCCTGAGAGTTAGATTCACCGTTAACAATGAAGTTGGTGTCTCCTTGACGATACAGCCAAACTTGCTTGTGCTTATGCTTCGCAATCTCGGCAAAACCCATCAACGAAAATAGATGTTTCAGCGCATCAATACCCGCTTGATCGGGCGCTGTGTATTCCACAAACTCGAACCCATCAGTGCCTAGTGGGTTAATGGTTTTGACAGGCGCTTGCATAGTTGACGTCATAGTCGCTTCCTCCTTGGTTATGCCATTAGAGATAGCATCAGATTGGCGCAAGCACTAGAGCTCTATGGACGACACCATGTTTCTTAAATGTTAACCAATAGTGTCATTATTGATGAACAGAAAGAGGAGAACGCTGAATAAACAGGGTTTAAAAGGGGGAGCCAATAGAAGAAAGTGTAAAGATAAACGCGCAAAATCACTTATTTTTTACATTTTTGCAACTCAAAATAAAAACCATATCGTCAAAAAGCAAAAAGCCGCCCCACATAGGACGGCAATCAAGGAGCACATAACTGCGTGCCTATCCGCTTATACCTTCAAGCTGTAGCTCGTCTGTTGTGCATTTGGTGTGATCGTTTTTTGTACTTGATCCATCAACGCCTGTTGCTGCTGATTGTACGCATCCGCTTTGGTTTTCTGGGCTTCTTGATCGGCAACTCGGTCAATCAGTGCCTGATAATCTCGTTTATCTTCACGCTGTTCACCGGATGCAGCCGTCTCTTTCTGCTCTTCTCGCTCTTTACGGATCAGCTCAGCACGTTCTTGAACACTCATCGAGTTATTGAGACCGCCATTGACCTGATCGTCCTGACGATCGCGCTGGCGCTGCATATATTGCTGCGCTAAGGGTTGCGAGTTGATTGACGTCGGCATAGTTCCTCTCTCAAACAAGGTGACATCTTGATTAAATTTTAGCCTATTCACCCAAAAATTGATATCACAATTTACTATAGAGGGGGTCACCTATGGCCCAGTTGTTGCACGTTTATTCAGTTGTTACGTAGATACGTAAATGTAAGCAAGCGCTTAGGTGACCAACCGCCCAAGAAAATCGTTTTTTAATACAACAAGGAGAAAGACCATGCTAACCGGTAAACACTGTGTGATTACAGGTGCTGCTCAAGGTATCGGCCGTGCGATCGTCAATACGTTTGTCGAGCAAGGAGCCAAAACCGTTTACGCCCTCGATCGAAATATTGACAATATGCAAGATTGGCAAGGCCATACCGTCATTAAGCCTGTTGCACTGGATGTCTGTGACAGAGATGCTGTTGCTAGTTGGGTGCAAGCCTTGCACCAACAAAACGCAATGGTCGATGTGCTCGTGAATAACGCAGGGATAACGCGAGACAACCTACTCACTAAAATGAGCGAAAGTGATTGGGATGCGGTGATAGACGTCAACCTTAAAGGGGTATTTACCGTGACACAAGCAATTGCGCCACTGATGATCGCACAAGAGCAAGGTGCGATTGTCAGTTTATCCTCCGTTGTAGGTACGGACGGAAACATCGGCCAAACCAATTATGCTGCGTCAAAAGGGGGCGTGATCGCAATGACCAAAACGTGGTCGAAAGAGCTCGCACGTCACGGAGCCCAAATACGTGCCAATTGTGTCGCACCTGGCTTTATCGAAACGCCCATGACGGAAAATTTACCCGATAAAGTGATTGAGATGATGAAAGGTAAAACACCGTTAGGGCGAATGGGAACAGCGCAAGACATTGCCAATGCAATCAGTTTTCTCGCCAGCGATAACGCGAGCTTTATCACAGGTCAAACACTTAAAGTGGATGGTGGATTAGTCATATAATAAGGGGACAACAGTAGCCACCATGAGTCACTTATGACCCCCACACTCCTTATCACCGGCGCGAATCGCGGGATCGGATTAGCTCTCACCGAGCAGTACCTAGAGCATGGCTGGCGCGTCATCGCTTGCTGCCGATTCCCGGGTTCAGCGCCACATTTAATGACCCTGAAAAAGCGTTATGCCTCGTTATCCACCCATGCGCTTGATGTAAGTAATCAGGCGGCCGTGGCGCAACTCAGTGAAACACTTGCCAATACTCCCATCCACTTGTTGATCAATAATGCCGGCCTGTATGGCCCCAAAGGTTACACGTTAGGGGAAACGGACACCGCGGCATGGCAAGAAGTCCTGTCAGTGAATACTATCGCCCCACTCGTGATAGCAGAGTCTTTTCTTCCACATCTGATTCTGGCTGCTCAGGATGGCCATACGCCTATTCTTGCTTTTGTGTCATCAAAAGTAGGTAGCATGAGTGATAACCAGTCCGGCGGCGGGTATATTTATCGAAGCTCAAAAGCGGCGCTAAACGCCGTGGTAAAAAGCTTATCGATTGATTTGCGCCCAAAAGGTATTCGCACGGTTGCGCTTCACCCTGGTTGGGTACAAACTCAAATGGGCGGCCCCAATGCGCTGATCACCGCCCCAACATCGGCACATGGCTTAAAGCAAGTACTTGATACCCTAACCGACAGCCAAAGCGGCAGTTTCATTGATTATCAAGGCAAAGAGATCGGCTGGTGATGATGCAGGCGGCTAGACCCCGCCTGTTACACTAGATGGGAAAAAATGTCATGGACGCCATGCTATGTACCACTTGGTTAATATTGCGATTGGTGCTGTCCGCCACCATCAGTGCCATCATATCTTGGATCAATATCATCTGGCTAAGTAAACGCTCATAACTGTAATTGGGTACACCGTTTTGATTAATGCCGTTGCTGAGCAGCAGTAAATTGCCTTGAGGATCACGACGGTTATTTAACAGCCACGCAATTTTCTCGAGATTACGCGCGCAGTTGTAAAGTTTTTGCTGGTCGATGTCATCGAGTAAAAAGAATTCGGTTTGGTGGTTATAGCTGGCACTGATCATGCCAGTCACCCCGGCCATGAGAGCAAACACACGATCACCCTCAAATTCGGTCGAAAATGCCAACGGCAGTAATGCAATCCCATCCATTCCACCCAATTCACGGAATCCATTCTGGGGGCGTTGCTCACCCATCAGCTGGTTAACACGTTGGTCGATAGTCATACCGGGCACCTTGTTAAGCTCTCTAGGGTTACGTTTATAGAGCTTAATCAATAACCGCTCGGTGATCTGACGAATTTCAGCGATATGAATATCGGTAATCAAATCCATGTCTGACTTGGCCAGGTTTTTTATATCAAATGGTCGGCCTAGCTTTTGCGCACACCCCGTCAGGCTGAGCATCAATACACTCACCCAAAACCAGCGCATCATAATGTTATCCTTACTTCCCTTTGTCCGCGCTAAGGATACGCATTTCGCGCCCGACCGTGCACTGAAAGAAAAAATATTGTATGGAATATCACACTTTTAGGTGCATATTTATGATGCATCCATCCAGAACGGTCTCTATCGTGGCGCAATGAATGCCGCACAATCCATCGCGATCACGCGCTCCTCATCGGTCGGGATGATCCACACGTCCACTTCGCTTTTTGGTGAGGATATACAGGTTTGATGGCTTTGGTTCGCCACGTCATCTATCATCATGCCGAGCCAGCCACATTGGCGCACCACATTGTCTCGCACCGGCACGGCATGCTCGCCCACCCCGGCTGTAAACACTAGATGATCTACGCCACCCAGGGCGGCACTCAAACTGCCTATTTCGCGCGCAATACGGTAACAATAATGCGTAATCGCCTGCTGTGCTCTTGGTTTATCACTGCGCAACAGGGTTTTCATGTCACTGCTAATCCCCGACAAGCCTAATAGGCCGGACTCTTTGTAGAGGAGCGCCGTCACCTCTTCAACGGTCATCCCCTCTTCAGCAATCAAATGTAAGACCAACCCCGCATCAATCGCCCCACTTCGAGTCCCCATGGGCAATCCTTCAAGCGCAGTGAATCCCATGGTCGAGGCAACACTTTGCCCCGCTTTGATCGCACATAAACTGGCACCATTACCTAAATGGGCAACAATCACCCGTGATTGAGGATCGTAATGGGGGATCACTACCGGTAAACAGCGGCAAATATAATCATAGGAAAGGCCATGAAATCCATACCGTTGGAAGCCACGATCATACATCGGATAGGGTAATGCAAATTGACGAGCTTGACGTGGTTGCTGGGTATGGAAAGCCGTGTCGAAACAGGCAATCTGAGGCATGTCTGGCAAACGCATTTGCAATGCCCTTATCGGCGCCAAGCTGTATGGTTGATGAAGCGGTGCCAACGACGTTAACGCCTCAAGAAGTGCTATCTTGTGTTCATCTAAACAGGTTGCTTGATCAAAATGCATCCCCCCGTGTACGACACGGTGCCCCACCGCCACCAGATCCGTGAGTGCCCCCTGGTGTTCTAACCAGTTTAATAACGATAGGATCGCCGTCTGGTGGTCGTTCGCCTCTGCGGGTGACGAGGTCGCAGTCACTCCTGCTGTCTCTACCGTCACTTCGTATCGCTCCGTCCCCAATCCTGAAAACTGACCGCGAAACACGTAGGAGACGGCGTCCATCTCATCGTGGTCGCACTGAATATCAGCATCGAATAGCGCAAACTTCAGGCTCGATGAACCACTATTAATCACGAGAATATTAGCCATAGCAACCTATGTGCGCATATCGAGCGCTTTTCGTTGATAGTCTGCCAATAGCAAAGCAAGTGCACTTGAGGCGATACGTGTCAATGCATCATCGGCACGACTGGTCAACATAATGGGGACTCGAGCCCCGACGACAACGCCCGCTCCCGTTGCATCAGCGAGGTACGTCAGTTGCTTCATGAGCATATTGGCAGCCTCAAGATCCGGTGCCATCAATATATCAGCGCACCCTGCCACGGGCGATTCAATGCCTTTTGTCGCGCGTGAATCTTCAGACACAGCGCTATCAAAGGCCAGTGGCCCATCAAGAATTCCCCCGGTAATCTGGCCACGCTCGGCCATCTTACACAGTGCTGCAGCATCAATGGTTGCATTGAGTTTAGGGTTAATGGTTTCAACAGCAGACAATATGGCAACGCGCGGATTGGTATTCCCAATCGCATGAGCGAGCTCGATCGCATTTTGGATAATATCGCGCTTTTGCGCCAGCCCTGGGGAGATATTAATCGCCGCATCGGTAATCAATAGCGGTCGTGGATACGTCGGCACATCAAACGCCATCACATGGCTCAAACATCGCTCTGTGCGCAAGCCGCCTTCACGTTTAACCACCTCATGCAGCAATTCATCAGTGTGTAGGGCCCCTTTCATCAAGGCTTCAATTTGCCCCGCACGTGCCATTTCAACGGCCCGCTCGGCAGCGGCATGACTGTGTGGCACATCAACAATCTCAAAATCTTTAATCTCCAACTCAGCTTTATCCGCCGCCGCGAGAATTTTATCTTTGGGCCCCACAAGGGTCGGAATGATCAGTTGTTGTTTGGCCGACGCCACTGCGCCACGAATAGAGCTGTCATCAACCGGATGGACAACAGCCGTATGCATAGGATCGGGATGATCTGCGGCGGTAAGAATGGCGTGTAGCTGTCCTCTCTCTGACAAGCGGACTTCAGGCATCACAGTGCGTTGGCGTCTCACTTTTTTCGTAGGCGCTAGCACACGCGCTTCGCCTTCTATCACGGTATCACCGCGTTGGTTTTCACAGCGGCAAGCAAACACAATATGATGTCTTTTATCATCCATTTGGCCGACGCGTACCACGACCCGTAACACATCCCCAAGCATCACGGGTGCCTTAAAGGAGAGCGTCTGACCCAAATACACGGTGCCAGGCCCAGGCAACTTAGTCCCTAACACGGTTGATATCAGCGCTCCGCCCCACATGCCATGGGCAATGATCTCTTGAAAGCGACTGCTTTTCGCAAAGTCATCATCCACGTGAGCAGGATTCACGTCTCCGGACATAATCGCAAAGAGCTTTATATCCTCCATAGTCAGGCGTTTCTCTAAAAATGCCTCATCACCTATTGAAATTTCATCGTACGTCTTATTCTCGATGACTTCCTCGTTATGTGTCCCTGTCATAGTGGGCTCCTCAATAATCGATTAAGTCGGTAACTATATGAATTTAAAATCGAAGATGATGACCGGCATCGACATAGTGCGTTAATCCTGTCAATACACATCCTGCATCGGCAGACAGGTAGACCACGGCGTTACCGACATCTTGAACCGTCGCGAGTCGACGCAGCGGTGAGCGCGTTTCGCCATCTACCGCCAGGGCTTCAAACTCTTTTAATCCAGAGGCTGCACGCGTACGAATAGGGCCAGGCGAAATGGCATGAACACGAATACCTTGTGGCCCTAACTCCGCCGCAAGGTAGCGAGTTGTCGATTCCAGCGCAGCTTTAACCGGCCCCATCAAGTTATAATTATCCACCGCTTTCTCGGCACCGTAGTAAGACATGTTAAAGAGTGTCCCACCGGACGACATCAGCGGCTCGGCGCGTTTGGCCATGCGAATAAATGAGTGGCAAGAAATATCCATCGCGAGCGAAAATCCCTCACGCGAGCAATCAACCACGCGGCCATGCAAATCATCCAATGGTGCAAACGCAATGGAATGCACCACAAAATCAACCCGTCCCCATTTTTCTTTGGCGCGTGCAAATAGTGCATCAAGCTGTTGGTCATCTTGGACATCACAAAGCATCAACTCAGGATCACCCATTGATGCCTTCAAAGGGGTGACAAAGCGCTCTGCCTTGGGACTACCATAGGTCACCAGTATGTCTGCGCCTGCTTGGCTCAGTGCTTGAGCACAGCCAAATGCAATACTGTTTTCATTCGCTAACCCGGCAATGATGCCGACTTTACCTTCAAGTGAGAAAGGATGTTCCACGGTGCTCTCCCTTATAATGCGTTGCGAAAGCGTGAGCCGCTCAAGATGTTGAGCGATTACACTAAAAAAAGTGTCGTTACTCTAAAGCAACTGCAAACCTTTAACTTAGACCTAAATCAGCGCTAAGTGCAAAAGTATAGAGGAAGATAAGGCGCACTATTTGTAATAAAAGAAGACAATTTCGCAACACTTTCATGACAAAGGCGCAAGTTGGAGGGAAGGAAGAGCTTTTACTCTAGTCAAATCAAGAACCCACTGACAACGAAAAAACGCCACTCTTTTGATGAAGTGGCGCTTTATATCTATCCGACGGTAACGTGCGATTAAGTCAGTTCATCCATCACACATTTGGCAAGATCGGCAGGACGATAATAGACCGACTTCATGACCTTGCCTTCACGAATAAGCTTACCGTCCACCGTCACGTCAGCAGCACATTTCGCGATAATCCCTTCTTCTTTCGGGCTCGCCACTACCTCAATGCCTTTTTTCGTATAGAACGCCTGAGTCTCAATGAACTCATTCTCGTTACGGCAGACTTTACTCATGTTGCTGCGATGGACTTCATCCCAGCATGTGGTGAAATCGATTCCAAGTCGATTCGCTATTTGAAGCAAAATATCGATCATGTAACTGACTTCAAGTTGATCACGATACCCACGCGCACCCATCTGTACCGCGCGTCCCATGAGTACATACACACTATCAACAATGGCATCGACTTGTTCAACCAGCGAATCAGCCTCTGCCAATTCGGTCATTTCCTCAACCGCGAGTGCCGTATGGAGATCATCGGCCTTATCATCTAATGAACTTGGATCATTACAAGGCAGATCAAACGTGATTCGAAAGGCTTCAATATCACGGTAAAGATGGTCGTAGGTCGCTTGATCGAGAACAGCAAATTTCATTTTTAAAGCCCTTTGAGAGACAAACACGCATGGGGTCATGCTGGTACACAAGGGGCAATACAATAGCACTGCTTGCTAACAGTTAAAATCGATTGGGAAGATTCTTTATAACGATATTGTGTTAAAGCGCAAATATCACTCAAGCTTGGTGGACGCTCGCCGCTATCCTTTTATACTGAATAGATGCGTCAGACACACTCTCGGCCAAAAGGATGGTTATTATGACGAAAAGCTTATCGTTTGCTACGCTCTTTGCGGGCATGTTACTGGCCACCACCGCACACGCTCAAACCTCTCCGCTAAGCATCGGTGCCAGCGCAAGTGTTACCGATGTAAAGTATGCTTCTCAAACTGAAACCGGGTACACGTGGGAAGTTAACGGTACTTTACGAGTCACAGATTACACCAGTCTTTATAGTGGTTACGGCGAAACCAGTGCCGATTTTGATAACACCAATGGTACGAAGACCACATTAACCTCAAGCTATATCCCTGTCGGCGTGCAAGTGAACTTTCCCATGACCATGGGGAGTGTCTATTTACGCGGGGGTGGCAACTATTACCAAACCGAGTTCGGCTCTGAAAAGGACATTGGCTGGGGCGCCACGGGTACAGTGGGATTTGAATTGCAACCTACGGTCGGACCCAAAATGGCATTTGAACTCACCTATGCGGATAGAGGGGATGCTGAAACCAGCTCAGTGAGTGTCGGTACTAGTATTGGTTTTTAAATACGACGCCACATCTGCCGTAAGCGGTAATTGGGCAGCTTGCGGCGTACTGACTCGACAAGGCGAACCGTCGTAATAATGCATATCCACACTCTCCGTGTCGACGCATATGTGCGTTAGGCTCACTGTACTGGCATCGTCACGGTGCATACAAACCGATAAGTGACCTTGGTTGGGGACGTGACTGCGATGATAATCAAGGAGAGTGCCGACGGGAGAGGCGTCACGTAACTGCAGCGCTAAATAGTCTGATCGGGCCTGCGCGACGGCTTCAATATCAACCGCGGAAGACACCACGGGAGGCAAGCAATTAACTTCCTTTAAAACCCTTCCGTTCCAGCGCCATGCCAGTGGAAAGACTGGAGAGCCACTCGCCGAGTCAGGTGCAAACGCCACTAACATGAATGGAGAGAAATCACGCATGTCTTGCGCCATCATGATGTTAGCCACATGCGACAAACGTTGAGCGACCGACACCGATTTAACCAGTTGACCTCGACTCCGCGTCGGCACAACGCGGTGGCCGTGCTGATAGTCGTTCAATAAACACACCACAAGACCATGCTCATTCGCCGCGATCCACGTTCCCATCCCGTCAGGGTCAATCGGCATTAATACGCGCGTCCCATCGACGTGATATATTTTCGGAGGGAAAGCGCGACTCCTTCCTCGAGCTTCATCGCGATTAAAACACAACTCAAACCCCCGCTCCGTCGTTAGCCAGGTTAGCGTGCACATGAATGATGCTCTCGCTCATAACTTGCAGTTGCCGCTGCCACGCCTATATGCTCGTCCAAAACTTCTCCCAGTTGATACGCCGCGCAGCGGATCATCGCAAAATGATGGGTGGCATGACTTGAGACGGCAATCAACTCTCGCATCATGGTTGACGGCGTTTCGACCGTGTTGGTGGCATATAAGGTGACTTGAGTGGAAACGTTTATAGGCCGATGAAGCCGTTGACTCGACAGGCTATGGAGCCAATCGGCCAAGGATTGCCATTCATTAAGCGCAGCGTGTCTGTCCAGCTCCACTCGGTGTCCACGACGCCGTTGATCTGCATCTATTAAGCCGCGAGTTTCGCCCTGCTTCAACGCCCAGAACATATCGAGTGCATGCCGCATATGTTGACCAATCGTGCTGGTAAACCCATCCGCACGTTTTCGGCTGTAAGCGGTATCGGTCACCTCAGCCAATAACAGTTGCGCCTGATACATCACATCCAGGTTCCCGCCAATAATCGCGCTATCTGCGTTTGTTAAACTAGAATGCATACCTTCACCTTAGTACAGTTTGCGGCAAGCCGTGCCGATGTGCTTAATGTTTAAGCAGAAGTCATGCCGCTTTAATCGGTATCGGGGTACTGTGTCATCCAATGTCTTTCTTGGAACCAAACACGAAGCAATGCCCGTAATGACGGCGGTTTATGCCCTCGACGCCGTATGCATTCACCAATATGATAGAGGTGTCGATACTGGCACAGTAGGGCACGAACAGCCTGACAATACCCGCCATCACTGTCCCAGATGTGTGCAGGCTCGCTGCTTGCCCCGTTGACTTCCACGATACACAGCTCCTTTCCTTTTATTAGCGACGGAATATCTCGAAACTTGATATCAAAACGACCAAAGTAAAAACCTTCAATATCTTTGGCGATCGCATCAATACGCGCGGTCAGTTCAGGCGTTATCCAGGACGCACCGTCTTTAAAGATTGCCCCACGACAATGGCTACCGGAAAAAGCCAGCGGGACACGCTCTCCAGCCGGTACCACATTCTGTAAGCGATCGCGATGTCGCTGATGATACAAATGGGCGCGATCGGCCACGGTCTCATTACACCGTATTAATGCCTCTAGTGTACTAACACCATCACCGACCACCGCAGGCAAATATTTTAACCCTAACGAAAAAATTTGCCCTTGACCCTCTCCCGGGTAGCGGATGTAAAACAAGCCTGCTTCCGCCTCATACGGAGCAAGCGCTTGAAACACTATATCCCTTTCCTCTGGAAAGGCCGCCACATAATCGAGTACCTTCTGCTCACTATCAATGTACTGCACCCCCGCACCACGGCATCCTTTATCGGGCTTAGCAACCAATGGTATTGATAGGCCTGCCGCCCTTAGTTCTGCCAATAAATTGTTTTGTATAGCGCTTGTCATCTTTTTGGGTTTGTGCCAACGCCAGTAGGGTGCAATGTATTGCTGGGCATGCTCACCGGCTTGAGCAAAAATATCTGATTTGGCCTCGCCCACCATCCCCGAAAGGGTAATCCCTGGGTTCGCCAGCAAAGGTAACGTTAAACTCCGGTAGTAAACCCCCAGCCCCACTGACTGAAGTACAACCGGCGCGTAGAAACACCATGTGGGTAAGAATTCGAACCACCCCAATTGGCGTCTGATCGGATAATCCGGCATGCCTGTTTGGCCGATAAGCATTGCAGTGGATTTTGTCATACGGACTCTTTTGTTAGTTTAGGTCGTGCACGACGACGTAATAAACGGTTGATAATCACCAATACCACCACCGCGATCATAAACGCCCATCCTGTGAGCTGCTGTTCCGCTAACCACGTGCTCCGATCAATTTCAAACGCGCCCCAAAAGATCAATCCTGTCCAAGTTGCAGTCGCAATACCAACCGACAATAGAAATGTCCCGATAGGGATGGAAAGAAAACCACTCAGGCTATAGGTTACTGTTCTGAGGCCAGGAATGAAGCGAATTAAGAAAAGATTAAGAAAGGGATGCCGACGTAACAAATGGCGCGCATCTCGCACACCTTTCACGGTCAAAAGCCTGGCTCGTAAGCCACGATAACGCCGCGCATAATGTCCAAGTAGGTAGAGAATCGTGTCGCCGCTTGCGATACCGACAAAAATAGCAAACAAAGCCATAGGCCATGCCAATAGAGATTGAACGGCAACAAACGCCGCAAGGGCAATCGCCCCATCCTCGAAGATATAAGAGGTTAAAATAATTACAAAAAACAGCCCCAGAGACGGTAGGGCCGCCAAACTGGGTATCACACTTTCAATCATTGGCTTTCTCCTCTCTATAAGCATAGACAGGAGAAAACACAGATTACTTACAAATTAATGAAAATAGCGATTACATACCACCGGCAACGTCAAACAAACTTCCCGTCGAATAGGAGGCATTATCTGAGAGTAGCCATGCAATCATTTCCGCCACTTCCATTGTCGATCCGCCTCGGCCTAGAGGGATGTTATCGGCAACGCGTGCGACACGGTCCGGCTCTCCGCCTGCAGCATGCATGTTGGTATCAATCGGGCCTGGGCGTACCGCATTAACGCGGATCCCCTCACGGCCGACTTCTTTAGCCAGACCCATGGTCAAAGTGTCTAGCGCCGCTTTAGTTGCTGCATAGTCCACATATTCATTGGGGGAGCCGGTCTTAACCGCAGCGGATGAGACATTCACAATCGCCCCACCATTACCACCACGTGATTGCGCCATACGATGTACCGCCTCACGGCAACACAAAAACGCACTGGTGACATTGGCTTGGAACATGGCGTTGATACGCTCTGCATCCATGCCGCTTACAGATGATTGCGGTAACATAATGCCTGCGTTATTCACCAGTGCCGTAATGTTCCCCAAGCGGTTATCCGCTTCACTGAACAATCGCTTTACACCCTCTTCTGTTGAGACATCAGCTTGCACGGCGATAGCGTTGACACCAATGGCTTGAAGTTCATCAACAAGCGCAAAAGCAGATTCACTGTTGCTAAGATAATTGATGCAAATGGCATAGCCTCGCTGTGCCAATAACTTTGCCGTCTCACGGCCAATGCCGCCACTTGCCCCGGTTACAATCGCAACTGGATTCATTGCTACTCCTTTTCGCTTAATCCGCAGACACCGGAGGATAATACCCCATTCTCACCGCCCCCCAATGTTTACCTGCTACAAATATGGGCACGGAGAGATCGTGCATAACCTCACCAGTATCGCGCTTATAGGTCTGCAGCAGCATGGTATCAGTATGTTGCCCACAACGCCTACCTGTTCGGTCATCAAATAAGCGCTTAGTTCGGTTTCCGGTGATATCTTGCGCATAATCCCCGGTTAATGGCTGGCAAAAGCGTTGATTGTGTGTGGGAACATAGCCGTTATGATCATTGGCAATGGCATACACAATATGATCATCGATCGCGAGGATCGGCTCTTGAATCGGAGGTAACACCCGATCACAGAACTCATCAAACCGCGTGGTGTATTTTTTCGGGTGGGTATGAGCAATAGGCTGGTAGTGGCGATCAAACAAATCAGTCTGACGAATATCCCCCCTCTCAAGTGCTTGCTCAAATGCGGCTTCAATGCGATCTCGGCATAGACTGGCGGCTTTGAAGAAACGCTGATGGGGGCTCGCATCAGATAAGGCCGCAAAAACAGCGTTCGTTTTTTCTGCGGTATCCATCAAGCCTTCTGCTTCTTTGCTCAATACAATAATCTGTTGATCACTGTCTTCAAGGCCTGAGCGCACTTGCGTCAACGCCGCCGCAATTTGCTCTAAGCTGGCACTATTTTGTGACGACCCCTCCGCCATTTCTGTCACCGCCGTTTCAACCTGATCCGCGCCAGAGGATAACTCAGCTAAAATACGCCCTACATTTTCTACATTTGACGTGCCCGACTCCACATCCGCCGATAATGTTTGAATATGCGTCATAACACTGCGTGATTCAGCCATGATTTGTTGAATGATAGAGGCAACTTCACTCGTACTTTGCGACGTACGTTGTGCAAGTTGACGGACTTCGTCGGCAACAACAGCAAAGCCACGACCCTGCTCTCCGGCCCTTGCCGCCTCTATCGCCGCATTCAACGCCAACAAATTAGTCTGTGCTGCAATGTCATCAATCACCTGAGCCACATCACTGACTTTGTTTACATTCGCATCCAGCGCTTCAATGCGCGCAACAGTTGCTGCGGTTTTCTGGTTAATCTCTCGCATCTCAGCAATAGACGCCGTCAGTTGCTCCACACCTTGTGTGCTTATATCACGCATAGCGGTGACTCGAGTGACCGATTCGCTCTGCGCATGACATGCATTTGATAGCGTTTTTTCAATATGTTGCGCTGTCTCGGTAATCTCGACCACAGCGGAAAACTGTTCCGTCAAACGGTTTTTTAAAATGTCGGAACGATGCGATACTTCGGCAGCCGTCATCGCATTCATGGTGGCTCGGGTTGCTAGCCGTCCAATCGTATCTGTTGGAATGGTTTGAGTATCGTTGTTTTCGATTCCCGGCTGAGCCGAGTGTGATGGATATAAACAAACCTTAGCGGCAACTGCCAAGGTTGCCATCTGGCCAACCACGATTGCCACGACACTGAGAAATTGTGTAGAGAGGATAATCCAAAGAGCCAATATTGATAACGCCAAGGTTGCCACGAACACGCTCCAAAACCACAATTTTCTATTTGCTACATTCCCTGTCATCTTTCACCCTTCATCCTTTCCTGGAAACGATTTACCGTGGTTATAGTGCTGATACTCAGCGTAAATATCAGTATCTTTTGGTGCTGAAGCACCTGACCATTTCATACTAATGCCATGCTTTTAGGGCAATAACGGTGAATACCATCAAATTTAGACTAAAGCCGTAGAAAAAAGACAACACATTCCCGCTCAATCAACCCTGATCATCCAGCGTTCACTCACACTCACTGTCGCCTCTATAAGATAAACACGACAAACATCATTAAATCTTACTTAAAATGCGCTAAGCTACTTCTAGGTTGTTGTTATTAATGAGAGACCCATGATCACCCGTCGACGAGCACGCCAATCGGTTAGCGCCTTTCTCATCTTGATGACGATTAGCTTCTCGTTAGTGTGGTTTTCGCTAGCTGTATTGCCTGACAGTGAACAATTTTCAGTCATTTGGTACGCCTCATCCGTTGGCGCTTTCGCTCTCACATGCTTATCTCGTGGTACGTGGCCATTTGCAACACTGGGCCTTTGCGTCGGTGTCTTTATCGCCGATTATCAAATGGGGCTCTCCGCGGAACTCAGCATCCAGCTTGCGCTCGTAAATACCTTGACCGCAGTCGTGGGAAGTTCGCTATACCTTTTTATGAAAAGGCGCTATGGCAATCCGCTTCGGAGCATCTGGCCTTTTATACGTGGACTGACCCCCGTGATTATCATCAGCCCGCTTATCGGTGCTCTGATTGGAGCCAGTATCTTGTCGGTCAACACTGAAAACGGGTACAACTACTATATTATCCGCTGGTTTTTCAGTGAATTGATCGGGTTTATCGCGCTTTTCCCTCTTTTATTGGCCTTTCAAGAGCGACGCCAAGCTCAATTCCAAGAGACGATTTATCAGCCATTACCCTCTCCTTTAAAAATCGTTTTAGTATGTATCGCACTTTTCTTACTCATCAGCCTACTTTTGTACGCTTTTCCTTTCCCCTTTCTTGCGCTAACGGGGTTGTTCTTCCTTGCTGCAACACTACAGAGCCGCTTAGTGGGACTTGCCACTATCGCTTTATCAGTCGTTAGTTTTGATGTGCTATCCGCTGTTGGGGTATTTACATTTCATATTGATATCGAACAGAAAGCCTCTTTATCGCGCCTGATTACAGCCGCAACCGCGATGCTGATCGGGGTGGGAATGACGCAACTGGCATACAGTTATCGTCGTCATCAAAAACATCACCTTGAGCAACATTCACTGTTGACGCAAGCGATGCATAACTCACTCATTGGTATGGCCATACTCGATCCTCGTGGCATCGTTCAAGATGCTAATACCAGCCTTGCTCACTTCTTTGGTTGTGACCGTGATGTTTTACTGGGTTCGCATGTATCCCTGTTTACGCGAGAGCAAGACCAATCCGCTCTAAAGGATTATTTTAATGATCTCATCATGGGCCATGCCGACAACAAACGGCTAGAAAAACAGTTTTTACGGGCCGATGGAGAGCACGTGTGGGGGCGACTTTCAGTCACCGCTGTGCGCGATAAACATGCGGGACATGTGACCCACCTAATCAGTCAAATAGAAGACATTAACGCGCTAAAAGCCGCACAACGAGAGCAAAAACGCTGGCTTGAGCGCTGGCGCTTTGCACTAGACATAAACAAACTCGCGGTTTTCGAGCTGAATATTCATACTGGGGTTCTGCTGTTTTCGGGTTGGTCTGCGCCATTACTGGGAATTAATCCAAAAAGTATTCAAACCTATCAGGCTTGGGTCACGCGTATTCATCCAGATGATCGCGCAGGCTGGGAACAAGCCATGCGTCTTCTGATGGATAAACATACCAATCGTATGATCGAAGTCTTTCGCTTTAAAAATGATCAGGGTAGATACCGTTATCTCCGCCAAGCGTCCGCGCGACAAACCGGCGAAGAGACTGAAACAGTGTTAAGTACCGTGATTGACATCACCGAGCAATATTTGGCCAATACCCAAACGGATACTTTACGACGTCGCCTTGAAGCCGCCACCAAAGCCGCGAATATCGGTATCTGGGAGTACCACGCCAAAGAGGATAGGCTTGAGTGGGATCCACAAATGTACACCCTTTACGACATACCCATATCGGATGGCCATGAAACGCTAGCGACTTGGCAACGCCGCCTTCATCCCGACGACGCGGATCCGATTAACCACACCTTTAATCAAGCGCTTCACCATCATGAACGACTCGATACGCAGTTTCGTATTATCGATAGCCAAGGTCGCGTTCGTTACATTCGTGCACTAGCCAGCCTCCAGCTCGATGATAACGGCCAAACCGTACGCATGATCGGGGCGAACTGGGACAACACGGAAATCAACGAACTCAACCAAACTCTCGCCCAAGAGCGCGAACAGCTCGACGTGGTAATGAACTCCATCAACGATGCTGTGATTACCGTCGATGAACAAGGCAATTTGGCTTATCTTAATAATACCGCTCAATGGCTTACCGCTAACAACGATAGCTTGCCGCTGGGTCAACCAGTAGACTCGATTTTTCATCTTTACAATAAACAGGAACGCGTGCTGCTTTCACACTTTAGCGACCAACAAACAAACACTTTCTTTGCCACCCAAATACAAGATGCCTATCAGCTGGTTCTCGCCAGTGGCGAACGGGTGTATGTCTCAGTTGCCGTTTCGCCACTCACCAGTAACAAAGATCAAGGATCCCATCACGGCTATGTCTTTGTTCTACGCGATGTCTCCGAAGAACACGCGCTGATGGCACAATTAGACTACAACGCGAATCATGATCCGCTCACACTATTACCCAACCGCCGAGCCTTTGAAACCATCATGGAAACGCACCTTTCTCTGTATCGCAATGAGGATACCCCATTAGTGCTCGCGTTCGTCGATTTGGATCTTTTCAAAATCATTAATGACTCTGTCGGCCATCACGCCGGTGACGATGTGCTGTGTCAGGTTTCTCAAGCACTGGCTGATAACATTCGCAGTGATGATACCGTGGCACGGCTAGGGGGAGATGAATTTGCGCTACTACTCACTCACTGCAATATGCGAGACGCCAAGCGCACGATTGCCGATTTGATCAAGCGACTCGAGGGGCTTTCTTTTTCCTATGGTGAACGCATTTTTTCTATCAGTGCCAGCGTTGGTGTCGTGAATGTTAATGATAACACCTTAACCCTCTCTGATCTGATGAGCCGCGCGGATGTCGCCATGTACGAAGCCAAATCCGCGGGGCGTGGACAAATTGTCGATTACGATGATATTTCTGGCACGGCACAAGGTCGTCATAGCGACATACAAATGGTAGGAAACATCACCCGCGCGTTAGCCGAAGACCGATTTACGCTTTATGGACAACAAGTTGCTCCGGCTAAAGGCCCCACTATTGAGCACTGGTATGAGCTATTAGTACGTATGGTGGAGACCGATGGCAGTATTATAAATCCAGGGCAATTTATTCCTGCCGCGGAGGCGTTTGGTTATATTCGAGACATTGATGCATGGGTGGCCAATTATGTGCTCAATACGCGCGCGCGTGAGCTGGCCGACTCTGGGCTGAGGTTTAATTTGAATCTGTCGGCCCACTCAATCAGTGATCCCAAGTTTCAAGTCCACTTAAAGCAATTACTGACCACCTCAGTGTTTCCCGCCGATCGTTTATGTTTTGAGATCACAGAGTCGGCACTGATTAGCCACTTAAATGCCGCCGTCTCATTTGTAGATGAATTACGCGCCTATGGCGCCCACGTGGCACTGGATGATTTTGGCGCAGGCTTGTGCTCTTTCCACTACCTTAAATTATTTAACGTCGACGTGGTAAAAGTCGACGGGCAATTTGTTGCCAACTTAACAGACAACGACAACGAGATTGATCGTGTCATCCTAGAATCTATCGTGAGTATTTGCGACACCATGGGATACAAAACGGTCGCGGAATGGGTGTCAGATGAAGACAAGCTCGCTCGGGTGCAAGAAATCGGGATTAACTACGTGCAGGGATTTTTAATCGATTACCCGACACCACTTGATACGCTACTCGCGGCTAACACCCTAAAATCGTCAGCGCATTAAGAGCGTGATAATGAGGTTGCAGAATACTTAAAAAGCAGGCAATTTAACCCTTTTTACTCGGACTGCCAACCATGAACCAATATACGCTCGCTGGATGCGGTGCCATTGTGCTTTGGAGCAGTAATGTGGCGCTCATCCGTCACGTCACTGAGCAACTGGGGCCACTTGGCGGTGCAGCAGCTATTTATACCCTTGCCTCTGTCTTTTTAATCTTGTTTGTGGGTGCTCCCAAGCTCAGCGATTTTCCTCGCCGCTACCTGGTGGGTGGTGGTGTTCTGTTTGTGGTTTATGAACTCTGCCTCGCCCTCTCTCTTGCGTGGGCCAATACCCGAACCCAAGCCATTGAGATGGGCGTGATTAATTATCTATGGCCCTGCCTAACGGTCCTGTTGTCTGTCATCCTGATGCGGCAAAAAGTCAGCCTCTGGCTTTATCCTGCGCTCACCGTCGCGTTTATGGGCGTCGTCTGGACAGTTGGAGGTGAAAATGGCGTTTCTTGGCCGCACCTTGTCGCGAATATACAGACCAACCCGTTAAGCTATTTTCTTGCTTTCAGTGGCGCGATCATCTGGGCGATTTATTGCAATATCACCAAAATGCATGCTCAAGGTAAGAACGGGATCACATGGTTTTTCTGTGCAACGGCCGCCACGCTTTGGGTTGGGTATGCCTTCTCTGATGCGCCACCGCTAACCTTATCTTGGGCAAATAGCCCTTATGTGCTCTTTGCCGGACTGGCAATGGGTGGGGGGTACGGCCTTTGGAACATGGGGATCCTAAAAGGTAACCTGGTTTTTTTGGCCACCCTATCGTATTTCATTCCCATCCTTTCTACTTTTTTGTCGGCGATTTTACTGTCAACGCCGCTCACCCTCGCCTTTTGGCAAGGTGTGGTTATGGTCACGCTGGGATCGCTCGCCAGCTGGTGGCTGACCAGAACGCCATTGCCAGAGAAAGCCCCTAAAACAGCAAGTACTCACTAATGTAAACAGCCGCACGAGGCGGCTGTTTATCCGAGATGTTCTCTGTCATAGACGAGCGTTCAGCGCGACTAAACCGTCGCCATTGATGAAGCAGCTGCCCCGTAGTAAAGGCAAATACGCTGACCATTGATTTGTTCAACTTCAAATTCAATCTCGTAAATACGCTCCATCACTGGCTTGGTCACCACCTCATCAACCCGACCGCTGGACACCACTTCGCCGTCTTTCATCGCGACCATGTTGTCTGCATAACAAGCGCTAAAGTTAATATCGTGCATGACGACCACGACCGCCTTGTTGTATCGATGTGCCAAGTCTCTGACCGTTTTCATGATCGCCACCGAGTGACGAATATCGAGATTATTAAGCGGTTCATCGAGAAAGATATAGTCGGTGTTCTGTGCCACCACCATCGCAATGAATGCCATCTGCCGTTGACCCCCACTCAATTGATCAATGAAGCGGTCTTGCAACTCCGTTAACCCTAACTGAGCTAACGCCTCATCAATCACCGCATCATCATCTGCCGAGAGTCGGCCTTTAGAATGGGGGAAACGGCCAAATGCCACGAGCTCACGCACCCGAAAGCGCATATTGACGTTATTCGCCTGGCGCAATACCGCTAGTCTTTTGGCTAACGCCTCATTACTCCATTCACTGAGAGGTTTATCACCAATCAGGACTTCACCTGCATCACTATCGGTGAGTCGACTCGCCATCGAGAGTAACGTGCTCTTCCCCGCGCCATTTGGACCAATAATCGCGGTCACTTTACCCGGCGGGAACAACGCACTGGCTTGATTCACCACTTGAGTCTGCCCGTAGGCTTTTGATAATCCAATTAATTCAATCATAATGGTTAAAACTTGTTTTTCGTTAGCAGGTACAAGAAGTAGCTTCCGCCAACAAAGTTGATAATCACGCTGACCGTGGTTTCAAACCCGAACCACTGCTCGACAACATACTGACCCGTTAACAATAAAAAAACTGCCAATACACTGGTCGCAAGGATCAAAAAGCGATGTTGGTAGCGAGTAAACATCTGGCGCGCAAGGCTGACCACAATCAAGCCAAAGAAGAGCACGGGCCCGACCAAAGCCGTCGAGACCGAAATCATGACGGCGATAATCATCATCACCTTCAGGGTGAGTCCGCGCATATCGACACCTAAACTGGTGGCATTGTCTTCGCCAAGCAAGCAGACATCCAGCTGGTTGGCATAGCGATAAAGCGCTAACAAACACAATATCAGTACCGGCACGCTGATATACACCAAATCGCGATTCGCATTATTAAAGCTCGCGAACATGGCATCTTGAAGCACCGCAAACTCGCTAGGATCAACGAGGAGCGTGAAGAACTGACTGATACTGCCAAACACACTACCGAGCACAATACCAATTAATAACAAGGTATAAATATTGGCACGATGTCGACGAAAATAGAGAGTGAACAGCACACTCGCGGTTACCGTCATCAGTGCCACACTCACCGCAAAGTTTAAATAGGCATTGACCAAATACAGGCTGGTTGAACCGAAGATCACCAGTAGCAGGGTTTGCAATAAGACATACAAGCTATCAAACCCTAAAATCGACGGGGTGAGTATGCGATTATTGGTGATGGTTTGAAATACGAGCGAGGAAGCTGATATCGCGACCGCGGCCAGTGCAATCGC
Source organism: Salinivibrio sp. ES.052 (assembly GCF_900141775.1). Taxonomy (GTDB): domain Bacteria; phylum Pseudomonadota; class Gammaproteobacteria; order Enterobacterales; family Vibrionaceae; genus Salinivibrio. The sequence continues at coordinate 327,744 of NZ_FSRI01000003.1, read as the reverse complement.
AAGGACTTTCGGGGTACGCCGAGAGAGAAAGTAAGCATAATTATCCGCCGTTAGGCCATGCCCCAAGAAATAACCGGCCACCAGCAAGACACCGGCCGCAACCAGGGAAAGTTTGAGTCCATCACGCATTGGCTTTATCCCTCATCACTAAGTAGATAAACACCACGCCACCCAAAACTGAAATAATCATGGCAATAGGCACTTCGTAAGGGAAAATAATCACACGACCCAAAATATCGCAACTTAGAACCAACACCACGCCCCAGAACGCCGTCCAAGGTAAATTGCGCTTAATGTTATCGCCCATGAAAAGTGAGACCACATTCGGCACAATCAGACCAAGAAAAGGGATCACACCGACAATCATCACCACCGCCGATGACAACAAGGCAACCACCATGACACCAAACAGCACGACTTTTTGATAATCCAAGCCAATATTTTTGGCGAAGCTCTCTCCAATACTGGCGGCACTAAACTGACTCGCGTAGGCATAGGCAATGGCACAAACTGGCATGGCCACAAACAAAATTTCGTAGTTCCCGGCCAACACCGAAGAAAAATTCGCCACGGTCCAAGCTTGCAAGGTTTGAATCAAATCGTATTTATAGGCGAGAAATTGGGTTAGCGAGGAGACAACATTGCCGTACATAATCCCTATCAACGGCACTAATACGGTATTTTTAAATTTAAGGCGTTGTAGAAAACGGACAAACAGCCAGGTACCAACCATGGCCGTCCCCACAATAATCGCTAAGTCAAGCCACTGGCTTACGCCGCTAAACACCACCAAGGTAATGACATACCCGAGTAAGGCACAATCGATGGTGCCCGTGGTATCTGGCGACGCAAAGCGGTTTTGACAGATCTGCTGCATGATAAGGCCAGCAACACTCAGCCCAGCCCCGGCAAGGCAAATCGCCAACAGGCGCGGAATACGACTGGTGGTAAAAATGGTCCAGGCTTCGGGATCGCCTGCCCATAAACTATCCAAAGAGACGTGCGCAACGCCGATAGATATCGACAACAGCGCTAGCACGATTAAAACAGGAATAGAGAGATACTTCACAACACAACTACCGGTGAGGTCTATAACCACAAAGACCCGGAGCTAGCCCGGGTCTTTCCGTATCATGAATGATGATTAAAGCACGCGATTCACATCGTCGATCATTTTATCCATCGCGGTCATGCCAGCCATGGTGATATACCAAGCCGTTGGATCTAAGTAGCTGATACGTTGGTTTTTGTGCGCGGGTGTTTTATTCACCAATGGGTTATCGAAACGCGCCTTCGCTTTTCCTTCGCCCTCACCAATCGCTTGCTCGCGATCAAGCACTAACAACACATCTGGATTAGCATCAGCAATGTACTCAAAGGAAATCAAATTACCGTGAGAACCTGCCACTTCGACCTTATCACTTCTTGCCGGTTTTAAACCGAGCTCGTCAAACACCATACCGAAGCGACTTTTCTCACCGAACATTGCCACTTTACTGCCGTTACTCATCACCATCAGAGCATTAAAGTTATCGGTAATGGCTTTTTCACGCGTCTGAGCAATCTTGGTGCTCATTTCGTCAATGATTTCTTCAACTTTTTGTTGTTTATTAAATACATTACCTAGCATACGCCAGCTTTTCTGAACACTCTGCCAGTAGTTTTCATAATCCGCCTGGAACATAATCGTCGGAGCAATTTCTTCTAGATCACCCATCAATGATGCCATCCGCGCCTCCGCGATAATCAAATCCGGTTTCGCAGTAAAAATAGCTTCGTAGTCAGGCTCTTTAACCGTCCCAACCGCCACATATTTATCATCTTGATAGGTTTTTGCTAAGTAATCAGGCATCAGTGATTTTACTACTCCGACAGGCTCAACACCGAGGCGGTTAAGCACATCTAAGCTACCTTGACCAAGAACCACAACCCGTTGAGGGACACCCTCAATCTCAATCGTACCCATCGCGTGGTCGATAGTTTTTGCCGCGGCATGGCCACTCAATACAAGAGAAACGGTAAAAAGAATAAATTGAAAAAATGAACGAAAAGCTTGCATGGCTCTTTCCTCGCAAAAATCGATGGCAGCATGCTAACGCAGTCAAATCACTAAGTCACGAATAGAAGTGAGAATTATTAATATTTATAGTTTTGTTGATATATCACATGGAATAACCACCATGACGTGATACCGAATCTACCTATTAATAAAAGCACTCCATAGTCATTGCCTGTCACTTACTAAAACTGTTTTGATCTTGCGCAAAATAGCGCCAGATAGGTCAGAGTTATTCGTTTAAATCACTTCATTTTATACGTTTTCATCGCAATCCTTAGTGGGGTTTGAATAAAACGAAAGCGATTGCACCGACATTATCAACATATATGGTAACCATTAGAAGCTTTACGCGGTAATATAGAGATAGTTGTGATCAAGATCGCGCGTAAATGCGCGGTAGTTACATACACTGAGCTCATCTCATGCGGTACCACCGAAAAGATAATAAAAGCAGCTATGACTGTCGCAAATTCGGTACCGATTTGAGCTGAACTGCATCTAACTAGTTGTTTGAGGGTTATAATGAACGAAATTTTACTCGCGGTCGTTGCTGGTGCCATCGTTGGCTTTTTCTTCAGCGCGATCAAATTACCCTTGCCCGCTCCCCCAGTGCTTTCTGGGATCATGGGCATCGTTGGTATTTACATTGGCGGCATGGCTTATCAAGCTGTGATCGAACGCTTTTTCTCTTAACTTAAGATAATTGGAGCACATTATGGCTACCCCACATATTAATGCCGTAGACGGCGCGTTTGCTGAAACGGTCCTCATGCCAGGTGACCCACTTCGCGCACAATACATTGCCGAGAATTTCCTAGAAAACGCCGAACGCGTAACTGATGTACGTAATATGTTCGGATATACCGGTACCTATAAAGGCAAAAAAGTGTCAGTAATGGGCCATGGTATGGGGATTCCATCTTGCTCAATTTACGTGCACGAGCTGATCAAAGATTACGGCGTGAAAAACATCATCCGCGTGGGTAGCTGTGGCGCCGTTAAAGATGATGTGAAGCTTATGGACATTATCGTCGCGCAAGGCGCATCAACCGATGCCAAAGTAAACCGCACCCGTTTTGCCGGCCACGACTTTGCTGCTATCTCTGATTACCACCTGCTCGAAACCGCTGTTGGCGAAGCCCGCAAGCAAAACGTATCAGTACGTGTTGGTAATGTGTTCTCTGCTGACCTGTTTTATAGCCCTGAAGCCGACTTGTTCAACAAAATGGATAACCTCGGCATTCTCGCGGTGGATATGGAAGCGGCAGGCATCTACGGCGTTGCAGCAGAATTAGGCGCGCGCGCGCTCACCATTCTGACCGTGTCTGACCATATCATTCGTGGCGAAGCGTTAAGCTCAGACGAGCGCCAAAAGTCATTCAATGAAATGATGACGGTCTCGCTCGAAACTGCGATCAACCTGTAAACGTTGGTTGGAGGAAACGTGTCAAGCGGTAAACTGCCACCCGCTACGGGCGAACTGCAGCTGAACTTTTGTAAAACGCTCACCTGCCCAAACTTTGGGTCAATAGATGAGCAGGATTACCTCGTTCAGCACACTAACCCGGCGCGTCCGACATTAGTCTGCCGCGAATGTGGGGCGTTTCCTCCTCTGCTTAACAATCATCAAGTCCATGCTGAGCTTATCGCACAGCGCCAGCTCCATGCTGATGGGTTATGTGCCTGCACCAACCCTGATTGCGAGCATTTGGGGAAACCGGTCCTCACATACCGCCATTGTTACCATGCCTTTGGCTATAGCGGTGATCGACAACGCTATCGTTGTAAAGGATGCCAGAGTACCTTTGTTGATCGTTGGTCTGGCATCAATAAAAAGAGCGAATTACAGCAAAAGTTGCTCGCTTTCCTCTTTACTGGGCATACGGTAAGAGATATCTGCCGCCGCCTTTCTCTCAACCCAAAAACTTTTTATGACCACCTCAATCAAATCGCTGCACGCTGCCGACAAAAGCTCGCGGCTTACGACACACGCTTTCTCGCCGACACCTCCACTGGCCATCTTGCCAGTGTTCATACTGCTTTGCAGCCTAAGAGCGAGAATGGTGTACAGTGGCTTGCGACGGGCGAAGCACACAGCGGTTATGTGCTGCTACAAGACGTCAACTATCATCCTTATGCTCATAGTCACTTAAGCGATCATCACGATCCCTATCAAGAAGATTGTCGCTTTATGGCAACCACTCATGCCGGCCAGCATGAAGATCGATCGCCTCGCCCTGAAGGACTACTAGGTCGTGTTGATGCTAAATACCGTGAGGTGTTTGCGCGCTCAAACGTTGAAGACCCTTATACATATCCACTGCACTTTATCTATCCAAACCGTGGAACCCTCATTCGGCCCCAATACACGACGTATGCGCACTACTTGAACCTCAAGCCATTGATTGATCATTGGCAACAAATCGTGGTGTTTTCCCCCCAGGAACCTTTACTGCGATCTGCATGTTTATCTGTGTTCGAAGCCGATATTCGTGACAAACGCGTGAGCCATGTCTATGTTGAGCAAGATAGTCATTGGCAACCCGGCGCTGAGCCGGAAAAGATCGATATTGTGTTACTCAGTTGGTGGCGTGATCGTTGGGCTTTTACCCGTAGTGGCGATGGCACTAAAGCCATTTGCGATCACGGACAAAATAAAGGTAAAGAAGCCTATTGGTTAACGCATGCCAGTTGCGATGCCCTGAAAAAATATCAACAACAATTTCATCAGCAATTTTCGTTATTGGTAAATGAGCCACGACGCCGGTTACGCCCAGGTGGTTTATTACCATTACTTGATATCTATCGCGCTTGGCACAACCTATGCTGGCAAGATAAAGCACACCTAACGCCTGCCCAACGGCTGGGGCTGACAGAGCGCCCGCTGACGTTGGCCGATTTAATGCTCTAAATTTGAGATTTGGCGCATACCCTAGGCGACTTGACGATAGCCGAGTCTTTTTGTCTCAATAAGATAGCGTTTCCCATAAGGACGAGATCATTGGATATTCAACTGCTGCGTACTTTCATCGAAGTCAGTAAAACACGGCATTTTGGACATGCGGCGGACAACTTGTACCTGACCCAATCTGCAGTCAGCTTTCGCATTCGACAACTCGAAACACAACTAAACACTGCGCTTTTTATTCGCCAACGCAATAATGTGCGCTTAACCGATGCCGGTGAGCGTTTACTTCCGTATGCCGAAACGATGATCCAGACCTGGCAACGTGCCCAGCAAGATGTCAGTGCCATGCAAGTGGCCAACGAACAACTGACGCTCGGTGCATCCCCTATGTTGTGGGAGCTTGACGGGGTCAGTGGATGGATGAACCGTCTCTGTGCTGATCATACTGATTGGCTACTTCGCGCCGAGTCCACCCCCAGGGAATTACTCGCTCGCCACTTAATAGAAAAGCGTATCGATGCAGGCCTAACATCCGAGCAGCCCAAGCTAGAAGGTTTACAATCCCACCATCTTGGCGATTACCAACTTCAGTTAGTGAGTCATTTGCCTGATCTCACCTTAGGCGATATCAGCCAGCTGTCACTGGTATACCTTGATTGGGGGACACGCTTTGCAGTAGCCCATAGCCAAATTGCGCCACTCCAGCGCCCACCGGTTTTACACACCCAGTCATGCCATTTAGCTTTAAATTATCTTCTGACTCATGGTGGCGTCGCATTTCTCCCCTCTTTGGCGATCCAACCTTACGTGGATAGCGCGCAATTGTACCTGGTTGATCATGGGCACGTTATGACTCATCCTCTTTATCTTTTGTGGCTAAAGAGCAATGATAAAACCTTATTAATCAATGAGTTAATCAGATCAACTGGTCAAATTTAATGCTGTTTAAAAAAACCACAAATTTCGACGTGTTTCGCTAGTCGACAATGCATTTTTCGGCTATCTTAAGATGGTTAGGTAATCCAAGATTGTCTAATTCCTCGGCTACATATAGCTATGCAAATTAACAAGCGTTAGGAAAGCACCACCATGGCACAGTGGGATCAATGGTTAAAACACGGCTCTCAACAGAAAGAGAAGTTTAAGTCCCGGCACCACGACGATTTTGATGATGAGACGCCACGCGGAAAAAGAGGGAGGAAGCACCATAGCAAGCGCCCTCAACGTTCTCAGCACGATGATAATTATTTCGGCGACGACCATTAATGGGACGACGCTTTCGTCATCAAAATGAAAAAGGCAACGCGAGTCCGTTGCCTTTTGTTTTTTACTGACTATTTATCAGTGACACTAGCCTTGTTTGTCCCGCCACACCTTATCATGCTCCACTAAAGCGTGGTGCGCCGCTTTCCAACCTGCATCTCGCTTTAACGCTTGCCAGTCAATGGACTGACGGACCCGGAGAGTGTCTGCAACCGGCACAGATTCAATCGGCAAGGCATCAAGTACCGAGACTGCACTTGGACGATCGTTGCATATCAACGCCATATCACACCCAGCATCCAATGCCGCTTTTGCGCGAGACGGGGCATCGCCGAATACATGCGCGCCTCCCATACTTAAATCATCAGAGAAAATGATCCCTTCAAACCCTAGCTGATGTCGCAAAATACGAGTCAACCAGTACGGAGAGCCGCTGGCTGGAAGTGTGTCATGCTGAGGGTATATCACATGTGCAGGCATCACTGCATCAAGCAGACCTTGCTCAATAAATGCTTTAAAAATCGCGAAGTCAGACGACTGTAAAATATCGCGCGTATCCTGTGGCGTAACCAAATGAGAATCCTCTTGCACCGCACCGTGACCTGGAAAGTGCTTTCCTGTGGTTGCCATACCGGCACGACGCATACCCAATGAGAAAGCGCGAGCATATTGAGTAACAGCCTCTTTTTCCGCGCCAAAGGCACGATCTTTAATCGCCGCACATCCAAACCCAAGATCCAGTACAGGCGCAAAGCTCAGATCAATGCCATGTGATATCAATTCGGCGGCCATCAACCAGCCTGCTTGCTGGGCAATGTCCGGACTCGCGCCCAACGCATGGTAAGATTGCGCAGCCGGTATGGGTGTGAACGCGTCACGAAAGCGTTGTACACGTCCACCTTCTTGATCCACACCAATCAATATCTCACGCCCCGCCGCTACACGAATAGACTGAGTGAGCGCGCGAAGCTGTGCTGAGTCATGATAATTACGGGCAAACAAAATCACCCCACCGACACTGGGGTGAGCAAGGATTTCTTTTTCTTCATTATCGATCTGCTCTGCGTGCATATCGAGCCAAACGGGTCCCATGATTTCTCCTTCATCCTGCTGTCAATCAACTGACAAACATAGCGATTATCCTGGATGATGCAGACCCAGACGGTGAGAATAAGTCTGTATCACAGACGGATAATCAAGCACTTTGCCACGTATCGCAATCTGTTTATACTCATCGCGCGCCTTATTATTACCATCGTACCGTTGCCACAACGCAAGGAATAGCTACATGTCACAGCCCGGAGCAGATATCTATATTGGTGTGATGTCAGGAACCAGTTTAGATAACATCGATGTCGTCGCCGTACGATTTACACAGGCAGGTCAGATTGAGTCGATCGCTCGACACAGTGATCCGCTTCCTCAAGATATCAAAACCACTGTGATCCGCCTAAGTCGCGGCCACCCTGTATCAGTAACCACACTGGGTGAGCTCGACCGCCAATTAGGGGAATGTTATGCCTCTGCTATTAACACCTTGCTTAGCCAAGCCGCCTTACAACCCATACATGTTGCGGCGGTCGGCTGCCACGGGCAAACCGTTTATCACCAGCCGAGTGGTCAATACCCTTTTACGATGCAACTCGGCGATGCCAATATCATTGCTGCTCGTACAGGCATCACCACAGTGGCGGATTTTAGACGCAAAGATATGGCATACGGTGGCCAAGGAGCGCCTCTCGTCCCAGCTTTTCATAATGATTATTGTGCCGATAGTACACAACCCACCGCCATTGTGAATATCGGCGGCATTGCCAACGTGTCGATGATTTGCCCCGATCGTCCGCTCTATGGCTACGATACGGGCCCAGGTAATATGCTGATGGATGCCTGGACACAGCGACATCACAACCAGGCCTATGACAAAGACGGAAAGTGGGCAGCAAGCGGCTCACTGTATCAACCTCTACTGAGCCGGTTGCTCTCCGATGCTTATTTTGCCCGCCCTGCCCCCAAAAGCACTGGCCGTGAATATTTTAATCTCGATTGGCTCGATCGCCAGTTACTGGCCTTTTCTCTGTCACCCGATCAAGTACAAGCAACACTCTTGGCACTCACAGCGCAAAGCATCGCGTTAGCTATTCGTCCGTTAGAACGCGGGCGGGTCTTTGTTTGTGGCGGCGGGGCACATAACACAACCTTGATGCAAGCACTTCAGCAGGCTTTGCCTAACTGGGCTATCGCACAAACAGATGAAATTGGGATAAGTTGCGATGATATGGAGGCCATTGCGTTTGCCTGGCTTGCCAAACAAACGATCAATCATCAACCTGGCAATGTACCCGCCGTAACGGGAGCCAGCCAAGCCTGTTGCCTAGGTGCCATCTACTTACCCTATTAAGGAGCGTCAATGACAGCCCCCAGCGTCGACCAGCTAAAAAAATTATTATCAGAAACCCGAAACCCCAACACCTATGGACTCGATGAGCAAGACACTCTCGGTATTGTCTCTATGATTAACGAGGAAGATCAGCATGTCGCACAGGCAGTAAAGTCGCAACTTCCCGCTATGGCTGAGGCAGTGGAGCACATTGCAGCAGCATTTAATGCGGGAGGTCGGCTCATTTACATGGGTGCCGGCACCAGTGGCCGCCTAGGCGTGCTGGATGCGGTTGAGTGCCCACCGACTTTTGGCGTCAACCCGGCACAAGTGATCGGCATTATAGCGGGGGGAGAGCCAGCAATGTTTGTCGCTCAAGAGGGGGCAGAAGACGACCCCGACGCAGGGAAGACCGACCTCTCAGCCCACCATGTCACACCGAACGATGTTGTTGTCGGGATCGCCGCAAGCGGCCGAACACCCTATGTGATCGGGGCCCTTGCCCATGCAAAGCAGCAAGGAGCCGTTACTATCGCCCTATCATGTAACCCCAATGCGGCCATCAACGAGCATGCAAAGGTCGCTATTACACCGGAAGTTGGTCCCGAAGCGCTAACCGGCTCAACACGGATGAAGTCTGGCACCGCACAAAAATTGGTATTGAATACGTTAACCACGGCGGCCATGGTTAAAGTTGGCAAGTGCTACCAAAACTTAATGGTCGATGTGAAGGCCACCAATGAAAAATTGGTCACACGCTCTCGGCTTATCGTGATGGAAGCCACTGGCTGTGATGAACAAACCGCAACACGCACACTCACTGATGCCGAGGGTGAAGTCAAAGTGGCTATTTTTATGATCATAGCAGCACAGGATGCAAAAACAGCAAAACAACACCTCAAGACAACCCAGGGGCGTTTACGCGATGCACTTAAGAGGGTCAATGACGAACGGCGCTAAGCTCTGCGCGAGATTAGGTATTGGAAATATGAGTGATATTATGGTGCTCATACTTCGCAGCAAACATTTTTTCGTCCGCCATTTGTATGATCGTCGTTGCGTCTACATATTCCACGGGGCCCGTTTGCGCGACACCAATACTTAATGTGACGTCTCCCAATACTTCTTCAATTCGTTTGTTGATACGTTTGACTAGCAACTTGTTCGCGTCAGCCTCACCGCTATTTGTCATGACAATACAAAATTCGTCGCCTCCATAGCGAAAACACTTGTCCTCTGCTCGCGTCTCCTCCGAGATGATCCCCGCGACAACACAGAGGACTTCATCACCATATTGATGCCCATACGTATCGTTTATCTGTTTAAACTCATTGATGTCAATATATATCACAGAAACAGGCTCATGACGCCTCTGTGCAGCACGTAACATCGTGGTAAGAATATCGTTCAAATGTCTCATATTTAATAAGCCGGTCAAAGCATCCGTACGGGACAGCTCTTCAAGCTCACGTGTCCGTTCTTTAACCTTAGCTTCCAGACTCCGCGCATACTGCTCTGACTTCGCTTGGGCAGTTTCGATTTCACTCACCAGGCTGCCAACGTACGTTTCAAAAATCAGTGACACATCAAACATCAATAACTTATCTAACGCCATCATGGTCAACTTAGCATTCATTGGGTTTGTGCTATTTTGCTCAATGGCACGATGTAATAATGTCTGCAAGGTATGCACAGCGCAGAGATATAACTTGGGGTCAACACCGATACGTTTGTGTACAAGACCAATACGTAGGCGATTATTCACATATTCACGATCATATAAACCACTGAACAAGTCGAGAATATAATGATGTTGAGCGCCTCGAAGTCGCGTTAAGGTATCTGCATCGCCTATCAGAAGTGCAATTTCGGGAATGCTTGTTTGATGCATGTAAAACTCAGAGACAATCGCTTCAATGTTCTTTTCAATCATTGATCTACACGATCGAAGATGCTGAGCGTCTGAGCTTGAAAAATCGAACAGCGTCTTGCGATACTCTATTTCTAAATCAGTAATTTGCATCTGTTCAAGAAGCGTTTGCTCTATTCTTTTCATATTAACCCTCAGTGCATGGGCTGCCCCTGACCATACCGATGCATCTTATCCCGATGAAGAACGCCGGTTTTCGTCACGCAAAACGGAATGTGGTTGCACACTATCGATACGTTTTACGTAGGCCAAATATTGGCTAAAGGGGATCGGACGAGAATAGTAATACCCTTGGGAAACATCGACCCCATACCGTCGCAGTAACGTCTCCGCATCTTCACTTTCAACCCCCTCAGCCACCACCATCACACCGAGTGAACGCGCCATATCAGTTGTGGCACGAACAATACTTTGGTGGCGGCCATTTTTGGCGAGATCTCGAACAAAACTACGATCAATTTTAAGCTCAGTGAATGGAAGCTGAGAAAGAAAGTACAATGATGAATAGCCCGTTCCATAGTCATCAATTGACACTTCAATACCGCTCATCGATAGGTCAGAAATTAGCTTTTTTAACCAATTATAATCTTCAACCATGACTGACTCGGTTAGCTCAAGCGACACAAGGTTGGTGGGTATCTCATATTGTTTTGCTAGCTCAACCACCCGGCTGGCTAGGTTAGGGATATAGATATCTGACGCGCTGATATTAATCGATAGCCGACGACAGTGCCCGTGACTGATCAGCTGAGCTTGTTGCTCAAAAGCCCGGCGAATGACCCATAGGGTCAAATGATTAATGATTCCGACGTCCTCGGCCATTCGTACAAACACATCAGGCGATATCTGGCCATACTCTGGGTGAGTCCAACGAGCGAGAACCTCTGACCCATGCACCGAGCCTGTACGTAAATCAATTTGAGGTTGGTGATAAAGCTCGAGGCCATCGTTTTCAATTGCATCTCTTAAATCGGTTACCAATGAAACATGTAATTGACGGTGACGAAATTCATAAGAACTAAAGTGGACATAACTGCTAGGCACCGATCGGTGCTGATCAATCGCATTCATTGCACGACTAATCAATAAACTAGGATGATCGCCATCCGTCGGATAATGACAAACACCAATGCGCGCATTGACTTGGGTAACAAAAGAGCCAACGCACAATTCACCATTTAAACCTTTTACGACAGAATCAAGCACATTATCGCATGTAGCTTGGTCCACATCTCCAATCAAAAAGGTAAAGACACCCTCTTTTAAACACCCTAAACGATAACTGGGCATATCCGTATCGGTTTTAATTTCTTGGACTGGCTGCACGATTAACGTCTCATTAATGCGGTGCGCCACCGCATTGATATATTCATCACGCGCGACTTCGTCCAAATAAGGTAACAAATTCTTATAGTTATCAACTGACAAGCAGCAAATATAAAAGCTGAAATTTCGACTGATCATGTCGTTGATCACCATATGCAACACATTATTGTTGGGAAGACAGCTTAAGGTATCATGCGTTAATGCTTGCATGGCCTGCATCCGCTGGAAACGGAAACGCTCGGCTAATGCTAAGGAGAAAAAAATCATGGTGAGGCCAAGCGACATCATTAACGCATAACGTGACACTAGGCTGTATTCAATGTAGTTAAGCATCAGAGCGTAGAAAGTAAAGCCACCCACCATCACGGGTAACCAGCAGAGTAAAAATAGAAGAAGCCAAGCTTTTTTCGGTTGCCATTGCTGCCACACGTAATATAAAACCAAACCATAAACAGGGAGCTGAGCAATGAAAACAAAAGAGAGAGAAATATAGGTGGGTGTAATAAAACTGAGTAATGCGAGCCCAATCAATCCACCGGTGGTGAATAAAAACAGTGAATGCGCCCGCTGATGAACAGGGCTTCGTTCAAAGTCCAAAAAATAGTAAGTAAACCACAAACCTACGGCTAGCAAGCATACCGTTATAGCGATCAAATGATTACTGACAAACATTTGGACAGTACTCGGTAAGAAATATCGACTAAATCCATGATTCACACTGACCACCAATGTGCTCATCACGGTTGCTAGTACAAATATCCAATACACACGCTCACGGCTATATACATAGACTCCCGCGCTATACAATGCGACAAGAAAAGTAAATGTAATAAAGCCCCCCCAAATCAGATGCAATGATTTGGCGAGATGTCCGTATTCTTTATAAGGGATCACGTTTAATGGCATGGTCGCCATATCGCTCGACGTAACTTTGATGAGTAATTGGTTGGCTTCATTAGGCAGTAGTGTCACAGGTACCGCTGCAGGCAGAGGAAGTTGATTCAGCCGATCCAACGTCATGTCACCTGCTTTTATCTGCGAGCGCACTTTTTCCTCATCAAGGATATGGTAGGCATCCAGATAATCGATCGACGTATTGTCAGTGATCACATAAACCGAGCGTTCTCTGAGCCCATCATAATCAAAATCAATCTTTATCCAATATGTTTGATAGGCGAGCTTCCAAGGAATATCACTCGAATCGGTAACGGACGTGAAAGGCGCATGACCCATGACATAACCAAGCGACAGCTCGTTTGTTTCATCAATAAAATAACTATAATGGGTGTCAAGGAGCGGTTGCGCAGGTTCTGAACTGCGATTCAAGTTCATCATCCAAATCCCGATAGCCACCATTGCAAACAGAGCGAGCAAGATGGCAACCCAGATAAGGGACTGTCGTGATTGCAGTGCGTGCATAAAAACACACTCCCCTAAACCAAAGACGGGCCCGTCATCTTACTTCTTGTAGTTATCAATTACCGATAGAACATATTAACGGGGACATAATAAAACTAGATAGTAATGGCTATTTTTTCAAACATGATTTTTCTCGCTCCCCCAAGCCATCTCTCCCGTTAGCGCTTTTTACTGCAATACCTCTCCTCTCAGAGTGAACATTCGTATTTATTGAGAACGTTTGTTCATTGCGAATAACAAAGATATACTGATAACCATTGCATTCACAGTGTCTCAATGTTGTACCTGAGATACCGTTTAGCCGCGAGACAATAGAACATGAGCATGCCAACGCCGCCCGACAGTTTTCACGAAGATACGGATCTTCTTACCGAGATCGCCATTTTGTACTACCAACAAAGCGCGACACAGGAAGAAATCGCGCGCAAGTATAAAATTAGTCGCCCCAAAGTGAGCCGCCTACTGCGCAAAGCACGGGAAGAAGGCATTGTGGAGATCACTGTGAAATTTCATCCCGTGCACAGTGCTCAGCTTGAACAGCGACTGATGGCGAGATTCAATCTCAAACGTGCCTTAATTTCTCTCGACCAGCCCAGTGCAGAGGAGCAACGCACTCAGGTTGCCACGTTGGTGTCATCTTATCTTGATGGCAATCTCAATGACGGTATGGTGGTTGCTGTTGGTCAAGGCCAAAACGTTGCAGCCGTCGCTGATCATCCAGGCGTTGTATCTCACCGCCAAGCTCGTTTTGTTTGCGCAATTGGCGGCACACACCGCAGTGGTGATGCGTTTAATGCTGATCATATCTGTCGACGTCTAGCGAAAAAATTTGGAGGAAGCAGTGAAACACTCTATTCCCCTGCTTACGTGGACAACGAGTCAATCCAACAAGTGTTCGTCTCCCACCCAAACATCAGTGAAACCTTGAACCAGGCCAGAAAAGCTGAATTTGCGCTGGTCGGCATTGGCGATATGGATGAAAATAGTCATATGGTCAAATTGGGTTGCTTTACCGCACGCGAGTTTGTTGAAGCACGTGTGAACCATGGTATTGTCGGAGATATTGGTGGATTTGATTTTTTTCGATTGGATGGGCAGCCAGCCGATAATTTGATGCGAGGCCGAGTGGTCGGGCTCGCGATGCCGGACTTGGCGCGTATACCAAGTGTGATAGCCATGGCCAGTGAAAGTCGTAAAGCCTTGTCGATTCTTGGCGCTCTGCGCACTGGCGTGATTGATGTGTTGGCAACCAGTGCCAGCTGTGCCATGGCGCTGCTTAATATGTCTGAACCCACGCCTGATGAAACACAGTTTATATTTCAACAGGATGAGTAAATTACTGACGAAAGAGTGAGACTTAACTCTCTTTATGTCGCAATACAATTGACAAGTGACGTAAAAAACTCAAAGATCGTTACATCATTTGCTCAGACGCATTGCATCTGTTCAATTCAGAGCAAGCGTTAACACGTAAGTTCGGCGTCTGGGCCTATCACGTAAAGAAGGTGTGTGAAGATGAGCAACAAACTGGACCAACTCCGAGCCCTAACCACTGTGGTCGCTGATACAGGCGACATCGAAGCGATTAAAAAATACCAACCGCAAGACGCGACAACTAACCCTTCTCTAATCCTGAAAGCTGCGCAAATCAAAGAATATGCGCCGTTGATCGATGAAGCGATTGCGTATGCGAAATCTCACAGCAGCAACGCAGACCAGCAAGTCGCAGATACCTGTGACCGTCTAGCGGTAAATATTGGTAAAGAAATCCTCAATGTGATCCCAGGTCGCATCTCCACCGAGGTAGACGCACGTTTATCCTATGACACTGAAGCAAGCGTTACCAAAGCACGTAAGCTTATCAGCATGTACAACGAGGCGGGGATCAGCAACGAACGAATTCTGATCAAACTGGCTTCAACATGGGAAGGCATCCGCGCTGCGGAGATCCTGGAAAAAGAAGGGATCAACTGCAACCTGACACTCTTATTCTCGTTTGCCCAAGCACGTGCGTGTGCCGAAGCCGGCGCTTACCTGATTTCACCGTTTGTTGGCCGTATTATGGATTGGTACAAAGCCAAAGAAGGTCGCGACTTTGAACCTGCGGACGATCCAGGCGTGAAATCTGTCACCACCATTTACAATTATTACAAAGCCCACGGCTACGACACGGTTGTCATGGGTGCCAGCTTCCGTAATGCTGGCGAAATCATGGAATTAGCAGGCTGTGATCGTCTCACCATTAGCCCTCAACTGTTGCAAGAGTTGAGCGACGCTGAAGGCGACATTCCTGTGAAACTAAAAGACACAGGCGCGACCGAACAACGCCCAGCACGTATGACCCATGCGGAATTCTTGTGGGAACATAACCAAGATCCGATGGCCATCGAGAAACTTGCTGAAGGCATCCGTAACTTCGCAGTCGACCAAGGTAAATTGGAAGACATGATTCGCGAACAACTGTGATCCGACACAAAGCGTGATTTAACACAATAAAAGCGGTTTCGGCCGCTTTTATGATACTGTTTGACTCTATTTCACCTGTTCAACCTGTAGGTAAACACATGGAACGCAAAATGCTAGCCAACGCCATCCGCGCCCTTGCGATGGACGGCGTTCAAAAAGCCAAATCTGGTCACCCAGGCGCCCCAATGGGCATGGCAGATATCGCTGAAGTACTGTGGCGCGACCACATGAACCACAACCCACAAAACCCAGATTGGGCCAACCGTGATCGCTTTGTGCTATCAAACGGCCACGGCTCAATGCTGATCTATTCATTGCTACACCTGACCGGCTACGATCTGTCTATCGACGATCTCAAACAGTTCCGTCAGTTGCACTCGAATACCCCAGGGCACCCTGAATATGGCTATGCACCAGGTATTGAAACCACCACAGGCCCACTTGGCCAAGGCATTACCAATGCGGTCGGTATGGCTGTGGCAGAGAAAGCTCTAGCCGCACAATTTAACCGTGATGGTCACGACATTGTTGATCACCACACCTACGCGTTCTTGGGTGACGGCTGCTTGATGGAAGGCATCTCTCACGAATCATGCTCACTGGCGGGGACACTAGGCCTAGGTAAATTGATCGCCTTCTGGGATGACAACGGCATCTCAATCGACGGTCACGTTGAGGGTTGGTTCTCTGACGATACCGCCAAGCGTTTTGAGTCATACGGCTGGCATGTGATCCCGGCTGTCGATGGCCACGATGCGAATGCGATTCAAGCCGCATTGAGCGCCGCGAAAGCCGAAACCGGTAAACCGACGCTGATCTGCACCAAAACCACCATCGGTTATGGCTCGCCAAATAAATCGGGCAGCCACGATTGTCACGGTGCTCCGCTGGGTGATGACGAAGTACAAGCGGCACGTGAGTTCTTAGGTTGGGAGCACGCGCCTTTCGACATCCCACAAGACATTTATGCTCAGTGGGACGCTAAAGAAGCCGGTGCGGCTAAAGAAGCAGCTTGGAACAAGCAGTTTGCGGCGTACCAAGCACAGTATCCAGAGCTTGCCGCAGAATTTACCCGTCGCATGAACGGTGAACTGCCAAGCAACTGGGACAGCGAAACCCAAAAATTGATCGCAGATCTACAAGCGAACCCAGCGAAGATTGCATCACGTAAAGCGTCGCAAAACGTGTTAGAAGCATTTGGTAAACTGCTGCCAGAGCTTCTGGGTGGTTCAGCCGACTTAGCCCCGTCTAACTTGACCATGTGGTCAGGCTCTAAAGCGATCAGTGCCGACGATGCGAGCGGTAACTACCTGCACTACGGTGTGCGTGAATTTGGTATGACGGCTATCATCAACGGCATTGCCCTGCACGGTGGCTTTGTGCCTTACGGCGCAACCTTCCTAATCTTCATGGAGTATGCCCGTAATGCGATGCGCATGGCAGCCCTGATGAAGACGCAAAACATTCAGGTTTACACGCACGATTCAATCGGCTTGGGTGAAGATGGCCCGACTCACCAGCCGGTTGAGCAAATGGCCACCTTGCGCCAAACACCCAACATGAGCATGTGGCGCCCGTGTGACCAAGTTGAATCCGCGGTCGCGTGGAAAGCTGCGGTTGAGCGTAAAGACGGCCCAAGTGCGCTGGTATTTTCGCGTCAAGGTCTCGCCCAGCAAGAGCGTGATGAGACCCAATTGGCGAACATTGCCAAAGGCGGTTACATCCTCAAAGATTGTGCAGGCAAGCCTGATCTGATCTTGATTGCGACCGGCTCTGAAGTCGAACTGGCCAGGGAGTCAGCGGCGAAACTGAGCGACGCAGGCAAACAGGTACGTGTGGTATCCATGCCAAGCACTGATTTATTCGATAAGCAAGATGCCGCTTATCGCGAGTCGGTATTGCCATCAGACGTCACTGCACGCATTGCGATTGAAGCGGGTATTGCTGACTACTGGTACAAGTACGTAGGCTTAGACGGCCGCATCATCGGAATGACCACCTTCGGTGAATCAGCGCCCGCTGACGAGCTGTTCAAGATGTTCGGCTTTACCGTTGAAAACGTGGTTAACACCGCTGAAGAGTTGCTCGCTTAATCGCATCTCTACGGCACGTTAATTCTGCGAAGGCCAGTCAGCAATGACTGGCCTTTTTTCTACCCTCGCTTCTCGCATCCTGCAACCCATGCTGTAACAGCGACAGATGCAGCGCGCTTATAGAAAGCGACTCGCCGAGGGACGCACATTAGCATCCAGAGTATCCAGAGTATCCACCCCTATGTCATTTTGAAGGTGGGCTGGCATCGATGCGATTGCCACTGCTTTCGGTTTACGGCTCGTACCAACTCGCCCTTGAACACCTTGGATAATCGCCAATAACATTGAGGTAACGCCCGCTTTCATTTCTTTCATCGTGATTCCCCTCTCATTGTGTTGTGAATATGCTAGTCAGGATAAAACCTCAAGTTATATTGAGGTAAACAAGGAATAGCAGAAAAAGGCGAAAAACGATGGAAATGAGCGTTGGGCAAGTGGCAAAACGCGCGGGGGTAAAGGTGTCTACCCTGCATTTTTACGAGCAAAAAGGCTTGATCACCAGTTGGCGTAATGCGGGCAATCAACGCCGTTACGACCGCGCTGTTCTGCGTCGTCTTGCGGTGATTAAAGCTGCACAACATGTGGGGCTCTCACTTGAAGAGATAGGCGAAGCATTAAGTGAACTGCCCTCTCACCGCGCTCCCACCAAAGAGCAATGGCGTGATATGGCACAGCGCTGGGATGCCACCCTCAATGAGCAAATCGCACGCTTACAGCAGTTACAGGCCAATTTAAGTGGCTGCATTGGCTGTGGCTGCCTATCAATGAAAACCTGCTCGCTCTATAACCCCAATGATGTGGTTGGTGAAGTCACTCAAGACGACAACGTGTTGAATCATCCGAAAATGGGAGTAACCCAACTGTTAAAAGATTGGGGAAGGGGTTAAACCTTCCCTCAATCGGTCAGATCATCGGCGAAACAAATAGTCACTCGCGTTAGGCCGCGCTCTGTGAGGTACCTCTAAATCGAGGTCGTCACGTAGGTGTTGAGGAAGCGCTGAGACATGCACCGCTCGCTTGACTTTTGCGCGTCTTGCACGCCACACAGTTAATGCTTTCTTAACTGAAGTGACAACTTGTTTCATGGTCGGGAATACTGGGTCATACATCGTCATCATGGTATATCGCCTTTGTGAACAACTCTTATGGTTTATTTTTGTTCAACCAACGATTATGCTCAAACGATAAACACTGACATTCAGTTAAGGTGAGCTTATGTCAAACGCCAGCATCACACGCATGCCGCCGCTCCAAGGTTTATATTACTTTTACCAAGCTGCTCACCTAGGCAGCTTTAAAGCCGCTGCCAATGAGTTGTTTGTTACGGCGGCCGCCATCAGCCAACAGATAAGGCTACTCGAGGAGTGGCTCGATACCCCTCTCTTTTATCGTCAGCATCGCAAAGTGACGCTAACACCGGAAGGCGAGATTCTTTTTTCACATGCCCAACAAGGCTTTAGAAGTATTCTCAACGGTGTGTGGCTGCTCAATAATGATCCTGCCCCTCATCAGTTGTCACTGTCAACCGTCCCATCATTCTCCCAAAACTGGCTGGTCCCACGGCTTGCAAAATTCAGAGCGTCTTATCCAGATTTATCGATCATGCTGGAATCCACCACCACGTTGAATACCTTCGAACAATCCTCGATTGATCTATGTATCCGGTATGGAGGCGGCCACTACGACGGCTTGCACAGTGAATGGCTGATGGGCGATATCCTCTACCCTGTTTGCCACCCTCTCTATCAGCAGCAAGAAGGCATTTATACCCTCGAAGACTTACCCAAGGGTCATTTAATCAGTGATATGTGGCGAGATATGGACTGGACCCGATGGCTCAATACCGTCGGCATCGCAGGGGGCTCCTCAACCATCACTTACAACGGCTCTAATTATGCCATTGAAGGCGCATTATCGTTGCAAGGGATAGTGCTGGCTCGTCATAGTTTGGTGCAGCGATATATTGCTGACGACACCCTAGTACGTATCGGTCGAGCAGCGGTAAAACCTACCAATGGTTACTTCTTGTGTGCCCCTGCTGGCTACTTTAAACGCGATAAAGTCGACCAATTTTGTTGCTGGATAAAGCAGCAAGCGGATGAGTTTAAGGCAACTTGGCCACGCGAGATCACCCTGTACAACGATACTCACGCCGTAACGCAAAGAAAGCACTAATACACTCAACACAGTACGGGCTTACAAATTTTCAAAAAAAAGTATAAGAGCTTTACATGTGAGCAGATTGCTGTACGGTGGACACAGCTCTGGAACACGGAGCGTCAATGATTCATCAAGTAAAAGGCAACATAAGCTGCACTATTATCTGTATTATAGAGTTTCTAACGTTACCCGCTTTCGCTTCTAGACATGTCATCGACTCCGTTCAAAGCTATCCTAATTTTTGTAATTTAAGAGAGAATGATTATGTCTAATCAAGCAACTGGTATCGTCAAATGGTTTAACGAAGAAAAAGGCTTTGGCTTTATTACCCGCGAAAATGGCGAAAAGGACGTGTTTGTCCACTTCCGCGCTATCGTTGGTGAAGGCTTTAAGACCCTGACTGAAGGTCAACACGTTAACTTCACCGTTGAACAAGGCCAAAAAGGCCCACAGGCTTCTGAAGTTTCTGTCGCATAAGAAACCAGACCTGATTGATAAAGGGCGCTTAGGCGTCCTTTTTTTCGTCTCAATTTGGCTATTTTACCAATCCACAAGTAAAAATCGCTATCTCTTCCCCTCAAACATAGAGAGTCTGAAAATTAAATACCATAAAGGCTTTACATGTGGGTGGATTGCTGTATTGTGGTGTCAGCTCTGGAACACGGAGCGTCAATGATTCATCAAGTAAAAGTCAACATAAGCTACGCTATTATCAATATTATAGAGTTTCTAACGTTACCCACTTTCGCTTCTAGACATGTCATCGACTCCGTTCAAAGCTATCCTATTTTTAGTAATTTAAGAGAGAATGATTATGTCTAATCAAGCAACTGGTATCGTAAAGTGGTTTAACGAAGAGAAAGGTTTCGGTTTCATTACTCGTGACAACGGTGAAAAGGACGTGTTTGTACACTTCCGTGCTATCGTTGGTGACGGTTTCAAAACCCTAACTGAAGGCCAACGTGTGAACTTCACCGTTGAGCAAGGCCAAAAAGGCCCACAGGCGTCTGACGTTTCTGTAGCATAAGAAACCGAGTCTGATTGATAAAGGGCGCTTAGGCGTCCTTTTTTTGTGTCTATCATTCATCATTCGGGAATAAACCCGTATATCGATACAAAACCAAAAAGCCCCAGCCATTTGGCACACTGCCTGGCTGGGGCTTTTTGTTAGTTAGTTTTTGTTAGCCTTGCTTTTTCATTTAGTGTTATTGCCGCTTCGCTCGTTATCGTTTCACCGCTTAGCTCCGCTGCATTTGTTGACGTTTTTTCAAAAAGGTCAGCCAGCTTTCTACCGCATCATCCGGCTCAATCTGTTTGGCGAGACGCGCTTGTTTCAGTGCTTTTTCATACTGCTTAAGCTTGTAGTGGATTCGAACTTTTGCCAACGCAATATCTTTATCAGAGGCACCCTTATCGGCATGTTCAAGCGAAGTAAGCGCTTGCTGATACTCACCTTGCTGGATTTGCATTAATGCAAGTTGCCAGTGATATTGGCTGTCTTTTTTTGCCGCCAGCTTCCAAGCTGAAATCGCTTGTGGCCACTCCCGCGCCTGCTGCCACAGACTGGCCTGCTGAGCGAGTGTTTGCGCATCTTGCTCATTATCAGGCAAGCGCCTTAACCACTTCGCCGCACGCTCTGGTACGCGCATATTGGCATAGAGCTGTGCCACAGTGCGCCGCTCACTAGGATCAAGCGTAATACCCTTTCGCTGTGCTAATAAATAGGTGCTGAGCGCCTCTTTAGGCTTTTCTAAACGCACATAATTCGCAGCCAGTTGGCGCCACCATTGTTTATTCTCGGGCTCTAGCGCGATCAACGCTTTTAGGGTTGGTGTTGCCCCGCGCCATTGCTCTAATTGCAATTGAGCCCCTAACTTGAGCGATAACGCAGACACACTCTCGATATTATTCATGGTACGTTCATAGTCTGGGTAAGCTGCAAGCACTTTCTGCCATTGCTCACGTTGGTAGTGTGCTTGCATAATACGCAGCCACACATCCTCGCTTTGATCCGTTTTTTCTTTGGGTATTGTGCGCGCTAATGGGTAGTAATACTGAAGCGCCGACGCATATTGCCCATCGATCAGCAATAAATCGGCTAACATCCGCTTGGTTTGCCACGCTTGCGCATCTTGTAACTGCTCACTATCCACAGCACGTTGAATATGCACAATGGCTTTGTCATTATTGCCGTATTGCCAATAAAACACCCCAAGCGTACGATCCACGAACGCTTTATCAAACGCACGATTAACGCTCAACGTCTCGAGCAGTGCAATCGCTTCTCCTAGTTTCGCATCTTGCTCAAGCGTTTGCGCTTTCTCAATCGAGCGTGCCACTGACGGAGAGAGTTGCGCCATGGCAGGCACTGACACTAATAGCACAAAGCTAACGATCCATCTTTTCCACATCAGCGTAAGTTAAACTCCAATTTGATTTGTTGTCCCGGCTGCGCGACGGCCTCACCGCCCACCACTTTGGGTTCATATTTCCACTTCCGCAGCGCACGTAATGCCTCACGCTCAAACACACGTGGTGGATTGGCATCGACAACTGTTAAATCTTGCGGCCGTCCCGATGGGCTAATGGTAAAACTCACCACTACATAGCCTTCTAAATTTCGGCGCATGGCACGTGGCGGATAATTCGGCTCCACCCGAAACAAAGGCATCGCCTGTTGATTATTTGGGCCGGTATTGAGATCCAAATCGCCCAATGATGGCGCTTGTACCATCACCCCTTGTATCCCACTTTGCAGATCTAAGTTGGGCATATCAGGCTGCGGTGATGAGGTAGATTGAGATTGCGTCTGTGTTACTGGCGTGGGCGTATCTGGCACCTCTGGCGGTTTGGGCCGCTTAGGCACACTTCGTTGGCGGCGCTGAACCTCGGTATCCGGCTCTTGCATGAAAATGTCGATGCTCATCGAGGTCGATTTTTCTTGCGGACGCTGGGAGCCATGTCCCACCATTAATGCCATCAGCATAAAAAGGCCCAAAGTAAACACTAACGCCACCGGCATTGAAATCAACCATCGCTTCATTACGGCGACTCCGTCGCCAAGGCAATACCGCCAATTCCGGCGCCTTTCGCGGCATCCATCACTTTCACCACTGTACCATTGTAAGCCAGTTTATCGGCCTGAATCACCAGGGACGCATCCGGTTTATCCAGCAACAGGTGCTCTAGTGTCGCTTCGACACGCTCAACATCCACCAAACGTTTATCAATATAAATCTCGTTCGATGCGTTGACCGCGATAAATATGCCGGCTTCTTTCTGGCTTGTGGCGTGACTCGCTTCTGGGCGGTTCACTTCAACGCCAGATTCACGCACAAACGAACTGGTGACGATAAAAAAGATCAACATGATGAACACTATGTCCAGCATAGAAGTTAAATCAACCTGCGCTTCTTCGCGCTGTTTTTGGGCTCGAATCAATCGCATTACTGACTCCGAAGCGCCTGCTCTAGCGCTATTTCGCGGCGCTGACAGGCTTTAACTAAACGAGCATGGGCAAACATCCCAGCTAAGGCCGCAACCATTCCCGCCATGGTGGGTAAGGTTGCCATTGAGATCCCCGATGCCATCAAACGTGGATCGCTGGTCCCTTGACTGGCCATCACATCAAACACAGAGATCATACCGGTCACCGTACCAAGCAATCCGAGCATCGGGCAGATCGCCACCAAGGCTTTGATAAACCCTAAATAACGTCCCAACTCGTGCTGGGCTTGAAACAAGACTCCCTGGCGAATGGCACGCGCATACCAAGAGCGCTGATCGGCGCGCGCCTGCCAAGCACACACCCAAGCATCACGTTGCGCGGGAAAGCGAGAGAACAGATACAACAGCCGTTCAATCACCAGCAGCCAACACACAAACACCACCGCACCAAGCCACCATAATACCGGTCCACCTTGCGCCATAAAGTGGCGCAAGATATGGCCCATATCCTGCTGATTCAGTTGTGAGAATAACTCGACGTCTATCATGCCGCTTGTCCGGTTGCCGCCTGATTGTCTGTGGTTTCTGCTTGCTCGGCCACCAAGCTAATGCTCTGTTTCTCCAGCATGCCGCGAATATGGTCCGCCTGGCCACTGAGAATATTATGCGCCAACAGCAAGGGGATCGCAGCAATCAAACCCAGCACTGTAGTGACCAAGGCCATCGAGATGCCATCCGCCATCACTTTCGGATCGCCATTACCAAATTGAGTGATCACCTGGAAGGTTTCGATCATCCCGGTCACCGTGCCCAGTAGGCCCAGCATCGGGGCAAGGGCTGCCAAGAGTTTAAGCATCGACAGGCCTTTTTCACAGCCTTGCTGCTCATCGACCACCGCTTCGAGTAAGCGTAACTCCAAAGATTCCACATCACGCTGCGGCGCATCATGATAGACCTTGAGGACACGGCCAAGCGGGTTATCTTCAGGTGTGTCTGGGTGCTTCAATTGGCGATGCATTTTGGCATGAATCGACAGTAAAACCGCCCCACGGTATAAGGCAATTAACAGCCCGGCCGCCAACAACGTCGCAATCACTTTGGCCACAAAGCCGCCTTGTGCGAAGCGATCGCTTAAACTGGGCGCATTTTCTAGCTGGCCTAACAAGGTGCCACGTGCCGGATCGACCAACACAGTCTCACCCACTGAAGACACAGCTTGCTCGAGGGTTGAAGTGGTTAACGTATTATCCGGTTGCGCCCGATACGGCACCGCGATTTGGCGATCGGTTTGCCAATTTAAGTAACCTTGCTCGTTGACTAGGCCGATGTTACCCACGCGCACCACCGCTTGCTCCGATGCCACACCTTGATCATTGACCACAGGCAAAGACAAAGTAGACAGCTCGCCGCTGGTCTGCATTTGCGTCAGCATGCCTTGCCACAGGGTATTGAATTGCGTGAGCGATGGCAGGGTATCGGCTGCGACAATATCTGACACGGTTTGATTAAAGCCAGGCTGGGTGATCCCGACATAACTCGAGACGCCATCGGTTTGAATGGTTTTGCTCGCTTGGCGAACCACCCCAAACAACTCACCCAAGCTCCCGGACTCTAAGCGAAGCTTGTCTTCCAAAGAGGCCAGTTGCTGCTCGTTGTCACTAAAGGTGTCACTCAGTTTTTCCGTTTCCGCTTCTAACGCATTCCGGGTCGATTGAAGCTGATTGAGCTTGGCGCGTAGCTCTCGCTCAGTCATTGTGAATTCCGCTTCACGCGTTTGGTTATGTTCACGTGCCTGCTGCTGGGCTTGCTGCGTTTGGCCGACGAGATCATCGGCGTGTGTCAAAGGGGCAACCGCGACAAGACACATCGTGGCGAGTAGGGTTTTCCAGCTCATGATTTCACCCCTTGATTGGCACTTAATGGCAGAGATAACAACGACGGTGCCACTTGTTTTTGTGCGACCGAAAAGGCCTGATCCACCGCTTCACCGGCGCTGGCATCCAGTTCGACCCACTGACTATCACGTGCGCTCCATACCCAATACTGCTGACCATCGAGACGACGCGCCACCAGCGACACACGTCCAAGGTGCAATACATCCACTTGAATATCGCGGCCGTTCAGCGCAATGGTATCTTGATAAGCATCGAGCTTACTGCCGTAGTCACGCTCAATTTGATACGCCTCGAGAATACGACGAAACTTCTCTGAGTCGGCCACATCAGCGCGGCCCATCATCGCCTTAAGCTTTTCAAAACGTGCCTGGCGCTGGTCCGCTTTTAGCGGAATATCGTTGGCGAGCCATTGCTCAAGCCCACTCAACATACGATACATTAAGGGCACGATGCCTTGGCGGGTATCTTTGATCTCGGTAATTTGATCACGCAGGCTTTGTGCCTCTATCTGTTGGCTACCCACCAAGTTTTGCAGGTGGTCGCGATAGATTTCTAAGTTGCTAATCTGAGTCTGAATTTGCTCAATTTCTTGGCGTATCGCTAGGCTATTATCCGCTCGGCGATTAATACGGGATTGCGACTGGGCCGCTTCTTGGGTGGTTTTACCCTCGATGGCTTGCGCCTTTTCGAGCTGATCCGCACCAGCGATCGGAGTAAGAGCCAAACAAGAGGCCACACCCAAAGCAAGGCGGAAAGAAGACGATTTTATCATGGTGATATCTGCAAACATGCTTAATGATAGGGCTTACGCCCAAACAAAAGTGAGAATAGTTTCTATTTGCGTGTAATGTACCGAGTTTGGCGGTAAAGATCTAGCCTAGCAGTAAAGGAGGTAGGAGAATATTGCGGTTTATCAGTAAAGAAGGAATGACAATAAAACTAATAACACATCAGGTAGATAGCGCCTCACCATCGTATCTTAACCACATGAGAGGGCAGATAAGGCCCTCTCGGGGCAACGCGCCTCATTGCTACCACAACAAAGCGCACCGTTCGATCATCACTCAACCGTCTTCCCCAAGGTGTTTTTATAGATTTTACCGCCTTTCATGATCACCACGAAATGCGCTTCTGGATTGGCAATCAGATCGAGATTCTTAATCGGGTTGCCATCCACGAGGAGGATATCGGCCACGGCGTCTTGCTCAATCACACCTAGTTTGCCTTTATATGGGCTGCGGTTTCCCGATAAAGCCAGTAGTTCAGCATTATCCGCCGTTGCCATAGACAGCACGTCAGCCGGTGTGTACCACTTTGTCATCGTGGTTAAGATTGCACCTTGGTTTTTGGTCATCGCCGGATTAAATAAAATATCTGTGCCCCAAGCCACCTTGAGACCATATTGCTTGGCAAGCTTAAAAGCGTTGTCCGTGCCTTGGGCAACCTGTTGTTGCTTTATTTTCGCTTCTCCTTGCGTGGGGTTCGAGTACTCGTTAGCAAGAAAAGCTTGGCCGCTCAACCATACGCCTTTTTCCGCCATTAATTTCGCGGTTGCCTCGTCCATTAACTGTCCATGCTCAATCACTTTCACACCCGCTTTGATCGCGGTTTGAATCGCTTTAGGCGTGTAGGCATGCACCGTCACATAGGTGCCCCAATTATCCGCCGCATCCACCGCGGCACGAAATTCTTCTTCCGAGTATTGCGCCACATCAATGGGATCATACGTAGAGGAAACACCGCCCCCTGCTGCAAGTTTAATTTGCGATGCACCTAACATCAGCTGCTCGCGGACACGCTTTCTTACTTCCGCCACGCCATCCGCTATCACACCACCATTGAGCGCTTCACCACGGCTCAAACCGGCATTGTTCGCGGCAGGCACTTCATAACGCATCCTAAAATCACCATGTCCGCCCGTTTGCGAAATCATCGCACCGGAAGGCCAAATGCGCGGCCCTGCCACAATCCCCTCATCAATGGCTTGTTTCAGGCCAAATACCGGCCCGCTAAGATCACGTACACTGGTGAAGCCACGCATTAACGTGCGCTCAGCTTCTTGCCCAGCTCGAAGATTAATATAGCCAACGTCAGCGGTAAGCAGCTGTGGGACCGAAACGGTGGCCAATATCGCATGCCAATGTGCATCAATCAGCCCCGGCATCAAGGTACGCCCCTCTCCTTGGATCACCGTGGAGGCCAATGACGGCACGACGCCAATCGGCTGAGTCGAGATCCGTGTGATCTTATTTCCCTCAACCAAGACATGTTTGGGGGCAGAAAGCTGCGCAGATTTACCATCGAAAATACGCACATTTTCAAACAACACACTCTGTTCTTGTGACGCTGACTGCGCCTTAACAGAGGACACCAACAACAAGCCGCCCGCAACTATCGCCATCCATCGCATCAACCTCGCCATCCCACACTCCTTGTATTCGTTAACAAAAAGCGACTCAAACCTCGTCCATAGCGGCTACTTCATGCTCACTTGGGAAATCACAGGACAAAAAGGTTCTAACCGCACTGTCTATTAAGTTAGTTAATCAGGCCAAAAAGCCCAAATTTTTAGAGAGTTATCGCAATGTTGTCAGTATTGCTGTGGCACGCTCTACGGCCCATTGAATATGTAATCGGAACAGCCATGAATAAAGTTCTAGTATCAACCAATCATTCTCATTGCAGCTATCATATTTATCAGACTAATCAGTCTGATCGCCCTCTTATGCTGTTACATGGCACCAATAGTGATGGGTTAGCCAGTTATGGCGCGTTTCTCGACGCATTTGGACATCGCGAAATCATCGTTCCAGACTATGCAGGGTGTGGAGATTCAAGCTTACCCGAGCATGAGCTGACAGTTTCCGCTCTGGCCGATCAGGTAATTGCCATCATCCAAGACAGAGGGTGCGAGCATGTTGATCTGGTTGGTCATTCACTCGGGGCAACCGTCGCCGCTTACGTTGCCGCACAGTATCCTGATTTTATTAACCGGTTAGTGTTAATGATGACCCGCGCCATCAACTGGTGTTTAATACCTGGCAAACACTCGAGGAAACCGCACCTCAACAAGCAACTGCGTTCGGACTGAGCCATGTATTAAGTCCAACCTTTCTGGCCAAAATGGACCCAGAACTGATAGCCCGTATATGCGCTACAAAAGGATTAACTGATACTTACCGAAGAATCGCACTCGGCAAAGACATAGACATCCGCCAGCATTTATCGAAGATTCAAGCCCCTACGCTTGTCTTAGCGATGACCTGCGACACCCTTGTTCCTCCTTACCGAGCCCAAGAGGTACAAGCGGCAATATCTAACAGTGAGTACGATGAAATACCGGGCGGTCATGCTGTGCAACTCGAAAGTCCTTACCCGTGGGCAAATCGCATGAACACATTTTTGCAAGATTAGACCAATGCGTGGAGGTTACTCTTTTTTCGTTCCCACGCTCCTGCGTGGGAACGAGTTAATGCCTTAACTCCCCAACTGCGAAAACTTGATGATCTCGTGAGAGTGTTCAAGGGTGTGCACGAGGTGTTGGATGTGCGCGGGGGTGATTTCGCAGCAGCCGCCGACGACGAGGGCACCGTCGGCAATCCATTGTTGCACGCGTTCGGTGTGGACTAAGGGTGAGAGGTCTTCACGCGCTTCCAGGGCATCGGCTTTGCTGCCTTTGGCCATGTCTTCTACCGATTTAAACGCGTTCGCATAGCCGCCAACAATGGCAGATTGGGTCGCCATCTTTGGCATCGCCGTGGTAAGTACTTCTGGGTCGCAGCAATTGAGCATCACTGCTGTCGGCGCGTATTCAGTGACCGCGTGTATGACTTGTTCTAGCGACTCACCAGAGCGGAGTGCGCCATTAGGCTCTAACCGAAACGCCACACCATAGGGTTTACCTTGCTCACGTGCCGCGGCACACGCCGCGCGCGCTTCTAAGGTGTTGGTCATGGTTTCGATTAAAAACACATCCACGTGAGGCTGTAAGCGGGCGATGTGCGCAAATTCCGCTTTCATGTCGTCAAAACTGCGCTGTGGCTGATCCAGATAACTGCCCACCAGCGGTGGCAAGCAGCCGGCAATGTCAACATCTGCGCCTGTCTCATCCACCGCTTGTTGTAAGGCTGCGAAGGCTTTTTGATAAATGGTATCTATTTTATCGCTCAAGCCCGCTTTGGCGAGACGTGTGGGTGTCGCGGGATAGGTATTTAGGGTATGTGTTTTCGCACCGGCAAGGATAAAATCTTTGTGCACGTCTTTCACAATGTTGGCATGTTTTAACATCACCGCGACAGACCAAAGCTTCGAGCTCACATCCGGCCCACGTTGATATATTTCTTGCCCTAGGCCGCCATCGAGTAACGCAATCGATGTCATGGTAACTTCAGCCTCCTTCGGCGATTTGTCCTTAGTTTAGCTTGAGATTACCATGTGCTCGTCGATTTAACACCCCATTGTTACGCCACGTCTTCACTGCCTTCAATGGCCAAATGCTCAAGCTTATCGATGACCGTCATGCTGGCGTTTTCCATCTCTTTCAGTGCTATCACCATTTGCTCGGGTTGCTGGGCATGAAAAGCCGCCACAGCAGCTTTCGCGTGGGTATGCACTTGCTCATGAGGCACCGCAATGGCTTTAAAGGTTTGTAACTGCGCAAAATATTGCTGCCCCTCTCCTCGGTCATACCATTGTCCCAAGCGACACTGGGTATGATCGGTGACATCTTCCGCCATCATGCTGTCTTCGCCCAGTACCACGCGGTAAATCGCAAATTTAAAGCTAATATGGTCGAGTTTCGCCAGTTCACAAAAAGCGCGCAGTGCAGAGGCTTTAATGGTGGTGCGGCTATGCTGCGCTTGCTCACTTTGAGTGGCCATGGCATCCGCAACTTGTTGGCCTAGCTCGCTGTATTCAATCGCTTCACCGGCAAGGTTGTCGGTCAGTGTGCAGGCATGGCTGCTACCAGCACGAATTTTTTCCACCAACTGGGTGATATCTTGAGTGGCCGTAGAAGTACGCTCAGCAAGGTTACGCACTTCATCGGCGACCACCGCAAACCCTCGACCTTGCTCGCCGGCACGGGCCGCTTCGATAGCCGCGTTTAAGGCCAAGAGGTTGGTTTGATCGGCGACATCGCGAATCAAATTCACAATACCACTCACCTCTTGGGCGTGCTGATCAAGCGAACGAATCGCTTCAGACGATTGCTGACATTGGGCGGAGAGTGATTGCACGTGCCGAGCAAGATCATTCACTTGCTCGGCACACGACGCTGCTTGATGACTCACTTCGGTCACCCGCTCTTTTTCACCATTGATGGTATCAGCCAGAGTCCCCAGTGAGGATTGAGTGGCGGTAATCGAATCACCGAAATGGCATAAGTTGGCATCAATCGCTTTACCGGTTTGGCGTTTTTTCTGCACCATGGCCAACTCGGATTCTAACGCCGTTTTTTCGCTATGTAGTGCGTCAATCTGTGCGTTGACTTGCTCAAGCTTTCCTTGCAATGCAGTACGTTTTTGTTGTTCTAGCTCAAGTTGACGACGGGATACAAGCACGTAATAACCTCCATACTATTTTTACGGTTATTGTACGCTTTATCGGCCAATATGTGCTTGGGACCGACTAAATTGTGATCCTCTCAACGTCAATCGTTTGATTTACACTGTAAACCTGACACCAATCACTTCATACTGGCGGCTCTGCAGCATATGAGCGAAATATTATGACCTTCTGGTTACTTTTTAAGCGTTGGATTATCAGCCACTTCGCCCATTTGAACGGCCGTATTCTCGGCTTAGTGGTATTGGCGTACGGTGTGATTGGCTGGCTACTTTTGTATTGGGCCGGCGAAACCGAGATGACCCAGTCACTCAGTCGCTATGTCTATTACTTAGTCGTCACCGCTTCCACCGTCGGGTATGGCGATTATTCGCCCATTACCGAGGTAGGGCAGTGGGTCACCGC
Organism: Salinivibrio sp. ES.052; assembly: GCF_900141775.1. Lineage (GTDB taxonomy): Bacteria > Pseudomonadota > Gammaproteobacteria > Enterobacterales > Vibrionaceae > Salinivibrio. Next base: position 296,428 of record NZ_FSRI01000003.1, on the reverse strand, counting down.
CTTTTGGATTATTCCCGGCGGGCTGGGTTTATTTGCGGTAGTGATTGGGCATGTAACCAGTGCATTGGTCGATTACTGGCGGCGTGGATTACAAGGAAAACGGAGTCTTACAGTGAAAAATCATATTCTGGTGTTGGGCTGGAATGGTCAACGCACCATCCAGCTCATTCGTTTATTACAAAGCGGTGTCCATGGCGATCGCCCGATTGTACTTTGTGTACGCCCCGAAATGGAAAACCCACTCCCTGGTGAAGTCGAGTTTGTCCGCGTGGCAAGCTTTACCGATGCTGAGGGTATTGCTCGCGCCGGCATCGACAGTGCCGCCAGTATTATTATCGATAACCCAGAAGACGATATTACCCTCTCTGCCGCCCTGTTCTGCGCGCATAAAAATCCGTCAGCACACCTGTTGGCATATTTTCAAGACGACGCGCTGAGCCAGATTTTGAAACAGCACTATCCACACGCAGAATGTGTACCGTCGGTTTCCGTGGAAATGTTGGCGAAAGCCGCCGTTGACCCGGGTTCAAGCCAGTTGCATCACGAGCTATTAAGCACTGCACAAGGGATGACGCAATATTGTGCACGCTACCCCATCAATGCGAGCGCGACAGATGTCGGCAACTTGTTTAATCAATTAAAGCATGAACACGATGCGACCTTGATTGGTATCGATAAGGGCGAAGGTATAACACTTAACCCCCGCCTTGAGACTGAGGTCGCACCGGGCGATCGCGTGTTCTATATCGCCGCCGAACGTTTGTCGCATTGGTCAGCGGCGTGATTCGGATACCATTCATCACAAGCGACACTTGCTGTTAGCCCTTCCTGAGCAGTCCGCTACCTTGGAGGCGGCGGACTAGCTTCACGTGCCCTATTCGCGAAAAAACGGCCTATTCGACCGAGGCTTCTTGTGTATCATGATGACGCACTTCGACCGGGTAGGCGTAAAAATGATGCACGGGTCCCGCGCCTCTTCCCACCTTTAACTGCTGACTATGCGCTAAGGCGTCGGTGAGATAATGCTTAGCCGCGCGCCCAGCTTCGATGGGTGTCATGCCTTGCGCGTAATAAGAGGCAATGGCCGCAGATAATGAACAGCCTGTGCCGTGCGTATTGGGGGTTTCAACACGACGTGCGTTCAGGGTTTGACAGGTGTCTCGGCTAATCCACACATCCACGCTTTCAGGAGCGTGATGTAAATGGCCGCCCTTGAACATCACGTAAGGGCAACCGAGCCGGCGCAGAGCCGGCACTAACGCATGCATCTGCTCAATGGAGGTAGGAACAGGCTGACCGGTTAAGCGTGCCGCTTCGGGCAGGTTAGGCGTGAGCACGGTTGCTCGCGGGATCAGGTCTTCAATCAATGCCTCCAGTGCGTGTTCGTCCAACAAAGGATCACCGCTGGTGGCGATCATCACAGGATCTAAAATCACGGGTAAGTGTGGCGAACGCGCCAGCACGGCGGCCACTTCGCGGATGATCGCTTGGTTAGCAAGCATCCCGATTTTAATCGCACGCACCGGCATATCGTACAACACCGCATCTAACTGGGCACGTACAAAACCGGGATCAACCGCCGAGACGGCCTCAACACCGCAGGTATTTTGTGCGGTTAATGCAGTGATCACCGAACAGGCATAACCGCCAGTGGCAGAAATCGCTTTGATATCGGCTTGAATGCCCGCGCCGCCACCGCTGTCTGAGCCGGCGATGGTGAGAATAACAGGTGGAGATAGATTCATATTGGCCCCTTAATCATCAGGGGCGGAAGGAGACAAAGCGAGGCCGCACCGCGCCACTTTGTATGCTGAGCATGTCAGTTCCCTCCGCCAGTGCTAACTGGATCAGGTTCTACGGGTCCTGCTTACGCAGTCTCAGCAATACATTGCTCCCCGACTAACTCCGTCCAGCATATTCATCCTGCTGATAAAGCGCAAGCGTCATGTGCACGTCATTCCTTTACTCATTCGTGTCGATAATCGCTAGGCATTGACCTCAACTAATATTGAGGTTTTAGAGTGTCATTTCTCAGATGATTGCTCAGTGGCCATCGCGCCACCTCAAACAAAAAGGATAACAGATGAAAGTACTGGCTTTTGGTGCAACAAACAGTCGTCACTCGATCAATAAACAACTGGCTCACTACGTCGCCAAGCAAATCCCGAATGCGGATATCTCGCTTCTCGATCTGAACGATTTTGAAATGCCGATTTATAGCGAAGATCGTGAGAAGGTTCAGGGGGTCCCGGCACAGGCAATCGCGTTTTACCAAGCAATCGGTGATGCCGACATGATCGTCGTCGCGTTTGCTGAGCATAACGGCAGCTACACGGCGGCGTATAAAAACCTGTTTGATTGGGCCTCTCGCATTGATGGAAAAGTATTCCAACACACGCCAATGATCATGCTCGCCACGTCACCCGGTCCTGGCGGCGCACAAAGCGTTCTCGCCAGCGCCCAGCACTCTGCACCGTATTTTGCTGCTGACGTCAAAGGTACATTATCACTGCCTCGTTTCCATCAGCATTTTGACCCTGACGCGGGCTTGGTGACCGCCGCCGATTTTAATCAGCGCCTTGATGCGATTATCTCCACACTCTAACGACGTTGCGCGACGGTGCTACCCTGAGGCAGGAGGACTGATAGCCGTCGCTCGACACTCACCCTCTGTTTGCAGGAGTTGGTCGAAGCGCTCAGATACCAGTGGTTTGGCATACAAAAACCCCTGCACTTGGTCGCAGCCAATCGTCTGTAGCACATGTTGTTGGCTGACTTTTTCTACCCCTTCGGCGACCACGCCATGACCAAATCCGTGGGCCAACGCAATCACACTACCTACGAGGTGTTTATCACTGGCGTTGGTAGCCAAATCCTGGATAAAGCTGCGATCGAGTTTGACCCAGTCAACCGGCAATTGCTTAAGATAACTTAACGAGCTGTACCCCGTGCCAAAATCGTCCAAGGCAATATGCATTCCGGCATCACGCAATTGTTGTAGCTCATTCAATGCGACTGAGATCTGTTGGATCAGTGCCGACTCGGTCACTTCCAACTGGAGAGTAGAAGGCGGTGTGGCGGTCGCATGGCATCGCGCGAGCACCGTTTCCGCAAATCCGTGACGCAGCTGCTGCGCAGAGACATTGACTGACAGATGAAAACCATCATCAATCAAGCCCCGCATGCGCCACTGCGCTACCGCCTCAAGAGCCATCATCAACACTTTATCGCCAAGCTGGATCATGTCGGCACTGCGTTCCGCAATAGGAATAAATTCGGCAGGACTGATCGCCCCTAACGTCGGATGTTGCCAGCGAAGTAATGCTTCCGCGCCCACCAGCTGACCCCCATCAAGCTGCCATTTAGGTTGATAGACCAAGGATAAGTGGTTGCTTTGCAACGCAGGTCCAAGATCAGTGCGGATCACGTGTTCCCGTTGGGCTTTGCTATCTAGCTCAGGTTGATACTCGCCAATAGGCTGCCCATTGGTGGGGATGGCTAAAATGGCTTGGCGAAATAGCTGAGCCACATCATCGCTTTCCGAATAGGCTCGGCTGATCCCGATGTGACAATGCAAGAACATCAGTCGCCCTTCTAGGGTATGGTGCCCACTGATCAGTCGGTTAATTCTGGCCGCTTTTTGCGACGCCTCCTCACCATCCTCTTCCATCAGCATCACTAGCCGAGAACTGTCCCACACTCCAATTCGATATGGACGAGCTACCGTACTATTTGCCAGCAACTCAGCGATGTGCTTATACAGGGCTTCGGTCATTAAATGCCCTTGATGCTGAGTCACCGCTTCCATACCATCGAGTGCAATCATCAACACAGTCACCGGCCCTCGCATCAATTGTCGTTCCGCCGCATCCAACAAAGCCCGGCGATTAGGGAGCCCTGTCAGGGGGTGGGTCAAAGAAAGGGCGCGCAACGCGGCGGTTTGTTTATTCACCAACATTTGCAAACGCGCAGCCTGGTCACGCTCTTTCAATGTTTTAAGCTGTAGCTGCAGTAGGTTGTGAATACGCTGAAGCACTTCGTCATAATCAAAAGGCTTGCTGATATAGTCAATCGCCCCTCGACATAGCGCTTGGTTACGTAACCCCACATCATTATCCGCAGTGAGCACCATAACCGGCGGGCAATGTTCCCCTAATGCTTGGTTCAAATCATCTAGCACCATGAGTCCCGAGCGCCGCGGCATACGCATATCAAGCAAGATAAGATCGGGCACCGGTGAAAGATGATCGTCCACAAGGTAGGGATCGATTAACCCAATCACATTCTGATAGCCAGCTTGATCTAACATCGCGGAAAGCAAGTCAATGTTTTCCGACCGATCGTCAATGATCAAAATAGTCGCTTGTGAGGGTGACTTTATCATTCCTTGTCCTCTAATAACGATTGGATGGCCGCGGCGAGAGCGGATGACGATACCGGCTGCTGAAGTCGCTTGAGTTGTGTGGATACGATGTGATACTCGCGCCCTTCAGCCTCAAGTATGATCAGCGGTTTATTCTCAACCAGACACGTCCAGTGTGCGGGCATTCGCACTAACTCATTGCCATTGATGATGAAAAGTGACGGGGCGAGCGAGTATGCCATCACCTCGGCCAACGAAAAATCGTGCGCATGGTGCAAAGTCAATAGAGGCCAGTCCTCAAAACAATCAGATACCAACCGTTGCTGGTGACTGTCTTGGTCGATATAAAGTACGCGGTGCGGTTGGGTTAGGCGTATACTCGTGTCAGAGGGTTCCGTAACCGCGGTCTCAAAGTGCTGTGGCTCAGCTCGATAGGGGAACGTCACCGAGAAGGCACTGCCCTTGCCCATTTGACTCGCGACCCTGATCTCACCTTGCATCTGGGACACCAGTTGATAGGTGACGGCCAACCCTACCCCCGCGCCTTCGATCAGCGAGTCTTCTGCCACTAAACGGTTAAAGGGCTCGAACAGGCCGTCGAGCTGGTCGTCTGCAATGCCAATCCCCGTATCATTCACCGACATCGTCAGATTGCCGTCATGCTCATAAGCATCAATCCAGACTCTGCCTTGTGGATGGTTATATTTCACTGCATTGCTGAGTAAATTAATCAAGACTTGCTTAAACCGCGTCGGATCGACATAAAGCTCTCCCTCTAGCTCCGTGGGCAAACAATTTTGCAAGCTAACTTTTTGTCGCTCAGCCAGCGGCGACAGCGTTTGAATCGCATCATTGACCACGGCATGCATTGGGTACCAAATAGGGTTAAGGGTGATTTTGCCCGCCTCAATTTTCGCTAAATCGAGTACGTCGTTAATCAGGGCAAGTAAGTGGCGGCCACTCTGGTGGATTTGTTCAACATACTGGCGCTGACTCTCTGCCAGAGTTGGGGCGGGTGATTTAAGCAATAATTGTGCATAGCCCAAAACACTGTTTAAAGGCGTGCGCAGCTCATGGCTCATCGCCGACAAGAAATCACTTTTTGCTTGATTGGCGTGCTCAGCCTTTTGCATGGCTTGTAGGAGTGGTGTGGCATCATACGCCACCGTCACAATCGCGTAAGGCTCACCGGCAAGATGGTGGATCAGCGTTTTTGCCAGTTTAAACGTTCGGCCATCGCGCAATGTCACATCAACATGCACAGGCTCACCGTCGACAGTTAATTGGTGTTCGAGGGCGTTGAGGGTATCACGCATGCCATCAGGAAGCGCCAGACCAAACGCCTCGGCCAGTTGGCTAACATGGTCGGCCTTCACCGCTTGTAAACACGCCCGATTCGCTAGCGCATAGTGCCCGCCCAGCTCTCGGACAAAAACGGGGTTGCCGATGGCATCGATGATGGTTTTTAGCCGGTTCCTTTCATGCTGTACACTCGTCTGCGCTTGGGTGAGGGCACGTAAATCCGACATCACGCCGATAAATTCACGTCGCTCACCCATCCACACTTCACTTACCGCCAAATGGACGGGCACTAAATGTCCCTCACGGTGCCTTGCTGTCACACGCCGACCTGTACCAATCACATTAGGTTCGCCGGTGGACAGGTACTTTCTTAGGTACTGGCCATGTTTGCCTTGATGCTCAGGGGGCATTAAGCACTCAATATCCTGACCAACTAATTGTTTTTGCGCGTAGCCAAGCAAAGTGTGGGTGAAAGGATTGGCGTCAAGAATAATCCCTTGCTCGTCAATCACTAAAATTGCTGCCGCAGCACTCTCCACCAGTGCTTTATAATGAGCCTGCGAGCCGCGTATGCACCTACCATCCATGGTTGATTGCTCATTCATTTGTTTTCCCGCCTCTAACAAAAAACGCCCCATTTAGGGGCGTCTTACCACGTACCTAATGAGGTTTTATCGTGGTTACTTTTTGTAGTTTTTGACCAAAGCATCAACCTTTTTCAGGAACTGCTCTTTTAGGTTTTCGTGCTCATAGTCGAGATCATAGGTATTGTGAAACCCCACGCGTAACTGTACCCCATTGCCTGCTAAATAAATGGTATAGCCGTCATAATCTGAGAAAGCGTCGATGCCATCTAGGCGGTGCCCATCTTCAATTTCTTCACCATACTCAGTCACTATCTCAAAGGCGCGAAGTAGGTGGGTCGGATTGAGTTCGTTTTTCACGCTTCCCTCCTGGCGATATCATCGAAATTGTGCTCCCCCTCCCGGCCGCATAGCACGACCACGAAGTGAGCCCACCAATACCGGTGGCGTGTTGACACCTTGTGCTGACACTCTGAACCGATTTGGCTTAGCAATAATATTGGGCAATTTTGCCAATGTATCAAGGGTAGTGTCTGGACGCGCTTTTTGGATCGCGGTGCCGTAATTATAGCCGTAGTCGACACAAATGACCGGAGACCCGGCTGCACGTGCGGCGTGTATATCGTTAACCGCATCACCGATCACTAGCAATTCAAGCGGTGAAACCGCGAGAATCGCCGCCGCTTCGTAAATGCTATCGGGATCAGGCTTTCCAGCTGCGATCGCATCCGTTCCCAAGATACGGGTAAAAAAGTGCCCCACCCCGAGCGCTTTTAGCAAACTGTTCGCATGGGCCGTTTGCATGTCCGTGGTACATATCATTGGGAATTGACGCTGCGACAGTCCCTCAAGGCAAGCAAGCACGCCTGGATAGAGTCGAGTTTTTGGCGGTTTTCTGCCTAAGTAAGATGACAAAAAAAGCGCGCGCGCTTGATTCAATACCGTTGTTGAAACACGCCCATCGATATGACGAGTGAGCACCCGGTGGATCAGTAAATCAGCGCCATCACCAATCCAATCTCGTATTGCACTGGGATCTTCATCAGGTAAGTTCAACCCTCTCAACATGCCTAAGACAGCGTCATAAGTGTCATCAAAAGGGTCTGCGAGCGTGCCGTCCAAGTCAAAGCATATCGCAGAAACACTCTCCAACTTCTTCATTTAATCCCCCAAAATCAGTACGTTATATAGATAAAGGAAAGGTGACGTTGGATAGAAATGCGAATCCATCGACTAATGAAAGTTAGCAGAGAACCGAGCGTTCTCCTACGAAAATACCAGGAAGAATATATCGAATCATCGGGGCGAAAATGCATAATCGACCGATTAAGCACAAACTTCAGTGTTGAATCAAGCCACTAACCTTTGAGTGATTAAAATCACATTTTCTATCTTTATATTTGTTGATACCGACCCTGGATCTGTATAAAAAGACTGTCATTTTTTTGACATTAAAAACCATGGGTATATCGAGGTGAGCAGACAAGTAGCCACAAAAATGACAGGTTTACTCATTTAAACCAACGAATGGTCTTGATGCATGGTTGAGGCCACAGCCGTCATGGGCGTGGAGGTCAAAGCGGCTGTAGGGTTCACCGGTGCGGCTTGCTGCAGCCATTCATCTCGCAACACCCCATATCGAAGCGAGTCATAGTACTCGCCTTGATAATAACGCACAGCGCGTAAACGGCCTTCTTCGCGCATTCCCAGCGCTTTGGCACAGCGCATCATCCCCGCGTTCCCCGACCAGGTCGTCAAGCCGATTCGGTTTATCTGGTGGCGCATAAATAATTGGTCAATCCACTGCGTCAGTGCGCGTCGACCCACCCCTTTGCCCCAATAAGCAGGATCAAAAATAGTAATGCCCACTTCCAGCCAACGCGTGCGCTTGTCTTCCCAATACAGGGTGACATAACCCACAGGATCGTTGTCTACACAAATGACCTGTGCCGTGTCGCCAGCGATAAAACGACGAAATAGGCCAAAGCGAAACGACCAAAATGAAAGGGGCTCAATGGGTGTGTATGGCGCATCATACTGCTTCCAAGCACGGGAGTAGTAGATGTTTCGCCAAAAATAACGCGCTTCACTACGCTTTGCGGCACGAATGGCAACGACCGCGTTGTTAAATACCTCAACGTCCATGTACGATTATCGCTCTCCTGCTCCTCATTACCATACAATTGGCGACGGCCCTGCTACTTCAGAGCGACGCATTGTGGGTGCCACCCACAGAGGGATCCAGTTTAACTCAATTAGCCACCACATTGCTCACCTCCGCCGCACACTTTATTCACTGAGAATACAACGCTTATGTCAGTGTAGACGGTTACGGAGCGTTCAGACGCTTTGATTGCTGCGATATAGCAACGCCAAGTAGGACAAACCCTCCTCCGAAAAGATGGTAGTGAGTCAATACTTCTCCAAGCCCAAGTACCGCAATCGCTGCGGTGATGACAGGTAATAGATTCATATACATTGCTGTTCGGCTTGCCCCATTTAGCGCAATCGCTTGTAACCAAATGGCCGGCGCAAGCACTGACGCTCCCAAGGCAGCAAAGCCAACGAGAGGATATGCATCAGGTGCAATATATTGACTTGGCGCGGTGAGAAGAACGGGCACAAGCATAATGACCGCAAAGAGCGCCTGCACATAAACAGAGACCCAATTGGAAATCGCCATAGGCCAGCGCTTCAATAAAACGCAATAAAGTGCATACGATGAGGCACACACTAACATTAACCCATCGCCTATCCTCGCCCCACTGCTTAATAAAGTCAGTGGCTGCCCTAAGGTCAGCATGTATATCAACCCGGAGATGGATAACCCTGCGCCTACGATGGCTCGAGCCGTTAGCGGCTGAGACAATAATTGAATGCTCATAAACAAGCTAAGCATGGGAACAAGAGACATGATTAATGCCATATTCGTTGCGGTAGTAGTTTGTGCGGCAAAATAAGCAACGGATTGATTAGTTACCATTCCTAGCAAGGCTAAGAGCGCAAGCTTTGGTGCATAAGTTGCAACAGCACGCCTTTGACGCCACAGCGTAGGTAAACAAAAAGGGGTTAAAACGAGAATAGCAAAAAACCAACGATAGAAGGCCATCGCCCCAGGCGCAATGACCGAAACCGACATTTTGTTCACGATCGTATTAACGGACCAGATAAAAACCGCGACGAACGGTAATAAAATCGGCATAACAGCCTCGTTGAAACGCAAGAATATATGAAAGTAGGCAGTTTACACTGTAAATAGGGGAAAATAACGTAGTAGGAAAAAAGCGGGCAAACGCCCGCTGGCAAGCATGTAGCCAAACAATGTCAATAAAGACATCAAATAGGACAAAGGTATCTATCAAGACCTATCTTAAACGATAGCCTTGACTGCGTGTCAGTAGAGCGTCAAAGCAATGCAAAATCAAGAGGTATTAACCGCCCATCGCGATATCATCTAACGCTTTAAGCACTTGCCCATCAAGGTGGCCATCAAAGACACGCTGGCAAACTTTTCGTCTCACCGCCAATCCTGAGATCAGTTTTTCGATAGATAGATGACGAGCTTGTTGTTGTTGGTTAAAAAACTCAATGGTACGACTGAGTGTTTCATAAGGCACAACTTGATCACCGACACGGAGCCAATCAAGCTTCTCTAAATACCCTTGGCATTCTTCAGTGATCACCGAAGAGGGATGTCCCGTCATTGCCGATAACGCGGTAATACTGCGTTGTAATGCTTCTTCTGACGTATACTTGGATAACACAATGGTTAACTCATCCGCATTAATCTCAACGAGATGCTTACGCTGCTTAACGCGGCGTCCCAATCGATCGCTGGTTTTTTCTTTACGTTGAATGGGCTCGAATTCACCATCAATGATCCCGGAAAGTTGATCAAGGTCTTGGCTAGGCAAGATCTCGTTGCGTAACGGGTTTGGCATGGTTGGAGCCAACGAGCGTTTACCCTCGTTATACATCTTAGCCCGAGAGTATCGGATCACTTCATCGACATTACATTTTATATCCATCCGGTAATCTGGGTATTTCTTCTCATCCTCTTCCCGTGTCAAGGTCAGGTGATACCCCCACAAATTTACCGCAAAGATGGACTCCGTGACCTTCCCCTCTGCTAATTTGCGCAGCTCTCGGATTAAATCACTCGAAAAACGGCGCCATTCGATGTTGCGGGCCATTTTCTGGTTAAGCTCGCTAAGCAGCATGGAATCTTCTAATCGACGCGACATACGGCTTCTGAAGAGCGAATAGAGCTGGAATACCAAAGTATGTTGACGCAAAATCTCAGGCGGGAATAAGAAAAAGTAATCACGCGTCATTAACTCTTCAAAAAAAGACGGCTCCCACACCAAAATGTATAGGTTAGGTTTGATCCTTACTTCGCCATCATCCCCTTCTTTGGGTGCTTCCTCCGATGCGGTGATCGTCCGAGCTAAAAAACGAAAACGATCACTTTTAAATCCCTCTGGCATATTTTCACTGAGCCAGCGTCCTGTTAGCTCATGAAGCTGGAAGTCAGTAAACTCAATTCTATCGATACTTTCTCTAATCGCATCTCGTGCCGGACCACTGTCTTTTTTACCACGTAATTGAAGGATATCGGTGATATAGATCGGCGTTTTATTACCAATAGATTGGGTTTGTAATTCGTAATTCGGTAAGTGGTGATCATGATATTGAACAGTCAATGTAAATAACGCGAAGAGCGTCATTAAATCGTCAACGGTCATGATTGATTTAGCTGACCGTGTTTCAATGATTGCCTTCGTTCCACTGATGGCGACCATCGATTTCTGATAACCTTTTTTTGTCCGCGGTGGCGCTAACGCTTGATCAATGATCCCAGCCCAGCTCGTTGGGGAAACTAAGATTTGATCTTTTTCCCCTGGCATCATCGGTGGCGTGCCGAGCCCGTGTTCGCTGAGTAGTTGTCGGTTAACCTGTGTTTGTGCCAATGCTTTTGAACGCTTTTGTTTCACTTCGTCACGGCTTTTCTCTGTCATGAGACCTGCACTGCCAAGTGATGAGATCAAACGACTTGGATTAACAAAACGATGAAGCATTGTTTTACCTGCTAACCCTTCTTCAAATCGAACCGGTTGTTGAAGAAATAAGCCTAATTGGACTGCTGCTCGGAGCCTTTGTTGGATTGCTGCTCTGGTAAGCTGACCATCGGTGGCATCGACAAGCTCAGTCGTTGAAACGTAGCCATCTTGAGAAGCGAAACCACGCACTGAGATAAGATTAAGGAGCTCTAAAATGCTTTTCGTCACACCTTTGAAATGCTCGTATTGAGCTAACCAGTCAACTAATTGACCGTGAACTTCAAAGAGATGCCCGTCTTTGTGAGAGCGAGGGGCTTTTATTAATATTTTTTCGGGTTTACTGGCATTCATGTCAGTTAAGATCCTCTATCTCAGACGTACTCAAAGCGCGTTGTTCTTTCACATTGAAGTGACGAAAGCCGTAAATCAATCACTCTTCCAGGGAAAGACTAATAAAAAAAGACCCAAAAAGAAAGATCTTTTTTATTGCATCTTTTAACTGATCTTTATGATTATTCTGATCTAAGTTGATGATCTGATCTTATGATCCAGCGAATGTTTATCTCGTAAGTAATTGATTAATAAACAGTATATTTAGCCCCCTTCCGAAAGCATGATCATCATGGGTTCGGAGCCATGATCATCATGTATGACCAACGATGATCAAGTAAGGTCTGCATCAATGATCACCATTTTATCGCATCAATGATCAGAATATAATGGCAACAATGATCAAGTGAAATACACATCTTATCCACAGCTTGAGGGAATTATTCGTGCACCTAGAGGCTTGGTGAGCGAGAAAAAACGTTTTTTACACCTTGGAACAATGATCAAGTTGTGCCGTTTTACCCGATAATGGGGAAATTGAGTGTTAAATCATTCCTCAATCGATAAGTTGACGGATTGAAGGGGAGTATTGAAATAACATTAACAGTATAATCGCCATAGCTAAGTATGTGTCCGGTTAACGGAACGATGATCATGTAGTAGGATCCTGTCATTCGATCTTAGTCATTCTGCCCTCGTACAGCCTGTTAAGATATGGGAAATGATAGTGATCGTGCTGGATCCCTTGGTGGGCCTGACATTATCCGTAATCTGGCGGTTTGGTTTCATCGTTCCGGCTTACCTCTATATCGACCACTTTCCGTAGAGGAACTTGATCATTGTTCCGTCTTGCATTGGGATAGTATTGTTGAATTTGCTGATGATTTCAGCGCTAAATCAGCTTGATCATGCTTCCTATTGGCGACGAAACCCATCGAAAGCATGATCAAGTATCCATCGCTTCAACCTCAATTTTCCTTGATCATGTTTACGGGAAAAATGATCAAAAGGGCCAAACCGAGCGTTTGAATCGAGAAATCCGGTCTTTGGTTCGTTAAAAGTGATTGCGTAATAACCTATTTATCTCCTATCGAGGTTGAAATGGTGTATTCCGTAAATTAGCCATTCAAAGATAAGCTTCCGAATTTATACACTGTTTACAATGTAAATAAGTGACGCTGTGACATTTTTAATCTTTCTATTTAAAGGCATTCTTTCACACGTGAAATATTACAATAATTTTTGCGATTATCAGCGAGACCCTACTATTACAATTGTGAGCAGGATCTTTGTTTGATTGCCTTTTGTTCACCTTTTTATTGTCATTGATGGAATGTGCTGTACAATCGGCAATTATTTATCGTGAAGGCGAAAAAGGATATGGATAGGGAAAAGACGATTGAAAACCTCCGCAATATCGCTGCGCAGACGAAGCAAGTGCAGTCTGATCGCGTTGAGATTGTGATGGAGGAGCGGCATGACCAACTCTTTCCGCCAATGTCTAAAGCATTAATGGAAACACGTTCGGGATTAACTCGGCGTAAGCTTGATGAAGCGATTTCGCGCATGGAGCAAGATGGACACCAATTTACCAAGAATAATGCCAATCATTACTCTATTACCTTAGACGAAGCGCACCAAATTATGGATGCCGCGAAAGTACCTACTTTCCATGAGCGTAAAGGGAAAACGCATAAACCTTGGGTCGTCAATATTCAAAATCAGAAAGGTGGAACAGGGAAGTCCATGAGTGCTGTACATTTGGCTGCATGCATGGCGCTAAACCTCGAGAAACGATACCGTATTTGTTTGATTGACTTGGATCCTCAGGGCTCGTTGAGATTATTCCTCAACCCTCAAATAAGTTTGACAGAGCAAGAAGGGATCTACTCCGCCGTTGATGTAATGCTGGATAATACACCCCAAGCTGCAGATAAAGACTTCATGATGCGGAATGTCTTGCTACCCACGCAATATCCAAACTTGAAAACTATGGCTGCTTTTCCTGAAGATGCCATGTTTAACGCTGAGGCGTGGCAAGCGTTAGCGACGAGTCAGTCACTCAATGTGGTTGAGCTTTTACAGGATAAAGTGGTCGATCCTATCAGTGATGAATTTGACATCATTATGATTGATACAGGCCCACACATTGATCCCCTTGTATGGAACGCCATGTATGCTTCTAATTCATTAGTGATCCCCTGTGCGGCAAAACGGCTTGATTGGGCATCAACAGTTAACTTCTTCCAGCATCTTCCTCAGGTCTATGAGATGTTTCCACAGGACTGGCATGGTTTAGAGTTTGTACGATTAATGCCAACAATGTTTGAAGATGACAACAAAAAACAGATTTCCGTTCTAACTGAAATGAATTATCTTTTGGGAGAGCAAGTAATGATGGCCACGATTCCGAGGAGTCGAGCCTTTGAAACCTGTGCAGATACGTATAGCACGGTGTTTGATCTTACGTCACAAGACTTTGAGGGTGGTAAGAAAACGTTGTCGACCGCGCAAGATGCGGTACATCGCGTCGGATTAGAACTCGAACGTGTCCTACATAGCCACTGGTCTCAGCTTAATCAGGAGTAAAAAAGAAAAATGGCAATTAAAACCTCTGATTTAAATGCACGCTTGTTTGCCAAAGCAGATAAACGCCGAGCGACAACGACGCAAGAAGCACAGAGTGCTGCCAGTGAGAAAGCCGCAGTGATAGAACTGGCGGTAGCCGGTGAGCACACGGTCGAGTTTGAACTGGTGAAAGTGTCTGCCAGTGAGATCCGAGATAAAACCACGGTATTTGATAAAAATGCGCGCGAGCAGTCTTTTCTCAACGAATTGGCGTTATCCGATATCCTCGTCACCTTAAAAGCGCACGGGCAACAGTATCCAGCCGTGGGTCGCTGGCTTGATGATGGCCGTATTGAGGTACTTGACGGTAGCCGCCGACGTATGTCCTGTATGCTCGCGGAGCAAGATTTTCTTGTCTACGTGGCCAAGGGGATTAGCACTCGGCATGCTAAGTTCTTATCTGATGTTGCAAACGCGCATAAACCTTTATCGCTGTATGAACGAGGTAAAGAAATGCAGGCGATGTTGGATAGTGGTGAAGTAAGCGACCAAAAGGCGTTGGCAAGCGCATGCCAATGCAGTGAGGCGTTAGTGAGTGGTGCTTTAAAAGCCGCTGCCCTTCCCTTACCGCTGTTGCAAGCATACCCGAGCGTCTCGGAACTAGGCCGCCCTACCATTGTGAAACTCCATCGATTGTACTTTAGCCTCGATGCACAATCACAAGAACAATTGATAGAAAAATTAGGCGAAACACCACTATGGCAACAAGTCGATGCGCAAGGGGTTACCCGCATTACCCGTGAAGTGACTCAGCGCATTGAGCAGTTTAAAGATGAATTAAGTGCCCCCTCATCACCTGAAAAAGATCAAGCTCAGACACTGTTAGAAGGTCGAGCATCCTACCGCCGGAAAGGCAATAATTTGAGTATCAACTTGAAGAAAGTGGATGATCAGGACGCGGAGCGGATCTTGGCATTGATTAAAGAGCAACTTAACGGCTGATCCCGTGTATGGGTAATGAAAGAATAATGACGACACGCCTAGCGTGTCGTTTTTTTTTGCGTGTTATCATTCTCTTTATCTACTGAATATATCAAATGGAAACTCGCCCCATGGGGACATCGATGACTTTGCCAACACTGAAGTGTTTTTTGGATGACTTGATTAGGTGTGCAACGCTGCGGTCCCATCGACAGCTAGTCTGCGTCGATCACCCTTTAGACATTATCCTCAGTGCTTTCGACGATGAAACTATGCCAGTCGTCGTGGGGGATCCCAAACAAGGATGGAGTTGGCGCCAGGCACATCAAAAACTAGGTCAAGAGTGCGGACATGTGTTGGTCGAGATAAGCGCTGACTTTAATGCAGAAGCCTTTTGCGCTCTTGCCGGGTGCTGTCGTTCGGGATCGTTAATTTTACTCCGACTGATTGAACCAAAAGAAAACTTACCGCCATCCGTGCAACGCATACTCCGTCAACTCGATGTCGATTCTTCGGTCGCGTATCACACGCAGGAAACGATCCGATGGCCACTCGACAGGACGCTCCCAAGTGATGAACATCGAGTGACACAGGAAGATGCAATATCAGCCGTGACAAAAGTCGTGACGGGACACCGACGTCGCCCCTTACTGCTGACGGCAGATCGTGGACGAGGAAAATCGGCTGCATTGGGGATCGCTGCTGCACAGTTAATGGCGCATAAGCCACGGCAGATTTTGGTTACATCTCCTACCCCCGCTCATGCTTCCACGTTATTTTTTCATCTTAAAGCACGTTTGGGTATTAAGGTTCAAGGCCAGACCATTCATTATCAAGGCAGTCAGATTCGCTTTATTGCGCCGGATGAACTGCTCAGAGAGGTACCTCCTGCCGATCTTCTCTTAATCGATGAAGCCGCCGCGATCCCGTTACCCATGTTAAGTCAGTGGCTGCGGACCTATAGCCGAGTGGCCATTGCGACAACTGAGCATGGTTACGAAGGGACGGGACGAGCGTTTACGATAAGAGTTAAGCAATTGCTCGATGTTGAGCAGCCACAATGGCGCGCATTAACGCTGACTGCACCCATGCGTTGGGCTGATAACGATCCCGTCGAGCGCGCATTAAACTCGCTTTTCCTCCTTGATGTTGAGCAGAGTGAGTCAGTTGAACCTCCTTTTTTCAATTCGACACATGATAATGGGCGGCTGGTCGTTGAATGTTTATCACGTCATGTATTGGTGAAGAATGAAAGTCAGCTCCGTGCGTTGTTTGCGTTATTGATTGCTGCGCACTATCAAACGTCGCCCAATGACTTAGCACGCTTACTCGATGATGAGGCGGTTATTGTCTTTGTCGCTCGTGTCGACGGTGAGATTGTCGCGGCATGTGTTGTGAATCAAGAAGGGGGACTTGACGTAAAGCTCAGCCATCTTGTGGTTGCGGGGCAGCGTCGAATAAGAGGTCATCTCTTGAGCCAGTCTCTGGCGGCAAATTTGGGGACGCCGGAGATTCTGAGCGACATACTCTGGAGAGTGCAGCGAATCGCGGTATCCGAGCCACTTCGTCATCGTGGTATTGGGCAACAGCTTCTCGCGAAGATAACGGATCATGCCTTAACAAAGAAGGTTGCTGGTTTAGGCGTCAGTTTTGGTGCGACGGTCAGCTTAAATCAGTTCTGGTTTAAGCAAGGTTTCGAACCGCTTAAATTGGGCTTAAAGCGTGACCAAGCCAGTGGTTGCCACTCTTTACAAATGGTGAAACCTCTTAAACCGTTAGGCTGGATGACGGATGCGGTTGAGTTATTCAGTCAAAGCCTCCCTATTCTATTAATGACCAGCCATCAGCTTATGGAGGCCGACACGGTAGCCTCTATGATTGCATGCCTCCCCGAGAAACCGATGACCAACGGTGCTCAGCAACAGCTAAAAGGGTTTGTTGCTGGGGGAGTGGGAGTGGATGCGGCATTAGCCAGTTTGCAAATATGGCTGTATCAGCATATCCACATAACGCCCGATAACCGAGATAACAAAACATGCCATTTACTTATTAGCCGTATCCTCCTGGGTCAGCCTTGGTGGATGGTCTGTTCGCGCTATCAACTGTCCGGCAAGAAGCAAGCAGAAGCATTGATCCGAGAATACATCGCGCACTATGGGGTTGACTAAGTCGATTTACACTGTAAACCCAGCACAGACAAGCAGCGTCAGTTTACATTGTAAATTAAGAGACAGTGTTCATTTACACTGTAAATGAGTGCGAGAGAGTGGGCTCGATATCGTTACTGTCAAAGATGACTTCATTTATTCTATCGTGTTCACGTTTTTAACAGTGATCCTGCTCCCAAGCTCAGGAAGCCTGTATAATTTATTATAAATGAGACAATTGCGCGCACTTGAACACGACGTAAGCTAATCTAAAGGAGACTAGGTGTTGTGACGACAAGTGGTGTTTCGTCCAATTTAACGAAATAGAAGCAATGCCCGCGCGGCCGTGTTAAATAATAATACCGCCGTAAGGAATTGATTGGCAGGGAGCGACATGCTAGACGATATCCTCCGCGTCTCTCAGGATGGCCAGCGCGTGTATTTATCGGCAGGGAAAGTCGAACATGCAAGCGGTCAACCTATAGAGAAAAAACAAATTAAAGACTGGTTGGTTAGCAATCAAGCGGCCGGCTTTTTTTGTTTTGATGATACGTTAGAGTCGGCATTAACGAAATTGAATGCATCTATCGATGATGCAGAATCAGAAGACTTCATTATCGCGGAACGACGAGATGCGACAATAGAAGCGCGTATTGCTGACGATAAAATGACAGCCTACCTCATTGTTAACGGGGCCTGTGGCGGTCGTGGTCTTAAAGCCGATGATATTCTTTCCACACTCCGTGAAGCCAACATTGTCCGTGGAATAAAAAAACCAACCCTACAAAAACTCCTCTCAGCCTCCGGGCGATTAAAACCGGGGGAATACTTGGATGTCCCCGTCGCATTTGGTCGACAGCCGATTGCGGGAGAGGACGCACATCTTGTTTACCTAATCGAAGATCCAGCCGACAGGGTTCGTCGCCCCAAAGAACGAGAAGATGGCACTGTCGATATGCGTGATCTCGGTGAGATGGTGATGGTTAAGCATGGCCAACCGCTGGCTAAATTGATCCCTGAAACACCTGGTTACGAAGGGTTTACTGTGACGGGTTCTGTGCTATCGACATCGTCTGGCAAGCCAATGACACTGTCTGTCCATGAAGGCAGTGAATTGAGCAGTAAAGATCCTAATATCATTATCGCAACCATGGCAGGTATTCCTCGACTTCAAAAAGACGGTGTTGTCGTCGATGATGCGTTGAGCCTAGATGTGGTTGATGTGGGCACGGGTCATGTCAACTTTGAAGGTAGTGTCGTTATAAAAGGCGATGTCGAAGTGGGGATGAAGGTGACGGCAACGGGCACCGTGACCGTCGGCGGTGTTGTTGAATCTGCCACAATTACTGCCGGTGCTGACATTATTGTCCAAAATGGAATTATTGGACGCCAAGTTGCAGCGGATTCAGATATAAACTGTGTCTTGATCGCTGAGGGAAATATAGTGGCAAAATTTGCCCAGTATGCCACGTTATGTGCCAACCAGAATGTTGAACTCACCTTACATGCAATGCATTGTCACACGACTGTCGGACATTCAATCGTGATAAGTGATGCGACGAAACGAAAAGGTACTTTAGCGGGTGGGAAGCACGAAGTGGGTGAAAAGGTGCAAGCGGTTATTATTGGCGCAAGTGCAGGGGCCCATACCTACATCCATTGTTTTCCTCGTTTACCCATACTTAAACGGAAAATCGTAGACCTTAATAAAGACTGGGAAGAGAAGACAGCGAAATTGGATAAAATTAAAGCAGCGGGCGCGAAACTTGAGGCTTTACCGGTAGAAAAGCGCGACGCGGCAATGGTTGAACGCATTACGTCAACGCGAGACCACCTCTTTGCCTCGCTTGAAGAAATAGAATATGAGATAGAGGAAACAGACACCATGATCACCGCCAATTATCGCTCCGCGACCATCATCGCAACCAAATCATTATTGAGCCGAGTGCATTGCACCATTGGTGATGAAAAACATACAGTGAATTCTGAGCATGGCCCTTCTGTTTTATTTTATGACAATGCGGCGATAGAGTTAAAACCTTACCAACCTAATAGTTAAACTCAATTTACACTGTAAACTGTTGACCAGCGCGTCAGCTCTCTCAGCTTGCCATACTGGCTTTCGCTCTCTCCAAAGATTTCACAGTATCATTAATGCAATGAATAGGATTGGTAAGATGCCCGCTAGTGAGAGGGCTTATTGGCCGGTCTCGCGTTACTCATGCAACGCGAGACATAACAACGCTGCAGTGACAGCGTTTACCTATCGCTGAGTTCCGTATTATTGAACACATAGCCTTGAAAGCCACTGACGAACAGTTCTGAAAGGTGAGTCAGCTGCGCTTCGGTTTCCACCCGTGTTGCGATGGTGGTGATATTCAAATTGTGGGCAGTACGACAAATCGAAGCAAGGACGTGACCTTGCGCGTCATCTTCTATGTGGCTGGTATAGGCAAAGTCGATTTTGACGTAGTCTGGTTTAAATCGCTGCAAGTAATCCAGAGATTGGAAATTGCGGCCATAGTTATCAACGCCAAACTGGAAGCCCGATTGGCGGATTTGGTCGGTGAGCAGGCCTGTATGATCGGCATGACGAACAAACGCGATTTCAGGGATCTCGAATAATAACTGCCCTGCAAGTTTTCGATGTTGAGACAAAGTGGTGCCTAACCAACGGATAAAGGATGCATTCGTCACACTACTTAGGGTGAGATTAATCGCCAGCGGGCCAATGTTAGGCGTAGTGGTGAGTGTGTTGATCACATGAGAGATAACGTATTTATCCAACACTTCGCCGAGTTGGAGTTGTTCAACCGCCCCTAGGAAATGACCCGCACCATAGTAATTTCCGTCTTTTCGATGGCTGAGAACACTTCTTGATGTAATCGGTTCGATTGGCTGTCTGTTGCTGGTTGATATTTGAATACAAATAGCTCGTTGGCTATTGCCTCATGGAGTAGAGCCTTCCACTGTTGTTTACCCATCGCCGCATCACCCACTGATTGGTCGATTAATACCACTGGGTGCTCTGGTGTATTGCGTGCTTGTGAAAGGGCGTTATCGGCTTGAGAGAGCAATACACTAGCATCTCGGTTGCCTCCACCATTAATCGCTAAGCCAACCGCTGCTTTCGGGGCGGTGAGCTCTGACGGGTCGGCTTGCATCTCTGCCACCATAGCAAGCATGGTTTCTCCTAATAAGCGTAAGTCGTCAGGATCGGCATTAGGCGCCAAAATGACAAACTCGTCTTTACTTAATCGCGCGACCGTCATGTTATCGTTAGTGATAATGGTTGTCGTTAATCGAGTGGCAAAGCGTTCGACGATTTGGTCACCGGCTTCGAAACCGTGGTTGTCATAGACCTCTTTGATCATGTCCACTTTGGCTAATACCATCCCCCCGATCCCAGACTCCGTTAGCCAGGATTTAAGCTGACCCATATAAAAGCGACGGTTACCTAAACCAGAAATGGCGTCTCGATATGCCGCTTTACGCAGTCGGTCCGCTTCTTCAGCTTGCTGCTCAAAATAGCGTTTAAGCTGTTCGGTCATCACGTTGATCGCTTTGACAACGGTTTTGAGCTCGGAGGTGGGAGGAAGGGGGATCGGTTCACCAAATTTGTTTTTAGCGATTTCACCGGCTTTAGCGGTAATGCGGGAGAGGGGCTTTAGTGAGCGTCGTAATTGCCAACCAATAATGACAGACGCGATAACAAAAATCGCTGCCATAATGGCACTCAGTTGGACAAATGATTTCCACAATTGCTTGTAGGCATAACCAGGGTGCGCAACCACCTCTACTTCAGCCAGTTGCATCCAGCCACTTGTAATGGTCTGTTTTTCCGTGATGACAGGGAAAACATCAAGGTCGATAAACCACTGCGGGACACCTTGAATTTTTACCGGGTACTCGCGCACAATCTCGCTGTTATCCGCCAGCAAGGTCAGATTGACCTCTCGGTAAAACCCGCCATCAAAAAAAGCATTAATGACAGACTCTGCGGCCACTTTATCGTCTGACTCTAAATAGGGCGCGAGTGCTAACCCCATCGAATTGACGGTATTGTTGACATCAGATGTTTGCTGATTAAGTAAAAAGTTTCGCGTGGTATTAAGTTCAATACCGAAGACGGCCAGCACTAAGCAGAAAAAAATCACCAGCATCCACGTGAATATTTGATTGAATAACGTCATCGGTGTTTACCTATCAAATTGTCTAATTGGTTTTTGCATCTTTAAGGTATCGATACGACTACGCAGATCGTTCCAGAGGCCAAGTCGAGACGAGTTACCTGCCAGCTCGCCTTGTCCGCGCTCTTTCATTAACCATAATCGGCTACCATTAAAACTATATATGGGCAATAGATCGCGACGTAGCGATGCACGCTTAATGGCCGGATCTAAGTTGTCTAAAAGTACCGGCTCGGATGAGGGAGTGGGATAATAAGCAACGACCATATGAAATTGGTCAAGACGAATCGCTTTAACGTAAACAAGTCGTAGCTTTTTATCATCGATACCCAATTCTCGGAGCGAAAAATACTTAGCGATACTAAAATCTTCACAGTCACCCGCGGCGGCACCAAGGAACTCAAGAGGGGTCGCCCAATAGTCGTTTTTTCCCCATAAATTGATATCATCAACGAAATACAACTGGTTGAAAAAATCATTAACTTTTCGCAACTTATCTTGTTCTGATAAGCTTTGTGTTGTTTCTACCATGTTACGCCACGCAGTAACACGCTTACCGGCGCGCTCACCATAAAATTGAGAGACTTGCCCCACCCAGCGTGATTCTGTGGTCGTCAGGCTCGTTGCACTGAGTGACAGTAACAAGCACAGCCCAGCAATATGCCATCGCTTCATCGATGCTTTCGCTTTAAGACTGAGACTGACATGTGAAAATAGCCCATGCTGTATCAACATCCCCGCTAATGTTTAATCCATTACCTTTGGTACGACGAGGTCTCTAGATTGGTTGACGTTCGCTGTGTTCATCGTTTTCTCCTGTGCGAGTTTTTGGTATTTTCTGCTTTGCCAAACGCTATTTATCTTGCGAACTCGGCACGTTTTATTATAAGACGACTCTGGTGTCCGCGTTGGCATGGTCGGCAAAACGTACGCGGGTTCTTCTGGGGCCATTAGTGAGAAAGTCTGCCATAGCCTTGGCATCGGTTATACCGTTAGTCGCCACTTTTGCGGAATCATAGGCAAAGAACACGAATGTTCCCCGTGACGAGCCCGCTTTAAGTACGATTGTATTCTCTCTTCGTCTGTGGTGCTCATTTCTTGCATGTGTGGTCACTGACAAATATCAGCGATTATCGGCATCATTGCGTTATATCATGCCGACTGAAGCGTCGTTTGTCGCTGATGGTGTGGCATTGTTCGAGGGAGTAAGCAGGACGTACTTAGATAGCGCTTGTTTATCCCGCCTGACCTGAGCAAAATAACTTGAAAATAAACGAATTGGAGAGAGAAATGGATTTGTCAGATATTCGAAGAGAATATACGAAAGGGGGGTTACACCGAGATGATTTACCCTCTGAGCCGATGGTTTTTTTTGAACATTGGTTACAGCAAGCGATCGATACCCAAGTGCCTGATCCAACCGCAATGACCATTGCAACTGTCGACGAACAGGGCCAGCCTTTTCAACGTATCGTCTTGCTCAAAGACTTTGATCAGAACGGGTTTGTTTTTTATACAAACCTAGGTAGCCGTAAAGCAATACATCTTAAGCAAAACAGTCAGATCAGTTTGCACTTTCCATGGCACTTCATGGAACGACAAGTTCATATCACCGGTGAAGCGGTGCCGTTGAGTAAGAAAGAAGTCTTTAAATACTTCACCTCTCGACCAAAAGAAAGCCAGATCGCAGCATGGGCGAGTAAACAAAGTGAGCGGTTATCTGCACGCGCTGTATTAGAAGGCAAGTTTTTAGAGTTGAAAAAGCAATTTGAGAAAGGCGATATTCCCGTCCCGACATTTTGGGGTGGCTACCGTGTTCAACCCAAAAGTATTGAGTTTTGGCAAGGTGGCGAGCATCGTTTGCACGATCGTTTTTTGTATCAACGACAAACTGATAATCAGTGGATGGTTGAGCGTTTAGCACCCTAAGTAAGCGTCAGGCCAATACGCTAGCGTTTTGGCCTGTTTTCTAACTAGAGGGCGTTTCTTAGTCTCGTAGCACCACGGAGACTTGCTGGGTTAATAAGCTTTCTGGGATTGCCGAACCGAATCCCTGGGCGAGCGCGCGCTCCAATAATGCTGCCTTTGACTCAACCTCAAACTTTTCTCGCAAATGGGCGAAATGATTTTCGATCGTTTTGACTGACACGGATAAGGTCTGGGCTATCACTTGAGGCTTTTTACCATGTAAATGAAGAAAAAGGACTTCCTGTTCGCGCGCAGTGAGGTGCACCCGTGTTTTGCGGTGGTGATGATCAGTTAACGCTTCGTCTGGATGAGTAACAGCCCGACATATCCAATGTCCCACTTCTAAAATGGCGGTATCACTCAGTTCTTGTCCACAAAACATAACCCCACAAATTTCTCCATCATCGTTATACCAAGGCGTTTTAGTGAATAAATGGGCATGCCATCGGCCATTCGCATAAGGGTGGATATCGAGTACACGAAGTCGCTTACCGGTTTTCATTACATAATTATCTTGCACCTGAAACTGGTGAGCACATCGTGTCGTTGGGCTGGGCATATCATGGTCAGTCTTACCAATACAGTCTTGCGGCTGATTTAGCCCTATTAGGCGACAGTATTCACTGTTGGCATATATAAAGACTGATTGCGTATCTTTACAACCCCAACAACCAGGTAATTGCTCAAGCATAGATAAAGCTGGAGGCACAAGGGCTTCTTGATGATTCATATTGCTTACCGACGCGTTGTTATTATTATTAGACCTAACTATCCAGGGGATATAGAAAAGTCGACACGCTATTGGAGCACAAAAAAAAGCCGGCATAAAGCCGGCAAAGACAAGATTTCCCCAAGGGGTGTATCCTGTACGACGTGTAGAAGAGGTTGTCGAGATACCAAATCCATACCATGAGGGTAGTTGATATGGATCGAGCATCTAAACTGCACCTAACAGTGTTAGGAACGATGTAAACGTATCTATCGGGACAAATCGCGTTTACAAGCTCCACTATATCCAGAAGATTAGACGTTGGGTAGGGGGGCTTTGACCTATTGACATTAAATAAAGCCACTTTACGTGAAGACTATGATTGTAGAGATATTTAAATGATAGGTAACATGTGGGTATTATCAAAAACGCCGCAACGAGGCGGCGTTTTTTGGTGACGTTAGAGCGGTTAGATTAACGCGTTTTGATGTCTCTGACGACGCGGAAACCCAGGTAATTGGCACTGGTATTTTCCCCTAGTTCTAGACGCTCAGAGGCGCGCGCCCGCTGGGGTGAGAAGTTCCATGCACCACCACGGGCTAGGGGCGTATCATTGCTCACCCATTCCCATACATTCCCCGCGGTATCGTAAACACCAAAAGGGTTAGGTGGGAAGCTTTTTACCGGTGATGTTCGGTCATTGGACCAAACTGTCCCGCTCCAGCCGGTATTGGCATTACCAACACCAATATCATTTCCCCACCAATAATCACTCTCAGCGCCACCGCGTGCAGCCACTTCCCACTCAATGTTGTTAGGGAGTGCGTAGCGTTGTCCCGTCTGCTGACTTAACCATTTGGTGTAGGCTTGAGCATCGTCTTTATTCACACAAACAACTGGGGAATCGGCGGCTTGATCGAAGCCAGGCTGACGCCAGTCTGATTCTAGGCTTTGGCTTATATCACCGTTTATCAACATGTTACAACCATTGCCTTGCTCTGCCGCCGTGACATACCCAGAGGCTGCGACAAACGCATCAAACTGCTCGACGGTGACGGGAGCTGCGCCTATAGCAAATGATTGCTGGATAGCCACATTTTCACGTGCATCAGGGCCGACTTTATACTCACCCGCTCCGATAACAACCATTTGTGGTGCTTCCAGATTTTTAGCAACGGGATCGGTAAATTTTTTGCCTGGGCTCGGGGGTTGATTAGGCTGCTCTTTCAGTTTGGCCCATACCACTTGATCTTTACCTAAATAAACCTCTTGGTCATAAGGGACAAAACCAGGTTTAGATACCGTGAGCTCATGGTTACCGACGGGTAACATCAGTTCGACAGGCGTACTGCCGTATGAAACATCATTGATACTCACGTTATCGTCATAACGGTTTGAGCGGATGGTGACATTTACCCAACGCTTCGCTTGCTGCTTGCGGTTTGCTTGCTGCTGCGCCTGCGTTGTTTCAACACAATATCGGTCTTCTAGATCGAGAAGTCGACAAGAGGCGGTTTTATCTGGACGACTCACCATCTCTGCTTTGATACGTGTTGTGTAGTCCATACCACCAGTAAAGCCAGCGTCTACGATTTCGCTGTTAGTCACATGAATATTAAACGCAACTTTATCTATGTTTTGCTTCACCGCGTTAGACTCAGTGACAAAATTAGTCACCTGGCCACGAAAATCGCGAATTGCCTTTTGCATGGTCAGTGTCTTACCTTGGTTTGCACAGGCAGACAAGGTCATATTGGGGGAGCAAGTCAGGCTATGAACGACTTCAATGGTATCTTTTTGTGTCAGCTCTTTGCGAAGACGTTCAGCACGTGCTTCACGCATTGCCTCATGTAAGTTCTCCAGCGTGGTGGCAAGGAGTGCTTGCTTGCTTTCGAGTTTCGCCAGTTGCTTTTTCTGTTCAATAATGGCGGATTCGTTGGCAGCTTGCTCTTGTTGGTGATTATTCACCATTTGCCAGGCTTGTTGGTAGGTCTGCTGATACGGGCCAATATCTGTGCTCGGATCGGCAATCAAGTCCTGAAATTTCGCATCGAGCTCTGCCTTAGCGTTGCTGCGTTTGCGTTTCAGGTTGCTCAGCTCATCTTCTAACGTCGCGCGTTTAACCAGTAGGTCATCCAACTTCGCCTGCTGCAGAGCCAGTTCATCGTTTCGAGACTCCAACGACTCTTCTTTATCACGGAGTTTCTCAACCAACTCACTGACCGGATCGAGATTATCAGCGGAAGACGCGTTTTCAGCGAACGCCAACTCGGTTAGCAGTAGGGGAGGGAGCGCTAAGCATAACGCTTTTATATATTTCGTTGTCATAGTTCCCTTGCTTACGCATGTCGCAATAATAATACCTATGTCCAAAAAGTAGACTATCACGGAAACCCGTGTTGCCACGTAAACCGTGTTAATTATTTGACGGCAGTCAGCATTCTGCGACGTGATCGGTGCAACTGTGCTCATGGTTTTTATGTTTATGCGAGATTACCTTAAGCAGTGCCATGCTTCAAATAAGATTGTGTGAAGCGAGAAAAAAACGGAAGAATGATCAAGGCACTGATCGTTTTTAATTGCCCGCAACGATGATCAAGCGGACATATAACCCATCGAATGACATTTAAATCATTGATTATTAATGGTATCTATTCTTTTTCTATGTGTTTTTCTAGGTGCCAAAAGCCGATATGTCAGGGATCAATGATAAATAATTGCGGGATCCTACACATTTTTACTCTCGAAATGACATCGTCCGTAAAAATTACGGTACTTGATCATTGTTCCGATGAATGGTCTTTAAGAAAGAGAACTATCGTCATATAGCAGTCGCGTGTATGGGGGAACCATGCCAGAATTAGAGTCGAATGATTCATTCACGGGCAGGGACGTTCATTGATCATGGAGGCAAGTAATGGCTGCGACACCAAAAGTATCAGAAGTCATCGCTTTACCAAGGCAGCAGCTTCATCACAGTCATGACTACAAACAAGTCGTGATTGGCCTCCAGGGGCAAACCGAGTTTGATGTCGGTGGACGTGGGAGCTTAGTGGGTCCTGGGCAAGGTTGTCTGGTAGCGGAGTCACAGGAGCACGCTTTTACAGGGGTTGGGCGGAATGAGATCTTGGTGATCAACCTGCCCTTTCAAGAGTGGGCCGGACAGGCTTTGATGCACGAGAATATTTCACAATTATTTTCTCGTGAGCCGTATTTCCAACTTGATACCCATGCGCAAACACTGATTAAAGCCTTGTCGTCTGAAATGATCGCCAACCCTTCTGATCGCCTATTAAGTAGAGCCTGTGCTGATACCTTGATGTGTGTCTTACATCGTCATTTCCGTGATCATGTCTCCCCTCGCCGTGATGGCCATCGCTTAAATATGGATATTATTGACCGTTACATTCACCAGCATATCAGTCGCAAGATCACCGTCGCGCAGTTGGCGGGCAGTGTTTTTTTGGCTGAGAGCCAATTTCATCAGCTGTTTAAAGAACAGGTCGGCACCACACCTCACCAATATGTGCTGGAAAAACGGTTTGCTCTAGCGAAACAGTTAATAAAAGAAAGTGAATTGACCATGGCACAAATTGCCGATAGCTGTGGTTTCTCCAGCCAAAGTGGTTTCACTAATGCGTTTTCTCGCTATTTTGGCGTATCACCTGCTAAGTTTAAAATCACACCTTGACGTGTATTTATAGCTAGGTTTGGTTTTCCTTATATCAATCATCTGCATTCAATTTGTTATGCCACTATGGCGATCGACAGCTTTATTTGTTAATCATCGGAGTATTTTGCAATAATGCCGGTGTTTTTTGTAAGACCTTACTGATAGAGCACGCATAGAATCGATCGCAAAGTAACAATGACGTAACATTTTCCTGCCCGGATTTGGGAGGACGTGAGTGAGGATACCACTATGTTTAAAGCCATCGATGCTATGCAGCCCTCGTTTGTCGAGCGCCCACTAGCGCAGATTTGGTCGGAAATCTCTCCGCTTTATTGTGTTGACGAAAGCGAATGGCTTAAAGAGCTCATCCCGCTAGCGCAAGCCTCTGAGAGCGAGCGAGAGCAAACACGTCGTCAAGCGACCCAATTAATTGAGCAGGTGAGAGCTGATAAAAAAGCGGTCCAGATGATCGATGCGCTTTTGTTAGAATACAGCCTGGATACCCGTGAAGGGATCCTGTTGATGTGCCTTGCCGAAGCACTCATGCGGGTTCCTGATACTCACACTGCCGATGCGTTAATCCGTGACAAACTGAGTGTCGCTGACTGGAAGGCACATTTACGCCATTCGGATTCATTGTTTGTTAACGCTTCCACATGGGGGTTGATGTTAACGGGCAAAGTCGTGACGTTAGATGAAAGTACCGAAGGCAAACCAGCATCAGTGATTAATCGTCTTGTGAACAAGATGTCAGAGCCTGTGATACGTCAAGCGATGCACCAAGCGATGAAAATCATGGGGCACCAGTTTGTGCTAGGGCGTGACATTGATGAGGCGCAGAAAAACGGTGAAGGCCCCCGTAACAATGGCTTTACCTACTCGTTCGACATGTTGGGAGAAGCTGCGCTAACGCAAGATGATGCCAAAGCCTACTTAGCGGACTACTTACAAGCGATTGAGTCGGTAGGCAATGCCAAAGGCAGCTATCAAGGTCCATCTCCATCAGTCTCTATCAAACTGTCCGCCCTGCATCCTCGCTACGAAGCAGCCAACTACGATCGCATGATGAACGAAATGTTCGACACTGTGTTGGTGTTACTCAAGCGCGCACGTGAAAAAGATGTGGCGATCACCATTGATGCCGAAGAAGCGGACCGTCTTGAGCTCTCGTTAGCATTATTTGAAAAGCTATATCGCGATCCCACTGTTCAGGGCTGGGGTAAATTTGGTCTGGTGGTACAAGCCTACTCTAAACGCGCACTCCCCGTGATCACTTGGCTAGCTGCGCTGGCCAAAGAGCAGGGCGATGTGATCCCGATGCGTTTGGTGAAAGGAGCGTACTGGGATAGTGAAATCAAGCTGTGTCAGCAAACAGGTCATCATGGCTATCCGGTATTCACACGCAAAGAGGCCACCGATGTGTCTTATCTCGCGTGTGCCCGTTTCCTGTTAAGCGAGCATGTGCGTGGCCTTGTGTATCCGCAATTTGCCAGCCATAACGCCCATACCATTGCCGCCATTGCTTCGATGGCCACGCATCAAGAGTTCGAATTCCAGCGCCTTCACGGTATGGGAGATGCGCTGTATAACCACGCGAAAGCCTTGTTTAATACCGAGGTGCGTATTTACGCACCAGTAGGAAGCCACAAAGACTTGCTGCCTTACTTGGTACGTCGCTTACTTGAAAATGGGGCAAACAGCTCTTTCGTCCACCGTTTAGTGGATGCACGCTGCCCGATTGATGATCTTATCGCGGATCCTGTCGATACATTGCGTGCGAACTCAACACTGCACAATGACCGTATTCCGCTGCCTTTAGATATCTTTGGCTCGTCGCGCAAAAATTCTCAAGGCGTCGCCACTGACATTGACTCTGAATGGCAGCCTTTCACCGCAAGCGTTGCTCCCTTTATGGACGCACACCAGTGGCAGGCTGGCCCCATTGTGAATGGCCAGCGCCTGGCCGGTGACACGCATGCCATCGCTGCACCTTATGATCGCGATGAGCCAGTCGGCCAAGTTGACTGGGCAACGGCTGATCAGGTGAATAATGCACTCGATATTGCCGCGAGTGCTTATCCTGAATGGTCTAAAACACAGGTCAGTGAGCGTGGTAAGTACTTACTTGACCTTGCTGATAAACTTGAAGCCAATTTAGGCGAGCTGGTAGCCATTTGTCACCGCGAAGCAGGTAAAACGATTCACGACAGCATTGATGAAGTACGCGAAGCGGTCGACTTTTTGCGCTATTACCCAGAGCAGGCCAATGCCTTGCAGGGCGAGCCGCTCTCATACCGAGGCTTTGATGGCCAGATGCAGACGGTCAGCTATCAAGGACGCGGTGTGTTTACTTGTATCAGCCCGTGGAACTTCCCGTTAGCGATCTTCTTGGGGCAAGTCAGTGCGGCGCTGGTGGCAGGTAATACCGTGGTGGCAAAACCGGCAGAGCAAACCTCCATTATCGCTTATCGCGCGATTGAGTTGCTACTTGAAACCGGGATCCCAGCTGGCGTTATCCAACTGCTCCCGGGCAGTGGATCTGTGGTGGGTGCGCCATTGACCGAAGACAGCCGCATTGCCGGTGTGGCATTCACAGGGTCAACGCCCACTGCTCAGCGTATCACACGTACATTGGCTGAGCGTGACGCTGATCCTGTGCCTGTGGTGGCAGAAACCGGCGGACAAAACGCCATGCTGGTAGACAGTACCGCATTACCTGAGCAAGTGGTGCGTGATGTATTGCGCTCAGCGTTTGCGTCTGCGGGTCAGCGTTGTTCAGCCCTGCGTGTTCTATACATTCAAGAGGATATTGCAGACCGCGTGATTAGCCTGATTAAAGGGGCGATGGCAGAGCTGTCAGTCGGGCGCCCAGAACGGCTCTCCACCGATGTGGGGCCTGTGATTGATCAAACCGCGAAAGATAAGCTGCTCGCTCACATTGAACAAATGAAGCGTAGTGGCAAATTGGTCACCCAAGTGCCGCTCTCTTCGGAGTGTGATAAAGGCACCTTTGTGCCACCAACAGCGTTTGAAATTCGCAGTATCGACCAACTGAGCGAAGAGCACTTTGGCCCGATTTTACACATTGTTCGTTATCGCGCGAACGAACTCGATAAAGTGATTGACGATATCAACCGCACTGGCTTCGGCTTGACCATGGGTGTGCATAGTCGCAATGAAACCACGTGTGCCCACATTGAACAGCGTGCTCGCGTGGGTAACTGCTATGTGAACCGCGATCAAGTGGGTGCGGTGGTTGGGGTTCAGCCTTTTGGTGGCCGAGGTTTGTCAGGCACCGGCCCGAAAGCGGGCGGACCCCATTATCTTTACCGCTTTACACAAGCATCAGTCAACGTGCATTCAGTCGGTTGATATCAGGATCAGGAGAAGCGTCATGCATCAATTCAATAGCGTTTTAGAGCAGTGTGAAGCGGTATGGGAAGACTGGAACGATCAAACCGTTGCGGGCCGCATCACTTTATTACAGCGGTGGTCTGAAACCGTTGCCGCACGGGGGGATGATTTTGCCCAAGCGGCGAGCATGATCCGTTTTCAGTGCGATAGTGCAAACGGATTGCTCAACAAAGTACATGAATTACCAGGACCAACGGGGGAGACTAACGAGCTCTATACCGCCGGGCGTGGCACCGTCGTAGTGACGGGGGATGCATCGCTGACGCCCGTTGCTTTATGTGGCCAGTTAGCGGTGGCGTTGGTTGCGGGTAATTGTGTGGTAGTGAGTGTTGAGGGCACTCACGCTGATATGGTCGACGCGGTACTGGCCGACCTCATTAAAGCCGGATGCCCAGATCGAGTGGCTGTGCGCGTGGGTATCGACGCGCTCAGTGACTTGTTAGTGCACCCGCAAGTTGTTGGATTGGCAACAACAGGGACCAAAGAACATGTGCGAGATGTCAACCGTCAGCTTGCTCAGCGACAGGGTGTGATTGCGACACTGGTTGCGGAAACTAACACTGAGCAGTACCCAGTGATTGGTAGCCCTGATTATGTGCTGCGTTTTGTGACCGAATGCACCCGAACCATAAATATCACTGCTGTAGGTGGTAATGCCACGCTTCTGGAACTCGGCAGTGGTGAACATTAACTTTCCAGAGATGGCCTCGATTGGGGCCATGTAATTGAGGGACAGATATGATAGACAATAGCTATGCCATTAGTGCAACCTTTTTGGCCTATCTCATCATGATGCTTGCCATTGGTGTATATGCCTATAAACGTACCTCCAACTCCGAAGATTACTTCCTCGGGGGGCGTTCGTTAGGCCCATGGCCTGCTGCGTTGTCAGCAGGGGCATCAGATATGAGTGGTTGGTTGTTGCTTGGCCTGCCTGGCTATGCCTACGCAGCGGGAATGGAATCACTTTGGCTTGCGGGCGGTTTGTTGTTAGGTACCTACCTTAATTGGTTGATTTGTGCCAAACGCCTGCGTACATACAGTATTGAAGCAGACAACGCACTGACGTTGCCGGAGTTTTTTGCGCGTCGTTTTGAAGATAAATCAAAACTGTTGCAAACCATCTCTGCTTTTTTCATTTTGCTTTTCTTCCTTTTCTACACCAGCTCAGGCTTGGTTGCAGGGGGTAAACTCTTTACTACGGTATTTGGGTTTGATTACACCACCGCGGTGGTCATTGGCACCATCTGTGTGGTGTCTTACACCTTATTCGGCGGCTTCTTGGCAGTATCTTGGACTGACTTGGTGCAAGGTTTGTTGATGGCTGCAGCCCTATTGATCGTGCCCTTCGTTATTATGGACGGGAGCGTCTTTAAATTGGGCAGCGATGTTGCTGCTATTAATCCTGAGCTGATGACGCTATGGCGTGATGTGGAGGGTGAGCCACTTACCTGGATCAGTATCGCATCGCTGGCGGCTTGGGGGTTGGGTTACTTTGGTCAGCCACACATTTTGGCACGTTTCCAAGCCACCCGTTCAAACAAAGACATTACCACGGCACGCCGTATTGCGGTCGGCTGGTCTGCGCTTTCTATGTTTGGTGCGGTCCTCATCGGGCTGGTGGGGATTTTGTACGTACAGAACGATATGTCGGGTAGTCTGGCTGATGGTGAAAAAATCTTCATGCTACTGGTCAATGCCGCGTTCCACCCAGTGATTGCCGGTATTCTCCTTGCCGCGATTTTGGCCGCGATCATGAGTACGGCTGATTCTCAGCTCTTGGTCTCGTCTTCAGCCCTCGCTGAGGATTTCTATAAGCAAGTATTCCGCCCTGATGCCTCCACGCAAGAAGTGGTGATGGTCGGTCGTGGTGCGGTGATACTGCTCTCTGCGGTTGCATTGGGTCTGGCTATGGATCCTGATAGCTCAGTTCTGGGCCTCGTATCATATGCATGGGCAGGCTTTGGCGCGGCATTTGGTCCTGCGCTGTTGCTGAGCCTTTTCTGGCGTGACATGAACCGTAATGGTGCCTTGGCAGCGATTCTTGTCGGCGGCATCACCGTCGTAGTGTGGAAGCAAATCTCAGGGGGGATCTTCGATCTTTATGAAATCGTCCCTGGTTTCTTGTTCGCAGGCTTGAGCGCTATCATCGTGAGTAAAGCAACCGGTGGTCCAAGTGAGTCTGTATTGAAGCAATACGAATCTTATGAAAAAAGCTTAGATACCATGCCATAAGCTACACGGCCTTGACTATTTAGGTACAAATCGAAAAAGGGAGCGTGCTACCGCTCCCTTTTTTTATGTCATTAATACGCGGAATCGCTTTGACGCACACAGTTACGCCCAGCACGTTTGGCACGGTACAAGGCTTGGTCGGCTTGTTTTAGCCCTTCAACATAATTAGAGGCTTGGTGATTGCCGGCCATGCCAATGCTGACGGTGACTGTCAACGAAGGCGCGATATCGTCAAGATTCAACACAGCGATACGTCGGCGCAGGTCATCAAAATACTGATAGCCATCGGCTGGCGTGCCCGCAAATAGCAATGTGAACTCCTCGCCGCCCCAGCGGGCAATATGGCGCAGATGCGCCCGTTCGTTATCGAGAAAATGCCCGATACACTGAATAATCTGATCGCCCACCAAGTGGGAATGTTGGTCGTTGATGCGTTTAAAGTGATCGATATCTAGGATAGCGACCTGCAACGGATCACCTGACTGATTGGCCTCATCAAAAGCCAAGTGCCAGTACTCGTCAAATGCACGCCGATTGGCGAGCCCTGTGAGAGCATCTTCTTTTGATAACCGCTCAAAATCGTCAGCTTGTGTCTGCAAAGCGTGTGTTTTTTTCTCAACAAGCGCTTTGAGGTGAAGCTCCCTTTTCTTCATATGACGAATTCGCCACATAAATACGCCGTAGGCGAGGGTCACGAGGAGTAAGAAACTAAACGCTCGCACATCAGCGCGTTGCCAAAAAGAAGGCATGACGCTGAAACGGTAGCTGAGAATATCATCACTCCATTCACTGTAGGGATAACGTGCACTGACTTTGAACGTATAGTTACCCGGAGGTAAGTTGGTATATTCAGCAACATGGTTTTCATGACGATAGGCCCAGCCTGACTCAAAGCCCTCTAGCTTGGTTCGATACTGGATTTGTTCGGGCATCGTATAGCCGAGAGCTGCATAGGAAAACAGTACACGGTTGGTCTCCGATGACGCTCTGCCTACTGACTCGGGATTAATCTCTTGGCTATCAAACTGTACTTTCTGCATCACAATCGGCAGAGGTTGACTCAGTAGTCGAGATAACCGAGCCGGGTTAACACTGGTTACACCTTTGGCGGTCGCAAAGACGATCTCACCGCTCGGCGTTTTAGTGGCTGCGGGGTTAGAACCGCCGTTGGCTTGGCTATTCATCATGCCATCACTTTGATCATAATGTTCAAAGTCGATGCGTGAGCGTGTTTTATCGGCGACCTGGTGTGCTTGATAATAATTAATGCGCCAGATCCCTCGATTGCTGGATAGCCAAAAGCTTTGATCGTTGCCTTTTATGATTTGGAAAAACTTATCAATGGGTAGCCCTTGAGGGCGTCCGACTAACGAGATGTGACCATCAGATTGGCGATAACGCACAAGGCCGCGATCGGTGGCCATCCAAACGTAACCTGGCTCGGAGAAAAACCCAAACACATACTGCGCGGCTTCTTGGTTAGAGAGATCCAAGGTTGTGAGCGTCTCTTTTTGAAGGTAGCTTGCCCCGCTCCCCGTACCGATCCAGAGCTTGCCCCTATTATCCACAGCCAGTGACATAACGTAGCTGCCTGGCAATGCACTATTCTGCGAGTGATACAGATTGCGTTGTTGATAAACCCGTGGTGGTGCGTTTGTTGGACCGCCTTGTTCCTTCTGAAATTCAACTAAACCGCGTGGCGTGCCAATCCACAACCTCCCGTCATGTTCGACAATGGCGCGGATTTCATTATCTGGTAGTTGCGCATTAATGGCTTTGGCGGGAGTAAGCGATCCCTGGTGCCAATAATAAAGGCCTTGTTGGTAGGTACCGACCCACAGACCGCCTTGCTCTCGATGCGCGAGGCTCAGCACAGAGATATTATCAGCGAGCACATGCGCCGTGCCTGTCAATGTCTCAATGCGGCTAAGCCCCTCGCTCGTACCTGCCCACACGGTATGCTCATCGCCAGCAAGCACAGTGCGCACATAGTTACCGGCTAGCCCATTGTCTTTTGTTAGCGTCACAAAAGGCGCGTATCGAAGCCGCATCGCACCGCCATTGGTCCCAATCCAAATACTGCCCTCATTGTCTTCAAACCAGGACAATATTCGGTTGTTGGGCAGTCCTCGGTGTTCTTCAAGAAAATCGATATGGTGCCCTTTCATGTGAGCAATACCGTGGCTAAGGGTCCCGAACCAATACGCACCCCGACTGTCTTGTTCAATCATAGTAATGGCTTGGTGGAGCAGCTCGCTTGCCAGCGGGGTCCAACGACTATTTTTATAGCGCCAAGCGCCATTTTCGGAGCCGACTAAAAGGCTCCCCTCCTGGCCACTGGAAACGTAAAAGGCTTTGCGAAAGAGATTATGAAAAGAAAGAGGCGTCGCGCCGTTTTGCAAAGAAAGTTGATAGACCCCTTTTTCGGTCGCTGCATAGATATTGCCATTGCTCGTTTGAGTGAGGTGATAGCTGCTGATGGTTGGAATAAATGTCTGTGGAGTCGGGTCGGCTTGCGAGAGTTGCTCGGGGGCGTAGTAAGCAATCCCCATTCCCTCCACCGCTAACCACAAGCCGCCCGTTTGGTCATGAAGCGCATCATTGATTAGGCTCGGTGCCGTGGGAAGACTTTGCCATGAAAAGCCCTGACGCATCACCAAGCTTCCGCGAGCACCGCCGGCATAGAGCTGATTGTCAGGCCCTGTCGCGAGGGCGCGGGTACCCGAGTCTTTCATTTGTGTATCCGGGCCGCGATCAAAGCGCACAAACTCTAAACCATTATAACGTGCCACGCCTTCCCAGGTGGCAAACCACAAGTAGCCGTCTGAGGTTTGGGCAATCGCATTGATGCTGTTGTGTGGTAACCCGTTGGCGGAGGTCCAGGTTTCAATAAAATAATCAGACAGTTGATTATCATCTGCATAACTGGGTGTGACCAGATGCCCAGCCAAACCTAACCAACACAAAAGCGTGATACACACGAGACGTCGGCTTAGTTGTGGTGGGATATGTCTCAGTGTGTTCCTTAAGTGCATCTTTTGTTCTTCGCTCCGATTCCGAGTAGACTGGCGATTCTATCTTAATCACTGTTTATTTCTTGGACATTGAGGCCAGGTTTTAACAGCAAATTGAGAAAGATCACACTAGAAGCATAAACATCAAGCAGGCGTAGTAACCCATGATGCAGTTTATGGCGATTCGCCAGCAATTATTAGCGCAAATAGATCGCGGATTATTGGCGCCGGGCAAGAAATTACCTGGGGAGCGACAACTCGCGGAAACATTTTCTACCACGCGAGTCACCTTGCGTGAAGCACTTGCCGTGCTAGAGGCGGAAGGGCGTTTATATCGACGAGAGCGCCGTGGTTGGTTTGTTGCACCGACACCTTGTGCTTATGATCCGAATCAGTTGATGGATTGGCAACAGTATTTTTCGCCTTATGGCGGCCAGTTTTATTGGATGACACAAAAGACGCAGATGGCGGATGCCATGATCAGTGACCAAATGCAACTTCCCCCGTTTGGGCAAGTTTTTGAAGGTGAAGGTATTGTAAGCGTGGAGCAGTTGCCTGTTGGTTTTGTGCGTACGTTTCTTCATCCCGAGTTTTTTCCTACGATCTGGGACGCTGGCGACAAGGCAACACTGGCTGATCCCGCAATGGTGGCGAGTGAGTCGCACTGGTCAAGTGCTTGGGAAGCGTTGGAAGAGAAGCGGAGTAAGGCGCTAGAGGTGGCGGCTGGCACGCCAGCTTTGATGTTAAGGCGCTATTGGCGAATTCATCAAGCCAGCGGTTGGCGAACTATTCGTATCGATCAAGAATGGTGGCGACAACATGCGGTGTCGCTTTGCGGTGGGTCAGCGTATGAGACTCGCCGGTGAACGTTGAAAAAAGGCGAGTAAGTCTTCAATACTGAATGCTCGTGTCACCAGAGGGTGTTCGGTAGTGGGGACATTGGGGTTAGAGTTAAAATGTACGGTTCGCATTTGCGCATTAATGCCCGCTTGGATCCCTTTGTTTGTATCATCAATAAAAACACATTGTTCTGTAGGGCATGCCATATTCATCGCCGCGTAGTGGAGAACATCTGGCGCAGGCTTCCAGCTGTTGGTATCAAACGCACTGAATAAGCGATGTTCAAAGTAAGGCAGTAGCTTGGTCAGCCTCAGTGCGTGTTCCATTTTTTCAACTGGCCCATTTGAGGCCACACAGACATCAATCCCTTGTTGGTTGAGTGTTTGTAGCAACGTTTCTATGCCAACAATCGGCTGTAACCAAGCGTCGAAATACTGATGACATAGTTGTCTAAATCGCGGTTCGAGTTGATCGATAGGAATGTTAGCACCATTTCGCTCACACGTTTGTTGAAGCACCGCGGTGAGTTTCCCTCCCTCAAAATGATCCAAAGATTCTTGTAGATCAATACGTACCCCAAATGTGGAGAAAGTCTCTACCAATGCTTGGTGGGACAGTTTCTCAGAATCTACCAGTGTGCCATCACAATCGAATATTGCGCAGCTAATTGGGGCATCGAATGTATTTGACATAGCCACTCCCTTACGTCTCTCCTTGTATCCTTGGCTGTGATTGGATAATCAACAAGTCAGTGACATGGTAAATGCCAACTGTGTCTTGCATTCTCGCCGATTTTGTTATCAAAATTGGTCAGGGATCGACTTTTAACGACAAGGAATCATGAAGATGGATTATCAACATCGATGTCAAACCGGCATCCCTCTTGATCTGCCTGTGGGGCAAGTGATTTGCGTGGGCCGTAACTACGCGGCCCATGCTGTGGAGCTGAATAATCCTATTCCCTCTGAGCCTGTGTTGTTTATGAAACCTCCCAGTGCGATTCAATCTTTAGGAGAAAGGCTGTCTGTGGTCGAGCGCTTTATGCCTGTTCACTATGAAACGGAGCTGGCTGTGTTAATCACTCAGCCGTTATTTGATGCCAGTGAATCGCAGGTGCGAGCCGCGTTAGGAGGAATGACGCTCGCGCTGGATTTAACCCGTCGTGAAGAGCAAAGTCGTTTAAAACAAAAAGGGTTACCTTGGGAGAGAGCCAAAGCATTTGCGGGCAGTGCGATTGTGGGGGCTTTTTTACCGGTTCCGGAGAGTTGGGAAGCGGTGACATTTTCACTATCAATGAATGGTGAACAGCGTCAGCAAGGACAGACGGGACAGATGCTGATGCCCGTGATCGCGCTTATTCAGCACATAAGCCAAACGTTTTGGTTGAATCCAGGTGACATTG
Source organism: Salinivibrio sp. ES.052 (assembly GCF_900141775.1). Lineage (GTDB taxonomy): Bacteria > Pseudomonadota > Gammaproteobacteria > Enterobacterales > Vibrionaceae > Salinivibrio. The sequence goes on along the minus strand of NZ_FSRI01000003.1, from coordinate 257,648 downwards.
TGTTAACAGGGACCCCGGAAGGGGTCGGTGCGCTCGCTGAAGGCGATAAACTTTCAATGACATTGAATGGATACCCTATCGGTCAAACCCATGTTGTGCTTCAGTCTTGCGCGTCGTTTATCCAGGGAAAAAGTATTTGACGTTGAGAGGGCGTTAGCGCAGAGACACTGGCTATGTTATGAGCTGGGATAAGATCGGGGTCTTGACCATAATGATCGAGCGCGCGAGACATACTTGCTTCGCGAATTAAATGGAAACACGGATATGGGGAACGATTGGTCAAGTTTTCACTGTCTTCTGGGGCGCAACCTTCAAAACAGTAATTGGGATGAAAGCTGGCCACTTGGAAGATCCCCCGCCAGTTGTAGTGGTCAATCATCGCCTCTGTTGCATCGATCAGATCGAGGTAGTGCTCAAAGTCGGCGAGCGCGTTGGGTACCACAACCACTGTGGTGTCTGTGATCGCCGAGTCAACATGTGCTAGATGTACCAATGCATGATAGACGGTTTCCAAAATGGCAGCGTCATCTTCGGCATCGCAAACATCGAGATGAATTTGTTGGTTTCGACGTGGCTTCGCGGCGAAAGGACAAAGGTTAAGTCCGATTACAACATCGTCTAGCCATGTGTTCATTTGTGTTTCTACCGTGTTCATAAAAGTCTCGCCAAGAGAGAAAATTGCGCACCCGAATAACGGCTACCTATTAAACGATAAGCTAGCGCTTTTTAGATTGTGCTTGATACGCTTTGGTTCCCCATAATGGAACCGTCGACAGGCTGTGCTTAAAGCTTCCAGAGGTTTCTTTGGTCGAGTAAGACAGGTACATCAAGGTTTGGTTTTTTGCATCAAAGATCCGACGAATTTTCATTGACTTAAAAAAGATACTTTTTGATTTTCGAAACACCACTTCACCGGATGCGCTCTTATCGATGTCCGCAATCATTTTCGGTGTTATTTCACCCGTCTGGCGACACGAAATAGCGCTATCGCTTGGGTCTGAAAAACTCAGATCGGCTTCGACGGAGGCGACATGGCAGGTGACGCCACTGACGACAGGATCGACTAAGTGATTGAGTTTTATATCTTTCATGGTAAACATGCCCAAGCTCACGTCACCAACTTCATCGTTATCACAGCCAACCAAGATCGTCGCAAGGACGAGCATTAATAGCGTTTTTTTCATCGTGTTTATCCTTTTCAAGCGTGGCAGAAGTGTACCATAGTCGATGTAGGCTGTGTGGATAGAGAACAACGTCAGGTACCCATAGCACGGTTGATTGTTGCGGCCAATTAAACGGCCACAGAGGATAAATAAAAGGAGGAAAAGCGTCGAGGATGTCTGCTATTCACGAAATTGGGCATCACCATCTTTACCTGATAGCGACTCGGGCTCAAAGGTCATGAGTACGTGGGCCGCGTCGCAGTAGCTACCTGTGTCGGCGAACGTTTTTCTCGCCGCCGCTATTTTACGTTCAGCAATGCGTCGAATCGTTTGTTGGTTCGTTTGGTTGCTGAATGTCATTTGCTTGCTAATCATTTCTTGGCTAAATGTGGATTTGCATATGACTTCGTTTTTCTGCGTGATGAGTCGTTCGGACTTTGATGTACTCTCGTTATCGGCGTAGGCGAATGTAGTAAAAACGACTAATAGGGCAACAAACGCTCTTGTCATAACCCTGACTCCTTATGCTATTTGTTTCAATAATAGCATTAAGCAGTGGCGTCGCCTACTGACGACGCCGTGCTATTACAGAGACTCGTGTGATCAAATTATAATGATAAGTCACTATCTGCAGGATTCGAAACGTGGAGTGATTCCCGTATGTCGCTCATTTGCCTTGATTCTAAATAGTAGCCGAGTGCGGACAACCAGATGAGGGCATAAGCGACGAGTTCCGTGCTTTCCTCCGCAATACTTTTAACGTCTCGCACATACATGTTGCCCATCGCTTGTTCCCATAGCTCACTCATTCCAAATAAGCGTGAGTAGACGAGTAGGAGGCCTAAAGCGATCATTAAAACAGTACTGCTTCGGGCGTTAACGGCATTGGCGAGGCTCGTGATAACCTCTTGCCAGTGTTTTGTGGCGGGCCATATCGCTAAGCCGGTTACCAGTAACGCAGGGACTTTCCAAAAACCATGTACGATCACGTCTAAGGTGGCATCGAGTTCACGGATCATTAATACCAAGAAAAATGCGCTCATGAGTGTCGCAGCATGGTGGAGCGGTTGGCTGTGTTTGGCGACTCGGCGAAACGTAAAAACTGTGGCAGCCAGCAGTATCAATTGAGAAAGCTCGATCAATGAGGCCTCAGACGCTACGTTATGTGCAGCCACACTATAATGGATGATGCCTGCAATAGCGGCCAGATAGAGTGCGATGATAAAAAATTGTCCGGCGCCTCTAAGCACGGTATGAGAAGAACATGAAGATCGTAGTAGTGTCATATCACCCTCAGCTAGATAAAAACGATCAGCCCGTCCGTAGGTAGCGTCATCACTTTATGTGTGACTTGTATCCCAAAAATGTCAGTCAGGATGATATTACGGTGCGGTTTATCAGACTGCAATAATTTATGTGATCTATGTCACCACATGTTCAGTGTCGTGTCAGGATTGTGGGTTTTATCTGGTCGAATGCCCAGTTTAAAGGTGTCGGTGTCAGTAAATTTACACTGTAAATAGCAGACATTGACGGAAGTATTTATCTAATTATTGAAGAACCATCGACTATCTATATGAAAGAAAACATTTTTTATTGTTTTTTAGTTGGGCTGGGCAGACAATGAAGTCCAATACTTTAGATAGGAGAGCCTTTATGTCTGAGCTTCAAGCGAGCTGCCTGTGCGGTGGCGTCCATCTCTCTTTTCCCGATGCTTTTCTCTACATGGGTAACTGCCATTGCTCTGAATGTCGCAAGTTTACTGGGGCCGATTATTCGTCAGTCGGTGGTATAGAGGCCGAAAAAGTAACCGTTACCGCGGGCCAAGATCATCTTCGCTATTATGACAAGAGTGCCGAAACGGTTCTCGCGTTTTGTGGGCACTGTGGGTCGAGTCTTTTTTCCCACAAGGTCAACCGAGGGATATTCAATATTCGCCTTGGTATTTTGGACTCCACCCCGCAACACACCCCCGATTTCCATATTCATACCGCCTCAAAAGCCCCTTGGCATACACCCAATGAAGCATTGAAGCAGTTTGAACATGGGCCGGACTAGTGAGGTCACATTATGCAGTTACTGATCCGTCCCCTGACGTTGGCTGATACTGAATTGCTATATCAGTTTGAATTAAAAAACCGCGCTTTCTTTGAACAGTATATTGAATCACGGGGTGAGGCTTTTTATAGCGAGATAGGGGTTTTAACCCACATTCAAGAATTGGTGGGCTTAAATCAGCTGGGGCAACATCTTCCGATGTTGATCACGGATGCGCAGGGGGTTCTCTTGGGGCGTGTGAATATTAGCCAAATCGACAACCAAGTGCGTGAAGGCGGGCTAGGTTATCGAATTGCACAGCAGCATACCGGGAAAGGTGTCGCCTCACGTGCCGTAAAATATGCACTAGAGGTGGCGCGTGAACATGGATTGCATTCACTTAACGCCATGGCGTCGACGACAAATATTGCGTCTCAGAAGGTGTTAAGTAAAAATGGGTTCTTAGTCTGTGGCATCGCTCCTCAGTGGACATCGGTGGCGGGTAAAATCATTGATTGCATGTGCTATAAAACCGATATCGTGCCTACGCGAGTAAGAGAACCATTGTGACACTCGTTGATGGGTCTAGAATATCTCATCCACCCGTGCCAACATTGATGCATAAATTGACACGTAGCGTCCGCGTTGGCGTTGCATGATAAAGAGGAAAAACAATGGCTGATTTAAACGCATTGAGCTTGTATCACAAAGAGCACTGCCCCTTTTGCCATAAAGTGCGTGCCGTGATGACAGAGCTTAAGCTCGATATTCCGCTGGTGGATATGAACGCTAACGCCGAAGAATGGCAACGTCTGCAATCGGAAGGCGGTAAAGGCATGGTGCCATGTCTGCGCATTGATCAAGGCGGCGAAACCCAGTGGATGTATGAATCGGACGATATCATCGAATATTTGCGAGACAATTTCGCATAATTAAACCAGATGCTGGTCACGAGGGTCGCAGTTATCAATGCGACCTTCTTTTTCAAGTATTAGTACCTGTATGTCTGCCTCTCCGCCTCCTTCAACGCCCTGTGTACTGTGTCAGCACCCAAGGCCGCTGACTTTCCATCATTTAATCCCCAAAAACTGCCATCACAACAAATGGTTCACCAAACGCTTTTCCCGCCTTCACATGCGTGAGCAAGGTATTTGGGTGTGTCGACGTTGCCACGCCTTTATCCATCGCCAATTCAGTGAAAAACACCTGGGGCGCGCATTACACAGCCTCGACCTTTTGCTTGCTGAACCAGTGATCCAAGACTACATCCACTGGGCGCGCAAACAGCGCTCGTAGTAGATTATTGGTGGGATATACCCTCCAACAATGCAAAGTGGGTTCAAAAAAATGGCGATGGAAATGACAACATAAATACAGGCTCGTTAGCCTGCTGGCTGAGCAACTTTTTGCTTGGCTTGGCAAGAAGTTGCTTGGCACGTGCAAAAAATTGGTCAGTCATCGTTTAAAATATTGAATTACAACAATAAAAAAACTGGCATGCATTTCGCAATGTAGGGTGGCGAACACGCGATACCACCGCGGTGGTGTTGCTATCCCATTACATAGACAGGAGCGATTATGCCAACGCCATGTTATATCTCGATTGAAGGTGAAACTCAGGGTTTAATTACTGCCGGTGCCTGCACCGCGGATTCTATCGGTGATGCCTTTGTAGAAGGCCACGAAGACGAGATGCTGGTACAACAGTTTAACCACAATGTGACCGTGCCGACTGACCCTCAGTCTGGTCAGCCATCAGGCCAACGTGTGCACAAGCCATTTAAATTCACCGTTGCGCTCAACAAAGCGGTGCCGTTGCTTTATAACGCACTGGCGTCCGGCGAGAAGATGTCAACGGTTGAGCTGAAGTGGTACCGCACCTCGATTGAAGGTAAACAAGAAAACTTCTTTACCACCAAGCTGGAAAGCGCTTCGATTGTGGACATTCACTGCGAGATGCCCCATTGCCAAGACCCGGCGAAGTCAGACTTCACCCAGAACCTGACCGTGTCGATGTCTTACCGCAAAGTGACGTGGGACCACGTCAACGCAGGCACCTCAGGCTCAGACGACTGGCGCAAGCCAATCGAAGCCTAATCTTTCATGGCGACATGAAGACACAAACAGCCTGCCTTTACGGGCGGGCTGTGGTGCGTTGAGCCAGCAGACGGCAGGGTCTGGCTGAACGTATCAGGGTAAACAAGCAACCGATAGCTGCTTCACCACGATGGTGGGGCGTGAGGTGTATCTCAAAGCAGGAGCAAATGTCGTGCTTGATGCTGGGACGGAGATTACGGTAACTGTCGGTGGTAGCTCGGGCTATCAAGGAAAACACACTCAGTCTCCGTGCTCGGAGAACAATCCTTAGTCGTTTATTGTTAGTATTTAGAAATTGAGGAATATATGTCAAAAGCTGCACTTGTTGGTCATGTGGGAACTGCGCATGATGGCTTTCCACCTACGCCCATTATCGCGGGATCTTCAACGGTAAAAGTTGATGGTATACCAGCGGTTCGCAAGGGAGATCCACTTGCACAGCATAGTAAACCTAAGCACCCGCCGCATGGGCGAGCGGTGAATGCAGGTTCTGGCAGTGTCAATATTGATGGCAAGCCTGCCGCACGAATTGGTGATGCCATAAGCTGTGGCGGCGTAATTTCAGGAGGTTCGAGTGTCAACATTGGTTAAGCCGTCACGATTAAAAGTCAGTTTATATATCTTTTTGCTTGTTGCGAGTGGGCAGTCTTTCGCTGAACAGGTTGAGGTAGAAGCCAACCCCTTTGTGTCACTAGAACCGGTTGAGAAAATCGTTGATGACTATGATATCCAGGCGATGGCCCCTCAAGCCTTGTTTGAGCACGGACGTTTATCTCGGGCGCAATTTCATTACCAGCGTGCTGAAAAATATTTAAGAGCCGCTGCCGATGAGGGTATTGTTCCAGCGGCCTACTTATACGCTGTGCTTATCAGTGATGATGGTAAAAAGCTGGATTATTCGCCGGATGCGCAGCAATATCTCACTCGGGCAGCCAAAGCGGACTATATTCCGGCCATGAAACTCTTAGTCGAAAAAGGAGAGTGGTTGTCAGTCAATCATCGTACTATTTGGCGTTATAAGTATGAAGAGGCGCTAGCAGCTTGGTATGAGGATGCGCCTGAAGATGCTGCCTTCAGTCTGTATCAGTACACTTATTCAACGGACAAAGAGAAAGCCGAGCGGTATTTAGAAGAAGCGATTGCGGCGAATGATGTTGATGCCTTGTTACATAAAGCATCGCAAATAGAACTGGCTGAGCGCGGCTTTTATATTTTCCCAAGCTCTCGCCTTGATGCGGCTGCTGAGGTGAAAAAGCAGATTGCTAACGCCGGTGGGATTCCAGGTACGAAAAGCTTATATCGCGATTTCATCCGCCGAGGGGAAAGCCCTAAAGCCGTTGAGTGGAGAAAAAAAGCCATTGAGCAAGGTGACCTCATGTCACTTGCTGCACTAGGGCGCCTTTATACTACAAACTACACGCCTGAAGACGTTGAATACACTGATGGACTCGTTTATCTCTCTGCGTACTTAGATGTGGTCGGTCAAGGACGGTTCGTGACCTTGAGGGAGCAGGCAATGGAACAGTTTGAGCTGGCTTCCTCTCGGGTGTCAAACGAGACTATTGAAGAGGTCGAACATAGAGCGGCTGCATTACGCAAAGCGCATGTGTTTTTCTACTACGATCGCTATTGGCAAAAGACGACGGTGAAGAGTAATACCGCCTCTAAGGCAGTTAATTAATCATTAACGTTTTTATTTCATCAATAAACGGCTAAATCGACGACTCATTGTTTCTCGATCCGATTTCGGCCGTTTTCTTTGGCCAGATAGAGTGCCGTATCGGCGCGATGAATAATCGTATCTTGAGTATCGCCGGATATAAAGCGTGTGTAACCGATACTAATAGTGAAACGGATTGTTTGACCTTCTACATGGATAACTTCGGCATGTACTCGGCTCACGAGACGCTGTAATACTACTTCAGCGCCGCCAAGGTTAGTTTCTGGAAGTAAACACAAAAACTCTTCCCCTCCCCAGCGACCATAAATGTCATTGGTCCGTGATTCCTCTCTGACGATGTTCCCAAATCGCTGCAGCGCGATATCGCCTGCTCGGTGGCCATAGCTATCGTTCAAATGCTTGAAATTGTCAAAATCAACAATAGCAAGAGTCAGTGCGTTTTTATAACGTTCGCAACGTGCCAGCTCTTTAATCAGTATGTTGGTAAGATAATGCCGGTTGTAGAGCTGTGTTAACGAATCTGTATTTGCCTGAATTTCCAAAAGTTGCTGAGCTTGTTCGAGCGCTTCCCAGTCTCTTAAGCGAGCCAACTCGTGGCCGACCCATTCGGCAAAGAGCCTCACCAGTTCATAGTCTTGGGAGACAAAGGGGCGACTCGGTTCAGGGCTTGAAAAATTTAACGTGCCATAGCGCTCGCCATCAATAAAGATTGGGGCGCCGATATAGGCCTCAAGGCCGAACTGCTCGTAGCAGGGGTGCGTTTTGATGTTGCTCTGCGCAACATGATGGAACCCTTGCGCCTCATTGGCCTCGTAAACGTGGCAACAGTATGTTTTCTTTAAATCGAACACCTGGCCAGGATGTAATGCATTATCAGGGTGCTGTGCATATTGCACGGTGTAGCGCTGACCATGAATTTGGCTGAGTATGCCAATAGGTAAGTTAAAGTGTTTACAACCGAGAGAGAGAATGCGCTCGACGCGCCGGCAAAAATCTAAATTGCGTGCTGAAGTGATTGAGTGGAGTTGGTTGAGCGTGGACTCTACTTCTACGCGGGTGCTAATGTCTTGAATAAAAGCCACATACATGGTGATGACTTGCTGCTCATCGCATACTGGGCCACCATGTGTTTCACCCAAAAATACATGGCCATTAGCGGTTTTATACCTCACCACATAAGTGTCGTAGTAGGTATGCACGGCCTCTGTGTTAAAGCGGTCTTTACCTGTTGCGATAAAGTCCTCTTGTTCAGCATAAAGAATACGCGTGCTAGCGCCTTTGACATCCGCTAGGCCGCAACCGAACAGGGCTTCTGCTTGTGGGTTAAAAAACTGGATACGGCGCTCTGTGTCAGCGATAACCACCGCCGTATCGAGATGGCGAAAAAGTGAGGGCAGGATGGTGGCAATATGCTGATATTGGTCGGTGGACTCGTTCACTGCTGGGCTCTATACGTCTACTTAGCTAGAGTAAGCGTAGTACAAATCCCAGCAAGTGTGCCCCCCGTGGCTGAGTCGGCCATGCTGTGACGTGGATTATACTGAGAAAGTAAATACTTCAGCCATCGACATCGCAATATTATTGTCGTAATAGGCGGCTTCATTAATGAAGTGCGGATAGGCCGTGTAGTCGCCTTGCCATGTTAATTCGTTGCCATCAAAACACATAAACAGTGGGTCACCGGGCTTTATCGGCTGAAAGTCTTTGTCTTGAACGTGTTGGTGAACCATACCAATCCGCTCTCCATGCTCATTTTGTGGTAAATGTAGTGTCTCTTTGTAACGGTACGCGGTGACATTTTTAGGCAGTGCTGGCACCTTATCAATATTAAATAGATGCACGAAGTCCAAAATGTGTGTCGTCATTTCTTGCATCGATTCCATTACATCATGACGCAGCACCGATTGGGGCTGTGGACCCACCTCAACGATCACCCCTTGTTTACCGATCGAGCATAAAAATGCATGCTGAATAGGCTCTATATGATCTTCGACTAAAATAACTGCATCGGGCATACGCTCACTAATGTAAGCGGCGAGCTGCTTATTGAACGTATCAAGTGTCAAGAGTATCAGTGTGGGTCCCATGTTGCTGGTGGTGTTATGCAGGTCGATAATAAAATCGACGCGCGGATCCCCTTTAGGGCCTAATTGTTGGTTTAGGGCTTTAGCGCGACTTTGCTCGTAGTTTGCCAAGCTGTAATCAGCCAGCAGTTGAGGGTCGAATTGGCGGTTAAGGTCGCAGTCTACATAGCGTTTGTTGGCGCTATAAGCAGAGGGGTTAGCAAACACATGTTCGGTGGAAAAACTATCGCGGGCTGTGATTGTTGGATTGGATTGCCACTGTTTCAGTGCGTAAATACCGCTAAACTCGTTACCGTGGGTGCCACCAACAATGGCAACGTTACTAAACCGACTCATGAAAGCTCCTGATAGGTGAAGAATAATCGCATGGACTTGTCTATTCAGACAGCTTAGCACTAACCACTCGATAGGTTAACAGCATAAATTTTCGTTTTTAATGTTCTTTTATTCAAATCAGTATTGGTTTGATAGTGTAGCCCCTATGCTTTTTCGAGTCAGTTCACACTTCAGCTGAGTGGAAATCGTTAGCCTAGCGGGAGACGATACAAAGAGGTGAACAATGAAAACGGTATTTCCTGAACATTTTTTATGGGGTGGCGCGGTGGCGGCTCACCAAGTTGAGGGGGGATGGGTTTGCGGCGGTAAAGGCGTCAGCATTGTGGATGTGTTGACTAAAGGTGCCCATGGTACCCCGCGCAAAATTACCCAGCGTGTTGAAGAACATGAAGCCTATCCAAACCATGATGCCGTGAATTTTTATCATCGCTACCGTGAAGATATTGATTTATTTGCAGAAATGGGTTTTAAGTGTTTTCGTACGTCTATCGCGTGGTCGAGAATATTTCCTCTTGGTGATGAGCTCACGCCGAATGAAGCAGGCCTTGCCTTTTATGATGACCTTATTGACTACCTATTAGAGAAAGGGATTGAACCTGTCATTACGCTTTCTCATTTTGAGATGCCTCAGCACCTTGTCACCCAATACGGGGGCTGGGCTCATCGAGATGTGGTTGAGTTCTTCGTGCGGTTTTGTGAAACGGTACTGACGCGGTATCGCGATAAAGTCACCTATTGGATTACCTTTAACGAGATCAATAATCAGCTCAACTGGGACTATCCGCTATTTGGCTATTGTAATTCAGGTGTGGTTTTTACCGAGCACGATCACCCCGAGCAGATGCTCTACCAGGTGCTTCATCATCAATTCGTGGCCAGTGCCAAAGTGGTGGCTCTAGGGCATGTGATTAATCCGGATTTTAAAATAGGTAGCATGATCCACATGATGCCGTTGTATCCGGCGAGTTGTCACCCTGATGATATGTTGGCGTCACAGCAAGCGATGCGTGACAAATATTTATGCAGCGATGTGCAGTTGCGAGGCCACTACCCACACTATGTTTGGCCGCAATGGGCCAGCAAAGGGATCGAGGTCAACATGCATCAAGAGGATGCAACGATTCTTAAAAACGGCTGTGCGGACTTTTTGGCGATCAGCTACTACATGACGAATATCGTAGATGCCAATCCGCCAGAAGAAGATGAAAATGCTTTATTCACTGCAAGCCGATTGAATCCGCATCTACCCGCTTCGGACTGGGGCTGGCAAATTGATCCCAAAGGTCTACGCTTTGCGCTTTCTGAGCTGTATGAGCGTTACGAAAAACCGATTTTTGTGGTGGAAAATGGGCTTGGCGCGACAGATAAGCGTGAAACCTCGGGGGAAATCAATGATGATTACCGCATCAGCTATTTATCACAGCATATCGAGGCTCTTGGTGAAGCTATCTGGCACGATGGTGTTGATGTGATTGGCTACACCCCATGGGGCTGCATCGATTGTGTTTCGTTCACGACGGGTGAATACCGTAAACGCTATGGTTTCATCTATGTTGACCGCCATGATGACGGTAGTGGCGACTTTTCTCGCCATCGCAAAAAGAGCTTTTACTGGTATCAACACGTGATTCAGAATAATGGGCTGCTGCCCGATTAGCGGTTGATGTTATGGGACGGTGTTGCCGTCCCATTTTTGTTAGCCTAAGCTAGGCTGATAGTCCACTTCGATCACTTCTCCATACTCTATCCCCTGCTCACGATAACCGACCAAGCTCTCAATGACGTTAAAATGGGCAACAACCGCAATTGTATTGTAGTCTTGGTAGGTGTCGAGCACGGATGTCACTCGGCGATACAACGCGGTGGCGGACTCATAACCTGCATTGGTCACTTCATTTCCGTTGGCAAACAACTCTCTATACTCGACCCAGCGTCGATCACGTTCCGAAAGAGGAATATAGCTACCCTTTATGTCTGCTTGCCATTCGCGCAAATCGTGTTCGACAAAAAGATCTTTTTGCAGTTGTCGATTGAGGATTTCCGCCGTCTGGAGGGCACGTGTATAAGGAGAGGAAAGAATGATATCTGCTTGTTGCAAACTTGGGTGGTTTGCCAACGCTTGGATCTCTGGAATACAAGCGCGTTGCAGCGGTGCGTAGTCTTTTTCTAACTGGCTCATTTGGCGGGCGTCAGCCAAAGAGTAATCGGTTTTCCCATGGCGGACAAAGACGACTTTCATCGGGCTTCCTTTTCTAGATTCGAGGCGATTTTTATTATGTTCATTCAGCGAGATCGGTGTGCGAAGGGCAATGCTTACCTGCATGCCACAGTATTGGGGTTGTAGCATACCGTCATCGTGCTGTCATGATTCTCCAGAGCCACGGGGAGTATGACGTGAGCAAGCTCGCTATTTTTCTTCTCTTTGATCAAGAATATTAATTCGGTCACGCCCTTCTTCTTTGGCTTGATAAAGCCGTTGGTCTGCCATTTCTAATAAATAAGAGTCACTGGTCTCATTGGAGGGGTATGTCACGATGCCGCCAATACTGACCGTGATGACATCACCATCTGGATTTTTTACATGAGTCAGGGCAAGTTCGGCGATGTCATCGCGAATGCCGTCGGCCAGTGTGTTTAGCTGGGATGCATACTGTGTCGGGAGCGTGATAGCAAACTCTTCACCACCAAATCGAGCTACCGAGCCTTGATAGGCTTCGGTTTGTGTGAGCAAGACACGCGCAATCTTCGTAAGTACTTCATCGCCTTGCAGGTGTCCATACTCATCGTTGTACGCTTTAAAATGGTCGATATCGATCATCATGACTGCAACGGGTAACCCACTCTCAATGCCATCATAAATATGGTTTTTCAGCTCGCGTTTAAAGGGTCGGCGGGTGCTCAAGCGAGTCAGATCATCGGTTTCTGCTTGTACTTTTAGTTTTTCGTTGGCGATGATCAGTTCTTCCTGTAGTTCTTCCATCGCAAAATGATTACGCTCGCGGATCATGACTTCACTGATTGCGGTCGCGAAACGCTTGAGGAGCAGCGTTTTGCTGTTGTCCCAAATAAACGGTAATTGACGATTCGCAACAGTGATCATCCCAAAACTTTTCCGTCCATCTGTCAGGGGGAATGCGGCAAACGAAAGGATGTGTCGTTGGCGTAACCATGAGCGCTCGTTGATGGCATCATCACCCAGTTGTCCCACATGGGGAACCACTAGCGTGTCTATATCCGCGAGCCATCGTTTAATCATATGCATGTCGCTTAAATCGACCGTCTCTGGTGCAAATTCGACGTCTGTAGGCCAATAGCAACGACGTTTGGCGCGATAGGCATCAAAGGCATACCAGCCGATTGCCTCAACACCCAGTAGGGAGGCCATTTTGGGGAAAATAAGCTCCACGTCCTCGGTGATATGTTGAGAGTCTGCGCGCAAAAATTGAATTGAGATATCAGCCAGTAATGAGCTGGCGTTAGATTGCCAATTCAGCGCTTTCGTCCGTTGCTCAACCTGCTCTTCGAGTAACGTTTGATGTTGGCGAAGTTCACGTTCCGTACTGCGTTTTTGTAATAGATCATCCCTGATGCGTGATTGCATCGCATTGATCGAGCGCGATACGTTACCAATTTCATCATTCCGTTGGATCAATTGAATGGGAACACTGGTTTGGTTGGCTTTGTCTGCTTGATAGTAGTCCAGTGCGCTTGAAAGCTGTTTAAGAGGCCGAGAGCACAGGCGATTTAGAATCCAGAGGATAAGCAAGGTAATAGTGAGTGTTTCGACAAAATGTACAGTAGCCACCGGTAACGCACTGCTCAAGGCTTCACGCTTGACTTCACTGCGGTCGATGACAATATTCAGAGTGCCGATATTATTGTCTTGAACCGTCAATAAAGACTGCTGGTTGCCATCACAGCCTTCACCGTTATGATTGACCTCGGTGATATGAGTCCCATCAAACCCTTTCACCGCGACGCGGCAAACGGTGGGGATCATCGATAACCCTTTTACACTCTGGCGCACGAGTTCTAAATCAACGACCCAGAGGGCATGGCTAATGACGCGAGTGGCGTTTTGGCTTCGGTTTTCTACCAATTGCGTCGTGGTGGTGAGTGCGCGCTGATAGTTAATATACATTTGTGTCAGGGTGGTCCCGACCGCAAACAATAAACTGATCGCGAGCACGATACAGGCAACGCGAGTTTGAAGACCATGTAAGTTTATATCGCGTTTTGTCACTTAGTTATCCATTGGGGTTGATGTGAATGCACAATAATTTTCGGTCTGTTGGGCCATTTTTAGAAATGGGATCTCATGCCATGCCTGTTTGCGCAATTGTGAAAAAAAGAGAGAGTTGGGTTTGATTAAACGAAATAGCTGCTCTTTGCATCTTTTCGGAATATCCCAGCCATTATCGTGCGCATAGATATGGCTTAATGCAAGGCCTGCAGCCGTAAAATGCCCGCCACCAAGCGCTGAAATATCGCCTTGCTCACGTAGAGAGAGTACTTTCTTGGACGTATTCACCGTCGCAAAAAAAATGTCATCACCGGGTGTTTTCCCCGCTTCTTTGGCTGCTTTTATTGCGCCAAATGCCATATGGTCATTGGCGGTCCATACATAGCGAACATCAGGGTAGCGCTGTAACAATGTACCCATTTGCTCGTAACTGATGGATTCATCCCACTGACCATGAACGACTTGGTGCAAGGTAATGTCTGAGTGGTCAATGAAAAAGCGCTTGCCACCCGCTTCGCGTTGTACCGATGCGGGTGTGGTGAGATCACCTGAAATCATGATAGCTTCGCCGGGCGCATTATCGCTTGCTTGCACCATGGCTTGGGCGATTGCGTAGCCTATCGCGTGGTTGTTAGGAATAATGCTTGGCAATAAGTACTGTTGCCAATGTGGGTCTTGGTAAAGCGCTGTTTTAGTCTGCTCATCCACATCATTCAGAATAAACTGGATATAAATCGGGTATCTTTTCAGTATTGGTAACAGCTTTTTAGCAGCCAGCTTCTCATTGACAAGGATGATGTAATCAGGATGGTTTGGCTTACTCAAGGTTGCAGCCAGGATTTGGCGCACGACGAAGTGATTGCGGTCTGCATGGCGGATCGTCAAGTCAATATCTAATGCGGTGGCAGCAGCATTGGTGTATTCATCCACGTCGTACCAGAAGCTTTCAGTGGCATAACCAGGGTTGATAAACAGCACTCGCGTTGGGCTTTGATCCGCATTGGCTATCATATTAATCATCATGCACATCGACACCATAAGCCAAATAAACAATCTTCTTCGCATTTCTTGATACTGTGCCTATGTTATTCATTGAACCTATTTAGGATAGCGCATTTGTATACGTTTGATTGTGGTGGCTTTATCATATTGTCTTATCCGTTTGAGTGTTGGCCTAGCGTCACGTAAATTTTATTAGGCAAGGAAAGACTGATGCGGCATCATTGCAATGGTGGACATGATGTCATTCATAGTGGCCAACTTAACGACGACAATGTGATGAAATCTTATAACGATAAAAAGAAATTTAAACGGTACTTCCCCATGGACTTTTATGGTGACGGGGAGGGATGGCGTTTTGCTGTGCGTGCGGAGTCACCAATGCAGGTACTAGCTGCCAAGATTTGGGTGTCTTGCCTATGTGTACGACGCCGAGAGTTTCGAATCGTCGATTTGGCGATTGAAAGCTTTCACTATATGGATGGTAATGATAACCAGATAAGCCTGATCGATGTCGACTTAGGCACCAGAGCACGTATACGACGCCAAGGCCAAGTTGTCACTGTTGATGCCCTCAATCAACGTTATGGCGCCCCGATGGCAAAGCGTCAACCATCTGTTTCAGCCGAATGCATAGAGCCTGCAAGCAAGATCGCACTCTCTTAAGCCTTCACTCTCACCCTTAGTCCACCAGTGGCATAATAGAGAAAAAGGCAGGAAATATGGCATTTATTCTTCTTCTCGTGCTAAGCATCGTCGGCGGTGTGTTGGCGGGTGAGCACTTTCATTCTTATCTCCTTGGACTGGGTGTTGCCAGCACGGCAGTCGGCGCTTGTTATTGGATCACGTTTCGTAGCAGTCATTACCCGCAGTTTGCGTTGTTTTTGTTGTTGCTCGGGGTGGTCGCTAAGATTGCAGTGACGGTGGCGGGTGTACTGCTCGGGTTAAAACATGCGTTGATCTCCTCTCCCTTGGTATTTTCGCTTTCCTATCTGTTTTTCCTGTTTGCCTCGACCTATTGCTATTTTCGCTATCGTGAATATTGGCTCACGCGCTTGCGCCATAAAGACTTACAATAACAGGCCCGATGGTGTGCAGTATGATCGTTAATGAGGAATGGTATTGGTGATGTACTCAACGAAGCGACTGACGTTACGCGCATGGCAAGCGTCCGATTTGCCCCTTTTTGCGGCACTCAATCAAGACCCCGATGTCATGCGCTATTTTCCCAGTGTGCTCTCACCCGCCCAAAGCGATGCAATGGCGGCGCATATTCAATCCAAACTGGCGGATAATGGGTTCGGATTTTGGGCGGTAGAACTGACGGAAACACGGGAATTCATTGGCTTTGTGGGGTTAAACCGTCCCACCTTCGATCTCGGCCATCAGCCGTTTGTTGAAATTGGCTGGCGTTTAGCGTCGCCACATTGGGGAAAAGGCTATGCCACTGAAGCGGCACAAAAAGCACTCGCCATCGGCTTTGAGGACGTTGAGCTTCCGGCGATTTATGCGTTTACCACCGAGAGTAACCTGCCCTCACAAGCAGTGATGAAAAAACTCGGGATGGCACCAACGGCCCCCTTTACCTTTTCGCATCCTCATTTGGCGGCAGATCATCCGCTCGCAACGCATGTCTTATACGCGATATCGAAGCCCAGCTGGCAGGCAGACCATGCTAATTAATCGCCGGTACCTATCGTTCATTCTTTCCGTTTTTTGTTTGTTGTTTCCATTGGCGGGCACTGCGCAGCAAAGTACCTGTCATGGCACTACGTCGAATGGTCATTTAGCCAATGGGGTACAGTTGCCCAGTGACGGGGCGAATTTCATAGGCTACAGCTTGATTGCGCGTTGGGCCGGGCGAACCTATGTTCACTCCGCAGTGCGTGACATCATCGTGGCATCGTATCAGTCTTTGGAGGCGGAGCAGCCAGACAAAGTATATCAATATGCTGAAACGGGCTTTGAGTCAGGTGGTCAGTTCAAACCGCATAAAACCCATAGAAATGGCTTATCGGTTGATTTTATGACACCGGTCGTCGATGCCGAGGGGCGATCGGTTCATCTGCCGACTCATCTACTCAATAAATTTGGCTACAGCATTGAGTTTGATGGGAATGGTCAATACCAAGACAAGCACATTGATTACACCGCCATGGCCGCACACATAGTGGCGTTACACCGAGAAGCGACGCGTCGTGGCTATGATCTTTGGCGTGTTATCTTTGATCCAACTCTTCAGCCGGCACTGTACGATACCCCGTATGGGCAGTATTTAAAGCAACATATTCAGTTTTTAACGCGGCGGTCTTGGGTTCGCCATGATGAACATTATCACGTTGATTTTGCCGTGCCTTGCCAATAAGGGCAGAATAAAAACAAAAAGAAAAGACTGGGAGAAAGTGTGCACAAACTAGCGGATGACTTACACCAAAAGCTTTTTAATGAAGAAGATGCGCGTGCCTGTAAAGACATTGATGGCAGTGCGTGTCGTGAGGTTCCGGGCAATTTTTTCCGCATCATCGTTAGCCAAGGACTCACCAAAATTGGCGACGCGGTATCTAACCCGAAAATTGTCTTGCCAGCGCTGCTCACCGCGGTTGGCGCCCCCTTGGCGTTAATTGGTTTATTGGTGCCAATACGAGAGGCGGGCTCGTTAGTGCCTCAGTTGGGTATCGCCGGTTATGTCCGCCAATTTGCGGTACGTAAGTGGGCATGGGTGGCGGGCTCTGTCATTCAAGGGGCGTGTATCCTAGCAATGGCCATCGCAGCGTTGCTGTTAACCGGTCAAGTAGCCGGCTGGAGCATTGTTGGCTTGCTGGTGGTATTTAGTCTGGCGCGAGGCTTGTGCTCGGTCGCTTCGAAAGATGTGTTAGGGAAAACCATTCCTAAGCCGCAACGAGGACGTTTGAATGGATGGTCGTCAAGCTTGGCGGGGGCTGTGACGATTGCAGCCGGTATCGGATTATTCAGTGTCTCGGATCAGCAACATGTGTGGGTCTATTGCGCGCTGTTGGCGTTCGGTGCGGTGCTTTGGTGGATTGCCGCAGCGTTTTACAGCCAAGTTGATGAATACGAAGGGGCCACAGAAGGCGGAGCCAATGCGCTCACGCATGCGCTTTCTAAACTGCGTTTATTGGTGGATGATAGGCGGCTACGCCACTTTGTGATCACCCGTTCACTGTTACTCTGTTCGGCCCTATCCGCGCCCTATTATGTGCTGTTAGCCAGTCAGCATAGTCAAGCGCTGGCGATCACCACCGCAAGCTTTGTTGCGATTAGCGGTATTGCAAGTTTGTTGTCGGCACCTTTTTGGGGACTGTTTGCCGATCGCTCCAGCCGCCAAGTGATGATAATGGCTGCCGTGGTGACGGCGTTATTGGGGCTGGTGGTGGTCAGTATCAGTCAATGGTATCCCGCTTTGTTCTCATCAGCTATTGTCTTACCTTGCGTGTATTTTGTGCTCACTATTGCCCACGAAGGGGTGAGGTTGGGGCGCAAAACTTACATCGTGAATATGGCAGAGGGCAATCAGCGTACCGACTATGTGTCGGTGAGTAATACGTTAATTGGTTTGGTCTTGCTCTTAATGGGCGCGGTGACTGCGTGGTTGAGCCAATGGGGGGTTATGGCCGTGATTTCGGTGTTGTCCGTGTTAGGCTTATTAGGGGCATATATGGCGCGTATGCTCCCAGAAGTCGAACGCTAAATGACTATTTAGTGCTTCTCCTTTAAATAATCAAGGCGTGTGTAAACACAGCGCCTTGATTGTGAACATGCACTGCTAGACCTTAAACTGGCCGACTAAGCGTTTTAGCTCATCGCCTGAATTATTTAAGTCTGACGCAGTGTGTGCGGAGTCATTACTGGCACTAAGTAATTGGCTAACAATATCTCGGATAGAAATCAAATTACGGTGGATATCCTCGGTAACCGTGGTTTGTTCTGCGGCAGCAGAAGCAATATGGGTGGTCATGTCATTGATTTGGGTGATCGCATTACTCACCGAATCGATCCCACTACCAATTTCGTTTGAGGCCTCTGAGGTTTGCTGACAGGTGTCGTTACTTTGCTTCATACCTTCTACGGCCTGATTCACATAAGACTGCAGCTCATCCAACATCTCTCGAATTTCGTGAGTGCTCTTTTGCGTACGGCTCGCGAGTGTTCTCACCTCGTCAGCGACCACCGCAAAGCCTCGGCCTTGTTCTCCGGCCCGTGCAGCCTCAATCGCCGCATTCAATGCCAATAGATTGGTTTGTTCGGCAATGTCACCAATCACAGAGAGCACACCGGTGATTTTATGAGACTGCTCGTTGAGCGAATCAACGTTATTACTCGATGTATTCATTTGCTCCACAAGTGTTTTCATTGAGTTGATTGAAAACTCGACTTTGTCTTGTGCCTGACGAGCATCACCGGTGGCGGCACTGGTGGCATCTGCAACTTGTGTGGCACTTTGAGAGACTTCTTGTGCGGCAGAGCTCATTTCGGTCACCGCAGTCACTACTTGCTCGGTCTCGTTATCATGCGTTTGTAATTGGCTAGCAAACTGTGCGGCTTGGCTATCTATATCATTGGCAGATTGGCTTACTTTTTCAGTGACCTCGACCACGCTGCGGATGGTGGTTTGAAGCTTGTCAATAAAGCGGTTAAATGCATCCCCCAGCAGGGCAATTTCGTCACCGCCTTTAATTTTCAGGCGCTGGGTAAGGTCGCCATCCCCGTCGGCAATATCATTGAGGTTGTCCAGCATATCTTTTACCGGCGTCGACATTCGTTGGGCAACAAGCGCGACAGCAACGAAAGTGATGATCAGAATAAGAATACCCGCAATGACCATGCGCGCAGTTTGTGCCGCCAATGCTTCCTCTGCATTTTCACGGAAATCGGCAACCCGCGCCTCAATATCGTCAATGTACGCCCCTGTCCCTAACATCCATTGGCCGTTATTGACCATATCGGCATAGCCAATCTTTTCGATCAGTTCATCGGTACCCGGCTTTTGATAGAGGTAGGTGAAGGTGCCATCACCGCTTTGCGCTGCTTCGAGCAGACCCACGATAATTTTGTTGCCCTTGGGATCAGTAAGATTGATCAAGGACCGGCCTTCTAGCTCTGGCTTTAAGGCATGGAATACGTTGTTGCCTTGTTTATCGTAGATATAAAAGTAGCCAGCCTTACCAAAGGTCACTTCGCGAAGTGCGTCTTTGACATTTTGCGTAGCATCGCCGCCCGCTTGCTGTGCATTTTTTACAACGGTCGCGGCAATTTCTGTGGCTTCGCGAAGCTGCATTTTTCGCTCATCAATCAATTTGGTTCGAAAAGTGGCAATGTTCTCCTCGACCAGCTCGCGCTCGTAATAGGTAGTGATAAACAACGTAACGAGAATGGATAATACCAAGGGTACGATGGCAAGCACTAAGAGCTTTCCGCGTAGCATTAACTTCAACATACCGGATACCTTGTGTTAATTGTGGTTTCGATTTCGCTAAAGTATGGAAGACATTTTTTCCGTTTGCCGCGCAAAAAGCCCTTTTATTTGATATGGATTGGGAAACATCTTGCAATCTTTCACATCTGTCTAACTCGTTATGCAAAAGAGATTGCGATAACTATCTGATTCATCACTGGTAAGTAAGTATAAGCCATTTATCACTCACTCCTCTTACCTCTTTATCCCACAAGCAGGCCCAACGCACGCTTAATGCTCTGGCATGTTTGGTCTGTCTGTATACGCGCCTTTTTTTGCCCATCTTTTAGGACATTAGACAAGTAATCAGGGGCGTTCATTAGTGCTTTTCGCCGTTCTCGAATGGGCGATATCAGGGAGATTAAGCTATCGGTCAGCACGTTTTTCACTGTCATATCCCCCAGACCTCCACGCTGATAATGTGCTTTGAGTTCGGCGATGTGTTGAGCGTCAGGATGGAAAGTGTCCAAATAGGTAAAAACGACATTGCCTTCAACTCGGCCGGGATCTGAGACGCGCAGGTGTTGAGGGTCTGTGTACATGGATCGTACCGCGTCACGTATTGTGTCATTGTCATCGCTAAGATAGATGGCGTTACCCAAAGATTTTGACATCTTGCTTTTACCATCAACACCCGGCAAGCGCGATGCTTTGCTGGTGAGTGCACGACATTCGCGTAATACAGGCTCGCCGACAACGTGATTAAATTTGCGCACAATGTCGTTGGTTTGCTCGATCATAGGAAGTTGATCATCGCCTACTGGCACGAGGTTAGCGCCAAATGCGGTGATGTCGGCAGCTTGACTGATTGGGTAGGTTAAAAAACCGACGGGGACTTGCTGTCCAAACTGTTTGTCGTTGATTTCGTGTTTTACCGTGGGGTTGCGGACCAGTCGTGCGTAACTCACTAAATTACTATAAAACATGGTGAGTTCTGCGAGCGCGGGAAGTTGGGATTGCTGACAAATTGTGACCTTATCAGGGTCAAGCCCAACCGCGAGATAGTCCGCGACCAAGCCTAAAATATGCGTGGCGACGTGACCTGGTTGATGACCATTGTCGGTTAATCCCTGCATATCTGCGACCAGAATGGTTTGAGCACATTGTCCTTGTAAAGCAAGTCGTTGGCTAAGTGAGCCACTGTAATGACCAAGATGTAAGCGGCCAGTGGCGCGATCGCCGGTCAGAATAACGTCGTTTTTGTCGATAGCGTTTTTGTCGATAGAGTAGGGGGTGTGCATTGGTGTCTCCTTGAGGATAAAAGCCGACGGAGACAGGGAAGTTGAAAACGACTCATTGACTGCCTACCGGCGGCCAATAAATACCCAGACTCAATGGCACGCTAAAGCGCGCGCCACCACTGGGTGCGAAAAATCAATAGAGTGTGTGTATCAAATACCGTTTTCATAGTGGTTAAAACTATCAGTCTTATGAGTACGACACAAGACTCACATCCTAACTATTTTGTTGGTTTATCCGCGGGTTAAAAAGCCGTAAGGTAAAGCAAAGTCAGTGAAATCGAGGGAGTGATGAAACTAAACGCAGACATGGGTGAAAGCTTTGGTGCGTGGACGATGGGGGTGGATAGCGCGCTAATGCCGTGGATTGATATGGCTAATATCGCGTGTGGTTTTCATGCCTCTGACCCTGATGTGATGGCGGCCACGGTGGCACTCGCAGTAAAGCACAATGTGAGTATTGGTGCTCATCCCGGTTACGCCGATAAGCAGGGCTTTGGCCGTCGTCATATTGATCATACCCCAGCACAAATTAGTCACCTCGTTCGCTATCAAATCGGTGCGCTACAAGGGATCTGTGCGCGATTTAATGCGAGCCTTGATTATGTGAAGCCCCATGGTGCGCTGTATAACACCATGATGGTGGACAATGATTGCTTTGAAGCGGTGTTGGCTGCGGTGGCTGATACGCTGCCCAATACACCATTAATGGTGCTGGCACTGCCTGATAACCGTCAGCATCGCCAGCTTGCTCAACAAGCCGGTGTGCCGCTGATTTTTGAGGCCTTTGCTGATAGAGCCTATCTGGCGTCAGGGCAATTAGCGCCACGCGGTCAACTGGGCGCGGTGTTAGATGACACTAACGCGATGATTGCGCAGGTGTTGCAGCTATCTCAACATGGCACGGTGACAACCCTTGAGGGGCAAACGCTCACCCTATCGCCGGATACGGTGTGTGTGCATGGAGATAATCCACAATCGGTCGAGGCGATAAAACAACTCAGAAAGGCCTTAACACCATGACACTCAAGGTTGAGCAGGTCAGTGAAACCACGGTAATGATCCGGTTGGGCAATAAGATCGATCTTGCCTTAGTTCCACAGTTATCTGCGCTGTGTGAGCGAATCCGCCAACACTTTGGCCGTGGTGTGGTTGAATTAATTCCTGCCTACACCAGCGTTCTGGTAGAAGTGAATGTTCGCTTACTGTCACCAGACAGGTTGAAAACGTGGGTGATGAACCAAGGCGAATCACTGCGAGTCACCGACGACGCCGTGGGCGGAAAACACGTGATATTGCCGGTGTATTATCACCCTTCGGTTGGGCCCGATCTGGCTGCGGTCGCCGAGTTTGCAGGCGTGAGTGAGCAAGAGGTGATTGCGCGACACAGCCAACGAACTTACACCGTCTGTGCGATTGGTTTCGCGCCCGGCTTTGCCTTTCTTGCGTCGGTGGATGAGACGATAGCCATGCCGCGGCATACCACGCCTCGCCATCAGATCCCCGCCGGCAGTGTGGGCATTGCACAACAGCAAACCGCGGTGTATCCGGCGGCGTCGCCCGCAGGCTGGCAAATTATTGGTAACTGTCCCAAGGTGCTATTCAATCCCCGTCAATCGCCCATGATGCCGTTTGATGTAGGTGATACCGTCCGTTTTGAGCCAATGTCAGAGTCTGATTACCGCGCGGCAGGAGGTCAATGGTGGCAGGATTAACGGTGCTTGACCCCGGCGTATTGAGCTTGGTGCAAGACACAGGTCGCTACGGGGTGGGCCAGCTTGGCTTAAGTCAAGGCGGGCCGGTCGATTGCCACGCTTTTGCTTGGGCGAATTATTTACTCGATAACCCCGCCAATACACCGCTTGTCGAGATAACCATGGGTCAGGCACGTTTTCGTGCTGATCACGCCCTTTCGATCGCTATCACCGGTGCAGACATGCAACCTTGTATCAATGGTCAACGTGTGGGTATGTGGCAGACGTTAACGCTAAATACGGGTGATGAACTGAGTTTACGCTACGCGCGCCGTGGCTTGCGCGCCTATCTCGCGGTGCGTGGCGGGTTGGCGGTAGATGGCGCATTTGGCAGTGCCGCGACGGTGATGCGCAATCAACTCGGCGGCCTGCATTCCGGATTAGGTGAACAGGCGGGAGGCATGGCGCTCACCAAAGGAGAGGTGTTGCCTTGTCGACCGCATGCGCTGTTGCCGAGGGTGCGCGGTGTGCCGACCCGTTTTATTCCTGACTACAATGCCCTGACGCCGCTAGCCCTTTTGCCGGGGTATCAGTTTGATAGCTTCAGCTCCGAGGCGCTTACGGCATTTTTTGAGGGTGAATACACGGTCGATCAGCACAGTGATCGTATGGGCGTGCGGCTCAATGGACCGAGCGTCGTGAGCAAGCAACCGGGCATTGTTTCCGAAGGCATTGCGCTCGGGGCCGTGCAAGTGCCCCCGGATGGTCAGCCAATTGTGTTGCTCAACGATCGGCAAACACTCGGTGGTTATCCTAAGCTTGGCTGTTTAACCCGTGCCAGCTTGAGCATGTTGGCGCAAACGCCACCCGGTCAGGCCGTGCGTATTTATCCAGCGCGGCTGGCGGATGCATCGGCGCAATGGCAGGAGTTTGTGCAGTTTTTTGACTGGATCTAGCCTGTAGAAAATGGATAGATGAGCCTCTGGAAGACAGAGGCTCATAAACGGATAGGCTTTAACGCGCAAGCGACGGACTAGCGGAAACGGCTGATTTGCTCGAGGGCTTTTTCCATTTGTGCAAAGTCAGGTGACGCGTTTTCTATGGGTCGGTTGGTGTTATCCATGTATTGATATTGCCCCCCCGCACCCACTTCTAAAATAGTGTCGTCGGTCACTAACGCATAGCCGCTGTAGTTTGACGATAACACCCAATCTTGACCGGGATTTGGTGCAAGCAAGTCATGACCAATCGCGTAACTGGCTGGATCGGACGTTACACCTAAATAATGCTTCATCAGCGTAGGCGCAACATCTTGGTGGCTGGTGAGTTGTTTGCCGGTATCGACCTGTTTTGCCTCGATGCCGGGGCCTATCATTGCGAAAGGTACGTGAATTTGTGGGTCAGTAAAGTTACTGTTATGCCCCCAAAAATTCAGTTGGTTGTCATTCATTTCTTGGCCGTGATCGCCAGTGATAACCAGCAGAGTATTGTCGAACTCTCCGCTTTGTTTCAGCTCTTCAACCACTTGGGCAACCAAACTATCAACGTAACGCACGCTGGTCTTGTAGCGATTGAAAAACGGTGTCGGGTCTGTCTCGTTATTTAGCTTGAGATAGTTAATTTCGTCCAGCATCGGCTGATACTTGGGGGTAAAGTCCGCAGGAAAATCATAGCCATGGGGCGCATCGTAAAACAAAAACGAGAAAGTGGGACGATTGGGGTCACGCTTTTGGTGCCAGCGGATCCAATCTTGAGTGAGATCTGCGTCGAGCTCGGCGGGAGAGTCCCCCTCAGAGCCGTTACGTAAATCGGACACCTTGGCAAACACGGTTTGGTTGAATTCCGGCTTTTCCAATTGCGCGGCGGTAAATATACCCAATTGATAATCGAGCGCCTGCAGGCGGTCTATCAGTACCGGTGATTGCTGATTGGCAAGAAAGCTGTGCCAATAGGTGCCAGGCATGCCATAAAACAGGCCAAAAATGCCGGTACGGGTGGCGTTCCCCGTCGCAAGATGATGTGAATAGGTACGGCCATTTTGTGCCAACGCCCAAAGGTTAGGGGTGTTGTCGGCGTTGAAGGTATCCGCACGCCATGAATCAACCACCAGAAACATGATATTTACCGGTTGTTCAACCTGGATGGTTTCTAATGGTGAAAGCGGGTAGTTAAGGTCGGCTTCGCGATCTACATCCATCGCCTTTTGGCGCGCTAGAGCTTGTTCATCAATCCAGCCGTTTTTGCGCATCATACTGTTGGCGGTGGCTGGATAGAAAAGTGGCAAATAACGTTTCACCGTTGTCACGGGCTGGTATGCGTAGGCAGCGGCCCAAATATGAATCCCGTGGGTGGCAAGCAAGGTAAGAAACGTGAGCAGCGCAAACTTTTTGCCGACTTTGTGCTGGGAAGAAAACCGTGTCCGCGACAACGCAGCCAGTAGCCCCCATTGCGCGGCGAGGCAGGCCATCACGCCACCGATGACCATCAGCCAAGTAATGAGCGGGAAGCTGACAATCTGCCCGGCGAGGATCAAATCTAGCACCATGGCATTAATATGGAATCGGTACTGGGCAAATACGATGGTATCGATGAAAAGCGTGATCACACCCACCGAGGCAATCAAGGCGAGCAACGGTTGGCGCACCTTGGTTGGCAGCAATAGCAGTGGCAGTGTTACTAAGCCAACAATGGCGGCAAGTAAGGCCATTTGGCTAAAGGTACTGACCACGATAAAGGTGATGCCAAGTGGCTCAGTGGGAAAGCTAGGTAGAAACGCAAAGTAGCGGCTGGCTATTGCCATCAACACCAGGGCGTTAATGGCGATGAACCAGTTGTGTGTTTGAAGTCGCGATTTAAAAGACATGATTTCTCATCACAGTTAAGTTAATCAATCGGCAACATAATGGACGCGTTGCCGGGTTGTATGACGACATGTGTCATTGAATCAATTGGACACCAAAGTGATGCCATAAGATGGTAATCCAGACCACACCCGCTAAAAGCAAACTGACAAACACCGCCGCAGAGCCGATGTCCTTTGCTCTGCCGCTGAGCTCATGGCGCTCTTCACCCACTCTGTCGACCACGGCTTCAATGGCGGAGTTAAGCAGCTCGACGATGATGACTAACACAATGACGCCGAACATCATCAAAGATTCCATCACAGGCAATTGTAGCCAGAGTAATACGGCTAGCGCCGTTGCCAATAATACAACTTCTTGACGGATCGCGGCTTCATGGTGATATGCCGCTTTTAATCCAGCCCAAGAATAGCCAGTGGCTTTAATGATACGTATCAGCCCTCGCGGCTTTTCTGAGGGGGATGTATTAGCGCCCATAAATACATTCTCGTAACAATTTGATCGATAGGGTGGCATTTTACATTTAACCGAGCCAACTGCATAATCGGCGCGATAACTTAATTGGAATTTGTTATGCCTCTGTTTACCCACGCCCCACGCTCCCTGTGTTTTTTACGCCTATCTGCAATTGGCGATGTTTGTCATGCGGTCGCGGCGATTCAAGCTGTGCAGCGCCATTGGCCGCAGACACAGATCACTTGGGTGGTTGGTAAAGTCGAAGCCCAGCTTTTGGCCGGGCTGGAAGGGGTGGAGCTGGTGGTGTTTGATAAAAAAGCAGGCTTGGCAGGCATGCGTCACGTCTGGCGGCAGCTGAAAGGACGCCGGTTTGATGCGTTAGTACATATGCAGCTTGCTTTGCGTGCCAGTTTATTGACTATGGGGATCGCTGCGCGCCATCGTGTGGGGTTTCATCGCCACCGAGCGAAAGAGGGACAGTGGCTGTTTACCAATAAACGGATCCCCGATACCCAATCTTGCCATGTGTTAGATAGCTTTTTCGCCTTCACTCAATATTTGGGCGTGCCGGTTACGCCGCCGCAGTGGCAACTACCACTTTCTGAAGACGATCATGCCTTTGCCAACGCGCAACTTGGTGATAAGCCTACTATCGTGATTAGTCCCGCCGCGAGTAAAGATGAGCGCAACTGGCTGCCAGAGCGCTACGCCGAATTTGCCGACTACGCGGTCGGTAAAGGTTATCAGGTGGTACTTTGTGGTTCACCGGCTGCGAGTGAAAAAACGCTGGCTGCGCGTATTATTGCCGCTGCTAACGTGCCACTGGCTAACTTGGTAGGACAAACCAACCTCAAGCAATTAGCTGCGGTGCTCGCACGCGCCGATGCGGTGCTGGCCCCCGATTCCGGCCCTGCGCACATGGCGACCACCCAAGGCACGCCTGTCTTAGGCCTTTATGGCCATAGCAACCCGAAGCGGACCGGCCCTTACAACAACCTCGCGGATGTGGTCAGTGTTTATGAAACCTTTGCTGAACAGCAACATGGAAAGCCCGTTGAGCAATTGGCATGGAGCACGCGGGTGAAAGGCGATCATGTGATGGCTGCCATTGATACACAGCAGGTGATCGACGCGTTTGAAACCATGATGGCGAAGCAATATCACTGAGGTTAACGCGTAGGTTATGATAAGGTGCCACCTACGCGCTTCTGTTTTACTTATTCGTCGTAGTGGGACGTATCAGCGCATGTTTTTCACTGTTGGCGTTGACCCTAAATCTTAGAAAGTTATGTTGAAGCTTTTGATAGTTTCTACCCCAATTTGGCTCTGAATTTGTGATCGCCTCGGGTTCGTTGGTTAGTAATGTACGCCAAGGATAGAGTTTTTTAGGGGACGAGAGGCGATATACACCCTGCGAATTGATAACAACAGAGCTATTGTAGCCATAATTAGAGACAGGTTGCTTTTGCAGCAAGTTTTCTCCGCCTAAGCTCGAGTATGGCGAGTTGGATAAGCTAAAGTGATAGAGCGTAGGGAAAATATCACGGTGTGAGCCGATATGCGTTGGATCATAATAATAAGATGTTTGAGTTAGAATTTTTTTTGGTACTTTAAGAAAAAATGGAACAGCATAATTCAGTGCAATTTCGTTCTGTGCACCTTTTGATAAAAATCGTAAATGATGATCCCCTGTTGCAGCAATAATAGTGCGCTCAGAAAGTGCTGAGTCATCAATGGCCTCTATGAAACCGCCTAAAGCATCGCTAGCATATTGGTAGGCTTTTAACATAGTACTTACTTCAACTGTTTCACCGTGGACTCTACTTTTTAATCGGGGGCTCGCAGCGACTGGTTTCGCTTGATAGTTATCTGGTACATAAAAAGGAGAGTGGTTAGTCACCGTCATGATATAGATAAAGGTTGGTTTGGATGCTTTTTCAAGAATTTCTTGAGCCAACTTGAAAGTATATTCATCTGCGACCCCCCATGTTCCGGCACTTTTTTTCGCTTCGGGGAATGTGTCGATGATTGTATTTTCGTCGTAAACGTGGTCAAAGCCTTGCAACGGAAGGTAACGTGATAGATTTCTCCACATTGCATTGCCACCATAGATAAAAATGGTTTGGTAGCCTGCATGATTATAAGGCTCTAGGGCACTATCTGATAGAGATTTCGCACTATAAGTTGAGTGGCTAATTGTGGGGACGTCACTGTGAAAGAGCATCATGACGATGCTATCAATGGTGGCAGAAGTACCGGCTAAGAAACGCGTAAAAACGAACTCTTTTTGGAAGTAAGGGCGCAGTCTTCCCAACAAGTCATTAGTCTCTTTATTATCCTCAACCAACATATTCATCCCCATTCCCTCCATCAAAGTCATAACGACATGAGGCGGGTTATTTTTTAAATAGTTGTTATTTAATGTGCTCTCATAGGGAGTGGGTTTGCCAAGCACAGCAAACATTTGTTCTCTTAATTCTTTTTCTTCTATCGAGGAGAGGTTTTCTTGTTTTTGATAATCACTGTGTGCCCAATCAAGGGCCATAAAAGCATTGGGTACTGTTGCATTCAGTAATGGCAGCTCGGATACGCTAGCATGATAACGCTTAAGTGGTAGTGACCCTATCGAACCGCGAGCGATGATAAAATAAGCGGCCGAAAATGCTACTATTGCCATGCAATACATGATATGTGATTTTATTGACTGTGATTGATAACGTTTATTTGAGCCCCATGGTTTGTAGTTCACACAAAAAGTATGCCCGAGAAAAAATGCGATAATAATCGTGGCCGTAATGCCTGATAATAATGGATAGCTTTGCCAAAGCGTATCCACTATTGCTTGGCTGTCATCGTCAAACAAACCAAATAGGAATACATCAAGATGATTCCCGTATGCTAAAAAATAGTAAGTATTTATCGCGGAGGCTAGAATCATTAAAAAATAGATGATAGTGGCATACCAGCTCGAGATATTTGTTATTTTTTGGAAAAGACGTGACGAGGTGAGGCTTAATAAGCCAGCGAGTATTAATGGAGCAAAGCCTATAGCCACTACTTTTGCATCAAATCTGAAACCAACCCATAGTGCCCGGAGTAAATCTTGAACGCGTGTGTCCAGTTCGATGTCAGTATTCACAAACCACAATAATGCCAGCCGCCCAAGAGTGAGAATGGCAAGTCCTGGCAATATATAGCGAAGACTCATTATAAATAAAAAACGAAAGCGATATTGATACATACCTTGTACTTATACTTTATGATTTTTTTGCACTATAACACTGTTTAGCTCGCTGTCATGACTGGGTTGCCTGAGAAGCCTGCAAGCTGTGGGATAGATAACAAAAAAGGCCCCGCGGGGCCTTTGTGGTATCGATGCCAATATTAGCTGGCGAGTTGGCGCAGTACGTAGTGGAGAATGCCGCCGTGGCGGTAGTAATCCCACTCGACGGCGGTGTCGATGCGGACGTTAACGTCAAACTCAATGGTTTTATCATCCCGCACCGCACACACTTTGAGGGTGGACGGTTCGCCGTTGACCTCCTCAAAATCGAACGTTTCCGTGCCATCCAACTCTAGTGATTCGACGGAATCGCCGTCTTTAAATTGCAACGGCAACACGCCAAAGCCTACTAAGTTAGAGCGGTGAATACGCTCAAAGCTTTCCGCGATCACCGCTTTAATGCCTAGTAGGTTAGTGCCTTTGGCTGCCCAGTCACGGCTTGAACCTGTTCCATACTCTTTACCCGCAAGCACTACTAATGGTGTCTCGTCCGATTGGTAGCGTTGAGCCGCTTCATAGATGCTCATTTGCTCATTGGTCGGCAAGTAGGTAGTCATGCCGCCCTCGGTGCCCGGCGCCATTTGATTTTTCAAGCGCACGTTGGCAAAGGTGCCGCGCACCATCACCTCGTGGTTACCACGGCGCGAGCCATAGCTGTTGAAATCTTTCGGTTCAACCCCTTTAGATTTCAAATACTCGCCCGCTGGGCTATCCGGTTTAATTGCACCGGCTGGCGATATATGGTCAGTGGTGATGGAATCACTCACCTTAACCACACAGCGTGCGCCCTTGATGGGTTTCATCTCGGGGAGCGCCATGGTCATGCCGTCAAAGTACGTTGGTTTTTTAACGTACGTGGAGTCGGGCCATGAGTAAATCTCATCTTCAGGCACCGGTAATTTACGCCAAGCGTCTGTCCCGGCAAATACATCCGCATACTTGTCTTGGTACAGCCCTTCCGTCATCGCGGATTGAATGGTTTGCGCGACTTCCTGCGGGGTTGGCCAAATGTCTCTGAGGTAGACCGGCTTGCCGCTTTCATCTTGTCCTAATGGCTCCTTAAGGACATCCACATTCATATTACCTGCCAGTGCATAGGCAACCACTAATGGGGGCGATGCCAAATAGTTGGCTTTCACATCTTGGTGAATACGGCCTTCAAAGTTGCGGTTACCGGAGAGCACGCTGGTCGCGAGCAGGTCAGCAGAGCGAATGGCTTCAGTGATTGGCTCAGGCAGTGGCCCTGAGTTACCAATACAGGTGGTACAGCCAAAGCCGACAATATTAAAGCCAAGCGCCGCGAGCGGTTCGAGTAGACCGACGTTTTCTAGATAGGCTGGCACCACTTGTGAACCAGGGGCAAATGATGTTTTGACCCAAGGTTTGGTTTTTAAGCCTCGTTCGTGTGCTTTCTGTGCCACCAGCCCAGCGGCGACAAGCACGGCAGGGTTCGAGGTGTTGGTGCAGGAGGTGATTGCGGCAATCACAACCGCACCATGTTCAAGCGTAAATCGATCGCCCTTATAGTCGACCTCTACTTTTCCTTGTTCGCGCAGGTTGGGGTTATCGACCGCGGTTTGTCCGCCTTCACTGGCAAAGCTGGCAATCACATTATTAGACGCCGCTTGTTCTTTTTCTAACAGCTGATCGAATTGGGTTTTGGCATCGGTTAATGCAATTCTATCCTGTGGACGTTTGGGGCCCGCCAGGCTTGGCACCACATCACCCAGATCGAGATGGAGCGTATCACTATAATCAGCAACGGGTGCGTCGTCATCACGCCACAAGCCTTGTGCTTTGGCATAAGTTTCGACCAGTGTGATTTGATCGTCGGTGCGTCCTGTTAGGCGCATGTAGCTAAGCGTTTCTTCATCAATCGGGAAGATGCCACAGGTTGCACCATATTCGGGTGCCATGTTGGCAATGGTCGCGCGGTCAGCCAGCGGCAATTTGGCGAGACCCGGGCCATAAAACTCAACAAATTTACCCACCACACCGCGTTCACGCAGCATTTGGGTGACGGTGAGTACGAGGTCAGTGGCAGTAGCGGACGCGGGCAGTTCGCCTTTTAGCTCAAAGCCGACGACTTCAGGGATCAGCATAGTAATCGGCTGGCCGAGCATCGCCGCTTCCGCTTCAATGCCCCCCACACCCCATCCCAGCACACCCAAGCCGTTAATCATGGTGGTGTGTGAGTCTGTGCCTACCAGCGTATCTGGCATGGCTAACTTGTTACCGCCTTGCTCTTCCACTAACACACCGGGTGCTAAATACTCGAGGTTCACTTGGTGGACGATCCCAGTGCCAGGTGGTACGACGCGGAAATTTGAGAAGGCTTGTTGGCCCCAGCGCAAAAATTGGTAGCGCTCGCTGTTGCGCTCAAACTCAATCTCGGTGTTTTTCTGCAACGAGTCTGAGCTGCCGTAGTCATCCACCATGACCGAATGGTCAATGACCAGATCGACCGCGCCAAGCGGGTTGATTTTAGCCGGGTCTCCTTTTAGCTCTCGCATGGCAGCGCGCATGGCGGCTAAATCAACCACCGCGGGTACGCCCGTGAAGTCTTGAAGTACGACGCGAGCGGGGGTGAAGTTCACCTGATCTTGTCCTGCTTTATCAGCTTGCCACTGGCAAAGTGTACGTATGTCATCGTCAGAGACATTTTTGCCGTCTTCTTTACGTAGCAAATTTTCTAACAGTACTTTCAGGCAGTAAGGCAAACGGCTTATTTCGAATTTATCGGACAGTGCGTCCAGCCGGTAGTAGTCGTAGGTTTCACCATTGACGTGTAGGGTCCGTCGGGTATTGAAACTATCTGGGTGTTGAGATGGGTTGCTCACGGATGCCTCCCCTTGTCCGTTATTGTGAGTAAGAGAAGCGACATGGTTTGTTGAGTTGCCGCTTCGCTCGGGGGATTGCTTGTTTTTACAGCGTTATTGTAAATGGGGTTTTGATGAAGTTAAAGGTTCGTTATCACGATATAACCCATCACTGTCATTGATGCTTCCTTTTATTTCAAGACTGTGGCTGGTGATCATTTGAGCCTGAACCGGGCGGATCGACATGATGTACTATACCGCGAGGGCGGCCTTGTCGGTCGAAAAACACATTGGGACGGTGCTTACCCAACAGTCGCGCCCACAGGGCTTTTAGTGCTGTTTTTACCATCAATCGAATAGGAAAACGAGGATGAACCGAGTGGTTGACTGGTGTGGAGCGCGCGTCTTGCCCTTGCACATACCAGCGCACTGGTCCTATCTCTTCTTCATTCTCCCCGTCAATGCGGTAACACGCACTGTGCATACCAACGAAAGGAATATTGGCATTGATAGTGTTAGCGATGGGGGTTTGGCAACAGTTCGCATACCATCGGTAAATCCCCTGTTCCGATAGCTTGGCGCAGGTCAGTTGGTCTCGACCTCGATAAATGCGTAGCTGAGCCGGCGTGATCTGAAGTATCTCCGTTCCGCCTCCTGGGTGCAATTCAGTATGATAGCCGAGTATTTGTGCATAAGCTTGGCAGTCTTGGCAAAAGCATACACAGCGTTGACTCTGCTGCGCATCAATAATCTCGCCCGTTATTTGTCCGCATGCACATTGAATGGCTAAGCGTGCCATATTGTCTCTCCCTAAAACACGGCATTCTGTCTATGAGTATAGAGGGTGTGTGTTGAAACAGGCGTTATACCGATAATGCGAAGTGATTAATGAGGATGGGATGTCTCGATTTTCTCTTTATGGCAACTTTTCGTGACAGAGAATAGGCTTTATTGTTGTTTAAAATATGTCTTATTGCATATTTAATAGTGATTAATTCCAATGTTTAATAAATGTTAATTATTGGGGTGGAGGGTTTCAATAGCTTAATGGTTTTCATTAGATGAAAGTTCTGATTAGGTGTTCATGGTTCGATGAATATAAGGCTATGTCTGGAAAAAAAAGGATGTTTGGTTGATTATAATGTGTAACGTATTTGTTAATTTCCATGTCTTGCCATTTGGCCTGGCATCAATTCGTACTTCGGTGCGATAAAAGGAGAAAGCCATGAATACATCAACACTACTCATGCAGCTTAATCAACTGGACGACAATCACATCAAACAACTTCAACCCTCGTTTGACAACCTTCCCGGAACATCACATGCGGATGGCGGCTATCGACTTCGCCGTTACTCCATCGTGCATGTTTTTGATGGTGGTGTTGAGAAGCTTCCACCGCGGCCGTTTATGCAAACCTCGGACATTAACGAATTTCAAGGGGATGTGGCGCGGACGTTTGAAGATATTGAGCCGGAAACCGTGCAAAAGCCCGGCTTTCATGCCATGTGTCGCACTTTCCGCGATGTGTATCAGCTCAGTGATGATAACGATATTGAAATCCACCAAATTCGCATTCAGGCGGAGGACCAGTCCGTGCAAGTTGCACCAGAGGGGGTTCACCAAGATGGCTTCGATCATATCGCGATTGTGAGCATTGGCCGCGGTAATATCAATGGGGGCGATTTTCAAGTATTCCGCCACAAAACCAGTGCCCCTTTATTTAGTTTACCGCTAGCCCCTGGGCAAATGGCGGCACTTGATGACCGTACGTTATGGCATTACGCTGAGCCGATTACGCCCGTTGATAACGAGAAACCGGGCACCATGGATGTATTTGTACTCACTGCAACAAGGAAGTAATGATGAGACCGGCAGTTTTTTCACCCCATGCTGTTCGGGGCCACTTTCCCGCACTCGCTCAAATCATTGAAGGCAAACCCGTCGCATTTTTTGATGGGCCTGGGGGCGCGCAAGTGCCCCGCGCGGTGCTTGACGCCATGGTCGATTATTTAGGGCACTACAATGCTAATCTGGGTGGTCAGTTCTTTTCTGGTCGTTACACCACTGAGCTGATGCAGCGCGCGCGCAATGTGGCGGCCACCTTTGTGAATGCATCGTCGCCAGAGTCCATGGTGTTCGGCCCCAATATGACCACCTTGACCTTTTCACTCAGCCGCGCAATCAGTCGCGACTGGCAGGCCGGAGATGAAGTGATTGTTTCGGCACTCGATCACTATTCAAATGTATCTAGCTGGCAACAAGCGGCGCACGACAAAGGCGTGACTGTGAAGAAGGTGCGTGTTGATGAGTCGACGTATTCTATCGATATGACACACCTTGCTAGCTTAATTACCGACAAAACCAAGTTGATTGCGGTGACGTTAGCCTCAAATACCACAGGCAGTTTGGTGGATGTGGCAAAAGTGGTGGAGATGGCGAAACAAGTGGGCGCCAAAGTGTATGTGGATGCCGTGCATTACGCGCCCCATCACTTGGTGGATGTGCAAGCACTCGGGTGCGATTTTCTTGCCTGCTCAGCGTATAAGTTTTTTGGGCCTCATGTTGGTTTTGCCTATGTCGCGCCTGAGTGGGTACAGACGTTAAAACCGTACAAAGTGGAACCTGCGACTAATCAAGGCCCCGGTCGATTTGAAACGGGCACCCAAAGCTTTGAGGCGATAGCGGGCTTTATTGCGGCGGTTGACTATCTTGCGCAATGGGGCGATCCCACGTCCTCACTGCGAGAAAGACTAGCGGCAAGCTATACGCAGTATCAAGCGCATGAGCAAGCATTGTCAGCACACTTTATCCAGTTGATGCGCGCTTATCCCAAAGTACGTATTTATGGTATTACCGATGATAATCAGCTCGATAAACGCACTCCAACGTTTGCGATCCGCATAGAGGGAACAGAGCCGGCAGAGGTTGCTCAAGCACTTGGCGAGCAAAATTTGTGTGTCTGGAATGGGCACTTTTATGCCCAAGGCTTGTGCGAGCAGCTTGATATCTTAGACAAAGGCGGTGTGGTCCGCATTGGAATGATGCATTACAACACAATTGATGAAATTGACCGGCTTCACCAAGCCTTATTGCCATTTATTAGCGATTAAGGTTAATCAATCTCTCAAGCGGCCAAAAAGGCCGCTTTTTTTTGATCAAAATTGGCTTCGGTTGATGTTTAAGTGTGAATTTATTCACAATGCAACCTAGAAACGTTAGCTAGCGCATAGGCGAATGTGCGGCTGCACGTTATGATCACCATCGTTACTGCTGTCCAAGAACCTGTTCAGAAAGAAATCATTTAAAAACGAAACCAATAATAATCAAGGCGAGACCCATGACTGAAGAACAAAACGCCTTTTGGCACCAATATCTTGCGACCCTTCCCGCGGACCAACGGCCAACTGATGATCAAGTGGTGGTGGACACCTTAAGTCATCACACGGTGAGAGCGAACGAAGTTGCGACATTGGTGAGTTTGAATAAAAAGAAAGCTCACTGCCGACTGCGCAGCTCTTTGGAAGAGAAAAATGCGGTGATCCCACAAAAAGGACATTACAAGATCGTCCTTAATGGTCACCAACGACCCGTGTGTATCGTCAAAACCACACAGGTGAGCTATTGCCCGTTTAACCAAGTCAGTGCTGAATTTGCGGCATGTGAAGGAGAGGGAGATGGCTCTTACCAGTGTTGGCACGAAGCGCATTGGGGTTACTTTTCCCAGTACGCTAAAACACACGGCCTACATTTTGATGAGCACTCGGATGTGGTGCTTGAAGAGTTTGAGAAAGTCTACCCACTCTAAAAATCAAAGCCGCGCTGAGCGGCTTTTTTAATGACGAACATCAGTACTATAGGTTTACTCACCGATATTCAAATTAATCTCATCGGCCCATGGCATGTCTGGCAGGGTGTCTAAATTGGCTTCATAGCGGGACAGGGTAAATTGCCCGTTGTGATGGCTAACATCATAAATTTCAACCATTAACGCACAGGCAATGTACTCGATAGCTTCGTCGCGTGAGTAGCCGGTCATACGCAGACGCATCAAGGTTTCTGCTACCTTTTTAGGGTCTTGGTCGGTGATCTGGTTCTCAACCACTTCAATCAAGTTAGTGATACTGGTACTGGTTTCATCTTGCATATTATTACTCGTTGATTGTGACGCTGGCGCCATAGTAGGACATAGCAGATGCTCAAGCACGGGGTTTTTTTATTCCAATGCGATAGCAGCGTTTCATTTACCACGCTCAATATGTTAATGATAACCATTATCGAAACGTTAAGGGAAGGTATCAAAATGACAAAAACACGTATTGAAAAAGACAGTATGGGCGATATTGAGGTGCCTGCACAGGCGCTGTATCAGGCGCAAACCCAGCGTGCGGTTAACAATTTCGCGGTTAGTGATCAAACGATGCCTGTGGACTTCATCCGCGCGTTGGCCATGGTGAAATACGGTGCAGCACAGGCGAACGAGTCGCTCGGGTTGCTGGAGAGTAAGGTGGCCAGTGCAATTCGTGAGAGTGCACAAGAAATCATGGCAGAAAACCACCTGGATCAGTTCCCCGTTGATGTTTTTCAGACTGGCTCTGGTACGAGTTCTAATATGAACATGAATGAAGTGCTTGCCACCTTAGCGTCAGAGAAATGTGGGGAAACAGTCAGCCCTAATGATCATGTCAATATGAGCCAAAGTAGCAATGACGCGGTGCCAACGGCCATTCAGATCAGTACCACCTTAGGCTGTGAGCAAAAGCTGTTACCTGCACTTGCGCATTTACGTGATGCGTTACAGGAAAAGAAACA
Organism: Salinivibrio sp. ES.052; assembly: GCF_900141775.1. Lineage (GTDB taxonomy): Bacteria > Pseudomonadota > Gammaproteobacteria > Enterobacterales > Vibrionaceae > Salinivibrio. Next base: position 220,374 of record NZ_FSRI01000003.1, on the reverse strand, counting down.
GTCAGTCGGCCATATCGTAAAAACAGGGCGCACTCACTTGATGGATGCTATGCCCGTGACCTTGGCTCAAGAGTTAGATGCCTGGTCGCAACAAATTGAGCATGTCATGGTACAAATCATACAAAGTTTATCATCAGTACGCGCACTCGCTCAGGGTGGCACCGCGGTGGGAACTGGGATCAATGCTCATCCATTGTTTGCCGAACGTTTCGCTGATGCGATAGCAGAATTGACCAAGACGAGCTTTTCCGCCAGTGAGAACCCATTTTTTGCCATTGGTAGCCAAGATGCGTTGGTTGCCCTTCACGGCCAGTTAAAAACTACCGCTGTGGCGACCATGAAGCTAAGCAATGATTTGCGCTGGATGAATTCTGGCCCTTTAGCGGGGTTGGGTGAGATTGAGTTGGAAGGGTTGCAGCCAGGGTCATCAATTATGCCTGGCAAGGTTAACCCAGTGATCCCTGAGTCGGCAGCGATGGTGTCGGCGCAAGTCATGGGGAATGACACCACGGTGACGGTGGCGGGTCAGTCGGGGAACTTTGAGCTTAACGTTATGTTGCCGGTGATTGCCGCGAATGTGTTGCAAAGCATCAACTTGCTGGCTGGAGCAAGTCGACTGCTTGCTGATAAAGCAATTCGGAGCTTTAAAGTGAGAGAAGATAACTTGCAAGCGGCGCTATCTCGTAACCCTATTCTGGTCACCGCGCTTAACCCTGTTGTGGGATACTTGAAAGCGGCTGAGATTGCCAAGAAAGCCTATCAACAAGGACGCCCAATCCTGGATGTTGCGGAAGAAGAGACTGAGCTTGGTCGAGAAAAACTTTCGCAATTGCTTGATCCAACTAAGCTGACAAAAGGCGGCATTGCAGAGTAGAGGGTGATGCGATAGGAAATAAACGGGGTTAGTGCTGAGTATTACACGTTGACGAGAGTTTAACAGAGCCGGAGTGCGGCTCTGTATTTTTCGCGGGATAGATGCTTTAATCGAGCTTTTTCAAAGCGACGGCATTCATACAAAACCGCAAGCCAGACGGGGGTGGGCCATCTGGGAAAACATGTCCGAGGTGCGCATCACAGGTTGCACAGGTAGTTTCAACGCGCGTCATACTGTGGCTGGTATCTTTATGATACGCGATCGCACTATCTTCAGCAGGCTGAGTAAAAGAAGGCCAGCCCGTTCCTGAATCAAATTTTTCTCCTCCATCAAACAGCAATGTACCGCAACATGTACAGCCATAACGGCCGGGTTCAAATAATGTACACATGCCCGAGCTAAATGCCCGTTCCGTGCCTTTTTGGCGGGTGACTCGAAATGCCTCATCGCTTAGCTGCGCTTGCCACTCTTGCTCGGTTTTTTCTACTCGCGATGGTGGCGCGACGTTGCCTTTTTCACTTCGGGCGACGATGTCTTGCCAGGTCAGCATGATGTCGTTCCTCTTGTTTAGCGGGCGGTTGCCCGTGCTACAAAACGCATAGTGTTATGAATCTTATCGGCTCATGCAAGCAATACGGCATAATTTCCTCGGTAGGATCAACTTGATAGCGTGCCAATCCCCCACTTTATTTCATCATCTTGATCGTCTTTAATTTGATCACGATAGTCTTCCATATGTTGTTCAATCAAATCATCGGGTTGCGAGAAAAACGCAATATGAAAAATAGCATCTCCCTCATTAACCACAGGTAATGTATGCTGACCAATCACAATGCCACTTTTGACGGCTTTGATTTCTGTTTCTGTGGTGCCAGCTGGGTCGCTGATAATGCCAATGGTTTGCCCGTCATTAACAATTTCCCCGAGCGCAACATGGCTTCTTAAAAGCCCATCCGCTTCTGCACGGACCCATTTAGTGGCTCTAGCTGTGACCGGCTTATAAGTGGCTTTTCGCCGTGTTTGGCGCATCATCCCGAGGTAGCGCATGACACGGATCACCCCGCGTACGCCGGCATTAATGGCATAAGGCTCAAAGCGAAGCGCTTCACCGGCTTCGTACGTGATCACTGGAATATCAATACGTTCCGCTTCGGCACGAAGGGATCCTTCGCGCAAGGCCGCGTCGACAACCACGGGGGCACCAAATGCTGTCGCCATCGCTTCAGCGTCTTGATTATCCAAGTTCGCTCTAATTTGTGGCAAGTTAGTGCGATGTATCGCGGCCGTGTGGAGGTCAATAATATGAGTAGACTGGCTAATCACTTGGTTAAAGAGCTGATACGCCATCCTCCCCGCAATGGAGCCCCGCTCTGATCCGGGGAAAGAGCGGTTCAGATCTCGACGATCGGGTAAATAACGTGATTTATGAATAAAGCCAAAGACATTCACGACAGGGATCGCAATGACAGTACCATGTAATTTTTTTGGGTTGATTTTGGCCATGACTTGACGAACAACTTCAATGCCATTGAGTTCATCGCCATGTATGGCGGCACATATAAGCAGAACGGGCCCTTTTAATGTCCCATGCAATACTTCGATACTGACGTTGAGCGGTGCATGAGTATACAAACGCGCAATTTCAAGCTCTAGGCTGGCTCGGTGGCCTGCATGGATGGTTTGCCCACCGATCTCGATGGCATCGCTTTTTTTAGCCCTTACCACGTGTGCGTGTCCTCTGAGGTTTTGCATTTTTTTCTATATAATCAATCACTAGTCCGGCAACGTCTTTGCCTGTTGCTCGTTCTATCCCCTCTAAACCGGGCGATGAGTTGACTTCCATGACCAGTGGCCCTCGCTCTGAGCGCAGCAGATCGACCCCTGCGACATTGAGACCCATAGACTTTGCCGCTGCGATAGCAGTTCTTCGCTCTGTCGGCGTGATCCTGATTAAGGTAGCCGTGCCGCCGCGATGCAGGTTGGAGCGAAACTCCCCGGGTTGAGCTTGGCGTTTCATCGCCGCAATCACCTTGTCACCAATCACAAAGCAGCGGATGTCGGCACCGCTCGATTCTTTTATATATTCTTGCACTAGGATATCGGCTTTGAGGCCCATAAAAGCTTCGATCACACTTTCTGCCGCTTTTTTGGTTTCAGCGAGGACAACGCCAATACCTTGTGTCCCCTCAAGCAGTTTTACCACGACTGGGGTGCCGCCAACCATGGTCAGTAAGTCGGCAATATCACCGGGTTTACTGGCAAAACCAGTGTGTGGCATGCCGATACCTTTACGCGACAACAGCTGCATAGAACGCAGTTTATCTCGCGAGCGCGTAATGGCGACCGATTCGTTCATTGGAAAGACCCCCATCATTTCAAACTGACGCAAGACAGCGCAGCCATAATAGGTAACAGATGCGCCAATGCGTGGAATGATCGCATCGAATCCACCAAGATCTTCTCCGGCTAAATGAATGGACGGTTGGGTTGAGTTAATGCTCATATAGCAGCGTAATGCGTCAATGATTCTATATTCGTGGCCACGCGCTTCGCAGGCCTCGATAAGACGGCGCGTAGAATAAAGATTTTTGTTGCGTGACAGGATACCTATTTTCATTGCAGTTGGGCTCCTATTTTCCGAGTAGGAATGAAGACATGGGATCAACGATAATTTTACCAGCCATTGCCGTGCGTCCCAGTAACATACGAAATCGCATGTTATCGCGTGCAGTGAGAGTCATCTCGATGGGATAACACAATTCACCGGCTTTAATTGTTGTTTTTATCACATACCGCAGCTGCTCATGGCCACCAGAGTCACGTACCATTCGCCGAGCTAGAATCGGTGCTTCTGCCTGCACGGCGGCCTCAGAATCACCTTGGTTTGGATGGACCCAGAATCTGATCCAAGCGTGGCCATTTTTCTCGAATTCTTCGATTTTAAAGGTATGTAGGCAAGACGTGCGAGCCCCTGTGTCGATTTTCGCCTTTATACGGGAGATATCGAGGTCAGGCAGGCTAACCCATTCACGCCAGCCGACACAGACCTTATCTTTTGATTTGACAGACATTGTCATTATTACTCGTCATTATTTAGCCCTTGTTTCACCATAGAGGTGATAACGATTATCCGTGGTAAGAATCTGAAAAATCAGCGATGATATGTGATAACTATCGCATATCGACTGCGGCGATATCATGCCATTTTGAGCAGAGGCGGAAGGGGGCCTGTAGGGCTTGGCCAATGAGACTGCATGCAAACGGTGATCATCATAAAGGAAGTAACATGCAAACCAGTGATAGACAAGAAGTGATTGATGATCTGCTCTCAAAAGTTGATCAAGGTGCGCCCGAGACGATACAAGAGATAGAGCAAGCGCATGGTGTTGATAGTCTTGCTCTGTTATTAGAAGCCTTGCCCGTTAACGATCGTGTGGGCTTTTGGGAGCAGCTTTCCTCTCCGATACAGCTTCCGGTGCTGGCAGAAATGCGCGATGACGCGAGTGAAGCGATCATTCGTGCGGTGGATGAAGCGCAGCTACATACGTTATTTGCTGATCTTGATGCTGACACCTTGTTGGAGCTGCAAGATGTGTTGACCGAGCCTCTGTTAGAGGAAGCGCTCGGCCGCATGGACTCGGAACAAAAGCAACGTTATGCCTCGGCGCAGCAATATGCGGATAGCGAAGTGGGTCATTGGTGTGATCATCAACCTTTAGTGGTGCCGGCAAAAACCAAAGTGACAGTGGTGCTTCGTTTGCTTCGTCGTGTGATGCCAAAATATTGCGATCATGTATTTGTGGTAGATAGTCGTGGGATTTGGGTGGGCGCGGTACCTATTCATAAGCTTTTTGGCGCGGATGGCATTCTCAAAATCAGTGAACTGGTGCGGGAGCAATTCCCGAGCTTGAATGCCCGTGATGACATCTATGTCAGTGCAGACAAGGTCGCAAGCAGTGAAGAGATTGCCTTGCCAGTACTCGACGATGGTGGCATGTTGATTGGTCGTCTCGATCTTGGTACGGCGTATGAGATGCAAACGGAGCGAGCGGAAGCGCAGATCATGGCAACGGCGGGTCTGGATGAAGATGAAGACTTGTTCTCCCCGGTAATGAAAAGTGCTCGAAATCGTGCATTGTGGTTGGGTATTAACTTGATGACCGCTTTCCTGGCTTCCTGGTTTATTGGTTTGTTTGAAGCCACGCTACAACAAGTGGTGGCGTTAGCTGTATTAATGCCTGTGGTCGCATCGATGGGTGGGATTGCGGGTAGCCAAACGCTCACGCTGATTGTGCGTGGCTTAGCCCTTGGGCAAATCTCTAAGACCAACTTAAAGCCATTATTGAATAAAGAGTTTAAGGTTGGGTTGCTCAATGGGATATTGTGGGCGTTGGTGATTGGCGTTATTGCAGGATATTGGTTTGAGAGTTGGGGGTTAGGCATCGTGATTGGTGCTGCGATTGTTGCCAATATTATCAGTGCAGCACTGGCGGGGATATTTGTGCCTGTGCTGCTCGGTAAATTGAAGATTGATCCCGCATTGTCTGGTTCTGTGATTTTAACAACAGTGACCGATATTGTTGGCTTTGTTGCCTTTTTAGGCTTGGGAACCTTGTTCCTGCTGTAACGCTGTTTTTGCTGTAAATCGCTCCTTGCTAAGAAGAGCGCTCGTAATAATGACTACGCGCGCTCTTATGTATCAAGTGCTTGACGGTGGGGGTGAGACGTCTACCGCTGGTTGCTCAACTCTTTCTCCGAGTTTACCGCCCGCTGTGGGCAGCAGTTTATCGCAATATAAGATCATAATGTCTTCTCGGATCAACTGTTCAAGCTCTGCTGCCCGCTCAGTAGGGCAAAACAGCCGAATGTGAACAAGCTGCTCACCGGTCTCTGTATGGGATAAATACAAGTGTGGCTCTGGCCCTGGCAAATCAACGCCTGCATGACGTTCAATTACATGGTTGTAACGTCGAGCAATGTCCATAAAATCTTCGCTGTGATCGTCAATACGTGCCAGCAGTGCCGGAATATGTGGGTATAAATTAATATCGCCTCGGATCACTAAGTGAAAATGGTGATACACATAACGCTTCATAAAATTCAGGTTTTTGACTGTGGTCGCAAAGAACAAGCTATTCGGCAGCGTGGCGGTTTTTCCCGTATAACAATAGTGACCACTATGAGTGTCTATCTCTTGAATTTTGGTGGCCATTAAATTGTGCTCGATGACTTCGCCGCACGTATTACCGACTTCTATCCAGTCACCAATCCGGAAAGAACGAGAACTTGCACGTTGGATCGAGCCGGTGAAGCATAGGATGATCTCTTTTGAGGCGACCACAACGGCAACGGCGATGGCGGTCAGTGATAACGCAAATTCATTGATTTCGGTGTTCCAAAAGAGGAACAGAAAGAGTAGTAGGGTAGTGAATGCACCGTTTTTTGTCCGAGACATCCATTTTCGCTGATCTTCGCTAAGGAAATTACTGTCACCACGGATGTGACGTAGGATCAGTCGGCGAACGAGGCTGACAACGACGACCACTCCGACGGTGGTTAATAATTTGTTTTCTAACAGTAGTTGGGCAATATTTCTTAACTCAGACAACAAAGCTATCTCCATGGTTTCCGTCAACGCCTCCCCGAGTGATGGCGCTATTCTGCCCCTAAGCGAACAAAAATAAAACGCAAACTTTGCAAATAGTGTTAATTCCGTTAAGTGCTTAGACGATAAGACCAAGAGTGAGGGTATAGGTTGTTAATGCTGATCGAAATAGTCTTTACGCCGGATGTATTTATCCATGTAATGGTAAGCAATGGGGCGTGTCAGCCAGCTAAATAGTACGCGGAAGATACGCATCAATGAGGGTGTATCAGTGTAGATTTTATTTTCATGTAACCATAGTAGCCGCCCGACATGCCAATAAAGTAGTGGGAGCGCGGGCAAGAACGTCACCATATCGACATCACAACAGATACGATAGGTCCGAGTCGGGAACGGATACAATCGCTTAAAACGCCACATGCCTGCAGCGGGCTGTCCGAAAGTGACGATACGTTTAATCGCGCCGCCAAATTGCTTGCTCAACATCGCGGCTGCGATGATAGCCATGGCGCCCCCTGATGAATGACCAATAAAGGAAACGTGTTTACCGGTCGTTAAAAAGGGAGATAACGCTGATACCAATTTTGTAAGCACTGTCTCCCCTTCAAGCACAGCATGATCAGCGGCTTGAGCAATATCAGCAAATTGACTGTTTGTCATTTGTCGGTAATGTCGCTTGTGCGGTTGCCAAGACAGACTTGTCTGTGTGAGAAGATAGTGAAATCCCCAATGGACGTGACAGCGTTTGTCATCGACCATGATGCTTTTCGGAATGCATGCACAATTAATGAGCCAATCCCAGGTTGTTTGTGAGCCCCGGAAGACGACGACGGCATCATCATTCTCTCGCCAAAGCACACGAATAATGCAGCGTCCCCACCGGTCGTAGATATCGTGCCGCCCATTAGGACTGAATCCATAATGGGTATGATCAAAATAGGTGGGGTATGAGGCACGACAGAGAATAGCGTATCGCTCATATTGATACCTTTTTAATCGTTTCATGCTGTAGCCTGATTCATTATTGTCGGGACAGGTTATCGGTAAAACATGACGAAATAGCGAAACCGACAAATAATTAGTAGGTTGTATGAGCCGTGATTTCTAAAGCTCATTCAGTGAGGCGGCTCAATAATTGGTCAGGAACGGTTCAAGGTGTGTGTCATAAGTGAGTGCTTGGATCGGGCCCCGATGCGTGATTAAAAATTTGGCATTGGTGCAATTCCCGATGCCAATAATCACTTGCACTAAAAGACGTAAATCTTTCAACCAACGTTGGATTTGCTCTTGACTCCAGTCCTCGCGATAAAGGCTCATATGGTATTCAACCCACCAGTAAGCACCGCGAATAAATGCCTTCATCACTGACTCTGCGGCTAATATTTGCTCAGCTGTGCCGGAGAAATCAAAATCTGGTGAGATGGGTTTACCTTGAGTAAACGCGACATAGTTTCGGCAATGACGGAATAGAGCAAGCTGCAACCCCGCCGCAGAATCATAGTGAGCCAGCGTTAACGTGGTGATCGGAAGATGTTTAATGGAGCGACGAAACAATGCAGCCGTGCGCTTACCGGGCATTAAGTGCTCGATAGCATAAAATAAGTCCAAACTAATAAGCTGATTATTCAAGAGTACCCTTCACTGTGTTGACTCAATGTACTGATCCTGCCTTAAGTGGCGGTACGAGTATACAATACAGAACATTGAATTGAAGAGATAAATCCCGAGACTACTCGAACCCGTAACGGGCTTTCAAAGCCGAAACTTTTTCTTCGCTTTCGGCTAGAAACTGATTGAACTCTTTGATGACTTTTGGGTAATGAATGGTTGACAGCCGTCGCGTTCCTTTTACATGAGGCAACGTATCGTCAAAGCGCACAGAGCCTTTTTTAAAGCCCATTTGGTCCAAGTAGAACTGTGCTACAGCGATATTCGCATAACCACCGTCAACACGACCACTGACGACTTTCATCATGAGGGAATCGTATTTGTAGCTTTCATCAAGGCGTATTGTGCCGGCACTGATACGAGATTGATAAGGCTTAGGCGTAAAGCCAGAGACAGTCCCAAGGGTCCGTAAGGTATTGAGAGGTTGACCATAATGTTGGTCAATCACCATGACCCCATCGATATAGTCGACCACGGGATCGCTGTATATCACCTCGCTATCTTTTTTTATGTCAGGGCTCCAGTCTGGACTGTCTGGGTATTTAAGATCAACAACCCCATCGACAAAACGATGATAGAGCCTTCTCAGCGGCAACGCTTTGTACACGAATCGATAGTGGTATTCATTGGCGAACATATCGAGCAATTCCCGGTTGAAACCGGAATAATTGCGATTGGAATAGGCCGAATAAGGATAATATTGGGAAAAGCTCTGCACACCGACCACATAGGTTGTCTTGGCATGCACAGGTATCGTGACACTTATTATCAGCAATAAAGCCCATAATCCTTTCATCGTACTGATCCGACTCTTGTTAGTTCTTCCTTCTATTAGTGTAGACACAGTCACTGTGGCTGTCTTGGCACGGACAACTGTTATTTTACAACACTTACTTTCAAACCATTTTCCACTTAATTAATGAGGTGGTGAAAAATCATTCGGTTGCTGGTCACATTTTGTGCGTAAATATTTGAATGAACATTCGGTATGTTTTATTTTTTCATCTAGACCTTCACTTTTTGATCAAATAACGATGAATAAAAATGAAATTGCATCGCGTGCGATGCGCCGACATATTCTTTCAACCACTTTAGAAATTGTTGGAAATGAGGGGCTTGCCGCACTAACAGCAACGAAGTTGGGGAAAAAAGCGGGGATTAGCAAAGGCGCGCTTTATCATCATTTTGATAACCTCAATGCAGTGAAACATGCTGCAGTCGATGAGTTAATCTCAATGTTTTTGGCAGTCGCTGAGCCTGCTAATTTTGATGATTTTGAAAGCTATTTAGCGGTGACAGGCGATACACTGTATTTTACTATGCAATGTGAGCCCTATGCGATGAGAGCGATGTATAGCTTCACGACTCAGGCATTATTTGATGAGCAATTTCGTACCGCGATTCAGCGCTTTTCTCAGCACGGTTTAACGGAATATACGCGGGCGATTGAATACTTTTATCAAGGAAGGGTTCCACAGTATCAGATCGATACCGCTATTCGTGTGGTCGATGCTTTCTTTCTTGGTGCGGGTCTACAGAGTTACTTATTGCAAGGTGACGATAGGTTCCGCCAGAACTGGGCGCTATTTTCACAAATGCTACTCACTCAGCTGGATGAAAAGTAGGGGGCCACACACAGTGAGGCACCCTAGCGACAATACCTTAGGCTAGCTCAGCGTTGTGATAGACGTTTTGCACGTCATCGCAGTCGTTAAGCATATCGAGGAATTTTTCAAAACGTTCAACGTCATCGCCACTGACCTCTGTATAGGTTTGAGGTACAAAAGTGATCTCCTCGAGATCAATCGGCGCGTCGCCAAGAAAGTCACTTAGCGCATTTTTCACTTTGAAAAACTCTGTGTGCGGAGCAAAAACAGTAATGACACCTTCATCCGCTTCAATATCTGATACATCCGCATCCGCCATTACTAATGCCTCGAGCGTGCCTTCCTCATCAGTTCCCTGGAACTGAAAAACAGCTTGGTGCTCAAACATATGAGAAACAGCGCCAGGTGAACCAATTTTAGCGTCGTTTTTGACAAAGCACTGGCGGACATCCATATAGGTTCGATTGTTATTATCGGTCAAGCAATCGACGATGACGGCACAGCTGCCAGGGCCAAATCCTTCATAACGGGCAACTTCGTAGTTCTCACCACCTGAGCCGTTAGCTTTATCAATCGCCTTATCGATGATATGTCCAGGAACTTGATCTTTTTTGGCTTTTTCAATCAATCGACGCAGAGACAAGTTGCTATCTGGGTCTGGTCCGCCGTTCTTGGCGCAGACATAAATCTCTTTACCGTACTTTGAGTAAACCTTAATTTTTGCGCCTTGGGTTTTCGCCATTGACGCTTTACGCACTTCAAAACTTCGTCCCATTCGGAATCTCTCTTGTTACGCTTACGCAGAAATGCGCTGATTCTATCAAGATAGCCATTCTATGTGCTAGCGAATGTTGAGAGTTTGCGCGAGGTCAGGCGATTGTTTTGGGGAAAGGTGATGCTCGGCACCTTGTGTGCCGAGCCTGAGGGTTAGGCGAGCTTTCCTTGACAATGAAATCTACTGGTGTGGCCTTTGAGCACTTGAGAAAGGGCACTCAAATCTTGCGTCGCTTGTGTGATCTGGTCCATGGCTTGACGGTTTTCACCTGTCATGGTGTTAATTTCCTCAAGGTTTTGATTGATCTCCGTCGCGACCAAGGATTGTTCTTCAGAAGCGCTGGCCATCTGTAACGACATATCAGCAATCTCTTCAACGGCCATCACTGCTTGTTTAAGCGATGAAATACTGGATTCTGCCCGTTCAGAGACATTGCCTGCCGCATCAGCACTGTCTACCATCGCCTGTGTTGTATCGCTGGAATCGCGCTGCAAGTTTTCGATCAATTGGGCAATTTCACCTGTCGCGTCTTGCGTGCTTTGCGCAAGGGTTCTCACCTCGTCGGCAACCACGGCGAACCCACGACCTTGATCACCCGCGCGTGCTGCTTCAATGGCCGCATTAAGCGCGAGTAGATTCGTCTGATCAGCAATTTGTCCAATGGTTTGTAAAATGCCAGAAATATCTTCCGCACTGCGCACCAAAGAGTCCGATTTTGTTCGTGCGCTTTGTAATCGCGCCACTAGGTCACGCATCGAATCGACGGCGAGTGAGACCTGACTGTCACCATCGTGGATCATCTCTCGGGCTTTTTCCGCTGCATCGGCTGTGGATGACGTACTTGATGAGATTTGATTGGCGGTCGCAGTCATCTGCTCCATGGCCGCTGCGACCTGTTCAGTGTGTGCGTTTTGCGCTTCGAAGTTGGTTAAGGTCTCAACGGTTGACGCTGAAAGCTGCTCTGCCGCTGCAGCTTGCTGGCTGGTGGCGCCGATAATATCACTCACCATCGCAGTGAGGTTTTTTGTCATCTCTCGCATTGAGCGATAAACCCCAGTCGCGTTCGGATCTTGATTAAAAGAGACGGTGAGATCGCCATCGGCGATGGTTTGCACAATTTTTTCCATTTCTTCAGGTTCCCCGCCAATCGGACGGGTAATTTTGCGGGCAAAGATAATGGCGGTCGCAACAATGCCAATCACAGCTATCACAAAAATCACTGCGACAGAGAGCTCGAGCGCATTCAATGCAGCAAAGGCCTCTTTAACATCCATTTCTGCAATGATCGCCCATGTCAGCCCTCCAGCAGTCAACGGTGCATACGCGGATAAAACAGGGTTTCCGTTATAGTCGCTGATGATATCAATGCCTTTTTCGCCGTTAATTGCGCGCTGGACGGCTTGAGTATTGACGGTACCTTCAGAGGGATTCATAAAAGAAGCAAATACGGTGCGGTGTTCTGGGTCTAAAAATGAGTTGGAGCGCATTAAGCCGTCACTGCCTACCAAGTAGGTCTCGCCGGTTTGGCCTAATCCATCACGCTCAGTCATGATTTCGCTTAATCGGTCGATAGGGAATTGGTACGCTAATACCCCCAGCAATTGATTATTGCGATAGACGGGCGAGGCCATAAAGCCTGCGGGTGCATTGGCGGATGCGGAGTAGGGCGAGAAGTCGACAATCACGGCATCGCCATCGGTAAGCTGTCGGCCTTGTTTAAAGGCTTCGGCAAGCCCTGAGCGTTGAAACGGCCCCGTGAGTAGCGAGGTGCCAAAATCGACTTCTTTAGAGGCGGAATAAACCACCGTGCCCCTCTGCGCTTCAATTAAGAAAATATCGTAATAGCCAAATTTCGCTTGGACATCTCTTAAAAAGGAATGGATAGCTTGATGAGCGCGATCGTAAGCGGGCAATTGGCGACTGGTTTGATAGTTTCCTTTTTCGCCGACGGGGCTGGGGTTATTCACCAAATACGCGTTTTGCAGTGCCATGGTTTGCGGAGAAAGCTGTGCGACGAGTGCTTGTGCGCTGGGTAAGGTTTTGTTGTTAGTCGTTTGTAACTTACTGGTTAGGTTCTGCTGATAATAGCGGACTAACGACGATGACGTGGCGTTTTGTGCTGGAGCTAAGTTGGTAAAGGCTTGAGTCATGGAAGCCATGGCATCAGCGATGGAAGGGATTTCCGCTGTGGTAATGATCTGCCCCTCTGCGGTTTTAAAATAGCGCTCTACCGCGGATTTTTTCACCTCTCGCAGTGCCTCTAACTGGTTAAACGTTTGGGTCTCGAGCGAGGAAGATGCTGTATTGAGTGATAGCAGTGTGATCACCAATGCAGGCACGATGCCCACGCCAAGCAAGCTGACGAGCATTCTATGTTTGAGCTTCATGGCCTTTCACCTCAATGATTAATTAGCCGATTAGATAGGCAAACCGAATTGGTTGCTTTTTAATCAATGGTAGTTAGTGATTGGCAGGTGTGTCATAAAAGTTGGGCGAGCGTTGTGTTTTTTTTTGTTCACAGTGTGATCGGTGCCGATAAATTGCAGTGATTTGCCCCGCCGTTTACGGGGCAAAACGCCTTTACTCCTGACTCAAGTGATTGGCATACAGTTTCGGTCGACGATGCTTGAGGTTGGTGACTGAACCTCGTTCGTGTAGCATTTTAAGTTTGTCTAAATCGACATCTGCAAAGATCATCATCTCAGTATTCGCATTGGCTTCTGCAAGGATAGCGTCATGCGGGAAATACACATCTGATGGCGAGAACACGGCTGATTCCGCATACTGAATGTCAACGTTATCCACCCGAGGGAGGTTGCCAACACTTCCGCCAATGGCCACATAGCACTCATTTTCAATCGCCCTAGCTTGCGCGCATAAGCGAACACGTAGGTAACCATTTTTGGTATCGGTCCAGAAGGGGACAAACAGTATTTGGACTCCCTGTTCAGCAAGGATTCGTCCTAACTCTGGAAATTCAGCGTCGTAACAAGTTAGGATCCCAATCCGCCCCGCGTCGGTTTCGATGACGTTGACGGAGTCGCCACCATCAATGACCCAATCACGCTGTTCATGGGGTGTAATATGGATTTTATATTGTTCATCAATGCTCCCGTCGCGGTGCATTAAGTAGGAAACATTATAAAGTTTTCCATCTTCGAGTACCGGCATACTGCCAGCAATAATATTAATGTTATAGGTGACCGCCAACTGCGAAAACCGTTGCTTAATTGCTTGGGTAAATTCACTGAGAAAACGGATCGCTTCGACGGATCGTTTGTCGGGCGCTAACCCCATCAATGGTGCACAGAAAAACTCTGGAAATAACGCAAAGTCTGATTGATAGTTGGCTAATGAGGAGACGAAAAACTCAGCCTGGTTCAATAGGTCATCGACCGAGAGAACATGACGCATTTGCCATTGCACGACCCCGAGACGGACGATGGTTTTTTCAATATCGTGGACTGAAGATGCATCCTCTTCATAGAAGAAGTTATCCCATTCCAGCAGTGTCGCATAGCCCGCCGATTTATCGTCTTCGGGTAAATAGCGGTTCATCAGTCGTTTGACGTCAAAATCATTGGAAAGCTGAAAAGAGAGGATGGGGTCGTGGATCTCTTTTCTTCTGACTTTATTGATGTAATCAGTGACTGAAACATCATTGTGTTTGTGATAACCAGGAATGCGTCCGCCGGCGAGGATTGCTTTTAAGTTCAGAGCCTGACACAGATCTTTTCTTGCTTCGTAGAGCCGTCGACCAAGACGATGACCGCGATAATCTGGGTGCACAAAAACATCAAGGCCATATAGCGCATCCCCTTTCGTGTCGTGAAATACCACACCGTCATCGGTGATAATATCGGCATAAGTATGCGGCAGCGAAAAGCGATTGTAAGACACTTTCAGTGTTAATGCCGCGGCAACAATTTTCCCGTTGTCTTCAATACATATCTGGCCATCGGGGAAGGCAGTGATGAGTTGCATGATCGTGCTCTTGGGCCAAGCACCGCCGACATCTGGGAAGACGAGATCCATCAACTCTGCCAAGGGTTGATAGTCGCTCACTTCGATAACACGCAAATTCAGTAGCGTGGCGGTGTTCTCATCCATTACACGTTCTCCTATTAAGGGCTGAACGGATATTATGACAAAGATTGGCGCTCAAGATAACGTTTAGGGAATGAAGAGTGATCTATAACGTCTGTTGGGTAAAAAGCCAAATAGCGAGTAAAGCAAACACTGCGGCCATCACTTTATGTTGATACCTTTGAACATTAGGGTTCGTTAATATCGCGTTACCCAATTTCCCTACAATAGCAACCAGTAAAATATTAAAGGCAAGACCAAGAAGGTTGAGAAGTAGGCCTAGCGTTAATAGTTGGGTGCTTGAGGACGCTTGAATTTGTTGCGAGATAAATTGCGGTAAAAACAAGACAAAAAAGAGCAATGCCTTGGGGTTAAGAAGATTCGTCATGACCGCACGCTTATAAAGATGCCGGCCCATACGCTGTTGATGCTCCAGTGTCGCACTATCAGTTGGTGAAGCGCGCCAGGTATCTACACTCATTTTGAGAAGGTAGGCGGCTCCTACGTATTGAAGCAGTGTTAATGCAAGGGGGGACATTGCAATCATTGCCGATACGCCCGTTGCTGCGAGCGCTGTAAGGATCAGCCCAGATGTGGCATTGCCTAGGCTTGCTGCGACCCCGACTCGTCGACCATAACTGATGCTTGCACTTATAATCAGTAACATGTCTGGGCCAGGGACCAGTAATAGTGCGATAACAGCCGTTAAATAAACGGGGAGTAAATTAGGATCGATCATAAATGCACAAGATATTACTAACCAAAGAAAGTGCGGCATTTTACCCGCTATCTAGGCATTATCAATACTGATTGGCTAATGGATTGGTTTGTTATACAAGTTGAATCTTTACAGCTAGTGTTAGTGATCAATACATAGTGTGAGTGGTCAATAAAAAATGCCTCCAATATAGGAGGCATTTTATTATCCGCATAGCGCGTCGTCGCATTGTTATGCCGCACGAATTGTTGGCTTCGGTGTTGGTTTTTCAATGAAACATGCGTGTAGTGCGCAGATCGAAGCATGATAAAACTTATCAAGCACAACGTATTGAACATCAACATCACGCATTGAGGAGTGTGCCGCTTTCGGATTTATCTCTGCATCAAGTAGCGCCAGCATGCCTTTACTCATCGTCTGGTTTGAGTCAATACGGCTACCAATGACAGAAATCAGTGCGACCATCTCGCCGGTAATCTTCGCTTTCGGATAGAGCTTTTCAACACGGTTAATCACCTTGTCTTGGCTCGCCGTTTTGCCATCCAAGTAGTAGGTGATTGAGTTTGCGTTCATCTCCTTACTGATGAGCTGAACGTTTTCTTCGCGAATGATTTCCATCACGTCGTAACTCACGCGGTCGACGAGTCCAACCATCGATTGGTCGAAAATATGTAGCGCTAGTACTTTGTCTCGACCGGCAATGATTTCAATTTCATTGTCTTTAGGGCGGTATTTATGAGAAATGACTGTCCCATCATGGTCGGGCTCAAATGTGTTTTTAACAACCAATTCAATACCTACAGCACGCATACCTGATGCGGCGTTAGGGTGGATCGCTTCCATCCCAAGGTTGGCAAGTTGATCTGCAACATCGTAGTTACTCAATCCCATTGGCTGTACACGTTCTGGCCCAACAATGCGTGGGTCTGCGCTACTTAGGTGATATTCCTTGTGGATCACCGCGCTGCTTGCTTTGGTCAATACGGCAATCCGGCTAAATGTCATTTCACTGTAACCGCGATCATAAGTCTTCATCAGACCTTCATCACAATAGACGTAGCCGGTAACGATGGGCAGCTCATTACTGAAATCAATGTCTTCCATGGCATTGGCAATCACCGTATTGAGGTCGCCTTTGCCTTCATCTGGGTTGTCCCAGCCTGATAGGTCAACAAATCGTGAGTT
Organism: Salinivibrio sp. ES.052; assembly: GCF_900141775.1. Taxonomy (GTDB): domain Bacteria; phylum Pseudomonadota; class Gammaproteobacteria; order Enterobacterales; family Vibrionaceae; genus Salinivibrio. The sequence continues at coordinate 203,856 of NZ_FSRI01000003.1, read as the reverse complement.
AATTCCCACACTCTCAAGCAGCAGAGTCGAGTTATGTGCACTGTGTGCTTCACCAATTGATGAAAGGAACTCACGAACTTGTGGTAAATAGCTTTCCAGAGAAAACTGCCCATAGTTACAGGTTTCGAGTATACCTTCGATACAGCTGTGCGCTTTTTCCATTCGCTGGCGAATAAAGTTATCGGCACGCTCACGGTATACAGGATCAGGAAACATATTGCTGTTAATAAGCAACATACGCTGTTCCAGCTCGTCCATCGCATCACGCCACTTTGGATTGTTCGCGGCAAGAAGGCGATAAATGCCTGGTTTACCCGAACGCTTACACTCCAGCAATGCATCCGTGATGCCAGCGTAAGCAGAAACGACAAAAATGCGGTTGTACGGGTTTGACGGGTACAAAAAGATATTATCCATGACAGCGTCATAGGCTGACATCGATGTACCGCCGATCTTTTCAACGGTATGATTCATGTGAGCTCCTTGTGGGCTTTATGAATTAGAAGGCCGATTGGGTTTACAGGGGCAGCATCCGGCTGCCCCTTGACGGTTAATCGACTAATGGATAAACACCGTTTTCATCATGTGTTTCTTGCCCTGTAATGGGCGGGTTAAACACACAGGCCATGACCATATCGACACCTTTATTTGCACGAAGCTGGTGCTCGTCATGCTTGTCTAAGACATACAGCGTACCGGGTTTGATAGGGTAAACCTTACCGTCGTCGGTGGTTTCAATCTCGCCCTCACCAGACATGCAATACACTGATTCTAGATGGTTCTGATAGTGGATATGCGTGTCTGTATTTGCGTATATAGTTGTAATATGGAACGAAAAACCCATATTGTCATCGCGTAGCAGCATGCGTACGCTTTCCCAGTTTTCAGCTGTAACGCGGCGTTCACTGTTCTGACATTCTTCTAATGTGCGGACAATCATTGTTATTCCTTATACATCGATTCGTTAAATGGCTATCGTAAGACTCGCGTCATTATGATGCTTTTTTGAGCTTCTCTTTTTTATACTGCTCAACGGATTTAACGAAAATCTGTAAGCCTTTTTCCATCTCAGCTTCACTGACTGTCAGTGGTGCGAAGAATTTAATCACTTCGTCATCTGGACCTGCGGTTTCGATGATCATGCCGTTATCAAAACAAAGACCAGTGATGGCATCAGAAATATCACCGTTTTGACATGCAATCCCTTGCATCAGACCACGTCCTTTAATGGTCTCAAAAAGATCACTGTTTTTAGCCAGCATCTCTTGCAAGACTTTATTAAGCTGAGTCGCTCTGTCTTGAACATGCGTTTGGAATTGCTCATCGCGCCAATAGGTTTCGATAGCTTCAGTCGCGGCGACAAATGCATGGTTGTTACCACGGAATGTACCGTTATGCTCACCCGGTGCCCATTGATCCAGCTCAGGTTTTAGTAGCACTACCGCCATCGGTAGGCCATAACCACCAATTGATTTGGATAAGGTCACGATGTCAGGTTTGATACCTGAAGGCTCGAAACTAAAGAAAGTACCCGTACGGCCACACCCAGCTTGGATATCATCCACAATGACGAGAATATCGTGGGCCTTACAGATGTCTTGTAGACGCTGCAGCCACTCGTTTGAGGCAACATTCAAGCCGCCTTCACCTTGGACAACTTCCAGCAATACTGCAGCAGGCTTGTCGCCACCTGTCAGCCCGCTTGAAGCGTCATTTAACATGGTTTCAAACAAAGTAAGACCGTCAACATTCGCGTAGCCGTCATACGGGATGCGGGTCACTGAGTTATTGACAGGAATACCGCCACCGCCACGGTGGTGATGATTGCCTGTTACAGCCAAGGCACCATAGGTACAGCCGTGAAAGCCATTAGTGAATGAGACAATATTCGAACGTCCCGTAACTTTACGCGCTAACTTCATCGCTGCTTCGACAGCGTTGGTGCCTGTTGGGCCAGTGAACTGAAGCTTATAGTCCAGGTCACGTGGTGCTAAGATTTGCTCTTTAAATACTTCGAGAAAGCGTTTTTTCGCGCTTGTATGCATGTCAAGGCCGTGAGTAATGCCATCTTTCTCGATGTACTCAATTAACGCCTTTTTTAGCGTTGGATTATTGTGTCCATAGTTAAGCGAACCGGCGCCAGCAAGAAAATCGAGGTAGCGCTTGCCGTCTACGTCAGTGATCCAACAACCCTTTGCGCTTTCGAACACAACCGGGAAGTTGTTGGCGTAACATTGAACGTTTGACTCCTGCGATTTAAAGATATCCATAACTCATCCTGTTATTTTTTGAGTGGAATTCGGAAAAGGTATTCGGTGTCGTGTTCACCGTTGAAGTGCTCTTGTTCGTCGAGGAACACTGAGCGTTGACCGCCCTTACCGTATAGGCGGTCTACCTTTTTAAACAGCGCCCATGAACCAGCGTTGTCTTCTGTAATCGTGGTTTCAATGAATTGAATGTCTTGCGCGACTTTACGCGCCAGCAGTGCTTCAATCATTGAGAGGGCAAGCCCTTCACCACGTGCTTTTGGCGACACAGCGACCTGCCAAACGAAGAAAGCGTTTGGCTGCTCAGGACGGATATAGCCTGATATAAAGCCTTGTACATCGCCATCACGCTCTGCGACGACGCAAGTTTCTTTAAAGTGCGTCGCTTGCAAAAAGTTGCAATAAGCGGAGTTCACATCCAACGGTGGGCACTGAGTAATTAATCGATAGATGTCGCCGCCATCCTTGATGGCAGGCTTACGAAACACAAACTGCGTGTTTGGTTTTGTTTGTTTACGGTCGAGTACTTCAGAGTCCAGCACTGCCGTATCTGTCGTTTTTGATCGCCACATAATTGTTTTGTGCTCTAACGAATTCGTTTTATATAATAGGCGATGAATTTGGTTAATCAACCCCAAATTTTAGTGGTTGATTTATCATTTTTAGGTAATGCTCTGTTTTTGTTGGGTTTTTATATTGTTAAATTTTTTATTAAAGTAAGTGTTTCGAGGCGTAACATTTACTGGCCTAAAGGTGTGAGAGGGATCTCAATACAAATGATGTGTTGCTAAGTAGGTTTAAGGCGCGTGGTGACAGCTTACTTGAATGGCGTGGTTTGTGAATGCAAGCAGCCCTAGAATAGGGCTGTCTGATAAGGAGGGAGGTTGGATTTAGGGTCCTTGTAATAAAAAATCTCGGTATTGTGTATCTTCTCGAACCACGTGATGAATCCACCAATAGCGTAAAAACTTGAAAAACTCTGAGCGATAGAGTTCGGGGTCGGCTTGGCATTGCAGCAGTACATATTGCGCTTGCCGAGCCAGGCGCTGGTGGACTGCAGTGTGCTCTTTGTATTTTGGGTAGGTGTGTGCTTCGAGAATATCTTCCTCTAACTGAAAATGTGAATCGATGTAATCACGAAAGCGCTGAGCGAGGGCATCGAAATCCGTTTTATCTTCCCCCTCATGGTGATAAGCAATGGCTTCATACGTATCGTTAATGATTGAGAGCAGTTGCTTGTTACTGTCATCAAGATCTTGGTGACCAACCGTATACTTATCTTGCCAGCGAATGAATTTACGATCTTTGGGCTCTCCCATAGGAGGAGCTGGCACTGCCGGTTCTTTTTTCGCGAGATCCGGTGCTACTTCGCCTTCGGGAGCATGAATCCCCTCAATCTTTTGTTGCTCTTCTTCCGTAAACACAATGGCACCATTGTGCTCAAAGTCCGTTGATTTAGCCGGATCTGACTGATACATCTCAAAGTAAAACTTGGGGGGTTTTTTGGCTTTGGTTTGTTTCGATAACTGCTTAACGCGATTTTCCAAGTCTTGTTTTTTAACTGGCTTTACCATAAAGGCATCAACGTCGTACCGGATACATTCGCTGATCACTGCTTGAGAGGCGTTAGCGGTTAAAATAATAATGGGCATATCATGACGCAGGTGGTACCGCCCGCTTCTCATCAGGCGCAACATTTCCAAACCATCAATGGGGTCCATTTGCAGATCTGTGATGATAAGACTGGGTTCATCATGGTAAGCGCGCGAGATAGCCTCAGCCCCGTCCGCTGCTGTGATCACCGACTTAATACCGAGTGCTTGTGCCATTAACCCTATGGTGTCACGAATCATTTCATGATCATCGACAATTAAGCACGGAGATAGCATACGTCCTCCCGACAATTTCCTATCTTGTCAGCCTAGTGGATGGTAAGAATAGCGTCTACTAACATCATGATTGAATGCGATATTGACGAGGTTTACAGGAAGGCAAAGGATTATAAAGATAAAAAAAGCGCCCATTAGGGCGCCTTTCTTATTAAATTTGGTTTGGCTTACAGGCGAACAACGTTCGCAGCCTGAGGGCCTTTCTGACCTTGCTCGATATCGAACTCAACCTGTTGGCCTTCCGCAAGTGTGCGGAAGCCGTCACCAACGATAGCACGGAAGTGAACGAATACGTCTGGACCGTTCTCTTGCTGGATAAAACCGAAACCTTTCTCTTCGTTAAACCACTTAACGGTACCATTAGCTTTGGACATGGTGTCTCCTGAATATATTATCTAGGTGTTGCAGTGACGCGAGTGCCGTTAATCGACTCTATGGGCAAATGTAGCGAATATCTTCAGGACAACTAACTTTCCAGCCTAGCGGTGGGGTGTTTCGATGTAACTATATTCAATTGCTGCATAAATTTCCGATTCCAGAAGCTACTAAACAGCTTCAACAGAACTACGCGTAGTTTGCGTATCAATTTACCGATGGTTGCCGCACGATGCGCGCGTCAACCGCCAGTGATGTCAACCATTACGGATGATCATTAACGAGAATACACCCAAAATAATGCGAGGTAAATCTCTTTTGCTGATGAAATCGCGATCTTCATAAAGAGTTTTAAAAAATGGGATCAAGCACGGAGGGCTGTGTCGTTATAGAGCAAAATCATATTGAAAAAAGCGATCTAGATTAAGAGGAGTGTCAAATTTGTTATTGTTATCTGTCTTTTTACGCTGACATTGACGTATCCTAATTGCTCAGGTGTTCACGAATCGTTACTCATGCCTGAGCTCTTAACATCATCTATATTGGTCGTATTAGCGACAGTAAGTAGGATCCCTCCATGGATAACGTCTTTTTTGAAATATCGAGTTTTATTGGTGTGTGGATAGTACTAGCCATCTTAGTGGTTGTTGTGCTTCGAGGCGCCATCACATTTGTCCCGCAAAACACTGCCTATGTGGTAGAACGGTTTGGCAAGTACTACAAAACAATGGAAGCGGGGCTTAATGTCATCGTTCCTTTTATTGATCGTGTGGCATATACGCGAACCCTCAAAGAGCAAGCATATGATGTTCCCAGTCAATCTGCGATTACACGTGACAATATATCGTTGGTGGTGGACGGCGTCCTTTATATCAAAGTCCTGGATCCCTTCAAAGCTTGCTATGGCGTGAATGACTATGTTTACTCAGTGACACAGCTTGCGCAAACAACGATGCGTAGTGAAGTGGGTAAAATGGAGTTAGATAAAACGTTTGAAGAACGTGAAAGCTTGAACACAGCGATTGTTTCTGCAATCAATGAGGCTGCCCAGCCTTGGGGTGTGCAAGTACTCCGCTATGAAATTAAGGATATCGATCCACCGCGCTCTGTTCTCGATGCTATGGAGCGTCAAATGAAAGCTGAGCGTGAGAAACGTGCGGTGATCCTTGAGTCTGAAGGGGCGCGTCAATCTGATATCAATGTGGCAGAGGGGCAGAAGCAGGCGCGCGTTTTAGCCGCGGAAGCTGAGAAATCGGAGCAAATACTGAAAGCTCAGGGTGAAGCTCAAGCTATTATTGCTGTAGCGGAAGCACAAGCCGAAGCGCTTGAAATTGTTGGTACACGAGCCATCACTGAGGAAGGGCAAAAAGCGATTCAGCTCGAACTGGCAGAGAAGGCGATTAGCGCGAAACAAGCGATTGCGAAAGAGTCTTCTGTTGTGTTGTTGCCAGATTCGGGGACGGGAGCAGCGAATGTTGTTGCAGAAGCGATGACGATTATCGAGACGTTGAATAAAGCTAAAGGTTAAATAGGATAAATAACTTGGGTCACTATCTCGCAGAATTAACCATTATTATTGGATTATTGTTGTTGGCCGTCGAGGTTTGGTTGCTAGGCCTATCGACGATCGTCTTACTCGCAACAGGCAGTGCTGCTATTTTGGTCGGCCTGTTGGCCATGGTCGGTGTGTTGCCCGAAACCGTGACAGCGTTGTTTAGTGGTACTGGGATTGGTGCGGGGTTATTAACCCTATTATTATGGCGACCGCTAAAACGACTGCAACGTGGAGGCCGTCGTCCAGACAACCGGCATAGCGATTTTATTGGGTTGACGTTGACACTGACAGCCCCATTAAGCCGTGAGCAGCCGTCATCAGCTAAATACTCAGGGATCACATGGCAATTGCAGCTGGATGCAAATGCAGGTGATATTGTCCTTCAGCCCGGCGAGCAAGTACGAGTGAGTGGGGTGGATGTCGGGCGTTTTACCGTTGAGCCTGTATCCTCTCCAGATACAGCATAAACACGTTGTAGATGATGCCATTGGCGCAACCAATATGAACATCAAAAAAATGGATATAAAAAAGCTCGGGCATCGGCCCGAGCTTTTTATTATATCGCCTACGCGCGTGTGTGATTTAGGCTTTTTTTAGTTTCTTTTCAAGCTTTTTAAGCTTGCCTTGTTGTTTCTCGACTTTCGCTTTTGTCTTCTTAATCGATTTTTTCAGATCTTTCTTAGATACTTTCGCCATGGATATTTCTCCTTGAGTATTTATTGCCGAAGCGTGTGCCACTGCAATACAGCATCATGCTGTGGTCTGGTGCCGGCAATGTGCACCTTAAACGTATTCAGGACTCTTTTTTTGTTTCGTGGTCTTTCAAAAATTGTTTGATAAAGCGCCTTATTTCTCGTGCGGCTGATGTGTCAGATTCTTCACATGCCTGCACGAATGCATTGCGTTGCTCGCTGCTTATTCGTATTAGTAATTGGCTGTCTTTATTATTTTTTTCTTTTTTTGCCATGTCTTAATGCCCATATTATAGATATACAATGTATATACATTTTTTAGTTGTTTCTAGTAGAAGATGACGGAATTGTGATCTGTTTAGTGTTCAAATGATAATGACAGCCATCGATGAGCCACTGAATGACTTAGTGCTGATCGCTATGACATATTGTTAAATAGAGGCCAAAAAATCCATTTTGGACGTCTAAATGTCTTTACTGCTTATCGTTGAGGGCTTAGTCTAGAAAAGAGGCCAATAAAGGATGGGTGAGTGATGGAAAAGAAACAAAGCCGTACACAGCTAATTCATGCGGGACGCCGAAGAAGCTATACCCTGGGGGGAGTCAACCCGGTTGTGCAGCGTACTTCTTCAATTATTTTCGATTCATTAGCAGAGAAAAAGCATGCGATTGCTCATCGCCACCAACAAACGTTGTTCTATGGCAGGCGCGGGACGACGACACATTTTGCCTTGCAAGATGCAATGACAGAGCTCGAGCAAGGAACGGGGTGTGCATTATTTCCGTGTGGTGCAGCGGCAATCGCAAACAGTATTCTCGCGTTTGTGAAAACAGGCGACCACATTTTGGTCTCAGGATCGGCGTATGAGCCAACCCAAGACTTTTGCCAGAAAATCTTGGCTGATATGCAGGTTGATACCGAATATTTTGATCCACTTGAGGGCAAAGAAATCAGTAAGCGGATAAAAACCAATACGCGTATTGTTTTCTTAGAGTCTCCGGGATCGTATACGATGGAGGTGCATGACACGCCCGCTATTGTTGAAGCCGTGCGTGAAAGAGCACCGGATGCGGTGATCATGATGGATAATACCTGGGCGGCAGGTCGCTTGTATCAACCACTCGCACAAGGGGTAGATATTTCTATCCAATCAGGAACCAAATACATTATCGGCCATTCAGACAATATGCTGGGTACTGCCGTTGCCAATGCACGATGTTGGCCAACGTTACGAGAGCGTGTCTACTTAATGGGACAAACCGTTGACCCTGACACCGCTTACCAAGCAACAAGAGGGTTGCGCACTCTCGATGTGCGTCTCGCTCAGCATCAAGATAATGCATTGCAAGTGGCGAACTGGTTGAATGAGCAGTCTGAAGTCGCGAAAATTCTGCATCCGAGCTTTACTGATTGTCCCGGACATCGTTATTTTGCGCGTGATTTTAGCGGCAGTAACGGGCTTTTCTCGTTTGTCTTTCATCAGCGTTTGTCCGATGCTCAGCTAGAAGCGTTTTGTGATCATATGCAGTATTTCAGTATGGCTTACTCATGGGGAGGTTTTGAGTCGTTACTTTTGGCCAATCAGCCTGAACAGCTCAACCGTATCCGACCGGTTGGTAAGGTAGAGTTTTCTGGTACACTGGTGAGGCTACATATCGGGTTAGAGCAAGTCGACGATCTGATTGCCGATCTGGCCGCCGGTTTCGAGCGTATCAAGAACGCCTGATTAAGAGGGAAGGAGCCCCTTCAGCGAGGGCGCTTTCTTTCTTAGACTCGATGAAGGGCGTGAGATCGCGTTATCACAACATGCCTCTAGGTTTGAAATTGATCAGTTAATTGCGTCAATGCGCTGGATTGCTGGCTCAACTGACCACTCACATCGCTGGTGGTATCGATGGCATCGGTGAGCGATTGGCTACCCTGCTTGAGCGCGCGACGCTGCTCAGTGAGATGGGCGATTTCTTTGTGTTGTGAATCCAATGCGGCTTCAACTTCTGCGCTGAGCTGTTCCAGCCCTTGGAAGGTAGTGTGCATGTCACCCAGATAGCTTTGCAGCCGGATGCTGGCTTGGTGGTTATCGGCACTGGCAGATTGAGTCTCCTTGAGGAGAGTGCTGGCGGTATCAACTTGGCCTAGCAGATCGTTAATCCAGTTACGGATATCTCCCGTCGATTGTGCTGTACGTTGAGATAAGCCTCTTACTTCATCGGCGACAACCGCAAAACCCCGGCCATACTCACCGGCGCGAGCTGCTTCAATCGCGGCATTGAGGGCAAGCAAGTTGGTTTGCTCGGCAATGCTCTCGATCACATCCATGACGCCAGCAATTTGGTTGCTGGTTTGTTTCAACGTTGCCATGGTACTCGACACGTTTTCAACGACTTTAACGCTATGGGCAATTGAGGCTTCTGTCGCGCTCATTTGCGTTTGAATTTCATCGTTGTCCTGAGAGACTTTGCCGATGTATTCACGGGTGTCATGAATGGCGTTGGCGATTTCTGTGGTTGCGCCTTCCATCACCGTGAGTGACTGCGCGACATCGTTGACGTTTTTGCGTGTTTGCTTGTTGATCGTCGCCACTTGCGTGCTTTGCTGGTCTAACGTATCTGACTGTTGATCCAGCGCTGATGTTCGCGATTGTATATCGGTGACAAAGTAACTGAACTTATCGAGCAAGTTATTTGATGCCCGAGCGACGGCACTGACCTCATCTCGATATTTATCGGACAAACGCATGGAGAGATCGGAGCGCTGGTCGATATCCGTCAGGGACGTGGCAATATGATCCAGGCGTACCACCACGGTTTTTCGTAGCCAGGTCATGAGCACCAAGGCAAGTAATAGGGTTATCCCACAGCCAACATAGACAATATTCGATTGCTGATTCAAAAAGGTAATAAGCGCGCCGGCAGAGCTTTTCGCGTTATCTTGACGCTCGGTCAGCTTGTCGTTGATGGCCGCTAACATGGGGTCAACGGCAGGGTAGAGGTCAAAGTCCACGAGACGCCCCGCATCGTAAAAGCTCTTACTGTCGACCGTTTTAGCAAGCTTGGTGAGATATTGGTCGAACTTCTTTTTGCCTTCTCGCTGTTCGGCGCGCCAGTCCGACAAAGACGGATACTGTGACAAGGCTTGCCAGCCCTGTTGATAACGCTGCTGAAGCTTTTCAAATTCAGGGGTGATCTCGTTCCAGAACAAGACTTGTGCTTTGATTTTTTGCGACAGATTGACGAGATCGCGGTGATCACGCTCAAGGGCTAAAAGCGCCCATACTTCGGGAAGTTGATGATTTACATATTCGGCTGAGGCGTCCGCGGAGCGAGCCGATATCCAAAGTGCGAGACTGCCTAGTCCGATGGTTGAGGCGATGAAGAGGGTGAAGGCGATCAGTAATCGCTGTCTTACGCTCATGATACTTCCTGTTAACTGCCAATCCAATGATGCGCCGCAGGTTAGGGTGTCACTGTTTCAGAAGAATGACAGGTGTATCAGTAGTGTGATGTGGGAGTGAACACATCGCGCGGAGGCGGACAGGGGTTGTGATGAAAAAGAGCAGAAAAACAGCGACGAGAAGAAAAAAACGCCCCGACTGAACGGGACGCTTTCACAGACAATGACGTCGCGTTGCCTGTTAACTGGCTTTTTTGGGCGAGTCTGGATCGTCCGATATCGCAGAAGATTTTTGACCACTCTCACTGAGGATGTTTGCCACGGTTTGTCTTGATAGATGCCCGATCAGCTCCCCTTGATTATCAAAGACGGGCAGCGGCCATTTTGACTCCAACGTATCTGGGATCACGGTTTCTAATAAAGAGTCTTGGTCAATGGCGGGAACGTTTTCGAGTAAGCTTGCCTCGATATCGCCGCTTGGGTCTTTGTCACTCAATGCTTTCTCACTCAAGGTGCCTTGATAGCCCTTTTCAGTGATGTAGTAGCCATAATTGGTTTTTTGCTGACGCATCTGCTGGATCGCATCGCCAATGGTGTGGGCACTGATACGACAGATTTGTGGCTGCATCACGGTTTCCACAGTGAGTGCTCGAGCACGGTTAACGTCTTTAACGAAGGCTTCGACATAGTCATCGGCCGGTTGGAGCAAGATATCGACAGGCTCACCCATTTGTACCAGCTTACCATCACGTAAAATGGCAATACGGTCACCAAGCCTCAGCGCCTCGTCGAGATCGTGAGTGATAAAAATGATGGTTTTGTGCAGCTTTTCCTGCAATTCAATCAACTGGTCTTGCATCTCGCTACGAATCAGGGGGTCAAGCGCAGAGAATGCTTCATCCATCAGCAATATTTCCGCATCCGTGCAGAGGGCGCGTGCAAGGCCGACACGTTGTTGTTGGCCGCCAGATAATTGCGCCGGGTACTGATCGGCGTAGCCGTCGAGACCCACAGTCGACAGCCATTGCTCCGCTTTTTTATCGCGTTGCGCTTTCCCTTCGCCTTGAATACGTAAACCGAAGCCAACGTTCTCTTTCACTGTACGGTGCGGGAGTAGGCCAAAGCGCTGGAACACCATGGACATCTTATGGCGTCGAAACGTCTGCAGCTCTTTTTGCGCGTGCTTCATGATATCGGTACCTTCGACGCGGATTTCACCCTCGGTGGGATCGATCAAACGGTTGAAATGACGAATTAAGGTCGATTTTCCCGAACCCGATAGCCCCATGATCACAAATACCTCGCCACGTCGAATAGACAGGTTAATGTCACTGAGCCCAATGGTGTGTCCCGTTTCGTGTAACAGAGCGTCTTTACTTTTCCCTGCCTTGACGTCTGGCATGACTTTTTGCGGATGGTCGCCAAAGACTTTATACAGACCTTGGATCTCAATTAAGGTATATTGAGCTGGCTTAGTCATGGTCACCTCCTTTGAGATGCAGCTGAGAGCGTTTGGCGTAGCTTTGCGACACGCGGTCGAAAATAATCGCAATCACGACAATCGCGAGGCCGTTGAGAAGACCTAAGGTAAAGTATTGGTTGGTTATTGACTTAAGTACAGGTTGCCCAAGACCCGAGACGCCAATCATCGATGCGATGACTACCATTGCCAGTGCCATCATGATGGTTTGGTTAATGCCCGCCATAATCGTTGGCATTGCCAGTGGTAGCTGGATCTGGAATAAACGCTGAAAACCATTAGCGCCGTAGGCTGTTGCTGCCTCTAACACATCTTTGTCGACTAACCGGATACCAAGATTCGTCAAGCGAATAACCGGCGGAATGGCATAAATGACCACGGCAATAACCCCCGGGATCTTGCCAATACCTAATAACATGACCACCGGAATTAAGTACACAAAGGCGGGCATGGTTTGCATGATATCGAGCAATGGTGTGACGACAGCCTGAGTACGATTGGACTTTGACATCGCAATGCCTATCGGCACCCCCACACCAATAGCGACTAGGGTACAGACCAAAATGATACTCATGGTGCTCATGGTGTCTTCCCACATCCCAAGGTAACCAATGAGAGTGAAAGAGATCACTACAGCCGCGGGGAGTTTCCAAGAACGACTGGCGAGATAGGCAATACCAGCGAGTACAGCAATGACCAGCCACCAAGGTGTGGCGAGGAGTAAGTCTTCGAACCAAACAAGAAAGTGGAGGAGAGGGTCAAAGAAGGCTTCGATGCCTTCACCATATTCGCGGGAAAAGTTACGGTAAGCACCATCAAGCGTTTGTCGTATTGTGAGCAAGTCGCGCCTGCTCATTTCTGGCACATCCGTTAGCCAAGAATCAGCCATTGTTATTATTCCTATACTGCTTAAGGAGAGCCAGCGCAGCGGCAGCTCTGCGCTGGCCATTTTGGGTTATAACGCGTTTTTTACTTTTTCTGCGACATCACTGGGCACCCATTGGGTCCAAATCTCTTCATGATTAATGAGGAAGTTGGTCATGGCATATTCACCATCAGCTTGATTGTTTTCCATCCATGCCAATAAACGGTTCATCTGGTCGTTGGTAAAACCACGGGTTTCTATATAGGTAAGTGCGTCTGGTGCACGCGTAGCGAAGCGCTCAGTCACCACGGTATCAACGTCAGCTGCCGGATACATAGTCGCTTTAGGTGTCATACAATCATTTGAGGTAATACAATCCTTGTAATGCTGTACGTCCGTACCGGTCTCAAAGTCCACTTTTACCATGTCATATTTACCTAGTACAGCAGTCGGTGCCCAATAGTAACCGAACCACGCTTCTTCGCGCTCATAAGCCTTCGCAATCGAGCCCGCTAAGCCAGCACCTGAACCCGGATCGACAATTTCAAACCCACTGTCAGCAAGGTTGAGTGCTTCAAACTGGTTCTCTGACGTTATTTGGCAGCTCCAACCAGCAGGGCAGCCATAAAATGCGGACTTGGAGGCATCTTCTGGATGAGGGAATAAATCAGCATTGGCTTTGATGCCCGAAATGGTTTTCAGCTCAGGGTGTTGTTCTACCATGTATTTTGGTATCCAAAATCCCTCTTCACCGCCTTCCACAAACGCTTTCCCTGCATAGCGAATACGGCCTTCGTCAATGCCTCTTTGTAGGCCTTTACGCATGGAGTTACTCCAGTACTCTGGCGCAATATCCGGCTCACCTTTTTCGATCATCGAGGTGCCCGTTGGCATGGTATCGCCAGGGACAAGCTCGGCATCACAGCCGTAGCCATGCTCCAAAATAAACTGATCGATGTTGGCAATCAGGCTGGCAGAGTTCCAATTCATGTCAGCGATGGTGACTTTGCCACAGTTATGATCGTCCGCACTGGCCGATAACGCCGAGAGCGAGAGAACAGCGGCAGAAAGTAATCGTTTGTACATATGCTTCCTTTCCTTTTCAAACATGTGTCACAAATAATATTAGACCACTAATGAAAATGTTAGGGCTGGTAGTGTGATACGAACCACACAAACTTTATGTTCATCATTGGGGTTATGGTGGCTGGTTATCCCGATGTGCCGTCGAGATCTAAGAGGCGATATGCCCGTTAGTTAATCAATGAGAGAAATGATTTGAAGTCTGGTTCGCCTGCCTGTTGTTGCCATTCAAATAACAAGGCTTCAACCACGGTTATCCAGGCACCATGTTGTCGCATCATCGTAATACCGCTGTGATAATGCGAGGATTGGCAAGATGAGGTTGCATCGGTGACTACGTGGACATGATAGTGTTCTCTCAGTAAGTCGCAGGCGGTTTGATAGACACAAATATGTGTTTCAATTCCGCACAGTATGACTTGTTTGCGGTTAAGCTCTGTCAGGTTTTTTTCTACCTCAGGATGGGCGTAAGCGCTGAACGTTTGCTTCGCAATGGGTGTATTATTTGGCATTAAGTCAGCCAAGGATGAGGTCGTTGGACCGAGCTTATTGGGCAGCTGTTCAACCCAAACCACGGGCACATCAAAGTGCTGGCATGCACGCAGTAACTGCGCGATTTTTTGGTGTAGGTCTTCACTGCCTGCTACTTTTTGCGCCAACTTACCTTGCACATCAACCAATAAGACGACTGCATTTTCGGTGTTTATCATTTTAGTATCCCTCTGTTTTACCAATCAATAAGAATAGCAGTTCCTTGCCATTGAACGGGCTTTTACCCTCTGTAGATATTTATCTTTCAATAAAGATACTTGATGTTGATCAATTTGACGGCTAATGTATCTTCATATGAAGACAAATGGAGAGCCACAATGCACTATTTTATTGCCATTCTCGCACCTATTTTTTGGGGAAGTACGTATTCAGCCGTGGCCTTATTCCTTGGTGACCTCTCGCCCTATTGGATGGCCGTTTGGCGCGCGTTGCCTGCAGGCTTGCTGATGTTAGTGATTAGTCGTCGTGGTTTACCGCTGAGTTTACCGAGAATGCTGGCGGTGAGTTTTTTCAATATTGCGGCGTTCTTTTTACTGCTATTTATCGCGGCATATCGCCTACCGGGGGCTGTGGCCGGCACCTTAGGCGCCACCTTGCCGCTAGTCCTGATGTTATTGCAGTGGTTAACCGAGGGAAAACGGCCAGAGCCTAAGCTGCTTAGCTTGGCATTACTCGGGCTATTGGGGGTGGGTTTGTTGCTGAATCCGTCCACAGATATTGACTGGATCGGGGCGGGAGCGATGTTACTAGCGACCTTCTTTGTTGCACAATCGACACTGTGGATGAAGCGTTGGGAAGCGAAAGATATTTTTGGCTTAACCGCGTGGCAGTTAGTGTTGGGAGGGTTGATGCTGATTCCGTTTGCTTGGCTCGTGGCGGGTCCACCTCAAGCGATCACCGTGCAGGCTTTACCTGGACTCGTATGGGTTATTTTACTTAATACCGCGGTGGGTTATTGGGCTTATATACGGTCAATCACCGTGCTTGGCCCTAACCGTCAGTCCATCATTATGTTTCTTAATCCACTCACGGCGGTGACGCTCGGTGTATTGTGGATCAATGAAACCTTACAGCCACTCCAATGGGTTGGGATAGCGATGATCTTAGCGTCCTTAGTATTGATGAAATTAACAGACAAACCGAAGTCTCAGTTCGTAGAGAAGATGGAGACGGCCACGTAACAATAGTGGCCATATCAGGGGGCGTATTTAATAGCGGTAATGCATTGTCCAAGACACATAGCTATACGTATCATCAATAGCTTGCTCATAATCTTTAGAATGCATTACTACGCTCACATCAGTGCCCCAGCGAGGCTGATAAAAAGCGAGACCCGCGGCGATACTGGCTTGCCAGTGTGTCATATCAATATCGGCATTCTCAGGTGGCTTATCGCCATTGATGGTGATGTCATTAGCGCGGTAGCGCCCCTGAACAGCGGTGTATAGGAATGCCCCTTTTTTACTTGCTTCAAACAAGCGGCTGTCGAGGTGTCGACCTGGCTCAAAGCTTATTCCGCCGAAAGTATTGGCAAGGTCAAGGCCAATACGGTAGCTAAGGCCGGCTGAAAGCTCACTGCGGAAGTTGCCAATATCCGCGCGCCCGGTGACTCCCCATTCTTGATGCTCGCTACGGTGCAAGAGCTGATGGCGCTCATAAGCAAATTGCGCCACTGGCGTATTTTCTACTTGGTAGTCCCAGCCTTTGGGATCGGGAGAGTCAATCAAATCGTGAACGTAAGATTGCCCTTCTTCCGTTTGCGAGGCGGGGCCAACCATACCGAGCATCAGTGACCATTTATCAACCCGTTCTGGCGTTTGCTGGTAGATACCGGGCTCGACAAAAATTAACCCCGCATAGGGACGCTCTTCGGGTTGAGGCGTGGTATAGGTAATATCGTTAGGGGTCCACATCATTTGCCCCATATCGACACTCCAACCTTGCCTTGCCGCTTCATTGAGCGAGAGCTGTTCGGCAAACCAACGGATAGGCGTGACTGACGAAGTAGTGAGATCGTCCGACCAATCTGCATGCCAGTGCGCATAAACGCCACTGGTGTATTGGTTGTCGACTCCCAATGGACTGTCGTTTTCAATCGTTACCCCAAAGCCGGCCGCCAAGGCCGCGCTAGGTGCAAGTAGCATAGTGGGAAACAGTAAAATAGTGCCACTGATCACGCGAGACGGTGTCATTCACATCCTCATTTAGTTGCATCTTCAATGCGAGGCTCTCAGTATGAGTAAAAACGCAGGCTGACACCAGATGAGAAAGGTCAATATCTTGTGAAAGGGTGGTAAGCCGTCAATCAACGATGAAAAGGAACCGTCAAAATGTCAGTGTTTGTAACCGCCGAATGGCTGGCTCAGCGCCTCGATACCGTGATCCCCGTAGACGCCAGTTGGTTTATGCCAGATGTTTCTCGAGACAGCTTTCAAGAATGGCAACAACGACGAATACCGGGCGCGGTCTATTTTGACTTTGACGGGCGTATTAAAGATCTGTCTTCTAGCCTGCCTCACATGTTGCCCGATGAAGAAAGTTTCGCCCAACACCTGGGAGAGCTAGGTATTGCCTCACAAGATACCTTGGTGGTGTATGACACCCAAGGACTCTTCTCCGCTGCTCGTGCTTGGTGGATGTGTAAAGTCATGGGCCATCAGAATGTGTTTATCCTCGATGGCGGACTACCGGCATGGATGGCCTCAGAGGGAGGGGTTGATAATACGCCGCCTCAGCCGCGCGTAGAAGCCACCTATCAGACACAGTTTAAGCCTTATCGCTACATCGATGGTGCGACGTTGGCAGATAAGCTCGCCGCGATTAATGTGATAGATGTTCGCCCTGAAACGCGCTTTTATGGCGACGTCCCTGAACCGAGAGAGGGGATTCGTAGTGGCCATATGCCTGGCGCCACGAATCTTCCCTTTGCCACGTTAACCGACCCACGTGGCTTTGTGATAAATGAGAATGAGGCGCGATTAACTGTGTTACCGCACTTAAGTGATACGCGGATCAACGTGGCGAGCTGTGGCTCGGGGGTAACCGCGTGTATTTTGGCTGCCGTCGCTGAGCATTACTTTGCCTATCCTGTTGCTGTTTACGATGGATCATGGGCCGAGTGGGGAAGTCACGCACACTGGCCGGTTGTGAAAGTGGGTTAACATGTATCCAGTTAAGTAAGAGGTGTGTCGCAAGATTGACTTGATGGTGATCTATGTCACTATTTGGCAGGTGTGCTAATGATATATCCATACATTAAGTAATATTAGGTTACAGAATTGCGCTTTTTTCATACGGAGTGTCAGCCCCTAATGGCAAAACAAAGCATATTTGCCATGGTTAACGAACAGAGGGGCGTTTTGTTTGATCAAGCGTGTTGAATACGATACCTAGCCATTAAAAGCGGAGTACCACTTGCCTCAAAACCTTGCCACCGTCAGTCGCCGCGCTTTATTGCCGGAACGTATCGCTAGCCTTATTGATGCGCTATCTAGTGGGGTTTACGAACGCGAACACACGATCAAAATGTGTCTGCTAGCTGCGCTTGCTGGCGAAAGTGTCTTCTTGCTCGGCCCCCCCGGGATTGCAAAAAGTTATATCGCCAAACGTTTAATAGAGGCGTTTGATAACAGCCAGTTTTTTGAATACTTGATGACTCGCTTTTCCACCCCCGAAGAAGTATTTGGTCCGCTCTCGATTCAGGCCCTAAAAGATGAAGGTAAATACGTTCGTTTAACCGATGGATATTTACCTAACGCGGATGTGGTTTTTCTTGATGAGATTTGGAAAGCGGGGCCAGCGATCCTCAATACCTTGCTTACCGTGGTGAACGAACGCACCTTCAAAAATGGCGAGCATGTCTATCCCGTGCCGATGCGTTTACTCGTCACCGCTTCTAATGAACTACCGGATCCTGATAGTGGGCTCGACGCGCTTTACGACCGCATGTTGCTTCGAGTGTTTGTTAATCGAATTCAAGAAAAGAAAAACTTTAAGTTGATGCTCACCGAGCCTAGCCAAGAAGAAGCATCGGTGTCAGAGAAGCTAAAAATCAGCCATGAAGAGTATCAACAATGGCAAGCTATCATTCCAACGTTAAGCTTTCCCGACGTCATTTTTGAAAAACTCTATACATTAAAGCAACGTTTAGAAAACGCGAGCAATGATCAAACACAGTTTGATCCATCTGAATTGTATGTTTCGGATAGGCGTTGGAAAAAAGCGGTACGTTTACTCAAGTCGGCAGCCTTTTTTAATGGTCGAGATGAAGTTGCGCCGCTTGATGTATTGCTCTTAGAAGATTGCTTGTGGCACAGCCCAGAATCGCGAGACGTCGTGCAAAATGTGATGCGAGCATTTGCCGCAGAGGTCCTATTTGACCAGCAAGAAGTGCTCGCATTAATTGAGGATGTAAAGGCCGCTTTAAGTGATATCGAACTCAGCACGGTTGAAGCGCTATCGTATCGCCAAGATACGAGTAATGCAGGCCTCAGTCGTAAGCCGCTCATCGATATCAGTCAATCTCCTCGCTTTACCGTCAACCAAAGCCAGGATCTTGTTCGCTTTGTTTTACTCAGAGCTAACCCGTCGGTATCAGAACAAGAAAAAGGGGATAGTCGTTGGATATATCTTGATGCTGCTGATGTAGAGAAGAAAGTGAAAACAGGCAGCACAGATTTATACGGTTATGTGAACAAAAATACCCACTTGTGCCGATTAACCCTAGAGTGGGATGCGCAACACACCTTGGTGATCAAAGATATTGCTAACCGGCCGGTCCCAATGGCGCTTGTAGGCATGAATGATCCAGACAGTAAACAAGTGGCGGAATGGAAAACGCAGACCGACCAAGCATTAGCACAATTGCAGCAAGCACAATTTTTGATCCGCCGCGCGCGCAGTCAGCTCAATGCCGGCTTGCCCCATTTATTTGCCCAACCTGATCTGCTTGAGACTGCGTCGGCAAGCTTGGTGGATGTTGAGCATGAGGTGAAAACCCAGTTTGACACTCTGGAACGTCAAGTGAACCGGTTGGCACGACTCGGCGAATTTTTCTCAGGAGTGCGTGATGCTGAGTGCTGAGAGCCTTAATATGGGCTTGATGTTGGCCGAGTCGGGGCTACTCGATGCGGCCATGACAGAGTTGATGTCTCATCCTCAGTTACTCGTACTGACTGAGCGCAGCCCCGCGATTAAACGCGCAGTTAAGCAGCAGCTCAATCGCTGGCGGGGCCACACTAAACGTAAGCTCGTGCAGCAAGGTTTATCCGCTTCATTGAAACAAGAAATTCAGTATTACGAGCATGCGACAGAAAAAACAGCCCGTGATTTTGAGAAAGATATTAACGTCTTAGTGGGAAAGCTAAAGTCGGTGTCTTCCTTTTATGAGCAAGCGAAAAAGCTGGCGTCACACCAAGCGAACCACGCCGATCCGATGTTCCAATCGTATTTTTGCAATAAATGGCACGCGCATTTAAAAGCGGAAATACAAAAAGCGCAATCTGAAAGTGTTGAGGCCCAAAAACAAAAACTGCTTGAGGATTTGTATCGCCGGATTTCAACCTATCAACAAATGGATGGGGTCGATCAATCGGGCGATATCAGTAAAGTTGGACGGTTATGGGATATGGCGGCTAGCTCGCTGTCACAACAAGATGTCACCTTACTTAAGCGATTTGTGACGTTTTTAGAGAAAAACTCAGAGCTGCAAGCGATTGCCGAGCAGTTAGGACGCATGGCTAACCATATCGATGCGGCGGGTCCAAGCCAACAGCCAACGGAAACCCTGAAAACCGTACCGGAAAGGCAAGTCGATGTCCCGGATGACATCACAGGGATATGCCAAAGTGATCGTGTCGATCGCCTCTTGCCTAACGAAGCCGTCCTGTTGGCTGATCCTGCGCTAGAAATGGTATTTTATAAACAGCTTGTCGATAAGCAATTACTTAATTATCAGTTTACAGGGAAAGCCCATCGCCGAAAAAAGGTGGAAACGCAAGCGCCCAGTCAGTCTAAACCAGAACAAAAGAAGGGGCCATTTATCATTGCAGTCGATGCCTCGGGATCGATGAGTGGATTCCCAGAACAGTGCGCCAAAGCGCTAGCGTATGTATTAATGCGTATCGCGGCAACGGAACATCGTGATTGTTACGTGATGCTTTTTTCGACTGATCATATCAGTTATGAGCTGACCGGTGAGCAAGGCTTACAAGAGGCAATGAGCTTCCTCTCGTACCGTTTTCACGGTGGCACTGATATGGCGCCTGTGATCGAAAAAGCGCTTAACCTGATGACGGGTGAACGATATCAAAATGCCGAC
Organism: Salinivibrio sp. ES.052; assembly: GCF_900141775.1. Taxonomy (GTDB): domain Bacteria; phylum Pseudomonadota; class Gammaproteobacteria; order Enterobacterales; family Vibrionaceae; genus Salinivibrio. Next base: position 183,388 of record NZ_FSRI01000003.1, on the reverse strand, counting down.
TTAGTCGTGGTGTCGGACTTTATTGCGCCCAAGCAATCGGACGATATGATAAATAAGGTCGACGCGCTGAAGGCAAAGCAAAACCGCTTTCATGCGGTGAGCTTATCAAAGTACGGTAATCCTGAGTTGATGGCTATGTTCGATCACTGTTGGCGTTATCAGCCCTCTTTAGGAGGACGCTTAATAAATCAGTGGTGGCCAAGTAAAAACATCACGACGCAGAAGTAGGATGTGCTCTTGGGCTTATACCAAGCCATCTGCCTATTCTTCTCCCTAGTATTGACAAGCTTAACCCGGCGACAATTAAGGCGGCTCCGGCCCATTCGACCAATGATAGGCTTTCACCTAGCCCGACGGATGCTGCTCCCATCCCCACAATAGGAATCAATAGCGCAAACGGTGTGACCGATGCTGACGTGTGTTGGTTAAGCAGCCATCCCCAGATAGCAAACGCAACCAAGGTAGAGAGATAGCCAACATAGGCGATGGATATCCAGCCTGATAGTGGCGTGGCTTGTAACAAAGCTAATGGTTGGTGGCTTTCAAACCAATACGACAGCGCAAAAAGCGGAACAGGTGGGATTAGACTTACCCAGACCATAAAGTGCATGAGATTCACGCCTGGCATTTTTTTCATCACTAAGTTAGCGATAGACCAGAAAAAGCCGGCTGCCACAATCATTGCAACTCCCATGAACGTTGCGCTTCCCGTGGAAGTGAAAAAGAATAACCCAAACCCCACAAAAGCAATCACCAGGCCTATTCCCTGAGCGCGTGTCACTGACTCTCTAAATAGTAGGGCGCTAAGAACAATGGTGAAAATCACCTGAGACTGTAATAACAGTGATGCGATCCCAGCTGACGCATCGGCCTGCATCGCAATAAACAGCAAACTAAATTTAATCACGCCTAAGCTCAGCCCGACGGCGAACAGTTGCCAAAGCTTGACCTTGGGACGAGGGATAAAAAACACGGCCGGTAAAGCGACGATAAAAAATCGTAGCCCGGAGAATAATATAGGCGGCAAGGTTTCCAGCCCGACTTTAATAACGGAGAAATTGACGCCCCAAATCAGCACTACAAGTAAAGCGAGCAGAACGCTTTTGATGTTCATAGTCAGTCCCTTACTAAGATAGAGTTACCCTAGCATGGATTGTTGATTATCACGAAAAAGTTGACAAAAAGAATAGAAAATTAGGCGCCTACCATGATGGTAAGCGCCGTAGTCGGTTAACCGAGTAGCAAGCTATCATCGGCGAGGGTTTCACCGCGCACTTTATTGAACATTTCCAATAGATGAGGAACGTCCAGGTTTTTACGTTCGTCGCCATGGACATCGAGCACGATATTGCCTTGGTGTAACATTACGGTTCGATCACCACACGCCAACGCATCTTTCATCGAGTGAGTGACCATCATGGCGGTAAGATTAAATTCATTGACGATGGTTTTGGTCAAATCTATCACGAACGCAGCCATTCGCGGATCTAGGGCAGCAGTGTGCTCATCAAGCAATAAAAGCTTGCTGTCTGATAGCGTTGCCATCACCAAACTCACGGCCTGACGTTGTCCACCTGAAAGTAAACCGATGCTGTCACCCAGCCTGTCTTCCAAGCCTAATCCCAAAATTGCAATACGTTCTTGGAACAATTTGCGACGTTTACTCCCCAGCGCGCGCGTCCAGCCCCGGCCTTTACCGCGCCGATAGGCCAGTGCTAAGTTTTCTTCAATGGTCAATGAGGCGCAGGTACCGGCAAGTGGATCTTGGAATACCCGCGCTGCGAGGGTGGCGCGCTGATGGACAGCCTTTTTGGTAACGTCAATCTCATCAATCATGACTTTGCCGCCAATCATTGGCGTTTCCCCTGTTACGGCGCCAAGTAAAGTGGATTTACCTGCTCCGTTGGAGCCAATAATAGTGACAAATTCCTTTTCGGGAATGGTTAAGTTCACCCCGCGCAGCGCTCTATTTTCCAGCACCGTGCCGGGATTGAAGGTGACTTGAATATTGCTTAGCGAAATCATCCTGACACCTCCGCCTGTTTGGCACGCTTCGATTTTTGATACTGCTGACGCATTTTCGGTGCGATAAGCGCCACGGCAACCAGCACAGCAGTGACCAAGTTCAGATCCGAGGCCTGAAGGCCAAACATCCCGCTAGATAACGCAAAGGCGACCGCGAGACGATATAAAATGGACCCTACAATAACGGCGACGACCGCGACCCACATTTTACGCCCTGGTATCAATGTTTGTCCGAGGATCACTGCGGCGAGGCCAACGACAATAGTACCCACTCCAGAGGTGACATCTGCAAAACTGTTGGTTTGCGCAAAGAGCGCACCGGCGAAGCCGACAAAAGCATTAGATAAGGCAAGGCCAAAGTAAGTATACATCGCCGTACTTCCACCTTGGGCTTTCACCATACGTGCGTTCACTCCGGTGGCACGTAGTCCTAGGCCAAAGTCACTGGCTAATAAGCGGATCACCAGTAGGCTACTAATAATCACCAATACCCCGACCACCAAAGGACGAAGATAGGCAGGAGCAATGCCGAGCGACTCAAACGGAGTCAGAATGGTTTCTTCTCCGAGAAGGGCGATATTGGGGCGGCCCATAATGCGAATATTGATAGAGAAAGCGGCAATCATAGTCAAAATACTCGAAAGCAAATTGAGGATGCCGCACTTAACGGTTAAGAAGGCGGTGATGAGCCCGGTTACCCCACCAGCCAAAATGGCTACGGCTGTGGCCAACCAAGGGTTGTAACCAGCGACGATCATGGTGGCTGCGACCGCAGCCCCCATCGGAAAGCTACCGTCAACGGTCAGATCGGGAAAGTCCAAAACACGAAAGGTCAGGTAGACACCCAATGCGACCAAGCCGTAGATAAGCCCAACCTCTAAGGTGCCAAAGAAGGCGATTGCAGTCATTTACTACTCCAGGACTGATAACGAACTAGTCTACGATGCGCGAGGCGCGATCTAAGATAGACGCAGGCACTTCAAGGCCGAGTTTTTTGGCCGCGGCGCGATTGACCGCAAGATCTGATCCTTCCGCCACTTTTGCGGGCAACGACGACACAGGTTTACCTTCTAGCACGGCGGCAACATAGTCTGCTGTTTGCACGCCCACCGAGTAATAATCAAAGCCAAGTGCGACCACTGCGCCATTAGGGATGTAGGAGGGAGATCCACCTATCACCGGCGTGTCTGCTGAGTTTGCGGCAGCGACCAAGCCATCGATCGCACTGGCTACTGTATTATCAGTAGGCGCATAAATAACATCTGATTGGGTGGCGACGACTTGCGCTGCAGACTGCACGTCGGCACTTTTTAGCGCCGTGCCTTCAATCACTTTGATACCATGTTGCTTCGCCGCCTCTTTGAGTAGCTCTACTAAGGTTACGGCATTTGCTTCACCCGGATTATAAACAACACCGATAGAGGTGATATTTGGCAAGAGCTCTTTCGCGAGTGCTACGTGCTGAGAAACAGGTGAGAGATCAGATAAGCCTGTTACGTTTCCAACAGGGGCTTTCATATCCTTAACCAGCTTAGCGCCGATAGGATCGGTGACTGCAGTAAAAATAACAGGAATGCTGCGAGTGGCGGCGGCAAGCGCTTGAGCGGAGGGGGTTGCGATACCGACTAAGACATCCGGCTGCTCACCCACATATTGTCGAGCAATTTGTACAGCGATGGCAGGGTTGCCCTGTGCTGTTTGATATTTAAAGTCTAGATTTTCGCCTTGAGTATACCCTTTGGCTTTTAGTCCATCAGCAAGACCATTACGCACCGCATCAAGTGCAGGATGTTCAACAATTTGTGACACGGCGACAGTCGCTGTATCGGCCATCGCTGATATAGAGGTACTCAGCGCCAGTATGGCGGTACATGCAATGGCAGCGAGTTTTGGTGTTTTCATGGTGACTCCCTTCTTCTAACTAATGCATCCAAGCGGGATAGCGATGATGCTGTTGCAATGTTGTGTCAGTGTTATTTTTTGTGTTTTTAACCGTGATGACTAAAATCATTCACTTTTTATCTAAATCTAGTCGATTTTTGCTGACTATGACAGCGTTTATCGACTAGTAAGTTGATATTATTAATCTTGACACTAATCCGTGTCACCTCTTTTTTACGGTTTTATCACGCTTAGTAATAGACGTTAACGCCATATTTGTTAATATTATGTTTGCTTTTGTGCTGCGGTGGGCTAACGGTGCAAAATAAACCATGGTTAAACCGAATAAACGCCACAGGGCACCCTTTTTAAACAGTATTTTGATGGTGAGAAATACGTCACTACCCAGGGTCAGTACGAATTTATCTCTGTTCCAGATGGGTCTTTGGTAGAACGACCAAGATAAGGTCGATTTTTATATTTACATTGTCATATCAATATTGAGAAACGAAAACTTGGAGGCTCAAGGATGAAGCGTTTGGTTGCGGCGTTGGCGGTAGTATCGCCATCGGCTTTTGCCGCTACAACAGGACAAGGACTGGATCTCTCACAGTCTTGGGTTGGGTATGCCTCTCTAGCCATCTTTGCTGTTGCGTACAGCTTGGTGATGCTAGAAGAAAAGCTCCATTTAAGAAAATCGAAACCTGTGTTATTAGCGGCTGGGTTGATCTGGTTGCTGATTGGCTATGCCTACTCCCAATGGGGGAATATGGCTCCCGCACAGGCAGCGCTAGAACATAATCTACTTGAATATGCAGAGTTGTTGCTTTTCTTGCTGGTGGCGATGACCTATATCTCAGCGATGGAAGAGCGGCGCCTGTTTGATGGATTGAAAGCGTGGATCTTAAGCAAGGGGTATGATCTACGTACCTTATTCTGGATAACGGGGATCTTATCGTTCTTTATTTCGCCTATTGCCGATAACCTCACCACGGCGCTACTGATGTGTACGATTGTGCTCAAAATAGGTGGTGATAACCCTCGATTCATTAACCTGGCTTGCATCAACATTGTTGTCGCGGCAAATGCCGGTGGTGCTTTTAGCCCCTTCGGTGATATTACCACCTTGATGGTGTGGCAGGCGGGCAAAGTCGCGTTTGCGGAGTTTGGTGCCTTGTTTATCCCCTCTGTGGTGAATTACGTCATCCCAGCCTTTATTATGTCGCTATTTATTCCTCGTACACAGCCCGATGTAATGCAGGAACATGTCGAGTTAAAACGCGGTGCTCGCCGTATTATGGTGCTATTTCTACTGACCATTACCACGGCAGTCGCCTTCCATGGCTTGATTCATTTCCCCCCCGTGATGGGGATGATGATGGGGTTAGCGTACCTTCAATTTTTCGGCTTTTATTTGCGTCGAACGCTCCCTCGTTCACTGGCACGTAAACGGGCCATTGCTGAAGCCAAGAATGATGAAGCCGCCCTAAGACGATTGGGGTCAGTGGTGCCGTTTGATGTCTTCCGACGCATCTCTCACGCGGAGTGGGACACATTATTGTTCTTTTACGGTGTGGTGATGTGTGTCGGCGGCTTGAGTTTGATTGGCTATCTCGGCATGGTCTCAAACGTGATGTATCTGCAATGGGATCCGATTTGGGCGAATACGCTTGTTGGTGTACTTTCGGCGGTGGTGGATAACATTCCGGTGATGTTTGCTGTTTTAACCATGAGCCCTGAGATGTCGCATGGTAACTGGTTGTTGGTCACGCTAACAGCAGGTGTCGGTGGTAGCTTGTTGTCGTTGGGCTCAGCAGCTGGTGTGGCGCTAATGGGACAAGCGCACGGCAAATATACCTTCTTTGGTCACCTAAAATGGGCACCAGTTATTATGCTAGGGTATGCCGCATCAATAGGTGTACATTTAGTGTTAAATAGCCATTATTTCCATATTCAATAAGCTTTCTAGTGATATAAAAAACGCCGGTATTTTTTGATACCGGCGTTTTTTTATTGTCGTTTTTACGTGATTTTTTGATGACAAGCCTCAGCGCCCTTAAACCACCATGGTTGGACAATGTGCACGCCCGGCTACGCGATGCGAGACACTGCCAAGAAACATGCCATCTTTATCTGAGTGGGTGCCATGTGCCCCCATTACAATCAGATCGACCTCTTTGCTTTTCGCGAATTTGATGATGGTTTTGGACGGACGGCCGCCTTTAACAAAACCGCGGACACCCTCACCGCCATTTTCAAGCGCATGTTGTTTGGCCTGCTCAACAATATTGCGCGCATATTCACTCAGTGTTTGATCTGGGATCTGTAACCGATCAGGGCGCACCATGGAAAGCGATGCTTCAAACAAACTGTGGTGCTTAAAAACACATAGTAAGTAAAGTTCTGAATCGGTCAGTTTTTGTAACTCAAGGGCCTTATCCAACGCATTTAAGGCCGAATATGAGCCATCGACGGCAACGAGTATTCGTTTAAACATCCAAGCACTCCTGTTGTTTAGTTACCCAAACGCGACATCACGCAGGAATAACGCAATTTGCGGGAACATCACCAGCAACGCGGCTGACAAAAGCAGCATCGCGATAAATGGCCCTGTTCCGCGGATAACTTCCCAATAGGGTTTTTTGAAAATCGCAATGGCAGTGAAAATATCACAGCCAAATGGAGGTGTTGCTGAGCCAATTGCCACTTGCAAGGTGATCACAATCCCGACATGGACAGGATCAAGACTAGTCGCTTCTATCGCAGGCGCAAATATGGGGGTTAACACCAAAATCACGACGATAGGGTCAACAAACATACAAGCAACGAAAAAGGCGATAGAGATTGACGCTAACACTCCCATTGGACCCATTTCGCTAATACCAACGGCTTCTAGAATCGTTTGCGGTATCTGGGCAAACGAGATAATCCAAGAAAATCCATTGCCAACACCGACAAGAATAAAGACCACCGCCGTGATAAGGCCCGTAGAGCGTGCAATGGTGAACACATCTTTGCGGCTCAAGGACCGGAAAACACCAAATTCTAGAATCATGGCGTAAAGCACACAAACTGCAGCTGCTTCAGTAGGGCTGAAGACACCGCCATAAATCCCGCCAACAATGATCAGTGGGAACATCAGTGGCCACAATGCTTTTCGCGTCGCCGTGAGACGTTCGCTCCAACTTGCTTTAGGCTCTGTCGGGACCTTATTTACTGTGGCGTAATACAAACAATAAAGGGAGAAAAAGGTGAGGATCATGAGTCCCGGACCAATCCCGGCGATAAACAGCTCAGCGATTGATGTTTCCGAGATCACGCCATAAATAATCATTCCGATGCTGGGTGGGATCAAAAAGGCGATATCACTGGCATTGATGATCAAAGCAAGAGAAAACGAATCACTGTAGCCGGCTCTAAGCAATTTAGGGCGTAAGGCTGAGCCTACTGCAACCACGGTTGCTTGGGTCGAGCCGGATACCGCACCAAATAAGGTACAAGAGGTTGCGGTACTGATCGCCAAGCCGCCACGGATATGACCGATAAACGTCATGACCATATCAATCAAGCGATTGGCTGATTGTCCTCGCGTCATGATATCGGCGGCGAGAATAAACATAGGAACAGCAATTAACGAAGCAGGCCGAATGCCGCCTAGCACTTGCTGAATAAAGGTGTCCATTTGACCGACGCCGCCAAACATCATATAAAAACCGGTTAAGGCGGCAGCTGTCAGTGGGATCATCATCGGAAAGCCGAGCACAAGCAAGACAATCATGATGAGCATTAAAGTCGTGGCCATAGTGGTGCCTATTTAAACTTCACTTTCAGTCTCAGCGTAACCGTCTAGCACGCCAGCGGAGAGATATACATCAGGCGAGGTGAGATTTTTGTAGACAGTTAATCCGTACTGAATGCCTGTAATAATAAATCCAAGCGGTACCCAGATGTAGATCCACCAAATCTCAAAGCCCAACGCGGGTAAAATACGACCACGGTCGTACACAGAGGAAATGTACTGATAGGAAAAATACGCTAATACCAGCATAATCAGGCCTGTGACTAGCGCGATTGTGGTCATTAGGATTTTTCTGCCTTTGAAAGGTAGCGTGTCATACAGTGCAGACATTCGTATATGGCGGCCGTGCCGAGCGGCATAGCCGATCCCCGCAAAAGTGATCAAGACAATCAAGATGCGGTTGATTTCACCGGAAAAGAACAGCCCTTGACCAAAGCCAAAACGCGCAATGACGTTGACACAGGTATTTAAGGCCATGAGCAGCACACCAGCAGCCAGCATGAAGGATTCGATTTTACAAATCAGGGTATCCAGTTTGCCAAGAAGGCCGGGTAACTCGGAGTGGTACGCGAGAGAATCGGAATCGGTCATTACGCATTCCTCAAATAAACAGGCACCGCGAGGGGCGGTGCCTGAACGACTGACAACTAGTTAGTAACGGCTTCTAAGTCTTTCTTAAACTGGTTAAGAAGCGCTTTACCGCTTTCACCGGTCATTTCATAGAAGGTTTCCTCGACCTGCGGAGCGCGCGCTTTAAACTTCTCGATTTGTGCATCGGTTAAGCGCGTTACGGTCACGTCATCGCTGGCAGACTGGATCTTATCGAGAGACTTCTCTGCCAGACCACGGATGTGCTGAACCGTCTCGTTAAACGCATAGTCAGCCGCATCATGGATCATCGCTTGTTCGTCTGACGATAGGCCATCAAAGAAGTCTTTATTGGCCATCGATGCTGTGGTGAACCAACCGTGATGAGTAAAGATAAGATTCGGTGATACTTCATACAAGCCACCTGACTCAATCCAGAAAATCGGGTTTTCTTGACCTTGAATCATATTGGTTTGCAGTGCGCCGTATACTTCACCCCATGGCAATGGCGTTGGCGTCGCACCAAAGGCTTCATACGTTGATGACAGCAGTGGGTTAGTCATCACACGAATTTTCTTCCCTGCAAGATCAGCAGGCTCAGTGACAGGCTCGTCGGCTGTCAGGACCATCTCGCCTTCTGGATACATTTTAAGCAGTTCTAAGCCTTGCTCTTCGTACAACTCAGGGAAGTTTTCATTCACGGCTTTACTCTGGCGGAAGAACTCCACCACTGTGTCCATCTCCGTTGGCATGAGGTAAGGGATAAAGAAGATTTGTGCTTCAGGGATGAGAGAGCCAGTAAAGCCAGGGGATTGGTTAACAAACTGGAGAATACCTGCTTGGGTTTGCTCCATGATGTCATCAGACTCACCGAGTTCGCCAAAGCGATAAATTTGTAGTGAGTGCTCAGAGTTATCCTCAATGTACTCCTTAAATTTGTGTGCATAAACATCTTGCACGTCACCTTCATATTCCTCGTGGGCATAACGCCAGGTATCGGCGTTTGCGAACGCTGAGAAGCTCAGCGCGGCGGCAACGCATGAAATTGCAGTCAATTGCTTAAGATGGCTGTAAATGGACATCATGTCCCTCCGATATGTGGATTAGCTTTCATTCGTGGTTAACGAGAGTGTGATTGAGATCTGTTTCCCATTAAGTGAGCTGGCAGCGAGTGCCGGTCTCTCCTATACCCGTAAAAGCATCTGCCAATGTTTTTGAACAAATGACAGATAATATAAACAGCTTAACCATCAGAGGTGTAATTATTAAAGTCGGATGAATCGCAACGTGTCAGCAGTGTGACTGAGATCTTATTTTAGGGGGTTTTAGCCCGTAGCAGTGCTCATCATCCAGCGGAGTGATGCAAACAAAAAACGATCAAATCAGCGCCTTATCGGTGTTATGCGGCTGGCGCTTTGTGGTTGGGTAGCGTTGTTGGGACTGTGGAGGAAATTAGATAGAACTGGCATGAAAATGACATATGCCAGCTGGGTTTTGTCGTTTAATGATTTCAACTCTAACCATTTTGTGCTGGTTTTCCTCTCTTTTTTGTTCAATTGTTTTCGAGAAACGGCTTCTTTCCCTCTATATTGTGCTCAAATCCGTTATAATTAGCGGCTTTTTATGACACGAGATACCTTGATGGCCAAGAAAGCAGCAGCCCTTCACATACTGGTGAACGATAAGTCGCAAGCAACCTCTTTGCTTGATCAGCTTAAAAAAGGGGCAAACTTCCAAACGCTCGCGAAGAAGTACTCGCAATGCCCCTCGGGTAAGCGAGGCGGGGATTTAGGCGAATTTCGTCGCGGTGACATGGCACCGCCTTTCGATAAAGCCGTATTCAGTGGTGAGTTATTGCGCCCGCTTGGGCCGATAAAAACCAAATTCGGCTGGCACATTATCAAAGTCTTGTATCGCAACTAATCCTATCGCTCACGATCTATGGATAGCATCGGTGCGAGGACGCTGAAACTGTCATAAAGATTAACCGCCAGAAATTGAAGCCGCGCACATTGATTGCCGGTAAACGGCCACGGATTAAGTGGTAAAGTTAAAGCACGCCCTAATTAACGTATCTCTGATGTTTAAACTCGATGCACCGACACTGCTCATTACTCTGACTGCAATCCAATGGCTGCTAGCGGGTTTTCTATTAGTACAAAATCGCAAAGAACCAGGGATTAACGGATGGGCACTCTCGCTTTTTATTCATGGCTTTAGCAACCTATTCTTGTTTGCCCGTCCTCACCTTCATCCTTATTTAGGGATCGTTTTTTACAATGCCTGTGTGATGGTGGCATTTGCTTTTAGCCACTGGGCGTTGGGGCAAATTTTTGCGCGCGACGTACCGCGTTGGCAGTTGGTGCTACCTGTTATTCTGTCTGTTGTATCGATGTCGTCATACCTTGATGATATCGGGAGTCGTGTGGTTTACGCGAGCTTGATCGTCAGTATGCAGTTAGGGCTGATGACACAAACCATCGTGAGTAGTACAAACATAGGGGGCCAGCGTTTAAAGCGTTGGCTCATCATGGTGATGGGTGGATTCAGTGTTGCCTATGTAGGCAGGGCGACATTTGCACATTTCTATCCTGATCTATTTACGCAACTGTTGGGCACCTCTCTATTACAAGCAGGGCTGATTTTGTCGGGCATCGCCTATAGCGTGATCAATACCCTGATTATCTTTCTTTATAAGCTGGAGCGCGTGCACGAGAAACTCCACCGCGAAGCGACTCGAGATAGCTTAACGGGGCTGTTTAATCGCCGCGCCTTTTTGGCAAGAGCGAAACGACGTGTTGATACCGCCGCTTTTCCAATCAGTGTGTTGATGATTGATCTGGATGACTTTAAAGCGATTAATGACTCATTCGGGCACTCGGTCGGTGATAAGGTACTGATCCATTGCGCCGAGGTTTTCGAACAAGTCATTGATGAAAAGGGGACTGTCGGACGCTTAGGCGGAGAAGAGTTTGCGGTCGTGGTGCCTGACTGTGACAGTGCTACTGCGCAGCAATTATCGGTAGAATTACTGCATGCTGTTCAACGTAGCAGCTCAGTACTTGAAATGACCCTATCTGCTAGCATTGGGGTGACGACGACTTCCGAGGCGCTCGATATTGACAGCTTATTGGCGCAAGCGGATGATGCCCTTTATTGTGCCAAGCATGAAGGGAAAAACACCTTTAAAGTGTACACCTCCAAGTTCTATTCTTTGACCAAAGTCGGTTGCGAGCCGGCTTGAAGAGCCAAACCCATTTCGCCTTTAACTGCGATGACATCCGGTATACAGGCCAACGAGGGGGTTCTTAATCCTCAGCTAGATACTGACTACGCCTTGCTTATCATCCTCACACAAGCGGTAAAGGGAGGAGGGCGGCGCGTGTATAGCGTTTATAATTTTGACTATTGAATTAGCCCACCCACATCGGGATCACGGTCGATGCCTAAACGCGATGAGAAGATAGATATGAACGGCTTACAAGATACCCACTCAACGGCAGCAAATGTTATCTTACATGCTTTTGATTGGAAGTATGCGGATGTTGCCCAACGTGCCGCGGAGATCAGGGCGTTAGGGTATGGCTCGGTGCTCGTATCTCCCCCGATGAAAAGCGAGCAAGACCAACGCTGGTGGCTTCGATATCAGCCTCAAGACTATCGCGTGATTGAAAATGCACTCGGTAACACCACGGATTTTAAAGCGATGGTTGAAGCCTTAAACCGTGTCGGTGTCCTTGTTTATGTTGATGTGGTTTTCAACCATATGGCCAATGAAGCGCATGTTCGCAGCGACTTGGATTATCCCAGCCAAGCGGTGAGGGCGGCTTATCACACGCACGAAGACCACTATCGCGAACTGACCTTGTTTGGTGATTTATCCGAGCCACTCTTTACTGAGCAAGACTTCGTCGACGCATTTGGCATACAAGATTGGAAAAATAGGTGGCAAGTACAAAACGGGCGTATTAGCGGCGGGCCTAGCGATCCGGGGTTACCGACACTGCGGGTGTGTGATCATGTGATAGAGCAGCAACGTGCCTATCTTAAGGCGTTAAAAGCCATTGGCGTGAAAGGTTTCCGTATTGATGCAGCGAAGCACATGACATTAGAGCACCTCAAGCGCGTATGGAACGATGATATCACCCATGATGCGCATATTTTTGGCGAAATCATCACAGACGGTGGCGCAAGCAAAGCAGAGTATGAACTCTTTCTGGCTCCCTATTTACAACAGACGAGTTTAGGTGCCTACGACTTTCCCCTTTTCTCAACGCTTTACCACGCTTTATCCAGCCAAGGCAGCCTCAAATCCTTGATTGACCCTTATTGCTTCGGCCAAGCCTTATCGAAAGGGCGTGCAATCACCTTTGCCATTACCCATGACATTCCCAACAACGAGGTTTTTTTAGATTTGGTGATGGATGAAGCCAGTGAATGGCTTGCTTACGCGTATATCTTGGGGCGTGATGGTGGCGTTCCCCTGATTTATACCGATCTTGATACCAGCGGTATCAAAGGGAGAGATGGCCAACCGCGCTGGCGAAACGCGTGGAAGGATCCAAAGATGGTGCAAATGATTGCCTTTCATAATTTAACCCATGGTGAGCCCATGAGCGTCTTGGAAGCGACCGATGATTGGCTGGTAATTCAACGGGGCGAGGCAGGAATATTGGTGTTAAATAAATCCCCCAATCCGCAATCACTCTCAGTGACGCTGGAAAATGATTGGACTGATCTGCTAACGGGCGTCACGGTTTCGAGTGGACAACGTATTGATGTCGCCGCCCAATCGGCAATGATGCTCGTGCCGGCGATTAACCCCAAAGTGGCTAAAACGCGATAATTTGCTGTTTAACGCTAAATACAATGATGTTTGCACTCAGGACGCATTAGAATGTGAGTCACTTTGCGGACGATAAAAAGAACATTGTTTATTGGAACTTGCTTGGAGCCCTCAGGTCAGTAAAGAGATGCTTGTTTGTTAAATTACTGTTATGGCTAAATAAACCTGAAGGAAAAGTATGTCCCGACACATTTTACTCACCGGAGCATTGGCAGTGTCCTTGCTCTCAGGGTGCAGTTTTCAAGGAGAGTCACACGTGAAAGCTTCCAGCCCAGGCGAACTGAGTGCGCCTGTCGCGAAAAAAATCCCTCATGAAATGACCATTCACGGCGATACGCGCATAGATGACTATTATTGGATGCGCGATGATGCACGCCAAGACTCAGATGTGATTGCTCATCTTAATCAAGAAAATGCCTATGCCGAGCAAATGCTGGCCCATACTGAGCCAATGCAAGCCAAGCTATTTGATGAAATCAAAGGGCGCATGGTCAAAGACGATACCTCCGTCCCGGTGAAAAAGGGCAATTACTTCTATTCCAGCGAAGTAGAAGGTGATGACGAATATCGCACCTATGTGCGCGCGAAAGACTTTGCGGGTACCGACAAAACGGTGATTTTGGATGTCAACGCACTCGCGAAAGGACATGAGTTTTACAGCATTGGCCAACTGAGTGTGAGCCCGAGTGAGAACTTATTGGCCTACGGCGAAGATACCCTCAGCCGCCGCGTTTATAGCATCAAAATAAAAGACCTCACCACCGGTGAGTATCTGGGTGATGAGATTGAAGGCGCGTCGAGCAGCATTGTGTGGCAGAACGACAACCAAGCGTTTTACTACATCAAAAAAGACCCACAAACCCTGCTGGGGTATCAGGTTTACCGCCATCGTTTGGGCACCCCGCAATCCGATGATGATTTAATTTACGAAGAAACGGATACCACCTATTACACCGGTTTAAGCAAAAGCAAAGACGGTGAGCAAATCTTTATTTGGCACGCCAGCACCGAAACTAGTGGCGTCTCATTGGTGGACGCCAATGATCCGAATGCGACCGCCCAAGCGTTTTATCCGCGGGAAACCGGTATTGAATATGACGTGGCCAAGCGTGGTGAGTGGTATTACATCTATACCAACTACCAAGCGGTCAACTTCCGCTTGATGAAGGTACACCAAAGTGAGCGTGACGATCGCAGCCAATGGCAAGATGTGATTGCCCCGAAAGAGAACGTACAGCTGGTTGATTTTACCCTGTTCGACAACCATCTGGTGTACGAGCAGCGCGAAAATGGCTTGCCGCGTACCACGGTGCGAAACCTGACCAACGGTGATGAGTATCCGTTGCAGTTTGATGATTCGGCTTATGCGGCTTATCTGACGGGCAACGCAGAAATGGATAATACCGCTGTGCGTGTGTATTACACCAGCTTGACCACACCGGGTACCTACTACGAGTTTGATTTGGCGTCGGGTGAGCGTGAAATGCTCAAACAAAACCAAGTGCTGGGTGAGTTTAATCCGGACAACTACCAGTCAGAGCGTGTGATGATCACCGCGCGTGATGGTGCGCAGGTGCCTGTGTCTTTGGTGTATCGTAAAGACCGCTTCAAAAAAGACGGCACTAATCCGCTTTATCAATACGGCTATGGCTCTTACGGCGCCACCATGGAGCCCACGTTCTCCACCACGCGTTTAAGCCTGCTGGATCGCGGTTTTGTCTTTGCGATTGCCCATATTCGTGGCTCTGAAATGCTAGGTCGCCCTTGGTATGACGATGGTAAAAAGCTTACCAAAAAGAATACCTTTAACGACTTTATTGATGTGACTAAAGCGCTGACTGCGCAAGGCTATGGCGATAAAGACAAGGTGTTTGCCGTCGGCGGCTCTGCAGGTGGCTTATTAATGGGCGCGATCATCAACCAAGCGCCAGAGCTGTATTTAGGGGTGGCCGCGCATGTGCCGTTTGTCGATATTGTCACCACCATGTTGGATGAGTCGATTCCGCTCACCACCAACGAGTATGACGAGTGGGGCAACCCCAACGACAAAACCTACTATGAATACATGCTCAGCTATTCGCCGTACGACAATGTTAGCGCGCAAGATTACCCCAACTTGCTGGTCACCACGGGGCTGCATGATTCACAAGTGCAGTACTTTGAGCCGATGAAATGGGTCGCGAAACTGCGTGAGCTCAAAACCGACAACCATACGTTGGTGTTTAAAACCGACATGGAAGCCGGCCACGGCGGCGCATCGGGGCGCTTTAAGCGGATTAAAGAAGATGCATTAGAATATGCCTTCTTCTTCGACTTGCTCGACAAGCAGGCAAAGTAATCAAAGGGTAACCCCTTAAACGTGAAAAGCGCCGCTATCGGCGCTTTTTTTATGCGGGTTGAGACTGGAAAAGTTCGCTCACTGACAGATGAACATCACGCGCATATCAGGCTTACTGATTGTTCTCCGCGTCTTCGCGCTTGATCACTTTGTGGCCTTCTTCGGTCACGCCATTTTTCCAATAGCTGCTGATGTAGATAAACTCACGCTCAACATCACGATCATTGCGGAAATACTGGCGCAGTGCGCGCATGCTTTCAAATTCACAGGCACACCACACGGACACTTGCCCCGCTAACCAAGGCTGTGCTTTTACCGTCTCAGACAACGTTGGTGTGGTTAGCCAAATAATCTCCATGCCAGCGGGAGCGTCGAGTGGTTGGGCATCCTCTGTGGTATCGAGTTGGATCACCACATAACCTTTGGCATCGCGAGGCAAGGTTTTGATCTTGGCCGATAGCGCCGGCAACGAGGTCATGTCTGCGGCCATAAAGAACCAATCTGCATCGCGATTTATCGGTGCAATCGTCCCAGGGCCGACAATATGAATGGTATCGCCCACTTGGGCGTTCAGTGCCCAGCGCGCAGCAAAGCCACAATCGGCTTGCTCGATTTGATGGCGAACCATATCCACTTCAATTTGCTGCTGGTCAGGCATAAAACGGCGAATGGTGTAGGTGCGCATCACAGGGCGTTCGCCTTCTGCTAATTCGTTCAGATCCGTGCTTCCCGCTTTATCAAATAGCAACTTGATATAGCCGCCTTCACACTCCGCTGGGAAGTCCGCGAAGGCGTCGCTTTGTAAGGTTAAGCGTTGCATATTGGGTGTGACGGTTTGGGTATCAATAACGTGAGTGAGGTGATAGTTCGGCTGTTTCATATTATCTAACTTAAAATCATTATCATTTACAATTAATCATAACATCTGGATGCGGAATGTGTAAGCGCTTTACATTGTTTTACGCTTCTACGCTAGGAAATACCACGATAAGTGAGTAAGATGATGGCGCAATATTATTACTAAAAAACAATTACATGGAGCAAAAATGAAGAAAGTCATACTCACGGGTGCGGTGGCGGTGCTGCTGTCGTTGAACGTCTCAGCCTCTGAGCTCAAGCCGATCATGAAAGAAATTAAAATGACCTTCAAAGAAGCGGCGAGTGCGCAAAGTATTGACGCCATGCAAGCACCGGTCGCCAAACTGGAAACCCTGGTTGCGAAAGCCAAAGCGGGCAGCTACCCACCGGAAAAAACGGATATCTTTATGGAAGGGTTCGATAAATTGGCGGTGACCTTGGATAAGATTGATACGGCGCTCAGCGAAGGCGATCTCGACCAAGCAAAACAAGGGATGCGCCAAATCGATGCCTTGCGTGAAGAGTACCACGACAAACGCAACCCAAGCATTTGGCAGCGTTTGTTCGGTTAATAGCCGGATAATAGGAATGTAACGATAGCGAGTGCACGATGGCGACTCAAAAAACGATTTTGCGTTATCCCTCGCTGTCGGTGGCGTCTGCATTTGAGAAAGAGCAGGCGCTGATCCGCCGGATAGAGCAGGGCGAACTCAACGAGGCATTACTGCTTTGGCAGCCAGATGCGCAAACCTTGGTACTGCCGGCGGGCCAAAAATGGCCCCAAACCCCTGAATTACGCCGCGCGTTATCAGCGTTAGGTTGGCAAGTACATAACCGCCAAACAGGCGGGGCGCCGGTGCCGCAACTGCCAGGGGTGATTAACGTGTCTTATCTGACGGTGTGGCCTGCTAACACGCCTTATCATATCCAGACGGCTTACCAGTATTTTTGCACCATTTTACAGTCTTTTTTCCATCAGTTAGGCATTGTAACGGCGGTGGGCGATACGCCCGGTTCGTATTGTGATGGTGACTACAACCTCAATATTGCCGGCAAAAAAGTGGTGGGAACTGCCCAGCGTATCCTGCGTTTAGGCGCGGGCGCAGGCGATGCCAAACAAACAGTGATGCTGGCGCAAGCGTGTTTGCTGGTTGATGCGGATTGCCAACATATTGTTGCCCCCGTGTCGCTGTGCAACCAGTTATGTGGTCACGCCGATCGCATTGAGGCCGAGGTGCATACCCCATTAGCCGCGCACTTAGATGAATTGCCGGCAACCGAACAGCTGTTTCAGTTGCTAACTCAAGCGTTTGTGGCGCGCCCGCCACTCGAGGTTGGCAAGGCTTGAGGCCGACGCTCAATATAGTATGCTTAGCCGCAATCGTGCGTAAAACAAATCCCAAGGAGTGAGGAATGCGCGTCCATCTTGTTATTCACGAGGCGTTTGAAGGCCCAGGTGCCATTTTAGATTGGTGTGACGAGCGTGCCTATCATGTGACAACCAGTCATTTGTATCGGGGCGAGCCGTTGCCAGAAAGTGGTGAAGGCATTGATCTGCTGGTGGTACTCGGCGGGCCGCAAAGTCCAGATACGCCACAATCTGAATGTCCACACTTTGATAGCCAGCGCGAGCAAGCGCTGATTAAGCAGTGTATCGAACAAGGCAGTGCGGTATTAGGGATTTGCCTCGGCGCGCAACTGATTGGTGAAGCCTTGGGCGCGCCGTATCAGACAAGTCCTGAGCCCGAGATTGGCTACTTCCCCATCCAATTAAGCGAAGATGGCCACATCGACGAGCACATTCCGCACTTCGCGCCGCAAGAAATTGTGGGCCATTGGCACCATGATATGCCGGGGCTGACACCAAACAGTCGTGTACTGGCTAGCAGCGAAGGTTGCCCGCGCCAGATCGTGAAGTACGGACCAAGGGTGTATGGCTTTCAATGCCACCTTGAGTTGACACCGCTGGCGGTTGAAGGCTTACTGCACGCCGCCTATCCAGAGGGCGAGGCCGCTAACAAGCGCTTTATTCAAGACCCTGCCTCCATTCGCGCCTTTGATACGGCACCGATGAATGCGCACTTGTTTGCCTTTCTCGATAGCGTGCTGACCGACAACGATCTTGTCACTGAGTGGCTGTTTTAAGCGACTGGGTTAGGAGCACGGTAACCGCAACTGTGCTCCGTCCTCTAGGCGCTATCGTCCGGGCGCCATCTATCTAGCGTTAGTGCAACATACCTTCACATACGGTGGTGACATCATCATCCAATAAACTCAACTCAATGGCTATCTTCATCGCCGCCACCACATCACCCACTGGCATGCTCGGGGCGCGGTGCTTACACGCTTGTGCTGGGCTGTAGGGAATATGAATAAAGCCGGCGCGTACCTCAGTATGATGAGCCAGCGCATGCATCAAGCCATAAAACACGTGGTTACACACAAAGGTGCCCGCGGTGTAAGAAATACTGGCAGGGTGATGCGCTTCGTTTAACGCGTTCACTAAACGGTTGAGCGGCAAGGTAGAAAAATAGGCATTGGGCCCAGATGACACCACCGGCGTGCCATGTGGCTGCTTACCGGCGTTGTCGGGAATAGGCGCATCTTGATAATTGATCGCTACCTTCTCCAAGCTTATCTCAGCGCGACCACCGGCTTGGCCAAGAGCAATCACCATCACCGGACTGAGCGATTCCAACGCGCTATGTAACGTTGATAAGCTGTCTTCAAAGGTGCAGGGCAGGCGCACGGCTTTGACGATGCACTCTTCATTGGGCTGCCAGCCTTCTAATGCGTTTGCCACTTGCCATGACGGGTTGTCACTCTCGCCGCCGAACGGTTCAAATCCAGTAATTAAGATGGTGTGCATGCCATGTCCCTATTGATGTGATATGCCTGAGATAAAAGGACTTTACCGCAAACACTGACAGAGGTCACCTTTGAATAAGAGGCTATGGGTGTTCAAAAAACAGGCAGTTTTGCAAAGGGATCACTACGCTTACTGAGTACTAATCACTGTGAGGGTAGACAATGAGATACTTACTTTTGGCACTGATACTCGTGGCAGTACCGGCCACCGCTGACACCTTTAGAGCACACTGTCGCGATCGCGCGCCTGAGTTGATCCCCACCGAAACCGGTTGTGAAGGCCCTGTCGCTGAAGTTATTACGGTGGCACTTGAGAAAATGGGCCACACACCTGATTGGTCGACCGTGCCATGGGCAAGAACCATCAACGTTGCCGAAGTCGGGGAGGTTGATATTATTCCGCGTCATTCGATGAACAATGAGCGTGAGGCCTTTTTGAATGCTGTCCCTTATGGCTATAGCATCCGTGAAGTGTTTTACATCATCGGCCCAAATGTTAACCAGCAAATCAATAGTTTTGAAGAGCTAAAGCAGTATCGGATCGGCGCACTGCGTGATAGCTTCTACTCCGATTTATTTAACAATACCGAGGATCTCAAGCGTCGCTATTACAACGACACGGAACAAATCATTAAGGTACTGGAAAACGGGCGTATTGATGTGGCGGTGACGTCTTCAAGCCACGATATTGATAAATTCACTGCGGTGAGCGCGTTCACTCAGGCCAATTTTGTGGACCGTTTTTATAATGGACGCTATATCAGCATCCCGAAAAAATCACCGGTGGCGAATTATTTCCCTGAGTTCGAGCGCACCATTCAGCAAATGGTAGCGTCAGGCGAAGTCAGTGCCATTTTTGAAAAATACGGTCAAACGCCGCCTGAACAAAAACCGGCTAACTGATCGTTTAATCATCCACAGATAAACAACGCCCCAGTGAGAACTCGCTGGGGCGTTGTTTGTGTTAGCGTTAATTTTACTGATTATCAAACAGATAAAGGTAATCCTCATAACCCGCCTCGGCCATTTTATCGACCGGCACAAAGCGCATCGCGGCTGAGTTCATGCAATAGCGTAGGCCGGTTGGCGCGGGTCCATCTTCAAACACATGGCCGAGATGCGAATCCGCCACCTTACTGCGTACCTCGGTGCGGGTGTAAAACAGTGATTTATCTGGCTTGGTGACCACATACTGCTTATTGATGGGCTGCGTGAAGCTGGGCCAGCCAGTGCCGGATTTGTATTTATGAGTGGAGGAGAACAGCGGCTCGCCCGAAACGATATCCACATAAATCCCGGCTTGCTTGTTGTCCCAGTAGGGATTGCGGAATGCTGGCTCAGTGCCGTCTTCTTGGGTGACTTCGTATTCCATGTCTGACAACATCGCGCGGATTTTTTCGTCCGAGGGGCGCGAATAAGACATATTGCTCGCACTCGATGTCATCTCGTCCGCTTTCTGCGCGTCAATCATTTCTCTCAAGGTGATGGGGTTGTCTTTGCGATCGTCACCAAAAATCTCGTCCAGATACTGATCACGGCCGGATGCGTAGCGGTAATAGCTATAGCGAATACTGTGATTTTTGTAGTAGTCCTGATGATAGCTTTCTGCTGGCCAGAATTTCTCAAACGGGATCAACTCGGTTTTCAGCGGCTTTTTGAACACGCCTAACGCTTCAATTTCCGCCATAAAATCGGCAGCAATTTGTTTTTGCGTTTCAGAGCGATAAAAGATCGCGGGGCGATATTGCGGACCACGGTCAACGAACGAGCCTTGGTCATCAGTAGGGTCGATATGACGGAAAAACTGATCGAGCACCTGTTCGTAATCTACGACTTTTGGATCATAGGTGACATCAATCACCTCAATATGGCCACTGGTGCCGGACGAGACTTGTTTATAGGTTGGGTTTTCAAGCTCGCCGCCTGAGTAGCCTGACACCACATCGATCACGCCATCGAGTTTTTCCAAATCGGACTCGGTACACCAAAAGCACCCGCCGGCAAGGGTCGCCTTTTGGTAGCCTTGGTCTGTGGTGGCAGTGTCTTTCACCGCCGCATAACTTGCTATCGATAGCAAACTGAACGCTGTGAACGCGATAACTCGCCACATTGATTTGTGCTGTTTCATGATCGCCTCGTTATTAGGGTTGGTGAGGATCAAGACCTGCGCACCAAGCAGAAACTTTCATCCTCTCCCACTTTTCTGTAGTTACTGATAACGTAGCGCAGAAAAGTCCTTAGCGATCACTTACCAAAGCAGCTGACCCAACACAGGTGCAAGCAACACAGTCACCATACCGGCAATCATCATCACCACACTGGCGACCACCCCTTCTTCGTGACCAATTTGATACGCTTTAGCGGTGCCAGCACCGTGGGCCGATGCGCCCAAACTTGCGCCGCGGCCTAAGCGCGAGCGAATCGCAATCACGGTCAAAATACTTTCACCAATCGCCATGCCAATCACCCCAGTGAGAACCACAAACAGCGCGGTGAGATCGCTTTGCCCGCCAATCGCTTTGGTGGCTTCTACAGCAAAAGGGGTGGTGATTGAGCGCATCGCCAAACTGCGTTGCAGCAGCTCAGACAGCTCAAACACCCGCGCTAGCACCACAGTACTGGTAATCGCGACCAGCACAGACACTGTGACGCCTATCGATAGCGACAACCAATGGCGGCGGATGAGCGCGCGGTTATCATACACGGGGATCGCAAACGCTACAGTCGCCGGGCCCAGCAGCCACAGCAGCCAGTACGACTGCGCCATGTAGTCTTGATACGGGATATTAAACCCCACCACCACCGCGACAATCAGCAAGGGCGCGAGCAACAATGGCATCACCAGAATGGAGGGATGACGGCGATACAGCCATTTACTCATGTAATAAAAGCCAAGGGTCATTAAAAAGCAGGTAACGCTTAATAACGAGGCGTGAAGCCAAGCAGGTAAAGCAGACATCATGGCTTAGCACTCCGATTTTAGATCAGGATGATGCGTGTGGTGATGATTACTGCGGCGGCGCGCCATTTTAACCTCAAAACGATACACCTTATCGACCACCCAAGCGGTTGACGCAATCACCATTGCGGTACTCAAAATCAGTACTACCATGATCTTACCGCCTTCTTGCAGCAATAAATCTTGGTAGTTGACCACCGCCACTACCGCCGGCACAAAAAACAGCAACATCTCTGCTAACAGCCACGCTGCCCCGCGACGTAACCAATCGGCACGGACAACTTTCAACATTAATGCGCCTAACAACAGCAACATACCGGTGAGGTTGGCCGGTAGTGGAATAGCAAAGGTGGTGACCAACCAATCAGACAAAAACCAAATGCCTGCTAAGACAAAGACTTGCAGTAAGGTAAGTAAGGCGTTTTTAATCAATTGCATCGAAGGCGTGCCAAGAATCTGTGAGATGGCTCATAGTTTACGTCTTGGCAGAGAGTGAATAAAGTGACTTTTTTTTATTTAAACTATGCCAAAATGGCATGATTTGTTGAGCGATAAAGCTGCGTTAGCGACAACCCAGTCCCGTGAGGAATCAGTTTTTCGTCATATATGCCTGGCACTAAAAGTGAAACTATGTTTTCATATGCCTCCTTAAAAATAATTTATAGTTTCATTTTTATGGGCAGTCCGTCATGTTGTCTTTGACAAAATCGAGTCTTAGCAGATTGTCTTTGATTTCTTTTTAATATGAAACTATATTTTCATATATTGAGTTTTTATCGAGTTTTAATTTCATTATGATGAAGTGTGATAAGGAATCGCCGCCCAAGCGCGGTGCCACCGTGTTCCCGCGGCAGATGAAAATATTGCATCAATTGGGTGAAAACATCTTATTGGCGATGAAACGTCGAGGGATCAGTCAAGATAGAATGCATCAGCGCACAGGGATCTCGAAACCAACGCTACGAAAAATCACAAAAGGCGATCCGACAGTGTCGTTAGGCCATTATGTTAATGTGCTCGCCGTACTAGGTTTGTTAGACGATCTAGGTAAAGTCGCGCTCGATGATGAACTTGGTAGGAAACTGCAAGATATCGAGTTGTTGAAAACGAGACGATAGGGCATCAAACGAATGGAAATCTTTGTCTACGCTGATTGGATTGAAACTGAGCCGCCCTTGTTTATTGGGACACTGAGAGCATCGCGAATCCGTGGTAAAGAGCATTTCAGCTTTTGCTATGACAAGACCTGGCTTAAATCTAAGTATGCTTCTCAAATCGACCCTTGCCTTCATTTATATAGTGGCGAGCAGCACGCTGAAGATGACAAAAACTTCAAGATATTCTTGGATTCTTGCCCTGATCGATGGGGGCGCTTGCTGATGCAACGTCGAGAGGCTGTTATAGCCCGCATTGAGGGACGTAGAGCGAACACATTATACGAAACCGACTATCTCCTCGGTGTTCATGACTCTTTTAGAATGGGCGCTTTAAGGTTTTGCACCGAGCATGGTGGCAATTTTCTTGACGACAATGACGATCTGGCGGCTCCAGCTATGACTTCACTCGCGGAGCTAGAATGTGCAGCGCAAGGCATCGAGGACAAACCCGACTTTGATAATCCTGACTACCTCAAATGGTTGAATATGCTTATCTCACCAGGGTCATCGTTGGGCGGAGCTAGGCCGAAAGCTTCTGTAAGAGATGTCGATGGTACTTTATGGCTGGCAAAGTTTCCAAGTCGGTATGACGATTATGATATTGGCCTGTGGGAATACTTGGTGTGCCAAATGGCCTTGGACTCTGGGATCAATATGGCTGAATGTAAAGTGCAGGCCATTGGTTCAGACCACCATATTTTCCTGACTAAGCGATTTGATCGTACCGATGACGGCAGGATACTGCAATTTACGTCAGCAATGACACAGCTTGAATATTTCGATGGCAATGATGATGGAGCGAGCTACTTAGAGTTAGCGGAATTTCTTATCCAGAATGGTTCTAATACGCGGGCGGACTTGGCACAGCTTTGGAGACGTATGCTGTTTAATATCATGGTTGCCAATAGTGACGATCACCTACGTAATCATGGCTTTATTTTTGACACGACAGGTTGGCGACTGTCACCCGCTTACGACATCAATTCAACACAACATGCCCACGGGCTGCACTTAAATATTGACGACAAAGATAATGCTTTAGATATTGACCTAGCGTTTGAGGTGGCGGAGTACTTTCAACTTGATGTGAAAACAGCTGACAAAATTTATCGTCAAGTCGCCCAGGCCGTGTCTAAATGGGAGCGCTTGGCAAAAGAAGCGGGTATCAAACGCGGTGAGCGAGACTTAATGAGAGACTGCTTCATGCTACCGAAAGTGTAACCTAGTGACGTTTGGTAACAAGTGCCAGTTCCTCTGCTTTTTTCGCCATCAACTATGCCAAAATGACATAGTTAACAGACAGCTTTTAAGGGCCGTTTATGGATATTCGTGCGTTGCGCTATTTTATTGCCTTGGTGGAAAAGCAGAGCTTTACTGCCGCATCGGCGTCGTTGCATGTGACGCAACCGACAATCAGTAAAATGGTGCGTAACCTTGAGCAAGATGTGGGTCAGCCGTTGTTGCACCGAGAGGGAAGGCGGTTTTGGTTAACCGATGCTGGCGAGGTGGTGTATCAGCGTGCGCAGAGCATTATTGCTGAGTTTGAGCAGCTAAATACTGAACTGGACGATCTCAATCAACTGGCGCGCGGCCAACTCAGGTTGGGGATGCCGCCGATGATAGGGCCGCTGTATGCCAATGTGTTGCGTGAATACCGTCAACGCTACCCAAACGTGGCGCTCAGTATTGTCGAATACGGTGGGCGGCGCACCGAACAAGCGCTGATCAATGGCGAGATTGATGTGGCAATCACCATGCTCACCGACACCCAGCCTGAGTGCTTGCAAAGTTTACCCTTACAAACTCACTCCATTTATGCTGTGTTGCCTAACCAAGCGGCGTGGCGAGCGCAAAAAAGCCTGACATGGCAGGCAGTGAAAGACGAGCCGTTTTATCTGTATAGCGCTGAATTTACTCTAAGCGATCGGATTATTGCCCGCTGTGAAGAGCATGGTTATCAGCCGACTATTGCCGCGCGTAGCAGTCAGTGGGATTTTTTAGCCGCCTTGGTGAAAAGTGGTGCAGGGGTAGCGTTTTTACCCGCGCCCTTATGCCAGCGCCTCAGTGCTAGCTTGGAAGACAGTGAGTTATTGCTTGTGAAACCGATAAGCCCAGCGATTGAATGGCAACTCGGGTTAGTCTGGCACGGCGAGCGCTATGTCTCACGCACCGCCGAGGCTTGGATGCAGTTGTGCCAGTCGACAGAGGTGATGGATGAATAACGATTACATATTGGCTTACTTTTTAACAAATGACGATTCTTGGAAGATTGAGGGTCAACTTGTATAAGATTTTTCATAAGAGGATTCAGTAACAACAGACTAAGCATGGGCCGGAATTTGCAAAAACTATTATTTGTCCAGACTGTTCAAATGCTCCTAGTTATTTTTCAATAAGCCGAATCCAAGATAAACCTTGGCTCTCCGATACGGACCAAACGCATAAATTCAACGGATCCCCCGAATTACCTAAGATGAGCATAAGATATGAGTCCAGTTGGCCATCTAGTGATTTCAAGTATAATTCCCCGGTTCTTTTGTCCTTATTTGATGGCTGTGGCATTCGCTCCGGATGCGTATGCCACAGCCCCACTGCATGCCTGTTTTGGTCAAACTGTAGCATTCGCATTTCAGTAGCGGCTGTAGGATCGGGGATAAAAGAACATGGACCGCGTTTGTCTCGCATATCTGGCCCAGCTATAAAGTCGACAACTAATCCTGTTTCATGCGGAGTTCGAGAAAACACTTCCCCGCCAGCCTCTAAACTTCCCTTATAATTTTGAGTGTGCAAATACATGCTCTCTAGAGCATTTGGTGTGAACATAACGTATCGGCTCCAGTCGGGATAAAAAAAGATACGATGTTTCAAGGGAAAGACCTCTCGATTATCATACCGTTGTGGGAATCGGCTATCTTTGCCCAATGCTTCAGTTCAAGACCTTCCTTATGCTGCCTTAAGTATTTTTTGCCACGAACCCAACTTGTTACTCTTGCTTGATCAGGTTTGTCTTCAAGTACTTGTAAGGCTTGTTCAGTCACTAATGCCACGGCATATGCTGCTGCAGAAGCCGTATAGCTTTGAAACTTGCTATTGCAACCAGGTTCGCTTTGAATAACGTCCTCAGGCCATTCTACGGCCTGCAATTGCTCCAAAGCATCACTTCCTTCTAACATCCATGTTGTCTCTGATGTTAGATAACAAACATGTGCAGCAGCTACGTATGGCTCCATCCACCCAACCAATAGAGGGCATTTATTTTTTGAACGTATTCTGTCTAAAAACAAACGAACATTAAATTCTCCTGTAAGGTCAAGCAACAAAGATACGTCGTCTATGCCGTTTTCAGTCAGCCATCGTTCCGCTGACATAACAGCTGGCTTTACTTGTGACGCATGGAAACCATTGTTACATCTCTTTGCTACAGCTAAGGCTTTTGGCATTCGAATTGATTCTGTTCCAAGTAAATGTCTCCCCAAATTCGCAGGCTCTATGATTTCAGGGTCCACTAATGTTATTGAACCAATGCCTGCTCGAGCCAAATGTTCTACTACTGGACTACCTAAAGCTCCAGCCCCAAAAACCACGACTTTTTGTTCTTGTCGCACGTCGATAGAGGGGCTCTGGTCTCTTGCTATAGTCCACGATGCATCCAGCCTGCTCACAGAAATAGGTTGTGGGCTTTTCCTTGATGGATACGCGCGTCTTTCTGTACCTTTTCCCACTGGTATTGGAGGCCCTCCTGGCAAGAAGTATGCAAATCCATAGTAATCGTTTCTCAAAAGAACAATTCTATGGACGCCCTTAGCACGCTTTCGCAAGTTGGTTTGAAACAAGTATTGTTTATTCTGCTCGAAGCGTGCCGCAACCAGTAGTTCTAGTTCCCTTAAATTACTTGGCCAAGTTGAGGGGGTTAATGGATACTCAATAGGAATATCAGCGATGGATACTCGAATACGTTGAGACGCTTGTTTGCCAAGGGAATGAGCTAACCTATGAGACGTTTGGAGCCTCATGTTGTCCACAATCACAATACCTGCAGGTAATAAAAGTGTTCCCTCTCTTATACTAGCCCTTTTTGGAGCCTTATCTACGGTCCAAATTTCACGAATGGGATCATGTCGTCCACGAAATCTAGAAACGTAAATATCCCAATAATGAAGAGGCTCTTTTGCAAAATCGTCGTCTAGATCTCCGCTTATCCAAGATGATAAGAACTCATTGTAAAAATCATGAAGTAAGTAATGGATGCGTTCTTCTGGACTGAATCCTCTTCCGGGGCCAATCTCTTCAATACAAAGAGCTCCGTTATACTCAACATGAGGTATCCTCAATATAGTATCGGGAGAGAGTATTATGCGAGCTTGGTCATGTGGAAAGTCTCTTGGGATTATAAGTTCTGCCCACTGAAACTCACGCTCATCGCTAATATTCGGAAGGCCAAGGCGATAAGCCTTAGCCTCTTCGGAACAGATGCGGTACGATGTCTCAAGTGGGGGAACCAATGATTTTAATCGATTAATATCGATCGTCATCTTCAACTATCCTCAAGCCAAACCGTTAGTTTTTGGTGCTGGTTTGGGTCTTAAAATAGGGGATATATCATATCCTGGGTTCTTAGACCCATCAGTATCGAACTTATTACCTTGGCATCCAAAGATTTTTCGTACTCGTTCTTTGATTTCACGATCATCTGTTGCTTGTAGTATATGTTGTAGATCTGCAGCTAGAAGAGCACACCAGCGAGTAATGGTGCTAAAACGCTCTCCGTCATCTTCATTCCATCGTTCAGCAAAATTTTCTTCAGGCACAGTCGGATTCTCTACCCAGAACTCGCCGTTTCTTACTTCAATCATTTTAGGCATTAGCTCAACTAGGTCGGCTAATAGTTCAATGGGGTGGTTGTATGATTGCCGTAGATTGTACAGTCCAGCATAGCACCCGGTCAGGAGAGTAACTATGATCACAGAAATAGGCTTGCTTTCTTTTTCAATCTGTCCCCTTCTAATACACATATCTCTGTGTCGTTTGAATAAACGTATAGCGATACGTAGCGTATCTTCCAACTCAACATGTTGCTCTGGAACAGGATCTATACCATCTCGACTTTCCATTGAAATTGATTCATTTGCTTGATGGGCTAATAGCTTTAACTTCGCAGTGTCTTTTACCCAAGCTGAGAACCCTTCAGGGTTAGATGTTTTCCACGATTCAGTGGGTGTATCCACCACTGCCAGTGCAGTATTGAGGTATTTGTGTTCAACCGGTAGGAAACGAGGAGACATGGATTGTCTAACCTCTTCAGTCACCGTCACGAGGGGGATTGAAGGTGTAAACTCCAGATAAAATGGCTCTTTGGAAAATTGGATCTTCCAGCAACGTTTTTTCCTAATAGCTTCTATTTCGGTTAAAACACCCCCAACCTTTTCGAAGAAAGCCATCGGATCTTGTGTATCTATCTGTGACACATCCACTTGGCAAACAGCGTCAATATCAAACTTTGATCTGTCTGGAGCCTTAATAAGCGTTTGGGTACTTGCTGAACCTTGGGGTAAAACCCTGATAGAGTTCTCATCCCACTCAAGCTCCTTTATAAGCTTATCCGCAACCTTTTCGTATTCTTTCGCTGCATTGTCAATTATTTCTTGAGAAACTGTAATATGATCGTTGACATAAGCAAGCTCACTAGCCCACGGGCCGTAAATATTATAAGCAGAATCAAATGACTCCATCGATATACCTTCGCTTATGGAATCTAGCCCCTTGCGAAGTGAATTGTCTCTGCGCTGCAGAGCATCCTTGACTAAAGTTGAGTATTTACTATGTGGCATAACTGGCTCCTCGGATGTTTATAGATTTGGTCTCAGAGCCGGCTACAGCTGTCACCTGATGCCAACTAACGGACAAAGCCGAGCCCTAACGAACCCCCTCATTAATATCAATCAAAACAATTAGATATGAACGTATCACTCCCTTTTTACCTAATGAACTTAACCAAAAATACTCTCGATATAGACAGATTCAATAGCGATGCTAACGATGCGTGATGACCAAATCCTACTACAAACACTGTCAAAACAGTGCCCCAAGCTTCACAAAAAACGGCTTATTTCTCTTAACCAAACTTGGGTGCGCGCTTAAGACTCAAACCTCTGTCAAACATATCATCGACTGTTAGGCAATGCGCTGCCGTATCGAGAGAAAAACCTCATTTATCGCTGGCATGCGCACCTGATGACGTGCGCCGATCTTTATCCTATTATCTTGGTCGATTGGTCTGATGTATATGAAATGATTAGTTGCGCCCAAGTTAGGTTGGCATTACTACTTTCAAACTAACACTATCAAGCGCCTTTTCTTACTCTCGATATTTCGCTTGGCCTCGAGGTTAGAAAGTATCAGCGATATCTTATTAATCTGACCCAATACCGGTAGGCCATCACGGCATGTCAACGGCTAACGTATACGATGGGGCTCGTTCAAATATGAGAGGATACGTCAAACCCGACTGAAAGCTTTTCTATTAGTAAGGATATATTCTGTATATATAAGTGATGGCCAGGTTATTTAAGTTTAAATAAAAAATGCAGTAATGGCTGGAATTTCGATTGATGGTAACGACATGAAGCTAGCAAGTTCTCATAACTCCCTGAATAAGACTGCTGCATACATCTCTCTTCATTGATCTCTGGTTATTAAATACTGGATGGATTTATTATTTGGGCTAAGACAAAAACACCAAGGGTACGTATTATTTTCAAAGTGATACACCTTAATTACTTTCGGGAAATGATTCTGATTAAAGTCAGCCCCAAGCCTCATCACAAATGAAGCTTGACCAGTAATAGTGATGTGAAGCTCCCGCAAGTTAGGAAACCGTTTAAAAAGGTTATTATTTAATAAGCTTCTTATTTCTGTAATGATATTAACTTGTTCTTTTTCCGAGAATAAATTCCCGACGTATTGGTGCTTTACCTTAATTTGAGTGCAAGCATCTAATTTCAATTGAGTCATAAAGATCGTTGGATTTGAAGGGATTGATATTTCGAGTGAAAGACCAAGTTTTTTGACATTAGTATCATCATCGATATGTTGAGCAATCAAAGTCTTCGTAAAACCAATTATTGTCTTTCCTCTAGTCCTTTTATCTCTGGTGTCAATCCACCGGCTTTTCTCATCTTTGTTTTTATCCCTACTCCAACAATAAAAGTTAACCAACCTTCTATTGGCAACCATAAAGCCTATTGTAAAACAATGAGGTATGTGAGCTTGTGCACCGAGAGCTAATGGGTGTTCTGATTCATGGCTATTAATTCGTTCAAGACTTTCACTAGAGAAAACCTCTAAAGCTCGCTTAGACCTTTCTAACCAAGAGTCCAAATTTTCACCTTCTAGACGACAGAGAAATAAGTCATAATGAAGACCTGACTCTTCAATTTGCAAAGGAAATGCCCTAGATAGTTTAGGAGCACTTGCTTGTCCAAGACTTCGCAAATCAATACTTTTTGCTCGATTACTCACAGCGGCTTCACCTACTAAGCGCTCATACAGCTCAATGAGAGATCCTACTAAAAAACTTAACACACCAAGAACAAAAAAAACATTAATAAAGATAGATGATAGCGGTGAGCTATTGTTGTCTAAAGTAATGGTTAGTGAGTCATTTGAGATACTTCCCATAATAGACCCAATCCCCAAACAAGCCCCAGCTATGGATATTCCAGACATCATCAAGTATCGCCCGGAAGATAACCTCCGTTGTACAATTACATACAGAAAATCTAATATTATGTGTACCATCGCTTGAAAACTACCTCGTTAAATAAACCCATATCGCGCATCAGATGTTTAAAAAAGAATAGTTGTATAGAAAGTATTCATTCAACATTTTGTAAGGTATCAGTTTCCCTTCTCCAAATCTTTATAAAAATTACTAACGAATGACTGAACTCTCTTTTTTGAAGTTCTGTCACACTTAGGTACGTTATTAAATATCGAAGGTAACCATTTCCACTCAATTATTTTGTGGCGTTGAGCTCGCTAAGCACCATTTTTCTCTTCACGCGTTAAACTACGGACTAGACCAGCAGGAATGTCCACAATGTGTATTGCGATTCACGGCGCATCGTACTGAGCTGACAACTTATCTGCTACCTCTAAGCTGTGATCGTTCTGAAAAAAGAGCTAAACGCAGCGCCTATCTATGCTTATTCAACCTATTTACTTAATAATGCAATGGCTTTTTCAACACTCAAATAAGAATAAGTGGCTGCGCGAAACTTATTCCTATTTTTGACATTTCACGAAGCGGTTGCTATGAACAAAACACCAGTACCCGCAATAATTGCGGCGACAATTCCTAAAATCCAGTTTCGTTGCGCCTTTCTTCTCTCGTATTCAAAAAACAACCAGTTGTAAGGTGATGTATTGTCATAGCCAGCAAATTGCGGCTCTCTGATTGCGTTGATGAGTCGTCTGGTTTAAATATTTTTATAGCCTTACGGTTTCGAGCTTTTAGATTGATATACACATCCTGCTCATCGTCACTCAAACTCTCCCAACTTTCCATAAGACACTTTTTTGTATTTCCGACGAACTTATCTCGTAACTTCCCAAGCGGGCGCTAATATACGCGCAGCGAGAAATAGTCCCACGGACTTATTTCGTTATATTTATTGTTCTTTTATTTCAGAAAATGTGTAATCAACACCACCATTCCAACATTCAAGTTGATGACCACACTGACAGTTAAAAACACCCTTTTCTCTCACCGGTTGCTCATGCTTAGTCACATTATATTTTTTACCGCATTTTTCACATTCTTGTATGTAATGTGTAATATCCCAAGTGGCCATGAATTTACTCCTTTTGAACTTGCAGTTATCGGAACTAAACTGAGATATAACGGTTGAGATTTATTTTCTTTTTATATGAGTAAATTTAAAAGGCTTAGTTTGTATTGTCGACACAGAAAATACTCACCAACTTTTAGCATAATTGCTGAATCAATGTACCTGCACATCAAATAACGCTTAAAACGATGGTCATCAATTGAATATAGACGACCAGCGTCGGTAGATAACTTAACTTTAATAGACAACCCTAGGATATTAGCAATCATGTCCAACGGTTTGCCACTACTATGTGGAAAAATTTTTGCTTCTGGATTTATTGATATTTCAATTTTATCAGATGTTTGTAGCATTACAGGTTGAAAATCCACATTATCAAGCGCCCAACTAAAACCGTCATCATAAGCCCATTCAACAGTATCAACTCTAACGTTTCTTTCATCACGGTTTGATACAATCATTACGCAAGTGGGCGTATATGATGAATCTTGGTAAGGGAATTTAGCTATAAAATCAACATATAGATGGGGGTGTAGGTAACGAAATTTGTCTTCCCGGTCAATCCGTTTCAAAGCTAGGTTCTGTTTCTTTAGCTCATTGCCTTGGATACGTGTTTTTATAGCATTCCATAAGGTAAAGACAGCAAGTCCGACAGTTATTAGTGGAAGATAGGGACTTAAAGGCTCAAAGATTTCAAACATCAATTAACTCTCGAATGAAGCTACTTCACTGGACTGGATAATTCATATAAAAATTATATTAGTGCGCATGCGCGACTTCCCAAAACGATTACACGCGCTCTTATCAAGCTAACCAGCTGAAATAGATAGTATTTATCGTTTGTCATGCATATCTTGTTACCGCGAAAGTGTGCATCTGTCACGGATAAACGCGCACACTATTGGATATCTCTGCCCGATAAGCTGGTTAACCGTCCAGTGTTTAGCCATGCTACCGCCGATTAGTTGTCGGCACCTAACACGCCATTGAGTTGGCAGATTTGGGATTAGTCTATCAAGGGCTGTTTGGGTTTTCGTGCGCTATTGTCCAAAGTGTTAGGTAAGCCATGTTTTGTGAGATGGGTACAAGAAGTTGGTTAGAATACAAGGCGAATCGGTTTGGTTGGGGCGGTGCGCGATTAGAACGAGGGCTCTGTTTCGCGCACTGCTGAGGTTGGGATGCCGCTGTGTCCGTCGGTGCCGATCAGTGCGATTGCGCCGAATGGGTGGTGGATGGGCGCGTTGCTTTTGTTGTTTGCTGCGTCGGCTGCGGGCGTTGTTGGTTGCGGTGGATTTGATATTGCTGCCACGCAAAGGTCACCACAAAGCAGCCGGTGAGGAGCAATACAATGGTCGGGCCGGGTGCGCTGTCAAGGTAAAACGACAGGGTGACGCCGCCCACGGCGGTGACTAAGGCAATCGCACAGGCAATCCATAGCATGCGGCTAAATTGTTTGCTGAGCATAAAGGCGGTGACGCCTGGTGCAATCAACATCGCCACCACTAAGATAATCCCCACTGCATGTAACCCCGCAACAATGGTAGCAATCATCACTGAGAGTAAGAGCCAGTGAAGTTTTTGTACTGGGAGCCCGAGCACGCTGGCTTGCGCGGGGTCGAACGAAAGCAGCATTAAATCTCGCCCTTTAAGGAGTACCAGCGCAAGCACGACTAAGCCGGTAATGGCGGCGGTGAGGAGCTGTTGGTGGTTAATCCCCAACAGGTTGCCAAATAGAATATGATCAAGGTGCAAATCAGACGGGAACTGGCCTTGCAAAATCAGCCCCAGTGCGAAAAAGCCAGAAAACACAATCCCCAGCAAGGTGTCTTCTTTCACACGGCTATTTTGTTTGAGCCAATGCACACTGGTGGCGCATGCGGATCCCGCAGCAAACGCGCCGACAATCAGCGGCAGACCAAATAAGTTTGCCAGCACCAACCCCGGTAGCACCGCGTGAGCTACCGCATCGCCAATTAACGACCAGCCTTTTAATACTAAATAGCAAGAAAGCAGCGCACAAGGCAGTGCCACTAAGACGGCCATCAGCAGTGCATCTTGCATAAAGGTCAGTTGATACGGATTCATTGCAGTGCCTCCTGACGTTTGGCGCGCCGCGCGAGCAAACCGTGTTTGGGGCCAAACACAAAGGCGGCTAAGAAGAGTCCCACTTGGGCCAGCACAATCAGTGCGCCGGCGTTAAGGTTGGCGAAATAGCTGATATACACCCCAAATAATGAGGTGAGTGTGCCGATGACACCGCTTAGCACCAACACGGGCCCGAAGCGATCACTCAATAAATAGGCGGTGGCACCGGGGGCGATCACCAAGCAAATCACCAAAAAGGCACCGACACTTTTAAGTGCCGCCATGGTGCAAGCGCTGAGCAGCGCGAAAAACAGCACTTTAAGCCCCACCACGGGTAAGCCAATGCAGCGAGCGTGGCTTTCATCGAAAAAGGTCAGCATAAAATCACGCCATTTCACCGCCAGTACGGTGAGGCTCACCAAGGCAATGATTAGCATTTGCACCGCATCGAGTGGGGCAATGGCGAGTAAATTACCCAACATAATTTGTTGAATATCGACTGCGACGGGCGAAATGGAGACTAAAAACAGGCCGAAGGCGAAAAAGCTCGAAAAAATCAAACCGATGATCGCATCTTGTTTGATGTGACTGCGTTGATGCAAAAACAGCATCACGCTCGCGGCCATGCCGCCGGCAACAAAGGCACCGAGCGAAAAGGGCAGGCCTAGCATATAAGCGCCGGCAACGCCCGGTACAATCGCATGGGAGAGAGCATCGCCCATCAGCGACCAGCCTTTGAGCATCAAAAAGGCCGAGAGCAAGCCGCACACGCCGCCAATCAAGGTG
This sequence comes from Salinivibrio sp. ES.052, assembly GCF_900141775.1. Classification (GTDB taxonomy): domain Bacteria; phylum Pseudomonadota; class Gammaproteobacteria; order Enterobacterales; family Vibrionaceae; genus Salinivibrio. Next base: position 148,349 of record NZ_FSRI01000003.1, on the reverse strand, counting down.
GTGACCAGCAATGCTTTTTGCATGTATTGATAGGCGAGGGGGTCGAGTAAGCTCATTTGTGCCGCTCCTGTGCGCTTTGTTCGCGCTTGCCATACACCACCAAGGGCCGCTCGTCGTCGGAAATCACCGATAGCTCGCGCGGATCGGCGTCTTGGTGGAGCTGATCGCTGGGCATTACATATTGGCGCAGTTTGCCGCCAAAAATGGCACTGAGGTTCTCGGTGGTAAACACATGTTCGGTGCGCCCGCCTGCCACCACCGCGCGATTGACCAACACGGTGCGATCGCAAAAGTCGGGTACGGTACCGAGGTTATGGGTGGCAATCAAAATGGTTTTGCCTTCGTCTTTGAGCTCGAGCAGCAAACGCATAATCGACTCTTCACTGGTAACATCTACACCAGTAAAGGGCTCATCCAGTAAAATCAGCGGGCTGTGCTGAGCCAAGGCGCGGGCGAGAAAAACACGTTTTTTCTGTCCGCCGGACAGTTCGCCAATTTGGCGCTGGCGAAATGCACTCATATCAACGCGGGCCAAGGCCTCATCCACCGCTTGATGATCCGCCGCTTTGGGACGGCGCATAAATGACATCTTGCCGTAGCGGCCCATCATTACTACATCTTCCACTAACACCGGGAACGACCAGTCGATCTCTTCGGATTGAGGCACATAAGCGACCAAGCCTGCTTTTTGCGCTTGCTTAATGGGAGTACCGTTGACCGCAATGCTGCCACTGCCTGGATTCACAAACCCCATGATGGCTTTAAACAAGGTGGATTTGCCGCTGCCATTGGCACCCACCAAGGCGGTAATGGTTTGCGCTGGCAGCGAGAAGCTGGCGTGCTCAAGGGCACACAAGCCGTTTCGATAGACAACACGTACCTCGTTGACATCTAACACACTGGGCGTGCCGTCGGTTAAATCATAGTGCGTCATGGCGCAACCCCGCTAAGACGGTTTCTGTGGTGACTGTCAGTAAGGATAGATAGTCAGGCACGGGTCCGTCAGCTTGACTGAGCGAATCGACATATAAAATGCCGCCATAGTGCGCGTCGGTTTCCGCGGCGACCTGTTTGGCGGGTGCATCAGACACGGTACTTTCGGAGAAGACAGCACGCACTTGGTGTTCTCGTACGGTATCAATCAGCGAACGCACTTGTTGCGGTGTGCCCTGACGCTCAGCGTTTATCGGCCATAAATAGGCTTCGTTGAGGTTTAAATCACGCGCCAGATAAGAGAAAGCGCCTTCGCTGCTTACTAGCCAACGCTGGGATTCGGGGACAGCGGATAAGGCATCTTGCGCACGCGCGAACACGGCTTGAATTTGTGCCTTGTAGGCTTTGGCATTGGCTTGGTAGTGCGTTTGATTGGCAGGATCGTACTTAATCAGGGCTTGCTCGATATTATCAACGTATCGCATTGCATCCGATGGGGACATCCACGCGTGCGGATTGGGTTTGCCGCGATACGGGCCCGAGGCAATCACAATCGGCTCCACTCCGTCCGATAAGATCACATTCGGCACCTCATCAATGTGCTGGAAAAAACGTTCGAACCAACGCTCTAAGCCTAATCCGTTCCACATCACCACATCCGCACCTTGCGCGCGCAGAATATCCCCCGGGGTGGGTTGGTAGTTGTGGATCTCAGCACCGGGTTTAGTCAGTGACACCACCTCGGCATGCTCACCCGCTACGTTAGCGGCCATATCAGCGAGAATGGTAAAGCTGGTCACCACTTTTAACTTGTCCGCGTGTTTTGATTGGTCGGCGTGCGCCAGTGGAGAGAGCAAGAGCGCGACGATAATGATGATGTTCTTCTTCATAAGCCTTTATCTCTTTAACGATGCGTGTGACTACGGCGCGGTGCCGCCAGCCGATCATAAGTTAAAGATAACGGTTATGATAATCATTCTCAAGTGGGTATTAATAAAAAGGGCGCGGATAGCGCCCATTCATTGCCACAACCTATGTGGATTGCATACAGAGAGAACTCACATTCAATCACGAATGGTGTCGTGCCTAGCCCATTCCATTATAGTCCAATCTTTCTTCTGCGCGTGCAAACTTAGGTGCGGGTCGGGGTTTACCGCAAACGCATTATCAACTTGCTCGAGCAGTGGCACATCCCAGTGCGAATCACTGTAGCCGTAGGTGTGACCAATGGTGTCATGTCGGTCTGATAGCCATGCTTGCATATAGTCGTGCTTGCCACGAAAATCACGCGCACAATGGGAAATATTGCCGGTATAGACGCCATTGAGTGTTTCAAGCTCAATCGCAATCACGGTATCTAGCTTAAGTAGTTTGCTAATTGGTCGCGCCAGATGCGCGCCTGTGTTAGAAACCAGCACACAGTGGTCGCCGCGCATTCGGTGCCATTCAATGCGTTCTAACGCTTGCGGTACCACCACAGGAGCGACGAGCCTATCGATAAAGTCAGTCGCCCAATCGTCGACCGTTTGGGTTGACTGGCCTTTGAGTGGCGTGAGCTGTACTTGCATGTATGGCTCAAGGTTGATGCGGCCTTTTTTAAAATCCAGATACGCTCGTTTTTCTTGATCGACCACATTTTGCGGCGCGAGATCGCGCTGACAAAGGTATTCAAGCCATGCTTGCTTGGTGTCAGTGGCGATCAGGGTTTCGTCGAGGTCAAAAAACGCGATGTTGATGGGAACAGTCATAGCCAAATGCTTGTTGTTATTCATACTATGAATTCTAGACAACAACTATGACGATTGGGTTTCAGTCTACCGACAAAAAAGCCTCGGACGAACCGAGGCTTGATCACGACATAGAGTTATGGCTGATTACTGACGAATGCCTTCGACGTGCAGCTCCATATCAACGTAAGTCGCTGGACCCATAGTGGGAATGCCAAAGTCTTCGAGCTCAATACGGGTGTTGCCCATAAAGCCCGCACGGTAGTTGCCCCATGGATCTTCACCGTGGCCGACCAGTTCCGCGTCGATTTCAATCGGTTTGGTTTGGCCATGTAGTGTCAGATCGCCTGCAATGGTCATCGAGCCGTCACCATTGTCAGTCACTTGGGTACTTTCAAACGTCGCTTCACTGTATTTGCTTGCATTTAGGAAGTCACCGCTACGAATGTGCTTATCACGTTCAGCGTGGTTTGAGTCAACACTGGTGGTATCGATGGTGACAGAGACACTGGACGCCTCAATATTATCTGGGTCAAATTCAAATTGGCCATCAAATTGGTTTAGGCGGCCTTTGATAAAGCTATAGCCCAGATGTGGCACTTTAAAGTTGACCGAGGCGTGTGCGTCCTTGGTGTCAATCATATAAGTGTCTGCAAGTGCAGGCCCAGATAGGAGTGTTGCGGCGCTCATTCCCATGGCTAACATGAGTTTTTTCATTTCGAGTTTCCTCCGGTCATCTTCCGTAACGTGTTGTCTTTATCTATAAAGTGATGTTTCAGTGCCATCAATGCGTGGCCAGCCGACAGCACAATCAGGGTGATAGCAACGTAATAGTGAACATTTCCCGCAATGTCGGATTGGTTAGGGAACAGCTCACCGGCGCTCGGCACGGTAAACCAAGTGAATACACCAATCCCGCGTCCGTCAGGCGTTGAGATCAAGTATCCAGAGACAAACAGGGTCGCAAGAAGCAGGTAGATGGTATGGTGCCCAGCTGTTGCGGCTTTGCGCTCCCATGCTTTGCCTTCAACACGAGGCATTGTATGCGTTGCTTTCCATAAAAGCCGAGTCACCGTGGTGATCGCCAGTAATATACCTATTGACTTGTGCCAATGTGGTGCGGTTTGGTACCAATTACTGTAGTAGCTGAGATCAACCATCCAAAGCCCAACAGCGAAAAGGCCAATGATCACTATCGTTGATAGCCAGTGTAGCGTACGCATTACCAGATCGTAGCCTGTTTTCGTTGTCATTGTTGTTGTCCCCATTCACTATGCCAACACAGTATATAAGGTAAATGGTAATTCATAACCGTTTCACCTTGAACAAGATGTTCGAATAATTCTAACGAACTCTTGGCTGTGTTACGACTCGTTGGCGGTCCAGCTAAGGCTTAATGAGACGGAGTCGGCAAATCTTAGCGCATGCGGCTTATCAATGGTGACCTGTGCATAACGCACCCAGTGGTGATCTCGCGCAATGTCTAGTACGCCTGCCACCAGTTTTTCCAGCAGCAAAAAACGGCCATTTTCAACATAATCGATGATTGCTTTGGTGATCACCTTATAATTAAGCGCATCATCTACGTTGTCTTCTTCACAGGCTTTGTGGCCGGGGTAGTGGATCTCGACATTGATCACCACATCTTGCTTTTTTTCCTGCTCGTCGGGATTAAAGCCGATATAAGTGCGCAGGCGCAGGTTGGTTACTTTAATGACAGCGTCGTTCATAATCTTTCCCTGGTCACGAAAACTAAATGAGATGGCGTCCGCCATCCAGCTTGATGGATTGGCCCGTCATATGTTGACTGGCGAGAATAAATTCACAGGCATTCACTATTTCTTGCTCACCAGGCACAGTGCCTAAAATCGATTTACGGCGAGCTTTTTCGCGATAGGCGTCGTCATCGCCCTCGTTGAACATGATCAGCGCAGGTGAAATGCTGTTTACCTTAATATGTGGTGCCAACTTTTGCGCGAAGGAGAGTGTCAGGTTTTCTAACGCGGCTTTGCTGGTCGCGTAGGCAGTATGCTTCGCACTGCCCTTTTGCGCGACATAGTCGGTAAGGTGAATAATGTCTCCTTTCTGCATCCATCGCTGTGCCGCCATATTGATAAGATAAGGCGTTTTGGCATGAATTTGCATCATGTTATCGAACAGCAATGCGATGTCCTGGTTGTGTTTCTCACTGTCCCATGACGAAGCATTATGTATCAGGGTATCGAATGTGGGATTCTGTTCGTCAAGCGCCTGAATGAATGCATAAACGCCCTCATCAGCAGAAAAGTCAGCTTGAATGCAGTGCGCGCCGCGTGACCTTAAATCAGCCACTTGAGGCCGCTCGGTACGATACGATAAGGTCACGTCGTGGTCTTGACTAAGAAAGTGGCAGGCCAGTGCGTAGCCAATACGCTGCCCGGCACCAGTGATCAATATATGCTTTTTTGTCACGCGTGTTCCTTTGTAGTTATGGGTGGCATCAATAACAAGGAGTAACGGTTATATTACGTTTCATGTACTTATCACGATCAAAGATAGCGTTATATCGCATGTAACGATAGCTTTTACACCGTTAAGTTGCTGATTTCTTGTTATAAGCAACAAAAATGATGACCCAGTAAGGGTATGAGGAGAGGAGGTGAGAAATGAATATATGCCGATGGGCACAGCAAAGCGAGGCTGAGCGTACGTACCATGATAGCGAGTGGGGTGTACCGACATTTGATGATCCGCTTATTTTTGAGTTTATTTGTTTAGAGGGCGCGCAGGCAGGGTTAAGTTGGCGGCTAATACTGGAAAAACGGCAGGCTTATCGTGATGCTTTCTCTCACTTCGATTTTAATCATCTTGCCGCCGTGGAAGCGCCAAACATCGCCGCCATTATGGCCAACCATGAGATTGTCCGTAATCGATTAAAAGTGGCATCGGTATTCACTAATGCCAAAGCCGCCGTGGCGCTGGTGGAAGAGTACGGCTCGCTCGCCAAGGCATTATGGCAGTTTACCGACGGTGTGCCGATTGTGAATCATCATCAATCGGATGATGACGTAGCCACCGCGACGGACGAGTCCCGAGCGATGAGCCGTTTTTTGAAAAAGCGTGGGTTTAAGTTTGTGGGCGAGACGATTTGCTATTCGCTGATGCAAGCATTAGGCATGGTTAACGATCATGTGGTCACGTGCCCACGATATCAGCCTTGTTGCGAACTTGCCGACGCGGTGAAAGCGCAAACTCAGAAATAACGGCGGAATTGCCAGAAGCGCGCTTGCCAATAGGGATTATCTAGTCGTGACACTGTCACTCCTTTCGATGCCGAGGCGTGCATGAACCGTTGCCCGCCGAGGTAGATGCCAACGTGACGCAGGCCAGGGCGTATATGAAAAAATACGAGGTCGCCTTGCCTCGCGATCTCATAATCAATGGCATACCCTGTCTTGGCTTGGCCATGCGTCGTCCGAGGTAAGGATGTTGAGAGTGCATCTTGGTAAACGCGTTGGGTATAGGCAGAGCAATCGATACCATTTCGAGTCGTCCCTCCCCAGCGATAAGGCGTGCCTCGCCACTGATAAAATACTTGATTAAGCGCGTGATCCAATGCTGTCGCACTGATTTCATTTGTCGATGATGGTAATGGTGAGGTGGCGGATGTATCCGATTGCGTGGTGCAGCCGATTAAAAACAACCCCATTAGACTCATCAATACAATATGTTTCATGTGCTGCCCTTAATACAATTACGCCCTGCCTCTTTGGCCTTGTACAAGGCACTGTCTGCTAACTGTAAGACTTCGTCTGGGGTATCGGCTTGTGATGAATCGGCAAATCCAATACTGACCGTGATATTCACGGGCTCTTTGTCAATGGCACGTCCGCGTTTCTGTCGACCTTGTTTATCATTATAGGGACGAGATTGATCGCGCAATACCAATGGGTAATTGGCAATGTCTTCACGCAGTGCCTCCAAGTAGGGCAAGCAATGCTCGGTCATTTTCCCTTTAAATAATAACGTAAATTCTTCGCCGCCATAACGAAAAGCACTGGCTCCACCGTCGCATAGCGCCATTTGTTTAGCCACCAATTTAAGCACGTCGTCACCGGTTTCATGGCCATAACGATCATTGAATTGTTTGAAGTGATCAACATCAAGCATCGCGAGGGTGTATTGACGACCAAGATGTTTAAGTTCGTCTTCGAGTGCTCGGCGACCCGCAATTTCGGTAAGCCCATCGACAAATGCGAGTTGGTGACTAAATGAAACTTGATTGGCAACCAATAAGAGACCGGCAAGTGAAAAAATCAGCGACGAAATAAACGGCACATTGAAAAATACCAGAGTAGCTGCGCCGCAGAGCACGCTGATAAAGGCAGCATGATCTTCAATACTGTTCTTATGGAGTAAGCGAATGGTGCTCATGCAAACTAATATACATAGCAAAACAATCAGTAGGAGCGGCATTGGGCTAATGGAAGCGGCTCTCACCAAGATGGGATGCTGATGCAGATAATTCGACAACTCACCAAATTGCTGCACCATCAGTGCACACCAGCCCATTTCCATGCCAATGGCGAAAAAAAAGAATAAGCCGAATCGTGATGTGAGCTTTTGGTCGCGAACAATGATCATGTAAAGCAGGTTTATGGGCAGTGCCACTGCCAGAAGTAAATATTCTAGATAGGTGGTGCCTTGGTCGAGTGGGGATTGAAGCCGAGTAAGGATAACCGTATACCCCACTAATAAGATCACTACCATCATGCCGACGCGGGCGCTTTTAAACAAATGGCTTAACAGTAGCGCGGTGAGTAGGAGAAAATAAGGGGCGGCATATATGAGATTGTAATAGGGCGCTAGCGAGGCGATCAGAGGATGATAACCTGCCGTGAGTAGTAATAATAAAAAAATGGGGGTCCCCACTCGGACCGCAGATGAACGTAAAAGCCCCATGAAACCTCTTAAGGCGGTTGAGGTATACCATTAACATATCACTGATGGCTTTTTAGCATGTTGCTAGGGTTTCAGCGTGTGATAATTGTAATGGTTCAATGATTAAAATTAATTTAGTGATTAGACTATCATTTTGCGGGTAAAAAGAAAGCCAAGCGATGGCTTGGCTTTTATAACGAGATCATTGGTCATCATGCGTGATGACAGCAAAAAACTAGTTTTGTGGCGTCTCTGGCAGGGTAAATACCTGCGTCGGTTTTGCGACGATTGAGCGCGTTGTCTCTTTAATGTCGGCAATCACCACTTCTAAGTTCTCACCCAGTTTAAATTCGACGTTTCCATCGATAGTGACTGTCCCTTGTTCTTTGTCACACGCGATACGGCTTTTGTTATCCATGATTAATGACGCAGGAATAAACGCCGGTGCGCCATTTTCGAGTAGGCGAACACGCATACCTGCGCGGTTAATATCAAAGATTTCCGCTGTGTAGCGGGTTTGTGCTTCCACTTCCGGTTTTAGTAAGCGCGTGTAAAGCCAATCGGCAACATCGCGCTCCGCCATGCGGTGATGCTTGCGGTGCCCCGCGAGTTCTTCACCGACAGTATCGGCAGGGGCATTGGCTTCGTTTTCGCCACGAATAATCGCTTTAAGCAAGCGATGATTAATCATATCGCCGTACTTACGGATAGGTGATGTCCAAGTGGCATACACATCTAGGCCCATCGCATAGTGAGGGGCGGGTTCATGGCCAATCTCACTGTAAGCTTGAAAACGGCGTAGGCGGTTGTCCAAATAGGTGGTATCTAAGCTGTTCAGCCAGCGACGCAGTGCACTAAAGCCTTCTACGCTGGCTAAGGTTTCGCTGTTAGCATCGTGCTCATGGGCGCGCACGAGCTCGACGACGTCATCCAGTTTATCTTGCTTAAACCCTGCATGTGTGTTGAAAACCCCGAAGCCGAAGGCGTCACGGAGTTTGCGGCCTGCACAAATGTTGGCGCTGATCATCGACTCTTCCACAATGCGGTTAGCGATTCGACGCTGATCCGTGTGGATGGCAATCACATCGTTATCTTCGCTAAGTTCAAAGCGATAATCTGGGCGATCGGGGAAGGTGACCGCATGGGTTTCACGCCATTGGATGCGCGCGAGTGCAAACTGGTGAAGTTGATGGATTTGGTTAGCAATATCAGCGCTCTCTGGTTGCCATAGCGCCTCTTCACCCTGTTCGATAAAGTCAGATACTTTATCGTATGCAAGCTGGCCATGTGATTGTATCCAGGCGGAGAAGAACTCTGTATTGTCAGCAATGGTACCGTCTGCGCTGATGCTGAATGTACAGCACAGTGCAGGGCGTTGTTCATTCTCTCGTAACGAACACAAGTCGTCGCTGAGATCGCGAGGCAGCATTGGGATATTGCGCCCAGGCAGATAAATGGTGAAACCGCGCTCGCGTGCGACCTGATCGAGTTCCTCATCGGCATCAATATAGGCGGTGGGATCGGCGATCGCGACTGTCATGGTAAAGCCACCTTGTTCATTGGCTTTTACATACAGGGCGTCATCCATATCTTTGGTGGATTCACCATCAATGGTCACAAAGGGGAGATCGGTGAGGTCACGACGCTCTAGCCCTTGTTCCAACATTGGCCATGCCTCTTTCGGCGCAGGCTCCTTATTGGGCAGGTTGTGTTTAGCCAGCGTGACCCACCAAGGGGCAATTTTGTCGTCGGCATCAGTGATCTTCTCGCTGATACGACACATGAAGTTATCATCACCTTTCAGTGGATGGCGAGTCAGCGACGCGACTACCCAATCGCCTTCTTTAAGATCATCTTGTGACAGACCTCGTTGCGTATTGGCGCGTAAGGCATCTTTCATTTGTGGGTGATCAGGCACCACGTTCAGGCGGTTTCGGATCCACTGTACACGACCGATAAAGCGCTCCAGGCTGGGCTCAATCAAGGTATCAGGCTCTGCCACCTCGCGGTCTTTTTCTGTGCGAACAAAGGCTTCAACACGGTCGCCGTGAAGCACTTTCTTCATATAAGGTGGCGGAATGAAAAGGCTGGTCTTGTCATCGACTTCGAGAAAGCCGAAACCTTTTTCTGTGGCTTTTACCTGGCCCTCTTTCTTAGGCAGGGTTTCCTGAATCTGTTGCTTTAGCTGTGCTAGCAGGGGATTGTCTTGAAACATAACTCGGGTCTCGATAAACGGATCGCCACACTATACGTATTCACTGTTTCAAAACCAACCCGTGGCACTAAAATCCTGTGAGCCTAGTCCGCACAGGCTCTTGTTGTGTTTTTTTTGCCCGTACTCCGCTGTCTTCGTACACAAGATGCGAGATATGTGTCCATGAGCCGTAAAATTTGTGAAGTTGTTCAACTTTTTCTGGCTTTTTTCGTGTAAATGGCGCAGAATACACACCCTTAATGACCGAGGCCCGTGGCGCTGGTGACTAACACTGTATGAAAGACAGTGTTGCATGGTTGAGCAGAACGCTGAAGGGGCCCCGTTTCGCTACACTCATAGATTGGGATCCCAATGCAAGAATCTGTAACCAAATTTCGCCAGTTAGATCTGGCCGACACCCTTTTGTCTGCGCTTGACTCAATGGGCTTTGAAACACCAACACCTATCCAAGCTGCTTCCATCCCTGTACTCCTCGAAGGTCGTGACGCACTCGGTAAAGCCCAAACGGGTACGGGTAAAACAGCTGCGTTCTCATTGCCGTTGCTGAATAAAGTCGATCTGAACCAACATAAGCCGCAAGCCATCATTATGGCACCGACGCGCGAGTTGGCGATTCAGGTAGCGGCGGAAATTAAAACCCTCGCACAAAACATCAAAGGCCTAAAAGTCCTTGAGATCTACGGTGGTGCGTCGATTGTTGATCAAATGAAAGCGCTGAAAAGCGGTGCGCATATCGTGGTGGGTACACCAGGACGTGTAAAAGACTTGATCAACCGCGATCGTTTGAAGCTAGACGAGGTACATACCTTTATTCTCGACGAAGCTGACGAAATGCTCAAAATGGGCTTCGTCGATGACGTGACCTGGATTATGGAGCAGGCACCAGAAAGTGCACAGCGCATTCTGTTCTCAGCTACCATGCCGCCGATTGTTAAACAAATTGTTGATCGCTTCCTGCGTGAACCTGCCCGTGTTGATGTGGCTGGTAGTAACCGCACTGTAGAGAAAGTGGAGCAACAGTTCTGGGTCGTTAAAGGCGTCGAAAAAGACGAAGCGATGAGCCGTTTACTTGAGACCCAGGATACTGACGCCTCGATCGTTTTTGTGCGTACTCGCCAAGATACTGAGCGTTTGGCTGATTGGTTATCAGCACGTGGCTTTAAAGCCGCTGCCTTGCATGGTGATATTCCGCAGTCACTGCGTGAGCGCACTGTTGATCATTTAAAACGTGGTGTGATTGATATCTTGGTCGCCACTGACGTAGTTGCTCGTGGTCTTGATGTGCCGCGTATTACACACGTGTTCAACTATGATATTCCGTTTGATGCGGAATCTTACATCCACCGTATCGGCCGTACCGGTCGTGCTGGTCGTGCTGGTAAGGCTATTTTGCTGGTACGTACTAATCAAATGCGTATGCTACGTACGGTTGAGCGCGTTACACAAACAAAAATGGAAGAAATCCAGCTGCCAAACCGCGACAAAGTGGCGGAAGCGCGTGTGGCACAACTGGCGGGCGAATTGGCTGAAAAGAAAGATGGCGATGCCATTGGACCATTCGTTGAACTGATTGAGCAACTGCAAAACGATATCGAGGTTGATGCAACAACACTGGCTGCAATGTTACTTCAGCGCCAGCAAGGGAAGCGTCCTTTATTCTATAAAGGTCCAGACCCAATGATCGCCGCGATGGATCGTGAAAAGCAGCGCCGTGATCGCCGTCGCGATGATCGCCAAAATGGTACGGATCGTCGTGATACGAATCCGGCAGACTGGGATACTTACCAGTTAGACGTAGGCCGAGAGCAAGGTGTTCAAGTGAAAGATATCGTAGGTGCGATTGCCAACGAGTTGGGCTTGAATAAGCAAAATATTGGTGCCATTAAACTAGCGCCTGCGCACACGTTCGTACAATTGCCAAAAACTATGCCGAAAGAAGTCTTTGCTCAATTGCAAAAACTGCGAATTCGTCAAAAAGAGACCAATGCACAGCGTGTTGAAGGTCAAATTATGCGCGAACGTCGCTCTGGCGACCGTAATGGTGGTGGCCGTAACGATCGTGATGGTCGTGGACGTGGTGAACGTCGTTTTAATCGCGACCGTGGTAATGAGCGTCGTGGTAGTAGTGCACGCGGTGAGCGCCGTCACGCACAATAAGAACAATCGGCCGGGCATTAGCCCGGCTTTTTTATCTGTGTCTGCGATGTAATGCCTTGTTTGCAGGGTATTAACGACGTAGATATGCGGTCTCTAGCCTCCAATAAACAATGACATTATTGGATGAGGCCGATATTATTGAACGGTGAGGTGATTGACCACGCCACTGTTTGTTGTTACGCGTGGTGGGTGATGGAGCCTACAAACCACGGGCGTGTTAATGATGAGTTGCCTCTGTCATGATTAACTTTCAAAATACACTGCGTCTTCTCGGTATGCCTGTTTTATGGATGGGGATCGTACAGTTCGTTTTCGGATTGTTGTCGCTATTTATTTTTCGCGACGGTGTATCGACACAATTCTTTTATCCTGCTTTATTGATGATGCTGTCATCATTGATCATTTCCTGGCTCTTTCGTAAAAGTAAATTAAACCAAGTTACCTTTCGTGATGCGTTATTGTTCTCTACCTGTACCTGGATCCTTGTTGGTTTTTTGGGGGGCGTTCCAATTAAATTGGTCACAGAGGTTAACTTTACCGATGCTACCTTTGAATCCATCAGTGCATTGAGTACTGCGGGGGCCACGATTCTGAGCGGTTTGGATGAGATGCCGGCCTCTTTTCTCCTGTATCGTCAATTTTTACAGTGGATGGGGGGGCTCGGCGTAGTTATCTTTGTGGTTGCGGTATTACCAATGCTTAACGTGGGTGGCATGCGATTGCTCAAAGCAGAGACGCCAGGCCCGATTAAAGACGAAAAACTTTCCCCAAGGATTTCTAAGACGGCGCACTATTTGTGGGGGGTCTATGTGGTTATCACGATCGCGTGTGCCTTGGCTTATTATCTTGCTGGGATGAGTGCTTATGATGCGATCGCTCACAGTTTTTCGACCGTCTCAACCGGTGGCTTTTCTACTCACGACGCCAGTATGTGGCACTTTCAAAGTCATATTATATTAATGATTTCCAATGTCTTTATGTTATTGGGCGCGATTAACTTTGGCCTCCACTTTCGCATTTTTCGTATCGGGTGGCGAGGGGTGAAGCTTTATATTGATGATGAAGAGTCACGGGTCTTTCTTATCGTGGTTGCGTGTTTGTCGGTGATGCTTGGGCTCTATCTATACGGTGAAGCGCGTTATGAGACGGTTTGGGTCTCGCTTAGTTTTGCGGCTTTTCACGTGGTCTCGTTTATTACCAGTACAGGGTTTGGTGCGGCGGATTTAAGCACCTGGCCAGCCGCAACGGCGTTATTTTTAGTCTTTTGTGCTTATCTCGGCGGGTGCTCAGGATCAACCGCGGGCGGTAATAAAATTATTCGCGACATTATTACGTTTAAAATCATCCGTCGACAGCTTCACCAGTTGGTACATCCTTCGGCTGTATTACCGATCCGATATCAAGATAAGGTTGTTTCGACCGATGTGACTCAAGCGGTGATGGCGTTTATGTCGCTCGCGGCTCTGACTACGGGTGTCTTTAGCTTGTTGATGATGATGACCGGGCTCGACTTTTGGTCATCCTTTACCGCCGTAGTGGCTTGTATCAATGTACTTGGTCCTGGATTTGGTGAAGTGGGGAGTAATTTTCAACCGGTCACCGATACGGGGATCTGGATACTGAACGTTGCGATGATCCTTGGGCGTTTGGAATATTTCACCGTGCTTGCGCTATTTATGCCGCATTTTTGGCGTTGGTAAAGCCCGCACTCAGACGGGCTGTTTGACCGATTCAGGATGTAATGAGGTGATGAATTCGTCGATATGGCGATAGCGTGTGTAAGGATTTAAAAATACCGCTTTTTCTCCCGGAATAAATAAACATTGCCCATGATGGTCAAAGTTAGTGCGTGCAATGGACTCTACCCAATTTGTCTTGAGTTGTTTACCTTGCCGATGAAGGAAGTGTTGACGGTGAAACAAGCTATGTTGCGTGATGCTATCAATTCTCTCTCCCACTTTGTGTAGCGTTTGTTCTTGTTGAAACATGGCATCGACATCCAGGGTTGGCGAAGGATGATAGAGGCGAAATGCAACTGTGGGACCCAGGTTATCTGCCGCGACCACTTTACAGTGGGGCAGTGTCGATAAGTGTGCTTTTAAATACTCGGCGTTCTGCAAACTGTGAGCAACCATGGTTTGATAACCGCGTTTACCTAACATGTTTAGGGCACAATAACTGCCGTACGCACCCGCTGCACCGCGAGAGCATTCGATGGTCGACTGTAAGTGTGTTTGCTCGGTTTTGTGTGCCTCAAAATACGAGAAATAATGCGGGTCTTGTTTGAGATGCTCCATATCCTCCTGACGTTTAAACATCACTAGACTGGCGGTATAGGGTACGAAGCCCCATTTTTGAAAATCAATCGTGATGGAGTCGGCGAAACGCAGCCCACGGATGCGTGGAAGGAGTGTTTGAAGCTTTTCTCGCGTTGGACGGTTCAGCCCGATGGTGTTGGCATCAAAATCGTAGTCGTTAAACATGATTAACGGCCAACCTACTGCAGCATCAACATGAATATGGGGTTTAACCGGGGTATTGAAGCGCTGGCAGGCACGCTCAGTCACTTGGTAAACACGTTCAATGTCGTCAATTGCAAAGGTGTCCGTGGTCCCAAAAGTAAGCAAGATAGTGGGAACAGGGATGCCTTCTGCGAGACAATTGTTAAGGGTGTAGGCAAAATCATCGAGGTCGAGCCGGTTGTTGGTATCGACTTTGACACGTAGTACTTGATTCGGAATGTCCGTCCCCAAGAGTCCCAGATTCGTCATGTTGGAATAATGGCCTGCGAGTGAGTTAATCATGCGGAAATCTTGCCCTTGTAACCCCCGCTGTCCCGACAAAGGAAACTGCTTTCGCAACCCCATCAAATAGCCATATAAATTGCCAAAGGTCCCTCCTTGGGTGAATATGCCAGTCGCTTGGTTGGGATCATAGCCAATGAGGTTGGCCACTTGACGAACTAACGCTTTTTCTAACTCAACGGATAAGCCGGCATATTCGCTATAAACCAAATTAGGGTTGGCCATCGTGGCAAGTAATGCACCGTGTATTGCCGGATCGCATGGCGCGGTAATCACATTTTCAACAGCGTGTGGCGAGGTCCAATCTTTCGAGTAGGTCGCCGCTTGCAACGCTAGGTTAGGTAAGGTCTTGGCGCTCAAGTCACTTTGATTAGGAACCTTTGTCTGTTGTTTGAGTAATGAATCACTATCTGCACGCATTGGGTGCATACCATTGGCCAACCATTGGGCTAATTCGGGTGTGCGATAGATGGGCCAGCGGTCAGGATTACGATCAAAAAAATGCTGACGAATGGTTTGATACTGATTCAAAAACGCCGGTGTTAGTGCGTGGGAAGACAGTGAATGAGACATAACAACAACCCTTAACTGCGTGCGGGTCAGGCAGCCACGTTCGCTGCCTGATTCAGTGAGCTTAAACGGATATGGGTATCATGGTTTACTGCAATTTGAAGTTGTTAACCATGCGGTCCAATTCCTCGTTAGAGTGAGTGAGTGACTGAGTGGCTGCCGTCGTTTGGTTACCGCTTTCCACCAGCTTGCTGACCATGTCGCGAATAGAAAGCATGTTTTTACTGAGCTCTTCTGCAACGGAGCTTTGCTGCTCGGTGGCGGTAGCGATTTGGGTGCTTACATCATCAATTTCGGTGACAGATGAACTCATAATGGTCAAGCTGCTAGAGACTTCTGACGTTTTGTCAGCAGTTGTCTGGCACTGTTCTTTGGTTTTCTCCATTGCATCAACCACGCTGGACGTGCCATCGAGTAGGGCCGTTAGCATGTCAGAGATTTCGGTGGTACTGCTTTGGGTGCGTGCGGCCAGCGCGCGTACCTCGTCAGCCACCACCGCAAACCCACGGCCTTGTTCGCCAGCACGAGCGGCTTCAATGGCAGCGTTTAATGCCAGTAAGTTAGTTTGTTCTGAGATCTCACCAATGACTGTCAGTACATCACTGATCCGGTTGGCATCTTTATTCATGCTCGTAATCCGTCCAGACATCTCTTCGACTTCGTCGACCAGCGCGCTGACGGTGACTACCGCATTATCAACGACTTTTAGCGATTGGCTCGCCTCTTTACTGGCAGAGGCAGTAATATTGTTCGATTGCGACACGTTCTCGGCGATGTTTCGAGCACTCTCGCTCATCTGAGTGATGGCGGTTACCACTTGCTCGGTTTCCGCAGAGTGCGCTTCTAATACGGATTCATTCTCACTGGTGGTTTGCGATAACTGGCTAATATTCGCCGAAATAGCCTGGCTGGATTCAGCCACACTGCGTATCATTCCCTGTAGGTTTTCGATAAATCGGTTAAAACCATCGCTGATTTGAGCTAAATCGTCATTGCCATTCACGTCGAGCCGAGTCGTGAGGTCACCTTCCCCTCGGGATAAATCAAGCACAGCCTCTTTGAGTTTGAGTAGGGGCCGGTACGATATCTGAATAATCGCATAAATCGCACCGAGACTGATGAGCAACAGCAATAAACCTGTTCCCACCGACTCTATTTGCGCATCCCGAACACTCGCAAGCGCGGTTTTTTGGTCGACAAAGACCATCAACGTCCAATAACGACCTTCCGTAAGATTGACGCGTTGAAAATAGCCGTCAAACTGGATGCCACTGTAGGGGAACGTTAGATGCCCTTGTTCGCTATCGCGAAACATGCGCTCCATTTCAGAAAAGTTAGAGCTGACCTGAGAGGGGGTTTTACCAATGTCATTGGGATCATCACTGGCGAAAAAAGCCGCATTTTGATCTGTGAGGGTAGCCGCGCCCCCCGCAAAGCGCATTTCACTAACCTGAGTGATCACATTTTTCAGTGGAATATCACCCAGCAAGGCACCAATGAAGCGTCCATTCTCGAACACCGGGGCAACCGCACTAATGACTTTTTCACCGGTCACTTTATCGGTATAGATGTCGGTGAGGTGGATCGATTGATCTGATTTGACCGTGCGATACCAATCGCGATTTCGGAAATTGTACTCGTTGGTCGTGACCCCATCCCCTGAGTGATTCGACATATACGAGCGACCGCTCTCATAAGTCATGATCACATTGGCGATGCCTGCAGTGTCTGCCAACATCCGTACTTGTGCAACATTCTCTTGTCCCGCTAAGCCTGTTGAGAAATGGTTAGCACCTTGCTCGATGGCATTCAGCTGAGACTGTACGAGCTGCTCTAACTCCGTAACATGGTGATCAAGCTTGTTTTGGGTTTGTGTCACCAAAGCATCAACCATTCGGTCGCGAAGAGATAATGCGTTGAGAGAGCCGAGTACGACAAGTGAGAGGGTGACTAACAGTCCAACCCCCATAATAATGCGAGATTTAAACCCTAA
Source organism: Salinivibrio sp. ES.052 (assembly GCF_900141775.1). Taxonomy (GTDB): domain Bacteria; phylum Pseudomonadota; class Gammaproteobacteria; order Enterobacterales; family Vibrionaceae; genus Salinivibrio. The sequence goes on along the minus strand of NZ_FSRI01000003.1, from coordinate 131,030 downwards.
GGTCATAGCGATTACCCCTTACTGAGAGCGTATTAAACTGTCTAAAAAGTAAGGGTGTTTCCTTTGCGAGATGGGCGCTTTTTTGTCCGCTTTCTTATACGGTTTCTATCAGGCCACCAAGGAGTCACCCAGCCAACACTGTCTTTCAAATTCGTGTATATACAAGTTTTACGCCAAATATAAAAGACTTCTTGATAAGAATAACACTAGAGTGAGTTGTCTGATTTTGCCAAATTAAAAATGAAAAAATGTATGACAATTTAGCGATGGGTGGACACGCAATGGGTAAGAAAAGTCAGGCAGGTGAGGCCGTTTAAAACAGTGTGGGTCATGTCAATTTGTCATCATTGGCAACATCAGATAGACGGCTGAGCCATACTTTCTATGAGCAAAACCAGAGTGAGCACAGTTTGGCGCCGGGTCGGATCGATGGTGAGTTCGTTGTAAAAGTGGACACGGTCAATGTAAAAGTGGACACGGTTAATTGGGATGGGCTGTTTCGATGTCCACTGTCCTGATAGGGCATTAGCGCTCGTGAGTGTGAGGCTCAGTATTTGGGATAATAAAGGCCTCAGGTTGCGCGCGATATTTCTCAACCGACGTCAAATAGACGTCACGCTGCCAATCAACCAGTGCATTGGCTTCTTGCTCGAAAAGGTTTTGTGGTGCTTGGTTGTTGACCACTTTCCAAACGGCATAGGCGGCTTGTTTATCCAGCTCTATTTTTTGTTTCTGGTCAGCAGGGAGGTTGGCTAAATTGACATCCATTGGGTAACTCTCAAGGTAATACTCATGAGTGGATCCTAACCGAGCGCGCGGTATCCGGCAAGATTTACCTGGGGTTAACGGAAGACTGACATTGTGTGGAGTTGACTTGTTACCCTGACTGCTTATGCATTATATACCCATTGGAAATCATGATGACGTTTGACGAACAAGACAGGCAAGCTTTGTACGAAACGTGGATGTCTTACAAAGCCAAAGCACGGATTACACAGAGTGAAATGGCGAAGAAATTAGAAACGAGCCACCTCACGTTTTCTCGCTGCATTCATGGCGATGGCGTACTTGATAGCCGGTTTGTATTCGCTTTTTGTCAAGTCATGGGCGTTGAGCCAAACAAAATCCTGCCCAGCTTACGTGATCGTGAGCAAGTGAGCCAAGACGTATTGGTGACGAGTAAGGTGGTTGTCGATGGTGAGATTGAAGCCGTTTACTACGAGGGACATACCGTCGTTATCGAATACCGCAAACCACTGGCACCATCAGCCGAGACGGCGTTTGAACGGGTTTCTTGAGCGGCGTGGTGGCTCAGCCGATTGAGGCTCAGGCCTTTGCGAGAGTTGAGCCATAACCGTGGCACGTTGATCGTCGGTCATATTGCCCCAGCGAATAATTTCGTCGAGCGTGCGTTTGCAACCGATACATACATCATCTTCGCGGCGACAATGACCGATACAGGGAGTTAACACAAAAGTGCCTCAAACATGGTTAGTCAACGAGAGGTAGCCCAAACAGCTACCTCTCTATTCAGAGATGTTTCTCTGGGCAAAAGTATATCGGTTTTTCTAGCGGGTCACCATGCTTCGTACTTGCTTGGCGCGTTCTTCGTCGGTGGCTTCACCCGGTGCTGGGGTCACTAAAGCGGTTTGACATGCCGGACGCTCAGCCAGTTTTTCTAACCAAGCTTTCAATGCGTCGAGCCCGCTTACGTCGACACCACTCCATTCATGAATTCTGGCCCAAGGCCAGGTAGCCATATCTGCGACGGTATAGCTGTCACCGGCAAGATAAGCGTGCTTTTGTAATTGATGGTCAACTACCTCGAGCAGGCGTCGACTTTCTTTTTGATAGCGTTCGATCGCGGCGGGGATTTTTTCAGGGAAATAACGATAAAACACATTCGCTTGTCCCATCATGGGGCCAACGCCTCCCATCTGAAACATTAACCACTGGACAGCTTGCGAACGTGCCTTCGGATCTTGAGGTAAAAACTGGCCTGTTTTTTCAGCGAGGTATAGCAAAATAGCCCCGGATTCAAAAACCGCAAAATCATCATTGTCCTTATCGACAATCGCCGGGATACGCCCATTTGGATTGATCGCCAAAAAATCTGGCTGCTTTTGTTCATTCGCCATGAGATCCATGGCGTGGAGATTATACGCTAACCCCATTTCTTCTAGCGCAATCGCGACCTTTTGACCGTTGGGCGTCGCGGCAGAATAAAACTCAATCATCATGGCTCCTTGCTTAATAAAGTGGGTGACTCTCTTGTCATCAGGGTTAACTGACGAAGTCCCCTTATGTTAGGCGGTGTTTTCAGTATTGAGGCCAGCGTCGCTTAGATCAATCATCGACTTGTTATTTGTGTGGTCGACCAGGAAAGTGACAGTGTCACGCCGTCTTGTTGCGGGCGGTTCGTCGCGTCGAGGTGAGCGTGATGAAAGTCTGCAATCAGTCTGGCGATATAAAGTCCCAAACCGAGATGCGGCTTATCCGAGCCATGGTTATCGGGACGGACACTGATCATTGAGTTAAACAATTGATCCCGCATCGGCTCTGGTAGAAGTGGCCCGGTATTACTCACTGTCACTGCCACTTGGTGCGCTTCTAACGTGAGAGCCAGTGTAATCGGCGCCCGACCGTCATCAAATTCCACCGCGTTGGAGATGAGTTTGTCCAGTAATTGCGCCAAGTAGTCAGGCACTCCCTCTACTTCTATCGTTTGCGCGGGCAATGTCAGGGCGAAATGTGTCTCAGGATAAGCGAGCTGATACCCTTGTGTGCACCCTTCCAGCAGCGCATTGAGGTTCACTGACTCTTTATCCGCATTATCAAAACTCTGTTCTAGGCGTGTTGCTTCGGTAAGCGTTGATAGAATACCGGCAAGGCGATGGACCCCCTCTTGGGCGCGGTTAATGTAAGTGAGTTGGCCCGGGTCGGTTTGGGTGTAGGTCATGTTTTCAAGTGATGAGCGTACTACCGCAATCGGTGTGCGCAGTTCATGGGATAAACGGGATGTCATTTTCTCCAAATAGTGATTGTATCCGGCAATGCGCCCGACCATCTCAGAAATGGTCCGTGAGAGCCGTCCGATCTCGTCGTGGCTATGAGTGGTGGTAATCACGCCCATGACGCGTCCTTGACTATCAATAGCGTGGTCAGCTTCGTGTTGCAGACGACGCAGACGTTTTGCAATGTGTGATCCAAACAGAAGCAGTAATAATACCCCAGTACAGATCACCGCGAGCATGACAGAAAAAAGGGTTTCTAAGGCTTCATTCCGTAGGCTACGAATGCCGTTTGTGGTCTCTTCAACGATCACCGCACCTGCTACCTCATCATCTAGCCAAATAGGGTAAGCAGCGGAAAGAATCATGGCTTGGTTATCATCTGAACTTCGCCAGCCTGCGTAGGGGCGACCTTGTAAAGCTTGTTGCGCCTGCACGCCTTTGTAAATCGAAGCCTGCTGCATGGCATCAATAAAGTGATCGGGAGGGGTAACGAGTAAACGGTCGTACCAAGGGCGGAGGAGGGTGTTGGTTAGCCAGGCAATCAGCCCACTCTGTTCTTTTTGCTCAGCCTGTGATTGCCATACGCCATTGGATGTTTGGATATCGCCATCTTTGGCGAGGACGCGGCTGTGTTGATCCACCACCCAAACACGTGACGCGTTGTTATTCATCCGCTCAATTAAGGTTTGAATCGTGGCAGAAGGCATCATAAAGCTGCCAAGCGTGGTGGGTGTTCGGGTGGAGGCCGTACCAATAATGGCGCGCAATGGTCGCTCGAAGTTATTGTCGAGATCATAGTAAGCCAGCCCCAATTGCTGGCCGACCCAGTTTGCGGGAAGTTTGATTTCAATATGATAACCTTTATCGACTGCTCGCCACTTTGCAGCAATCGGTAAGGGTTGCGGGGGCCCTTCGGTTATATCTTGATGGGTACGGTGATCTGAGCGTGAAGGTAGACCACTTTCCATATGTATCACGTGGGCATTGTCTGAGCCTGCCGTCTGGCTGAGTGCTACGCGATAAAAGGCACCCTGTGGTGAAGTAAGAGCGATAATAAGATGATCTTGACTGGCGACATCCCCGCTATCTTGTGAGGGTGTCGGTGTTGCATCGGTGACATTGAGAGCAAAATAGACCGCCTGCTTGTTACTGCCGGTGAGCACAGAGAGTGACAATTGATCACTGTGATAAGGGTGCTGAGTAAAAATAAGCCCATCACGTTGGTACACTCGTTGATGATGGCGATCGTGTTGCCAATCACTGAGATCTCCATCCAGTGTGACGGTATGATTCAGACGAAAGGCGTGTAAATCTTTACCTGGATCGAGTTGAGAGGGCGCATCATGGTAGGTAAACAAAGAGGGTCTATCGTTCATGCCCATCGCAAAGGCCCGTGCGGTGCCCATTAGGGTCTGCTCTTGGCCTTGGCGTAAAACACTTTCCATTTCCCACACGTACTGGTAGCCCAAATAGGGTAGCAGCAGTAGAAAACTCGAGAGAATTACAATCTTGGTGCGGATCCCGGCCAGCCCTTCTCGCACCCAGCGACGTCCTTTTAAGCCATAACGACGCAGTCGACTCAGGCTCATGGGTGTTCCTCATCCCAGCGATATCCCATGCCATAGACGGTGCTAATGCAATTAAATTGGCTATCGACGGCAAGAAACTTTTTACGGATCCGTTTCACGTGCGAAGTAATGGTGCTGTCGTCCACCACCGCATGGGCTTCATCCATTAACGCTTGACGGCTTTTGACATGGCCCGGACGCTTAACCAAGGCATGAACCATCCAAAACTCGGTCACAGTGAGATCGATCAAGGTGTCATGCCAGTAAACTCGCATCCGATCCAAGTCAAGATTCAGCGGGCCACAATGCAGACTCGTTACTTGGCTAGCCGGCGCTTGAGCCAAGAGATCACTGCGGCGAAACAACGCGGCAATGCGTGCCATCAGGTGAGGCAGTGAGACGTCTTTGGTCAAGTAATCATCGGCGCCCATTCGCAGCCCCACCACTGTGTCAATGTCACTATCCCGAGCGGTTAAGAAGATAATCGGCACTGTTGCAGACATCGCACGCAGGGCTTGGCATAGCGCAAAGCCGCCGTCAATTTCATTCCCCAGACCAATGTCGATAATGGCTAAATCGGGTAGACGTTGCTCAAAAGCGGTTTGGGCGGATGGACGATCGGCGTAGGTATTGACCTGATAGCCTTGGCGACGAATCACATCGGCATAGTTATCGCGAATGGCGGCTTCATCTTCAACAATTGCTATCTGCTTCATGGTACGGGATAGGTAACGAGTGTTGCAGTGACTATACCCAAACTCAGCGCATAGAAAACCCCTTTTGCCGGATTCCGCGCAATTGCCATTTTTTTGCCACAATTGATCGCCACATTGCCATTTTTGCTCCCGCAAAATGCCTGATCGGCTTGTTTTAATGTCCTCATCGCCAGCACGGCACAACAAGCATATTTTCGAGGACATTATGGATATCAAAAAAGCACTCACACACTCTGTATTCGCGGTTTCTATGTTTGTCGTGGCAACCCCACAAGGGATGGCCGCCACACATGTTGAGCGAGACAAAAAACCAGAACTGATCGGGATGGGCAGCGGCGCGGTGGCCGGCGCGTTAGTGGCAGGACCGGTCGGCGCAGTCGCGGGGGCGATTATCGGCACCGTGATGGGCCAGAACGCGAGTTTTGAAACTCTTGCGACGGAGCAGCAAGATACGATTGAAACCATGAATGCGAAAAATGAGCAGCTGAGTCTTGTTACGCAAAAATATAACGAAGCTCAATTAGAGCTTGCCCGCTTGCGCTCCGAGCAACATTCTATCGAGGATATCGACTTAGCGATGAATATTCAGTTTCGAACCAGCTCGGCCGACATTGAACCCCACTTTATGATTCAGCTCGATGAGCTAGCAGGCTTTATTCAGCAAATGCCGGATGCGCAATGGCAATTGGCTGGGTATGCCGACCCACGGGGTCGCAAAGCCTACAACCAAGCGCTGTCAGAGCAACGTGTGCAAGCGGTTTATGACTACTTGATCTCGGTTGGGGTCGATCCGGCGCAGCTAGATACGGTTGCGTATGGAGACAGCCAGCCATTGGCCGACCAAGCCGACAATGAAGGCTTTTTCTTTGACCGTCGCGTTACCCTTTCACGCGTCAAAGGCGGGCAAATGGCACAGGCACAGTAGTCGTCGCTTTATCGCTTTATCGCTTTATCGCTTTGGGGCTGGGCTGCCACACAATGGCCTAGCCCATAGCAAATGTTAGAGACTTATCTTCGGCAACCAAGGAAGACACCATGATTCGACAGGCAACCCTTCACGATATCGATGCCATTTGCGCCTTGTGTGAGCGCTGTCAGCCTGACCCACTTCCGTGGCGTCAAATGAAGAAAACGCTCACCGATTTGATTAATGCAGAGGATGCCAACGTGCTAGTCGCCGAGCTTTGTGGGTTGGTGGCAGGCGTGGTGGCATTCAACGTGATCTTACAACTGGATAAATCCAACCATGTCGGGCGCATCAGCACCATTATGGTGGATGAACACTTTCGGGACATGACCCTCGGCCGCCAGTTGCTCAGTGCTGCGGAGACCTGTTTATTGGCAAGAGGGTGTGATCATATTGAAGTGGTCCCGAGCTATCACAAAGCCGATGCGCAAAGCTTTTACCTGCACTGCGGTTTTAAACTCACCCCAGAGCGACTGATAAAAGCGTTAGCAGCGTAGCTAAGCGACAAAGGCTTTTTCTTTACCACTTTGCGGGCTGGGGAGCGTGGTTGGCCATTCGCCGGTTGCTTCCCACATCAACAAGGCTTGTTTGGCCGCAAGACCGCCCCCGTAGCCTACCAATTGCCCATTGCGCCCGATAATACGATGGCAGGGGATGATAATTGAAATGGGGTTTTTACCATTTGCGCCCCCAACGGCTTGGTTCGCTTTAGGGTTACCAATGGTGTTAGAGATGGTTTGATAACTGGCGGTTTGCCCATACGGAATGTCTTGCAGCGCTTGCCACACCTGTTGCTGAAACGCCGTGCCTTGCGGGGAGAGGGGCAAAGAGAACTGCTGGCGCGAGCCATTGAAGTAACCATCCAGCTGGCGACATGCATCATCCAGAATGCGTTGGGCTGAGTGGCATGATGTATTGACCGGCTGTGGCGCGCGCTTGGGTAAATACAGCCCAGTGAGTCCGTCGCTGTTTGCGGTTAACGTTAACTCACCGAGCGGTGATGCATAAGTGATTTGGGTCATAACACATCCTTGTGGCTGTCACTTCACTAGTTGGTGTGTTGATTACAATAGGCGCAAGCGGTTAAAAACGCTTGTTCTTGGAACTGTTTGAGGCCGAGCTCTTTTAAGTTCACATCAACCGGATGACGTTTTAGGGTTTGCTTCATCACGCTACTTGGCAGTACTTCGGCGTCAATGCCCTCAATCAGTTGCAACGCGGCTTCTAGCTTGAACCCGGCACTGCTACCGGCAAATTTGCCTTTGGTTGGGCGCTCGCGGATCACAATTTTTTCCACCTGATAATCTTCGATGAGTTTGCTCATAGTACGGTGGAAATGTTGAATACTCTCTTGCGATTCTGGTGATGACACACTGATTTTTTTCGCTCGACAATCAGGCACCGAAAATAGGCCGTCATTACTATCTAGCAGTACCAGGTTGGCTTCGTTGGCTTTTAAATCAACCGCGCATACTCTCATCTTTTTCTCTCTATCTTATTTGGCAAAGGCTACAGTGTTTAGCAAAACATGGTTACCGAGGGCGGGCAGTATACGCAAAAGCCCTCGTGACGTCACAGGATTAACGAAATGCATCGACATGGATATCGAGCGCCATTTCGCTGGTGGCGCGAGCAATGCGAATATCATGACGTCTGTTAAGATCGATATACTCGACTTCGCGGAATTGGTTGCTGCGTACCGAATAGAAAATCTTCACCACGGGACGTGTGATATCGTCGAGATTTTCTTGCCAAACTAAGCCAACACGCCCGTCCTCAAGTTCCACCAGTGAGCCAATAGGGTAAAAGCCGATACATTGAATAAAAGATCGCAATAACGTGGGATCTAGGTGAAACGGCGTCAAGCCCATCATGATTTTAAAAGCCTCCGAGGGTGACATGGCGCGCTTATAGCAGCGATCGGCGGTAAGCGCATCATAAATGTCGACAATCCCACTCATTCTCCCAATAGTGTGCAATGCTTCGCCTTGTAATCCGTTAGGATAACCGTTGCCGTCCAGCTTCTCATGATGCATCAAACTGACATCACGTGCGATTTGCGACAAATCGGGAATGCTATCTAACACAGGCTGAGAGAACACTTGATGGAGTTTCATGTGATCAAACTCTTCTGCTGTCAGTTTTCCTGGTTTATTAAGTATTTCATCAGCAACTAATACTTTGCCAATGTCGTGGACAAGCCCACCCACCGCGAGTTCCTGAAGTGTGGCATGGTCAAACCCGAGGTATCGACCAAAGTTGACGAGCAGAAAGGCGACATTAAGTGAGTGTTCCATCAGGTAGGCACTCTTGTCGCGAATACCACTGATCCAAGCCACGGCATGTTGCCGTTTAAATATGTTATCTACAATTCCACCCGCCAGATCCTCGATGGGAGAAACATCAATTGGCTTGTTGTCGTAGATATCATTAAGCAGACGGCTAAGTTGTTGCTTAGAGGTGTCAATCAGTGTGCGGGCCTGGTCGATGTCTGCGCCTGTTGATGCATATTTCCCTTTATTTAAAGGGCCTTTATAGTGTATTTCCTCAGCGCTTAGAAGTTGGTCAGCATCTATCCATACGTATTTAATGCCGTTTTGACGAAGCTTCTGGATTGTCTCGGGTCGGCGGACGTAACCAGGTTTCGCCATCCGAGTGCGTGAGTGTTCTGTTTCGATTTGCTCAACGTACATTCCAAGCGTCAGTTGCTGGATACTAATTCTTTGCAAAATTACGGCCCTTTACATCAACGACCAATGATTGATTTGATATCACGTAGTTTACTTAACTGTAAATATAAATTGCATTGATTTCGAAGCGTTAAGCCTTTATTTTCCCGTGGTGCATGGTGTGGACTCTTCTCTCGGGCTTAAGTAAATAGCCGTAATAAGCGCTAGAATGACTTTTTGTCGTAGTTTAGGCGTTCGCGGAGATCTGAGATTTTCTAGACTCGTATGCTATGATTCCTCGCTTCGTTTTTCTGTTACTTGAGCGACCGATGCAAATCATTGCCAAACATACCGATGAGCGCGTGTTACCGCTCGACAACAAAACCATTATCACACGCCATGCGGCCCGCGCGATTGCGCTGCAAGGGGATGAGATCCTTTTGATGTACACCGCACGCTATGATGATTATTCGTTACCCGGTGGCGGTATTGACGAGGGTGAAACCGCAGAGCAGGGGATGATCCGCGAGCTACAAGAAGAAACGGGTGCACAACATATTCGTGATATTCGCCCGTTTGGCTGCTTTGAAGAATACCGCCCTTGGTATCGTGACGGCGCCGATGTGATGCACATGTTTTCTTACTGCTTCTACTGCCAAGTCGATCGAGAACTCGGCACCCCCACGTTCGAACACTACGAGATCCATAACGGCATGCGGCCTGTATGGGTGAATCTGTCTCACGCGATCGCGCACAACAAAGCGGTGATGGCAAACAGTGACAAAGCAGGACAATCGCTGGTACGTGAAACCATGTTGCTCGAAATGATTGCTCAGCAGCGTGAGAACACCCAACAAGCCACGGCGTAATCGACAAGGAATGCTTCATGGACAAAGCGCAACTGATTAAATTGGCCAACATGCGCATGCCATTTGGCAAGTACGCAGGCCGTGTATTGATTGATCTGCCTGAAGAATACTTACTATGGTTTCAAAACAAAGCGGAATTCCCCGACGGCGAGCTCGGTGATCTGATGCAACTGTGCTTGGCATTAAAAGTTGAAGGCTTAGAAAGCGTGGTTAAGCCTTTGAAGCGGGTGTAACCTGTCCCGACCAAAACAGTCAGGCCATCAGCCTGGCTGATTTTCCCTCATCTCAAGCTGGTAACGAGAAGGAAGCTCTCTCGGTTACTTAAATTGTTTTTGCCCCAAAGTGAGTTTGACCAAGCTAATAATAAATTAGGCAATATAATATTATAAAAATTAAATATCTGAATGCCTAAAATAATAAGTAAAAATATTCCCACGCTGTAATTAAGGTGTATGGCTTTCCACGGGGATGCTACTTGTCAAAATATTTGACCATTTTCTGGATGGTATTAAACGTAATATCCAACTCTTCTCGAGTGAGTTCTATCGCCGCTTCCGCTGCCCATAATGCTTGTTTTTTATCGAGAAAATCATAAATGCGTTTACCTTCAGCAGTCAGAGTGACGTGCTTCGCCCGTTTGTGGCTTGGGTTATCAACAAACTCGATTAGACCATCTTTTGCCATCACATCGACAATTCTTTGGCTAGCCTGTCGGCTTTGCCCCATTGCTCTACCTATTTCCGGCACGGTGAGCCGCACATCTGACTTTTCTATTGCGCCCATAATTTTCCAGCGAGCACTGCTTAAACCGAATTCTTCACTAATTCGATCGCCTTCCGTGTTTAGTAGGCCGCTTACTTTAAATATCGCCAGAACGACCTTAGTGAAGGCTTCGCCATCTGAATCCATAAAACTATCTCCCACTTAAAGTTGACAACATGTTGTCATTTGAGTTATGTTGACAACATATTGTCAATTATACTCCGTAGGTCGAGAATATGAAACAGATAATCCACCGAGCCGCCGCAATAACGGCAACTTTATGCGTCGCTACTTTCTTTAGCAGCACCTTGTTGGCTGAACTGTTTGGTTCGATTGAAGCGATCAGGCAAGTTAAGTCCCTTATCGTTTTTCCAGGTTTATTTATTTTGGCCCCTGCTATTGCCTTAACGGGAGCTACAGGGTTCTCTTTGGCAAAAAAACGCTCAGGGGGAATAATCAATAGAAAGAAAAAACGCATGCCTTTCATTGCTATGAATGGCGTTTTCATCCTAATCCCTGCCGCTATTTTCCTTAATCAATGGGCAACTGAAGGAAATTTGGATACTCAGTTCTACTTACTTCAAGCAGCCGAACTGATAGCTGGCGCAGTTAACCTGGTACTCATGACAATGAACATCATCGACGGTAAAAAAATTTATTCGTCATAAGAGGTAAGCTCATGAAATATGAGATTAATTTTGGTCAAGTAACCCAAATTATAGCGTTGTTAAAACTGTTGCTCATTCCTAGTGCTACTGCATTTGCAGATGAAGCAGCATTTAAAAAAGTATGCAGCTCCTGCCACTCTGGAGGAGTTAAAGGTTCGATGTCTGGCGCACCGAATGTGAATAAAGCGCAAGAGTAGGCTGAGTATCATCAGCGCCATAATGAAGAGGAGATGAGAGCCATCGTAATGAATGTATTTTATGATCACAAGATAAAAGGTGGTTGCAAAAACTGTTCTAATGATGAGATCAACGTAGCTCTGGATTTTATATTTACAAATACTAAATGAATAATAACAAGGATCTAGGATGAAATGCTATTCTACAGTTTTGGTGGTGCTGCATTGGGTATTAGTCCTATTTGTTATGATTGCTCTGTTTATGGGATTTGATATTGCGTCACTTTCCCACGAACTTGATCTCAAGGTGGATCGTTTGGTCATCCATATCATTGCAGGAGTTCTTATTGGCTTCGCGTTTTTGCTCAGGTTGGCCATCAAATCGCTACAACCAAGCAACGCACCGAGCCAAACCAACCACTCTTTGGCAGGGTGGTTAGCCGAAGCCTATTATGCAGGGCTATACGTTCTAATACTGAGTGTCGTCACTAGCGGTATCGCAATGTCGATTGAAGTCGACTTCCTAAGTATTGTAGCGCAAGGAGACACAATACCACAGGAGCTTACCTTTTTTGTGTCGAGACAACTGCATGAGTTATTAACCAGACTACTGATGGTAGCGATAAGCATTCATATCCTGGCGGCACTATATAACCAACTAATACTAAAAGATCGCCTAGTCTCACGTATGTGGTTTGGGAAACGATAATCTTGTAGACAGGCATGCACCCCTATAGATACCGTCTCAGGCTATTTGAAAATGTAGCGATATTGCTCGTTTTTAAATAGAACCTGCTTTTGCTATTGTTCCATTAATATCAGAAAGTAAATGGTCAGAAATCGCGTAGAAAAAATTCTTGAGAATAAGGCGAAATTTTCGATAAGTGGTTATTCTATAATCAACTTACTTTTAAACGAAAAGTTAACGCAGTTATCGAGTATTTTAAAAAGCTAGAATGAGCAGTTATTTACTACGATTAATGGTATAAGTCCAAGCTACCTAGAAATACTATAAGTTCTCCATTAGCTGCTAAGTTAGTAGCTGAATATGAATCTTGTGAATGTCATTTTTTGGGCTACAAACATCGTTTAAGCCATCTATAGCTATGCTGATGCTCTGTGGTATAGCCATCACATTGATTGATTTTTAAGGACAGATAAAATGTCACTAGAAGGGGCGGCTACATTTTTTATAGCTATGTTTATATTTGGTATTACTCCTGGACCGGGCGTTTTTGCCATTTTGGCTCGCGCCATGGTGTATGGACCGCAGAAATGCTTCATGCTAGCAATGGGCATGGTTAGTAGTGATCTTATTTACCTGATTTTTGCATGTTTTGGTCTCGCTACCATTGCTGAGAATTGGTCGGTAGTATTTGTTGTTATTCGTTATTTAGGCGCAGCATATTTGATTTATCTTGGTTATAAAATGTTTAAAGCTTTGCCTCGTGTTAAGGACACGATTCAGGCCGAATCAGAAGAGCAGAAAAAAAATGCGATATTGGCTAGTTTTACTCAAGGCTTTCTGATTTCAGCGTCAAACCCTAAAGTAATCCTTTTTTACATCTCGTTTTTACCGACGTTCATTGATCTGACAGTTTTGCAAGCTCAAGATATTGTTATTTTTTCAATACTTTCATTTGTTGCTTTGATGACTGGACTAATGCTAATTTCTTTTGGGGCAAGTCGAATGGTAAATATGCTGAAGACACCACTTGCACATAAGAGATTAAATCAAAGTGCGGGGGGGATTATGATAGCAGCAGGCTCTTATCTAGCGATAAATGGATAGCGTCCTTTCTTGAATACTTAACGTTCTTAGGTTAGTGACGCTCGCTTCTTCCCGATAGCAAGCAAAAAAAGCTCTCAGTCTCAGCAACGAGTTCTGGTAAGTTGCATTACCAGAACTGATCTAAAAGCAAAAAGTGGAGCAAATGATCTAACACGAAACTGTCCAATTACGAGCCACAGAAAATCTCGCTTTCGTCTCCCAAACTCAACACAATCTTTCCCGTAAAGCGCTCGTTGAATGGCGGTTATTGTGCTAAACGTTGAAGAGCGGCATCAAACCGTTTAAGTATCAGGATTAACGGGCAATTACCCATTGGCGGTTGTTGTCAGTCGCCTCCATCATTGCGCGCAGAAGTTGTGCGCGGGCGTCGTCACTGGGTGCAATCAGATCATAAATACCGCTGATTGGCTGACCGTTTTCTTGGGTGTCGACTCGCATGGCGGCAGCGCAGGTTTCGCCGTGTTGGGTGCCAATGCACAAAGAGACCGTAGCTTCGGCAATTTCTACGCCATCTTCAAGCGCAAGCTGGGCAAAGTAGGCGAGCATATTGGCGCGATCTGATTCTGGCCACTGTTGAGCCTGGAGCTTGGCATACTGAATCATGAGCGGGTGGTTGTTGACCCAATACAGTGTGAGTGGCTGATGATTCGGTGCGTCAGGTTTGTCAAAAGGTTGTGGGGGATAAGCAGCGGCATCATAGATATCAAATCCAGCCAGGCTTTCTTCAGTGGGGAACTGTGCTTTTTTAACGTGGCAAGCCATCCAGCGTTGTTTGATATCAAAATGGGAAATAACAGCCGGCGCGATCATAGACACCCTATTCATGATTGACAAAGAAAAGGCATCATAACTGAGTCAGGCGTGAGAACAAACGCCTCCTCACTAATGCCCGCGATTATAGCCTGTCAGAGATCACAGCCTGAGTGTAAGTGACGCATATATGAGCAGACGGCATGCTTTGTGTTGCGTAAAATAGGAAGTGTAAAAACCACTTATCGTGATTATTGGGTTCCTCTTTTATGTCAGGTCAGCGACTGCGCGCACAATTCACCCGCCTTTATCATCACTTCAATGGCGAAGATTCCGACACCACGTTACAGGCGATTGCCGACATTTTAGTGTGTACGCGGCGTAATGCGCGTATGGTGCTGAATAAATTAGAAGAGCAGCATTGGCTGACTTGGCAACCATCAGTGGGGCGGGGAAAATTATCCCGGTTAATGTTCTTGCGTAGTGAGGTTTCCCTCCGGGAAGAGCAAGCCGCGCAATGGCTCACGCAAGGTAAGATGGATCAAGCTTTGGCTTGCCTCGATAATGATTCCACGAAACTTGCGACTCTGATCCAAAAGCAAATGGGGCCCAGCACGCAAAATGGCCGCCAAATTGTTCGCCTCCCTTACTATCGTCAATTAGAAAACCTTGATCCGCGTGAGCCACTCCGCCGATCCGAGCAGCATCTGGTGGGGCAACTTTTTAACGGCTTAGTGCGTTATCGCGGCAATGATCGCATTGTGGTTGCTGATTTAGCCCATCACTGGGAGGCGGTATCCACCACACAGTGGCGTTTTTATTTACGCCCAGGCGTTCGCTTTCATGATGGGCGTTTGATGACCGAGCAGGATGTCATCGCTAGCCTGTCGCCGCTTGCGGCACGTCGTTTTTTCGCACACGTATTGCGGGTGGAATCTCCAGGGCCACGCATTATTGATGTTCATCTATCCTCCCCGGACGCGCTTTTCGACCATGCACTCACCCTGCCTGAGGCCGTTATTCGCCCTGCTGAGTGTGATCATCGTAAGCTATCGGCTTATCAACCGATAGGAACCGGCCCCTACCGGGTTATCGAGCGACAAGCGCATCGGTTGGTGCTTGAAGCCTTTGATGATTATTTTGGCTATCGCGCTTTAACGGATGAGATCCACATTATGGTCTTTGACGAGGCGGCGATGTGTTACCTCACTCCGAGTACCTCGCTTACTCCTGAAAGACTGGCAAGTCATCAAACATCGTTGAGTCAAAAGCTCGAAATGGATCAGGGCGCCGGCTATCTGTGGTTGAATTGCCGTGACGGGCTGGCTAACCAGCCTGCTTGGCGAGCGTACTTACACGCGAAGTTATCTTCACTGCAACTCCTGCCCCGTTTGGCTGCCAATGGCATGGGGGAGTATAGACTGTTCAATGCCTATGGATTGATGCCAGGATGGATGCATCACGTTGAGCCGTATAAACGACCCGAAGCACCGGGTCCCACATCATTAACCGTCGCGTATTTATCCGATCACCCTTTATACCCGCTGATCGCTCAGGCAATGGCCACACATTTGGGTGAAGAGGGGATTAAAGTTAAGACTTTAGCTTTATCTCCAACCGATTACTTCCGTGGTGGTTATAGTCAAAAAATTGATATATGGCTGGGAGCGATGAGCTTTGGTGAGCGAGGACAGGCGGGGTTATTCAACTGGCTTGGCACTCATGATCTGGTGTTGAATGCCTGCACGGATCGCTTGTTGACGACGATTGAGGTGGAAACTCAGCGCTGGCGTGAAACGCAAGATGATCATTGTGCAGAGATGTTGGCTCGTGGTCTTGTCGAGCACCAGGTGATCCCTTTATTTCATATTTGGATGGGGGTCATGGCGACGCCAGATCTCCAAGATGTGGCATCGAATGCCGTGGGCTGGTTTGATTTTAAGTCTGTGTGGCATAAGCCACATTAAAGGGTGTTATTATCTTCTTCAACGCCGAACGGAAACGTAGCGGTAAGCAAAAGGTATTTGTGCAAAGGCAAGCCATCTTTTTTGCGGAACAATGGATGAAAGATACGATATCGTCCCTCAGTTAAGCCGAGAGGCGCGATGGATTCAGCCAGGCTCGACGTCGCGCTGGTCAGGCGTATTCCTTGCGCGCGATAGGCGTCTGCGTGAATAGGCTGGTGGCCCAACCACCACGAAGGAACGCTCTTACTGGCGTTGGTACGATCAATCCAGTGATCACTGACCACAATCACGCGCCCAGGTTCGGCAGGGTTCGTTATTCCATGATTAAGTAGCCAGGCAACATCACGCACCAGTGAATCACGACAGGCGTTATTGCCGCTGAGTAGGCGATGAGCGAGTATGTATATGGCGCTGCCGTCGAGTTGTAGCTGATAAACGGTTTGGCTATGTGGTCGGGTATCGTCGAGCAAATTAAACGTTGCGGGTTTGTCATGTGCCTCGAGAACCCGCATGAGTCGACGTGCGAGTGCTTTGCCCATGTGGGGATCACGCATTCCCCGGTTGTGAACCGTGGGGTAGTGATGCTCGCACAGTTTGACACAATCTTGCTGAAACTGGCGCAGTGCCAGCGAGACCAGATCATCTAACAAAAACGCGTTACTCCTACCAAAAACATCTAGAAAACGAACGTGACCAAGCGGCACCCGATCAAAGTATGCAGTATATCACTTAAATCGCCCAATAAATCAGAGAGAAACGCTACTTTGTGCGCACTTTCTCATCGCATTCGGTCGGGGCGGGGGCAATTTTATCTCTCTTGCGTCGTGATGTTATCGGTCAACTTGCTTATGACTGAACCCCAATAAAGGCATAATATTGCCTCTTAACCCGGTCCAGTCAGGGTGACATGACATCACTTTGCCGTTGATGACATTGTGCTTGTACGCCGATTGCTCAATGTGATGGATGTTTATTCTAAAAGAGACTTGGCACTAAATTTGCTTTTAAGTTGTTTTTTGTGACTATGATACAACGGAAGACAATGAAGATAAGCACTTGGCTTTGGACCCTAGCATGGGTTATTTCCTTTTCTGTTCCTGTTTCTGCTCGTGCGGCAGATGGTTTTGCAGCAGGTGTTTTTCTGGGATCACCCATGTCAGGGGTGACGCTAAAACAAAACCAATTTAAGATTCAGGCAGGAATCGATAAGTTTGGCGTTGCTGTTGATGGTACCTGGAACTTGGGCGAATGGTTAGGCAGGATGGAATATGCGCCCATGTACGTTTACGCAGGCGGCCAGTGGGTCGATGACTCCACGCACCAATGGGGACCCCGAGCAGGCTTAGGCGTGACATTGCCCGTTGGTACTGGAGATGTGGAACTATTCGCCGAAGCGGGCACGACTTGGTACTGGGAGGAGAAAGGCGATATTGAATTTGAGGGAGCCGCTGGGGCGCGCGTTTATTTCTAACTTCTTTTGGTCGGTGATGTGCAAAGCCGCTATCCAGAGATTCTTAGCCTGTGTGGTACTTTGGGCGTTAGCTGTGCCGACAGCGTTTGCCACCCCGTATCCGTTACCCACCGACGGCAGTCGACTTGTTGGCTATCCAGAGGCGCACATCGTCAAAAAGGGCGAGCACTTAGAAGCTATAGCCAAACACTATGATATGGGGTTTCTAGCGCTTTTAGCGCTCAATCCAGGGATTGATCCTTACTTGCCTGAGCCTGGCTCTCTGGTGCGCTTACCCAACCAGCTCTTGTTGCCCTCACCACCTCACTCAGGGATAGTGATCAACCTTGCTGAATTACGCCTGTATTATTTTCCTGAACCAGACGCTAAGGTAACGGGAGAAAAGGCGGACGCTCAACGTGATGTTCATGTATTTCCCATCGGGATCGGTAGAGTGGGTCGCGAAACCCCGACTATGAATACTTATATTAGTCAAAAGCGCGAACATCCCACTTGGACACCACCACAGAGTATTCGTGATGAGTACAAAAAACAGCGCGGCATCTCTTTACCTGATGTGGTGCCGGCGGGGCCGAACAATCCGTTAGGCGATCATGCGTTACGGCTGGGCTATGGCAACGGTGAGTATTTGATTCATGGTACCAACAAGTCGTTTGGTATTGGGCTGCGAGTCAGCGCGGGCTGCATTCGTCTCCGTCCTGATGATGTGGGATGGCTGTTTGAGCAAGTGGACGTTCACACCCCGGTTAGAATTATCAATCAACCCGCGAAGCTAAGCGTTGAGCCTGATGGGCGCGTGATGGTCGAAGCGCACCGCCCTTTGTCAAAAAACGAGAGAGAGACCAAAGCGCGTCTGTCTATTGATCCCGATCCTCAGATCTTGGCTATTTTCGAACGGTTGGAATTGTCGCCACGGCGCTATCGAGCCGCGTTATCTGTGCAGGAAGGAACACCGATTGAGGTCGTAGCACTGACACCAGCGCAGCGAAAAGCGTGGCAGCGTTTAGCGCAAGCGGCGTTAGAAAAAAAGGAGT
This sequence comes from Salinivibrio sp. ES.052, assembly GCF_900141775.1. Lineage (GTDB taxonomy): Bacteria > Pseudomonadota > Gammaproteobacteria > Enterobacterales > Vibrionaceae > Salinivibrio. Next base: position 112,607 of record NZ_FSRI01000003.1, on the reverse strand, counting down.
AAAGCATGCTAAGCAATATAAAAAAACGGCGCATAATACGCCGTTTTTCATCGTTTATTCCGTGAGCGACCGATTGACCGTATCGGCGCTGTTTTTACTTCGTGTACGACTGCGCCATGTTATCAATGCGCTTATTGGCACGTTTTGCTTCGTCATATGCCATTTGAGAGGTATCTTTGGTATCACTCACGTCGTTTTTCATCATGGATACATCGTTCGATAATGCATCGACTTTCGCTGATAAATCATCAACGCTTTGCTGTAACGCTGTGTTGCTGGTACAGCCAACGAGCAACATGCTCGATGCGACAGCGGCTAGCGCCATTGGACGGATTTTCATAAATAACCTCGCTATTGTTGTTTGTCATAGCAATCGCGTCATTAGGGTCACGCACACACGCGACTATTGTCAACCTTAGACGCTTAAACGCATTTTTGCTGGATAATCCTTTACTTAAATAGCAGAGCTTGACCCAGTTAACATTTAGCGAGGTGAGAGCAACCCGGTATCGCGGTTATTCGTGGTTAGCATGCATCTCTTTGCCGTGATGTTTCATACCCGCCATGACTGACTTCACCGGGATCTTCTTGGTGAGTGAATGACCGTCCGCGGTGTTTAATGTCAATGAAATGTGCTCGCCTACTTTGAGTGGCTGGGTAAGATCAAACAGCATCACATGTAGGCCACCTGGCTTAAGTGTGACTTGCTCGCCTTTAGGCACCAGGATTTGCGCAATCTGTCGCATTTCCATCATGCCATCTACCATGGCATGCTCATGCAACTCTACCCGTTTTGCCGCAGGTGTGCTGGCACTTACCACCCGTTTTAGCACCTTACTTTGATTATCGATTACCATGAAAGCGGCGCTGTTTGGTGCGCCAGGTGCAGTGGCACGCGCATAGGCATCATGAATAAAAAACTCACCATGGGCATGCACGAATGGTGCAACCATAAAGGCGATAGCGGCAACAAAAGATTTGAATGATGTCATTGTTATTCCTTATTTTGATCAGTCACCCGTTCAATCGCTGCGACCAGAATCTCAGGGTTTAAGGTGTGAGGCACTTTCTCTAAAAGCTCACCGTTAGGCGAGAGAAAATAAAAAAAGGAGCTATGGTCAACGGCATAGTCCATCGCAGAGTCTTCTAGCTCGGTGATGCGATATAAAACACCGTAGCGCTTTGCCAGCTGTGCGATTTGTGTTTCTGAACCACTGACGCCAGTGATGCTGGGGTGGAAAAAATGCGCGTACTCGGCTGCTTTTTCGCTGGTGTCACGCTTTGGGTCGAGGGTGATAAAGACTGGCGCCACCGCGTTTCGTGTCGATTCAGGGAGCGATTTTAACGCGGCAGATAACACGGCGAGCGAAGTGGGACAAACATCAGGACAATGGGTATAGCCGAAATAAACAATGCGCGGACGTGGGTCATCGGTATTGTAAAGATTAAACGGTTGCCCTTGTGATTGTAATGCCCCTGCCTGAGCCTGCTTTTGTGACGTTTGATAGTTATCAAATAGCGCGCGACCACCTAAGCCAAAACAAACGGCAATAATGGCGACAAGCCAAGCTTTCTTACTCATAGTCGCTCCATGCGTACTTTGATAGGGAAATGTTTCTTTGCTTCATGATCAAGCGTAATCGAACCTGCCCATGTCATGCTATCTTCGGTGCAAACAGGCAGCATCAACTCTCCTTGGTAAGTCAGCTTGCCGGTTTGTGTGAGCGCCAGCCGATATTCACCCATGTTCATTTCGACGCCTTTCAGTTTTACCAACAAGGTCTCCGTGTTCAGCGCTTGGGGAGCGATCACTGTCAGTGTATTAGCATGTAATGGATGCACAAGCGGGTCAGCTAAGGTCGCTTGATAACCTTGGTATTGGCACGTTCGCTGATTGAGCGAACAGTAGGCGGCTGGTGCGATAGTTGTACTCGAGGCGGTCGAGAAAAAGCCAGACAGCCACGAGGGGAGAAAAAAAGCCATCACTGCCAGCATCGCAATACTGGCGGTGATTATTAAGGGGTGACTCACGGCGAGCCGTGAGGAGGGTTCATTCATCATCTATTCCTGCTCAGGCGAGAAACGCTCCAGCAATAATACCAGCACAAAGCCGCCTATCATGGCAACGATGGCCAAGCCAACTTGTGCCGAGTGTCCCACGATTGCCTCGTAGGCGCCGGGTAAAAGGTTATCTTGCACGAGGGGGACTTGTTCACCGGATGAATTTGTACGCCATGTGAGTGTGTGTTTCCAAGGCCAAATTTTGCCCAATGTGCCCAACATCAGACCGGTGAGAAACGCGAGCGTCAGTGCATAATAGCGGCGCAGCAGCCAGGACAATAGGTGCGAAAACGTCAGTAAGCCGGTTACTGCGCCGACAGCGAACAATCCCAATAAGCCAAACTGTGTTTGATGAACCGCATCAAGGATCGGACTGTACATCCCCAGCAACAGCAGAATAAAACTGCCAGAGATCCCCGGTAAAATCATGGCGCAAATCGCTATGGCGCCAGCGAGAAAGACGGTGAGCGGGCCCGCGGTGAGCTGCAACGGGTTAGCAATGGTAATCCAGTAGGCAAACCCGATCCCTAACAGTACGGCGAGAACCGTTTTAGGCCGAACCTTGGGGGCGGGCAACTGTTTGGCAATATGCAACGCTGAAGCGATGATCAAGCCAAAGAAAAACGACCAGAGCGGGATCGGATGATGGGTGAGGGTCCAACTGATCCCTTTTGCCAAACTGGCAATGCTGGTCAGAATGCCAGCTAAGAGTACACAAAGAAAGGTGCCGTTGACATGTTGCCAGACCGCCTTGAAGCCTTCCTTGCGCCACAGTGCAAAAAGGCGCGGCGTGATACGCCGAATACTCTCCAATAGCTGCGTGTAAATGCCAGTAATAAATGCGATCGTGCCGCCAGAGACACCAGGAACCACATCCGCAGCGCCCATCGCCATGCCTTTGAGGTAAGTTGAGATCAGGTTCTTGATCATAATGCTATTCATCGATAAAAGCTGAGACGCGCATTATACCGACATTCATCCTGTGGGCTAGGGGAGATTAAAAGGGGGAGCAGCACTCCCCCAAATAATAGTTAAGGTTGATGAGGTTTCTCGAACACCGCGACGGACCAAGCGGGTACGGTGAGTTTGCCGTTGGTTACGTGAGCGGCCTGTTGGTTATAAGCGATCGAGCCGTTGCCCGCATTGGCTTGCAAGCTGTGAAGTTGATAACCGCTGGCGTTGATGCTGGCAAAGTCATTGACGGCCGTGCCTGAGGCATTGATCGCGACGATAATCCCGTCACGCGTTGCATCAATTGTGCTGTCGTGCAGACTGCCACTGTTATCAAGAAGCATCACAATTAGCCCTGGGATTTGTGAGGCGCCCGTGTTGTGAAAGCTGACACGTTGGTTGATCACGCTGCCTTGGCCTAAGTGGAACAGCCCAGATGAAGTGCGCAGCGCCACCAGCTCATTAAAGTAACTGTCCATGTTGCTGATTGCCTGCGGTGTTGGTTTGGCCTCGCTGTTGTGGTTGGCAATCACGGTTTCAATCATTGGCCAGTTGTCGCCGTCTTTATCTTCACGCGGCAGCCCTTGATCCCACTGCGTGGTTTGTTGAGTAAAGTCGACGCGGTTATACCAATCGCCTGAGTCGTAGGAGTCACGCTGCATGGATTTTGAACGAAGCAGTTCGCTGCCCATGTGAACAAAAGGCATCCCTTGTCCCAGCAGTGCCGTTGAGAGTGACACGGCTTGGGCACGCACGCGTGTCTCGAGCGGCATGGCGTAAGGGAATTTGTATTGATGGTTATCCCACAAGGTTTGGTTGTCGTGCTTGGAGACATAGTTTTGAACCTCCCAAGCATCTTGCGCGTAGCCAGCCGGCTGACCGTTGTAATCGACCTCGTCACCGCGCACGACATCACCATTGGCAATCTGTAACTGAAAATCTTTTAAGTTACCCGCCATACCCAAACGAACTAGATCGGCATTATGCAGGGCACTGGCTCTTTCCCCGCTGTTTTGCTGTTGTAAATCATTGGGAGCGACCCATTGACCATTACCAAAGCCTTGGTTTATGCGTAGGTACTCGCCGCCATCGAATGGACCGCCGCCGCGAACCGCATCACGAAGTCGGTCAGAAAACGAGCCAATGCCGGTGCCTGCAAGGTTTGCTTGGGTGGCTTGGACAAACTGGCGATCGTTGGCGACTTCACCGAAGTTCCAACCTTCACCATAGAAATACACATCTGGGTTGATATCGCGGGCAACGTCAAGTGTGTGCTCGATCTGGGCCAGCGGATGATGACCCATCAAATCCCAACGGAAGGCATCGATTTTGTAGTTTTTCACCCAAGTCGCAATCGAGTCATCAATCAGTTTGGCAAACATCCGATGCTCAGGCGCGGTATTGGAGCAGCAAGTGGATTGCTCAACGTCCCCAGTGACGGGGTTAAGGCGCTGATAATACCAAGGCACGACTTTATCCAGCACAGAATAGGGCCCTAAGCCTGCTTGGTGGGTGTGGTTGTAGACCACGTCCATCACCACATTCATGCCGATATTCTGTTTAATTGCCATGACCATTTTACGAAACTCGAGGATACGCGCGGTGCCTTCAGGCTCGGTCGCATAACTGCCTTCGGGCACGGTGTAATGGAAAGGATCGTAACCCCAGTTAAAGCTGTCGTACTGACGCATCGCCGCCATCACGGTTTGCACATAGGGGGTATCCGCACTGTCTTGGGTGGCTAAATCCGTCAAGGCCGCTTGGATGGTTTGGTTGTTGTCACACTCACTCGCCAGCCTTGGCGTCTCTTTCAGCGAAGGTGCTTTGTCACATAGCGTGGAGAAACGGTCGGTTAAATCGATACGTTGCGCCGTGTCTTCGTTGATGGAGGCAATATCAAACACGGGGAGCAGGTGTAAGTGGGTGACGCCGGATTGAGAAAGCGCTTTTAAGTGATTGACCGGGGCGATGCTATTTTGGGTAAAAGCCAGATACTTACCGCGTAGATTGTCTGGTGTGGATTGATCGAGCGCGGAAAAGTCACGCACATGCGCCTCATAAATCACGCTGTTGGCAGGGTTTTGCTGCGAATGAGGTGCACTCAGCGTATCCCAGCCACTGGGTTTAAGTGCTGGCGCATCCAGATCCACCACCTGTGAGTAGTTGGAGTTGGTCGACAAACTGTGTGAGTAAGGGTCGGTGACTTCAAGGCGCTCGATGCGATGTGTTTCAGGGTGATAGACCGATAGTTGATAGCGGTAATAGTCGCCATGATTCAGCGCAGTGGTGGCAACATGCCAGCTTCCTGAGTCGGCGTCGAAGTCCATTTTAATTGGCGTCTGGCGCTGCTTTGACGCGTTTTGTGTGCTCGCCGATTGATAGGGCACCAGCGAGACTTGCTGTGCGGTGGGTGCCCATAAACGAAACTCAGTGTGTCCACCGTCAGGGATGGCACCATAGGTAAGTTTTTCGGCGTGTTCAGCATACAAGGCATCGAGCGCCCGGGCCGGTTGCACATCGGTGGCGGTTAATACGGTATCACCGTCTTTGGCGATAGCGAGAAGTTGCCCTTTGAGCCATTGCTTCAGGGCAATATTGGCGCTAACAAAATCAAAATCGAACCCTTTGACGTCTCCTTGCAAATAGGGGAACGATAGTTGCCAATGATCGCTCGTAGCAAGGGTAGATTCGACACTCGCAGTGGCGTTTTCCACTTGCTGCGTGTCCGGGTTATAGCGCATCGTGCCATCAGCGGAGTAATACAAGGTGAGCGAGGTGGCGTTGGTTTGATGAGTGAGCAGGGTATCGGCGTCAGCAAATAGCACACTGGCATTATTGGTGCCCGTATCTCTGGGGGGGAGGTTGGTTTCTTTATCGGTATTACAACCCGTTAACGCGATGATAGTTGCGAAGGCAACAGATGCGCTGAGAGGTTGCAAAAAGTGAGTGCGCTTCATTGATTTTTCCTCGTGTATCAATACTGAGGCGCAGCATACTCAAGGGTGGCATCTACCATGCGTGATCCAGTTAAAAATCAAGATGTCATTTAAAAAAAGCTGATGAAATTCAGCAAAATATCACGGAAGGTAGGCGGAGAGGGTAAGGTACCTACGCCCCCATGAAAGTCTGGGGGCGTAGGTATGATTGACTAACTAACCACCCATTAGCTGCAGTAGGTTTTCAGCGGTGATAACGGCTTCTTTACGGTTCGCAATATTCAGCTTTTGGTAAAGGTTACGGATGTGCGTTTTGATAGTGGTGCCGGCAACATCAAGTTCATGAGCAATTTGCTCGTTACTGAAGCCTGAATAAATTAAGCCGAGCACTTGCCACTCGCGTTGTGTCAATGAGCTGGTTCGCACGAGCTCTGGCACGTTAGGGTGGTTGACCAGCTTTTCGACAAAGGCTTCATCAAAGTGCGTTGAACGAGAGCGTTGATGGCTGGCAATTTCCTTCAATAGCTGTTGTGCCCGATGGCGTTCCAATGCGCCGAGGGCTTGTTGTTCAATCAGCGCATGCAGCAAGGATGAGAGCGCATCACCTTCGATTAAAAAGTTCCCCATCATCCCAGTTTGATTGGTGAGGATCAGCGCATCTTGCAAGAGGCTTTTGGCGTATTCTGTCTCTTGTTCTTTGCTGGCAAGGACGGCTTCAACAATCAAATTGCGGTTTTTATCCGTCACCAAATTGGCTCTGTTCGCTTCGCGGCGCAGAAAATCAACCGCTTGACGTGCTTGGTCATACTGACCCAAATGCAGGTGGGCGCGGGCAATATTTCGCCATTGAAGCTGGCTGAAGTGATTGCAGGCGGTGACAGGGCGAACAGCTTGATGTAGCCACTCATCCATGTTGGTGAGTTCATGTTTGGCTTGCCAATAGAGCAACAGCGACAATGATGCGTGGGCGGTCCAATCAACATGGTAAACCGACTCGCGCAAAAGGTGCTCAATGTGCTCAATGCTTTTCGCCGCTTTATCTAACTCACCGCGGCTAACAGCGACACGTGCGAGCATCGAATAGCTATGCAAATGCTTGCTTGGTGGTTGATTTTCCAGAACCTGTAGCCCTTTGTAAGCACAGGCTTCGGCTTCCTCAAGCCGGTTCCAGCACCACAAGATTTGTGCACGAAGGCGCAAAGCGAACTCATGGAGGGGAACCTGATGCAGTTGTTGATCTTCAATGAGCTGATCGGCGTTATCCAGCAATTCAAACGCAGCTTGCACGTAGCCTTGTGCTAGCAATATCTCACTTTGTTGTAAAATCGCCCAAAGTGCTTGGTGATAAACTTGATGCTGCCGCGCCAGCTTTTCAGTCTGCTGCATCATGGACAGGGCGCGATCCAGCTCACCGAGCACATGATTCACTTCACCCACGACCGAGGTAGCGACTATACGCCCGCGGTAATTGGCACTATCGAGTTGTTCGAGCGCTTTTTCTGCTAGCCGCATCGCTTGTTCCGGCTCATTCGCATTAATGGCCACTTGGGCAAGCAGAGCATTGGCATTGCCTTGGTAATCGATATCGAGCGGGATTTGACGGGATTGATAGGCTTTTTCTGCGTTGGCTAACAGTTCGCCGACTTCATGATACCTGTGCTGGCTTTGTGCCAACCAAGCACGCAGTAGGCTTAAATTGGGGTATGGGTATAAAAGTTCGTCAGTGAGCTTGGTCATCGCGGCTTCTAGCGTCGAGAGTTCACCACGATTAAACATACGCCAGCCGTGTTGATTGAGGATATCGGCTAGCAATGTATCGTCTTTGGCGTAGCCTGCATGACGTAACGCTTGATGAGGGGATTGTAACTTCAACCATGCCAGTGCGGCTTGTCGGTGCAAGGGCTGTTGTTGGTGAGGTATCCGTGCTTGGCGCTCATGAGCCAAAAACTCCGCGAATAGATGGTGGAATCGATACCAGTTGTTATCACCTTCAAGCGGGTAAATAAACAAGCCATAACGATTCAGTGACTCAAGCATGCCCAGTGCATCTTCTCTCTCAGTCAATGCGAAAACCAGTTCATCATTGAACATCTCTAACACAGAAACTTTCATCAGAAACTGACGCGTCTCAGTGTCAAGCAAATCGAAGACTTCTTCGGCTAAATAGTCCCAAAGGTGGGCATGGTTAAACTTTTCACAAGATGTTGCGCTTTGCATCAGCGTGCGCTTTTGGTGCTGAGCTTGAATCGCAATCAGCTGTAAGGCAGAGGGCCAACCTTCAACGTAGGTGCATAAGGCGTTAGCCGTGGATTTATCCACGCCATCGTCGACGCGCTGATTGAAAAAGCGGGTCGTTTCTTCGTTATCGAAGGCGAGAAGCTGATTACCTATCTCGATCATCAAATCGCGTACGCGTAAATTCGCGGTACCGAGTGGAGGGTTGGCGCGTGAGGTGACCACCAAAGTGAGATTATCTGGCATATGCTTAATGAAAAAGCGCATCGCCTCATGGATCTCTTCGTTATCAATCAGCTGATAGTCATCCAGAACCAAATAGCTAGTGGCATGAAACCCAGTCAGTTCAGCAAAGACATCAGACAAGAGCGCACGAAGCGACGAGAATTGGCGTTTTTCCGCCAGTTTTATCGTGTTGGCGCAACCCTCTTGGGTCGCTTGGTGCAAGGCTTGCAGTAAGTAGTTAATGAAGCGAAAGCTGTCGTTATCACTGTCATCAATGCTAAACCAACCAACATTGGGCTGATCGGCCAACCATTGTGCGGCCATGGTGGTCTTGCCGTAGCCGGCCGGGGAGCGAAACAGTACCAGTTTATAGTGGGGGGCTTGTTGTAAAATATCGAGTACCCGCGGGCGTAATATTGCGTTATAGAGCCGCCCAGGCCGAGTCAGCTTTGATGGGATCCACATAAGACACTGTCCTTCACTGCAAATGTGGTGCGTCTTCACCGGAGCGCACCCTTTATCCTGGTTGTAGTGTATGTAACTCATCACGCACAAACTATGATCTATCCCAGATCTCTGATTGTTTGCCCTAATATGGTGCGCCTACGCCTTTTAAATGTGATATTTGTCACTTAAATGATGTTTGCTGGTTTGATTTTATATTCGATTTACACATACAGGCCGGCTTATAGGCACTTAACTTGCGCTAGTGCACAAAAATTACAAAAGAATGAATAAGCTTTTCATCGCCGGTGTGGATGCTTTTTTGTTTCATAGCGTGATGAAGATCACCAGGTAGAGGGCAGTTCTTTATTTTGGTGAGAGGCGCCTCACTATTGCCATGTGACCTCACTCTCTACGCCCTGCGGTCTCCTCCTTTGATGGGAATGGGGTAGGAGGATGTTTGCCGTGCGCGGGTTGGGCAGGATGAATAACCATCAGGTTTCATTCCATTATCGAGAGTTACGACATGACACCAAAACAGCAACATGCGTTTGATAAAAGTGCGTTTAAAATCAGTATGGTCCAGCATTTAACCCAGCTAGGTCACGCACCCGATACCGCGCAGTTACGCGACTGGTACCTCGCATTGGGTCGTGCATTGGCCGAACACACGACGAGTGACTTGGTGGCCACTGAAAACGACCAAACAATTAAACAAGCTAAAAGTGTTAACTATTTATCCCTCGAGTTTTTGATTGGTCGGTTAACCGGGAACAATTTAATTAGCATGGGCTTGTACGATGCGATTGCCGATGCCGTGAGTGAACTTGGCCTCGGGTTAACGGATTTACTCGAACAAGAGCGTGACCCATCTCTGGGCAATGGTGGTTTGGGGCGTCTCGCCGCCTGTTTTATGGATTCATTAGCGGCACAACAGTATCCCGCGGTAGGTTACGGCTTACATTATGAATATGGGCTTTTCCGCCAGTCGTTTGATGAAGGGGCGCAGCAAGAGGCGCCTGATGCCTGGCGTGAGCCTGAAGGCTACCCATGGGAAGTGGTGCGTCCTGACCTTGCCCAAACGATTGGCTTTTATGGCCATGTAGAGGTGATAGAAGACTCAGGACACACGTATCGTCAGTGGGTGCCGGGCATGAAAATTCAAGCCATGCCTTGGGATCTGCCGATTGTTGGCTATCAAAGCAATACTGTGTACCCATTGCGCCTGTGGGAAGGACGGGCGTTAACGCCGTTCGCGCTGGATGCCTTTAATGACGGTGACTATACCCAGGCTCAGCAATCCGCCATCGATGCAGGGAATTTGACCAAAGTCTTGTACCCCAACGATAACCACGATGCGGGTAAAACATTGCGCTTAATGCAGCAGTATTTCCACAGTGCAGCTTCTGTAGCAGACATTCTCCGTCGTCATCTAGAGGCAGGGCATGCATTGGCCGCATTGCCAGACTACGAAACCATTCAGTTGAACGATACTCACCCCACCATCGCTATTCCTGAGCTGATGCGCGTATTGCTGGATGATTATCGTCTGGGCTGGGATGAGGCTTGGTCCATCGCCAGTCGTACCTTTGCTTACACCAACCACACCTTACTGCCGGAAGCGCTGGAAACCTGGAGTGAGGCGTTGATTGCCAGTTTGCTGCCGCGTCATATGGAGATCATTTTTGAGATCAACCATCGCTTCATGCAAGAGGTAGAAGCGAAGTGGCCGGGCGAAGTGGCCAAAAAGCAGGTGTTGTCAGTGATTGACGATAAAGGTGAGCGCATGGTGCGCATGGCTAATTTATGTGTCGTTGGCTCTTATGCGGTGAATGGCGTTGCCGCCTTGCATTCTCAGTTGGTTAAGCGTGATTTATTCCCAGAATTTGACGCGCTATACCCAGGCCGCATTCAAAATGTGACCAATGGCATCACACCGCGTCGTTGGTTGAAGTTCTGTAATCCTGATTTGTCCCACTTGATCAGTGAGAAAATCGGTGAGCAGTGGCCAGCGCAATTGGAGCAACTCGAGCAGATTGCACAATACGCGGATGACACTGCGTTTCAAAAGACATTTATGGATGTCAAAAAGCGCAACAAGCAGCGTTTGGCGGGATGGGTCAAAGAGCACCTCGATATCACCCTAAATACCGATGCGATTTTTGATGTACAAATTAAACGCTTGCATGAATATAAGCGCCAGCACCTTAATCTATTACACGTCATTTCACTGTACCAGCGCCTCATCAATGAGCCGAATTTCGATATGGCGCCGCGTGTGGTCTTTTTTGCTGCGAAAGCGGCACCTGGCTATGAATTAGCAAAATCGATCATCTATGCGATTAATAAGGTGGCTGAAACCATTAATAGTGATCCACGGGTCGGTGACAAGCTCAAAGTGGTATTTATTCCTGATTATCGTGTCAGTATGGCGGAAATCATTATTCCTGCTGCCGATGTGTCTGAGCAGATTTCTATGGCCGGTAAAGAAGCGTCTGGCACGGGTAACATGAAAATGGCACTCAACGGCGCGCTCACCATTGGCACCATGGATGGCGCGAACGTGGAAATCCGTGAAGAAGTGGGTGACGACAACATCTATATCTTTGGTCTTGATGTCGATGGGGTCACGGCGTTGCGCAAAAAAGGCTATCAGCCTGAAGCGGTCTATCACAGCCAGCCTCTATTGAAGGCCGCTTTGGATAGTCTGTTGGATGAGACGTTTACGCCAGGTCAGCCTGGGGCGTTGCGTCCTGTCTTTGACAGTGTCATGGGTAGCGGTGACCCGTACCTGTGTTTGGCTGACTTCGCGGATTATGTGCGCGCACACAATGACATTGACCGTGATTACCGTGACGCGTCTCAGTGGGCACGCAAAGCGATTTTGAATACCGCGTTAGTGGGCAAATTTAGCTCAGACCGCTCGATTCGTGATTATGTTAATAATATTTGGCAGTTAGAAGCGATTAAGCGCTAATTGCAAAATAATGGGTTAACAACCTCATAGGTGGCAGGGAATGAGCCTTGCCATCTAACAATAATGACAACAATATTGCCCAATAAAAGAAGGGGGCAGACCCCTCGGAGAAAGCGATGAAAGAATCTGCATTGAAGACAGTCGCACAAATGGCCAACCTCGCTGATCGCTATATCAGTGCATGGGGGTCAGAAGCGGCCGTGCCGGACAGTACCTTACATGACTTACTAACGTCACTTGGCTATGACACACGAAATGACGAGGCGTTATTGGCATCGGCGGCGAAGAAACATAAAGCGGATGTGCTCGCGCCAGTGCAAGTGGTACAGGAGAATGAGCCAGTCGAAATTGCGCTTCATTTAGGGACCAGTGCGCGAGAAAGTGATTTTAGTTGGCGTTTGGAAACCGAACAGGGCGAATGCTTTGAGGGTTACTTACAGTCACAAATCGTTCGCGATGAGCGCAGTAATGGCGGCCCATTAGTGTTTAGCCTACCGTGCGCTTTACCGTGGGGCTACCACCGTCTCTTTGTGAACCGAAAGCGCCGCAAATCGCCCTATCAGATGACGCTCATCATGGCGCCTACTCAGTGCTATAAACAACCGGAACTGGATGCGCACAAAAAAATGTGGGGGCCGAGTATTCAGCTCTATACACTCCGTACCCCGCATAACTGGGGGATCGGTGATTTTGGCGACCTAAAGCAATTGGTCAGTGAGCTCGCCTCGCGCGGCGCGGACTTTGTTGGCCTTAACCCCATTCATGCGTTGTTTCCTGCTAATCCAGAAGCTGCGAGCCCCTATAGCCCGTCCTCCCGGCGCTGGCTTAATCTTTTGTACATTGATGTAAGCAACGTTCGTGAGTTTTGTTTGAGTGCCCATGCGCAGCAATTAGTGGGCAGTGCCGAGTTTCAGCGTCGCCTGCAAGCAGTGCGCGACACGCACTGGGTGGATTATAGCGAAGTCGCCGCCTTAAAGATGACCGTGCTGCCTTTGTTATTTCAAGAATTTAAGCAACGCGAGCTGCTGCAACAGACACGACGTGGTCGTGCGTTTTTAGACTTTATTGAAAAAGGCGGAGAGAGCTTAAAACAGCAAGCTACCTTTGATGCCTTGCATCAACATTTACGCGTGGAAGACCCTCATACTTGGGGCTGGCCCGTTTTCCCTGAAAAATATCGTCGCTATGAGAACGCGGCGACGCAAACATTTATCGAGCAGCACAGCGACGACATTCAACTGTACATGTATTTACAGTGGATTGCCGAAGGTCAAATGGAAGAGGTACAAGCCATTGCTGAAGAGCAGGGGATGTCGCTGGGCTTGTACCGTGATCTCGCCGTTGGCGTGTCTGATGCGGGAAGCGAAACCTGGTCGGACAACTCGCCCTTAGTACTGGATGCCAGTATTGGTGCGCCGCCGGATGTGTTGGGACCTCGGGGGCAAAACTGGGGCTTACCGCCATTTGATCCGCAAGCACTGAAACACACTGGCTATCATGCCTACGTTGAGTTGTTGCGGGCCAACATGCGTCATTGCGGTGCTTTGCGTATCGATCATGTGCTGGGCTTGCTGCGCTTATGGTGGATCCCTAAAGGGAAAAATGCCACCGAGGGCGCTTACTTGTACTATCCCGTTAAAGACATGCTCGCGATTTTAGCGCTTGAGTCGCACCGTCATCAATGCAGTGTGATTGGTGAGGACTTGGGGACGGTTCCTGACGAAATTGGTGCGTTGCTTGCGGAAGCGGGAGTGCACTCGTACAAGGTGTTTTTCTTTGAAACATCAGAAGAGGACGGTGGCTTTATTTCTCCGGCGCATTATACCGAGCAGGCGATGGCGACGCTTTCCACCCATGATATGCCAACCATTCGTGGCTTTTGGCATTGCGACGATTTAAAACTGGGTCAAGAGCTCGGCTTATACCCAGATGAAGCGCAACTTCAACAATTATTTGATGATCGTTTGAAAGCCAAGCAGGGCATTTTAGACAGTGTGCGCTGGCATGGCATGCTACCGGATGGGGTTGGAGATGATGCGCGCTATGTGCCGATGGATGGCCACTTGTGCCGCGCGTTGCAATTGCATGTTTCCGCCGGCAAATCGGCGCTATTAAGCGTCCAGTTGGAAGACTGGTTAGAGATGGACAAACCCGTCAATATCCCCGGTACGGTAGACGAATACCCCAACTGGCGGCGTAAACTTTCGGCCAGTTTGGAAACGCTCTTTAGTCGTGAAGAGTTGAATCAACTTGCCAGAGACTTATCTCGGGTGCGCATGCAAGCGAGTCGCCAGACTGTTTAACCTACTCACCATACTTTAACGCTCTATCCTTAGTGCCAGTCAACACACATAGGATGGGGCGTTTTTTATAAGGAGCGTCCCGTGCCAAATTCATCAACATGGATAACACCGCAGTCCGTTCAGCCTGATCACTATGCGCTTGATATGGCCGCTTTACATCATCCCAGAACCGCACACCAGTATATGGGCGCTCACCTTCTTGCCCTCCCTGTCGAAGGAAAACCGACGGAAGGTGTTCGGTTTGTGGTTTTTGCGCCGCACGCGCAATCGGTGAGTGTGATTGGCGATTGGAACCAATGGCAGGCAGAGGCTGGAAGCCTTATTGCCATCGAAGATGGATTTTGGGTGGGGTTTGTCGCTCATCTTGGCCTCAATCAACGCTACAAATATGCGTTAACGGGTCCCGATGGACAATGTTTACCGCACAAAGCCGATCCTTATGGTGCGTATGCTGAGCAATACCCGTCATTTGCTTCTCTGACCTATGATCAACATGCTTATCAATGGCACGATCAGCAGTGGCAAGACCGCCCCGTGACTGAAAAACATACGCAAGCGCTCTCTTTTTATGAGCTTCACCTTGGTTCGTGGCAGCGAGATGCATCGGGTCAGTGTCTGGGCTATCGTGAGCTTGCTAACCGTTTAGTCCCTTACTTGGTGGAAATGGGTTATACCCATGTAGAGCTGATGCCAGTCAGTGAGCATCCTTTTTATGGTTCTTGGGGCTATCAGCCAGTGGGGCTTTTCGCGCCGACGAGCCGCTATGGCTCGCCAGATGATTTTAAGTACTTGGTGGATTGTTGCCACCAAGCGGGCATTGGCGTCATTCTCGACTGGGTGCCGGGGCATTTCCCTACTGACGATCATGGTCTGGCCTATTTCGATGGTACGCCCTTATATCATGACCCCGATCCACGGCGTGGTTGGCACAACGATTGGCATTGTCATCTCTACGATATGAGTAAAGATCATGTGCGCCGCTTTTTGGTGAATAATGCGCTGTATTGGCTCGATCAGTTTCACATCGATGGCCTGCGTGTCGATGCCGTCGCGTCGATGCTTTATCTCGATTACTCGCGTGAGCCGGATCAGTGGCTGCCCAACGTAGATGGCGGCAATGAGAATTACGATGCCATTGCCACGTTAAAATGGATGAACGAGTCTGTTTATCACTATTTTCCCAATGCGATGACGATTGCCGAAGAATCCACCACGTTTCCCAGCGTCTCTGCGCCAATTTATGCGGGAGGCCTGGGTTTCGGGTTTAAATGGAACATGGGTTGGATGAATGACAGTTTACGTTATATCCGTGAAGAGCCGGTGTATCGATGCTATCACCACGACACGCTGACGTTTCCATTGGTTTATGCGTTTGGCGAGAACTATGTACTGCCTCTGTCTCATGATGAGGTGGTGTATGGGAAAGGCTCGTTGATCGGTAAAATGCCCGGTGACGAGTGGCAGCAAACGGCGAACTTACGTGCCTATTTGGGCTACATGTATGGCCAGCCGGGGAAAAAACTCAATTTTATGGGCACGGAGATGGGCCAGACCGCAGAGTGGAACCATGACAGCCAGCTTGAATGGCATTGGCTGCAATACGGCCGCCATCAAGGTATCCAAGCATGGGTGAAAGCGCTGAACCACCTGTATGTCTCAACGCCGGCGCTGCATCGCCTCGACTGCGATCCGGCAGGATTTGAGTGGCGATTAAAAGACGCTGCAGATATTAGCGTGATAGCCCATGAGCGGCTTGGCGATGACGGCTCGCGGATGCTGGTGGTGAGTAACTTCACCCCTGTCCCCCGGGATGGTTTTCAGCTGGGTGTGCCGATGAGTGGCGACTACCAACTGGTATTAAACGCCGATGATGAGGCATTTTGGGGCAGTGGCTATCCGGTTTACACAGTGCTTAGCACCGATAAAAGCGCGGTACACGATCAACCCCATTCGTTGACACTCAATCTCCCCCCATTAGCCACCGTGTTTTATCGCTGGCAAGGGTGAAAAACATAGTCGACTCGACGCCACAAACAAAACGCCACAAAAACAAACGCGCCAAGTTAACCCTTGGCGCGTTTGTTTTTGGCATCGTGCTCAATATCTCCTTTTCCCTGAGATTGAAGCAACAAAAAAAGGCCGCGAATGCGGCCTAGTCGTTGTCTTTTTCGAAGTGGTGTTACGCAGCATCTTCTTCATCAATGAAGGTGACACCATTTTCACGATGTAGACGTTTGCACGCTCGACCGTCGCTGTGGAATAAATGGCAGCGATGGGCTGGAATACCAATGGCGTACTTCTCACCAGGTTCAATCTCAACGGTATCGAGTTGGCGATAGATGACATCTGCGTCTGCGCTTTCAAGGTTGAGATAGATTTGCGTCTCGTTGCCCAACTTCTCAACGATGGTCGCTTCCCCTTCGATTTTGGCATCACCGTCTTTGGCGGCGATTAAATGCTCTGGGCGAATCCCGAGGGACATACGATCACCGCGGGTGACGGTTTTGCCATCGACCGGTATCCAGAAGCTCGCCCCTTCACTGAGCTGCACTTTGACCCGAGTCGGCTCAACATCTGCTATGAATACGCTCATAAAATTCATTTTGGGTGAGCCGATAAACGATGCAACAAAGCGGTTTTGTGGGTAATGATAAAGCTCTAGCGGTTTGCCAACCTGCGCCACACGGCCTTCATCCAGTACCACGATTTTATCTGCCATGGTCATGGCTTCGATCTGATCGTGGGTGACGTAAATCATGGTACAGCCAAGTTGGCGTTGCAGTTTGGTGATTTGCGCGCGCATTTGTACGCGTAGGCCAGCATCGAGGTTGGAAAGTGGCTCATCGAGGAGGAAGACACGAGGTTGAGACACCAGGGTGCGGCCAATCGCGACACGCTGACGTTGTCCCCCGGACAAAGACTTGGGTTGTCTGTCGAGTAAGTGGCCGAGTTGTAAGATCTCCGCCGCTTGATGGACGCGCTTATCGACTTCTGCTTTATTGGTTTTGGCCAGTTTTAAGCCAAACGACATATTGTCGTAAAGGTTTAGGTGGGGGTATAACGCATAAGATTGAAATACCATACCGACGCCGCGCTTCGAAGGCTCAATATCATTCACGCGCTGATCATCAATATAGAGATCGCCTGAGGTAATATCTTCTAATCCAGCCACGCAGCGCAATAAGGTGGATTTACCGCAACCAGATGGACCGACAAAGACAACAAATTCGCTATCTTTAATCTCTAGGTCAACGTTTTTTGAAATCATTACATCGTTGTCATACGCTTTACAAACGTTTTTAAACGTGACACTTGCCATGTCGCTCGCCCTCAATCGCTTTTCATTAATTCGGCTCAATACGCATTATAGGTGGCTGTGTTATTCAATATCGGCCATTTTTGAGCGTTATCGTTTTTGTTGAACGCTATTTGGTCATTGATTAAGCACATTGGATAACTTCCACCCGATGCTTTTTTGATGACAGGCAGTGTCGCGTATCTGTGCAATCGGCACATCCTCCCGGGTAAAATTATTACGGGGGGAGTAGGCGGGGAGGAGGATAATCTTCACCTTGATCTCATTTGAGGGCGTACATCACAAAATTACCAGCAAATTAGTTGAAGTTGATCACGTACCGTTTATTTTTGTGAACCGCATCATTAGCGACGAGCGATATGGATCACGAATTCGCTCGCACAGGCGTAGGGCGTAGAAGCCAGGATGATGAGGAATGCACGGGAATTACCCATGATAGACCGTGAAATACAGCTCATCCTCGATGGAATCGTGCTACACCTCAGTAGAAGAAGGATAGAAAGATGAAAAAATCACTTAGCGCTGTTGCTCTCGGTACCCTAATTGCACTGGGTTCATTTGGCGCAAACGCCAATATCGAAGAAGGTCAACTGACGATTTGGATTAACGGTGACAAAGGTTATAACGGTCTTGCGGAAGTGGGTGACCGCTTTGAGCAAGATACAGGTATTCCTGTCACCGTGGTTCACCCTGATGGTTTGCAGGACAAATTCCCGCAAACGGCGTCAACGGGCGATGGCCCAGATATTGTTTTTTGGGCGCATGACCGTTTTGGTGGCTATGCCGAGTCAGGCTTACTGGCAGAGATACGTCCGTCGGATCGTTTAAAAGAGGGTATGGTCGATTTTGCCTGGGATGCGGTGAAATATAAGGGCAAATACGTCGGTTATCCAGTGGCAGTGGAATCACTTTCCCTTATCTACAACAAAGATTTGGTGCCCAACCCACCAGAAACGTGGCAAGACGTGGTTGCCGTGGATGCCAAGCTCAAAGAGCAGGGCAAATCAGCCATCATGTGGAACTTAAAAGAACCGTATTTTACTTGGCCACTGATGGCGGCTGATGGCGGTTATGCGTTTAAACAAACGGCCACTGGCTATGATGTCAAAGATGCAGGCATTAATAATCAAGGTGTGCATGACGCGCTACATTTCATGAAGCAGATGGTCAAAGATGGCGTGATTTCATCTGACATGGACTACTCGGTTTCTGAGTCTTCTTTCAACCAAGGTGACACAGCGATGACCATCAATGGCCCATGGTCGTGGGGCAACATCGAAAAGTCGGGTATCAACTATGGTGTGACCACCTTACCCACCTTCCAAGATGAAGCGTCTAAACCCTTTGTTGGTGTGTTGAGTGCCGGTATCAGCACCGCATCACCAAATAAAGCACTGGCGGTTGAGTTCCTTGAAAACTACCTGCTGACTAAAGAAGGCCTTTCGACGGTCAATGCTGATAAGCCCTTAGGTGCGGTGGCACTGAATGCCTATCAAGCGGAGCTGGCGAAAGATCCGCGCATTGCGGCAACGATGGAAAACGCCAAACATGGCGAAGTGATGCCAAACATTCCACAAATGAATGGGTTCTGGGCCGCTGCCAAAAACGCCATCATCAATGTGGTCGATGGCCGCCAAAGCGTTGAGGAAGCCCTCGACGATGCGGAAACGCAAATGGTCAAATAAGCTCTATCTGCAGGGGGGCTTGCCTCCCTGCATTTTTTAAAACTATGTGAGTAGCGTTCCTTATGCAGTCAGTCCAAGGTTCCCAAGCTATGACAACGTCAGGCTCTTCTTTGCCCAGTAGCACAAAAGCGTTCATAAAGTGGGCGTTACTGGCTACTGTGGCCATCATCAATGGCTATGCCACCGTCTTGATGTATTCGCGTGGTGAAACCGCCTTTGCCCTGTTAACTGTGGTATTAACCGCACTAGCCCTGTACATTTTTGGCAGTAAAAAAACATACGCCCATCGCTATATCTATCCAGGTATCGCGGGGATGATCCTCTTCATTATTTTTCCTTTGGTTTATACCGTCGGGCTGTCACTAACTAACTATAGCGCCAAGAACCAGCTCTCTTTCGAGCGTGCCCAGTCGGTATTGCTAGAGCAAACCTTTCAAAGTGGCGACAGTTATCCTTTCTCTTTGTATCAAACGGATCAAGGCGTTCGTATTGTGGTGGAGGGTGAAAACACACGTTATGCCACCAAGCCATTTGAATTTGCAACACTGGCCGATGAAAACTTATCACTTAACCCGATTGACAGTGTTGAGGGACAAAAAGCGTCACTCCGCGATGTGATTCAAAACCGAGAGGCACTCGGTAATCTAGATTTGCAACTGTCAGGTGATCAAACCATTCGCATGAGTGGTTTACGTAAGTTCGCCGCCATTCAGCCTTTGTATAGTGAGCAGGAGGATGGACGCACGCTGATCAATAATAAGACGGGTGAGACACTCAAGCCCAATGATGAGATAGGGTATTACCAACCTGTTAATGCGTCAGATGAATTTATCGGTGACACAGTGTCGCCTGGCTATGTGGTGCAAATTGGCACCGATAACTTTGAGCGTGTCTGGACCGATGATGGGATTAAAGAGCCCTTTATTGGCATCTTTATTTGGACGATTGTTTTTTCTGTACTCACCGTTGTGTTTACCCTCTTTATCGGTTTGATATTGGCGAGCTTGGTGCAGTGGGAAGAGCTGAAAGGCAAATCGATCTACCGCTTGTTATTGATCCTGCCTTATGCGGTGCCAGCTTTTATTTCGATTCTGATTTTCCGCGGTTTGTTTAACCAAAGCTTTGGTGAAATCAACATGGTATTGGAAGCCCTGTTTGGCATCAGTCCGAATTGGTTCTCTGACCCGTTCTTGGCGCGGAGCATGGTGCTAACTGTCAATACCTGGCTTGGTTTCCCTTATATGATGATCCTCTGTATGGGCTTGCTTAAAGCGATCCCCGATGATCTCTACGAGGCATCAGCGATTGACGGCGCGAATTTCATTCAGAACTTCACCCGTATTACGCTGCCGATGATGATTAAACCATTAACACCGTTGCTGATTGCTGCTTTTGCCTTTAACTTCAATAACTTTGTGATGATTATGCTGTTAACAGAAGGTGGACCAAACCGTATTGGCACCACGGAGCCGGCCGGTTATACCGACTTGCTGGTCAGCTACACCTATCGCATCGCCTTTGAAGGCAGTGGTGGTCAAGACTTTGGCTTGGCAAGTGCCATCGCAACACTGATCTTCTTGATTGTCGGGGCATTGGCGTTAATCAACCTCCGCATGACGCAGAAAAACGAGCACTGAGGGACGTAAATATGGCAATGGTACAAGGTAAATCCTTAAAATATCGCGTCTGGGCAACCCATATTGGCTTGTGCTTATTTTTGGCGCTGATCCTATTCCCGCTGTTAATGATTATTGCGATTTCATTCCGTGAGGGGAATTTCGCCACTGGGAGCTTGATCCCGAAAAATCCATCACTTGAACATTGGAAATTAGCATTGGGCTTCCCGGTAACTAATCCGGATGGTTCGGTCACACCACCGCCATTCCCCGTTCTATTGTGGCTTTGGAATTCGGTAAAAGTGGCTGGGATCACCTCGCTGTTTATCGTGGTACTCTCTACTACTTCGGCGTATGCCTTTGCCCGTATGCGGTTTAAAGGCAAGCAAACCATCTTGAATGCGATGATGATCTTCCAAATGTTCCCAGCGGTGTTGGCGTTGGTCGCTATCTACGCGCTATTTGATAAGCTGGGTCAGTACATCCCGTTTTTGGGGTTGAATACCCATGGTGGTTTGATCTTCGCTTATTTGGGGGGCATAGCGCTCCACGTATGGACGATTAAAGGCTACTTTGAAAGTGTTGATGGCTCATTGGAAGAAGCCGCGGCACTGGATGGTGCAACGCCATGGCAAGCCTTTAGGCTGGTGTTGCTGCCACTGTCAGTGCCCATCCTAGCGGTGGTCTTTATATTATCGTTTATTATGGCCGTGGGTGAGGTACCGGTTGCTTCGATTCTGTTGTCGGATGTTGATTCGTATACCTTGGCGGTCGGCATGCAGCAGTACTTGTATCCTCAGAACTATCTGTGGGGCGACTTCGCGGCGGCAGCAGTCTTGTCAGCTGTGCCGATTACCGGTGTCTTCTTACTGGCCCAACGTTGGTTAGTGGGTGGCTTGACCGCAGGTGGTGTGAAAGGCTAAGGCGTTACGCCCTCAGGCGAAGCAAGAACGCTAAAGTAAAGGCAGCTAACATTAGCTGCCTTTTTTGATGCGGGTGTCCCGTCCTGAAATACGTTGACATAAAGAGGACTTCTTTATGACAACATCAAGTAATTCAAGCCGTAAGCGCACGCAACGTGATTACACCTTAGCCTTTAAATTAGGCGTTGTAGAGCGTGTTGAAAAAGGCGAAATGACGTACAAACAAGCTCAAGCCCGTTTTGGCATTCAGGGCCGCTCAACGGTACTCGTCTGGCTCAGAAAACATGGTAGACTCGATTGGTCGAAGCCATTTCAGCATCCCCTTATGCCACATTCAAAAGAAACCCCATCCGAAACTATCAAGCGCCTTGAGCGTGAGTTAGCCGAAGAGAAACTGCGTAACCAAATCCTCAATGGTATGGTCGATATCATGGACAATGAGTACGGAGCCGGCCTCAGAAAAAAGTACTTATCCGGTACATCTGGCAAGCCAAAGCCAAAAGTAAAATAAAGTTAGCGGCGGCATGTCGTGCCACAGGCATTTCTCGGCAAGGTGTCTATCAAGCCGTTGCTCGAATGGAAAGCCGAAGAGCTGAACTATCAATCATCAGAGACTGGGTCCAATACTGGCGTAAGTATATGCCGAGGTTAGGGGCGCGTAAGCTCTACGCGTTGGTAAAGCCCAAGCTAGTTGAACACGAAATTAAGCTAGGGCGAGACGGGTTTTTTAGCTATCTGAGAAGCGAAGGCTTACTGGTTAAACCCAAGAAAAGCTACACAAAAACTACGTGTAGTAAGCACTGGATGAAGAAGCATCCTAACCTGCTAAAAGAAGACGGACTGCATGATGCTGCGCATGTACTGGTCAGCGACATCACTTATGTTGAATCAGACCAAGGTGTGCACTATCTGTCACTGGTGACCGATGCCAACTCACGCAAGATAGTGGGTCATCACGTTAGCGAAGATATGAAAGTCGACAATGTAGTGAAAGCGCTGAAAATGGCCGTCAAAGATAAGCGCTATATCGGCAATGCGGTACATCACTCAGACCGAGGTTCGCAATACTGCTCAGCCGTTTATCAGAGTGCGCTACAGGAGAGTCAAATCCAGCCGTCGATGACGGATGGTTATGATTGCTACCAAAACGCGTTAGCGGAAAGAGTCAATGGCATACTGAAGCATGAGTTTTTACTGTACCGGTGTAAGACACTGACAGAGCTTAAAATACTGGTAAAAGAATCGATAGCGATATACAACGAAATGAGACCGCACCTAAGTTTAAGTATGGCAACCCCCAATCAGGTGCATAATAAAAAAGGCCAGCTACTGGAGCTGGCCTAAAAACTGTCAACCTATATTAGGACGGGACAGGGTAATATTGGGCTACAGCCAGTCACCGTCAATGCAGACTACAAAGCGCTTGCCTGCCAATATCAGAGATGGCTCGGGTGTGGTGATGGTTGTTTCATTGGTTGCGCTGTCACAGACAATACGCCACTGATGATTTGGTGGAAGCCGTAGGTTGTGCGCGGTGTCGCCGCTGTTAATGGCAATGAGCAGCGATTGACCCGCGTCAGAATGATGCGCACCGAGTGTGATCTGACAGCTGAGTGCTTGCAGGCTTGGCCATTGATGATCGTGAATAGGATCGCCATTCGGATGTCGCCACTCAATCTGATTGCAATGGCGCTGTGTGCCACTCAACGCATCAATAAAGCGCGGTATGATAGCATTGCGACGTGCAATCATGGTGGCAAGCCAGTTTGACCAAACATGATCCTGCGTTTGCCAATTTAACCAACTGATGGGGTTGTCTTGGCAATAGGCATTGTTGTTTCCCTGTTGCGAGTGCCCTAAAACATCGGCCATTAGAATGTGCGGCGTCCCCAGCGAGAAGAGGGTGCTCGCCATCATATTCCTTTTTTGCCGAGTTCTTATCTCAATAATATCAGTATTGTTTGTGGATCCTTCAACACCATAGTTGGCGGAGCGATTATCGCCATGGCCATCTCGGTTGTTCTCGCCATTGGCGTGATTATGCCGCTTGGCATAACTGACCACATCCTGCAGGGTAAAGCCATCATGGTAGGTGATGTAGTTGATGGGCAGGTGATCCGGCCAATACGCTGCGCTGAAAAAGTCGCGTGACCCCATCAACCGCGTGGCGAAATCCTGTAGCATACCTGGCTCTCCTCGCCATAAACTGCGCGTGATGTCGCGGATTTTATCGTTACATTCGGCCCAGTTAACCGGAAATTGTCCTAGCTGATACCCATCGGGGCCTATATCCCATGGTTCCGCAATCAATTTGACCTTAGAAAGGATCGGATCTTGGGCGATGGCCAGAAAAAAGGCATTATGGGGATCAAAGGTATCGCCGTCTCGCCCTAAGGTGGCGGCGAGATCGAACCGAAACCCATCCACGTGATAGTCGGTGACCCACATCCGTAAGGTGTCGAGCACCTGCTTCATTGCAGCAGAATGGCGTATATCAATGGTATTGCCACAGCCGGTATGGTTGCGCAGCCGTTGGCCATCATGTAAGTACATGGCATGATCAAGCGCTTTATAATGAAGAATCGGCCCACCTTCTCCGCCTTCCGCCGTGTGATTAAACACCACGTCTAAAATGACTTCGATGTCGTGGCGGTGTAGTTCGCGTATTGCCGTTTTCAGCTCGTCAACCGCATTTTTTTCCGCGTAGCGTGGATCCGGAGCCATCCAAACGTATGGGTTGTAGCCCCAGTAGTTGGTTTTTTGCTGGCTGAGTAAATGCGGCTCCGGTAAGCAACAGGCAATCGGCAGCAGTTGCAGGCAATTAATCTGATGTTGTTGATAGAACGCCAACATCGCTGGTGACACCAAGCCTAAATAACGTCCTTGCTGTGTTGGCGCGACATCTGGGTGCTGTTGAGTTAGCCCTTTAACATGGGTTTCGAAAATAACGGTATCGCACATTGAGCGTTGGGGCGATGACACGCCTTGCCAATCAAATAAGTCGTGATCGACGACTTGGCAGCGCGCAACCTGTGTGCTTTGCGATGATGTATAGGGAGGCTGATAGGTTAAAGGGCCGGTAATGGCCTGAGCATAAGGGTCAGCCACACACCAGATTTGACCATCATGTGAGACCTCAAAGCTGTATTCTTGCCCTGCAACGACATCAGCAACATCTTGTGTCCAGTAGCCACGCTTATATTCGTGCATAGCGATCCGCTGAGGTTGGTGCGCTTGATGCCACAATAGTAAATGTACGCCGTCCTGGTCTGGCGCATACAGTGTAAACCGACAGCCTGATGGGTGTAATTGCGCCCCTAATACATAAGGAGATGGGAAACAAACCGACATAACTAACACCGTTAAATGAGACGAGTCGCTATTAGAGCGGTTAACTATAAATAATTCAATCTGACGTCACATTTATGATCATTGCCCCTCATGTAATAAAGTTTCATATCGCTATGAATAAAATTATTAATAGTGATCTGTTCGACGTTTTGTAGGGGGTAAAAAAGAAACCCAATTACCAATTACGCCTTGGTTCAGTGATCGATGTCGACAAGTTAGGATAATCCGCCTTAGCTCCTCCTTACTCCTCCTCCCCCTTCAACCACATCCCTGGATGACGCGCACTTTAGTGTGCAGGGATAGGATATTTCCAGGATAACGAAGAAAGCTAAGCCTTGGACACACTGTCTTTTTCCACTACCCACTGCCGGTGTGAAGAGACACGTAAAAAAGGCGCATTATGGAGTAAGGTATGAGAAAAGTAAGTTTAATTGCGGCGGCTGTCGCAGCTGCTGTCACTGCCACCTCAGCGTTCGCTGTCGATTTTAATGGTTATGCTCGTGCGGGTGCTGCGATCGGTGGTGATGGTGCAGGTGATAGTGCTTTTGAAAAGAATAAAGTTGGTCGTTTGGGTAACGAAGACGATAACTACTACGAGTTCGGTTTTTCAGAGGAGCTTCAAACCGGAGAGCAATCATGGAAGCTGGAATCGATGATTGCCTCTAGCGACAAAGGTCAAAATGGTTGGGAAGATAGCGAGATTAATGTCGCGCAATTTAATGTCCAAGCCAAAGGTGTGATTGCATCTGACCCTGAAGCCGTTATCTGGGCGGGTAAGCGTTATTATCAACGTAAAGACATCCACATTACTGACTTCTATTTCTTGAATACGTCAGGTACCGGTGGTGGTATCGAAAATATTTCATTGGGCGACCAAAAGCTTTCTTTAGCGTTTGTTCAAGATGGAGAAAATGATCAGTCTTCAGGCTATATTTTTGATGCACGTTTAGCCAATATTGGCTTGTGGGAAGACGCTAGCTTAGAGCTTGCCACGGCCTATAACTTTGCAACAGAAAAAGATGACCAAACCGAAGCCGCTGATGATGGTATTATGCTAACCGGTATTGTGCATCAGAATATGGACAATGGCTTCAACCAAACAATCTTGCAATATGGCTCTGCAGGGTACGGTGATCAGATTGCTGGCTTTGGGTCTGGTGCATGGTACAACCGTGGTTCAGACGATAAAAACGATGCGCAAGGCTATCGTATTATCAACTGGGGTGTGATGAATGTTGGGTCGTCAATGGAACTCGGACATCAGCTTTCTTATCACAATGGGTCGGATTTGACCGATGGTGAGGGTGACTCTGATATGTTCACTGCAGTTGTGCGCCCTGTTTATAAGTGGAACGATACGATGCGCACCATTGGTGAGGTCGGCTTCTTTGATGGCGAAAATCAAGGAACAGACCAAGGAGGCCACAAGTTTACTCTAGCTCAAGCATGGGCAATGGGTGACAGCTTCTGGTCGCGTCCTGAAATTCGCTTCTACGGCACGTATATTACGGATGAAGAAGGAGATACGTTTGGTGACAAGGGTGACTCAGAGTTCGTAACGGGTGTGCAATTGGAAGCTTGGTGGTAAGTCTTTTTTAAACTGTCTTTTTTCATAGCCGACAATTGTCGGCTATTTTTTTAGGTGTTTTACATGAATAAGAAAGTGTTATTTGTTTCTGGGCTATTATTACTTAGTGGGTGCTCGACGTTCGTTGATAACCAATATAAGGTTGCACCGACAGGAAAGGCAGTGACGCAGATTGAAAAAGCGAAACAACTGCCGATAAAAATGGACAAAGAGATAAAAATAGCGGTCACCGCGCAAACACAAGTCCTCGATATCTATAGCATTGATAGCCCTGGCGTCATTTTCGACTTGCCTATGGTAAAAAATGGATTAGCTATCAATATTGAGGCAGAAGTCAACGATAGTGTTTTTGTCCCAAGTGCTAAAGTCATTAACCAGTCTGGCGATATTCGTGCTGAGCTTGATGATGAGGGGTTGGTCTATCTAAAGCCCCGTCTAGCCGATGGAAACCGTTTGCAAGGGAATATTAAAGTCCATCCACAAATTGGCGACAGTTCGCTCTATTTGGTTATTTTTACCGATAAAGATAAACTTAATGAAACGGTGGCGGTTAGCCACCCAGCGAAATTGGACGCAGAGGGAAGAGGTAACTACTTACCCGAAGTAGGCGATATTCAAGTGCCGCGCGCGTTGACTGGCACGTTTTCCATCGAAGCAACCGCATTGGGCGCACGTAACAAGGCTCAGTCTACAATCCTACCAGCGCTCTCCGCCACTGAACGCCCGCAACAAGAAAGCGTTAGTTTTTATCACCAGGCTATTCGGGCCGCCATTGCAGACAATGATGTCGACAAAGCAATGGGATTGCTGCGTGATGCGGAGCAATTGGGTATTACTGACGCTGACCAAGTCTTTCGTGACGCGATGAAAGCACAATTAGACAAGAAGTAATCTCACCATTTAAGCTACGTTTTACATCGCGTCTTCAACAAGACATAACCTCAAAAGGGCAACGTTGGTTGCCCTTTTTTAGTATGAGAGGTAAGGCTGGAAACTAGACCGTAAACGTATCGACCAGTTGGCGAATCGTTTTGGCCTCGTGGTTGAGGGTTTGGTTTGCGCCTTGCGCTTGCTCACTGAGTGACAAGGTTTGTTCTATGCGTTGTGACAGTGCCTGGATGTTTTCAGCCACCTGCCGAGAGACTGCACTTTGCTCTTCCGCCGCGCCTGCGGTTTGGTAATTGATATCGCCTAGCTGCTGCACCAAATCAACAATCTCGGTTAAGGTCTCCTGCACGGAAACACTCGCTTGATAACCCTCCGCCGCACCACGCTCACCTTGTTGGATGACAGCTTCAATATCGGTAAGGAGTTGGTTGAAGGTTTCAAGCGTCGATACGATTTGGTCGACAGATTTTTGTGAGTGCTGGGCCAAGGCACGTACCTCGTCAGCGACGACCGCAAACCCTCGGCCAGCCTCACCGGCGCGTGCCGACTCAATCGCGGCATTGAGCGCTAGCAAGTTGGTTTGATCTGAAATGCCGCGAATGTCGTCGAGTAGAGAGGCAATATCGCTACCACTGGCTTTGACTTCGCTGACAAAACTGTTGGCTTTTTGCAGATCTGTGTTGGCGGTTTGGTTACGTGCCACATTGTTAGCCACATTCTCCATGCATTGATTCAGCGATGAAACCACTGCGGTATTTTTCTCTTTTGAGGCTTCAGAGTTGGTTGCCACATCTTTTGAGGTCGCGGTCAGTTGTTCCATCGCGGTCGCGGCTTGGTGTAGTGTCTCGGTATTATCAGACAGGGCTTGGTGGGCATCGGTGATGGCGTTATTGGCTGTCGTTGATGTGTCGGATAAGCGCCCACCTGCTTGTTGAATTTGTCCCACCATCGATTGCAGCGCATCCAACATATGATTGACTGAGTGTTTAATACGATCAATCTCTGTCTTACCATTAACCGACAAACGCTGCGTTAAATCGCCACCACCTTGGGCTATCGCTTGAATCGATTGCTCGACGCTACTCAACGGTGCTAATTGACGTTTGATAACGATTTGAATGATCACAAAGGCCAGCAGAAGCACGAGGCCACTCACCCAATATATGGTGTTTTGAATATCGCTTTCGGCGTCTGTCATCATTTGATTCAGCTGTGTGACGGGGGCCATCGCGGCCTGCTTGGGGGTCACAATCATCACTGACCACGTCTGAGACATATTGCCAAATTCGATCGGTTGCGACACATAAAAGTGCGAATCGGTTTGTTTGAATTGGCTTTTATGGCTTTGCTTTTGAAGCTTGGCAAGAGAGTGATACGCGGGAGAGGATAGTTTGGAGACCGCGGCACCATGCTGGACTTGTTGATCGGTGCTAGCAACGATTCGGCCATTTTGACTGACAACAAACAGCTTACCGTTACTGTCGGCACGTTTAGCCAGAATGGACTGGATTTGTGCTGTAGTCAATGTACTACCCACCATGGCAACGGTTTTATCGAAACGGAAAACGGGGGTTGTCACATCAAACACCGTTTGGGTTTTGCCATTAATCTCAGCGGTTCTCGGGTCGGTGATACAATCTTTTTGTGTGTTCACCGGACATTGATACCAAGGATTGGTTTCAGAGAAATTTTGCGCAGCGGTAAGGCGCATTTCCCCGCTCTCATCTACCGACACCGACGGCACATAGCGGCCATCTACAGCGCTTGTTGGGTCGCCGTAGTAAAAAGCATCGGCGCCCAACACGTTTTTTTGCCACTCGGTGTAGATGTTGTGCCATTCAGGTTGGCGTTTCAAAATCGAATACATGATCCGAGGTATATCATCTCGGTCGAGGATCCGTGCTGACTTATTTTTTTCCGCTTCGGAGGTATAAATCTGAGCGATAGTTCGCACCGTGTCGAGAGGAGAGGCAATATACGCATGGATCTCCTCGCTAATCGCGGTCGCGCGATTTTGCATCTTAATCACTTGATCACGCTTTACGTTTTCAGTGACCTGGGATGACATTGCTGACTGACTGCTATTCAGCGTTGACAAGGAAACGGCACTCACTGCTCCAAGACCGATCAGGACGATGGATGAGGCAGCTAAGCTTATCCGTTGACTTATAGAAAGGGTACGCAACTTTTTCATAATCACTATCCGCACAAAGAAAACCGCACAAAGAAATACTCTGAGTCGTCGAGTGGCGAGACAATGGCGTCGTGCGAAGAGTGATGGCACAACCGGTAGCGCGCCGACAGAGACGATAAGTGACACTAGTGTTACTTAATTAAGAAAAGGGCACATCCTCCTTAGTGGGGGATTATAAGGAGGAGAGCAATAGGGGGAAGGACGAACTCGACGGATAAGATTAAAATGATCCTGCGCACATAACATTATCCATGCCGATGCAGTAATGCTGCGAGGATCACACCGTGTCCTTATTTGCTTCCTCTTAATTTATTCTTATTCACACTTCTGTTAGTAAGTAAGAAGGGCGTAGCGAGGTGGATGAGGTTACATATCAGCGGATGTGCTACCAGTTCTACGCATTGACTCATGCTTATCTATTAATAATATGTTGGTATTTTAACGATTCAACCGCTTGTCTTGTCATTTTTTTCTCAATTAAAATTAGCATGTTTACTCTAGTTTTAGAGTTATTGCTCACTAAAATAATCATTACACTTCGTATGTCATGAAAATGTCAAAGTGTCAATTCTTCGTGGGATTTTGAACATAAAATACAAATATGAGGCATTGCTCCAAAATTGTGTAATTTTAATTAATGTCTAATTTTTCGTTATGTATGCTGGCGCACCGTCAGTGATAGCAGCACAGCGAGTCATTGATGTTTTTAAGATGTTAACGCAGTTCAGCGTGACAGGGTCACTCCTGGCTGTGCTGTCATTTTGGTGAAGGTATCGAGGGTTCAAAGTGTCCAAAGAAGGAAGCGTAGCGCCTAAAGAGCGCATTAATATCAAGTACGTCCCCGCGACGGGTGATCAGCAAGCAGAAGTAGAGCTCCCACTAAAAACTTTGGTTGTTGGTGACTTTAAGGGGCATACAGAAGATACGCCTGTAGAGGAGCGTGCAACAGTTTCGGTAGATAAAAACAATTTTGAAGATGTAATGCGTGAAAGCAATTTACGTCTTTCCACCACTGTAAAAAATCGACTTGCCGATGATGAAGATGCAGAGCTCCCTGTGGAGTTGTCTTTTAAATCAATGAATGATTTTGCCCCCGATTCTATTGCTGCCCAAGTTCCAGAGCTGAAAAAATTGATAGAGCTTCGGGAAGCGCTTGTCGCGTTGAAAGGACCTCTTGGTAATATTCCTGCGTTTCGTGATCGTCTGCAGGAGCTGCTTAACTCTGAAGAATCGCGCGAAAAACTGCTTGCTGAACTGAATGTGGTCAGTAGTGACGACGATGCTCCGAAAGAGTAATTGATTCAAACCAGTAGTAAATTAAGCCTTAGGAAATAGAAACATGTCTACAAGTGAATCAGTAGTAGAGTCTCCTGAAGTCAAGGAAGGTGGCTTACTTGACGAAATCATGGCGCAAACGCGTATTGAGCCTAGCGAAGAGGGCTATGATGTCGCGAAGAAAGGTGTTGCAGCCTTTATTGAAAATCTAGTTGGTAACAACCAAACCGAAGAACCTGTCAACAAAGCGCTTGTTGATCAGATGCTTGTTGAGCTTGATAAAAAGATCAGTGCTCAAATGGATGAGGTTTTGCACGACTCTTCTTTCCAGGAGATGGAATCAGCATGGCGTGGACTTAAACTTTTTGTCGATCGCACTGACTTCCGCGAGAACAACAAAGTTGATGTCTTACACGTAACTAAAGAAGAGTTGTTAGACGACTTTGAATTCGCGCCAGAAACAACGCAATCAGGTCTGTACAAGCACGTATACTCGTCAGGTTACGGTCAATTTGGTGGTGAGCCAACAGGCGCTATTATCGGTAACTATGCCTTTACACCCTCTACCCCAGATATGAAATTGCTGCAATATATGGGTGCGTTGGGGGCAATGGCACATGCGCCATTTATCTCGAGTGTAGGGCCTGAGTTCTTCGGTATTGAGTCGTTTGAAGAGCTTCCAAATATCAAAGATGTTAAGTCTATCTTCGAGAGCCCTAAATATACTAAATGGCGCTCACTGCGTGAGTCTGAAGATGCGCGTTATCTTGGCCTAGCAGCGCCACGTTTCTTGTTGCGTGTGCCATATGACCCGACAGAAAACCCAATCAAGTCTTTCACTTATCACGAGAATGTTAGTCAAGATCACGAGCATTATCTCTGGGGTAACACGGCTTTTGCGTTTGCAACGCGTCTTACTGATAGCTTTGCAAAGTATCGTTGGTGTCCAAATATCATTGGCCCACAAAGCGGAGGTGCCGTAGAAGATCTACCAGTTCATGTTTATGAGTCAATGGGGGCGCTACAGTCTAAGATCCCGACTGAAGTATTGATCACTGATCGCAAAGAATTCGAACTTGCGGAAGAAGGTTTTATTGGTCTGACCATGCGAAAAGGCAGTGATAATGCTGCGTTCTTCTCTGCTAACTCCATTCAGAAGCCTAAGGTATTCCCAAATACCAAAGAAGGTAAAGAAGCAGAGACGAACTACAAGCTTGGTACACAGCTTCCTTACATGATGATTATTAATCGCCTCGCGCATTACATCAAGGTGCTGCAACGTGAGCAAATTGGTTCTTGGAAAGAGCGACAAGACCTTGAGCGCGAGCTAAACACTTGGCTTAAGCAATATGTTGCTGATCAAGAAAACCCACCAGCAGACGTGCGTAGCCGTCGACCACTTCGTGCCGCCAAAATCGAAGTGAGTGATGTGGAAGGTAACCCTGGTTGGTATCAGGTATCTTTGTCTGTTCGCCCTCATTTTAAATATATGGGTGCGAACTTCGAACTGTCTCTTGTTGGTAGGCTTGATCAGTAATCATGGCATACGTTGCGCTAGAAGACAGTGCATTTGGTGTCGGTTTCTTGGAGCGCCTTGAAGCCGACGCCAAACCCGTGTCTATAACTCAAGGCCCGAGTAGTCCAGATGTCGTGAGATCGATTAAACGCAACATTGCAAATGTGTTGAATACTCGCGTGGGTGGCGCCCAAAGCTCACCGGGTTTAGGTTTAATTGACTTCAATGATGCCACGCTCGAAAGTTTAGACTTATCGTTGAGGGTGAAACTCGCAATTAAAGAGTGTTTGGAAAAATATGAGCCGCGGCTTACCAATATTTTAGTGACATCAGATTTTGATCCGCACTCACCACTCATGCTGCGGTTCAACATTGTTGCCACCGTTAATAGCGAAGCGCTCCACGAGAAAGTTCAACTTAGCTTGCTTTTAGACCAGAACCGCCAATATCGAGTGTTGTAAACCGCATGACGCAAGACAAGTATTTTCGAGAAGAGCTCGCGTTTTTAAAAGAGCAAGGTAAAGCTTTTACTGAGCTGCATCCTCAACTCGCACGTTTCTTACATGGTCGACACACAGATCCAGACGTAGAGCGTTTGTTGGAAGGGTTCGCGTTTTTAACCGGTAAATTGCGTGAAAAAGTAGATGATGATTTTCCTGAGCTTACTCACTCGATTATCAATATGCTCTGGCCCAACTATTTGCGCCCAGTACCGAGTATGTGCATCGCACAATTTAAGCCAGAAGGGAGTTTGAGCGAAAAGCAAGTTGTTGCTAAGGGGACGGAGCTTGACAGTAAGCCTGTTATGGAAACCCAGTGTCGCTTTCAAACTTGCCGAGAGGTTGAGTTGTACCCTCTGTATTGCTCTAACGTTCACGCTGAACACACACGTGAAGCGACGACAATTCAGCTGCAAATGACCTTAGACGGTGATATGTCGGTAAGAGATGCCAATATCAACACGCTGCGTTTTTACATTGGTGGTGATAAATATAGCGCACAAATGATCTATTTGTGGCTGAGTCATCATCTCGAAAAACTCACGGTACACGTCGATGGCACTGAGTTCTCGCTACCAAGAGATGCGTTTTCATCGGTTGGATTTAATCCTGGCGATGGTCTATTGCCCTATCCACAAAATGTTTACGACGGTTATCGTGTTTTGCAGGAATATTTGTCATTTCCTGAAGCGTTTCATTTCTTTGATATTAGCGGTTTAGATAAGGCAATACCGAACAATGTCTACGGCCAGTTTACGGTGCAGTTACATTTGTCTAAAACGTTGCCGTCAGATGTCAGAGTGAGATCAGAGAGCTTTCAGCTCTATTGCACCCCCGTCATTAACTTGTTTGATCATGACGCAGACCCGATCGATCTCACCGGAAAGAGCACTGAATACAAAGTTATTCCATCAAGCGGTAAGCCAGCCCATTATGAAGTGTTCAGTATTGATAGCGTCACGGGTCGGCAAGACAAAGTCATTGATGGTAAACCGGTACGTGGTCAAAAGCGGGTTTATACCCCGTTTGAGAGCTTTCAACATGAAGTAGAGCGGGTGCGTAATCGAGAAACCCTTTATTACCGCTCACGGGTGAAAAACAGCATTCGCGGGGATGGTTTTGATTCTTTTATCTCGTTTATTCGCGGGGATGAGTCAGCATCCGTCGATGTCGATGAGGCGGTGTCAATTAAGCTGACCTGCACAAATCGTCAACTTCCATTGGACTTAGGTGTCGGAGATATTTGCTATCCAACGGACAGTTCACCGCCATTTGCAGAGTTCGAAAATATTACAATCCCAACGCAAGCATTGAGGCCTGTGCTGGATGGCAGCTTGCTATGGATGTTGATTTCTAATTTATCGTTGAATTACTTGTCGCTCCTGTCAAAAGACGCATTGAGCTGTGTATTAACCGCTTATGATTTTCGTGCGTTGGTGGATCGTCAAGCAGAGCGAGTGGGTAAGAAACGCCTAGACGCGATTGAAGATATTCAATCCAAGCCCATGGATAAGTTATTACGTGGCATGCCGGTTCGAGGTTTGCAGTCCACGATTTATCTCAATCAAGACGGTTTTGGCTCGGAAGGCGATTTATATTTATTTGGAACGGTGCTCAGCCACTTTTTCTCGTTATACGCGAGTATTAATTCTTTTCATGAGCTTACCGTTATCAACACAACGAATAACGAGACCTATACATGGCAGACGAGAGTCGGGATGCAACCACTCATCTAGATGAGTTGGCACCCAGTGCGGCTGATCTTGTTCAAGATGCGAGAGTGTATAGCTTTTTCCAATTAGTTGAGCTTTTACAAAAGTACAAAGGGCTTAATCCAGAGGAAGAAGAGTGGGAGCGTGAATGCCAGTTGGTGTTCAGTGCCAACCCAAGCCTTGGGTTTGCTGCGTCAGATATAGCATCGCTTGATCAAGTCAATGATCACACGGTAGTGCTTACGAATTTCTTAGGTCTTGCAGGATCACAGTCGCCTTTACCAGCATTTATCACTGAGCAACTTCTCCATGAAGAGCCTGGCGGAATTAAAAGACCATTTTTGGACTTTTTTAACAACCGATTGATCGCTTTGGTGTATCGGATCTGGCGCAAATACCGTTACTACGTGAGATTTCAGCCTGGTGCTGAGGACCAATTCTCAGCACAGCTATTTGCTTTAGTGGGCCTTGGTGATACGCAGCTGCGTGGTGAGACGCCGATTAACTGGTGCAAGATGCTGGCGTATGCTGGCACGTTAGCGGGGCGAAGCCGTTCACCTACAGTAGTTGCTGGCATTATCGCTCATTGTTTCGATCTTGAGCAGGTAGAAATTCGTCAATGGGTCACGCGCAAAGTAAAGATTGCGAAAGATCAGCAAATGTCTCTTGGCTGTATGAATGGTCGGTTAGGTGAAGATACTGTGATTGGTGAGACAGTTTTTGACTGTAATGGAAAATTTATCATTTGTATCAAAGAGTTAACTAGGGAGCGTTTTGACGACTTTTTACCAGTAGGTAAAGAGTATCAGCCTTTATGTAAATTAGTTGAATTCATTTTGCGAGAGCAGATGGCATTCGATTTAGAGTTGTCGATGATGGATGAAGAGACGCCCGCGCTTCAGTTAGGGAAAAAAGTCGCGCTGGGGTGGACATCTTTTCTCGGTGAAGATTTGCAAGATAAGCGTGTATTAATTCAAGTAAGGCAATAGACATGGTCTCGCAACATCAAAATGGCATAGTACTTGTGATTGCCAATGCTCAAACGTTGGAATCAGGCTTATCCGCTCAGATTCGTTTTGTGGAATCTGGTGGGACTATTGGTTCATCGCCTTCAGCCAGTTGGCGATTGAAAGATCGGTTGGGTCGAGTCCATGATTTGCACTGTGAAATTTTGGTCGTAGACGGTGCTTTCTGCGTGCGGGATGGATGTGGACAAACGTTTGTTAATGGTGCTGATATGCCGCTTGGTAAGGGCCAACTAGCACGCTTAGCACACAAAGATGAAATGCAAATAGGCCCGTATGAAATACGTGTGTTGACTGGAGAGGATGGTGAGATAGATACCGGCCATATTGATACGCTTTTTGATGGTCACCATACCGACTTACTGGCCAATGGACATGAGCCTGTTGACCACGAGCTAGAGCTTGAGGATGCATCAGCCCCCATTGATCCTCTGGTCGAATTAGAAGCAAAAGTAGAAGCGCAGGGTACAAACTGGCTGTTGGGTAATGATCTATCAGAGAACGCGAATGATAGCGGCCTTATCTCAAAGAAAAACCTTACAGGAAAAGGTCCATCTTTTACGCCACAAGCGGATAGCGAAGATACCATGTCTGCGTCTGTTCGGTTGAAACGTATTTTTGGTTTTGGTCAGAGAAAGCAGCAGAACACCAGCCACAAAACACATGAAAAGGTATTGGATGCACAATCAATTGAAACGGCAGCCCATCATATGCCTTCCACGTTGACAGAAAGTGAGACGAAGCCAATGGATGAAAAAGAGCTAGGACTTCTCGAGCAAGAAGTGGCTAAGAGTTTGAACAATGATCCGTCCCCGTCAAATGAAAGTGCCGGACATGGCAAGCATTTATTAACGGGTCCGATGCTAGAGGGCCTCGGGGTTCGAGTGAGCAATGAACAAGATGTTCAAAGGATGCATTTCCTCTCACAGGAGATGGGACAGTCTCTTCAGGCATGTTTAAAAGGCCTATTGGCTTTGCACGAACAAGCAGCAGAGGGACGCTTTGGTACGATGAACCGTAACCTACAGCCTATTGAAGATAACCCACTACGGCTTGGGCTCTCTTATGAAGAGACAGTTGGAACGATGTATGACGCAGATAAAAGTCTAGTACATCTTTCAGCCCCTGCGGCAATTGCTGAAAGTTTAAAAAATGTAAGAGATCATAATGAAGCAACGCAGGATGCAATATCAGAAGCCCTTGATCAAATTCTCAATGCATTCTCTCCTGACGTGCTATTACGACGTTTCCAGCATTGCCGACGTAATACGGATGCCCATGAAGAGGGTGAATCCGCGTGGGCATGGGAAATGTACTGCAATTACTACCGAGAGCTAACCTCTAACCGTCAGCAAGGGTTTTCTAAGCTCTTTTGGGAAATATTTGAGCAGGTGTATGACAAGCGTATTCGTGAAAAACAACTGGAGAGATAATCATGCTTAAGAAATTAGGTATCTTGTGCGTAATTTTGGTATTAACAGCGTGTAGTTCTTCAGATGAATATCAACCTGAAGAGCGACCAACAACTGTAACATTTAGCTTAGTGAGCGATGAGGGAGTTAACCCAAATATCACGGGTGACTCGGTGCCAATAGAAGTACAGGTGTTTGAACTGGAAGATGACTCTATGTTCATGTCTGCGGGGTTTGACCAATTACGAACGGATTATGAAGATGCGATTAGTAGTAATTTTATTAATAACTATGATTATGTGCTGACACCAGGTCAATTCAAGTTTGTCAATGCATTTGAGATCAATGAAGACACAAATTACATCGGTGTCATGGCGTATTTTTCTGAGCCTAACTTGGGCGAGTGGAAGAAAGTCGTCAAAGTATTAAATAAAGGCCGAGAGTATCATTTGCTTATGCTCTTCAAAGATTATGACGTGAAATTAGAAAAGGTAGAGTAAAACTAATGTTTGCACGTAACCGGGTGATATGGAGCGAAGGACTCTTTATTAAGCCTCAGCACTTTCAGCAGCACCAACGTTACAGTGAATACTTATTGGAAGAGCGATTAACTTCAATAAGCAAATATTTGTATGGCATTGCTGAATTGTCACTAAATCCAGAGTATCTAGCGTTTGGTCGAATTGCGATAGAGAGAGCGGTGGGCGTGATGCCAGATGGAACGGCATTCCGCATTCCTCAAGAAGATGTTATGCCTGACGCGCTTGAGATAGAAGATGGCTCTCTCTCTAACCAGCTAATATACCTCGCGATTCCTTTACGTAGTGAATCGATTATGGAAGTAAACTGGCCAGAAGAAAAAGGTTCAGGTCGCTATGAAAGTCGTCGTATTGATGTGCGTGATGTGCAAAGTATTCAGGGCGATACGACCACGTTAGACGTGTCACCAGTGCACTTGCAGTTGATGCTGGAGAAAGAAGATCGCAGCGCTTATGCGGCGATCCCTATCGCGCGTATTTCTGAAAAGCGTCCCGACGGCAGTGTGGTTCTGGATCAAGACTTTATTCCTTGTCATTTCAATGTGGCGGGCAATGCAACACTGCACCGCTTTATCAACGAAATGGCCGGATTGATGCAGGAACGCGCCAAAAACATCGCTCAACGTATTAGCTCCCCTTCTCAAGGCGGTGTCGCGGATGTATCAGACTTTATGTTATTGCACTCGCTAAACCGCCTTTATCCGCAAATGAAACACCTTGCATCGTTAGGCAGCTTGCACCCTGAACGCCTGTATGAGTGTTTATCGTCAATTTGTGGAGAATTGGCAACCTTTACCGATGAAAGCCGACTTGCTCCAGCGATGCCCGCTTATAATCACGATATGCCTGGTGATGCATTTTGGCCAGTCATTCGTTTCTTACGCCAGAGTCTCAGTGTGGTATTAGAGCCTCGTGCAGTATCTATTCAGCTCGATAAGCGTAGCTACGGCCTGATGGTGGCACCAGTTCAAGATCCGCAATTAATGGAGTCGGCTGAGTTTATTGTTGCCGTGAAGGCACGCATGCCGTTAGACGAATTACGACGATTGTTCACTCAGCAAACCAAGGTTTCTTCTGTTGAGAAAATTCGCGAACTGATCTCTTTGCAACTGCCGGGTATCCCGCTTATCCCTCTACCGGTTGCGCCGCGTCAGCTGCCCTATCATGCAGGTTATACCTATTATCAGCTGGATAAAGAAAGCGCCGCTTGGTCAATGTTAGCAAACTCTAGTGGTTTTGCGTTCCATGTAGCGGCAGCATTTGACGATCTTGATATTCAATTCTGGGCAATAAGAGATTGATGATGGCAGCGACTGACGAAAGTGTGTTTAACGATCTTCTATTTGATGACGTTGAGAAAATTAATAATGACCAAGATTACTGGTTTCAGCTACGTGGTCATAACGCTAACGCGCTGGTTGATGCAGCCACGCCATTGTTTGGTCTTGCACTGCGGGTGCGCTCATTATCTAGTTGTGAAAACATTGAGCAGATTTACCATCAAACCATCGAAGAAATAAAAGCGATTGAAATCGAGCTATCCGAGCAAGGTTATGAGCATGCCGTTTTAATGGCTTATCGCTATATATTGTGCACCTTTCTCGACGAAGCCGTGATGGGGACGCCATGGGGCGCTTCAACGTGTTGGGCTGAACATTCGATGCTTTCACGTTTTCACAATGAAACATGGGGCGGTGAGAAAGTCTTTACCATCTTAGGTCGCTTGGAAAGTGAGCCAGAAAGGTATCAGCCATTACTGGTCTTTATTTACCACTGCTTGTGTTTGGGTTTTGAAGGCAAATATAGAGTGATTGATGGTGGACATGCGCAACGAGAAAAGGTCATAAAAAGACTATACGACCAGTTTCTCGATGACGAAAAGCAACCAAAACAACTGAGTGAGGGTAGTGATCATGTCGTAAGCACTCGATATGCACTCAGCCGTCAAGTCCCCCTTTGGTCCGTTTTTGTTGGGTTTATCGTCTTATGGACCAGTATTTTCGCCGGTTATTCATATTTTCTTCATGAAAAGTCCGAAAGCGTACTTAGCCAACTTAACCAGTTGCTGTAAGCCGAACAACATTATATTGATTAGAACTAGGTGTCCCTGTGATTCGAATTGAATTATCCACCCTCATCTCTAAGTTGAATGCGCAAAGTAAATTAGCGCTCGAACAAGCCGCTTCATTATGTATCGAGCGCCATCACCCTGAAGTGTTGATCGAGCACTTCCTTGAGGTTCTATTAGATAATCCGTTGTCTGATATTCGACTTATTACTAAACAAGCGAATATTGATATTGAGCTGTTTAAACAAGCCCTTGCTGGTAACTATGAGCGTGATAACACACTGGATACTTATCCGGCGTTTTCCCCATTATTGGTCGAGGGACTACAGGAAGCATGGCTTTTATCGACCACTGAACTCAATCAATCGGAGTTACGTTCTGGCAGCGTTTTCTTCGCTGTTCTGAACCGTGCAGATCGCTACTTGTCTCGCCCGGCCTCTAAATTATTGGCGAGTATTAATCGAGAAAGCTTAAAAACGCATTTTTCGGCAATCGTGGCAGACTCCGCTGAGACGGCGGTGATGGATAAGGGTGAGAAAGGAAAAAAAGCACCAGTGGCTGAAGGGAGTGACTCCCCACTTTATAAGTATTGCTCCAATATTACCGCACAAGCTAAAAATGGTGAGCTTGACCCAGTGCTCTGTCGCGAAGAAGAGCTCAATTTGATGGTCGATATTCTTTGCCGTCGTCGCAAAAATAACCCTATCGTGGTGGGTGATGCTGGGGTCGGTAAAAGTGCCATGGTTGAAGGGCTTGCGCTGCGTATTGCCGCAGGGCATGTGCCCGATCGCCTGCAAAACGTTGAGCTCTTTTGTCTTGATTTA
The DNA here is from genome assembly GCF_900141775.1 of Salinivibrio sp. ES.052. Classification (GTDB taxonomy): domain Bacteria; phylum Pseudomonadota; class Gammaproteobacteria; order Enterobacterales; family Vibrionaceae; genus Salinivibrio. The sequence goes on along the minus strand of NZ_FSRI01000003.1, from coordinate 72,043 downwards.
GGGTTACTGCAAGCAGGTGCTTCGGTTAAAGGAGAATTTGAGAAACGCTTGAAAGGCGTCATTGACGGAATAAAGAGTGCGCCGAACCCGGTCATTCTCTTTATTGATGAAGCTCATACGCTCATTGGCTCAGGAAACCAGGAAGGAGGTAGCGATGCAGCAAACTTGCTCAAGCCTGCACTTGCACGTGGTGAATTGAGTACTATCGCAGCGACGACCTGGAAAGAGTACAAAAAATACTTTGAAAAAGACCCCGCACTGACTCGTCGCTTCCAGCTTGTTAAGCTTGAAGAGCCGTCTGTCGACCAAGCTGTTGACATTATGCGAGGACTTGGAAGTGTCTACGAAAAAGCGCATGGGGTTCTGATTGCCGATGATGCGCTAAAAGCGGCGGCTGAGCTGTCTGCACGTTACTTATCTGGGCGTCAACTACCTGATAAAGCCATTGATGTGCTCGACACTGCTTGCGCACGGATTGCTATTAACCTGACTACGCCTCCCAAGCGTCTAGCGCTATTAGAGACACTCTGCCACCAACGTCAGCAAGAAATAGAGATGCTAAAGCGTGCACAATATATTGGTCAGTCTATTGATCAAGTGCGCTTGGATGAGTTGGAGACACAAGAGCAAGCCGATGAAGCTGAAAAGCAAGACTTACAGGTTCGCTGGAATGAACAGCGACGCCTCATTGAGGACATTATTGAACGACGAGCGGCGTTGCTAACCCCTCCATCCGATGATGACCAAGCGTCTGTGCTCACTGAAGAGCAACAAGGCACGCTAGAGGAAGAACGTGCCGATCTGGCTAAGACGTTAGCAGAAAAATATGATGCACTGAATGCGATCCCTCACGATCAACGCTTGATGCACCCCCATGTTGATGCTGAGCAGGTGGCAGAAGTCATCTCGGATTGGACAGGTGTACCTATCGATCAGATGAACAGCGATGAGCTCTATAAAATCACCAATCTGACAACGCTACTGGGTAAGGCGATTAAAGGGCAAGACATCGCTATTGAGCGCGTACATCGGCATTTACTGACTGCACGTGCTGACTTACGACGCTCTGGCCGTCCTAAGGGGGCGTTTTTATTGGTTGGCCCAAGTGGTGTCGGAAAAACAGAAACGGTGGTTCAGCTCGCTCAGCAACTCTATGGGGGTAAGCAATTTTTAACCACCATCAATATGTCTGAATACCAAGAAAAACATACGGTTTCACGCCTCATCGGCTCTCCTCCTGGCTATGTTGGTTATGGTGAAGGGGGTGTCCTCACTGAAGCGATCCGTAAAATGCCTTATTCCGTGGTGCTTCTTGATGAAGTGGAAAAGGCTCATCCTGAGGTGCTCAACATCTTCTACCAGGCCTTTGATAAAGGAGAGCTGGCTGATGGTGAAGGGCGCATGATCGACTGCCAAAACACCGTGTTTTTCCTTACGTCAAATTTGGGTTATCAGACGATTGTTGACCATGCCCATGACAAAGCCAGCATCGATGATGCTCTATATCCAGAATTAGCAGCGTTCTTTAAGCCTGCTTTATTGGCTCGAATGGAAGTGGTGCCTTATGTTCCGCTTGAACGTGATGTCTTAGCAGAAATCGTACGTGGCAAGTTAACGCATCTTGAGAACACGTTCGCCCAGCGTTATGGCGCAACTGTTGATATCGATGACAGCCTTATCGAAGAGATTTTGAAACGTGCAACGCGAAGTGAAAATGGTGCACGAATGCTTGAGGCGATTATCGAAGGGCAGCTGTTACCGCCGGTGTCATTGGCGCTATTAAACAAGTTGGCCGATAAGGCGCAAATCACGGGTGTTCGCCTGTTTGCAGAAAATGGCGAATTCAAAGGCGAGGTAGAGTAAGAATGCATAACTGGCTAGCTTATGTTACTGACTTAGCTCGGGAAAGGCGAACAACAGATTTGCAGTCTCGCTTTATCCAGATTTTGGTCAGCGAGCTCAAGCTGCGCAAAGGAATGCTGCTGGTTCCTAGTTGTGATGGCAGGCAACTTGTCTGCCATGCCAGTGGGGAATCTTGGTCTGTAACCGATTTTGACACGCCATTTGCACATGTATTGCAAAACGTGATGCCCAAGCACTTAGCGGCAGAAGACATCGTTTTTTGGCAGTCCAACCGTGCCTTTTCTCGAACTATTGGAGAGCTCGGCTTATTTGAGGCGGTATCAATTCAGCCATTGATCCATGATAACAAGAGCGTGAAGCTCCTTCTTTGCCTTGTGGGCGATAGTCAAGCGTTATCTAGACTCTGGAAGGATGCGTCATTTTTACAAGTATTGGATGTATTTGAACATCAGTGGTCACTATTAAGTGAGATGGAAGGGGAAGAAAGCACTCGACGTGCGTTGAAAGCGTCTTTGACCGACATAGAGAAACAAACTCGTCAGCAAGAGCGGGCGGCGAGCTTGGCGCCGATTTTAATTGGAGACAGTGCCCTCATGGGCCGGCTCCGTGATCAAATCGCCAATGCTGCTTCATCGCAGCTATCGGTACTTGTTCAGGGAGAAACCGGTAGTGGTAAAGAATTGGTAGCACGTGCAGTGCATGATTTATCACCTCGTCAGCATCAACCGTTCATTCCCATTAATTGTGCTGCAATTCCAGAGCACTTATTGGAGAGTGAGCTATTTGGCTATGAAAAAGGTGCCTTTTCTGGGGCGATCACAGACAAAGAGGGCCTGATTGCGCAAGCAGATGGCGGCACACTATTTCTTGATGAAATAGGTGATATGCCTATGACTTTGCAAGCCAAGCTTCTTCGTGTACTGGAATTAGGATCGTTTCGGCCGGTAGGTGGGTATCGAGAACGTCAATCTGATTTTCGCCTCGTGTCTGCAACGCATGTTCATCTACTTGAAAAAGTGAAATCAGGTTCATTTCGTCAAGACCTTTACTACCGCTTATTACAGTATCCGATCCATGTGCCTTCGCTTGCTCAACGTAAAGAGGATGTGCGCCAGCTTAGCTACCATTTTATAGCTAAGTTCAATCAGCGACATGGGACAAGAATTCGTGATCTTGAGTCTCAAGCGCTAGATATTCTTTTGGGCTATACCTTTCCGGGTAATGTGCGAGAGTTGAAGCATCTCATTGAATATGCTTGTGCGCAAACGTCTGACGGTGAATCAATTGGTACGACAACTTTCAGTGGGTGTATCAATAGCGGGCATACTCCGCTCGCGCTGACCAAAAGTGCAGAATTACCTGCTGGGTATGCGAATGGAGCATCGATGGCTAACAACGTACTGAATATTGATGCAGCATCCATTGCCGATTTAAAACAAGCATTGCTTGATTTTGAACAACGGATCATCGTGGATCGATTGTCGCAGTTCGATGGCGATAAAAGTAAAGCTGCAGAAAGTTTAGGAATACCGAAACGTACCTTGACCTATAAGTGCCGAAAACTAGAGATCAAAGCCTCATGAATAAACAAAACTACTTTGTCCTGGCAGGGGTCATGCTGGCGTCCATATTGGCGCCATCCGCGATAGGGAGCACTCTCGTATCTACTCAGCAACAAGTTGAACAGGCCAATCAATGCCGCGCGGTGACTTCACGACTCGATCGTCTTGCCTGCTTTGATCGTGTATTTAACACCCAAGTGGTACCGGTTGAAGCAAGAGACAATCAATCGCAAAAGCCGTTGCAATGGCGACGAGCGATGATAGCAGCACAACAAAGCGCTCCCCAGTCTTGGTCGTTGACAGAGAAAGGCGAGGGTCGAGGTAGCAGTGCATGGATTACATTGCGGGCGAGTAACATTTCAACTAGTTTCCGAGGCGGTGAACAGCCGCTGTTAATGCTCAGTTGTATCGATAATTTAAGCCGCGTTGAACTGATGCTTCCCGAGCCTATCGAGGATGGGAGAATGAAATTGACTTTCCCAAATGGTCAGACGCAATACTGGCGCAATGGCGATTTAGGGGTCGTGCTTTCCTCGTCGCGGGGATTACCTGCTATTCGGTTGATGAAGGCATTGTCTACAGAAGATCGCTTAACCATTCGTTCAAATTCCCAATACGTTGATGGTTTAACTTTTGACACCCAGCCGTTGCCTGAGACACTGGGTGCGCTTCGTTCTCGTTGTGGTTGGTAAACATGGAATTGAAAGAATATAAGCGCTGTATTTCGCAACCAGTCTCCGAGAACAGCGCCGTGGGCGAGCGGTTAGTGGACGATCCGTTGTTTGACTTTGTTGAAGATCAAATGATGAAGGTGGGTTCGCTGTCCCATGCTGATGTGCAATGGGATGAAGTAGAGCACAGTGTCGTGACACTGTTGGCAGAGAAGAGTAAAGACATTAAGTTGTTGACCTATCTGCTTCAGTGCTTACATAACCAGGCCTCTCCAGCGCGTTTTATCCTGGCGTTTGAAGTGATGGCAGATTTCATGTCTCAATTCTGGGAGGAAAGTTTTCCTGCGCCTGGAAAGCGTGGTCACTTACCCCGTCGAAAATTTTTCAGCCAAATGGCTCAGCGATTCTCCATCGCGGTAGACAAAACAGACTTTGGTCAATTCGATGCGCAAGATCGGGAATCACTTACCCAAGCGGTGGAAGCGTGGGAGCAGGCGATCGAAGAGAAAGGGTTAGCGAACGATGTGGTGAATAGCGTCATCGTTAATATCCGTGCGGAATGTCGAAAAGCCGAGGAGCGTCAACGGGCTAATCAAACGCCTAAAGAAAAATCGCAAACATCATCACGTGCAGCGACAACGACGGCATCTTCAGGATTGGATGTTGACCACTCTAGCGACAAGGCAACAAAACAAACACTACTTAAAATTGCCTCGTTCTTGGCTGAGCAAGATGATGGTATGGCGCTTGCTATTCGGCTTCGTCGTTATGCTGTCTGGTATAGCATTACGGCTCTGCCTGATCATAAACCAGGTGGCGAGACTCAGTTGCGAGGTATGCAACAAGATCGTGTCAAGGATTACCAAGACAAAATCCGGCACCCTGACCTGGCCTTATGGCGGCAAGTCGAACAAAGTCTCACGATGGCTCCTTATTGGTTTGATGGCCATTTAATGAGCTATACCATTGCACAAAAGCTTGGACATGAAAGCTGGTGCGAAGCGATTCAGTCCGAAGTTAGTCAATTCCTCGAGCGTCTTCCTGGGCTAAAAGACTTACAATTTAAGGGTGGAGAGCCGTTTGTCTCTGATGCCGTAAAAGACTGGTTGGCCAATAGCACTGCCAGCCAAGCGGGTGGGCAAACGACCAACGGTGATTGGCAGGAAAAGAGAAAAGAAGCGTTATCGCTGGCAAAAGAGGGTGGTATCGCGGTGGCTCTATCCATGCTTAACGATGGGCTACAGGCGTCAAGAGAGCCTCGCGAGCACTTCTATTGGCGGATGATTTCAGCGGATTTAATGCAAGCTAATCAGCTCAATAGCATGGCTCAGGAGCAGTATCAAACACTAAATCAAGAAATTAAAACCATGAGCGTCACCGACTGGGAACCCAGCTTGGTTGAACAACTTGAACGCAATACAACGTCAGAGTGATTAAGGGCGAAAATTCATGTGGAAACATCTTTTCAAAATAGCGAAAAAGCTTAAACCTGGCATGGTCGCAGCCTTTCCTATTTTATTAGCAGCGATATTTATTCTCGTTAATGTCGCCATCTGGTGGGCCGGCCCTTGGTTAACGATTGGCGAACAGACACCGTTGGCATCTGTGATGGCGCGTGCGATATTCAGTGGCTTTATTACCTTGGGGGCATTAGCCATTTGGGGTGTTTGGCAATGGCGTAAGCTGCAAAGTTTCCAGGCAGAGCAAGCGCACACTGAGCGACTGCGTGAAGACCCGATTCAGATATACGAAGAGCGTCAGGAAAAAGAGTTGAATCAGGTGATTGCTAACATGAAGCAAAATCTGAATAAACGTAACCATCTGTACGCCCTGCCTTGGTATCTTGTTCTAGGGCTTGAAAACGCTGGGAAAACCAGCCTGATTAATCGGTCAGGCCAAAACTTTGTTTTTTCGTCTGTGATGCGTGCATCGGGAAAAAAGAGCGAAAATCCTTACTCATTTGACTGGTGGATCGGAGATGAGTCTGTACTTATCGATCCGGATGGTGAGTTGCTGACGCAAGGCAATAAAGATGAAAACAATGATGGCGAGCTTGAGCGTCGTTTGTGGTTGCATTTTGTTGAGTGGCTTGAGCAAACTCGCAGTCGTCGCCCTCTGAACGGTATTGTTTTAACGTTGGATGCGTCACATTTAGCGACTGCTACTGCATCAGAACGCAAAGCGTATGCGAATTTGTTGCGTGCGAGATTACGTGAGCTGATGGAGACGTTATCCACCAGACTACCTGTGTATATCGCACTGACTAAGCTAGATTTGTTGTATGGTTTCGAACCGTTTTTTAAACATTATTCCAAACAGCAACGCGATGAGGTGCTTGGCTTTACCTTTTCTTTAAACTCGGTGGATGACTTGGACTCATGGCTGAAAGAGTTCGATGACGATTACTCTGCGTTTATTGATCGCATCAATGCCATTGTTCCTCATGCGCTTGCTGCCCCACTTGATTTTGAAGATCGTAAAGCGATTTATAGCTTCTCACGTCAAGTCGCCGGCCTTAAAGATATTCTGGCGACATTTTTTAATGAAGCATTGGCCAGTGATCAATTCTCGACATCGGCATTGGTTAGGGGCGCCTATTTCACCTCTGTATATCAACAAGGGGTGCCAACGAATGCGTTTGATGATGCTGCTTCTCGTCGTTATGGCTTATCACATGCGGTCAACCACGCTCAAAAATCTAAGAACTCAACGGTTTTCTTTACCCAAAAACTGTTTAGCAACATTATTTATCCAGAAGCAGGGCTCGCCTCAGATAACTTTCGTGTGGAAAAACACAAACGGCGCTTAATGGGAATGTCGGTATTGGCTTGTTCTATTGCTACTCTTTTATTAGTGGGCACGTGGCATCGTTATTATGTTACTAACGTGGAGCATGCGGATGCTGTTTTGACAAAGGTCGATCAGTATAAAGCTCAATTCTCAAGTAATACGAGTAGTGCATCTCAACGAGAAGTGCTTAAACCACTCAATCAGATCCGTCAGGCGACGCTGGAATTCGGTTTTTTCCGAAAAAAACCTAAATATATTTCAGAGTTTGGGTTGTATCAAGGTCATGTGATTGGGCCGAAAGTCGAACAAACCTATCTCAATTTACTAAAGAGCCGATTCTTACCACTCTTAATGGCAGATACTGTAGTCGATATTAACCAAGCTGAGACGGATCAGGAGCAGCTAGTTGCGTTACGTGTTTACCGGATGATGGTTGATAAGAGCGGCCGCTACCATGATTATGTAATGGACTATTTTAGCCAGCAATGGCAGCAAGAGTTTGCAGGCCAAAAAACGATTCAAGAGCGTTTGCTCGACCACCTTGATTACGCTATGCGCCATACTGATTTGACTGGCGAGCGCATAAGAGGTGATAGAATCTCTGATCGAGTAATGCGCCCTTACGATTTTACTATCGCTCGTACGCAAGCGTATTTACGGACTATGCCAACGGATCAACGCGTGTACCGGAACTTAAAGTTAGATGCGGAGACGATTCTGGGTACGGGAATGAATCTACGTAACGAGGTAGGGCCCGTCTTTGACGTCGTTTTTGATGAGCGGGAAGTCGATAGCGACAACTTATATATTTCTCAAATGCTCACGAAGAGTGGCTTTGAAGACTATTTTATTCCTAAGCTGCAATCGGTTTCTGACTTGGCGTTAATCGATAGCTGGGTGTTAGGTGAGACCGAGACGGCGGAGTTCAGTGAGGCGGATAAAAAAGCGCTAAGAAATAAAATACGTGACCTTTACGTTGCAGATTACACCAATACGTGGCGCACTGCGCTCAACGAAATTAATATTAAATTTTTCAGTGATATCAATGATGCTGTAACAGTTCTGGATAATTTTACAGGTCATGTCGGCCCCTTACAGCGTTTACTGCGTACACTTGAGACCAATACTCAACTTGCGTCGGGACTTGGGTTGGATGAAGATGCCCAAGAGGCAATTGCAGAAAATCCGAAGTATGAAGTTGCGTCACAAATACAAGCGCCTTTTTCGGATCTAAATAACCTTGTTAAAGCCGTGAATGATAAACCGGCTTATCTGAATGAAGTATTGGCGTCGGTGCAAGATTTAAAAAACTACCTTAAATCTATCCAAGATGCCCCCGATGTCGGAACGGCAGCACTGGATGCAACTAAAGCACGTGTCAAGCTCGTCAATACTGACCCCATTTATACGCTTAAACGTATTGCGACAGGATTACCTGAACCGCTTGACGGCATGGTTGATACATTGGCTGATGAAAGTTGGCATGTCGTAAAGCAAGCGGCGATTAAGCACCTTGAAACTCGTTGGTATCAAGATGTATACCGCCCTTATCAACAAAAGTTGGCGAATCGATATCCATTTAACCCGAATGCCAGTAAAGATGCATCACTTAGCGACTTTGAAAGCTTCTTTGCGCCGGAAGGAACCCTGGATAACTTCTACAATAGTCAGCTGAAAATGTTCATTGATGAAAATATCTCGGTGGGTGCGCAGGGGGGAAATGGTTCTCTGATTCGTCCCGATTTGCTAGCGCAGATCCAAAAAGCACAAAAAATCCGCGAAGCTTTCTTTAATCGTAAAGGTATTTTGGATGTGAGCTTCTCAGTAGAGCCTCTGCGCTTAAGTAGTAACAAGCGACGCAGTGTCCTCAATGTTGATGGTCAGTATGTAACATATAGTCACGGGCCACGAGACAGTATTGAGTTAATTTGGCCAAATACGCTTCGTGATTCGGCGACGTCTAAATTAACCTTGGTTCCCACCAAAACCAATTTGTCACCACGTAGCGTTGTAATCCGAGGCCCGTGGGCTCTGTTCCGTTTGTTAGATCGAGGTGCAGTGGTATCTGCAAGCACGACCTCGGTTGATTATCAATTCAATGTTGATGGCGGTGGAATGATCTATCGTGTTAATGCTCAGGCTGCCACTAATCCATTCACGCAGCGCTTGTTCAAATCGTTCAAGCTGTCACGAAACCTCTACTAACTGATCATGGGGCGAGTGTCTCGCCCTTGCTTTATCAGGAATGCTAAATGTCTTTTATACTCTCGATTGATAACCAGCCTTTTCGTATTATCCAAGATGTTCAACCCTTGCGTGATGACGAGCGTTATCAAGCAATTAGAGATCAAATTAATAAGCGACACTCGCCATTATCTGGGGGAACCGATTGGCAGTTTGTAAAAGATAACTGTCAAGCGCTCGCCAGTGAGCAGGGCATTGATTTACTGCTCAGTGGCTACTATACCGTCGCGGCGTTAAAAATTGGCGGCCTAGCAGGATTTGCAAATGGGTTGGAATTGATCCTTGCTTGTTTGAATAACGAGGAAGAGGTGTCTGAAAAATGGGCCCGGGCGCGTAAAGAGGCGCTGGAGTGGGTGAATGCTCGCGTATTGGGGGAGCTTAATCAGATAAAACCAGATCAACAAGCATTACGTGAGTTGTACCGTTGTGAAAAGCTCTGCGATACCCTGTATCATGTGTTCGAACAGCAGCAACCAAAGCATGTGGTTGATTATGAGGGACTCGCGTATGTTTTGTTTGAGCATATTGATCGTATAGAAACGCGTTTTCATAGCGTGATAAAACAACAGCAGAAAAACGAGAGCCTTAACCCTACGATCACGGTTAAAAAAAGCCGACTTCGCAGTTTATTGGCAGGGATTGTAGGTGCTGGCTTAGTGGCGATCGCCTGGTTGGGCTACCCACATATTCCCTATTTTCAAACCCCGTATAAAGTGGATACGTCACAGCCTTCCCTTAACAACGCTCAAGTGCTGAGTGTGTTCTCCAAGCAGTATTCGCCGGCAACGTTGTCGCGTTGGGAGCCACAATTTATTCCTTTATACACTGACGCGGTCGAGCAGGAGATGGCGCAATCGGTTGAAGCGGCGAAAGTCTCTGCCAAACAACACCTCAATGCGTTAACTAGCTTGTACGGTGATAACGAGAAAACGTCTTCACTATTAGCCGCTTACCAAGCTGAGCGTGCTGCAGCGTTGGAAAGTACAGCGAAATATATAGATAAGTTCCGCGCGGTTCGAACCAAGATGGCGAATATCGCGTTGCTGGCAGAGCAAAATCGCTGGTGGGCATTACAGAAGCAAACACGCTCGTTGGAGAGTTTTGCTATCGGACTTTCTCCTATCTATGGTCGTGCGGATTATGTGACGACTTTAGTCGAGCAGGGAGAGATAGACAAAGCTAATAATGAGCTGTTCGTGCTCACTGAACGTCTGAATCACCTGAGTTGGAAAGTCTCGCAGCTGCAAGATGTTATTGATGAAAACAAGAGCAAAGATGTAGAAACGCGCAAATGACCCTGAGTAACTTTTTGCTTGGCTTGGCAAGAAGTTGCTTGGCACGTGCAAAAAATTGGTCAGATTCTATCGGTGATGCGTTTGTGGAAGGCCACGAAGACGAGATGCTGGTACAACAGTTTAACCACAATGTGACCGTGCCGACGGACCCTCAATCAGGTCAGCCATCTGGCCAACGTGTGCACAAGCCATTTAAATTCACCGTTACGCTCAACAAAGCGGTACCGTTGCTTTATAACGCACTGGCGTCAGGCGCAAGCCCTAATCCTTTATGACGACACAAACAGCCTTGAGGGTAGGTTCCGTCCTTTTGGTCGTGTCTATTTGCAAGCTGTTACAGCCAACTCTTTGTAAGTGCAAAATCGCTAAGTAAGAATAAGTTGCTAGACGGGTGTTACGAGCCCGCTGAGACGCACTGCCAAACCTTCTACAGTTATTCATTCCCGACAAGTCTATGTACAGCCTGCTCTGCACTCATCGGTTTGAAGAAGTAAAATCCTTGGATCTCGTCGACGCGCCAGACGTTGAGGATACGCAATTGTGACGCGGTTTCTACGCCTTCTGCAACTGTGGTCATTCCCAACTCTTGCGCCATGTTAATGATACTGCGAACCAAGGTTTTGGCTTTATCATTGGTTTCAATTTCGCTCATGTAAGATTTATCGAGTTTGACGATATCTAACGGGAAATTGCATAAAGAACTGAATGAAGAGTATCCGGTTCCAAAGTCATCGAGAGCCAGTTGTACGCCTAACGCTTTTAACGCATGCATTCGTTTGATGGTTTCTTTATCAGCACCTAGTAGAATGCTTTCCGTTACTTCGAGTACTAGCTGCCCCGGGGCAAGCTGATAGCGATTGATCAAGCGTTTTAGCTTATCCAATAATTGTCTCGCCCCAAAGTGAGGGCTAGAGAGGTTGACATGAATGGTGAGCCGGTGCTGCGATTTTTTACTCCAATGCTTTTGCATGGTTTGTAAAAATGCGCAGGCTTTTTCTAACACCAGTTCATCGAGCTCAATAATCAATTTGTGTTTTTCGGCCAAAGGGATAAAAACACCCGGCGATATCATCCCCAAATCGAGATGATGCCATCGTGCTAGTGCTTCAAAGCCAATCACTTGGTTGGATGTGGCGTTAACAATGGGTTGGAAGTAGGCGGTGAACTCATTATTTTTCAACGCCGAAACAAGGTTGCGGTTGATCACCAAGGTTTCTTGCGCCGCTTTTGCTGTATTGTCATCAACAATAGTGACATTGTGATTTGGCCCTTCCTGTTGCTCAATCGCAAAGTAGCCACAGTGAACAAGGGGCTCAAAATGTGTAAACGCTAATGCTGGTCCCAGCATTGCGGCTTTTAGGCCGATATCAAATTCTGCGCTCGTCGCGAATAGATGATTCGCACTGGCTTTAAGCACCGTATGTGCGTGACGCACAAACTCATACTCTGCCATACCATCCGTAAACACGATAAACTCGTTTTCGCTAAGTCTGCCAACCGTTGCATGCGGAAACTGGTTCTGTAAAGAGTCGGCGATATGCTTAACCGTACTGTCGTAGGCTTCATGCCCATATATCTCGTAAATTTCGCGAAGGCGTGTGGCGATAAAGTAGAGGGTGAAAACAGTCTTACTTTCATCTAGCGCCTCGTTTAATGCCTTGGTTGTCGACGGCCTATTGAGCAAACCAGATAAGGTGTCATGGTGTGAGAGTGTTTCTATTAGCTCGGCTTGTTGCTTTTGCTGGCTGATATCTTTTACCGCGAGCATGGCAGTGTGGGGAGCTTGGCTATCAAGTCGTATCGCCTCTATGTTGCAGGTAATGGCTTGCCCTGTTGCACATCGTAGGTTTGTTTCAAAATTCACAACGCTTTGATTTTTTTGATGTTGGAATGCGGTCAAGAGAGCGTGTATGCCGTCGGTATTGCTCAGGAGCGTATCGAGCGATGTATCTACTAGCTGTTTTCGTTGATGGCCAAGCAGCTTAAGTAGCGCCTGATTAACATCCACAATGCGCTCATTTTCTAGAATGATCATACCGAGGTGCTGGCTATGGTATAACGCATCAAATTTTGCCAATGTTTCTTGAAGTTGCTGTTCGGCGTGAGAAGAGGCGCTTGCCAGCGCCTCGATTTGTTCAGTGATGCGGGTAAAGGTATCTTTTGGTGTTGCCTGCGGAGCGGTGTCACCAAGCAATGCGTTAACACTTTTTTCAAAAGAGATAAATTGCCTAGCAATATTGTGCCGATAAAGTAGATAAACCAATAAAGCAATGAAAGAGGTCATCGCCAGTAAGGCTAAGATAAGGTATTGAAATACTTGCTTTCCTTTTTGGAAGTAACGGCGAGGCTCGGAAGTTTCTAAGGCCGCAATAGGAAGATGACTCAAATCGTATAAAGACGTATAACGAGTTATTTTATCATCAGTGCGGATAATGCGATCAACTGCCGCTCTTCCTGCGGCATAATCATTGTCAGCGAGACGGTTGTTACCCGCTAATATGTTGTCGTAGGCGGAGGGGAATCTTCCCGTTAGTGTTTGTCCCCACACCATCCAGCCGACAGCCGGAGTAGCACCAGAGCTGTCTCGGATTGGATTAACACTAACGACCCAAATGTGCCCTCTTAACTTTAGTAAGCCAGAAAGAGGCGATAGCGCCTGGTCCGGTAGTGATTGGTTAATATGAGCTGCAACAGCAGGCGAACGATATATAGCATCAATAATCGACTTTTCATTCGCATCTCCAATGACTTTTGCTTCAACGACGTGGCCATTTAAGTCGGCAAATCCCATCATATCGAGTCCTAGGGCGATTAACGTTTCATCCTCTAAGTTTCTCTCAGCATAGTCACTACTGGTCGTCGTAAGGAGCTCATAGGTATCGTCCCAATAAGCCCAATCAATGGCATATTCGACTTGGTTATCTATCACCCGCTGAATGACGGCTTTGGCTTGTTGGTTGGCCTTTGTGATTTCTATGTCTTCTAAATGATTAATGCCAAATAAAAAGAAATAGCGTGTTAGCAACAGGCTACTGAAAATGATACCGAGTAAACCTAATACAAAAATGAGTGCTGCTTTGCTGTGAAGCGTGATAAACCGCGTGCGTGTCATATAAACACCTAGCCAGAAAATAAAGGTGGCCAATCACCGTTGTTCTCAAACTAGGTGAATACAGTGTAACTATCAATATAGTCAGCTATGTATTGAGATATGAAAGAGAATTTAAACATGAATGGTACTGATGGTGGAGTATATTAAGGCACTTTACAGTGTAAACTCGACCACATAAGTGACATTGTCACACTTTGATTTGAAAAAGAAAACCAGTTGCTGATACGTATAATCGTATTAAGTCTATCGGTTAGGGGGCTAGAATGGGATGGGGTATAAACGCCCTCGTATTAAGCTGAATACGAGGGCGAGGAGGCTGGGGCTAGTGTTTAATGGATGGATGATTCCAGCTGCCAATGATGTGCGACGGTGTTTTTTTTGTCTTTGGGCGACTGAATAGTGAAAGCGATACAAAGTGAAATGGCGATCATCACCAGCATGACACTGAACGCGGCGACAAAGCCACCAAATAGCGCAGCAATGACAGAGCCCATAAAGCTGCCCACACCAAAGCCAAGATAAATAAACCCGTAGTTCTGGCTGAGATGATTCATACCAAAATAGTCGCTGACTAAGGTTGGGAAGACCGTAATTGCGCCACCAAAGCTGAATGCGACACAAGCAACTGATAGATAGAAACTGTATTGGTCAAGTGGCATAAAGCGGAGCATGCCGACACCGGCGGCGCAGACCAACAGCGCTAAGCCAACCACTTTGCTGCGCGCCATGCGGTCAGACAGCACACCCAGCACCAGACGGCCGCCTAGATTTGCCAGTGCGATAATGGCAACGGCTTCCGCAGCGGTGGCAGCATCAAGGTGGACATAAAGTTCACCCACATCTTTAGCGACGCCAATGACATAAAGCCCACTCATACAAATCGTGACGAATACTGTGGCAAGCAGCCAAAATTGTGGCGTTTTAAAACACTCAGAGAGCGTGTAATCGGCAGGTGCATCGGTCTCAGACGCGTTTGTAGCTGCTTTTTGCTGTGGTGCATCGTGCATCAGTGCGCCGCCAATCACGACCATGACACAGGCCAGAACCGCCCACATTTGAAAGCTGAGTGCTGCACCGCCTGCGGCTAAAAAGTATAGATTGATGTATTTAAAACCTAAGCTGCCTAACCCATAAGCGCCAATGGCACAAGCTGAGGCAAGCCCTTTGTTTTTTGGAAAAAAGCGTACGCAATTGGAGAGCGTCATGAGATAGCCAGTACCGTCAGCCAAGCCAATCAGAAGGCCGGCGGTCAGATAAAGTAGCCATAGTTGGCCGACGACAGAGGTTAGCGCGAGGCTGGCGCCAAGCAATAAGCCTGCACCGATAGTTACACGGCGCACACCAAAGCGTGCTTGCAGATGGCCGGAAACGGAAGACGCCAAAGCCAATGCCAGTGTCATAATACCAAAGGTGAAGGCGACTTGATTGACGGGTTCGTCAAACTGAGCGGCAAGGGGGGCATTAAACAGGCTCCACGTATACACAGAGCCGAGTGCAAATTGGGCTAATACAGTGCCAAGTAGGGTTTTCATGCCGGGGGATAAACGTGCGTTCATGGTAACGCTCCAGGGTTTTATCTGTTGGGAACACCCCCAAGATACGACCTTGAATCCCCACATCAAGAGTAGGTGAAAAAGATAAAATGAGCTGCAGTTAGCGGGCATGAACTGCAGCGAGATGGCATGAATTACAACTGCATTCGTTCGCGAAACGCCTTCAGATTCCCGCGGCTGACCAGCACAGGATCAGGAATGCCAGGCAGAAAGACTTGGTAGGTGCTATTTAAGCCTGGGGCAATTTCGGTGATTTTATCCACGTTGACGCAATACGACCGATGGCAGCGGAAAAAGTTGGCAGGCAATTGTGCCATTAACTCACTGATAGTGTAGGGCACATAGAACTCGCCATCTGGGGTATACACCAAGGTGGTCTTTTCGTTGGCCGCGGCGTAAAGAATGTCGGCGGTATCGGTAATGCGGATCCGGTTATCGCGCATTAAATGCAAGGTATGGCGTTGCTCTGTAAGGGGATCGACGGGTGCAGCCGCGATAGCAAGCTTGTCGAGCACGCCTTTCACGCGTGTTTCGTTAAGTGGCTTAAGCAAGTAATCGAATGCCTCAAGCTCAAATGCATCTGCCGCATGCTCTTTGTAAGCGGTGGTGAAAATCACAAAAGGTGGGCGCGCATCCGCGTGTAAACTCCGTGCGAGCAACATGCCATCAATGGAGGGGATGTTGATATCTAAAAACAGTACGTCCACTTTATGGGTCTGCAGGTATTTAAGCGCCGCTAACCCATCATCAAAACTCTCGGTGATAGTAATAGCACTGTGCTTTTCAATGAGGTATCTCAACTCTTCTTGAGCAAGATATTCGTCTTCAACAATGACAGCGCGCATTATGCCTCCTTGTTTTCGACTGTAAATGATACCCGCGTGCCTGGGTGAAGTGGCTCGACGGAGAGGCCTTGACCATAGAGTAAGATCAAGCGCTGATGAACGTTCATCAAGCCAATATGATGGCTGTCGATGGTGCCATGATAAAGCTGTTCAACGATATTTGGGTCGATGCCCACACCGGTATCTGTAATGCTAATTTCTGCGCCGCGTTCAATCGCACGCACTGCAATGGTGACATCACAAGGACGGCGAGAAGGTTGAAAGCCGTGGCGAATGGCGTTTTCCACCAGTGGTTGTATCAGTAAAGGCGCAATATTAATGTCGGTCGTTTCAATATCAAAGTGAACGGAAAGTTTGTCACCAAAACGTGCCTGTTCTATCGCCACATAATCTTTGACTTGCTTAATGGCATCAGTGATAGGGATCAGATCTTGCGTGCGCTCTAAGTTGTAGCGCATAAAGTCGGCTAGATTGGCAATCAAGCCACGGGCGTCATTCGGACGCAACCGGATCAAGCTGGAGATCGCGTTGAGAGCGTTGAACAAAAAATGAGGGTTAATTTTACTTTGCAGCGCGGTAAACTCGGCTTTGCTCGCCATTTCTTTGAGCTTTTGTATGCGCGCCACTTCCATCTGCGTTGAAATCAATTGCGATAAACCAATCGCCATTTCCTGCATCGGGCGACGGATGCGATGAGGTTCACGATAAAAGACCTTTAACGTACCGGAAACAACACCGTTTTCCCAAAGCGGAATGATCAACAAAGAGCGAAAGTCGTGCACGTTGAGATCATTGCTGATGATTTGTTCACCGGTTTTTACTGCTTGCTGAGTAAGGCGGCTAATCTGGTGATGGGCATCAATGTATTGCTCCTCACCAATGCCAACATACGCCAACACATCGGCGGTATCGGTAATGGCAACGGCATCGGCACCGGTGTCTTTACGAATAATACTGCACGCTTTGGTTAAGCCTCGTGTTTCACCGCGCCGAAAGTAAGGCAACGTACGGTTGGCTATATCCAGCGCCTGTTTGGCTTGCTGGGCGGCGAGGTGTTCTTTTTCATCATCGATGTACTGTACCAGTTGAATGATCAGACCAATACAGACGGTACCTGCAATCATCGGAAAGCTAATGGTCGCGACAATGTGCTGTGCTAGTGTTTGATCACTCGCCAGTAACAGAATCAGCAACATGGTCAACGATTCACAGATCATCCCCGCTAAAATGCCATAACGGGCATAGTGCTGTTTATCAGCGCGATAATGGATCAGTGCAGACAGGCACCCAGCAATAATACTGGCGATCAAACAGGCCTGTGAGGTTGGCCCTTCAATATCAATGAGATAGCGGTGAATACCTGAGACGACGCCTGCTGTCACACCTACCCAAGGACCAAATAAAATGCCCCCCGCGACGATGGCGATGATTCGCACGTTAACCAGTGATCCATCTACATTGACACCTGTGTAGGTGCTGAACAATGCAAACAACACAAACAAGGTGGCAATCAGCGCCGTTTCCATCGGATGGCGCTGGGTTTTCTGCACAATGGTTTGGATCAGGTGGGTGCGAGTGAGCCAAAACAGCGCCATAAGGAGAAGGGCGGCGCGTTCAAACACAGCCAGCAACATTAAAAATTGGTCGTTGTAGAATAGCAAGGCGGGTTACCGTTTACAGAACTAGCGGGTTATCAATCCGCTTTATCACACACAGATCAGTGAGCGGTGAAAAAGGAGAGAGCGGAAAGTGTTGAGTAGGCTTGAAAAAGCGTCAAGCCTACAGCGTCATTATGGTATTACTTACGGCGGCAGAACTCTGCAATCACAAATAGGGTTTGACCGTTTACTTTGCCCTGCACATGGGTCGGATCATCGGTCAAGTTGATGCCGCGGATCACGGTGCCTTGTTTGATTACTTGGCTTGAGCCTTTCACGGGCAAGTCTTTAATGACGGTCACATCGTCGCCTTTTTGTAATGCAACGCCGTTAGCGTCCAACACTTTGACTTCTTCGATGTCTTGACCCGTTTCAGCCCACTTACGCACATCGTCTTCCATATACATCATGTCGAGATTATCTTGCGCCCAACTTTCGGCTGAAAGGCGAGAGAGTTGGCGATAAGCAACAACTTGAATGGCCGGCTCTTGGCTCCACATACTATCACTCAGACAGCGCCAGTGGTTGACATCCATGTTGTCTGGGTTACTTAACTGATCATGACACGTGCCACAGACTAATACGCAGCTGTTCGCTGTGGTATCTGGCGAGTACGGGACTTCATACACAGATAAGTTGTCTTGGCGGGTGCAAAGTTCACATTGGCCGCCACTGCGTGCCTGAAGCGTTTGTTCAATACTCATGTTTTATCTCACAACTGGCAGGGACGTCCCTGCATTAACAATGGGGCTGAGTGTAATCGCTGACATAAATTCTTACAAGCTGTAAGGGTTTGTAAGAAAGCAGGGATGTTTCGTATGGTGCCGAATAAAAAATGCCACGTATCGTAAGATGGCGTGGCATTTTTGGATGAATGAAGCGTGTGTATTAAGCGTTTGCCGTGTCCTGTTTGACCACTTCATGATGATCGAAGATGGTTTTGTCTTGGCCACCGGTTAGGCGAGATGTGATAGTACCTGCTGTCATTGAACCGCTGACGTTAATTGCGGTACGGCCCATATCGATCAACGGCTCAATAGAAATTAACAGACCCGCCAATGCCACTGGCATATCCAGCGCGGATAACACGATCAATGCAGCGAAGGTCGCTCCACCGCCTACGCCAGCAATACCAAACGAACTGACGGTGACGATAGCCACCAAGGTAGCGATAAAGCCCGGGTCCAGTGGGTTAATACCAATGGTCGGTGCAATCATGACCGCCAGCATTGCTGGGTATAGACCGGCACAGCCGTTTTGCCCCATGGTGGCACCAAATGAGGCTGAGAAGTTGGCACTGGCTGGGTCATTGCCCAAGTTCTTCATTTGAGAATCGATATTGAGCGGAATCGTCGCGGCACTAGAGCGAGAGGTAAATGCAAATGTCAGTACGGGAAGCACTTTTTTCATATACTGCGCAGGGCTGATGCCAGTAAACCCAATCAGTACCAAGTGCATCACGAGAATAGCGCCTAGACCCACATATGAAGCAACAACAAAGTTTGCAAGTTGTAGAATTTCACTCACATGCGAACCGGCAATAACCTTTGTCATTAGTGCTAAAACACCATATGGCGTTAAGCTAATAATCATGCGCACCAAGGTGCGAACCAATTCTTGTGCAACATCCATAAAGCGCTCAAAACGTTCTCCCAGCTCAGGCTGAGTGCGAGAAAGAGTCACTCCAGCTATCCCCACTAGGGCAGAGAAAATCACGACAGCAATGGTCGACGTTGGACGACTTCCAGCTAAATCCGCAAAAGGATTCTGTGGGAAGAACGAAATGACCATATCCGCGAGCGACAAATCTTCAACCGTACCGAGGCGTTCCTCTAAAGCTGCACCGCGTGCCATCTCACGAGCGCCTTGCACGATATCTTGTGCGGAGAGGCCAAAGAGGTTGCTCACTAGCACACCAATGAGCGCCGATGCTGCGGTTGTTGCTAGCAAAATACCGATATTTAAGCTGGATACTTTACCGAGTGACCCTGAGTCTTTGACCTTTAAGATGGCACCAATGATAGACACGGTGATCAGCGGCATAATGATCATTTTAAGTAAGCTCACATAGCCAGAGCCCACGATGTTGATGTAATTGATAGTCTCTCGTGTAATTGCTGCGTCAGCGCCATAAAGAGCTTGAAGCGCAGCACCAAACGCGACCCCCAAACCGAGGCCAGTAAAGACACGTGTCGAAAGTGACTTTTGCTGCTTATGTAGCTTTACAAGCACCGCCAGCAACAGCGAAAAAGCGATCAGATTTAAAAGGATAACTGTCATAGTCGGCGTTCCAATCTAGAGAATTATAATAATTTGAGCGTAAAACCCCGTGAATAGCGCTAAGGGATCTGTATTAATGCGCATCTTATGCCGAGAGGTGCACATAATGAAGACCTATGTCACATCTTAACTAGATAAAAAAAGCACTTATTAAAACTAAAAAGAATATGGCACAACGATTGTGCGACGATTGATGACATAGTGTCCAATAGAAAGCATGTATCAAAGCAACCTGTTCTAAAACGGGTGTTCGTTCTATTAATACGATAAGGCTTCCGGTAAGGTGAGCCAACGTGCGTTAACTCGCAAGCGCCGTGATGATTGGTGTATGCATACATTAGGAGTGGTGTGTTATTGATTTAAAGGATCGTAAATGAGCAGAAAAGTCTACTTTTCAACCCCGGGTCGGTTTAGCGCAAAGCGTACACTGGTGGGGGTTATCAGCCGATGTCATCATCGACTGGCGCCGAGTCACGCGAAGACGGTTGCCCGTAAGCTATTCCTCACGCCGACACGCAGCCCCGCAGTTAATTCAGCGCCCGAGGGGCTGGTACGATTTAAAGCGCAGAGCCAACAAGGTGAGTTGCAGATGTATAGCGTAGGGGCGGGACCGACTTGGTTGCTCACTCATGGTTGGTCAGGTTCGGCAAGCCAGTTTTTCCCGTTAATGACTCACATTGCCTCATTAGGGTTTCGTGCGGTCGCGTTTGATCACCCTGCCCATGGAGAGAGTGGTGGACAACAAAGCCATATTCCAGGTTTTGTACAGGCCATTAATGATGTATTGGATCAAGTGGATAATGTCTCCGGTGTGGTGGCCCATAGTATGGGGGCGGCAGCCGTATTAGAAAGCGAACATCCGCAGCTTGATGACTTGCCATTATTCCTGGTTGCCCCAGTGCTGAATTACCGTGAAAATTTGTACGCGACGGTACAACAGTCAGGATATTCATTGAAACTGTTTGATGAAATTGTTCAAGAAGTGGGTGACCAGCACGGTTATCCGATCGAAACGATCGAGCCACTAGAAAAACTGGGGCTCCGTCGTCAACCCGTGGTCATTGCCCATGATCGACAAGATCGATTTGCGTCGTTTTCCGTCACAGAGAAAGCAAACGATTATCAACATGTACGCTTGCTGCCTACCGAAGGATTGGGGCATGGGCGTATTTTGAAAAGTGAGGTGGCGCTGCAAGCGTTTTCCGATCTTGCCGCTAAGATGAATCCTGCGGTGTATAGTGTTGATAATGCAACAGAAAATAGCAGTGTCTCAACTTGCTGAGAGACACTAGTAAAAAGCAGTCGCGACAGAAAAAAGGCACCAGCGTAAGCGGGTGCCTTGATGTGCTTGGTTTAATGAGTGTAATTACTCGCCTGCTATCGATAGGCGGGCAAACCGGATCCGAGGGGCAAAGAAAGCCCCATCGTAGTTCGGGGTGACCGTGTTACCGATTGCATCTATCTCGTTGAGCAGGGTATAAAAATTTCCCGCTACTGTGATACCACGCACAGGGCGAACCCGTTCTCCATCACGGCACAAGAAGCCACTGGCTCCAAACGAAAAATCACCACTTATCGCATTGGCACCAGAATGCACGCCCTGCAGTGATACTAGCTCTAGATATTCGCCTGCATGAACGTCCGCTTCACTTTGTTTGCCTGCCCCAATCACGTCGTGACGTGAGGTGACATCGAGTCCCCCTTTGGGGCTACGACCCGCGTTGGCGGTATGGCGAACACCAAAATGGGTTGCCGTTGCGCTATTATGCAAGAATCCCACTAATATTCCATTTTCAATCAAAGGCGTATTGCCTGTTGCAAATCCTTCACTGTCGAAGGCTTTGATGCGCATGCCACCCTCGATACGTGCCACATCCGTGATGGTGAGAGCTGGGTCTGCGATTGGCTTACCCACTTTATCGCGCAATGGGTTGGTGCCGCGTTTGGCGGCGTCGCCAGAAAAGCAACTACCAAATGCGCCGAGCAACTCGCTTAAACAGTCATGCTCAAAAACCACAGGGTATTGACCGGTTTTGATGGGGCCGCCATCTAATAGCGCATCAGCGGTTTCGTAGGCTAACCGAGTGGTATGGTCTCGATCCAAATCGGCGAACCGGCGTGATACCGATGCGCCTAAATGCATAGACTGTTTACCTTCATGGTTCAGCAATGCAGCGGTATAACAGCTAAAACTACGCTCGCTGTGGTAACAGCGCGTGCCAAGCGTGTTGGCTAGCAGCTGGTATTGCGTTTGCTCACCGTAGCCATTGTAAGGAGCACCGGTGGCGCGTGGCTGTTTTACTACGTCTTGCTCCATCGCCAGCGCTAATGCGATCTTGTCTTCAATCGGGGTGTTGTCTGCTTGCAGTAAGCTGGGATCTTGCTGATCAATTTGCTGCCCCTCGGCGCGAATTTGCTGATCGGGGTCGGCTTTAGTAAAACTCGCGTTTGTCAGTGCCGCGTTGACCATACTCGTTAAGCTCTCGCTATCGAGCGATTCCGAATAGCTGGTGGCGACTTGATCTCCTTTGATCACCCGCACTCCGATCACTTGACCGGCGGTGACTTTGTGCTCGGAGAGATCGCCTTGGTCGGCTTTGAGTGACAAGCTTTCGCTGGCGTTGGCAATCACGTCTGCTTGCGCACCTTGCTGTTTCACCAAGCTGAGGACCTGATCGACGGCATCGCTTAGGGTTGCTTTAATGGTTTGCTCACTCATGCGTTACCGCCTCCTACTAAGATGTTGTCGACTTTTAATGCCGGTTGGCCCACTGTGGTGGGGACTGAGCCGCTCACCGAGCCACACATGCCGGCGGCAAGGGCAAGATCTTTGCCGACCATACTGATTTCTTTGAGAACTTTTGGGCCTGTACTGATTAAGGTGGCGGATTTGAGGGGGGCGGTGATCTTACCGTTTTCGACTAAATAGGCTTCTTGCACCGCAAAGTTGAACTCGCCGGTTCCTGGCTGCACTGAGCCTCCCCCCATTTTCTTGGCGTAGATACCGCGCTCCATCGACCCAATCATCTCGTCAAGCTGATCATTGCCTGGTTCGATAAAGGTATTGCGCATCCGAGAGGTCGGCGCGAATTTGTAAGACTCACGACGACCCGAGCCGGTGCGATCATACCCGGTTTTCAGGCTACCCATATGATCGACCATAAACGAGGTGAGCTTACCGTCTTTGATGAGCTGGGTATGCTGGGTTTCCATGCCTTCGTCGTCGATATTGATCGACCCCCATGCGTTAGCCAAGGTGCCATCATCGACCGCACTGACGACCGGACTAGCGATCATTTCGCCCATTTGGTCATGGAATACCGAGGCTTGTTTTGCGACGGAGGTGGTTTCGAGCAAATGGCCACAGGCTTCATGGAAAATGACACCACCAAATCCATTGCCGATGACCACCGGCATTTCGCCTGACGGGCAGGCTTGAGCCCCCAGTTTTACCAGTGCTTGACGTGCAACCCGCTCACCCATCGCGATGGGATCGACATCGTGGTGGAATTCCCAGCCGGTAAGTGCGCCAGGGGCATCAAATCCAGTGGACTGTTCTTGTCCATCGGTAGCAACGGCGGTGGCGGCGATACGGGTGTAATGACGTGTATCGCTGACGTGGAGTCCATTTGAGTTAAATATTTCAATCTGTTGCTCGCGTTGGCCGACGCGGCCGATAATTTGCGAGATTTTATCGCTCTCTGCGCGAATGCGTTGGTCGACTTGGCGCAAAAATGCCACTTTATCTGCCACGTGGTGATCGCGTGATAAGGGCGCCTTGACCGGATGCTTATCGTCAAATTGGTTAAAGTTGAGGGGCCCCGCGGCGGCGATTTGATCACGCTTGTCTCGCGCACAAAGTAAACTAGTTACTTTTTTTAACTGCTCTTCGTCGCGGTGATTGGTATAGCCATAAAGGACTTTATGGCCAAAAAATAAGCGGATGCCAATGCCAAAATCAATCCCTGAATTGACTTTATCCACCTCACCAGACAGTAACTCGACATTGCCCGAGTGATGGCGCTCGACAAAAAGCTCGGCAAAATCTGCGCCTAAAAACAGGGCATGATCAATCACCGATTTTGCCGTTGATGGACTCAGCATACTTCCTCCTAAGAAGTGTATTATCGAACCCCTTAGTCTACCAACCTTTTGAGTGTAATGATCACCGTCAAAGATGAGTGCAGGGTATTTCATCTTTTTCTGTGTTATTCACACATCGTGTAGACGTTTAAAGAGCCGCTTCTTTTCCCTCGCGTTGAAATGCGATCTTCGGACAGGCATCCGTTATAATTGCGCCCATAAGATAACCGCATAGGACAACGTGATGGATAAAGTGGCGGCCAATATTGTGACTGGCTTTTTAGGTGTGGGAAAAACCACCGCGATTCGACATTTACTGGCCAACAAGCCCTTAAAGGAACGTTGGGCGGTATTGGTCAACGAATTTGGTGAAGTGGGGGTGGATGGTGCCATTCTGTCTGAGCAAGGTGCCCTGGTCAAAGAAGTCCCTGGTGGGTGTATGTGCTGCGTGGCGGGATTACCCATGACGGTGGGGTTAAATACCTTGTTGGCACAAAAACCGGATCGAATACTGATTGAGCCGACAGGGCTGGGTCATCCTAAGGATATTATTGGCAAGCTAACACAGGATCCTTTTGATTCAACGTTAAATGTGGGCGCGACCATTACTTTAGTGGATCCGCGTTGTATTGACGATGTGCGCTATCGTGAAAATGAAAACTTTCATGATCAAATCGCGCTCGCGGATGTAGTGGTTGCGAACAAGCTTGACCAGTGCAGCGAGGCACAATTAGCCACGTTTCATGACTATGTCGCCGCGTTTGATGGTGAGAAAAGCTTGGTGACTGGTGTGGAACAGGGCGCGCTCGAGACGGCGTGGCTTGCGTTACCGCGTCATGCCCGTCACGCGCACTATCATCACCGCAGCGACGCTGAACCGATGACAACCTTAGCGTTGGGGCCAGGTGACACCTTTACCCGCAAAGAAAATCAAGGACAAGGCTACATTAGCTGTGGTTGGTTGTTTTCTGAACAATGTTGTTTTCCGTTTGATGCGTTGTATGGTTTATTCAGTAACCTGAATGCGCAGCGTATTAAAGCGGTGGTCAATACCGAAGAAGGCTTCTATGCATTCAATGTCGCGAATCAGGTTATCACGGTCACGCCGATGTCGATCGAAACGGCAGAGTCTCGCATTGAGGTAATTGATACCCAGGCTTTGCCTTGGGACGAACTAGAAACCATTTTACTTTCGTTTCTAAAGGCTTCCGACGAATAGCGAGGCGACCGAGTAACGATAAAAGAAAACCGGGCAGTATGACTGACCGGTTTTTTATGCGAGCGATTACTCTGTTCGGCGCTTAATTTGCGTATTTAGCCGTGAGTACCTGCCAGCTTCGCTTTTGCTGATGGAAGCGCAGCTTTAAGTCTTGATACTGTTGGCTGAGCTCGGCGTTTTCCACTTTCTCGCGCAATTTATCCCGCTCAAGCGTGAGTAATTGCTTTTTTAGCGTGTAGTAGTCAGCCATTTTCGCTACCAAGGTGTCGTATTCTTGTTGCAGAATCTGCAAGCGATGGGCGGCATTAGGCTTGTTGCTTAGCCTTTGCGTCGCGCGTTGTAGCTGCATTTTCGCACGTGCCTTTTCAATTTTTTCCTCGGGGGTGACACGTAATTTGTCTGCCAACCCAAGCCAAGCGGCGAGTTTAATTAACCATTTTGTCGGATCAAATTGCCACCAACGAATACCGTTACGGTAGTCATTTTCAAAAATATGGTGGAAGTTATGGTATCCCTCGCCAAAGGTCATAAAGGCCAATACGCCGTTATCGCGGGCGGTATTTTTGTCCGTATAGGGTTGACTGCCCCATACGTGGGCCAGGGAATTAATGAAAAAGGTGGTGTGGTGGCTCAGAACTAATCGAGTAAACCCGACCAATAAAATCGCGCCCCAAACGTCGCCATGAACGAGACCAAAGGCGATAGGGAAGCCAAAGTTGGTGGTTAATGTCAGTGCCAGGTAGTGCTTATGCTGCCACATAACTATTTTATCTTTTTGTAGATCGCGACAGTTGCTGTAATCCGCGTATCGACTGGGGTGGTATTCTCGTAGCATCCAGCCCATGTGGGAGTACCAAAAGCCTCGCTTTGCCGAGTAGGGGTCGACGTCATTATCGTCGACGTGACGGTGATGCACTCGGTGATCGGATGACCAGTGTAATGCACTATTCTGTAATGCAAAGGCGCCACCAATGGCAAAGATAAAGCGTAAGGCTGGATGAGCTTGGTAGGTTTTGTGGGCCCATAGGCGATGGTAGCCCGCAGTGATTGATAAGCCGCAAAAGCTAAAGGCGACAATGAGCGCTGTTACCTGCATCCAATCAAAGCCGTGATGCCAGGCCCAGAGAGGCGTGCCAATTGCGGCTATCAAAAAGGTTAACGTAAATACGCTGATGTTGAGCCAAATCAAACGCGGTTTTTTTGGTGGTGAGGTTGTCGTCTTGGTTTCCATAACTCTTTATCTTTATTTAAGCGTACACTTGTACGCTAGAATAGATGGGGGTGATCGCTTGGTCAAGTACTCGCTGCTACCTTTGTGGGTAAAATTGTTTCTGGGTTTGTCATCGAAAGGGGAATGCTTGAAACCATGATGCGCTGGCTAACAGACTATGGCTGACCATCGGCGGAAACATAAGCAAAAAGGACATAAGACGGTGTCGCGACGTATAGTTTTTACTAAAGGTGCCGATATCTTTAATCATTCGTTATTCACGTAAGGTTAGGCAATTATGATGTCCTATCCGGCCATACCGCATTTTGTGAAAGCGATGGGCCACCGTGTGGTGAGTTACATCTTAAATGTCACAGAGGCTGAAGGCCGATTGATCTTAATGCAAAAACTGGGATTAAGCCGCATTCAGCGCGATACCCTTAATCAGTACATTGAATTATGTCGCCAACTTCGTGTGTCTGCAGTCGAACAGGGAGAAAGTGAGCAGTCATTCTTTTATCGACTTCCCCATGTGATGCAAAACGGTCGTCATGTGTTTAATGTTTGGCGTGCGCAGCAAGGCGGGGAGTTGGCCACTCGGATCAGTAGCGCCGATGCGTTGACCAGTGCTTTTTGCCAATTGGCGGGCGAGCTTTATCCTCTGTTTTTAATCAAAGCGGGACAACGCCCACATCTTTTTTATCGTGGAGCGGGTTACTTGACCGCGGCGATTGAGCAATTTCCAGTGAGTAAATTAGTGCAAAAACGGATGGCTGCGGATCCAGCATTGTCGAGATTGTTTACCACCACAGGGAAAGAGCCGCAGCAGACTTGTGGTGACTACAAAGATGCAACGGGACATCGAGGCGTAGTGAGTTTAGCGAGTTTACCTGTTTCTATCCTCGTTAATAGTTACGATCTAATGCGTATTCGCGGTGTGGTGAGTGCCGATCGCTTTGTTAGCACAGTACAAGAAATGCTAGAAATGGCACGTAGTCTTGCCGATGGTGAGGTCGCGCATATTCCCATGTTTGTGGGGTTTCGTAATGCGGCACTGACTAATTTGGCAGAATTGGATACCAAATGGGGGAGTGTACGTCGCTATACCCCCAGTATTGCTGAGTATGTCTTACAAGCCGCTGGATTGATGGCGAAGCGGCGTGATAACGGTTTTATGCTGGAATCCGGATACGCTTTCGCGATTAATTTTGGTGAATTTCTTGAAGATGATGATTGGCCCGAGGAAGTGCTGGATGCCAACACGGAGCAGCAAACCATAGAGCTGAATATTATTCTATGTATGGCGCTTTGCTACCTAGGCCAACATAAGGCGTTTGTTGCACCGGAATGGGTATGGCGAATTGATCCCTTTTCGTTGGACAACCGAAGACAGGATTTTGGCTCAGTGGCAGAAACAGATGATCCGATCGCGATCAGCGAGGCGGATCTTATAGACATTGAGCGCTGGAGCATGTTGGTGGATGATACCGACTCGAGTGGGATCAGACTGGCGATGTCGCGCCTATATACCGCAGCAAAAAAGCCGGCGACCCAAGACGGATTAGTGGATGCCATTATTTCTCTGCGTAATATTTTTGCCGCGAGTGAGGACATAGTGCCCATCAAAGCCGCGGTGACAACACTGGTGAAACATGAGGTGGATCCGGCAATAATCGATCAGCTTGCGGACGATTGGCGTGCGCTATTAACGGGGGCATTCGATGATGATCCCGAGACCGTCAGTGAAAAAGTGTATGACTGTGTCCAGCTTTGTTTGACTTGCCTACACCACTTTTATTTACAAGCCCCCGAACTAATGAGCCGTCCTGACCGGCTTGCCTATTTATGTCAATACGATAGCTAGCGCTCATCAGCAAAAAGAATCGCCGTCATTTTACTGGTTTGCCCTCATCTTGGTCTAACTTGGTTTATGCTTACAGTGTTCACGCTGCCATACTCTCAATTAAGAAGTAGAAAAGGAGAGGCTTTTGACCAAACAAATACTGATCACTGATGATTCCGCACTCGCGCGCAAACAGTTATCACGGACCCTACCGAAGGATCTTGATGCGGATGTACACTTTGCTGAAAATGGCAAGGTAGCACTAGAGGTGCTGAATAGTCAGGCGATCGATATCATGTTTCTTGATTTGACCATGCCTGAGTTGGATGGATATCAAACCCTAGAGGCAATGCAAGAGGCGGAAATGACCGTTCCCGTCATCGTGGTTTCTGGTGATATTCAGCCGTTAGCGCAACAGCAAGTCTTAGAGCGTGGGGCGAAAGACTTTGTTAAAAAACCCATCAGTCGTGAACGGGTTGATGCACTCATTAAAGCTTACTTACCGACGGCCTCATTATCAGACTCTGAGCGTTCTCATACCTCGACAGAAAAGCTGAATCGTCGTGATATTTACATGGAAGTCGTGAATATAGCGATGGGTCAAGCGGCTGATAAATTAGCACGTCACTGTGGTGTGTTTGTGCATATGCCTTTACCACAAGTTAATGTGTTTGAAGTCACTGAACTGACAATGACAATCCGACATCTGGCACAGTCAAATACGATGAACGGCGTGTGCCAAGGGTTCAGTGGTGAAGGCATTACAGGTGAAGCACTGATGCTAATCAGTGATTCCAGTATTACCGAAATGGTTCAATTACTTGATTACCCTGACGATGGTTCAGTGGATAACGAACTCGAACTGCTGGTGGATATCAGTAATATCTTGATCAGTGCTTTCTTAAGAGGCCTGGGTGACCAAGGTGCATTAGAGTTCTCGCAAAGTTATCCGGCCTTATTAGGTCAGCATGCTGACGTTGATCAATTAATTGCGGCGATGAAAGGGTCATGGAAGCGAACGGTGACCATAGAGGTCAGTTATCAAATTGATGGCACAGATATTAAGTGTGACCTTTTGCTTTTGCTTTTGGATGAGTCATTGCCGCTGCTCGATGCGAAGTTGGCGTATCTGATGGATGAGGAGTAATGCGATGAGCACACAAGATTTTGACCAATTCCATTGGATGCTAGATATCGTGCAACACATCGACATGGGGTTGATTGTATTGGATCGCGATTTTCAAGTGCAAATGTGGAATGGGTTTATGGTTCACCATAGCGGTAAGCATGCGAAGGATGTGCAAAACCGCTCATTATTTGATGTTTTTCCGGAAATCAACGAGCCGTGGTTTCGTGCGAAGTCGCAACCTGTATTTGAACTTCGTTGCCGCAGCTTTATTGTTTGGCAGCAGCGCCCTTATTTATTTCGCTGTCGCCATGTACGTCCGATCACCGGTCAGCTTCCCTTTATGTATCAAAATGTCACCATGCACCCGATGGCCAATACGCGAGGTGAAGTGAATCATATGTTTATTTCAATTCAAGATGTTACTAACGAGGCACTTGCCAGTCAAACACCACGAGGAGCGACTGCGTCCTCGTCATCATGATGAGAGGCCACTAGTTTGTTGATCTGTTAGACGCAGTGGTATTGCGTGTGGGGTCACAGAGTGCGTAGGTGCCTCCTTTTAGTGATTTTTTAGCGTAATACATAGCCGCATCGGAGCAATTTAATAATGCTTCAACAGATTCGCCGTGATCTGGATAGCAGGCGATACCAATACTCGCTGAGAGTGTGGCCTGTTGATTGTCGTTGACGGTAAAGGGTGCATTAAGGCTATCAATGATCTTTTTGGCAACGCGTCCAGCATCATCTGGGTGGCTAGTATATTCCAGGAGCACGGCAAATTCATCACCGCCAAGACGGGCGAGCGTATCAGAAGTACGGATGCTGTGACTCATGCGTTTGGTGGTTTCGATGAGTACGCTGTCGCCTGCATCATGTCCGTACGTGTCGTTGATGGTTTTGAAACCATCTAAATCAATAAATAATAAAGTAAAGTGTGCACCATGCTGGCGAGCATGATTGAGAGCGGCATCTGCTCGTTGCTTAAATGCCATCCGATTGAGTGCCCCCGTGAGGGTGTCTGTGTGCGCCATATGCTCAAATTGCAGATATAAACGCTTCGTTTCATTGATGTTCTGGTGTGTTCCTACCATTCGAACAGGGCTGTTTTCTCGATCCCACTCCATGACTTTTCCTTTCGCAAGGATCCAAACCCAAAATCCTTCTTTGTGTAACATCCTGAATTCGCATTCATAATCGGGCGTTTTTCCGTCAAAAGCGGACTGGATTCGGTGTTGGGCACGAATGAAATCATCGCTATGGCAACGCTGTTTCCACGTCTCGAACGTGACGGGTTGTACTTCCGTTTTACTGTAGCCCAGAATGCCCGCCCAATGATCATTAATCACAACCTGACCACTCGGAATATGCCACTCCCAAGTTCCTACGTTAGTGCCTCGAATGATTTCATCCAACCGTTTACGTTCCAATTGCAGCTCGTACTCCGTTCGGTGTTTTTTCCGTAATACCAACCACATGGCTGTCAATACGACCCCGAGGAAAACGATAATCAATGAGGTAATAACGAGTTGGTGATCTTTTTGTTGATCAAGTTGTTTGGTTTGTTGCTCCACCATTTGCTCTAAGCGATTTTGATAGTGCCAAAGCGATTCTTGTGTAGCACGAAAATCACTGATGTCTGTGATGATAGAAAAAAGATGGTTTTCACCACGATAGGAAATAGGGACGGAGGAGACCTTGACTGTTCTTGCGGAACCATCCGCTAACTTATGACGAAAAACAAAATAATTGCGGTTTTCTAAGTTGGCGAGCTTGCGTTCTTCGGCGACAGCCTCTCGTGGTAAATTGTTAAGCTCAGCGATATTCATTTGTGTCAGTGTTTGACGTGAATAACCGTAAAATTGACTCGCCGCGGAGTTGGCGGCAATAATTTGACCTGTTTCTGGAGTGATCAACAGCATCACCAGTGCATGTTTCTCAAACATCTGATCAAATGAATCGGCATAAGACTGTGGCGTTGCAATGACAACGGGCACTAGCATTACGCTTAACAATAAGATGATTAATCGCCTTATCATCACGGGTTTATTGTCCACGGCCCAAAATTAAAGCGTAACATACGTGTTAACAATTTGTGTGATAAGAGACGGAGGTCGTGTCTGTTAAGCGCGTTTTCCTCTATTACTTTAACGTATTGTGATGCTATTCACTGTGTTAATGAGATGTTTTGTTCTCTTTACGATTTGCTGGGGCGCTGGCATCCTGTTGCCATTCGATGGGGGATGTCGGGTAAGCGTGTGATACCGGTTTCCAGTGCTTTGATTCGCGTGTCGGGAGAAGGGTGAGTCGAGAGCAATTCTGGCGGCGCGCCATCAGACGCTTTGGCCATATTGCGCCATAGGTCGACACTGGCACTCGGATTGAAACCGGCTTGATGCATCAGTTGTAGACCAATCTTATCCGATTCGGATTCTTGCGCACGGTTGTAGGGCAGTAAAATACCGACTTGAACGCCAAGTCCTAGACCTGCCATTGCCATGGCGGCATGAGGGCTATCCGATAGAGACATACCGGTAATCGTGAGCCCGAGGGCGGCAAGTTGAGAGCGAGAGAGACGCTCATTACTGTGCTCTGATAATACATGCCCAATTTCATGCCCAATGACCGCCGCTAATTGATCGGGCGTTTCTGCCACATCGAGCAAGCCTGTATAGACACCGACTTTGCCACCCGGTAAGGCAAATGCGTTGACTTGCTCACTATCGAACACGACGACTTCCCATTCGGAGAAGTCGGATTGTGGTGGTACCACTTTTAAAATCGCCTCCGTGACGCACTGCACATATGCAGTCACGGCTTTGTCTTCACTAATCGGTTGTGTCTGCTTCATTTCTTCAAACGAGCGCTGACCTAAGTTCGCCATTTGGTCACCAGAAAAGAGCAAAAGCTGGCTGCGGCCAGTGGGAGAGTTTGAGCAGGCGGTGAGAATGAGGGTGAAGCACAGAGACAAAATGACTGTTTTAGCCGTGCGTCGCATGATCATTTCCTGTATCGTTTTGTCAAACGTGAACGTTGCAATAAAGACAGAGAGTAGGGGTAATGTACTGCGTTATCGCGTACGCGTCTACGATGAGACGGTCTTAGCTGCTACGTCGATGTAGGCATCTTTGGTGATGCACGGCTTTGGCTATAGTTGCACCGAACCACCTATGGGCGAGGAAGTTGTGAGCATTTGGAAAAAAGCGATGTCGTTAGAGGGGCTAAACGCCTCATCGGCTAACACACTGGTTGAGCACTTGGGGATCACCTACACGGCGTTTGATGACAACAGTTTAACGGGCACCATGCCAGTGGCGCCACATACTCATCAGCCTCTCGGTATGTTGCACGGTGGAGCGTCTGTCGTGTTGGCTGAAACCTTGGGGTCATTGGCTGCTAATATGTGTGTGCCGGAAGAAAAATATTGTGTCGGGTTGGATATTAATGCCAACCATTTACGGGCGATGCGGTCAGGTGTTGTCACTGGAGTGGCCAATCCTATTCATTTAGGTGCAACGACCCAAGTGTGGAGTATTGTTCTGAGTGATGAGCGAGGGCGTGATGTTTGTGTGAGCCGCTTAACGATGGCAGTACTGACCGATAAACGGGTTACCTCTTCTTCTCAAGGCGTGTCTCATCATGGTCGTTGATATTGAACAAGGAAAGCTGATTGTGACTGCGCATGAAGTAGTGATAAAGCTGCCTGCTCTGAAAGCGACACTGCATGTACAGTCGGATGCTTTGCAGATCATCGCCAGTGCCAATATGTTGGTCGCGGATGCGGGTGATGTACGCTGGTCATTTCCTTTGCGTCAGGAAAACATTGAGGCCATTACCGATATCACAGGGATTCAACCACAATAACGCGTGCTAACGTGACGTGGTAGCGAGAGGCTTTGCTCTCGACAATATTCGCTTGGCTATAAAAGACAAATACCGTGCAAACATGTGTGTAGGCTTGCACGGTTTGATAATGATGCTTCCGTTACCCGTGTGAGGCAGTGATTTCGTAGCTGGTGAATTTGCGAATATTGATCACGCCCGTATCGAAAATTAAATACTGGCCTTTTATCCCTTTCAATATACCGCTCACTTCTGGGTTTTTATCAAAGTTATGCGAGCTGATTTTACTTGGGTGTTCGGTGACAGGGTACTTGATGGTCAGTGCATCTAAGTCTGCTGGTAAGATAGCATCCGCACCAAACTGCAACCGTATCTCGGCTAATTGCGTCTCCACTGCCTGTGTGAGTCGGGCCGCCTGTTGATGAAGATCTAACATTTCGTTATCACCTTTTAAAATTGCACGCCAATTCGTTTTGTCGGCAACATGCTCTGCCATTGCAACTTCAACCAGCCCGGAGACATGACGGCTTTTAACCCGAAAAACGGGCAGTGCTTGCGTGGCACCTTGGTCATGCCAGCGAGTTGGCATTTGGTTTGCTCGCGTAATCCCGACTTTTAAGCCGGAGGTGTTGGCGAGATAGACAATATGGTCGGTCATGCAGAACTGCTCGCCCCACTCAGGTTCGCGGCACGTCCCTTGTGCATAATGACAGGTTTCGGGCTTCATAATGCACATATCACAGCGGGCTAGCTTCTTCATACAGGGGTAACAGTGCCCTTGTGAATAGCTTTTTTTGGTTTTTCGACCGCAGGCATCACAGAAGATATTTCCTGTGTGTGTGAGGGTTAACGTATGGCCTAGTAGAGGATTGAGGTGTAGCTCTTGCTCTCCTACGCGGAGAAAATACTGGATCTGTGCGCCGGCTTCTGTGCGCATCTTATTGAGGGTTCCAATCACGACATTGCTCTTATCGTTGTAAAGAGCAGGAGTGTAGCAAACGCGAGCCTAGGGAGTAAGGTAGGTAGACGTAGGAAAACGCCTACCTAGACGATATGATGGTGAGGGTTATCCGAGCCTATCTTCGACGGTCTTTTGATTTTCGGTCGCGGATTCACGGTAAAGGGTGACTGATACCACCAGTAAATCTTTCTGGGTATCTTCGCTGACTTGGTCAATCACAAAATAGTCAGCATTTTCTTTTTCCACCCCACGTTCGGCAAGACGAAGCACATCCTCTTGGATATTACCTTGGATCTCCACATTAGCCGTTTTTTGAAAGTCGCCAAAATCCAGTGTTGATTTAGCAATCAATTCTGGTGCGGCAAAGGCTTGGGATGATAGGAACGATACGCAAAGTAGCGCGGCAGAAAGGACTTTTTTCATAACATATCGATACGTGGATGAATTTGCTGACAACTTATCAATCGTCTGGTTTGTCGTTGTCAGCGTGGTGTTAAAACAGCATTGGTCGACACCAAGTTAACGGGTGGCGTCTTCGATATCATCACTAAATACGTCGCTTTTACCCGTCACCGTCTGGCTACTCGAAGACGCAGAGGCATCATCAAGGTAATTTGCCAATAGATCGTCATCGGTGGGGATGACCTGGTGTTGTAAAATATCCATTTTCTTCTCCTTTGTGACCTTTAAGCCATCACATTGCTGGAGGCTAACGGCATTATGTGTCAATTCCATGACAACGATGGCTCGACTTTCGCAATCTTTTCTTCATCGGTCAATGGCTTTCGAACTTGGCCACCACTGGGCAGTGATCGCTGAGTCGATATGTCATGACGTTATGATAAGCAAAATGATGCTGAAAGCTATATTGCCATCGTGATGT
This sequence comes from Salinivibrio sp. ES.052, assembly GCF_900141775.1. Taxonomy (GTDB): domain Bacteria; phylum Pseudomonadota; class Gammaproteobacteria; order Enterobacterales; family Vibrionaceae; genus Salinivibrio. Next base: position 37,002 of record NZ_FSRI01000003.1, on the reverse strand, counting down.
CAGTGGCTGAGACACTAAAATATGATCAACTAAGCGGCTGTACATGACCTGGTTCCATGCTTGGGTTCGCCAGTTGTAGCGACGCGCTTTACAGCGTGCTCGCACGTTCTTTGTCACATTGATAATGTGCGGTGAGCGAGGGGCAATTTCAAGTCGGTGAGTGTTAAATCTTTGCCAAAATGGGTCATTTTTCTCACCAATATAGCGATTGAAATCGCCTGCAATGATCACGTTTTTATCGCCACGATCAGCGACCCATTGCGCCAATGCTTTAAATTGCCTGCCAAGTTTGTCACAGCTGCGTGTCCCTTGGGACTGGTGAAAACAGCCAGACTTTAGATGCACCGACATCATATGAATCGGCTCTTGGTTGGGGGGAGTAATGACCAGGTAGGCCCCATATCGCAAAGCAGGTACCCCAAAAAAGCCGGGTAGGGCAATCTCGCGTAGATCATTCGGATCTTCGACTTGCCACTCTTTTCGTACGGCAATACCGGTTAATTGTTGGCTTTGCTGTGAAGGTTTTAACTCGGTGTAGCGATCGGAAAAGTAGTAGTTGTATTTCTCTTTAGGTACGACACGTGCTAGCGCGTCAGGGCTGTCGACTTCCTGAAATGCTAAGACGTCAGGCGAAAGTCGAGAGAATATTGCTGCAAGTTGCTGGTAATCGTCTGCATGGCGGATACCTGCTCGTTGGTCGCCTTTCAAGGTCAGCCATTCAAAATTCCATGTTGCTACTGTGAACGCATAGCTTGGTGTCGCGTATACCCCAATCAGCACTAACAGCCCTACAAGTCGAAGCACGATTGCTCTTACCTTAATATTTGACCCACCACTGTGATCTTACTTGAAATATCGTTAGCTCTGGTGAATTGTCGATCAAACTGCGGACAAAGTTTGATTTTAACTAACAATTGTCACAACAAAGATCAGCGAGATTGTGGAACAGATAGGCATTTGATCGGCCTGCTTGGCTTATTCGAACGTTCGATGATCTGAGTCAACACAATTGCCCCCCTACTTGCTATCTAATGCCACATCTTGTGTTTGTGGTGTTTTTATAATCCTATATATGGTGTGGAGGGCATATGCCAGCGGTAATTAAGCGCGACGGAACACGCGTCCCCTTTGATGCAGATCGTATCGTCCAAGCGGTGACGTGTGCGCGAGAATCAGCCCAATCGCAGCGGGACGCTGAACCGTGTCAATTAACCGATGAAGCGATTTGTCGCTTAGCGGATCGTATTGCGACTCAATTTGCCGGCGATGCCGAAGTGGATATTGACCATATCCAATATGCCGTTGAGGACGTGCTGATGGCCGGCCCGCATAAAGCCGTCGCGCGCGCTTACATTGAATACCGCCATGATAGGGACATTGCGCGCGAGCGTAGAGGTCGACTTAACCATGAAGTGCAAGGGCTGGTGGGGCAAACCAACACCGAATTGCTGCACGAAAACGCCAACAAGGACAGTAAGGTGATTCCTACTCAGCGTGATTTACTCGCGGGGATTGTCGCCAAGCATTATGCTAAGCAACATATGTTGCCTAGTGCGGTCGTCAGAGCGCATGAATCGGGCGAAATCCATTACCACGATTTAGACTACGCGCCTTTCTTTCCCATGTTTAATTGCATGCTGATTGATTTGGCCGGTATGTTGCAAAAAGGCTTTAAAATGGGCAATGCAGAAATTGCCCCACCGAAGTCTATCTCGACCGCAACGGCCGTGACGGCACAAATTATCGCCCAAGTAGCCAGCCACATATACGGGGGCACGACGATCAACCGCATTGATGAAGTGCTCGCCCCTTATGTTGAAGCCAGTTATCAAAAGCACTTATTGGTTGCCCGCGAGTGGTCGATTAGTGAACCTGAAGCTTATGCGCATGCGAGAACGGACAAAGAGTGTTTTGACGCGTTTCAATCCTTGGAGTACGAGGTGAACACCTTACATACTGCCAATGGACAGACTCCCTTTGTCACCTTCGGATTAGGCTTGGGTGAATCTTGGTCTTCGCGGGCGGTACAGCGCGCTATTTTGGCTAACCGTATTGCTGGCTTGGGCGAAAATCGCAAAACAGCAGTCTTCCCGAAACTGGTGTTTTGTATTCGTGAAGGCTTAAACCGACAGACTGGCGAACCGAACTATGATATCAAGCAACTGGCGCTTGAGTGCGCCTCAAAACGGATGTACCCCGATATTCTTAACTATGACCAAGTGGTATCGGTGACCGGCTCGTTTAAGACCCCAATGGGATGCCGAAGCTTTTTAAGTGCCTATGAAGAAAACGGTGAGTTGATCCACGAAGGGCGCAATAATTTAGGTGTGGTCAGCATTAATCTGCCCCGTTTAGCGATTGAGGCAGAAGGGGATGAAGACGCCTTTTATGCGCGCCTGGATGCGACATTAAGTATTGCACGCCAGGCCCTCGACACCCGCATTGCGCGTTTTAAAGGGGTCAAAGCCCGCGTGGCGCCCATTTTATATATGGAAGGGGCATGTGGGATCCGACTTAATCCTGATGATGAAGTCAGTGAGATCTTCAAACATGGTCGAGCATCGATTTCATTGGGTTATATCGGTCTGCACGAGACCATCAATGCGCTGTACGATAACGCACCGCATATTTACGACAGCGTGGTAAAACAAAAGAAAGCCAAAGCCATTGTGGCTTACTTACATGATGCAACCGAGCGTTGGAAAGAAGAGACAGGCTATGGATTTAGTCTATATAGCACGCCAAGTGAGAACCTATGTAGCCGTTTTTGTCAGCTCGATACCCAAGCGTTTGGTGTGCTTGAAGGGGTGACGGATAAAGGGTACTACACCAATAGTTTTCACCTCGACGTGGAAAAACAAGTCACGCCTTACGACAAAATCGATTTTGAGATGGACTATCCGCGCTTGGCTAATGGTGGGTTTATTTGCTATGGGGAATACCCCAATATTCAGCATAATTTAGAAGCGCTGGAGAACGTCTGGGACTATAGCTATGATCGTGTGCCGTATTATGGCACCAATACGCCAATCGATGAATGTTATGAATGTGGTTTTACCGGTGAGTTTGATTGCACCAGTAAAGGCTTTACCTGCCCAGCCTGTGGTAATCACGACCCTGCAAGAGTATCGGTTACTCGTCGAGTCTGTGGCTATCTGGGTAGTCCAGATACGCGGCCATTTAATCCGGGTAAGCAGCAGGAAGTGATCCGCCGCGTTAAGCATATGTAGGGAGCATAACGTGCATTATCACCAATATATCCCGGTCGACATTGTTAATGGGCCGGGCACGCGTTGTACCTTGTTTGTCTCTGGTTGTGAGCATCAATGCCGAGGTTGTTACAATAAAGCCACGTGGCCGCTAAAAAGCGGCCATCCATTCACTGACCTGATTCAAGAGCAAATTGTCCAAGATTTACTCGATACACGGATCCCGCGCCGAGGGTTATCGTTAAGCGGTGGTGATCCACTTCATCCCGCTAATCTCGACAGTGTAAAAGAATTGTTACAAGAAGTGGTAGCTAGAGCACCGAGCAAAGACATTTGGCTGTGGACAGGCTATACATTGGCAGAACTGTCACCAAAACAGCGAGATGTTGTCGATTTGGTTGATGTATTGATTGACGGCAAGTTTATTCAAGATGAAGCCGATCCTAATTTGGTGTGGCGGGGAAGTGCCAACCAATACGTACACTTTCTGTCCGAGCGGGCCCGGAAAGGGCAAGAGAATCATGGTTAAGAGGTTGCCAATTTTCCCGCATGGGGTAGGGTATAGCGTATCTTGAGCATCCAAGCTTAAAAGGACGTAATACTATGTTAGATCTGCTCTCGCCTGCTCAGCAGGATCCGATTCTCTCCTTGTCACTGGCGTATCGTGACGATCCGCGTGAGCACAAAATGGACTTGGGTATTGGCGTATACCGTGACAGTCAGGGTCAAACGCCGATCATGCACGCCGTTAAAGCGGCGCAGCAGTCATTAGCGCAAAGTCAGCAAACCAAAGCGTATGTCGGACTGGCGGGTAATGAAAACTTCAACCAAGCTATGGTTGATCTCTTGCTCAAAGGGACCGACGCATATAAGCGTTGTGCCGCCGTGCAAACCCCAGGCGCAAGTGGGGCGTTGCGTATGTTGGCCGATTTGATGAACTTGGCTAAGCCGGTGACCACTGTCTGGTTGACGGATCCCAGCTATGTGAATCATAAGCCGGTGATGGAAGCGGCGGGTCTGACGGTAAAATTTTATCCCTATTTTAATCGTGACACCAAAATGGTGGATACCGATGTCATGCTTAACGCTTTGTCGCAAGCTGGTGCGGACGATGTGGTATTGCTGCACGGTTGTTGCCATAACCCTACCGGTGCCGATATCAGCCTAAAAGAATGGGAAGCGATCACTGAGCTTGCGAATCGCAACGGATTTACCCCGTTTGTGGATATTGCCTATCAAGGCTTTGGTGATGGGGTAGAAGAAGATGCTCGGGGTTTGCGTATTCTGGCCGATAACGTTGAGGAAATGCTGATTGCCACCTCTTGCTCCAAGAGCTTTGGATTGTATCGTGAGCGTACTGGAGCGGCGATTGTTGTCGGCAAATCGGCGAAAGAAGCCCAAAATGCGAAAGGACGCATTATGCAACTGGCGCGTAGTACTTACACCATGCCGCCTGATCACGGTGCCGCCATTGTTGAGACAATTCTGACTGACAACACCTTAACCAAGCAGTGGCGCGATGAAATTGAGGCGATGAATACCCGTATCAACGCATTGCGTGAAGGGCTGACGTCAGCACTGCGCGACCGTACCGGTGATGGTTATTTTGACTTTATTCAGCACCATCGTGGCATGTTTTCCGTGCTTGGCTTGACTGGTGATCAGATCAATCAGCTGCGAGATAAGCACGGCGTCTATGCGGTAGGGGATAGTCGCATTAATATTGCCGGTTTGGCTGAACGCCACATTGATAGACTGGCTGATGCGCTGGTGGACGTGACGTCATAGCAGCTAATATTCAATCACATCGAGGCATTAGCATACGCCCGTCATACTTCGGTACGACGGGCTTTTTTATAACAGCGCACACATAATGTGACGATCCCCCATGCTTTTCTTGGCACACAAAAGTATGGTGATGTGAGCAACTGAGCTGTTCGTAAATAGGGAATATTTTCATGAAAACGACTCGATCACCGTTTGCCACGATACAAGGTCGATACAGTATCGGATTGATCGTCTTTTTACTGATCGCGACGATCCTGACTGTTTTTAGCATACAGACATGGATTGCACCAACGCTAAAAAAAGAGGGAGAAGAAAGACTTAAACTGAACCTGAATGAAGTGGGGCGCGATATTACCTTTGCACTTCGTGAGGTAAAAGCGCAGCAGCGTGCCATTACGCAACTTATCCCAACCTTAACCAGTGGCCAAATCGATACCCAACTACCGCACCTTATTGATCAATACGGCAACCCTTTGGTATTTGGGGGAGGCATATGGCCGCTACCTAATAAACGTCTCTCAGGCGTTGATCGTGCCTCCACCTTTTATCATCGTGATAATAGCGGGCAACTGATTGAGAATACCTACTGGAACAGTGACGAGGCCCCGAATTATTACACCCAACCTTGGCACCGTGCCGGTCAAAATGCACCCAAAGGAGAATGCGTTTGGGCCAATGCTTATAAAGATGGTGCCAGTGCTCAGCCTCGTACCAACTGTGCCATGGGGATTTATCAGAAAGGCAATTTATATGGTGTGGCGACCATTGATGTCACGCTTGGTTTTTTCAATCAACTGGTCTCGGAAAAGCAAAAAGCATTAGATGCCAACATTGCCATTGTGGAATCCGATGGAAAGATCCTGAGTCAAAGCCGTGGTGGTTTCACGCGTGACGATGTACTTAAATCGGTCTCACGTTTTAACACGCCTTTCGCCAAGGCCATTGATACGGCTCTGAATCAACAAACGCAACGTTTGACCTTTCAAGGTCAAGACCAGGAGCAAACCTTATTGCTGTCGCCAGTATCTGGTACGCCATGGACGCTCGTCGTTGCCAAACCAACCTCATCACTCACGGCGCTGAGCGATAAAATTCTCACCACCCTTGCTTGGATCCAGTTACCTCTGATCGGCTTATTGCTCGTGGTCATGCTCATTGCGTTTAAGCGACTTCATGGCCGCTTTGCGACATTTAAGCAAAATGTGGATAGCTTATCTTCAGGCGATGCGGATCTCACACTACGATTGCCGACAAAAGGCGATGATGAGCTGGATAGCATTTCTCATTCAGTGAATGAATTTATTGCTTATTTGCAAGACTTAGTACAGAAAGTGATGAGCGCAAATCAAACCTGTTCGAACTATGTTGAGCAAATCAGTCATGATGCTAGCCAAACCTTATCGACGTTAGACGCCCATGTGAGAGAAACAGAAGGCGTTGCCACCGCGATTAATCAGCTGAGTGCCTCTGCCTCTGATGTCGCGGAAAACGTTAATCAAAGCCATGATGTCACGCGTCAGATGCAATCAGAAGCCCAGCAAGCGCGTGAAGAGACTCAGGCATCGACACGCAGTGTCTTAGCCCTCGTCGATAACGTGGAAACCAGCGAGCAAAAAGTTGCGCAAATGCGAGACCATACTAAAGCGATTGAATCCATACTTGGCGTGATTGGTGATATTGCGGAACAGACTAACTTACTTGCCTTGAATGCGGCGATTGAAGCGGCTCGGGCGGGCGATCAGGGACGAGGCTTTGCGGTTGTTGCGGATGAGGTAAGAAACTTAGCCTCGCGGACGCAACAGAGCACGGGTGAAGTCGATAAGATGTTGGCACAGGTAAGCGACGCCGTGACACAGGCAAGTCAATCCATGCAAGAGACCAGAGAGCAGTGCGTGTCATCCTCAGATCGTAGCCAACAGGTTGAGCAGCGGATTGAAACCATGACCCAATCGGTGACGCAGGTTGACGAGCTAAGTACGCAAATCGCCACGGCGGCTACCGAGCAAAGCCAGGTCACTGAAGACATCAGCCAAACCATGACGTCTATCCGTGATATCGTTGCCAAGCTGCATCAACATGGGCAAACTACAGAGCAGCGTGCACACGATTTACAAGCGGCAAATACGGCGTTGCAACAATTAGTGGGGCAATTTAAAGTCTAGCTACATCCTTGCCAAAGGGGCCGAATGCCCCTTTGGCATGTGACTGGTTGTCATGTAACCGGCCGTGTTAACGCTTATTTTTGAGATAACGCTTACGGCGTGCTGCTTTTTTTTCGGCTTTTTCTTGTTCCCGACGGGTGTTGTCTTCTTCTACTTGCACCAGCTCGGTCTCTATCATATCCGGTTTCTCTAAGGTGAGACCACCCAGCGCACCAGCGCGTAAGTCGTGTAATAGCACTTCCGAGGCTTTATGGAGATCGACACGACCGCCAGCGCGCAAACAACCGCGTTTGGCACCAATCGCTTCCATTAACTCAATGTCTGTTTCGGGTAATGCATCGAGTTGATAGCGTTCTTGCAGTCGCTCGGGATAGGCGCTCGCTAAGTATTCCACGGTATAAAAGGCGACTTCGTCATAATCCATTGCCGTGTCTTTAACGGCGCCCGTTGCCGCGAGGCGAAAACCGCTGTGTGGGTTCTCAACCTTTGGCCATAAAATCCCAGGTGTATCGGATAGTACCACGCCGTTTTGCAGGTTGATCCGCTGTTGTTGGCGCGTCACCGCGGGTTGGTTGCCGGTTTTGGCTATCACTCGGCCAGCAAGGCTATTAATAATGGTGGACTTGCCGACGTTGGGGATCCCCATGATCATCGAGCGAATGTTTTTTCCCATGGTTTCACGGTGTGGGGCGAGTGAGCGGCAGCGATCCATGATTTGATTGACTTCATGCGGGTGTGAGGTAGTGATTGCCATCGCCGACACGCCTTGCTCTTTTTCTAGGTGAGCCATCCACATCTCGGTCATCGTCGGATCGGCTAGATCGCGTTTATTCAGTACCTTGATCACCGGCTTATCGCCACGCAGAGAGCGAATTAGCGGGTTTTCACTGCTAAAGGGAATGCGCGCATCGAGCACCTCGATGATCACGTCGATCTTGGGGATGACCTCTTCGATCTCCTTGCGAGCTTTATGCATATGCCCGGGAAACCACTGGATTTTGTTGTTAACCATGTTTGTACAACCTTGCTGATGCCAGTGCGCCAACACGATATCAGTCAGTGGCGCAAGAATGGCGCGCATCATACCACTTAATCAGAGGGATGAGAAAAGCGAGGGCAGGTGTGAATAACTACGTATCTTTCTTTCTCGGGCTTAATTGCTTATCACACCATTTTTCAATAAAGGGGGCGTATAAGGTGAACAGGCCAATCATCATGGCGATGGCGCAGATTACATAGATAGCTGTCATTGCAACCCTCCTTATGGATTAACTTTAGTATACACCTTGTTTCGCCTTTCCTCGGCCTCAGGTGCCGAGGAAAGGCGCGTGTTTGGATCAGGTCGATGAAGATGGTTTGGTATCTGTATCAAACTGCTTGATCAGGACCGAGGTGTCGCAACGGCCATAGCCGCGCGCTTGTAACTTGTTATACTGTTGATCCACCTGCTCGGTTAAGGGAAGTCCCACGCCTAACTTGGCGGCTTCTTCTAAACAAAAGCCCAGATCTTTACGCATCCAATCAATCGCAAAGCCAAAATCAAAACTGTCTTCTGCCATGGTCAAAGCACGATTTTCCATTTGCCAAGAGCCTGCGGCCCCGTGCTTAATGGCATTGATCATCTTTTCGATATCGAGATCAGCGGATTGCGCGAAGGTGAGTGCCTCGGATAAGCCTTGTAAGACGCCGGCAATACATATTTGGTTAGCCATCTTGCAGCGCTGGCCACTGCCATGCGGGCCAATATGCTGGATTGCGCTGGCATAGACGTTCATGACCGGTTCAACGTCACTGAACACATTAGGGGTGCCACCGACCATAATGGTGAGTGCGCCTTTTTCCGCACCGGCTTGGCCGCCTGAGACGGGGGCATCGAGAAAGCTCAGGCCTTGACGCTCGCATACTTGTGCCAACTCAAGGGCTAGCTCGGCAGAGGTGGTGGTGTGATCGACTAGCGTACTGCCTTTTTTCATATTGGCTAACACGCCAATATCGCCATACACCACACTGCGTACGTCATCATCGTTTCCCACGCACATAAAGACGATATCAGCATCAGCTACAGCTTCGGCTGGCGTTATTCCATATGTGCCTGAATAGGCGTCGCACCAAGCTTCGGCTTTGCGGGTGGTTCGGTTATAGACGCAAGTTGGGTAGCCGTGGCGCTGAAGGTGCCCAGCCATTGGAAAGCCCATCACGCCTAGGCCAATAAAGGCCACCTTGATATTGTTAACTTGCATGGTCATCTTGCTTCCTTGTCGTTTCGTTGTCGTTAATTTATCAGAAACTTAACCTTTCTTGCATGTGTCAATGTTAAGCTTGTATCATCCTTTTTTGTGTTGTAACACGGATAATTATGACAGCACGACAACCTTTCTCGTTAACGATTGCCCATATTAACGACACGCACTCTCACTTTGAGTCCACGCCTGTCTCGCTAAACTTGGATGATAATGCGACACCGGTTTATGCCAATAGCGGCGGGTTCGCACGCATTGCTTCAGCCGTGGCACATTTTCGTGAGCAGGCTAAGCAAGATGACCATGCATTCCTTTTTCTGCACGCAGGTGATTGCTTTCAAGGGACTCTGTATTACTCCTTGTTCAAAGGTAAGGCGAATGCAGATTTGCTGAATCGACTCGGTATTGATGCGATGGCGATTGGTAATCACGAGCTTGACCAAGGGAATGGCCCCGTGGCTGACTTTCTTGATGATATTCAATTCCCATTGCTTGCGGGGAATTGGCATGTGGCGGATGAGTCAAAAGACAAGGACAAGCGCGTCAGTGAGAAACCCGCTTTACTGCCATACATCGCCCCGGAGGAGCGCGCGAGTACACTCATTAAAACCTATGCCGGACACAAAGTGGGCATCTTCAGTTTAGCGGTTGAGCAAATGGCGGCATTGGCACACCCTGATCATGATACTCCTTTCTTGCCTGCAACACGCATCGCTGAAAACACCGTGGCTTTTTTGCGTCAACAAGGCGTGAACACCATTATTCTATTGAGCCACTTGGGTTATGACAAAGACAAGGAATTAGCGGCTGCGGTTAATGGGATTGATGTGATTGTGGGAGGACATACCCATGTGCTGCAGGGAGACTTTCAAAACCTTGGTTTGGCGAAAGAAGATCCCTACGGCTATAAAGTCAATGATACCTGGATTGTGCAAGCGGGTTGCCATGCGCAAGCCATCGGTCGCTTTACGTTATCTATCGATGAAAACGGTCGGCCAGTTGCCTTTGATGGTCAAAATTACTTGTTGCTCGGGCGCAGTCTCGCGATGGATGCCTCGCGGGAACAGCAATTGACCGAAGGCTCGTATCAAGCAGTAAGAAGCTATCTTAACCGACAAGACAATGTACTGATATTACCCAGTGATCTCGCGTTGAAACAGTATCTACAGCGCACCTACCGTCCCCATGTGGCGCAACTAGAAAGTGACGTTGTCACATATGTGCCGCAACGACTCCGTCATGTACGCGTGCCTGACAGCGAGGGCGGCAGCGAAGTGGCGCCGCTGGTGACAGAAAGCTTTTTATGGGCGGCTCGTGAGCAAGGTATTGAAGCCGATTTTGCTATTCATAATGCGGGTGGCGTGAGAGTCAGTTTAAACGCCGGGCCGCTCTCGGCCGCTTTAATTGCAGGCGCGTTGTTACCGTTTGCTATCGACGTGATCGCCTACCAGGTAACCGGGGCACAGATCCGTCGTGCGATTGAAGGCGCAATCAACAATGCCACAGACAATGGCATGACGGGCCTCGGGTCAGGCAGTTTTCCGTATTGCGCCGATATACGCTATCGCTACGAAGCGTGGCAGCCGATGGGTGCGCGGGTAACACAACTCGAGATAAAGCGCGGTAATCACTGGATAGCCATAGATAATGAGCGACAATACACAGGTGTGTCGTCATCTTATACCGCCCAAGGAAAAGAAGGATACGATGCGATTCAAACCGGCCTCCGCCGCTCGATTGGCTTATCCATGGCGGAGTGCTTTATCCATTATGCTCGCCAGCAACCGGTGTTAGCGCTTCCGGCTGGTCCTTTGGTGTGTTATCTCCCTACGCCTGGCGAGAAAAAAACCTGTTGGGGTGAATAACTTGGCCTATCCCTTGCTTATTGATAGTTAGCTTGGTGTTTACGGCAGGCAATTGCCGTTTAAGTTTTTGACAAGATTGTCGATACATGTAGTGAACCTGAATTGATCGACACACTATCGAAAGGTGAGGGGTTATGGAAAAACGTGATTGGTTTGATATCGGCTTGATCAGTTTTTGGTTGGTGGCTTGGGCATCGATTGTGTACTTTGTGCCGGTCATTTAACCTATCTACTGATCCGCAGATTGCGGGGGAGCTTGCTTCAGCCTGGCTCCCCAGCGCACCAGCAATGGTTGTAAATAAATCGGCAGCTGTATGGCACCGATTAAAGGCAGAAATGCCGGCCCGAGTGCGGCACCGGCAACGGTGTACGTTAGCAGCACATTCCTATTAACCGCCGATACGGCGGCGATCATGCTCGCCTCCCGCCCCTGTTTGCGATACAGCCCATACGCAATGATGAAAAAAAGTATGCAAATTGCGACTGAAATGGCTAAAAGCTCCAACGCGTAGCCTGAATCGTTTTGCCACATTGCCCCGAATGGCCCCACTAGCCCTAATGGAAAACTGAACACCAGCACGATAGTAAACTGTGCCAGTTTACTGTGGATACGTTTGAGCTTTTCCGGTTTGATCAGTGCGTGAAAAAGTGCGGCAAACAGCATGGGCCCAAAAATGAAGATCACCAACCGTACCGCATAGCTTTGCAGATCCAGTGAAAACGCGTCACCGGATAGAAAAGTGAGGTTAATAAACAAAACCACGGGCATCAGCAATGTTGAAGCAATGGTATACGCCATGGCAATCAGCGCATCCATCCCCAAAGACCGAATAATGGCAGGCGTTGCAAACAAAGACCCTGTCGCGCAAATGCCACTGATCGCCAGTAATAGAGGCGCTGAAGCCCCTAACAGCCACGCGAGAGAGCAAGTTAGCAAGGTGAGTAATACTGAGTGAACAAATGCGTACACCCAGACTTGCCAATGGGCTAACGCTTTCACTAATAGACCCTGATGGATACCAAGTAATGTAAACAGCATCAAAGCGAACAATACATAGGGTAAAAACGGAAACAAGGCCAACGACAGTGTTGGGAATGCAAAACCGATCAATGCAGCAATAAAAAGACACAACGCAGAATGTTTGGCAAGAAACGCGAGCATGGTCAACACCTTGGTCACATGTGTAATCACGATGTTATCAGGTTTGCACAAGTATTCGAGTGAAATATAACCTTTTTCAATGATTAATACGTTATGTCGTATAAAAAACCAGACAGAATACGGGAACGACGCATGGTTTTAAACAGACAAACTGAGTTCATTGATGGTCGGTAATGAAGATAAACGATCGGCTTATTTTACTGCAACTTAACATTATGAATACGTAACGACGCACCCAACATAAAGATTAGAAAAACTAATGCATTGGTCTAATTTTCATCAGTTTAAATCTAAGGGAAGCACCTTATAATCTGTCTCGAGTGATTTAGACAACAAAGCGAGGATCTTATGACGACTGCAACGGTTAATATGACCCGTTCTCGTCGATCTTACGCGGTAACAATCAAAGGACTGATCGCTCATGCCATGGATGTGTTGTTCACCAGCAACACGCACGCTCCCGCTTATGATGCCAGTCGTTTACCGGCTCATTTGCAGCGTGATATCGGCATAAACCGATAAGACGACTTTAAACGGATAGAACACGAAACGCCACATCATCGAGATGTGGCGTTTTTTTATTTGTGTTTTAATCGCTCCCGAGTGGTTATCTAAAATGAGTGGCTCACTGAGCCGACGAATGCGATCAATTGAGGAGTAAAAAAAATGGGATGGTTCTCCGCACTGTTTTCCAAGGGAAGCGAAAAACAACCACAAGCGTCAGTCAGCCCCACAGAATATCAAGGCTATTTGATTTACCCTGAGTCGACTGCCGAACATGGCCAGTATCGTGTCAGTGGCCGCATTTGCAAACAGCTTGATGACAAGGTGTTGACTCATATGTTTATTCGCTCGGATTTGCTGGGAAGTCAGGACGATGCCAACAGTTTGATGGTAACAAAGGCAAAAATGATGATTGACCAAAATGGCGATCGGTTATTTGATTGAGGGGATTCAACGAATCGCGCCATAGCAAAAATAATGCATAAATATGAGCAATTAATTCGGATAAAGTGTAGCCCAGATCACATTTATACCCCAATAGCGATCCCCGCCCTGTGGTGATTAAGGAATAAACTCGTTAAGTTAACACTGTTGCGTTGCTAAGCACGAAATACTGACAACAGACCGCAACGACGTGATAAGTGAATAAAATCGCTTGGAACGCTTATTTTTGTCAGTGAACCTATTCCAGGTCGCGGTTTTAGCGCCTGTGATAACGAAAAAATTTCTTATAAGCCAACATTCAGGGAATAGCTATGCAGATTGGTGTTCCAAAAGAGAGGCTCGTTAATGAAACGAGGGTAGCTGCGACACCCAAGTCGGTTGAACAGCTCATTAAGCTCGGTTTTGACGTCGTAGTAGAAAAGGGAGCAGGCGAAAAAGCAAGCTTTGAAGACACTGCGTACGAACAAGCTGGGGCGAGCATTGTTGATACAGACGCTGCCTGGCAGTCTGATATCATCTTTAAAGTTAATGCACCAGGCGTGATTGAAGAAACTGGCCAAGATGAAGTGGCGCTGCTCCAAGCGGGTACCACCTTGGTGAGCTTTATTTGGCCCGCTCAGAACGAAGAATTACTCGAGCGCCTGTCAGCGCGTAACGTTAACGTGATGGCCATGGATTCGGTCCCCCGGATTTCACGGGCGCAATCATTGGATGCGCTAAGCTCAATGGCGAACATCGCCGGCTATCGTGCGGTGGTTGAAGCCGCGCATGAATTTGGTCGCTTCTTTACCGGACAAATCACGGCGGCGGGTAAAGTACCGCCTGCGAAAGTGTTTGTCGCGGGGGCTGGCGTTGCTGGGCTAGCGGCGATTGGCGCAGCCGGTAGCTTGGGGGCGATTGTCCGTGCTTTTGATGTTCGTCCTGAAGTGAAAGAACAAGTCGAGAGCATGGGCGCGGAGTTTCTAGAAGTCGACTTTAAACAAGACAATTCAGACAGTGGCGATGGTTATGCCAAAGAAATGTCTGACGAGTTTAATCAGGCGGCAGAAAAGCTTTATGCGCAGCAAGCAGAAGATGTTGATATCATTGTTACGACGGCATTGATCCCAGGCAAACCGGCGCCCACGCTGATCACCAAAGAAATGGTCGATAGCATGCAGCCGGGCAGCGTGATTGTCGATTTGGCCGCAGCCAATGGCGGTAACTGTGAATACACCGAAAAAGACCAAGTGATCACCACCCCCAATGGAGTGAAAGTGATTGGCTACACCGATATGGTCGGTCGTTTACCGACGCAATCGTCACAGCTTTATGCGACTAACTTGGTTAACCTCACTAAACTGCTTTGCAAAGAAAAAGACGGCAACATCAACATTGATTTTGACGATGTGGTCGTGCGTGGCGTCACCGTGATCAAAGAAGGCGACGTCACCTGGCCAGCGCCGCCTATCCAAGTCTCCGCGCAACCGAAAGCAGAGCCTAAAGCGCAACCTGCCCCGAAACCGGAAGCTAAAAAGATGTCCCGTGCGACCAAATATGGCCTGATGGCCGTCGCGGCCGGGGCGTTTGGTTGGGTGGCGAACTATGCTCCCAGTGAGTTCCTCTCGCATTTTACCGTTTTCGTATTGGCCTGTGTCGTGGGCTATTACGTGGTATGGAATGTTACCCACGCGCTACATACCCCGCTGATGTCAGTGACCAATGCGATCTCTGGCATCATCATCGTGGGGGCGTTGTTGCAGGTAGGGCAAGGCATTGGTTTTGTGACTGTCCTTGCGTTCATTGCCGTGTTGATCGCCAGTATCAATATATTTGGCGGCTTTACTGTTACAAAGCGCATGCTTGAAATGTTCCGTAAAGGGTAAGGAGAAAGAATGTCTGAAGGATTGGTACAAGCTGCGTATATTGTCGCTGCGCTCTGTTTTATTCTCAGTTTGGCTGGGCTATCAAAGCAAGAGTCAGCGCGCGCGGGTAACTATTACGGCATTACCGGGATGGCGATCGCTCTGGTTGCGACGATCTGGGGGCCTGAAGTGCAAGGTGTGGGCTGGATCATTCTGGCCATGGTCATTGGTGGCGCGATCGGTATTTATTACGCCAAGCGCGTAGAAATGACAGAAATGCCAGAGCTGGTGGCGATGCTACACAGCTTTGTGGGTCTGGCTGCGGTATTGGTGGGCTTTAATACCTATATTGATCACCCACCGCTGACGGGTGCGATGCTTAATATCCACTTGGTTGAGATTTTCCTCGGTGTCTTTATCGGTGCGATTACCTTTACAGGCTCGATCGTTGCCTTTGGTAAGCTACGTGGCGTGATTTCTTCCAAGGCCCTGATGTTGCCACATCGCCATAAGCTTAATTTAGCCGCTGTCGTGGTCTCGTTCTTATTGCTGATTAGCTTTGTCAACGCAGAAGGCTCAACTTTTGCACTGATTGTAGTGACCATTATTGCGCTCGCGTTTGGTTATCATCTGGTGGCCTCGATTGGTGGTGCAGACATGCCCGTGGTGGTGTCGATGCTGAACTCCTACTCTGGTTGGGCTGCGGCTGCAGCAGGCTTTATGCTGGCGAACGATCTGTTGATTGTTACCGGCGCACTGGTGGGCTCATCGGGGGCCATTCTGTCTTACATCATGTGTAAAGCGATGAACCGCTCATTCATTAGTGTGATCGCCGGTGGCTTTGGTTCTGATGGTTCCGCATCTTCCGGTGATGAGGAAGTGGGTGAGTACCGTGAGAGCACAGCCGAAGACGTGGCAGAAATGCTCAAAGAGTCAAACCGTGTCATTATCGCACCAGGTTATGGTATGGCAGTGGCACAAGCACAATATCCCGTCTACGAAATCACAGATAAACTGCGTTCAATGGGTATTGATGTGCGTTTTGCAATCCATCCTGTTGCGGGGCGTTTGCCAGGACACATGAATGTATTGCTTGCTGAAGCCAAGGTGCCGTACGACATTGTATTGGAGATGGATGAAATTAATGATGATTTCCCTGAAACTGATACGGTTTTGGTTATTGGTGCGAATGATACGGTAAACCCTGCCGCCACCGATGATCCGTCTAGCCCCATTGCGGGCATGCCGGTCCTTGAGGTTTGGAACGCCAAAAATGTCGTGGTGTTTAAGCGTTCTATGAATACAGGCTATGCAGGGGTACAAAACCCGCTGTTCTTTAAAGATAACAGTAGCATGCTGTTCGGGGACGCGAAACAAAGCGTTGAAGCGATTTTTAAAGCGCTGTAATCGAACGATTTGTTATCTTGCGAAGAGCCAGTTCCGACTGGCTCTTTTTTTTATGGGAGAGATGCTACTTTAAGAGCCAATAAGCGTCGGTGCTCTCGACGACCCACAACTGACCGAACTTACATACCACTGACATTTTTGTAAGTTTTAATGGTAAGCTTATTAGCATGCGAAATCTGCTGCTAATCATTCTCACGCTGATAGTCTGGCCAGCCTCAGCGGCGAGTACATTTTCGGAACAAATGACTGCGTTTCGGGCTCAGTTGCTCTTGGCTGATCCTATTGCACGCTATAATCTGATTGGTATTAATCGTGCTTTTCCACGCGTTCTGCTGAGCCCAGACAGTTTGTTGCCGCAGACCGCCAACTATCCCTTGAAAGATATTCGACGTCTTTATCAGGCAGCTCAAAAATGCCAAGGGCCATGGCCGGTGAATCCGAAAGTCACTGAACCGCTGGTTTTTACTCGGGCCATGTGTAACAACACTCAGCTACCTGTTGCTTGGTTTTCTCGTTCTGGTTTTATTCATCCTGGAGGCGGGAGTTATGCGGCCAAGTATGCCGAGCAATTTCCAGCACGGCGTAGTGAATTAATGCGATTTTTTCATATTCAAGAGCGTCCACAAGCCACACCGGACAGCCTATTAGGCAGGCTACAGAGAATGGAGTCGGATGCGGTTGAAGCGTTGAACGGTGGAGCAGAAGCATTAATCAGTCATGATGAAATGTGGGTGCGTGTTGGTAGCTATTATCATTTATATCCCGCCCAGCAGTGGCAACCTTTACTGGCAGCGTTTGATTTGCGTCTAACTCCTCGCGGGAAGCAAGACTTTTGTTTGGCTCGTGTGGGTAATATTTGTTGGAATGAGGAAAAAGCGCCCAGCTATTGGCCCTATTTGGTGGGTGCATTGATTATTATCAACTTGATTGCGCTCGGCGGGTGGGCGTTTAACCGATGGACAGTACAGCGTCGGTTGATGCAAGAGCGCATGCTGGTGTTACAAATATTGACGCATGAACTACGTACACCGATCGCGAGCTTGTCGATGACCGTGGAGGGCTTTCGGCGTAAATTCGACGCCTTACCGGATCCGTTTTATGATGAGTTTCGCCGCCTTTGTGAAGATTCAAGACGCCTGAAACAGTTAGCTGAGGCGAGTAAAGACTATTTACAGTCAAACCAAAAGCCACTAAGCAAAGAAACGATCCCATCGGTCGAAGAGTGGCTGGGTTACATTTGTGATGAACACCAAGTGACCTTACAAGTGAGTCAAGATGGCGCTGTGCGGGCTAATGTGTACTGGCTGACAACATCATTGAACAATTTGATTGCCAATGCGGTCAAATATGGTGTTGCACCCGTTGAAGTTCATGCACAGGTGTTAGCGGATCGTTTTACGATTGCGATACGTGATCAAGGTGATCTCAATGCCAAGGATTGGAAGCATATTCGTAAACCCTTTGTTAGCCAAAGTGGGCTTGGGCTCGGGCTGACAATTGTGGAATCCATGATTGAGCGCATGGGGGGTAAGTTAATCCTATCTGGGCCTCCCACTACATTTACTTTGGAGATTCATTGTGACGCAACCGACGTTACTTCTGGTTGAAGATGATGCCAACCTAGCTGATGGCTTGTTGGCAAGCTTGGAACAAGCAGGCTATCGCTGCTTATATGCAGAGAGTGCGACGAAAGTCGCTGAGTTATGGCGTGATGCGGATCTTGTTATCCTTGATCGTCAACTGCCTGAAGGTGATTCAATCGAATGGCTAGCCGACTGGAATAAATTGAAAACCATTCCCGTCATCTTACTAACGGCAATGGTTTCTGTGCGCGACCGTGTTGGCGGATTAGACTCTGGCGCCACTGATTACATCACCAAGCCCTTTGCAGAGGCCGAGCTGTTAGCGCGTGTACGTGTCCACCTTCGCAACCCCGTCGGGGAAGTTGAGGCCTCGAGTGATGATATTGTTATTAATGATGTCCGAATCGATACGGCGAGCCGCGCTGTCTTTGGTGGTGAAGAAGAAATCACATTGACCCGCACTGAATTTGATTTACTGCATTTCTTAGCCAAAAACGCTGGTCGTGTGTTTACGCGTGATGAGTTGCTCGATCAAGTTTGGGGGTACAACCATTATCCCACGACACGCACAGTAGATACTCATATTTTGCAACTGCGGCAGAAGCTACCATCGGTCAATATAGAGACCTTGCGCGGTGTTGGCTATCGTATGAAAGCATGATGGCCAAGAAGTGGGTTATTCTCGGCGTCTTACCCACAATACTGGGTGCTGGTGGCGTACAGGCCGCTTGGTTTGATGGTAATGACGCGTTAACGACGGCCCATCAACGCCTATTGAAAGGACAAACGGCGGCGAGTGTTGAGGCTATGATTGAAGCTTGGCAGCAATCTGACCTCTCTGCGGCAGAGCAGGATCACTTGGCGCAGTTGTTATCGCTAGCGATAACTGAAGACTGTGGACGCAGTTTGAGTCAGCAGACGTTACCCGATTGGTTGAGTAATCTCTCCATTCGTCGAGAAACCATTCAAACGACCAGCCGAGTCTATTATCGTCTTCAAGTGTCTGGTGAATCGCAAGCGGGTGTTGACGCACTCACGCTAAAGAAGTGGCCTGACCAAACCGTTATTAGCGGCGATTTATCGGCGACGCAACAGCATCGTTGGCGTCTGACGCAAGATGGACTATCCGAGCCTGTATCAGAGGGGCTTTATCAATTGGCTGCTGAGTCAGTCTCCGGTAAACATTGGTCGAGCTGGTTACTCCTGACTCAGCCTCAGCCTCGCCAAACCCTTAGCTGGAAAGACACAAGAAGTTGGCATATTGCTCCGTTTGACGACTTTAACTCGACCTGTCAGCGTCCCTTTCTGACGCTTAACCTCTATCCCCAAAATAAACCAGATGGTGCCCCGATTTGGTCAGCAGAAAAGCATAAGCGGCTGCCTACCCAGTTACCGATGCTGGATGTGCCTAATGGGCAGTATTGGTTCAGTGTTGCCTTGATTGAACGTCGTTGGCAAGGCGCACTGTCGATAGAAGAAGTGCAACGCATCGGACGCGCAATGGATCTACCAGACTTGGAGCCAGGGGCTCTGGATGCCATTGCACCTGATGCTGATAACGAATAAAACGGCGTTTAGACCTGTGGGAGTTTGATAAAGCTCACAGGTTTTAGTGAATGCCGTCCGTCCCTCGGGTTTAACCTCTATCCTTGCTATTAATCGCTAATCGGACACATAGAGGCAGCCCAATGACTTTTAAAACCAAAGCGCTCGTTCTCGCTTTAGCCGCTTGCTCATCCAGTGCGATGGCTGCAACCAATCCAACCGACGCGCGCGGTAATGCAATGGGCGGGGTTGGCGTTGCATCGGGGGATTATCTCTCAGCGGGGTTCCACAATCCTGCGCTGGCCGCGCTTGACCCTGACAGCGCGTTTGGAGTACTAGTGCCTTATCTCGGCGCTGAGGTGCGTGACCCCGATGAACTTGTTGATGGGCTGGATGATGTCGCAGACGCCTTTGACACCAACGATACCAATCAAATCGAACAGTCATTGAGAGCGGTGCAAGGCGATAAAGCCTACCTTGATGCCGGCCTAGGTGCTGCGGTGGGTATTCCTACGGGGTCTGTTTCGGCGACTCTGTATACGTCGGGCTTAATTGAAGGGGCGATCTTACCTGATATTGACACCAGTGACTTTGGCTTAACCTCCAACCCCAATTCAAATGCGACGATTATTGCTGCCGGAGTCGGCGAGTTAGGGGTGGCGCTCGCTACCAACCTAGAATTGGCGGGACAGCGTGTGGCGGTGGGTGTCACACCGAAACTGCAAAGAATCACCACTTATAATTATGGCGTTTCGGTTGATGAGTACGATACGGATAATTGGGATGATAGCCGCTACCGTGAAGAAGAAAATACCTTTAACCTCGATCTTGGGGCAGTCTGGCAATCCGGTCCTTATCGAGTGGGGCTAGCAGGAAAAAACCTCGTTAGCCAAGATGTTGATACCGTTACCAGTGCCAGAACAGGCCACCGTTTCACGTATGAACTTGAGCCACAAATCACGCTTGGCTCGGCGTTTGTGTCTGACTTTGTCACTTTGGCGGCAGATTTAGACTTGAACAAGAAGAAAGGTTTCAAAGGCTCCCTGGATGTGGATGACGACACCCAATTTTTCCGAATTGGGGCAGAGTTTGACGCCTTTGGGCATGCTCAATTGCGCACGGGTTATCGCGCGGATCTGGAAGATAACGTTGATAATGCGTTTACGCTCGGTTTAGGGTTGTCTCCCTTTGGTGTGGCCAACTTCGACATTGCTGCCAGTATTATTGATAGCAATAGCTATGGTGGCTCGGCACAGCTGGCGTTTACTTTCTAACGCTGCATTTTGGATGACAAACGACAAGGCAGGCCCTAAAATGGCCTGCTTTTTTGTATCACTACGACCTATCACTAAGAGAGCAACCCGATGTTTGATGGCGTGACGTTAAACCATGAACAACAACAAGAAGCGGCAGAGCGTATTCATGCGCTGATGGCGGAAGGAATGAGCAGTGGCGAGGCAATTATGCAGGTTGCTAACGAAATTAGAACGCAAGCAGCGCAGGCATCCTCGCCTGAAGAGTGAGACAAGCTGCAAACAAATCGCCTTTTTATTTACAATTCGACCAATCCCTGATTTATTTAAAGGAGATCAGTAAAAGGAGTGTCGGATGAGCAATCGGCTTGAAAAGGCGCGCGAGTGGGCGAGGGTGCGGCACGCACTGCAACGTTATGGTGCCCAACCTTATCGCTGCCATCTCGATCATGTCGAGCGAATTGCCGCGCCTTTTGGTGAACAGGCTCGTATTGTGGCGCAATTGCATGACATTCTGGAAGACACGGCAACACGTGTTGATGAGATATCTGTGCTTTTCGGTCCAACGATAGCCCGAGCGGTGATGTTAGTGACTGATCCGAGCCGGCCTAATCGTGAGGAGCGAAAGCGTGCGTTAAATCAACGATTGATCGTCCTGGATCCGACGGACGAGGCGGCTTGGTTAGCGCTTATTGTTAAAACATGTGATCGTTTGGCCAATGTTATCGCGAGCAGTGAGCATAGCCTCTCACGCTTTCAGCAGTATCAGCGTGAACACGGCGGCTTTAGAGTGGCGGTCTTTCGGCCAGGATTGTGTGACAACTTGTGGCAAGAATTAGATGGGTTGATTGATGCCGGACAAAAAGCAGACCGGCATCCAGATCATCAACTACATGCATCAATATCGTAAATTAAGCGTCGATATCATAAATCGTAGGGATTGGTTGCCGTTTATGTTGTGTGGATTGATACACTCTAATAATCTTCTCTTTAGCTGCATCATCAATAGGCTTACCCTCAAGAAAATCATCAATCTGATCGTAAGTCAGCTGTAGCGCTTCTTCATCGGCCTTTTGTGGTGATAAATCCTCTAAATCTGCAGTAGGCACTTTATTGACCAAGACGGCAGGTGCGTCCAAGGTGGCGGCTAATTGGCGCACTTGACGCTTATTAAGACCAAATAGTGGCGCGAGGTCACAGGCACCATCGCCAAATTTAGTATAAAACCCGGTGATGTTTTCTGCAGAGTGATCGGTGCCCATGACTAGGCCCTGGGTTAATCCCGCTATTTCGTATTGCGCAACCATTCTCGCGCGGGCTTTCACATTTCCTTTGGCGAAGTCGATACGGCTGTCGCTATCAGGCACTAAACCTACCGCAGATACGGCATCCAATACCGACTGATGTGTGCCGTCGACACCCTGTTTAATGTTGACGGTCACGACCTTGCTTGGCTTGATAAATGACAAAGCAAGTTGTGCTTCGTCCTCATCTTTTTGCTCACCATAGGGTAAGCGAACGGCAATAAACTGATATTGCTCCTTGCCAGTTTCTTGATTAAGCTCTTCAACCGCTAACTGTGCCAGTCGTCCACATGTTGAAGAGTCAACGCCGCCGCTGATACCTAGCACCAGGCTACGTGTACCTGAGCGTTGCAGCATGGTTTTTATAAAGGTAATACGGCGACGGATTTCTATCTCTGGATCAATGGTGGATTGAACGCGCATTTCTTCGCGGATCTGATGTTCCATGTTCTTTCCTCTCAATAACTCTGGCATGCAACGTAAGTGAAAGCTTTACTGCGCTTTATTGTGCATGATCTCTACCGCCTTGGGTATAGCCAAATCAATCTCCCAGCCTCAATCGCTACGTGTTAGGCTTTTGATTAGATTCATGGCATCATTCCCGCGCTTAAGACGGGTTGATAAAGAGAGATGTATGACAGAGAAAATTGCAGTGTTTGGTAGCGCCTTTAATCCACCGACCCAAGGCCACGCCTCGGTTCTTAAGCAGCTTAACCACTTTGACCAGGTACTCCTTGTCCCCAGTTATAAGCATGCTTGGGGAAAAGCGATGGCGTCTTACGATTCGCGTTGTCATTGGGTACAGGCATTGATTGATGATTTAGCATTGCCCAATCTTAAGCTCTGCCGGTGCGAAGCTTTCCTTGGGAAAAAAGGGGAGCCTGTCACAACTTTTATGCTATTGAGTGCTCTGCAGCAAGACTACCCAGACGCTGCATTGACTTTTGTCGTCGGGCCAGACAATTTGATTAAGTTCGGTCAGTTCGCCCATAGTGAGAAAATATTATCGCGCTGGTCAGTGTTAGGCATGCCAGAAAAAGTGGCAGTACGCAGTACTCATATTCGTGAACGTCTACAACAAGGCCTGTCAATTAGTGACTTGACCACGCCACGTGTAGCAGCACAGTTAACTGCATCGGCCTTTAGCGCTTAACGCTAGCTCTCGAAGGTCTTGGTGTAGCGGGCATACAGCGACGCCGCATCCGTGTCTGTTATGCCGATGGACGCTGCGGCTTTTTGCAGTGTTTGGCCCGACTTCAGTGCCGCCCGGAGTTGTCTCACGGTAAAATACTCATGCAAATCATCCATAGTAAGATGGGTGAGTGTCTGTAATTGGTGGTGTTGATCCGCATTTGCCGGTGGTTGGCCAACTTGTGCGCGAGCTACGCAGTCAGCAAGGCTTTTCGTTTGCCAGTCAAAGTCTTGGATGGGTGTCAGTAGCGAAACCTGATCTAACATGACATCTTGAACTCGGCGTGCTTGCGCTGATCGTGCAGCCTGATAGTCTGGGCTGCAGAGTGCAACAAAACTCGCAATGAGTAAGGGCGACAAATCAACATGGCCGGCAGGAGTGGGCAAGTCGCGCTTAATGCGTGGCGAAATAGCGAGTTGATGAACACGTGTGTTGGGCGGTATGGTCAGCGCATGCAGGCACCCAAAAGGCAGCCAAAATCCTTGGCTACTATGCACAGGGATATCTGCTTTCCCTAAGCGAACGCATACTAAGCCGTCCTCGACATACAGTAAGCTGGCCGTATAGCGGCGTTTACGAGGGGTAAATGTCAGTGATGATAAGTGGTAAAGAGTATGTTCGCTGGTGTACTTCATAACAGTGTCTCAACTTAACAAGGCGGCAATGGTGAGCACTTTTGTTGTCGAGGTCAAGTCAACAGCTGCAAAGGGAACTCCTGTGGCGAGATAAGGTCTGACCTCCAACCTGTGTAAAATGACGGTGGATTCACTTTGAATCCTTTTTTGACTGCGTAGAATAACGCGGTTTTTATTAGATATAACGGAAAAAAGTGCAGACAGTTAACGATCCTTTTCAAGAAATTCGGCCTTATCACG
Source organism: Salinivibrio sp. ES.052 (assembly GCF_900141775.1). Lineage (GTDB taxonomy): Bacteria > Pseudomonadota > Gammaproteobacteria > Enterobacterales > Vibrionaceae > Salinivibrio. The sequence continues at coordinate 12,625 of NZ_FSRI01000003.1, read as the reverse complement.
ACGACGAAGTCCCCGATGCTATCCAGCGTCTGATTCAAGATGATGAGTTCATCAATGCGATTTTATCTTATCGCTATCCGCACGCATCAGGTCCGTTCGGTTGGCTACTCAAGCCTGCTTTGAAATTGTATCTGACCAAAAAGTGGAACAACATCAAAACGGTCCAAGATGTTCAGTTGCATGTTGCCAGTTATATGCGCAAGATGATCAAAACAACATGCGATAAAGTCACTGTTTCGGGCGTAGAAAAATTGGATCCAAGCAATGCGTATTTATTTGTCTCTAATCATAGAGATATTGCGATGGATCCCGCCTTGGTGAATTGGTGTTTACACCAACAGGGGTTAGACACGGTAAGAATAGCCATTGGCGATAACTTACTGCGTAAGCCTTGCGCAACGGAACTAATGAAACTCAATAAAAGCTTTATTGTAAAGCGTTCGGCCAGAGCCCCTCGTGAGATGATGAAATCGCTCTCACAACTGTCAGCTTACTTGCGCCTCTCTCTCGACGAAGGTCAGTCCATTTGGATTGCGCAACGAGAAGGGCGAGCGAAGACAGGACAAGATGTTACCGATCCGGCGATCTTAAAAATGTTCTTCATGGAAGGGCGAAAACGTAAGCAAGATTTTGATCGTTATATGGAAGCCCTGAATGTGGTGCCTGTGGCCATCTCTTATCAAAACGACCCGTGCGATCTCGATAAAGCGAGTGAGCTGGATGCCGTAAATCGGTTAGGGGCGTACGAAAAGAGCGAGTTTGAGGATATCCAGACCATTGTGAAGGGGATTGTCGGTGACAAACGGCATGTGCATGTGGCGTTTGGCGAGCCTGTGACGCTGTCACAAGATACGCCAGAGTCGATGGCAGCGAAGATTGATGCGCAAATCCATCAGTTATACCGCTTATATCCAGCAAACTATATTGCTGCCGGTGTGGAGCATGACAGTGTCACGCCAGCAGAACAGCGCCTGTATGAACAGAAGGTTGCACAAGCGCCAGAAACGACACGTGATTATTTACGTCAAATGTATGCAAACCCTGTTCTCAACCAATATACCACGTCGCCTGCCAGTGATAATCAAGAGAGCTATCTCGCTGCCGAGCAGAATAAGTGACGCCGTCACTTATCATGGCGATCCCAACTTGGAGGGTCGCCAATCTCCTCAAGCATAAAATCAACAAACTCTCTCACTTTTGGCGCGAGATGTTTACGTCTTGGATAAACAATATAAATGGGTAGCTCCAGGCAGGGTTGCCATTCAGGCAGTATCTCGACCAATTCACCAGTTTCTAATTCATCAGTCAGTAAATAGGTGGCTAGATAAGCGATCCCTAGTCCAGCTTTTACCGCCTCAAGCACCGCTGGTGCGTTATTAATCGTGTACTGTCCACTGACATGAACGACTTGCTTATTACCCGCCTTTGAGAAAGGCCATTTATCATAACGACGCTCACGACTTTGATAGGTAATGCAGTCATGATGACGTAACTCGCTTAATTGTGGCGGAGTGCCACGTATGGTGAGGTAATCAGGGGCTGCGACCAGTTTAAACTGACAGTCAGCGAGCTTTCTGGCTACCATTCCTTCAGGCGGGTGTTCATGGATTGCGACCCAGCAATCATAACCTTCTTCCACCAGATTAGGGCGGTGATCAAATAGGCTGATATCCAGATTAAGCGCGGGATACGCTTGTCGAAATTTAGCAAAATGGCGCGTCATTAATGTATTACCAAACGACTGCGCGACGCCAATTTTTAGTTTACCCGTCACCTCATTGCGGTAACCCGCGACCATCGCTTCGGCTTCATCTAAGGTCGCGATTACCTGGCTTCCATAATCGGCATATCGGCTACCCACTTCGGTTAAAGAGACGGATCGCGTGTTGCGCTGCACCAGTTGCACACCAAGCCGATCTTCAAGGTATCGAACCTGTTTACTCACTTGAGATTTAGAAATTCCCAGTCTTTCTGCTGCGCGAGTAAAGTGCTGCTCTTGCGCAACGGCAGCCAACACAACGATTTGTTGAAGGTATTCGAGCATTATACACACATCCATTTCGTTAATAGGGTAACACTACCATATAACGGTATCTGGCAGGAGTCTTCGTGACAACGTCACTTTCGCTTGGGCGCTAACGATGGTCGCGGATACTGTTTCGAATTCATTTTATTAAACTCCCCCTATATTGTGACATTAAGTTAGTGGGAAAGGGGACGTCGTTTGCCCTTTTCTGAGATGTGTCATCCTCTCACTGCTATTCCCTCTGAAAAACATAGATGCATTAAAATACTGTTTTATAATTAAAATTTAAAACTGTTTCCCTGTGTGGACATTTAAATCTAAGGGTTGTAAGCGCTCACTTTTATTTGTGTTGTAAAGTTACATGTTGGGGGTCGGATGCGTCTGAGCTTCCTTTTCGTATTAATAATATCAATTTATAAAATCAAAATGTCTTGTTTTTGTTCATTGTTCTATTCGCTTACACTCTTAGCAGGAGGTAAGCAATGATAGAGTTGATCAAACAGTTTTTTCTATTGGGCTGTATGTCCTTTGGCGGACCTGCCGCTCATGTGGGTTATTTCGAGCGGGTATTTGTCAAGAATAAGCGATGGCTAAGCGAAGAGACGTTTGCCTCGGGGCTGGCAATCAGTCAGTTCTTACCTGGCCCGGGGAGCAGTCAGTTAGGCATGTATATTGGCTATCAGCGCGCGGGTTATCTGGGGGCGTTTGGCGCGTTTGTGGCGTTTACCTTACCTTCCTTTGTCTTATTGACGGCAGCGGCGGTACTAAACAGTAGCGCACAAGCATCAGACTGGGTGGCAACGATCATCAGTGCGGCGAAGTTATTGGCGGTGGTGGTCGTGATTGATGCGACGGTGTCGATGGGTAAAAAGTTTATCAGCTCGTGGGTGAATGCCGCTGTCGCAGTTATAACGGCATTGTGGTTGTTACTGACGCCTTCAGGCGTGTTGTACCAAGTTCTGCCCATTTTGGTCGCCGGCATGGTTGGCGCAATAGGGTTTGCAAAACCGCAACAGAGCCACACACCGGTGTCTATTGCGTGGCGTCGTAGTGCCATTATTATTGGCCTGTTTTTATTATTGCTAACGGTGCCTTGGTTGTTTAACCAGACACTCTGGGTACAAGTGTTTAATCTTTTCTATCAGGCAGGGAGCTTTGTGTTTGGTGGTGGCCATGTAGTGCTACCTTTACTCGAACCCATAGTTGGTGACGTTGTCACAGATTCTGCGTTGATTGAAGGGTATGCGGCGGCACAGCTTGTGCCAGGCCCTATGTTTACCATGGCAAGTTACTTGGGTGCCAGTGTTGAGGGCTTGTCACCGCTTTGGGGCAGTATTATTGCCACCATCGCGATCTTCTTGCCTGGCGCGTTGCTGATGTTTGGTGTTTTACCCATTTGGGAGGCGGTGAAAACGCAGCCTCGTTTAGCCGGTGCCATCAGCCTCATTAATGCCAGTGTCGTGGGGTTACTCGCTGCCGCGCTTTACCAACCTGTATGGGTGTCTGCCTATGCGCAACCCCTTGATTTATTGCCTATTACGCTAGGTTTAATGGCACTTATCAAGTGGCGTGTTTCAGTGTTTTGGTTGCTCCTATTGATGATGGTGTATCAGTTTACTCTCGCGTAATACGCGCCCAATTTTGTAGCCCAGCCATGTTCTGGGCTATATTTTTGTATTATAATGCACTATAACTTTAGTGGTTGTTCAACAAAAGCTCAGTCACATCTGTCAATGTAGCTAAGCTTTATTCATCAATTGGTGAGGATCAGGCTTGGAACTGCCAGGGTTGGCGACTGCCCGTATCAGAGGCTGTTTGTGCCAGCTCAATGGCATAGATAACTTTGCTGGCGGAGATAGGGCAAACAGGCGAGGGTTGGTCATTTGTAATTGCCTGAGCTAACCCGTCGAATAGTCGATGGTATTGGCCATCTTCTAAGGTCAAGGGATCAGGTGTGACGCTGTCACCAACCTCAAGCATTCCCTGATACGCTTGTTCTCCGAAACCGGAGACGGTGACCATTAAACCGGCGCGTAGTTGATCTTCTTGGATATCTAAACCAAACGTACTAAAGGTCGCTTTTTCACCATGAACAACAAAACGCTCTGTGGTCCCAGATCGATAGGGGCTTGAGGAAAGAACCACCTCTTTGTCTGGGTAATGCAGGGTGACTTGAAAGTAGTCTGTCGTCTCACTGCCTGGGCGGAGTGCGCGGCAACTAGCCGAAACCGCATTCGGATCCCCTAATAAGTGCAGTGCTTGGTCAATTAAATGTGAGCCCAAATCATACAAGATACCGGCGCCTTCACCTGGTAGCTCACGCCACCGTTGACGAACCTCTGGGCGGTAGCGATTAAAGCTAGAGTGCATGACTTTGATGTCACCGAGCTCGCCTGCGAGGTGTAAGCCTTTCAGAGTGAGAAAATCACCATCCCAGCGGCGGTTATGGTAGGGGCACAATACTAAGCCTTTCTGTTTAGCCAGCGCGGCCAGCTCAAGGCCATCACGACTATTGGTGACAAAAGGCTTTTCCACTAAGACATGACAACCGGCTTCTAATGCTTGTTTAACATGTTGGTAGTGGAGGTGGTTGGGCGTGGTGATCACCACCAAATCCGGGGTTTGTTGCGCTAATAAGGTGCTGAGATCATCAAAGCAGGCCGCTTTAGGCAAGCGCTGTGCAACCTGATCGGGCTTACTGGACACAACAGCTGAAATAGCAAACTCAGAGATTGTGCTCAGAAAAGGAACATGAAATGTATTGGCAGAAAAGCCAAAACCCACCAAAGCTGTTTTTATCATAAAGCTCACTCGCATGACGACGTATTATCAGCACTTTATCGGACATCGACATGCCAATCAATCCAAGCGAGATGAGGTGTGATAATTCATCGCTGTTGAATGCGCCAAGGCATACAAAAGGGCGACATCAGAAGAATGCTTTAGGTTGTTGATACGGTTGCAAGGTTTGGTCAATCCAAGACGAAAGAATGTCGCGAGCTGTGTAAGATCTTCTGTCTCACTGTGGACAATATTAAACATTGGGTCCACAATGAGAGTGTGCAAGTATGAAATGGTGAATGATATGACAGCAGCACAAGCACTAAAAGCGGTAGACAAGAAGAAAATGGCTCAGGTCGGCTTCAAGGCTGCTGTAAACATAATGGAAGGATGGGGATGTGCCGGAGCAGACATGCAACGAATTCTTCGTATACCAAGGTCTACGTTCCAAAAGTACAAGGCTAACCCAGACACGATATCGATGGATGATGATCAGCTTGAGCGTTTAAGCTACATCGCAAACATCCACGGTAGTCTTCGAATCATCTTCGATAACCAAGAGAACGTTCAGGGGTTCATGTCTATGGAGAACAAAAACGCTTACTTCGAAGGGCGGGCTCCTTTATCTATTATTAGTAGCGGCAAGTTTGCTGACCTCTACGAAGTGTTCTGTCGTGTCGACGCTTTACGTTCAGGTCAGTGGGGGTAAAATGCCGAATGCTCGAGAAAATCAAGCGGTAGGATATAGGCTCATTCCGTCTAAGTACCCGACGATTGACTTGTTTGATGATGTCCTCAATCCTGAGGACTTTGAGGTGATGTATCAACTGCAAGCATTGACGAATCCACGTATTCTCGATGAAGTGGGCGATGTATCCCTGATTAAGCCGGAAGAAATCCCGTACCACTGTGAGCGTGAGCGTGGGCGTAGCTACGCTGTCGCCGCCTTTACTCACATTAATCGTGATGGTTCACGTTTCGCTGATGGCAGCTTTGGGATGCTGTATATCGGTGACACCGCACAAACCGCTTTAAAGGAAGTCATGTATCACCAGCGCAAGTATTGGACTGATGTTAATGGGCTTCACTATGATCGCTTGGTGTTTAGGGCGCTTCGTTTCACATTTGATGACGATAAAGTGATTGATGTGTGCGATAAGCCAATGACCGATCCAATCTACGACCTTATTGATTACTCTGCGGCACAGGCGCTTGGTCGTCAGGTTCGGCAAGATGATACATTAACAGGGATCCGCTACAACTCAGTACGAAATGAAAAAGGGAGCTGTTGGGCGATGTCTACGCCACAAGTCGTTAGCGACGTCATACAATGCTTCCATGCAGAAATGATTTGGAACGGAAAAGAAATCAGTCAGGTCGAGAAGATTTACTCAATGGCGTAATCGACAAGATTGTATGTTAACAAATTAACCCTTGGTGCGCATTATGTAAGTTAGGATTATGTTGAGGGTTTTCGGTCAGTACCATTGCGAAGCACTGGACGACTAGGAACGCCGGAAGACGTGGGCGAGTTTACGAGAATCGTCTGACAAGAGACTAGCCCGTAATATAAACCTCATAATGCGCATTTGGTGACATACCCCGATAATTCCTATCTCCCCATCTCCCCATCTCCCCGTCCCCCCATCACTTGCTTGCAAGTGATATAAGGGCGCACAACGGCGGTTAGCAGCGGTACAACAGCTAACCGCCCGAGACCAACACATACACTAAAAAACGCACGTGCCCTCACCATCCTGCGAGGCCATAGCGTACGTTCAATTTACTCTGACGTTGAGTTTTGTGCGCTCTCACCCTATGCGAGTCCATAGCGAGCTTTCAGCTAGTGCCGGCGTTAGGGCTTTTACTCCTACCTGACCACTACCTTTCATTAGAGATGGGCAAAGCAGATCACGGGGGCGGAGGAAGCGAAGCGCCGCCCGCGGGAGCTGTGCTATAGGTTCGGGTTCCTGTTACACCCGAACTAAGTCCGGACATCCGGACTCTGACCCTCTGCTTCCCCGAGATAATGTCTCTTAGTATCAACGGCCTCCCAGAGTTTATTGATGAACTCTTCCTCATCATCTATATAGTCCCACAGCGTTATCATGAGTATTGTGTCGTTTACTTTATTCATGGCATGACTTGCTTTGTATAAGAACTCCATAGGCGTTTTGCTTCGTTTAATGGCCTTTCCGCTACAGATTTCTCTTTCACTTATATTCAATATCTTAGCTAACTCGTGCACTTGGCTTGCTTTGGGCTCGGTTTTTCCATTTTCCCACTTTAGGTAGGTTTGCGGGGTAATCCCCATTTTTTTTGCTATTTCGCTTTGTTTTAGCCCTGCACGGCTACGGGCCTCCTTAAGTACATCTTTGAGCATGTCATATCTTCCATAAGTATATATTTCTTTCATTCTAACCCTACTTTTATGCACTCAGTCATTGATATACATACTAGTTTATATTAGCCTACATAAAAATGTACTTGACAGGTTTTTAGGTTTGCTTGGTTTTTTTATTGATCAACTGTTCATGCAACAAGATTACCCAGAGGGGGGCTTGCCTCTTGTCGGTACGCATGTGATTGAACGTGTTGATATGGAGACGGGCGAGCATTTACCTCCCAGTGTTAATCAGAAGGTTTTAGAAGGCTCTTACAGCACTAAGCTAACGATTCGTTGTAACGGCAACCGAGTCCGTGTGGAGGGGAACCCGTCACGTTGGCAACGCATGGATAATCTATTTGGACTTACTCAACTAGATGATTGTGTCGCCATTTATAACCATGTATTGGCGCAGTATGGGCTACCACCATTTACCAAGAACACCAAGCTTAAGCATCGTCAGTCACAGGATGGCAAGCGTTCAGGCCTTATCGGTAATGGCGCTGAGATTACGCTCATTGATTGGACACGTAATCACATGGTGGGTGCAAGGAAAGAGGCTTCCTTCATTCGGGGCATGTCGTCTATTCAGATTGGTAGAGGTCGAGAGCCCAAGCTTTACCCTAATGGCATGACGTGTAATTGGGGAGAGGCGTCAGAGTGGATGATGACCAAGCTTTACTGTAAGAGCTTTGAACTAAAAGAACATTTGCGTCGAGATAAGCGTAAAAAATACGGTGTTACAGAGACTCAACTGAATTATATAGACCAGCTAATTGATTACTGTGCAGAGCAGGGCGTCGTACGAGAAGAGCACAGCCTTAGACAAAAACTTTTAAAGCGCCACAACTTGCAGTTCTACGGGTTAGTTACAGAAGCAGACTTTCACGAACACTTACAAGATATCGAGAACGCTATGAAGACACTACATGCCACGCACGATACTCACTTATCTATTGCTGACCAACTCATATCATCGGGTGTGGTTAAGAGCCGCCAAGCAGCTAACGCTACGCAGTCATATGCAGTTTTATGGCAACAAGGCGTAGATCTTCGCTCTACGCTTAAGCGCTCTCAGTTTTATGAGCATAAATCTAGGTTGAAAGCCATAGGTATCGACATTGGACAACAATTTGATGTTAGCCGCATGTGCCCAACATTGAAGCGCTCAGAAGTTATTGAAGTAAAACCCCTTTCTATTCCCAGTTGGTACCAGCTGCCCAGAGTGGCGACTACCAACGTTTTACCATTCCATGCATACGCATCATGAGGAACACCATGTTAAAAATTGAGATCTTTGAAGAAGATGAACGCATTCTAACGCGCAATATTCCAGCTAAAGACGATCGTCCAGTCAGAGAGATACGAGAGCAGATTGCTTACGCGCACTTGGGCGGCAAGTTTCCGGTAGAGATGAAGTTACAGATTGAAGAAGGGCAGCCACATTATGCAGCAGGACTTTATACCGTTCACAACTCTAGCTTTATTGTTAATAAGTTTGGTGGTTTGGAGTTAAAACGTTTTGGCATGCTTATAGAGCCGATTGTTGCTTAACAAAGAGTGCGCAGCGGGTAGTGGGATACCCACTGCGCTTACCATCATGATTACATTGAGAGCATCACTATGGAAGACATGAAGTTATCACAACCAACAACTCAGTCAATAAGCCATTCCTTTGCAGACTTATTAAGGCCCAATAAAGTTCACCATTCAGAAGATAAGCCGCCTCATTATTGGTCTTTATCTGAGAAGGTTGAGCTTTGCCGTTTGGCTGCTCAGGGTAAAACACGCAAAGAGATTGCTAAAGAGCTAGGGCGTACACATCAGTCAGTTTTGAGTATGGCGCGTAAGCTGGGTGTGGTTTCAATGGGGAGTACATGTCAGAAGATAGCTAATTATATCATTGATAATTATCCTCTTTTTGGCGGGAGTGCGCTTGCTAAAAAGTTAAACATACCTTTCCGCCGAGTGCAGTACATAGCGAGAGAAAATGGCGTTAAATATAAACCTGTCGATAAATATAATCCGCCACTGCCCAGGGCATTAACTTGTTACGATATGGTCAAGCGTGTTTCTTTGCTTGATAGAGACTCGCCGCTTTCCAAAGATGCGGTGGAAGATTGCGTTATCATTTTTTATGACAAGCTTGGACCAAGTGCACCGATGATGGCCATGCATTTAGATGAATTGCTGGAACAAGTTGCACGCCATTTTAAGGTTGATGCACAAGCGCTCACATTAACACTGCTAGCGAAGAAGTTTCGCCACGATCATGTGTAATGGTCATAGCGCCTATCGATATACGCGGCCGGACATATGTCCGGTTTGCGGTAAGGTAGGCATAAATTATTGCGAATACATGTACCGAGGACGTGTATATTTGCACGAAGAACAATGCCCAAGTTGCTTAGGCTTGAAAGTCTATCCAACGACTTATAGTGATGGGAGAATTTATGAGACAAACCAATCAGGTATCGTGTGAGCCCGTAGTTGGCACCACGTGGACATCACAACAAGAAGATTGTGACATTTCATTGTACGTTGAAGAACGTTTAGAACTGGATAATGAATCATATCTTGTCACTGTTGTTGATGCGCGCTACAAGGATGACATGATGGAGCCATCAGAAGAATTGACCAAGAGCCAATGGGAGTCTTTGGTAGCATCATTTGATTTGTCATCAAACCTCTGACATCCAAGTGCGCATTATGTAAGTTAGGATTATGTTGAGGGTTTTCGGTCAGTACCATTGCGAAGCACTGGACGACTAGGAACGCCGGAAGACGTGGGCGAGTTTACGAGAATCGTCTGACAAGAGACTAGCCCGTAATATAAACCTCATAATGCGCATTTGGTGACATACCCCGATAATTCCTATCTCCCCATCTCCCCATCTCCCCGTCCCCCCATCACTTGCTTGCAAGTGATATAAGGGCGCACAACGGCGGTTAGCAGCGGTACAACAGCTAACCGCCCGAGACCAACACATACACTAAAAAACGCACGTGCCCTCACCATCCTGCGAGGCCATAGCGTACGTTCAATTTACTCTGACGTTGAGTTTTGTGCGCTCTCACCCTATGCGAGTCCATAGCGAGCTTTCAGCTAGTGCCGGCGTTAGGGCTTTTACTCCTACCTGACCACTACCTTTCATTAGAGATGGGCAAAGCAGATCACGGGGGCGGAGGAAGCGAAGCGCCGCCCGCGGGAGCTGTGCTATAGGTTCGGGTTCCTGTTACACCCGAACTAAGTCCGGACATCCGGACTCTGACCCTCTGCTTCCCCGAGATAATGTCTCTTAGTATCAACGGCCTCCCAGAGTTTATTGATGAACTCTTCCTCATCATCTATATAGTCCCACAGCGTTATCATGAGTATTGTGTCGTTTACTTTATTCATGGCATGACTTGCTTTGTATAAGAACTCCATAGGCGTTTTGCTTCGTTTAATGGCCTTTCCGCTACAGATTTCTCTTTCACTTATATTCAATATCTTAGCTAACTCGTGCACTTGGCTTGCTTTGGGCTCGGTTTTTCCATTTTCCCACTTTAGGTAGGTTTGCGGGGTAATCCCCATTTTTTTTGCTATTTCGCTTTGTTTTAGCCCTGCACGGCTACGGGCCTCCTTAAGTACATCTTTGAGCATGTCATATCTTCCATAAGTATATATTTCTTTCATTCTAACCCTACTTTTATGCACTCAGTCATTGATATACATACTAGTTTATATTAGCCTACATAAAAATGTACTTGACAGGTTTTTAGGTTTGCTTGGTTTTTTTATTGATCAACTGTTCATGCAACAAGATTACCCAGAGGGGGGCTTGCCTCTTGTCGGTACGCATGTGATTGAACGTGTTGATATGGAGACGGGCGAGCATTTACCTCCCAGTGTTAATCAGAAGGTTTTAGAAGGCTCTTACAGCACTAAGCTAACGATTCGTTGTAACGGCAACCGAGTCCGTGTGGAGGGGAACCCGTCACGTTGGCAACGCATGGATAATCTATTTGGACTTACTCAACTAGATGATTGTGTCGCCATTTATAACCATGTATTGGCGCAGTATGGGCTACCACCATTTACCAAGAACACCAAGCTTAAGCATCGTCAGTCACAGGATGGCAAGCGTTCAGGCCTTATCGGTAATGGCGCTGAGATTACGCTCATTGATTGGACACGTAATCACATGGTGGGTGCAAGGAAAGAGGCTTCCTTCATTCGGGGCATGTCGTCTATTCAGATTGGTAGAGGTCGAGAGCCCAAGCTTTACCCTAATGGCATGACGTGTAATTGGGGAGAGGCGTCAGAGTGGATGATGACCAAGCTTTACTGTAAGAGCTTTGAACTAAAAGAACATTTGCGTCGAGATAAGCGTAAAAAATACGGTGTTACAGAGACTCAACTGAATTATATAGACCAGCTAATTGATTACTGTGCAGAGCAGGGCGTCGTACGAGAAGAGCACAGCCTTAGACAAAAACTTTTAAAGCGCCACAACTTGCAGTTCTACGGGTTAGTTACAGAAGCAGACTTTCACGAACACTTACAAGATATCGAGAACGCTATGAAGACACTACATGCCACGCACGATACTCACTTATCTATTGCTGACCAACTCATATCATCGGGTGTGGTTAAGAGCCGCCAAGCAGCTAACGCTACGCAGTCATATGCAGTTTTATGGCAACAAGGCGTAGATCTTCGCTCTACGCTTAAGCGCTCTCAGTTTTATGAGCATAAATCTAGGTTGAAAGCCATAGGTATCGACATTGGACAACAATTTGATGTTAGCCGCATGTGCCCAACATTGAAGCGCTCAGAAGTTATTGAAGTAAAACCCCTTTCTATTCCCAGTTGGTACCAGCTGCCCAGAGTGGCGACTACCAACGTTTTACCATTCCATGCATACGCATCATGAGGAACACCATGTTAAAAATTGAGATCTTTGAAGAAGATGAACGCATTCTAACGCGCAATATTCCAGCTAAAGACGATCGTCCAGTCAGAGAGATACGAGAGCAGATTGCTTACGCGCACTTGGGCGGCAAGTTTCCGGTAGAGATGAAGTTACAGATTGAAGAAGGGCAGCCACATTATGCAGCAGGACTTTATACCGTTCACAACTCTAGCTTTATTGTTAATAAGTTTGGTGGTTTGGAGTTAAAACGTTTTGGCATGCTTATAGAGCCGATTGTTGCTTAACAAAGAGTGCGCAGCGGGTAGTGGGATACCCACTGCGCTTACCATCATGATTACATTGAGAGCATCACTATGGAAGACATGAAGTTATCACAACCAACAACTCAGTCAATAAGCCATTCCTTTGCAGACTTATTAAGGCCCAATAAAGTTCACCATTCAGAAGATAAGCCGCCTCATTATTGGTCTTTATCTGAGAAGGTTGAGCTTTGCCGTTTGGCTGCTCAGGGTA
>NZ_FSRI01000002.1:460000-714932 GCF_900141775.1 Salinivibrio sp. ES.052 | reverse complement strand
CCTGAATGCCAAAACGGGCTTGAGCTTGTTTGTACGTCATTTCGCCTTTTTCAACACGCTCTACAACGCCTAATTTAAAGGCTAAGGTGTAATCACGTTGCGTGCGCTTACGGCTTGAATTACTTGATGTTGTCATAAAGAAGTCCTCTTTATGTCAACGTATTTCAGGACGGGACATAATAACGAAAAAAGCCCCAGTCTTTCGACTGGGGCTTTTTTGGGATTTGGTGCCGAGAGAGGGACTTGAACCCTCACACCCGTTAAGGCGGCGGATTTTGAATCCGCTGCGTCTACCAATTCCGCCATCTCGGCAAGTGGAGGCAATTATACGTACCGGCCTTTCGAGTGCAAGCACAAAAAATAAAAAACTGTTTGTTCGCACTATTTTTGACCAACTAAAGCCACATCAGCGGGTAAGCGGCGAGATAATGTACAAAAAACATCGTAAAACAGCCGAGTAAATTGACTCACAATGAGTTTGTCTATGCTAGGCTAGCATCGAATTGAGTTCGAGGATGTAACCCCCATGCAAACTTCTTCTATCGCTTGTCCAACCGCCGGTTTTTTCCGCCGTTTAGCAACCTGGGTCTATGATCTATTAGTGGTGGCCGCTCTGCTGATGCTCGCAGGCGGAGGAATGATGGCATTACTGGCACTGGCGCAGGCCTTAGGGATGTCGATAGCACCTTATCAAGATATCAGTGATTTTCTCACCCACCACCCTATCGCTAACCCTCTGTACACGGCCTATCTTGCTTGTGTGATCGGAGGATTTTATGGCTATTTTTGGTGTAAGGCAGGACAAACTCTCGGCATGCGTGCATGGCGTCTTCGTTTACAAAACGCAGATGGTAGCAACATCCGGCCTACGCAAGCACTGATTCGCCTAGCAACCGCTTGTTTTGGGCTTGGAAACTTAGTCGTGATCTTCGATATTAATAACCGCGCGTTCCAAGACCACTTTGCCGAATGCGACATGATAGTGCTGCCTAAACCGACCAAAGCCAAGTAGGTGACATCCCCTTATCATTCGGGCGTGTTATACGCCCTTTCCCTGTAAGCCGTTCGATGAATAAAGTTTAATTTGATATAAAACAAGAAAAGCGCGGTTTTCTCCCCGATTCGAATTGTAGACGTTGATCAGTTTTATTCACCTTCAACATTATCACCACATGCTTAACTACGCAGAAAACTCACATAAAAACTAAAACAAAACCGCTAAGACTCTCGTCAAAAAAGAAAGTGAACATGATCTTTTAAATAAAAAACCAAACGCCCAACCAGATTTGAAATATAGCTAAGCAAAAAAAGTAAAGTAACATTCACTTCTTAAGAATTCGCTATCAGCGTAAATAGAAAACACGTTTTCTTTTGTGAAGTATCACTAGGAAGTAAAAGGCATACCGCTTTTACAATGTGACCACAGCTACTCACCATAGCCAAGAATAATAACTGACGTGAAACTTAAAGATTTACCTCAACACGTGTAGTACGACTCCGTGCTCAGAAGAGGTATGAGGAGAAACGATGAGTACCCAAAGTGTTCCCGAAAAAAAAGGGTGGTTTGCTAACCTGAAGTTCCCATCCGCCTATACCATTCTATTTATTCTCATTGCCATTGTTGCCGCATTGAGTTGGATAGTCCCCGCCGGTCAATACGAACGAACAATGAACGAAGAGCTTGGTCGAGAAGTGCCCGTATCCGGTACCTATCAGCAAGTTGAGAATAATCCTCAAGGCATTGTTGACGTCCTTCTTGCTCCTATTGATGGCTTCTATAACCATCAGACGTATGAAGCCGCTGCCATTGATGTCTCCCTGTTCATTTTGATCATTGGTGGTTTTTTAGGACTTGTGACTAAAACCGGGGCGATTGATGCCGGTATTGAGCGGGTCACAAGACGCCTTGAAGGACGCGAAGAATGGATGATCCCCATTTTGATGGGGCTATTTGCTGCAGGTGGCACCATTTACGGGATGGCTGAAGAATCACTGCCTTTTTACACTTTATTAGTCCCTGTGATGATGGCAGCCCGCTTTGATCCCGTGGTCGCAGCGGCAACCGTACTCCTCGGCGCCGGCATTGGTACCCTAGGCTCCACCATCAACCCTTTTGCCACCGTTATCGCTGCGAATGCGGCAGGGATCCCTTTTACTGACGGGATCTTATTACGCTTGGCAATTTTGGTTATTGGCTGGCTGATTTGCGTCGCTTACGTAATGCGTTATGCCCGTAAAGTGCAAGCTGACCAGAGCCAATCGATCGTTTATGACCAGTATGATGACAATAAAAAGCATTTTCTTGGCGATCACGATGAGAATCAATGCTTAGATTTTACCGCGACGCGTAAAGTCATTCTTACCGTTTTCGCAGGGGCATTCGCCGTCATGATCTACGGTGTGTCGTCACTCGGTTGGTGGATGGCAGAGATCTCAGCCGTCTTCTTAGGCGCTGCGATCATCATTGGCCTTATCGCCCGCATGAGCGAAGAAGAAATCACCGGTAGCTTTATAGACGGGGCTCGGGATTTACTGGGGGTCGCGCTGATCATTGGTATTGCCCGCGGTATCGTGGTCATCATGGATAAAGGCATGATCACCGACACCATACTCAATAGCGCCGAAAGCTTGGTCACTGGCCTGTCTTCATTTGTCTTTATTAACGTGATGTACTGGCTTGAAGTGCTCCTCTCGTTCTTGGTGCCTTCTTCATCCGGGCTTGCAGTACTGACCATGCCAATCATGGCGCCGTTAGCTGATTTCGCCAACGTGGGTCGCGAATTGGTCGTCACCGCTTATCAATCAGCCTCTGGTTTAGTTAATCTAGTGACACCAACGTCAGGCGTCGTCATGGGTGGCTTAGCGATTGCTCGCGTTCCTTATGCGAAGTGGATTAAATGGGTTGCTCCCTTGCTTGGCATTCTGACCATTATGATTATGGCAATGCTAAGTATTGGTGTCGTGCTATAAATACAATTGAAAGCAATGTTGTTGCGCACTTGCCTCTGGCAAGTGCGCTTTTTTTTGCCTGTTGTTCAACGGAAAGGTAATACACAGACTTTATCTTCGTATTTTCTATTCTGATGTTACACAGTGATTACACGCTTAACAAAAAACGCTTTTATGATGACCTGCCTCACAGTTCAAAGCAAAAAAACCGCTTAATTTGTTAAATCATAAAACAAAAAAATATAGCCATTCATTAATTACGCATAAGGTTAAAACACCATGAAATATAAAAGGCATAAAAATAATCCCCACCCCGCAGCAGCCCGACAAAGTAAAAATAAAATTCGTTAGGCAATCAATAAAAGTGATTAATTATTAAATTGAGATAACACCAAACATCATAAATACCATTAACACCGAGTAAAAACTGCCAATCTTAGCTATTTAAACCAATGTGATCTAACTTCAAGATCAGGAAGCGCATCGCGTTAGAATGAATTCGTACCCAATAATAAATCTGCACTTTTTATTTATCCCTTCCGATAAAAAGCCAGGCAGAAATATACGGAGAAAGAAAGATGAACAACTTCTATGTCGGCTCTGAAATTGGTCAGTTACGCACCGTGATGCTACACCGTCCTGAGCGCGCGTTGACACATTTGACACCTTCGAACTGTCACGATCTACTTTTCGACGATGTCCTTTCCGTTGAACGCGCCGGTGAAGAACATGATAAGTTCGCGCAAACATTAAGAGATCAAGGTGTCGAAGTCCTGCTCCTTCAAAACCTGCTGGCTGAAACCCTCGATGTTCCTGAAGCCAAAGCCTGGCTGATGAACCTAAAAATTTCGGACTATACCTTTGGTCCATCGTTTGCTAATGATATTCGCTGCTACCTTAATGATCTCCCTCATCAGGAGCTTGCTTCAATGTTCTTAGGTGGGCTCGCGTACTCTGAGCTTCCCATTACCACCACCTCAATGCTACAAGCGATGCACGCGCCATCGGACTTTATTATTGATCCACTCCCCAATCATTTGTTTACCCGAGATACATCTTGCTGGCTATACGGTGGCGTATCTATCAACCCTATGGCAAAACCCGCCCGTAAACGTGAAACCAACCATTTACGCGCAATTTATAAATGGCACCCACATTTCGCCAATGGTGACTTTATTACCTACTTCGGTGGCGAGAACATTGATTATGACAATGCCACTATTGAAGGCGGTGATGTGACTGTTCTTGGTAAAGGAGTGGTATTGATTGGGATGTCTGAGCGTACCACGCCGCAAGGGGTTGAAAACCTAGCTTCTAGCCTATTCAAACACGGACAAGCCAAGCAAGTGATTGCGATGGAGCTACCAAAACACCGCTCTTGCATGCACCTAGACACCGTAATGACCCATATGCGTGAAGATACCTTCTCTGTGTATCCAGAAGTGATTCGTAAAGACATCAAGTGCTGGAGCTTAACCGGAGATCGCAGCGGTAAGTTGAATGTCCGAGAAGAGGACTACTTCCTATCAGCCATTGAAAAAGGCCTCGATGTGGGTCCATTGAACCTTATTACCACTGGCGGTGATAGCTTCGAAGCCGAGCGTGAGCAATGGAATGATGCCAACAACGTACTCACGGTTCGTCCGGGTGTCGTCGTAGGCTATGAACGTAATACTTATACCAACGAAAAATACGATAAAGCAGGGATTACCGTTTTATCCATTCCTGGCGATGAGCTGGGCCGAGGCCGTGGTGGTGCACGCTGCATGAGCTGCCCAATCCATCGTGATGGCATTTAATTCTCGCATGGGCTGGGCGTTATAACGCTCAGCCTCCTAACGGCTGTAGAGAGTATGATTATGAACAAACCCACTGTCGTCGTAGCATTAGGTGGCAATGCCCTCCTTCGTCGAGGCGAGCCATTAGAAGCGGACATTCAACGCGCCAATATCGCAAAGGCGGCTAAAACCATCGCCGCGATTGGCGAACAATATAACGTCGTCCTTGTCCATGGTAACGGGCCACAAGTCGGTCTATTAGCGCTTCAAGGGCTAGAGTATAAATCGGTGACTCCTTATCCGCTGGACGTATTAGGATCTGAAACTCAAGGCATGATCGGCTACATGCTGATGCAAGAGCTCCATAACCTGGCACCGGAGCAACACGTGTCTTGCATGCTGACGCAAATGACCGTTGATCCCAAAGACCCGGCATTTGCCAATCCGACCAAACCGATTGGTCCCGTGTATGACCAACAAGAGGCGAATCTGCTCGCTGAAAAATATGGTTGGGACATCAAACCGGATGGCAAATATTTCCGTCGTGTTGTGCCTAGCCCTCAACCCACCGGCATTGTAGAAGATGACGCCATTGCCAGTTTGATTCACCAAGGCCATTTGGTTATTTGCACCGGCGGTGGTGGTATTCCCGTGGTCAAAGAAGGCACTCAACTCAAAGGCATTGAAGCGGTCATAGATAAAGACATGTCTGCGGCGTTCTTAGCTCGTCAGATTAATGCGGACGCCCTGCTTATTTTGACCGATGCCGAAGCCGTCTATCTCGATTATGGTCAACCGACGCAACGCGCTATCACGGATACCACACCCGATGATTTAAGCCAATATGTGTTCGATGCAGGCTCGATGGGCCCAAAAATTGATGCCTCGTGCGAGTTTATTCGTCAAGGCGGAACGTTGGTTGGCATTGGCGCATTAGAAGATGGTTTAGCCATTCTTGCCGGTCAAGCAGGCACACGTATTCGTCCACAATCAGTGAATAACAACAATATTTCTCAAGGCCAACCTGCTCCAGCGCAAGCCTGAGACCAATAACGAAGAGGATTTTCCATTATGGCTTTTAACCTACGTAACCGTAACTTCCTTAAGCTGCTGGACTTCACCCCCCGTGAAATTCAACATTTCATCGACATGGCAATTGAGCTAAAAAAAGCGAAATACAATGGCTACGAAACACCGCGCTTAAAGGGCAAAAACATTGCGCTAATCTTCGAGAAAGCCTCGACACGCACGCGCTGTGCCTTTGAAACTGCGGCTTTTGATCAAGGCGCCCAAGTCAGCTATATCGGCCCTACGGGATCTCAAATTGGTCATAAAGAGTCGATGAAAGACACCGCCCGCGTGCTTGGCCGTATGTATGATGGCATTGAATATCGCGGGTTTGGTCAGTCAATTGTCGAAGAACTGGGTGAATACGCTGGTGTTCCGGTGTGGAATGGCCTCACCACTGAATTCCATCCTACCCAAATTTTAGCCGACTTAATGACCATGCTCGAACACGGCCGCGGTAAGCAGCTGCATGAAATGCGCTTTGCTTACCTTGGCGATGCCCGCAACAACATGGGTAACTCCCTGATGGTCGGAGCGGCGAAAATGGGCATGGACATTCGCTTAGTGGCACCAAAAGCGTTCTGGCCTGAAGAAGAGTTAGTGGCAACATGTCGCGCCATTGCCGAGCAAACCGGCGCGCATATTACGCTGACAGAAGACGTAAACGAAGGCGTCAAAGACTGTGACTTCTTGTACACCGACGTATGGGTGTCGATGGGCGAGTCAAAAGAAGCGTGGGATGAACGCGTCGCGATCATGACCCCTTATCAGGTCAATATGGACATGGTTAAAGCGACTGGTAACCCACACACAAAATTCATGCATTGCCTGCCTGCGTTTCATAATAATGAAACAACCGTCGGCGCAGAAATCGAACAAAAGTATGGCTTGAAAGGGTTAGAAGTCACCGAAGATGTATTTGAATCAGACTGCTCTATCGTGTTTGATGAAGCAGAGAACCGCTTGCACACCATCAAAGCGGTAATGGTCGCCACACTCGGCGATTAGCCACGTCAAACAGGGTGTCAGTCGGCACCCTGTTTATTAACCTTGCCACCACGCAGTGACTCTCATCAAGGTTTCCCTCCAAAGCAACTGATAGCATATGCGATTGAACTGTTTATTTTCAGTGATATACACTGATATTAAAGTGATGCGCCGTTTATTATAAGGGGTTGCCCGTGGTTAATGATGCAATTCTATCGGTAACAGCCGCTACACCTGAAGACGATATCCTTTCTACGTGTCGGCATTTACTTCAAACTCAAAGCTTTACTACACAAGACGCTGTGCGTGAGCAGCTTGTTCAGCTCGGTTACCTCGATGTTAGCCAGTCGACCGTCTCGCGCTTATTGTCCAAGCTAGGTGTTGCTAAAGTACCTAATGCACATGGGCAAAAAGTCTACTCCCTAAGCGGTGAAATGGAACCTGTGTATGCCATCTCATCCGTTGGTTCGCAAATTGATGAAATTACATGTAGCCAAGCAATGGTCGTGGTCAAAACCCACCCCGGCGGAGCGCAGTTGATTGCCCGCTTACTCGATCTTCATCGACACCCATTAATTCTTGGAACGGTCGGCGGTAACGATACCGTCTTAGTCGCTCCACGCCACCTCAGTGATCTCAGTGCCTGTGAACAAGCCGTTCGTGACCGCTTAGCGCCAGTGTAAACGACTTTACGTGGCAGGCGAACCGTTGCAGACTATAGGGGTCGCTTTTTAACAAAGGAATAGACAATGACCCAAGTACTGCAAACCGAGCAGGCGCCAGAAGCTATCGGCCCCTATTCTCAAGGGGTTGATCTTGGCAACATGGTGCTCACCTCCGGCCAAATCCCAGTTAACCCAGTCACTGGCCAGATTTCACCAGAAATCACTGCGCAAACACGCCAGTCACTCGATAACGTTAAAGCCGTTGTCGAATCGGCAGGGCTAAAGGTCAATGATATTGTTAAACTCACCGTGTTTGTCAAAAACATGGAAGACTTTGCGGACATCAATAAAGTGTATGGCGCCTTCTTTGATGAGCACGGCGTTGAAAGCTACCCTGCACGTTCTTGTGTTGAGGTCGCGCGCCTTCCCAAAGATGTTGATATAGAGATTGAAGCCATCGCTGTGCGTAATGCTTAAATGACTAGACCTAATGACTTAGGTTAGGAACGAAAAAGCGGCGCTCACGGCGCCGCTTTTTATCTCTGTCACCATGGATCAGTATTCTATCGGCTTGAGGCCACCGGACACGCGATCATGGCATCAATACGTGTGAGTACCTGTTCAAACCAGGCCGTAAATTGCTCAGGCGTTTCTTTCACTGCTAGCCTTACCTCACCCTCTGACCACCAGCGGCAATCCTCGACCTCATCAGGATTAAGGATCATGTCTACCCAATTCACTTCACAGGCAATAACTTGATCCAGCTCGTGCTCAATCAATCCATTGCCAAGATCAGCACGGTATTCGAACTGAGGGCCCATCGTAAAGTCCAGCGGGCGAGCAATCCCTAGCTCTTCATACAGACGTCGCTTAGCTGCCGCAGCCATCGGTTCATCTTTTTGCGGATGTGAACAGCAGGTATTTGTCCATAACCCGCCACTGTGGTATTTGTCTGCTGCGCGGCGTTGAAGTAAGTACTCACGTTCACCATTCGCGTTGCATCGAAATAACATGACGGAGAAGGCCATGTGCAGCCATCCTTGCTGATGCGCCTCCAACTTTTCAGCGATCCCTTTTGGTTCTCCAGATGGTGAGACCAAAACAACATGGTGACCCTGGGTTGAAGTCATAAGCCAATCCTCAATTAACGGCCGTGTTGATTACGTTCCGCCACTTCTGCATCCAATTGATCTAGCTTTGTCTTCATGACTTGCTGGCAGTGCTTGGCCAAATCACGAACATTCTCTTTATCGTAGCCCTCTGGCGAAATCGGCGCCATCACCTCGACAATGACGTGACCATTATTCCAACGGTTCGCTTTTAAATGATGGGTAGAACTGCATACTATCGGGATCAAAGGCACGTTTGCCCCGATAGCCGCGTGAAAAGCGCCCGTTTTAAACGGCAAAAGCCCACGCCCACGAGAGCGTGTTCCTTCTGGAAATAGCCAAACACTCAGTCGCTTGGCGCGGATCTTTTCCGTCACCTGAGCAATGGTTCCCATCGCTTTTCCACGGTTAGCCCGATCGATCAGTACATTCCCCGTCAGCCAATAGAGCTGGCCAAAGATCGGGACCCACAATAAGCTTTTCTTACCCACCGTCACCGCGCCCGGCATCAGCGCATTCGATAAGGTAACCATGTCCCAATTGCTTTGGTGGTTGGCAATGCATACGCTCGCACCGGGCTCACGCGGCGCACCATCAGCAAAACGTAACTCAACGTTGATCCCAAACAAACAAGACAGGCGACCAAACCATTTACTAATATGGTAGCAGTTGCGCGGGTTGCGGGGGCTCAGCAGACAGTACAAGCCACCAAAGACAAACAGTAAGATGGCGGCAATCAGTAAAGCCAGCAGTCGCACGACAAAAATCATTTCTCTCTCCAAAGAGCATGCGGTCGAAGGCGAGTCAGTATACGGATTCGGCGCAAAAATGCACTCATTCCGCCCCTGGTGACAGGGGCGAGGGTCGCTTACTGGTCGGAAAGAATATCTATCTCGTCTACGCGTTGCAGACCTCGAGGTAACATACTGCCACGACGGCCTCGCTCACCTCGGTAATGAGCCAAATCATCGGGCTTTAAGGTAAGCTTCCGTTTTCCTGCATGCAAGGTGATCCCCGCGTCTGCAGGTACTACGTACAGCTGGCTTAATACCTCTTCGCGCGATTTGGCGCGTGCCCCAGGAATATTAATGATCTTATTCCCTTTCCCTTTACTCAGTTGTGGAAGCTCGTGTACTGGGAACACCAGCATGCGGCCTTCATTGGAAATCGCAACAATCAAATCGCTTTCCAAATCGTCCACCTGGCGTGGCGGCATGACCTCAGCCTGCTGCGGAACGGTTAATAAGGCCTTACCGCTTCGATTTTTCGACAGCATATCTGCTTGCTTACACACAAAACCATAACCCGCATCCGAGGCCATCAAGGTAAACTGGCTTTCATCTGCCATGAGTACATGACGGATCGATGAACCTGGCGTGATGTTGATGCGCCCTGTAATCGGCTCACCTTGGCTACGCGCTGACGGTAACGTGTGTGTCTCAATCGCATAGCTACGACCATCAGACCCAACAAAGACGGCAGGTTGATTGCTCTTACCCGATGCCGCATCCAGGAATTTATCCCCCGCTTTGTAATTAAGGCCACCGGCATCAACATCATGCCCTTTAGCATGACGAATCCAGCCCTTATCTGACAACACGACCGTGATCGGTTCACTCGGGATCAGATCACGCTCAGTTAAGGCTTTCGCCTCAGCGCGTGCAACTAATGGCGAGCGTCGGTCATCACCATATTTTTCTGCATCCGCTAGAATTTCTTTTTTGATCAAGGTGTTCAAACGACGATCTGAACCCAGTAGTTTCTCTAATTTATCCCGCTCTTTGCTCAGCTCGTCTTGCTCTCCGCGAATTTTGATCTCTTCAAGCTTCGCTAACTGACGCAGTTTAATTTCAAGGATCGCTTCCGCTTGCTTTTCACTCAGATCAAAGCGTTTAACCAATTCAGCTTTGGGATCATCCTCACCGCGGATGATTTCAATCACCTCGTCGATATTAAGGTAAGCCGCCAATAGACCTTCTAAAATATGGAGACGCGCAAGCACTTTTTCCAAACGGTGCTCAAGACGACGCCTTACCGTATTCCGTCGGAAGGTTAACCACTCTGAGAGAATACCGTGTAGCCCTTTCACCTGCGGACGGCCATCGAGGCCAATCATATTGAGGTTAACACGGTAGTTTTTCTCTAAATCGGTCGAAGCAAATAAGTGATCCATCAGCTGATCACAATCGACACGGTTGGAGCGCGGAACGATCACAATACGGGTCGGGTTTTCGTGATCCGACTCATCGCGCAGATCATCCACCATTGGCAGCTTTTTCGCTCGCATCTGATTGGCAATTTGCTCTAGCAACTTCGCGCCCGACACTTGATGGGGCAGCGCTGTTATCACGATCTCATTGCTTTCTTTATGCCAAAGCGCACGCATCTTGATAGAACCACGTCCGCTGGTATAAAGCTTTTTCAGATCCGATTTCGGCGTGATCACTTCTGCTTCGGTCGGATAGTCGGGGCCCTGAACATGCTCCAATACGCCATCTAAATCCGTGTTAGGGTGATCGATCATCGTCGTCAGGGCATGGGCGAGTTCGCGCGCATTGTGCGGAGGAATATCTGTTGCCATCCCCACCGCGATCCCGGTAATTCCGTTTAATAGAATATGCGGTAAGCGTGCAGGCAGGGTTTTAGGTTCTTTCATGGTGCCATCGAAATTAGGCCCCCAATCAACTGTTCCTAACCCTAACTCTTGTAGCAAGACCTCAGAAAAACGTGAAAGACGTGATTCGGTATAACGCATCGCCGCAAAGGATTTGGGATCGTCGGGTGCCCCCCAGTTGCCTTGTCCATCCACCAACGGATAACGATACGAAAACGGTTGAGCCATCAAAACCATGGCCTCGTAACAGGCCGAATCACCATGAGGATGATATTTACCTAATACATCCCCGACGGTACGCGCTGATTTTTTGTATTTCGCCGTGGCGGAAAGCCCCAGCTCAGACATGGCGTAGATAATGCGGCGCTGCACTGGCTTTAAGCCATCGCCGATAAACGGCAGTGCGCGATCCATGATGACGTACATCGAGTAATTGAGGTAAGCGTCCTCAGTGAACTGGCGAAGAGCAAGCTGCTCAACCCCATCATAAGTCACCTCTGTCATGCGAATAAGATCCCGTTATAGTTATTTAGATATCGATCAGCTCGGCCATATCGCCTTTTTGCTGCAGCCAATGACGACGATCTTCCGCCCGTTTTTTACCCAGTAGCATATCCATAAGCTGCTGCGTTTGCTCGTCGTCATCAATCGTGAGCTGTACAAGGCGACGCGTGTTAGGGTCCATCGTAGTCTCGCGAAGCTGCAAGGGGTTCATCTCCCCCAACCCTTTAAAACGCTGCACATTGATCTTGCCACGTTTATTACTCAAACGCTCAAGGATCCCCGCTTTTTCATCCTCATCCAAGGCATAGAACACCTCTTTGCCACAATCAATGCGATAAAGCGGGGGCATAGCAACATACACGTGCCCAGAGAAGACTAACGATCTGAAATGCTGCATAAATAACGCGCACAGCAAGGTCGCAATATGTAGGCCATCTGAGTCGGCATCCGCCAATATACAAATTTTATCGTAACGCAGGCTGGACAAGTCCTCAGAGTCTGGGTCAATGCCAAGTGCCACGGAAATATCGTGCACTTCTTGCGAAGCCAGCACTTGGTCGGCAGACACTTCCCACGTGTTGAGGATTTTACCACGTAGCGGCATCACTGCCTGAAATTCGCGATCTCTGGCTTGCTTGGCCGAGCCGCCTGCGGAATCCCCCTCAACTAAAAAGAGCTCAGTGCGACTTGAATCTTGCATCGCACAGTCCGTCAATTTACCAGGAAGCGCGGGGCCAGAAGCCACTTTTTTACGTACCACTTTTTTGGCGGCACGCATGCGACGATGCGCACTCGCAATACACACTTCTGCCAATCGTTCAGCCAAGTGCGGGCGCTCATTAAGCCATAAGCTGAAGGCATCTTTCACCACGCCAGACACAAAAGCCGCGCACTGGCGAGATGATAAGCGCTCTTTCGTTTGACCCGCAAACTGGGGATCTTGGATCTTCACCGATAACACGTAAGCGCAACGTTCCCAAATATCATCCGCCGTCAGTTTTACCCCACGCGGTAACAAGTTGCGGAACTCACAAAATTCGCGCATGGCTTCGAGCATGCCTTGACGTAATCCGTTAACATGTGTCCCCCCTTGCGCGGTCGGGATCAAGTTGACATAGCTTTCTGTTGTCAGTTCACCGCCGTCAGGGAGCCAAATCACTGCCCAATCAGCAGCCTCGTGCTGACCTCTAAACTCCCCCACAAACGGTGATTCCGGGAGACATTCATACCCTTTAACGCTATCCGCTAGGTAATCTTTCAACCCATCTTGATAGCACCAACTAATGGTTTCATCAGTGTTTTTGTCCGTCAAATTCACGGTCAGACCCGGGCATAAAACCGCTTTGGCTTTCAAAATGGTTTTTAAGCGAGTAAGAGAAAATTTATCCGAATCAAAAAACTGGCTATCAGGCCAAAAATGGACGCGTGTACCGCGGTTGCGGCGCCCACAGGTTCCAGTTACCGTAAGATCTTGAACTTTATCGCCATTTTCAAATGCGATGTCATAGATTTGACCATCACGTTTAACGCTGACCTCAACCCGGTGAGACAGGGCATTGACCACAGAAATCCCTACCCCATGCAAACCACCACTGAACTGATAGCTTTTATTGGAGAATTTTCCCCCAGCATGCAATTTACATAGGATCAACTCGACACCGGAAACTCCCTCTTCAGGATGAATATCAACCGGCATACCGCGCCCATCATCAATCACTTCTAACGACTGATCCGTATGCAGTATCACGTCGATTTTACTGGCATGTCCGGCGAGGGCTTCATCGACACTGTTGTCGATCACTTCTTGCCCTAGGTGGTTAGGGCGGCTGGTATCTGTGTACATACCTGGACGTCGGCGCACGGGCTCGAGTCCATTGAGGACTTCTATCGATCCTGCGTTATAATTTTGCTCTGTCATAATCGATTAGCTTAATAAATGTGATGACATGGTCAGCAAGGGGGATCCGCTTGTCAAGCGCGGCCCCTGATTGCCACGAGTTTCTGTGAACTGCCATCTAGCTCATGGCTGTCTTGCGGCCGATTAGCGCCAAGAATACCCACGACACAGCATCCGTAACACTGCGTCAGTGAGATGAGGAGACTATTAACCCCCGATGACGGGAATGGTGTAGTAGCGAACTATATGCCAAGAAAGTGAACGATGTCCGCACAATAACGTTCGAACCCCATGAAACTATGATCGCCATTAGGTTCAACAGTCTGTTTACTCGCGCTAAACGTCTCAACCGCTTGACGATAATCCAATACTTCATCTCCTTCCTGCTGTAACAGCCAAAAGCGGTCTGGGTCGGACAGTGTCGGCACATAGAGATCACGCAGCGCACGGATGTCTGCCGCATCTAGGTGGTAATGTTCTTGGGTATAAGGGTTAACCTGCTCTCCCACATAATCTTGTAATAGCTCATACGGACGCACGGCCGGGTTTACCAATACCGCAGGTAACCGATATCGTTCACTTAGCCACGTTGCGAGGAACCCACCTAAAGAGCTGCCCACTAAACCTAGTTGATGTGTCGGGGTATAACTCTCAACCAACTCCGTCAATACGTTGATGGTCGGCTCAGGGTGGCTAGGCAGTTGCGGGACCAATACCTCAATGTCTGGACGGTAACGGCGACAGTATTCGCTCATTTGTTTGGCTTTTAGGGATTGAGGAGAGCTATTAAAACCATGTAAGTAAAGTAACGCTGATGTCATATTCAGTATCCGCTGGAGTCAAAGTCAGGGCGAAAATACCGCCCGGTCACACGCTCAACTTGCGTTTCAATTTTCCCATTTTGGTAAAGCTCAAGCCAACGCCAGCCTGGATTTTGATTGTCGAGGGCAAAATCATGTGAATCAGGCATAAACTGGATACATGTTGAGGGCGCAGCCATCACTCTCACACCCTGATGCCGAATATCTAACGCTTGGTGGATATGGCCACATACCACCACTTTAGCCTGCGGGTGACGCTTCATTATCTGCCAAAATGCATCCCGGTTTGCCAACTGGTGTTGATCTAACCACGTGCTGCCCGCCTCAAGTGGATGATGATGCAAAAGCACTAACGCATGCCGTTCCGGATAATCACCTAAATGGGTGTCCAATAGGTTGAGTTGGGTTTGTGATAGCTCGCCATGTGGCACACCAGCCACTTGGCTATCCAATAACACCATTTGCCAATGGCTTCCTAACAAAACCTGTGAACAGGCCATGCGCTTTTTAGACTGCAAGACAGCGCTCATTTCGGGTTGAAAGTCATGGTTGCCTGGAAGCCAAAAGCAAGGCTGCTCCCATCGGTCAATCCCCTCAACAAAACGACGATACGACAACGCCGAATGATCTTGCGACAAGTCCCCTGTGGCAATGATGGCATCAAACGTCGGCGATGCCATACTGATCGCATCTAACACAGCATGATAGCTATGCAGAGTGTTAATACCCAGCAGACTGCCCTGTTCGTCAGCGAACAGATGCGTGTCGGTAATTTGCAGGAGACGAATACAATCGCCGTGGGCGTTATCTATCTGGCAAGGCTGCAACGTTGAAAATACCTTTGCTGGTTTAGTTTAACGATGATTTATACATAGGATTAGACGTGATCACACCACGGCGTAGGCAGTGGCCAAGCCAATCCGATAAAAATGCATTAACCTGATGTTTTTCGTCACGCTGATGCATGCGCGAATTCGGGTAATCATAACGCGGTTTCAAACGGGAAATCTGCTGCGTGGTACACACTTCCGCGACCCGTGCATCGTGATAAAGACGTACTGTCAGGTTAGCACGTAAATACGGTGGTGCCTCTCCAGGGCTTAACTGCGCAATATCGAGTAAGGTGGTATAACGCGTCGACTCCCGCACCACCAAGGCATATTCCTGGCCGAGGATATCATATCGACACACCTGTCCCACCTCGTCACGTTGGGGCATTAAACGGACAAGTTTCGCATAGTTGGTTTCATACAAGCGCATCATCGCTGACAAATCAACGCGATAGTTGGTTTTCACAGAGGCCTACTCGTTATCAGGATGTTTTTGTTTATCACTATGACGATTATAGCTTTGACAATTATAGCTTTGACGCAATCTCACTGCATTGAGTTCCAACCATTGCAACGCAATAATAGAAGCAGCGTTTTCAATCTCACCATTCACCACTTTTTGATAAGCCTGCGGGCGGGAGAGGCGGTGCACGAGAATGTCTTCGTTTTCGCTCTCTAAACCATGCACCCCCTCTGCCTCTGAAGCATCCACGATGGCGACAAAGACATCAAGCTGCTCAGAGCACCCACCTGAGCTCGATAGGTAGCGCGTCACACGCTCCATCTGGTGTAACAGTAGTCCCGCTTCTTCGCGTGCTTCACGGTGAGCAACCTGCTCTGGGGATTCCTCGCTATCTATCATGCCGGCAACAATTTCCAACTGCCAAGGTGTCGCCCCCGCTGCCATTGCGCCCACACGAACTTGCTCAAGCATCACCACCTCATCGCGCACGGGATCATAAGGCAAAACGGCCACGGCATGACCGCGTTCAAATAATTCTCGCACCACAGTGCCGCTCCATCCCCCTTCAAATAAGCGGTGACGAAACTGGTAGCGCTGAATAGAAAAAAAGCCTTGATAGCGCGGTGAGATATCTTCGATCACGATATCGTCGCGACCAAATTGTCCGGGCGGATGGTCTGACATGCGGGTTCCTTATGATCGGCTGGCGCGGGGCAGTCTTATCACTGGCCCGAATCGACTGCAAACTTTAAACTTAACTTTTTTGATAAAAGTTACAACTATTTTTAAGTCCCATTTACAAATTGGATAGTTTACACTCAATGTCAGAATAAATTGTCAGTTTCACGCAAGCATAATTGCGGTAAGCTAGAGCCCGTATATTTTACCGAACAGCACCGATTCAGGGATTCTATCTATGAAAAAATTGCTCCCTCTGGCGTTAGGCTTGGCACTCGGCAGCGTAAGCAGTGCAGCCCTTGCCGATGATCTCGCCCAAATTTACCAACAAGCGAAGCAAAGCGATCCCACCCTTAATCAAGCGGCCGCAGAGCGCGATGCCGCGTTTTCCGCCGTGGATGCCACCCGCGGGGCTTTGTTGCCACAGATTGGCTTAAATGCGGGCTATTCCATTACCCGCAATGACACCAAAGACAGCAGCGATAACGATATAACCACCGCCGATATCAGTCTCAGCCAGCAAATTTTCAAACGTGACAGCTGGGTAAATCTCGATATTAGCGAAATGCAAGCACGTCAATTAGATGCCGCTTACGCAGCCCAGCAACAAGGGCTGATGCTACGCGTCGCACAAGCCTATTTTGATGTCCTGCGTGCGATGGACAAACTCGAATTTATTCAAGCAGAAAAAGCGGCCGTGGGCCGTCAGCTCGAGCAAACCAAACAACGCTTTGAAGTTGGCTTGTCTGCCATCACCGATGTTCATGACGCCCAAGCCCAGTACGATGCAGTATTAGCCGATGAGATCTTGGCGGAAAACGCCCTCACGAATAGCTACGAAGGGTTGCGTGAGATCACCGGTCAAGCCCCGCATGACTTACGTGTCTTGGACACTGAACGCTTCAGTGCCAGTAACCCGCAACAGCAACCGGCGGCACTGGTTGAAACTGCAGAAGAAAAAAACCTGCAACTGCTGGTAAATCGCATCGCACGGGATACCGCCAAAGAGCAGATTAAACTGGCGAAAACCGGACATTTGCCCACGTTGACGTTCACTGCCAAGTACGGGATGACAGATAGCGATAATCAGCACAGTGATGTTTATTCCTCTGATTACAACCAAGGCACTGCCAGCCTCAACTTTAGCTTGCCACTTTTCACCGGTGGTAGCACCTCGGCCAATGTTGAAAAAGCGCAACATCAATATGTCGCGGCCTCACAGAGCTTAGAATCTACCTATCGAAGCACCGTGAAAGATGTGCGGGCGTTCTACAATGACATTAATGCCTCTATTGGCGCCCTGCGAGCCTACGATCAAACCGTTATTTCAGCACGTTCAGCCTTAGAAGCCACGGAAGCGGGATTTGAAGTCGGTACTCGTACTATTGTCGATGTCTTAGATGCGACACGTCGCTTGTACGATGCTAACCGTAACCTATCAAACGCGCGCTACGATTATATTTTAAGCCATTTGCGCTTACATCAAGCCGTTGGCACATTAACTGAGCAAGACTTACTCGACATTAACCAAGGGCTGGTTAAGCAAGATTAGGCGACACAATCAATCGAAATGACAGAAAAAGGTGCCAATTGGGCACCTTTTTTATGACTGATATCGCGCGCGGTTGACGATCATCACCCTTGAGGAAGGGTTTATTGTCCCCGACGAATCGACTCAATAATCTCCGTGGTCGAACAGCCCTCTTCAAAGTTAAGGACTTTCACTTCACCACCTTTGGCAAGTACCGCTTCAGCACCGGCTATTTCACTAACCTGATAGTCCCCGCCTTTCACTAATAAATCCGGCAATACCGCACCAATCAGACGTGCAGGCGTTTCTTCGCCAAAGGGCACCACCCAGTCAACCGCTCCTAACCCCGCGAGTACCGCCATACGACGATCCGTAGGATTGACTGGGCGGCCTGGCCCTTTTAGGCCTTGAACAGAGGCATCGGTGTTGACCGCAACAATCAAGCGATCACCCAGTTTGGCCGCTTCGTTCAAATAGGCGACGTGACCAGCGTGCAAAATATCAAAGCACCCATTGGTCATGACGACTTTCTCGCCGCGCCCTTGGGCGACGTTAACCGCCTCAATTAACTGCGCTTCTGTGGTTACCCCAAAGCCGGACTCGTGCGAGCCGTGTACCGCTTCTGTGAGTTCAATGGTTGATAAGGTTGAGGTGCCCAATTTACCCACCACCACGCCTGCGGCGGCATTGGCAAGGGCGCAGGCTTGCTCAATGGGTTTGCCTGCGGCTAATGACGCGGCGAGCACCGAGATCACCGTATCGCCTGCCCCGGTGACGTCATACACCTCTTTCGCCAACGTCGGCAGATTGAGTGGGGCGGCATCTGGACGTAGCAATGTCATACCATGTTCGCTTCGGGTCACCAACAATGCGCCGAGCTCATATTTTTCAATCAGAGCCAGTCCTTTCTCTTCCAGACTTTGGTCATCGGTTACCGTGCCAGCGACCGCTTCAAATTCTGTCAAGTTGGGGGTAAGCAGGCTGGCACCACGGTAACGTTCAAAGTCCGTACCTTTCGGATCGACCAGGGTTGTCACGCCCGCTTGATTGGCTGCCTGGATCAATGTTTGCACTTGAGCCAAGGCCCCTTTGGCATAATCCGATAAGATCATCGCCTTTGTATTTGGCAAGGCTGCTTCAACCTTGGCAAGCATCGGCGCCACATCAACGCCGGCAAACCCTTCTTCGAAATCCAGACGAATCAGCTGTTGGTTGCGACTCATCACCCGTAATTTGGTAATGGTAGGATGCGAGTCAAGCGCCACAAAATCGCAATGAACGTTCAAGGAATCCAGGGTTTGGGTCAGTGCATCCGCTTGCTCATCCTTACCCGTTAAACCAATCAATTGAGTGTGGCCACCCAGTGCGGCAATATTCATCGCCACGTTAGCCGCCCCGCCTGGACGCTCTTCCGTTTGATTGATTTTTACCACCGGCACGGGCGCTTCGGGTGAAATACGTCCGGTCGGGCCGTACCAATAGCGATCAAGCATCACATCGCCGACAACCAGAACATTGGCTTGGCTATAATCAGGAAGGCTGAGTTTCATCTGGATCTCCGAATACTGTCGTTACCGAGCGATAGTAGCATAGCCGAATTCGAAATGGGGCTGTGTCAGTGTATGCTGCGCACAATCTCAACACTCACCTGACACACAAGCGCACGACAGTCTCCGTAATTTGCTCTACAATACCGCGGCCAGATTAGGTTTTCATTTTCGTGAGTTTTTGAGGCTATGAGCGACTTTTCACCGCCCACATTTCGTATTACATTTTTCCATCCTCGTTACCTTCATACTTGGCTCGGCATCGCAGTCATGTACTTGGCCAGTTGGCTGCCTTATCGCGTGCAGTTTTACCTCGGTCGCGGCCTAGGGCGACTGATGCATATATTCATGAAGCGACGCGTTAATATTGCCGATCGCAATCTTGAACTGTGTTTTCCTGAAATGACTGCTGCCGCACGTACTTCGATGGTGAAAGAGAACTTTGCCAACTCTGGCCTCGCGCTCTTTGAAACCGGAATGGCATGGTTTTGGCCCAGTTGGCGAATTAAAAAGCATGTCGTTTTTGAAGGGTTAGACACCTTACGCCGCTTGGAGTCCGAGAAGAAAGGCGTACTGGTTATCGCGGTGCATTCTATGAATTTAGAGCTTGGCGCTCGTGGATTAGGCGAAGTGATCCCCGGCGTAGGGGTTTACCGCCCTAACAACAATCCTGTCTATGATTGGTTGCAGCATCGCGGCCGTACGCGACATAATCGGGCCATCGATAGAAAAGACGTCAAAACCATGATTCGTCACCTCAAAAAAGGCGACAGGATGTGGTACGCCCCCGATCATGACTATGGTCGGCGCCGCGCGGCATTTGCGCCATTATTCGCGGTCGAGAACGCTTGTACCACCACCGGCACCAGCTTATTGGTGCACGCAGGCCATGCCGCCGTGGTACCTTTTTCGATAGTAAGAGAGCGACGTGGCGGACAATATCGTATCAAAATTGACGCGCCAATCGACAACTTCCCCAAAGAGGCACAAGCTGCAGCTGTTGTCACGAACCAAGCCGTAGAACGCTTAATTTTACAAGCACCTGAGCAATATATGTGGCTGCATCGCCGCTTCAAGACTCGCCCAAAGGGCGAGCCTTCGCTTTATTGAGCGTCTCCAACATAAAGGGGTCGAACATCCACCCCTTTATGTGGCACCGCCTGTCTATTCCGCAAACCATTGTTGCCAGGCTTGCTTAACCACGTCGCGCTCATCAAGAAAAGCATCGGCTTCGACCTTGCCACTTTCTCCAGCCAAATGGCTACGATGGAGCGCATTACGCATTCGCGTATACGCTAACTTTAATCGCTCAGCCTGCGCTTGTGGCATCACGCCAAGCTCGCCGGCCTGCTCAAAAATGCGCGCGTTATCACTGTAACGTGTCAACGCCGGCTGCCGTCCACTCTCTCGCAACACCAGGTATTGAGCTAAGAATTCAATGTCAGTGATCCCACCCACATCCTGTTTGATCGAAAAAACGTTTTTATCCCCGCTCGCTTTATGTTGTCGCATTTTTTCGCGCATACCACTGACTTGCTCACGCAGTCGGTCTTGATCACGAGGCGTCGTCAGGATCTGATGGCGCACGGTTGTGAATGCAGATTCAAGATCAGGGTCACCATAGATCATCCGTGCACGCACCAGTGCTTGATGCTCCCACGTCCAAGCGTCTGTTTTTTGATAGTCCGTATAAGCGTCTAAGGTGCTAACGAGCATCCCGGAGGTGCCTGAAGGACGTAAACGTGTATCTATCTCGTACAGCACCCCAGAAGGAGTCAGCGTTGAGAACAGGTGAACAATACGTTGCGCTAAACGAAGATAAAATTGCCGGCCGTCTATCACCTTACGGCCATCGGTCTCCACCTCGGAGGGACAGTCATGTAAGAAAACCACATCCAAGTCCGAGTTATACCCTAACTCCCACCCTCCTAACTTCCCGTAACCGATGACCGCAAACCCTCGGCCATCACGTTCAGTTAGGTGGGTAGGCTGACCATATTTCTCGACCATTTGATGCCATGCTTGATTGACCACCGCCTCAACAATCGCTTCTGCTAAATAGGTCAGGTGATCACTCACGCGCATGACAGGCAAGACTCCAGCGATGTCTGCGGCTGCAATTTTTAAAAGCTGGGTTTGCTTAAACTGCCGCACGGCTTCCATCTGTTGCTCCATATCCTCCACCGGGATCCGAGCAAGGTAGTCACGCAACTCGCTGCTGTAAGCATCGGGGGCCAACGGTTGATACAGATGGGTTAGATCGAGTAATTCATCCAATAGCAAAGGGTAGCGAGCCAGCTTTTCAGCCACCATGGGGCTGGCGGTACAAAGCCGGAGAACCTGATCAATCGCACTAGGGTGCTCATCAAGTAGCTCTAAATAGGTCGTGCGAGTGGCAATATTCAATAATAGATGCGTTATATGCGGCAGAACCTGTTGCGGCATGGGTAACGCAAGCAGTTTACTCAGGATCACAGGCATTAAGCGATTGAGCACCTCGCGCCCACGGGGGCCAACCGTGCGTTTTGCTAGCTCTTGCTTGAAAGCCAATAATTGGGCGGCTATGTCGGTGTCAGGTAAATCTAACCCCGCTAGAATCAAGTTGGTATTGTCCACATCACGCGCCATCGCCCAAAGATCGTGATATTCGCTCTCTACATCTGCGTCATTGTCTTGTTCATCATCGCCAATCAAACCAGAAAAAATCTGATTCACGGCCTGCATATGCTGGTTAATGTGCCCCTGTAAACTCGCCCAATCGTCGTCCCCCATCGCAAGGCACAGGCGTTCACGATCCAGTTCATTATCCGGTAAGGTCTGAGTTTGCTTATCGTCTATTGCTTGCAGTAGGTTCTCTACCCGGCGTAAATAACAATACGCCTGCTTCAGTTGCGTCACCGCTTGCGTCGGGAGCAACTCTAGCTCGCGGATTGCCTCGAGGGTTTCCAATAGGCCGCGCTGACGTAAGCAAGGTTCGCGTCCACCTCGAATTAGCTGGAAAGATTGAGCGATAAACTCAATTTCTCGAATTCCTCCCGCGCCAAGCTTGATATTATCGGTTAACCCACGCCGACGCACTTCACGCTGAATCAGCTGTTTCATCCGCCGCAATGCTTGAATCGCACTAAAATCGATATAGCGCCGAAAGACAAAGGGACGTAACATCTTTCTGAGTGTTTGATAGCAGTCGTATTGCTCTCTGCCCATCACACGTGCCTTAACCATGGCGTAACGCTCCCAGTCACGCCCTTGTTCTTGGTAATAATCTTCTAAAGCAGAAAAACTCATCACCAGAGGGCCGCTGTCCCCAAACGGTCGTAAGCGCATATCAACGCGGTAACAAAAACCATCCATGGTGGGTTGATCAAGCGCTTTGATCAGTCGCTGACCTAACCGAGTAAAAAATTGGGCGTTAGCAATGCTCCGCCTGGCCCCTTGGGTTTCGCCATTCTCTGGGTAGGTAAAAATCAAATCGATATCAGACGAAAAGTTAAGCTCACCGCCTCCCAGTTTCCCCATCCCCAATATCAGCATGGGTTGAGGCTCACCCTCTGGGCTCATGGGCGTGCCCCAATCCTGACAACAGCGCTGATAAAGCCACTGGTAAGCCGATAAGATCTGTACCTCTGCCAAGGTAGATAGATGCTGCAAGCTTTCTTCTACGTGCCATTGGTTATGGATTTCTCGCCAGGCAATCCAGACTAATTCGCGCTGTCGACAAAGACGTAACTGACGATGGAAAGTTTCTTCATCGCTGCTCGCCTCAAGGGCAGCCGTCAGTTCAGGCTGGTAGTACGCCTCACGAGAAACCTCATTGTGATGCTGATGAAGCCACTCCAGCAGGCCCTCGGTTTGCGCTAACGCAGTGGCAATAAAATCGCTACATGCTAGCGCCTGCTCAAGCTCTCGGCGCGCGGAGCCTTGCCATTGGCTCAACGCTTCTGGGGCAAACTCAGCTAATTGCGTCCAATGATGATTCAGGCTCGCGGTCAGGGAGTGAGACAACATCATGGTCATTCCTTTTGATACAATTCAACTTTGACACTAACAAAAACGGCTCGCTATTGCCGCGAGCCGTTCATCTTTTTACGGTGACAATCCTGCCATCCTCAGACCTTAAAGGCATCGATCTTATCTTTAAGCGATTGTGCCCCTTGCTCAACCATTTCTGCGGTTTCATGTAGTTCGGTCGTAACGGTCACCGAGGCCTGAACAAGATCTTTTACATTGGTCAGGTTTTGATTCATCTCACCGGCAACAGACGCTTGCTGCTCGGCTGACGAGGCAATTTGGAAGTTCATATCATTTAGCGACTGGATCTGGCTAACGATTTGCTCCAGCTCCCCCCCCGCTTGACTGACCGACTCCACGCCGGTATTAGCTTCAGTGACACTGCGTTCCATCAACCCAACCGCTTTTTGCGCACTTTGCTGTAACTGAGTAATCATGTCCTGAATTTCGACTGTGGCTTCCTGAGTATGCTGAGCCAATTTACGGACTTCGTCAGCAACAACCGCAAAACCACGTCCCGTATCCCCTGCTCGTGCGGCTTCAATGGCAGCATTTAGCGCTAACAGGTTCGTTTGCTCTGAAATCCCTTGAATAGTCACCACCACGGTACCAATTTTCTCCACTTGGGCATCGACCTGACCAACCACTTGTGACGATTCACTGATGTCATTAGAAAGCTCATTGATGGTGCTGATGGTATGACTGACGTGCGCTTGCCCACTATTGGCTTGCTGGCTAGACGTTTCAGTGGCTTTGGCTGCTTCTCGGGTGTGCTCGGCCACATTTTGTACAGTCGCACTCATCTCACTCATGGCAGACGCCAACTGATCCATTTCAGAGAACTGCTCTTGTGACGACTCCTTGGTCTCCGACATGCTGATGGTCATAATTTCAGCGAGAGAAGAAAGCTCATCCGACGCTTGGCGCTGTGCGTTAATGACATCGACCAACTGCTGGCGTGATGTTTCAAGCTCGCGAGCTAGGTCACCGAATTCATCTCGGCTATCCATGTCGATAGGCTCACTCAAATCACGGTTAGCCAAAGCACGAATTCTATCTGTTAGATAATTGATTTGACGTAGCATAATATTTGAGCCGCCAAGCAGGATCACCATAAAAGATGCGATCATGACAACCGTCTGCCAAGCAACTTGGATCATATAATCTTGATAATAGGCTTGCGCTTCAGATGTTGACTGAGACGCCACCAACCACCAGTCACTGTTACCCACGGGTACCGCGTAACCATGGCGACCGCCATCGTAAACGGTGTAGCTAAAAGACTGTGATTGATTAATAAATAAATCTGCCACTTCGGTACCTGATCGTTGATCAGGCACACGTAATTCATCGAATTGTCGCATTGAGGGGTGAGCCAACACTTGGCGAGTATTGCCATTGACTAAATACAGATAGGCCCCTTCACTGAATTCATTGTTCATGGTGTCGACGGTCTCTCGGATTAAGCGTTCACCGTTGGGTTGCTCAATCAGTGTTCCCGTCATCGCCGCACTTGAGCGTGCAAGCTCTTGTGTCTGATGGAGCGTAAAATCAATCACGGATTGACGGAACGTATTCGCATCCCACATCTGCTTACCGACCAAAATGATGGTACTAAAGACCATAAGAATCACAAGTTTAGGGATCAAGCGTAGATTGGTGACGGGTTTTTCCCACGCATAGAAGGTATGTTTAGCCATAATCCTGAAAGCTCCATGACCGCCACGCTGCCAGCTGACTGGCCCGACATGACGGACGATTATTAATCCTGAGTGTTGTTATATCGGCAAACCCCACTCTGGCTGAATCCTTGTTTACCGCATTTGTGAATGTTACCCACAAACAATGCGAATAATGATAACTTAATCAAATTATCATGCAGTGCGCTGACCGTTTATAACGCAAAAAAGATCAAAAAATGTTGATCTTAGCTGGGGTTTAACGTGATGGGCACACTTCGGTGCGTGCTGTCCGTGATGGATACACAAGCAACTTATTCGCATAAAGGCTCGAATAAAAGAAAAGCAGCCCAAAGGCTGCTTTCGCGCTATTGATAATAGTTACTCTTCCCAATACGGCGTTAAACGTAACCCTGTTTGTCGACTTTGGGTCATGGCGTGAAAGAGTGAGTCTTCTTTACGCGCTAACCACTTTTCCGCTTGCTTCTTATCGTCGTCGTCTTCCATCGCCATGCTCAACTCACGCACAGGCTCAAGCAATCTCAGTTCTTCGATACCTTGCAGTAAGTCAATCCAAGGTAATCGAAATGCTTTACGCCGGCTTCGATCAAATAATGACGCCAAACAAGTCCCTAATAACAAGTTGCGCTGAAGCCGTAAGGACTGGTCGAAATACTCGTGACGCGATAAGTCTTTGCTTTCGTCAAAGGCATCGAGTAATTCATGCCAAGACTCTGGCAGTGCTTTATCGGCTAAGGTTTGGATGGGTTGTGCCAGTTTGTCAGCTGCCTTGTCATCCAGGAAAGGCTGCCACCCTTTAGAGAGGATCCAACGGCTCAAATCGAGCAATAAATTGCAGTAGCGTGACGTATGCAGCAGTGCCACGATATCTTCACGATCAGGCAATTTGGCTTGCTCCGCTTTCAAGGCTTTGACCATGCCTTTGCGTGCGTTTAGCTTGCGCAGGTATTGCCCTTTGTCTTCACACAGCCGCGCATTCGTCCGGGCGTCATCGAGCCACGCCAACTCACCGTCAAACCACTGTAACTCTTGACGAAGTAGACTGCTGGCTCTGCGCGGCACCACGCTACCGAATAGCACAAAAGCTTGGCGGATCAACAACACCGCATGGCGGATTTCTTGCAAAGCCTCAAGCGACTCTCGCTCGATGTAAATTTGCTCGTGATAATGCCAATGGTTTAACGCATGCTCGAGGATCCGAATCAGGGCTTTCTCTTGGGTATCATCAGCCCCCAATTTGACAATGGATAAAGCTTTAACAGGATCGCCTTGATAGCCCGTTGCTAAACGGTAACCTCGAGCTGCTTTGCTCAGGTTTCCTAAGCGTAGGCCTCCCTCATCAGCAAGGTTGCGTGCCAATGAAAACAAAGCCTCGGTTTGGCCTGAGATCAGCTCTAACTCGACCTCTGAAATCACATCTTTATCGCCCGCGTCGGTCGAGACTTCACCTTGATCCGACGCCAACTCAATTTGACTCCCATCATCGGTGGCCAATAACCACTGCTGGCGGACGAAGTCAGTGGAAAAGAGCGGCTGAATCGCCTGGCTCAGTTCCTCAACATTGATGCCATCGGGCCATGCATCGACAGGGATCAAAGAAAGGTCCGGCTCAGGTCCTTTAAGCTCTGCGTTGTACTCTGGGCGCTGATGTAGCCCAGCCACCACTCGGCCAGCGGTTTTGAGCGTTTGAATATATACGCCATCAAAGCAACGTACACGCAAGCCGATATCGTGTTTGCGTAGGGTAAAATCTGGCGTATCGAAGTAGATGTTTCCCAGCTCACGCTGGCTCTGCTGTAGCTGCTTTACACTGACGATCTTATCGCGGATGCGATGAGGAAAGTCAGAAGAGACAAAAAATTTGAGCTCTATCTCAGTGTCCATACGGGTACCTATAGCCAATTGCCTGACAAGGATATGAACAATTGATCTTGTCGGCAAGCGCTATAACCACCAGGCTTGATCACGCGCACTGAGGCAGAGATCACAAAAGCTGTTTCTTTAGCGAATATTCTGCGCTACCATTCGCCGCTCCGATATACCATCGTTGAACGTTTGGCCTCCACTCTTTGCCCTTTGGGCGTGAGGCAACTAGGTAGATTACGGCTATGCCAGTCAATACAATTGTTGGGCTATTCGCAAAAAGCCCCATAAAACCTCTGCAACGCCACGTCAATCGTGTAAACGATTGTTGTGAGTTACTGATCCCTTT
Organism: Salinivibrio sp. ES.052; assembly: GCF_900141775.1. Classification (GTDB taxonomy): domain Bacteria; phylum Pseudomonadota; class Gammaproteobacteria; order Enterobacterales; family Vibrionaceae; genus Salinivibrio. The sequence continues at coordinate 687,568 of NZ_FSRI01000002.1, read as the reverse complement.
CTTTCATGCTTGTGAGCAGCAAGACTGGGAAAAGGCAAACCAACTCCGTCAGCAAATCTCTGAGATAGAGAAAGACGCTGATACCCTGAAGCGTAATATTCGACTCAAGTTGCCCCGTGGCCTGTTTATGCCCGTCGATCGGACGGACATGCTCGAACTACTGACTCAGCAAGACAAACTGGCTAACTTGTCCAAAGATATTGCCGGCCGTGTCATCGGTCGTCAGCTTCGTATGCCCCCGTCAATGAATACCGCCTTTATTGATTATGTACAACGGTGCCTAGATGCAGCGGCTCAAGCACGTCGAGTCATTAATGAACTCGAAGAATTGCTTGAAACTGGATTTAAAGGACGCGAAGTCACCTTGGTGGCCGAAATGATTCATCAGTTGGATGTGATTGAAGACGATACCGATTCAATGCAAATCCAGCTTCGCCAGGCATTGATGGCGGTTGAGCAGAAGTATAATCCTGTCGATGTCATGTTCTTGTACAAAATCCTCGAGTGGGTCGGCGAAATCGCTGATCAAGCGCAACGTGTCGGTGCGCGCTTAGAGGTCATGCTTTCCCGTTCCTAACCGAGTGATGTAACAACAAGGTATTACAATGGAAATCCTGATGAATCACGGGACCATACTGATCATGGTCGCCGCGGCTTTTGGTTTTTTAATGGCTATTGGTATCGGTGCCAACGACGTCGCTAACGCGATGGGTACCTCTGTCGGCTCTAAAGCTCTGACCGTCAAGCAAGCCATTATTGTTGCGATGATTTTTGAGTTCGCCGGTGCCTACCTGGCCGGCGGTGAAGTCACAGACACTATTCGCAAAGGGGTCATTGATACCAGCTTTTATGCTGATCAACCTCTAGAGCTCGTCTTTGGCATGATGTCAGCGCTACTGGCGGCAGGCACGTGGTTGCTCCTTGCCTCGTATATGGGCTGGCCAGTGTCTACTACCCATTCAATTATTGGCGCGATTATTGGCTTTGCCTGCTTGTCCGTCGGATCGGAAGCTGTCGATTGGCACACAGTACAAGGCATTGTCGGTAGCTGGGTGATCACCCCCTTTATCTCCGGTCTTTTCGCTTACTTTATATTCCTCAGCGCCCAACGCCTCATCTTCGATACCGATCGTCCCGTCCTTAACGCTAAACGCTTCGTGCCCATTTATATGTTTCTCACCGCGTTTATTATCGCGATGGTCACCATCAAAAAAGGGTTAAAGCACGTTGGCTTACACCTCACAACGCTAGAGTCAGTCAGCGCCTCTATTGTGTTGTCTGCCCTCATCATGTTTTTTGGTGTCTATTACATCTCCAAAAAGTATCGCGGTGATGAAAGCCAAGGTTTTCAGGGGGTGGAACGTATCTTCAGCTTACTGATGGTGGTAACGGCCTGCGCCATGGCCTTTGCTCACGGCTCAAACGACGTTGCCAATGCCATTGGCCCTCTGTCAGCGATCGTCGCGACAGTACAAAATCTAGGCACGGTGGCAGAAAAGGCACACATTGCTTGGTGGATTCTGCCAATGGGCGGAGCGGGCATCGTCCTAGGGTTAGCGACACTAGGACACCGTGTGATGGCGACGGTGGGATCGGGCATTACTGAGTTGACCCCCAGTCGTGGGTTTGCCGCACAGTTAGCCACCGCGAGCACCGTCGTTTTAGCCTCGGGAACAGGCTTGCCGATTTCGACCACGCAAACATTGGTCGGTGGCGTTCTGGGCGTTGGATTTGCCCGTGGCATTGCCGCACTCAACCTCGGTGTAGTACGCAATATTGTTGCCTCGTGGCTCATCACCTTACCCGCTGGCGCCTTGTTGGCGGTGATTTTTTACCAAATCATGACCGCTTTGTTTGCTTAACAGGCGGCAGCGATGTCAAATCACAGTCAAAAAAAGGGGGGCATGGCTCCCCTTTCTTTTTAGGCTATGGCACTATGCTCAGCAAAGCCGACGTGTCCCACACTGAAATTACGCAAAGGACCCCAGACGTGAAACACCTGTATTCTGCTCTCGTATTGCTGCTAGTCCTCATCGCCGCGCCTCGAGCGATGGCTGAAAACTATATTTCTGATGACTTATTTACCTATATGCACGCTGGTCCCGGTACGCAGTATCGCATTCTCGGCAGTGTTGATGCCGGCGATAAGGTTACCGTACTCAAACGTAATCGTGATGAGGGGTACACCCAAGTGGTCGATAGCCGGGGTCGTAAAGGCTGGGTAAAGAGTGACTATGTCACGACTCAACCGGGCCTGAAAGAACGCGTTCCTGCACTTGAAGCAGAGCTGAAGAAGGTCAAGTCAGCATTGGCGAGTGCTCAAGATGATGCAAAAGCACAACAAAAAGGCTTAGTGTCCTCATTAGAAAAGCGTAACGGACAGATCGAGAAACTAGAGGCACACAGCAGCGAGCTCAACAGAAAGTTAATTGACGCACAAAATGAAATTCGCGCTTTGCGTGCCAAGATTGATACGCAAAAAGATGATTTGCTAATGCGCTGGTTCACTTATGGGGGCATGGTAGCCGGTGGGGGGCTGTTATTTGGCTTGCTTCTACCCCATCTGATCCCACGTAAGAAACGTCGCCGTGATGGCTGGGCATAATCTTGAATGAAAGGCTGCGTTGGCAGCCTTTTTTATTGCGACCCCTGTAGAATCCTATTAAGCACACGGTAGGCGTGCTGCTAGGCTCTATGTATACTGACCATTCACGATGCAAAATGTGATTGTGTCTTCTCTGTGTCATTAAGGAGTCTGGTGTGGAACATTATCTTGTCGGCGGTGCTGTGCGTGATGCATTATTAGGCTTGCCGGTCACAGATAAAGATTGGGTCGTGGTCGGTGCCACGGTCAAACAAATGCAAGCGGCTGGTTATCAACAAGTCGGTCAAGACTTTCCGGTATTTTTGCATCCTGACACCCATGAAGAACATGCGCTCGCCCGCACCGAACGTAAATCGGGCCAGGGCTATACTGGGTTCATATGCGACTTTTCCCCAGATATCTCACTCGAAACGGATTTGCAGCGCCGCGACCTTACTATCAACGCGATCGCCCAAGATGAAGATGGCACCTTGCTTGACCCTTATGGTGGCCAACAGGATCTTGAAAACCGTGTGCTACGCCATATCTCACCCGCTTTTAGCGAAGACCCATTACGGGTGCTACGGGTGGCACGCTTTGCCGCTCGCTTTGCGCATTTAGGCTTTACCATTGCCGACAGCACTTCGACGCTAATGAAAGACATGGTCGCTAAAGGCGAGCTTGCACATCTGACCCCCGAACGGGTTTGGCGGGAATGGGAGAAAGCGCTTAGCAGTGACCGACCTGATGTGTTTCTTTCCGTCCTGCGCGCCTGTGGTGCGCTCGGTGTGGTGATCCCAGAAATCGATGCCCTGTACGGCGTGCCTAATCCCGCTAACTGGCATCCCGAGATAGACACCGGCATTCACACTGAGATGGTCAGCCGTTATGCCGCCTCTTTAACCGATGACAAATGCATCCGGTTTGCCGCGCAAGTCCATGATCTTGGTAAAGCGCTCACTCCAGCATCGATCCTGCCCGGCCACCGCGGCCATGGCGATCGTGGACTGCCGGTGATCAAAGATCTGTGTGAGCGACTACGCATTCCCAACTCATATCGGGATTTAGCCCTAGTAGTCAGTGCTCACCACTCCAAAATTCATAAATGCGATCAATTAAGCCCTGAGCACTGGGTGGCGTTGTTTAATCAGATAGACGCATGGCGTAAGCCCGAACGTGTTGAGCAACTTGCGGTGGCCTGCTTAGCGGATGTACGCGGCCGTAAGGGGCGGGAAAACTACGCTTATCCGCAAGCTGATGCGTTACGGGAATGTTTTGTTTGTGCGCAGCAGGTCGATGTAAAACCCATTGTTGATGCCGGGTTTAAAGGTGGGGCGATTCGTGATGAGCTGCAGCGCAGACGGATCCAAGCCATTGCCGCCTGCCCTGCGCGCTCATGCTCTAATATAGCTAGCGCCTCGCGTTAACGAAAATGCGTGCTCAACAGTATCATGTCGCTTGAAAGGCGCGGCTATCAATACAATACGTGATTATATTTCTGCGATGGGCGTACCCACCGATGAAGAGGATGCCAGCATCACTTGGTTTCGGCCTCGATTTTTGGCGCGATACATGAGTAAGTCTGCCGCATGAATTAACGCATCCAGTTCCAACGCCGCGATACCATCCACCACATCACTGGAGACAATCGCCCCGATACTAACCGTCACGCGTATGTCGGCGCCTTCAAACTCAAACACAGTATCGGCAACATCACAGCGAATATGATTGGCTAGCTCAATCAAGGCATCTAAATCTTGTGTGGGACATAAGACGCAGAACTCTTCGCCTCCCAAGCGAGCAACGGCCCCTTTTTTTACAAATCGTTTTAGGTAACTGGCAAGGTGTACCAGTACCTTATCGCCCTGCATATGCCCATAGGTGTCATTAACTTGCTTGAAATGGTCAAGATCAATCAGGATCAATCCCATTTCTTGCTGACGACTGAGTTTGGGTTTTAGGCGTGCAAAGTAAGCATCGAGACCACGGCGATTCAACAACTGCGTGAGGGGGTCTGTGTTAGCGAATTCACGCAAGCGTGTATTAGCTTGGCGCAGGGCGACCGTGCGCTTATACACCATCCGTTTTAGGATAAAAATGTAAGTCACCGCGCCAAACATTACCGCGAGTACAGCACCAGGAAGAAGCCACGCTGGATAAGCCTCTACCCGTTCAGTATTAACCCATCGTTGCTTAATGCGCAGTCGTTCTTCTGCCGGAATATTATTAATACCCTCGCGCACCTCATTGAGAAGCGCCTGATTGCCTTTAGGGACCGCGGCATAGATAGGCTGTGTATACAGCACTTGATCCGCCACAAATGCGAGTGGTTTCCCTTGGGTTAGGAAATAGAAGTTGGCCGTTTGGCTATCAGCGACGAGCGCCTGGATCTCGCCATCAAGCGCAGCAGCAAATAACGCTTCATTACGGGTAAAACGCTTTTGTTTAACTTCTGGGTAGTGCTCGGATAGAAACCAAGATTCGTAGCTTTCTGATACAACACCCACTTCTTTACCGGCGGCTAGAGGTTCCTTACTCACCTTTCCTGATTGGTTTTGCACATATAAAGAACCGTTAGTATTAAAGATAGGCGTAACATAATCTAAATAAGTTTCGCGTTCTGGTGATTTGAGTAATCCCGCATGCACCCGATCACCGCCCTCTTTCATATAAGAAAGAGATTCAGGCCAATCGAGCAACATAAACTGAATCGAGGTGTGATTATATTTCGCATAGGCGCGCCAAAAATCGATCAATAACCCTTTAGGCTGGCCTTCGCTTGTCAGGTAGCTATAGGGTTTCCATTCAGACGAATGCGCGACGACTAAAATGTCTTTTTCTTCTGACAGATAGGCGTCGTCAGCCCATGCAAGCGTACTGCTGTACGTGCAGGCAAGAAGCAGCATCCCTGTCAAAATCCGAAAAATACACGCAAACATTGTTAGGCAGTCCATTCAAAGAGTCTTGATGGTAGATAAATTCTAAGCGAACGCAAAAGACTTAATAAAAAAGCATGATCCAGTTCAAATTGGAAGCTAGATCACACCAAATAGACATCAACCGCGTACTAACGGGGCAGAAAATAATCAAAAGGGAATACGTCGTATGGTAAAGCGAAATCATCAACAGAAAGCGTAATTAACACAAAAATATCTTCAGAAGACGCTTGCCTGTCACCCACTTGTAATGATTTAAGTCAGTAGCTGTGGTAAATTTACGCGCCCAAAGACGAGGAAGCGGTAATAACGTCATCTGTGTCGCGACGAATCCTTTGCGGTCGTTAGCGGCTTTATTGCCCGTGATCAACACAGATCAATGCAGACAATCTATACTCTCACTCAATAAAACAGTGATGTCACCACAGCGACAATGGCTGCGGTAACGCCATTGATAAATGCAAAAGTTTCGCTTTCACAACCATTAGAAGAAAAACAGTGCGTGGTAAAATGACACCTTTTCAGTGTGTTGTGAGAAGCATCAGGCTTATGTTTCAATTTTTGACCGGAGAAATGTGTCGATGAAAAAGACCAAAATCGTATGTACGATTGGCCCAAAAACCGAATCTGAAAAGATGCTGACTCAGCTTGTAGAAGCGGGTATGAATGTCATGCGTCTTAACTTCTCACACGGTGATTACGAAGAGCACGGCGCTCGTATCACTAATCTACGTAATGTGATGAAGCAAACCGGCAAACAAGCCGCTATCCTGCTTGATACCAAAGGCCCAGAAATCCGCACGGTAAAACTGGAAAATGGCGATGATGTCATGCTGGAAGCCGGTCAAACCTTCACTTTCACTACCGATTCGTCTGTCGTAGGTAATAAAGAACGTGTTGCTGTGACTTACGCTGGTCTCCCCCACGATTTAAAAGCCGGTGATACTGTGCTGGTTGATGACGGCCTTCTTGAGATGGAAGTACTAGAAACGACTGAAAAAGAAGTCGTATGTAAAGTCCTTAACAACGGTGAACTCGGGGAAAACAAAGGTGTAAACCTGCCGGGTGTGTCTGTGAGCTTACCTGCTCTGGCTGAAAAAGATAAATCTGACCTGAAATTTGGTTGCGAGCAAGGTGTTGATTTTGTTGCGGCCTCTTTTATCCGTAAAAAAGAAGACGTGGAAGAAATCCGCGAACTGCTGGCACAAAATGGCGGCAGCGATATCAAGATCATCTCTAAAATTGAAAACCAGGAAGGGGTTGATAACTTTGACGCCATCTTGGAAGCGTCTGACGGTATCATGGTTGCCCGTGGTGACCTGGGTGTTGAAATCCCGGTCGAAGAAGTTATCTTCGCGCAGAAGATGATGATCGAAAAATGTAACCGAGCTCGTAAATTGGTTATCACCGCGACTCAAATGCTGGATTCAATGATCAAAAATCCACGTCCAACTCGTGCAGAAGCCGGTGACGTTGCCAACGCCATCATGGACGGCACCGATGCGGTGATGCTGTCTGGTGAATCAGCAAAAGGTAAGTACCCACTTGAAGCCGTGAGCATCATGGCACAAATCTGTGAGCGCACTGACCGTCAAATGTCACCGGCACTGGGCTCTCGTTTGGATAGCGATCGTCTTCGCATCACCGAAGCCGTGTGTAAAGGTGCTGTGGATACTTCACAAAAATTGGGCGCACCACTGATCGTTGTGGCAACCGAGGCAGGTAAATCCGCTCGCTCTGTACGTAAGTACTTCCCAACCGCGAACATTATCGCGGTCACGACGAACCCGAAAACCGCCGCACACTTGTGTCTGACCAAAGGCGTGACCCCAGTCATGATCGAAAGCATCGACAGCACCGATGAATTCTACCGTCGTGGTAAAACCATCGCTCTGGAATCAGGTTTGGCGAACAAAGGCGATATCGTCGTGATGGTATCAGGTGCATTGGTTCCTTCCGGTACGACCAACACCACCTCTGTGCACGTTCTTTAATCAAACAATCACAGTCAATCCTAACGCCCCGACTGGTTCGGGGCGTTTTTTTATCTATCGCTCGGTGGCATGATAAAGAGAAAAGTAGGCAGGGAGCGCCATGAAACGCACGAAAGCACAAATCGCGATGGAACACATATGGGCCGCGATACTCACTCGTCAACTGTCACTCGTCCCACACGCTGACGGCTTTTATCCCATGACAGTTTCCATTTTGTGCGATCAGCTTGGCTTAACCACCGCGTCTGCTCGCGACGGGCTACATCTATTAGCGATGACGGGGCGAGTCACGTACCAGCCTCATTTGGGCTACCAACTCGCCCCATTAAGTAAGCAAGATTGGCACCGCCTCTCGATCGGGTTGAACGGGCTCATTGGGGCGTGCGTTGATAGATTGCCTGCTCGCATTGATGAGCAAACCGCCCTTACGCTGTTGGGCTTGATTCACAGCATTCAGCACTTACCTGCCAAAGACTACTGTGATAAAGCCATTCTGGCGCATTGGCATCAGCAACTGCATCATACTTTATGCTCAGGGATTAACCCCTACCTTGATGAGGCAATACAGCCGATCATTGCCCATCATGTGCGCTATCTGACTCACCCAGATATCGCACTCGATATCGCTCAAAGCTGGCAGAACTTGCTTCCAACCTTACGGGGGCTGGTGTCGGCTCGTCCGCAAGCACACACTCAGGCTTATCAAGCCTACTGGCAAGAGCTCAATTCACAGATAGAGGACAGAATAGGTAAGCTTACCAGTGGACAATTTCTTTGAAGTGCGTTTTGATCAGTACCGCTAACGGCACCAAATAAATCGCGCTTAATTTTAATGCCATGATGGCCAGAGCTAACGTTGTTGCTCGAACCAAGCATTTATTGATGGTTTGTACCACGATGTCCCTCACCTCATTATGGATAGCCAATGATGACAGTCACCAGTAGCGTTCAAAAAACAGCCAATAGTTTACAAACTACTCAATAAATCGCAAGCGCGAATCACGGCTGTTATCATGGTGGACATAACGTGCGAATCTGAAGCAGCTGATCGATCAATACCATAGAGAGCATCATGACAAAACCACTCACCATTTTGGATATTGCCCGCTTAGCTGGCGTGGGTAAATCAACCGTATCTCGTGTGCTAAACAATGATGCGCGCGTCAAAGATAGTACCCGCGTTAAGGTACAAGCAGTGATCGATCAATATGGTTTTTTACCCTCAAAATCGGCACGAGCCATGCGCGCGCAGCGCAGTGGTGTGGTTGGTGTCATTGTGGCTAAACTGAGTTCAAATTCAGAGAACACTGCACTCACAGGGCTGCTCAATACCCTGTACGCCAAAGGCTATGACGCGGCCATCATGGAAAGTCAATTCTCTCAACTGAAAGCACAAGCCCACCTCGACGTCTTAAAGCGTCGTAACGTTGATGGCATTATATTCTTTGGCTTTTCAGGCTGTGATCTCTCTGCTCTTGCCCCTTTTGCACCAAACTGTGTCGTACTCGCAGTGGACAGTGACGATTATTCAAGTGTCAGTTATGACAACCAAGGTGCGGTGACACAAGTCATGGCGCATTTTTATGAACAAGCACGCCACCCTATTGCCTTTCTTGGGATAGATGAGCAGGATGAAACCACTGGCCGAGCACGTGCCAATGCTTACCTCTCTTTCTGTGAGACCCACCAGCTTCCTGTCCACTTGCACCGCTGTGAGATGAGCCTACACGCGGCATACGATGCAACCACCTCCTTGATTGGCCCTCACACACAAGCGATCCTTTGTGCGTCTGACACTCTAGCTCTGGGTGTCGCGAAACGCCTACAAACTCTTGGCCGAGAAGATATTGCCATTGGCGGCATCGGTAATCACGACATGCTACGCTTTATGTTCCCACGCGCTGTCAGCGTGGAGTTGGGCTACCATCAAGCGGGACAACATGCCGCCGACTTGCTGCTCAAGCAGCTAGATGACGACGCGCCAGTGATTAGCCACTGGACGCAACCTTGTCATCTTGTCACGCCCTAGCCTGAAACCGACACCAAATAATCAAGCAGTTACAGATTTCTGTGTGATGGTTTTCAAATAATGGGAACGATTCCACTGATAATTGGATTAGTACGATCCATAATCAGTGGGAACGTTACCAATGAATACCCTACAGCAATACAGGATTGCTTATGAGCCAGATAGATAAAAAAGCCATTGACCAGTTGGTCACACAAATTGGCGGCAAAGATAACATTGCAACCGTGAGCCACTGCCTCACACGTTTACGGTTTGTCCTCAACGATCCAGAAAAAGCCGATGTGGCCGCGATTGAAGCCATTCCGATGGTAAAAGGCTGCTTTACCAGTGCCGGGCAGTTCCAAGTCGTCATTGGCACCAACGTGGATCAGGTTTTTGCCCTACTACAAGAGAAAACCGGGGTTGAAGGCCAATCAAAAGACGATGCTAAACAAGCGGCACGTCAAAACATGAGCCTACTTGAACGCGCCATCTCACACCTCGCGGAAATTTTTGTTCCCCTTCTCCCCGCGATCATCACAGGTGGTCTCATTCTGGGCTTCCGTAACGTGATTGGCGACATCCGCATGTTTGACGGAAAAACGCTGACAGAGATCAGCGAATTTTGGGCCACGGCACACGGTTTTTTATGGCTTATCGGCGAAGCCATCTTCCACTTCCTCCCGGTCGGTGTGTGTTGGGCCACGGTCAGGAAAATGGGCGGAACACCCATTTTGGGTATCGTTCTGGGTATTACCCTAGTATCACCCCAGTTGATGAATGCTTACCTTATTGGTAAAGAGATGCCCGAAGTGTGGGACTTTGGTTGGTTCTCGATTGAAAAAGTCGGCTATCAAGCGCAGGTGATCCCGGCGATGTTTGCCGGTATGGCGCTGGCGTTTATTGAAACCCAGTTAAAACGCATTATCCCTGATTACCTCTATCTCGTGGTGGTGCCATTTGTGGCCCTACTCACCTCGGTGGTGCTGGCGCACACCCTCATCGGTCCCTTTGGGCGTGAAATCGGCAACGGCGTCGCCTTCTTGGCTCGCACGGCGATGACCGGTGATTTCGCCTTTATCGGTGCTGCGCTATTTGGCTTCCTCTATGCTCCTTTGGTGATTACCGGTGTTCACCACACCACCAACGCGGTGGACTTGCAGCTGATGCAGGAAATGGGCGGCACGCCTATTTGGCCGCTGATTGCCCTGTCCAACATTGCACAAGCCTCGGCGGTGGTTGGCATTATTTGGGTCAGCAAGAAAGAAAACGAACGTGAAATCTCTGTGCCCGCGGCGATTTCCGCCTACCTTGGCGTGACAGAGCCGGCCATGTACGGGATTAACCTACGTTACAAATTCCCAATGCTATGTGCGATGGTTGGCTCAGCGCTGGCCGCTATTGTATGTGGTCTTTCCGGTGTGATGGCCAACGGTATTGGTGTCGGGGGGCTACCAGGCATCTTATCTATCCAGCCACAATTCTGGGGTGTTTACGCAGTCGCGATGTTAATCGCCATCTTGGTGCCAATCGCACTCACCGCCTTTATGTATCGCCGCCAGGCCAGCAAAGGCAAATTGGCGGTCGTCTAATTCCCATTCCGTCCGCGGGGAGTAAGCTCCCCGCTTTTTTAGCGTTAAGAGAGACATTATGCACGCACATCCCTGGTGGAAAACGGCCACCATCTATCAGATTTACCCGAAAAGCTTCCGTGATACCACACAAACAGGGACAGGTGATCTGCCGGGCATTATCGAAAAACTGGACTATTTTTCGACCTTGGGCATCGATGCATTATGGCTAACCCCCATTTATGTATCACCACAAGTCGATAACGGCTACGACATTGCCGATTATTATGCGATTGACCCCAGCCTAGGCACCATGGACGACTTCGACACCCTGCTCGCCGAGGCGCACAAGCGCGATGTCCGCATCATCATGGATATTGTGATTAACCACACCTCAACCGAGCACCCTTGGTTTCAATCAGCGCTGGCAAGCAAAGACAGTCCGTATCGCGATTACTACATTTGGAAAGATCCAATTAACGGTGGCGTCCCGAACAACTGGCAATCAAAGTTTGGCGGTAATGCGTGGCAATGGCACGACCCCACCGGCCAGTATTACCTGCATTTATTTGCTACCGAGCAAGCCGATCTTAACTGGGAAAACCCTGAGGTGCGGGCAGCCGTCAAAGACGTAATGGCCTTTTGGGCCGACAAAGGTGTGGATGGCTTTCGACTCGACGTGATCAATTTGATCTCTAAAGATCAGTCCTTCCCGAATGATCACCAAGGCGATGGCCGCCGTTTTTATACCGATGGCCCCCGCGTCCACGAGTACTTGCAAGAGATCAGCCGAGATATTTTCCAACGTTACGGCAGCGTCACCGTGGGCGAGATGTCTTCCACCAGCCTGGAGCACTGCCAGCAATACTCCGCACCCGATGGCAAAGAGCTCTCCATGGTGTTCAACTTCCACCACTTAAAAGTCGATTATCCGGACGGCGAAAAGTGGCGACTGGCGCCGTTTGACTTCTTGGCCCTAAAACAGCTTTTCCGCACTTGGCAACACGGCCTGCATAATCAAGGTTGGGGTGCACTGTTTTGGTGTAACCACGACCAGCCGCGTGTGGTCAGCCGCTTTGGTGATGACCGCCACTATCGGGTCGCGTCCGCCAAAATGCTTGCCACTGCGATTCATATGCAGCAAGGCACGCCTTACGTATATCAAGGGGAAGAAATTGGCATGACCAACCCTGGCTATCAGCGTATCGATGACTATCAAGACGTTGAGAGCTTGAACATGCACCGTCTGCTGTGCGACCAAGGCATGCCAGAAGGGGAAGTATTAGCGATTTTGGCGGCACGTTCACGGGATAACGCCCGCACACCGATGCAATGGGATCGTTCAGAGAATGCCGGCTTTACCACAGGTACACCGTGGCTAAAGCCTGCGCCTAACTATGTTGACGTCAATGTCGACACCGCACTGGCGGATAAAGACTCGGTGCTCTATCACTACAAGCAGCTGATTTCCCTGCGTAAAACCTTACCCGTGATCCGTGAAGGCGATTATCAGGACTTGCTGCCTGATCACCCACAACTGCTCGCGTATCGTCGCGACAATGGCGACAGCCAACTGGTGGTGGTGTGTAACTTTTATGGCGAACCGGTCACGGCGACCTTGCCTGTCGCCCCGGCCCCGAACGCAGACTTGGTCAGCCATAATTACCCAGAAGCCAAGCCGTTAATGCCAGAAATGCAACTAGCACCCTATGAAGCCTTGGTGTATTTGATTCACTCGGCCTAACAGCATAAAAAATGGCACGCCTTGGCGTGCCATTTTATCAATACACATTACCAGCTAAAAAAAAGGTTGTGCCAAGAAAAGTATAGATTTAAGTGATGAAGGATACTTTGAGAGTTTTTTTCCAATTCGGCGCGGTAGCACACACCAAAACATGAACAAAGATTTGATAAAAGTGATTTGCACTGTGTGTGCAGCGACCCGAATTACAGTCACAGCTTTGTGCAAACGGTGAGCTATAAACACACGCTGCAGCACAGCAAATTAGAGTCATAGCAGGGCACTTTTGTGAAACAGAAGCGCATTTTTGTGGCTGTGGTTCCCGCGCGCGGATCACGAAAACAAATCGACTCTCGCAAAACTGTGCCGATATTTATTGCCAGTGCACGAACGCTGATTGCGGTCACCAGTTCGTCGCGTTCTCTCACTACCACAGCCCACTTTCGCCAAGCACGAAAACAACCGATGAACTCGCCAGCGCGCTAATCAAATCACTCACGCCAGAGCGGCGGAAGGATTTACATAGTCAGTTGTCGTTGTTTTGAGGGCCACACTAAAAAGGCGCAGAGGTGATGATAATGCTTATAAGAGAGGGGAATGGGTATTGATAAGGGTTATATGTTGTTGAATCTATCTGCTTCTTCTACGAAGGGAACATACCAAGTCTTATTTGTTCTACAGGTATTGTGGGCGTCAGAAATTACGCCAATAAAGCGGCATTCAAACTCAGACAGGAAATTACGTGTAAAAACGAAGTAAGTGTCGCTCGTCCGATGGTGGAGCTGAGAAGCCTTATTCCACCTCGTTTGCTCTTTGTCATTAAAGTTAGGGCAATTGATATCGAATACATGTATACGATATAGCGGGGCATCGTACGCGCTTTGTGGATAAGTAAAGGGGCTTGTGTTCCCAAGATAAGGAACAGGCATTTCTCCTGTTCCTCGATGGATTGCATCTAAGTGCTTTTTTAGGTCTTCACCTATCTTATCCAGAGTGCTGTGATCAAGGCTAAGTGCAGTGGCTTCCTCTTCAAACCGTGCTGAAAACGAAATTTGGTGCATTCCTTAGCCCCTTAATGATTCCTGGCTCAATGAAAATATGCGTTTTTTGTCGCAGCCTTCATTGATTCTAATGCATCGGGAGTCATAGTAAAAGACGCTTTATCCGCACTAATTGCTGGGCGAAGTTGTTTTTCCATGTCCATAACATTTGTGATGGACATTCGCAGCTTGGCAACAGATATACGCAGCTGGCGAATTGACAGCGCTACCTCACTTGGGATCTTTTCACCGAACTTTGAAAACAGCTCCTCGACCTGAACTCGAAGCATCATTTCGTTGCCACGAACGATCAAATCAGTGGATTCCAGTTGCGCCACGTTACCAGCATGGAAGTACTGTATTGGGTTGTCTGATGACTCAATCTCGCTATACTTTTCTTGCCAACCTTTAGTCTCTTCATCGATAGCTTGCTTAGCTTCAGCCATGGCTTTGGTAAAGGCGGCATGGCTGCCTTTCGAGCTCAATTGCTCGTCTGAGACATCGTAATTGATTGCCACTTGCTGAGCGTCAATCAGTGATGCGCTTGCATTGCTGCTGAGCGCTAAACATAGTGCACTCATAACCAATCCTTTACTCATGTAAGACCTTGCCGTTGATTCAAATATTAGACGTTATTTTTCTTTTGAGGCGAAGAACGAAGTGGCCGCAAATTATCCACTTGTAGAGTTACATTACAACCCATTTTTGAAGCAGTTCAAGCTTTTTAAAGCACGTCAAAGTATGGCTAGATCGGTTTAAACGCACAAAAAAAGCTCTCTAGAGACAACCTGCCCTTAAGGGCAGGGAAAGTGTGCATGCGTACTAATACAATTACGAGAGGTCGTTTTAGAGGGGTTCTGTGGCATGTTCTGAATAGAGGCTAGGCCATGCTTCGAATAAAAGATAAGAATGTGACCTATGTCGTCTAATGAACATTGTTTAATCAGTACGCAGTACCGATTTTCCATTTGTCGCCATCGCACGTGGCTGCGCGCTGGTCCTCGATGTCTTTTGCAATAAGCCGATACAAATAGGCTTCTATGGCGGTTTTGTCGGTATCCGCACTGCATGTGTCTTGCGATAATGCGCACTCTATCCACGCTACCGCTTGATTTGAAATATCAGACACTTAGCCTCCTAATAGCCCCCCGAATACTGTGTGTTAATACAGTGTTTTAAATAATTACAACTGTATGCTTTTGATTGACCTATCAAATACAAACATCCAGCTTCGCGTGAAGGGTGTTAAAGCCGCGCCTTATGCGTTGAACATCACTAGGCTAAACCCACTTTTTAGAATGCAAGGGCATTTAGGGGATAAATTTAAAAAAATGGGAAAAATTTTATGAGGCTAGTTATCCCCTCCTCTTTGCGTAGTGATTGCTTGGTGAGGATGTGGCTCCAGCCTTGTAGTCTTCAATGCTTTGATGTCTTCCACCCAAGCGGCGCATACTGTGGTCGTGTTTTGGGATCCCTGCATCGCCATACAGCTTTATGTATTGGAAGTAGCCGCGGGCAAACTCCTCATGCTCATCTGTGTTTGCAGGGTAAGGGTTGGTGTAGCGGTGTTTTTGTGCTGCATGGGCGTAGCCCTCATTAAATGAATCCGTCCGCATTGTCGTCTTCCTCGAAGTTACTGGGTGATGCCTGTAATGCTTTAGTTATCATGATGCCTTTGGCGTTCTGCCCATCTTCCCCTTCGGCATGGTAAAGAACCCTCTCGCATGACTCGCAGCGAGCTAACACGATCATGACTGCCTTGCTTTCGTGGTGCATCATGTTGTTGATCAAAAATGGCACGCCTTGGCGTGCCATTTTTCTTACAACGGCCAGTGGCTTTGGTTACTGACGCAACGCTCGCTCACCGCGTGCGATGCCAACCACACCGCTGCGTGCCACCTCAATGATCTCAGTGATCTCACCGACCGCGCGAATAAAGGCATCTAACTTGTCACTGTCACCCGTCAACTGCACGGTGTAGAGCGAGTGCGTCACATCCACAATCTGACCGCGGAAAATATCGGCGGTGCGTTTTACCTCCGCGCGGGCAAAGCCGCTGGCTTTCACCTTCACCAACGCCAGCTCGCGCTCAATATGATCGCTTTCAGTCACATTGCTTACTTTCAGCACATCAATCAGCTTGTGCAGGTGCTTTTCGATTTGCTCGCGGTCCGCGTCGCTCACCACCGAGGTGGTGATATTCAAGCGCGATAAGGTTGCGTCATCCGTCGGTGACACCGTGAGTGATTCAATGTTGTAGCCACGCTGAGAGAATAAGCCCACCACGCGCGACAAGGCACCTGGTTCGTTTTCCATTAAAACCGATACAATACTGCGCATTAGGTTCTCTCCGTTTTACTCAACCACATTTCATTCATCGCCCCACCGCGTACCTGCATCGGGTAAACATGCTCGGTTTCATCGACATGAATATCGACAAAGACTAAGCGATCTTTCATCGCCAAGGCTGCCTCTAAGCCGGATTCCAGCTCAGACGGATGGCTAATGCGCATCCCCACATGACCATAGGCCTCAGTGATCGCAGCAAAGTCCGGCACCGAATCCATATAGGAATGTGAGTGGCGACCTTGATAAATCATGTCTTGCCATTGTTTGACCATCCCGAGGAAACGGTTATTGAGGTTAACGATCACCACCGGAATATCATATTGCAACGCGGTAGAGAGTTCCTGAATGTTCATCTGAATGCTGCCATCGCCGGTCACACACACCACTTGCGCATCCGGCAGGGCAAACTTCACCCCCATCGCCGCGGGTAGCCCAAAGCCCATGGTGCCTAAGCCCCCCGAGTTAATCCAACGGCGCGGTTTATCAAACGGATAATAGAGTGCGGCAAACATCTGGTGCTGCCCGACGTCTGAGGTTACATACGCCTCGCCATGGGTGAGTCGATACAAGGTTTCAATCACCTGCTGCGGTTTAATCCGCCCTGGATCGGACGCATACTTTAAGCACTGGCGCTCACGCCATATTTGAATATTGTGCCACCAAGAGCTGATCGCATCGCTGTCATTGCTGCCTCCCTGATCCACCAGCAACTTAAGCATGCTACTCAGCACAGCGTCGGCAGAGCCGACGATAGGAATATCGGCCGAGACAGTTTTAGAAATAGTCGAGGGATCCACATCAATATGCATGATGGTGGCATCGGGGCAGTATTTTTCTAAGTTGTTAGTGGTACGATCATCAAAACGAACACCAATACCAAAAATCAGATCGGCTTGGTGCATCGCCATATTGGCTTCGTAGGTACCGTGCATCCCCAACATACCTAACGAGTGATCATGGGTGCCCGGAAAGGCCCCCAGACCCATCAGGGTGCTCACCACCGGGATGTTCAAGCTTTCTGATAGTTGGCGGATTTGTTCGCCGCAATCGGCCATGATTGCCCCACCGCCGACATACAATACCGGCTTTTTCGCTGCCAGTAGCGCTTTTAGGCCGCGCTTAATCTGTCCTTTGTGGCCGGTTGTTGTCGGGTTGTAAGAGCGCATGCGCACACTATCAGGATACTGATACGGATGCTTTTGCGCAGGATTAACCATGTCTTTAGGAATGTCCACCACGACAGGGCCGGGACGTCCAGTCGAGGCAAGATAAAAGGCTTTCTTGACAATATTGGGAATATCTTCAGCACGCTGGACTAAAAAGCTGTGTTTCACCACAGGACGAGAAATCCCCACCATGTCGCACTCTTGAAAGGCATCATTGCCAATCAAGCTACTCATCACCTGCCCGGAAAAAACCACCATGGGGATGGAGTCCATGTAGGCGGTGGCAATTCCCGTAATCGCATTGGTTGCGCCTGGGCCTGACGTTACCAGTACCACGCCGACGTCACCGGTTGCGCGTGCGTAACCGTCCGCCATGTGTACGGCCGCTTGCTCGTGACGCACTAACACATGGTCAATACCACTTTTCTCATGTAATGCATCGTAAATATCCAGCACTGACCCGCCTGGATACCCAAAAATATGTTTTACGCCTTGATCGATCATGGAGCGCACGATCATCTCGGCACCGGATAACATTTCCACTCTACGCCTCCCTGTATGCATAGTTAGGACTTACTTTTAGCCTAATCCAGCCCCTTACTCTTCGATGTACTGGTGGTGTAACCACGCGGACATCACAACCAAATACTGGCGATAAGGCGGCGTTAGATTGTTATGTGGCCAGCCTCGACTGAAGCTACAATCAATGTAACGTTTTATTTGCAAAACTGTCTATTAGCTAATCAGTATTTACATTTTTAATCTAAATGTTGAGTGTATGTTGCTGGATTACGCTGATTGAGAGGGGTTAAACCGGAAAGATCGACTACAAAGTGATGACTTTGCCAGATTAACTATTCAGAAAGCGGAGAAAAAAGAGGGAAAAACGGCACGTTTTGATGATTTTCTTATCCATAAGCAAAATCATCCACGTGCCGTCATCATGCCATTAGCCTTGATACATGGCATCAATGTCGTGCTGATAGCGAGAGAGGATCACCTTACGGCGTAGTTTCATCGTGGGTGTCAGCTCGCCACTGTGCATGCAAAAGCCCTGAGGCAGCAAGGTAAAACGTTTGACTTGCTCAAACTTCGCCAACTCATTTTGTAGCGCTTGTAGCCGTTTTTCGAACAGTGCCACGACATCAGAATGCTTGAGTAAATCTTTACGGTTTTGGTAATCAATATTCATATTACGCGCCCATTCTTCCAACGCATCGAAACAGGGCACAATTAACGCTGAGACAAAATGACGCGCTTCCGCGACAACAGCAATTTGGTCAATAAAATGATCGCGACCTAGCGCCCCTTCGACACGTTGTGGTGCAATATATTTACCGCCCGAGGTTTTCATCAGTTCTTTGATTCGGTCAGTAATGAACACATTACCTGCACTATCGAGATAACCCGCATCACCCGTTTTCAAAAAGCCATCCTCGGTAAAAGTCGCCATTGAGGCTTCAGGCTGATTGAAGTAACCGCGCATCACCATCGGCCCGCGTACTTGAATTTCATTGTGCTCCCCAATCCGCACCTCGGCCCCGGGCATCGGATAACCAATAGATTGGGGATCAAAACGCGCATCATCCCAACAAGAGACGGTCGCGGTGGTTTCCGTCATGCCATAACCGAGTTTGACGTTAATGCCGATGGCATGGAAAAACGCGCCAATAGCCGGGTCGAGCCGTGCACCACCACATGGCATCAAGCGCATGTTACCGCCCAGCAGCGCACGCAGTTTACTCAGTACCAGCTTATCGGCTAGTGCGACTTGCCATTGTTGCAGACGAGAAGGAGACTGTCCGGCGCGCAACTGGCTGGCATGGCGCTCGCCCTGACGAAGAGCCCAAGCAAATAACCGTGGCTTGAGACCACTGGCACGACTGACTTTATCGTGGATCGCGCCGTGAATTTTCTCATAAAAACGCGGGACGGCAGACATGACGGTGGGTTTAACCGTCGTCAAAGCATCACGGATGTGTTGTGGGTTTGACAAGTAACAGTTGACGGCCCCACGGTGCAGGACATAGTAGCTCCACGCGCGCTCAAAAACGTGAGAAAGCGGCAAAAACGCCAACGAGACATCACGAGAATCAATTGCCAGGACTTGATCGTGAATATCAAGCTGCGCGGCAACATTCGCGTAATCGAGCATCACCCCCTTCGGTTCTCCAGTGGTCCCGGAGGTATAAATTAAGGTGATCAGGTCGTCCATACAGCGTGCGTCAATACGCGCATCTAACTCGGTTTGATAACGACGATCGTCTTGCAATAACCAACTGGCCCAGCTCCACACTTTCGGATGATTAGGGACTGACGCCTCCTGGCTTAAGGCGACGATACCTTTGACATTGGGGCACGTCTCCAAGGCCGCTACCGCCATCTCAAGCTGATCGTCACCGGCAAAAATCCATTGTACATCCGCATCATTAATAATGTGTGCCGCTTGTTGGGCGGTGCTGGTGGCATAAATAGGGACAGGCACGACGCGAATTTGTAAGGCGGCATAATCTAACATCGCCCACTTTTCGCTATTGGGCGCGAATATCGCGATGGTTTGCTGTACACCACAATCTGCTTTTAGCAAACAGCGAGATAGTTGATCAACACGCTCACCCAGCTGGCGCCAATTGATACTCGCCCACTGGCCGCCCTGTTGGAAACGTATCGCTTCTCGTGTCCCGAGAGTGTGTATCTGCTCACGAAAGCGGCTAACTATATGATATTGGGTGTTCACTGTGTCTCTCTTGGCTCACCATTTGGCGAACACATGTACGCTCAATAATGTCAGCGAGTTTACCGAGCGCACCACCAAACTCAAGAGAAATCGAGTGAATACTCTATTGAAAATGTAAAAACGTGATTCAGTCTCGCGCTAACAGGTAGCCTGCGTACCGCCTTCCAGCTAACGAATCAAACGTTGCAACCTAAGTGGATACTGATTAACGCGCATCCAAGGTCGGTTAAAGTCCATCATCGAGTCTTCGACCGCTTCTGGATAATCCACTTGAGCCCACAGATGGTGAAACAAGCTGCGTGTCTGGTTTAGCTCGCCTTTAACCAGCCATTCCGCCAGCGCTTGGGCCACATCTGGATAGTCAATCGCCCCTACCGCAGGCGTATTTAACCATTCACGTACAGCGCTCGCCTCTAAGCTATCCATACTGTGCGCGAGCCCAAGCTGAGTGAGGGTCGCGACATTGCTCAACTGCTCAAACTGGCCGGACAGTGGTTTTAATAGCAGTTTCTTGCCTAATGTCAGCGCTTCAGACGGGAGCTCAAAACCACCATTAGCAATCACCCCCTGACATTGATGAAGGGCTGCGTGAAAGCGCTCTTTACCCAATGGCATGAACGTGAGGTTTTCGCGCTGGTATGGCTCACTCACATCGGGATGAAAACAGATAAAAGACTGATTAAAACGGAACAGCAGTTCACTGACCGCAGGCAAAGATTCAAACGGTAAATACACCAACACCGATTTCTCCGCCTCCGGCGACTCCGCCGTGTTATCACCAGGATGAGTATCAATAATGGGTGGCAAAATCGGTTGATTAAAATGATACCAATGCAGACCAACGGCATAATCTGTTGGCGCAAAGTAACGCATGATCAGTCGATTTATAAGGGTTTCCCCGTGCTTAGGGACCGCATGAGAAAACGCGGCCTGGTGGCTAATGGCCACGGAGGGCACACCTTGTTGACGCGCCGCCCACGCACTGATGGGTTCGAAATCAGAGATGACTTTATCGTAACCTGACACATCCAGCTGGCGTATGTCCCGTCGTAGCTGCGCCAAATGATTGTGTTGAGCCGTGGCCAACATGTCGATTTTGCCATGACGACTGACAAAGCTCATCCCCGTAAAGGTGCGATAGTCGCCGAATGGCGCCATATCAAAATAGCGTTCGGCTGGCCGACCAGAAAAAATAAAATCGACCTCGACATTATAACCTGCCAAGGCGCGAGCCATGGCGCGGGCACGAGAGATATGACCGTTACCCGTTCCTTGAACACCGTATAAAAGCTTCATTAAATACCTGTTATTCCGTAAAGATCGAGGGTGAGACTGTGTGCCAATGTTGCGCACATCATTCCTAGTCCTGCGCCAACCACAATGTCAGTGATAAAGTGGACGCCCAGTAATACACGCGATATCCCGATCAAACTGGCCCAGATGAACACCAAAAGCGTGAGTGATGGGAAAAAAATGCTCAGTAGAGAGGCCATCAGAAAAGCCGCGGCAGTGTGGCCTGAGGGCATACTGTATAAGTCGGATGGGGTAATAAAAGCAG
Source organism: Salinivibrio sp. ES.052 (assembly GCF_900141775.1). Taxonomy (GTDB): domain Bacteria; phylum Pseudomonadota; class Gammaproteobacteria; order Enterobacterales; family Vibrionaceae; genus Salinivibrio. The sequence continues at coordinate 665,884 of NZ_FSRI01000002.1, read as the reverse complement.
GCAATTGAGACGGGCGAGCGCGACGAAAACACCGCTTTAACACCCAGTAAATCGGTAGCTCGATGGCAAATGCGGTCAGCCCTGTGAGCAAGAACCATAGTCCTTCCGCCTCATGAAGCCACCAGGCAGTCAAGCCAATCACGAGATAAAGTGGACCATCACCAGAGCGGGAAACGCCACGGGCTATTTTGGCAACGCCGGCGCTAAAGCGGTGAGATAAACACAGTGTCGACACCGTATGATCAAAGCGTTGAATCACGGTAAAGCTTCTCATCTTGCCTCCCAATGCGGCGAGTTGATGATTAAACTTTAGTCAGCGGGTATGACAAGTCGGTGACGTTGTTTGGTCATATTGATGAATTCATCGTGCCACTATGAATGAGAGAAGCCATAAGCACATTGCGATAAAAAGTAATGAAAAGCGGATAAACTGGCCGCAAAGAACAGTGAAAGATGCTGACATTTGACTGATAAACCAGTTTTATTCGCTAGTATTTTCCCTTTCCATTTCGCAGATAACGGGTTTTGTTTTTTTCAGATTGACGGTTTCCCCATCGCTCTGTTATTTCTGGTAACAGAATATTTACTGACGGACATACGCATGACACTGTTTCACCTACGCCTCATTCTCCTCCTTATCGTGACCCAGTCGCGCGGGTAGGTTTTGGGCTGAAAATAGTGAATGCCAAACCTCAAAAACCCGCGCCAGACGCGGGTTTTTTTGTATCTAACGTCGCCAGAATAAAAGAAAGTGCCAACGAAAAGAGCCATGACGGCGGCCAGCAAACACAACAGGGAGTCATCCATGAGCGAGAACAGCCAAGTCATTTTGTTTGACACAACGTTACGGGACGGTGAGCAGGCGCTGTCGGCAAGTTTAACGGTCAAAGAAAAACTGCAAATCGCACAAGCCTTGGACCGATTAAAGATCGATGTTATCGAAGCAGGCTTTCCCGTTTCATCACCCGGGGACTTTGAATCGGTCCGCACCATCGCTGAGCATATGCAACACGCGCGCGTCTGTGCCTTATCTCGTGCCGTGCCCAAAGACATTGATGTCGCTGCCGAGTCTCTCAAAACAGCCGACGCTTTTCGTATCCACACCTTCTTATCGACGTCGACAATTCATGTCAAAGATAAGCTACGCCGTAGCTATGACGATGTGGTGGAAATGGGCGTGCGTGCGGTCAAGCATGCGCGCCAATACACAGATGACGTTGAGTTCTCTTGTGAAGATGCCGGGCGTACACCGATCGATAATTTATGCCGCATGGTTGAGGCGGCGATCAATGCAGGCGCCACCACGGTCAACATCCCAGATACCGTGGGCTACACAGTGCCAAGCGAATTTGGCAGCATCATCTCTACCCTTTTCAATCGCGTCCCCAACATCGACAAAGCGGTGATCTCTGTCCATTGCCATGATGATTTAGGAATGTCAGTCGCCAACTCCATTGCTGCAGTGCAAGCCGGTGCTCGCCAAGTGGAAGGCACCATCAATGGCATTGGCGAACGTGCGGGTAACTGTGCGTTGGAAGAAATTGCGATGATATTAAAAACGCGTGCGGATATGTTGGGCGTCGAAACAGGCTTGAATCACACTGAAATTGCACGCACCAGTAAATTGGTGAGCCAACTCTGTAATATGCCCATTCAGCCCAATAAAGCCATTGTCGGCACCAATGCCTTTAGCCATTCCTCAGGCATCCACCAAGATGGCATGCTGAAAAACAAAAACACTTACGAAATCATGACGCCCGAATCGATTGGCTTAGGCAAAAAAGCACTGAACCTGACCAGCCGGTCTGGCCGTGCAGCGGTCAAAAGCCACATGGATAACCTCGGTTACACTGAGCAAGATTACGACGTAGAAAGTTTGTACCAGTCATTCTTGCAACTGGCCGATCGTAAAGGTCAGGTGTTTGATTACGATCTAGAAGCCCTGATGTTCTTCAACAATCTCAAAGAAGAAGACGACTTTTACAAACTCAACTATTTAGGTGTGCAATCAGGCAGCCTGATGGCCACCACCAGCATTAAACTGCAGTGTGGCGACGAAGAAAAACGCGAGGCCGCAATTGGTAATGGCCCCGTTGATGCCTTATATCAGTGTATTTATCGCATCACCGGTTACGACATTGAGCTAGATAAATTCGATCTGACCGCTAAAGGCGAAGGGGAAGATGGCCTCGGTCAAGCCGACATCATTGCCCATTACAAAGGTCGAAAATACCACGGCACCGGGGTCTCGACCGATATTATCGAAGCCTCTGGGGAAGCGTTACTCAATGTGATCAATGCCATTTATCGTGCCGACAAAATTGCCCAAATTAAGGAACAATCCCATTTAAAAAAGGAGACCGTATAATCATGGCCAGCGCACACCACATTGCAATCCTATCCGGTGACGGTATCGGCCCCGAAGTGATGGCTCAAGCCGAGAAAGTGCTCGACGCTGTCAGTGACCGTTTCTCACTCACCTTTGAGCGCCAGCATTATCCCGTGGGGGGCGCCGCGATCGACGCCCATGGCTCTCCGCTACCCGCGCATACATTGGCAGGCTGTGAACAAGCTGATGCGATTTTATTTGGCTCAGTGGGTGGCCCCAAGTGGGAACACTTACCTGCGACCGAGCAGCCAGAGCGTGGGGCACTGTTACCTCTGCGCAAACACTTTGGTCTGTTCTGTAATTTACGCCCGGCCCAGATCTACACCGGCCTAGAAAGCTTTTGCCCACTGCGCGCCGATATTGCCGACAAAGGCTTTAACATTGTGGTGGTGCGAGAACTGACCGGCGGCATTTACTTTGGCGAACCGAAAGGTCGCGAAGGCGAAGGCGAGCAAGAGAAAGCCTTTGATACCGAGGTCTATCACCGCTATGAAATTGAACGCATTGCTCGGATCGCCTTCCAGTCAGCCCAGCTACGTAACAAGCAAGTGTGCTCAATAGACAAAGCCAACGTGCTGCAAAGCTCAATGCTATGGCGTGAGGTAGTGGCTGAGGTCGCAAAAGACTATCCGGATGTCCGCTTAAACCATATGTACATCGACAACGCCACCATGCAGCTGATTAAAGATCCTGCCCAGTTTGATGTGATGCTGTGTTCCAACATTTTCGGCGACATCATCTCGGATGAATGCGCGATGATCACCGGCTCAATGGGCATGCTACCGTCAGCCAGTCTCAATGCCAGCAAATTTGGTTTGTATGAACCCGCTGGAGGATCCGCGCCCGATATCGCGGGGAAAAATATCGCCAACCCCGTAGCACAAATTTTATCTACCGCTCTGATGTTACGTTATTCATTAGGCGAAGACGATGCCGCAAGGGCTATTGAAAACGCGGTCAGCCAGGCATTAGCCGCCGGTGAACTCACCGCCGATCTGGCCAGCGATAAACCGGCGCTCAGCACCGAACAAATGGGCGATCGTATCGCCGCCTCTATCCGTCAAGGCGCATAAAAATTACAGAGTAAGGATACGAGTTATGTCGAATGCAACTCCCCAGCAAGGCGCAAAGACCTTGTATGAAAAAATCCACCAAGCCCATATTGTCACCGAACAGCCTGGTGAGGCGCCGCTTTTATACATTGACCGTCATTTGGTCCATGAAGTCACCTCACCGCAGGCCTTTGACGGCCTGCGAGAGAAAGGCCGTCCAGTGCGCCAAGTGAGTAAAACCTTCGCCACCATGGATCACAATGTCTCTACCGAAACCAAGGACATTAACGCGTCAGGAGAAATGGCGCGTATCCAGATGGAGACGCTAGCCAAAAACTGTGAAGAATTTGGTGTCACCCTGTATGACTTGAATCACCCCTACCAAGGCATTGTCCATGTGATGGGCCCGGAGCTCGGCATTACGTTGCCCGGCACGACGATCGTGTGTGGTGATTCTCATACCGCGACTCACGGTGCTTTTGGGGCGCTTGCATTTGGGATTGGCACCTCCGAAGTTGAGCACGTGCTCGCGACGCAAACCCTGAAGCAATCCCGCGCGCGCACCATGAAAATCGAAGTGACCGGTCCGACCGCGCCCGAGATCACCGCCAAAGACATCGTGCTAGCGATTATCGGCAAAGTGGGCCATGCAGGCGGCACCGGGCATGTGGTGGAATTTTGTGGTGATGCCATTACCCACTTGTCCATGGAAGGACGAATGACGGTCTGTAACATGGCGATAGAATTAGGCGCCAAAGCCGGCCTGATCGCCCCTGATGAGACCACCTTTGCCTATTTAAAAGACAAAAAATTCGCGCCCAAAGGCGAGCAATGGCAGCAAGCCGTTGACGTCTGGCAAACCCTCTACTCCGATCCCGATGCCGCCTTTGATCGTGTGATCACCCTGGATGGCCGCACCATCCACCATCAGGTGACTTGGGGAACCAATCCCGGCCAAGTCGTCAGTGTGCACGATAAGGTCCCAGCCCCTGAGCAAATGCATGATCCCATTGAGCGCCACTCGGCCGAACGCGCCCTCAAATATATGGGGCTAACGCCCGGCCAAGCGATCAAGGACATTACAATCGATAAAGTCTTTATTGGCTCTTGCACCAACTCACGGATTGAAGACATGCGGGCCGCCGCCGCGGTCGCTAAAGGTCGACGCGTGGCCGAGAACGTCCATGCCATGGTGGTCCCTGGATCTGAACAAGTACGTGCACAAGCAGAACAAGAAGGGCTGGATGTCATTTTCCGTGAGGCGGGCTTTGAATGGCGTTTACCCGGCTGTTCGATGTGTTTGGCGATGAATAACGATCGCTTAGGCCCCAAAGAGCGCTGCGCATCCACCAGCAACCGTAATTTTGAAGGGCGCCAGGGCCGCGAGGGACGTACCCACTTGGTTAGCCCAGCCATGGCCGCCGCGGCAGCGATTGCCGGTCATTTTGTCGACGTTAACCAATTATAAGGAGGCCTTATGTCAGGCATACACACTCATACCGGCATTGTTGCCCCTTTAGATGCAGCCAACGTCGATACCGATGCCATTATCCCAAAGCAGTTTTTGCAAAAAGTCACCCGCACTGGATTTGGTCAACACCTGTTTCACGATTGGCGTTTTCTGGATGATGCAGGCAAACAACCTAACCCCGACTTTGTCCTTAACCAACCCCGCTACCAAGGCGCAAGTGTGCTGCTGACCCGAGAGAACTTTGGTTGCGGATCATCACGCGAGCACGCACCGTGGGCATTGGACGACTATGGCTTTGCAGTCATCATTGCTCCCAGTTTTGCCGATATTTTTTATGGCAACTGCATCAATAATCAGATCGTACCGGTCACCCTGGATGAAGCACAAATCGATACCTTGTTTGCCTATGTGGCGGCCAATGAAGGCGCGACCGTGACCCTCGATTTACCCGCACAAACCATCCGTGCCGGTGAGCACGGCTTTAGCTTCCAGATGGATGACTTTCGCCGCCATTGCTTGCTCAATGGATTGGATAGTATCGGGCTCACATTGCAACATGAAGCCGACATATCGCGCTTTGAACAGCAGATCCCTGACTTCTTGACGTAAATCCATCCACTCATCGATAAAACGCTGCCTCAGCAGCGTTTTTTTATCGCTATATCCTGTTTTTTATCCCAAAATGAAATCAATAGGCTCTTGCCTTGGTCTAGTATATACAGACGTTTGATATCAATAGGGGATGGCGATGCTACAGCGTTTAACACTTCTACTCGGGTTACTTTTACCTCTGATCGCACACGCAGCCCCTAAAGCAGACTATTGGCCAATGTGGGACGCGCACAACCCTGATAGCCAAGCCACCTTTACTCATCACAGCTGGCAAGTGTTACTCGATAAGTATTTGCAACCTCAGGGGCAGCACACCTTATTTAACTATGCTGCGGTCACGGATCCCGACAAAGAGACACTCGATCATTACATTCGTATGCTGACAGAGCGCGACCCGCGCACCCTCACTAAAAACGAGCAATACGCTTACTGGGTCAACCTTTATAATGCAGTCACTGTGAAACTGATTTTAGCCGAGTATCCGGTGCGCTCCATCACCAAATTAGGGGGATTATTTAGCTTTGGGCCATGGGACGACGAGGTGGTTACGGTCGCTGGGGAGCCGCTCACGTTAAACGATATCGAACACCGTATTTTGCGCCCTCTTTGGCAAGACCCACGCACTCACTATGCGGTCAATTGCGCCAGCCTGGGCTGTCCCAACCTGCAATCCAAAGCCTTTCAAGCAAACTCACTTGAGGCACAGCTCGAACACGCGGCCTACACGTTTATTAACAGCGACAAAGGTGTCAGTCAGCAAGGCGGAAAATGGCAGCTTTCCTCCATTTATGAATGGTTCCAGGCTGACTTTGGCGGCGACGAAAAAGATGTGATCGCCCATATAAACCACTATCGCGATATGCCATTACCACAAGAGGCAACATTGGAATATGACTACAACTGGGACCTCAACCAACCCAGTGACTAAAAGGCTTGGTTAACACTAAGCCAATCAGTACAATAACAGCGTACTCATTGGGGAGCCTCTCGGCTGAGATTGCGCATTGCGCTAGACCCATCGAACCTGATCCAGCTAACACTGGCGTAGGGATTGAGATCTTGATGCTGTCATCAACTTGCCTCAACACCCACGCCCAACTTAGGAGCGTGCTGTGAAACATTTTTCTTCTCTTTTAATCCTGCTCTCTTTATCAGTGATATCGCTTGGCGCTCGTGCCGCCGACCCATTGACTGTCTATACCTATGATTCTTTTATCGCCGAATGGGGCGCTGGACCAAAAATCAAAACCGAATTTGAGAAACGTTGTGACTGCCAAGTAGAGTTCGTCTCACTGAATGATGGTGCCGCCTTGCTTAACCGCCTGCGTATTGAAGGGGAAACCACCAAAGCCGACATCGTACTCGGCATGGACACTAATTTAATGAAAGAGGCCGAACGTAGCGGCATTGTTGCGGAACACGCAGTCAATACCGAGCGTCTGCAAGTACCGGGCGGCTGGGACAATAAATTCTTTATCCCTTACGATTACGGCTATTTCGCTTTTGTGTATGACACGACCCGCTTGCTCGATCCACCCAAAAGCCTAAAAGCCTTGATTGAGGAGCGCGATGACATCAGTGTGATTTACCAAGACCCTCGGATCTCAACCGTCGGCCAAGGCCTAATGCTTTGGATCCAAAAGGTGTATGGCGATAACAATCAGCAAGCATGGCGCAAGCTTGCAGACAACACCATCACCGTCACCAAAGGCTGGACTGAAGCCTACAACATGTTCCTCAACAAAGAAGCCGATATGGTGCTCTCATACACCTCCTCACCCGCCTACCACCTGGTCACCGATGATGATGATCGCTTTGCCGCCGCCATGTTTGAAGAAGGGCACTACATGCAAATTGAGGTCGCGGCTAAATCTGCTTATACCGACCAACCAGAGCGAGCCGATGCATTTTTGCAATTTATGCTCAGTGATGCAGCACAGTCAGTCATTCCAACCACACAGTGGATGTACCCGGTGACCGATATCAGTTTGCCTGACGCCTTCTATACATTGAATAAGCCAGAAGAGAGCCTGTTGTATCAGCCCGATGAAGTGATGGGCAACCGCCAACAGTGGGTGCGCGATTGGCAAACCGCGCTGGTTGAATAGCCAAGATGCTCAACCCTTCTCGAACCTGGCCGGGCAGTATTGCGGCCAGCTTGGTCGTGGCTTTGATTGGGAGCGCACTCTGGGCGTTATTCTCTCACAGCCACGATTTGTCACTTGCCACCTTATGGCAAGATACCTATTTACGCCATGTCACCTATTTTAGTTTTAAACAGGCCGCCTTATCCGTCGTGCTTAGCGTTGGGCTGGCGGTGCCAGTCGCTCATGCACTGTCTCGCCGACAGTTTCCAGCAAAGGCATGGCTGCTGAAGCTATTCGCCATGACCTTGGTGCTCCCGGTCTTGGTGGGGGTCTTTGGATTGGTTGCTATCTATGGCCGTAGCGGCTGGATTGCACAAGCTTTCGCGCAATTCGATACTGCTATGCCGTTTTCTATTTATGGCTTAAGCGGCATTTTACTCGCCCATGTGTTTTTTAATCTCCCTTTTTCCGCCCAATTAATGGTACAAGCCTTAGAGGGGATCCCGGCCGATCAACGCCGTCTGGCTACCCAGCTAGGACTCAAAGGCTGGCAACGTTTTAAGCACCTAGAATGGCCATATTTACGCCAAAGCTTGCCGCATATCGTGGGGCTAGTATTTATGTTGTGCTTTACCAGCTTCGCGACTGTCATGGCACTGGGTGGCGGGCCAAAAGCGACGACCATCGAGCTGGCCATTTACCAAGCCATTCATTTTGATTTCGATTTACAAACGGGTGCTGTTCTCGCGCTGTGGCAAATGCTGCTGTGCGGAGCCATTGCATTTACTGTGCAAACATTGACACGTCCGCTGCCGAGCACGCCCAGTGAAGTGCTTCCGCTGCCTGCGTCTTTGGATAGCCGCGCCGCCAAATGCTGGGACAGTCTCTGGATTGGCCTCGTTTTGCTACTGGTGTTACCGCCTCTCGGCGTAGTGATTGCTCGGGGGCTGAACCCTAGCGCATTAGCGGTGCTCGGCGATAGCGCACTGTGGCAAGCGACTCTGCACTCGCTGTTCATTGCCACGGGCGCCACCGTCTTTGCTTTTGTGTTAGCCGTGGCGGTGATCTTAGCCAGTCGGCACTGGCGCTTACATGGACGAAAAAAACAGGCGGATGGGATTGAAACCCTCGGCGCTATCATTTTAGTGGTACCGAGTATCGTACTCAGCACCGGGCTCTTTTTGCTTTTCCGCCAGTTTAGTGATGTGTTTAGTCTCGCCTTATGGCTGGTAATGATCGTCAACGCACTCATGGCATTGCCCTATTTGATAAAAGTTCTAAGCGCGCCCGCCTATCAACTCGCTCAGTCCTATCATAACCTTTGTGCGACCTTGGGCCTCAAAGGTATAAATCGCCTACGTCTTATCGAATGGCAGTGCTTACGCGCGCCCATCGCGCGCGGCGTGGCGGTGAGTTTTGTGTTATCGATGGGCGATCTCAGTGCGATTGCACTTTTTGGCAGCCAAAACTTTCAAACCCTTCCGCTGTATTTGTTTCGCTTAATGGGCAGCTATCAAATGGAAGCGGGCGCGGCGGCGGCCATGCTGTTATTGCTCACTAGTTTGGGCTGTTATGCCCTACTGACCCGCCTTATCCAATGGAGGCAAGCATGCTAACTCTGTCTCATGTCCAATACCGCTACCAGCAAGATTGGATGACCTTTGACGCTCACATTGCCCCCGGAGAGATTGTGGCCGTGCTCGGACCCAGCGGAGCAGGGAAAAGCACCTTATTATCACTGATTGCTGGGCTGATCGCGCCAGATAGTGGCGAGATCACCATTGAAGACAAACCAGTCACCACGACGCCCGCCCACCAGCGGCCACTGTCTATCTTATTTCAAGAGCACAACGTCTTTACCCATTTGTCAGTATTCGACAATATGGCCATTGGTTTATCACCATCACTGAAGCTTACCGCCTCCCAACGTGACAGCATTCTCCGTGCCGCCCACGCCGTCGGTTTAACTGACTATCTGTCACGGCTGCCCGGTCAACTCTCGGGCGGTCAACGCCAACGCATTGCTTTAGGCCGGAGCATCGCCCGTAATCAACCATTGCTGTTATTAGATGAACCTTTTTCTGCGCTCGATCCCGCGCTTAAAAAAGACATGCTGTCGTTGGTCAAACGCACTGCCCAAGAGCAAGGCACCACCGTGGTAATGGTCACCCACCACCCGGAAGATGCACAAGCGATTGCCACCCAATTTGTTTACTTGGATCAAGGCCAAATCCAACTTTATCAGCCGGTGAACGCACTGAACGATCCACCTAGGGTTATGCGTGACTATATCGGGCAGCGGATTGCATGAACATAATGGCACCCTTTGTATTGGGTTCTATACTTATGATTTGCATGGACAGTTAAAAGGAGGCGCCTTGTGGCCGCTAGTAGCATCCAAATTCTTGACTCGATCGTTGATTTTACAGCTGAAACTGAAGTGGATGCCATTACCAAGAGTCTACTCACATCAATCACCGCACTCACCCCAGTGGATGAAGTGGTGCTTCTCGACTACTGCGCCGATATGCAACCAGCTTTTACCGTATTAGGTACCAACGCGAATAGCGCTTTCCAACAAGAAAACATTGACCAAATCGACGCGTTACTTGATGAGTGCCTATCCACACAAAAAATCACGCAACACCACAGTGACGATCATGTTTTGATTGCGATCCCCATTTATTATGAGAAAGGCGATGATATCCGCAGTATTCTTTGCGGCCGAGCCACGACACTCTCCCATGAACAACGGGCACTGCTATCAGGCCTCACTCATATTTATGAAAACTATCAACAAATCATCATGGCCAGTGAAAGAGACAGTTTTACCAGTTTGTTCAACCGTAAGGTGTTATCTAAGAAACTCGACCTTATCTGTGAACGCTTAGCTCAAAGTGAATCGGTTGATGATGACGATGCTGAGCACGTGCAATCACCGTGGATTGGTATCTTCGATATTGACCATTTTAAACAGATTAATGACAACTTTGGTCATGTGTTTGGTGATGAAGTCATCTTATTGATCGCCTCATTAATGCGTCAGGCGTTTTCCGCACAAGACTCTTTATTTCGATACGGAGGAGATGAGTTTGTGGTGCTATTTCAGCCCTGCACTCGTGCAATGGCAGAACAAAAAGCCAACACATTGGTTGCTAATGTGAATGCGCGTGATTTTGGCGCGGCGCAAACGGTGACCATTTCAATGGGGGCGACGCGCATTGAGCGCGGACAGCTCAGCACAAGTACCATTTTGGGCAATGCCGATCAGGCGCTTTATCACGCGAAACAAAATGGACGCAATCAAGTTGCCTTTTATGATGATCTTCGCCAATCTGGCATGATAAAAACCTTTGTTGCTGAAGACGATGTCGAACTGTTTTAGGCGACGGATAAAGGTGGCAGCCTGAGGACCGCCACCGAATATCCACGATTATAAATTCTCTTCGGCAAATTCAGCCAACCGACTGCGTACCACGCCATTGAGGTACACACAGGCACTGCCTTCAAAGTTTTTAAACCGCTCGACAATATAGGTGAGCCCAGATGTTACTGGGGTCAAATACGAAGAGTCAATTTGTGCTAAGTTTCCAGAGCACACCAACTTTGTTCCCTCACCGCAGCGGGTGATGATGGTTTTCAATTGGGATGCCGTTAGATTCTGGCACTCATCTAAAATCACAAAGGCATTTTGAATCGAGCGGCCACGCATAAAATTGATCGATTTAAACTGCAGATTGGCCTTTTCCATAATGTAACGCATCGAACCATCGGTACATTCATCTTGCATATGCAACGCCTCGAGCGTATCGGTCACTGCGCCCAACCAAGGCAGCATTTTTTCTTCTTCCGTCCCCGGTAAAAAGCCGATGGACTCACCAATATCTGGCGTGTTGCGGGTGACAATGATTTTGTCATACATCCCCTTCTCTACGACCAATTCCAGCGCCGCTGCCATGGCCAAAATGGTTTTACCGCAACCTGCAGGGCCAGTGAGGATCGACAGATCAATGCTGGGATCCAGCAAGGCATCCAGCGCCATTCCTTGATAGATATTTTTCGGTTTAACATCCCATGCCGAACGGTGCATTAATCGCTCGCGACTCAGATCTTTAATGACGACTTTTTCCCCGTTTATGGCTTGAACCCTCGCGGCAAAATCACCGCTATCGTCTAATAAATATTGATTAATAAACGGCGTTTCAAGCAATTCAGATGGTAACGTGTGCAGGGTATCCGAGCCATAGGCTTGGCTATCACATTCGCCCACACTATCCCAAAAATTACCAGCAAACTGATGGAAGCCTTTGGTGAGCAAACGAACATCGTCGATTAACTGATCGGAGCGATAGTCTTCGACATGCATCACGCCAGCGCCTTTGGCGCGTAGACGCATGTTGATGTCTTTAGTCACCAACACCACTTTTCGCGGTGAGCGTTTGGTTTGTAAGTGAAGGACAACATTTAATATCCGGTTATCACCGGCTTTATCTGCAAACGCATGGACGGTTTCTTTAATCTCAAAATCGGCAAGAATAGATACCGTGCCGGTGGCATCCCCTTTGCCAACCATAATGCCTTCGCCAATTTCATCGGGTGTGGCTTCTTTGAAGATATCTTCTAATACTCGAATCGCAACCCGTGCATCACGTGAGACATCACGCTTGCTATCTTTGATGCGATCTAATTCTTCGAGGACAGTCATGGGGATCACGACATCGTGTTCTTGAAAGGAGTAAATAGAGAAGGGTTCGTGGAGGAGAATATTGGTATCCAATACAAACAACTTCCGGTCAGCGTCGCCCATAGGCACCTCCTGTGTCGGCAGTTCGCTGTCGCAATGACAGCGCGTAAAGTAAGCATAGACCTGGCCATTGGTAACCGCCCAACTCGTTTTACTGCGCCAGTTCACGCTTTTATCTTTGCCGCGCTTTAATGACGATTGTATGTCAACGCGATCTTTGCAGCGATTCGTTGAGTTTCATCGTGACCCTCCTCACAAGTTGAAGTACTATTGGCGACCAATTTTTTCAGTGCCACACTGAATAACACACGACTTAAAGAGGGTTGCGTCCGCGCAGCACCGAGTCTTTCGACAATCGAGTTAATTCAGAGGTTTTCCCTTATGTCATTTGCGCTTGGACAACGTTGGATCAGTGATACGGAGCATGATCTTGGACTGGGCACCGTCGTGTCCGTAGATGGCCGTACCGTGACCCTAATGTTTCCTGCTAGTGATGAAACACGGCTATACGCCAGCCATGATGCCCCCGTCACCCGGGTGATGTTTAACCCCGGTGACAACGTAGAGAGCCACGAAGGCTGGACCATGACGGTCACACGTGTTGAGGAAAACGATGGCGTATTAACCTATTTCGGCACCCGCGAAGACACAGAAGACGAAGAGGTTTCGCTGCGTGAAATCTTGCTCAGCCATCATATCCGTTTTAATAAGCCGCAAGACAAACTCTTTGCCGGTCAGATAGACCGCATGGATCGCTTTGCATTGCGCTATCGGGCTTTGATCAATCAACATCAACAGCTGCGCAGCCCATTACGCGGTCTCACAGGGATGCGGGCAGGCTTGATCCCACATCAACTTTACATTGCCCATGAAGTGGGTCGCCGCCATGCGCCGCGTGTGCTATTGGCCGATGAAGTCGGTCTAGGTAAAACGATTGAAGCGGGAATGATCATCCACCAGCAAGTGCTCGCGGGTCGTGCGGAACGCGTGCTGATCGTGGTACCCGAGACCTTACAACACCAGTGGTTGGTTGAGATGATGCGCCGCTTTAACCTGCACTTTTCTATTTTTGACGAAGAGCGCTGTGTCGAAGCCTTTGCCGACTCACCGAATCCCTTTGATACCCAACAATTGGTATTATGCTCACTCGAATTTTTGCGTAAAAATCGACGTCGCGTTGAGCAAGTGTGCGAGACCCATTGGGATTTGCTTGTGGTAGACGAAGCCCACCACCTCACCTGGACTCCCGATGCTCCGAGTCGTGAATATCAAATCATCGAAAGTATTGCCGAACACACGCCCGGTGTCTTGCTACTCACTGCGACCCCAGAACAACTTGGCCAGCAAAGCCATTTTGCCCGCTTACGCCTGCTCGATCCCGATCGTTTTTATGACTACAACGCCTTCATCGACGAAGCCGCACAATATGCTCCCGTTGCCGATGCTGTTGAAGCCTTACTTGCCGATGCACCACTAAGCGATGAGGCCCAAAATGGCATTCGTGCCCTATTACAAAGTGACGAACTCGACGACCGTCTCGCTGATATTCATAGTGGTGATGATGCAACCAAGCAAAGCGCTCGCCAACAGCTGATTGATGATTTAATGGACCGCCACGGTACAGGCCGAGTGTTATTTCGTAATACCCGCGCGGCAATTAGCGGCTTCCCAAGCCGTCAACTACACATGCACCCGCTGGCCTTGCCCAGCCAGTATCAAACCGCCATGCGCGTCGCGACCATGATGGGTGGCACTGGTACACGCGAGCAAAAAGCGGTACAAAACCTCTACCCAGAAGATATTTACCAGCAGTTTGAGGGCGACAGCGCCAGTTGGTGGGGATTTGACCCACGCATCGATTGGTTACTGGATTACCTAAAAACACATCGCAGCGATAAAGTGCTGATCATTTGCTCACGCGCCCAAACCGCACTCACGTTGGAGCAAGCGTTGCGTGAGCGTGAAGGTATTCGCGGAACCGTATTCCATGAAGGCATGTCGATTGTCGAACGTGATAAGGCTGCGGCCTACTTTGCACAGGAAGAAGGTGGCGCACAGGTTCTCATTTGTTCTGAAATTGGCTCAGAAGGACGTAACTTCCAGTTTGCTCATCAGTTGGTGATGTTTGACTTGCCAATGAATCCAGACTTACTCGAACAGCGCATTGGTCGCCTTGACCGTATTGGTCAGAACCAAGATATTGCTATTCATGTTCCTTACCTTGAAGGCACCGCACAAACCATTTTAGCGCGTTGGTATCATGAAGGCCTGGATGCGTTTGAAGATACCTGCCCCACTGGCCGGGCAGTCTTTGAGCAATATAGTGAAACCTTATTGGCACTGCTGGCGAACAACCAACAAGATGAGTCGCTGAGTACGCTCATCAACGACAGCGCCGCCATGAACCAACGTCTGAAAGCGGAGATGGAACAAGGGCGCGATAAGTTATTGGAAATGCACTCTCACGGTGGGAAGGCCGCGAATGAGCTGGCACAGACGATTGCCGCACATGATGGAGACACCGACTTAGTCACCTTTACGCTAGGGCTGTTTGACACCATTGGCGTCAACCAAGACGACAAGGGCGAAAACGCATTAGTCGTCAAACCGTCAGAGCACATGATGGTCCCGAGTTACCCTGGCCTGCCAGCCGATGGCTGCACATTGACCTTTGACCGAGAAACGGCCCTAAGCCGCGAAGATGTCCAATTTGTGTCTTGGGAGCATCCCATTGTTCGTGGCGGGATTGATTTGTTGCTAAGCGAAAGCATCGGCACCACGGCGGTTTCGCTACTTAAAAACAAATCGCTACCGGTTGGTACCTTGTTCGTTGAACTTATCTACACGGTTGATGCACAAGCCCCAAAATCCTCTGGCATTCACCGTTTCTTACCACAAACGCCCGTTCGGTTGTTGTTAGACGCCAATGGCAATGATCTCTCGTCAAATGTCGAGTTTGAACATTTCCAGCGCCAACTCAGCCCGGTAAATCGTCATTTGGGCAGTAAAATGGTCAACTCGGTGCAGGCTCAGGTACATCAGCTCATCGAAAAAAGCGACCCACTGGCAGAAAAAGCCTTAGCCGATATTCAAGCCTCTGCCTATCAAGAAATGGACAGTGAACTGAATCAGGCACTGGCGCGACTCGAAGCACTTAAAACGGTTAACCCAAATATCCGTGATGATGAACTCGACGCGCTGCGTGATCAAATCAGCACTCTCTCGCACCATATTCAACACGCACAAATCGATTTAGATGCCCTGCGCTTGATTGTGGTCAGCCACCAGTAATCACTCTTAAACGAAGGCGGGGCCCGCTGGCCCCGATCCCTTATATGGCAATGACTGAATATCATCCTCCCACGGAGCCCTGGCTCGATATCTTATATCAAGACGCTGATTTGGTAGTCATCAATAAACCCAGTGGCTTGCTTGCTAACCCCGGGCGAGACCCGGCCCACTATGACAGTGCTTGGTCACGTGTAAAGGCCGCGTTTGCCGACGCCGAGTTAGTGCACCGACTCGACATGTCGACGTCCGGCGTCATGGTGTTTGCGGCACACAAAGAGGCTGAGCGGCACCTCAAAGCCCAATTTCGTGATCGGATCCCCACCAAGTTATATTACGCCGAAGTCTGGGGGCACCCTGAGCCTGCTGAAGGTAACGTTGACTTGCCCTTAATTTGCGATTGGCCCAACCGCCCAAGGCAAAAAGTCTGTTTTGAACACGGTAAACCCTCGCAAACTCACTATCGCTGTTTGCGTCAAGGCGCACAGACGAGCTTAATGGCTCTGTACCCACTCACAGGACGTTCGCATCAACTGCGCGTTCACATGCAAGCGCTTGGGCACGGTATTGTCGGTGACGAGTTTTATGCCCGGCCAGAAGCCTTTCGGTATGCCTCTCGTCTGCACTTACATGCCGCGGAGTTGAGCATTTTGCACCCGACCACCCACATGCCGATGCACTTTCAGGCCCCCTGTGATTTTTATCATGACATGCCGAATAACCGGCTTACGAGTGACTATCAACTGGCACAGAATGGCGGCTAGTGGGCGCAGAGTAAATATGGGTGGCACTCATCCGACACACGGTTTCATCACAACCTGACGGTTAAGGTTTGCAGAAACGACGCAAATCTCACACCCTAGAGCCATGCATTGAGACACGGAGACCCACATGGCTCATCACTCCCCCATCAAGGTCGTCTTTCTTGATCAAGACACCCTTCCTGACCATATCCCGCTTCCCACGCTTCGCCATCCTCATCACTGGCAAGCTTATGGTGCGACCGCGCCTCATGCAGTGATCGAACGACTGAAAGAAGCCGATGTCGCCATCACCAACAAAGTCGTGCTCAGTGACGATATCCTCGCGGCCTTACCAAATCTTAAACTGATTGCTGTCGCCGCCACCGGCGTCAACAATGTCGACCTAGATGCCTGTCGTACACGCGGTATTCAAGTTTGTCACATACAAGGTTATGCGGTGCAATCGGTTCCCGAGCATGTGATGGCACTCATTTTTGCGTTAAAGCGTCAACTGATGGGGTATCACAACGATGTGCGTCAGGGTGAGTGGCAGAAGCATGGGCAGTTTTGCTTTTTCACCCATCCGATTGGCCGTGTCGCAGGCAGTACGTTAGGGATTATTGGTAAAGGGGCATTGGGTCAAGCGGTTGCGCAGCTGGCACAGGCCGTCGGGATGACCGTCATCTTTGCTGAGCACCAAGACGCCAGCGAATGCCGGCCGGGCTATCAACCTTTTGAACAAGTGATTCGCCAGGCAGATGTGCTCTCGCTGCATTGTCCGTTAACCGATAAGACCCAACACCTGATTAATCAAGATGTGTTGGCCAAGATGCCACAGCATGCCATATTGATTAATACTGGACGCGGCGATCTCGTGGATGAACAGGCCTTATTATACGCGTTGAAAAGCGGTCAAATTGGTGGCGCAGGCTTGGATGTGCTGAGTGAAGAGCCAGCGCCGGATGCACACCCGTTGGTCTCAGCGTCCTTATCCAACCTCATCGTCACCCCGCATGTTGCGTGGGGCGCCGATGATGCGGTGAAGACGCTGGTACAACAGCTGGTAGACAACATTGATGGCTTTTTTAGCGGTGCACCACAACACACCCTCATCGATTAAACGCATATCGATTAAAGGAGCACGCCCGCTACATATCGCGGGCTTTTTTTACCACATCGTACGCTTTTTGGATTTCTTGCGTTTTTTCTTTGGCAAGTTCCATCATTTCAGGCGGTAAACCTTTCGCCATCAATTTATCGGGGTGATGTTCATTCATCAATTTCCGATACGCTTTTTTCACCTCTTGAGAGGAAGCGGAAGGTTCAACACCTAATACGTCATAGGCATCCTCAATTTCACTCTGCTGTGGCGGCGCACCAGGGCCATCGGATTGATGCTGCCACCCGCCTTGATAGCCTTGGCTAAAGCGAAATGCGGCTTCTTGCATCCGTAAACGTTGCTCTAGCTGCTGTGGCGAAAAGCCTAAGCCCTCGGCAATCACATACAAAAGCTCACGCTCTTTGGGATGAAGTTCACCGTCTGCAAAGGCTGCTTGCACCTGAACTTCCAAAAAGAAACTCAATAAATCACGCCGGCCCTGACTCAGGGTACGAATACCACTGAGGGTTTCATCCAGCGGAAAGTCACTGTCCTTCCCCTCACGGAACGCCTGCTGGGCCAATTGTCTGACTTCACCATGCAGCTGCATACGATCCATCAGTAAGCTAGCCAGCTGGATTTCTTGTTGCGTCACCTGTCCTTTGGCTTTCGCCATATGTCCCATCACCGCGAAGGTGCCATGGAAAAAAACACGTTGCGCTTGAGGGCCTTGCGCCCCAAATCCACGGCCAAACCCACCGAAACGCGCGCGCTGTTTGGCTTTATCAAACTGATGACCTAAAAATAGGCCAAGAAAAAAACCGATTGGGCCTCCCAACAAAATGCCGAGAAAAGCACCAATTACCTTGCCATATAGTTGCATGCCATGGTCTCATTGCTAGTTTCACACCCTGCACATTTACAGGTGATGCTGGGCGTAAATTGATTTATGATAATCACATTTTGCAGCCAAAGCATACTGATGCGTTGCCTTCGTGTACACCACGCAATCAGATAAAACAGGAATGTCTTCTTCAATGTCACCGACTGCACGTAGCTTTTTAGCCACCATGATCAGCCTGACGCTCTACGGCCCAGCACTTGTGTTTGCCAACACAGACCAAGATACCCAGCCCTGCATTGATAGTGAGGCGCGGTGTATCCCCGATAGTGAGCAGACACAAGATGTCAATAATGCGCCTATTCGAGTGGTCGCGGATCGTGCGGAGGCACAAACTAACGAGAAAGCCATCTACAGCGGTAATGTAGAGGTGACGCAAGGTCATCGTAAAATGACGGCCGATACCGCAACATTACGTGACCCTGAGCGTATCGTCACCGCACAAGGAGATGTGGTCTTCAATGATGGGCAAATGATGGTGACTTCTGATTACCTACAAGCCAATCTCGAAAACGAAGACACCACGCTTAATAACGCCCAGTACAAAATGCTGTGTACCCCAGGGAGGGGTGAAGCAAAACGGGTGTTTAAAAACGGCACCACCTTCTATGAGCTTGAGGACGGCACCTATACCACGTGTCCAGATGAAGATAAAAGCTGGCGTTTTTCCGCCTCAAAGATTGAGAAAGAAGATAACAGCTTATTTGCCAACCTTTATCACCCCAAATTTGAGGTGATGAATGTACCGATCTTTTATCTGCCATACCTGCGGGTACCAGTTGAAGATGGCAGGCTAACGGGCTTTTTATACCCCTCAATCTCGTGGAGCGATCGCGATGGCATTGAGATGGAAACACCATTTTATTGGAATATCCATCCACAAATTGATGCGACGCTTACGCCCAAATACATGTCGGAGCGGGGCGTACAGTTAAACACTAACATCCGTTACCTTGCGCCTTTTGGTAGCGGGTCACTGTATTCTGAATACCTTCCCGATGACCAGCGCAACCCTGATCTCGATGCACGTTGGGGCTTTAACTGGCAACATGACGGTGTACAAGGTCACTGGCGTTACGAAGCCGATTACAGCAAAGTCAGTGATATTGCCTACTTCCAAAATATCGATTCCGATGTCGGTAAGCGTGAAGACAACACCTTACTCCAAACCGGTGAAATCAGTTACCGCGGCTTAGACTGGAACAGCACAGTCCGTGTCCGTGATTTCCAAGCTCTAACCGAAAACACCAGCGTTTACCGTCTGATGCCACAAGTGGATATAAACTATTACGCGCCTCAGGTCGCTAACTGGCTAGACATCAGTGTTCCTGCGCAATTTAGTGTGTTTGCGAATGACGACCCTAATAAACCAGAAGCAACACGGACACACCTGGCACCCACATTGACGATGCCGTTTACCCGACCTTGGTTTAACGCCACTGCAGAAGCTAGCATGCTGTATACGCATTACGATCAACGCTTTGACAACGCAATGCCGGATGCAGAATCGACAGCAACACTGAGTAAGTCGGTTGAACGAAAAATTCCGACCATGCGATTACATTCTGGATTGGTCTTGGAGCGCAACTTCTGGGCGATGGGAGGCCACTTTAGCCAAACCCTCGAGCCACAGATCCAGTATTTGTACATCAAAGACGTGGATCAGGGGGATATCTATAACCCCGTCAACTTTAGCGGCGGTGGCTATGATACCGCACGCCTACAGACCGACTACTATGGCCTATTTCGCGGCAACCAATTTAGCAGCATCGATTATATTAATCCGGCAAATCAACTCACCTACGGTGCCACCACGCGCTTTTACGACGGTGGCTACAAAGAACGTTTGAATCTGTCATTCGGGCAAATCTATTACTTTGACCAACCCTCTAACCAAGATGCAGAAACCTTTGATTACTCATCTTGGGCATTAGAAGGAGAGGCCAACATCGATGACAATTTCTTTTTGCGGGCCTCCATGCAATATGACAGCAACCTTAGCGAAATGCAGTTTGGTAATGCGATTGCTGAATACCGCCGCGGCCAATTTTATGCCCAAACCAGTTATCGCTACGTTGCACAAGAGTATATTGTCTCAACGCTGCCAAACCGAAATATCAGTCGACTCACTGATGACGGCCTCTCACAAGCTGGTGTCGTCACCGGCTTCCCGCTTTGGGATGGCCTCAGTTTTAAAGGGCAGTACTGGCGTGATATGACCCAAGATATCATGCTAGAAAACCAGCTCAGTCTTACCTACCGCTCCGATTGCTGGGTGGTCGGGTTAAGTTATAACGAATACTTACTCTCGCGGTCCAACATTAATGCCGACCCGGTTTACGATAACAATGTGACCTTGTCATTTAGTCTTCTTGGGCTGGGGGCAGACAGTGGCTTTAATTTCAGCACTGACTCAGGCAACGCGCTGGGTTATCGCGATCCCTTTGCATTAAAGAACTAACGCGCCTTATTGTGGTCTGGACTGTTGAACCTATGAATAAAAGTGGACAAAGAATGAACAAATGGAGTCACGCCCTCATCACTGGCGTTTTAGTGTTGCTTACCCCCTTGACGCAAGCGGCACCCAAAGAGCTCGATCGTGTGATCGCAGTAGTGAACGATGGCGTGGTATTGCAGAGTGAAATGACGGCAATGCGCCACACCGTTACCCTAAATGCAGCCAATAGCGATCGTGAATTGCCTCCTCAAGATGTACTTGAAGAGCAAATGCGCGAACGGCTTATCGTCGAAGAACTCCAGCTACAGGAAGCGAAACGCCTAGGCATTCAAATTGACGATAGTCAGTTGCAACAAGCTATCCGTAACATTGCTCAAGAACAGTCGATCAGTGTTGACGCTTTACGCGAAAAAATGGCCGATCAAGGTGTATCTTGGGGACAGTACCGAGAGCAAGTACGCCGGGAGCTGACCATCTCAGAAGCCCGCAATGCACAGGTACGCCGCCGTATTAGCATTTTGCCGCAAGAAGTGGAGACATTAGCCAGTCAGCTTAATGAGCAAAAAATGCAAAAAGTGCGTTATAAGCTCTCGCATATCCAACTAAAATTGGATGATGACGCGGATAAAGCTGAACGTGAAGCGGTGAAAAAGCAAGCGTATCGCTTAGTCGATACGTTACGTCATGCCGGCAACGTGGCTGAGCTGGCGATGGAATATTCCAAAGGACCCAAAGCACTTGATGGCGGAGACTGGGGCTGGTTACGCCTAGAAGAAATGCCAACCATTTTCGCCGACCAAATTACCAACCAAGGAAAAGGCGCGATTATCGGGCCATTTCGCAGTGGTGTGGGTTTTCATATTTTGAAAATCGATGATGTGCAAGGTTTGGAAACGGTCGCGGTTACCGAAGTCAAAGCCCGCCATATTTTGATCAAACCCTCGATCGTGCTCAGTGATAAAGGGGCGAAAAAAGAGCTCAACCAGCTGATTGCACAAGTTGAACGTGGCGAACAAAGCTTTGCCGATTTAGCTAAACAATACAGTGATGATCCCGGCTCTGCCGTAAACGGCGGCGACTTAGGTTGGTCAACCACAGACGCCTATGTGCCCGCGTTTAAAGCCAAGGTTGACACCCTCCCAGAGGGGAAAATCAGCGATCCTTTTAAGACTGTACATGGCTGGCATATTGTCGAAGTGACCGATCGTCGCGATGTCGACAAAACCGATGCGGCAGTTAAAAACCGTGCTTACCGTATGCTGTTCAACAGAAAGTTTAATGAAGAAGCACAAGCTTGGCTTCAAACACTACGCGCAGGCGCCTATGTTGAGGTAATCAGTGATGACAGCTGAGCGTATCGCCATTACACCTGGGGAGCCCGCAGGTATTGGTCCGGACTTGGTCTTAGCAATGGCTCTCCTCTCTTGGCCGCATCAGCTGGTGGCGGTCGCCAATAAGCAAATGTTGGCAGAGCGAGCCCAAGCCCTCAATCTCGCTGTCAGTTTGCGCGACTACGACGCATCCGCTCTGCCTCGTCCTCATCAAGCCGGGGAGCTAGTCGTTGCGGATATCCCGATGGGAGCAGCGGTGGTGCCAGGCCAGTTAGATGAAGCCAATGGCCGCTATGTGCTCGAGACGCTGACTCGAGCGGCAGAGGGCAATATGTCAGGCGAATTTGCGGCCGTTGTCACCGGGCCCGTGCATAAAGGGATCATCAATCGCGCTGGCGTGTCCTTCAGTGGCCATACCGAATTTTTTGCCCAACACGCCAACGTTAATCAAGTGGTGATGATGCTGGCCACCGAAGGCTTGCGTGTTGCGTTAGTCACGACGCACATCCCACTCGCCTATGTCGCTAAAGCCATTACGCGTGAGCGCTTGCATGATGTCATCGCGATTTTACATCAGGATTTACAAGAGAAATTCGCGATTAAGCAACCACGAATTTATATCTGTGGTCTCAATCCGCACGCGGGTGAGGACGGCTGCCTAGGTCGAGAAGAAATCGATATTATTATTCCAGCACTCGACGAGTTACGCGAACAGGGCATGGATATCGTCGGTCCGTTGCCCGCCGACACCCTTTTTCAAGATAAATATTTGCAAGATACCGACGCTGTCTTAGCGATGTATCACGACCAGGGCTTACCTGTGTTAAAATTCAAAGGATTTGGACGCTCAGTGAATATCACCTTGGGCCTCCCCTTTGTCAGAACATCAGTAGATCATGGTACCGCATTGGATTTAGCGGGTACCGGTACGGCGGATACAGGAAGCCTGCGGACGGCCATCTCCCACGCCATTGAATTAGTAGATAGCAAAGCATGAGCGATAAAGTCCATCAAGGCCACCGTGCCAGAAAACGTTTCGGACAAAACTTCCTAAACGACCCCTATGTCATCGACGAAATTGTATCGGCGATCAATCCTCTCTCGGGTGAAAACCTGGTAGAGATTGGTCCGGGTTTAGGTGCATTAACCGAGCCTGTTACCGAACAAGTCGATCACCTCAATGTGGTCGAACTTGACCGCGATCTGGCCGCACGCTTGCGTAGCCACCCTTTTATGGGGCGTAAACTAACGGTTTATGAAGCCGATGCCATGGCGTTTGATTTCGCGGAGCTGGCGAAAAAAGGGCCGCTGCGCATTTTCGGTAACCTACCGTACAATGTATCAACACCGCTAATGTTCCACCTCTTTTCCTTTGCCGATCACGTGCAAGATATGCACTTTATGCTGCAAAAAGAAGTGGTGAAACGTCTCGCTGCCGGACCAGGCACCAAGGCCTATGGTCGCCTCACTGTGATGGCACAATACTATTGCAAAGTGGTCCCAGTGTTGGAAGTGCCGCCGAGTGCCTTTAAGCCGTCACCCAAGGTCGATTCAGCCGTTGTTCGCCTCGTTCCACATCAAACGTTGCCTCACCCTGTTACCAATTTGTCATGGTTGGAGCGCGTTTGTCGTGAAGGATTTAACCAACGTCGTAAAACGATTCGTAACGGTTTTAAGTCGCTGGTCGATGTTGACACCTTGACTGCGCTCGGTATCGACCCCAGTTTACGTCCTGAGAACATGACACTGGCGCAGTTCTCTAGCCTAGCAAACTGGTTAGACGCGAATCATTCATCATAAACAGGAGCCTTGACTTGCAAGCCACTGAACAAACGCAATTCGAGATCCACGTTGCGACGCAATACGTGGAAGATCAATCAGAGCCAGATAACGAGCGTTTCGTCTTTTCTTATACGGTAACGATTAAAAATCAGGGAGATGCCCCCGCGCAACTGATGCGTAGGAAGTGGTTGATCACCGATGCAAATGGCAAAGAGCTAGAAATCGAAGGGGAAGGCGTTGTCGGCGAGCAGCCCAAGATCGCAGCCGGGGAAAAGTACACTTATACCAGTGGCACCATCATTGAGACGCCTGTGGGCGTGATGCAAGGCTTTTACACCATGCAAGATCAAGACGATCAGTCGTTTAAAGTCGATATCGCGCCTTTCCGTCTCGCGCTGCCAAACATACTCCATTAATCCCATCAAGGAGGCATATGGCGACCTATCTTGTCGGAGATATCCATGGCTGTGAGCGTACATTGCGTGCGCTTCTTACCAAGGTCGGTTTTTCCCCAGATAAAGACACTTTGTACTCAGTCGGGGATTTGGTCGCGCGAGGGCCAGATTCACTTAGCGTATTACGTTACTTTTATCAGCTAGGGGACGCGGCTAATCTCGTGTTGGGTAATCATGACTTACATTTGCTTGCAGTGGCAAATGGTATTAAGCCTGTCAAAGTAAAAGACAATACCCAGCCGATCCTTGATGCGCCTGATCGGGAGCAACTGCTTGACTGGCTGGCACAACAGCCGCTTCTAATAGACGTCTCCGCGCCTGACGGTGGCTTTTTGCTAACCCATGCTGGAGTTAGCCCGCAATGGGATAAAGACACGGCGGTGGCCTGTGCGCGCGAGGTAGAAGCGATACTGTGCAGTGATGATCAGTATTGGCTACTGGAAAACATGTATGCCGACAGCCCAGAACAGTGGGATCCGGTGCTGACTGGACTCGCACGTTATCGTTATATCATTAATAGCTTCACGCGGATGCGCTTTTGCTACCCTGATGGACGTCTGGATATGCAGTGCAAATTACCCCCTGCTCAAGCATCAGACAGTGGCTTATTGCCCTGGTTTGACGTACCTGAACGCCAACCACTTGAACAAGCGGTGGTCTTTGGCCACTGGGCCGCACTGAATGGCACCCTGCAGCCCAAACTCTATGGGTTAGATACTGGCTGTGTTTGGGGAGGTAAGCTCACACTGCTTCGTTGGGAAGACAAAGCCTGCTTTACCCTCCCAGCCCAGTAGAAAAAGGTTAAGCGCGATCCCAGACCGTAAAGGTGACGGGGTGGGCATTTTTTTCATCCACTGGGTGCGTGCCGACCTCTGTTTTTACCCATCCCTCTCCCCATAGCGGAAAGCGGGTGTCGCCATCGACGTCCAAATCAATAAAGGTGAGATACAAGCGGTCGGCACGAGGCAGAAACGCCTGATAGATAGTGCCACCACCAATCACCATCACTTCTTCATTGCCAGCAACAACCTCAAGCGCTTGCTCGGGAGAGCGCACCACAGTGACACCCTCTGGCGAAAAATCCGAATCACCACTGATCACCACATTGAGACGCTTAGGCAGCGGACGCCCAATCGACTCAAAGGTTTTACGTCCCATCACCACAGGATGGCCCAGTGTTGTGCGCTTAAACCACGCTAAATCAGCCGGTAAGTACCAAGGCATCTGGTTGTCTTTTCCGATCACTCGGTCGTTTGCCATTGCGGCTACTAAGCTAACTCGCATTGCGATCGCCTTCTTCGATTAGATCACTGGTCGGCGACGATAAAACAATAGCCCCGGCATCGCAAGACCAATTGCCAGCGCGGAAAGAATAAAACCGGCACTGATCAGGTTCTCAATTAAGCTAGCCCATAACGCGGGACTGTAGCCTTGATTGTTGATGGTCACCAACGCAATCATCGCTTTAAACGCGTAGACGCCTGGGATCATGGGAATGATCGCTGCCACCGTAAACACCTTAGGGTGAGCCAAAAAACGCTGTGACCAGTAAACGCCTAAAAAACCGATCGTGGTAGCTCCGGCCAATGTCGCCCATTCAATCGCCACCCCTGACTCCATTAAAAGAAAGCGCAAACCATGTCCGACGGCACCGCCATAGGCACAATATTTAAGTGCTTTAGCCGGCACATTAAAAACTAACGCAAACCCAACCGCAGGGATCATGGCAAAAAACATATCTTCCAGTAACGCGAGTAGTAAGCTCATAACCACCCCCATGCGCCAACGAGGTTCATCGCCCCAACAATCCCAAGAGCGGTCGCAAACGTTAATAACGACGCCATGGTCCAACGCGCTATTCCCATGTCCACAAAACCTTTCACCATATCCGACACTGCATTGATAAACGGATACCCGGGGACCAACATCAGAACGGACGATGCCATGATCAGAAAGGGCTCATTTCCCCAATTCATGATGGTCCCGACACTGGATATCAAAGTGGTGACCATCGCCGTTACAGCAAAAGTCAAAAAAGGGTTAAAGTGGCGATGGGCAATCAGTTGCCGAACCCGCATTCCGGTTGCTGACGCCACAAAGGTCAAAGCAAACACCACCGCATCGCCTCCCGCTAAACGGCTAAAGGCGGCACATGACAAGCCAATCATTCCCACTACCAACCAAGGTGGATATCGAAATGGTTTGATGCGACTCAAGCGTTTGCGTACTGCTGAGGCGTCTAGAATACCTTTTTCCGCCAAAATTACCGTACGCTGTATATCCGTCACCACCTTCATATTAATACCGCGATCAGGGCAGCGTCTTGCCGTGGTAATACAATGGCCTTGGCTCAGGGTCGTGACAACAAGTGAGCTCGCAGACAAGGCCAGTTCGACGCTATCTAACCCCAAAGCTTGCCCCAACCGAATGCTAACATCACTGACCAATTTGCTCTCAGCACCATGCTGCAAGAGCCGCTGGCCGACTTCAATCACCAAACGAGAGATGGCTCGTTGTTCTGGCTCGGTTAACCGCTTTGTCACCTCAAAATCCCTCTTAATAAACGCGCGACACGTTGCAGTATTGACGATTCACTAACCCTGCTCTTTGATGCAAATAAAATTCCCATCAGTTTATAAGCAAACTCAGGGCAAAAAAAAAGCCGCTGCAACTGGCAGCGGCGTTTAGAGCATTATGGCTTGTAAATGATCTCGACGTCGTAATCGTCTTCGTTCCAATCATCCCAATCATCATCATCGTCGTCTTGCTTGAGCTGTTGCTCGTGATGATCGTCCCATTTGAATGCCACCGTCTCATCTTCAGGCTCAATTTCAGGCTGAGGCGCAGGCAGTGCCTCAATGGACGCCATCAAGTCATAGATTAACGGTTGAACATTGGCCTTGTTGATAGCCGAAATCGCATAATATTTATCGTCCCATGCCAGCGCTTCCAGCACCCGCTCAATCTGCGCTTGCGCCTCGTCTTCCGGCATCAGATCGACTTTATTAAAGACCAACCAACGCGGCTTATCTGCTAGCTTTTCACTATACTGATTAAGCTCATCTATGATAGTAAATGCATTGTCTACCGGGTCGGTACCATCGATTGGCAGTAAGTCAATCATGTGTAATAGTACGCGACAACGCTCTAGGTGTTTCAAGAAACGAATGCCTAACCCCGCCCCCTCTGCAGCGCCTTCAATCAGACCAGGAATGTCTGCCACCACAAAGCTCTTATCTGCAGCAACACGTACCACACCGAGGCTAGGCACGAGTGTCGTAAAGGGATAATCCGCCACTTTCGGTTTCGCCGCAGACACGGCACGGATAAAGGTGGATTTGCCTGCATTTGGCAGCCCGAGCATCCCGACATCGGCAAGCAACAGCAGTTCAAGACGCAGTTGACGCACTTCCCCCTTTGTCCCCATGGTCTTCTGTCTCGGTGCACGATTTATCGAGGATTTGAAGCGCGTATTTCCCAAACCATGAAAGCCCCCTTTGGCCGTCATGACTTTCATACCGTGTTCTGTTAAGTCAGCGATCACTTCACCCGTGTCTTCATCAATGGCTCGTGTGCCGACAGGTACGCTCAGAACTAAATCTTCACCACGCTTCCCAGTACAGTTTCCACCCCGACCGTTTTCACCGCGTACCGCGGCATGAAAACGTTCAAATTGGTAATCGATAAGGGTATTGAGGTTTTCATCGGCAAGCAGATAGACGTCACCACCATCGCCGCCGTCACCGCCATCTGGGCCCCCTTTAGGCACATATTTTTCACGTCGGAAGCTGACGGTTCCATTGCCTCCGTCACCGGCATCGACGCGAATAATCGCTTCATCTACAAACTTCATGCTAACTTCTCCGCACCCGTTGCTCAAAACCTGTGTTTATCGCAACTGGCCTTATCCCAGATTAGTGAATGGCGATCTTATCGATCTTAGGATCATTTTTCAGCTTTAGCCGATTTTCTGCATACCGTGGCGAGGCGGTGGCTTAGATCACCAGACACAATAAAAAGCCCCGCCAAAAGGCAGGGCTTCAAAAATTCGCTTGGCGCTGAAGCTTATTCAGCTTCGATAGTCACGAATTTACGGTTATGACGACCTTTGGTCTCAAATTTCACTTTGCCATCAGACAGAGCGAATAGAGTGTGGTCTTTACCGCAACCGACGTTGCTACCTGCGTGGAACTTTGTGCCACGTTGACGAACGATGATGTTACCTGCTAGTACAGACTCACCACCGAAGCGCTTAACACCTAGGCGTTTACTTTCTGAATCGCGGCCATTTTTAGTAGAACCGCCAGCTTTTTTGTGTGCCATCTCTTCTCTCTCCTACTTTTAAGCGCTGATGCCAGTGATTTTGACTTCAGTGAACCACTGACGGTGGCCCATGTGCTTGCGAGAATGTTTACGACGACGGAACTTAACGATATTCACTTTATCGCCGCGACCGTGGGTAACAACCTCAGCCGTTACTTTTGCACCGCTAACAAAAGGCGCGCCAACTTTAACGTCTTCGCCGTTTGCCACTAGCAATACTTCGTCAAGTTCTACACTTGCGCCAGTTTCAACGTCTAGCTTTTCCAAGCGAATAGTCTGGCCTTCGCTTACTCGGTGTTGCTTACCACCACTTTGGAAAACTGCGTACATGGTTTACTCCGCATTTCCGCACGGCCTGCTGCATTAATGAGCAACAAGGGGTGCGCATATAATTCATCAATAGGGCGCGAATTCTACGGTAGAAATTACTTTGAGGCAAGAGGGTAACGCAAGAAAATTGGTGAAAAGGTGCTCAGCATTAACTCCCAAACATTTTCCCCATGAGAGAGCTATCTCGTCACACGTTATCTGGTGTACCATGCAAGCCTAAATACCCGCTCTGGTGCCGATATTGACGAAGAACTTCTACCGTCTGAACGCATTAGCGATGCGTGCCTCACCCTTTACTTTTTGTAAATGGTGCGTGATATCGTTAGCTCGGCAGGCAAGTAACTAGGACAACGCCCGGATATATTCATGGATTTCAAATCAATCCAAGCCTTGATCAGCGATGACATGGCGCAGGTCGATCAAAATATACTCGCACAACTCAATTCTGACGTCGCGCTGATTAATCAACTTGGCTTTTACATCGTCAACAGCGGTGGTAAACGCCTACGCCCCATGTTGGCCATATTATCGGCTCGAGCGCTCGGCTATCAAGGTGATAAGCATACCACTGCCGCCGCTTTTATTGAGTTTATCCACACGGCCACTTTGCTGCATGATGATGTTGTCGATGAGTCGGACTTGCGTCGCGGTAATGCTACCGCCAACGCCTTGTTTGGGAATGCCGCAAGCGTCTTGGTCGGAGATTATATTTACACTCGCTCCTTTCAGATGATGACCAGCTTACGCTCTCTAAGAATTCTCGACTTAATGAGTGAAGCCACCAATGTGATCGCTGAGGGGGAAGTGCTGCAATTGATGAACTGTAACGATCCAGACACCAGTGAAAGCAGTTATATGCAGGTAATTTACTCTAAAACAGCCCGTTTGTTTGAATCTGCCACCCAGATAGGTGCGATATTGAACGAGGCTGATCCTGAAACAGAAAAAGCCTTGCAAGACTATGGCCGCTATCTCGGCACAGCATTCCAGTTAATTGATGATGTGATGGATTATACGAGTGCTGACGATGAGATGGGCAAACAAACAGGGGATGATTTAGCCGAAGGCAAGCCGACTCTGCCGTTGTTGCACGCAATGCAGCATGGGACTGA
Source organism: Salinivibrio sp. ES.052 (assembly GCF_900141775.1). Taxonomy (GTDB): domain Bacteria; phylum Pseudomonadota; class Gammaproteobacteria; order Enterobacterales; family Vibrionaceae; genus Salinivibrio. Next base: position 635,707 of record NZ_FSRI01000002.1, on the reverse strand, counting down.
GGCCGAATCCGCCATGATTCGCGAGGCTATCGAAAAAGGCAATGGGCGTGACAAGTTAGACGCAATTTTGACCTGCATGGGTACCTGTGGTTCGCTAGCCTACACCCGCAAACGCGCTGAGCAGGAGTCAGAAAAAGCGATCCGAGCACTGGATTCACTGTCTCCATCACCGTATAAACAAGCGCTGGTGACGCTCGCCAAATTGGCGGTCGACCGCAACACCTAATCGTCACCTTCCCCCTATAAAAAGCGGCGCCTCTCGAGCGCCGCTTTTTTCTACGATTATCGCTTCGCTTACTTCTCAGCGAATTCTTCGCCCATTTTAATATCTTTACGCAGCGTTTCTAGCATCTTGTCCATCGATTGTTGCTCATAGGCACTGAGCTCACCGATGCTGAGGATCTCGTCGACCCCCTCTTTGCCTAGACGTACGGGTTGAGCAAAGAAACGGGCATGCTCGCCACTGCCTTCAACGTACGCGCATTCCACCACGTTTTGCTCGCCTTGCAGGGCACGGACCAGCGATAGACCAAAACGGCATGCAGCCTGACCCATGGACAAGGTCGCAGAACCACCACCGGCTTTGGCTTCTACCACTTCGGTGCCAGCGTTTTGAATGCGTGGCGTCAAGGCTTCAACCTCTTCTTGGCTAAACGTCACCCCTTTTACTTGCGACAATAGTGGCAGAATAGTCACGCCCGAGTGGCCACCAATCACGGGGATCGACACATCACGCGGATCCATTCCTTTCAGTTCGCCGATGAAAGCTTCAGAGCGAATCACATCCAGCGTAGTAATACCAAACAGTTTGTTTTTGTCATACACGCCTTTTGCTTTTAGTACGTCAGCAGCAATGGCAACGGTTGTATTCACTGGGTTGGTAATGATGCCGACACAGGCTTTTGGGCAAACATCGGCAATTTTTTCTGCCAGTGACTTCACAATGCCGGCGTTAACGTTAAACAAATCAGAGCGATCCATACCCGGCTTACGTGCTACTCCCGCAGAGATTAATACCACATCCGCACCTTCTAGCGCTGGAGTCGGATCTTCACCGCTGAAACCTTTAATCGTGACCGGGGTCGGAATGTGGCTCAAGTCGACAGCAACGCCTGGTGTGACAGGAGCGATATCGTACAACGCCAGGTCGGAACCGGCTGGTAGGTTATTTTTTAGTAGTAGGGCTAGGGCCTGACCAATGCCTCCCGCGGCGCCAATCACAGCAACTTTCATGTCGTTCTCCTTTCGATATTTCTTATAGTCCGGATCCGGTCCGGCTTCTGTTCGGGCACAAATCGCCCATCAATGGTGCGAACTGTTGCTTTATCATATGCTCGGGCATACCCCCACTCAAGCGTCAGGCGGTGATGATCAGCCTAAGCTCTCATTTTTTCTCTCACCACATAAATGGGTGATCCTCAGTACTAACGTGAAGGCGAGCAACAGTGATATTGTCGCCATTTTACGCGCTCAGTCATTGCTCCCGAATGCATGTATATGCAAAATAGCTACTCGTTTGTTATTGCGAGTCAGCTGTCATGCGTAACTCAGAAAAACAAGACCAATTGGTTCGAGCGTTTAAAGCGATCCTCAAAGAAGAAAAATTCAGTTCTCAGGGCGAGATTGTCGAAGCCTTACGTGCTCAAGGATTTGAGGGCATCAATCAGTCGAAAGTGTCGCGCATGTTGACCAAATTCGGCGCCGTGCGGACACGTAACGCCAAAATGGAAATGGTCTACTGCTTACCCATCGAACTCGGTGTACCGACCACAGGAAGTGCGCTACGCGAGCTGGTGATGGAGATAGACTACAACGAGGCCGTTGTGGTGATTCACACGGGTCCAGGGGCTGCCCAGCTGATTGCGCGTCTCCTCGACTCCCTCGGTAAAGCCGAAGGGATTTTGGGCGCGGTGGCCGGCGACGACACCATTTTTATTACCCCGACTCGAGGCACAACGACAGAAGCGCTTTTCGAAGCGGTGTGTGACTTGTTCGAATATTATTATTGATTCATCTATCAGGCAGCGTAATGCCGCTGCCTGACTGCTTTCTCTCGCCTTTCATTCCCCTCTATTGATATAAAAGCGATAACATCCTTTTAATTTTTCGATACCGCTCTGTTACTATCGACCACTAGCTGCCAACACACTGTTCACGTTTTCGTTGAGGGTTCATTATACTATGAGCTTAACAGTGGGCTGCAGACGGGCTGATCAAAACAATGATGAAGCAGCCCAGGTATGCATTTCTCGGGACACTGCAGCCGCATCAGCGGTGCACATGATAATAAGGACACACTGCATGACGAAGACACATCAACCGTCTCCTGATGTGCAAGACATGGTGGCGCAAGCAGACACAGGCGCGCGCTCGCCAGATGGACTATCAGGACGTATTCTTTGGCTGGTACCACTTTTTTGGTCCCTTTTTCAGCTTTGGTATGCGTCACCACTACCGTTTGCACTCGATTTTGGCGTACTCAATAATACCGAAGCACGCTCCGTACACTTGGCTTTTGCCATGTTTTTGGCGTACACCGCCTACCCTGCACATAAGACCTCACCTCGCGACCGCGTCCCGCTTATAGACTGGGCCTTTGCCCTTGTAGGAAGCTTAGCCGCCGGTTATTTATTCCTATTTTATAATCAATTAGCCGATCGTGCGGGCGCATATACCTCGTTTGATATTACCGTCGCCGCAATCGGCATGATCCTGATGCTTGAGGCAACTCGTCGCGCATTGGGGCCACCGCTAATGGTGGTTGCCGGCATGTTTTTACTCTATACCTTTGCCGGCCCTTACATGCCTGACGTGATTGCCCATAAAGGGGCGAGTCTGAATAAGGCAATGTCACATCTATGGCTCACTACCGAGGGGGTTTTTGGGGTTGCACTCGGGGTATCTACCTCCTTTGTATTCTTGTTTGTTCTGTTTGGTGCGCTACTCGATCGTGCCGGCGCAGGCGGTTACTTCATTAAAGTGGCCTTCTCGCTGCTAGGCCATATGCGAGGTGGGCCGGCGAAAGCGGCTGTTGTGGCTTCTGGCCTATCAGGCTTGGTCTCAGGATCGTCAATTGCTAACGTGGTAACGACAGGCACTTTTACCATTCCACTGATGAAGCGCGTTGGCTTTCCTAGCCATAAAGCAGGTGCCGTTGAAGTGGCCGCGTCCACAAACGGCCAGCTTACACCACCGATCATGGGGGCCGCCGCGTTCTTAATGGTCGAATACGTCGGCATTTCTTATGTCGAGGTGATTAAAGCGGCTCTGCTCCCAGCACTGATTTCCTATATTGCTCTGATATACATCGTGCATCTTGAAGCCTGCAAAGCAGGCATGGAAGGCTTACCTCGCCGCCATACCAGTACCGTTTTACAAAAGTTATTCTCGTTTATGACGGTGTTCGTAGGATTGTTAGTGCTCAGTGCCGCAGTCTACTATGGTATCGGCTGGACCAAGGATGTGTTTGGTGCGATGGCAACCGTGGTCATCGGCGTGTTGACACTGATCACCTATATTCTGCTGGTCCGCTATTCTGCTCGCTACAAATCCGAAGCCGCGGAAGATCCTGCCGCCACCGATCTGTCGGAAGTCCCTGAACCCGGTCCAACAGTGCGTTCTGGTTTATATTATTTACTGCCCATCGGGGTGTTAGTTTGGTGCCTCACCGTGGAGCGCTTTTCGCCCGGCTTATCGGCGTTCTGGGCAACCATCTTTATGATTTTTATCATCGTGACCCAACGTCCTCTGATCGCCTACTTTAATCAACGCACCAACTTTAAAGAGGAAATCCGAGAAGGTGGCGTTGATCTGTTGGAGGCTTTTGTTACTGGCGCACGCAACATGATCGGGATAGGGGTCGCGACGGCAGCAGCAGGGATCGTGGTCGGCACGGTTACCCTCACGGGGATTGGCTTGGTGATGACCGATTTTGTCGAGCTCATCTCTGGCGGTAATATTTTCTTGATGTTGCTGTTTACCGCAGTCATTAGCCTGCTACTTGGTATGGGCCTGCCAACCACGGCTAACTACATCGTTGTTTCAACCTTGATGGCACCCGTGATCGTCACCTTGGGGGCTCAACAAGGTTTAATCATCCCCTTGATCGCTGTTCACTTATTTGTGTTCTACTTTGGTATCCTCGCTGATGATACGCCGCCCGTGGGTCTGGCGGCTTTCGCCGCGGCAGCGATCGCGAAGTCCGATCCTATCCGAACCGGGGTACAAGGTTTTACCTATGATATCCGCACCGCGATTTTACCTTTCATGTTTATCTTCAACACCCAGTTGTTGTTGCTCGATCTTGATGGGCCATTCCACCTGATATTGACCGTGCTTTCTGCCACCATTGCGATGTTAGCGTTCTCCGCTGCCACTCAAGGTTGGTGGCTGACTAAAAATAAATGGTGGGAAACGGCTTTACTCTTGGTCATCACCTTCTCCTTATTCCGGCCAGGGTTTTGGTGGGACGAAATCTACCCGCCCACGACCAGTTATCCAGGGACAGAAATAGCTAACGTGGCTGAAGAGTTACCAGAAGGGAAGCCACTTCGGTTAGAAGTAGAAGGTGAGAATTTCTTTGGTGAACAGGTCTCTAAGCATGTGGAACTTCCCATTGATCACAGCTTAGAAGACGGTGATGCACGTATAAGCGACACGGGTCTCATGCTGCGCAAAGAAAACAATCAGTTACTGGTTGATATGATCCAATTTGGTAGCGATGCCGACAAAGCCGGAATCGATTTTGATTGGCAAATCAAAACCGTGACCGTGGACAACATCCGCCCCTGGAAAGAGTGGGTATTTGTACCTACCTTATTACTCTTGGCACTATTAGGCTGGAATCAACGCCGCCGCATCCGCCAAGCCTGATCGCAAGGGCACGTGTTTAACGCGTGCTCTTTCTTGTTTGATTGCAAAGGATATTGCTATGTATAAACACATCCTGGTTCCAGTCGATTTAAATGATGAGAGCTTTGCCGATAAGGCGGTGGACCACGCCGCATGGCTCGCCAGCCAGTCAGGAGCCAATCTACACCTGCTCACCGTACTGCCGGGTATTCACAATTCAATGGTCGCATCCTATTTTCCTGAAGATGCCGCCAATAAGATGAAGCGTGATATGAAGCGTAATTTACAAGGCTTTGCCGATAAATATGTCCCTAAGACCGTTGCTTGTCAGGTATCAGTTGAAGAAGGCAAACCGTATAAAGGCATCATCAAAACCGCAGAGCGTTTGGGATGTGATTTGATCGTGATGCCAAGTCATAAGCGCTCACGGGTCAATAAGATGATGCTGGGTTCGGTGGCGACCAAAGTGATCGAAGGGGCCAGCATGCATGTGATGGTACTGAAGCCCTAGGCGCAGCGCGAGAAGGTTCAGATCTTATCCGAACCCGCTTCGTTTACTCCTCACGGCCTCGTTGGTCATAGCCCCAGCGAGGCACGAGAGTTTGCTCGGCCCCTAAATGATCTAAAATGCGCGCCACCATAAAGTCCACCAAGTCTTCAATCGACTGGGGCTGATGATAAAAGCCAGGCGCCGCGGGCATAATCGTCACGCCCATCTGTGACAGTTTATGCATATTCTCTAGGTGTAGGGTTGAAAACGGTGTCTCGCGCACCACCAAGAGCAGCTGTCCGCGCTCTTTGAGCACCACGTCGGCCGCCCTCTCAATGAGGTTATCTGACAAACCATGCGCAATCGACGATAGCGACCCCGCAGAGCACGGGCACACCACCATCTGTTTTGGCGCTGCGGATCCGGACGCGACAGGCGAAAACCAATCTTCTTTGCCACACACTATCAACTGCTCCGTTGGGCACTGAAGGTGCTCAGCCAGCACTTTCTGCGCCGCCTGTGGGCCAGAAGGCAACTTCAAGCCATGTTCAGTCGCCAGCACCACTCTTGCCGCCGACGAGATCAATAAAAAAACCTGATACTCTTGCGCCAACAAGCACTCAAGCAATCGCAGTCCGTACGGTGCGCCAGATGCACCGGTCCACGCCAGTGTGATGCGTTTATCCGCCATAAACCGCCTCCTTGTCAGCGAGTGCCGTCAGCAGCTTCTCATGAATACCGCCAAACCCACCGTTGCTCATCACCAGCACGGTATCACCCGGCTCGGCTTGCAAGCAAAGTTCGGCCACAAGCGCGTCAATCTCGGTATCAATTTGAGCTGGCTGCGTACAATGGTTCACCACGTCATCGAGTGACCAATCAAGCCCGTCCGGTTGATAAAGGAACACACTGTCAGCACTGGCAAGCGACCCCGCCAAAGTGTCTTTATGCACCCCTTGCTTCATCGTATTAGAGCGCGGCTCTAGCACCGCCAAAATACGTCCATTGCCCACCTTGGCACGCAAGCCCTCTAGGGTAAGTCGAATCGCGGTCGGGTGATGGGCAAAGTCATCATAGACAGTGACACCGGCTTGCTCACCGCGCCACTCAAGCCGGCGCTTGGTATTGATAAATGACGCTAGCGACTGGCAGGCAAGATCTGGTGTCACCCCCACATGACGCGCCGCCGCAAGGGCCATCAAAGCATTACGCACATTGTGATCGCCAACCAAGTCCCAGTTGACATCACCGACATGCTCGCCGGCTAAATACACCGCAAAATGACTGCCTGCTGGATCTTTTTTCACACTCTGCCACTGGCCATCTGGCCCAGCATACACACACTCACTCCAGCAGCCCATCGCCAGGGTATCCGCCACATTGGCATCGTCTGACGGTGCGATAATTTGCCCGATCCCCGGCACAGTGCGAACCACGTGATGAAACTGCTTCTGAATCGCCGCTAGATCATCAAAAATATCGGCATGATCGAACTCAAGATTGTTGACCACCAGCGTGCGTGGCTGATAATGAATGAACTTGGAGCGCTTATCAAAAAACGCACTGTCGTATTCATCGGCTTCCACCACGAAAAACGGGCTATCTCCCAAGCGCGCAGACGCATTGAAGTTACTCGCCACTCCGCCAATCAAAAAACCAGGCTCATACCCACAATCTTCTAGGATCCATGCCAGCATACTGGCGGTGGTCGTCTTTCCGTGCGTCCCTGATACGGCCAACACCCAACGGTCTTGGAGTAAGCAGTCATGTAACCACTGAGGGCCTGATGTATACGGGAGCCCTTGATTCAATACGGCTTCTACACAGGGATTACCGCGGCTCATCGCATTACCAATTACCACAAGATCCGGTATTGGTGATAACTGTGCGGGATCATAGCCTTCGATGATGTCGATACCCTGCGATTCAAGCAATGTGCTCATAGGGGGATAAACATGGCTATCAGACCCCGTGACCTTGTGCCCCAATTGTTTTGCCAGCATCGCCGCGCCACCCATAAAGGTGCCGCAGATGCCTAGAATATGAATATGCATAGCCTTCACTGTGTTATTGATTACCCAGCCGTTCGGCACGGGTGATTATTATGCCTTGGATTAACGCTTGGGTCTTATTGCTTGCGCGCATCTGACATGGTTTTTATGTCGCGATCACACTTCCCTTGCCTCATCCATTTCTTCAGTACGATTAAAAAGTCACGAGCGCTAGAATGACGACGATTTCAAGAGGCAGTTCACTGCCCATTTATCTCATTGCATTAGAAAGACAGTTCATCACCATTAAGGATTGAGAATGCCCGACATTAAGACCCTCGGCGAGTACATTGTTGAGAAGCAACACGCGTTCCCGCATGCCAGCGGCGATTTATCTTCTCTTCTTGCGTCTATTCGTCTCGCCGCCAAAATTGTCAACCGTGAAATTAACAAAGCGGGCTTAGTTGACATAGCTGGTGCCATCGGCACAGAAAACGCACAAGGCGAAGAGCAACAAAAACTCGACGTTTACGCCAACGAAAAATTTAAAGCTGCGATGGAAGCCCGAGACCAAGTCTGTGGTGTTGCTAGCGAAGAAGAAGATGATGCCGTCATTTTCAATAAACAACTCAATCGCAATGCCAAATACGTGGTGCTTATCGATCCCCTCGACGGCTCGTCTAACATTGATGTCAATGTATCGGTTGGCACCATCTTCTCTATCTATCACCGTGTGTCACCCGTTGGTACCCCTCCCACCGAGGAAGACTTTCTTCAGCCAGGCCATCGACAGGTTGCTGCGGGCTATATCATTTACGGTTCATCCACCATGTTGGTTTACACCACCGGTGATGGCGTACACGGTTTTACCTACGACCCATCTCTAGGGCTGTTTTGCCTGTCCCATGAGAATATGACCATTCCTAAAGACGGCAACATTTATTCCATTAACGAAGGGAACTACATCAAATTCCCACAGGGCGTCAAAAAATACATTAAATACTGTCAAGAAAACGTCCCTCAAGAGAAACGTCCTTATACGTCACGCTACATTGGCTCCTTAGTCGCCGACTTTCATCGCAATTTGCTGAAAGGCGGCATTTATCTATACCCCAGCACCTTAGCCTACCCCAATGGCAAACTGCGTTTGCTTTACGAATGCAACCCGATGGCCTTTATCATCGAACAAGCGGGAGGCAAAGCAACCGACGGCGCTCAGCGTATTTTGGATATTGATCCGACTGAGCTTCACCAACGCGTGCCTTTCTTTGTTGGCTCAAGCAATATGGTAGATAAAGTCGATCAATTCTTAGAGATTTATTCGGATCACGATGACGGCTAAGACATCGACCCTGTCAATCGACAATATTCCTGCCGTATGAAAATAACAGAGGCGACCCGCATGGTCGCCTCTGTTATTTTCACGCTCGGTGGTTATAATTGGCACACACTTTTTTATTAAACAAAAGGACATCCCATGAGCCTGAACCAGGTCCCTGCGGGCAAAGAGCTGCCTGAAGATATTTATGTGGTGATTGAGATCCCAGCGAACGCTGACCCAATCAAATACGAAGTGGACAAAGATAGCGGCGCGTTATTCGTTGATCGCTTTATGTCTACTCCGATGTTCTACCCATGTAACTATGGCTATGTAAACCACACCTTATCACTCGACGGTGACCCGGTAGACGTGCTGGTTCCAACACCATTCCCTCTCGTTCCTGGCTCTGTGATCCGCTGCCGCCCAGTGGGTGTGCTAAAAATGACCGACGAATCGGGTGAAGATGCCAAGGTTGTCGCGGTTCCCCATAGCAAGCTGACTAAAGAGTATGATCACGTGAAAGACGTGAGCGACTTGCCTAAGCTACTGAAAGCACAAATCACTCATTTCTTCGAGCGTTACAAAGAGCTTGAAGCGGGCAAATGGGTCAAAGTCGATGGCTGGGAAGATGCCCAAGCGGCAAAAGACGAAATCTTGTCTTCATTTGAACGCGCAAAGAAGTAATGCTGTTTCATCAATGAAGATAAAGGCCCGCTATTTGGCGGGCCTTTTGCTATCTATTTAATCTCAAATTGATACAGCAGATCGACCGCTTGATCCACCCCTGATACCGCTTCTACATACAGATCTTTCATTAATCGGTAACGCACGGTAAACACGCCAATCGCGTCAAAAATTCCCACGCCGTATTTCACTTCTAGATCCGGTAAAATATAACCGGATACTTCGACCTTTTGCTCATCACCGGCGCCGGCAGTATCAACCGTCAGATCGTCCACACCAAACGCCTGACCAATCTCTCCGACGAGTTTGCCGCTTTGCGCTAAACCGATGCCAATAAGCATCGACGTCATATTGGCATCCCCCGCGCCCGCATCTAAAGCTCGGCCACGCAATAAGTAAGACAAGGCATTGGCTTGAGAGCCAGCAGGATCCATGAAGATATCGGCGACGGGATCGTCTGCTGGGCCACTTAACCGAATACCCGCAATCACATCGCCTTCCATTCTGGCTGGATTGCGAATGGCCTCGACTTGCAAATACGGCTGATCAGCAGGGCCATTAAATAAGATCTCCCCTTTACGGATAATCAAATCTTGCCCAAATGATCGGTAGGTCCCTTCCAACAAGCTCACGTTGCCGACAATCAAGGCGCCTTTGCGGTTGTTCTTAATGTTAAGTTCACCTGCCAAGCGCGACTTCAAACCAAACGCCGCCAGCCGAACTTCATCACCAAGCACTAAGCGCACATCCGTGACCAAATTAAAGGGAACCGCATCTTTTTGTTCTGCATCTTCAGGCTCATAGTTTTGATTGAGGATCACCGTATCATCCGACACAGTGATGGCCGACTCCGGTAAATTCTCCACCTCGATCTGCCCCCAGGGCACACGAATATCGCCTCTAATCACAACATCATTAGGAGTGGCTGAGACGGTGAGATCTGGCGCGACATCGAGGCGCACCATCGGCGGGACATTAACGCGCAATGTGTCACCTGAGACATTCAAACCAAACTGCCAATCATCGACACGGGGCCACTGGCCACTCCCCTTCAGCACCAAGGTTCCATCGGGCGTCACCAGTTCCCCGTTGATTTGCCCTTGTTGTCCATCAAGGGTTAATGCGAGTTGACCGTCGTCTACGTCAACCGGTGACGATAAACCTTTCACACGTAACGCACTGACGCTGACCCCACCGTGTACTTGCGGTAAAGTGAGGGGACCTTCAATCCGTAAATTGGCATTTACCTCACCATTAATATCAGCTTGCTTATCATTGCCTAATAAGGGCTCTAATTTGGCTAGCTGTACAGCATTGATGGTGAGATCACCGGTCACGGTGCGCGTGGAAGTCAGTAAATCCGTAAGGGTAAATGCGGAGGCAACCGTTCCTCCGTCCTCCAACGTTAACGCAAGCGCCCCTTGTAGTTGATTATTCTGCCAACGCGCATCAAGGTTTGCGTGTTGCCACCCCAGCACTAAAGGTGTCTCTTTTTGCTGTTGTATCTTTCCCTCACTCACATCGATAGAGGCTTTCACCGTTGGGGCTGACTCTGGCTGCCAATGCGCACTTACCGCGGCATTTGCCTGCGTGTCGAGCTGCCAATCAGGCGGAAAGAAAGCGGCAATTTGGCGAGTATCAAACCCGGTAATATTCACGGTTGCCTCACCTTGCTCTCCTAAACGCGCAGGACGAGGAAGACAAACTTGAGTCGCTTGCCACTGCCAACAATGCTCGCCAACCTCGGTTTGCATATTGGCGAAACTAAACGCAATGGATGCCGCACTTTGCTGCACAATGTCGCCAAGTTCTTCCACGTTCACCGATGTATCGAGTAATTTTCCTTGCCAGCCTGTGTCTCGCGCCAATGCACCTTCAATGCGCAGCGCGCCAGAAGCCGGTGCCCCTTGCCAGCGCAAATCCAGCTGATGTGCGGCTTCATCACCGCGCACGGTTAAATCGAGGTTATCTAAACGCGCGGTTTGATAGCGCCCGCCCAATACCGACACCGTCAAATCACCACCCAAGCGGTCTTTTACGGCCAGATCACCGTCTACCGTCAGCTGATTAATGCGCACATCTTGCCAACGCAGCTGCTTAGCATGGAGTGCCAACTTTGCGGTTGGCTGCGCAAACGGCCCACTCAATCGTGCATCCCCGCGGATCACACCAGTGAACATGGGCAAGGATTGCGATAAGTCAGCAATATCGACCGACAGTCCCATTTGCCACTCATCACGCACTTGCCCTTGTGCCGTGACGTGATTGGGACCATGCGACAGCGTCAGTCCCGGCGTCGACACGCTCGGCTGGCCATCGCCATCACGATCGTGCGCATTGAGCGCGCCCGCGACCGCTAGCGGCAGTTTTTGCAACTCGCCATGCACCACCAACGTGGGCACCGAGACATCCCAGCCGCCTTGGGCGGTTAAGCGGCCACGGTGGCTGATTGCACCGGTTAAATTCCCCGTCACCTCTGGCCATTGCTGCTGAGGTTGAATGTTGGCAAAGCCTAACTCAGCTTGCCAAAATGGCACGCTGGACCAATCCACGCTAGCACGGCCAGCCACCTTGCCTCCGAGCGTGTTGGCCTCCAGCTGCGAGAGGGTCAGCGCCGTCAGGCTGCCTTGGCCGGCAAGATTCAGCTGTGTTTTCGGCACCTCGGGGCCGTCGACCTCGGTTTGTAACCTAAGCTGATAGTCGGAAAAATCGCCATCCGCACTGAATTGTAATCCGTGCAACGCTACGATCTCGTCCCCCGTCAGAGGCCAAGTGATCTGGTCACTATTCAGTTGCAAGACAAAGGGTAAGTCCGCAGCCAGCAGATTGGCCTCGCTGTTAAGCTGAGCATTCACTGGGCCGCTTGCCTTAGCGCTTACTTCCAATACAGCCAAGCTTCCTGAGGCAGACAGGGACAAGGCTTGTCCTTGGAGCGGCGCCAAGTTTGTAGTCAACTGGGACTGCAATGTCAGTGGATAGTTACCTTTTAGCAAGATATCGCCAGAAACCCTAACTGTCCCCTGCGGCGCGGCCAGCGAGAAATCATCAATCGTCACCGCACTGCCTTTGACCCCTCCAGACAGAACCAGCGAGGAGAAGGTTTGCACCGTGCCGGCGTCAATACGGGTATCTCGCAGCCTGAGTTGCTTAACGTCAATATTCAGCGGCACGTGGAGGGTCGGTAAACTTAGCCCCGGATAATCAAAGGGGGGACTCGATACTTCGCCATCGGGTTTACCAACCGCGTGCTCGGTCTTTGCTTGCTCAGTGCCTTCCGAGGGGAGCGTGACCACCAACTTCTGCCACTCAGTGGGCGATAACGTCAAGGTATCTCCCTCAAAATGCACCCCACCTTGGAGTTGCTGCCAGTCAATCACCTGCCCCGCAACTTTCATCGCCACGTCATTGAGAGCAAACGTATTAACATGGATCGGTAACGGCGCTTGGATCATAGACGTGGACGGTTCCGCGGGGGGAGCGTCACCGCTTGGCGGAATATTCAGATCCAGCGTTACCCCTTCAGCGGCCAGCTTATCAACACAGATCTCTGGGGTAAGTAGGCACTTACCATCAATAGAAAGTGCTAGGTATTTTGCTTGTAGTTCAACTTGCGCATCTTGGTAACGGAGGCCATGTAACTCAAATCCCGTTAATAAACCGCCCTCAGCGTCTTCCAGTGTTAGCGCAGGCAGCGCTTTTTGCGCCCCCCAAACACCCACTTGTAAACCCATTGGGGTAAATAACGTGACTGACACCAAGCCCACCAGGACAAAAGTGAGCATGAGTACAATAAACGTTAGCCTGACTAACCAACGACTCATAATTCAGGCCCTAATGTTAAATGCACGCGAAAATCGTCGTCATCATTATCAAGACCATGTGCGACATCTAAACGAATAGGCCCAACTGGTGACGACCAGCGAACGCCTGTTCCTGCTGCACGCTTCCACGATAATTCACTCGTCCAAGCATCCCCCGCATCGGCAAACAATGCCCACCACCAGTTACCGCCTAACCGATACTGATATTCCAAGGTGCCGGTTAACATGTAGCGTGCCCCGCTAAGCTGACCACTATCATCTTCGGGAGAGACGGTTTCGTAGGCATAACCGCGAATACTGTTATCCCCCCCGGCGAAAAAGCGTAAAGAGGGCGGTGCTTCACTGAACTCTTCGGAAATCAGCGCGCCACCGTCGACGCGTAACAAGCCGCGATGGTTTTTATTGAGGCTACGAATCCATGCACTTCTGCCTTGCAGACGGAACAGGCTAATATCGGACAGCCAGATAGGATCGGCCGCTTCCAATGTAATCGATTGTTTGTCTCCCCAATGCGGCATTAACCCCCCACGTGCACGCGTGCGGGTAAAGTTGATACCCGGAAGGATCACGCTAACGATGTCTTCATCTTGCCCTTGCGTATAGTTTTCATATAACCAACGTAGCGATACGCTGCGCTGCCAACCGGTATCATAAAGCCAGTGTCGAGACACAGAAGTCGTCGCTTCGAGGCTAGACGTATCTCGTTGCTCCGTGCGTTTTAAACCCAGCTGGACTTGATAGTATTCACGTGACACATCCTCTAAAGGGACCTTGTAGGTGGACGTGAATGTTTGTTCAGGCTGAGATATAGCCAAAGAGGTGGAAATGCTATGTCCACGCGAATTGTACCAAGGCTTACGCCAGTTAAACTTCAGCCGTGGACCAATGTCCGTAGAATATCCTAAGCCCGTCTCAAACTTATTGCGTGCGTCGGGTGTCAGGGTCACCCTAATAGGTACTTCGGTGCCTTCAGCCTCTTCCATATCAGCTTGCACCAAGGCACTGGCAAACCAGCCTGTATTAGCTAGTGCTTGGTTGAAGGCCCCCAATTCTGTCACTTGATACGGATCACCAGGAGAAAAGTCGCGCAGTGTATCGAGACGTTTGAGTTGGATCTGTGAACCTTGATAACGGATTGCGCCAAAATGATAACGTTTACCACTGGCAAAATGCAGATGAATAAAAGCCTGCTGGCGTTCTGGCGCAATATCGAGGCGTGTTTGCGTAAAACGGCCATCAAAATAGCCTTTCTTCACCGCCAAACTTTTAATCTGACTTTTCAGTGATTCATAGTCACCGTGATTAAGCCGTTTACCCGGCTGTGGCCCATTGGCTTTGAGCGAATGAAAATCATCGTCCATCGCCGCTTCGCCTTCAAAAACCACATCTACCTGTGCCACCTTTACCGGCTTCCCAGGAGTTACTGATACGACAAGGGTCTCGTCTTCTGGGCCTTGGAGTTTAATCTTGGGTTGATAATATCCCACGGCTTGGAGCGCTTGGCGCACATCGCGTTCAACACGGGCGGTAAAGCGATAGGACATCTCTCGCTCTTCAGGAGAAATAGCTGCAAGATAGGTTTCCACATTTTGTTGCACTTCTCCTTCTAGCCCTTGGATCTCAAAATCAAGGTTAGCGCTGGCCCAACAGGGCAGCAGTAAAAAAGCGAACGCAATAAGGGGAAGTCTATGTATTTTCATGCAATGAGAACCATTACCAGGGTGTCGCTCGACAAAATTGATGATATCTTGCCATATTACGCGCTGAGCCGAGCTCGATGCTAGCATCAATCACTTCGGTCCACACCCAACGTTGTTTCGTATAACCTGTGACGCTTTTAATCACAGCAATATAAGGATCCCTATGTCGATGCAATCTTCCTTTAACCAACCCAACAATCCGATTGCAGATCGCTCTGATGCGATCATTCCATCTGCACCCCATTCGGTATTCGGACAGCCTATCACGGTAACGCCAGCCGACGGTCAAAAACAGGTCATTTTTGGTATGGGCTGCTTTTGGGGAGCAGAACGCAAATTCTGGCAACAACCAGGCGTCGTCATGACGTCTGTCGGCTACAGCGGTGGCGTGACACAACACCCTCGCTATCAAGATGTAAGCACCGGCCAGACGGGTCACGCTGAAGTCGTGCACGTGATCTTTGATCCTAATGTCACCAGCTTAGACGACTTATTGACGGTCTTTTGGGAAAACCACGATCCTACGCAAGGATTACGTCAAGGTAACGATGTCGGCCCACAATACCGCTCAGCCATTTACTATTGTGACCCTGCGGATAAAGCTAGCGTCGAAGCAAGTCTCGCTACTTATCAGGAGGCACTGAGGAACGCGAGCAAACCGGATGCCGTAACCACAGAGATCGCACCAGCCGGGGCTTATTTCTTAGCTGAAACCGATCACCAGCAGTATCTACATAAAAACCCGCAAGGTTACTGCGGCTTAGGTGGCACCGGCGTTTGCTTCCCACCTCAATAAGCTTACGGAAAGCAAACACAGACATAAAAAAACACGTCGGCTAGACGTGTTTTTTTGCTTCAGGCATTGTTAGGCACTCAGTGCCATGGCTTTAATTTCTTTATTAATCTCAGTCATGACTGAGAGTGCGCGCCTATCACTGTGCCCGGGCGGCAGTAAACGCCCACCATCAAACTCAAACGCGCCGACACCTTCAATATAGAGTCGGCCCTTAAAAAATCGTTTCACATACCGCGCAATCTGCGTTGGTCGATATTGACGAAAGATGCGAAGCATAAGGAGCCCTTTCTTTTTCTCAACAGAGTCTGATTAACAGACCGAAACAGTAACAATGTGCTTTCACCGTTTCGCAGTGAATCGTGTTACCACCATGGAGAGCAGAGTATTATCTGGCCTTCTCCGCGTTGTTTACTTAAGCAAGCAAAGTGCCACCTTACTCTGATGGCAAGTACAGAATTAGAGCCTATCCAACACTAAAAGTTCCCTCGACGAGATCAATCCTCACGGCGCTCAGTGGCGCTCTTTGGATAAAACTCCGATCTTGCGCACGGATTCACCCTAGATACTTGGCACAAATCACCGTCTGACGTAACCATAGATAACTTGGCACCTGATGCCAAACAATGACAACAGACATGGATGATTGATAATGAAAAAAACCACCCTACTCGCTCTCACCTTTGCGTTATTTACTGGCGTCAGTTGGGCGCATACGCTCCAAAATGGTGCTCCCTTGCCCGATGCCAGCGTCGCTGAACACGGCGAGCTGACGTTGAATGGCGACGACATCGTCTATCAAGCGTGGCAAACCGACCAGTTGCCAGGCAAGGTGCGTGTTATCCAAGCCATTGCCGGGCGTAGCAGTGCCAAAGAAATGAACGCACCTTTGATGGAAGCGATTACAGCCGCTGACTTTGACGACGCTCGTTATCAAACCACCACCATCATTAATCAAGATGATGCCATGTGGGGAACGGGAGGCTTTGTTAAATCCTCTGCCGAAGACAGTAAGCGGGATTTCACATGGTCATCAATTGTGCTGGACGAAAACGGCAATGTCGCAGAGGCATGGCGCTTAAAAGAAGAAAGCTCGATGATTGCCGTGTTGGACGATAAAGGCACCGTACGCTTTGTCAAAGAAGGCAAATTAAACAAAGATGAAGTGGATCAAGTCATAAGCTTAGTCACACAGCTCGTCAATCAATAACCGTACGCGGGCCTTGCCCGCGTTTATATTCGACACTTGGCGTCGATGATGATAATTGTTATGTTATCACATTACCTATCAACCTCATGGACGTCTGGATGACTCGGCGAGTGCTCGTCAACCTGCTATTTGTACTGGTGCTTAGCCAAGCCGGACTATGGGCTCACCACCACGTCGACACCTTAGTGCCGACACATCACAGTGAGCACTGTGGTGCCTGCCATCTTGTCCCACCGGTGGTACTGGCTTCTAGTATCGTGACACCGACCCCCATTTATGCCGTCAATACCATCACAGTCTGGTCAAAACCGCAGCAAGCTTGTCGCACAGCCATTGCCTTTTCGGCACGAGCTCCACCTAGTCGAATAAATGCCTTCATTATTTAATTCATTTATTCATTAGGAGAACACCATGAAAGCTCGTTTTTACCCCAGTGTTATCACCCTGGCCATGGCAACGGCCTCTATGGCCACGTTGGCCGAAGAGGCCAGCTATCAGTCATTTGATGCTCATGTACACGGTGAAGTCACCGCAAGCCTCGCCCAAGACGGAGAGCGCGTACTGATTGAACTGACTGCGCCCGGGCATGATGTGGTCGGCTTTGAACACTCACCGAAACATGCCACCGAGCAACAAGCCCTTGAGGATGCCTATGCCCTACTGCGCGAGGGGGAAAAACGCTTCCAGCTTGCCGAGGCGGCCGATTGCCAGCTCGTCGATGCCAAGGTCACCAGCAGTTTTGACGACCATAAGCATGACCACGAACATGAGCATGAGCATGAGCATGAGCATGAGCATAATAGTATTCACGGTGAAGATGGCGAAGATGGCCACGCCCATCGTGACGGTCGCGATGGCAGAGACGGCAAAGATGCCCATCATGAGGAACATGGTGATCACAACCACCATGATCACGAAGGACATCATGATCACCATGACGATCATCATGGGCATGATCACGGTAACCACAATACCTTATCAGCGAACTACCAATTCATTTGCCAAAACCCGCAAGCCTTCACCGAATTGAAAACTGATTGGTTTAATCTATTCCCTAATACAGACACCATTAAGATTCAGGCCTTTACCGATGATAAGGTCTGGGTAGACACCTTGAATCGTGCCAAGTCGCACATCCAGTGGTAGTGAACAAGGAGGCGGGGCGTATACTGCGCCCCTGTCAGGCATGATAACCATCGAACAACTGCGTTTTACTTGGCCTGGTCAGCCGCAACCGATCATTGATATCGATGCGTTTGCGCTCAATGACGGCGAGCATGTTTTTTTACAAGGTCCCAGCGGCAGTGGTAAATCCACCCTGCTAAGCTTGATTGCGGGCATTCATACCCCGCAGGCGGGAACACTGACCGTCAATCACCAAGCACTGACGGCTCTGAACGATCGCCAGCGTGACCAATTTCGCGCCAACCATATTGGTTATATTTTCCAGCAGTTTAATCTGCTGCCCTATTTATCGGTGATCGATAATGTCACCGTCCCACTGCGTTTTTCTCACGCGCGGCGTCAGACACTGACTCAATCGCCTCATCAAGAGGCCGCCAGCTTGCTCGATCGACTGGGCTTGCCAGCAAGCTGCTACCATCAGCCTGTCACCGCATTGAGTATTGGCCAACAACAACGGGTCGCGGCGGCGCGGGCGCTGATGGGGGCACCGGCGTTGATCATCGCTGACGAGCCCACTTCCGCACTTGACGCCAACACCCGCAATGCCTTTATTCGCTTACTACAAGATCGATGCCGCGAGGCTAACAGCAGCTTATTGTTTGTCAGCCACGACAGCCAATTGGCGCACTTATTTGACCGAGATGTCTCGCTTCCCGCGCTTAATCGCGCCATACACCGCGAGGAGGCCAACCAATGATTTCACTATTAGGATTGGCCGGGCAAAGTCTGAAGAACCGCCGTGCCACCGCACTGCTTTCTTTGCTGACCGTCACCATCGCTGTGGTGCTTTTACTCGGGGTGGAGAAAGTGCGCACTCAAGCCAAGGCGAGTTTTGCGAATACCATCTCGAACACCGATTTAATTGTGGGTGCCCGCTCAGGCCCGATCAATTTACTGCTCTACTCGGTGTTTCGTATTGGCAACGCCACCAATAATATCGGCTGGGACAGTTACCAGCGCCTTCGTGAGCACCCGGATGTGAGTTGGACCATTCCGATTTCACTGGGCGATTCCCACCGTGGTTTTCGGGTGGTCGGCACCACCAATGATTACTTTTCCCATTACCAATATGGCCAAAAGCAGCCACTGGCTTTTCGCCAAGGCAGTCAATTTGGGGGCTTATTTGATACCGTGATTGGCGCTCAAGTGGCGAAAGAACTGAGCTACACCATAGGGGATAACGTGGTGATCGCGCATGGACTGGCCGACAAAGGCTTTAACCAACACGATAATTTACCCTTTACGGTCACCGGGATCTTGGCCCCCACCGGCACGCCCGTCGACCGAAGTGTGCATGTGTCACTTGAGGCCATAGAAGCGATTCATGTCGGCTGGGAAAGTGGTGCACGACTGGGCCAAGGTCTCACCCAAGCCCAAGCCCAAGCGCAGCAGCGCGAGCTACAACCCGAACAACTGACCGCGGTAATGGTGGGACTAAACAGCAAAATCAAAACCTTTGCCGTCCAGCGCTGGGTCAACACCTATCCGCGCGAGCCATTAACGGCCATTATGCCCGGCATTGCCTTGCATGAGTTATGGGGGATGATGCGTGTTGGCGAGCAAGCGCTCTTGGTGATCTCTGGCTTTGTGGCCGTCGCGGGGCTGTTGGGCATGCTCTCAAGCTTACTCACAAGTCTTAACGAACGTCGTCGAGAAATGGCGATTCTGCGAGCAATGGGCGCGCGTCCTTTGCATATTATTTTGCTTTTGGTCAGTGAAGCGGTCGCGATCACCCTCGCTGGGATCGTCTTTGGCGTGCTACTGCTTTATGGTGGACTCGCGCTGGCACAACCCTATATTCTCAGTGAGTTTGGCTTATTCTTACCGCTCGACTGGCCGTCCTCTTATGAGCTTTCATTGATGGCCGGAGTGTTAGTCGCTGGCTTTATCGTGGGATTAATTCCGGCTTGGCGCGCCTACCGACAGGCGCTCGCCGATGGAATGACAATTAAGGTATAACAGATGAAAAAACGAATAATGCTCGGGCTTATTGCCTTACTGAGCGGTGTTTTGAGCTCGCCTACATGGGCGAGCAGTGAACCACTCACGCTGGATTGGATTGATTTGGTGCCTGAGCATGAACGCGCTCAGTTTGATAGCCGGGGTATGCCAGATATCAGTCACCATAGTGAGAATCCACAAAGCTTGGTTGGCTCGGTTCGCCCAGAGCTCAACAACAGCCAAGTCAAAATTCCCGGCTTTGTGATCCCACTAGAGGGGGATGACAAAGTGGTGACTGAATTTTTACTGGTGCCCTTCTTAGGGGCCTGTATCCATGTTCCGCCACCTCCCCCTAATCAAATTGTTTATGTAAAGTTTACCGGTGGCGCGCCGATTCAACAGTTATGGGATGTGGTCTATGTCGAAGGGACGTTAAAAACTGAACATATTAGCCATGATTTAGCAGAAGTGGGCTATGTACTCCAAGGCTCGGCGCTAACAGACTATGATGATGGCTAATTTCCCACTCAATCAGTGAACCGGATCGTCGCACCTAAGATTGTCAGGCAATATAATGAGACAAGATTGCTAAGGCGCCGATGTAGACAGCTATCAGCACGAGATTGATGGGGTTGGGTTTTTGCCTTCGCACACGCGTCCCTACACTTGATTATTAACACTCATAATGTTAACAAATTTAATCATTAATTAACATATTTGCCAGCATTAAATTTTGCTGACAATCAGTGTGAGAGCAGCATGGCAGAGCAAGAAAAGCCCGTGGTTATCGACGTCCCGCAAGAAAAGCGTCGTCAGCAAAAAGATCATGCCTATCAAGAAGACGCTGATCTGCGCGGCAGCAAAGGACGCTTAAAAGCGATTGCCAGTGAGTATCACGTCGATGCTCGCCTACAAGAGGTCGAGCAAGAAGATCTGGCTCACCGCAGTGCTAACCGCCAACGCCAAGTGATGCAAAAACAGCAGGCGAATCTCGAAGCTATCATCGCCCACACCTATGACCACTGTCATAACGAAACGGCCCAAACGCCCGATCCAGATTGGCTGGTGCGTTTCTTCGATTTAGCGCGCAATATTCATGGCCATGCCATGCAACAGTTATGGGCGAAGATCCTACGACAAGAAATGTTGCGTCCAGGTAGCACCTCGATTAAAGCACTCACGCTGTTAGAAACCATGACCCAGCGCGAAGCACAAGCACTGCAACGCGCCTGTGCACTGTCCAGTACCTTTGGACAAGACAGCACTAAAAAGCTAGTCACCGGTTTTCGTCGTCGCCAAGGTTTGGTGCAACTGCTGCGCCCCGAGCCGCCCCACAAGCTCACCCTAGGTCACTACCAACTGTCTTATACCGACTTAATGCTGCTGATGGATTTGGGGCTGATCCTGCGCACCGAGCTAGAATCCGGCGTGATTGAGATGCAGCCAGCGATGCCGTTTAAACTGCAAGACACCCAATATATGCTCACCCCACTCCACAAAGGGATGCGCCTGTATTATTACCGCTTCAGTCCCACCGGCCATGAGCTCGCCAAGCTGGTCGGCAAGCGCGTGCATACTGATTATCATCATGCGGTTTGTGAGTTACTCGCCGAGGGCTTTGAGATGCACAGCGATGTGGGTGATACGGTCAACACCCACGCTTAATCCAGAGGCGAGCCCAGCACCCCGCGCTCACGCAATACACGAAAACAGGTCGCCACATGCTCAGCGACACTCTGCTCGCCGGTTAAATGGATGGCCGGTATTTGCGGCGGCTCATAATCTGACGAGATACCGGTAAACGCAGGGATCTCGCCCGCACGTGCTTTTTTGTAGAGCCCTTTCGGGTCACGCTGCTCACACACCGCCAGCGGCGTATCGACAAAGACTTCGATAAACTGCCCATCAGGCAAACGCTCGCGCACCATTTCTCGCTCCGCGCGGAACGGTGAAATAAAGGCACTCAAGACAATCAGGCCCGCATCGGTCATCAACTTGGCCACTTCACCAATCCGGCGAATATTCTCGCGCCTGTCTTGATCGGAAAAGCCCAGATCGCGACATAAACCATGGCGAATATTATCGCCATCCAGCAAATAGGTATGGTGCCCTTCGGCCACCAAGGCCGCCTCTAGCGCGCCCGCGATGGTCGATTTGCCCGAGCCAGACAAGCCGGTAAACCAAAGCACTACAGGTTGCTGCTGTTTTTGTTCGCTGCGCTGGGCTTGATCAACATGATGCTGATGCCAAATCACATTGGGATCGGTTGGCGCAGATACAGTGTCAGTCATGAAAGTCTCCGCAATTTCGTTGGCCACGCCATAATTAAGAGGCCACCGGCGTTAAAGGAAAAACAATCGGTAACAGGGTGAGCACCACCGCGGAATACACCACAGATAACGGTAATCCCAGACGCAAATAATCACGCAGCTGGTAATTGCCCACGCTATATACCAATAAATTGGTTTGATATCCGTAAGGGGAAATAAAACTGGCACTGGCGCCAAACAGCACCGCCATCACAAAGGGCATAGGATCCACCCCATACCCTAGCGCCAAGCTATAGCCCAGCGGGAAAGCCAGCGCCGCCGCGGCATTGTTAGTGATAAGCTCGGTCAGCAACAAGGTCAGCAAGTACACCGCCACCAACGCCCCTATCGCGCCACCTGCGGCAAACGTCGCCATAAACCAATCACTAAAGCGCGCCGACAGCCCTGACGCCAACATCAACTGTGCCAACGTCAGTGCCGCGCCGACAATCACCACCACTTCAACCGGAAATCGGCGTTGTAAATCGTGCAAGGAGATAATGCCGGTGACCAGCAACACCACCAAATAAGCGGCTAAGCCATTAAGCAGCGGTATCGGGGTCAGCAAGGCAGCGCCAATCACCGCGACAAATCCCGCCAGTACCGCAACGCTTTTGCGCTCGGAAAGACGGGTACTGGCTTCCAAGCCATTAAAGAGCACGAACTCACGCCGTAACGCTTGGCTGTCTTGGCGAAAGGTTTTGCCCGGCACCAACACCAGCGTATCGCCGGCATGCAAAGGAATATTGCCCAGTCCCCCGTCGAGTTTTTCATGGCCGCGGCGAATGGCGACCACCACGGCATCAAAGGTCTCGCGAAAACGGGCGGCTTTGAGGGTTTTGCCACAAATGCTGGCGCTGTGGCTCACCACCACCTCAATCAAATTTTGCCCATCGATGTGATGCTGGCCGAACAAGGTCAGTCCTGGGATCTCTTGCAAGGTCGCAACACTTTCCACATCGCCAGCAAACTGCAACTTATCACCGGCCAATAACGGTGTATCCGGACACACAGGCGCAATCACCCCATCTTGGCGATGAATTTCGGCCAAGTACAAGCGACGTAATGCCCGCAAGCCATTGTCTGCCACACTTTGTCCACATAAGGGCGAGTCGGCAGCTAGCCGTGCTTCAAGTACATACGGCAAGCTTTCCTCTTGTTCACCATCATGGCGTGGCAACCGATAGCTGAACGGAATTAACACCAACAGCCCCGCCACCAGTGCGGCGGCACCGATGGTTGTCGGCGTGAAAAAGCCCAAACTGGGTAACCCCGCACGCTCAACAAAGCTATTCACAATTAAATTGGTGGATGTGCCAATCAGCGTCAGGGTGCCACCGAGAATGGCGCTGTATGACAATGGGATCAAAAGCTGCGAGGGCGAGTGGCGCCGGTTACGCTTGATCGCGCCAATCATGGACACCACCACCGCGGTATTATTAACCAGCGCCGACAGTAGCGCACTCGCGATCCCTAATTTAGCAATCACGGTGGGTAGCGCGCCGTGCGACGCCTGTCGGGCGACCCAGCTGGTCAGATGGGTTTTCTCCAACGCACAAGAAACCAAAATCAGCAATACCAAGGTCAGCAGTGATGGCGCAGTAAAGTTCGCCGTCAACGCTTCAACCGAGGTGAGCCCGGTTTGGAACGCCACAAACGCGGCCCCGGCAAACAAGAGCACAGGCTTTATGCGGGTGAGCACCAAGCCGGCGACAATCGCTACCAGCAAGGTGAGTACCGTGGTTTCCTGCCAACTCATCGTTTATCCCAGTTGACGTAGATCCCGCGCTTGCCAATGCGGAAAGTGCTTGCGGATCAACTGGTTTAGCTCAAGCTCAAACGCTGAGAACGACGAGGTGGTTTGCGACTGCGCCTCAGCCACATGGCGGATCATGCCCGCGCCGACCGTCACATTGGTGAGGCGATCAATCAAGATAAAGCCACCGGTATTCGGGCTATCATAATAGGTATCCAGCGGCACCGCTTCGCCCAGGGTCAGGGTGCAACGACCAATACCATTGAGCGGCAAGGTGTCTGCGTCATGGGTGTTAAGCGTATTGACATCGACCCCATACGACAGCGCCTCAACCTGCGCCGAGGTTTTCTTGCTGGCCAACTTAATCTCGTATTCGCGCCCCGGAGCCAGTGGGGTTTGCGTCATCCACACCACGTCGGCGTCAAATCGTTGCCCCACCGCGACGTCATCGTCCGCTCGCACCAAGAGATCGCCACGCGAGATATCAATTTCTCTATCTAAAGTGAGGGTGACCGCTTGACCGCTAAAGGCAAATTCACGATCACCGTCAAAGGTGACGATGCGCGCGACCTTCGCGGCAAGCCCAGAGGGGAGTACCTTAACCTCATCGCCCACATGCAACTCGCCACTGGCAAGGGTGCCGGCGTAACCGCGAAAGTTCAGATCTGGTCGATTGACATACTGCACCGGAAAACGGAATGCGCCCGTCCCGCGCGATTTTTCAATGTCGATGGCTTCTAGCTGGCTGAGTAGCGGCTCGCCTTGATACCACGCCATTGCGTCACTGGCATTGACCACATTGTCGCCTTCCAGTGCCGACAAGGGCACCATAGACACCGACAAGCCGGGGTTGAGCTGATCGGCAAACGCCAAATATTGCTCTTGGATTTCATTAAATCGGGCTTGGCTATATGCCACCAAATCCATCTTGTTCACCGCTACCACAAAATGCTGAATACCCAGCAAGTTAGCGATGTATGAATGGCGGCGGGTTTGATCCAAGATGCCGTGGCGGGCATCAATTAAGATCACCGCCACATCACAGGTCGACGCACCGGTAGCCATATTACGGGTGTACTGCTCATGGCCTGGGGTATCGGCAATGATAAACTTACGTTTGGAGGTGGAGAAATACCGGTACGCCACATCAATGGTGATCCCCTGCTCACGCTCGGCTTGCAGGCCGTCTACCAGTAACGCCAGATCGGGTTTCTCGCCCGTGGTGCCGACACGCTGGCTATCGGCATGGACCGCAGCCAGCTGATCTTCATAAATCTGCTGCGAGTCGTGCAGCAAGCGGCCAATCAAGGTCGATTTACCGTCATCGACCGAGCCACAGGTCAAAAAGCGCAATAAACTTTTGTGTTGGTGCTGTTGCAGATAACCCTCAATACCCAGATCGGCCACCTGTTGTTGAATTGCTGGATTCATGACTGCTCCTTAGAAATAACCCTGACGCTTCTTGCGCTCCATGGACCCGGACTGATCGTGGTCGATCACCCGCCCTTGACGCTCACTCGAGGTAGCGACCAACATCTCTTCGATGATCTCTGGCAAGGTATTGGCGTGTGACTCTACTGCCCCGGTCAATGGGTAGCAGCCCAGGGTACGAAAACGCACCGATTTATGGGTCACGGTTTCGTCGGGCCCAATCGGCATCCGCGCATCATCCACCATGTACAAGGTGCCATCGCGTTCGACCACTGGGCGCTCGGCTGCTAAATAAAGCGGAACAATGTCGATATTTTCTAGATAGATGTATTGCCAGATATCGAGCTCAGTCCAGTTAGAGAGCGGAAAAACACGAATGCTCTCGCCCGGATTCACTTGACCGTTATAGTTGCGCCACAGCTCTGGCCGTTGGTTCTTCGGATCCCAGCGATGGTTCTTATCACGGAACGAATAGACACGCTCTTTGGCGCGGGATTTTTCTTCGTCCCGACGCGCGCCGCCAAATGCCGCATCAAACTTATGCTGATCCAGCGCCTGCTTTAGCGCTTGGGTTTTCATGATATCGGTGTGCTTGTCGGATCCGTGATCAAAAGGATTGATCCCCTGAGCCATCCCTTCTGGGTTTTTGTGCACAATCAGATCTAGCCCGAGCTCCTTGGCAGTACGATCGCGAAAGGCAATCATGTCGCGAAACTTCCAGTCGGTATCGACATGCAGCAGCGGAAACGGGATCTTCCCGGGGTAAAAAGCTTTGCGCGCCAAATGCAGCATCACTGACGAGTCTTTGCCAATCGAATACAGCATCACGGGGTTATCAAACTCCGCCGCGACTTCCCGCAGTATATGAATGCTCTCGGCTTCTAACTGCTGGAGGTGAGTGAGTGTTTTTGCATCCATCCTAACTATCCTTTAAGCGAAGTTAACCACAGCGGTGGGAGCTTGCGTGGGGTCGGCATCGCTTACCGCGCGCCCCTCGCCAAACCATGTCAGCTGACCGGCGAGTGCCGCCACTTCGCCCACCACAATAAGCGCGGGCGACGCAGCTTGTTCCGCCAGCGACGGTAAGTTGTTGAGTTGACCGGTAAAGACTTTCTGCTCCGGACGCGTGCCGTTTTCAATCACCGCCACAGGGGTGTCCGGCGATCGGCCGTGAGCCATCAGTTGGCTTTGAATATGGGCAGATTTCATCAATCCCATATAAATCACCAAGGTCTGACGCGGGCGCGCTAACGTCGCCCACTCCAAGGTGTCTTGTTCTTTTTTCAAATGACCGGTAATGAACAGTGCGGTCTGGGCATGATCGCGATGGGTGAGCGGAATACCGGCATAGGCCGTCGCCCCCGCCGCCGCAGTGATCCCGGGCACCACTTGAAACGAGACACCGGCGTTGGCAAGGGTTTGTAATTCCTCACCACCACGGCCAAACATAAAAGGATCGCCCCCTTTTAAGCGCACCACCCGTTTTCCGGCTTGAGCATGCTCGACCAACAGACGATTGATTTCGTCTTGGCTCACACTGTGGTAGCTCGCACGTTTGCCCACACAAATCAGCTCCGCATCTCGGCGGCACAGCTCCATAATCGGTTCAGCCACCAAGTAGTCGTAAAGCACTACATCGGCTTGCTGCATCAACTGCAACGCGCGCAAGGTCAATAACCCAGGATCCCCCGGCCCGGCACCAATCAACGCCACTTCGCCTTGGGTGGTGATTTGTCCACTAAGCTGCTCCAGCGCTTGCTCGGCTTGCTGGTGTTTGCCTGCCGCGACTAAATCGGCAAACCGCCCACTAAAAGCGGCCTCCCAGAATTTGCGCCGGCCCGTTAAGGTCGGAATACGCGCTTTCAGTTTGTCGCGAAACGCACCCGCCATTGCCGCCATTTTGCCAATATGTTGCGGCACTAGGGTTTCAATTTTTTCTCGTAACATCCGCGCCAATACCGGTGCTTTGCCGCCCGACGAGATAGCAATGATGATGGGGGAGCGATCAACCAAAGAAGGGACAATAAAGCTGCATTTAGGGGTATCATCAACGACATTGACTAAGATATTACGGCTATCAGCGGCAGTGGAGACCAGCTCATTGACGAGGGCATTGTCAGTCGCCGCAATCGCCAGCATCTTTCCGTCCAGGTGATCGGGACGAAACGCCTCACGCAATACCGTCAGCTTTCCTTGCGCTTGCGCCTCCGCAATTTCACGGTCGACGTCAGGGGCAACGACAGTGACGGCCGCACCCACCTTGAGCAACATGCGCGTTTTGCGCCATGCGACTTCGCCGCCACCTACCACGAGGCAAGGACGATGTTTAAGCTGAGCAAAGAGGGGGAGATAATCCATGATCGCGCATTCCCTTGATGACAATGCAGCCACTATATCGCCCAGCAACTATTACCTGAAATTCTATAAATTCATTTTTTATTCTTTTTTGTGATTAAAAGTCGTGTATTTATCCGCTGAAAACCCTCACGTCCATCTACCACGCAATGATGACGGTCTCAAAATGCCGCTTTCATCAACACTCAATTCCGACAAAATGACAGAAGCCGATCAAGGCCACAGCTTTTGTCATAATGTAAGTTGCATAATGGCGCCGCTTGATACCTGACGCACACTTTTTTACTGGAGATTTTGTTATGCGTTTGATGCCTTCTGCGGTCGCTACAGCGGTAGTTGCCGGCCTGCTTGCTACCTCTGGCAGTGCCTTTGCCGACACCGTCAATTTACGTGTGATTGAAACCACTGACATTCACACCAACGTGATGGACTACGACTACTACAAAAACAAGCCCTCGCAAAAAATCGGCTTGGTCCGCGCCGCCACTGTGGTGAAACAAGCGCGTGATGAGGCAAAAAATGCTCTTTTGGTCGATAATGGCGACCTGTTGCAAGGCAGCCCGATGGGCGATTACATGGCCAGCAAAGGTATCAAACCCGGTGAAGTGCATCCGGTATATAAAGCGATGAACTTGCTCGATTATGAAGTGGGCAACATTGGCAACCATGAGTTCAACTACGGCTTAGCGTTCTTAAAAGAGTCGATTAACGACGCCAACTTCCCGTATATCAACGCCAACGTGTTTGATGCAGAAACTGGCGAGCACTACTTTGACCCGTATTTAATTAAAGAATACCAACTCAAAGATGAAGACGGTGACAGCCATACCATCAAAGTCGGTTACATCGGCTTTGTCCCGCCGCAGATCATGACTTGGGATAAAGCGAACCTTGAAGGCAAAGTGATAGCCAAAGACATTAAACAAACCGCTGAAAAACTCGTTCCAGAGATGAAAGCCAAGGGTGCCGATGTGGTGGTAGCCATTCCACACTCTGGCGTCTCTCAAGCACCGTATAAAGCGATGGCTGAAGACTCTGTCTATTACCTCTCAGAAGTCGATGGTATTGACGCGATTGCCTTTGGTCACTCACACGCGGTATTCCCAAGCGATGATTTTGCCAATATTCCCGGTGCCGATATTGAAAAAGGCACCATCAATGGCGTGGCCAGTGTGATGGCCGGTCGCTGGGGCAGTCATGTTGGCGTGATAGATTTGAATCTCGAGCAAGTCGATGGCCAGTGGCAAGTGGTGGATAGTGAAGCGCATGCTCGCCCTATCTTTGACCGGGCCAGCGGCAAAGCGTTGGTCGATGCCGATAAAGCCCTACTCAAAGCCGTTGAAAAAGATCACAATGCTACTCGTGAGTTCGTTAATCAGCCAATTGGCCAAGCCAATGATGTGATGTACTCCTATTTGGCATTGCTCCAAGATGACCCCACCGTACAGATTGTTAACTTGGCACAGCAAGACTATGTCGAGCGTATGATCCAAGGCGATCCCGACTTAGCAGAGCTACCGGTACTGTCTGCTGCCGCGCCTTTTAAGGCCGGTGGTCGCAAAAACGATCCGAGCAACTTTACCGAAGTAGAAGCCGGCCAACTGACGTTCCGTAACGCCGCCGATCTTTACCTGTATCCAAATACCTTGGTCGCACTGAAAGTATCTGGTGATGAGTTAACACAATGGCTGGAATGCAGCGCCGGTCAATTTAACCAAATCGACCCCAATGCGAAGCAGCCTCAGACGCTAGTGAACTGGGACGGATTCCGTACTTACAACTTTGATGTGATTGACGGGGTAGAGTATCAAATTGATATCACTCAACCCGCGCGTTACGACGGCGATTGTAATGAAGTGAACCCAGACGCATCACGCATCGTCAATCTCACTTATCAAGGCAAACCGGTTGCCCCTGAGCAAACCTTCTTGGTGGCGACCAATAACTATCGCGCTTATAGCGCGAAGTTCCCAGGTACCGGCAGCGATCATATTGCCTTTGCCGCGCCGGATGAAAACCGCACCGTGGTCGCCAACTACATCAACCGCGTAAGTGATGAAAAAGGCCAAGTCACGGTGAGTGCTGACAACAACTGGTCCATCGCCCCAATAAAAGGCGATGCCATCGTGCACTTTGAAACCTCACCCAGCGAGAAAGCCGCGCAATTTATTGAGCAAAAAGGCCGCTGGGCGATGACGAAAGCCGGCAAAGATGACGTTGGCTTCGCGGTCTATCGCGTCAATTTAAGCCAGCCTCGCCAATAAATAGCCTGCACAATAAATAGTCTTTGAATACCGCAGCTTGTCTGCGGTATTTTTTATTTTTAATCAGGAGGACGTCGTATGGAATGGCAACGGGCAACCTTTGACACATTGGATACTCGCACTTTATTCACACTGATGAAATTGCGTGTCGATGTGTTTGTGGTCGAGCAGGCGTGTGCTTATCCAGAGCTAGACACACATGATACCGCACCAGACACCGTGCATTTACTGGGCTGGCTGAATGGCGAGCTGGCCGCCTATGCTCGTATTTTGGCGCCGGACACAAGTTACCCAGGTGCCAGTATTGGCCGCGTGATCATTGCCCCCGCTCATCGCAACGGACGTTGGGGACATCAGCTCGTCAACCAAGCCATTCAAGCTTGCCAACAGCAATGGCCAGAGCAGGATATCGAGATTGGCGCTCAAGAGCACTTGCAGCGCTTTTATCAAAAACATGGTTTTGTGGCGTTTTCCGAGCCTTACTTAGAAGACGGGATCCCCCATATTGATATGCGTTTATCAGTCAGTGATGCATCCGCCGTTTAAACAAAAAAATCCCGCTCAAGGAGCGGGATTGACGGTCATTAGGATTAATTCGCTGTAATAGCGATTATTTTGTCAGGCGGAATCGCTGCATGGTGGTTTGCAGTGACTGTGCCAATTGGCTGAGCTCACTACAGGCTTGCGCCGTTTGATCGGCGCCACCAGCCACTTCTTGTGACGAATCATTGATGCGCTCAATATTACGGCTAAGCTCGTCTGCGACAGAATCCTGCTCACCACAGGCACTGGCGATTTGCATCCCCATGTCGGCGATGTTTTCGACCGACGTTTCAATACCACGTACCAACTGTTGCGCCTGATCGCCCTGTTCAACACATTGCTCAATGCTCTCACGGCTTTGCGTGGTGGCATTGCGCGCTTGCGTGGCGTGTTGTTGCAGTTTTTCGATAATGGTGGTGATTTCACCGGTCGAATCTTGAGTACGGCCCGCGAGGGTGCGCACTTCATCCGCGACCACCGCAAAGCCACGACCAGACTCACCCGCACGCGCCGCCTCAATTGCCGCGTTCAAGGCCAACAAGTTGGTTTGCTCGGCAATATCACGGATCACATCCACGACCATATTGATTTGTTTCGACTGCTGATCCAATTCATTCACAGTATCACCGGTTTGACGCATGTCCTCGGCAACTTTACGAATCGAGGCCACCATACCGTCAATGTCTTGTGCGCCCATGCGTGATTGCTCGCTCGCTTCGTTGGCGGCGGTTGATGAGCTTTCGGTGTTCTGTGCCACATCGGCAACGGTAGCCTTCATTTGTGCCATCGCCGTGGCCACTTGTGACACTTCATGTTGCTGACTTTGCATCCCGCTCGACGTTTGGCTAGACACGGCGCTAACTTCTTCTACCGCGCTGCTCAGCTGAGTGACCGCGGCGATCACTTCTTCAATCAAGCGACGCAGGCTGTCTTGCATCGCAATACTTGAGTCAGCCAATTGACCCATTTCATCGTGACCAATCTGGCTGCGATCCAACTGATAGCTCAAATCGCCCTTGGCGATGGCAGACGATTGCTCCATCACTAACCGCAACGGCGTGATGATCGCACGGGTGAAGATAACCGCTACCACAATCATAAAGGCGATCACCGCAAGCAGAACTCCGATAATAGTCATGCTCACCGTGGAAACTTGGCTGAGCATCGAGGTGCGGTTTTTAACGATAAAGCCTTGTGTTAATTCAGACATTTCCGTCAAAGACTTATCTAACTGGCCAAAAGTACCGAACGAGTTCGACAGGGTTTTTTGTGCCGCGGTCAGTTGTCCCGCTTCGACTCTGTCAGGGAAGGCACTGAGCTCTTGATTGTATTGGTCCCAGTGATTTTGAATACGACTGAAAATCGCTTTCTCATCATCGTACCAAAGGCTGTCTTCATACGCATCGAGCGCGCGGCTATAGTCACGCTTCATGACATCGATTTCACCCAAGATTTCACGTCGCTCTGCTGGATCACTAAAGGTGAGGACCGCATACTGGTCTTGGCGGATACGTATCGCCTCTTCGTTGAGGCGCTCGATCTCAAGTACCGCAGGTAGGGTATCGTCAGTAAAGTTGAGCATATTATCGCGCATGCCACTGACTTGGGTGAAAATATAAAACCCAAAGATCGCGACAGCGATACCAATGAGGGAAAAAGCCGCCGTAAACTTTTTACCGATAGATAGATTTTTCAACATGGAAAAGCGAGTCCTCAACAGATTAATGATTAGCGTGTTAATGCCTGGACATCCATGTTGAGGCGGGCTTGCGTGTTTTTCCTACACAACAGCTGAGAATACTAGCACAAAAAATAACCAAAGTGTGACGAAAGACTCATTATTTTTGCAAAAAGTCTGTCATACAGCACTGGCTGACTTGGTAGGCATTCTCGCCCTTAACAGCAACTTATCCCTTTCCCGCCCCAATGATGTAGCGCATTCAGCCGTATTGACTGATTTATAAAAGTAGCTCAAAAATCGTACGGCAGCGACTTAAATCACAAGGTTGCTCAAAAAAGAGACAAGCGAAGACCTGTCTA
The DNA here is from genome assembly GCF_900141775.1 of Salinivibrio sp. ES.052. Lineage (GTDB taxonomy): Bacteria > Pseudomonadota > Gammaproteobacteria > Enterobacterales > Vibrionaceae > Salinivibrio. Next base: position 603,022 of record NZ_FSRI01000002.1, on the reverse strand, counting down.
AGCTAAGCCTTCGGTTGTGTGGAATGTTTCCAGAGACTAACGCTGGCGGGCGAAGCTGCCGTCAGAAAGGCGGAAGTACAGTACAGACTGCCCTTTTTCGGTTTCAATTTGCAAAATATCAAGCGCGCCATTGGATTTACGTTTAAAGCGAATCCATTGCCCAGGCTGGATACGGCTAATCGGCTTTCCTTCCCCTTCAATATTGGCGATGGAATAAAGATCCGTCAGGGCTAAATCATAGTCCCGGAACACCTTGGCCAACGTGTCACCTGACTCAATCTGGTGGCTAATCCAAGGACTCTTTCCGGCAGTTGATTCCGCCTCTGAGGACGTGGAGGTGGTCGCTGACGGCGGTGCTTCGTCCGATGATGTCGGCAAGTTTGAATCGGCATTGATCGCGACCGGTTGGCGCACCTGAGGTGATGGCGCTGTCGGTGAAGGGCTGGGAAGTAACGTCAACACCAACACGACCGGGCCCAGCACCATCAGTAGTCGTCGATGCAAACGAGGGAGACCCAGCCATATTTGCTTGGTTCGCTTCAAGCACAGTGTGATCTTTTTTAAACTGGATCGCTTTTCCAATATGGCGGTCACTTGATCTCGCCATCCAGCACGCAGTTTGTTCCAGTGCGAACGCATTGCTGTTAACTTCATTGCCACTCCGCGCATGTTTTGTTGTTTTGACCCATCTTAGACGACTTTTTGGCACAAAAGTTTACCCACGAAACCATCACCTGTTATCCTTTCACACTTTATTGACGCAAAAAAGAGAGACGTTATGTCTGACGTACAACTGGAAACCATCGAGCAGAAAGCCAGCTATGGTATTGGCCTACAAATGGGCCAGCAGCTCGCAGGTAGTGGCCTAGAAGGCTTACATGTTGATGCCATTGCAAAAGGCATCAGCACCGCGCTGGCTGGTGAAATGCCAGAGATTGAAATTGACGACATCAATAACGCACTGCGTGAGCTTCACACAAAAGCGGAAGAAGTACGTCAAGAGGCTGCAAAAGAACAAGCCGCTGAAGGCGATACCTTCCTAGCAGACAATGCTAAACGTGATGAAGTCACCGTCACCGAGTCAGGCCTACAGTACGAAGTGCTGGTAAAAGGTGATGGAGAGATCCCAACCAGCGATAAGCAGGTGCGTGTTCACTATCACGGTCAATTGGTTGATGGCAGCGTGTTTGATAGCTCAGTCACTCGTGGTGAGCCGGTTGAATTCCCGGTGACTGGCGTCATCAAAGGCTGGGTTGAAGCGCTGCAAATGATGCCGGTTGGCTCTAAGTGGAAGCTGTATGTCCCACAAGATCTTGCCTACGGCGAGCGTGGTGCGGGCGCAGCCATTCCTCCGTTTGCCGCCCTTGTCTTTGAAGTTGAGCTACTCGACATCCTGTAATAGCTGATTGAATACAAGCGCCAAATCAGGAATGAAAAAAGCGATGCCTCGGCATCGCTTTTTTTCTTTTAATCCCGCGTTATTGCACGTATTCACGTGGGTTAACCGCGCCCCACCAGCTATAGATTTCTGGGAAAATCACATCCGCATTGGTCTCATACTCTACCGCACCAATGGTTTTATCCCCTTGCTGACCGAATAGCACCACCTCATCGTTGGGGGCCACCTGATCCGCAATATCAGTAATATCAACCATAATGGTGTTCATTGAGGCTACCCCGACGACAGGCACACGATGGCCCTGAATAAGCACATCGGCATCATTACCCATTTTACGTGGGAAACCATCCGAATAGCCGACCGGTAAATTGGCCAGAATAGAATCGCGCTCCAAGGTATAAGTGCTGTCATAACCAACCGTGCTGCCCGCGGGTAAATGATGCACAGAGGCCACCTTGGTCTTAAAGCTCATGATGGGCGGAAACTCTCGATTGGTTGGCTGATCGCCATACAAGGCACCGCCAGGGCGAACCATATCAAAATGGCCCTCTGGCACGTTTAGGGTGACAAACGAATTCGCGGCATGCAGCAAGACATCTTCACGTTTCAAGTCGGCCTGTTCAATCAACCACTCACTGTTGGTTTTAAATTGTCCTAACTTGCTGCGCACATAATCGGCTTCGTAGTTAGGAAAGTGCGTCATGATACCGACCACGTTAAAACGCGGGTCAGTGGCAATATCCAACGCGACTTGCTTACCCGACTCCTCGTTCATCTCGATGCCATTGCGCCCCATTCCACCGGCATTAAACGCCATATGGACCGGAATGGTAATATCATGTTTATCAGCAAGCTGACGCATTTGTTCGGCTTGCTCTGCCGACCCAATCAGCTCTTGCATATTCAATGCTAAGGCGCTCTCCATTTCCTGTAAGGTCGCGGTGCGCACACGCATGATCTCGCCGGTAAAGCCGCCTTCACGCAAGGTCCGTGCTTCTTCATTACTGGCAATGCCAACACAATCAATGCCACTGGCAATCACCGTGGGTAAAAGGCCAGCAATGCCATTGCCATAGGCATCGGCTTTCATTACCACACAAATCTTGGTGCCTTCACTGACTTGCTGCTGCACGCGTTGAATATTGTCGCCAAAGGTGGAGGTGCTCACTTCTAGCCAGCCGTTGCCATGCCCCATGTAACGATTACCTGTATCAGGCGTCGACGGCGTAGGCGAGGTGTAATCCATGACGGCAGGTGCCCCAAGGGCAACGACACCGGCGACGGCAAGCGCCACTAAAGAGAATTTTTTGTTCATAAGCTTCACTGTTGGTCACATAAATGGAGCATCCGTGACGTGTTGAAAATAAAAGCGTCGCACTTCTATTTGTGCCTCCTGGCATTGCGCGCTGTTTATATCACAGAACACTTCACGGCTGACGAGTCACTCAATAAAAAAGATAGACAAGTTCCACGTGTTTGAACAAAAAAACGCCACCCTACGGTGACGTTTAAGAGAAGCGTTGTCGCAGACAAGACTCGATACGCTATATGCCAGCGCCATCATTCAGGTCGTCTTCATGTAACCCACATTCGCGTTTTAGGCCAAAAAAGCGCGTTTGTTCATCACGCATCCCCGGCTCCAAGCGCTGGGTGGTATGCACATCCCCTACCGACACATAGCCTTGGTCTCGCAAGGGATGATACGGCAAATCATGCTCGCGCAAGTAGTCGTCCACCGCTTGGTTCGACCAATCAACCACGGGTAAGAACTTAAACACTCCATGCTGGACACTGAGTACCGGCAAATTGGCGCGCGAGTCTGACTGCCCTCGGCGCAGCCCCGATAACCAGGTGCCGGCGTTTAGCTCTCGCAACGCGCGCTTCATCGGCTCGACTTTGTTGATGTGATTGTATTGGGTGATCCCCTCCACTCCTTGCTCCCACAGTTGGCCATAACGCGATTCCTGCCAAGCGGGGCTGAGTGCGGCGCGATACACCCGTAAATCCAAATCCAGTCGTGTGGTTAAGGTATCGATAAACCGATAGGTCTCAGCAAACAAGTAACCCGTGTCGGTTAAAATCACTGGAATATCCGGCTTCACCTGGCTGACCAAATGCAGCATCAATGCCGCTTGCACCCCAAAGCTCGATGAGAGGACAAATTGCCCTTCAAGGTGCTCTAACGCCCAGGCGACACGCTCAGGTGCCGAGAGTGCCTCCAAGGTGGCATTCACCTCCGCCAATGCCAAGGCTTGCTGACTTTTATTCATCGCGGCAATGTCAGCTAAGGCTAACGTCGCGTTAGGTTGAACGGTTTCAGGCATAAAAATCCCTCTTAGATACATGCACGGGGGCAATTACCTCGCGGCGGATTAAGAAATCACCAAAGTGCTCACCCGGATCGCGCTCCGTCGCCCAGCGTCCAATCAGTTGATCCAGCTCCTCAAGGATCTGGCGATCGGTAATGTTCTCTTTATACATTTTTGGGATCCGAGTACCTTCCCAATTCCCACCTAAATGCAAGTTGTAACGACCCGGCGCTTTACCCACTAGCCCAACTTCCGAAAGCATCGCGCGGCCACAGCCGTTCGGGCAACCGGTCACACGCAGTACAATCGGATCATCTTGCACTTGATGCTTTTGCTGAATTTTCTCTACTTCCGTGACAAAGTCCGGCAAAAAACGTTCGGCTTCAGCCATCGCCAGAGGACAGGTCGGGAAGGAGACACACGCCATCGAGTTGGTGCGCTGAATGCTGTGCCCATCATCCATCAAGCGGTAGCGGCGCGCTAACGCCTCAATCTCGTCTTTTTGCGCTTCCGGGATCCCCGCGATGATCAGGTTTTGATTGGCGGTCATACGGAAATCGCCCTGGTGGACCTTGGCAATCTCCGCCATACCGGTTTTCAGTGGCTTGTCTGGTGTATCACGCAAACGACCATTTTCGATAAACAGGGCGAGGTGGTATTTACCGTCAATGCCTTTGGTCCAGCCTAAGCGATCGCCGCGTCCGGTAAAGGTATACGGGCGGCTTGGCGCAAAGCTCACCCCAGCGCGCTTTTCCACTTCCGCTTTGAACACATCCGCGCCAACACGGTCAAGTGTGTACTTGGTTTTGGCATTCTTACGATTCGAACGGTTCCCCCAGTCACGCTGGGTCGTCACCACCGCCTCCGCGATCTTCAGTGTGTGCTCAAGCGGAATAAAGCCAAAGTCATCCGCGCGACGCGGGTAGGTGTTGGTATCACCATGGGTCATCGCCAGCCCACCACCAACGAGTACATTAAAGCCGATAAGCTGTCCTTGCTCAGCGATGGCGACAAAATTAAGGTCGTTGGCGTGCACATCGACGTCGTTTTGTGGCGGGATCACCACCGTGGTTTTGAACTTACGTGGCAGATAACGCTCACCCAAAATCGGCTCTTTGTCTTGGCTGCCTTCGACTTTTTCACCGTCGAGCCAAATCTCTGCGTAAGCGCGGGTTTTAGGCAGCAGGTGCTCGCTGATCCGTTTTGCCCAATCATAGGCTTGCTGATGGAGCTCTGACTCCACTGGGTTGGACGTACACAAGACGTTGCGGTTCACATCCCCGGCGGTAGCAATCGAGTCAATGCCATATTCATTCAAGGTCTGGTGCATGAGCTTGATGTTAGGCTTGAGGACACCATGAAACTGGAAGGTTTGTCGGGTGGTCAAACGAATGCTGCCATAGAGCGAACTTTCGCGGGCAAACTTATCAATCGCCAACCACTGCTGGGGCGTGATAATGCCGCCAGGCATCCGCGCACGCAGCATCACGTTGTGCAACGGCTCCAGTTTTTGTTTTTGTCGCTCGGCACGGATATCGCGATCATCTTGCTGATACATGCCATGGAAGCGGATCAGCTGGAAGTTATCATCGGTGAATCCACCAGTGATCGGGTCCGTCAAATCGTCACTGATGGTGCCGCGTAAGAAGTCACTGTCGTCTTTTAGTCGCTCGTTATCGGCCAGTGGGCCCAGTGTATCGCCCTCAAATTTCTGCTCACTCATTAGTACACATCCCTTTGATAGCGCTTATCTTTGCGCAATTCGTTAATAAAGGCTTCCGCTTGCTCACGGCTTTGTTGGCCCTGTGTTTGGGCAATCTCGATTAAGGCTTCATGAACATCTTTCGCCATTTGGTTGGCATCGCCACACACATAGAGGTAGGCGCCGTTTGATAGCCATTGCCACACCGCCTCGGCACGCGCGAGTAATCGGTGCTGAACATAGACTTTCTCAGCTTGATCGCGACTGAAGGCCACATCCATCCGCGTTAACAAGCCAGACTTAAGATATTGCTGCCATTCCACTTGATAGAGGAAATCGTCGGTAAAGGTGCGATCGCCAAAGAACAACCAGTTGTCCCCTTTTGCCTCTCGTTGCTCTCGCTCTTGCAAGAAGGCGCGGAATGGCGCAATGCCGGTACCCGGCCCAATCATAATAATGGGGGTCTCATCACTGGCCGGCAGTTTGAAGTTATCGTTGTGCTCAATAAACACTTTGACCGTCTCGGCCGCCTCAGCACGGTGGGCGAGAAAGCTCGATGCACCACCTTGGCGTGACTCGCCGCTCTCATGCTGATACGCCACCAGCCCCACGGTGAGGTGTACTTCATCTTCCACTTCCGCTTGGCTGGAGGCAATCGAGTACAAACGCGGGGTAAGTCGGCGCAATATCGATTGAAATTGCTCAGCATTTAGCTTGATCTCCGCCAACGTCAACACATCGATAAGCTGGGTGCGATTGGCGAACTCGCGCAATGCGGCTTTGTCTTCCGTCAATGCGGTAAGTGTGTCGCTCTCAGATAACGCTGCCAGCGCACTGACCTGCTGTGGGTTAGAGGCGGTGATCTCATAATGGGCAATTAGCGCGTCTCGCAACGAGAGGCTGTCACCATCGACATCCACGGTTTCATCGCCATGTAGGCCCACCTTGGCTAAGAGGGCATCCGCCAATACCGGATCGTTTTGATACCAGACGCCCAAGGCATCGCCCGGCTGATATTCAATCCCCGACTCATCCAGATCGAACTCAACATGGTAAACCGCTTTGTCTGACCCTCGCCCAGTAATGCGCTGACAGGTGAGTAGCTCGGCCGTGTACGGTGACTGCTTGGAGTATTTTGCCTGAGTCGTGGCGTGATGGAGGGGCACCACTTGCGCATCACCACTGGCCTGAAATTGCTGCTTTACCTCGGCTAAGGTTTGCTCTCGCCACGCGCTGGCGGTCGCTTCATAATCCACATCGCAATCAAGACGAGCGACCATCGGCTTGGCGCCAAGCTTTTGCAAAAAGGCATCAAAGTCCTTCCCTGTCTGACAAAAGTACTCATAACTCGAGTCTCCCAAGCTCAAAACAGCGTAGTGAAGATGATCAAGCTTGGGCGCTTTTTTAGATTGCAAAAACTCATGTAGCTCAATGGCGTTATCGGGCGGCTCGCCTTCGCCATTGGTAGAAGCCACTACCACTAGGTGGGTTTCTTTGGCCAGTTGCTTACCTTTATAGTTATCGGTCGCAGCCAACTTGGCCGAGATCCCTGCCGCCTCGGCCTCCTGATGCAACGCCTCCGCCACGCCTTTGGCATTGCCGGTTTGTGACGCATACAAAATGGTCAGGGTATGGTTGGGGGATGAACTGGCTTGTGTCATGGCATTGGGCGCCGCCGCTTCACCGCTCGGTGTTTGGCTTAGCCCCCAAAAATAGCCACTTATCCAGGCCAGTTGCTGCGGCGACAACTCCGCCACCGCTTGTTGCAACTGGCCGATTTGCTGATCATTGAGCGGGCTGGTTAATCCAGAGAGATCCTTGAGTAACATGGTGACGACATTCCTTGCTAACATTGCATCCTGCTAGCGTAACCTCACCAGTTAATAACGATAAAGAATAGATACGAATGTTTTATAACTTTTTGTAAGATAGGACGTGTAAGATAGGACGCGCAGAGGCGTGTTATTCGGCGGGGAGCGAGAGTCAGTCAGCAATACGCACTTGCTGAAAACCAATTTTCAGCGCGTTCGAGGTCGCTTGATCAATATCGGTAAAGCACTGCTCAATGCCGTCGGCATTGGTGAGCACCATTAAGCCTCCACTGGTATGGCGGCATTCAACCACCCATCCCTCGCTAGCTAACGAGGGCTCAACGACCGCTTCAATCAAAAGCTGCTGACGGTATAATGCACGTAACTGTTCTGCTGTCATGATGGGTTTGCCCACTCATTTACTCACCTATTGAGCTTAGTCTCAGATAAGCAAAGCCGCCACGCATGATGCTTGAAGATATAGAGGCGGCGGTGGAACCACCGCCTCCGCGTTGACGTCCCCCCTGGCTAAAAGAAGCCCAAAGGGTCAATGTCGTAGCTGACTAACAAGTTTTTGATTTGTTGGTAATGACCCAGCATCATTTTATGGGTCTCACGCCCTATCCCTGACTTTTTGTAGCCACCAAAGGCAGCATGCGCCGGATAAAGGTGATAGCAGTTTGTCCAGACCCGCCCTGCTTCAATCGCACGTCCGACACGATAGGCGCGGTTCATATCTCGGGTCCATAATCCCGCCCCTAGCCCATACTCGGTGTGGTTAGCAATCGCCAACGCTTCCGCTTCGTCCTTAAAGGTGGTGACTCCAATTACGGGACCGAAAATCTCTTCTTGGAACACCCGCATATTATTATGGCCTTCCAGTAAGGTCGGCTGTACATAATAGCCACCGCCCAAATCTTGGTGACTACCGCCAATTAACACCTTCGCGCCCTCTTCTTGCCCCACCTTCAAATAGCTCATGATCTTATCGAACTGTTCGTCAGATGCTTGCGCCCCCACTTGGGTCTCGGTATCAAGCGGATTACCTTGTTTAATCATGCCCGCACGTTCAATCACACGTGCGATAAAGTCGTCATAGATACTTTCCTGGATCAACGCACGTGATGGACAAGTGCACACCTCGCCTTGGTTGAAAAAGCCAAGCAACAGGCCTTCGACCGCTTTGTTGATATACGCTTCTTCTTGCTGCATTACGTCTTCAAAATAGATGTTGGGCGATTTGCCACCCAGCTCAACGGTTGAAGGAATGAGGTTTTCTGCCGCACAGCGCAGAATGTGGTGACCGACTGGCGTTGACCCCGTAAACGCGAGCTTGGCAATCCGTGGGGACGTCGCGAGTGCCTGACCGGCTTCGGCGCCATAACCATTGACCACGTTAACCACACCAGCAGGCAATAGATCACCAATCAATTCCATCAGCAGCAAGATGGTGGTTGGGGTTTGCTCCGCCGGCTTTAGCACCACGCAGTTCCCAGCCGCCAAGGCCGGCGCAAGCTTCCATGACGCCATCAGTAAGGGGAAGTTCCACGGAATGATTTGGCCCACTACACCCAGAGGTTCATAAATATGATAAGCCACCGTCCCCGCATCCAGCTCCGCCGCAGTGCCTTCTTGGGCACGAATACAACCCGCAAAGTAACGGAAGTGATCCGCACAAAGCGGAATATCGGCCGCCAAGGTTTCTCGTACCGCTTTACCATTTTCCCAGGTTTCCGCCACCGCAAGCATCTCAAGATTCGATTCAATCCGATCCGCGATTTTTAATAAGACATTGGCACGGTCTGTCACGGAGGTTTTCCCCCATGCGTCTTTCGCACCATGGGCGGCATCCAATGCCAGATCCACGTCTTCGCCACTTGATCGAGGGATCTCAGCAAGGGTTTCTCCGGTACAGGGCGAGGTATTAGCAAAATATTGACCTTTTACCGGCGGTACCCACTCACCACCAATAAAGTTTTGGTAGCGCGATTTAAAATTCACCACTGACCCGTCTGTTCCTGGTTTTGCGTAGATCATACTCTTTCCTCATTCCGTGTTTGAGTCGATAGAGGAGCACGTACTGTCTCTCCTGGCGTTATCGCCCAAAAAGCGTGGCAGAGTTTTTTATCACTGGGTATTAGGCGAAAGTCGCAGTGAGACGTGTGCGACAAAGAGTGAGTCAGCATTTATGGGCATAAAAAAACCGCGCCCAAGCACGGTTTAATAAATAACGCTTTCAACAAAGGAATGTTAGAAATCGAGTTCCGCCCCGACAAAGAAACCGGTCAGATCAAGCTCGCCTTTGTTGTTGTCAAAGTAATCAAAATCATGATCAATCATACGATAACCACCACGCACATTCAGATCAGCGGCCACCAAGCCAAGCTGATAGATCAGCCCAGCCTCGGCATCCAAGGTGCTGGTGCCATCAAATTCGCCTTTGCTTACGGTGGCAAACACATTGAGTGGCGTCCCTACCAAGCCAACACGCGCATCGACATAGATATTAGGCTGCCACTCGTCAAAGCTTTGCCCTTGAAACTTGCCAGATTGGAAACGCTGCATATTAATGCCCGCATCCACTGACACTAGGTCATTATCGAGAAACTCGTAATAGGCAACAAAGTCGATTTGGTCAAAATCAACATCAGGGTTGTCAACACTCACCGAAGTTTGACGGATCTTAGCATTGGGGATCAGCGGAAGTGGGTGCTCGATCGCAGCATAGTAAGAGCCTGAGGTACTTGCGTCATCCGCTTCTACATTATTGACGTCAGCATCCATAAACCAAGCATCCGCCCCTACTTTTCCGCCTGCAAGGGTTGCTGCCTGAGAAGGCACCGCCATCAGCGCGGTTAATGCTGCGGCGGCAAGCGTCATTGAAGTGGTTTTCATGAAACTCTCCACATTGTCGATTAAAAAGGGTCGTCACGCGGAGGCGGCAAAGCCATGCCTTGTCGCCGACTGATTAGAATAATAGCAAGCTTTGTGCCGGGGTGAAGAGAAAAACCCTCAACGACGTGTGTTTGCTGTGCCAACGCGCAAAGTTTGCACGTTTAACGGCGACGGAACCTCGCCCAGCGCTTTTCATTAATGATCACTTCTGCCTGGCCTTTACGGCTGCGACGCTGGCGCTTGACTAACCACACAACCAGGGCGATCACCAACAGCCATGGCAATAGCTTTAACAAGGTGCCAATCATGCCGGCTAACATCATCACAGCAAAGCCAGCCAGCATGGCCAATACCATGCCCATGATGCTCACACCCGTCATGAACAATACAACAGCAAAGCCAATCAGAAAGAGTAGTTCGATCATTGCGATCTCCTTGTCTTGATAGCGATGCAGACTTTGCAGGTTTCAGGCCAATTTGTCACTCTATATATTCTCATTAATTCAATAGACTACAGCGTTGCCTTCACGATAATATGAAGGCGTGGTTAGATTAGCACCAATAATTGGTGCTTTTCACCGGTTCAAGCATCAAGCCATTGCTCAGGGATATGGCTCATTGCGGTGGTGAGTACCTCAACACCCGCGCCCGGTTTGTGCGCATTCTCGCTGATATAGCGGCGCCATTGCCGCGCGCCTGGCATATTTTGGAACAGACCTAACATATGGCGGCTAATGTGGTTGAGTTGCGCCCCTTGAGTGAGCTGCTGTTCGATGTACGGGAACATCGCCTCGACTGCTTGGCGACGTGTAATGCGAGGGGTTGTCTTGCCAAATAAACGCTGATCGACCTCGGCCAACATAAACGGGCTCTGATAGGCTTGGCGGCCGACCATCACCCCATCAAGATGCGCTAGGTGCTGTTCCGCTTCCTCAAGGCTTTTCACCCCGCCATTGATGGCAAGCGTGAGGTGCGGAAAATCTTTTTTAAGCTGATAAACACGCGGGTAATCCAACGGCGGGATCTCCCGATTTTCTTTAGGACTCAGCCCCTTTAGCCACGCCTTACGTGCATGCACGGTAAACATATCACAACCACTCTTTTCACTGACGGTACCCACAAAGTCAGTCAAAAATTCGTAGCTGTCTTGCTCATCAATACCAATGCGGGTTTTCACCGTAATAGGCACATCGGTCACTTCGCGCATGGCAGCCACACACTGCGCCACCAGCTCAGGCTCAGCCATTAAGCACGCCCCAAAACGCCCGTTTTGCACCCGATCCGACGGGCAACCAACGTTGAGGTTAATTTCATCATAACCACGCTCAGCCGCCAGCTTGGCGCATGTTGCCAAGTCCGCCGGATCCGATCCCCCCAGCTGCAACGCCACCGGATGCTCCTGTTCGTTGTAGGCAAGGTAATCGGCCTTACCATGAATGATCGCGCCTGTGGTGACCATCTCAGTAAACAGCAAAGTGTGTTCTGATAGTAAGCGATGAAAATAACGACAGTGGCGATCGGTCCAATCCAACATCGGCGCAACAGAGAAACGCTGCATCACCGTTTTTGGCGTCACATCAGGGCTGGCGGCGGTTTTGCTGGGGTTAGTCATGGTCTCGAATCTCTGCAATTACGTTGAACGACGGTCATTTTCGACAGGCGGACGCGGATTATACACATTGCACCGGTAAGATTTAAGCAGAACAGGTAGGCATTCGAGATTCGAGAGAGAGCCCGATCAGGTAGTGGTATAAAAAGCGTGACATTTTTTGCCCAAGTTGGAGAGAATTGCTTTGTAGAACGGGCAAAAACAAGCGAGAGAGCCGAACGAGGTGCTCTCTCGCAACAAGACTTATTCGATGGTGAATTTGCCTTTCATCACAGTCCAGTGGCCTGGGAATGAGCAGAAATAGGTTAAGTCTTTGCCTTGCAAACCGTCGGTTGAGAAGGTGATGGTGGTGCTTTCGCCGCCGCCAATCAGCTTAGTGTGTGCCAAGATGCGATCGTCGCCTTGTGGCAGATAGTCGTTATCTGCGCCGGCACCGGCGCCTTTCATGGCGATATCTTGCAGGTTAGACGTTTCCGACAGCACCCAGTTGTGGCCCATAGAGGTCACAGGCATTGAGCCTTGATGCTCCAGCGTTAGCGTGACTTCGCTGCAGCTTGCTGGTACGGACAACGATGACTGGTCGTAGGCCATTTTATCGCCGGTGGTGACAGTTAACTCACACTCATTGGCAGCCGCTTGCGTTGAAACAGACGCGAACGCCAGGGCGGCGAGGGCTAACAGTTTTTTCATCGGTACATACTCCTATTATGGATGTAAAGGTATGTTTTTAATGCCTGTGGCACGCTGTCATCATACTGACATGACAGCGCAAAACAGTTAGCCGATTCAAAAATCGACTGATTGGTTTTTATTTTTACTTCTATCATTACTGTAGGGTAACTGATCGCGATCAAGTGATATTAGACTACCTATTTACACTTGTGGCAAAGCGCATAGGATGACGATAGGTGGGGTGCGATGTTATACAGCTATGGTAAGATAACTGACTGACTGTTAGCACTTTGAGGCGCTATGACCAACACCACTGGGTTACTGCACCGCGCACAGCAGCTTTGCGAGCAACGCGGCGTGCGATTAACGCCGCAGCGGACGCGCGTTTACGAGATTATCGCCAACTATTCACGTGCGATCAGCGCCTATGAGCTGCTAGACGAGCTGCGTGAAACAGAGCCACAAGCCAAACCACCAACGGTTTATCGTGCGCTAGACTTTCTGTTAGCGCAGGGGTTTGTGCATAAGGTGGAATCAACCAATAGCTATATCGCTTGTTGTCATCTTGGCCACCAGGGGCACTGCTCCCAACTGCTCATCTGTGATCAATGCGGCACCGTGGAAGAGTGTCACACTGAGGAGCTTTCTGAGGCGTTGCGTGAAAAGGCGCAAACAATGGGGTTTGAGGTCCAACATCACGTGATTGAAACCCATGGTACCTGCGCACAATGCCTAGCTCACTAATACTGAATTGATTAGGACGGACATTCTTTATGGAAGCACAATTCGTCAACCCGTTTCTTACTTCACTGATCAATGTGCTACAGACGATGGCACAGCTGGAAATCCAGCCAGAGAAGCCTCACTTGAAAAAGTCAGAGATCGCCAAAGGGGACGTTTCTGGATTAATTGGCATGGTCGGCCCACAGACTAAGGGCTCCTTTTCCGTCACTTTTGATGAAGATATGGCACTTGAAATCATGCAGCGCATGCTTGGGGAACGCTCGGACTCTATTGATGAAGAGGTGACCGATATGGTCGGTGAAATCACCAATATGGTAACAGGTGGCGCGAAGCGTATTTTGTCGGAAAAAGGCTTTGAGTTTGAAATGGCGACCCCTGTGGTGGTGTCCGGTAAAGGCCATACCATCAACCACAAAAGTGATGGCCCAGTGATCATCATGCCGTTTAAATCTCCGCACGGCACTGCCTTTATCGAAATCTGTTTTGATCACTAAGCGGGCACACTCAATAGCTGAATATCAAGCTTCGCCCCAAAACATAAAAAAACGCCGCGACAGATATCGCGGCGTTTTGCTTCCTCAATCGTGGTTCCGCTCAGCTTAGGCTTGGCGCCACTGCTTAAACGCGTTGATCAGCCCATTGGTAGAGCTATCGTGGCTCTCAACCTGCTGTGCATCACCGAGCTCAGGCAGAATGTTACTCGCCAGCTGTTTACCGAGCTCAACGCCCCACTGATCAAAGCTGAAGATATTCCAAATCACCCCTTGGGTGAAAATCTTGTGCTCATACATGGCAATCAGCGCGCCGAGTGTATAAGGGGTAATTTTCTCCACCAAAATCGAGTTGGTTGGGCGGTTGCCTTCAAACACTTTAAATGGCGCAATCGCAGCCACGTCTTCGGCTGATTTGCCTGCTTGCGTCAACTCAGCTTCGACTTGCTCACGGCTCTTACCAAAGGCTAGCGCTTCCGTCTGGGCGAAGAAGTTCGCCATCAATTTGGCGTGATGATCGCCAATCGCATTATGACTGTGCACAGGAGCAATGAAATCACATGGGATCAACTTGGTGCCCTGGTGAATCAGCTGGTAGAAAGCGTGCTGGCCATTCGTTCCTGGCTCGCCCCAGATGATAGGCCCTGTTTGGTAGTCAACCGGGCGACCGTTGCGGTCGACATACTTACCGTTTGATTCCATATTGCCTTGCTGGAAGTAAGCCGCAAAACGGTGCATGTATTGGTCATACGGTAAAATAGCTTCTGATTCCGCCCCGTGAAAGTTGTTGTACCAAAGACCAATCAGTGCCAACAAAACCGGCATGTTCTGTGCCATCGGCGCGGTTTTGAAGTGATTGTCCATTTGGTGCGCACCATCAAGCAGCGCGACAAAGTTGTCGTAACCTACCCCCAAGCAGATAGATAAACCAATCGCCGACCACAGTGAGTAGCGGCCGCCAACCCAATCCCAGAACTCGAACATGTTGGCGGTATCAATACCAAAATTCGCCACGGCATCGGCATTGGTTGATAGCGCAGCAAAATGCTTCGCCACCTGGGTCTCATCCCCTGCTGCATTCATAAACCAGTCACGCGCCGTGTGTGCGTTGGTCATGGTTTCTTGGGTGGTAAAGGTTTTTGACGCCACCAAGAACAAGGTGGTTTCCGGGTTAAGGCCTTTTAACGTCTCAGCCATATGGGTGCCGTCGACATTAGAGACAAAGTGCAGGTTAAGGTGATTCTTATACGGCGCCAACGCTTCAGTGACCATATAAGGACCCAAGTCTGATCCGCCGATACCAATATTCACCACATCGGTGATCGCTTTACCGGTATAACCTTTCCATTCGCCACTGATCACGCGCTCAGAAAAAGACTGCATCTGCGTCAGTACCGCATTAACCTTAGGCATCACATCTTCGCCGTCAACCATCACAGGCGTGTTGCTACGATTACGTAGTGCTGTGTGGAGAACCGCGCGATCTTCTGTACGGTTGATTTTCTCACCGCTAAACATTGACTCAATCGCTTCAGCGACCCCGGTTTCGTCGGCGAGTGCCAATAACTTGGTCAGCGTTTCTTCGCTGATCAAGTTTTTGGAATAATCCAACAGAATGCTGTCTTCGAATTGCGTTGAGAAGTGGGCAAATCGCTCTGGGTTATCAGCAAACAGATCAGCCAGTGTGTAGTCCTGCGCTTCTTCAAAATGGGCGGTCAGTGATTGCCACGCCACGGTCTGAGTGGGATTCGTTGTCTTTAGCATCATGTCATCCAAATCGCGTTGTGAGTGCTGCTGTGGGTATCACAGCAGGCAAGGATCCTGTATAACGTCAGCACCACCACGCTGTACGCAGCGGTCATTGGTGTAATATTACATAATCATGGCTCGATTCTCACATCTAATCGCGGTGAGTAGGTTGCGATCAATCATAGAATAGTTGGATCGCCTGTGAGCCAACAGCATACGATAAAGATCACAACAAGGATTGCTTATGTGGTATCAAACTGAGATTCGTCTGCGTGCTCGGCCGCGCGGGTTTCACCTGATCACCGACGAGATCGTGCACGCGCTCCCCATGTTGGGCGACATGGATATGGGCATGGTGCAAGTGTTTATCAAGCACACCTCGGCGAGCTTAACCCTCAATGAAAACGCCGACCCGACCGTGCGCCAAGATATGGAGGCGCACTTTAATCACTCAGTACCTGAGCGTGCGCCTTATTATCGCCACACCTACGAAGGGGACGATGACATGCCAGCGCATATCAAAGCGTCATTGTTAGGCGCAAGCGTCACGGTGCCCATCAGCCAAGGTCGGCTGAATTTAGGCACGTGGCAAGGGATTTATCTGGGCGAGCATCGCGATGAGGGCGGCATGCGTACCTTGGTAGTGACCCTGCAAGGCACACCACAAGCCAACGTCTAGTCTCGCTGGCCAGCATGCGTTTAGATAAGGGTGGCGGGGCCTAGCCGGCCGCCCGCTGCTCAGAGGTGGTGGTCAGGTATTGGCGCGGCACTCGGCCGGTCACTTGGCACACGAGCTCATAGCCGATGGTATCGACCAAGCGGGCAACCCGCTCGACGGGAAGCTCGGGGCCCCATAACACCGCCTCATCCCCCACTTTGTCAGTGGCATCTGGCCCTAAATCGACGGTGATCATATCCATCGATACCCGCCCAGCGAGTGGTACTTCGCGGCCATTCAACCAAACAGGGGTGCCATCGGGAGCCAGTCGTGGGTAGCCATCGCCATAACCGATGGCTATCACACCAATCAGCGTATCGCGCTCGCTACGCCAGCGCGCGCCATATCCTACCGGCTCACCGGCTTTTAGCTTGCGAACGGCCATTACCCTTGAGGTTAAGCGCATCGCCGGTTTCAAGCCCAGCTGTTCACCCGTCAGTTCAATCCGCGAAGAAATGCCATATAGGCAAATGCCGGGTCGCACCCAATCAAAGTGACTTTGCGGCCAAAACAAGGTTCCCGACGACGCCGCCAGTGAGCGTTCACCAGGCAGCCCTTCTGTCACCTGTGTGAAGGTGTCTATTTGCGCTTGAGTAATGGGGTTATCCATTTCATCGGCACAACCAAAATGACTGAGAAAGCCGATGTCTGGCGCCACATTGTCACATGCTGTCAGGGCAGAGAGCGCGTCTGGTACTTGGTCCGGCTCGAAGCCTAAGCGATGCATCCCTGAGTCGACCTTTAACCACACGGGTAAAGGCTCACTCAATGACGCGTTAGTCAGCATAGTGACTTGCTCATCACAGTGCACCGTGGCGGTCAGTTGGTGTTCAACCAATAGCGGCAGCTCGTCGGCTTCATAAAAACCTTCCAACAAAACAATAGGCAAGTGTATACCGGCCTGACGTAAGGTCAGCGCTTCTTCAATCCTAGCCACCCCAAAGGCATCGCTATAAGGCGCAAGTGTGGTGGCCACTGACACTAAACCGTGGCCATAACCATCGGATTTAACCACTGTCATCACTTTGCTATTGGAGGCTTTGCGACGCATCACCTGGATGTTGTGTACCATCGCCTCCGGATCGATAACGGCTTTAGCCGCATTAGTCATGATAAAAGGGTTACTCGTCATCAAAAGCCGGTCCTGCATAGTTATCAAATCGCGAATACTGCCCCTGGAAAGTCAGGCGCACGGAGCCAATCGGACCGTTACGCTGTTTACCGATGAGGATCTCGGCAATCCCTTTCATCGCACTTTCCGGGTTATAGACTTCGTCACGGTAGATAAACATGATCAAGTCAGCATCCTGCTCAATCGCACCCGATTCACGCAAATCCGAGTTCACCGGGCGTTTATCGGCGCGTTGCTCCAACGAGCGGTTTAGCTGCGACAGGGCGACCACAGGTACATTGAGCTCTTTGGCGAGCGCTTTCAGCGAGCGAGAAATCTCGGCGATTTCGAGGGTTCGGTTTTCTTGTAACCCAGGCACACGCATTAGCTGTAAATAGTCGACCATGATCATGCTCAGACCGCCATGTTCACGCGCCACTCGACGAGCACGCGAGCGCACATCCGTGGGGGTCAGCCCTGAGCTGTCATCGATGTACATGTTCTTTTTCTGCATCAAGATCCCCATTGATGAGGAAATGCGTGCCCAATCTTCATCGTCAAGTTGACCCGTTCGGATCTTGGTTTGATCCACACGTGATAGCGAAGCCAACATACGCATCATTAACTGTTCGGCCGGCATCTCGAGAGAGAAGATCAGGACCGGTTTATCTTGATCCATCGCCGCGTTTTCACACAAGTTCATGGCGAATGTGGTTTTACCCATTGATGGTCGAGCCGCGACAATCACTAGGTCAGATGATTGCAAACCTGCCGTCTTTTTATTGAGATCGGTAAAGCCAGTCGACACACCAGTGACACCGTCTTGTGGGGATTTGAACAGCTCTTCAATACGCTCAAGGGTTTTACTGAGCACCGAGTCAATATGCTGCGGGCCTTCTGTCTCGCTGGTACGTGACTCGGCAATCGCAAACACCTTGCTCTCCGCCATATCAAGCAAGTCTTCAGAGCTTCGCCCTTGTGTATCATAACCCGCATCGGCAATCTCATTAGCAACACCAATCAGGTTACGGACCATCGCACGTTCGCGGACGATATCCGCATAAGCAACAATGTTCGCTGCACTCGGGGTATTTTTCGCCAGCTCCGCAAGATAGGCAAAACCCCCAATATCATCCAAATGACCGGCTTTTTCTAGATGCTCAGATAAGGTGATCAAGTCAAGCGGCTTGCCCTCATCGAGCAGAGATTTGGTTGATTCGTAAATCAACCGATGGGGGCGGCTATAAAAATCATGACCGACCACTTTCTCCGCAACCGCATCCCAGCGCTCATTGTCGAGCATCAACCCCCCCAAAACCGACTGCTCAGCTTCTATTGAATGCGGCGGCATTTTGAGGTTAGCGACTTGCTGATCTCTTGCGGGTTTACGATTGTCTGCCATAAAAACTCACCTATTGCTAATGGGCATCATTATACCCGCTGTCCTCGCGGGACGCTGCCCTATACGACATTTTTTTCTAAACGCTGAATAAGCACCCTGGATTTTAACGGAAATTTGACCGCCAAGGGCCTCAGGATCCCTAGGATAACGCGCTATAGTTTGAGATAGGTTATCCACGATGAAATCTGCTTATGTCTACCTTGTCGTGACGACACTCTATATGCCTGCCTGTCACGCCGCGAATGCCACGCCATCGCCTTGGGAAAGTGACCTATCCCTTGGCTTACAGCGTCTAAGTGGTAATGCCGACTCGCAAACCATTAACGGCGAAGTGACCGGACAATATGATGCGCAACAGACTCGTTACCAAGCCAGTGTCAGCTTGCTACAAGTAGAGAAAGATGGTGAAGAAGACAAACGCAAAACAGAAGTAGAAACCCAAGCCAACCGAAGTATTAGCGCACAAAGCTATACCTTGCTCAATGCCACGTATGTGGCTGACCGTTACGGGCCTTATTATGACGATTTTATGTTAGCCACAGGGGTTGGGCACCAATGGTGGCAAAGCGACACCCTCAATCTAAGTACCGAAGTTGGGCCAGGTTATCGGTATCAGCGTCCTAATTTGGACGAAATCGATAATGATGATCTGATTATGCCCTATTCCGTCCGGGAGCCCGTTATCCGAGCACAGGCAAAGGGACAGTGGAATATCATTAATACTGTCAGTTTAGAGGGGAGAAGTATCGTGATCTCAGGAGAGAGCAACACGAGCGTCGAAGGCTCGGTAACCTTAGCCTCCACCATTACGGAGAAGCTCGCGATCAAAATAACCAGCAAACACAACTATATGACAGATGTGCCGCCAGGACTGAAGCACCATGACAGTGTATTTACGGTGGGTGTCCGTTACCAATGGTTGTAACATCATAAAAAAAGCCAGCCCGAAGGCTGGCTTTTTATCGAACCATTATTGCGACATTAAGCAGCAACAACGTTCACTTTTACGGTTGCGAAAACGTCATAGTGCAGTTGCACGCTGATGTCGTACTCGCCAGTGTTGCGCAAGGCACCTTCTGGTAGACGAACTTCGTTTTTCGCGATTTCAACGCCCGCTGCAGTCACAGCGTCAGCGATATCACGGGTACCGATAGAACCAAACAGTTTACCTTCATCACCCGCTTTAGAAGCGATTTCAACCGCTTCTAGTGCTTCAACTTTCTCTGCGCGCGCTTGAGCCGCTGCCAGTTGCTCAGCAACTTTTGCTTCTAGCTCAGCACGACGTGCTTCGAAATGTTCAATGTTGGCTTTGGTTGCCATAACCGCTTTACCCTGAGGGATAAGGAAGTTACGTGCGTAACCAGATTTAACAGTTGCCTGATCACCTAGGCCACCCAGGTTACCGATTTTATCAAGTAGAATAACTTGCATTCTTCAATCCTCTCTAACTTGGACAGTTCCGATTACTGATGCTTGTCAGTGTACGGTAGCAGGGCCAGGTAACGAGCGCGCTTGATAGCACGAGCCAGTTGACGCTGATACTTAGCACGAGTACCAGTGATACGGCTAGGTACGATTTTACCTGATTCGGTAATGTAATTTTTTAGAGTCGCTACATCTTTGTAGTCGATCTCTGTGACGCCTTCTGCAGTAAAACGGCAGAACTTACGACGACGGAAGAAACGTGCCATGGGCTTATCTCCTGATCTAAATGTCTATAATGTGGTCGGCATGCAATACCAATTTGCCTTCGCCTTGTCGGCTAGTCTGGTAAGCCAAAAAGCCACTTACCTTGATAGGGCTGCCTAAAGCTAAATGTTGCGTTTGTTGTGTTGACCCTTGCCCACTGACAACCACGGATAAGCGACAAAACACCTGCCGCGATAAGTCAGCTTCTACCTGCGTGGAACGATGCTCTAACACAAAGTGACAGTGCGGGATCCCTGCAGGGCTTTGGCGATGGATAGGCGCTTTACTGATAACACCAGCAAGCTCCAACCGATTGGTCATCACAGCAATTACTCAGCTGCGTTTTCGCCTTCAGCTTGCGCTTCAGCTTGTGCTTCTGGTTTCGCTTCTGCACGCTCTTCGCGCTCAGGGCGATCTTCACGCTTAGCGGTACGCTCTTCTTTAGCCTTCATCATCACAGATGGCTCAGTGATAGCGCCTTTGGTACGCATGACCATGTTACGGATCACTGCGTCGTTGAAGCGGAACACGCTTTCCAGCTCGTCAATCACAGACTGCTCAGCTTCTACGTTCATCATAACGTAATGCGCTTTATGCAGCTTGTTGATTGGGTAAGCCAGTTGACGACGGCCCCAGTCTTCTAGACGGTGGATTTGACCGCCTGCATCTTTAATAGACGCAGTGTAACGCTCGATCATGCCAGCAACTTGCTCGCTCTGATCAGGGTGCACCATGAATACGATTTCGTAATGACGCATTGAGTTGCTCCTTACGGATTAATCAGCTTCCACAATTGGCCCGGTCGTCCAGCGGAAGCAAGGAACGAAAAGAAAAAGACCGAGAATCAGGCGCGAGATAGTACAGAATTGCAGCGGCATAAGCAAACAGATTTTCACCCCATCACTTTTCGACGCGTTTGCCTCGTAAAGATGCGCGAGAACACCTCCTATTTATGTCTGCCAATACCGTCGGTGATCACTAACAGGCATTTTTTAAGATCAACAGTGAGTGGTAACAGTGGCCACGCCATTTCATTCGCATTCAGTTTGACCGCCAAGCGACCCCACTTATTTTTCTAAAAACATAAACTTGCCGATAACATCCTCCGTGATATCGACCTTAAAAACATGACGATTCGCAAATAAATTAAGAAATCAACCCTGCAAGCTGTCAATTATGCGCAATTTTCAACCAGGTTCACGCTATTGATGTACTTATTTTTTACCAATAATTAATTTCTGAACCCGCGCTCAAATTATTGCACGACAGTCTCCATTTCTTGGCACTTATTGCCCAACATAACCGATTCATTACCTAAGCTTGACCATGAATCGACATTTTCATGCGTAAAGGCCGTAATAATCACGCTCGCCAATATGGATAGGCGAGTGAATTCGCTTCAAAAATTTTGGGAGCAAAATATGAAATTGATGACGCCATCGCGTGCCGTCGCGCTAGGTTTGGCGGGGCTTGCGTTAAGTAGCCCCAGCGTGCAGGCTGCGGTTGATTGCCAGCCCCTGAGCAACTGGCAAAACGGGAATACTTACACCAAAGGGGAGCAAGTCAAAGCGGATGATACCGCCTATGAAGCTCGATGGTGGACGCAAGCCAATCCGGCCACCCAGTCTGGGGAATGGAAAGCATGGAAAATCCTCGGCCAATGTGCCGGCAGCGTTAACGAATCGCCCACGGCATCGTTAACGGTTTCGCCTTCCGGCCCGATACAAGTTGGCGACACACTGACCTTCACCCTCTCGGGCACCGACAGTGACGGCACGGTGACCTCATTCGCGCTCTCGCAAGGCGACACCCTATTGTATGAAGGCGCCGAGGCGACCACCATTGACTGGCAAGCCGAACAAACGGGTCGTTTTACGTTTACCCTCACCGTGACCGACGACAAAGGCGCCACCGACACCCAAACATTGCAACAGGTGGTGGGTGATGACCAAACCGGCGGTGATGAGTACGCCTGTCGCCCTGCCGGTTTATATACCACCCCTGATGTCGAGGTGCCGTATTGCTCTGTGTATGACGAAAACGGTCTGGAAGACATGGGGGCCGATCACCCTCGCCGTGTCATCGGTTATTTCACTAGCTGGCGAAACGGTGCCAACGGCCAGCCTGCTTATTTAGTCAGCGATATTCCTTGGGACAAGATCACCCACATTAACTACGCCTTTGCGCACGTGAATGCCGACAACCAACTCTCAATTGGCGATCCCAATGCGCCGGACAATCCAGCGACACAAATGACCTGGCCGGGCGTTGAAGGCGCAGACATGGATCCAACCCTGCCGTACCAAGGCCATTTTAACTTGCTCAACAAGTACAAAAAGCAACACCCCGACGTGAAAACGTTGATTTCTGTGGGTGGCTGGGCCGAAACTGGGGGCTACTTCGGTGAAAACGGCGAGCGCGTCGATAGCGGTGGCTTCTACACCATGACCACCAATGCCGATGGCAGCGTCAACCAAGCAGGCATTCAGGCTTTCACCGACAGTGCCGTCGCCTTTTTACGCCAGTATGGCTTTGATGGCCTAGACATTGATTATGAATACCCATCGTCCATGAAAGACTCTGGCCACCCTGACGATTTCGATTACTCCAACCCACGTCGAGCGCACTTGAATAAATCTTACCAAGTGCTGATGAAATCGCTGCGTGAAGCGCTCGA
Organism: Salinivibrio sp. ES.052; assembly: GCF_900141775.1. Lineage (GTDB taxonomy): Bacteria > Pseudomonadota > Gammaproteobacteria > Enterobacterales > Vibrionaceae > Salinivibrio. Next base: position 580,044 of record NZ_FSRI01000002.1, on the reverse strand, counting down.
TAAAGCCAGTGCGCAAGATGATAAGCACTATATGTTGACCATTGCCGCACCGTCATCGGGTTACTTATTGCGCGGGATGGAAACCTTCCAAACCACCCAGTACTTGGATTACGTCAACATCATGAGCTATGACCTGCACGGGGCATGGAATGATCATGTTGGCCACCAAGCACCGCTGTACGACACCGGGGAAGACTCCGAACTCAAGCAATGGAATGTCTACCAAACGCCTGAGTTTGAAGGGATTGGCTATTTGAATACCGACTGGGCAGCCACCTACTTTATGGGCGGTATGTCACCCGGCCGTATCAACATCGGCATCCCGTATTACACCCGTGGATTTAAAGACGTGCAAGGCGGCAACAAAGGCCTTTGGGGTCGCGCACCACTGCCAAACCAAAGCGAGTGCCCGGCTGGCACAGGTGTCGGTGAGAAAAACAAATGCGGCAACGGTGCAATCGGGATAGATAACCTTTGGCATGATGTGGACGAGCTCGGTAACGAAGTACCTGCTGGCTCTAACCCTTTGTGGCATGTGAAAAACCTGCTCGACGGCAAACTACCGGCCTATGCCGCGAAGTACGGGCTCGACCCTGAGCAAGATCCTAGCGATCGCCTCACCGGTAGCTATCAAGCTTATTACGATGATATCGCCAAAGCTCCATGGGTTTGGAACGAGGAAAAAGGCGTATTCCTGTCGATGGAAGACGAAACCTCAATGGCCGAAAAGGTCGACTACGTAGTCAATAAGGGCCTAGGCGGGGTGATGTTCTGGGAGCTGGCGGGGGATTATCGCTATGATGATCAGCGTCAAGCCTACTTTATGGGCGATACCCTGACTTCGCTGGCGTACCAAACCTTTAAGCAAGCGGGCAGCGACTACTCACTGCAACGTGGCGATGCCAACTTCCAAGTGCCAAGCGAGCAAGTGGATGTCACCTTTGACGCGCTGAACTTCCCAGTGGGCGATGACAACTATCCTATTCGCCCCACGTTCCGCTTTACCAACCACTCCGATCTGGACTTATCGGGCGCCACCATCAGCTTTGATGTGCCAGTTTCCACCTCGGCCATTTTTAAATCTGACTGGAACGCTCAGAAAAAGCTACGCATGGAAGTGGTCCGTGATAGCAGCAACGCCAGTGGCAACAACATCGGCGGGTTTGATGCCACGCACCATCGCTTTGCCATCACCCTGATTAACGAATGGGGCGGCATTGAGCAAAGCTTTAAGCCGGGTGAAACCTTGGATGCTCAGGTGATGTACTACATGCCGATCACCAACCCGACCAATATCACCATCGAAAAAGATGGCCAGCGCTATGCGGTGAAGCAGGAGTATCCAAGCCTTCCGCCTTCGCTACCCGGTAGCACCAGCCAAAGTGGCGGAGAGTCTCAGTGTCCCGGCGTCGATGTTGCCAGCCTGAGTGCCTATCCCAACTGGCCTAACGGGGGCAACCATGCCAGCGGTGGCGACCAACTTATCTACCAAGAGGCGGTATGGGAAGCCAAATGGTGGACCCAAGCGGCACCCGGTGGTCAAGCTTGGCGCCAAGTCTGCAGCCTCTAATCCATTTCTGGTCTTGAATGCGGGGGCTGCGTGCCCCCGTTAAGGAGTCGTTATGTTCAAGTCTTCGTTCACACAGTTTTCCTGTCGTACCGCCGTGGCCCTTGCGCTGGTCGCAAGCAGTTCACAGGTGATGGCACATGGCTATTTAGACAGCCCCAAAGCACGCCAAGCGATTTGCCATGAGCAAGGGGGCTATTGGTGGCCTTCAGATGGGTCACGAATCCCTAACGCTGCCTGTCGCGCTGCGTTCTTAGAGTCGGGGCACTACCCGTTTGTGCAACACCATGAATCGGCGCAATTGGTGGCGGATTATCGCAATATGGATGCGGTGAAAGCGGCCGTTACCGATGGCAACTTATGTGGTGCCGGCGATCCCAATAAAGCTGGGATCAGTTTGCCCTCACCGGATTGGCAACGCACCGAGGTCACCCCAGATGGCAACGGCCAAATTGATGTACGCTTTCGCGCCACCACACCTCACAACCCAAGCTATTGGGAAATTTATCTCACCAAGCCAGGCTACAACGGCGCGACCGATGCGCTGACGTGGGACGATCTCGAAAAGATCGACACCTTTGGCGACCTGCCCATTGTGATCGGCGATGACGGAAACCGGTATTACGAGATGACCGTGACCCTGCCCGCCGATCGTCAAGGTGACGCCATTCTCTATAGCCGTTGGCAACGCATTGATCCGGCCGGTGAAGGCTTCTACAACTGTGCCGACATCACCATCACTCCCAGTCAGACAGCGCCTACCCAGTGGCACGAGCTGGGCTACTTTGTCCCACATCCACAAATGGCAGCATTGGGCGATCGCGTGCGTGCCCGCTTGCACAACCGCCAAGGCCAAGAAGTGGTAGATGTCACACTCACCCTGACGGATCAAAATGTGGCGAATTGGCCACACGCGCTGGCCAGCCTTATCGAACAGCAGGCCAATGAGCCTTTGCGTATCGGGGTGATGAGCAACGGTGAGATCCAGTTTAATGCCGATGACGTGGTGCAAAACCAAGTCTTTAGCCATCACGATAGCTATAGCTTCAACCTGTCGGTGATCCCGGCTACCGACGAACCCACCAGCAACCTGCCCGCATGGAGCGCTTCAGAAGTCTATGTGGCCAAGGATCGCGTGCGCTACGGCGACAACATCTACCAAGCAAAATGGTGGACACGCAACGAGCAACCCGGCGCTGCCCTTGTTTGGCAACGCGTGACACAATAAGGAGAAAACATGAAGCCAATGACCCTACTCTCTCTGGCGATTGCTGGGGCACTGGGTGCCAGCCACGCCGTGGCGGCCCCCTCAACCCCAAGTTTGGACTGGAAGCCACAAAACTATTCTTTTGTTGAAGTCGACGAATATGGCCGCGGATCGTACAAAGATCTGGTGCAACGCGTGGACGAAGTCCAAATTGAAATTAAATGGAATGCGTGGTCTGGTGACGGTGGCGATAGCTACAAGGTGTACTTTGACGATCAGGTGGTCAATCAAGGCACCTTACCGGCAGGCACTCAGTCCGGCACGGTCACTTTCCCCTATGACAAAGGCGGTCGTCACCAGCTTAAACTCGCCTTGTGTGAAGGCGGCGTGGATGGCCAGTGCGCGACCAGTGCCGCTAAACCCATCGTGATCGCAGACACCGACGGTGTCCACCTTGACCCACTGCCGATGAATGTCGACCCCAACAACAATGACTACCCCAAACAGCCTGATACCGTAGTGGGGGCATACTTTGTCGAATGGGGCATTTATGGCCGTAACTTCGATGTTAGTCAGGTGCCCGCGGGTAACCTCACCCACATCTTATATGGCTTTATCCCCATTTGTGGCCCCAATGAGTCATTGGGAAGCATCGAAAATGGCAACAGCTTGCGCGCGCTCGAGCTCGCCTGCCAAGGCTCAGAAGACTATGAAGTGGCGATCCATGATCCTTGGGCAGCGATTCAGAAAAAACTGCCCGGCACACCGGCCAAAGATCCGATTGGTGGCACTTATGCGCAAATGATGGCGCTCAAGCAGCGCTACCCGGATCTGAAAATTCTCCCATCCGTAGGCGGCTGGACCTTATCAGACCCCTTCTATGATTTTACCGATAAAGCCAACCGTGACGTCTTTGTTGCCTCGATGAAAGAGTTCCTAAAAACCTGGAAGTTCTATGACGGGGTCGACATTGACTGGGAATACCCAGGCGGTGGCGGTGCCAACCCAGATTTGGGCAACCCAGATCAGGACAGTCAAGCCTATGCTGCATTGATGCGTGAGCTGCGCGCGATGCTGGATGAGCTCGAAGCCGATACCGGCCGTGAGTACCAACTCACCTCGGCCGTCGGTGCCGGTTATGACAAAGTGGCCAATGTCGATTACAGTGCCAGCGCACCGTACATGGATTACATTTTTGCCATGACCTACGACTTTTTCGGGGCGTGGAATAATGTCACCGGCCACCAAACCGCCATTTACTGCGGCAGCCATATGAGTGCCGATGAATGTGATGGTACTGGCGTCGATGATAACGGCGAGCCCCGAAAAGGCCCGGCTTACACGCTCGATAATGGCGTGCAATTGATGCTAGAAAGCGGCGTGCCACCAGAAAAAATGGTGATCGGTACCGCGATGTACGGGCGTGGTTGGGAAGGCGTTTTCCCTGCCAATGCGACCGATCCTAGCAACCCGATGACCGCCCCCGGTAACGGCCCCATCAAAGGCAGCACCGCTGACGGTATTTGGGAAGCCGGTGTGATTGACTACAAAGGGATCGTGAAATCGATGCTCGGCAGCACGGGTAACGGTATCAATGGCTTCCAAACCGGCTATGATGAGCAAGCCGAAGCGGCGTATGTGTGGAACCCAGACAACGGCAAGCTAGTCACTTATGACACCCCCCGCTCGGTCAAAGCCAAAGGCCAGTATGTGCGCAACCACAACTTCGCCGGTTTGTTTGCATGGGAAATTGATGCCGACAATGGCGATATTCTCAATGCCATGCACGAAGGCTTAGCGCAGGATGGGCAGCCGCCGGTTAATAGCGCCCCCACCGTCACCCTTGCGCAACAAAGCTATACGCTGGCGCCTGGAGCGTCGCTAACCATTGCTGCTAATGGGCGCGATCGGGATGACGATGCCCTGACCTATCGCTGGCAAGGCGATGCGGCGTTGGCCCTGACCAATAGCGACACGGATTCGGTCACAGTAACCGCCCCCGATGTGAGTACCAGCACCGATTATTCCCTATCGGTGACGGTGTCGGATGGCCAAGCTAATGCCGAGGCCAGCGCCATCATTAAGGTGGTGGTACCGGGTGAAAACCAAGCCCCTACTGTGGCACCTATCGCCCCAGTTAGCCTAAAAAGCGGTGAGCAAACCCGCGTGACGGTTGAGGCGAACGATCCCGATGGCGATACACTGAGCTACGCCTACCGTGCATCCGGTGATCTGGCCGTATCAGGGACAGGCAACCAGCTGACGCTCACTGCGCCCACCGTGACTGAGAATCGCGACTATGTGGTCACGGTCGAGGTCAGCGATGGCGACAAAACCACGCAAGCGCAATTCACGGTAACGGTGACGCCGGCCAGTGGCTTGCCAGCGTGGGATGAAAACACCGTGTACGTTGGCGGCGATCGCGTGATGCATCAAGGGGTTGAGTATCGCGCCAAATGGTGGACCAAAGGCCAGCGCCCAGACCAAGGCGGCCCATGGGAGCGCGTCGGGGATAGCCAAGCCAACCAAAGCAGTGAATGGCAAGCGACCGTCGCTTATTCCGGCGGCGCTGAAGTTGAATACAATAGCCAACGCTACCAAGCCAAGTGGTGGACGCAAGGCGACAAGCCGGGCAGCGCCGCAGTCTGGCAATTGCTGTAACGAACTGCTTTTCCTCCCAAATAAAAAACGCCCCAAGCTGGGGCGTTTTTCTTCAACGGTGAACAAGAGACACTGCAGTTAACGACGCTGACGCACCGCTTCATACAAGCAGACGCCCGTCGCCACAGACACATTCAAGCTCGACACACTGCCCGCCATCGGGATCCGGATCAGCTCATCACAGGTTTCACGGGTCAAACGACGCATGCCATCTCCTTCTGCGCCCATCACTAAGGCGAGCGGCCCCACCAATTTGGTGTCATAGACATCATGATCGGCTTCACCCGCGGTGCCCACAAACCACACGCCCTGCTCTTTGAGCGCACGCATGGTACGCGCTAAGTTGGTCACGCGCACCAAAGGCACCACTTCAGCCGCGCCACAGGCCACTTTTCGTGCTGTGGCATTGAGCTGGGCTGATTTATCTTTCGGGACAATCACCGCACTCACTCCCGCCGCATCGGCGGTACGCAGGCAAGCGCCTAAGTTGTGTGGGTCGGTGACACCATCAAGCACCAGCAGCAATGGATTCTCGGTATTGGCGAGGATCACTTCTAGGTCATTCTCGTTGTACTGACGGCCTGGCTTTACACGGGCCACAATCCCTTGGTGCGAGGCACCTTGAGTTTTATCATCCAAGGCCTTGCGACCCACTTGCTGAATGCTAACCCCCAACATTGCGATCTCATTCAGCACCGGTACCAAGCGCTCGTCTTGACGGCCTTTTAAAACCATCACCTCGATAAACCGAGAAGGGTCTGTTGCTAGAATCGCTTTAACGGCATGAATGCCATAGATAACTTCATTACTCATGATTTACTTCTTTTTCTGACCCGCTTTGGCTTTTTGTTTCTTCGCCTTTTTCTTACGTGCTTTTTCCGCTGGCGATTTCACTTTACTGTTCTTGCCTTTTTTATCCGCAGGCGCCTTATCAGCGTCAACATTGGGCACCGCGCCGCGTTTAAGCTGTTGGCGAACAGAGGTTCGCTCACGGCGTGCTTGCGGATCTTTATTCGACTCCGCACGGCCTTTTTTGCGTTTATCGCGTTCGGTTTTACCCGGGCGACGTGCTTTGCGCTCAGAGCCTACCAGTTCAAAGTCAATTTGTCGCTCATCCAGGTTCACGGCTAATACTTTGACGGTCACTTGGTCGCCGAGTCGGAATACGCGGCCTGATCCTTCGCCTACTAGGCGTTGGCCCACCATATCAAAGCGATAGTAGTCGTTATCGAGGTTAGAAATATGCACCAAACCATCGATATGTAGCTCATTGAGGCGAACAAAGAAGCCAAAACCGGTGACGTTGGCAATCACACCTTCCAGTTCATCACCCACATGATCTTGCATGTACTCGCATTTGAGCCAGTCCGCGACATCACGAGTCGCATCGTCGGCACGGCGCTCGGTTTTTGAGCACTGCTCGCCGAGCACATCCATATCATCAAACGAGTAGTGGTAGCCACCGGTCGGGGTCCAACGGTCTTGGTTTTTACCCGCTTGTTTGGCAATCAAGTATTTGAGTGCACGGTGCAACAGCAAATCCGGATAACGACGGATGGGCGAGGTAAAGTGCGCGTATTGCTTGAGCGCCAAACCAAAGTGTCCTTGGTTATCCGCTTGATACACCGCTTGCTTCATCGAGCGTAGCAGCATGGTTTGAATCAGTTCACTGTCAGCACGACCATGCACCACATGCATCAGTGCCGCGTAGTCTTTCGGCGTCGGCTCAAGCCCACCGTTCAGGCTCAACCCTAGCTCCCCTAAGAAGTCTTTAAAGCCACTGAGGCGCTCTTCACCCGGCGCTTCGTGAACACGATACAATGCAGGCTCTTTGTGCTTTTCGACAAAGCGCGCAGAAGCGACGTTGGCCAGGATCATACATTCTTCGATAATCTTATGCGCGTCGTTACGCTCCACCGGCACAATGCGATCGATTTTACGTTGCGCGTTAAAGATAAACTGGGTTTCCACCGTCTCAAACTCAATCGCACCGCGTTGTTGGCGCGCACCACTGAGCACCTTATACATATCGTGCAAGGTTTCTAAATGCGGCACCAGTGAACGATAGCGCTCACGCAGCTCCTCATCACCTTCCAGGATATGGGACACCTTGGTGTAGGTGAGACGGGCATGAGAATTCATCACCGCTTCATAGTGCTTGTAGCCCGATAGCGCGCCAGAGTCCGAAATCGTCATTTCACAGACCATACACAGACGATCAACCTGTGGATTGAGCGAACATAGGCCGTTGGACAGCACTTCCGGTAACATGGGCACCACTTGGTTGGGGAAGTACACCGAGTTACCACGATTTTGCGCTTCTTTATCCAAGGCAGATTGAGGGCGAACATAGTGGCTCACGTCCGCAATCGCCACCCATAAGCGCCAGCCGCCTGAACGTTTACGCTCGCAATACACCGCATCATCGAAGTCGCGGGCATCTTCGCCGTCGATGGTCACCAGCGGCAAATCGCGCAGATCGACACGCCCCTCTTTGGCTTTTTCCGGCACCTCTTCACTCAAGCTTTTCACTTGCTTAAGCACAGCATCCGGCCATTGATGGGGAATATCGTGGGTGCGCATCGCGATTTCGATCTCCATGCCCGGCGCCATATTTTCGCCCAGCACTTCAACAATTTTACCCACTGGATTGGTTTGGCGTGTGGGACGTTGCATGATTTCAACCACTACTACGTTACCCATGCGCGCGCCTTGGGTATGATCTTTATCGATCACGATGTCTTGACCTAAGCGGCTATCATCCGGCACCACAAAACCCATGCCATCTTCAACAAAGTAGCGGCCGACAATCTGACCCTGACGCGCTTCCAGAACACGGACGACTCGTGCTTCTTTGCGGCCACGCTTATCCGTGCCCACGCCTTGCGCCAAAATCATATCGCCGTGCATCACGCTCCGCATTTGATGATGAGGCAATACCCAGTCATCATGATTGCCTTTCCCTTCAGGGCGCAAAAAGCCAAACCCATCACGGTGACCAATCACAGTCCCTTTGATTAAATCGAGTCGCTCAGGCAAGGCATAACATTTACGCCGAGTAAACACGAGCTGCCCATCGCGCTCCATTGCACGCAGGCGTCGACGCAAACCTTCATACTGCTCATCGCCTTCCAAACCGAGATGTGTAAACAGATTATCGCGGCTCACTGGCGCCTTAAAGCTTCGGATCACTTCCAGCAAGTGCTCACGGCTGGGGACCGGATTTTCATATTTTTCAGCTTCACGGGCCTGGTGTGGATCGGCAGCGATGCTGTTTTGAGAGTTATTTGTCGAACCTGTGTCTTGCGACATAGACCTTTTCCTATTGGCGTATGTTAATTTCATTATATCTGTTAACTGTCGCGAATGCGCCGCGATGATCGCAGTTTGACGTTTTGTTTCAGCGCCTTGCTTGTAGGCAACGAGAGGAACATGGCGAACTGGCCATATCAAATCAGATTGGGAACAGATGAGTGTTGGGAGTATAGCGGATTTAGACGATAAAATCGCCTGCTGTCAGGTCAAGGCCGTTACCAGTAACTGGTGCGTCTTTTGGCCCGAGCAATAATGTTTTGTGGCATTCGCGCCTCGAGCGCTGATCGCAGCTGGGCAATGCGGTTACGGGTACGAGAATCAGCCGTGATGGTTTGATATAACCAGCGATACGCATCTTCATAATCGAGCGGCGAGCCCACGTCATCCACCAGCAATTCAGCCAGCTGTATCCGAGCACGCGTGTGACCTAAAGAAGCGGCCTCGCGTAGATAGGGAATGGCGCGACGTTGATCTTGTTGTACTAAGGTGCCAGTAACGTAATAGCGTCCTAGCTGCTCCAATGCGGCAGGTAACCCTTGTTGTGCCGCTTGTTCCATATAATACACACCCAGTTCGGCATCTTGCTCGACACACACCCCCCAGGCCAGCATATCGCCATATAAAAACTCATAGGCGGGTGACCCGACACGGGTAGCGCGTGCTTCAATATCTTGTACCAACTGGCATTCGTCTTGTTTGACACGCTCAAGATGTGAATTGGTCTCGAATAACGCGATCAGTTCACTTTCCTCATACAAAGGCACAGCAGCCCCGACGTCTGCTTTAGCCGTTGCTGTTGTTAGTAAAAGTGAAAAAATCAGCGTCCGAAACTTCATGCCTACTCGCTATTCAACCAAGGAACCCAACAGCAACGCGCACGTTCGCCGTGTGCTTTTTTGTATCGGCACCATGCATACTGACTTTAGCAAAGGCGGCAAGTTTTTTCCGCTTTGGCGCGATCTGGCTTCCAATACAGTCGATTAACCATAAAAAAGGCCAGCGTTAAACGCTGGCCTTTATGGCTCATCTCAGCTCAAGCATTAGCAATCAAAAGGATGAACTTTAATAATGGTTTCATTACGATCAGGACCCGTTGAAATCAAGTCAATCGGCACGCCGGTCAAGGTTTCAATGCGCTGGATATAATCAAGCGCGGCCTGCGGCAGCTCATCAAGCGATTTCACCCCAAAGGTATTTTCGCTCCAACCTGGCATGGTTTCGTAAATAGGCTCGATGTTTTCGTACGCATCGGCGGCCAATGGTGATACCTCAACGGTGGAACCGTCTACCATCTTGTAACCCGTACAGATCTTGATTTCTTCCAAGCCATCCATGACGTCCAGCTTGGTTAAGCAGAAACCCGATACAGAGTTAATCTGCACAGCGCGACGCATCGCTACCGCATCAAACCAACCACAACGACGTTTACGACCTGTCGTCGCACCAAACTCCGCACCTTTGGTTCCTAGGTGCATACCAATCTCATCATCCAGTTCAGTGGGGAATGGACCTGCACCGACACGGGTGCAGTAGGCTTTCGCAATACCCAATACATAGCCAAGATGACGAGGACCAAAGCCAGAGCCTGCCGCCACACCACCAGCCGTGGTGTTTGATGACGTGACATAGGGATACGTGCCATGATCGATATCTAACAAGGTTCCCTGCGCGCCTTCAAACATGATTTTATCATCACGTTTACGTGCATCGTCCAACTCTTGTGTTACATCAATAACCATACCGGTCAGGATGTCAGCTTGCTCCATTACCTTCGCTAAGGTTTCTTCATAGCTTACGGGTTCGACCTTGTAGAAGTGCTCAAGCTGGAAGTTATGGAGTTCCATTACTTCTTTCAGCTTTTCAGCAAAGGCTTCTTTATCGAATAGATCCCCAACACGTAAACCACGGCGAGCCACCTTGTCTTCGTACGCAGGTCCAATACCACGCCCTGTCGTACCAATGGCTTTTTTGCCAAGCGCTTGTTCACGCGCGGCATCTAACGCGATGTGATAAGGCAGGATAAGCGGACAAGCTTCTGACAGGAATAGGCGCTCACGCACAGGAACACCACGTGCTTCCAGCTCACCCATTTCTTTCAGCAGAGCATCAGGAGACAGCACCACACCGTTGCCAATAATGCATTTAACGTTGTTGCGGAGGATACCAGAAGGAATCAAGTGTAGGACGGTCTTTTCACCGTCAATGACAAGAGTATGACCTGCGTTGTGACCGCCTTGATAGCGAACCACGTATTTTGCATCTTCAGTCAAAAGATCAACGATCTTTCCCTTACCTTCGTCACCCCATTGGGTGCCGAGAACGACTACGTTATTACCCATCTTCTTCGATATGCAGCTAGTTAAAAAAGGATTCTAGCACCTTAAAAAATCGGTTGCAGTTATTTTTTAACCGTATTGCCATTTTCAACGACCCTCGACGTGCTAACACCTCGTTATTGGCCTCGTGTACACAGCAGGATCTAAGCCAATAGGTGGTAGGCCAGAACCCCTCCAATCACCACGAGGCAGCCCCCTATGCGACGTAATTGAGAGTCTGGCTGCTGGCTGAGCTCGGTCACCATCTGTCGCCACTGTTTTGGAAATAGCATAGGCCCTAATCCCTCAACAACAAGCACAAGCGCAAGGGCGCCCCATAAGATATTCATTTGTGTTATCCCCTCCCTACATAAGGCCAGAAGGTAGCCTTTTAGTGCATAAAAAAAGACAAGGCCAAAGCCTTGTCTTTATCCGTTTTACAAGCGCCGAGCGTTACTGGTTAATCACATCGGGCTGCTTCATATATTTGAAGAAGTCACTTTTTGGATCAACAATCAGCATATCGCTCTTACTGTCAAAGCTCTTACGATAGGCTTGCAGCGAGCGCACAAAGCTGTAGAACTCGGGCTCTTTCTTGAAAGCACTCGCGAATAGCTTCGCCACTTCAGCGTCTGCTTCACCACGCGTTATACGCGCTTGACGCTCTGCTTTAGACAAGATAGTGGCCACTTCCAGCTCTGCTTGGGCGCGAATGATTTCAGCTTGCTCTCGGCCTTGCGCACGGTGGCGGCGGGCCACGGCTTCACGCTCAGCACGCATACGGGCATAAATCGATTCACTGATCTCGCTAGGTAAGTTGATACGCTTGATACGCAAGTCAATCAACTCAATCCCTAAGTCGCGAGAGCCTTCGCTGGCAGCGCGCTCAAGGACACTTTTCATCACTTGATCACGCTTTTCAGACACAATCTCTTTGATGGTCTTGTTACCAATTTCGGCACGGAGGCCATCGGCGACACGACGTTGCAACAGAGATTCAGCCGTTAGTTTATTACCGCCACCTGTGGAGAGGTAATACTGGCCAAAGTCTTTAATTCGCCACTTCACATAAGAGTCAATAATGACGTCTTTTTTCTCAGCGGTGACAAAGCGATCCGCGCGGTCATCCATGGTTTGAATGCGTGCATCTAATGTCTTCACACGGTCAAACAACGGCAGTTTGAAGTGCAAGCCTGGCTGATAAATTTTGGCAATATCATTATCCGCCTTTAGGACGCGTCCAAAGCGGATCACAATGCTGCGTTCACCTTCACTCACCACGAAGATCGACATCAAAAAGATCACGACCGCTAAGACTATAACCGGGATCATCATCTTACGCATGCTTAGTATCTCCCTTCACGTGATGAATCAGAGCGCGGCGCCGATTCTTGCTGCTTAGGCTGTGCGCTTTGTTCAAGCTCAATACCATACTGGCTGCTCGACGTTTCTTTACGCTGATTAGGCCCGACGGCTGCGCCTCCCATCAGTTTATCCAGAGGGAGATACAAGAGGTTGCTGTTTCCGCTTTGCGAATCCACCATGACCTTGCTCGTATTGCTGTACACTTCTTCCATTGTCTGAATATACAGACGGTTACGTGTTACACGTGGCGCTTCACGATATTCAGGCAACAGCTTTTCAAATTGAGACACTTCACCTTGCGCTTCGTTAACCGTACGCTCTTTATAACCTAATGCGGCTTTTTTCAGCGTTTCTGCACGACCCGTCGCTTTCGGCAACACATCGTTACGATACGCTTCCGCTTCACGGATAAAGCGGGCCTCATCCTCACGCGCTGCAATCGCATCATCAAAGGCATCTTTCACCTGTTCAGGTGGACGTGCGTACTGGAAGTTCACGTCAACCACCAACAAGCCCATATTGTACTTGTCAATGATCTGGTTCAGCTCAACTTGTGTCCGCTCACGCACTTCTTGACGACCACGGGTGATGATATCGTCCATCAATGAGTCACCCACAACGGCACGCAACGCTGAGTCAGTCGCTTGACGTAAGCTGTCATCGGCATTGGTCACGCTATAAAGATACTGTTGTGGATCCATGACACGGTACTGAACATCCATCTCAACGTTCACTACGTTCTCGTCTTTGGTCAACATTAGGCCCGAACTGTTTAACGAACGAATCGACTCCACATCCACGGTGCTAACGGTATCGACAAAAGTCGGTTTCCAGTTAAGACCTGGCTGAACGATACGATCATATTGACCGAACCGAAGTACCACACCACGCTGGGCTTCGCCAATGGTATAAAATCCTGAAATACCCCACACGATGACACCGATAAGCGCTAGAACACCTAGCCCTGCCATGCCGCCACCAAACGATGGGCCTTTGCCTTTACGGCCGCCAAAGCCACCCAATTTGCGGCTTAGTTTATTAAACAATTCATCAAGATCCGGTGGCCCTTGATTACTACGGCCACCACGATTCCCCCAGGGGTCTTTGTCGGGACCGCCATTGTTTCCTGGCTCATTCCACGCCATTCGCGCACTCCATCAAATTGATCTGACGATAATTTTTTACTCTAGCAGCCTATTCACTGACGATAAAGTCGCCAAGTTGGTTGCCTTCTCTTTTTTCTAATCGATACCAGTCTGTTTGTGGCAGCCTGACATCGACCAACAGATGCCCATCATCTTGATACTCTTCACTGATAACGCATCGCATCTGGTGAAATTTACTTTGCATCCGGCCGGCCATGGTGGGCGGCAACCGTAACTGATGCCGTACCATGGTTCCTGCTAAACGCTCGGTAAGGGCTTCAAATATAAGCGCGATGCCTTGACCAGACAGCGCCGAGACCCACACTGCTTTCGGGACGCCCTCTTCGTCTCGTTCAATACGAGGCTCAGCCTGATCTAGACTATCTATCTTGTTCATTATAAGTAGACGAGGCACTTCAGCTGCCTCAATCTCTTCGAGTACGCTGTCAACAGCGGCAATATTGTCACTCAACCGATCATCACTGGCATCAACCACATGTAACAATAAGCTCGCTTCTTGCGTTTCTTGCAGTGTCGCTTTAAATGCCGCGACCAAGTCATGCGGCAAGTGGCGAATAAACCCAACCGTATCAGCTAAAATCGCGGTACCAACATCTTCGACTTCAATCCGACGCAACGTGGGATCGAGTGTGGCAAACAGCTGATCAGCCGCATAAACACCGGCTTCGGTAATACGGTTAAACAACGTAGATTTCCCCGCATTGGTATACCCAACCAACGAGATAGTCGGCACTTCGGCACGCGCACGTGCTCGACGACCTTGCTCACGCTGTTTCGCCACTTTTTCTAACCGGCGCAAAATCGCTTTTACCCGATCACGCAATAATCGACGATCCGTTTCTAACTGGGTTTCCCCCGGACCCCGCAAGCCAATCCCACCTTTTTGACGCTCAAGGTGAGTCCAGCCACGTACCAGCCGCGTAGAAAGGTGGCGCAACTGTGCCAGCTCAACCTGCAACTTACCTTCGTGGGTGCGGGCGCGCTGAGCGAATATATCGAGAATGAGCCCAGTACGGTCTAACACTCGACATTTAAATCGCTGCTCCAGATTACGCTCCTGGGCGGCGGATAAAGTGTGATTAAAAATCACAATATCAGCGCCCACTTGCTGCACGGTGTCTGCAATTTCTTGGGCTTTTCCCTCTCCAACAAAATACTTCGGGTGAGGGGACTGACGGCTGCCGACAACAACTTGCAAGGCATCGACACCCGAGGATGACACCAGCATTTGAAACTCGCTGAGATCATCCCACTCGCCATCATGGGTAAAATTGATATGAACGAGTACAGCCTGTTCACCGGCCTCGTAACGGTCAAACAAGCGAAAGACTCCTTAGCAATTGAATGCTCACTCCTCAGGTTTTTCTTGCTGACGGTCGCCCTGTGGACGCTCTCCAGCCCCTTGGTTATTGTTGTGGTGGCTCACAGCTCGTGCCGGCACAACGGTAGAAATGGCATGCTTGTACACCATTTGGTTCACCGTGTTTTTCAGCAGGATCACAAACTGATCAAACGATTCGATTTGGCCTTGCAACTTAATACCATTTACCAAGTAAATGGAAACAGGAATGCGCTCACGACGTAACGCGTTCAGGAATGGGTCTTGTAATGATTGCCCCTTAGCCATTATTTCTTTTCCTTATTTGTTTGTAATTGTAGTCAATGTCGCGGTTAAGCAGCGTCCTTGTCAGTGACAGTATACATTAAGTTTCCGTCCCTGCCGCCAACGCTTTTGTCACCGTTTGTAAAGATAGCAACGGTGTGTCGCTATCAAGCCACGTCACATTTTCCCAGCCGCGAAGCCAAGTAATCTGACGTTTGGCTAACTGGCGCGTCGCGCAAATCCCACGGTAAACGGCTTCATCATGGGTACAACGTCCGGCCAAATAATCCCACATCTGGCGATACCCAACGCACCGAATAGACGGAAGATCTGGATGCAAATCTTCTCGCTCGTACAGCGCGCGTACCTCCTTTTCAAAACCCGCTTCGATCATTTTATCGAATCGGCGCTCGATGCGGTGATGCAATTCACCTCGATCCTGAGGCGCTATTGCAAATTGGTGTACCTGATACGGCAAAGGTTCACCTTTTTTTTCCGTCAATGTGGTCAGCGTTTGTCCACTGATGCGATACACCTCAAGGGCGCGCAAAATACGCTGCGGATCATTAGGGTGGATCCGCGCGCCCGCAACCGGATCAATGTGGCATAACTGCTGATGTAATGCCTCCCAACCGTGTTGCTTCGCCTCTTTTTCTATCGCCTCACGGACATCAGGATCTGCACTCGGTAACGGTGATAACCCTTCTAGCAATGCTTTAAAATACAACATGGTGCCGCCAACCAACAGCGGGATCTTGCCATTCGACACGATCTTATCCATTTCTGTGAGGGCGTCTTCACGAAAGTCTGCCGCCGAGTAAGCTTGCGATGGATCGCGAATATCAATCAAACGATGTGGCGCCTGCGCCAATTCGTCAGCGGTTGGTTTGGCGGTACCAATATCCATGCCTCGATAAATTAATGCCGAATCGACACTGATAATGTCAACCGGCATGGTGTTGCGTAATGCAATGGCCAGATCCGTTTTCCCGGAGGCGGTTGGCCCCATCAAAAAAATGGCCTTGGGCAGCGGATTAGTCATGTTGTAATGCTTCTATCACTGAGGTCAAATCGAGCCGTTTAAAGTAGCGCTGACGCCCTTGCTCTAACGCCTCGCTTTGCCAATATTGTTCAATATCCGATACGGTCTGCACCGCCTGCGCAAGGCTGACTGGATCCGATGCTACTGTCAACTGCTTTGCCAGCCAACTCCATAAACTCGCACTGTGATCCTCGTGGGATTGCTCGGGATCTAACGTACTCAAAAAGTGGAGTAATGCCGGAATAAAGGCTTGCAAGTTATGTTGCCGTAATGGCTGACACACAGACATCACCATTAATTGCTGCCCTTTAACCCGAAGGTGAATACCGAACTGCCCCAACAATGCCTGATAGTGGCTGACAAATTCACACTCAGAGGAGGAGGCCGATAAGCGCTGTGGGATCAATAAAGGCTGAGTGACTAATCCCTCGCTCAAGGCGGGCTGTAACGCGCCTCGGTGACGCCAATTTTCAAGCGCATAATAGTCCGCCAACCACACACCTTCCTGCCAGGCCATCAATATATAGTGTTGCTCCACTACGGATAAAACTTTCCCTAACCCAGTTTGAGCGTTTGCCGTCTTCGTTGGCGCAGAGCAAATACTGGTTTCAACCTTTGAAGACGCTGGATCACTGATCGTGTTAGGCTCAGACTGCTGAGGCGTCATTAACGCTTGATAAGCTTGTGTCGCTTGTTTGGAAGGCACGCTAGAATGCGCGGGACGCGGCTCCCGCCCTGAGTGTGAACACACTGGGGGTTGCTGCTTACCTGGATAGTCTGGGAACGCATCCATCGCTTGCTGGTAGGGGGTTGCCGTTGCAACGGCCGATGCACGAGGCTGATATGAGACGGTCTCTCGCACTTCTCCGGTTTCAGGGTTAACCGTATTGTCTATCGTTGATTGCGATTGTTGCAGCCCGTCATAGATCGCTTGATAAATAAAGTCGTGCACTAAGCGTGCTTGATGAAAACGGACTTCATGCTTCGCAGGATGCACATTGACATCGACTTGATGAGGGTCGACATCTATATAAAGCACAAATGCCGCGTACTGATCATGCGCGAGGCTTTGTTCATAGCCTTGTCGAATAGCATGATTGATCAATTTATCTTTCATCATCCGCTGATTGACAAAGCAATGCTGCATATCATTTTGCTGTCGAGCACCATCAGGTGTACAAATCCAACCTCTAAGGGCCATATCATGGTGAGTCAGATCAATCCTCAGAGCATGATCGACAAACTTTTGTCCACAAACCGCTTTAAGGCGACGTAGCGGGTCGCCATTGTCGGGCACCCGCCGATATTGCCGGATCGGTGTACCGTTATGACGAAGGTTGATGGTGATATCAAACCGACTTAAAGCAATACGTCGTAACAATTCATCAATATGGCTAAACTCGGTTTTATCCGTACGCAAGAATTTGCGCCGTGCTGGGGTATTGAAAAATAAGTCCACCACTTCCACGGTACAACCCACCGGATGCGCAGCGGGTTTAACATTCACTGCCATATCGCGCCCTTCCGCAAATGCTGACCACGCTTCTGGCTGTTCAGCTGGGCGAGAGGTGATCGTTAGGCGCGAGACTGAACTGACACTGGCCAGTGCTTCACCACGAAAGCCTAAGCTCATGATCGCTTCTAAATCATCTAGGCAGTGGATCTTTGACGTAGCATGGCGGCTTAAAGCTAGCTGCAGATCCGCTTTGCTGATCCCGCTACCATTATCACGGACGCGGATCAGCTTGCTGCCGCCTTTTTCAATATCGATATCAATGCGGGTCGCGCCAGCGTCAATACTGTTTTCCACCAGCTCTTTGACCACAGACGCCGGTCGCTCAACCACTTCGCCTGCTGCTATCTGGTTGGCGAGTCGAGCGGGTAGTATCTCAATCGCCATATTAGCTTCCTGGAATAATCAAGGTTTGTCCGACCGCCAGTGTATCCGAACGTAACGCATTGGCACGACGAAGGCTCTCAATGGTTACGCCATAGTTACTGGCAATCTTGCCAAGGTACTCACCGCGTTTCACTTTGTGCTTAATCGCCGGTGACGTCGCACCTGGTACTTTGAGTTTTTGCCCCACCCTGAGCGTATCCGACGTCAGGTTGTTTGCCTGACGAAGGGTTGAAATTGAGACTTGATATTGATCGGCAATTTTGCCGAGAAATTCGCCACGACTCACGGTGTGAGTCAGGGTACGTGTTGATGAGGTGTCGGCTTTACCCGCTAACTTCGCCACATCAACGTTTGGAATCGACAACACTTGGCCAACATGCAAGGTATTAGAGGTTAAGCCGTTCGCAGACTTTATTGCCGCCACTGAGCTTTGATATTGCTTGGCAATCACAGAGAGAGATTGGCCAGCACGCACCTTGTGTTTCACCCCGTTTTTGCGCGCAGCAAACAAGGTGCCGTCAGGAGGAAAACGTTCAAAATAATTGCGGATACCATGATAAATCGCATTCGCTAAACGACGCTGGTGATCTCGCTGGAATAAAAGCCGCTCTTCTTGCGGGTTGGAGATAAAGCCCGTTTCCACCAACAAAGAGGGGATATCAGGGGATTTTAGTACGGCAAGACTCGCATGTTCAGGGCTCGATTTGTGTAATTTAGTGACTTTACCGAGCTCCTTCAATACCCGTGTTGCCACATTAAAGCCTTCTTTTTGCGAATTACTGAACTGCAAGTCCAATACCGCACGGCTTAAGTATTCATCTTCGTTGTTTTGCCCCAACAAAGAGCCACCGCCTAATAAATTAGATTGCTCTTCATGTTTTTCAATCCAACGACCGATTTCACTGTTGGCTCGGCGGCGAGATAACACCCATACCGAAGCCCCACGTGGTTGCGGTTTATGGAAGCCATCAGCATGAATCGACACCAATAGGTGTGCTTTATGCTTGCGCGCAATCTCTGAGCGCTGGTTCAAATCAACAAAATAATCGCCTGTCCGAGTCAAGACCGCACGCATCCCAGGCACGGCATTCACTCGCGACGCCGCCTGCTTCGCAATCGCCAGAGTGACATATTTTTCAAATTTGCGACTCGGTCCAACCGCCCCAGGATCATTCCCCCCATGGCCCGCATCAATTGCAACCACGATATCTTCGGTCCCAAACGGCAATGCCGCCACGGTTTCACGCCGCTTCTTTTCCGCCACCGAGAGCTCAGGCTGATTTTTATCCACCTTTTTAGGATGGGGTAGGTCAACCACCAAACGGTGGCCATATTCCCCCCCCGGTTCAAGGGAGAAAATATGTGGTTTGGCACTGTCTTTTAATTCAAAAACCAGGCGGTAGGTTGATGTCTCAGGCGGACTACTTTTGCGGATTTTGGTGAGAATGTCGCTGCCTTTAACCCGCTTTGGTAAGCGCATGGCTAGCTGACTTTGCTTAACATCCACCACCAGCCTATCTGGACGGGTTAAAGAGAAATAGCTAAATTCAGCCTGTTCAGACAGATCAACCACAACACGGGTTTCATTGGGCGCTGGCCATACCCGAATATTTTCAATTTTATTGGCCCAACTTGTTGCACTCAACAAACTGGCGATCATCAAGACGCAAAGTCGCTGCCACATCATGCTAGTCTTCCCATTCTAGACGGTCGATAATTGTCATCCCAACGTCGGTATTTGCGTCAATGACCAATTCGCGCTGCTCACCATCATAGCGCAGGGTAATATCAAGGTCGGCATACGGTAACCATCCCTCCCCTTTTTCTGGCCATTCAATTAAACAAAGCGCCTGTTCATTAAAGTAATCTCGGATCCCCATAAACTCCAATTCTTCCGGATCAGCAAGGCGGTAGAGATCGAAATGATACACTTGCCAAGGGGTCAGCTGGTACGGCTCGACCAAGGTGTACGTGGGGCTTTTGACGTTACCGGCATGTCCCATGGCTTGGACAAAACCACGGCAGAAGGTAGTTTTGCCTGCGCCAAGATCACCATGTAAATAACAGGTGGTGCTTTGTGTACAAGCACGGGCCAGTGCCGCGCCGAAGGCCACCGTGCGATCCGCATCGGCCAACTGGGTGATAAAAGTCTGGGTCATACTACTTACGGATCTCGTCTCTTATGGTTATTTAATCCACTAACTGCTGCAAATGGGGTAATAAATCGCTTGCTAGCAAGCCTCGCTCTCCCGCACGGGCTGCGTGATCACCCGCTTTTCCGTGAAGATAACAGCCTAGCGCGGCAGCCGAGAACAAATCTACGCCTTGCGCGAGCAAGCTAGCGATCACGCCTGATAAGATATCGCCCATACCGCCGGACGCCATACCAGGGTTGCCAACATTTGCAACAGCATAATTTGTGCCATCATATACGATCGTTCCCGCACCTTTAAGTACAGCAACGCCACCATAACGCGTTTGTATCGCTTTGACGGCAGCAAAGCGGTCGAGTTCCACATCGTCGACATCGCAGCCTAATAAGCGAGCTGCCTCACCGGGGTGCGGAGTGAGGATCCAATCATCACGCTGTTGCGGCTGGCGAGCCAATTTATTCAATCCATCCGCATCAATCACCTTGGGGCGCCGTGACGCGATAGCAATTTTCCATAACGCCTCCGACCAAGCACTATTACCCAGTCCAGGTCCAATGACTAGGTGAGTGGCCCACGATAGTGCTTCACTCAATGACTGCCCGGGCGCCCAGCTTTGTGTCATGAGTTCAGGCTGGCGAGTGACTAACATCAGCGTATGATCTTTTTGTGTCACCACTTTGACAAGCCCCGCACCAGTGCGCAACGCTGCTTGAGCCGAGAGTGTAATCGCCCCAGCCATGCCATGATCTCCTCCTAAACACAGTACTCGACCAAACAGCCCTTTATGCGCACTGCGTGATCGGGTAGGTAAGTATTGATCATTAATATCATCGCGAATTAACTGTCCGGCCGGTTCAGATTGGCGCGCAAAGGCCGTTGCAACATTGAGACCAGCAAAGATAAGCTCTCCTCGATGGGCAACGGCTTGGCCGGTTAACAAGCCTTGTTTCAGCGCGATCAAGGTCACAGTAATATCTGCATTGACCGCGACACCTTTTACATAGCCACTGTTAGCGCAAAGCCCTGATGGTATATCGACGGCCACAATAGGCACCTGAGATTGATTCACTGCGGTTATCGCTTCGGCAACGTCGCCCTCGACCGTACGCGATAATCCGGTTCCCAAAATGGCATCCACAATAACATCAAATTGCGCTACCACAGGCTGGCTCTTAGTGTAATCCCCGCCACAATCTGTCCACTCTTGCCATGCTGTTGCAGCATCACCACTGAGCTTGTTGGGGTCTACTAACGACCATACTGTGACATTTAAACCGGACGATTTTGCCAATCGAGCAATCACATATCCATCACCTGCATTATTCCCAGCCCCACAGACAATCAGTAAGCGTGCCACATTAGGGTAATACTGATTAATACTGTCAAAAACCGCTTGCCCCGCTCTCAGCATGAGTTGATACATGGGGATGTTTAGTGTCTGCGCGACCGCCTGTTCGCCTTCACGAACTTGCTCTGCACGATAGAAACTCTGTGGTAAACTTGTCGCCATCAAACGCCTCCATTTGATTTACTGCACCACCTAAGGCCTCAGGATCTACCGCTATGTCGCAACCCACGCCCGATGCATCCATTGATTTCGACCAATTAGCCCAACGTATCAAGCAATGGGGACAAGCGCTAGGCTTCCAGCATGTGGGGATCACGGATGTTGATCTCAAACAACATGAAGCGCAATTGCAGCGCTGGATCGACAACGGCTATCACGGCGAGATGGATTGGATGGAACGACATGGCATGATGCGCGCACGTCCCCACGAACTGCTTCCCGGTACCGTGCGGGTGATAAGCGTACGCATGAACTACTTGCCGCCCGAGGCTGGGTTCGCTAAAACCCTAGCCAATCCTAAACTGGGTTATGTAAGCCGTTATTCATTAGGGCGTGACTACCATAAATTAATCCGCAACCGATTGAAAAAGCTGGGTCAGCAAATCGAAGCCGAAGTTGGTCCCTATGGCTATCGCCCTTTTGTCGACTCGGCACCGATCCTAGAACGTCCGTTGGCAGAGAAAGCGGGGTTGGGATGGACAGGGAAACACTCATTGATCCTTAACGAAGACACCGGATCCTGGTTTTTCCTCGGCGAGCTGTTGGTTGATCTTCCTCTCCCGATCGACACCCCGGTCGACAATCAGTGCGGTAAGTGTGTCGCTTGCATGACAAGTTGCCCCACTCAGGCGATCGTCGCAGAAGGCGTCGTCGATGCCCGACGCTGTATTTCCTACCTCACGATTGAATATGATGGCGTTATTCCGATGGAGTTCCGTCATGCCATCGGTAATCGTATTTATGGTTGTGACGATTGTCAGCTAGTCTGCCCATTTAACCGCGAAGCAGAAATCACGCTAGAGTCTGATTTTCAATGTCGCCCGAGCCTTGAGCAACAATCGCTCACTACCCTTTTTGATTGGGATGAGGACACCTTTTTATCTCTGACTCAAGGATCGGCAATTCGTCGTATTGGGATCAAAAAATGGCGACGCAACCTTGCTATCGCGATGGGTAACGCGCCTTATGATGAAAATATCGTCACCAGCTTGAAAGCCCGGCAGGGGGAGGATGCGCTAGTTGATGAGCATATAGAGTGGGCGCTCAAGGAACAGAAGAATAAGCAGCAACGTATCAATATCGAACCCTTACCCACGGGCACACGTCGCCTCGTTCGCATCATTGAAAAAGGCTTACCCCGCGACGCCTAACCCACCGTAATGCCAGAAAGATGACGGTATTCACATAATGTGGAAAACTGTTACGCAACACTTATTTATGGTGCGCTTTTTGATAGTTAAACACACTGGTGGTGTATTAAGCGAGCAAGATCACGATAGTGAATAACACTGTGGAAAAGCATTAGTTAACCTGGATAAAATCTCTTAATTCACTCTAAATTACAGCAAGTTAGAGGAGAAATGTATTTATCTTTAGTGTACAACATTAACACTGTGCCTGATGATAAGATCACCAGCCTGAGGGACTGTAAAGAATTCATTAACCAAGTTATCCACAAATCGTTTTTTGTGGATAAGTCTGTGCAGTAATCCATAAAAATGCGCTAGCACGCCGCTTTTAAGGACAGGACGCGAAAGATAGATTTGCTACTACGAATGATGCTTCACAGCATTAAAGACAGCGCTAAATGTAACGCTACACTTGTGGTTAACCAAGTGATTGGAGCGACACACGGGGTTCGAACCCGTGACCTCGACCTTGGCAAGGTCGCGCTCTACCAGCTGAGCTAGTGTCGCTTATACCGAATTGTAATCTGGAGCGACATACGAGGTTCGAACTCGTGACCTCAACCTTGGCAAGGTTGCGCTCTACCAGCTGAGCTAATGTCGCATCATCGATGCATTTTACCGATTTAAATTGGAGCGACACACGAGGTTCGAACTCGTGACCTCGACCTTGGCAAGGTCGCGCTCTACCAGCTGAGCTAGTGTCGCATAGATCAATCAGATCATCATCTGATCGTTCATTAAACTGGAGCGACATACGAGGTTCGAACTCGTGACCTCAACCTTGGCAAGGTTGCGCTCTACCAGCTGAGCTAATGTCGCTTTCAACAGACGTTTCACGTCGTCAGGGCTGCGAATTATACGAAGAAAAAACCGGCTTGCAAGTGCTGGTAAGCAAAATTTCGGTTTTTTCTTCCAATCGCTCAAAAGAGCACCAGATCGATGAAAGTAAAATCAGATCGTTAGGATCCTCTCGCGATAGAATTGCAATTCTGCAATTGATTCACGGATATCGTCAAGCGCCAAGTGCGTCCCTCGCTTAGAGAAACCGTCTAGCACCTCCGGCTTCCAACGACGTGTCAGCTCTTTCAAGGTGCTAACATCCACGGTGCGGTAGTGAAAGTAACGTTCAAGCGCTGCCATATGACGATAAAGAAAACGGCGATCTTGTCCTACACTGTTACCACAAATCGGTGATGCGCCCGCCGGGACCCATTGCGATAAAAATGCGATGGTTTGATCGATTGCATCTTGCTCGTTGATTTCGCTTTGTTGTACCCGGTCAACCAAGCCTGATTGGGTATGGGTTCGCGTACACCAATCATCCATTTTATTGAGTTCATCTTGCGGCTGATGTATTGCCAATACCGGCCCTTCAGCCAATATATTCAGCTGCGCATCCGTCACAATCGTTGCTATCTCAATGATCTTATGGGCTTCAGGATCGAGCCCTGTCATTTCGAGATCGATCCAGATTAAATTGTTTTCACTGAACGCCATTGAACTTGCCTTTTTTATGGGTAAACCATGTATCATACTGTGCTTGATATGAAAGCCAACTTAACCGATAAGAGTCAACGTGGCAAAAAAGAAAAAGCTTACCAAAGGCCAACTACGGCGGGTTCGATCCAACCAACAGCGTCGGATCAAACAGCAAGATAATGACGTGCAATGGGAAGATTCTGCCCTAGACGCCTCACGTGAAGGCCGTGTTATCACTCGGTTTGGACAACATGCCGACATAGAAGATCCACAAACTGGTGAAATACATCGGTGTAATCTTCGTCGTTCTGTCCATAGCCTCGTAACGGGCGACCGCGTGGTATGGCGTCCTGGCAAAGAAGCCTTAGCCGGCTTTGCTGGTGTCGTTGAAGCGGTGCATGAACGTGACTCTGTCCTTACGCGCCCGGACTATTACGACGGCGTTAAACCGGTTGCCGCAAACATTGATCAAGTTGTGATCGTAGCGGCAATTTTACCCGAGTTATCACTCAATATTATTGACCGATACTTGATCGCTTGCGAGGTACTTAATATTTCGCCACTGATCGTCGTCAACAAAGTAGACCTCCTTGATGACGAAGGGCGAGAAATGGTTGACGATCTTCTCGATATCTATCGAGACATTGGTTATCCCCTCGTGATGGTAAGTGCCGATTCTGGCGAAGGTATGTCAGCGTTGGTACAGCACTTGGATCAACATGTCAGCGTCTTTGTAGGTCAATCAGGAGTGGGTAAGTCAAGCTTGGTCAATACCTTGCTCCCCGATGTTCATGCACACACATACCAAGTTTCAGAGAACTCAGGGCTGGGCCAGCATACGACCACCGCCGCACGCTTATACCATTTCGATCAGGGGGGAGATTTGATTGACTCGCCTGGGGTACGAGAGTTTGGTCTATGGCACTTAGAGCCGGAACAAATTGCTAATGGCTTTGTCGAATTTCGTGATTACTTAGGCGGGTGTAAGTTCCGTGACTGCAAACACGGCGATGACCCAGGCTGCCTGGTACGCCAAGCTGTTGAAGAAGAGCATATCAGTGTCGAGCGATTTGACAGTTATCACCGCATTATTGAAAGCATGAAAGAAGCAAAAGACAACCGACAGTTCTCCCGCAACAAGCAACATTGATTGGCTGTCGATTCAATCACAGATTCGCTACACTGCGCAGCAGCAATAACGCGCATTTAAAAGCGTATTCAGAACTCTATAACTTGTCAGGACTACATTGTGCGAGACGATTTAAAAGTCGGGCTGCAATATATTGCGCCGAAACACGCTCTAACCCGAGTCATGGGCAAACTCGCTAGCTTAAAAGGTGGCTGGCTCACGACGTCGGTCATTAAGTGGTTTATCAAAAAATATCACGTCGATATGAGCGAAGCGAAAGTGAGCGATCCCAACTACTATCGTACCTTCAATGACTTTTTTGTCCGTGAGCTAAAGCCCGCACTTCGCCCTATTGAAGGCGATAGCAATACTTTGGTCTATCCGGCAGATGCCTGTGTGAGCCAAGCTGGACGTATCAACCAAGGGCGGTTAATCCAAGCCAAGGGACACAGCTTTTCATTGACTGAACTCGTCGGGGGCGATGACGCTCTCGCCAGCCAATTTAACGATGGAGACTTTGCAACCTTATACCTCTCTCCGCGTGACTATCACCGTGTGCACATGCCGTGCGAAGGTGTGCTTCGTGAGATGGTTTATATTCCTGGCGATCTGTTTTCGGTTAATCCACTCACCGCAGAGAACGTCCCGAATTTATTCGCACGCAATGAGCGCGTAGTTTGTGTGTTTGATACTGACTTTGGACCGATGGTGCAAATTTTGGTGGGCGCAACCATTGTCGGTAGCATAGAAACGACTTGGGCAGGTACAGTCACTCCGCCCACCGGTGGTAGTATACGTCGCTGGCACTATTCTCGCGAAGGCGAACAAGCGATTTGTTTTGCGCAAGGCGATGAAATGGGCCGTTTCAAACTGGGCTCTACCGTGATTAATCTCTTCCCGAAAGGGATACTTCGCTTCGACGATCAGGTCGCCCCCGGGGAAGTCACACAAGTAGGGCAACCTTATGCCCATCGTCAGTCGTAATCGCTAAAAATTGTGAGATAAGGGGCATTTGTGCCCCTTTTTTATATCGAAATTCGGAGATTTTTCCCGTTAATCAAGCCGCAGGCCTCGTATTATTGGTGGTATTCCATCACCGATAACGCGCCTGTCCGCTTTCAACAGCAAAGACGTGACGTTATCGCCCACTAATGACGAAGGAGCGTATTTGTGGTTAATGCTCGTTGTATCAAACTGCTCGTCGCACTCGGGTTACCGCTGTTATTGCTATTCATGCCGACCACTTGGTTACCTATCGCCAACCTCACCATTGTTCAACACCGTTTATTGGCGATCTTTTTAATGGCCGCTTTGCTGTGGGTACTCGAGCCGGTTCCCGTTTTTTCCACGTCCTTATTGATCATCACACTGCAGCTGGTGATGATTTCAGATAAAGGCTTACACTGGTTTCGCGGTATCACCCCGCATCACCCTCGCGGAGAATTAATCCCCTACACCGATATCTTGAGCGCGTTTTCTTCACCTATCATCATCCTATTTATGGGTGGGTTTTCATTAGCCATTGCCGCGTCGAAATATGAACTCGATATCAACCTCGCCCGCGTATTGCTTAAACCCTTTGGCCAACACCCAAAGTTCATCATGCTAGGGTTGATGTTGATCACCGCAGTGTTTTCAATGTTCATGTCAAATACCGCTACCACGGTGATGATGCTAGCCTTATTAGCTCCCATTGTGAGTGTCTTACCTAAAGGCGACCCATTAATTAAGGCCTTAGTGCTTTGTATCCCAGTGGCCGCGAACACAGGCGGGATTGCGACTCCCATCGGCACGCCCCCTAACGCGATCGCCTTACAGTATTTGACGGGGGAATATAAAGTCTCTTTTTTAGACTGGATGAAGATGGGCCTGCCCTTCGTGGTCATACAGCTCACCTTTGCCTGGTGGCTACTGCAACGATTGTTTCGTAGCCAGCATACTCGTGTACAGCTCGCGTTAGAGGGCAGCTTCCTACAAAGCTGGCAGGCCTATACGGTCTACATCACCTTCGCTCTAACCATTGCTTTATGGCTCACGACGGGGGTACATGGCATGAACACCTATGTTGTTGCCGTGATCCCACTGGCCATATTTACTCTGACTGGAATTATCGGTAAGCCAGAGCTCAAACAGATCAATTGGGATGTGTTATGGCTTGTTGCGGGTGGGATCGCCATGGGCATCGCACTCGACCAAACCGGCCTTGCCGCAGCGCTAGCCCACGCGGTGGATTACAGCGTGCTAAACGCCATGACGGTACTGGTCACCTTGTCGGTTATTTGCTGGTTAATGGCCAACTTTATGTCTAATACTGCAACCGCGAACTTGTTAATGCCGATTGCCGCCGCGATTGCATCCTCAATGCCTGCATTAGTGAGTATCGGTGGTATGCAAGGCTTATTGATCGTGGTCGCATTTTCCGCTTCTCTCGGCATGATCTTACCCGTATCGACCCCACCCAATTCTCTCGCCTACTCAACCGGCTTTATCAATACTCAGGACTTAGTCAAAGTGGGGGTCGTTTTAGGGATGAGTGGGCTGGGCCTAGTCTATGGCGCTGTCGGCTTACTAACGTGACATGCGTTTAATATTTGAGAAATAAAATCAATCTATCAGCCCCATATTCAATCAGTTGATATTTTTCATCGGTTAAAAATGGGATAACACCGGTAATACATTGCGTTAAAGAGCCCGAGCGTAAACAACCTCTTTAAAATTATTTATCACTCTGGGCTCAAGCTTTCTATAATTAAGTAGATACTCAATAAGAAAGTATCATACCGTGACAGGACGAGGGATCTTTAATGAAATTCACCATCAAGACCAAAATATTGCTTGCGGTTGCTTTGGTCGTGGCCTTAGTGAGTGCAGTACAGGCATGGTTTTCAGTCAATCAACTTGAAACAGAGACACAGCAAAATGTGACCACACAGATGCGTGATGTCGGGCTTTCCACTAGCAATTTTATTGAAGAGTGGCTCGACATCCGTAGTGAGATGCTAGTGGCGAATGTGCCTTTAATTGCTAGCCAACCGAATGTTGATCGCGAATTGTTACTGACTAAGCGCCAAGGTGATTTTCTCACCGTATACGCTGGCTTTGCCGATGGCTCGATTGCCTACGGTGACAAGACCGAAAGCTGGCCCACAAATTATGATCCTCGCTCACGTCCCTGGTACAAACAAGCCACGGCGGCAAACGATTTAATTATTACGCCCCCCTATGTTGATGCCAACGGCGCCGGTATGGTCATCAGTTTTGCAAAAGCCTTTGATCAGCGCTTCAAAGGTGTCATTGCAGCGGATCTATCCGTTGACGCGATTGTTAAAGAAGTCCTGAACGTTCGCTTACCGAACGAAGGCTTCGCATTTCTGGTCGACAGTAACAACAAGGTGGTTGCCTACCGTGACACCGCGCTCAGCGCAAAAGCCCTCACTGAAGTCGATGATGAACTTACCCCCGCCTTTATTCAACAGGCCCGTAATAGCCAGTCGCTTGCCACCATTACCTTTGATGGCGATGGACGTGAAAAACTGATTGCTGTGACGAAAGTTGAGGGCGCAAATTGGAGCCTTGGGGTGGTTCAGGACAAACAGCTTGCATTTGCGTCAGTCTCCGAGCAAATTATCTCAACGTTGGTTACCTCCGTGATTTTATTTGTCATCATCGCACTGATTGCCGGCGCGCTCATCCACCGTATGCTGGCACCGTTAACTCAACTCACCCAAGCGGTTAGCTCATTATCACAAGGGAGCGGCGATCTCACTCAACGGCTCGATATTGTTCGCCAGGATGAAATTGGTGAGTTAGCCAGCCACGTCAATGCCTTTTTGGCCCAGCTGCAAGCCATGATTGGTCGTAGCGTCACCCAAAGCGTCGGCTTATCCGAACGGGCGGATCAATGTCGTAACCTTGCGCATCAATCGACCGATTTAGTGGGTCAACAGCAAGGTGATGTCGATCAAATCGCCACCGCGATTCACCAAATGTCGACCACCGCCAATGAAGTCGCCAGCAACGCGGAACAAACGGCCCGCTCAGCCCAAGAGGCCGAAAGCTCTTGTCGGGATGGGTTAGAGGTCGTAGAAAGTAACCGTGACGCAATCACACAATTGGCTGAACAAGTCGAACAAGCGACAAATGTGATCCGCGAATTGGATACTAACTCACAAAGCATCAACCAAATTATCTCTACTATTCAAGGTATTGCGGAACAAACCAACTTACTGGCGCTCAATGCCGCGATTGAGGCTGCGCGGGCTGGCGAGCAAGGTCGAGGGTTTGCGGTGGTTGCCGATGAGGTCCGAGTTTTAAGTCAGCGCACACACGATTCGACCGAAGAAATCCGCAATATGATCGAGACCTTGCAAAACACGACCCAGCGCGCGGTGGACGGCATGACCCAAAGTAACGAGATGGCAACCGCGAGTGTCGATCGCGCCGCTTCAGCCAGTGAGAAATTAAACGAAATCACACGTGGGATTGGCGATATCTCTGAAATGGCAGCACAGATTGCCAGCGCCGCCGAAGAACAACGTGCCGTTACCGAAGACATCAACCGTAACACCCAAGCAGTACGAGACTTGTCGCTAGAAATCCACCAGAAATCGAGTGAAACAGGCGAACAAGGCGAACAAATGGCACAAGATGCCCAATCCATGCACAGTGATCTTTCTAAATTTAAAGTTTAAACGCGATTGAACGCATCAAGCAGACGGGTGCCTTATCCAATAGGTCGCCCGTCTGTTGGCAGAAAGATCACAAATTCCACGTTTTACCGCTCCCTTATGCTTTTTATCGGCACAAATTGCCTCATTGATCCAATTTTAATGAAAGCCTTGCGTATACACTCAAAGGCTTTTCAATGAGATGGAAATGTGTCTATGCCCAAGCCAACAATTAAGCTGAAAATCATTGTTGCCATTGCTTTTATCGTAGCGTTGGTCAGCGCGGTGCTTGCCAGCATTTCTGTGCGTCAACTCCAACACGAGACCACCACTAGCATCACCAAACAAATGCATGATGTCGGTGATGCCACTACCCAGTTTATTGATAGCTGGTTAAACACGCGTGCCGATATGCTCCTAGCGAATGAGACGCTCATTGCGAACAACGCCAATGTCGATCGCGAGCTGCTGGTGACGAAGCGTGCGGGACACTTTTTATCCGTTTATGCTGGGTTTAGTGATGGGCGCATTGCCTACGGTGATAAAAGTGAAGACTGGCCCGCTGACTACGATCCGCGCACACGACCTTGGTATAAAAATGCGAGTGGGTCTAATGATCTTATCATTACTGAACCCTATCAGGATTTTGACGGCAGCCTAGTAGTCAGTTTAGCCAAGGGCTTTAATGGCCAATATCAAGGCGTGCTGGCTGCCGATGTCACCGTGACGGATATTGTCGAGCAGGTGCTCAATCTGAAACTCAGCAATGGTTTTGCCTTTTTGGTCGACGGTGAAAACCGCATAGTCGCTTATCGTGATACAGACTTAAGTCGCCAACCGCTCACCGAGCTGGATAATGAGCTGACTCGCAACTTTATGGCCAATGCCAGTGCACAACGCCAACTCACCACGTTTGAGCTCAATGGAAAAGATAAACTGCTTGCTGCAATCGACGTTCCGAACACCGACTGGACGCTAGGGATTGTAGAAGATAAAGCCCAAGCTTACGCATCCGTCTCAGAGCAAATCACTTTTGTCGTTATTGCCTCTGTTATCCTATTTATCGTCATTGCATTTGTCGCGGGTGCGTTAATTAAACAATTACTTAAGCCGTTGGGTGAATTAACCGGGGCAGTACGTACGCTCTCTGCCGGTGAAGGGGATTTAACTCAACGCATCAATATTGCTCGCCAAGATGAGATCGGTGAGCTAGCAGAATATGTCAATGCGTTTCTCGCGCAACTGCAGCAAATGGTCGGTAAGGCGGTCAATCAAAGCATGACATTATCGCAAAGTGCGGAAGAATGCCGAACTCATGCGTTGCAATCGAGTCAATTAGTCGACAAGCAGCAAAATGATGTCGACCAAATTGCTACCGCGATCCACGAAATGTCTACCACGGCGAATGAAGTCGCTAGCCATGCTGAAGACACGGCCACATCTGCGCAACAAGCTGAGCAATCATGCCAAGAAGGGTTAAGTGTGGTTAGCGATAACCGCAACGCCATTACTCAGCTCGCTGAGCAGGTAGAACGTGCGACCAATGTGATCCGTGAGCTGGATGAAAACGCGCAAAGTATTAACCAAATTATTGCCACTATTCAAGGGGTAGCGGAGCAAACTAACCTACTTGCGCTCAATGCGGCGATTGAGGCTGCTCGCGCAGGCGATCAAGGCCGAGGCTTTGCCGTGGTTGCTGATGAGGTGCGTGTACTCAGCCAGCGCACCCATGACTCCACTGAAGAAATTCGCAATATGATTGAGACTTTGCAACACACCACACAACGTGCTGTGGATGATATGACTCAAAGTAATGAAATGGCGACATCCAGTGTCGACCGGGCCGAAGCGGCCAGCGATCGCCTCAACCAAATCACCACAGCCATTGGCACCATTTCAGAAATGGCGATACAAATTGCCAGCGCCGCGGAAGAGCAGCGCGCAGTCACCGACGATATCAATCGCAATACTCAGGCAGTAAAAGACCTCTCGTATGAGATCCATCAACAAGCTACTGCGACAGGCGATCAAGGTGAGAGCATGGCACAAGCCGCTCAAGATATGCATCAAGACTTATCTAAATTTAAAGTCTAAACAGGTGTATACCCAAACGCCGCCCACGGGCGGCGTTTTTTATTGGCACAGCATGGCTAAGCGCGCGAAACGGGAAACGCGGTCACTGCCTCAATATGGTCACAACCCAGTGCCAGCATCATTAAGCGATCAACACCAAGCGCTATTCCCGCACAATCGGGCAAGCCAGCGTCCAATGCGGCGAGTAGATAGGTATCAATAGGTTGCGGGGCTAATCCTCGACCCCTTCGCGCGACATTATCCGCCTCAAATCGCTGCCGCTGCTCTTTGGCATCTTGCAGCTCGTAAAAGCCATTCGCCAGCTCGACCCCTTGGTAATACACTTCAAAGCGATGTGCCACCCTTGGATCGGTTTGGCTAATTTTAGCCAGTGCCGCTTGTGAGGCAGGGAAATCAAACACAAATGCAGGGGCATCTTGACCTATTACCGGCTCCACCATTACCGAAAAAAGCAATTGCAGTAAGGTGTCTTTATCCGTCTCTTGCTGCGTGATATCAGCTAACCCCTGCTCTGCCGCTAAATTACGTAATGACTGAATATCCGCACTCAATGGGCAAAGTCCCGTCACGGTTTGAAACGCCGTTTGATAGGTCATACGATTTGCTGCTTCGCAACCTAGTGTCTTGTGCAAAAAGGCATCCACCTCATCCATCAAGTCATGGTGGTTATAGTCAGGACGATACCACTCCAGCATGGTAAATTCCGGATTGTGGTAACGCCCGGCCTCTTCATTACGAAAGGCTTTGCTGATTTGATAGATAGCACCGCTCCCAGCCGCCAGTAATCGCTTCATATGAAACTCAGGACTTGTCATCAAATGCAACTGAAGTCCGTCCGCAAAACCTGGCCCGATCAGTGAAGTGCGAAAACTGTGCACGTGCACATCGGTGACCGCCGCTTGGCTTAAAGCGGGCGTATCGACTTCCCACACCTGACGGTCAGCAAAAAATTGACGAATACAGGCAATAATATCGGCCCGCTTTTTTAGCTGCGCTAACGTCGCAGTTGGCTGCCATGGATTAGCTTGGTTCATCGTCAAACTCTCTCTTAGCACGAATGGCGTCAGTCTATCGCCACAACGAAGAATGGCAAGTTAGGGCGGCCATTGTCGCGCGATGATAACGTGTTACATGGCGCATTTTAATTGCAAGTTATACGCCTTTTTTACAGTGCTCTCGGGCACTTAACGACTCACCTCACATTTTTATGCAATTTAACACTCATGCTCGCAAAATCGCGGTAATTCCCCGACTGAGTCAATTTTTACGATGCCTAGATTGCCTACCATGACAGCAGAACAATAAACAAGCCAAGCACTGGCTTTCCCTATGACACTGGAGGATGAACGTGCAGACCCTCACCACAGATATTGCAGTTATCGGCGCCGGCGGTGCCGGGCTACGCACGGCCATTGCGGCCGCTGAGGCAGATCCCTCTCTCAATATAGCGTTGGTGTCTAAGGTCTACCCAATGCGCTCACACACTGTGGCCGCTGAAGGTGGCTCGGCTGCCGTCATCAAGGATGAAGACAGCCTAGACAACCATTTTAATGACACCGTTAGCGGTGGCGATTGGCTATGTGAACAAGATGTCGTCGACTACTTTGTTAAAAATTGCGCCCGCGAAATGGTGCAATTAGAACAATGGGGATGCCCCTGGAGCCGCAAAGACGATGGCAGTATTAATGTTCGTCGGTTCGGCGGCATGAAAGTCGAGCGAACGTGGTTTGCCGCCGATAAAACTGGCTTTCATATATTGCATACTTTGTTTCAAACTTCAGTCAAATACCCTCAGATCCAACGTCTCGATGAGTATTTTGTTGTTGATTTAATTGTTGATAATGGACAGATACAGGGGCTCATTGCCTTACATATGGCCGAGGGCGAGCTGGTCTGTATCAAAGCCAAGTCCGTGGTGCTAGCAACAGGTGGTGCAGGACGCGTTTATAGCTGCAATACCAACGGCGGCATTGTCACCGGTGATGGAATGGCCATGGCCTATCGTCACGGTATTCCACTACGCGATATGGAGTTCGTGCAATATCATCCTACCGGATTACCTGGCACGGGGATATTAATGACCGAAGGTTGCCGCGGTGAAGGCGGCATTATTGTCAACAAAAACGGTTACCGTTACTTACAAGATTACGGTATGGGTCCAGAAACACCTGTTGGCCAACCGAAAAACAAATACATGGAGCTTGGGCCACGCGATAAAGTCTCACAAGCTTTCTGGCACGAACAACAAAAAGGTAACACCATCAAGCATACGCTAGGTGATGTCGTGCATCTCGATTTGCGTCACCTCGGCGAAGAGTATATTCAAGAGCGCCTGCCCTTTATTTGTGAATTGGCCAAAGCATACGTCAACGTTGACCCAGCCAAAGAACTCATCCCTATCCGGCCAACCGTTCATTACACCATGGGCGGGATAGAAACTGATGCGCAGACGGAAACACGTGTGGCGGGTTTGTTTGCCGTGGGTGAATGCTCGTCAGTTGGTTTACATGGCGCCAATCGTCTTGGCTCGAACTCACTTGCCGAGCTGGCCGTTTTCGGCCGTTTAGCGGGTGAAGGTGCCGCCCAACGCGCACGTGAATTCAATGATTGGAATCAAACGGCTATCGACGACCAAGTGAAAGAGGTCAAAGCACGCATTGATCAATTGCTCAGTCATCAGGGCGAAGAAAACTGGGCCGACATTCGTCGAGAGCTGGGCGAAACCATGGAAGCCGGCTGCGGTATTTATCGCAGCGAAGACTTAATGCAAACCACAATTGATAAAATTGCCGAACTGAAAGCACGCTACAAAAATATCAGCATTCAAGATAAAGGCAGTGTCTTTAACACGGATCTGTTGTATGCGATTGAGGTAGGCTACGGCCTTGAAGTCGCCGAAGCCATGGCACATTCCGCGATACAGCGCAAAGAGTCTCGTGGGGCTCACCAGCGTCTCGACGAAGGCTGTACTACACGTGACGATGAAAATTACCTTAAGCATACTTTGGCGTTTTACCAGGCCGAAAGCAGCCCTCGCATCAACTATGGCGATGTCAAGATTACCAAGTCACAACCTCAAGCGCGGCTGTATGGCGATGCGGCAGAGAAAGCGAATCGTGACAGCGCCGACCAACAAGAGGAGCAAGCAAAATGACGCAAGCTACCTATCAGGTCTCCGTGCTCAGGTACGATCCCGCCACTGATGATGCCCCTTATACGCAAGCATTTGTGGTGCCGGGTGACGAAACCATGTCAGTTCTGGATGCGCTAGGTTATATCAAGGATAACTTAGATAAATCCCTGTCTTATCGCTGGTCGTGTCGCATGGCCATTTGTGGCTCGTGCGGAATGATGGTTGATGGTGTGCCTAAACTGGCCTGTAAAGCCTTTTTACGTGACTACCCCAAAGGGGTGCTGATTGAACCCTTAGCTAACTTTGCGATCGAAAAAGATCTCGTGGTTGATATGACGCCCTTCATTGAGCGCCTTGAAGCGATCAAACCTTATATTTTGGGTAATGACCGCCGCCCCGAGGACGGACCCAATACGCAAACGCCCGAACAAATGGCGCGATACAAACAATTCGCCGCTTGTATCAATTGCGGTTTATGTTACGCCGCCTGCCCGCAATTTGGACTTAACCCAGACTTTTTAGGCCCTGCCGCTATCGCCTTGGCGCACCGCTATAACCTTGATAGTCGAGACAAGGGTAAAGCCCAACGTATGCCGCTGATTAACAGTGAGAACGGCGCATGGGGATGCACTTTCGTTGGCTACTGCTCAAAAGTCTGTCCAAAAGGCGTCGATCCTGCGGGCGCGGTCAACCAAGGCAAGGTGGCTTCCACCCAAGATATGGTGATTGCTATGTTTAATCCTAATAAAGATGGGCAGGAGGTAAGAGGATGAGTAACCGCAAACCCTATGTACGTCCCATGCCTCGTACTTGGTGGCTAGAGCATCCGTTCTATCGCTTTTATATGGTGCGCGAAGCCACGGTACTGCCTTTGGTCTTCTTCACGCTTAGTCTAACAGCAGGATTAATCTGCTTGGTACAAGGCCCACAAGCTTGGCAAAGCTGGCTCGCTTATATGGCTCATCCAGTGGTGATCGTGTTGAATCTGGTTGCCTTGGTAGCAAGTCTTTTTCATGCCACCACGTTTTTCAGCATGATGCCACAAGTGATGCCGATTCGAATCAAAGGCAAGCTACTCGATGGTAAATGGGTGATTGGTGCGCAATGGGCCGCTGTGGCGGTGGTATCACTGATCGCTCTGGTGCTCATTTAGGAGGTGTTATGATCGATCCCAAACCAAAACGTTCCGATGAGCCCATTTGGTGGAGTCTCTTTGGCGCCGGGGGGACCTGGTTTGCTATGTTCACGCCGGTGACCGTCTTAATCTTAGGCGTACTCATCCCGCTTGGCGTTATTGACCCATCAGCACTGAGCTATGAGCGTGTAATGATGTTTGCTGAGCACTGGCTAGGCAAGCTTCTGATCCTCGCCACGCTCGCGCTGCCGATGTGGCATGCAATGCACCGTATTCACCATGGCATGCACGACCTCAAATTGCATATCGGTCTAGCAGGTAAAGTGGTCTGTTACGCCCTAGCCTTCACGATCAGTGTCGTTGCCGCGCTTTTAGTGTTGATGATCTAACGTGTCACACGCAATGAAACAAAAAAGCCCTGGCGAATCGCTCAGGGCTTTTTTATTGTGGGTCATTATTTTACACGTCCAACATATTCGCCGTTACGCGTATCGACCTTAATCACTTCACCAATTTGGATAAATAGCGGCACACGGACCACCGCTCCGGTAGTCAAGGTGGCAGGTTTTCCCCCAGTTCCCTGAGTGTCCCCTTTCAAGCCCGGATCGGTTTCGGTCACTTCCAGCTCAACAAAGTTTGGTGGCATCACCACAATCGGATCACCATTCCAAAGCGTGAGCGTACAGCTATTGTTTTCGACCAACCATTTAACGTTCTCACCCACCGCACTCTCGTTGGCGGCGATTTGCTCAAACGTCTCATTGTTCATAAAGTGGAAAAATTCACCGTCGGTGTATAAGTAATCCATATCCACATCAATCACGTCAGCGGCTTCAACGCTGTCACCGGACTTAAACGTTTTCTCCAAAACTTTACCGGAGATCAACTTACGGATTTTCACACGGTTAAAGGCTTGACCTTTACCTGGCTTCACAAATTCATTTTCGGTAATGACACACGGCTCGTTATCGAGCATAATTTTCATGCCGCCGCGGAATTCATTAGTGCTGAAAGACGCCATCTTGATCCTCTTAACATCTTCGAGTTTTCACAAATGTCGCATATCATAACCCGAATCCAGCCTGCTGTTGAGCGAAACTGGATCAAAGAACTCGCAGAGGGGATCACAGATCCCAGTGAACTGCTGCAACTGCTCGATATTTCACCAAAAGCGTGGGAGTCCGGCTTTACGGCGCGCCGTTTATTTTCACAGCGTGTACCGCGTAGTTTTGTCGCCAGAATGGAAAAAGGCAACCCGCATGACCCGTTACTCAAACAGGTATTACCGGTTGCGGAAGAATTTAACCAGGTAAAGGGCTTCAGCGCTGATCCGCTTGAAGAGCAAGACAACGATACACCGGGACTGTTGCACAAATACCGCAATCGAGTGTTGCTGATCGTCAAAGGGGGCTGTGCGATTAATTGCCGGTACTGCTTCCGCCGCCATTTCCCTTATCAGGACAACAAAGGTAGCAAACGCGTGTGGCAAGGCTCACTTGACTATATCGACGCACACCCTGAAGTTGATGAAGTGATTTTATCTGGTGGTGATCCGCTGATGGCCAAAGACGAGGAGCTCGATTGGCTGATAACCGCCATAGAGCAGATCACGCATGTTAAACGGCTGCGCATTCACTCTCGGCTGCCTGTTGTGATCCCCGCGCGTATCACCTCAACGCTGCTCGAGCGCCTATCGTACTCACGTTTACAAATCGTGATGGTTACGCACATCAACCATGCCAATGAGATCAATACCGAATTAAGCGACAAACTCCACGCACTACGACAAGCCGGTATCACGCTGCTTAACCAAAGCGTGCTCCTCAAAGGGGTGAATGATAGTGCGGATGCGTTGGTGGTACTGAGCCAACGGCTGTTCGATGCTGGCGTGTTGCCTTACTACCTGCATATATTGGATAAAGTCCAAGGTGCCGCCCACTTTTTAGTCTCAGACGATGAGGCGCGCACATTAATGCAAGAAATTATCAGTCAGCTTTCAGGCTATTTAGTCCCTCGGCTAACCCGAGAAATTGGGGGGCGATCAAGTAAAACGCCACTTGACCTTCATTTAGAGTAGTTATCGCCTTTTTTATTTAAATAACCTATTGATTTATCTTTAATTTAATGGCTTATTAAAAAGAAAGCTCACCACAAGGATGTGTTATGTCTCTGATTATTCGTCAATACCACGCCGACGACATTCCGGCGATACGTGATATCTATGCGCAACCCAAGGCCCAAGCGGGCACCTTGCAATTGCCGATGCCAAGCCTCGCGATGTGGGAAAAACGGCTCAATAATGTCCCAGATGGCGTGTACCCATTGGTCGCCGAGCTAGAGGGTAAAGTGGTCGGTAACCTCGGCTTGATCATCGCCGCTAACCCGCGCCGCCGCCACGTTGCAGATATGGGCATGGGCGTTCACGATGCCTATCAAAACCGCGGCATTGGTAGCGCCCTGATGGAAAAGGCCATCGACTTAGCCGAAAACTGGCTGAATGTGACACGGATAGAGTTAACCGTGTACACCGACAATCTAGCGGCTATCCACCTCTATCAACGCTTTGGTTTTGAAGTCGAAGGGACAGCTAAACAATTTGCTTTCCGCAACGGTGAGTTTGTCGATGCCCACTATATGGCGCGTACCCGCTAATCAAGCCATTCAGGCATGGTGTCCGGCTTGGCATAGCTAAGCCGACCCACGCTTTTAGTCGTGTGATAGCTATCTAAGCCACTTAACGCAACCGTGCCCGCTTGCTCGATATCGATAAAGCCATCTTTTCCAATACAGCAGTCTGGTATATGGGCTTCAATTATTTCACCCACTAATAAATGGGTGCCATTGATCGCCATAGTATGCTCTTCTCTAAGAATTAACCCTAAGCGTATTGCTGCTTCTTGTACATAAGGGGCGTTAATGCGCTCACGCCATAAAGGGGTAAAGCCGACTTGCTCAAACTCAGACACTCCTCGCGGATAACGTGCCGAGGTTTGGTGGGCCGCCGAGACCATCGCCTCTTGAACATGGTTCAGGGTATAAACACCTGTTTCTCTAATATTGTCTAGCGAGTCGCGAGGGACAACATCAGGGCGAATGATAATACCCATGAGGGCTGGATCGGATCCAAGGTGAAAAGCAGAGCTCACCATACAAAGGTTAGTCTGTCGGCTTGTATCACTCGTCCCCAACAAATTCGCCGACTTAAAACCGGATAAGCTGTTAACAAAAGCCGCACGATAGCGCTTTTCCATCGCCAAAATATCGTCTCTTTCATATACACTGAGGGACATACGCTTCCTTATATAATTTGGCATTGTTGGCAACGTGCTTGGCCCGTCAGTAGCGCAGAGATCCGATAGCGGTGTCGCGCAAAGAAAAGGTAGGTCTTGTCCGCAAACCAAGCAATCATAGGCCAACGTAACCAACTCACCCAAACACCTTTTCCGACCGCATGCCAAGCCACATAGGTTGCATCTAAACCATACACCATCTTGCCGTTGTGATCTTGTGCGTGCAAAATACGATTCGCAGCGCTGGGATCGACGTCAGGGAAACGATCAGAGAAATCAGCCTGATGAATATCAACCAAATTGAGAGCCCCTTCGCTGTCCCAACGAGAGAGTTTACGCATTTCTTTCACACACAAGGGACACATACTGTCGTAGAACACCGTGACCATAAAGGCACCTCCTAAATAAATAGATACGCTCAGGCCGGGACACACGATCAAAAAAGAAAACCCTGACCGTCAGGCCAGGGCTTCATTGGTTTTTCATCACGGTTTTAACGATACAAAAAAGCCCCGACCATCAGGTCAGGGCTTGGTGTTTTCTCATCAAAGTCTTACGCATATCTGCTTTGATGCTCAAATTGCGAGCTATGCGCAGTGAGTTTTGAAGCGAGACGCACAATGTATGCCAATACATGAGCATCGTAGCTATCAAAAATCGCAAGCAACAGTCACAATTTATAATCAAAGCCTGGCGATGTCCTACTCTCACATGGGGAGACCCCACACTACCATCGGCGCTGCTTCGTTTCACTACTGAGTTCGGCATGGAGTCAGGTGGGTCCAAAGCGCTATGGTCGCCAAGCAAAATTTTGTAATCTAGAAAGCTGTTCGTTCTCGCCACAATCAACTGGCTTTATTTCGAGTCCAACCCAAAACCTCTTGGGTGTTGTATGGTTAAGCCGCACGGGCAATTAGTACAGGTTAGCTCAACGCCTCACAGCGCTTACACACCCTGCCTATCAACGTCGTAGTCTACGACAACCCTTTAGAGAGCTCGAAGCTCTAGGGATGACTCATCTCGGGGCCAGCTTCGCGCTTAGATGCTTTCAGCGCTTATCTGTGCCGAACTTAGCTACCGGGCAATGCGTCTGGCGACACAACCCGAACACCAGCGGTTCGTCCACTCCGGTCCTCTCGTACTAGGAGCAGCTCCCCTCAATCATCCAACGCCCACGGCAGATAGGGACCGAACTGTCTCACGACGTTCTAAACCCAGCTCGCGTACCACTTTAAATGGCGAACAGCCATACCCTTGGGACCGACTTCAGCCCCAGGATGTGATGAGCCGACATCGAGGTGCCAAACACCGCCGTCGATATGAACTCTTGGGCGGTATCAGCCTGTTATCCCCGGAGTACCTTTTATCCGTTGAGCGATGGCCCTTCCATTCAGAACCACCGGATCACTATGACCTACTTTCGTACCTGCTCGAGCCGTCACTCTCGCAGTTAAGCGGGCTTATGCCATTGCACTAACCTCACGATGTCCGACCGTGATTAGCCCACCTTCGTGCTCCTCCGTTACTCTTTGGGAGGAGACCGCCCCAGTCAAACTACCCACCAGGCACTGTCCTCACCCCCGATAAGGGGGCTAAGTTAGAACATCAAACATACAAGGGTGGTATTTCAAGGTTGGCTCCACGACAACTGGCGTCGCCGTTTCAAAGCCTCCCACCTATCCTACACATGTAGGCTCAATGTTCAGTGCCAAGCTGTAGTAAAGGTTCACGGGGTCTTTCCGTCTAGCCGCGGGTACACAGCATCTTCACTGCGATTTCAATTTCACTGAGTCTCGGGTGGAGACAGCGTGGCCATCATTACGCC
Organism: Salinivibrio sp. ES.052; assembly: GCF_900141775.1. Lineage (GTDB taxonomy): Bacteria > Pseudomonadota > Gammaproteobacteria > Enterobacterales > Vibrionaceae > Salinivibrio. The sequence continues at coordinate 538,241 of NZ_FSRI01000002.1, read as the reverse complement.
ATTCGTGCAGGTCGGAACTTACCCGACAAGGAATTTCGCTACCTTAGGACCGTTATAGTTACGGCCGCCGTTTACCGGGGCTTCGATCAATGGCTTCTCTTGCGATAACCACATCAATTAACCTTCCGGCACCGGGCAGGCGTCACACCGTATACGTCATCTTTCGATTTTGCACAGTGCTGTGTTTTTAATAAACAGTTGCAGCCACCTGGTATCTGCGACTGCCCATAGCTCCATCCGCAAGGGACTTCACCGTGGGCAGCGTACCTTCTCCCGAAGTTACGGTACCATTTTGCCTAGTTCCTTCACCCGAGTTCTCTCAAGCGCCTTGGTATTCTCTACCCGACCACCTGTGTCGGTTTGGAGTACGGTTCCTACTTACCTGAAGCTTAGAGGCTTTTCCCGGAAGCATGGCATCAATGACTTCACCACCTTGGTGGCTCGACATCGGGTCTCGACCGTGTGTAATCCCGGATTTGCCTAAGATTACAGCCTACACCCTTGAACCTGGACTACCATCGCCAGGCCCACCTAGCCTTCTCCGTCCCCCCATCGCAGTAAGCAGCAGTACGGGAATATTAACCCGTTTCCCATCGACTACGCCTTTCGGCCTCGCCTTAGGGGCCGACTTACCCTGCCCCGATTAACGTTGGACAGGAACCCTTGGTCTTCCGGCGTGGAGGTTTTTCACCCCCATTATCGTTACTCATGTCAGCATTCGCACTTGTGATACCTCCAGCATGCCTCTCAGCACACCTTCAACGGCTTACACAACGCTCCCCTACCCAATACGATAAATCGCATTGCCGCAGCTTCGGTGTATCGCTTAGCCCCGTTACATCTTCCGCGCAGGCCGACTCGACCAGTGAGCTATTACGCTTTCTTTAAATGATGGCTGCTTCTAAGCCAACATCCTGGCTGTCTGAGCCTTCCCACATCGTTTCCCACTTAGCGATAACTTTGGGACCTTAGCTGGCGGTCTGGGTTGTTTCCCTCTCCACGACGGACGTTAGCACCCGCCGTGTGTCTCCCGGATAGCACTTACTGGTATTCGGAGTTTGCAAAGGGTTGGTAAGTCGGGATGACCCCCTAGCCTTAACAGTGCTCTACCCCCAGTAGTGTTCGTCCGAGGCGCTACCTAAATAGCTTTCGGGGAGAACCAGCTATCTCCGAGTTTGATTGGCCTTTCACCCCTAGCCACAGGTCATCTCCTAACTTTTCAACGTTAGTGAGTTCGGTCCTCCAGTTGATGTTACTCAACCTTCAACCTGCCCATGGCTAGATCACTCGGTTTCGGGTCTAATGCAAGCAACTGTACGCCCAGTTAAGACTCGGTTTCCCTACGGCTCCCCTATGCGGTTAACCTTGCTACTTACATTAAGTCGCTGACCCATTATACAAAAGGTACGCGGTCACCCCACAAAGGAGGCTCCCACTGCTTGTACGTAGACGGTTTCAGGTTCTATTTCACTCCCCTCACAGGGGTTCTTTTCGCCTTTCCCTCACGGTACTGGTTCACTATCGGTCAGTCAGGAGTATTTAGCCTTGGAGGATGGTCCCCCCATGTTCAGACAAGATATCACGTGTCCCGTCCTACTCGTTTTCACAGATATGGCGCCGTCGGTTACGGGGCTATCACCCTTTGTTGCCAGGTTTTCCAACCTGTTCACCTAACGCCAAGTCTGCTTAAGGGCTGCTCCGGGGTCGCTCGCCGCTACTGCCGGAATCTCAATTGATTTCTTTTCCTTCGGGTACTTAGATGTTTCAGTTCCCCGAGTTCGCCTCTTAGCGCTATGTATTCACGCTAAGATACCTGCTTATGCAGGTGGGTTTCCCCATTCGGACATCCCAGATTCAAATGGCTTTTACTGCCTTATCTGGGCTTTTCGCAAGTTAATACGTCCTTCATCGCCTCTGACTGCCAAGGCATCCACCGTCTACGCTTAGTCACTTAACCATACAACCCCAAAAGGTCTTGTATGAAAACAACTAAGGTTTTGTTTTTGCCGGACTCAAAATAGAGACTTTGCTTATCAAATAAGACAAAGCCCAAGCACACTTGATTGTGTGAGTGACATTTCTGTCACTGATTGAGAACTTTACTGTCATTCTTAAAGAATGACTTGTCAGCTTTCCAGATTGTTAAAGAGCATGTCGTTTATTGCTAAATAAACCACGTTCTAAAGATTCTCAAACAAAAACCTTTAAAGCGTGGTGGGCGATACCGGGCTCGAACCAGTGACCCCCTCCTTGTAAGGGAGGTGCTCTCCCAACTGAGCTAATCGCCCACAATAGTGTGGTGGGTTGTACAGGATTCGAACCTGTGACCAATTGATTAAAAGTCAACTGCTCTACCAACTGAGCTAACAACCCATTGGCGTCCCATAGGGGAGTCGAACCCCTGTTACCGCCGTGAAAGGGCGGTGTCCTAGGCCTCTAGACGAATGGGACACGCTGATATGTTTGGGAACATATCCTCTTATAACTTCAACCTATACAATCTGTGTGAACACTCGCAAGAATAGCGTCAGTAAGGAGGTGATCCAGCCCCAGGTTCCCCTAGGGCTACCTTGTTACGACTTCACCCCAGTCATGAACCACACCGTGGTAAACGCCCTCCCGAAGGTTAAGCTATCTACTTCTGGTGCAGCCCACTCCCATGGTGTGACGGGCGGTGTGTACAAGGCCCGGGAACGTATTCACCGTGGCATTCTGATCCACGATTACTAGCGATTCCGACTTCATGGAGTCGAGTTGCAGACTCCAATCCGGACTACGACAAACTTTAAGGGATTCGCTTAACATCGCTGTCTCGCTGCCCTCTGTATCTGCCATTGTAGCACGTGTGTAGCCCTACTCGTAAGGGCCATGATGACTTGACGTCGTCCCCACCTTCCTCCGGTTTATCACCGGCAGTCTCCCTGGAGTTCCCACCATTACGTGCTGGCAAACAAGGATAAGGGTTGCGCTCGTTGCGGGACTTAACCCAACATTTCACAACACGAGCTGACGACAGCCATGCAGCACCTGTCTCAGTGTTCCCGAAGGCACCAATCCATCTCTGGAAAGTTCACTGGATGTCAAGAGTAGGTAAGGTTCTTCGCGTTGCATCGAATTAAACCACATGCTCCACCGCTTGTGCGGGCCCCCGTCAATTCATTTGAGTTTTAACCTTGCGGCCGTACTCCCCAGGCGGTCTACTTAATGCGTTAGCGCCGAAAGCCAAAGTCTAAAACCTCAACCTCCAAGTAGACATCGTTTACAGCGTGGACTACCAGGGTATCTAATCCTGTTTGCTACCCACGCTTTCGCATCTGAGCGTCAGTCTTTGTCCAGGGGGCCGCCTTCGCCACTGGTATTCCTTCAGATCTCTACGCATTTCACCGCTACACCTGAAATTCTACCCCCCTCTACAAGACTCTAGCCTGCCAGTTTCAAATGCGGTTCCGAGGTTGAGCCCCGGGCTTTCACATCTGACTTAACAAACCGCCTGCATGCGCTTTACGCCCAGTAATTCCGATTAACGCTTGCACCCTCCGTATTACCGCGGCTGCTGGCACGGAGTTAGCCGGTGCTTCTTCTGCAGCTAACGTCAAGCAATGCACGTATTAAGTACATTACCTTCCTCACTGCTGAAAGTGCTTTACAACCCGAAGGCCTTCTTCACACACGCGGCATGGCTGCATCAGGGTCTCCCCCATTGTGCAATATTCCCCACTGCTGCCTCCCGTAGGAGTCTGGGCCGTGTCTCAGTCCCAGTGTGGCTGATCATCCTCTCAAACCAGCTAAGGATCGTCGCCTTGGTAAGCCTTTACCTTACCAACTAGCTAATCCTAACTGGGCCCATCCCAACGCGATAGCTTACATGTAGTGGCCACCTTTGGTCCGTAGACATTATGCGGTATTAGCCGTCGTTTCCAACGGTTATCCCCCTCGTCAGGGCAGGTTCCCAGCCGTTACTCACCCGTCCGCCGCTCGACGTCCAGTAAATCCACCGAAGCTTCAATACTGCCGTTTCCGCTCGACTTGCATGTGTTAGGCCTGCCGCCAGCGTTCAATCTGAGCCATGATCAAACTCTTCAATTTAAGTTCTTTTGTTCGCTTTCCCATAAGGAAAGACAAACGGCTCGATAAATACTGTTTTGTTCGTCTCCTAAGAGACAAACGAATTGACTGTGCCGAATAACTAAAAGTTATCGTTTGGTCACTCAGTTCATCGAATAAATCTTTTTGTCTATTCTCAACGAGTGCCCACACAGATTGCATAGGTCAAATTGTTAAAGAGCGTGTCGATTTCGTGGTCGGCATTTCGTGACTTGCGTCTCGCTTGCCCCGTCGACAGGAAGCGCAGTATAGAGATCTCAGTTTTTACCGCAACCCCTTTTTGCAAAAAAAAAACCACCCGAACAAAAAACACACAATTCAGTTTTTTTTGTCTATTTTTACGCTCAGATCAGGCTTCCGTTTGCGTGGATTTACAAATATAGTCGAAGTTTTCACCCTTTTCTAGAAAAAATGAGGCATACATCATGAAAAGGGGCTGGTAGCATAGCTTGCCTGTTTCTCGCTTGGGAGTCATCGATATGAAGCACTGGCTTTTTCTGGGGTTTGCTATTGTGGCAGAGGTGATCGCAACTGCATCACTCAAAAACAGTGACGGCTTTTCAAAGCTCGTTCCTTCGGTATTAGTGGTAGTGGGATACAGTTTTTCTTTCTATCTACTTGCCCTCACTTTACGTGCGATTCCAGTGGGAATTGCTTACGCCATTTGGGCAGGCGCTGGCGTGACATTAATCGCTTTAATTGGTTGGTTGGTCTTTGGCCAGAAACTGGATACGCCCGCGATTATTGGCATGGTACTGATTGTTGCCGGTGTGGCGGTGATGAATATCTTTTCCTCTGTGTCTTCACATTGAGTTGCATTGTTAACAGCGTGCTCGAACAAAAAAACCCAGCCGAGGCTGGGTTTTTATCTTTAAGGGGAAAGGCAACTACATCATGCCGCCCATTCCGCCCATGCCACCCATTCCAGCAGCGCCCATATCAGCACCGCCGTCTTTCTGTGGCAGATCCGTAACCATCGCTTCGGTGGTGATCATCAGACCAGCAACCGATGCCGCAAACTGAAGTGCGCTACGCGTTACTTTGGTTGGGTCTAGGATACCCATTTCAATCATATCACCGTATTCACCGGTTGATGCATTATAACCAAAGTGGTTCTCGCCAGCTTTCACTTTGTTCGCCACGACAGAGTCTTCGTCACCCGCGTTGGTCGCGATTTGACGCAGTGGTGATTCCATCGCACGTAGCGCCACTCGGATACCGACGTTTTGCTCTTCGTTATCACCTTTCAACTCACCGACTTTGCTTGCGGCACGGATAAGTGCAACGCCACCACCGGCAACTACGCCTTCTTCGACTGCAGCACGGGTTGCGTGCAATGCATCTTCAACGCGATCTTTCTTCTCTTTCATTTCAACTTCGGTCGCTGCACCGACTTTGATCACTGCAACACCGCCAGCCAATTTGGCGACGCGCTCTTGCAGCTTCTCTTTGTCGTAGTCCGATGTCGCATCTTCGATTTGTTGACGAATTTGAGCCACACGACCTTCAATAGCCGCTTCTTCACCTACGCCATCAATGATAGTGGTGTTGTCTTTAGTGACAGTCACACGCTTAGCTTGACCAAGATCTTCTAGCGTGACTTTCTCTAGGTCCATGCCAATTTCTTCAGAAACCACAGTCCCTGCCGTCAGAGTCGCGATGTCTTGCAGCATCGCTTTACGACGATCGCCGAACCCTGGCGCTTTTACCGCTGCCACTTTGACGATGCCGCGCATGTTGTTGACAACCAAGGTTGCCAGCGCTTCACCTTCAAGATCTTCTGCTACGATCAGCAGAGGGCGAGAGGCTTTAGAGACCGCTTCTAGCGTAGGCAGCAGTTCACGGATGTTAGACACTTTTTTGTCGATCAGCAGGATAAATGGATTATCCAGCTCAACATTACCGGCTTCTTGGTTGTTGATGAAATAAGGCGATAAGTAGCCACGATCGAACTGCATGCCTTCTACGACGCTCAGTTCGTCTTGCAGTGATTGACCTTCTTCAACGGTAATAACACCGTCACGACCGACTTTTTCCATCGCTTGAGCGATGATCTTACCAACGGTGTGGTCAGAGTTCGCAGAAATCGTACCAACTTGCTCAATCGCATTGTTGCTGGTGCAAGGTGCAGACAGGTTTTTCAGCTCTTCCACTGCGGCAACCACTGCTTTGTCGATACCACGCTTCAGATCCATTGGGTTCATACCCGCTGCCACCGCTTTTAGGCCTTCGCTAATGATAGACTGTGCCAGTACGGTCGCTGTGGTGGTGCCGTCACCTGCCGCGTCGTTTGATTGCGACGCCACTTCTTTGACCATTTGCGCGCCCATGTTCTGGAATTTATCTTCCAGTTCAATCTCACGCGCCACAGACACACCATCTTTGGTGATGCTTGGTGATCCAAATGATTTATCTAATACTACGTTACGACCTTTAGGGCCCAGTGTGACTCTCACCGCATCCGCTAGAACATTCACACCTTCGAGCATTTTTGCACGTGCGTCGTCACTAAATTTAACGTCTTTAGCAGCCATGATTTTATTCCTTTCTTACGTTATTGATTGGAGGTGAAATGAATTATTCAACGATTGCCATGATGTCGCTTTCAGATAGGATAAGAACTTCTTGACCCTCAATCTTTTCACTTTTGGTGCCGAAGCCTTCAGAGAAGATAACAGTGTCACCCACTTTAACGTCCATAGGCTGCACGTTGCCGTTTTCAAGAACACGGCCTTTGCCTACCGCCAGCACTTTACCACGGGTAGACTTCTCTGCAGCAGAACCAGTTAACACGATGCCGCCTGCTGATTTAGACTCAGCTTCTTGGCGCTCTACGATAACGCGATCATGTAGTGGACGAATGTTCATCGGTCGTCTCCTGAATTAGTAATGATGTTCCGTTTGATGAAATAAGTATGCACACAGGCCGTACATGTGTCCGGCTCCTGATGTAACCTCCTATGTGGGGACGGGCCTTTTCTTTCCCAAGGGTTTTACAGCAATTTTTTTGTTTTTTTAGACTAGCAACTTCCTCCCTTTATGAGGATCCGCTAGGGTGACCCGTCCCAAACCAGTGATCAGAGACTATGAACGACAAACACGGGCTGTTATCCGCCCCGATCAACCTCACATTGCGTAAGATGACCGTACCCATGGTATTTGGGCTGTTCGCGATCATCATGTTCAATGTGGTGGATACCTTCTTTATTTCACTGCTTGGCACGGAAGCACTCGCTGCGGTGAGCTTCACCTTTCCCATCACCTTTGCGGTCAACTCCATCACGCTCGGATTAGGCGTGGGTATTGCTGCCTTGGTCGCGCGATTACTCGGCCAGGGCGATCATCAAGATGCCGCGCGGGTCTCGAGTCACGGTTTGATCTTGGCGGTATTCATGGTAATGGCCGTCGGCTGGTTAGGGGCCGCCACCATCAATCCGGTGTTCTCCGCACTCGGGGCAAGCGATAACTTATTGCCGTTAATCCACGATTACATGCAGGTCTGGTATTTCACTATTCCATTACTGGTGGTACCGATGGCGGGAAATGCGGCCATCCGCGCCACGGGCGATACAAAAACACCGGCAAAGATCATGATGGTCTCCGGCCTGATTAATGGTGCGCTCGATCCCTTACTGATTTTTGGCTTGGGCCCTTTTCCCGAGCTGGGTGTGCAAGGGGCCGCTATCGCTAGTGCGGTCAGCTGGGGCGGCGCCATGCTTGCCGCTCTCGCTATCTTGATTAAGCGCGAACACTTATTGATCGCACCTCAATGGCACCACATCATGACCGACGTACGCCAAATTCTAAAAATCGGTATGCCCGCAGGGATGACCAATGCGCTCAATCCAGCGGCGGCGGCGATCTTAATGATAATGTTGGCTTCGCAAGGGACGGAAAGTGTCGCTGCCTACGGTGCCGCCCAACGTATTGAAGCGATTTTACTGATTGTGATGATGGCCATGACCTCTTCATTGACCCCCTTGATGTCTCAGAACTTTGGGGCCAATTACCACCAGCGGGCGTTTCAAGCGCTGTTTAGCGCGATGCGCTTTGCCATTTTGTTCCAGTTTGCCTTGTACTTGTCGCTGTGGCCTTTTATCGATCTGATTGCGGATGTATTCAGTGACGATGTGCGGGTTCAACAAGAAATTGCCCACTATTTGATGGTCGTCCCGGCTAGCTACGGCTTACAGGGCACCTTGATGTTGTTGGTGGGCGGCCTGAATGCCATGAAACGCTCACTGCATTCGTTCGCCTGCAACCTAGTCCGTTTGTTTGTCTTTTTGGTACCCTGTGCTTGGCTGGGCGGCATGGTCAACGGCACCCATGGCTTGTTTGCGGGCATCGCGATTGCCAATCTGCTAGCCGGTATTATGGCGTACCTGTATGCCGTAGTGTTGCGTCGTCAGACACTCGCGGCGTCATTGCCCGCCTGATCCAGCTCATGGACACGGTGCTGCAACGCATCTAACGCCTGATAAAGCGCTTGATACTGCGCGGCACTGAGTCCCTCGAGCATGGCTTTTTCCCACTCCAATACCTTGGGGACAATGGTCTGATAATGGGTGCGCCCTTTGTCGGTCAAATGGACTAACGCGGCGCGCTGATCACCTTGGCACGCGCGTCGCTCTACCAGCTGGTGCTGCTCTAAACGGGTAAGCAAGCGCGACACTTTTACTTTATCCAGCCGCGTTTCTGCGGCTAAATCTTTCGCCATCACGCCATCCCGTGCCCCCAAAGAGGCCAGCACGCGCCATTCTGGACGCGATAATCCAAACTCTGCTTCATAACGTGCCGCAAGACTATCGGCCACCAACTCCGCCGTGTGAACCAGCTTATAAGGCAAAAAGCTATCAAGCGTTAAATGAGGAAGGGTCATATCAATTAGTTTCAAGTGAAATCATATAACCTACTTTACGAGAGGCTTCGATAAGATGCAAAGGTAGTGCTTTGTTTACACTTAAGGTTTTTAAGCGGCAAAAATACTGAACACACAAGGTAAAATATTTGTTAACACCACGTTGCTTTTTCTCATCTCTGATCGCTAGTATAAACAGATAGATTGTTTCTTTTGAAACTATTTGGCGGTCCCAGTGAGCTCGGCCGCCCAGCACAAGGAGCGAGTTATGCGAAAGTGGTTTTCATTCCCCATTCGTGAAGGGGATGCCTCTCGTCAAGCCCACTGCGACTTTCCCGAGGGAACCTACGAGCGCGAGTGTGGCAAAGAAGGCTTTTTTGGCCCGGCCAGTCATATGTATCACCGCCATCCCCCGACGGGCTGGAGCGAGTGGGAAGGGCCATTGCGACCGCATGCTTTTGACACCAACCGAGTTGAAACCCAAGGCACGTCGCCAATGGATGCACCGGTGCTGTTATCCAATGCCAACGTTCAGGTTCGCTTATGGCGCACCGATACCGCCATGTCTTATCTGGTGCGCAACAGCGATGGCGACGATTGCTTGTTTGTCCATCAGGGCGAAGGCTCGCTGTATTGCGATTATGGCCACTTGCGCTACAGCAAAGGCGATTATTTGATCATTCCTCGCGCCACCAGCTGGCGACTGGTGCCGGATGAGGCCACCACCTTGTTGATGATTGAAGCGACACACGGCTCCTACATGAGCGCCGAACGAGGCATTGTCGGCGAACATGCGGTGTTTGACCCCGCAGTGTTAGAACATGCACGCATTGACGATAGCTTTAAGGCCCAGCAATCCGACAGCGAAAGCTGGCAGGTGATGATCAAATCGCGCCAGCAGCTTAACCGTGTCACTTATCCTTATAACCCACTCGATGCGGTGGGCTGGAAGGGTAACCTCACCGTGTTCCGACTCAACTGGCGAGATATCCGCCCGTTAATGAGCCATCGTTATCACTTGCCGCCATCGGCGCACACCACCTTTGTCGCGCAAGGTTTTGTGATTTGTACCTTTGTCCCCCGCCCGATCGAGTCCGATCCTGGCGCACTGAAGGTGCCTTTCTACCACAATAACGATGACTATGATGAAGTGCTTTTCTATCACCAAGGTGACTTTTTCAGCCGCGATAATATTGATGCCGGTATGGTGACCTTACACCCTTGTGGCTTCCCACATGGTCCTCACCCAAAAGCCTTTGCCGCGGGCAAAAAGCATCAGAAAAAAGAGACCGATGAAGTGGCGGTGATGATAGATACCCGCATGCCACTTGATATGGGAGACGCGGCGAAAGCCACCGAACTGACCGATTATGTTTACTCTTGGCGCACGCCAAGTGACGCAGAATAGCGAAGGAGAAAGCAATGAAACTGGCTTCACTCAAACACGGACGTGATGGCAAATTGATTTTGGTCTCTCGTGACCTTACTCGCGCCGTCCACGCCGACGATATTGCGCCCACACTACAAGCGGCACTCGATAATTGGGCCACACTTGCGCCCAAACTGACTCAGCGCTACGACGCGCTCAATGACAACCAAGTCAGTGAGTCCTTTGCCTTTGACCCAAGTGTCTGCGACTCACCACTGCCTCGCGCCTATCAGTGGGCGGATGGTAGCGCCTACGTTAACCACGTTGAACTGGTGCGCAAAGCACGTGGCGCACAAATGCCTGAGAGTTTTTGGACCGACCCACTGATGTATCAAGGCATGTCTGATGGCTTTCTCGGCCCACGTGACGAGATTGAATTAGTCGATGATGCGTGGGGCTGTGACTTTGAAGCCGAGCTTGCCGTCGTCACCGATGATGTGCCCATGCACCTTAGTGCTGACAAAGCGGGCCAACACATTAAACTGCTGATGCTGGTCAACGACGTTTCACTGCGCAACCTGATCCCCGGCGAGCTTGCCAAAGGGTTCGGCTTTTTCCAATCCAAGCCGGCTTCTGCATTTTCACCAGTGGCGGTTACCCCAGATGAGCTGGGCGATCACTGGTGCGATCATAAAGTCCACTTACCGATGCATGTCACCCTCAACGGCGAATGGTTCGGTTCGCCCGACGCCGGTGTGGATATGACCTTTGATTTTGCCGAGCTGGTCGCGCATGTGGCGAAAAGCCGCCATGTCAGTGCTGGCACCATTATTGGCTCAGGCACGGTATCCAACACCGATCGCAGTAAAGGCTCATGCTGCCTAGCTGAAAAACGGATGCTGGAAATCATCGACAAAGGTGAGCCAACAACGCCCTTTATGACCTTTGGCGATAGCGTCACCATCGATATGCGCGACAGCCAAGAGGCATCTATTTTCGGTGCCATAGAGCAAACCGTGACCCGTTACATCCCGGAGTAACCTTGATGCGCGCCTGGTGCCTCTGGGCGCGCTTGACGTTGACGCCGTCTAGGAGCTTGTATGCTGCTTTATGATTACAGTAAGTCGACCGCGGCCTACCGCGTCCGCATCGCCCTTGGCCTTAAAGGCCTCACCTACCAACGAGAAACCGTATCCCTGCTGGATAAACACCAGCACAGCGACGCCTATCGCTCGCTCAACCCCGCCGGTTTAGTGCCTACCTTGGTCGATGGCGATGTCACCTTGAGTCAATCGCTCGCCATTATCGAATACCTCGACGAGCGCTACCCACAGGTCAAACTGCTCCCCAGTGATCCAGTGCAAAAAGCCCAGTGTCGATCACTGGCGCTCGACATTGCCTGTGATGTGCATCCACTCAATAACTTGCGGGTTCTGCAATACTTAACCGGCCCCTTTGGCCACAGTGATGACGATAAAATCACTTGGTATCACCATTGGCTAAAACAAGGGTTCGATGGCTTGGAAGCCAAATTACAAGGATTAGACAGCCCCTTTATTGGCGGAGAAGCGCCCAATTTGGCCGATATTTGTTTGGTCGCGCAGCTATTTAATGCACGCCGATTTGCGTTTGATTTAACGGCCTACCCAACCCTGACGCGCATTGAATCACAATGCCAAACGCTGGATGCATTTATACAGGCACACCCTGATAAGAGCTAAGGAGAGGACATGAAAGACGGATTGTTGTGGGCGCCGGATAAGGAACGTCAAACCCACACCTTACTCGCCGCGTTTATCCGTGCCGTGAATCAAGATCACGACACCCAGCTGAATGGCTATGACGATCTTTATGCATGGTCAGTACGCCAAAGCGGCGATTTTTGGCAACAGTTATGGCAATTTGCTGGCGTGATCGGCGATCCGGGCGAGAGAGTGTGCGATATCGACCCCGAGCACCCTAATCGGGATAGCCAGTGGTTTCCCACCGCACGTCTGAACTATGCCGAAAACCTGCTCAAGCACGCAGAGCAGTATGCCGACCAACCGGCGATGATTTTTAGCGGTGAGCATGAGGTAGCACGCACCCTCACTTGGCGTGAGCTCGTCGATCAGGTGGCGGCCATCCGTCACTACCTAGATACGCAAGGCGTTCAACCAGGCGATGTGGTTGCCGGCTATTTACCCAACCTGCCTGAAACCGTGATTGCGATGCTTGCCACCGCGGCACTGGGCGCGATTTGGACCTCAACTTCACCGGACTTTGGCGTCGACAGTGTGTTAGACCGCTTTGGTCAAACCGAGCCCAAAGTGCTGTTTACCACCGATCATTATCACTACAACGGCAAAACCTATGACTGCCTGAGTAAAGCGCAGCAGGTAGTGGATAAGGTGCCGGCCATTGAGCGCTTAGTGGTGATCCCCTTTGATGGCGATCGATCTTCCTTACCTGCTGGCATGGATAATTGGCAAGATTTATTAGCCAACGACGCGCCGCCGCTTCGCTTTACCCGCGTGGCGTTCAATGCCCCACTCTTTGTGCTTTACTCATCCGGCACCACGGGTAAGCCCAAATGCATTATTCATTCGGTGGGGGGGATATTGCTCAATCATTTAAAAGAGCATCAGCTCCATTCGGATGTGCGCCCCGGCGATCGCTTTTTCTATTTCACCACCTGCGGCTGGATGATGTGGAATTGGCAAGTCAGCGCTTTAGCAAGTGGCGCGACCTTGGTGCTTTATGATGGCTCGCCGTTTTATCCCGATGCAGGGGTACTTTGGCGACTGGCCGAGCGGCACCAGCTCACCCTTTTTGGCACGGCGGCGAAATACTTAGAGGCATTGGAAAAACAAGGTGTGGCGCCAAAAGATGATTACTCGCTGGCGTCGTTACGTGTCCTATGTTCGACCGGCTCGGTACTTGCGCCCGAGCAGTTTGATTATGTGTATCAAAAGATAAAGTCCGATCTGCAGTTAAGCTCCATTGCGGGCGGCACCGACATTTGTGGCTGTTTTGTTCTTGGTAGCCCGCTGTCACCGGTTTATCGCGGCGAAAGCCAAAAGCGGGGCTTGGCGCTCGATGTACAAGTGTTTAACGCCCAAGGCCAAGCGGTCGAGGAGCAGAAAGGGGAGCTGGTGTGTTGTAATAGCTTCCCCAACCAACCGGTTGGCTTTTGGCACGATACCGATGGCAGTCGCTATCACAATGCCTATTGGAACAAGATTGATGATATCTGGTTTCATGGTGACTATGTGCGCCTGACCGCACAAGGTGGCATGGTGTTTTATGGTCGGTCTGACGCGGTATTAAACCCAGGTGGGGTGCGAATTGGTACGGCGGAAATCTATCGCCATGTGAATCAGCTTAGCGAGATCATGGATTCGGTGGTCATCGGTCAGCAATGGCAAAATGATGTCCGCGTGGTGCTATTCGTCAAACTCGCCGCCGGTGTGACACTGGATGAGCCACTCAAGCAAACCATCAAAAAAACCATCCGCACCCAGTGCACGCCGCGTCATGTTCCCGCTGTGATTGCCGAGGTGAGCGATATTCCGCGCACCAAGTCAGGGAAACTTGCCGAGTTGGCGGTACGCGATGTGGTCCATGGCCAAGACGTGGCACAGTTAAGCGCACTGGATAACCCAGCATCACTCGACCAATACCGTCAGCGCCCCGAGCTCACCGAGTAAGCTGACGCCATGATCGAAAAAGGCCGCATCATCATGCGGCCTTTTTGATGGATTTACCCGTGAATCGCCTAGCGCAGACGGTGATCATCATCGTCCTCATCTTTGCGCTCGTACTCCCCCTCAAAGGTGCTGCCATTGTCATCATGCGAGTCACGGCGGAAAGGATCAGGGCCAAATGGACCTTGTGTGCCACCTTGGTGAAAGCCGCCTTGAGTAAATCCACTCTGCGAAACAGTCACTCGTTTCATCACTTGTTTAGCCAATGCCGCTCGCGGTCCGGGTAGAAGCACTAACATGCCCATCGCATCGGTCATAAAGCCTGGGGTCAGTAGTAGGACGCCTGATACCGCCAGCATCACGCCTTCAAGAATTTGCTGGGCAGGTAACTCGCCACGATTAAGCCTGTCTTGCACCGAAGCCAGGGTCATCAGCCCTTGACTACGCACCAAGGAGGCACCAACAAATGCGGTGATCAAAACCAGCGCCAGTGTTGGCCACAATCCCAACCAATCACCTACCTGAATAAACAGGCCGATTTCAATCACTGGGACCAGAATAAATAGCAGCAATAAGATTGGAAACACGATTCACCTCGCGCTGGAAATGGACTTTTCATCCTAACATCAAAATCAGCCAAAAGCCGAATAACGAAACCAGATTTAGTGCTTGAATCCACGCGCAAGAAAGCGCATTTTGTCTGTGCGCTATGTTGCAGCTGTGACCGGAGTCAGCCCTTTTCACCGCATCATATGCTGTAATAGCGGCTGAAAGGATGTAAGAGATAATACATCCAGCCAAAATCTCTGAGGAATGGATTCTACAGCAAAATTTGTGGCTACGTTTTAATCATTATAATAACTTGATGTTAAGGCCAACGCATGTCTCAGACGATTATAACACCCAATGAAACCCCAACCCTAACCACCGCAACCCGCTTAGAAGAAGATTTACTCGGTCAACGCGCGGTACCTGCCGATGCCTACTACGGTATCCATACCCTACGTGCGGTCGAAAACTTTACCATCTCAAGTACCCGTATTTCTGATATTCCAGACTTCGTCCGCGGCATGGTTTACACCAAAAAAGCCGCCGCGATGGCCAACAAAGAGCTTGGCGTGATCCCAGCCGACGTCGGCGATTACATTATCAAAGCCTGTGACCAGATGCTGGAAACCGGTAAATGTATGGATCAGTTCCCCTCAGACGTATTCCAAGGCGGCGCGGGCACCTCGGTCAATATGAACGCTAACGAAGTGATTGCTAACCTCGCCCTTGAGCTAATGGGTCACGAGAAAGGCGATTATGATGTGATAAATCCTAACGATCACGTCAATAAGAGCCAATCGACTAACTGTGCGTATCCCACCGGCTTTCGAATTGCCGTTTACAACAGCATTCTCAAACTGATGGATGCGATTGATTACTTACAAAAAGAATTCGATGTCAAAGCCGACACGTACGCACACGTGATCAAAATGGGCCGCACCCAGCTGCAAGATGCGGTGCCGATGACGGTTGGGCAAGAGTTCAAAGCGTTCTCTGTGCTGTTACGTGAAGAGATCAAAAACATCAAATACACGGCAGCTTTGTTGTTGGAAGTCAATTTAGGCGCTACCGCGATTGGCACCAAGTTGAACGCCGCAGAAGGTTACCAGCAGCTCGCCGTAAAACGCCTGGCTGAAATCACCGGCCTACCCTGTATCCCGGCAGAAGATTTGATTGAAGCCACGTCAGACTGTGGGTCCTATGTGATGGTGCATGGCGCGCTCAAACGCCTTGCGGTAAAACTGTCGAAGATCTGTAACGACCTCCGTCTACTCTCCTCTGGCCCGCGTGCGGGGCTCAATGAAATTAACTTGCCCGAAATGCAGGCCGGTTCATCCATCATGCCTGCCAAGGTCAACCCGGTGATCCCTGAAGTGGTCAATCAGGTTTGCTATCGGGTAATGGGGAATGACACCACCATTACCTTTGCCGCCGAAGCTGGCCAACTTCAGCTTAACGTGATGGAGCCAGTGATTGGGCAGGCGCTGTTTGAGTCTATCTCCATTCTGGCGAATGGCTGCCGTAACTTGGGTGAGAAGTGCGTAAGCGGAATCACCGTTAACCAAGAGGTGTGCGAACATTACGTGCTTAACTCGATTGGCATTATCACTTATCTCAATCCCTTTATTGGCCATCATGAAGGCGATATTGTCGGTAAGATTTGTGCCGAAACAGGGAAAAGTGTCAAAGACGTGATACTCGAGCGTGGCTTGATGACAGAAGCTGAGCTTGATGACATTTTCTCGGTTGAGAACCTCATGCACCCAACCTATCGAGGTAAACGCTTTAACGCTTAGATAGGCACAGGTTACAACCCTCGTTTCCTACCTATAAAAACAACACGAATAAATACAAAAAGGGCGCTAATAGCGCCCTTTTTTCATGATTGTTAATCGGCAGCTATAACACCTGCGTAATCAGCAAGCCGCATGCAATACTAAAGCCCATGCTCAGTAAGCCTGGCAGCATAAAGCTGTGATTGAAAATATACTTACCTATCCGCGTGGTACCGGTTCGGTCAAAGTCAATAGAGGCAATGATGGGACCGTAATTAGGGACAAAGAAGTAACCATTAACTGCCACAAAGGTGGCAATGATCATTGATGTTGGCAGGCCAAGCGAAATGGCCACAGGCACCAACACGGCAGTGGTTGCACCTTGACTGTTCACCATCACCGACAATGCAAACAGCGCAAAGGCAAATGTCCAAGGAGCCACTTCAACCAAGCCTGACACCGCGTCTTTCACCATGTCGAGATGACCCGCGACTAAGGTATCCCCCAGCCAAGCGATACCAAAGATAGCAACGATGGCACGCATCCCCGCATGGAATACTGAGCCTTGGCTAATCGCATTGCCATCTGGCTTACAGGTCAAAATGATCAGTGCACCGACTGACAACATCACGATTTCAATGGTATGCGCCATCCCCATTGGCTCGCCATCAAAGGCCGGGCGCAGGGTTGGGAATGCCCCCATGACGACTACCGCTAAAGCACCAAATAAGAACAAGCCAACCGATTTTTTCGCCGCCGGCGTGACGTCGATATCTTCAACGGCCAAATCCGCTTCCATTTCTCGGCGAAAGTCGGGGTCTTGCAGGCGACGTTGATATTCAGGATCGTCTTTAAGCTCTTTACCTAGCTTATTGACGATCACACACGCCAACGCAAGGCCGATAAAGGTGCTAGGAATGGTGACCGACAGCACATCGGTAAGGGTAATGCCTTGCGGCTCTAAAAAGGCCACACATGCAACCACCGCTGCCGCGATGGGGCTGGCCACAATCGCAAATTGCGAGGCAATGACCGCCATACCCAAGGGGCGAGCCGGACGAATGCCGCTTTTGCGACTGACTTCAGCAATCACCGGCAATACCGAATAGGCAACGTGCCCTGTCCCCGCCATCATGGTGAAGGCATAGGTCACTAACGGGGCAACAAAGGTAATGTGACGTGGGTTTTTACGTAAAATGTTGGTAGCAATTTTAATTAAAAAATCCAAACCGCCTGCCGCCTGCATGGTTGCCGCCGCGGCCACGACGGCCATGATCATTAACAACACATCAATCGGTGGATGGGTCGGCTGCATTCCAAACCCAAAACTTAAAATCGCGAGGCCAACCCCGCCCATCACACCTAAACCAATGCCGCCAATACGGGCACCAATTAAGATGCAGCTGAGTACCACTAATAACTCAACCAAAAACATAATTCTCTCCTACTCTGGATAGTTGGACCCAATATCCTTACTCGCCAACGCCATGATCGTTTGCCATTTCGCTCTAGCGTTGCCAACGTTAACCAGTGTTATTGGGGTATGAGTATCGAGACAGTTCCTTGTCTGCGCATCGTCATGATGTTTGCCTTCCTTGATGGGGATGTGTGCAAGCATGCGCAGCATCATGGGAACAGATTACCCATGTGCGGTAACACGCTTGTTGATATAAGTAATAAAAAGTAACACTTTTGCCCCCTTCTCAACAAAAAGTTCGTGGAATGAGATCTTTAACGCAGATTGTTTCGCCAAGTCCTGTCGGGTTATTAGTCACATCACCGCTTTATCATTTATAATTGTTATGATATAACATAACAATTATAAGCAACGACAAGAGGCGCTTCGCGGTGAAAAAAGATATCCATCCTCCGTATCAACAGGTCGTTTTTCATGACACCAGTGTCGATACCTATTTTATCGTCGGTTCAACCTTGCACACGTCGCGCACCATTGAGTGGCACGACGGTAACACTTATCCCTATTATCCTCTCGATGTGTCGAGTGCGTCGCACCCGGTGTATACGGGTAAGCAGCGAGTCGCCAATAAAGAAGGGCGTGCGGCACACTTTGCGCGCAAGTTTGGCCAAGTGGGTCGCAGTCAAAAGGAATCGTCATGAAGGTCGTGAACTCACTGAAAAGCGCCCGCCAGCGTCACCCTGATTGTCAGGTCGTTCGGCGTCGCGGGCGCATGTTCGTCATTTGCAAAACCAATCCACGTTTTAAGGCGGTGCAAGGGCGCGCGAAAAAACGCGCCTAAGCGTCGGCGACGCACTGCCACTGATGGGGCAGTGCTTCTCGGCGGGCAAACATCTCGATGTGGCTACTTACCGTTTCCGTCACCAAGGTCAAGCTCGCCTCATCGTCTGCATGGCATGTAAAACGCAACTGGGTCCCTTGCACCTGCATATCACACACACCCGCAGGAAAATGCACGCGTCCTGTCTGCTCATCCCAACTCGCCTCGACTTTGCGACCAAAGTGACGACACAAAGTCTGCAAGTAACGCGGGGCATGCTCGGACTCAATCATCGTTGTCATACTCGGCATAAGTGCTCCTTAGTAGGCTGGCATGGATGCCAGCCTCATCACGTTAAAATTGATAGGACGCCGTCAATTTAATATTGCGGCCAGGCTCGTAATCGAGGATTTCTGCGCCTCGTTCACCTGACGTTGACGCATGCGAGCGATAGCGACTGTCAAACAAGTTGTCGATCCCTGCCGTCAAAGTGAACCCGTCTACCGTCATTGGTTGCCACTGAGCGAACACGTTGTGTACTGTGTAGCCCGGTTTGGTCAAGTTGCTATCAGGAACAGTGGTCGAGCGCTGAATGTGAGTGTTCCACCCCAGCAGCACATCCCAACGGTTCAACGCGTAATCCGCATTCAAGGCAACGGTATCACCGAGGTGGCGGGCGCGACCAAAAATTTGATCCAGTTGATACGCCTCTGAATAACTCACATCCGTGCGGCTGTAACTGGCTGACGCCGTCCACTGCTGCCATGCCCAATAGGTACTGGCTTCAAAGCCACGATAGGTGACATCGCCACGGTTGGTGGTTTCATAAGCCCAGTGACCACTGCCATCTTTGTAACTACGCACCACAATTTCATCATCGAGCTCGGTGCGAAACATCGTCAGATTGGCGGTTAACAAGTAGTCTTCTTGCGCCGCGGCATTCGAGAGGCGCACACCAATTTCATCGGTCCGGCCATGCTCGGCTTTCAAGTCTTTATCCGCGCTTTCACTCAGTGCTGTGGTGGTAAATGATTCATTCAATGGCGGCGCTTTGTGCAGCTCTCGACTGTTGGCAAACACGGTGAGATAGTCGGTAGCGACAAACTCTGCACCCAAGGCCAACGACACATCATCATAACGCTGACTCGAGCTGGTCGCTCGGCGATCGAAGCTGTCATAACGCACCGCTGGAGTCACCGAAAAACGTGAGGTCAGCGCTATCTTGTCTTCTACATACAGCGCAATCTTGTCGGCCGATTCCAAAATCTGTACACCCGGTTTGGCAAATTGGGTGTCGTTGTCTTGGTTTTCATAGTGCGCACCGTACGCGAGCTGATGATCGCCAATACGCTGCGATACACTGAGTTTTACCCCAACATTGCTGTCTTCTGCCACGTTGACGCCTTTGCGGTCAGCCAGAAATGGGTGGGTCGCAAATTCGGTTTCATCACGGGTGAGTGACAGTTGGTTATAATAGGCCAGTGCTTTCAGTTCGAAGGCTTGTGACGGTGTGTATTCGTAGTTGATTGTCGCGGTATCGCGATCGTAGGTCACTGGCAGTGTCATTTCACCCGTACGGTTGCGGTTGAAACTCACGCCCATATCAGGACGCGGCAGGTAATCGCCCTTATCGCGATACTTGTCATAACTGAGTTCAAAGCGATGCCCACTCGCAGGCTCCCACCCCGCTTTGACCAAACCATTGGTGACCGCGCCTTCACCACCAAAGGTACGATGATCGTCACCGGCTTTAAAATTGTCGCGATCAAAACGGCTGATATACGCCATCGCATCCAGTTCATCACTCAACAATCCGTACACGGTCAATGAGCCTTTCTGGTAATCGTTACTGCCCCAGCCCGCACTCAGGCGTGCCCCAAAGGTCTCATTGGCACGCAAGAGGTCGTACGGATCTTTTGTTTCAAACGCGACTGCACCCCCCAGCTCGCTGGTGAGAATCGACGATGCGCCCACCGCGACATCAACACGCTGCAAAATGTCAGGATTTAAAGTGAGGTTGCTGATGTGGTGGAACATTTTACCGCCTTGTGAGGCGCCATCGACGGTGATATCCAAATCTTGTTCGGTAAAGCCACGGATATTAATACGCTGGGTAAGCGAGTGCGTGCCGCCCACATCCACACCGGGAATATCACGTAACAAGTCCGAGAGGTGATCGGGTTGCTTTACAGTCAGATCGGCCTCCCCCAGATACCGGGAGGAACTAGACACTTTCGTGCCCCACACGGAGACGGTTTCTATGCTTTCATCTTCGGGGCTCTCAGCCATCGCAGAGGTACATAAAGCACTGGCAATGCTCAGCGCGAGCAAGGCCGGACGCGCCTTGGCGGGAAGTAACAACATCATGATTCATTTCCTTCTTGGATAGCCCAAACAACTAAATGATACTAATTCGCATTTATGTTACTGTTTAAGTGCTTTTCAGGAAGAAAAAAGGATTATGCGTATGCACCAAGCTTTTATGCGCAGAACTTTTATGCGCAGAACTTTTATGCGCAGAGCTTGCCGCGACGCTGCTTGTTAAGGGGGACACCATGGCGACACCACCATCCGTCGTTTGCACACGTCGAGAATTCGCCGCAGACGGTCAAGCCGAGATCATGACTAAACATACCCAACCAACCCAATCGCTCGTACGAGGACAATTTTTACGTGCGCGGTGTCCGGGCGGGTTACATATTGATGGTGGCATCACAGATGAATTATGTGATGCCAATGTGCTCCACCGCGCGAATCAGGGGATCACGCTGGTTGTGGTGCTCGAGGGCTTACTGGAGTTTGCTTACGATGGCCACACCTATCGGTGTGATGCGCGCCACCAACCACAAGCCCTTGCCGTCTCTGTGTGCCGTGACAGCACCTTTCGTCGTCGCTTAATTGAAGGGAACCACCTGAAAAAAGTGAACATATTGCTACCACCCGAATGGCTTAATGGCTATGCAGACGAGCAAGCCTTGCCACTGCTTAGTACCTTGCATCGCCATCATTTAGGCTGTGTACGCTGGCAACCGAGTACCTCCATACTTGACTCCATTCGCGCCTTATTACCCAGTATTAATAGGCAACATGAGGCTGATCCCCTGACCCAGCATCTACATGCACTCACCATCATCAAGCATCTGTGTGACCAAGCCGCTCATCGGATCATTGAGCCTGTTGTCGAACACATCCCTACCACCCATGAACCACAAGTCGCAAAAGCCGTCGCGTATATTGAAACCAAACTGCATACTGCATTAACCTTATCGACCATCGCGCAGGCGTGCGGCCTGAGTCGCAGCACACTGCAGCGACGTTTTCGCACCCATCTGGGCGTATCTGTCTCAGATTACATACGTCGCCGCCGTTTGGAGAGGGTCAAAGACAAACTGCTACATGAAGCCATTTCAATTGGCGAGGCCGCGTATTGGGCGGGTTACCATCACCCCTCTAATTTTGCCACCGCCTTTAAACGTCAATTTGGTATCACCCCTGGTCAGTTGATCCAATCGAGCGCCCATGCCGTGTAACCATGGTATTTGTGTATACTCATCCTATTAGTATGAAAAGGAAAAAGTATGAGACAGGGTCGCCGCGTCGCGCTTACTATTGGATTATTGATTGCCGCCTTGGGGGCCAGTGCGCTTTATATTACGCGAACGCAGCAAGCTGCAACGCCACCGACAGCATCTCATACCGCTCCTGCCTTTATCACCGTCAGCTCGCAAGAAGCGCTTGAGGCAGAGCTCGCTAACGCTGCCAGTCATCAACAAATCGCCTTTGTCGACTATTACGCTGACTGGTGTATTCCGTGTAAGCAATTCGCCACACAAACGTTCACCGACCCAAAAGTGGCCAAGCAACTTAGCCACATGCATCGGATTAAGGTAAATCTGAGTGAAAATCGTCCGGACGATTTCGCCTTAATGCGCCGCCAAGACGTCGCTGGGTTACCCACCATCGACTTTTGGTTACCCAGTGGTGAGCGTGATGCGACCGCACGTATAACCGGCTTTTTATCCCCGCAAGATTTCATTACTCATCTCAACCAGCATGGCTTACAGCGTGAGATAAAAAGCGAGCAATGATCAATCTCTTAGTTCTCTTGTTACAAAATTGATAAACCCCATACCTGGTGGTAGCTTTAGTGAAAACAAAGGGAAGATAGCCGCATATGGAAGCGCAACACACCATCGTTATCGCTGATGATCATCCACTGTTTCGGAATGCCCTCTTTCAATCCGTGCATATGGCGATCAGCGGTGCCAACCTGCTAGAGGCAGACAGCTTAGACAGTTTAAATCAGATCCTAGCCCGAGATGCAGAGATCGACTTAGTGCTGCTCGATCTTAAAATGCCTGGCGCCAATGGCATGTCTGGCTTAATTGCGCTGCGCAACCAATACCCCACTCTGCCTATCGTGGTGGTCTCTGCCAGCGAGGAGGCCAGTGTGATCCGCCAAGTACGCGCGCACGGTGCCTTTGGCTTTATTCCTAAATCCAGCGATATGCGCGCATTGGTGCAATCATTAACCTTGGTGCTCGAAGGGACACCCTGTTTCCCCGATGATCTGGGCGAAGAGGATGAGAGCGAAAGCTTATCTAGCAGATTGGCCGCACTCACTCCCCAACAGTATAAAGTGTTGCGGATGCTCTGCGATGGCCTACTAAATAAACAAATTGCCTACGACTTAGCGGTCTCAGAAGCGACCATTAAAGCGCACATGACCGCTATCTTTCGCAAGCTAGGGGTAAAAAATCGTACCCAAGCAGTGATTTTATTGCAGCAATCCAATATCGAAATTTGATACGCTAGCGCTCAAATGCCGACTATGGAACGCCTATGTTAAGTATTCTTGCTACGCAATTCGTGATTTTATGGGCCGTGATCGATCCCATCGGTAGCGTGCCCATTTATCTCTCGCAAACCAGCCATATGTCTAGCAAACAAAAGCGCCGTGTCGCGGTTAAGGCCGTGGCAATTGCCTTTGCCATTTTGCTGTTCTTTTTAATTGTCGGTCAGATTTTACTTGAAGCCATGCAAATCCCCTTGCCAGCATTCCAAGCAGCGGGGGGACTGGTGTTGCTGTTATTTTCCTTAACCATGATTTTCGGTGAAGGTAAACCCAGCCAAGAAGCGAAAATGCTGAGCGAAAATGTAGGTAAAGCTGAAATTTCGGCAACGGCTGTCTATCCGTTGGCTGTCCCTTCCATCGCCTCCCCGGGTGCGATGATGGCCGTAGTGATGCTCACGGATAACAATCGGTACGCGATTGTTGAGCAAGCGATAACCGCCGGTGTGATGTTTTTAGTCTTAGTCGCGACCTTGGTCTTACTCCTGGGAGCCAATGTGATTCATAAAGTCATTGGGAATGTGGGCGCTTCCATTATCAGTCGCGTGATGGGACTGATCCTAGCCTCTGTCGCCGTCGCAAATTTACTCGAAGGCATCCAAAAGTTCTATCACCTCAGTTAGACCTTTGGCGCAAGTCTTAGCTGGCTCAACACGAGCCAGCCCAACCTACTTCACAAAAAACCTGCGTTTTCCAACGATTGCCTGCAACTACGCTCGACTAAAGTTGCAATGTCGCTTCGCCCATCCCCTGCTATCGTCTTCATGTAACATTCCATTAACGTGCTAAACAAGGAGAAGGCGATGGCGTTTCAAAGCAAGGAACACGCGAAAGCCTACTGGGATAGAAACGTCAAACTGATGATCAGCCTACTGATTGTCTGGTTTGTTGTCTCATTCGGCTGCGGGATCTTATTCGTTGATGCCCTCAACACTATTCAAATTGCCGGCTATAAACTGGGGTTCTGGTTTGCTCAGCAGGGATCAATTTACACCTTCCTTGGCATTATTTATGTGTATGCCAAACAAATGCGCAAACTCGATCGCGAGTTCGGTGTGGACGACGAGTAAGAGGATAAATGCATGGATTTAAGAACCATTACCTATATTGTGGTCGGCTTCACGTTCGCGCTGTATCTCGGTATCGCGATCTGGGCACGAGCAGGCTCAACCAAAGAGTTTTATGTCGCAGGCGGTGGCGTTAATCCCATCGCCAATGGGATGGCAACCGCCGCCGACTGGATGTCAGCCGCTTCTTTTATCTCCATGGCAGGCTTGATCGCCTTCATGGGTTATGGCGGCTCAGTCTTCTTGATGGGCTGGACCGGTGGCTTCGTGCTGCTCGCCCTGCTGCTCGCGCCTTACCTGCGTAAATTCGGCAAGTTTACCGTCCCCGAGTTTGTCGGTGAGCGCTTCTACTCAAAAACCGCGCGTATTGTGGCAGTAGTCTGTCTCATTATCGCCTCGGTTACCTATGTCATTGGTCAAATGAAAGGGGTTGGCGTGGCGTTTGGACGCTTCCTTGAAGTCGATTACTCGACGGGGTTATTAATTGGGATGTTTATCGTCTTTATGTACGCGGTGATGGGGGGAATGAAAGGCATTACCTATACCCAAATCGCCCAGTATTGCGTGCTCATTTTGGCTTACACTATTCCCGCAATTTTTATCTCCCTCAAACTCACCGGTAACCCATTTCCACAACTCGGTTTGGGGAGCACCATGGCAGGCACGGATCAGTACTTGCTCGACCGGCTTGATCAGGTGGTGACCGAACTCGGCTTTGTCGAATACACCACCGCGGTGCGTGGCAGTACGCTCAACATGTTTGCTTATACCATGTCACTGATGATTGGTACGGCTGGGCTACCCCACGTAATCATCCGCTTCTTCACTGTGCCTAAAGTGCGGGATGCGCGTACATCCGCAGGCTGGGCGCTATTTTTCATCGCAATCCTTTATACGTCCGCTCCTGCCGTTGCCGCGATGGCGCGCTTGAACTTAATGGATACGGTGAATCTACCTAATGGCGATAACTTGGTCTATGACGAGCGTCCAGAGTGGTTTAAAAACTGGGAAACCACTGGACTACTCGGTTTTGATGATAAAAACGGTGACCAAAAAATCCAATACACGTCAAACCCAGAAACCAATGAGCTGCGCGTTGACCGCGACATCATGGTGCTCGCTAACCCAGAAATTGCCAAGCTACCTAACTGGGTGATTGCGCTGGTGGCTGCCGGTGGGCTTGCGGCTGCCTTGTCGACCGCCGCCGGGCTCTTGTTAGCAATATCTTCCGCTATTTCTCATGACTTGATTAAGGGGGTCGTCAATCCGAATATCAGTGAAAAAGGCGAACTACTCGCCAGTCGTATTGCCATGGCATTAGCCATTGCGGGGGCGGGATACCTGGGGCTTAATCCGCCGGGCTTTGCCGCTGGGACGGTAGCACTGGCATTCGGTCTCGCCGCGTCATCGATTTTCCCGGTACTCATGATGGGGATCTTTACCAAGACCATCAACAAAGAAGGTGCAATTGCAGGCATGGTAGCTGGTATCAGTGTCACGCTGTTCTATGTATTCCAACATAAAGGGATTTTGTTTATCTCTGACTGGACTTACCTAGAAAGCTTAGGCAGTAACTGGATACTCGGCATTGAACCAAACGCGTTCGGTGCGGTGGGGGCGCTATGTAACTTTGTGGTGGCAGTCATTGTCTCGCGCATGACCAAAGAAACACCTCAAGAGGTGCAAGACTTGGTCGAGCACGTTCGTATGCCATCGGGAGCAGGTGATGCGCAATCACATTAATACCGAGCTAAACAACCAAGCCCCTGCGGGGGCTTTTCAATGGTTTATTATTTCCAGCCAGGGAGAGGCATGATGTCAACGGTAACGCGTTTATTAACCAACAAGCATGTGGTCATTGCCATGCTGGTCGCGCCTGTTTTAGCCGTGATCGCGTATTTTGCAGTCGATGCCAGTGTGTCTGAGCCGCCGAAAGCGGCCCAGCCTGGCCAGAGCTACCCGCTTGCCGTCCGTTCAAACTGTCGCTATACCAGTGGTTTTTGTCAGCTAGAAAATGGTGACATGAAACTCAAGCTGGAGTCGCAAGGCGTCGAGGATAGTCGTCTGACCCTACGGTTGGTCAGCGAATTACCCTTGGAAGGCGCGCAAATAAGCCTCGCAGAGACCTCACCGCAAGCCATGCAGGTCACCGATAGCCATGGTACTGTCTGGCAAGTATCACTCCCTGCCCCGACCAGTGACGAGGCGCAAATCCGCCTAGCCGTCAGTATGGAAGGCAGTCGTTATTTTGCAGAGACCCCCGTGACCTTTATCGAGCACAAGACCTTTTATACTGAGCACCAAAAAATGCAAGATGCCTCATAGGTAAGACGATGGGCGACGTTCCTTTATTGCTGATTGCCTTCACGTATCCAACGCCATAAACGTCTCGCGAATCGCTGCCATTATGGTAGCGATTTTATGTTCATAGGCTTGTTCGGTCAGCCAGTAACTGACATCGGCCCAACCGTCACCGTCTAAATGGGACAGTTCATCAACCTCAATATGCCCATTCATAGGGTTAAATTGTCCCTCGACTTTGACGATACCCACATCGGTCTCAAAGCGCGATAATGTAAAAGGCGTCATCATTTTCCTCGCTGTTGTAATAGGGCTCTCAGCTTGAGCGGCTTCACGGGCTTAGAGATATAGGTAAAGCCTAGCCCAGTCACCATATTTTGCGTGTCAGTACTGCGATCGGCACTGATGATCGCCCCATGAAAACAACGTCCCAATTTTAGTTGGCATTGCTGTAACACTTGCAGTCCCGTTTGTTGATTCGCTAAGTGATAGTCACTTAACACAAAATCAGGCCGCCATTGAGCACTGATCTGCTGCATGGCTCCACTGACATCCGGCGCACAGCGAACGTCGCACCCCCAACGCACTAAAAGCTGGGCCATCCCGGTCAAGATATCCTGTTCATTATCAACACATAACACCCGACATCCATCCAATTCACGCTCAGCACTTGTCATCGTGACAGGCTGTCTTGGGGAGACTTCACTCGCATCACTGCCCTTAACGGTAATAGAGAACACGGTGCCTTCACCTGGCCATGAGCGTAGTCCGAGAGGTTGGGATAAAATCAAACTAATCCCTTTAGCGATGGCTAACCCGAGTCCAAGACCTTGTTCAGCGCCTTGGCGATCAATGCGAGTAAACTCTTGAAAAATATCTTGCTGACGATCCACCGGGATCCCGTCTCCATCATCCCAGACTTCAATTCGGTAGTCGTTACCTGTTCGCCGAACGCCCATTAGTACCCGTCCTTGGGCGTTATAACGAAACGCATTGGTCAAAAAGTTTTGTAGTACACGCCGTAACAAGGTTTTATCTGAACGAACAAAAACCTGACTGGGACAAACATGAAAATCCAGGCCTTGGCGACGGGCCAGTACCCCAAATTCAGCGCTAAGCGCATCAAAGACTTCACTCAATGGAAACGTATCAATTCTCGCTGTCATTTTCCCCGACGCCAGACGGGAGATATCGAGTAAATCACCAATCAACACTTCCGCACTTTCCAAGGCACTTTCAATATGTTGAGCCATCGTTTCCGTTTCTTGATTTGCCGCCATTTCACTCAGCGATGATGCAAACAAACGCGCCGCGTTAAGCGGCTGCATCAAATCGTGACTCACCGCTGCTAAAAAACGGCTTTTTGACTGAGAAGCGGACTCCGCTTTGCGGGTCGCATCAATCAAACGGCTATTCAGGCGCTCTAATTCACGTGTCCGCTCCATGACTCGCGCTTCGAGGGTTTCGTTAGATTGCTTGAGTGCCGCTTCCGCATCCCGAAACGCAGTGATATCTGTAAATGTCATCACAAAGCCGCCGCCCGGCATCGGATTGCCCTGCAACTCAATCACCCGCCCGTCTGGATGCACACGTGAAGAGGTATGTGGTTTTCGTCGCGTTAAATGCATGACCCGCTTGCTGACATGGTCTTCCAAATCACCCGGTCCACAAAGTCCGCGCTGGGCATTGAATCGGATCAAATCCGCCACCGGTCGCCCAACCTGGATAAGCCCGGGTGGAAATTGGAACATATCAATGTAACGTTGATTCCATGCCACCAGCCGCAATTGCTTATCCACCACCGATATCCCTTGGTTGATATGCTCAATCGCTCCCTGCAGTAACCCCCGTGAGAAATCAAACAGCTCTGAGGCTTCATCGACAATGGTGGCAATTTCTTCCAACTGCATATTGCGCCCCTGGAGGGCTGATGAAAGGACTAGGCGTGCCGAGGAGGAGCCAAAGACCCCAGCCAATACCCGCTCGGTATGACGGATCAGCGGTGCACTGGCTTGCTGCTGAGGCATCAGCTCTTCACCACGCTGCTCTGCAAATTGGCTAAATGCCTGACGCATGCGCCGACGACCCACAAAGCGGGCCGCGAGCATTTCCAGCTCCGCCACGGTCACGCGGCTTTGATACAAGCGCGCATCATCGTTTTCCGGCAGTGGCATCCCAACAAACGCCGCCGCTTGCAAGCGCTCACTGAGCGACTGGCGCGTCAATAAAGAAACAAGGATAAAGCCTGCCGCATTCATTAACACACTAAAAGCCAGCCCCCAGTCAATGGGATTTAACCCCGTAAAGGGCATTATCTCAGGCGGAGTAATCAAGCCAATCAGGGGATTAGATTGTCCATTCCCCGCGAGCATCCCAGTTTGGGTCATCATGGTCACTAACCAGAGCGAAAAGCCAATCATCAAGCCCGCATACACGCCTTTTTTGTTCCCGTGACGCCAGTACAGCGCCCCTACCATCGCAGGCGAAAATTGCGCAATCGCCGCAAAGGAAAGAAAGCCAATTTCCGACAACGTTGGTACCGTGAGGATCAGATGATAAAACCCCCATGCAGCAACCAAGATCAAAAAGATAAGTGCCCGACGCACGTTGAGCAAAAGGCCGGAGAACTGCGCAAAATTACGTGACTTCAGCTTCATGCGACGCAATAGTAAAGGCATGACCAGGTCGTTGGAGACCATGATAGCTAAAGCGATCGTAGAGACTATGACCATACCACTGGCTGCTGATGCACCGCCCATAAAGGCCAACAGCGCCACCCCTTCTGCTCCAACCGATAAGGGCAAGCGGATCACATAGGTATCCGCAGGCATGCCAGGTAATAGCGCTTGTCCGGCATAGGCGAGCGGAAGAACAAAAATCAACATTAAGAGCAAGTAGGTTGGGAAGACCTTGCGAGCCGTGTTGAGATCGCTGGCTCGGGTATTTTCCACCACCATGGTGTGAAATTGGCGAGGTAGGCAGATGATCGCCGCCGCAGTTAAAAAAGTGTGGATGATTAAACTACCCATATCGGGTGTCCCGATCACTCCCGATGCTTCTAAGCTAATCGGTAAACTGGGCGCTTGAAACAATAACCACACCACAAAGATACCAACGCCCAAAAACGCCACCAGCTTCACGATAGACTCAAACGCCACCGCCATCATCATGCCGCGATGATGCTCTGTGCTATCAATATGCCGCGTGCCAAATAAGACCGTAAAAACGGCCAGTGACACGCACACTAACCAAGCAATTTGCGGTTGATCTAAGCCAACACCTTTTCCCATTTGCGGAGAAAGCACATCGAGCCCCATTGCGATCCCGCGTAATTGCAGCGCAATATACGGCAATATCCCAACAACGGCGATCAAGGTGATCATCACCGCCAAACCTTGCGACTTGCCATAACGCGCGGCAATAAAGTCAGCAATAGAGATAATATGTTCGCGTTTGGCGATGAGGATTAAACGAGCAAGAAAGCGCCAACCTAAAGTAAACACCAAGATTGGCGCTAGATAAATGGGGAGGAATGACCAAGGTGAACTCGATGCTTGCCCCACCGTACCAAAAAAGGTCCAAGAGGTGCAGTAAACTGCGATAGAGAGACTATAAATCCAGGGACGCCAAGTGCGTAGCCAACGCGGCTGACGATCGCCGTACCAAGCAATCGCAAATAACGCGCCCATATAAAGCAGTGATACAGAGACAATTACCCAACCTTGTGTCATGACTCCCTTCCTGACGCAGTCGTTTGGCGAATCCTTTGGCTGGGTTTAACACGGCCTAGGCGCCCACTCAATCATGCGATGTAGGCTTTGTGGGCACCTTAGCTAACTTTATTGCAAGCCTACACAGGATGAATTACACACGCGCATGTTTTAGACGTCGGTATTCTGGTTCACGCAAGGGTAAAATGAATACCGGTAAGGCGAGCAATGCCATGGCATAGAAGGTACCCGACGGAGATGCGGCATAAATCCACCCACTGGCCGTAGTTAGTGCCGCCACGACAGCCCCCATCGGCAACGCATTATAAGCCGCTTGAGTGGCAACTAAGCGGCTACCACATTCACGCTGAATATACTGCATCGCACCAAGGTGAGCCCCCGCAAAGGTGACACCATGAAGCAACTGAACCAATACAACAGGGATCGCAGCCGTGGTTGTGCCGGTGACCCCCCAGCGTATGAGCACTCCCAGTGCCGCCAACTGGAAAAGGGATTTAGACGACCAACCGCTGAAAAGCCGAGCGCCAAGCGCAAAGACGGCCACTTCAGACACCACGCCCAAACTCCATAAATATCCCACGATACTCTCGCTATAGCCCGACTGCTTCCAGTAAATGGCACTAAAGCTGTAGTAAGCAGCATGACTACCTTGCAGTAGCGACGCAATCAGCAAGAAAACGAGCACCTGACGATCGCGAAAGAGCTGCCGCATCGATACCTTAGCATGAGTCATGTCATGCTCACTCTTTGGCATCACTGTCACACGACGCAATGTCAGCAGTAAACACGCCGATAAGCCACCGATTGCGACCCAAGGAATAATCGCCGCGGATTGCTCGGTCACTAACCAACCGGTAAAACTAGAGCCAACGATAAACGCAATCGATCCCCAAAGACGCGTTCGACCATAGTCGATATATCGATGGCGGGCGTAGTAATTAGCCAAAGCATCCGACAGTGGAACAGACGGACCGATCGCTAAATTAAACAAGATGGTCACAAAGGCCAACCACCATACATTTGCTCCCATCAATGGGTGCAACGCACAGGTGACTAGCGCCATCAACGTCAGGATACGTAGCGCTGGCAATAAAGCTTCGACTTGTTGAACACGCGGAGTAAACACTAAGTTGGCAACACACCGCGTCGCAAAACCGAGGCCAATCAGAGTGCCAATCATCCCTGAATTGAGGCCGAGATACTCAAACCATACCGCCCAAAACGGGAGGTACACGCCATATGAAAAAAAGAAGCCGCCAAAATACGTTGACAGCCAACGAAAGGGAGAACAGTGAGTGAAAGCCATATCATTACTTCATATTAAGATACATACCGCGCTAAGTGTCGCAGCAATATGACTGGAAAAAAAGGCGTCTCCTCACCTTATTCACGCCAACGTCTTAATCTTATCCGTTTCATGTTGCCCGCTGGCTAGACTAAAGTCGGCTAGCGGGATCCGCTGGGGTAGGACACACTGTCATTATCACAGTGAGGAGTGCGACGATGCCTGAACCTTTTGACACCTCTCATGCGCCCTTTGACAGCCTGACCCAGCAACAAGTGAAACAATGTCGGCAAGCGCTTGATGTGGGCTACTTTCGCCGTGGCGACACCCTGATACAGGCGGGAGATACGGGAGAACAACTCTTTATTATTATCAAAGGGAGTGTTGAAGAAGCCTCCGAAGATGGTAAGGAAGTGCTGTCTCACTACACGACCGACGATCTATTTGATGTACCCTCACTCCTGCATGGCACCGCCAAGCATCAATACCGCGCACTAGAGGATACGCTCTGTCACCTACTACCCGCCGAGGTGTTTCTTGCTATCTATCATAATAATCAAGACTTCCGCGGTTACTTTGATACCAATTTACAACGCCGGCAAGCGCTGATGGTACAAGCCCGCCAACAGCAAAATCTCGCCGAGTTTATGCTCACAAGGATTGATGATAGCAACATCCAACCCGCACTTTGTGTCTCTCCCCATTTGCCACTCAAAGACGCGACAGCCCAGATGAAAGCCGAGCGCTGCGACTGCGCTTTGGTCGATTTTGACGAGGGAGAGTGTGGGATCATTACGCGTACTAACTTATTACACGCATTAGTCCTAGAAGGTCACGATCAATCAGTGCCAGTCGGAGAGGTTGCCACCCAACCGGTGATCAGTGTCGAGCGAGGTGATTTCCTTTTTCATGCCATGATCAGCATGACCCGCCAACGGGTAAAACGGGTCCGCGTGATCGATGGCCAAGGACACACCGTCGGCATGCTCGATCTCCCCCAAGTGTTAAGTCTATTCTCAACCCATTCACACGTACTCAATCTACAAATCGCACGCGCCCAAACGATTGATGAATTGGTGGTGGCGGCAAACAGCCAAAGTAAATTGGTTCATACCCTGTTTAATAATGGTATCCACACTCGCTTTGTCATGCAGCTTATCGCTACCGTCAATGAACAAATCATGGAAAAAGCCTTTCGGTTACTGGTGCCTGAGGCCTATCAAAACCAGTGCTGCTTGGTGGTGATGGGCTCTGAAGGGCGCGGCGAACAGGTGCTAAAAACGGACCAAGACAACGCATTGATCCTGGCAGACAATCTAGACTGGCCTGATTGTCAGCAAGTGATGGAGACCTTTTCACACACCTTGTATCAGCTCGGTTATCCACCCTGCCCGGGCAATGTAATGGTTAGCAACCCTAAATGGGTGAAAACCGCCGTACAATGGCAGCAAACCGTGCGTAATCTCGCTCAAAGCGCCAACTATCAAAGTGTCATGGATTTGGCTATTCTTGCTGACAGCCATCCCATCGCCGGTGATCTTACCCTGATCAACGCCATCCAAGTACCACTCAGTGACACCTTGACCGACAACATGTTAACGCTCAATACCTTTGTGCGTCCCGCCTTAGCCTTTCGTGTTCCTCTAACCGTATTTGGCTCTCTCAAAAGCAGCAAAGAGGGACTAGACATTAAAAAAGGCGGGATTTTCCCCATTGTGCATGGTGTACGCACCATGAGCATGGAAAAAGGCATCCGTGAAACTAATACCTTTGACCGCCTCGAACAGCTTGCCAAGTTGGGCACACTCGCGGAAGAGACCGCAGAGAACCTCTCCGAGGCTTTAAAGCTGTTTATTCGTCTGCGCCTGCGTCAGCAACTCAATGGTGAACCACAAAACAACTGCCTGGATGTTGCACGCTTACCCTCAAGTGAACGGGACCTTCTGCGCCACGGGCTTCATGTGGTGAAAAAGTTTAAAGAATCGCTCGCGTTCCATTATCACGTGAGGGATTAACATGAATTGGTTCACCCGTCAGTGGCATCGCTACCGTTTGAGGCACTCACCTTACCGTGCACTCTTTTTGCCACCGGACAAGCGTACCCTGATCTCGCTCGACTGCGAAACCACCAGCTTGGATCCGGCGCGTGCAGAGCTGGTAACCATCGCAGCAACGCCTATTAGAGGGCATCGCATCCTGACCAGCCAAGCATTGACGCTCACACTCGTCGCCCCCCAAAGCTTAAACGCCGGTTCGGTGCGCATTCACCAATTACGCCATCAAGATCTCTCTCATGGCGTCAGTGCCGCGCAAGCAATGACGTCACTGATTGCATTTATCGGTAACCACCCCCTCGTTGGTTACCATATTCGCTACGATAAAAGCATTCTCGACCGTTACGCGCGTCAACATCTTGGCTTTCCGCTTCCCAATCCACTGATCGAAGTCAGTGATATCTACCAACGTAAGCTCGAGCGCCTGCTTCCCAATGCTTATCACGACATCAGCATGGAGGCTATCAGCCGTCATCTTGATCTCCCACTCCCCGCGCGCCATGATGCCTTGGATGATGCATTGGCTGCGGCGCTGATTTATGTCCGTCTGACCCAAGGAGACATGCCCATCCCACAATCTAAGTAGTCATCGTCACCATTCGGCACACGTAAAATGAGATCCCTCCCTCACTATCTGGCCCGACAACTGGATAAACCGCTTAAAAATCAATGTGCTCATCCTAAAGTCTAATTGCCGGATAACTTTTTATATCACACCTTTACAGCATGGTTTTCATTTTCCAGGCAGCGGTAACGCCTGACATATCATGACATGGAAGCGCCGCGTGGAGCATCGCGGACACGAGGAGAAACAGGATGAGCGATAGTCACGTATACCCCGTCATGCCTTCAATTGCGCAAAAGGCACACGCTGATGAAGCCAAGTATCAAGCGCTCTATCAGCAGTCAATCACCGACCCTGAAGGCTTTTGGCGCGAGCAAGGGCAGATAATTGATTGGATCAAACCTTATACCCAGGTCAAACATACCTCCTTTGACACCGGCCATGTAGCTATTCGTTGGTTTGAAGACGGAAGCCTGAACGTCGCAGCCAACTGTATTGACCGCCACCTCAAAGACAAAGGCGACCAAGTGGCACTGATCTGGGAAGGGGACGATCCAAAAGACGATGCAACCCTGACCTATCAAGCTCTGTACGAGCACGTTGGCCGGTTTTCCAATGCGCTAAAAGCGCAAGGCGTCAAGAAAGGCGACGTGGTTTGTCTATACATGCCAATGGTCATGGAAGCGGCCGTTGCCATGCTTGCCTGTGCCCGTATTGGTGCGGTTCATACTGTCGTCTTCGGGGGCTTTTCACCAGAAGCCTTGGCCGGTCGTATTGTCGACTCTAATGCGAAAATCGTGATCACCGCAGATGAAGGTGTCCGCGGGGGACGTGCCGTGCCACTGAAGAAAAACGTGGATGAGGCCCTAGCGAATCCCAACGTCAAATCGATAGAAAAAGTCATGGTGTATAAGCGTACAGGTGGCGATATTGATTGGCATAGCCACCGTGACGTTTGGTGGCACGATGCAACCGAAAATGTGTCGGTGGATTGTCCCGCCGAAGAAATGAATGCGGAGGATCCGCTTTTTATTCTCTACACCTCCGGCTCAACGGGCACACCAAAGGGCGTGCTCCATACCACTGGTGGCTATCTTGTTTACGCTGCCATGACCTTCAAGTATGTGTTTGACTATCAAGACGGCGACGTCTTTTGGTGTACCGCCGATGTTGGCTGGATTACCGGCCACAGTTACTTAGTCTATGGCCCCCTCGCTAATGGCGCCAAAACCATCTTGTTTGAAGGCGTCCCCACCTATCCAACCACGGCCCGTATGAGTGAGGTCGTCGATAAACACCAAGTTAATATCCTTTACACCGCCCCCACCGCGATTCGCGCATTAATGGCAAAAGGCCACGAAGCGGTCGCTGGCACCCAACGCGACTCACTGCGGATCATGGGCTCGGTGGGTGAGCCCATCAACCCTGAGGCTTGGGAGTGGTATCACAACACCATTGGCAACCAAGCCTGCCCGATCGTCGATACGTGGTGGCAAACGGAAACCGGTGGGATCTTGATTACACCACTGCCTGGCGCCACCGCGCTAAAACCGGGTTCAGCCACGCGTCCTTTCTTTGGGGTCCAACCTGCATTGGTCGATAACATGGGCAACCTGCTTGATGGCGCGGCTGAAGGTAACCTGGTGATGCTGGACTCATGGCCAGGACAAATGCGTACCGTATTTGGCGATCACGACCGCTTCGAACAAACCTACTTTTCTACCTTTAAAGGGATGTATTTTACCGGTGACGGCGCCCGTCGTGATGAAGACGGCTATTACTGGATCACCGGCCGCGTCGATGACGTACTCAATATTTCAGGTCACCGCATGGGCACCGCTGAGGTGGAATCGGCACTGGTGGCCTTTAATAAAATTGCAGAGGCTGCCATTGTCGGTGTCCCGCACGATATTAAGGGACAGGCCATTTATGCTTATATCACCCTCAACGCAGGGGAACTCCCAAGTGCCGAGTTGTACAAAGAGGTGAAAGAGTGGGTACGTAAAGAAATCGGCCCCATTGCGACGCCAGACTTTATTCATTGGACCGACGCATTACCGAAAACCCGTTCCGGTAAGATCATGCGTCGCATTTTGCGTAAAATTGCCACTGGCGATACCGGTAGCTTAGGCGACACTTCCACACTGGCGGATCCCAGTGTGGTCGATAAACTCATCGCAGAAAAAGAAAGTGTGGTGTAACACATTCGCTTGCTTAGCAACCCTTGCCGCCTTCGGGCGGCTTTTTTGATCCCGATCGGCGAGCAAAATGAACTCTTTCTCCCCCCTGCAATCACACAAAAAAGCAATCACAAAATGTCTCAACCAACGACAAATCGACATCAGAGCCCAACTTTGCTACACCATAAAGGCAAAGTGTGCTGATTAGACCAGTATTTTGCTGCGATTTGTGGTGAATTCTCTATAATTGACCTCACTAAGGACAAAATTGCGTACTGTGTACCGTCACAGCATGCTCTCTAGCTGGAATCCGCACAAAGCTGAACAATGTCAGCAAATAGGAGAAGTAAGCGTCAAGATGCCTACAAGAAACCAAGTTTTAGTCCTAAATGGCCCTAACCTTAATTTGCTCGGCCAACGTGAACCTGAACACTATGGCTCTCAAACGTTAGACCAGATCATGGCCGCTTTAGAGGCGCAAGCTGCTACCTTGGCGTTGGCTCTTGAGCACTTTCAATCCAATAGCGAAGCCAGCTTAATCGATAAAATCCACCAAGCAATGGACTCAGTGGCTTTTATCATTATTAACCCAGCCGCCCTGACTCATACCTCAGTGGCACTGCGTGACGCACTACTCGGGGTCAACATCCCCTTTATTGAAGTGCATCTATCCAATGTCTATGCCCGCGAATCTTTTCGACACCATTCATACCTGTCGGATAAAGCGGTAGGCGTGATCAGTGGGCTTGGCGCTGATGGTTACGAATTCGCCCTAACAGCTGCCGCACGACATTTAGCGCTTGCGGCTGAGTAAAACAAAACATAAGAAGAGACCTATCATGGATATCCGTAAGATTAAGAAACTGATCGAACTTGTCGAAGAGTCCGGCATCTCGGAGCTAGAAATCGCCGAAGGCGAAGAGTCGGTGCGAATCAGCCGTTCTTCACCGGTCGCTCATGCACAAATGGCCGCGCCTCAGTATGCAGCACCGGCAGCGCCAGCCCCTGCACCCGCGCCTGAAGCACCGGCTGCCGAGCCTGCAAGCGCACCTCAACCAACGGGGCATCAAGTCCTTTCCCCGATGGTCGGTACCTTCTATCGTGCACCAAGCCCTGAGTCTTCGGCGTTTGTCGAAGTGGGAAGCCGTGTCAATGAAGGCGATGCGTTATGCATCGTGGAAGCAATGAAAATGATGAACCAGATCCAAGCCGACAAAAGTGGTGTGGTGAAAGCCATTCTGTGTGAAGACGGTCAGCCTGTTGAGTTCGACGAACCACTCGTGATCATCGAATAAGCGAGGGCGCATGTTAGATAAAATTGTAATCGCTAACCGCGGTGAAATTGCACTGCGTATTTTGCGTGCTTGTAAAGAGCTAGGTATTAAGACAGTCGCGGTGCATTCCACCGCCGACCGTGACCTAAAACACGTCCTGTTGGCCGATGAAACCGTCTGTATTGGTCCAGCGCCAAGTAACCAAAGCTACCTGAATATCCCACGCATTATTAGTGCCGCGGAAATTACCGGTGCCGTGGCGATTCATCCGGGATACGGTTTCTTGTCAGAAAACGCCGACTTCGCCGAGCAAGTCGAACGGTCGGGTTTTGTTTTCGTGGGCCCAAGAGCAGACACCATTCGCCTCATGGGGGATAAAGTCTCGGCAATAGAAGCCATGAAAAAAGCGGGTGTGCCATGCGTACCAGGCTCTGACGGCCCGTTGGGTAGCGATCAAGAAAAAAACAAAACCATTGCCAAACGTATCGGCTATCCGGTGATCATCAAAGCCTCAGGGGGGGTGGCGGCCGTGGCATGCGTGTGGTGCGTTCCGAAGGTGAGCTCGTTGACGCGATTGCCATGACCCGAGCGGAAGCCAAATCAGCCTTTAGCAACGATATGGTCTACATGGAGAAGTTCCTCGAGAACCCACGCCATGTTGAAGTTCAGGTTTTGGCTGACGGCCAAGGTGGCGCCATTCACTTGGGTGAACGCGATTGCTCGATGCAACGCCGTCATCAGAAGGTGGTCGAGGAAGCCCCTGCGCCAGGTATCACCGCGGAAATGCGTAAGTTCATCGGCGATCGTTGCTGCCGAGCTTGTGTCGAGATTGGATATCGCGGTGCCGGTACTTTTGAGTTCTTATACGAAAATGGCGAGTTCTACTTCATTGAGATGAACACCCGTATCCAAGTAGAGCATCCTGTCACCGAAATGGTCACCGGCGTCGACTTGGTCAAAGAGCAACTCCGTATTGCCGCGGGCCAGCCACTGTCGTTTACTCAAGAAGATATTCAAATCCGTGGCCACGCGGTGGAATGCCGTATCAACGCGGAAGATCCTGAGCGCTTTATCCCAAGCCCAGGACAAATCCAACGCTTTCATTCCCCTGGGGGGATGGGCGTGCGCTGGGAATCGCATATCTACACAGGTTATCATGTGCCGCCCCACTATGACTCCATGGTCGGCAAACTGATTTGCTACGGTGAAAATCGTGACGTGGCGATTGCACGTATGCGTAATGCCCTAGCAGAAACCGTGATTGACGGAATCAAAACCAATATCCCGCTACAGATCGATATTATGAATGACGAACACTTCCAACATGGCGGTGCCAACATTCATTACCTCGAGAAAAAGCTCGGCTTATCGTAAAAATACGCGAACGCGTATAACCACCCGAGAATAAAGCGACCTGCATATTTGTAGGTCGTTTTTGTATGCAGCGTGTTCAAGCTTGATCTGATAAAATGCTGTTGATTCCTTTTTCGACACGAGATTCACCATGCCTTGGATCCAACTTAAACTCAATGCGACGGCCAACAATGCTGAGGCAATTGGCGACCTACTGATGGAAGAAGCCGGTGCGCTCTCTGTCACCTTTTTAGACGCCAAAGATACGCCTGTGTTTGAGCCTCTCCCCGGAGAGACACGACTGTGGGGCGAAACCGATATTATGGCATTGTACGACG
Organism: Salinivibrio sp. ES.052; assembly: GCF_900141775.1. GTDB lineage: Bacteria > Pseudomonadota > Gammaproteobacteria > Enterobacterales > Vibrionaceae > Salinivibrio. The sequence goes on along the minus strand of NZ_FSRI01000002.1, from coordinate 498,663 downwards.
CACAAGCTGAGATGAGCGATGTGCTTGCCATTTTAAAAGCCAGCCCACTACTTTCCGACGACTTCGCATACAAAATCGAACAACTGGAAGACAAAGACTGGACACGCGCTTGGATGGATAACTTTAAGCCCATCCAGTTCGGTGAACGTTTATGGATCTGTCCAACCTGGTGTGAGGTACCTGATGACAACGCGGTTAACGTAATGCTCGACCCAGGACTGGCATTTGGTACCGGCTCTCATCCTACGACCGCCCTGTGTCTAGAATGGCTAGACAGCTTAGAGCTTAGCGGTAAAACCGTGATCGACTTTGGCTGTGGCTCGGGTATTCTCGCCATTGCTGCGATCAAACTCGGTGCCGAGCGTGTGATTGGCATTGATATCGATCCTCAAGCGTTACTGGCATCAAAAGATAACGCTGAGCGAAATGGTGTGGCTGCCCAACTGCAGCTGTATCTTCCTAAAGACCAACCGGCCGATCTCAAAGCCGATGTGGTCGTGGCCAATATTCTCGCTGAGCCACTGCGTGATCTCTCCGATGTGATCAAAGGGCTGATCAAGCCGACAGGCCAATTAGCGATGTCAGGGGTGTTGGAAACGCAAGCCAATGACGTGGCGAGTTATTATCGCGACACATTGACGCTGGATCCGATTGTCGAGCGTGAAGAGTGGTGCCGGATCAGTGGTCACTTGTCAGTATAACTGGCTAGATTACTTTCCAACGGGCTTACCGTGACCTAGGCAATTATCGGTAAGCCATTATCAATGTGCTACTCGAACTGCTTGATTAATCGACGAAACGCACCTGATACAAAAAGTGCTGTAAAAATCAAGCCATCAATGCTCAAATATTGTCCTTTTCAGATGCTGAAAAAATGCGTAAAATGCGCGCCCTTGCTGACTCAGAGCGGCTGAAGAGGATTTAGAGCTTTTGCGTATCGGACCTTACACCCTGGATGTCCCCTTGATCGTCGCCCCAATGGCCGGCGTGACAGACCGACCATTTCGTGAGTTATGTCTCGCGCATGGTGCGGGCATGGCTATCAGTGAAATGATGTCATCCAATCCAGCTTTATGGGGAACGAGCAAATCGCAAAAGCGCATGGTTCATATTGACGAATCCGGTTTGCGCTCGGTGCAAATTGCTGGTGCCGAACCAGAGCTCATGGCTGAGGCGGCACGGTTTTGTGTCGAGAACGGGGCACAAGTTATCGACATTAACATGGGTTGCCCGATGAAAAAGGTCAATAAAAAGTTAGCAGGCTCTGCCTTGCTAACTCGGCCTGATCTCATTGAGCAAATCCTAACAGCCACGGTTAACGCGGTGGATGTTCCGGTAACACTGAAAACTCGAACAGGCTGGGATCCGGATAATAAGAACTGTGTAACGATCGCCCGGATGGCGGAAGATTGTGGTATCCAAGCCCTTGCACTGCACGGCCGTACGCGTGCCTGCATGTACAAAGGCGAGGCAGAGTACGACAGCATTAAAGCTGCGAAAGCAGCGGTATCGATTCCGGTGATCGCCAATGGCGACATTGACTCACCAGAAAAAGCCCGGTATGTCCTCGACTACACAGGTGCAGATGCCGTAATGATTGGTCGCCCTGCTCAGGGACGCCCGTGGATTTTTCGCGAAATCCACCACTATCTCACCACAGGTGAGCACTTGCCTGCCCCTTCGTTAGAAGAGGTGAGGACAATTTTGTTGGGTCATGTTCACGAGCTTCATCAGTTTTATGGGGAGCTTAAAGGATTACGTATCGCCCGTAAGCACGTGGGCTGGTACCTGAAAGAGCATGATCAAATAGGCGACTTTCGCCGCACCTTCAACGCAATCGAGGATGCACACCAGCAGATCGATGCGCTGCAAGGCTACTTCGACAACGTTGCATAAATACGAGAAGAGCTGACAGAATATGTTCGAACAAAACCTGACTTCCGAAACATTGACAGTAACAACTGTAACTTCACAAGATCAAATTACGCAAAAGCCACTTCGTGACTCTGTAAAAGCGTCCTTGAAGAACTACCTCGCGCAATTGAATGGCCAGGAAGTCAACGATCTGTATGAGCTTGTCCTCGCAGAAGTTGAGCAGCCACTGCTGGATACCATCATGCAATACACCCGCGGCAACCAAACCCGCGCAGCCACCATGATGGGCATCAACCGCGGTACATTGCGTAAGAAACTGAAAAAATACGGCATGAACTAATCAACCATTAGTTTGGCTGATGTCAAACGGGCTAGCCGTCAACCGGTTAGCCCGTTTTTGTCTGCCGCTGATTTCACTGGCTCTCACTGCGGCTTTAGCAACACGAATTCGAGTCTTCACTGTCCGCCAGGGTTTCTAATATCGAGCAATGGGTCGCGTCATCGTCCTCCATACCGCAGCAGGCAGCGTTTAAACGTGTGAGGGCATGTTTGACCCGCTCAAGCGCCGCAATCTTCTCTGAGACCTCGTTTAAGCGCCGCTGGGTGATCCCTTTCACTTCCGCGCAAGTGTGTAAGGTGGCTTCTTCGCGAATATCAGACAGCTCGTGGATCTCATCGAGCGATAACCCCATCTCTTTGCCACGTAAAATAAACATTACCTGGCTAATGGCATCATCAGCATAGAGCCGGTATCCGCCTTCGGTGCGCGCACTGGGCGCCAGCAAACCTGACTTTTCATAAAAACGCAATGTATCGGTGGAGACACCACAATGCTTGGCAAGCTCACCTATTTGCAGCAACTTGGTCATCACCGCTCCTCTTCCTGACCCCATTGGATGACTCTTTTTGTAGCAAAGGCGAGGCGTTATGACCAGCATTGCACGAACACAAGAATTTGACGACGTGTAAAAGCGATAAAAATGTCGCCATCCTCAAATAGCAATCGATTGCGCAAATAAAATCAGATAGAATAACGCCGCTTTGGCAATTGGCGGTTTAATAAAGCTCATCCCTATTGTTATACATGGAGAGCTTTGATAAGCATTCAATCTGTCAGTGAAGAGAACTAAGCCATGGAAAATCTGCGTCCTATTCGTCGCGCGTTAATCAGCGTGTCTGATAAATCCGGTGTGGTCGAGTTTGCCCAAGCACTCGCCCAACGCGGTGTCGAACTGCTATCGACCGGCGGTACGGCCCGTTTACTCGCAGAAAACGGCCTTGCGGTCACCGAAGTCTCCGAGCATACCGGCTTCCCAGAAATGATGGATGGCCGAGTGAAAACCCTCCATCCGACAATTCACGGCGGCATTTTGGGCCGACGCGGTCAAGACGACGCGGTGATGGAACGCCATCAGATCGCGCCGATTGATATGGTGGTGGTAAATCTCTACCCGTTCGCACAAACCGTTGCCAACCCAGACTGCACTCGCGAGCAAGCCATCGAGAATATCGATATTGGCGGCCCGACCATGGTGCGTTCAGCGGCGAAAAACCATGCCGACGTCACCATTGTGGTGAACAGCCAAGACTATGATCGCGTGCTCACCGAAATGGATCAGCACCAGCAATCTCTGACGCATGCCACCCGCTTTGATTTGGCGATTGCCGCGTTTGAGCACACCGCGGCCTACGATGCGATGATTGCCAACTACTTTGGTACTCAAGTGCCTGCCTATCATCACGCAGAAGACAGCCAAGACTCGCCATTCCCGCGCACCCTGACCCAGCATTGGGTGAAAAAACAAGACATGCGCTATGGTGAGAACAGCCATCAGGCAGGCGCCTTTTATAGCGAAGCCCACCCGCAAGAAGCCTCGGTGGCCACAGCCACTCAACTCCAAGGCAAAGCGCTGTCTTATAACAATATCGCCGACACCGATGCGGCATTGGAGTGCGTGAAAGAGTTCGAACAACCTACCTGTGTGATTGTAAAGCATGCCAATCCCTGTGGCGTCGCCATTGGCGAAGACTTACTCAGCGCCTACCAACGCGCTTATCAAACCGACCCGACCTCGGCATTTGGTGGCATCATTGCCTTTAACCGTGAGCTGGACGGCGACACGGCGCAAGCCATTGTCGAACGTCAATTTGTTGAAGTGATCATCGCGCCACGGATCAGTGAAGCCGCCAAAGCCGCAGTCGCGGCCAAGAAAAACGTTCGTCTGCTAGAATGTGGTCAATGGCAAGCGCGTACCACTGGCTGGGACAGCAAGCGAGTGAACGGAGGTTTGTTGATCCAAGCCCGCGACCAAGGCATGGTCGGCTTGGACGATTTACGCATTGTCACTGAGCGCCAGCCCACAGACAAAGAGCTAAACGATGCGCTATTTTGCTGGAAAGTGGCAAAATACGTGAAATCCAATGCGATTGTGTATGCCAAAAACAGCATGACCATCGGCGTGGGCGCCGGCCAAATGAGCCGCGTCTACTCAGCGAAAATTGCCGGCATCAAAGCGGCCGATGAAAATCTGGAAGTAGCCGGTAGCGTGATGGCTTCTGATGCCTTCTTCCCCTTCCGTGACGGCATTGATGCGGCAGCTGACGCGGGGATCACCTGCGTGATCCAACCGGGTGGATCAATGCGTGATGACGAAGTGATTGCCGCTGCCAATGAGCACGGCATGGCGATGGTCTTTACCGGTATGCGCCATTTCCGCCACTAAGCAGGCGATGAAGGAGAAAACATGAAGGTATTAGTGATTGGTGGTGGTGGCCGCGAGCATGCCTTGGCGTGGAAAGCCGCTCAGTCCCCAAAGATCGAGACCATTTACTGCGCACCGGGAAATGCCGGCACCGCGCATGAGGCCAAGTTGAGCAACATCGCTATCGCCGCCGACGACGTCGAGGGGTTACTGGCCTTTGCCCGTGAGCAACAGATTGGCCTGACGATTGTCGGTCCAGAAGCGCCACTGGTCTTAGGCGTGGTTGATGCCTTCCGTGAGCACGGCTTAGCGATATTTGGCCCTACCCAAGCCGCCGCGCAGCTTGAGGGCTCGAAGGCATTCAGCAAAGATTTTCTGGCGCGTCACGGTATTCCCACCGCCGACTACCAAACCTTTTCCAAGGTTGAGCCCGCACTGGCCTACATCGCAGAAAAAGGCGCGCCTATTGTGGTCAAAGCCGATGGCCTTGCCGCCGGGAAAGGAGTGATTGTGGCGATGACCGAGCAAGAAGCGACCGACGCCGTGCATGATATGCTCTCGGGCAATGCATTTGGTGAAGCCGGTCACCGTGTGGTGATAGAAGAGTTCCTACAAGGCGAAGAAGCAAGCTTTATCGTCATGGTGGATGGCGAGCATGTGCTACCGATGGCCACCAGCCAAGACCATAAACGGGTCGGTGAAGGCGATACCGGCCTCAATACCGGCGGCATGGGCGCATACTCACCCGCCCCCGTGGTCACCGACGCCATTCACCAACGGGTGATGGACGAGGTGATTATGCCCACCGTCAAAGGGATGCATGCGGATGGTGCGCCCTATACCGGCTTTTTGTACGCCGGATTGATGATCGCCGCCGATGGCACGCCCAAAGTGATTGAGTTTAACTGCCGCTTTGGCGACCCCGAAACCCAGCCTATCATGATGCGTTTGCAATCCGACCTGGTTGAGCTTTGCCTCGCTGGCAGCGAAGGACGCCTTGATAAAGTAGAATCTAAATGGGACCCGCGTGCAGCGGTTGGTGTGGTATTGGCCGCAGGCGGTTATCCAGGTGAATACCGTAAAGGGGATCGTATCACTGGACTTCCTACCGATAGCGATAACGCCAAGGTGTTCCATGCCGGTACCGCGCTGAAAAACGGCGATGTGGTGACCGCTGGCGGACGTGTACTCTGCGCTACCGCATTAGGCGACAGCGTTACCGTCGCCAAACAAAGCGCTGATGCGCTCGCCGCCTTGATTTATTGGCCTGGCTGCTTCTACCGCAATGACATCGCTCACCGTGCGGTATCACGCGAGCAAACACTCACATGAGTGTGAGCGTATTAAACTAAAAATGCGCCAACAGGGCGCATTTTTTATTCGTCGAGCAAGCGGGGGCGCTGCAAACACAGCTTCCCATCCTCAACATGCACCACAAATGCGATGTGATCGCGACCAATGCTCGGACTACCACCAGCTATCACAAATGTGCCAGGCTGATTAAGGCGTTGAATCACACTCGGCCCTATCGCCTCGGAGAAAGCCCAGCGCTGACGGTCATTGTCACAATCCACCCAGTACTCGCCTTGTCGCTGCGCTTGCAGCACAGAGACATTATTGGCTAATTGCGCCTGCGCTTGGCGCTGGATTTGATTGGCTTCTTGATATAGGCGGGACAGGGTCGCACTGTCTAAAGGCAAGAGGGCATCACCTTGATGATAACGCTGAAAAACCGGCTCGCCATTGGCGTCAAACCGTACATGAGTCGAAAAAGGCACCAAGCGGTTATCAACCAGCTTTTCCCCCTCACGCTTTAGCGCACGAAGGCTGCCTGCTCGCCAAGCATATTCACTACGATACTGACCGTAGTCTCCTTGCCACGTTTTCTCAGCAAGGCCGATGACTTGCCCCTGTTGGCTATCTAACCAATAAACGGCGCGATAGTCTCCCGCTGCGAAAGCAGTGGTGTGTGTAACAGGCTTTGGCGGCTTACCGCTAGAGCACCCGACAAGAGCCATCAGCAGGGCAACGACCCATAATTTGAAGCGCATCGCGAATCCAGATACAAAAACGCCATAGCGAAGGCTATGGCGATATGAGAATAGCGCTTACTTAACCGCGTCTTTTAGCGCTTTACCCGCCACAAACGCTGGCACGTTTGCCGCAGCGATTTGAATTTCTTGACCCGTTTGTGGGTTACGACCGGTGCGTGCTGCACGATGGTTCAATTTAAACGTACCGAAGCCAATCAGTTGTACCTGTTCACCTTCTTTCAAGGCACCTTCAATACCGCCCAAAGTCGCTTCCAAGGCTGTTTTCGCTTGTGCTTTTGAAAGTTCCGCTTTTTCTGCGATCAGGTCGATCAGTTGGGTTTTGTTCATTATGTCTTCCCTTCTAGGTTTTTTAGAGACGAAGTCACTCTAATTCAAAAGAAGCCCGGCTGGCAAAGGTTTGTGGCGCTCTGTGTGGTTGTATGGAGGCTCTTTAACCACAAACTGAGCGCGATCTCACAATTTGTTGCGTTTTTTCTCAGTTGAATGGTTGTAAAAGCCCGCCAATGGCCTGATCTTTAGGATGTTGACTGACTTTTAACTCTGGGAACCTATGCTCATTCTGGTCCTTTTTATTTCGCTTTCTATTGGTGTCTCTTTTGTGTGCTCCGTGCTCGAAGCGATTTTGCTTAGCATCACACCCAGCTACATTGCGAACCTTCGCCATCAAGGTCACCCTGCCGCCGAGCGTCTCAATGCGCTCAAAAAGGATATTGACCGGCCACTGGCCTCTATTCTGACACTCAATACCATTGCCCATACTGTGGGGGCGGCAGGAGCCGGTGCACAAGCGGCGCATGTCTTTGGTGATGCGTGGGTCGGCGTATTCTCCGCCGTGCTCACACTCGCGATTCTGCTTCTCTCAGAAATCATTCCCAAAACCATTGGCGCGAACTTCTGGCCGCAATTGGCACCTGGGGCGGCGCTGGTGCTCAAATGGATGGTGTGGGCGCTCACGCCGTTCGTGTGGCTATCTGAGCAGATTACTAAGCGTCTCAGCGCGGACACCACCCATGTCAAACTGCGTGATGAAATTTCAGCGATGGCAATGCTGGCGTCAGAAAGTGGTGAGATGGGCGAAGATGAAACGCAGATGCTCAATAATATGCTGAAGTTACGTGATCTTCCCGCCACGCAGCTGATGACACCGCGCCCGGTACTGTTTCGCATTCCTGCCGAGATGGATGTGAATACCTTCCTCGACGAGCACAGTGACTGCCCTTTCTCTCGTCCATTAGTTTATGGTGAACAACGCGACGATATTTTAGGCTTTGTTCACAAATCCAATATCTATGAAGCCAAAACACAAGGCGCAGGACAGACCCCATTAGGCCATTTAATGCGTCCACTCGCGGTGATCTTACCCGGCAACAGTGTGTTGCAAGCATTTGATATATTAATGATCCGTCGCGCTCAGCTGGCGATGATTGTCGACGAGTATGGCACGGTGCAAGGCATTATCACGCTCGAAGACATTTTTGAGTACCTAACCGGAAGAGAAATTATCGATGAGGCGGACACGGTGACTGATATGCAACAACTGGCTTATCAGCGTTGGGATGCCTGGAAGAAGCAGCACAATATGATTGAAAGCCAAGATGACGATGAACCACCGGTGCAACGACATAGCGATGAGTCATGATCAGAAAAGGCGGCTAAAGCCGCCCTTTCTGAGGGGAGGAGGTGAGCTTACTCAACACTCAGTCCGAGATTGCTGACGCCTGCCTCTCGCAACTCCTGACGGATCCCTTTAATCATATCCACATCACGGCTTTCAGCGCTTTTCAGCACGCGAAAGATAGCCCATTGGGCATCCCACTCCTCACAAATCGCCTCGATGGACTTTTGATTCTCATCCGTTACCACAAGACCTGTTTGCGCTTCTTCAAGCTGGGCCACGCTGTGTATGGATTGCTGCGACACCTTTAGGGTAATAGGTAACATTTCATCACGATCAAGTAATGCATGAAGAAGCTGAGAAAGCGCAACACAAGCATCAATCGCCGGATAAGTCAGGTAAATACCATGATCATTGGCCTCAGGGATCAATGGCTCCAGCTTTTCCAGTTGGCGCTCAAAATCAATCTTGGCCGTTTTGACGGTTTGTGATTCCCAGACCGCATCAAGAATATTGCGAAACGCTTGCGGATCGGCAAATTCAGTTTGGGCACAGAAAAGCGCGTAGTTCGGAACCATACGTTCCACCAGCGCAGCCATAAAACTAATATGCTGCCAATTCTCACATTTTTCCAAACGTAGTTGTAAAGGGTTTCGTAACATAGCCAGTTGATCTTTAATAGCGGGAAGGAGTGTTGTCCTCATTGAATGCGCTCAGTGTACTTGATTCCCACAACCATAAAAAGGAGCCTTTGTGGATAAAGTTTACGTTATCAGCGAGCATGCTAAAACCTACTACCAGTTGATTAAAGCGGCTCAGCTCCCCGATCTCGCTATCACTACATCCGCAGACGAGGCCAGTATCTGGTTGGCCGATCCGCCGCTTGCAGCCCCTCAACTCCCCCACGCTGAGCAGCTACGCTGGTTACAGTCAACGTTTGCGGGGGTTGATGCATTAATCCACGCCCCTCAACGCGGTTATCAGTTGACCAATGTCAGAGGAATATTCGGGGCACTGATGGCCGAATATGTCTTCGGACACATACTCACGGACACCCGACATCTTGGTCAGTACGCGGAACAGCAAGCTCAGTGTCGCTGGCAACCTCAGCCTTACCGATCATTGCACGGGCAAACGCTCGCCATTTTAGGAACAGGTGCTATTGGTCAACATATTTCTACCGTCGCTCGTGCTTTTGGTATGACGGTACTTGGCATCAACCAAGATGGACGTCCAGTCGACGGGTTTGAACAGACTCTGACACTACCGGCGTTAAGGCAAACGCTAAGCGAGGTGGATATCTTAGTCAGTACCTTGCCCGCCACGCCAGAAACGCACCAATGCCTGAATGCGGTTTTTTGGCAGCATGCGCAACATCTTTTTTTTATCAATGTCGGCCGTGGAGCCACGGTGGATGAGCCAGCACTCGTGCGCGCATTAGATGAAAAGAAGCTGCACTTGGCGGTCTTGGATGTGATGCAACAAGAGCCACTGCCTGAACAGCACCCCTTTTGGACACACCCAAACGTGAGAGTGACGCCACATATTGCTGCCGTGAGCTTTCCGGAGCAGGTTTTTGCCCTCTTTGCGGATAATTACCGCCGCTGGCACGCGGGCCAGCCTCTCGCGCATCGCGTCGATTTTGATAAAGGGTACTAAATGACTTTTCCGGATTTGGACACGGCGTTGTCTGCTGCGCGTGAATGCCGCTTGTGCCAACATTGGCTGGCTGACGGACCTCGCCCGGTGATCCAAGCCAGTCCACACGCTCGGGTGTTGATTATCGGTCAAGCGCCAGGGCGGCGCGTGCACGAAAGCGGGCTGCCATTTAATGACCCAAGTGGTGATCGCCTACGGAAATGGTTAGGGGTCACGCGTGATCAGTTCTACCAACCTGATTTGTTTGCCATTATGCCAATGGGCCTGTGTTACCCAGGCAAAGGCAAGTCGGGCGATCTGCCGCCTGCGCGCATTTGTGCGCCAGTGTGGCATCAAGCCATTAAAGCGCATCTACCTCAGATTTCCGTGACCTTACTAATAGGCCAGTATGCGCAGCAGTATTATTTAGCGAACAAGCCCAAAACGCTCACCGAAACGGTTAAGCAGTGGCAACAATGGGCCCCTCATACCTTTGCGCTGCCTCATCCTTCGCCCAGAAATACCTTATGGTTGCGCCGCAATCTGTGGTTTGAAGAAGAGGTGGTGCCCGCGATACGACACCAGGTTCAGCAGGCTTTACAGTAAGCGGCGGATCAAGCTACTGGCGTGAGGATAAAAAAACGCTCGCCAACCGGCGAGCGTGGGAGTTAGCCGTGGTAGGGCTTCGACAGCTCATGAACCGCATCGATGAAGACGCCAGCGTTATCTGGTGGTACATCCAAGTGAATGCCATGGCCGAGATTAAACACATGGCCCGTCCCTTCGCCGAAACCGTCTAAGATGGTCGACACTTCTTGGCGGATCCGCTCTGGGCTAGCATATAACATCGATGGATCCATATTGCCTTGCAACGCCACTTTATCACCAATTCGCGCTTTGGCGTCCGCCATGTTGATAGTCCAGTCAAGCCCAACACCATCACATCCTGTGGCCGCAATACGCTCCAACCACATCCCCGCATTTTTGGTGAACAGCGTCACCGGCACACGGCGACCGTCGTGCTCTCGGATCAAACCATCGACAATTTTCTGCATATACTGCAGAGAAAAATCATGGTAATCACGTGGTGTGAGTACCCCCCCCCAGGTGTCAAACACCATCACCGATTGGGCACCGGCTTTGATCTGTGCGTTAAGGTAGCTCACCACACTATCAGCAAGTTTATCGAGCAATGCATGCAGTGTTTGTGGCTCGGCATACATCATCTTTTTAATCTTGGTAAACGCTTTTGAGGTGCCACCTTCTACCATATAGGTGGCCAAGGTCCACGGGCTACCGGAAAAACCAATCAAGGGCACCTCACCCTTTAATTCACGACGGATGGTACGCACCGCGTTCATCACATACTGCAGCTCGCCCTCCGGATCAGGGATACCGATTTTATCCACATCCGCCTTTGAGGTGATCGGATGGGAAAATTTCGGTCCTTCCCCGGTTTCAAAGTACAGCCCTAATCCCATGGTATCAGGGATGGTGAGGATATCAGAGAACAGAATGGCGGCATCCAAATCAAAGCGACGTAATGGCTGCATCGTCACTTCACAGGCTAACTCCGCATTTTTACACAATGACAAAAAGTCACCCGCCTGCGCACGTAGTTCACGATATTCAGGCAGGTAACGGCCAGCTTGGCGCATCATCCACACGGGCGTGCAATCCACCGGTTGCTTATAGAGGGCGCGTAAATAACGATCGTTTTTCAATTCGGTCATTGTGTTAAACCTGTGTGCGAAAAGTGGCCGTCATTGTATCACTGTCAAGTCGCAACAAAAGCGAAGCTTTGTTAACACGATCATAAAACCGTCACCCAGCGCCAGCAAAGGATTGCTGGTCATTTAACCACATGGTACAACCTTTTTATAACGACAATAGGTCTGCGAAAGACAATATGTTCGCATCTTACCCCGGCTCCCTACGGCCGGGTTTTTTTATGTTCGGATAAAGCACAGCTGGCTTCAATTAAGCGCCGGGCGATCGTCCCTTTTGGCGCCACTGGCGGCAAGGCATCGCAATCAAACCATTGCGCATCCGTCAATTCCTCATAATCTGGCCTTAACTGACCACCGGCATAGTCGGCCAAAAAGCCCATCATGACATTGGAAGGAAAGGCCCACGGCTGGCTATCCATATAACGGATATTTTTCACCTCAATCCCTGTTTCCTCTTTGACCTCGCGCGCCACACACTGTTCGAGCGTTTCTCCCGGCTCAACAAACCCCGCAATCACGGTATACATCCCGGTTTTATGCCTTGGGTGCTGTGCCAGTAATAAATGTTCACCATTACGTACCGCCACAATCACACACGGCGACACGCGCGGATAATCGTGACGCTGACAGTGAGCGCACCTCATAGCTATCGCCTCAGCATCAAACTCAGCGCGCTGACCACAACAGCCACAAAACGCTTGCTGCTGTCGCATGTAATCAAGCTGAATGACGCGTCCTACGAGGGCAAATAAGGGGGCAGATAGAACCGCTAACAACGTGCGTAAGCCTGCCACCTCATCAGTAGGTAGTATCGGGTTACAATTAAAGACGCCGACCACAGGCGTCTGCTGATAGTCTCCAACCGTCACGGTTTCACCGCCAGAAAATGGCAGTTTCGACAAGGGTATACATGGCAAATCACCGTTGGGCAGCCAAAGTTTCCCGTTGGCAATCGCGCATACATAGACCGCTTGTTGATTCTGAGACATGGTCACTCCCTTAGCCTTGCAGCTATACTTGAATACTGGCAATCTAGTTTCATAACGTGATGCAAAGGACTGAGCAGCCCGTTAATTTTCAGCCGGCCTTATTATAGCGCCATTCATTCGCTGATCGATCACGAGGACACCGATCATGCTGAGAAAACTCGAACGCACCAAAGCGCAATGGAGCGGTTACGATGAGGTTATCGATTACTGGCTCGAATTACGCCGCCAACTGTTGGTGGAGTATTACAATGTTGCAGGGGTCGCAGTCAAAAAGAAGCAAGCGCTTCCCAGTAAAGCCGAGCTCGACCGTTTCTGCGACCATTTAGTCGATTATATCTCTACCGGTCATTTCAAAATCTATGACATGGTGATGGATCGTTGGCAATCCACAGGGTTCGCTGCCACCAAAGAAACTGACAACCTGTATTTCAGTATCGTCGACACCACTGACCCACTCTTAGACTTTAACGATAAGTTCAGTGCCATAGATCTAGACGACGAAAATTATGACGCCACAGATTTTGATCAAGACATCTCCGCGATTGGTGAATGGCTCGAACAGCGCTTTGAGTTAGAAGATACCTTGATTCGACTGATTGCCGACAGCCTGGCTCATCCACCAGGCGCTTGATGCCTCTGCGTTGTTATAATGAATAGGACAAGCGTCGCCTGTGTGCGGCGCTTTTTTATGTGTCTTTTCTCCTTCGTGACAAAAAACCAGCGAGCCGAAAAAACAAAAGGCACCTCTGAAGAGGTGCCTTTTTATCTAACGTTGTCCCGTCCTGAAATACGTTGACATAAAGAGGACTTCTTTATGACAACATCAAGTAATTCAAGCCGTAAGCGCACGCAACGTGATTACACCTTAGCCTTTAAATTAGGCGTTGTAGAGCGTGTTGAAAAAGGCGAAATGACGTACAAACAAGCTCAAGCCCGTTTTGGCATTCAGGGCCGCTCAACGGTACTCGTCTGGCTCAGAAAACATGGTAGACTCGATTGGTCGAAGCCATTTCAGCATCCCCTTATGCCACATTCAAAAGAAACCCCATCCGAAACTATCAAGCGCCTTGAGCGTGAGTTAGCCGAAGAGAAACTGCGTAACCAAATCCTCAATGGTATGGTCGATATCATGGACAATGAGTACGGAGCCGGCCTCAGAAAAAAGTACTTATCCGGTACATCTGGCAAGCCAAAGCCAAAAGTAAAATAAAGTTAGCGGCGGCATGTCGTGCCACAGGCATTTCTCGGCAAGGTGTCTATCAAGCCGTTGCTCGAATGGAAAGCCGAAGAGCTGAACTATCAATCATCAGAGACTGGGTCCAATACTGGCGTAAGTATATGCCGAGGTTAGGGGCGCGTAAGCTCTACGCGTTGGTAAAGCCCAAGCTAGCTGAACACGAAATTAAGCTAGGGCGAGACGGGTTTTTTAGCTATCTGAGAAGCGAAGGCTTACTGGTTAAACCCAAGAAAAGCTACACAAAAACTACGTGTAGTAAGCACTGGATGAAGAAGCATCCTAACCTGCTAAAAGAAGACGGACTGCATGATGCTGCGCATGTACTGGTCAGCGACATCACTTATGTTGAATCAGACCAAGGTGTGCACTATCTGTCACTGGTGACCGATGCCAACTCACGCAAGATAGTGGGTCATCACGTTAGCGAAGATATGAAAGTCGACAATGTAGTGAAAGCGCTGAAAATGGCCGTCAAAGATAAGCGCTATATCGGCAATGCGGTACATCACTCAGACCGAGGTTCGCAATACTGCTCAGCCGTTTATCAGAGTGCGCTACAGGAGAGTCAAATCCAGCCGTCGATGACGGATGGTTATGATTGCTACCAAAACGCGTTAGCGGAAAGAGTCAATGGCATACTGAAGCATGAGTTTTTACTGTACCGGTGTAAGACACTGACAGAGCTTAAAATACTGGTAAAAGAATCGATAGCGATATACAACGAAATGAGACCGCACCTAAGTTTAAGTATGGCAACCCCCAATCAGGTGCATAATAAAAAAGGCCAGCTACTGGAGCTGGCCTAAAAACTGTCAACCTATATTAGGACGGGACACGTAGCGTATTCCGCTAGCCTTGAAACGACCTTAGTTATCGTCGTTCAGGCCTGCATTTAGCAGTGCAGCAAGATCTTGCGATGCTTGCTCAGCATCTACCTGTGGTGCCACAGGCTGCTCTGGCTCTGCACGCTTAGCTTGGCGGTTTTTGTGATACGCAAAACCGGTACCGGCTGGGATCAAGCGACCCACAATCACGTTCTCTTTTAGACCACGTAAGTCATCACGTTTACCGGCCACTGCCGCTTCGGTCAGCACGCGAGTGGTTTCCTGGAACGAGGCAGCCGAAATGAATGACTCGGTCGCCAGCGAGGCTTTGGTGATACCTAATAGGTCACGACCAAAGGTAGCTGGCTGCTTGCCTTCCGCTTCAAGATCACGGTTCGCAATCGTAACGCGGGAGTACTCGACTTGCTCGCCTTCCAAGAAGTCCGTATCGCCAGCAGATTTAATCGTCACCTTACGCAACATCTGACGCACAATGGTCTCGATGTGCTTATCGTTGATCTTTACACCTTGCAGGCGGTAAACGTCTTGCACTTCGTTGGTGATATATTCCGCCACCGCGTGGATACCACGCAAGCGTAGAATGTCGTGTGGTGATTCTGGACCATCTGCGATCACATCACCTTTCTCGACTTTTTCACCTTCGAATACGTTGAGCTGACGCCATTTTGGAATCATCTCTTCGTAGGCCTTGCCTTCTTCTGGTGTGAGGATCAAGCGGCGCTTACCTTTGGTTTCTTTACCGAAGGAAACAGTCCCTGTGATCTCTGCCAAGATGGCTGGCTCTTTTGGCTTACGTGCTTCGAACAGGTCAGCAACGCGTGGCAGACCACCAGTGATATCCTTGGTACCGCCGCTTTCTTGCGGGATACGTGCCAGAGTATCACCAATACCTACGCTTGCCCCATCATCCAATTGGACGATCGCTTTACCTGGCAAGAAGTATTGAACTGGCATGTCTGTACCAGGGATCATCACGTCATTGCCTTGCGCATCGACCAACTTCACTGCAGGGCGCTTGTCTTTACCTGACGATGGGCGCTCAGAAGCATCCATCACCACAATCGAAGACAGACCTGTCAGTTCATCCGTTTGACGCTGCATGGTCGACGCATCAATCATATCCACGAAGCGAACATAACCGCCGACTTCGGTGATGATTGGCATGGTATGTGGGTCCCAGTTGGCGACCACATCACCCGATTCAACCGTTTCCGTATCTTTCTTGCTCAGCAACGCACCGTATGGCACTTTGTAGCTTTCTTTGGTACGGCCAAACTCATCAACAATGGTCATTTCTGTCGCACGCGAGGTAATCACAAGTTTACCATCGCTGTTGGTGACAGATTTCGCATTGTGCAGGTGCATAGAACCTTTGTTCTTCACCTGGATGTTGTTTTCTGCCGCCGCACGCGATGCCGCACCACCGATGTGGAACGTACGCATGGTCAGCTGTGTACTTGGTTCACCGATAGACTGCGCGGCGATAACGCCCACAGACTCACCGTGGTTAACCAAATGACCACGCGCCAAGTCACGACCATAACAGTTTGCACAGCAACCAAAGTCAGTTTCACAGGTTACGACAGAGCGCACTTTCACCTTATCGACAGAGTGGTGTTCTAAGATGTCACACCATTTCTCGTCTAATAGGGTGTTGCGAGGCGCCAGTACTTCTTCTGTGCCGGGTTTGATGACGTCTTCCGCCACAACACGACCAAGTACACGCTCACGCAGCGCTTCTTTAACATCACCACCTTCGATAACTGCCATCATGTGGATACCACCTTCGGTGCCACAGTCGGTTTCAGTCACCACCACGTCTTGCGCAACGTCAACCAGACGACGCGTCAGATAACCTGAGTTCGCGGTCTTCAATGCCGTATCCGCCAGACCCTTACGGGCACCGTGCGTGGAAATAACGTACTGAAGTACGTTCAGACCTTCACGGAAGTTCGCAGTGATTGGCGTTTCGATGATTGAGCCATCTGGCTTAGCCATCAGACCACGCATACCCGCAAGCTGACGGATCTGCGCGGCAGAACCACGCGCACCCGAGTCAGCCATCATGTAGACGCTGTTAAAGGAGCTTTGTGTCTCTTCTTCACCATCACGGTTAATCACTGTCTCATTAGACAGGTTATCCATCATCGCTTTAGCTACTTGCTCGTTCGCCGCCGCCCAGATATCGATCACTTTGTTGTAGCGTTCGCCAGCGGTAACCAGACCAGACTGGAACTGCTCTTGAATTTCCGCAACTTCGGCTTCTGCCGCTTCGATCAAATCGTACTTGGCTTGTGGGATCACCATGTCGTCGATACCGACAGACGTGCCCGACAGCGCAGAGTAAGCAAAACCGGTATACATAATTTGGTCGGCAAAGATAACGGTATCTTTCAGACCCAATTTACGATAACAGGTGTTAAGCAAGTTTGAGATTTGCTTTTTACCCAGCGGCTGGTTGACTAACTCGTATGGCAGGCCATCTGGGACAATCGTCCACAACATGGCACGGCCAACGGTGGTATCAACCAATGACATTTTTTCAGTCCGTGTACCCATCTCATCGATATCGATTTGCTTGATGCGTACTTTTACGCGGCTATGCAGTTCTGCATGCCCGGTGCGATAGACTTTTTCAGCTTCGCCTGGGCCAGACAAATACATGCCTTCGCCCTTGCCGTTCACCTTCTCTCGGGTCATATAATAGAGACCCAGTACCACGTCCTGAGACGGTACGATGATAGGATCACCAGAAGCAGGCGATAGAATGTTGTTGGTTGACATCATCAACGCACGCGCTTCTAACTGGGCTTCCAGTGTTAGCGGTACGTGAACAGCCATCTGGTCACCATCGAAGTCAGCGTTATACGCCGCACACACCAATGGGTGCAACTGGATCGCTTTACCTTCGATAAGCACAGGTTCAAACGCTTGAATACCCAAACGGTGAAGCGTTGGTGCACGGTTCAGCAGGACAGGGTGTTCACGGATGACTTCATCCAAGATATCCCATACCACAGCTTCTTCGCGCTCAACCATCTTCTTGGCCGCTTTGATAGTGGTCGCCAGACCACGGGTCTCAAGCTTGCCGTAGATAAACGGTTTAAACAGCTCTAGTGCCATTTTCTTTGGTAGACCACACTGATGCAGACGCAAGTATGGACCCACGGTGATCACCGAACGGCCAGAGTAGTCAACACGTTTACCCAGCAGGTTCTGACGGAAACGACCCTGCTTACCTTTAATCATGTCAGCCAATGATTTCAGCGGACGTTTGTTCGAGCCCGTAATCGCACGACCGCGACGGCCGTTATCTAACATGGCGTCGACAGATTCTTGCAGCATGCGCTTTTCGTTACGCACAATGATGTCTGGTGCGGCAAGATCAAGCAGGCGCTTCAATCGGTTGTTACGGTTGATCACACGACGGTAGAGGTCGTTAAGATCAGATGTCGCAAATCGACCACCATCCAACGGCACCAATGGACGAAGATCCGGCGGCAACACAGGCAGCACGGTCAGGATCATCCACTCAGGGTTGTTACCTGATTGCAAGAAAGATTCAACCAGCTTCAGGCGCTTGGTGATCTTCTTACGCTTGGTTTCAGAGTTGGTCTCTTCGAGCTGTTCGCGCATTTGCTCTGTCTCGACGGACAGATCCATGTTTGCTAGCAGTGCTTTGACTGCTTCAGCGCCCATGCGTGCGTCAAATTCGTCGCCCCACTCTTCGAGTGCATCTAAATATTGCTCTTCAGACATCATCTGACCACGCTCAAGGCTGGTCATGCCTGGTTCGATAACAATATAAGACTCAAAGTAAAGCACACGCTCGATGTCACGTAGTGGCATGTCCATCAACAAGCCGATGCGTGATGGCAACGACTTCAGGAACCAAATGTGGGCAACAGGTGAAGCCAGCTCAATGTGACCCATACGCTCACGGCGTACTTTGGTCTGAGTAACTTCAACGCCACATTTTTCACAAATGACGCCGCGGTGCTTGAGGCGCTTGTACTTACCGCAAAGACATTCATAGTCTTTGACCGGGCCAAAAATACGTGCACAGAACAAACCGTCACGTTCAGGCTTAAAAGTACGGTAGTTGATGGTTTCTGGCTTTTTCACTTCACCAAATGACCATGAACGAATCATGTCAGGTGAGGCAAGACCGATTTTGATCGAGTCAAATTCTTCGGTCTTGTGTTGTGCTTTCAGAAACTTAAGTAAGTCTTTCACAATCGGCTCCTGTGAGGAGTTGACCCATAAAGGCGCTGACAGGCAGCGCCTTCATATTCTTACCGGAGAGAGTCGCCCAGGGGCTTACTCGTCTTCCAGCTCGATGTTGATACCCAACGAGCGGATTTCTTTCAGCAATACGTTGAAAGATTCCGGCATGCCCGGCTCCATACGATGGTCGCCATCTACGATGTTCTTATACATCTTAGTACGGCCATTAACGTCATCCGACTTCACGGTGAGCATTTCTTGCAAGGTATAAGCAGCACCATATGCTTCCAGTGCCCATACTTCCATCTCACCGAAGCGCTGACCACCGAACTGCGCCTTACCACCCAGCGGCTGCTGAGTAACCAAGCTGTAAGAACCGGTTGAACGGGCGTGCATCTTATCGTCCACCAAGTGGTTCAGTTTCAGCATGTACATGTAACCTACGGTTACCGGACGCTCAAACTTCTCACCCGTGCGGCCATCGTACAAGTCAAGCTGACCAGACTCAGGCAGATCACCCAGTTTCAATAGTTCTTTTACAATCGGCTCAGGCGCACCGTCAAAGACGGGTGACGCTGTCGGTAGACCATCGCGCAGGTTGCCGATCAAGGTGCGTACTTCTTCGTCAGTCAGTTTACTGATGTCCACTTGCTGACGGGTTTCACCCAGATCATAGACCTTCTGCAAGAACTCTCGGAATTTCGCCAGTTCTTGCTGCTCTTTGAGCATGCGGTTGATCTTGTCACCAATGCCTTTCGCCGCCAGACCCAAGTGCGTTTCCAAGATCTGCCCGATGTTCATACGCGACGGTACGCCCAGCGGGTTAAGCACTAAGTCGACGGGCTCACCAGATTCGTCATAAGGCATATCTTCGATCGGGTTGATCTTAGAGATAACACCTTTGTTACCGTGACGGCCAGCCATCTTATCACCTGGCTGAATACGACGTTTCACCGCAAGATACACTTTAACAATCTTCAACACGCCAGGAGCCAGGTCATCACCTTGGGTGATTTTGCGACGCTTGGTGTCGAATTTCTTATCAAAGTCCGCTTTGATTTCGTCGTACTGCTCAGCAAGCTGCTCAAGCTGCGTTTGCTGGGCTTCATCATCCAGTGTTTGTGTCAACATGCTCTGACGATTCATGCTGTCTAGCTGGTTGTCAGTATATCCGGCCTGAGAAAGCAGTGTACGAACACGCGCCATCAAACCACCTTCGAGGATAGAGAACTCCTCGGTCAGGTCTTTTTTGGCTTCTTTGAGCTGCATTTCTTCGATTTCGAGTGCACGCTTGTCTTTTTCTACGCCATCGCGAGTAAAGACTTGCACATCGATAACCGTACCAGACACACCATTCGGTACACGCAATGATGAATCTTTTACATCAGACGCTTTTTCACCGAAGATCGCTCGTAGTAGCTTCTCCTCTGGCGTCAGCTGTGTTTCGCCTTTTGGCGTCACTTTACCGACCATGATATCGCCGCCTTTCACTTCGGCACCGATATACACAACACCTGACTCATCCAGCTTCGACAATGCCGCTTCACCGACGTTTGGAATATCCGCGGTAATTTCTTCACTGCCCAGCTTGGTATCACGCGCCACACAAGAAAGCTCTTGAATGTGAATAGTGGTTAAACGATCTTCCTGAGCCACACGCTCAGAAATAAGGATGGAATCCTCAAAGTTATAACCATTCCACGGCATAAACGCGATACGCATGTTTTGACCAAGCGCCAGCTCACCCAAATCGGTGGATGGGCCATCAGCCAACACGTCGCCTTTCGCTACCTGGTGACCAGGCATCACGGTTGGACGCTGGTTAATACAGGTGTTCTGGTTTGAACGCGTGTATTTGATCAAGCTATAGATGTCGATACCGGCTTCGCCAGGGACCAGCTCATCTTCATTCACTTTCAACACGATACGTGAAGCATCGACTGATTGAATGGTACCGCCACGTTTCGCTACCGCGGTCACACCTGAGTCAACCGCTACGTTACGCTCGATACCCGTACCAACCAGCGGCTTTTGCGCACGCAAGGTTGGGACCGCTTGACGTTGCATGTTCGCACCCATCAAGGCACGGTTGGCATCGTCATGCTCAAGGAACGGAATCAGTGAGGCCGCTACCGACACGACCTGGTTGGTCGCAACGTCCATGTACTGGACATGGTCACGTGGGTGCAAGCCTGACTCACCGGTTTCACGGGCGGTGATCAGCTCATCGGTGAAAGACCCATCTTCGTTCAACGCAGCGTTAGCCTGCGCAATAACATAATGGCCTTCTTCGATAGCTGACAGGTAATCAATTTGGTCCGTCACTTTACCGTCAACCACTTTACGGTAAGGTGTTTCCAGGAAGCCGTACGCATTGCAACGCGCAAATGCAGACAGTGAGTTAATCAGACCGATGTTCGGCCCTTCCGGTGTTTCGATCGGACATAGGCGACCGTAGTGCGTCGCGTGAACGTCACGCACTTCGAAGCCTGCACGCTCACGCGTCAGACCGCCTGGACCCAATGCCGAGATACGACGCTTATGCGTTACCTCTGATAGTGGGTTGTTCTGATCCATAAACTGTGACAACTGTGAAGAGCCAAAGAACTCTTTCACTGCCGCAGAAATAGGCTTGGCGTTAATTAAGTCTTGTGGCATCACGCTATCGAGATCGCCCAAGCTCAAACGCTCTTTGACTGCACGCTCAACACGTACTAAGCCAACACGGAACTGGTTTTCTGCCATCTCGCCCACAGAGCGAATACGGCGGTTACCCAGGTGGTCAATGTCGTCCACTTCACCAATACCATTACGGATATGGATAAGCTTACGCATTACCTCGATGATGTCTTCTTTGCTCAGAACGCCTGGGCCAGTCAGATCATCACGACCCAGAGAGCTGTTAAACTTCATACGACCCACAGATGATAGGTCGTAGCGATCGTCTGAGAAGAACAGACTTTCGAATAGTTGCTCTGCCGCTTCACGCGTTGGTGGTTCACCGGGACGCATCATGCGATAGATTTCGACTAACGCGGTCAAACGATCCGTGGTGTTGTCGATACGCAGGGTATCTGACATGTACGGGCCATGATCCAAGTCGTTAGTAAACAGGGTTTCGATACGTTTGTGGCCAGCTTGCGACAACTGCGCCAAGATCTCTAGGCTGACCTCTTGGTTCGCCGAGACAATCACTTCACCTGTGTCCTGATTGACATACTCACGTGCAGAAATCTTGCCCGCAATATATTCAACCGGTACTTCGATGTGATCAACGTTATCTTTCGTCAACTGACGGATATGACGCGCGGTGATTCGACGACCCTGCTCGACGTAAACTTTACCGTCGGCTTCGATGTCAAACCCTGCCGTTTCGCCACGTAGACGATCAGGCACCAGCTCCATCACCAGAGACTTGCCTTTCACTTCGAAAATGACTTTCTCGAAGAACAGGTCCAAGATCTCTTCAGTTGTGTATTCCAGCGCACGCAGAATAATGGAAGCCGGTAGCTTACGACGACGATCGATACGAACGTATACGATATCCTTAGGATCAAATTCGAAATCCAACCATGAGCCACGGTATGGGATCACGCGTGCGTTATAGAGCACTTTTCCTGAGGAATGGGTTTTACCCTTATCGCTGTCGAAAAAGACGCCCGGACTACGGTGCAGCTGGGATACGATAACCCTCTCAGTACCATTGATGACAAAGGTACCATTTTCAGTCATGAGCGGAATTTCGCCCATATAGACTTCTTGTTCTTTGATGTCTTTAACGGTACCAGCCGGAGCATCCTTATCAAACATCACTAAGCGCAGTTTCACGCGTAGTGGGGCCGAATAGGTTACGCCACGAATTTGGCATTCTTTGACATCGAAAACTGGCTCACCGAGACGATAGCTAACGTATTGCAGCTCGGAATTGCCGTTGTAGCTCTGAATTGGAAAGACAGAGCGAAAGGCAGCTTCAAGACCGTATTGCCCTTCTGGATCCTGCTCGATAAAGTTCTTAAAAGATTCAAGCTGGATCGACAGCAAGTATGGCACGTCCAGAACTTGAGGACGCTTACCAAAATCCTTACGGATACGCTTTTTCTCGGTATAAGAGTAAACCATAGGGTTCCTCAGCTCGCTGATAAGTGACCCAAACTGTCCAGTACAAGGGACAGTGACTAAACAACCACCGTTTAGTGTAGGAAAATCAAAGCGCTTGCTTTGATTTTTTTTTGCATGGCCAGCAGTGATAAAACGGGGTGAAAATTTCACTACTGCCCTACAGCGCAAAAAGGCCGGTGGCTTTTTAGCCACCAGCCAATGCCCTTTCAGGCTAGGAAATTAAGTATAAATTACTTAACTTCAACAGAAGCACCAGCTTCTTCTAGCTGCGCTTTAAGTGCGTCAGCTTCTTCTTTCTCAACACCTTCTTTCAGAGGTGCAGGTGCGCCGTCAACAAGCGCTTTCGCTTCTTTCAGGCCTAGACCGGTTGCGCCACGTACCGCTTTGATAACAGATACTTTGTTAGCACCCGCTTCAGTTAGGATAACGTCAAATTCGGTTTGCTCTTCAACAGCACCGCCTTCAGCAGCACCGCCAGCAACAACGGCTGCTGCCGCTGATACGCCGAATTTTTCTTCCATAGCTTCGATAAGCTCAACAACTTGCATTACAGACATGTCTGCAACTGCGTCTAGGATTTGCTCGTTAGTGATAGACATAACAATTCTCTTTAAAGTCAACAATAATTAGATTAAGCAACCAATATAAAAGGGCGATTACGCCGCTTCTTTTTGGTCGCGAACAGCGGCAATAGTACGAACCAGCTTGCCGGCAGAAGCTTCTTTCAAGCCCATCATTAGGCGAGCAATTGCTTCGTCGTACGTTGGCAGTGTCGCCAGTACCTCTGGGTCAGTGATCGTACCTTCGAATGCAGCAGATTTAACCTCAAACTCGTTGTTTTCCTTTGCGAAGTCTTTAAAAAGACGTGCAGCAGCACCTGGGTGCTCAGTAGAAAACGCAATCAGAGTTGGGCCAACAAACGTGTCTTTTAGACACTCGTAGTCTGTGCCTTCAACTGCACGGCGAGCCAGTGTATTACGAACAACTCTCATGATAACGCCCGCTTCACGCGCTTGTTTACGTAGAGAAGTCATCGCATCCACGGTTACACCGCGAGAATCAGCAACTACTGCAGACAGGGCACCACTGGCAGCTTCGTTGACTTCAGCAACAATTGCTTTTTTGTCTTGAAGGTTTAAAGCCATTTGGATTCGCTCCTGGATTGTTTAACACCACTCTCCACATATGGAGAGAGCTTCACGGCGCAGATCCAAGAAAGACAATAAATCGATCATGCTCTGGCACCGTCTACGTAGGAAATATTAAGCTCGTTATGAGCGCCTACGGTCTTGGACGAAGTTTGCCGAAACAAACTCAGCCATAAAATTGTCAAGCGAGCAAGTATAAACTACTCACTCGCTTGTCGCAATTAGTTAACGCTTGCTTCCAGTGAGTTCTGGTCTAGAGACACACCAGCACCCATAGTGGTAGACAGGCTAACTTTCTTAATGAAAGTTCCTTTTGCTGAAGTTGGCTTGGCCTTCTTCAGAGCAACCAACAGCGCTTCAAGGTTTGCTTTCAGGCTGTCTGCGTCAAAGTCTACTTTACCAATAGTGGTATGAACGATACCGTTCTTATCATTACGATAACGAACCTGACCGGCTTTTGCGTTTTTAACCGCTTCAGCAACGTTCGGGGTTACCGTACCCACTTTCGGGTTTGGCATCAGGCCACGTGGACCAAGGATAGTACCCAGCTGACCTACAACGCGCATGGCGTCTGGTGAAGCAACGACGACGTCAAAGTTCATTTCGCCTTTCTTCACTTGCTCAGCAAGATCTTCCATACCAACAATATCAGCACCAGCTTCTTTTGCTGCTTCAGCATTCGCACCTTGTGTGAACACAGCAACACGGATGTCGCGGCCTGTACCGTTAGGCAATACAGTCGCGCCACGAACGTTTTGGTCTGATTTACGTGCGTCGATGCCAAGGTTGACAGAAACGTCAACACTTTCAACGAACTTTGCAGTTGCCAGTTCCTTCAGTAGAGCAACGGCTTCGTTGATGTCGTACTCTTTGGTCACATCAACTTTCTCGCGGATTACGCGCATGCGCTTAGTCATTTTAGCCATTGTCTTAACCCTCTACGTTCAGGCCCATTGAACGGGCAGTACCCGCAATGGAGCGTTTCATCGCTTCGACGTCCGCACCCGTCATGTCTGCCGCTTTGGTTTCTGCGATCTCTTGGATCTGAGCGTCAGTAACGGTACCCACTTTTTCAGTGTTCGGACGACCTGAACCTGATTTCACGCCTGCTGCTTTCTTGAGCAGGATCGCCGCTGGCGGCGTCTTCGTAACGAAGGTGAAAGAACGGTCACTGTATACAGTGATAACAACAGGAGTCGGCAGACCTTTCTCGATAGACTCGGTCTTCGCGTTAAACGCTTTACAGAACTCCATGATGTTCACACCATGTTGACCTAGAGCAGGACCAACTGGTGGCGATGGATTAGCTGCACCCGCTGCAACCTGCAGCTTGATGTAAGCTTGTACTTTCTTAGCCATTATTCAATTACCTTACTTTGGGTACTAACGTTTATCTCTCGATAAACTTCCCGTTTAACAAAAGGGCGCGAAATTATAGTCAAATTTCGCGCCCTTGCCAACCGTTAGCGGTGCTTTTTTGATCAGGTTTTTTCAACCTGGCCAAATTCTAGCTCGACGGGAGTGGCTCGACCGAAAATCGATACCGAGACTTTAATTCGGTTTTTGTCGTAGTCGACTTGCTCAACGACACCGTTAAAGTCTGCAAATGGCCCTTCGGTCACACGCACCACTTCGCCCGCTTCAAACACAGTTTTATGAACCGGAGACTCACTCGCTTTTTCAAGGCGATTGAGAATAGAATCCGCCTCTTTATCAGAAATGGGTGCCGGGCGATCAGAGGTGCCACCGATGAACCCCATTACACGTGGTACACCGCGTACCAAGTGCCAAGATTCATCATTCATCACCATTTGGACGAGCACATAACCTGGGAAGAATTTACGCTCGCTCTTGCGACGTTGTCCCTGGCGCATTTCAACCACTTCTTCGGTTGGCACCAAGACTTCCCCGAAATAGTCTTCCATTTCGTGCATTTTGATATGTTCGCGCAATGACTGTGCGACACGACTTTCAAAACCAGAGAAAGCCTGGACCACATACCAACGTTTTTTGGGAGCTTCGCTCATGTACTTTTACCTCACACGCCAGTGATTAGGCGGACTAGACGGACCATGATCCCGTCAACGCCCCACAAGATGAGCGCCATAACGACAGTAACAGCCAGAACGATGAGAGAGGTTTGTAAAGTTTCTTGGCGAGTTGGCCAAATCACTTTACGTACTTCCATACGCGATTCGCGTGCAAACGTGATCGCAGCTTTTCCTTTCATCGTGAGTGCAGCTACACCACCTGCAGCGGCAACCAGTACCACTACAGCAGCAGCTCGCACTACCACAGACACGTCACTGTACAGGCTATTCCCTACCACGGCTGCGGCCAATAGGACAAAAACAACACCCCATTTTAGGATGTCCATCGAGCCGGATTGGGTCTCAGCGTTCGCTTTCATACATTCTACCTGTAACAAGTCTACATAGACGGCAGTGCCTTTTCAGCCGAACACGCTCGGTGTTTGGCAAAGGCACGCGGTGATCATAACGCTGCAATCAAGCACGATACGATCACTAAACTCTGCGCTTGCTGACTGCTGCTGGCCAAAATCACACCAATAGGAGCGTCAAACGCAGAAAAAGGGCATCAAATGATGCCCTTTTTACTAGTGTTTCGTCAAATCATTATTCAACGATATTGGCAACAACACCAGCGCCTACAGTACGGCCACCTTCACGGATAGCAAAACGTAGACCTTCGTCCATCGCGATAGGTGCGATGAGCGTAACAACCATCTTGATGTTGTCACCAGGCATCACCATCTCAACGCCTTCTGGCAGCTCGATAGTACCGGTCACGTCAGTTGTACGGAAGTAGAACTGTGGACGATAGCCTTTGAAGAACGGCGTATGACGGCCACCTTCGTCTTTACCTAGTACGTAGACTTCTGACTCGAACTTGGTATGCGGGGTGATTGAACCAGGCTTCGCCAGTACTTGACCACGCTCTACTTCGTCACGCTTAGTACCACGCAGAAGAACACCAACGTTCTCACCTGCACGGCCTTCGTCTAGAAGCTTGCGGAACATCTCAACACCGGTACAAGTGGTCTTGGTGGTGTCTTTCATGCCCACGATTTCAACGTCGTCACCCACGGTGATGATGCCTTGCTCAACACGACCAGTTACTACAGTACCACGGCCTTGGATTGAGAATACGTCTTCGATTGGCAGGATGAACGGCTTGTCGATTGCGCGCTCTGGCTCTGGAATGTAAGAATCCAGGGCTTCTGCTAGCTCAACAATCTTCTGCTCCCACTGCTCTTCGCCGTTCAATGCACCCAGTGCAGAACCTTGAATTACTGGGCAGTCGTCTCCTGGGAAGTCGTACTCTGAAAGCAGCTCACGGACTTCCATTTCAACCAGCTCAAGCAGCTCTTCATCATCAACCATGTCACATTTGTTCATGAACACGAGGATGTTTGGAATGCCTACCTGACGGCCTAGCAGGATGTGCTCACGCGTCTGTGGCATTGGGCCATCAGTCGCTGCAACAACCAGGATACCACCGTCCATTTGCGCAGCACCGGTGATCATGTTTTTCACATAGTCAGCGTGTCCTGGGCAATCTACGTGTGCGTAGTGGCGGTTTGGGGTATCGTACTCAACGTGAGACGTCGCGATGGTGATACCACGATCACGCTCTTCTGGTGCGTTATCGATTGACGCGAAGTCACGCGCAGCACCGCCGTGTACTTTTGCAAGTACCGTACAGATAGCAGCGGTCAGCGTAGTTTTACCATGGTCAACGTGGCCAATAGTACCAACGTTAACGTGCGTTTTCGTACGTTCAAATTTTTCTTTAGACATGACAGTCCCTCTAAGCACGGTATTTCGGTGGCATTACGACCACACAACCAACAATCAGGTTTGTTGAGTATATATCAAACGGCTTGAAGTTACCTTGGAGAGGATGGTGCTGATAGGCAGATTTGAACTGCCGACCTCACCCTTACCAAGGGTGCGCTCTACCGACTGAGCTATATCAGCACTCTATAAAGAGTGGAGCGGGCAGCGGGAATCGAACCCGCATCATCAGCTTGGAAGGCTGAGGTAATAGCCATTATACGATGCCCGCAATCGTTACTCGTAGAGCTATTCAAACAATTTGAAAATGGTGGTGGAAGAAGGATTCGAACCTTCGAAGGCTGAGCCGTCAGATTTACAGTCTGATCCCTTTGACCACTCGGGAATTCCACCTAAATTTTGGTGCCGGCTGCCGGAATCGAACTGGCGACCTACTGATTACAAGTCAGTTGCTCTACCAACTGAGCTAAGCCGGCGACAAGTGCTGCGCATTCTATGTCATGGATTTGAGGGGTGCAATAGGGAATTTTAAAAAAATGGGTGATTTTTTCGTCTTTTGGGTGTTTTTTCGTGTGATTGTTGGGAAAGTAACCAACCCTAGCCTTGTTACAGCCGGGCGAACGCTTTTCCTTCCTGTAAGTTTGCGGTATCGTCACTCTCTTTACTGGTTTAAGGCACACGGATCATGAACGCAACGCTAACGCCTTATTTGTCGTTCGACCGTCAACAATGGGCTGAACTGAGGGATGCAGTGCCCATGACGCTTACCGAAGAAGACATTGACCGTTTACGCGGCCTTAACGAACACTTGTCCATGGACGAAGTGCGAGATGTCTATCTCCCCTTGTCTCGGCTACTGAATCTCTATGTCAAAGCGCGCAAAAGCCGCACAGAAGTGCTTGACGAGTTTCTTTCTCAGCCAGTGTCCAATCATGTGCCTTATGTGATTGGCATCGCAGGCAGCGTCGCCGTGGGTAAAAGCACCACCGCACGTCTTTTAAAAGCCCTGCTGACACGATGGCCTGACCATCCTAAAGTTGCACTCGTGACCACTGATGGCTTTTTGTATCCTAACGCTGAGCTAGAATCACGCGGCATCATGCATAAAAAGGGCTTCCCGCAGTCTTATAACATGCGCAAGCTGGTTGAGTTTGTGGCTGACGTCAAATCAGGCAAAGACTGTGTCACCGCCCCGATTTACTCCCACCTTGTTTACGACATTACCTCTGAAGTACAAAACGTGGAGAAGCCTGATATTTTGATCTTGGAAGGGCTGAATGTGCTGCAAAGTGGCATGGACTATCCTCACGATCCACACCATGTGTTTATCTCTGATTTCCTCGATTTCTCTATTTATGTGGATGCCGAACCTGCACTACTCAAGCACTGGTATATGGAGCGCTTTATGAAGTTTCGGCGCGGAGCCTTCCTTGACCCACAAGCTTATTTTCATCATTACACGCGTTTATCCGTTGAGGAAGCGGCCGATAAAGCCGCGACAATTTGGGATGAAATTAACGGTAAAAATTTATTTGAAAATATCTTACCAACCCGTGAACGAGCGAGCTTGGTATTAGAAAAAGGAGCCAACCATTCCGTTCAGCGTGTTCGCGTCCGTAAATAAACCTAATCATTGCGCCTTAGCGAGATTTCTCCCCCTAAATAGGGCGTAATGTTTCCATCCACCTCAAGCAGTAACGCGCCATGCTGATCAATGCCACGTTCGATACCTTGCACTTGGCGCTCACCCATTAAGAGCTTTACAGGGCGATCGATAAAATTATCAAGCCGTGGCCAGTCAGCCATGATACTCCCAAGCCCTTGCTGTTCATAGTCGATAAGAGCCTCTTTAAGACAACGTATCAAGGTCGCCGCGAGAGTATTTCGAGACGGCATAGGCGAACAGGCATCTGCCAGTTTGGCCCACGGCTGATCGATACAGCTATTCAGATGTGCGCCCATGCCGATATTCAACCCCATACCAATCACAAGGTGAGCAGCATCACCCGTTTGACCTGTCATTTCGACCAAAATACCCGCGAGCTTTTTATCCTGATAATAAAGATCATTCGGCCATTTCACTCTGACATCCCGCGCACCTAGTTCGTGCAGAGCCCGGGTCATCGCCACGCCAACGACAAGACTGAGGCCCATCGCGGCCGCAGGGCCGGCATCTAAACGCCAATACATAGACAGGTACAGGTTACTGCCAAAGGGAGACTGCCAAGTACGACCACGGCGGCCCCGTCCTTGCTGCTGGTATTCAGCAAGACAGACACTCCCCACATCGAGCGTCCCCACTCTGTCCATCAAATGCTGGTTAGTCGAGTCAATCACTGGGATCACAGAAAGTGAAGGCGCTGACGTTTGCTGGCAAAGCCAAGCTTCATCAAGGAGTTCTATCGGTTGCGATAGACAGTATCCTTTCCCTTGCACCCGATAGATATCTAACCCCCAGGATTGCAATACTTTAATGTGCTTACTGACCGCCGCTCGGCTCATACCCAAACTCTCACCGAGCATTTCGCCTGAGTGGAATTCACCATCGGATAAACGGCCGATAAGGGCTAACCTTGCGCTATGTGCACTGCTCATTGCGCCTCCAAGGAAGTTTCACCCTGTGCGCCCATAAAGCGCACTTCATGGTGCAACGTCACACCAAACCGAGCCTGCACTTCATTGACCACGCGTTTTGCGAGTCTAACGACGTCTTGGCTGGTTGCGTGATCGGCATTAGTCAGCACTAACGCTTGCTTAGAATGGACACGCGCACCACCTTGTTTCGCCCCCTTCAAGCCACATTGTTCAATTAACCAGCCTGCCGCAAGCTTCGCTTTCCCCTCACCAGCCGGGTACATAGGCATCTCGGGATAACGGGTTTGCAATGCATTTGCTTGGCGCGCCTCAATCACCGGGTTTTTGAAGAAACTGCCCGCATTACCACACACACGTGGGTCAGGCAACTTGGCTTGGCGAATGGCACAAACCGCATCAAAAATCGCACGGGGTGTCGCGTGTTCGCTCTCTAACTCCGCTAAAGCGCCATACTTAAGTATCGGCTGCCACGCTTTGGTTAAGCGAAATCCCACTTGGGTGATCACCCACCCTTGCAGGGCAGAGGTTTTGAAGATCGAATCACGGTAGCCAAATTGGCAGTCATCGCGCGTCAGGCGACGCATTTCTTGTGTCACAGGGTTGAGGATATCAACATAGGCACAACGCTCACAAAACTCGACGCCGTATGCACCGATGTTTTGAATCGGTGCCGCCCCCACACAACCTGGGATGAGTGCGAGGTTTTCAAGCCCGGGCAGATCATTATCAATACTCCAGGCGACCAAGTCGTGCCAGGACTCACCAGCCCCGACATGTAATATCGTATGATCCGCATGGTCATCAACCGACACGCCAGTAAGGCGATTCAGCACCACCACGCCCTGGAAGTCTTGGCAAAAAAGCAGATTGCTGCCCTCTCCCACCACTAGCTTGGGGAGCGCAAGGAAGTCAGGATGCTGCCAAATAGCATATAAGTCCACCACAGTGTGCGCTTCCGCGATCGCATGAGCGTGGGCGGGTAAGCCAAAGGTGTGATGGGGTGTCAAAGACACATCAGATAACCACTTCATCAATGCATTACGCTGTCAGAAAAATCATGGATAGGTATACTACCTGTCCTGCTCGTATTGCGCATCTATTAGGCTATGGATAATTACCACATTCACTCGCTCGAGCCGTTACGGTTTCCGCTGGTCGCTCGATTTTATAAAACCCACTATCCGCCCGGTAAACCGAAAAAGGACGAGCTGATTTGGGTCATTGATGCACCCAACGGCATATGTGGAGCGGTACGCTTTCAACAGCGTCAAGACTACCAACTACTCACGGGCATGTTGCTGCACCCACATTTGCGAGGGACGGGGTTAAGCCATCATCTTCTCGACGCCGTTCAGCCCATTCTCGCGCAGCGCCCAAGCTTTTGCTTAGCATTTCGACCACTGACTACGTTGTACGCGCAGCACGGCTTTATCTGTGCCGACAGTCACGATTTACCTGATGACTTGGCCTCCCGATACCGAAGCTACTGTCAAAGTGGCAAAGACTTGGTCGCGATGCGACACACCTAAAGCGTGACATTGACAACAAAGCCGCCGCGTAGAGATCCGTGGCTTGACCCAATGTCTGGTATAATTCAGGGTTTAGCATCAAACGCTCGACTCTGGCCGTCGAACAACAAGAGGTAACAATGGATTCAGCGAACGCAAATCGGCAGCTTATTGACCGCTTGCCCACCATTGCGCATCAGCCAGCCAATCTCGAAACCTTATTGGACGCGGTCTCGTTTAGAGAACGGCTCCTTAGCGAAATCAAAAAAGCCACGTCACGTATTTATCTGGTTGCCCTGTACCTGCAAGATGATGAAGCTGGCCGCAGCGTGCTTGATGCGCTGTATGAAGCAAAACAAGCCAACCCAGCCCTTGATATCAAAGTCTTGGTCGACTGGCATCGCGCACAAAGAGGCTTGATTGGAGCGAAGCAATCTGACGGCAATGCGGGATTATATCGCGCCTATGCCGAGCGCTATCCCCATAAAATAGAGGTGTTAGGCGTACCGGTCAGAAACCGAGAAGTCTTTGGTGTGCTGCACTTAAAAGGCTTTGTTTTTGATAACAAGGTACTCTACAGCGGTGCCAGCCTGAATGATGTCTATCTTGCGCAGCACGATAGATACCGCTACGACCGCTATCATGTACTGGCGAATAAAAAGCTCGCCGATACGATGGCAGATTTTATTGTTAACACCCTGATCGCTGATAGCGCAGTTAATTGCCTCACGTCACCTGACCGTCCAAACAGTAAAGCGCTCAAACCCAGTATTCGCGAGTTTCGCGGACAGCTACAGCGCGCCAGTTACCGCTATGAGGATGAGCCAGTTAGCGAAAACCAAGTCGGACTGACGCCCATGGTCGGATTGGGCAAACGCAAAAACAAACTCAACCGCTATATCTGTCACCTGATTGCCAGCGCCCACGATGAACTGGTTATTTGTACCCCGTATTTTAATCCACCACGCAGTGTCGTTCGCCAAATCCGCCGCGCGCTTCGTCGTGGCGTGACGGTGAGTATTATCGTGGGTGACAAAACGGCGAATGACTTTTACTCGCCGCCAGAAGCACCCTTTAAGACCATTTCGGCCTTACCTTACCTCTATGAGGTTAATCTGCGTAACTTCGCTCGGCGCAATGAAGCAGCCATTGCGAAACGCCAGTTAAACATCCATATTTGGAAGCATGATGACAACAGCTTCCACCTGAAAGGAATTTGGGTCGATCGTCAATATATGTTGCTGACGGGAAATAACCTTAACCCACGCGCGTGGAAGCTTGACTTAGAAAATGCCATCTTAATTCATGATAAACACCACCAACTCGAAGAGCAGAAGCAGCAAGAAGTGGACAAGATTTTGGCGCATACCCAGTTAGTGGGTAGCTATAAGCATATCGAAAAGATGGAAGACTACCCGGCTCCAGTAAAGCGTCTGCTAAAGCGTATAAAACGTGTCCGGGCTGATCACTTACTGAATCAGATACTCTAGGTAACGACCGCGATGAAACAGGCCAATATTGCAGCTATTGATGTGGACGCACAACGAACCTTTACACCTCAGTGTCCCAACGAACTGCCGGTTCCCGAGGGCGATACCCTTGGACCGGCACTGAATGAGCAAGCAACATTGGCTGATTTGCGTGTATTAACAAAAGATGCTCATCCCGCGAATGCTATCTGGGTTGTTGATGATGCAGCTAAAATGCTGCAACCTTTGCCACATAAAAACGCTGATCTCACTTGGGTCAAGCATGCTGTGCCCGGCACCAAGGGGTTTGAAACCATTGACGACTTGCCCTCAGTCACAGAATACGACTATGTAGTTTGGAAAGGCGTTGAGCCTGATCTTCATCCTTACGGTGCCTGCTTTCATGATATTGAAGAAAAGCTGAGTACAGGGCTGATCGAGTGGCTGCATAGCCAAGAGGTCGACACCGTGATTGTCGGGGGCTTGGCAACCGATTACTGCGTCAAAATCACCGCTATTCAATTGAAAAAACGCGGCCGCTTTGAGGTAATCGTTAATCTTTCTGCATGCCGAGGTATTGACCCGAATACTATTGCTTCCGCTTGCGATGAAATGCTTGCAGTAGGGATCCGACTTGTTGATAATCAACTTGCTCTTAGCTGTTTGCTGCCCCGTTAATTCACACCGCAGCGAGACTAAGTCATTCGCTGCGATATTACTCTATCTTTAGATGCAACATTCCCCATAAATCGACATATAAGCTTGATCGGCTAGACAGTTCTCCGTTTTAAACGTCAAGTTTACTAGGTTTAATTCCCTCTATCCTCTAATGTCTCCTTAACTATTTTTACAATAAAAAATAAGTTTGGAGGATAGTATGCTCAAACGTACAACTCTCGGTCTTTTGATCGGCGCATCGTTATGTAGCACCGCCTGGGCGATGCCCCCATCTCAACTTGATGCCCTAGGTAATGGTCTCGATGTTCAATACCAAGTGCTTGATAATACGCAAGATGACTGGCGCTCTTTCACCGGCAACGTCGCCTTTACTAACCAAAGTGCCCAGACACTCCCCAAAACGGGCTGGGCGATTTATTTCAGCCATATCCGCATGATCAAATCGATCGACACCGATCAACTTAAGGTCTCGCACGTTAACGGTGATCTGTTTAAACTCGAACCCACAGGTGCCTTTGTGCCGCTTGCACCCGGTGACCAATTAGTAGTTGGCTTTAATGCCTCTGATTGGCAAGTAGCTAAATCCGATATTATGCCCAACTGGTATTTAGCGTCAGACGACGAATCGGGTACTCATACCGCGTTAATTGCCAGTACCAGTAACCACAAAAATGGCCAGGTACCCACCAAGCCGGATGAGGAGCTTACCTTTGTCGGTGACTTTGACTCCCCCGCACAGTGGAAACGCTACGGCGGCGCACTGACCGATCACTATGACCCCTTCACTGCCGAGCAGCGCTATGTACGTAACGCCGATTTGTCGTTGGTGGATACGCAAGGACAGGTGTTGCCGACGCCTGCCAGCCGCGTGGAGAAAGATGGTCATGTCACCCTCGATAGCGAGTGGACAGTAGTGTATGACAATGGTTATCAAGCACAAGCGCAGTGGCTCGCCGCTCAACTGGGAATCTCAGCAACTGACTGGGCACCCACCAACCAAAAAATCATTCATGTTGGCTGGGGAAAAGTAACGCTCAAGGACAATGACCAATGGCATGAAGCGTATCGCTTAGATATCCAGCCTGCGCAACAACGTATTGAGATTGACGCCCCTGATGAAGCGGGTGCCTTATATGCCGCACAAAGCTTACTGCAACTCAAAGCTGGCAACACACTCAAGGCGGTAACGCTAACTGACGCACCACGCTTTGCCTATCGTGGCCTGTCTGTGGATGCAGCACGTAACTTCCGTAGTAAAGAGGCCGTCTTAAAGTTACTCGATCAAATGGCTGCACTGAAGCTCAACAAACTGCATTTACGTCTCAGTGATGATGAAGCATGGCGTATTGAGATCCCCGCCCTCCCTGAGCTGGCCGAAATCGGTAGCAAGCGCTGTCATGATGTGTCAGAAACGAGCTGTGTGTTGCCCTTCTTAGGTGCAGGACCAGACGGCACGGAGGCATCAGACGGGTATTACACCACGGAAGATTATCAAGCTATCTTACGTAAAGCGGATGCACTCAATATCACTGTTATCCCTGAAGTGGATATGCCGGGTCACGCGCACGCTGCCATCAAAGCGATGGAAGCGCGTTACCACAAGTTCATGGCACAAGACGATGAAGTAAAAGCCAAAGAATACTTGCTCACTGACTTTGAAGACGATACGCAATACCTATCCGTACAAATGTTTACCGACAACGCGATGAATGTCTGTATGGAATCCAGTTATCGCTTCGTCGATACGGTGGTTAACGCGTTAGTGGATATCCATCGAGACATCCAGCCGCTCAATACATTCCACTTTGGTGGGGATGAAATTGCCGGTGCTTGGAAAGATTCCCCAGTATGTCAGTCCTTTATTGCAGACAACGATGCAGGCGTAAACAGTGTCGACGATCTGAGTCAATACTTTGTTGAGCGTATTTCGCATATTACCCAACGGCATCAGCTGGATCTCGGTGGTTGGGAAGATGGCCTAATGCACAACAATAAAGTCTATCCGCGCGCACAACTTTCCAATGAGCACGTCTATGGCAACGCGTGGCAAAATATCTGGGAGTGGGGCGTTGCCGATCGTGCCTACAACCTCGCCAACAATGGTTATGGCGTTATCTATAACCAAGCTACACACCTTTACTTTGACCACCCCTATGAGCCTGATCCCAGTGAGCGTGGCTACTATTGGGCACCGCGTTTCACCGATACGCGTAAGACGTTTAGCTTTATGCCCGATGACCTCTACGCTAATGCAGATGCAAAGCGCAATGGTGCACCTATCACCAAACAAGAGGTACTAGACGCTGCAACCGTGAAAACACTGACGCGTCCAGAAAATGTGCTCGGTTTACAGGCATCTATTTGGAGTGAAACCATTCGCTCCGATGGCCAATTTGAATCAATGACCTTCCCTCGTCTCTTCGCCATGGCAGAGCGAGCTTGGCACCGAGCAGGGTGGGAAGCGAGCACACAAACCGGACAAGAGGCGAATCAAACCAAGCGCAACATTGATTACAACCTCTTTGCCAATCAGTTAGCGAACTACTGGTTCCCACAACTTGAGCAACAGGGTATTGGCTTCCGCTTACCGGTTCCGGGAGGGGTGATAGAAAGTGGCATATTGAAAGCGAACTCGCCATTCCCTGGGCTCACCATTGAGTACTCAACCGATAATGGCGCCAGCTGGCAGAGTTATGATGCGGCGAACGCCCCTCATGTCAGTGCTCCAGTACAGCTACGTACCATTTCAGGTGAGCGAGTAAGCCGAGTCAGTAAAATTCAATAATCGAGCTAGTACACAGCTGAAAAGACAAAGCCCCGTCGCAAGACGGGGCTTTTTATTAGGTATTATTAGGTAGGTATGGTGTCTACTGGCAGGCAGCGTTTTGAAGCAAGGCGTACAGCGCTGATTGACCTTCCAAATACAAAAAGCCCCGACCGTCAGGTCAGGGCTTGGTGTTTTCTCATCAAAGTCTTACGTCAATCAGCTTTGATGCTCAAATTGCGAGCTATGCGCAGTGAGTTTTGAAGCGAGACGCACAATGTATGCCAATACATGAGCATCGCAGCTATCAAAAATCGCAAGCAATAGGCGCAATTTATAATCAAAGCCTGGCGATGTCCTACTCTCACATGGGGAGACCCCACACTACCATCGGCGCTGCTTCGTTTCACTACTGAGTTCGGCATGGAGTCAGGTGGGTCCAAAGCGCTATGGTCGCCAAGCAAATTCGGTAATCTAGAAAGCTGTTCGTTCTCGCCACAATCAACTGGCTTATTTCGAGTCCAACCCAAAACCTCTTGGGTGTTGTATGGTTAAGCCGCACGGGCAATTAGTACAGGTTAGCTCAACGCCTCACAGCGCTTACACACCCTGCCTATCAACGTCGTAGTCTACGACAACCCTTTAGAGAGCTCGAAGCTCTAGGGATGACTCATCTCGGGGCCAGCTTCGCGCTTAGATGCTTTCAGCGCTTATCTGTGCCGAACTTAGCTACCGGGCAATGCGTCTGGCGACACAACCCGAACACCAGCGGTTCGTCCACTCCGGTCCTCTCGTACTAGGAGCAGCTCCCCTCAATCATCCAACGCCCACGGCAGATAGGGACCGAACTGTCTCACGACGTTCTAAACCCAGCTCGCGTACCACTTTAAATGGCGAACAGCCATACCCTTGGGACCGACTTCAGCCCCAGGATGTGATGAGCCGACATCGAGGTGCCAAACACCGCCGTCGATATGAACTCTTGGGCGGTATCAGCCTGTTATCCCCGGAGTACCTTTTATCCGTTGAGCGATGGCCCTTCCATTCAGAACCACCGGATCACTATGACCTACTTTCGTACCTGCTCGAGCCGTCACTCTCGCAGTTAAGCGGGCTTATGCCATTGCACTAACCTCACGATGTCCGACCGTGATTAGCCCACCTTCGTGCTCCTCCGTTACTCTTTGGGAGGAGACCGCCCCAGTCAAACTACCCACCAGGCACTGTCCTCACCCCCGATAAGGGGGCTAAGTTAGAACATCAAACATACAAGGGTGGTATTTCAAGGTTGGCTCCACGACAACTGGCGTCGCCGTTTCAAAGCCTCCCACCTATCCTACACATGTAGGCTCAATGTTCAGTGCCAAGCTGTAGTAAAGGTTCACGGGGTCTTTCCGTCTAGCCGCGGGTACACAGCATCTTCACTGCGATTTCAATTTCACTGAGTCTCGGGTGGAGACAGCGTGGCCATCATTACGCCATTCGTGCAGGTCGGAACTTACCCGACAAGGAATTTCGCTACCTTAGGACCGTTATAGTTACGGCCGCCGTTTACCGGGGCTTCGATCAATGGCTTCTCTTGCGATAACCACATCAATTAACCTTCCGGCACCGGGCAGGCGTCACACCGTATACGTCATCTTTCGATTTTG
>NZ_FSRI01000002.1:22500-455000 GCF_900141775.1 Salinivibrio sp. ES.052 | reverse complement strand
TCGCCGCCTGTATTTCATCATGTAATAGTGGGAAGTGGGTACAGCCTAGCACTAAGACATCGATATGCGAATCAAACGGTGCGAGTATGGCGCTAAGGTCCTGCTGATTCACCGCTTCCCCACGCAATTTACGCTCTGCCATATGTACTAATGCTGTCGTCCCTACCGAGACAATTCGGCAATCTTTAGCGAAATCTGCGATCAGTTGTGCCGTATAAGGCCGGTTGACGGTGGCTGGGGTCGCTAGCAGACCGATGGCTTTGTGTTGACTCAAAGCCGCTGCGGGTTTGATCGCCGGCACCACGCCGACAACCGGTATCGAGAGTGCGTCACGAAGTGTCGGCAGCACGAGTGTCGAGGCCGTATTACAAGCAATAACGATGATATCGACAGCGTGGCGTTCACACGTTGCTTTGATCAGGGCGAATACGCGATGCACCAGTCGTTGGTCTTCTAATTCGCCATAGGGGAAAGCGGCATTGTCGAACAGGTAAGTATATTGAGCGTCGGGCAAGGTCGCCTTGATCGCTTGGTAGACAGATAAGCCTCCGACACCGGAGTCAAAGATCAGAATATGGGGTTGCGCCATGATCCAGCCACTCAATAAAAAAACGCCCTTATCATAACGATAAAGGCGTGATTAAAGCTAGTTTCGCCGTGAAACAGACACTAGTACTGGTAGTCTAACGTTATAAAGTAGCCGCGCTCAGCTGACGGATAGCCACCCGCGGTTTCGTAGTCTTTATTAAATACATTATCGACTTTACCTTTTACTGTTAGGTTATCGGTCGCCTGATAGGATGCAGTGACCGCCCACAGGCTATAGCTTCCCAACATCTCTCCACCGGAATAATCCAGACGTTCACTTTGATACTGCCACTGAGTACCGAGCTGCAGTCGCTCCCATTGGTAGGATGCATCCCACTTCGCTATCCGCTTAGCGCGACGTGCAAGCTGCTCACCTGTTTGTTCATTTTTAGGATCTTTATATTCTAACGATATGCGGTTATTTAAAGCGTGTACATCAAAGTTGGCAATAAACTCAACGCCTTCGATCTTAGCTTTGCCCACGTTTTGGTTCTGACCGTTGGGGTAACTACCTGCATACTGAATGAGATTATCAATGCGATTGATATAGCCGGTGAGTGACCAATCAACGTCTGCCGTCACGCCACGAAGAGCAAGCTCGGTGTTGGATGATTCCTCCGGCTTGAGCGTTGCATTACCGCCCCATCCGTAAAGCTCAGTCAAACTTGGTGCCTTAAAAGCAGTACCGTAGCTAGCGACCAATTGATACCCTTCCGCTATCGCAAGACCCGCACTCGTCTGCCAAGTCGTATGCTGCCCGTATTGCTCGTTATCATCCGAGCGTGCGCTTGCCTCAATAGATAGTGCTTCTACTGGGCTAAATTGCGTTAAAAGGTAAGTGCCAAGGTTATCGCGCGGATTGATTGCAATATCATCGGGGTTGGTAATCAAGCTTCCTTCATTAAAGGTGTCTTGTCGATAATCTACGCCGCCACCAAGCAGCCAATCATCTGTGGCTTGATACTGGAGTCCCAACGAGGTAGAGACTTGCTCAACATCTGAGGTTTTATTGTTTTTACGGCCACTACCAGGGCTGTAGTCAAAGTTTTCTTGTTGGGAAATTTCTGCGCTGAGTGTTGCACTCCAAGCATCAGAGCGATAGTTCAGCGTGCTGGCCAGTGCTTGGCTTTCTAACCAACCATGTTTTAAGCTACCAAAATTATCGTAATCGTACTCATTCTGGTACCAGCGCCCCGTCACATCGGCCGACCAAGATGTATTCCAGCGATGACTGTAGCCAAGCTGCGCATTGCGGCCGGTAAAACCATGCTGATCTCCCCGATTGCTCGCCGTTGGATGAACATTGTATCCATCATTCGACTCATACCCAGCAATACTAGAGAAGTGACCGTTATCGCCCAATTTTGTTGCCCATGCGCCACTAACAGCATGATGATCCAAACTGCCTACGGTCGCAGAAACATTGGCTCGCTCTTTATTGCTTTTGGTGATGATATTGATCACCCCACCCATCGCGCTCGATCCATAAAGTGTGGCGCGTGCGCCGCGAATAATCTCAATACGCTCGATACTGTTTACTGGGATCTGATTAAAATCCACCGAGCCTTTGATGGATGACGCCATACGCATGCCATCAATCAAGACTAAAGAGTGGTCTGATTCCGTGCCGCGCATAAAAATAGAGGCAATTTGTCCACGGCCTCCGCTTTGCGCAATCTCAATGCTCGGCACCGTACGCAATACATCAACAAGGCTTCGCGCCTGCAAGCGTGCAATGTCTTGACGTG
Source organism: Salinivibrio sp. ES.052 (assembly GCF_900141775.1). Taxonomy (GTDB): domain Bacteria; phylum Pseudomonadota; class Gammaproteobacteria; order Enterobacterales; family Vibrionaceae; genus Salinivibrio. The sequence continues at coordinate 452,664 of NZ_FSRI01000002.1, read as the reverse complement.
TCAAAATGGTTGCTGATTGCAACACTGAGGCATCGGACTGTTCAAACCGACTAGCAGTCACCACCACCGTTTCAGTGTTTTGCTCGGCCCACGCGGCCGCAGGGAATAGTGACGCCGCCACCAGGCTCGCCACAATCTGTTTGTTCATTGGATCTTCCTTCCTAATCGCGAGAATAGGCAGCACTGTGCTGCGAGTGTGGGCTGTATTCGGACTTAAGAGCATGGCTTTCGCCGCCTACTGCTAACGACTTCCCATCGCATACTCTTCATCAGTATTGGCGACAGTGTCTGACCTTGGGTCGGGTTAGGGTCGTTCTCTAATACCGCTGCGCGTCAGTTGCGGACTCTCACCGCATTCCGGTGACCAACAGGCTTATACTGGCTGATCACGTACCCGCTCACGGATAGTAGCCGTCTAGATGGATATTGTCCATTGATAACCCTATCGAATAAAGGAGAATCGTGAGCAAGGGTGGACATGGCTGGGGATTTGTCTAAAATCTGCGCTCATTTTCCAATCGCTGAGGCAGCCATCATGACCAAGGCTCACACCGCCGTTGACTACGACACACAGCTTGCTGAGAAAGTCCAACGACTCAATACACAACTCGCGCCGTTTCATGCGCCTGAGCTAGAGATCTTTCGCTCACCGGAAACCCACTATCGGATGCGCGCAGAGTTTCGAGTGTGGCATGAAGGCGACGACTTGTATTACATCATGTTTGATCCCGCGACCAAGCAGAAGTATCGCGTCGATGCCTTTCCTGCCGCGAGCCGCTTGATCAATGACCTCATGCCGCTATTGATGGATGCCATCAAGCCCAACGACGCGTTGCGACGTAAACTATTCCAGGTTGATTTTCTCTCCACCATAAGCGGTGAGATCTTGGTATCGTTGCTCTATCACCGTCAGCTAGACGAAGATTGGGACAGTGCCGCGCAAGCGCTTAAACAACGTTTGAACGATGAGGGCTTTAATCTCAACGTGATTGGCCGTGCGCGCAAGCAAAAGAAAGTGCTGGACCGTGACTACGTCTTGGAAAAGCTCAATGCCGATGGTCAGACGCTGATCTACCAGCAAATTGAAAACAGCTTTACCCAACCTAACGGCCCGGTTGCACAAAAAATGTTGGATTGGGCGATTGACTGCACCCGCGATAGTGAAGGCGATTTGCTGGAGCTGTATTGCGGGAACGGCAACTTTTCCCTCGCCTTGGCGAAAAACTTTCGCCGCGTCCTCGCCACCGAGCTTGCCAAACCCTCGGTACAATCGGCGCAGTATAATATTGCAGCCAACCACATCGATAATGTGCAGATTATTCGCATGTCTGCCGAAGAATTCACTCAGGCGATCAATGGCGAGCGCGAGTTCCGCCGCTTAAAAGACCAAGGGGTGACGCTGAGTGACTATCAGTGCAATACCATTTTTGTCGATCCCCCGCGTGCGGGCATGGATGATGACACCTGCAAAATGGTGCAAGGTTACGATCGGATTTTATATATCTCCTGTAACCCAGAGACCTTGGTGGAGAACCTCACGCGTCTAAGCCAAACACACCGCATTAGCCGTTGTGCCCTGTTCGATCAATTCCCGTTCACCCACCATACCGAAGCGGGTGTGTGGTTAGAGCGAAAGTAGTCAAACCCCTCCGACATCAACGTAAAAAGGCGTCTTCTCGACGCCTTTTTGGGTTTCGCTAGCGGCGGTTTTAAAGACGATCACACATCAGAGGCGGTATCGTTTTTCGCTTTACGGCGAAAAAAGCCCAGTTTGTGGCCGACCCAGAACGCCAATGCCATCGCAACCAAGATAGAGAAGAAGTTACCGCCCAGCTCTGGCATTTGCATGCGGATAAACGCTGAGTAGCCGAATGCTCCCACCAAGAAGCAGGCAAACGCAATCAGCGGCGTGCCTTCAGTCAGCGGCTGGCGTTCGTGAAGTTGGTAGCAAGCGTGCACAGACAATGCAAACGCAAGGATGGGAAAGATTGAAAATGCGACGCCACTGACGAACAGTGTCGCGAGAGTTGCACTACCACAAATGCCGGTAACCAGTGCCAGCAGCAAAAATTTACGTTCTGATTTCACTTGCTCGTATTCCATGTCTTCACCTGTTTTATGACAGTTTTTCCTGTAAGGCTCGCCGCTCCCGGTCCTTTCGGTACCAGTAAGCTCCCTTGGCTATCATGCGCAATTGTAGCACCATTCGCTCTGCCAATTCTGCGCGGGCGTGCGAGTCGAGATCAAGCGCTTCCGCCCCCATATTAAAGACCAAAATCACACACGCTTCGGACTGATTGTACGCTTCTTCATAGGTGAGCTGCGTACGAGATTGTAAATACTCGGTCAACTCAGCAACAAAATGCTGGATCTCTCTTGCGACGGCAGCACGGAATGCGGCGGAGGTTCCCGACCGCTCGCGTAATAACAACCGAAACACATTGGGACTACTCTCAATAAACTCCATGAAGGTTTCTACCGAGGTGCGTACCACACTGCCTTCAGCGGCAATGCGCTGTCGGGCTTGGCGCATCAATTGACGCAATAACAAGCCGCCTTCATCCACCATGGTTAAGCCGAGCTCATCCATATCTTTAAAGTGACGATAAAACGAGGTCGGGGCAATACCGGCCTCGCGGGCCACTTCGCGCAAACTCAAGCCTGAGAAGCTGCGCTCGGCACTGAGTTGGCTAAACGCCGCATCAATGACTGAACGACGCGTTTTTTCTTTTTGTTGTGCTCGAATCCCCATCATACTTAATCCATGGTCACCGTCTTGCCACTATACGCAATTTTAGCGGGCAAATCAGCCAACCCCAGAACGCTTAAGACACGCACATGACAGTAGGCTCCACACAGATTTAGCTCACAACGTTAACCTTAGAGATAATAAGCGTTAAACTGATCATAAATGGATGTTGCAATAATGAAAATAAGGTCTAATCCCTATGAGCAAGTCGAGCCCTCGCCCTCAAGATCATTTTGACGCCATTGTCATTGGTAGCGGCCCCGGCGGTGAAGGGGCCGCCATGGGATTGTCAAAATCAGGCAAACGCGTGGCAGTCATTGAGCGTGAAAATACCGTTGGTGGTGGGTGTACCCACTGGGGGACGATTCCCTCCAAAGCCTTACGCCACACTGTCAGCCGGATCATTGAATTTAACCAAAGTCCTATTTATACCCAAAACACCAAAAGCTTACACAGTACCTTTGCGCAAATCCTCAGTCATGCGGAGTCCGTTATCGGCAAACAAACCCGTATGCGCCAAGGTTTTTACGACCGCAATCAATGTACCTTACTGCATGGTAGCGCCGAATTTGTCGACGCTCAGACATTAGCGGTACACCATAGTGATGGCAGCGCGGATATTTATACCGCGGATCATTTTGTGATTGCCACCGGCTCTCGCCCTTACCAGCCAGCCGATGTCGACTTCTGTCACCCACGGATCTATGACAGTGATTCAATTTTGTCGCTGGAGCATGACCCACGCCACGTTATTATTTATGGTGCGGGTGTCATTGGCAGTGAATATGCGTCTATCTTCCGCGGACTTGGCGTCAAAGTGGATTTAATTAATACGCGTGACCGCTTACTCTCCTTTTTGGATAACGAAATCTCTGATGCCTTGTCGTACCATTTTGGTAGCAGCGGCGTGATGATCCGTAACGATGAGACCTATGAGCGTATCGAAGGCACTGACGATGGTGTGGTCGTTCACCTTGAGTCCGGTAAAAAGATGAAAGCCGACTGTCTGCTCTATGCTAATGGTCGCGCGGGCAATACCGACAAACTCAACCTGCAAGCGGTCGGACTAACGCCTAATTCCCGTGGACAACTTGAGGTCAATGCCGAAAGCTATGCAACCGATGTCGGTCACATCTATGCGGTCGGCGATGTGATTGGTTACCCAAGCCTTGCTAGCGCGGCTTATGATCAAGGCCGAGTTGTCGCTGAGGCCATTTGCCAAGGTAACGCCAACGTGCGCTTGATTGAACATATCCCAACGGGAATTTATACCATTCCAGAAATCAGCTCTGTGGGCAAAACCGAACAGGAGCTCACTGCCGAAAAAGTCCCTTATGAAGTGGGGCGTTCCTTGTTCAAGCACCTCGCACGGGCGCAAATTGCCGGGATGGATGTAGGCAGCTTGAAGATCCTTTTCCACCGCGATACCCGTGAGATATTGGGCATTCACTGCTTCGGGGAACGTGCTTCGGAAATCATTCACATTGGTCAAGCCATCTTCGAGCAAAAAGGTGAAGGGAACACGATAGATTATTTTATCAATACTACCTTTAACTATCCCACCATGGCAGAAGCTTATCGGGTCGCGGCTCTCAATGGGCTCAATCGCTTATTCTAAGCGCTCTGAAACGATATCCACACCAAGAAAAACGGCACCGTTATCGGTGCCGTTTTCGGTAGAATCGTCGTGGAGAGACATCATTCAACCACGTAAAATCGATGACCAAGTCAGTGACTCATCCCCAAGGACAATAAAGTTAGGATTTTGCAGTGAGTCGCGCTCGTTATACGACAACGGGCTCAGCGCGGTGCTTAAAATGCGCCCGCCCGCTTCCTCAACAATGCATTGCGTCGCCGCCGTATCCCATTCACCGGTTGGCCCTAAACGCAGATAACAATCTACCGCCCCTTCGGCGACTAAACAGGCTTTCAGTGCTGCCGAGCCGAGTGGTATCAAATCGTAATTAATCTCTGGAGCTAATTTCTCTGTCACCGCATGAATATCTTGTCGACGGCTGATCGCAATCGATAAAGAGGTAATCTCTTCATCACGCTTCATTGTCGATATGCGATGCATTTCGCTGTCCGGCGTCACTTTCCAAGCCCCTTTCCCCTGACAGGCATAATAAGCCACTCCAGAAACAGGGGCATAAACCACACCCATAACCGGATGATTGTTCTCCACCAGTGCGATTATGGTGGCAAAATCACCACTCCCCGCGATGAATTCTTGAGTACCATCCAATGGATCAATCAGCCAGTAACGCTGCCACTGTTGCCGGTCACTTAAGGGCACACCGCAATCTTCTTCCGATAACACCGGAATATCTGGCGTTAATGCAGAGAGTTTCTCGGTGATCAGTTTGTGAGCAGCCAGATCGGCGCTGGTCACCGGGGTTTGATCGCTTTTAGTGATCTCTTCAAAATCACCGTCATGGTAAATATCGAGAATGACCTGGCCCGCCGCGCGGGTTATATCAATCACATCGGGCAACAACTCAGGCAATGCCATGCCTCACCTCTCAGATTGCAAATACTTCAGCGCCATGATGAGTGCGGTAATACTGCGCGCTTCACAGAAATCACCGTGGGTTAGTAACTCTTCCGCTTGTGCTAACGGCCAGCGAATGATCTCAAGCGGTTCGGGTTCATCTCCCTCCAAGCTTTCTGGATACAAATCACGTGCCAACATTAAGGTCATACGGCTCGAAAAATAGGAGGGTGCCAACACAACGTCTTTCATCGGGATCACCTCGTGTGCCCCTTGGCCGATTTCTTCTTTCAGCTCGCGTACTGCGGCTTGATTGGCCGTTTCGCCCGGATCAATGAGCCCTTTCGGAAAACCGAGTTCATAGCGCTCTGTTCCGGCGGCGTATTCACGTACCAATAAAATATCACCGGCGTCAGTAATAGGCACCATCATCACCGCATTGCGGCCTGACGGCTTCATCCGCTCATAGGTGCGCTCGACACCATTACTAAAGGTTAGCTCTAGTGACTCCACCTTAAACAAGCGAGAGGAGGCGACGACCTGTTTAGACAGGATCTGAGGAAGTTTACGCTGCGTCATATTAAGATTTGCCACCCTTTACTGATAACCCTATCAGGCCTTGTTAGCCGCGAAAAGAAAAGCGATAGCGTCCTTGATTATCCGGAGACCCTAACCAAGCTAATGGTGCTTTCATCGGCGTGGGGTAGGCGACTCCGGGCTTAAGCCATCCCGACACAGAGTATCGCCCGGACGGCGTGATTGACAATGAAAACTTATGACTCAAGGATGCAGATTGGCCCTGCCCTTGCGCTACGATACCTTGGTGTTCGCATGCCAAAGCGGCTTGCGCTGGAATATCGTTTAAGCGTCCCACCGGTAGGCTTAATGCGGCTTGTTGCCACTGAAGTTGCCCTTCGAGCTGCTGGCACCCCGATTCAGCGAATACGGCATCACGCAGTATCAGATCGAGTGTTCCCTCGATGGCAACATTAGGCGGCATCGCCACCGAGCCTGTCAGTATCCGTGCGGGCGCTGAGATCAATGTTTGTGACAGCGTCAGCTCAGAGCCATTAAACCCTAAAATCCCTTTACCTCTCAGTCCATCAGGGCTACGCACATCTATCGCAGCCTCAAAGGTTGCACCGGTAAGTAAACGGTGCCACTGAACATCCCATTCCAACGGGCCAAGCGTATAGTTCTGCCAACGCACTTGCGCTACTTCGCCTTGCCAAACGGTGCCGTCGACATTGCCTATTGTCAGATCAGCAGGCAGAGGGGCCACACGCAGTAAGGAGGCGGGAGCATGCACAATCACACTCACCATAAAAACCAATATGCATCCCGCCCCGAATAAAACTTTCTTCCACATTTTTATCGCTCCAGCTGCAGTCGGTTTACCTGAACCACTCCAGCCGTGTCCGTTGCTTCCGTGCTCAAACGTACCACTTCAACACCATGCAGGCGTGCCAATTGATCTAACCAGCGTATCAGCTGGTTAAACGGTAAGGGTTCAACACCCAGTTGGACACTATTCTCCCCCGGCTGTAGCCGAGTGATGGTCACGTTAAACTCACCTGCGCTGGCAGCAATGACTTGATTTAAAGGTTGATTGAGGCTTGAAGGAGCTTGATGACTGCCCCCTGATTGGGCACGCAGTTGCATGATCTGAGTGCGCTTTTCTTGTACGTCACGTAACAGCTGCAGCTCACTGGCTCGTGCTGTATTTGCCTGCTTTGCCTGTGCATGAATCGGCGCGACGATCCCCCAGTACAAAAGGCTTATCACTAGGACGACTCCGGCGACGATCAACAGTCGCTGCTCTCGCAAACTGATCGCCTGCCAATGAGCTTGAATGCGTGTCATCATGATTGCTTCCTCAACGTAAACTCACCACTGACCGTCTCACCACTACGATTAAGCTGTCCTAAATCAGTGGTATAATGCTCGCTCAGGATCCCCCGTAAGCGTTCAAACTGAGTAAAATCAAGGCCTTGTGCTCGTAATATTAAGGCATCGCGACTGGCTTGATAACGCAGTGCCTGTACCTTGATACCGGGGACATCTTCAAGCATCGGTGCGAGTTGCGCGAGCCAAGGTAATAACGCGGCATCATGCTGCTGTCCCTCTAACCGGCTGATTTCGGCATCCATTTGCCGCACCATGTAGGAGCGAGTAGGGATACGTTGGTATTGCGGCAGCGTTTGGCGGAACAAGGCTTCACTTTGCGAGCGTAACGCCTGCGCCTGCTGCTGAGTGTCGCGAATCGTCAGCCATTGCTCCGCTCCCAATAATACCCCGATAGCCAGCAGTAAGCAGGCCGTAGGGATAAGCGGTTTTAGCGTCTGTTTCGCTTGGCTCTGTGGCCGGTAACGGCCCGTTAGAATGTTGGCGGATACCGATGCACTTTGTTGGGCTAACACACTGATGGTTTCTTCATCAGTATGCCATTGCATGGGCAGTGACCAGGCTTGTAAGGGAGAGGCAACGTGTTGGTCTTGAGGGCCATAGCCATGTACCGTGAGTCCGCTCGTCTCACCGGACGTCGTTGGATCATCCGCGTCGGTTTTTTCATGATGCTGACGCCACCAAGCTTGCGCCCAAAAGGCAAGCCACGCGCGTCGACCCACCACACCTTGGTGCGCGTGGTACCGGCACAGCCATTGCTCACCTAATGGTGCTAACGTCAATCCTTGGGATTGCCAAGGCAAGCAAAGTACATCGGGGATCCACTGACGTACATTGATCCCCGCCTCATCCAGTGCGCGCTGCCATGCTTGTATCTGCTGATGTGCGACCACTGCGACCTGCGCAGTGTTGGCCTGCGTATCAAGAATGCTGACATGCACTGCCTCAACATCTTCAGCCAAGGTTTCTTCTAGTAGATACGGCACTACCTTGTCACGCTGCCGCCGCGACCCTGGCGGTAACGTGACAGTGGTGAGTGTCAGCCAGGCGCTATCCACCAGCAGCACCACACGTCTTGTCTGTGCTTGCTCTGTTAATGCAGACAACTGTTGACAAGTTCCGGTGGTGATAACGTGATTATCACTGGCACGGACCTGGGCCCAATAAATGGGTTGGCTGGCATCACTGATCCTGATTATCAGTCGCTCGCTCACGCATTCCTCCGAACCGACGGCGCAAAACCGATACTTGGCCACCGTCTTGATAGTGCAATAATGCCTGGATGTGACGCTGGGCTGAGGCCACATGCACATCGGCTTGTAGTAAAAAATAGTGACTTGTCACACTTAAATGTGGCGCCACTTGCTTGCGATCCGCGTCATCGAAGTCAGTGAGATTTAAGGTTGCCATAAACGCTTCAACGCTTTCCCAGCCAGACTCGGGACGCTGGGCCAGTACCTGCTTGGCCTGTTCAACGGGCAAGGCTGGTGTAAACAATGCCGACAACAAGGCGGCCTGTTTGTCCGTTAGGGTATTCACGTTCACCTTTAGCTCAGCACTGGGGATCGCACATAACTGAGGCGATAACTGCCGAAACACTGTACCGTTGACACCGCGTACCGCACGCCATTCACTCACATCGGCAATCACCGCATCGGGTGTCACATAGGCGGGACGGACACTCTCGTAATGCGCATCTTCCGCGCCCAACGATTGATCAAGCTGATTGTTCTCATCGATATAGTCGCGACTCGCTTGGGCAATCACATCCGCTTGATAACTATCCTCGACGTGGTTTCCAATCAAGGCGCGGAGTACGCTGACTTCATAAGGCACTGGTCCGCCGACCGTCGACCCGCGCAACTGTAAGCTATTGAGATTAAAGCAGGCTTGCGCATCTTGTAAGTGCCCACTAACCTCCCCGCCTTTAAGCGGAAATGTGCGAGAGGCTTCCGCCCAGTTTTGGCTTAAATTTACCGTTTCACTGCCTGACAAACTATCACGTAATACCGCTGCCGCGAGCGCTTCAACCGCCTGGCTATACCAATACGCTTGCTGAAAATGAAGCTGGTTTTCTGCCCGGTGGTAGTTAGTAAACAACCGCGACGCCATACTGCCGGCGATGGCTGTCATCAGCGCCATGATCATCATCACGACCAGAAGCGCCGCTCCGCGCTGTCGGATCATTGCGCCTCCCGCTGCAGCGGCGCGGGTAAGGTTTGTCCCGCGAGTAAATAAGTCCGCACTAACTGGCCATAACGCGGGTGAGTGAAGCGTATCTGCATCGCTTTAGGCAGCGCATGTGCCGTATCGTAGCTATTTTGCCACCCCTCTTTTGTATAAAAACGAAATGTCAGCTCATCGATATCACTGAGTAAGGTGGCCACCGCCGGTTCATCGCCTGCCGCCTGATCTGGGTAGCGCCAGCGTAGGCGTTCGAGATTGCCATCTCGTTGTCGGTATCCCACCGCCACAACTTCCCCTCGCGGAAAGCGCGCTTGTGGGTTAATCCAGCCTGTACGGGTAAAACGCACACCCATGCTTTCACTTTGCAACACGTCACGCCCGGCAAGCAGCAGTTGCTCGGTCGGTGCTTGACCATTGATACGTTGGCGACGCGCGGCCATTTGTCGAAAGTCACTATCCATGATCACCAACGCCCGCTGCAGTTGCTGTAAGGTCTCGCCCACTTCGCGGGATTGCATGTCACTGCGCTGTACCGTTTGTAGTACCTGGTAAGCGGTAAGGCTGATGCTGGCAAAAACCACCAGTGCCAGTAACACTTCGAGTAAGGTAAAGCCTTTAGCGCGTCGCAACATAGGTCCTCACCGTTACGAGCGGGCTATCAACTTGCTCCAGCACTGAGACGGAGAGGTCAACGGCACGAAGCTGACCGGTATCGGTTGCCACTGGCGTGAGTTGCCACTGCCACTGTTGGCCGGCCATCTCTGTGGTCCCTTGCGTGGCTTTTTCCGGTACCTTGGCACCGAGTACCACCTCGGCGAGTTGGTTATCCGCGACCATGGCCGCTAAGGTTTTTTGCTCCAGACGTCCCAATGAGCGCGTATGCTGCCCAGTGGCTTTCATCACACTGAGCGCTGCGATAGCAAAAATCGCCACCGCCACCAACACCTCAAGCAACGTCATCCCTTGCTGCTCTATCGGTCTTCCGCAACTCATGAACGATCTCCTGCGCGTTGCCAAGTAAATTGCGCCAATTCGTTGGCCTTGAGTTGCCACACGGCACTGCCCTCTGTTTCTATCAGCAACGTAAAAGGGGTCAGTTCACCGTTGGGTAAAAGCCAGATTTGCGGGGGCGCAACCGACGGCTCATTGTTTTCGTCAAACAAATCCTCAAACAGTGGCTTATCTTCAAACAGCCTATCTTGTTGCTGCCAACCAAACCCATCCATGGTCAGAGAGAAACGGCTTTGTTCCGGTAAGGCACCTGTCGTGGCCCAACGCTCGCTGCTTACAGGCTGCCACTTTTCCTCGCCCAGCGTTAAAAGCTGGTAGTCATGCTCGTTAATGCGTACCCCATACGTTCGCCCTTCTAGCCAACTTTGCTCAGCCCACAGCTTCATTCGCTGGTACAGGGCTTGGCCTGCTTCTTGAGTACGCGTATCAACAGGTTCAGGCCATACCATCACCACACCGGATGCGCTAACGGCCACGATGACCACGACCAACAGTATTTCTAAGAGGGTGAAGCCTGCCGCTCGACGCATCTTATTGCAGCTCGGTCAGGTTCCAGTTGCCAATGTCTTGGTTGACACCGTCTCCGCCTTCTTGGCCATCCGCCCCTAGCGAGAAAATGTCCACTACACCGTGCTCACCGGGGCTCACATAGCGGTAGTCGTTATTCCATGGATCTTGGGGCAGGCGCTTGATATAGCCTTGATCCGGATAGCTGCGCGGCACCGGATCACTTTGCGGTTTGGTCACTAGCGCCTCAAGGCCCTGATCGGTGGTCGGATACTGATTATTGTCTAACTTGTACATGTCGAGGGCGTTTTCAAGCGCGCTCACGTCAGCAACCGCCTTCTTTACGGCCGCTTTATCTTTATTACCCAATAAGTTGGGGGCAACAAAACTTGCCAATAGGCCGATAATGACCACCACAACCATGACTTCAAGAAGGGTAAAACCTTGTTGACGACGCATTTTGTTCTCCTTGTTTAACAACATAAAATCACAACCCTACCATGTCGTTCATGGCAATAATGGGCATCAAGGTGGCCACCACAATAAAGAGTACCAGCCCAGCCATTAATACAATCATTAACGGACCAAAAATACCGAGTGCAACGTTCACTTGGGCTTCAAAATCTTTATCTTGGTTATCGGCGGCACGAGAAAGCATGGGCTCCAAATCGCCGCTGCGTTCACCACTGGCAATCATGTGCAACATCATCGGGGGAAATAAGCTGGATTGGTCCAGGGCCACACGTAAACTCGCGCCTTCACGCACTTTATCCGCCGCCTCAAGGACGCGCTGACGGACGTATTGATTACTCATGACTTGCGCCGCGACTTTCATGCCATCCAGTAATGGAATCGCGCTGGCGGTACAAATAGCGAGGGTTCGAGCAAAACGGGAGGTATTGAGCCCCCGCGCCACCCGTCCGAGGATCGGTAGCGCGAGCTTTTGTTTGTCCCACGCTAAACGCCGCTGTTTATCTTTCAATAACGCGCGTATCCCCAGTAAGGCCAAGACCATCCCCCCCACGACCCAGATGCCCCAATCGAGAATAAAATCACTGGCATTTAAGAGAAATTGAGTCGATGCAGGTAGCGCCTGACCGGTTTGAACAAATTGACCGACAATATCGGGCACCACGGTCGCCAGCAAAAACGCCACGATGATGACCGAGAAAAACGTTAAAATAGCGGGGTATAGCATCGCTTGTAACAGCGTGGATTGAATCCGCTGGCGGTTCTCAACGTAATCGGCAAGGCGCGATAACACGGTACCTAAATGGCCCGCTTTTTCACCGGCGGCAATCATCGCACGGTATAATTCATCAAACACCTGCGGGTAATCTGCAAACGCATCGGCCAAGGTGTACCCTTCCATCACACGGGCGCGGACGCTGGTCATCATGCTGCCGATACGTGGCTTTTCTGCTTGCTCTGCCACCGCTTTCAAGCACTCTTCCAGTGGCATGGCGGCATCAATCAGTGTCGCCAACTGGCGTGTAATGAGGGAGAGCTCTTGTGTGCTAATCCCGCGCTGACCAGGGCTGAAAAGCGGCTGAGATGTCGACGTCTTTTGGCTCGCCCGTTTACGGGTAGTGGCATTAACGTCAAGCGGCGTAAACCCTTTATCACGCAATTGCTGGCGTGCTTGACGTGCGGTATCAGCCTCAATCACGCCTTTACGCTTACGCCCACGTTCGTCGAGGGCTTGATAGTCAAATGCAGCCATTAGCTCTCCTTGGTGACCCGCATGACTTCTTCAAGAGTGGTTTCCCCTTTTAGCACTTTCGCAAGGCCGTCATAACGAATGCTTGGGCTCTGGACGCGAACCACATCCTCAATCGCCTGCTCACCCGCATCATGGTGGATAAGTGCTTGAACTTTATCATCCACCGTCAGCAATTCATGAATACCGGTTCGACCGCGGTAGCCTTTATGATGACAGCGTTCGCATCCGTTCGATTTGTATAAAGTGATCGACTCACCGGCGTTGACTAGGCCGAGGTCGATAAATAATTGCTGTTGCCCTTCATCCGCCGTGTAGGGAATGCGGCAATGGGGGCATAACGTACGAACAAGGCGCTGCGCCAGTACCCCCAATAAAGAGGAAGACAGCAAGAAAGGCTCGATGCCCATATCTCGCAAACGGGTAACTGCCCCAATCGCGGTATTGGTGTGCAACGTTGACATCACCAGGTGGCCCGTCAACGAAGCTTGTACGGCAATTTGTGCGGTTTCTAAATCACGGATCTCCCCGACCATGACAACGTCAGGATCTTGACGCAACATAGCACGCAAGCCTCTCGCAAAGGTCATGTCCACTTTGGGGTTCACTTGCGTCTGCCCAATACCGGCCAGATCAAACTCGATCGGATCCTCCACCGTCAGAATATTGCGATCCTCACTATTAATGGTTTGTAACCCCGCGTACAAGGTGGTCGATTTCCCCGAGCCCGTCGGCCCCGTGACCAGTAAGATGCCATGGGGTTTATGAATCAATTCACGAAAACCTTGATGCAGGCGAGGGGCCATGCCCAGTTGTGCCAAATCGAGTTGCACTGCGTTTTTATCCAGTAGACGCATCACGACGCGCTCACCATGGGATGAGGGCATGGTCGATACCCGCACATCGACCGCACGCCCACCGATACGGACCGAAATACGCCCATCTTGCGGCACCCGCTTTTCAGCAATGTCGAGTTTCGCCATCACTTTTACTCGCGAGACCAATAATGGGGCAAGCTTACGACTGGGGGACAAGACTTCACGCAACACGCCGTCGACACGAAAACGGATCGATAACGCGTGCTCAAACGTTTCGATATGAATGTCTGACGCACTTTCTTTGATTGCTTCACCCAGCATCGCATTAATCAGCTTGATAATCGGCGCATCGTCCTCCGATTCCAGTAAGTCTTCACTCTGAGGCAATTCTTCGGCCAGGGAGAAAAAATCATCGCTGTCCGCGTCCGCGCCAATGTCAGCCATCAATTGCTGCGCATCGGCACTGTCACGTTGATAGAGGCGTGTCAGGTGTTGTTCGAAATCAGTCTCGGAGACCCATTCAGGCTCCATTTCCATCCCGAGCACGCGTTGCACTTCTATCAAGGTCTCGGGGGTGACGGACGCCAGGCACAGCAAACGCGTGATATGATTCTCCGTCAGCAATACCACACCATGGCGACGCGCAAAACCAAAAGGCAACTGCCACGTTGCTATGGGGTCAGCCGCTAAGGCGTTGGCGCGATCACTCATTTGCTAGCTCCGCCTGTAAGGCGCGCACTTCTGCTGGCATCACCACATCACTGTCGTAAGCAGGCAGTACCGGCTTTGCAGCGTCAGGCATCAGCTTAACGCCATCTTGTGCGCGCAGTATTTGCTCGGCTCGGATATAGTTGTATTTGCGTTGGGTGACCCCATCTGCGGTCAAACCGGTACGAATAATGGTCGGTTTGATAAACAGCATGAGGTTTTTCTTTTCCGTTTGCGTCGACGTCGACTTGAACAAATGTCCTAATACAGGAATATCCCCCAACACTGGCACCTTAGATTCACTTTCAACGGTGCGCTCGTCAATCAAACCACTCAATACAATCATTTGTTGATCACCGACCATCACCGAGGTGGTCAGCTGCCGTTTACCAAAACGCACATCGACGGCGCCACTGGCACCGAGCACGTTGGAGACTTCTTGCTCAATATCGAGTAACACCGCAGAGCCTTCGTTGATTTGCGGGGTGACTTTGAGCTTAATCCCCACATCTTTACGCTCGACGGTTTGGAACGGGTTGTCGTTATTCGAGCCCGTTTGCGAGCCGGTGATCACAGGCACTTCTTCACCCACCACAAAGGAGGCTTCTTGGTTATCGAGCACCATCAGGTTGGGTGAAGACAGGATATTCGACTCGTTGTTCGATGAGACCGCCGTCACCAGGGCGGTCCAATCGCCCATCACCACTCCCGCTGCCAGACCATTTAAGCCACCAAGTACTTCATTGAGTGCCGAATAATCGCCTGATTCGGTGATGGGGACATTGTACGGTGTGCCATCATCCCGATAGCGCACTTCAGTGCGCGTCGTGTCTTCTGCTGCTTTTTGCCCCGTGAGATAGCTTGTCACGCCTACCCCTGCGTTATTAAACTGAATCCCGCCGTTTTCCAGCGAGCCCCACTGTACACCGAGGTTCGCTCCGTCAGATTCCGACATTTCCACTATCAAGGCTTCAATCAACACCTGTGCGCGGCGAATATCGAGCTGGGAAATCACGCTCTCAAGGGTTCTTAAAATATCCGGCGGGGCGGTGATCACCAGCGAGTTAGTACCTTGATGCGAGGAAATTTGTACCGCTTGATCATTCACACTCGGCTTAGCGTTTTTTTCTTTTTCTTTCAGAAGATTATCCGAAACGCCCTGTAATACATCAACCACGTCTTCCGCTTTGGCGTAGCGAAGATAAATCACGCGACTATTGCCCGTGGTCGCCATCTCTTGGTCAAGCTGTTTGATAAGTTCGATCACGCGCTCACGGACCTTGGGCTCGCCAGAAACCAACACCGCATTCAGGCGCTCATCGGCGACAATGCGAGGCTCCAACAGCTCTGGACGGGTGTTGGCGTTGTCACGCTTATTTAACGTATCGACAATCCGTACCATTTCCGCGGCAGAGGCGTGGTCGAGACGTACGACTTCCACCTTCTTATCGCCCGCCTGATCGACGCGCTGAATAATATCGGTTAAACGATTAACCACCGCGGCCCGACCGGTAATCATGATCACATTGGCCGGATCGTAGTGGACGACATTACCTGCCCCCGCATTATTGATAAGCTGACGCAACAGGGGGGAGAGTTCGCGTACCGAGACATTTTTTACAGCGACCACGCGGGTAACCACTTCGTCTCCCACCACATTATCCCCCTCACCAACCACAGGGACCGGTGAGGTTTTCGCATCTTTGTCGCGAACCACTTTGACCACCCCGTTTTCCATTTCAACCACCGCAAAGCCATACACTTCGAGCACGTTGAGAAAAAATTGGTAGTACTGCTCATCGTCTAACGTATCGTAACTACGCACATTAATGGTGCCGCGTACCGAGGGGTCAACGATAATGGTCTTCTCAAGATTGCGCCCCACAATTTCGATGAACTCTTGAATGTCTGTGCCTTTAAACGAAGCACTGAACTCTGCCGCCCCTGCCGGTAAACCGGATACAAGCAGACTCACGGCCATGAGATAGGGGATCAGTCGTTGCCTTAGGTTCACGTCACACTCCTAACGCCGCGCGAGGCGGTTGTGATGATTTATAATGGAATCGAAATGTCATGCTGCTGCCCTTGCCGCTCGACGATTAAATCAAGCGCGCCCTGTTGTTGAATACGGGTGAGAATATCGGGAAGCGCCACCGATCGGCTCAGCGTCAGACCGTTAATGGCGATGGCGATATCGCCGGGCTGTAAGCCAGATTGCTCAAATAGCACCGGATTTTTCCCTGGCGTGAGGCGAAAGCCTTTAAGTTGTTTGGCATCACCTATCTGCGCTAACTGGACATAATCAAATAAGCGCTGCGGATCTTTCGTCAACTGTTGTGCCAAGTCAGCAGGCCAGTCAGGGCTGGTCTGCCTTCGGCGTATTGTCGGCTTTGGGGGCGTCGTGTCCCCCTTGGGTAAAGAAAAAACCGTTTGGGGCGTACTGTCCGCTTCAACGCCTGGCATCAATAACGCTTCGCGGCGGGTGCCTTGACGAAGAATGACCCGATCAGACAACACCTGATCGACACTGACTTGTGTGCCTTTGACTTGCTCCCCCACGCCATAGGTTGACTGTTGACCGCCTTTGGCGATCACGGCCAGCGCACGCGACGGTTGATTACTCGCGACCACCCCGACCAAGGTCAATTGCAACCGCGTTTCGGGGACTTGGCTGACAGATTGCTGTTGTTGTTCCGCAGAGGCCTGATACCGACCAAATAACTGGGCATTAATCGCGGGGGCTAATGAAAAAGCGCCCTCACCTGCAGCCTGATTGACCACAGCCTGACTCCCCACAGAAAGGGTAGGCGCCACGGGAGGCGTGTAGACACTCCACACGAGCCGTCCAGCCAGCCAAAACAGTAAAAGCACTAGACCCACATTTAGACACAACCGTGCCCGACCGAGTGTCAGCGCTGACACCGAGATTTTTCTTTGATGGCTTCCTGCCTGAATCATCCTTTTAAAACCAATTAATGACACCACATGCCTATTGATGGCCTTTTTAGCCATTAGATTCCACGATTAGATTACGAAAAGCTGGGCATACTAGCAAAAACACAATGTGATCTTGAGACTTTTCAGTCATAGCGGATTTATTTTATCGAACTCGCCGCCATGACGGGAGGTGGGACGGCGATGCTGTGATACTGCTCTAAAGTAAATTTTATGCTAATGTCGCCGATCCAGATTGCGCAGGAGTTGAATGATGAAAAAAAGCACATCAGCGCCTTTGACGACGGTCAGGTTGGATAAATGGTTGTGGGCCGCACGCTTTTATAAAACGCGCTCCATTGCTCGCAATATGATTGATGGTGGCAAGGTGCACTATAATGGTCAACGTGCCAAGCCCAGCAGAATGGTCGAAATCGGTGCAGAGATCCGCCTACGTCAGGGTCATGATGAGAAAACCCTCACGGTGCTGGCATTATCGGAGCAACGCCGAGGGGCCTCGATAGCACAGACTTTATACCAAGAAACCGAAAGTAGCCTCGCCAAACGCGAGCATGAAACGG
Source organism: Salinivibrio sp. ES.052 (assembly GCF_900141775.1). GTDB lineage: Bacteria > Pseudomonadota > Gammaproteobacteria > Enterobacterales > Vibrionaceae > Salinivibrio. The sequence goes on along the minus strand of NZ_FSRI01000002.1, from coordinate 435,053 downwards.
AAATGCGTCGCTTAAATGCACATAACCCACGTCCTGATGGACGGCCGGATAAAAAGCAACGCCGAGATATTCGTAAGTTTAAACAAGGCACAGACTAAGGCCGCGATCGCGCCATTGCCGGAGAGAAAATGCATGTCAAACGATCAACTACACCGTTACCTATTTGAAGATGTGTCTGTTCGTGGTGAGCTGGTCAAGCTCGATGACACCTATCAGCGCATACTGGAAAATCAAGATTTCCCAGCACCGGTCAATGCCTTGCTGGGAGAAATGTTAGCCGCGACCAGCTTGTTGACCGCCACACTCAAGTTTAACGGTTCAATCACCGTCCAGCTTCAAGGCGATGGACCTGTCTCTCTCGCCGTGATTAACGGAGATCATCACCAGCAGCTGCGTGGCACCGCGCGCGTCAAAGGCGAGATAAAAGAGGGGGCCACCTTGACGGATATGATGGGGCAAGGTCAACTGATCATTACCATTGAGCCTGTCGATGGTGAGCGCTATCAAGGCATTGTTGGGTTAGAGTCTGACCACTTACAAGGGTGCCTGGAAGATTATTTCACCCGTTCAGAGCAGTTAAAGACTCGTCTTTGGCTGCGTACGGGTGAGCACGACGGTAAGCCCCATGCGGCTGGGATGATGCTGCAGGTGCTCCCCGACGGTAAAGGTGATGAGGGGGATTTTGAACATCTAACTCAGCTTACTGACACCATTAAAAATGATGAACTTTTCAGTTTGAGCGCCAAAGATGTGCTTTATCGCTTGTACCATCAGGAGCAAGTAACCCTGTATCCAGCCCAAGATGTTGTTTTTAAATGTAGCTGTTCACGTGAGCGCAGTGCCAGCGCGATTGCGGCTATTGAGCGTAGTGAAGTCGATAAAATGGTCGCTGAAATGGGCACCATTCATTTGCACTGCGATTACTGTGGCACAGACTACGCTTTCGATAATGTTGATGTTGCAGCCATTTTCGATCAAAACGCGAATTCAACCTCACAAATGCAGTAATGCCGTGCTACATTTTTAGCGCTTCGAAGTAAACTAGCCTGACCAAGTTCAAAAGCCAGCATAAAGCTGGCTTTTTTCTTATTTCTACCCGACTTAACTCACATTTTTTTCCGCATTATTTTTGTACAAACAATAATAGGTCTTTGGGTAGCGCAAACGTTTAACTAAGCGTTACCATGTCTATGACATGGCACCTGGTGGTCCGTACCCTACAATCAAAATAGCCCCAGCGTGCAATCGTGTATGGAGTCAGTCCCTGAAGATACATTTCAGGTAGCTAGCACAAAGACAGTTAACAACATCTTACCCCAAGGAGCACCTATGACTGTCCTGAACGTCGAACCCGAGGTCGCTGACATCGATCTTTCCCGTCATGGTCTGGAAAATGTCAAAGAAGTTATCCGTAATCCCTCTTATGAGCAGTTGTTCGAGGAAGAAACCAAACCTGAGCTGGAAGGCTATGAAAAAGGCGTGGTGACCGAGCTCGGCGCGGTGTCAGTAGACACAGGTATTTTTACCGGTCGTTCCCCAAAAGATAAGTACATTGTTCGCGATGACACTACCCGCGATACTGTATGGTGGTCTGATCAAGGAAAGAACGACAACAAACCCATTGATCACGCCGTGTGGAAAGATCTCAAAGCACTGGTCACCCATCAACTCTCAGGCAAACGCTTATTCGTGATTGATGGCTATTGTGGCGCCAACCCGAATACCCGATTACGCATTCGCGTGATCACCGAAGTCGCGTGGCAAGCACACTTCGTCAAAAATATGTTTATCCGCCCAACCAATGAAGAACTCAAAGACTTTGAGCCCGATTTTGTGGTGATGAATGGTGCCAAGTGTGTGAACACCAAATGGCGCGAGCAAGGGTTAAACTCAGAAAACTTTACCGTTTTCAATCTCACCGAACGGGTACAGCTGATTGGCGGCACCTGGTATGGCGGTGAAATGAAAAAAGGCATGTTTGCGATGATGAACTACTTCTTGCCCTTGCAAGATATCGCTTCCATGCACTGCTCTGCCAATATGGGCAAAGACGGTGACGTCGCTATCTTCTTTGGTCTGTCGGGAACAGGTAAAACCACCCTGTCTACCGATCCCAAACGCCAGCTGATAGGGGATGATGAACATGGCTGGGATGATCATGGTGTCTTTAACTTCGAGGGCGGGTGCTACGCCAAAACCATCAAGTTATCGAAAGACGCTGAACCTGACATCTACAACGCCATCCGTCGCGATGCGCTTTTAGAGAATGTCACCGTTCGCAGTGATGGTCGTATCGACTTTGACGATAACTCCAAAACAGAGAACACCCGCGTCTCCTACCCGATTTATCACATCGATAATATCGTTAAACCCGTATCAAAAGGCGGCCATGCCAACAAGGTGATCTTCTTGTCAGCAGATGCCTTTGGCGTACTGCCACCGGTGTCAAAATTAACGCCAGAGCAAACTAAGTACCATTTCTTATCTGGTTTCACAGCTAAGTTGGCGGGGACTGAGCGCGGTATTACCGAACCGACACCGGCTTTCTCTGCGGCTTTTGGCGCTGCCTTCCTCACCTTACACCCAACAAAATACGCTGAAGTGTTAGTGAAGCGAATGGAAGCGGCAGGCGCGGAGGCCTACTTGGTGAATACTGGGTGGAATGGCTCCGGTGATCGAATTTCCATTAAAGATACCCGCGCCATTATCGACGCTATCTTGGACGGCTCCATCGAAAAAGCGGAGACCAAAGTCATTCCTGTGTTTAACTTGGAAATCCCGGTCTCATTGGAGGAAGTGAACGATGGTATTCTCGACCCTCGCGATACCTACGTGGATCCTTTGCAATGGGAAAGTAAAGCCAAAGACTTGGCACAACGTTTTATCAATAATTTCGATAAATATACGGATACGACGGAAGGGGCAGCCTTAGTATCGGCAGGTCCGCAGCTCGATTAGTCCGTTTGCCCCGTACCGCCCTCGCGGTATGGGGCATCAACGTGAAATATTCATATGGGCTAATAGTTGAAGTTAGGGCATTTTTGCGCCAATCTTAGACCTATTCGTCGCCTTGATAGGGTCTATTCATGCGCATTCTGGCCAAATTGTTTGCCAGCTTCGTTATTCTCAGTGTCACTGCCCTACTGGTTATAGTGGTGATACTTCATACTCGCCACAGCACCCAGCTGTTCCATACCTTGGTAACGCCGTTAGTGCCTGGTGAGCTCACCGTTAAGCAAATCCATTATCATTGGCGTCACCCACTGACTCTTTCACTGACGCAGCCTGACTATCAACGCGATGGCCAACATTGGCAGGCCGATACGATCCAAATTCAGTTTTCGTCCAACCAAATATCGCATCTTCAGTGGGCACGAATTGATGGTCTCACCCTCAATCTTACTGATCATGCCGTTCCCCATCTCAATATGCTGCCCAAAACGCTCAGCATTGGACGCGTGTTATTCAACAATCTCACTATCAAGGGATCAAACTGGCAAGCGAGCCAGGTTAGCGCACAACTTGATGATTGGCGTAAAGGTCAATCACCGGTTGGTGAGGTCAGTGGTCGGGTGCAATGGCAGATAAAACAGGTCAATTGGCAAGGGCTTCGCCTTTCCCAACTGCTGCTAGATGCGATGCCGACGCCATCAGGCTGGCAGCTCAATGGCGTATCTTTTCAATGGCAACGGGCGGCTTTCAGCGCACAAGGTACCTGGCAACCTGGGACGCTCGCATTAACGCAATTGACCGTTAGCGATATGATCATTGACAGTGAGCAAACTCACCAACGCCTTATCAAGACGCTATCGCGATGGCCTGACACCACGACCTTGACGATTGAACGTGCTGATATTCGCCAGCTCAGTGCCGACACCAATACGTTATCCATCAATAACCTGACTCTCTCCGCCGAACAACTACGGTTTTCGCCTCATACCCCCTGGTGGCAACAGCCTCAACTGCGTGCGTCGTTCAACGCAGACTATGTCCGTTGGCAAGAACAAACCTGGGAACAGCCCCTGGGTGACATCGAACGCCACGGAGAAACTTGGGTAATCAATCAATTAACAAGCCAATGGCAAGAGGGATTTATCGCCTTGTCCGGACAGTTTTCTGACAGTGATTGGCAGATAGACAGATTACAAGCCAATGGGCTCACCCTGAGCCAACCGATACTTGCCCCTCTCATCCAAACGCTCCCCAACTGGCCAGACCGCCTCTCTATTACCGATTTATCGCTCAAGCACAACGAGTGGCTGGCTTTATCCACGCAGTTTCCGGTAAAAATCAGTGGCATTGATGTCGATGGTCGCACTTTACGGTTACACCACCGTAAACAATGGCAGCTTACCAATGGCGTGCTTACCGCGAGTGCCAACCACGCCAGCATCAATCATCAATGGCTAGCAGAGCCCTATTTACGCCTTGATGCTAATGATGGCAAGATAACGCTTCATCAATTGCTCCTCGGCTTTCCTGATGGCCAACTCGCCGCGTCTGGGCAGTGGAATATAAACACCCCGAGCCAACCTTGGGCATTACAGGTAGATGGCTTACAAATCCCCCTGTCGATTTACCAAGATTGGTTTAACTGGCCTCTGCCACTCAGCGGCTTCCATGATATCGAGGGGGAGTGGTCGGGACTGGCCGCGGATAAAGAAAGCTTCAGTGTGGGCCTGAATGGCAAGATGGAAATCGTGCTGTTCGATGCTCAAGCCAATGTGGATCCCGATAAAGATTGGTCTGAGCGTATTGCCATTTGGTTCAGTGATAAACGCTCAGGCACCCGGCAAGAGCAAGCGTTCCCCTTTGAGTCTCTTTCCATCGAAGCCGACCGTGGGCTGATAACAGGGGAGCTACAGGGTGATACACCACGACTAATCAATTGGCCCATTTTTCAACACACGGCTCCGCGTATCCGTTAACGCAGTAACGCTAACTGAGGCGCAGGCTGGGCCGTGGCGCCATCCTCTGACGGTAATAAGACATAGGTGCCTGTAAAAACACCGGCCTTTTCATCGCCACTAAAAAACTCCACTTCCAAGGTGACACGTGCTCGGCGTCCGTTTTCAAGCCTGTCTAGCTCACCACTCAGGCTATCCAGTGACACACTGGCTCTTGGGCGTTCCGCCACAGGGCGGCGATAACGAATATGGCTGTCGGCGAGGACAATATCAGCACTCAGTTGACGCTCCTTCATTAACAGCCATACCATTCCCCACCCGGCCAAGGTCGCCAGGCTAAATATGCTACCTGCAAACATGGTCTGGCGCGGGTTTAAATTGGCATTCAAATTGGCACAGACCTCAAAGCTATAACCGGTAAATTGGCTGATCTGAACCCCCATTTTGTCGCTGATCGGGATTTGTGCTTGCCAACGCTGCTGTAGCTCCGTACACCACTCAGGTCGACGCACCACGTCCGATAACGGGTCTAACGATTTAACCATCTGCTGATGACGAATGGGGCCACGTTCATCGCTCAGATCGCCCTGGCTGATGAAGTCGTGTTGGGCATAAAAACTCACCGCTTCTTCTCGCGCACGACAAACCAGGCGTTTTGCCCCTTCTTGTCGTGCTAACGACTCCAGTGCCATCAAAACTAACGCCCCGAGACCACGGTTTCGGTAATCAGGCGATACTGCCATATAACGGATTTGACCATCATTATCTGGCGTGAGGTACAAGCGTCCGATCGCGACGGGGGCATCATCACTGTCCACTATCATGCGATGATACGCACTCACATCATATGCATCACGTTCTGAGCCACGAGGAGAATGCCAAGGTTCTCGTAACATCCGATAACGGAAGTCATAATAGCGCGCAAGCTCTTCCTCTGAGCGCGGTGTCACAATTCTAAACATGCCTGTCTCTCCTTGTTAGGCGTCTCTCTAAACCTGAAGCCAGAATGTCACTGGGCCATCATTCACTAAGCACACTTTCATGTCCGCGCCAAATTGCCCAGTTTGCGTCTTAAAGCCGGTTTGTCGGCAAGCCTGACAAAACACTTCGTATAATCGCTCTGCTTCTTGCGGTGAGGCTCCTGAAAAACTCGGACGCATGCCTTTTGTGGTGTTCGCCGCTAACGTAAATTGTGACACCACCAGCAATTCACCACTGGCTTGTGATACATTTAAATTCATCTTCCCGGCGTCATCTTCAAAGACACGATAGCCACCGACTTTATGCGCGAGTTTGGCGGCATGAGTCTCCGTGTCACCTTTCTCAACACCCAGTAACACCACCAACCCTTTTCCAATGGCGCCCGTGCTCACACCATCAACTGTGACATTGGCTTCACTCACGCGTTGAATTAAGGCAATCATACTGCTCCTTATTATATCTTGGGGCGTTATCCCGATCCCCTTGACTGGCGAGTGCGTCCTGGCTCTCAGAAGAATCCATGCGAGGCCACCAACGGTCTGACTCTCTGAGCGTGGCCGTAACCTGAGCACCAAACAGCACAATACACCAACTAAAATACACCCATACGAAGAGGATCGGCACCACGGCTAATGCGCCATATATGAGTTGATAGGACGGAAAATGAGTCACATACAAGGCGAACACTTTCTTACTCAGCTCAAAGAGCACACTCGCAACTGCCGCTCCCACCAGGGCATGACGAAGCCGCACCCGCGTATTCGGCACTAGAGTATACAACCCCATAAATGTCAGTGTGGTCAGAAGAAAAGGAAGTACCCTGAGTAAGGTTGTTAATAAATCATTGGCGATGCCACTTTGTAGTAACGACAACGACGTCAAATACGAGCTCAATGCAATGCTGGTCCCAATCAGTATCGGCCCCAACGTCAGCACCATCCAGTAAATGGAAAAAGCGATCATCATTGGTCGCTTAGTTTGTATTTTAAATGTGTGGTTTAAGCTTTTGTCGATCGCAGAGATAAGCATAATCGCAACGACAAAAAGAAAGCTGACGCCCACCGCTGTCATTTTTCCGGCATTGGCGACAAACTCATTGAGATAGCGCGCCACGACCTCTCCCGCTGCCGGGACAAAGTTATTAATCACAAACTGTTGTAAGGTGCCACCGACCTCAGAAAATCCCGGAAAACTTGAAAATGCCGACAATACCACAGTGACTAAAGGCACCAAGGAGAGCAATGTCACGTAAGCCATATAGCCCGCACTAACGGTCAGTCTATCTTCGCCCATGCGCCGCCATAGATGTGTCAGCATCGCCATTAACCAATCGTAGCGATGACGCCAAATCGCCTGATCCTGGAGCCTTATTTTGCGCATCCTTCCACCTTAACCTTGTGTTAGCTTAAGCGTAATGAGTGTACATGATTTATAACTAAGGCGTTGCCTGTATGAGCAATTCCAGCCCCAGCGCGTTTTCTACCCCTTGTTTCTCAGACAAAAAAGGCACCCGAAGGTGCCTTTTTGATCGTATCGTGGTGTTGTCACATCACGATGTGAGTACGATTAACCTTTACGGCCAGCTCGCTTACGATCATTTTCAGTCAACAGCTTTTTACGAATACGGATGCTCTCTGGTGTCGCTTCGACCAGTTCATCGTCATCAATAAACTCAAGCGCTTGCTCCAAAGTATACTTGATCGCAGGGCTCAGCACCTGAGCTTCATCGGTTCCTGATGCACGCACGTTGGTGAGCTGCTTACCTTTCAGGCAGTTAACCGTTAGATCGTTCGCGCGGTTATGAATACCGATGATCTGGCCTTCGTACACCTCGTCACCGTGCTCAGCAAACAGGCGACCGCGATCTTGTAGGTTAAACAGTGCATAGGTCAGTGCTTTACCGGCAGCATTGGAAATCAACACACCGTTATTGCGCTGGCCAATATCACCGCCTTTGAATTTACCGTAGTGATCAAACGTATGGTAAATCAGGCCAGAGCCTGACGTCAGGGTCAAAAACTCGGTTTGGAAACCAATCAGACCCCGTGACGGCATCACAAAGTCCATACGCACACGGCCTTTACCGTCTGGCAGCATGTTGGTCAGTTCACCTTTACGTAGGCCGATACTTTCCATCACCCCGCCTTGGTTCTCTTCGAGTACGTCGATGGTCACGGTTTCAAAGGGTTCGAATTTTTCGCCGTTTTCTTCTTTGATGATCACTTCAGGGCGAGACATGGCAAGCTCAAAGCCTTCGCGGCGCATATTCTCGATCAGGATAGACAAATGCAGCTCACCGCGACCCGACACTCGGAACTTGTCCGGGTTATCGGTTTCTTCAACACGCAGAGCCACGTTATGTACCAGCTCTTTTTGTAAGCGCTCAAGGATATTGCGTGACGTCACGTACTTACCTTCCAAACCGGCAAACGGTGATGTATTCACTTGGAACGTCATGGTGACTGTCGGCTCATCAACGGTCAGTGGCGGTAGCGCTTCAACGTTACTTGGATCGCAAATCGTGTCTGAAATTTTCAGTTCACCCAACCCAGTGATCGCAATAATATCGCCCGCAGAGGCTTCAGCGACATCGGTACGGTCAAGGCCTAGGTAGCCCAACACACTGCCCACTTTGCCGTTACGCTTGCTGCCATCGGCACTGACAATCGTCACCTGCTGGTTCGGTTTTACCGAGCCACGCGTGATACGACCGACGCCGATAACACCGACATATGAGTTGTAATCGAGCTGAGACACCTGCATTTGCAAAGGAGTGGTGATGTCAACATCCGGCGCGTCCACGTTATCAACGATGGCGTTGAACAGTGGCTCCATATTTTCACCTACGGTGGCTTCATCCAAGCTTGCCCAGCCATTCAGGGCTGACGCATATACCACTTGGAAATCGAGCTGCTCGTCTGTTGCACCTAAGGTGTCAAACAGATCGAACACCTGATCCATGACCCAATCAGGACGTGCGCCCGGACGGTCAATTTTGTTGATGACCAAAATAGGTTTAAGGCCATGAGCAAAGGCTTTTTGGGTCACGAAACGGGTTTGAGGCATTGGGCCATCAACCGCATCCACAACCAGCAATACCGAATCAACCATCGACATGATACGCTCAACTTCACCGCCGAAATCGGCGTGCCCAGGGGTATCAACGATGTTAATCCGATAATCATTCCAGTTAATGGCGGTGTTTTTCGCCAAAATGGTGATGCCACGCTCTTTCTCAATATCGTTTGAGTCCATGACACGCTCTTCCACCTCACCGCGGGAAGCCAGCGTACCGGATTGCTGAAGCAGCTTATCCACTAGCGTGGTTTTACCGTGGTCAACGTGGGCAATAATGGCGATATTTCTTAATTTATCTGTTTGTATTTTGGTCATGGACTCTCTTTTTCACTCGTTAGACGCGGCGCGTGCCGAACCTGACACGCTGAGACAGCGTATACTAGCACGACAGGGCCACCATCTGATTAAAAAAACGGCCGTAATGTACCAGATTTTGTCGTAAAACCCACCTTATTCTGTGAATCAGCTCACTATCAAAGTGGTTTAACTGCTGTCCACCTGGTCATTTATTAAGCAAATACAAGGGTTCACCGGTGTTCGAGCAAACATGAATTTTTAAAGACGGCCCACACTCTCAATACTGATTGTCTGCTAAAAAGGGAGAAGGGAACGGTCTGCACGCATGATGTGCAAATCAACACGCACCATTCTGGCTCATTGCACCAATATTGCCCTTTTATGCACAACTTTGGTGCAACCAATGTTCGTTTGACGGATGCAGCGTAACACTTTATATGCACCAAGCCCGCTGTGACGCGGCTTTTAATTGTTGGCATAGTTTTCGCTTTGTCATGGAGCAAGGAGCCAATTCGCTATTTACCTAATTTGACACCGGAGGTTATTTCACATGTCAGTAGAAAATGTGCTCGCACTTATCCAAGAAAACGAGGTGAAATTCATCGACCTGCGCTTTACCGATACAAAAGGTAAAGAGCAGCATGTTTCTATCCCCTCTCATCAAATTGATGATGACTTCTTTGAAGAAGGTAAAATGTTTGATGGCTCATCCGTCGCAGGTTGGAAAGGCATTAATGAATCAGACATGGTCATGATGCCTGATCCAAGTTCAGCCGTCCTGGACCCTTTTACCGAAGAAAGCACCCTCAACATCCGTTGCGATATTCTCGAGCCCTCGACCATGCAAGGCTACGATCGCGACCCTCGTTCCATTGCAAAACGCGCAGAAGATTTCATGCGTTCAACAGGCATTGCCGATACCGTATTGATTGGTCCAGAGCCTGAGTTTTTCTTATTCGATGACGTTAAATTTTCCACCGATATGGCGGGCTCTTTTTACAAAATAGACGACGTTGAAGCGAGCTGGAACTCAGGTACCGCACTGGAAGGCGGCAACAAAGGCCACCGTCCAGGCGTCAAAGGCGGTTACTTCCCTGTTGCGCCAGTAGATTCGTCGCAAGACATTCGCTCAGCCATGTCACTGGTCATGGAAGAAATGGGGCTCGTGGTTGAAGCGCACCACCACGAAGTGGCAACGGCCGGTCAAAATGAGATCGCGACCCGCTTTAACACCCTAACCACCAAAGCGGATGAGATTCAAATCTACAAATACGTGGTCCACAATGTCGCACACGCCTTTGGCAAAACCGCGACCTTTATGCCGAAACCGCTGGTTGGCGATAACGGCTCAGGGATGCACGTTCACCAATCACTTGCGAAAGACGGCCAAAACCTGTTTGCCGGTGATAAGTATGGTGGACTGTCTGAAACGGCGCTTTACTACATTGGTGGTGTCATCAAGCACGCGCGTGCGATTAACGCATTCGCTAACGCCTCAACCAACTCGTATAAGCGATTGGTCCCAGGCTTTGAAGCACCCGTTATGTTGGCTTACTCCGCACGTAACCGCTCTGCGTCGATCCGTATTCCGGTCGTACCTAGCCCGAAAGCGCGTCGTATTGAGCTACGTTTCGCGGATCCAACCGCTAACCCTTACTTGTGCTTTGCGGCGATGTTGATGGCCGGCCTCGACGGGATTAAAAACAAGATCCATCCAGGCGATGCCATGGACAAAGACTTGTATGACCTGCCGGCAGAAGAAGCGGCAGAAATCCCAACCGTTGCAGAATCGTTGAAAGAAGCGCTACAAGCACTGGATGCCGACCGTGAGTTCTTGACCACTGGTGGCGTATTCTCGGATGACTTTATCGACTCATACATCAAGTTGAAAGGCGAAGATGTTGAACGCATTCAGATGACAACGCATCCGGTTGAGTTCGAGCTTTACTATTCCGTATAAGCCAACCTGTGTAAGCAGACGTACACTGTCCCGTCCTAATATAGGTTGACAGTTTTTAGGCCAGCTCCAGTAGCTGGCCTTTTTTATTATGCACCTGATTGGGGGTTGCCATACTTAAACTTAGGTGCGGTCTCATTTCGTTGTATATCGCTATCGATTCTTTTACCAGTATTTTAAGCTCTGTCAGTGTCTTACACCGGTACAGTAAAAACTCATGCTTCAGTATGCCATTGACTCTTTCCGCTAACGCGTTTTGGTAGCAATCATAACCATCCGTCATCGACGGCTGGATTTGACTCTCCTGTAGCGCACTCTGATAAACGGCTGAGCAGTATTGCGAACCTCGGTCTGAGTGATGTACCGCATTGCCGATATAGCGCTTATCTTTGACGGCCATTTTCAGCGCTTTCACTACATTGTCGACTTTCATATCTTCGCTAACGTGATGACCCACTATCTTGCGTGAGTTGGCATCGGTCACCAGTGACAGATAGTGCACACCTTGGTCTGATTCAACATAAGTGATGTCGCTGACCAGTACATGCGCAGCATCATGCAGTCCGTCTTCTTTTAGCAGGTTAGGATGCTTCTTCATCCAGTGCTTACTACACGTAGTTTTTGTGTAGCTTTTCTTGGGTTTAACCAGTAAGCCTTCGCTTCTCAGATAGCTAAAAAACCCGTCTCGCCCTAGCTTAATTTCGTGTTCAACTAGCTTGGGCTTTACCAACGCGTAGAGCTTACGCGCCCCTAACCTCGGCATATACTTACGCCAGTATTGGACCCAGTCTCTGATGATTGATAGTTCAGCTCTTCGGCTTTCCATTCGAGCAACGGCTTGATAGACACCTTGCCGAGAAATGCCTGTGGCACGACATGCCGCCGCTAACTTTATTTTACTTTTGGCTTTGGCTTGCCAGATGTACCGGATAAGTACTTTTTTCTGAGGCCGGCTCCGTACTCATTGTCCATGATATCGACCATACCATTGAGGATTTGGTTACGCAGTTTCTCTTCGGCTAACTCACGCTCAAGGCGCTTGATAGTTTCGGATGGGGTTTCTTTTGAATGTGGCATAAGGGGATGCTGAAATGGCTTCGACCAATCGAGTCTACCATGTTTTCTGAGCCAGACGAGTACCGTTGAGCGGCCCTGAATGCCAAAACGGGCTTGAGCTTGTTTGTACGTCATTTCGCCTTTTTCAACACGCTCTACAACGCCTAATTTAAAGGCTAAGGTGTAATCACGTTGCGTGCGCTTACGGCTTGAATTACTTGATGTTGTCATAAAGAAGTCCTCTTTATGTCAACGTATTTCAGGACGGGACACACTTTAAATTGCAGCCCACCTCGCAGGTGGGCTTTTTTATACTTTGCGTCTCTCATATCCCGCTTAGAATGACGGCAGTGGGTCGTTCATTAAGAGGAAGTAACGATGCGGTGGTTATGGGTTCTGTGGCTGGGAATAACGCTCATCTGTCAGGCTGGTACCTTCTATCAGTGGACAGATAAAAACGGCAACGTACACTTTAGCGACCAACTTCCCTCCCAGGCGCACCAAATTCGTCATTATTCGATCTCCGCCCCGACTCAACCTTCAACCTCTGTCTCCTCACCGCTAGCCAAAGCGACACACTCTGCTCCGATCCCCTCTACTTCTACCCCGACTCCGGTTGCAATAACACTGATTCATCCCAAACAAGGTGCAACGTTACGTAGCAACCCTGGAACGCTATTCGTTACTGCCAAGCTCTCACCTCGCTCAGTAATAGCAAGTCAGGTGCAACTTCTCTTTGATAACGAGCCTGTTGCGCGCTCACCCGTAAAGACGGTAAAAGCCGCACATCAGCAGCTTCAATGGTCTCTTGGCCCAATTGACAGGGGCACCCACCAGCTTCAAGTCCAATATCTAGAAAACGGCAAGGTAATTGCATCTACCCCCATATATCAGGTGTATTTACACCGTGCACACGTGAATCAACCGCACCGGCTCCAGAAAACATCTCAGCAGCGGTGATAGGGTCACAGACACTGCAGTACAAGCTGCATCACGCAAGGAACTCGGTTACACTCAATGCACCAATTTAGTGCAAACAAGGACGCGACGCTGATGACGCCAGGGCAACTGTTTGATCACCTACTCACCGCCATCATTGTGGTAGATAGCCAATGGCGTATTCATTACGTCAATGCCGCAGCAGAGCAGCTCATGCACCAAAGTGCCCGACGCTTGCTTCAACAACCGCTTACCCAACAAATTCAACACGCAAGTGTCGACTGGGCGCAAATCGCCAGTACCACAAAGGCAGGACAAAGCCTTACTGACAGCGATGTCACTTGGGTGGTGGATGGCCAACCACAAAAAGTACAACTCAGCGCCAGCCCCTTATTTGATCAAGAAGATGAAGGTCAACTATTACTGGAAGTCAATGTAGTCAGTCAGCAACAAAGGATTAGCAAAGAGCTGACCCAACAAGCCCAGCAACAAGCCGCTAAGGAATTAGTGAGAGGGCTCGCCCATGAAATTAAAAACCCGCTCGGTGGGTTGCGTGGGGCGGCCCAATTGTTGGAAAAGATGCTGCCCGATGCCAGTTTGGCGGAATACACCCAAATCATTATTGAACAGGCCGATCGATTAAGAAACTTGGTTGACCGCTTATTGGGGCCTCAGCGTCCAGGGTTGCGCCAGCGACAAAATATTCATGTCGTGTTGGAAAAAGTCCGTCAGCTGGTCAGTCTCGATAATCATGATGGCGTCCGTATCCTTCGAGATTATGATCCCAGCCTGCCTGATTTCGACATGGATCCTGAGCAGCTCGAGCAAGCGATCCTCAACGTGGTGACCAATGCGGCTGACGCAGTGAGAGGACAAGAAGACGCGCGCCTCACGCTACGCACACGGACCGGCTTTCAAACGGTCATTCACGGTAAGCGCCATCGCGTGGTGGCACAGATTGAAATTATCGATAATGGCCCAGGTATCGCCCCCCACTTACAAGACACTTTATTTTACCCAATGGTCACCAGCAAGGCGGATGGCAACGGGCTCGGGTTAGCCATTACCCACCACTTAATCGACCAACACCAAGGTAAAATTGAAGTAAATAGCTGGCCAGGCCATACCTGCTTTACCATCCAACTACCAATCATTGAAAAGGACACATCACATGCGTAAAGGGACCATTTGGATTGTTGATGATGATAGCTCAATTCGTTGGGTGATGGAGCGCACTCTCAGCGCCGCTGGGCTCACATGCGATACCTTTTGCGATGCTGAAAGCGTTATCAGTGCACTGCACAAGCGGTCGCCAGACGTTTTAGTCTCAGACATTCGTATGCCAGGCAGTGATGGACTCACGCTATTAACAAAGGTGCAAGAGCAACATCCCCATTTACCCGTGATCATTATGACGGCCCACTCGGATTTAGATGCAGCGGTCAATGCCTACCAAAAAGGCGCTTTCGAATATCTCCCCAAGCCGTTTGATATTGATGAAGCCCTTGCCCTGGTGGAACGAGCGCTGGCGCATTACCGAGAACAGCAGAAACAGCAAACAACACAACCGCCCCAAGCGCAAACGCCAGAAATAATAGGTGAAGCGCCTGCCATGCAAGAGGTCTTTCGTGCCATTGGCCGGTTATCACATTCTTCCATTTCTGTATTGATCAACGGCGAGTCCGGCACCGGTAAAGAACTCGTCGCACAGGCGCTTCATCGCCATAGCCCACGTTCAACACAAGCCTTTATTGCCCTCAATATGGCTGCGATTCCCAAAGATTTGATTGAGTCTGAACTCTTTGGCCATGAAAAAGGCGCATTTACCGGAGCCAATGCCGTCCGACAAGGCCGGTTTGAACAAGCCAATGGCGGCACCTTATTCTTGGATGAAATTGGTGACATGCCGCTGGATGTCCAAACCCGCTTGCTACGCGTGCTCGCTGATGGCCAGTTTTATCGCGTTGGCGGCCACGCAGCGATAGATGTGGATGTCCGTATTATTGCGGCAACGCACCAAGACCTCGAACGCCTCGTCACAGAGGGAAGTTTCCGTGAAGATTTGTTCCACCGTTTAAATGTTATTCGTGTCCACCTTCCATCACTAAAAGACCGGCGCCAAGACATTCCTCAACTTTGCCAACACTTTTTGGCCCGCGCCGCCAAAGAGCTTGGTGTGGAGGCTAAACAGCTTCACCCCGAGACGGAAGCCATGATGAGCCAGCTTCCTTGGCCAGGTAATGTGCGCCAGTTAGAAAACACGTGCCGCTGGCTGACCGTGATGGCAAGCAGTAAAGAGGTTCTCCCCAATGATTTACCGCGCGAATTACTCAACCAACCCTCATCGGTGACCGAGAGTGAAGCTCATGACTGGCAATATGCCCTCACTCAGTGGGCACAAGATGCCATCACTCAAGGGCAACATGGCATCTTGCAACAAGCCCTCCCTAACGTTGAAAGAATACTCTTACAGTCGGCGTTGAAGCATACTCATGGACACAAGCAAGAGGCCGCTAAGATTTTAGGATGGGGACGAAATACGCTGACGCGAAAGCTAAAAGAGCTAGACATTGAGACCTGACTCATTATTAAAACGGAAACACTTTGAACCTCTGCTAAATTTAAAGAGGGAGATTGGGCTAGACTGCGCCAATCATGTTAGGTTTCAAAGCAGAGTGAAGTTGTTGTACTAATGAGGAACATGCGCCCACTATCCATTCGAACCGCTGTGATGCTTCCCGTGTTTCTCGTACTCACGCTTACACTGGTGGTGATCATTATCACCATTAACAATCATTATCGTTCTAGCTCACAGTTTGTGGGTAAGTTACTGCTTGAGGATTATTCTCAAGGAATTGAATTAGATTTACGCCAATATCTGGTACACCCTTTCAACGCCAACATATTTGTCGCCGATAGCTTGGCAGCACGGATTCAAGACTCCGCCATGACAGATGTCGGCCTGCGTGACTACCTGTTAAACAGCTATACATCTCTCTATCAAGCGATGCCCTACATGCAAGTACTCAGCATTGGCGTCGATGCCAAGGGCGATTATTTCGGCTTTCGAAAAAGTGAAGCGGGCCAATATATTTTGATGGAGCAAAGTGATGCAACACAGAACACGTTGCGTATCTTTGATGGCCGCACCCCCAACGCAAATATTGTCTACCAAGATAGCCATTATGACCCACGAATCCGGCCTTGGTACATTCCCGCGTTTAACCGTGAACAGCCTCGTTGGACGGATATTTACCGTGATGCCGATGAGGTCGGTAACGTCTCCTTATCTGCTATCGCGCCTGTCATGGTTAATGGCAATGTATGGGGCGTCGTCGCAAGCGATATCAAACTGAATGCGTTCAATCACTTTCTCAGCGAACGACAGGAAAAACTGGGCGGTGCGTTATTTATTGTCGATAAAGATGGCAGGATGGTCGCCCATAGCGGCCAAGATAGCCCAACCAATATTTTGCATTTTCCAGACATCACCAATAACCCGGTACTCGACAGCACCATCAGTGAAGTATCGGACGCCTGGCCACCCGAACCAGATAAGCTCGGCTCACCGTTTCACTTCGATATTGCCGACCAAGGGCATTTTTACGGTACCGTCAAAAAAATCTCCCTGCCTGCCCCCTTCCAGCATGAGTGGTATGTCGTGGTCGCCCTACCCGATCAGCTGTTATTAAAGAACTTATTAAGCCAACAAGAGATCAGTATTTATTTGGTCGTGGCCATGTCTGTGATTGGACTGCTGGTTGTCTATTTTATTATTCGCCAGCTCACTCGCCCATTACGAGATACAGCAGAGGCAGCCGCAAAGCTGGCATCAGGTAACCTGACATACCGCATCAATACCCCTGCAAGCCTACGAGAAATTGCGATATTGAAAGAAGCCTTTAATAATATGTCGGGCAAAATGCAGGAGTCATTCAACGCATTACGCCAACAAGTACGCCAAGATAACTTAACCCAATTGTACACTCGAGAAGGTTTGGTCGAACAAGCGGCAGGATTGCGGTACCAGACCCCTAACACCTTGGTTATCGTCGGCATTAATGGTTTTCGCAATATCAACGACAGCTTAGGACAAGAAGGGGGCGATGCGCTTTTACGCGCGATTGCCCAGCGATTAACCGATCTGGCCGAAGATTCAGGGATGCTACTCGCACGTGTGCGTGGTGATGAGTTTGCGATACTCGCCCCCCACACCACGAATCGAACGCAGTCTGAAGCGCTGGTGGACCAATTACTGATCTTATTCAACCGTCCCGTGACGATAGGCAATGATGATGTCCTCGTTGATGCCTGCGCTGGCGTGGTGTTTGGCTATACCTATGGAGATGCCATCAATGAGAGCCTTCACCATGCTGGTCTGGCGTTAAGTGAAGCAAAACGCAGCGAAACGAATATGTATGTGTATTTTGAAGCCAGTATGCAAGCCAGGATCCAAGAACAATCTCGGTTATTGCTCGAGCTCCACCATGCCGTGCAGCACCATGAATTTGTTGTTTATTATCAGCCATTTGTTCGTCTTATTGACGGCTACTTCTGCGGCGCAGAGGCTCTAGTGCGTTGGAAAAGCCCAACCCGAGGCATGGTCTCACCCGCTGAGTTTATTCCGGTGGCAGAGCACAGTGGTCTGATCAATCAAATTGGTATGCAGGTGTTAGAGCAAGCAGCCTATGATACCGTGGCACAAATACAGAAAGGGCTCTGGCCGGCGAATTTCCAACTGCATGTTAACTTATCCGCGCGCCAGCTGTTGTCTGCAGATTTTATCGACAAACTCAAAAGTGTTCTCGATAAAACACAACTCCCCACCGGTAACCTGACGTTAGAAATCACTGAGTCACAGTTGATGAGTCATGAGCACCTTGCCACCTCCGGACTCACCAGGATCCGCGCGCTGGGCATCAAAATTGCGATTGACGACTTTGGTACTGGCTATTCATCGTTAGCCTATCTACACCAAATGGCTTTTGATAGTCTCAAGATCGATCGCAGTTTCGTCCACTCAATGACAGAGAACAGCACCAACCAGCGCATCATTGAAGCCGTCGTTGCAATGACTCGTGGTATGGATGTCCACCTAGTTGCGGAAGGCATTGAAACCCAGGAAGAAGCCGAACGGCTGCGAGATATTGGTTGTCATTATGCCCAAGGGTTTTTATTTGCCAAACCATTACCTTTAGCTGAGCAACCAACAGAACGGGTAACGGATAAACTGCCAACACGATAGGGCTCACGTCCTGAATGTCTTGACGGCTGACGCGCCCAGGAACAGTCGCTATACTGAGCACCAACTCACCGGCTGGGAACCAACGATGATGAGAAAAGATTTTCCGTTGACGGATCTACACCGTCATCTGGATGGCAACATCCGTATCAACACCATTTTAGAGCTAGGTCAGCAGTTTTCAATGCCGCTGCCCGCCCATGATATTGAGCGCCTACGACCCCATGTACAGGTCGTTGAGACAGCGCCTGATTTAGTCGCATTTCTGTCGAAGCTTGATTGGGGGGTCGCCGTACTCGGTGACCTTGATGCAGTACGTCGCGTCGCGTATGAGAACGTAGAAGATGCATTACACGCGCAAATTGATTATACCGAACTGCGGTTTTCACCCTATTACATGGCACTCAAGCACCAACTGCCACTTGAAGGTGTGGTTGAGGCCGTGGTGGATGGCGTCCACGCAGGTAGCCGTGATTTTGGCGTCAAAACCAACTTAATTGGCATTATGAGCCGCACCTTCGGTACTCAGGCATGCATGGCAGAGTTGGAGGCGCTACTGACGCAAAAATCACACTTGGTCGCCATGGATCTCGCCGGTGACGAACTCGGTCAGCCCGGCGATCAATTTACCGACCACTTTGCTAAAGTGCGCGCCAGCGATCTGCAAGTCACCGTGCATGCGGGTGAAGCCGCCGGCGCAGAAAGTATGTGGCAAGCAATCAATGACCTTGGCGCCACCCGTATTGGTCATGGCGTCAAAGCGATTGAAGACCCAGCGTTGATGGACTATCTCGCGAAACAACAAATTGGTATTGAGACGTGCCTAACCTCGAATATTCAAACCAGTACCATTGCCGATCTCGCACAGCACCCCGTGCGCCAGTTCCTTGATCACGGTATTTTGGCATCGTTAAATACCGACGATCCGGCCGTTGAAGGCATTGAGCTACCCTATGAATATGAAGTCGCTGCTCCAGCGGCTGGCTTGAGTCCAGCGCAAATCACCACATTGCAAGAAAATGGCCTAGACATTGCGTTCTTGTCTGATAATGAAAAAGCGGCACTCAAAGCTCAGGCCGCGAAGCGCTAATTCGTCCAACGAGCATGCGATTAAAAAAAACCGCCAACTGGCGGTTTTTTGCTCAAATGACGCGAGAAAATTGCTGTTGTCGTGCCCTATCCCGCAAATAGACATCAAAGCTCATACAAATATTGCGGATCAACATCCGACCCGTTTTGGTCACGCTAATCGTTTTGTCCGCCAAACGCACCAAATCATCATCGATAAAGCACTGCAGTAATGACAAGTCTTCCGCAAAGTACTGATCAAAATCTAACTGGTAGCGCGTCGCAATCTCAGCTTTCTCTAAAGTAAAATTACACATCAACGCTTTGATCACATCGCGACGAATACGATCATCCTGCTCCAGCATCACCCCTTTGAACAAAGCATGACGCTCAGCATCCACCTGCTGATAATACGCTTTCATCTCTTTTTGATTCTGCGCGTAGCAATCACCAATCATCGAAATCGCCGAGACCCCGAGCCCGAGCAGGTCACAATTGCCTTGAGTGGTATAGCCTTGGAAGTTGCGGTGTAAACGTCCTTCCCGCTGTGCCACCGCCAGCTCATCATCGGGTAGCGCAAAATGGTCCATACCGATAAATTGATAGCCCGCCTCTGTTAAGGTTGCGATCGTTTCTTGTAGCATGGTGAGTTTGGCATCGGGTGACGGTAAGGCGTCTTCTTTTATTTTACGCTGCGCAGCGAACAAATTAGGCAAGTGGGCATAGTTAAACACCGAGAGTCGGCCCGGGCGCATGGTCAATACTTGTTCTAGCGTTTTGGCAAACCCTTCTGGGCTTTGGCTAGGCAAACCATAAATCAAGTCCAGATTGGTGGAACGAAAACCGAGTTCCCGTGCATGTGCGACGAGGGCATGGATAAAGCCTTCATCTTGCTCACGATTCACTAACTGCTGCACCTTTTTATCGAAATCCTGCACGCCGATACTGATGCGGTTAAACCCTTCATTTCGGAGGTGATCCAGCATATCCAGTGGAATTTCACGCGGATCCACCTCAATACTGATTTCGGCATCTTCTTCAAAGCGGAACTCTTGACGCAGCAACCCCATTAAGCGCGAGATCTGAGGCTTGGTCAGAAAGGTCGGCGTACCACCGCCCCAATGCAGTTGCGTAATTCGTCGATCCCCCAGCAAAAACGCCCGCTGACGAATTTCATGCTCTAGCGCATCCAGGTACTCATCCGCTTTGTGTTGATGCCGAGTCACCACCTTATTACAGCCACAGTAATAGCAAAGTTTATGGCAAAATGGGATGTGCACATACAACGACAAAGGCCGATCGGGATATTGGCTGCACGCCATATCAAATTCCGCAGGCGTGAATGCCTCATGGAACTCAAGCGCGGTCGGATACGAGGTATAGCGGGGCCCTGAATAATTATACTTATTGATGAGGGCTTGATCCCAAATGATTTGTGGTGATGACATGGCTTACATTCCGCAACAGCGCTTAGGAAAGGAATTACAGCGTCTAGTGTGCCATAGCTGTTGGTACAGTGTTTAGCACTAACCCACGCCAGTGTTGCGAAAGTGTCGATGAGATCGATGTTCGCCCAATAATTATAAGGGTATTGGGGCAAAATGACAGAGGAATGCGGTCAGTATGGACCGCATTCCAATCAGGTGTACTCAGTGCGTCAGGATATGATCAGGAATATGGCGGCCACCGGTAAACGCTAAAATTTCTGCAAACTCAGCTTTGATTGCCTCTTCCAGGCGCGCCTCGTGCTTGGCGCGCTCAAGATCGAGCCGCATTCGCTCTTTCTTTTTCAGTGTCTTGCGCGCATCGCCTCTCGGGGTATCTTTCACTGCCTCATAAAGCTCAAATAGCGCAGGGTAGCGACTATCAAACTCAACACGCTGCTCCCCTTGCAAATGATCCATGATCATATAGAGACGAATCGCCGCTTCAGACAAATCACACTGATCTTTTAACGCAGCAAATGCAATCACGTCAACGCTCTCAACAATTTTGTCGTTGCGTTTAGTGATTGCCGCTTCTTTTTGCTGCGCTTGCAGCGTACTTTGCCGTTTCAACTTCGCTAGCAATATTCCCGCATAAACGGATAATGCCAAAATAATCAGGGCACCTAGCCCAGCCAGTATCCAGATCCCGTCCTGCACCTGTTACTCCTTGTTAATCGTCCTGTTGCTCGAATTTATCAAGCAGCTCGTCTTCATTATCCGACGCATCATCAGTCAGTAAGCCAAGTTTCTCCATCAGCACTTCAATCCGATCCAGTTTTTCATCGACATAAGCTTGCAATCCAGACCCTAACTTTTCGCCATTCTCTATTCTATCGAGCAAGACATTCAGTTGCGGATCCTGCTCCAGCTTTTCAAGCTCTTGCGCTGGCGTCATGGCTGCCTTTTTCGGTTTTGCCGCTTCAGATCCTAGTGGGATCGGTTTTTTGCTTCCAACCCGAGGATCTTTTTTACCACTGCTACGATGAGCTTGAGCCTTACTTTCTTCGGAATGACGCGATCCTGCTTTCTTCCCTTTGCGTTTTTTCTGCTTTTTCAGCATGCGAGCAATTCTGTCTTGCTCGGTATGATTCTTATCTACGTATTGCGCCGGGCCTTCCGATCCTGTGCGGCGCGTTTTCTTTTTACGCGTCATGACAATGGTTTCCTCATTAATATTACATCGTTGCCCAAAAAGGTCAGTTCAAAGCCGGCTTGCTCAGCCAAAAACTGAAACGTTTGGCCGCTAAAAAAGCTGACATGAGTAAGGTCATTCTTATAGTGCCAGCGTGAAAATGCGACCGGATCCCGAACCAGCTTGGTCATTATCCCCAAGTAGCCACCCGGCTTCAGCATCCATTGCCACTGTGCCCACTGTTCGCCTGGTCGGTGAAAGTGCTCAATGGCTTCAGTGCAAGTAATAAAGTCATATGCTTCGTCCAGCACGTCTGTCTCTGGGGCGTAAAAGGGATCATAGCAGGCCATTGAATGTCCTGCGTCACGCAGCATTTGTGCCAGTACTGGTCCCGGACCACAACCAAAATCAAGACCGGTGAGTGGCACCGGCAATCGAGCCAGCAAAGGCGTAACTAAACGTGACAAAAAACGCTGATACCCCTCATCTTCTGGATGGTTTTGGTGTAAGTCATAGATAGCTTTCTCATCCTCGGCCGCCAATAAGGCATGGCGATCAACAAACACCAACATACAACGTGCACATTGATGGTACGCACGGCGTTTGTCGGTGTGGTAGGGGTGAGTCTTTGTGTGCTCACATAAAGGGCAGTGTTGCATGTCATTCGTCTATGCCAAAAGCTGGCGCGAATGTAGCAGAAAGTGGGTCAATAAAAAAGCGACAGGCATCAAGCCTGTCGCGTATCGCGCTTGCGATAATAAGCGGATTGTGTCCGTCCTGGTCCGTCGCTCATCCCTGATAAATGGCGCTTAACGCCTTAGTATCAACATCCTGTTACTGTGGTTGGCGTTACCTGCCTATCCGTCGCATCCTGCGTCCTTGTCATCATGACCACCACATCACATCCTGTGCAACGTATTCCTTGAGCGCCTATCCTGGCGATGTCCACATCCTGTGGTGAACCATCCTGGTTCCTGACACGCATTCCTTGCTGGATGACTTGTCCTTAAGGTCAACGTCCTGTTGATGTTGATGTTGATGTTGATGTTGATGTTGATGTTGATAGCATATCGTAGTGAGAGCGCTTGCCTAGAATCCCAGCCAAAAAAAATCTTCCTGAAATAGAGAAAGCATCATAAATCTTTGATTTAAAAAAATTTAAAAATATATCCTTCAGATAAAACCGCACTTTTCTTGCCAGCGAATAGGCAATCTCTTACACATTGTGTCGCATTTGTCGTTACCGATACCGTTAGGCCATCGTCGAGAATCAAGGCATGCCCCTGTACCGCAGGGAGGGCGAAGATAAAAAAAGCGGCGACGTTATTCACGCTGCCGCTTTCTTATCAAGCTCAGTCAATCAGTGTAATCCGCCGAGGTAATTCGACAGTGCATCAATTTCCTTGTCGGTGAGCTTCGCCGCCACCGACCGCATCATTTGGTTCATGTCGTTGTGACGCTCCTCAGCACGGAACATCTTCAACTGACTCGCCACGTAGTTCGCAGATTGGCCCGAAATTTTAGGAAAACCAGAAGATGGGGTGCCGTTACCGCGAGGACCATGGCAGGCTGTGCAGGCCGCAATGCCTCGCTCAGCATCACCGGCCATATACAACTGACGACCCATTTCGATGGCGCCTTCAGGGGTGGTGCCGGGCTTAGGCGTCAGTGTCGCATAATAGGCGGCCAGGTCTGCCATGTCTTGCTCTGATAAAGGAGCAACCATACCAGCCATGACGGCGTTGTAACGCCCTTGCTCACCGCCACTTTGAGCGCCAAGCTTAAATTCCTTCAATTGTTTTTCGAGGTAGTTGGCGTGCTGACCCGCCAAGTTTGGGTAATCAGGCAAAACACTGTTACCGTCAGCACCGTGACAGGCGACACAGGTATTGGATTTTGCTTTGCCCGCTTCAGCATCTCCTTGCGCCCAGACTGAAGTGCTGGCGAGGAGAGTCAATATTAGCGCTAATTTCTTCATGACATTCCGTTTATAATTATCAAGCTTCCAGTACCACTACTTAGTTACCGTCATGGTACAATTACCGATCAAAAACCGAGCACGGTTATTTTACACAAATTCACACAAAAGTAATCAGTCTACTACACCAAGACGAGACGGAGTTAACAGTGGAGCAATCGCTTAATTACCGTAACACCCAATTTGTTACCAGCGCACCAGACATTCGCCATCTACCTGATAATACGGGGATAGAAATCGCTTTTGCTGGCCGCTCCAACGCCGGTAAATCTAGCTCCCTTAACCGTTTATGCGACCAAAAGAGCCTAGCAAAGACCAGTAAGACTCCCGGCCGGACACAATTGATTAACCTTTTTAAAGTGGATGAAGGTTGCCACATTGTCGACTTACCAGGTTATGGTTATGCCCAAGTCCCGCTGGAATTGAAAGAAAAATGGCAACGATCGCTGGGAGAATATTTACAAAAACGTGATCAACTTGGCGGATTAGTGATCCTGATGGACATTCGTCATCCCATGAAAGACCTGGATCAGCAATTAATCTATTGGGCGGTCGAATCCAATTTATCTGTATTAGTGCTACTGACCAAAGCCGATAAGCTCAAATCTGGCGCCCGCAAGCAACAATTGATGAAGATTCGAGAAGCATCACTCGCCTTTTGTGGCGATGTGGACGTTGAGCTGTATTCCTCTCTCAAGGGGATGGGCGTCGATAAACTGCGACATAAGCTTGATACTTGGTACCAACCCACCCCACCGTTGGAGGCCGAGGCGGAGGCTGAGCCACTCCCCGAGGATTAACCCGCGAATTGAGCTAAGCGTACAACACCGGCAGCAAAAGACTGCACCAAAAGCCCCCAGACACGCCGGCATAGACAAAAAAAAAGCCGACCCTCATTGAGGATCGGCGAATCTTTGTGCTTGAGCGATCTAAATCAGACCCTGTAGACACATAAAGAACAAGAAGCTGTGCGTATTATAGCCAAGTTCCCCCATTAAATTAAAGTAATTACTCTAATTTTTTTGGAAAACAAAGTGAATACACTAGCAAATGGTTAAAAAGGCAGTGGCAGGGCCGCTCACGTCGCCGCATATCAACCAATAAAAAAAGCCCCAGTCAGTATTCTGACTGGGGCTGCTGAATCAGCCAAATCCAATAACGTGAAACAAAAGGTCTGAAAGATAGAACATCTTACCTCTGTACCCTACGTTGTTAACTGTATATCAATCACTCAGTGTTGAAAAGTATCTTACGTAATTTTTTTTCATAAAAATGGGACTGTTTAGCGTAAAAACACGAAAGATCAGGTGGATAGTGTCCCGTCCTAATATAGGTTGACAGTTTTTAGGCCAGCTCCAGTAGCTGGCCTTTTTTATTATGCACCTGATTGGGGGTTGCCATACTTAAACTTAGGTGCGGTCTCATTTCGTTGTATATCGCTATCGATTCTTTTACCAGTATTTTAAGCTCTGTCAGTGTCTTACACCGGTACAGTAAAAACTCATGCTTCAGTATGCCATTGACTCTTTCCGCTAACGCGTTTTGGTAGCAATCATAACCATCCGTCATCGACGGCTGGATTTGACTCTCCTGTAGCGCACTCTGATAAACGGCTGAGCAGTATTGCGAACCTCGGTCTGAGTGATGTACCGCATTGCCGATATAGCGCTTATCTTTGACGGCCATTTTCAGCGCTTTCACTACATTGTCGACTTTCATATCTTCGCTAACGTGATGACCCACTATCTTGCGTGAGTTGGCATCGGTCACCAGTGACAGATAGTGCACACCTTGGTCTGATTCAACATAAGTGATGTCGCTGACCAGTACATGCGCAGCATCATGCAGTCCGTCTTCTTTTAGCAGGTTAGGATGCTTCTTCATCCAGTGCTTACTACACGTAGTTTTTGTGTAGCTTTTCTTGGGTTTAACCAGTAAGCCTTCGCTTCTCAGATAGCTAAAAAACCCGTCTCGCCCTAGCTTAATTTCGTGTTCAACTAGCTTGGGCTTTACCAACGCGTAGAGCTTACGCGCCCCTAACCTCGGCATATACTTACGCCAGTATTGGACCCAGTCTCTGATGATTGATAGTTCAGCTCTTCGGCTTTCCATTCGAGCAACGGCTTGATAGACACCTTGCCGAGAAATGCCTGTGGCACGACATGCCGCCGCTAACTTTATTTTACTTTTGGCTTTGGCTTGCCAGATGTACCGGATAAGTACTTTTTTCTGAGGCCGGCTCCGTACTCATTGTCCATGATATCGACCATACCATTGAGGATTTGGTTACGCAGTTTCTCTTCGGCTAACTCACGCTCAAGGCGCTTGATAGTTTCGGATGGGGTTTCTTTTGAATGTGGCATAAGGGGATGCTGAAATGGCTTCGACCAATCGAGTCTACCATGTTTTCTGAGCCAGACGAGTACCGTTGAGCGGCCCTGAATGCCAAAACGGGCTTGAGCTTGTTTGTACGTCATTTCGCCTTTTTCAACACGCTCTACAACGCCTAATTTAAAGGCTAAGGTGTAATCACGTTGCGTGCGCTTACGGCTTGAATTACTTGATGTTGTCATAAAGAAGTCCTCTTTATGTCAACGTATTTCAGGACGGGACATAGTCAACAAAAAAAGCCGATGTAAATATCGGCTTTTGGTATAAAAAGACAGAAAGGTCAATGAAAACCCTGAATTTAGTGGGCTTCTCCCCAGTTATCCCCGGATCCCGCCTCAGCGATCAAAGGCACATCCAGGTCAGCGGCAGACTCCATCAATTTCCGTACTTGGCTTTCAACTTTGGACATTGATGACGTTTTTACTTCCAGCACTAACTCATCATGTACCTGCATCACCAAACGAGCGTCATCAGCCGCATTCGCTTGGATCCACTGATCGACCAAAATCATCGCGCGCTTAATAATATCCGCCGCGGTACCTTGCATCGGCGCGTTAATTGCGGCCCGCTCCGCCCCTTTACGGCGCATGCCATTGCGTGATTTTATTTCAGGCAAGTACAAGCGGCGGCCAAAGATGGTTTCAACATAGCCTTTTTCTGCCGCTTGCTCACGAGTGCTATCCATATACGCTTTCACGCCCGGATAACGCTCAAAGTAGGTGTCCATGTAGGTTTGCGCTTCATGGCGACCAATGCCGAGCTGGCGCGAGAGGCCAAAGGCACTCATACCATAAATCAGACCAAAGTTGATCGCTTTGGCGCGGCGACGCTGCTCACTGGTGACCTCATCAAGACTCACCCCCATCACTTCCGCTGCGGTGGCGGCGTGAATATCTTTGCCGTCACGGAACGCTTCTAGCAAGGCTTTATCACCGGATAGGTGCGCCATAATCCGCAATTCGATTTGCGAGTAATCCACCGCCAAAATCGTATGATCCGGTTCCGCGGTGAAGGCTTCACGAATACGGCGGCCCTGCTCGTTCCGAATCGGGATATTCTGTAAGTTTGGATCGGTTGACGATAACCGCCCGGTCGCAGTGACAGCTTGATGATACGAGGTATGCACGCGGCCCGTTTGCGCATTGATCATGCGCGGCAACTTGTCCGTGTAGGTTGACTTGAGTTTTGCCAGCCCACGGTATTCCAAAATCCGTGCAGGCAGCGGGTAATCGAGCGAGAGCTCTTGAAGCACCTCTTCATTGGTCGAGGGGCTGCCGGATGGGGTCTTCTTCACCACGGGCAGACCCATTTTCTCAAACAAGATCGCCTGTAATTGCTTAGGCGAGCTTAAGTTAAATTCTTCGCCAGCAATCTCAAAAGCCTCGCGTTCCAGTTCAATCAAACGCGTATGCAACGTCTCTGATTGGGTGGCCAGTTTGTCTTTATCGATGCGTACGCCATGCCTTTCCATCCTCGAGAGCACATTCACCAATGGCATTTCATAAAACTCAAAAATGGTTTTCAGTTTCTCATCGCTGGTGACGCGACCAATTAAGTAGTGATGCAAACGCAAGGTGACATCGGCGTCTTCCGCGGCATAAGGAGCGGCTTGCTCTAAAGGGATTTGGTTAAAGGTCAGTTGTTTCTTGCCTTTC
Source organism: Salinivibrio sp. ES.052 (assembly GCF_900141775.1). GTDB lineage: Bacteria > Pseudomonadota > Gammaproteobacteria > Enterobacterales > Vibrionaceae > Salinivibrio. The sequence continues at coordinate 406,885 of NZ_FSRI01000002.1, read as the reverse complement.
CCGGCAATGTCTTCAAAACTGATGCAGGTGTGCTGCAAATAGCGCTCAGCGAGGCTGCCCATGTCATGGCGTCCCGCCACACTGTTGTAGACGTACGACTCCAGCATGGTGTCATAGGCAATCCCTTTTAGCGTCACGTTATGACGCGCAAACACACTGGCATCATATTTCAGATTCTGGCCGACTTTCACCGCTGAAGGGTCTTCCAACCAAGGACGCAACACGCTCAACACTTCCTCCAGGGATAACTGTGCAGGTGCTTCCAAATAATCATGTGAAACCGGCACATAAGCCGCCTCGCCAGGGGCAACGGCAAACGAAATGCCGACCAAATTGGCTTCCATGTAATTAAGGCTATCCGTTTCCGTATCGACCGCGACCACATCGGCTTGGTGAATTTTCTCTAGCCACGCCTCTAACTCCTCAAGGGTGAACACGGTTTGGTAATTATCACGCTCAATATTGACAGCCTGCGAGAGGGGCTCATCGGAGGTTGCTTCCTCTGGCGCATCCCCCTCATCGAGCTCTTTGAGCCAACGACGAAACTGTAAATCACGATACATGGTCACCAAGGTGTCATTATCTGGCGCTTGCTTAATCAGTTGTTGCGGCGTGAAATCAAGTGCCACATCCAATTTGATGGTGGCTAATTGATAAGAAAGATAGGCGCCTTCTTTATTCTCTGTCAGCTTTTTTGCCATGCTCTTGGCGCCGCGGAAGCTCAGATCAGCAATTTTATCCAGATTGGCGTAGATATCATCCAAGCCGCCAAGGTTGGCAATCAGCGCCGTCGCGGTTTTATCGCCCACGCCCGGTACACCAGGAATGTTATCGACCTTGTCACCCATCAGCGCGAGATAATCAATGATATGTTCAGGGCCGAAACCATATTTTTCGCGGACCGCATCCGGGTCCATCACCACATTGGTCATGGTATTAATGAGGGTGACATGCTGATCCACAAGCTGGGCCATGTCTTTATCACCCGTGCTGATCAATACCGGCATACCCGCTTTCGAGGCTTGGGTGGCCAGTGTGCCAATCACATCATCAGCTTCAACCCCTTCAACGGCTAATAATGGCAAGCCCATAGCTTTGATGATTTTGTGTAACGGCGCAATTTGCCCGCGTAAATCATCGGGCATCGGGGGGCGATTCGCTTTGTACTGTTCATACATGTCATCACGGAACGTCTTCCCTTTGGCATCAAAAATCACCGCGACATGTGAGTGCGGGTATTGACGTAATAGGCTTCGCAGCATATTCACTACACCATATACAGCTCCCGTCGGCTCACCGTCACTATTGGTTAGACTTGGTGATGCATGGTAGGCCCGGTAAAGGTAAGAGGAGCCATCGACCAGGATAAGAGGGTTATCGGGAAGAGTTGCCATATCAGTATCTTGATTGCCAGTTAAACACGTTAGTCGCTAAGCATGCCACGAGTCGTGACCCCTGTTAACCATGGTTTTTCTCCCAAGACGGACTGTTTGTGGATAACTTTGTTGGTAAATATTTTATAGGATTTTGATCCCGTCTAAATTTAAACAAAAATTGAAGTTTTTATTCAATAAAAACAATATCTTGAATTTAATAACAGGATCCTGATCTTGATCGATAAAGGATCTTGTGATGTGGAAAAAGAAATTGATCTCTCTGCTAAAGGTTGCAGAGAAAGTCATCATAAACTGCGGAGATAATCACCAATTTCATTGTCGAACTTGGTTAAGCTTTCGCATAACTCAACGCCAATGCGACACTGATAAACATGACCGTCAACAAGCATCGTTGATCGTTGTGTATTGCCCACACGGATCACGATGTTTAAATATCGATACAAGGAGAGCGTGATGAAAAAGGTGGCTGTGATCTTATCTGGCTGTGGCGTCTTTGACGGCGCAGAGATCCAAGAAACCGTGTTATCCCTGCTAGCACTCGAACAAAACGATGCACAATGGCAGTGTTTCGCCCCAGATATCGATCAGCACCATGTGATCGATCATCGCACTGGCGAGCCGATGAGCGAAACGCGTAATGTGCTCACTGAAGCCAGCCGCATTGTACGTGGAGATATTCTTCCACTGACTGAGCTGAACGTCGATCACTTCGACGCCTTGCTCGTTCCCGGTGGCTTTGGCGCTGCCAAGAACTTATCAGACTTTGCTTACAATGGCGATCCGGTTCAGGTACACCAAGATATGCTCGCCGTCTGCCAAGCCTTTTCTCGTGCAGAAAAGCCCGCCGGCTATATGTGTATCGCACCGATCATGATCCCACAGATCTACCCCAAAGGCGTCAAAGGCACCATCGGCAATGAACCTGACATCGCCGCCGCCTTTAATCGTATGGGCGGTGAACATATCGACTGTCCGGTGTCGGATTATGTTCTCGACCAACGCCACCATCTGCTTTCCACCCCCGCCTATATGCTCGCGACATCCGTCACTGATGCGGCCGTTGGCATCAATCGTATGGTAAAAAAATTGGTTGAGCTCGCCTAAGCCACGCTCATCCACAAAGAGACAAAGAAGAGAAAAGAAAAAAGCGACGCCGAGATGGGCGTCGCTATAACAAGTGAGCGCAAAATCAAAGCTGTCTTAGTAACAGTTTGCTGGCCCCAATACACTGGAAGCAATGTGAGCAATGTCGTGCCTTCAGCGCTGAGCATGTGGGCTTGGCCCTGAAGACAAGTTAACAATAACCATTCTCATTACCGTTTTCAACACTTAATTGAGAATCTTTTTCATTTGTTGATCTTGTGCTCAGACTCGCTCGCTGTCATCAAACTTTCATTGCACCCACAGCCAGCACGCCAATAACCATCGTTCGAAAAGCAAAGGCCATTGCCCAAAAAAGAAAAAAGCGACACCCCGAAAGGTGTCGCCTAGCAAAAACGGACTAACTTAATCACTGTCTGATAAGCGCCCCGCTAATACACTGGAAGCAATGTGAGCAATGTCGTGCCTTCAGGGGACGTCGTGTCGTGTCCCTGATTGCAAGCTAATAATAACCATTCTCATTATCGTTAATCAAGAAGAAAATACGTTTATTTTTTATTCGCTGTACATTTATTGATCTGCTTCTCAAAATAAAGGCGGTAGTCGGTAAGCTGATGTAAAAAAAGAGCCGCGATGCGACTCTTTATTCTGCTACTAATTAGGACGTTTGCTGTACCGTCGCCGACGGCGTCACCTGTGTGATGCGCCGAATAATCAAGTTGAGTAACACCCCATACATAGGAATAAACAGCCCCAAGCTAATAATCAGCTTAAAGGCATAGTCGACAAAAGCAATCTCGACCCAGTGCTCCGCCATAAACGCATCTTGGCTTTGGTAAAATGCAATCGCGAAAAAGGCGAGCGTGTCTGAGGCATTACCAAACAAGGTGGAACAACTCGGCGCGACCCACCATTGGCGCTGCTGGCGCAAGCGGTTGAATACGTGAATATCTAAGATCTGGCCGAGCAGATAAGCCATAAAGCTGGCTATCGCAATTCGGGCGACGGTGATATTGAACGTGCCCAACTCAGCAAAGCCTTGATAGCTACCTTGATAAAACAAAACCGATAGCACATAGGAAATCAGCAACGCGGGCATCATCACGAATAAAATAATGCGGCGCGCCAACGCCGGACCATATATTCTCACCGTGAGATCGGTCGCCAGAAAGATGAACGGAAAGGTAAATGCGCCCCACGTGGTATGGAAACCCCAAACCGTAAAGGGGATCTGCACCAAGTAGTTACTGGATGCGATGATCAAAAGATGGAAAATAACGAGATAGCCCAGCGCTTTACGCTGCTGAGCAAGAGAAAAGTGGCTCATAGTGCACCTTTTTGTTATTGGGGGCGAGGGAACCCAAAATACTTAGCTACCTGTCGACAGGCAGCGCGAGGTGGCGAATTATACAGCAATCAAACGATGGTGCCAGTGCAATTTAGAGAGGCGGATGACGCGTCCACCAGCGGCGTAAAAAAGCAATCACCTCTTCACCGTCAGCATCCAGCGGCTCTAGCCATACACTCTGGGTGTAATGGGCCGCCTTGAGCATCAAGCGCGTGCCTTCAAAGTCAATCAGCCAGGTGACCATATCAGCGTCTTGTTGGCTTTCTAGCACACGTGCCTCAAGCGTCTCAAGCAAAGGCTGACACACTGCCCTCGCATTGTCGGCATCGAGTGCTGGCTGATAAAACGCTAAAGTCTTGTCTGACGCCAGTGGTTGCCAATTACTCAGTGCCATATCCGTACTCACTGATTCCGAGGTGATCATCAATCAAGTCCAAAAACGCATCGCCAAATTTTTCCAGTTTGCGTTGCCCCACACCGCTGACAGCCAGAAGTTCAGCGTGTGAAGAAGGCAGCATTTCGGCCATCTCCATCAAGGTTGCGTCGTTAAACACGACATAAGGTGGAATATCTTCTTCATCGGCAATGGCTTTCCGTAACTTGCGTAACTTGGCAAACAGCTTTTTGTCATAATGGCGCTGGCTCAGCTTGTTGGCTTTGGTGCGTGGGCTGAGGCCAATCCGCGGCACCGCAAGCTCGAGGGCAATTTCACTGCGCAGCAATGGTCGTGCTTGTTCGGTCAACTGCAGCACCGAGCTACGGGCAATGTTTTGCATCAAGTAGCCACGGTGGATCAGCTGGCGAATGATGCTCACCCAATACTCATGGCTCCACTCTCGCCCGATGCCATAGGTAGAAAGCTTGTCATGGCCATGATCTTTAATGCGCTGATTTTGCATGCCGCGCAGTACTTCTACCACATACCCGACCCCAAAGCCCTGATTGACACGGTAAACACAAGAGAGCGCCTTTTGCGCCTGCTCGGTACCATCAAAATGCGTGGGTGGATCGAGGCAAATATCACAGTTACCACAGGGGGTTTGGCGGTTCTCGCCAAAGTAGTTTAGGAGCACTAAACGGCGACAGGTTTGCGCTTCGGCAAACGCGCCCATCGCGGTCAGTTTATGGCTTTCGACCTGCTTTTGGGGCCCATCCGGCTTTTCTTCCAAGCAGCGATGGAGCCATCCCATGTCGGAGGGGTCGTACAACAACACCGCTTCAGCCGGTAGCCCGTCTCGTCCGGCACGGCCGGTTTCTTGGTAGTAAGATTCAATATTGCGCGGCACATCATAGTGCACCACAAAGCGGACATTGGGCTTATTGATCCCCATCCCAAACGCCACCGTGGCCACCACAATATTAACATCGTCACGTTGAAACGCCTCTTGCACTGACCCGCGCGCCTCTGTGGTCATTCCTGCATGGTAAGCCGCCGCCAGCATATTGTTGTCACACAGCTTTTGAGTGACCTGCTCCACCCGCTTTCGGCTATTACAATAGACAATCCCCGACTGACCACGCAGGCCAGTTAAAAAATGCACCAATTGCGCCAAGGGCTTGTGCTTTTCTAACAAGGTATAGCGAATATTGGGACGATCAAAGCTGCCCAGGTGCACCAGGGGATTATGCAGGGCGAGGCGCGATAAAATGTCTTCACGCGTGGTGGCATCCGCGGTGGCCGTCAACGCCATCACCGGCACATCAGGGAAGTACTGCTTGAGCTGGCCCAAAGAAGCATATTCACGACGAAAGTCATGCCCCCACTGGGAAATACAGTGCGCTTCATCGACCGCAATCAACGCCAGTTGCCACTCCGTTAAGCGATGAATAAAGTCGCGACCTAAGGCGCGTTCGGGCGACACGTACAGCAGCTTCATCTCACCGTGGTTTAACGCGCGTAACGTCTCAGCTTGTGCCTCTGGCGTCATCGCCGAGTTTAAGCAAGCGGCCGCGACACCATTGGCATTAAGCTGGTCAACCTGATCTTTCATCAATGAAATCAAGGGTGAAATCACCACGGTCAAGCCAGTACGCACCAAAGCGGGGATCTGATAGCACAACGACTTCCCGCCACCCGTCGGCATAATCACCAAGGCATCACGCCCCGCAATCGCCGCATCAATCACCGCTTGCTGGCCCTCGCGGAACTGGTGATAACCAAACACCTCTTTAAGCATCTTAAGGGCTGGACTATGGTCAACAGCAGAAGTAGATGTTTCAACAGCCGTTAGCGCATCAACATGGGCGGGGGTGGAGGACATAATCAAGCTCGTTACTCAAACTGGCGATCATTCTACCGACACCCTCTAGGCGATGAAACCCTGAGCACCGAGAAAGGTGCTTGCGCCCGCGCTTACAACTTGTTACACCTAGGCAACATGCATGGATTCATGTTCATCCCTGACCGATATCAATAATGAGAAAGCTCTGTGACTCCTGATCCGAAACGCACACGTCAAGGCGTGCTATTAGCCCTCGCCGCGTACATTATGTGGGGCATTGCCCCCATGTATTTTAAAACGGTCAATCATATCCCGGCACCCGAGATCTTATCGCATCGGGTTATTTGGTCATTTATTTTTTTGGCATTGCTTCTTTTTTTCACCCGCCGCTTTTATCAGCTCAAGCCGATTATCCGCGAGCCGAAAAAACTGTTGATGCTGATGCTCACTTCTTGCTTTATCGGCTGTAACTGGCTGATTTTTATCTGGGCGATTGTCAATAACCGCATGTTGGATGCCAGCCTTGGCTATTACATTAATCCACTGGTTAACGTGGCACTGGGGATAATCTTTCTTGGCGAACGTTTTCGCCGTCTGCAGTGGCTTGCGGCCGCGCTGGCGTTGGTCGGCGTATTGGTACAGTTGATCACCTTTGGTTCATTACCATTGATCGCACTCATACTTGCCACCAGCTTTGCGATTTACGGCTTACTGCGTAAAAAAATCAACCTGCCTGCCGTCCCGGGTCTGTTTGTAGAGACTTGCACTCTGCTCCCCGTGGCTTTGATTTATCTTTGGCAATTTGCCGATACCCCTACCGCCAACCTGCTCGACAACACGATTAGCCTCAATATGCTGCTGGCGGCGGCCGGTTTGATCACTACGGTACCGTTATTGTGCTTTACCGGTGCCGCGACCCGCTTACCCTTGACGGTATTGGGCTTTTTCCAATACATCGGCCCCAGCTTAATGTTTTTACTCGCCGTCGGCTTGTATGACGAACCTTTCACCCCCGACAAGGCCACGACGTTCGGCTTTATTTGGGCCGCTTTGGCGATATTTAGCTTTGATGCCTATCGGGCGAAGCGACAGCAAGAGGCCAAGATAGAGACCACACCTTTGTCAGCAGGAAAATCAGGATGAATGAGTTCGCTATTCTCGCCACGCTGGCGGGGGTACATATGGTTGCGCTGCTCAGCCCCGGGCCCGACTTTGCCTTGGTGCTCCAAAATGCGACCCGTTATGGCCGTGCCACTGGCTTGGCGATTGCGCTGGGGTTATCGCTCAGTATTTTGGCGCACACAATACTGAGCATTACCGGCATCAGCCTGTTGGTACATCAGCACCCGCAACTGTTTATGTGGGTGCAGGTAGCGGGGGGCAGTGTGCTAATGTATTTAGGCCTTAGCGCCATTAAAGGCTTGCTCGCCGCCACCACAGCGCCGGCGCAACCCGACAATGATGCGCCTGCGGTACGCGGCCAAAAACAGGCCTTTTGGAAAGGAGTACTGACCAACCTTTTTAACCCGAAAGCCTTGGTGTTTTTTATTTCGTTGATGAGTACCTTGGTGCCGGCCAGCATGTCTGCCAGTGGCAAAGCGATGGCCGTGGCGGTGGTGTTCTTTCTCTCATTAGGGTGGTTTTCTTCGCTCGCCTGGCTGCTGTCAGGCAGTCGCGTACAGCAGGTGCTCACCAAAGTCGCCCCAGTTATCGATGGCCTGTGTGCGCTGTTGTTTTTGCTGTTAGGTGGCGCGGTCGTTTGGCAAGCCGGCGTGTTCGGCTAATGCCGCGGCTGAAAAAATGCAGGCGATGGGATAAACACCAACACGCCCAACCGAGGCTGGGCGTGTGTTGCATGACTTTGCGGGAAGCGGTCGGGATTAAAGCGCTTCCAGTTTGGCGTACTGAGTCACCAACCACTTAATCCCTTCCCCATTAAAGGCAACTTGTACGCGGCTTTGTCCGCCACTACCTTCAAAGTTGATGATGGTGCCTTCACCAAACTTAGGGTGTTGAACCCGCTGACCCAAACTAAATCCGGTTTGGTTAAAGTTCTCTTGGGTCTGCGTTTTGGAGAAACGGCCACCGCTTGCGGCTGGGCGTGAGACATTGGCACGCATCCGCACTTCTTCCAAGCAAGCCTCGGGCAGTTCACGTATAAAGCGCGAGATCTTGTGGAACATGTCTTTGCCGTACACACGGCGCATTTCTGCGTAGGTCAGATAGAGTTTTTCCATCGCTCGCGTCATGCCGACATAGCAAAGGCGACGCTCTTCTTCTAAGCGGCCTGCTTCTTCGGCTGACATCTGGCTGGGGAACATGCCCTCTTCCACTCCGACCATAAAGACTAAGGGGAACTCGAGGCCTTTGGCACTGTGCAAGGTCATCAATTGGACCGCATCATCAAACTCGTCCGCTTGGCCTTCACCGGCCTCAAGGGCGGCATGGGCCAAGAACGCCGACAGCGGAGTCATCCCTTCGGCTTCCGCCTCTTCGGGAGGGGTAAATTGGCGCGTGGCCGTCACCAACTCTTCCAGGTTATCGACGCGCGCTTGCGCTTTTTCGCCTTTTTCTTGCTCGTACATGGCGCGCAAGCCGGAGTGACGGATCACCGCATCGGTTTGTTGATACAGTGCCATGTCACGGGTGTCATCTTCTAGCGCATTGACCAGCTCGATAAACCGGCCCAACGCATTGGCCGCCCGTCCTGCCAGTGCTTTTTCTGCCAAGATTTGCTCGGCCGTGTGCCATAAGGTTTGGCCACGATCGCGCGCCGCGCCACGAAGCGTCTCAAGGGTGCGATCACCAATCCCACGAGTGGGCGTGTTCACCACCCGCTCAAACGCCGCATCGTCATTACGGTTAGCCATCAAACGCAAATAGGCCAGTGCGTCTTTGATTTCCTGACGTTCGAAAAAGCGCATGCCGCCGTAGATACGATAAGGCAGGCCGGCTTGAATTAAGGCTTCTTCCAGCACCCGAGATTGGGCGTTGTTGCGGTATAAAATCGCACTGTCGGTAAGCGCACCGCCCTCGTCTTGCCAGGTTTTGATTTTCCCAACCACAAAACGCGCTTCATCCAGCTCATTAAAACCGGCATACACCGAGATCGGTTCACCCTCTTTGCCCTCGGTCCACAGGCTTTTGCCCATCCGGTCGGCATTGTTTTCAATCAGGGTGTTAGCCGCTTGCAAAATCGTACTGGTTGAGCGGTAGTTTTGCTCCAAACGAATGGTCTGCGGGGTGGTGAAATCATCCAGAAAACGCTGAATATTTTCGACTTTCGCGCCACGCCAGCCGTAAATGGATTGGTCGTCGTCACCGACAATCATCACATGCGCCTGTTGGCCGGCCATCATACGCAGCCACGCATATTGGATGTTGTTGGTATCTTGGAACTCATCCACCAAAATGTGCTGGAAACGCGCTTGGTAGTGTTCGCGGATCACCGCTTTATCGCGCAATAACTCTAAGGTTCTCAGCAAGATCTCCGCAAAATCCACCAAACCGGCGCGATCACAGGCTTCTTGATAAGCCTGATAAATCCGCAGCCAAGTGCTTTCGACTGGATCATGACGGGTATCAATGTGCTTGGGACGCAAGCCTTCGTCTTTTTTGCCATTGATGTACCAACTCGCTTGTTTGGCAGGCCAGTGTTTTTCATCCAAATTTTGCGCTTTAATCAACCGGCGTAACAAACGCTTCTGATCGTCTGAGTCAAGAATTTGGAAATCTTGCGGCAGGTTGGCATCCAAATAGTGGGCACGGAGAATACGATGGCAAATGCCGTGGAAGGTGCCACACCACATGCCAGAGGCGGTGCCCTGCATTAATTGCTCAATACGGCCGCGCATTTCCGCTGCCGCTTTATTGGTAAAAGTCACCGCCATCACCGAGAACGGCGATGCCTCTTCCACCCGCATTAGCCACGCCATACGATGAACCAGAACCCGCGTTTTACCACTGCCTGCGCCGGCCAATATCAGATGATGACCCAGTGGCGCGGCCACGGCTTCACGCTGTTTGTCGTTGAGTCCGTCAAGAAGGGTTGATACGTCCATCGCCACCTGCCATTTCACTGGGTATTTATACACTGGTTAGCGATTATACCAGCTCACCACTAAATTGCGCGCCCGATCCCGAGGCAACTTTTTTAAACAATAATTCAGCAAGTTAGCCACCAGTATGCAAAAAAACCGCTTAAGCGGTGAAAGATTGCGCAGTGTTTTCCTATCTTGGTTTATATGCTCACCACCAATCAGTGAGCTGATAACACCAACACGGAACAAGAAGAGGTAGCATGATGAAACACACTAACCTAGCGGTTACCGCCGCAGTGACAGGATTACTGGCTGTAGGCGCTACCACACTTACTAGCGCACCGGCCCATGCGGCAGAAAAAGAAAAATGCTATGGCGTCGCCAAAGCCGGACAAAATGACTGCGCCACCAATACCAGCTCCTGCGCGGGCACCTCCACCGAAGACGGCCAAAAAGATGCTTTTGTCATGGTGCCTGAAGGGTTGTGCGATCGCTTAGCTGGCGGCAGTACCTCGTCATCCTGATATGGCGCGCCCGGGCTTGCCCCGGGCTTTGTCACTTGATCACAAGGAGCGACCATGGATGAGGCAACCGTTTTGACCGGCGTGGGGCTCAGACAACCACATCTCGCCTACTTCGACCAATATCGCCCAAAGCTTGGCTGGCTAGAAATTCACAGTGAAAACTATTTCCGCCCTCACCGTCCTGCTTTTTCAACCCTGATGCGATTACGTGAGGATTACGCCATCAGCTGTCATGGCGTGGGATTATCGCTGGGGAGCGACGAGCCGCTGGATCGGGCCCATTTAGACAAACTGTGTACACTGGTCAAACACGTCGAGCCACTGTTTGTGTCTGACCATTTAAGTTGGAGCCGGATAGACGGGCAACACTTTCACGATTTACTCCCCCTCCCCTATACCGAGCAGGCATTGCGAGTATTTTGCGCCAATGTGCAACAGGTTCAAGATGCGCTACAGCGCCCCCTGCTGATTGAAAATCCATCGAGCTATTTAAGCTTTACTCAGGGTGACTACCACGAATGGGAATTTCTCGCCGAAGTACACGCTCGCACGGGCTGCGATTTACTGCTCGATTTAAACAACGTTCATGTCAGCGCGTTTAACCATCATTTCAGCGCCAGCACCTACCTTGACGCGATTCCCGCCCATGCGGTGAAAGAAATTCACCTTGCTGGGTTTACCGTCAAACACACCCCCGCAGGAGAAATTTGGATAGACACCCATAACCAGCCGGTTAGCGAGGCAGTATGGATGCTCTATCAACAGTGGATTGACCGCCACGGCCCGCGCCACACCCTCATTGAGTGGGATACTGACTTGCCCGCACCCGAGCGATTGTTAGCAGAAGCGGCCAAAGCCCACCACCGACTGGCTCGACACAAGGAGGCGGTATGACGCTGGCAACCCTGCAGCAAGCCTTTGCTGCCACATTACGGGATGACCCCCAGCCGCTGCCGATAAAAGACGGTCGCGTTGCCGCTGACAAGCGGTTGCAGATTTATCGCAACCATTATGTGGTCACCCTGACCGACACCTTAAAATGCGTGTATCCCAAGACCTGTGCACTACTGGGTGAGGCGTGTTTTGACGCGGTAGCGCGTCATCATGCGATGGTGCATCCCCCACAAACCGGGGTGATGGAAGACTATGGCGCACAGTTCGATGCGACCTTGCGCGCCCTACCCAATATTATCGAGCCCGTGCCGTGTTGCGCCGAACTTGCCCGTTTTGAGTGGGCGCAAGTGGTGCTCACTCTCACCCCTCCCTCTCCGGCGTTTGAAGGCAGCGCGCTCGCGTTGCTAAGCCCTGAGCAACAAGTGCAGGTTTGTTTACCGCTCAACCATCAAGCCCGTTTATTTGAAAGCGACTACGCGGTGAGTGACGTGTGGCAAGCGATCGCCACCGAGCAGTTCGAAGGGTTGGTGGTCGAGAAGCCGCAAGCTTTATTACTGGTTGCTAACCAAGACAAGGTGCATTGGTACGCGCTCAGTGCCCATCATGTCAGTGTGCTCAACGCCTGCCCACACACTCCATTAGGCGCGCTGTCAGAGACGCAACTTGCGTGTGTGTCTGAGCTCGCGGCCATGAATGCATTTACCACCCAACGACTGCCTGCAATGCTAAGGAGTAAGCCATGTGGCTAACCACAATCAATCACACCTTCGCCCGCGCGCTTACCCCACTGCAGCCGTTACTTCTGCTAATGGGTCGCGTCTATGTAGCGTGGATTTTTTTTCAATCCGGGCTGATCAAATACCAAAATTGGGACAGCACCCTATACCTGTTCGAGTATGAGTATCAGGTGCCGTTGCTGCCGTGGCAGCTGGCCGCTTATTTAGGGACCGCGGCGGAGCTGATTTTGCCAGTATTTGTTGCTTTGGGCCTGCTCGCGCGTCCCATGACGTTGGCGTTATTTATGTTCAACATTGTCGCGGTCGCCTCCTACCCACTGCTATGGGAGCGTGGCTATGATGACCACATTATGTGGGGCGTGATCTTGTTAGTGGTCAGTGTGTGGGGGCCGGGTTGGCTTAACCTCGATAACTGGCTAGCCCGCAAACCAAGCGGCACCCATTAGCGGTGCCGTTGCTGAATAAGGGTATCGAGCTCAGATAAATCGTCGATCGCCACATCCGGTAAGGTGCGTCCTTTATGCATCATCGGGGATTGGCGGTCTGGGCGGATCCAACAGGCTTGCATGCCCGCTTGGCGCGCCCCAGCTACATCCGAACTTAAGTGATCGCCCACATGTAAAATACGCGCCGGGGCGATGCCTAAGGCCTGCGCGGCTTTATCAAACATCTCTGGGCTCGGTTTGGCCGCCCCGTGTTCACCGGCACGGAAAATATGCTGGAAAAACGGCGACAGGCCAATCGCATCGGTGTCGACGTTACCGTTGGTGATGGCCACCAATGGCAGTTTCTCGGACCAGGCTTTTAAGTAAGCCAAACTGTGCGCCGGCGGGGTAAAATCACTGCGATATCCGCAAAAGAAGGTGGTCGCCGCTTGGGCTTGTGCGCGCGCCTTCTCCGCAGTTAAACCAACATGTTCACCGGCAAGCGTCAGCTGGGCAACCCGCATCGCGGTAACATCAAAGCGTTGGGCAGGGTTCTCATCACGGGCTTGGCGGCGAAATCCCGCAAGGGTAGCTTTATCAAGCGCGGCGAGCGGCGGGCAGTGCTCGCCCAAGTAGTCGGTTAGCGCCGCCTCCGCACGTGCGATCACCGGCCAGTTATCGTACAAGGTATCATCCAAGTCAAAACTCACCGCATCAAACGCGTTTAAGCGACGATAAAATTTCATATCACGACTCCGAGTTGTTTTTTTTACCTGCGCGAGGTTTGCTAGCCCCTGTGCTGCGGGCGCGAGGATGCGCCGCGTCATACACTTTCGCCAAGTGTTGAAAGTCCAAATGGGTATAGATTTGTGTGGTACTTAAATCGGCATGGCCGAGAAGCTCTTGCACTGCGCGCAAATCCCCGGACGACTCCAGCATGTGAGTGGCAAAACTATGACGCAGTTTGTGAGGATTAATGTGGCTATTCACCGCCTGCTTTTGTCCCCACTCCGCCATACGTTTTTGCACGCTACGGTGAGAGATTCGCTGGCCAAGTTTAGAGATAAACAGTGCCTCTTCTGGCCCTTTGAGGAGCTGGTTGCGCACTTTCAGCCAGTTCATCACCCAAGTTTTCGCCATGCCGGAAAAAGGCACGATGCGCTCTTTTTCCCCTTTACCGGTGACACGCAAGTCCCCTTTACGTACCGAGACATCACGCACGTTTAAATCAACCAGCTCGGCTAAACGCAATCCTGCGCCATACATCAGCTCCATCATTGCCCGATCCCGCACCGACAGCGGGTCGTCTTGATCCACCTCGAGCAGCTGATTCATTTCATCCACATCAAGATTTTTCGGCAACTGGCGCCCTTGCTTGGGCGCGGCGACCCCTTTGGCCGGATTCGCCGCGAGCTGATCGGTGAGAACGAGGTAGTCGAAAAAGCTGCGCAGTGCGGACAGCCGCAGCGCAATACTGCCCGGTTTGAGGCCATCGCGTTTGGCTTGACTCGATATTTGTCGCACCCAGTCAGCGTCGACGTCTTGCCAATGTGCAAGACCACGCACGGTCAGAAAGTCGACAATCTTATCTAACTGGCGCTGGTAATTACGTTGGGTATGCGCACTGAGGCCCCGTTCGCTGAGCTGATATTGATAAAAACGATCCAAGGGTACCGTGAGCGATCGCGGTGCACAGGCTGGCTCGCTGGCCGTCACCTCTGTCACTGGCTATCTGCCTTTTGCGCCCACTGGCTGCATAAGATAGCCAAGTGCGAGGCCAGTTGCTCAAGAAAGAGGGTGTCCATTTCTGGCTGAAAATGCCCGCCATCTGCGCTGGCAAAACTCAGCAGCCCCCACTCTTTGCCTTCACCTTTAATCGGCACCAGAGCAAAGGAGCCAAGCTCTGGTGGCTGTGCCATCACCACTTCGGCATCGACGCGGCGTAAGCGCCCAAGATAGCAACGACGCCCAGCAAAATGATGGCTTTTTAACTGCTCGACCACTTGACGTTGGATGGTCGTCATTCCATCAATCTGGCTGAACACACACACACTGACTTTAAGCTGTAATTGCTCACTCAACGTCCGCAAGGCCTGATGAACCGCAAGTGGATCGACGGCACGAAGTAGAGCTTGGTGTGCATCAGAAAAAGCACGAAACAAGGCATCATTCTTGGCGCCTAAGCTCATCAGCTGAGTGATGTCTTCTTCCAGCTCAGTGACTCGCTCACGCAAGCGTTTGAGCTGTATTTCCACCAGCGATACGGCCCCTTGCTCGCCGTGTGGCACGGTTAGCTGCGTGAGCAAATCACGCTGACGAACAAAAAAGTCCGGATTTTCTTTTAAATACGCAGCCACCGCTTCTTCGCTCAACGGCATGGTTTCCAGCATGGTGGCTTCTACCCCGTTATTCATAATTGTAATTGTCCATCAAATACATGTGTCGCTGGGCCTGTCATCGACAGAGGCTGGCCCGGCCCGCGCCAGCGAATACGTAAATCACCACCCGGTAACGTCACGGTAACATGTTCATCAAGCAAACCTTGATCAATCCCAACGGCAACTGCCGCACAGGCACCACTGCCACAGGCTTGGGTTTCGCCCGCGCCGCGTTCGTACACTCTAAGCTTAATCGCATTACGAGATAGGATCTGCATAAAGCCAGCATTGACGCGTTCTGGAAAACGTTCGTGACTTTCAAGTAACGGTCCCAGTGTTTCAACGTCGGTGTGGTCGATATCCTCGACCACGGTGACGACATGCGGATTACCCATGCTCACGGCACCGACAAACAAGGTTTGCTCTGCCACACGCATCAAATAGGTCTTTTCTTGCGAGTTGGCGCGAAACGGGATTTTCCCGGGAGTAAAGATAGGCTCACCCATATTCACCCGCACTTGGTTATCATTTTCAATGTGCAGCATCATTTTACCGGCTTGGGTGCTCACACTGATCTGATGCTTATTGGTCAACCCTTTCATTCGCACAAAACGCGCAAAACAACGCGCGCCATTGCCACACTGAGACACTTCTGATGCATCTGGATTAAAAATACGGTAGTGGAAATCGGTTTCGGGATCATAAGGTGGCTCAACCACTAATAATTGATCAAAGCCAATACCTCGATGACGATCGGCTAAACGCCGAATCAGATCCGGGGAGAAAAACGCGTTTTGCGTGACACAGTCAACCACCATAAAGTCGTTACCGAGCCCGTGCATTTTTGCAAACTGTACCTGCATGCCAATCCTTATTCTGGTAGGCGCTGTTCAAGCTGCCATAGCGACGCTAAATTCTCGCGCTCGCGCACAAGGTGTGCCTGGTCGCCATCGACCATCACTTCGGCAGGACGGCAGCGTGAATTATAGTTTGACGCCATCACAAAGCCATACGCGCCCGCTGAACGCACGGCCAGCAAATCGCCTTCTTCTAACACCAGCGAGCGGTTTTTGCCCAAGTAGTCGCCAGTTTCACATACGGGGCCAACTAAATCGTACGTTTTTCTCTCTCCCTGACGGGGCGCGACAGGAATGATCTCTTGATACGCTTGATACAAAGAGGGGCGGATCAAGTCGTTCATGCCGGCATCAATAATGGCGAAGTTTTTGTGTTCGCTATGCTTGAGAAACTCGACCTTCGTCAATAATACTCCGGCATTGGCTGCAATGGCCCGACCTGGCTCAAAAATCAACTCCAAGTGACTGTGGTTATCTAATCGATCCAGTAAAGCTTTCGCATATTCAGACGGCTGAGGTGGTTTTTCATCACTGTAGGTCACCCCCAGCCCGCCCCCCACATCCAAGTGACGAATAGCAATGCCTTCATCCGCCAAGGTATCAATCAGCGCCAATAAACGGTCGGTTGATTCAATAAAGGGCGCTAATTCGGTCAGCTGCGAGCCGATATGGCAGTCAATGCCTTCTATCTTCAAATGCGGCAAGCTCGCGGCATAACGAAAACTATTGAGTGCTTCACCAAAGGCAATGCCAAATTTGTTTTCCTTAAGGCCCGTGGAGATATAAGGGTGGGTGTTGGCGTCGACATCAGGGTTAATACGCAACGATATTGGCGCTTGCACACCGAGACTGCCCGCCACCAGGTTTAAGCGGTCGAGTTCAGAATGCGATTCGACATTAAAGCATTTAATGCCCACTTCCAGCGCGCGACGCATCTCTGCAGCAGTTTTTCCGACACCAGAAAAAACCACTTTCTCGGGATCACCACCGGCGACGAGCACCCGCTCCAGTTCACCTTGAGAAACAATATCAAACCCTGATCCCAAGCGTGCCAGCACATTCAACACACCAATATTCGAGTTGGCTTTGACGGCATAACACACCAAATGCGGGTGATCGCCCACCGCACGGTCAAACGCGTGCCAGTGGCGCTCGAACGTTGCCCGCGAATACACGTATAAAGGAGTGCCATAGTCGTTAGCAAGTTGGGTCAAGGGCAGTGATTCGGCCCACAGCTGTCCGTCGTCCTGATAATTGAAATAGTCCAAGGTGTTCTTCCCTGTTGTCGTTGATTATTGATTTTGTGTCGGTTGTTGGTCCGGATAGTACAGGGGCCCTTGTTGGCCACAGCCGGTCAGTGTCATGATGCCAGTGAGCATCAGTAAAATGACGAGTTTTCGCATAGTGAATGCCAGTGATTATCGAGTCAATGCCCTCTATAATCGCATCACAACCATGAAAAGCAATAGGATGTAACGGGATGAACACAACGGAATATCATCAGCTGGTCGATTTACAAATGCAGACCATCGAAGAAGGTATCGATGACTCAGGCGCCGACATCGATTATGAGAGCGTCGGCAACGTGATGACGCTGGAATTTGATGATGGCAGCCAAATCATCATTAACCGTCAAGAGCCGATGCAAGAAATTTGGGTGGCATCAAAAAGCGGAGGTTTCCACTTCGCCCTTAAAGACGGTGAATGGACCTGCAGCAAGACCGGCTTAGTGCTAATGGATTTGGTGCAACAAGAATGCAGCAAACATGCCGGTGAGCCAGTGTCTTGGTAATCACGCCTCGGTGAAAAGAGCCAACATGAAGAGAGTCGCCGTATGGCGACTCTCTGGGTTATTTAAACGAGGCCACTTGTCCGGCAAAGCCATCATGGGGAGGCTGACGAGGCGGTTGCCATTGCGTATCGCATTTAAAGGGTAATGCCTGGGTATCACCGCGACCATCGGTGACAATTTGATAAAACTGCGGCAGGTTGAAGTTAATAAAATTCGCGCTGTAACTATACCGATCGTGCGATGAAGTATAGAAGCGGTTTACGCCCTGCACCATTTCAGTTTTGTCGCCGCTACACTGGCGATACACTTCCACCCGATTGTTTTCGTCGAGAATATAAAGGTTGTAGCCGTTGGTACAATCTTCAAAGAAAAATTGCACCAGTCCTTCACTCGCATACGCATCTACTACCTCTGGCGGGTGTACGTCTTGCGGGTTGTCCACTACCATCACGGGTGTACCATTAACCTTGTTGGTCGAAATACAGCGATAAAAATCAACCGAGTTTTCTAGCCTCTGTACTGAGACCCCCCGGCGTTCAAAGAATAAGCCGTGGGTTTGCGACCCGATCCGAAGCGCTTTAAAGCGACGACGCTTTTCCTTCTCGACGGGTTTCAATCTCAGCTCAATACACTCGGCGACCAATTGATAGACTAGGTTACGGATCAAACCACGCATTTTACTTGAATAGCAGAAGACATCGACCGACTCTGGCGGCACCGCATCTTGGTGCATCTTACCTAACATGGTTTTTAACGCTTCCAAAATGGCATCATCACCGCGGTAGTTAAGAGTACGGACCTCATTCCAGGAGTTGCGATAGACGAGATCAACGCTGCCAACCAAGCAAGTCTGTTCTGGTCCATAACTAAAGATGTCACTGTTTTTAAAATCAAAGCGCATTGATGGCTTTTTATACGCAGAGGTCGGATCGTGTTCCAAATTAATAAACAGCGCCAACTGGCGAATTTCACACGGACTCGATAACGCATCCAGCGTCGGACGCGGCGGGGTGAGCGAGAAGGTATTGCGAATATCGCTGACCAGCTGATACAGGGTGTCAATGTCGACATCGGCATCACGCACTACGGAATCAAGGCGCGTGGACTCAGTCAGCAGCCCATTAAAAAACGCCCACGCCACCAGCTTGGAAAGATAGCTATTATGCTCAAGCGGTGCACGACCAATGATATCGGCAGGTGCAAGTGAATGCTTATACAAGTACCAACCCGGGCGATTGGTACGCCCTTCCGGCACTTGGATAAAAGTGAGGTCGGGTTCGTGTAAATCCGGCGAGATCTGAGGGTTCAGAAGTGTCACTTTACCCGGAAGCTCTTCAAACGCAGCATAAAGCTTACGCGCTAATATACTGATTTCTTGCGGGCTAATCGCAGACGTAATGTCATTGCGGCGCGCAAAGCGAATCAGGTTGCGATAACTTTGCATTAAGGCATCAAGCAACTCATTGTGCGCGTATTGCACTTCCTCGACTTTCCAGTTGCGGCGATTATCGAGATAAGCCAGAGCCTGTTCATCCCAGCCCCATTCACGAGCCAACAAGCGCAACACATCACGGCGCCACGCTACCGAGCCTGTCGCAGGTGACTGGGTCAACTTTTCATGGGTTTTGAGGTAAAAGCAACGACGGACCAAATCCAACCGGCGGGTATCTCCGATCGATTCCAGATAACGGGTGACTTTTTCCAACATCAGATAATACGCATCAGACTGATACACATCGACCCAACCGGCATAGAAACGGCGTTTACCATCCACACTCAGAAGCTGGGTGCCAGGATATTGCCACGAATAGGCTTCGAGCAAAATCGCCTTCAGCACTGACTTATACGGTGAATCAATACTTTTATACAGCTGCCATAAGCTCGACCCAAAGTATTCTTCCGCAGGAATGGTCGGGAGGCCGCCAAAATCGACCCAGTCGCACCGATTAAGTCCATGATCCGCCACCAAGGTGTCGACATACTCTTCGTAACAGTCTTCCATCTCTGGTGGCACCATGTACCACAACAGTTTTTGCCCAGCGAGTCGCATTGAGGAGCGATAAAACTCATCCAGCAATAGAAAATGTTGGCTGGTACCACAGTTATCACTGGTCATTGCCTGGCTTAAGTGATGACGAAACCGTCCTTCACACACCACAAAGAAATTCGCCTCAACCCCTTGGCTAAGCGCCCATTCAGAAATGGTCATGCATTTCGCATCCAGCTTGTCGCGCTGCGCCGCTGTCACTGAGGCATCGACACACACCCAAATATCGAGATCACTGGTTAGGCTTTGCCCCATCGAGCCGGTACTGCCCATGGTATACATGCCTTTGATCGGGAGGCGCTGGCGTTCGGCCACACATGCGGTGAGAGATGAGAAACGGGTATCTGAGTGGATCAGACAATCTGAGACAAACTGACGTTGTGTCTCATCAAGTTGATAATCAGCAATGCCAAAGGGCACACTGTCACCGCAAAACCCAGGTAAAGCAGGGTGGTTGAGATGTAAAAGCACTGGCAACACATCAAAGATAGATTGAGCCTGACGACTCATCGCTGACCGCGCGCGATCCATTCTCACACGGTTAAACGCTTCTATGCGCTCAGTTTGCTGTTTTACGTATGTTTGCAAGGCAATCATCCAGATTCGTTGACATCCTGGTCAACAGGTCGACGTTACTGTCTTCACCGTATCCGCCCAATTGCAGATAACAAAACGTGATCAATGTAACACTCTCGACAACTCGGGTAAAGCCAATAACCCCGATGCCTGTGTGGTGGTATCTGTGTCGCACTATAAGTGCTTTTTGAGACCAATATCAACTTTTACGCCCTACTACCTTAGTCGTAAGTTAGCCATCTTGCCGCCTTTAAATCTCATTATTTGCGCAAATAATACGCTATTGATCACAATTTCTCACCTATATGACGATAAGCCCATCATAAATCTTCAAACCTATTGGCTGAGATTACGAGTCGCCCCGCGCCAATGGTACGATGGGTGCCATGAATCAAAAAGGGAAGCAAACCATGTACTCAACGCCCGTACGCATTGCCACGCGCAAAAGCCCTTTGGCACTCTGGCAAGCGGAATTTGTTAAAGACGCATTAGAGCACTCCCACCCTGGACTGACTGTCGAACTGGTGCCGATGGTAACGAAAGGTGACGTGATTCTGGACACGCCACTGGCAAAAATCGGTGGTAAAGGCTTGTTTATTAAAGAGCTTGAGCAAGCCATGCTTGATGGCCGTGCGGACATTGCCGTCCACTCGATGAAAGATGTTCCCGTCGAGTTTCCTGAAGGGCTGGGGCTTGTCACTATCTGTGAACGAGGTGACCCCCGTGATGCCTTTGTCTCTAACCACTACAACAGCATTGATGACTTGCCAAAAGGCGCTGTGGTCGGGACGTCCAGCCTGCGCCGCGAATGCCAATTACGCGAACGTCGTCCTGACTTGGTGATCAACACCTTGCGAGGCAATGTCGGTACTCGCCTCGGTAAACTCGACGATGGTCAGTATGATGCGATCGTACTCGCCGCCGCAGGACTTAAGCGCCTAGGGCTCAATGAACGCATTCGTAATGAAATCCCACCGGAAGTGATCCTGCCCGCTGTCGGACAAGGTGCCGTAGGTATCGAATGCCGGTTAGACGATGACCGAATTCGTACTTTACTCGCACCACTGTCTGACGCCAGCACCACGCAACGCGTGTTATGTGAACGCGCGATGAATAACCGTCTTGAAGGCGGCTGTCAGGTACCTATCGGTAGTTACTCTGAAATCCAAGGTGACAAAATTTGGTTACGCGCCTTAGTCGGTGAGCCTGACGGGTCTACCATTCTGCGTGGAGAAATCACTGGTCCGTTGGAAAAAGGCGACGCGCTCGGCACCGACCTGGCCGAACAGTTACTCGCCCAAGGCGCACGTCAAATCTTAGATAAGCTTTATCAAGACGCATGACCACGGTTGTTGTTCGCCCCGAGCCTGATTGCAGCCAGTTAGTTCACCAACTTGCACACCAAGGACTGGCTGCGCTCCCCTGCCCGCTGGTGAGTTTTTCTCCGGGGCGAGACTTGCCAGCACTGGCCACTTTGCTCGGTGCATTGCCCGCTGGCAGTATCTTGGTCGCAGTAAGTCCGCGCGCAGTGGCATTTACACATCATGCCCTGCAAAATGCCCATCAGGCTTGGCCAGCACATTGTCACTATGTGGCCGTTGGGCAGCGCACCGCCACCGAATGGCAAGCGGTCTGCGGCCAGCCAGTCCAATACCCAGTACAGGAAGACAGTGAGGGTATGTTAGCACTGACCCCTTTTTCTGCCGTGGAAGGGACACAGGTGGTGATTCTGCGTGGAGAAAGTGGTCGCGATATGATGGGGCGCACGTTGCAGTCTCAGGGCGCACAAGTTCACTATTGCGAGGCCTATCGGCGACAATGGGCCATTGAGCCTTTAGTATCGCAAGTAGTAAGCTGGCCAAAAGACACTGTAACAACCGTGGTTGTCACCAGCGGCCAACAATTAGCCTACTTTGATCAACTTATCACACTGAGCCAACAGCACTGGCTACGCCAATGTCGTATACTGGTGCCCAGTAAAAGGATTCAAGATCAAGCCACTGCGCTTGGTTTTGACACGATTACGACCGTTGACAGCGTAGCCAATTCTACACTGGTGACGACGCTGCTCAGGTTAAGTAAAACGGGACTTTCGGATGACTGACAACAAAAATACCGACACCAAACAAAGCAAGGCCACCACGCCATCGTCACCCAAGACACACGCTACCGATGTGCCATCATCAGATAAGGCATCGAAAAAAACCTCATCATCTGGGGGGCGTAGCGGTATTGTTCTTGGTGCGATTGCCATCGCGATTGCGATCAGCTCCAGCGGGTGGGTGTTTTATCACGGGCATCAGCAAGCCACTGTTTTGCAGAACACCCTGTCGGCACAACAATCTCAAATTGCTCACCTCGACCAAGCGCTGACCCAACAACAGCAAGCCACCAAAACCGCCAGGGAGCAACTTAAAGACACCACCCAAACACGCTTAAATCAACAGGACAGCAGTTTAGCCAGCCTGCAAAAAGCAGTGGCTGAAGTGAAAGGTCGGCGCCCCAACGACTGGCTATTGGCAGAAGCCGATTACCTGATCCGGATGGCAGGACGCAAGGTTTGGCTCGAGCATGATGCGCAAAGCGCCACCGCCCTGATGGAAGCCGCGGATCATCGCATTGCTCAGCTCAACGATCCTTCTTTGATGCCCATTCGCCAGGCAATGGCTGACGATATCAGTGCATTAAAAGCGGTGAAACGAGTCGATAGAGACGGGATCGTACTGCGCTTGACCAGCATGCAGCAGCGCGTCGAAAATCTACCACTCGCGAGTGCCGTGATCCCAGAGGTTGAAAACACACAAGAGCCAGTCGTCAGCGAATCGGTTAACGATTGGCAGGCCAACCTCACCACCTCCGTCAAAGGGTTTGTTGATAACTTCATCACGTACCGTAAACGCGATGGCAATGTGGTCCCGCTTCTGTCGCCAAACCAAAGTTATTACCTGCAAGAGAACTTAAAAAACAAACTCGATCAAGCAATGCGCGCCGTTTACCAAGGAAACGATACGCTTTACCACGAAGCCATTGGCATGGCAAAAGACTGGGCATTACGCTTTTACAATCAAGACGCCAATGCGACGACCCGCTTTATCGAGCAGCTTGATGCGTTAAATAAACACACCATTGGCGTCGACCTTCCCAATAAACTGAAGAGCCAATCGCTCGTTAGTGATGAAATCGACACTCGCTTGCGCCGAGATATCGCGCCGCTGACAGGAGGCCAATCATGATACGATTGCTATTACTGGTCCTCGTCTTAGCAGCAGGTTTAGTGGTTGGCCCACAATTGGCTGGCCATCAAGGCTATGTGCTGATTTCAGCCGCCCAGCAAACTATCGAAATGAGTGTGACAACCTTACTGGTGGTCATTGCCGCATTGATTGCGGTGCTATGGGTGCTGGAATGGTTACTCCGAAAGTTGTTTTCGATGAGCAGTACCGCCAGTGGTTGGTTATCGGGCCGTAAGCAGCGTAAGGCTCGCCAGCAAACCCAAACCGGCTTAATGAAACTACGCGAAGGGGAGTGGAAAAAAGCCGAAAAACTCCTCGCCAAAGCTCGTTCTCACAGTGATGCTCCCATGCATAACTTGCTCGCGGCAGCAGAAGCAGCGCAACAACGCCAAGACTTGCAGGCCCGTGATCAGTACCTACAACACGCGGCGGACCTCAATGCCAACAGCTTAGCGCTAGCGCTTACCCGAGCCCAACTACACAGCCAAAGTGGTCAATATGAAGAAGCCCTAGCGTCACTGCGTGCGATCAAGCGTCAGCATCCGCGCAACCCCGTCATGCTTGCTCTATTAAAAGAGACCTACATTCAACTTGAAGACTGGTCAGCCTTACTGAATCTATTGCCTACACTTAAAAAGGCACAGTTACTTGACAGTGAGCCGTTGAATGCGCTGTATGAGCGTGCCGAACTCGGCGTCATGGCCCACGTTGCCAGTCAGCAAGGCACAGAGGGGCTACTTGCGCACTGGAATCAGCTACCTAAAGCCAAACGAAGCCAGCCCGCTCTACTTGCCGGATTGGTCCACCATTTGGCTGAGCGCGATGCCGATTCTGAAGCCTATATCCTATTACGCGAAACCTTGAAGAAACACACCGATGACCGCTTGGTGGCACTGTTGCCGACATTGAACTTACCAGATAGCTACCCTGCTGTGGTGATGTTGGAAGAGCTACTCACCCGCGAACCCCGTAACCCGGTCATTCATAGCGCACTCGGACAGCTATTGATGAAAGCTGGAAAATGGCAAGAAGCACGCGGCCACTTTGAACAAGCGCTCGAGTACCGTACCGATGTCGGCGATTATGCCTACTTGGCAGACGTGCTGGACAAGCTCAATCAAGGCAAAGCCGCCAGCGATGTCTCACGCACCGCATTAAAGCTGGCATTGCCTGAACGTCCTCCCGCCGCATAAACCTGTCCCGGTAAAACGAAAACGCCCCATAAATGGGGCGTTTTGGGCTCTCTTCATCGACACATAACGCGGTCAGACTTGGCCTTAACGATTTAGGGTAAAGCATGCCTCGAATTTAACTACCTTGATCACCGCTTTTTGCACAACACATTTAAGGCGGCATCTTGATTGCGCGTCACGACCGCGCCCGTTTTCGCATCGACGCCTAGCGCCCCTTGCACCCAATAAGGTAGCCGCATGGGTAACTGATCCGTCGCTTTAGCGACTTGGGTTAAATCCTGCTGAGACGCTAATACCATCCCTTCTTGCTGACAACGTGGCGCCGCTTCCGCATAAGGGACCCGTAACCAGTTCATTGCCTTTTCGGTATATTGCTTATCCCCCGCTTCAGGCTCAGGTAAACCAAAGTGATTCAGATTCACCGTATTGGCCTTCATGGTTGAACGCTCGGATGAAGCGGTTTCCGCCAAGGGGGGAAGCCGTATCACCGCTGGCTCAGAAAGAGGTTGACGCGTTTGACGAAGCACGGCTTGCTGTGTCGGACCAAACTGCCGGACACGTTTAAGCACTAAGCTCGCCACGTCTAGATTCTGATAAGGACCAATCAAGCAACGACCCCGCCCTTCACGCACCTGGACTTGAAAGGGTAAGTCTGGCAAGCCTTGACGCAGTGATTGGTAAAATTGACGCGATGGTACGCCTTTTGTGGCACCACACTGAACCCAAAAAGCCGAACTCTGCGGATCCGGAGACTCGTTACCCCACAACCCGTTCCCAATGTCGCACGTTTCGCCAATAATCGGCCAGCCTTGCTGATTGTCGATGATGGCACAGGGTGTTTGCGCTGCATTCACCGAGGTGCTCATTCCCCATGTTACCACCAGGCTGATAACCAGACCTCGCCACCGCCCCATGATCTGCTCCCTTAGTCACTTAATTGACTCAGCTTAAGCAAAGTCGCACGACGACTCAAGCCGGCTATCACGAACCTGCTACGCACCAACAAAAATGGCTGCATCAGCAGCCATTTTCTTCACCCTTTATAAATTTTGGGGTTAAACACGTCCCTGAGCCAATCACCCAATAGGTTGATTACTAGCACCAGCAACACCAATGCTACACCAGGGAAGGCGGTGATCCACCATGACCCAGAGAAGATGTAGTTAAAGCCAATACTGATCAACGAGCCCAGAGAGGGCTGATCGACCGGCATTCCCAAGCCTAGGAAGGACAGTGCCGCTTCAGACATAATCGCGTTCGCGACTTGGACAGTCGAAATCACCAGGATAGGCGACAGACAGTTGGGGAGAATATGCCGGAACATGATTCGTGGTGAACGAAAGCCCATAACACGAGCTGCTTCCACATATTCTTTTTTCTTCTCCGCCAGCACGGAGGCACGAATAGTCCGCGCATACTGTGGCCACTCGGCGATACCGATAATCACGACCAGCATCAAAATCGCATATTGGCTGTAAAACTCACTGCCAAAACTCGCTTTAAATATTGCAGAAACAATAATGGCGACCATCATGGTGGAGAATGACAACTGAATATCAGCAATCCGCATAAAGAAGCTATCTATTCGGCCACCAAAATACCCGGCGCTCAGGCCAATCACGGTGCCGAGGATAAGCTGAAGGCCGACCGCACACAAGCCAATGGTCAACGAAATACGCAGACCATAGATCATGGTCGATAGAATATCACGGCCCTGATTATCCGTGCCTAATAAGAAACGCGGATCACTCCACTCCATCCACGCGGGAGGCAGTTCAGAGTCCATGATATCAATCCCCATTAAGTCATAGGGATTCGTTGGCGCAAATAGAGGCGCAAAGACAGCCAGTAATAGGAAAACCATAAATATGGCAAAACTGGCCATCGCAACTTTGTCACGTTTAAAGTGATAAAGAAAATCTGAGGCCAAGAAACGTTGCCAGCGACTTGGGGTCGTGTTTGCTTGTGTCATCGCTTACGCCTCCTTGCCTGTAATGTTAACCGTGGGGTTAATCAAGCCATACAGCAAATCCACAATGGTGTTGGTGACCACAAAGATCAGCCCAACAAAAATGACGTACGCGGTTATGAGGGGCGTATCGACACGGTTGATTGCTTCGAGAAACAAAAAGCCGGTCCCCGGCCATTGAAAGACGGTTTCAGTGAGGATGGTATAAGCAATCATGGTTCCGATTTGTACCCCACCCACAGTCACAACCGGTAGCATGGTGTTTTTCAATGCGTGCTGATAATAAACCTTATTTTCAGGTAACCCTTTGGCACGCGCAAACTTCACGTACTCCGTACCTAACGCTTCCAGCATTTCTGAACGCACTAAGCGAATAAACAAAGGCAGCATAATCGATGCCAATGACACCGCCGGTAAAACCAAGTGAGCGAGCCCATCCAACGTAAAGAAGCCAGACTCCCAACCCAGCCAATTGGCCGTTTCTCCTCGCCCATAGGACGGTAACCAGCCAAGCTCAATCGAAAAAACATACATCAGCATGATCGCGGTCAGGAAGACAGGGATAGAGATCCCCACAATGCTGAAGCCCATAATGATCTTGGTAAGAAAACTATTGGGGTGGATCGCAGAGTAAACCCCAAGCGGAATCGACACCACGACGATAATCAATGCCGCCCCAGCCACCAGCTCGAGGGTCGCCACCAATTTATCCATAATGACGTCCACGACGGGACGCTTAAAAAAGTAAGAGTTCCCTAAATCGCCCTGTATAGCTTTCCCTACAAAGCGCGTGTATTTGGTGATAAAGGGATCATTGAGCCCCATTTCGTCGCGTAGCGCATCACGCTCCGCTTCTGATACTGACTGTCCGACCAGCTCCCGCAGGGGGTCACCGAGGTTATCCTGGATAGCAAACGCCACCAGACTGATGACAAACATCACAATCAGTGCCTGTACCAGACGTTTGGCTAAAAACGTTACCATGTGTGCCTCTTAATAAAGGGCCCCAGGGAAGGGGCCCATATTGATGCCTTATCTTACTCAACAACCAATTTGTCGAAATAAGGGAAGTTCATGCCGTTAACAATCGGCTTGATGTTAACGTTGTTCTGCGCGGCCCATGAGGGATCTTGCCAGTGCAACGGAAGGAAAGCGGCATCGTCATACAGGATCTTCTCAACCTTTTGCAGCATCGCACTGCGCTTTTCAAGATCCGTTTCTGAGTTCGCTTCGGTGACCAGTTTATCCACTTCACTGTTAGAGTAATGACCGCAGTTATACTGGCCTTTACCCGTATCCGCATCACGGGTCATGGTGAGGAATTCAGTAAAGTTGGCGGAATCTTCCGTATCTGGGTGCCAGCCGATCATCTGCATCCCGGCTTCACACTTATCAAACTCAGGCCAATATTGCGCTTTAGGCATGGTTTGCAAATCAACCTTGATACCAATTTTCGCCATCATCGCGGACACCGCTTGTGCGATTTTCTCATCATTCACATAACGATTATTCGGCGCGATCATGGTGACAGAAAAGCCATCTGGATAACCAGCGTCTTCCATCAGTTGTTTGGCTTTTGCCAAATCATAGCGTGGCTCAAGATCAGGGTTGTAGCCCGCATAACCCACAGGGCTTTGCTGACTGGCAGGCGTCGCCGCTCCTTTCATGATTTTCTGTGCGATCCCTTCATTATTGACCGCATAGGCAACCGCTTGACGAACACGTGGGTCTTTAAATTCATCGACCACGCTTTGGTTCATCTGGAAGGTGATCACTCGCGTACCTGGCATCGTCACCAGCTGTAACTCTTCGGCGCGCTCGATACGGCGATAGTCGTTGGGTGAGACTGGGGCAATCATGTCGACATCACCCGACAGCAGGGCCGCAACACGGGTGGCGTCTTTTTTAATCGGACGTAAGGTGATGTTATCAACGTTACCTTCGCTGTCTTTATCCCAGTAATCATCATTACGCTCAAATTCGACGACCACACCTTGCTCGCGCTCAGCCACAACATAAGCGCCAGTACCAGAAAGGTGCGTTGAAGCATAGGTCGAGCCGTTTTTCTTCAGTTCCGCTTTATCGCGGCCATCGTCGGTCTCTCCGCTATAAAACTTGCTGTCCATCGGAAAAACGTAAGTCATCACATTTTCTACCAGCGGATAGGTGCCGTCTGTTTTTATGTCGACGGTATGTTCGTCCACTTTTTTGATATCGACAATGGGCGTAAAGATCCCTTTGAAGTCTGGCGATGACTTCAAACGGTCAAACGTCCAAACAACGTCATCAGCAGTAAACGGGTTACCAGAATGGAACGTCACGCCTTCACGTAAATTAAAACGAACAGTTTCATTATCAATACGCTCCCACGATGTGGCGAGGCGAGGCTCAAAGTCCATATCTTGGGTGAAACGGACTAAAGGGTCGAAGACCATATGTGATAGCTGTAGCGTACCACCTGATAGTTGCTCATGCGGATCCAAAGAGACGGGATCAGCGTCATAAGCAATGGTGATATCCGCCGCCGCGGCACTAAAGCTCAGGCCTGCGGCCATCAACGCCACGGCAATCTTGCTCTTCATTGTTTTCATTGCATAGCTCCTTTATGCGTAGGGGGGATCCCCTGCTGTGTTTGCATCATTGGTTAGGTGCGGCCCAAGGCCGTGTCGGCATAACCCTCTATGCCGGTTGCAAACCTTCCGTGCTCATTCCCTTAAACTCTGGCATCAATGAGATAAGCTGACGGCTGTATTCATGTTGTGGATCGGTAAACAATTGCTCAGTCGGGGCAACTTCAAGTAGCTGGCCTTTACGCATCACGCCGATCAGATCGCACATTTGGCGAATTACCGGTAAATCATGGCTGATAAACAGCATGGTAAGGTTGAGCTCGTCTTGAAGATCTTTAAGCAGGTTCAAGATCTGAGCCTGCACTGACACATCCAAGGCTGATGTTGGTTCGTCACAAATCAACAAGCGAGGCCGTGTTGCGAGGGCGCGGGCGATAGAAATGCGCTGGCGCTGGCCACCAGAAAACTCGTGCGGGTATTTGATCCCCGCGCCACGACCAAGTCCAACATGGTCCAGCAAATCACCCACTATCTGGCGGATATGCGATTCGTTGTCCGCCAAACGGTGGAAACGGATCGGTTCAGCAATAATGTCATAAATTTTCATCCGCGGGTTCATGGACGAATATGGGTTTTGGAATACCATCTGCATCTGGCGACGGATAGGGCGACGGGCGCGCTCACTTTTTATCGCCGTCAGATCGATATCTTCAAAGATAATTTGCCCCGTGTTAGGCGGATAAAGACCGGTGATCGCCCGAGCAATGGTCGATTTTCCTGAGCCTGACTCACCAACAAGACCAAAGGTTTCCCCCTCCACAATATCAAAACTGACATGATCGGAGGCTTGGACATATTCACGACGACTGGCAAAGAGCGAGTCCTTGGTGATAAATCGTAACGACACATCTTTCACTTGCAACAGAGGCCCCGTATACGCGCGCTGGTCTTGGCTTTGCCCTAACCAATGGTTCTTCACATCCAGCTCCAGCGTTTCGCCGGCTTCCTCGATATAATTCACTAAGGGGAAGCGATCGAGCTTGATATCAGAGCGTGGTACCGCTGATATGAGACTCTGCGTATAGGGGTGCTGAGGCTCTCCTAACACCTGCTGAGTTGTCCCCAACTCGACTAAATCACCGCGATACATCACCGCGACGCGGTCGGTCACATTCGCCACGACTCCCATGTCGTGGGTCACTAACATACAGCCAACGTTTTTCTTCTGGCACAATTCACGGATCAAGTTAAGAATCTGATCTTGAATCGAGACATCCAATGCCGTTGTTGGCTCATCGGCGATGATTAAGTCTGGCTCACCCGCCAAAGCGACAGCAATAACGACCCGCTGACGCATTCCACCAGAAAACTGATGGGGGTATTGTTTAATTCGAATTTCCGGATCCGGGATCCCCACTTGTTCCATCAGATTTAGAGCACGCTGATAAGCATGTTGCTGTGTCACATGGAGATTGGTCAAAATGGTTTCGGTCAGTTGCTGCTCTACCGTGAATAGCGGATTCAGAGACGTCATCGGATCCTGGAAGATAAATCCTATTTTATCACCGCGCACTTTACGCATTTGATTTGGCGTTAGACCCGAGATTTTTTTACCATCAAGGTAAACATCGCCACTGGCAATACGTCCAGGTGGACTGAGCAAATCAATCACGGCATTACCGACTGTTGACTTCCCCGCGCCCGATTCACCGACCACGCCCACAATCTCACCGCGCTCAATCGTCAATGACAACGAGGACACAGCAGCGTGTACGCCATGGCGAGACGGATACTCAATTCGTAGGTTATTTACTTCTAGCAGTGACATTTTTCATCCTTGATATCGTCCTAGGTGACGATCGACTTCCTGACCAAAACAAGGTGATGTGATCTTGTCTTGGAGAGATGCGGATTTAATCTGGCAAACATTTCACAAAAAATCAACATCACAGCAGAAAACACCATAATGGCACAGTCCGCTCGAATATTCATTCACTTGGATACCAACACTTATCCAAGGGCGAAGCATAAAACATACTTCATATCATAAAGATATAAGGTATTACTCTTCCCTCCGTTTTAAAGCAAATCGCGCATAGAATAAAGCAAAGTTATTTAACAGTGCGTAAACAATGGCAGCAATAAATACCTATAAGTAGTCACTAAGCATATTAATTGATTAGTTAATAAATAAAATCCAGTCACTTTCACTGCTTAAGGGTAGGTATAGCAGTCACATTAAAAGGTGTCGCTTTTATTGCTAATTGGTGACTTTTTATCTATCAGAATCTTGATAGAGCTCTAATTTCTGCATTTTATCCTCTCTTAACGTCGCCACGTAGAGACAATAATGACCAAGACCGACTCGACGGCGTACATGAAGCCGGAGCCACAACAGAAACAGCGGGGACACTTTGATGATCAGAGAAGCGGGATCGAGGGAGAGAAAAAACGAAAAAACCCCAGCCGTTAGGCTAGGGTTTATAATGGTGGTCGGTGAAGAGGGATTCGAACCCCCGACCCTCTGGTCCCAAACCAGATGCGCTACCAAACTGCGCTATTCACCGACAAATTCGCAACTGCGAAATAGTGGGGTGGCTGACGGGACTTGAACCCGCGACAACTGGAATCACAATCCAGGGCTCTACCAACTGAGCTACAGCCACCACTGATTTTCTGCCATTTTCTTATCCCGAAATGGCGCGCCCGACAGGATTTGAACCTGTGACCTTTGGCTTCGGAGGCCAACACTCTATCCAACTGAGCTACGGGCGCTTGCCCCGTTGGCGGTGACGAATATTACGGATATCACCACCAGCCGTCTAGCACTTTTTTTAATTTTTTTACTGACTGGTCTCTTTTTCAGCAAATTGCGTAGAAATCGTCAGTAAGGTCTCTACTATAACGGTTTAACGTAACAATCTAAAGCGCTATAATCACCTAATCTTTACACGGAGTTAACCCAGCAACGTTGGCAAATCCGTTGAGACGAGACTGACAGGCCGCAACCGAATCACCCTTGATTGATTCATCCCCTTAAGGTTGGCGGCAAATAAGATAAAAAAGGCGTAAGCCACCAGTAATGTGGGAGTGTCATTGTGAGCGCAAAGGGAAAGAGTCTAGGTCGTATTATGGTTGCCTCTGTGGCAGCCCTATTATTGGCTTCTACTGCACAAGCATTAGAAGTATCTGAGCAAGAGAAAGCTGCCATTGCAGAACGCATTGCCCCCGTTGGAGAGGTTTACATCGACGGTGAAGCCCCTACACAAACCGCGGCTGCGGAACCAGCCGGCCCTCGCAGTGGGGATCAGGTGTATAATACATATTGTACGGCCTGCCATAGCACAGGGGCAGCAGGCGCACCTAAAATCGGAGATGCGGCCGCTTGGGGGCCAAGGGTTGATAAAGGCATGGAAACCCTGACCAAGCACGCTATCAACGGTTTTAATGCCATGCCAGCTAAAGGCACCTGTATGGATTGTTCTGATGATGAAATTGTCGCGGCCATCGATCATATGTTGGATGCACTATAATCAGGCATTGAACCATGGTGCCATCAGCGCCGCCTCTGGCGGCGCTATTTATTTTTATCCAGCATCGCTTTTAAGTTAGCAATCGCCGCTTGACCTTTTTCCATCCGCTCTTCTTGAGACACCGGCTTTTTCTGCGACTCCCACTCAAGATCATCAAACGGCAATTCATCAAGAAAACGGCTTTGCTGTGGTTTAAGTATTTCACCAAATTGGCGCCTTTCTTTGCACACAACAAAGGTCAGCGCTTTTTGCGCACGGGTTAGCCCGACATATGCCAAGCGTCGCTCTTCATCGATGTTGTCTTCATCGATGCTTGATTGATGAGGTAACAAGCCCTCTTCCATACCAATCAAATAGACGTAAGGAAACTCGAGTCCTTTGGAGGCATGCAGGGTCATCAACTGTACTTGGTCTGCTTCATCATCATCTTCGCCCCGCTCCATCATGTCACGCAGTGTGAGGCGCTGAACCACTTCTCGTAGATTTCGCTCCACCTGATCGGGGTTGTCACCCTCTAAATCAGCCACAATCCAACTATAAAGCTGTGAGACGTTTTTCATCCGCATCTCTGCTACTTTAGGGCTAGATGAGCTCTCGTAAAGCCAGTCTTCATAGTGAATATCACGCAGTAGCGCCCTAACTGCGGCCACCGTATCACCTCGCTCAGCCTGATCGGATAGTTCTACCACCCAACGCGTAAACGCTTGTAACGCCGCCAAGCCCCTCCCAGATAGATGTTGGGTCAAGCCTAATTCAAAGCTGGCCGCAAATAAGCTTTTTCCGCGTTGATTAGCATAACTGCCCAATTTTTCCAGCGTCACCGGGCCAATTTCACGGCGCGGTGTATTCACCACGCGCAAAAAGGCGTTATCGTCATCTGGGTTGGTGAGCAAACGCAAATACGCCATGATGTCTTTGATTTCCGCGCGCGAGAAAAACGAGGTACCACCGGAGATCTTGTAAGGAATACGGTTTTGTATCAGGGCCTTTTCGATCAAACGCGATTGGTGATTACCGCGATATAGAATTGCATAATCTTTGTATTGCGTACGGCCTAAAAAGCGATGGCCGATCAGCTCTCCGACCACGCGCTCTGCCTCATGCTCTTCGTTATTAGCAGTCAGCACTTTAAGCATGTCACCATCGGGCAATGACGAGAATAAGGTTTTCTCAAACACATGAGGATTGTTGGCGATCAATATATTCGCGGCCCTTAAAATGCGGCTGGTTGAGCGGTAGTTTTGCTCCAACTTCACCACATGCAAACGCGGAAAGTCTTGCTGTAAGTAGACCAGGTTTTTGGGCTGGGCGCCTCGCCATGAGTAGATGGACTGGTCATCATCACCCACCACGGTAAAACGCGCACGCTCACCCACCAGCAGCTTGACCAACTGATATTGACTGGTGTTGGTATCTTGATATTCATCGACGAGCAAATAGCGGATCCGTGCCTGCCAACGTTCCCGCACCGCTTGATCTTGGCTTAACAGCGCCACAGGCATCAGAATAAGATCATCAAAATCGAGCGCATTATAAGCCCGCATTTGCTTTTGGTAACGCGCATAACAGGCCGCGAATAGCTGGTCCCGCTCACCTTGTGCTTGCGCCAGCGCTTCATCCGGCCCCAGCATGGCATTTTTCCAATTAGAAATGGTATGCACCAACTGACGCAGCAGATCTTTATCATTATCCAGCTCTTGCTCGGTCAACGCCTTAAGCAACGCAAGTTGGTCTTGATCATCAAACAACGAAAACCCTGCTTTCAGCCCAAGGGTTTTATATTCACGACGAATAATATTCAGCCCTAAGGTATGGAACGTTGAGATCATTAAGCCACGCGATTCTTGTTTGCCTAAACTTTGCGCCACGCGCTCTTTCATCTCCCGAGCCGCTTTGTTGGTAAACGTGACGGCTGCAATATGCCGCGCTTTATAGCCACATTGTTGAACCAAATAGGCGATCTTGTGCGTAATGACGCGTGTTTTACCCGACCCCGCACCGGCCAAAACCAGACAGGGTCCGGATATATGGCGAACAGCATCGGATTGTGCAGGATTGAGTTTCATGGTGACGACACCTCTTTAATGGCTGAGAAAGCATTGTAGGAGGAATCTTGCTGATGTCTATCTCACTCAAGCAAGGTCCACTTCGCTTGCTACACTTTATGCTTGTCAAGCGGGTAAAATTCACTCTAAAATGAATGAATGTTCATTCACTGTTGAATTGATTATTCATGGACAAACGTACGCAAATTTTAGCCGCGACAGAGCAACTGATTGCCACTCGTGGGCTCGATAAAGTGTCCATGCAGCAGGTCGCAAAAAATGCGCAGGTCGCGGCAGGGACAATTTATCGCTATTTTGACGACAAGGATGATTTGCTTCGCCAACTATCCGAACACTTGATGATGCAGTGTGCGACTCATATCCAGCAAGGAGTACAGGATGAACCCACCCTCAATGATCAGTTTGAGCGATTATGGCGCAATACTTGGACCATGATGCTGCAACGCGATCATCTACTCTTATCTCGTGACCAGTTTGATGCGCTGCCACGTGATAACCAATTACAAACTCAGCGAGAACGAGAAGCCTTCTCCGATCTTTATCAGGTCTTTCAGGAAGGTAAGCGACAAGGGGTGTTTAAGCCATTGGACGATGAGGTGTTGATCACCTTAGGTCTTGAACCGGCCTTTTGTTTAGCTCGCAAACAGGTTCGGGGTGTTATAACCCTGGATCATTATACTATTGCAGATGCGATCCACGCTTGCTGGGATGCAATTTCTCTTCACTAACGACGCTCGGAGCTTACTTCGATGAAAAAATGGTTTTTCTTTATGGTTATCCTCGCACTACTGCTGTTTGGTAGTGTGATTGGTTTTAACCTGTTCAAGCAGCAAAAGATTGCCGAATACATGGCGAACACCCCAGAGCCGACGCACCCTGTGACAGCTGTCACCGTTAACGCCGAGCCTTGGACACCCACCATGGATGCAATTGGGTTTGTTGAGCCGAACCAAGGGATTACGTTAACGACACAAATTGCAGGTGTGGTGGATGTGATCAACTTTGAGTCAGGCCAAACCGTTGAACGTGGACAAAACCTGGTTGAACTCGACTCTAGCGTCGAAAAAGCCAATTTGGCCAGTACTCAAGCACGGTTGCCCGCCGCAGAGGCTAAGTTCAAGCGCTATCAAGGCCTATTTACCAAAGGCTCCATCTCTAAAGAAGCGCTAGACGAAGCCGAGGCCAATTATCGCTCATTACAAGCCGATATCAATGCGCTGAAAGCCACCATCGCCCGTCGTAACCTCCAAGCACCGTTCGATGGGGTGATTGGCCTACGTAATATCTTCATGGGTGAGTATTTACAGCCAGGTACCGATATCGCTCGTTTAGAAGATACGTCGGTGATGAAGCTCCGCTTTACTGTGCCACAAACGGATATCTCTAAAATCCGCCTTAGCCAGCCGTTACGTATTACCGTCGATGCCTATCCTGAAAAGGAGTTCATTGGTTCCATTAGCGCTATCGAACCTGCGGTA
Source organism: Salinivibrio sp. ES.052 (assembly GCF_900141775.1). Lineage (GTDB taxonomy): Bacteria > Pseudomonadota > Gammaproteobacteria > Enterobacterales > Vibrionaceae > Salinivibrio. The sequence continues at coordinate 370,505 of NZ_FSRI01000002.1, read as the reverse complement.
AACAGTCAGAGCGGTCTGATTAAAGTGGAAGCCAACATCCCTAACAATGATGGTCAGTTGCGGTCAGGCATGTTTGCCCGCGCCGACATCATTTTGCCAACAATTGAAGAGCAAATCGTGATTGATCAAACCGCGATTAACTTCAATTTGTATGGTGAAAGTGTCTATCTCATCCGAGAAGAAGAGGGTGAGAAACGCGCTTATCAGCAGGTACTCAAAGTCGGCGAGCGTCGTGGTCATCAAGCACGCATTATCGAAGGTCTGCAACCTGGCGACCAGGTTGTGACCTCTGGCCAAGTGCGTTTAAGCAATGGCTCAAAAGTGAAAATCGTCGAAAATGACGCTCTCACTCCACCAGAACAATTACCTCAATTGTAAGACGAGGATGTGATGCGCTTTACTGATATTTTTATCCGGCGCCCTGTACTGGCGGTTTCAATCAGTATTCTGATTGCACTGCTGGGCTTGCAGTCTTTATTTAAGATGCAGGTCAGGGAATACCCAGAAATGACCAATACCGTGGTCTCCATCACAACCAGCTATTATGGTGCCAGTGCCGACTTGATTCAGGGCTTCATTACGACGCCGCTCGAACAAGCCGTGGCCCAAGCTGATAATATTGATTTTATGACGTCTGAGTCGGTGCTTGGTTCCTCGACGATCACCGTCAATATGAAACTCAATACCGATCCGAACGCCGCCTTGGCCGATATATTGGCCAAAGTAAACTCGGTGCGATCTCAGCTTCCCGCTGAATCGGAAGATCCCTCGGTTTCGATGTCGACCGGCTCAACTACTGCGGTCATGTATATCGGTTTTACCTCGCCAGAGCTCGACTCTAGCCAGATGACTGATTACCTCGAACGCGTGGTAAAACCTCAACTGTTTACCGTTGATGGCGTGTCAAAAATCGACTTATATGGCGGGGTAAAATACGGCTTACGCGTGTGGCTCGACCCTGAAAAAATGGCAGCCTTTAAGTTAAGCGCCACCGATGTCATGTCAGTGCTCGATGCCAATAACTTTCAGTCGGCCACTGGTCAAGCGATCGGTACCTTCATGGTCTATAACGGCAGTGCCGATACGCAGGTATCCACGCCGGAAGAGTTAAGCAACCTAGTGGTTGAGACGCAAGATGGTCGTGTGGTGCGCTTAGGCGATATCGCGAAGGTCTCGCTGGAGAAAAGTCACGACCGAGTCCGTGCGCTTGCCAATGGCTCAGAAGCAGTTGTCGCAGCCATCAATGCGACACCATCGGCTAACCCCATCAATATTGCTGCCGACGTCATGGATATGTTGCCCGAAGTAGAGCGCAACATGCCAAGCAATATCGAGATGAATGTGCTTTATGATTCGTCGAATGCGATCAATGAGTCGATCAATGAGGTAATAAAAACCATCATCGAAGCCGCGCTGATCGTTTTGGTGGTCATCACCCTGTTCTTGGGCTCGTTCCGCGCGGTGATTATCCCCATCATTACCATCCCACTGTCGCTGATTGGTGTGGCGCTGGTGATGGAGATGATTGGTTTCTCACTCAACTTAATGACCCTGTTGGCGATGGTGTTGGCTATCGGCTTGGTGGTCGATGACGCCATTGTGGTGCTAGAAAACATTGACCGACATATTAAGCTTGGGGAGTCCCCCTTCCGTGCAGCGATCATTGGTACCCGCGAGATTGCCGTTCCCGTCATTTCCATGACGCTTACGCTAGCAGCGGTGTATGCCCCAATTGCCATGATGGGCGGGATAACCGGGTCGCTGTTTAAGGAATTTGCGCTCACCCTTGCAGGGGCAGTCTTTGTCTCCGGGATTGTTGCACTGACGCTGTCACCGGTGATGTGCTCTACGATGCTGAAAGCGAACGCTAAACCGAGTCGCTTTGAGTTGGCGGTGCACCGCTTCCTCGATGGGATGACGGATAAGTATGCGCATCTGCTCAGCAAAGTGATGGATCGTCGTCCGGTGATCGTGACCTTTGCGGTGATTGTGTTCGCTTCACTGCCAGTGCTGTTTAACATTATTCCCAGTGAGCTTGCGCCATCAGAAGATAAAGGCGTGGTGGTGATGATGGGGACGGCTCCCTCCACTGCCAACTTGGATTACATCCAAAATAGCATGGCGGAAGTGAACCAAAAACTGGACGATCAGCCCGAAGTCGCCTTCTCACAGGTCTTCTCTGGGGTGCCTAAATCGAACCAAGCCTTTGGTATCGCGTCATTAGTACCCTGGAGTGAGCGGGAAGCCAGTCAGTCTGACGTCGTCAAACGCATGGCTAATGAAGTGAAAGATATCCCAGGCATGAAGGTGACCACTTTTGAAATGCCTGAGCTCCCAGGGGCATCGTCAGGCTTGCCAATCCAGTTCGTGGTCACCACCCCTAACAACTTCGAAAGTTTGTATCAAGTAACAGCTGAAATCATGGCCGAAGTGCAATCCAGCCCGAACTTTGTCTATTCGGAACTGAACCTCAACTTCGACTCTGCCACTATGAATATCAACATTGATAAGGACAAAGCGGGGTCATATGGTGTAACCATGCGTGATATAGGTGCCACCATCGGCACCATGATGTCGGATGGGTATGTTAATCGTATCGATTTTGACGGCCGCTCCTATGAGGTGATCCCGCAAGTTGAGCGAAAGTATCGCCTCAATCCAGAATCAATCGAAAGCTATTACGTCCGAGCCGCCAATGGTGACTCCATTCCGCTGGGCTCCTTGATCGACATTGAGGTCACGGCTGAGCCTCGCTCATTGCCGCACTTTAACCAGCTGAACGCGGCCACCATTAGTGCGGTTTCCGCGCCCGGTGTCACCATGGGAACGGCTGTCGATTGGTTTGAGAGCAAAGCGGCTGATCTCCCTAAAGGGTACCAGCATGATTACTTAGGTGAATCACGTCAGTATGTCACAGAGGGGAGCGCATTATATGCCACCTTCCTCTTTGCATTGGCGATCATTTACCTCGTGCTGGCGATTCAATTCGAATCCCTACTCGATCCACTCGTGATCCTGGTCTCTGTACCGCTGGCTATTTCGGGTGCCTTGATTTCACTCGCGTGGGGGCTGTCATCGATGAACATCTACTCACAAGTCGGGCTGATAACCTTGATAGGTCTGATTACTAAACACGGTATTCTGATCTGTGAGGTAGCCAAGGAGCAGCAGCTTCACCATCAAGCCAGTCGAATGGATGCGGTGAAAGAAGCGGCCAAAATTCGTTTGCGTCCGATCTTGATGACAACAGCGGCGATGATTGCTGGCCTGATCCCGCTAATGTTTGCCACCGGCGCCGGTGCCGAGCAACGCTTTAGCATCGGGATTGTGATCGTGGCGGGTCTCGCCATCGGCACACTATTCACGCTATTCGTTCTGCCAGTGATTTATACCTATCTGGCCAGCAAGCACCAACCACTGCCGGTGTTTGTTGAGGACGATGAACTTGATAAGCTCGATGAAGACTATCGCGCATCACACTAACCCAAAGGGCCTTCGGGCCCTTTTCTTTTATCATCCTTTCGACAAGCTGTGCGTATTTACATAGAATAAAGACAGTTAATAAAGGAGTATTCCATGTTTGACCCCAAAAAACTTGAGCAAATGGCCAAGCAAATTCACGACGCTATGCCTCAGCCTGTTAAAGAGTTAGGCACGGATATGGAAAGCCGTGTGCGCCAAGCCATCCAAGGGCAGCTCACCAAGCTAGACGTGGTTAGCCGTGAAGAATTCGATGTGCAAACTCAGGTACTTTTACGCACTCGTCAAAAGCTCACTGAGCTCGAGGCGAAACTTGAAGAAGTGGAAGCTAAAGTTCAGTCAACAGGCAGCCAAGAGTAACCCTCGCAGACATATAAAAGCCTGACCCTCAGGCCAGGCTTATCTTGTCTTGTTGTCCCGTCCTGAAATACGTTGACATAAAGAGGACTTCTTTATGACAACATCAAGTAATTCAAGCCGTAAGCGCACGCAACGTGATTACACCTTAGCCTTTAAATTAGGCGTTGTAGAGCGTGTTGAAAAAGGCGAAATGACGTACAAACAAGCTCAAGCCCGTTTTGGCATTCAGGGCCGCTCAACGGTACTCGTCTGGCTCAGAAAACATGGTAGACTCGATTGGTCGAAGCCATTTCAGCATCCCCTTATGCCACATTCAAAAGAAACCCCATCCGAAACTATCAAGCGCCTTGAGCGTGAGTTAGCCGAAGAGAAACTGCGTAACCAAATCCTCAATGGTATGGTCGATATCATGGACAATGAGTACGGAGCCGGCCTCAGAAAAAAGTACTTATCCGGTACATCTGGCAAGCCAAAGCCAAAAGTAAAATAAAGTTAGCGGCGGCATGTCGTGCCACAGGCATTTCTCGGCAAGGTGTCTATCAAGCCGTTGCTCGAATGGAAAGCCGAAGAGCTGAACTATCAATCATCAGAGACTGGGTCCAATACTGGCGTAAGTATATGCCGAGGTTAGGGGCGCGTAAGCTCTACGCGTTGGTAAAGCCCAAGCTAGTTGAACACGAAATTAAGCTAGGGCGAGACGGGTTTTTTAGCTATCTGAGAAGCGAAGGCTTACTGGTTAAACCCAAGAAAAGCTACACAAAAACTACGTGTAGTAAGCACTGGATGAAGAAGCATCCTAACCTGCTAAAAGAAGACGGACTGCATGATGCTGCGCATATACTGGTCAGCGACATCACTTATGTTGAATCAGACCAAGGTGTGCACTATCTGTCACTGGTGACCGATGCCAACTCACGCAAGATAGTGGGTCATCACGTTAGCGAAGATATGAAAGTCGACAATGTAGTGAAAGCGCTGAAAATGGCCGTCAAAGATAAGCGCTATATCGGCAATGCGGTACATCACTCAGACCGAGGTTCGCAATACTGCTCAGCCGTTTATCAGAGTGCGCTACAGGAGAGTCAAATCCAGCCGTCGATGACGGATGGTTATGATTGCTACCAAAACGCGTTAGCGGAAAGAGTCAATGGCATACTGAAGCATGAGTTTTTACTGTACCGGTGTAAGACACTGACAGAGCTTAAAATATTGGTAAAAGAATCGATAGCGATATACAACGAAATGAGACCGCACCTAAGTTTAAGTATGGCAACCCCCAATCAGGTGCATAATAAAAAAGGCCAGCTACTGGAGCTGGCCTAAAAACTGTCAACCTATATTAGGACGGGACATGTCGCTTTATCTTAAACGCGCGCCGCGCTATTAGTTATCGAGCGCGATTTGCTTCATGTCTGTCATATAGCCGCGCAATTCCTCACCGATATACTCAATCGGGTGGTTACGGATACGGTCATTGACCTCGATTAAGGTGCCGTTGTCTACCTGATTAGAGGTTTCTCCGAGCCCTTTACCAATCACATCTGCGCTCACTGTTGGCATAAAGTGTTCGCGCAGCAGCGGTGTCGCCACGTTTGCGAACAAGTAGTTGCCGTACTCAGCCGTATCCGAAATGACCACGTTCATTTCGTACAAGCGCTTACGTGCAATGGTATTGGCAATCAATGGCAATTCATGCAATGACTCGTAATACGCTGACTCTTCGATAATGCCGGATGACACCATCACTTCAAAAGCAAGCTCGACCCCTGCACGCACCATGGCAACCATCAAAATGCCGTTATCAAAGAACGCTTGCTCACTGATGCTTACATCCGACTCGGGATAGTTTTCAAACGCGGTCTGTGCGGTTTCTTCACGCCATGTGAACAAGTCTTTATCACCGTTTTCCCAATCGGCCATCATGGTCGCGGAGAAATGGCCAGCGATGATGTCATCCATGTGTTTGTTATATAGGGGGCGCATCAGTTCTTTAAGCGACTCCGACAACTCAAAGGCTTTGATTTTCGCTGGGTTGGATAAGCGATCCATCATATGAGTGATGCCACCGAACTTTAGCGCTTCAGTAATGGTTTCCCAACCATACTGAATCAGTTTACCCGCATAACCTGGATCAACACCTTCTGCGATCATTTTCTCATAGCAAACGACCGAGCCTGCCTGCAGCATCCCACACAGGATGGTTTGTTCGCCCATCAGATCGGATTTCACTTCTGCCACGAATGAAGAGGCAAGTACGCCAGCACGGTGGCCACCGGTTGCAGCTGCCCACGCTTTCGCAACCTCAAAGCCGTCACCTTTAGGATCATTTTCTGGATGGACAGCGATCAGCGTCGGCACACCAAAGCCGCGTTTATATTCTTCACGCACCTCGGTACCCGGACACTTAGGCGCCACCATAACCACAGTAATATCTTCACGGATACGCTGACCGACTTCGACGATATTAAAGCCATGTGAGTAACCGAGTGCGGCACCCTCTTTCATCAGCGGCATCACGGTTTCGACGACGTTAGAGTGCTGTTTATCTGGCGTGAGGTTAATCACCAAGTCTGCCTGTGGGATCAAATCTTGGTAGCTACCCACTTCAAATCCATTCTCAACCGCGTTCTGATAAGAAGGGCGCTTTTCATCAATGGCAGCCTGACGTAGTGCATAAGCCACATCAAGACCCGAGTCGCGCATGTTTAAGCCTTGGTTGAGCCCTTGCGCACCACAGCCCACAATCACCACTTTTTTACCTTTGAGAAATTCGGCCTCGGTGGCAAATTCGTCACGATCCATAAATCGGCATACGCCTAATTGTTCCAATTGTTGACGCAAATTCAGGGTATTAAAGTAGTTCGCCATGGGGTGCTCCATTGATTCAAATCCGTGATTGGGTGTATTTTCACCGCGTATTTTGATACTACCCTAACCACTATATTGCCTAAAGTGATATATTCACAACATGACATTGCAATTACAGCAACAATAAATCATGAATGCAAAGCAACTCACGGGCTTTCTTCACCTCTGTGACACCAAAAACTATACCCGAGCGGCCCAGGCGATGCACGTCAGCCCATCTGCGTTGAGCCGAATCATCCAACGTCTTGAAGACGATATCGGTCAGCCACTGTTTATTCGTACCAATAAAGCGGTCGATCTCACTCCGGCAGGTAAAACACTTCTTCCCGTCGCACGCGATATTCTGCAGCTTTGGCACACCACCAAAGCCAGCATCAATGAGCATGCCTCTTTGCTAGGCGGTAAGCTCACGCTCTTTTGTTCAGTCACTGCAAGCTATAGCCATTTACCAGAGCTACTCGCGCGGTTTCGTCAGCAATATCCTAATATTGAATTACAACTCCTTACCGGCGATCCTGCTCAAGCTGAAGAGAAGGTGCAAGATAACAGCGCCGACATTGCTATTGCCGCTAAACCCAAGCGCTTGTCATCCAGCTTGGTGTTTCAACCGATAGATACAGTGAGTTTGTCGGTTATCGCGCCAGCAATGGCCAGTAGCGGCATTGATCTGCAAGCTATTGACTGGCAACAGACGCCTTTAATCTTGCCTGAAGCAGGAACAGCACGCGAACTCGCTGACCAATGGTTGGCCAGCAAAGGCATAGAGCCAAACGTCTACGCACAAATTGCAGGGCACGAGGCGATTGTCAGTATGGTGGCATTGGGCTGTGGTATTGGCGTGGCACCCGATGTGGTGATTGATAACAGCCCAGTAAAAGACAAGGTTGAGCGCTTGCGTCAAGAAATCGTTCAACCTCTCGAACTGGGCCTTTGTTGCAAAGTATCCCGCGCCAAAGAGCCCTTGCTCAACGCCCTACTCGATGTGATGCGATAACAACAGAAAAGCCCCAGCATATCTATGCTGGGGCTTTAAGTATTCAAAACTAGATGAACAGTTATGACTAAACGCAAAAAAACCCAGCTTTTCAGCTAGGGTTTCTAAGTAGTGGCGGAGGGCCGGGGTTGCGGACAACGGGCAGGCCATCCTGCGGGACTCATTCGCCCGCAGGGCGAACCTGGCCAATAACAAAAAACCCCAGCTTTTCAGCTAGGGTTTCTAAGTAGTGGCGGAGTGGACGGGACTCGAACCCGCGACCCCCGGCGTGACAGGCCGGTATTCTAACCAACTGAACTACCACTCCGCACCAATTCTGTCTCATCAAAGTCTTACGCATATCTGCTTTGATGCTTAAATCCGTTTTTGCCTTCAGATTTTTCCAAAAATCTGAAAACAAGAAAGCAAGCCTGGCGATGTCCTACTCTCACATGGGGAGACCCCACACTACCATCGGCGCTGCTTCGTTTCACTACTGAGTTCGGCATGGAGTCAGGTGGGTCCAAAGCGCTATGGTCGCCAAGCAAATTCGGTAATCTAGAAAGCTGTTCGTTCTCGCCACAATCAACTGGCTTATTTCGAGTCCAACCCAAAACCTCTTGGGTGTTGTATGGTTAAGCCGCACGGGCAATTAGTACAGGTTAGCTCAACGCCTCACAGCGCTTACACACCCTGCCTATCAACGTCGTAGTCTACGACAACCCTTTAGAGAGCTCGAAGCTCTAGGGATGACTCATCTCGGGGCCAGCTTCGCGCTTAGATGCTTTCAGCGCTTATCTGTGCCGAACTTAGCTACCGGGCAATGCGTCTGGCGACACAACCCGAACACCAGCGGTTCGTCCACTCCGGTCCTCTCGTACTAGGAGCAGCTCCCCTCAATCATCCAACGCCCACGGCAGATAGGGACCGAACTGTCTCACGACGTTCTAAACCCAGCTCGCGTACCACTTTAAATGGCGAACAGCCATACCCTTGGGACCGACTTCAGCCCCAGGATGTGATGAGCCGACATCGAGGTGCCAAACACCGCCGTCGATATGAACTCTTGGGCGGTATCAGCCTGTTATCCCCGGAGTACCTTTTATCCGTTGAGCGATGGCCCTTCCATTCAGAACCACCGGATCACTATGACCTACTTTCGTACCTGCTCGAGCCGTCACTCTCGCAGTTAAGCGGGCTTATGCCATTGCACTAACCTCACGATGTCCGACCGTGATTAGCCCACCTTCGTGCTCCTCCGTTACTCTTTGGGAGGAGACCGCCCCAGTCAAACTACCCACCAGGCACTGTCCTCACCCCCGATAAGGGGGCTAAGTTAGAACATCAAACATACAAGGGTGGTATTTCAAGGTTGGCTCCGCGACAACTGGCGTCGCCGTTTCAAAGCCTCCCACCTATCCTACACATGTAGGCTCAATGTTCAGTGCCAAGCTGTAGTAAAGGTTCACGGGGTCTTTCCGTCTAGCCGCGGGTACACAGCATCTTCACTGCGATTTCAATTTCACTGAGTCTCGGGTGGAGACAGCGTGGCCATCATTACGCCATTCGTGCAGGTCGGAACTTACCCGACAAGGAATTTCGCTACCTTAGGACCGTTATAGTTACGGCCGCCGTTTACCGGGGCTTCGATCAATGGCTTCTCTTGCGATAACCACATCAATTAACCTTCCGGCACCGGGCAGGCGTCACACCGTATACGTCATCTTTCGATTTTGCACAGTGCTGTGTTTTTAATAAACAGTTGCAGCCACCTGGTATCTGCGACTGCCCATAGCTCCATCCGCAAGGGACTTCACCGTGGGCAGCGTACCTTCTCCCGAAGTTACGGTACCATTTTGCCTAGTTCCTTCACCCGAGTTCTCTCAAGCGCCTTGGTATTCTCTACCCGACCACCTGTGTCGGTTTGGAGTACGGTTCCTACTTACCTGAAGCTTAGAGGCTTTTCCCGGAAGCATGGCATCAATGACTTCACCACCTTGGTGGCTCGACATCGGGTCTCGACCGTGTGTAATCCCGGATTTGCCTAAGATTACAGCCTACACCCTTGAACCTGGACTACCATCGCCAGGCCCACCTAGCCTTCTCCGTCCCCCCATCGCAGTAAGCAGCAGTACGGGAATATTAACCCGTTTCCCATCGACTACGCCTTTCGGCCTCGCCTTAGGGGCCGACTTACCCTGCCCCGATTAACGTTGGACAGGAACCCTTGGTCTTCCGGCGTGGAGGTTTTTCACCCCCATTATCGTTACTCATGTCAGCATTCGCACTTGTGATACCTCCAGCATGCCTCTCAGCACACCTTCAACGGCTTACACAACGCTCCCCTACCCAATACGATAAATCGCATTGCCGCAGCTTCGGTGTATCGCTTAGCCCCGTTACATCTTCCGCGCAGGCCGACTCGACCAGTGAGCTATTACGCTTTCTTTAAATGATGGCTGCTTCTAAGCCAACATCCTGGCTGTCTGAGCCTTCCCACATCGTTTCCCACTTAGCGATAACTTTGGGACCTTAGCTGGCGGTCTGGGTTGTTTCCCTCTCCACGACGGACGTTAGCACCCGCCGTGTGTCTCCCGGATAGCACTTACTGGTATTCGGAGTTTGCAAAGGGTTGGTAAGTCGGGATGACCCCCTAGCCTTAACAGTGCTCTACCCCCAGTAGTGTTCGTCCGAGGCGCTACCTAAATAGCTTTCGGGGAGAACCAGCTATCTCCGAGTTTGATTGGCCTTTCACCCCTAGCCACAGGTCATCTCCTAACTTTTCAACGTTAGTGAGTTCGGTCCTCCAGTTGATGTTACTCAACCTTCAACCTGCCCATGGCTAGATCACTCGGTTTCGGGTCTAATGCAAGCAACTGTGCGCCCAGTTAAGACTCGGTTTCCCTACGGCTCCCCTATGCGGTTAACCTTGCTACTTACATTAAGTCGCTGACCCATTATACAAAAGGTACGCGGTCACCCCACGAAGGAGGCTCCCACTGCTTGTACGTAGACGGTTTCAGGTTCTATTTCACTCCCCTCACAGGGGTTCTTTTCGCCTTTCCCTCACGGTACTGGTTCACTATCGGTCAGTCAGGAGTATTTAGCCTTGGAGGATGGTCCCCCCATGTTCAGACAAGATATCACGTGTCCCGTCCTACTCGTTTTCACAGATATGGCGCCGTCGGTTACGGGGCTATCACCCTTTGTTGCCAGGTTTTCCAACCTGTTCACCTAACGCCAAGTCTGCTTAAGGGCTGCTCCGGGGTCGCTCGCCGCTACTGCCGGAATCTCAATTGATTTCTTTTCCTTCGGGTACTTAGATGTTTCAGTTCCCCGAGTTCGCCTCTTAGCGCTATGTATTCACGCTAAGATACCTGCTTATGCAGGTGGGTTTCCCCATTCGGACATCCCAGATTCAAATGGCTTTTACTGCCTTATCTGGGCTTTTCGCAAGTTAATACGTCCTTCATCGCCTCTGACTGCCAAGGCATCCACCGTCTACGCTTAGTCACTTAACCATACAACCCCAAAAGGTCTTGTATGAAAACAACTAAGGTTTTGTTTTTGCCGGACTCAAAATAGAGACTTTGCTTATCACTAAGACAAAGCCCAAGCACACTTGATTGTGTGAGTGACATTACATGTCACTGATTGAGAACTTTACTGTCATTCATTAAAGAATGACTTTGTCAGCTTTCCAGATTGTTAAAGAGCATGTGATTCTATCAATACGACAAACCACTTTTTAAAGACACTTATCATCATAAATGCACTTAAAAAGTGGTGGAGCTAAGCAGGATCGAACTGCTGACCTCCTGCGTGCAAGGCAGGCGCTCTCCCAGCTGAGCTATAGCCCCACATTGATTACTTTGTTAACCAACACATTTGGGGATGTGTTGGTGGGTCTGAGTGGACTTGAACCACCGACCTCACCCTTATCAGGGGTGCGCTCTAACCAGCTGAGCTACAGACCCATCAAAGCAATGATGTGCTCTCTTTCAACTTCAACCTATACAATCTGTGTGAACACTCGCAAGAATAGCGTCAGTAAGGAGGTGATCCAGCCCCAGGTTCCCCTAGGGCTACCTTGTTACGACTTCACCCCAGTCATGAACCACACCGTGGTAAACGCCCTCCCGAAGGTTAAGCTATCTACTTCTGGTGCAGCCCACTCCCATGGTGTGACGGGCGGTGTGTACAAGGCCCGGGAACGTATTCACCGTGGCATTCTGATCCACGATTACTAGCGATTCCGACTTCATGGAGTCGAGTTGCAGACTCCAATCCGGACTACGACAAACTTTAAGGGATTCGCTTAACATCGCTGTCTCGCTGCCCTCTGTATCTGCCATTGTAGCACGTGTGTAGCCCTACTCGTAAGGGCCATGATGACTTGACGTCGTCCCCACCTTCCTCCGGTTTATCACCGGCAGTCTCCCTGGAGTTCCCACCATTACGTGCTGGCAAACAAGGATAAGGGTTGCGCTCGTTGCGGGACTTAACCCAACATTTCACAACACGAGCTGACGACAGCCATGCAGCACCTGTCTCAGTGTTCCCGAAGGCACCAATCCATCTCTGGAAAGTTCACTGGATGTCAAGAGTAGGTAAGGTTCTTCGCGTTGCATCGAATTAAACCACATGCTCCACCGCTTGTGCGGGCCCCCGTCAATTCATTTGAGTTTTAACCTTGCGGCCGTACTCCCCAGGCGGTCTACTTAATGCGTTAGCGCCGAAAGCCAAAGTCTAAAACCTCAACCTCCAAGTAGACATCGTTTACAGCGTGGACTACCAGGGTATCTAATCCTGTTTGCTACCCACGCTTTCGCATCTGAGCGTCAGTCTTTGTCCAGGGGGCCGCCTTCGCCACTGGTATTCCTTCAGATCTCTACGCATTTCACCGCTACACCTGAAATTCTACCCCCCTCTACAAGACTCTAGCCTGCCAGTTTCAAATGCGGTTCCGAGGTTGAGCCCCGGGCTTTCACATCTGACTTAACAAACCGCCTGCATGCGCTTTACGCCCAGTAATTCCGATTAACGCTTGCACCCTCCGTATTACCGCGGCTGCTGGCACGGAGTTAGCCGGTGCTTCTTCTGCAGCTAACGTCAAGCAATGCACGTATTAAGTACATTACCTTCCTCACTGCTGAAAGTGCTTTACAACCCGAAGGCCTTCTTCACACACGCGGCATGGCTGCATCAGGGTCTCCCCCATTGTGCAATATTCCCCACTGCTGCCTCCCGTAGGAGTCTGGGCCGTGTCTCAGTCCCAGTGTGGCTGATCATCCTCTCAAACCAGCTAAGGATCGTCGCCTTGGTAAGCCTTTACCTTACCAACTAGCTAATCCTAACTGGGCCCATCCCAACGCGATAGCTTACATGTAGTGGCCACCTTTGGTCCGTAGACATTATGCGGTATTAGCCGTCGTTTCCAACGGTTATCCCCCTCGTCAGGGCAGGTTCCCAGCCGTTACTCACCCGTCCGCCGCTCGACGTCCAGTAAATCCACCGAAGCTTCAATACTGCCGTTTCCGCTCGACTTGCATGTGTTAGGCCTGCCGCCAGCGTTCAATCTGAGCCATGATCAAACTCTTCAATTAAAGTTCTTTTGTTCGCTTTCCTAAAAGGAAAGACAAACGGCTCGATAAATACTGTTTTGTTCGTCTCCTAAGAGACAAACGAATTGACTGTGCCGAATAACTAAAAGTTATCGTTTGGTCACTCAGTTCATCGAATAAATCTTTTTGTCTATTCTCAACGAGTGCCCACACAGATTGCATAGGTCAAATTGTTAAAGAGCGTTGACTGTGCGAAGCTGCGCTTCGCTTGGTCAGGGCTGCGTATCTTACGCGCCTTACCGTTAAAGTCAAGAAGAAATTTTATCTTTTCTTTTTAGCCAACCGGCCAAAACAAAACCTCTTATTGACTTCCCTAACGCGTTGTCTGCGTTAAGTAGGTGGGCTATCTTAATCGTTTGAACACTCACGTCAAGCGTTTATTTTCATTCGATTTTTTGCCCCGACATGGCCGATGAGCGCTTGCCCTGCCTGCCGTGTCGATGGAGGCGCATTATAGAGAAGTCACTCACCATCGCAAGACTAAAAAGCGACTTTTTTTAGAAAAAGCCGCCGTTCGGTCAAACAATCAGCGTTATGGCCTAAAAGCGGGCAAATTGCTCGCCGAATTCTGCCACTTTACGCCAATCCGTGTATTCCACCTCTTTGGTCGTATCCGTCTCCCCTCCCGTGATGTGCATGATGAAGCGAATCATCACTCGATCGAACCATTTATAGCGTGGATAGTAGAGTGCGCCGGCAAAGACACCATGCAGCTCGGGGGTCCAAGGTGACTTATCGATAAACTTACGGCTATAGGCGCTGGTTTCTGGCGTATCTTTTCCCGGTTTACGCGCGGTGAGATTGACGCTAAAGAATGCTGCTTTCACGGTTTTAAGCTGATCTGCATGCGCATCAATAAATTGATACAGCTTTTTATTAAAATGACCATAGCGAATAGACGCACCAATCAGTATCCGATCGTATTGGTTGAGATCGATGTCTGGCCGCTGATGAATATCTTTCACCTCACACCGCGCCGACGCACCAAGCTGTTGCTCGATAAAGTGTAGGATTTTCTTGGTCTGCCCTTCTCGGCTGGAATGTAGCAGTAAGACTTTTTGCGTTGCGTTGCTTTGCTCGCTCATGTCCTCTCCTTCCCCATACGGCTAGCTCCGCCAGAATGTGGGAGTAAATAAAACCAATAATGTGAATATTTCTAAACGGCCGAATAGCATGGCAAGGATCAATACCCACTTCGCTGTATCATTAATATCGCCAAAGTGAGCAGCCACTTCGCCTAGCCCTGGGCCTAGGTTGTTGAGCGTCGCAGCCACGGCTGAAAACGCCGTTAGCTCTTCAATGCCCGTTGCTATCAAGGCCAACATACAAATGACAAATACCAGCGCGTAGGCGGAGAAGAACCCCCATACGGCATCAACCACTTGTTGGCGCAACGCTTTATTACCGACTTTAATGGTGTATACCGCGCGGGGGTGAACTAAACGTTTGAGCTCACGCGTGCCTTGCAGTGACAGCAGCAGGATCCGAATGACCTTCATCCCTCCACCGGTCGAGCCTGCACAACCACCAATAAATGATGAAAACAATAACAACACAGGCAAGAACAGTGGCCAGTGCGCAAATGTGGTGGTGGTATACCCTGCGGTCGTTGAGATAGATACTGACTGAAATAGCGCTTGGGTGAAGGTTTCTGTAGGGCTGTTATAGACTTGATGTCCACTCAGCATGGTAAACACCACCAGCCACAGCAGGAATTGAATCACCAAAAACGCGCGAAACTCTGGGTCGCGCAAGTAAAACTTTAGATTGAGCCCATTATTGGCGAAGGCGGCGAAATGGAGGGAAAAGTTACACGCAGATATCAATAAAAATACCACAGTGATGAGATTAACGGCGGTGCTATCAAAGTGACCAATGCTGGCATCATGAGTAGAAAACCCGCCAATCGCGACGGTTGAAAAACTATGCCCAATCGCATCGAAGGCTGACATACCGGCCAACCAATAGGCTAGAGCACAACTCACGGTTAAAGTCAGATAGATATACCAGAGCACTTTTGCTGTTTCGGCGATCCTGGGCGTCATTTTGGTATCTTTGACTGGTCCAGGGATCTCTGCGCGATAAAGCTGCATGCCTCCAATGCCAAGCACGGGAAGAATCGCTACCGCTAAGACAATGATCCCCATCCCGCCCAACCATTGAAGAAGCTGGCGATAGAAGAGAATGGCCTTGGGGAGTTCATCCAGCCCCACAATCACCGTTGCGCCTGTGGTGGTCAAGCCAGAAAAGGACTCAAAAAACGCCTCACTCACGGAAAGATCAGGTTGTTCAGACAGCATCAGAGGCACCGACCCAGCACTCCCGATCACCGTCCAGAACAAGACGACAATTAAAAAGCCATCACGCGCTTTGAGCTCATGCCGATAATCTCGGTTTGGGAACCACAGCAACCCGCCACCAGCAAGTAAGAGGAAGAAGGTCAATACAAAGGGATAGCCAGCGCCGTCGCGATAGATAAAGGCGACCAACGCGGGAGCAAGCATAGTAATGCTGAACAGGGCCAGCAGAAGTCCGACAATGCGGGTGATGGAACGAAATTGCATAGCCTGACGTGGCCCTCTTATCGGCGGTAGCGCTTACTACCGTCTCGTCGTTACACGTAAAGCAGGCTAGGTGCCTGACGTTATCTTATTCTCCAGCGGGAGTGCATGTGCTTGCCCGCGGGTTTGATTTTTAAGTGCCTCAAGAAACACATCGATATAGCGCGCATCGATACGCACACTCAATCGCACATTATGGCTGAATTCTGCATCGAGCTGAACGCCATCGTACTGCTTGAGTAGCGATTCTATCGTATCAATGTGAGCATATTCACAGCTTATCGTGTAAGGGACTGTCACTGCCACTTCTCGCGTGGTCAAAAGGCCCAGGGCTTGCTGCACACTACTGCCATACGCTTTGACCAAGCCCCCAGTACCCAGTTTAATCCCGCCAAAATAGCGTACTACCACGGCACAAATCTCACCGACGTTCGCACCTGATAACTGCGCAAGCATCGGCTTGCCTGCCGTTCCCGCTGGCTCACCATCATCGCCACACCCCCATTGCACGGAAGATTCAGGCCGGCCTGCGACAAATGCCCAGCAGTGATGGCGTGCATCAGGATACGCCGATCGCAGTGACTGAATAAATTGCTTCGCCTCTTCCTCACCCGGCGTATGGGCGAGATAGGTAATAAACCGGCTCTTTTTAATTTCAATTTCGTGCCTTACGGTTTCGGCAGGCACTGCGTATGGGGTGATCGGCATCATGGTACAACCTTTGTGTCTCAGCGACGCACTGTACCATATTCCCCTAAGCACAACAGGGACTCGGCCACAGTAAAAACAACTCACACCACATATTTTAAACATTCGTTTAACTTTTGGTTGTCATTTATTATAACAATGATCCACACTAGGTCGCATCTGGTCTAACCAGAACACTATTCAACCAGGATGGTACTGCCAACGTGGAGAACAACCATGATCTACCAAGGAGATAACCTTTCAGTTCGTGCTTTGGATAACGGCATTGCAGAACTGACCTTAGACAGCCAAGGTTCTGTCAACAAATTGGATCTGGCAACGCTAGAAAGCTTAGACCAAGCACTAGACGCATTGGCTGGCCGGGATGACGTGAAGGGGCTATTACTCACTTCTGCTAAATCGGCCTTTATTGTCGGCGCAGACATTACCGAGTTCCTCGGCTTGTTCGCCAAGCCCGACCAAGAGCTCTCTGATTGGGTATCTCGCGCCAACGCAATCTTTAATCGTCTTGAAGATTTACCCTACCCAACCATCAGCGCCGTTAACGGTCATGCATTAGGGGGCGGCTGCGAGTGCATTCTTGCCACCGATTTACGAGTTGCCAGCACTGACGCCCGAATTGGTCTACCTGAAACCAAGCTAGGTATCATGCCAGGGTTTGGAGGGACAGTTCGCCTGCCCCGTTTGATCGGTGCCGATACGGCAATGGAGATCATCACCGCAGGGAAAGAAAAGCGCGCGTCTGCAGCATTAAAGGAAGGACTGATAGATGCGGTCGTCGATAACGATAACCTGCGCGACGCGGCGATTCGAATGCTTGGCCAAGCGATCGACGAAAAAATTGATTGGCAAAGCCGTCGCCAACAGAAAAAGCAACCTCTCAAGCTTAACCGCACTGAAGCGGCGATGAGCTTCACCATGGCCAAAGGCATGGTGGCGCAGGTCGCCGGTAAACACTACCCCGCGCCAATGACCGCCGTGACCGCCATTGAAGAAGCTGCAGGGATGACACGCGACGACGCGCTCAAAGTCGAAAACCGCTACTTCGTTAAGCTGGCTAAAACCGATGTCGCACAAGCCTTGGTCGGTATTTTCCTTAATGACCAGGTCATTAAAGGCAACGCCAAAAAAGCCGCCAAACAAGGTAAAGACACCCAACGTGGTGCGGTATTAGGCGCGGGCATCATGGGCGGCGGTATTGCCTACCAATCGGCGCTCAAAGGCGTTCCGGTGATGATGAAAGACATCGCCCAAGCCTCGCTAGACCTCGGCATGAAAGAAGCGACCAAGCTACTGAACAAGCAGCTAGAGCGTGGTCGTGTCGATGGTTTTAAAATGGGCCAAGTATTGTCGTCAATCACCCCAAGTCTTCACTATGCGGGCATTGAGCAAAGTGACGTGATCGTCGAGGCCGTGGTCGAGAACCCGAAAGTGAAAACCAGCGTCCTCAAAGAAGTGGAAGCCCAGGTCAGTGACGACACCGTCATTGCGTCCAACACCTCTACCATTCCTATCAATACACTGGCGAAGTCATTGGCCCGCCCAGAAAACTTCTGTGGCATGCACTTCTTTAACCCGGTTCATCGCATGCCATTAGTGGAAGTCATTCGTGGCGAGAAAACCTCTGATGAAACCATCGCACGCGTGGTCGCTTACGCCGCCAAGATGGGTAAGTCGCCCGTGGTCGTCAACGACTGCCCCGGCTTTTTCGTCAACCGTGTATTGTTCCCCTACTTCCATGCCTTTAGCTTGCTACTGCGTGACGGCGTGGACTTCCAGCGCATTGATAAAATCATGGAAAAACAATTTGGCTGGCCGATGGGCCCTGCTTATTTGCTTGATGTGGTTGGTATCGATACCGCGCACCACGCACAGGCAGTGATGGCAGAAGGTTTCCCTGATCGCATGAGCAAATCTGGCCGCGATGCCATTGACGTGATGTTTGAAGCCGAGCGATTCGGTCAGAAAAACGGCAAAGGTTTCTATCGCTACACCACGGATAAAAAAGGCAAGCCGAAAAAAGAGGCCGATGAAGCCGTCTCTGAACTGCTCGCCCCCGTCATCCAAGGTGGACAGGCTGAGATCAGTGACGAAGATATTATCGCTCGCATGATGGTGCCGATGATCAACGAAGTCGCCCGCTGCTTGGAAGAAGACATTATCGCCTCTCCGGCTGAGGCAGACATCGCCTTGGTTTATGGCATTGGCTTCCCGCCATTCCGTGGCGGTGCTTTCCGTTATGTCGACACTTTGGGTGTTGATAACTACGTCGCCATGGCAGACAAATTCTCTGACCTCGGTGCTTTGTATCATGTCCCAGCGGATATGAAACGTCGTGCCGGCGATAAACAGGCTTACTTTGATGTCACACCGGTCAACGCACCGCAATCAGCCTAAGTTTAAGGAGAGAACAATGAACAATGTAGTGATCGTTGACTGTATCCGCACCCCAATGGGCCGTTCGAAAGGCGGTGTGTTTCGCAACGTCCGCGCTGAAGATCTATCCGCGCACCTGATGAAGTCTCTATTGGCACGTAATCCTGCGGTAGAAAGCACCAGCATTGAAGACATCTACTGGGGCTGTGTACAACAAACGCTCGAGCAAGGTTTTAACATTGCCCGTAATGCGGCGCTCCTTGCTGGCATTCCACATAGCGTGGGTGCCACCACGGTCAACCGTCTGTGTGGCTCGTCGATGCAAGCGCTCCATGATGCGGCTCGCGCAATCATGGTCGGTGATGGCGACACCTTCTTGATTGGTGGTGTCGAACACATGGGTCACGTGCCGATGAACCATGGTGTCGACTTCCACCCTGGCTTATCTAAGTCGGTAGCTAAAGCCGCTGGCATGATGGGGCTTACCGCTGAAATGCTCGGTCGCATGCATGGCATCAGCCGTGAAATGCAAGACCAGTTTGCCGCTCGTTCTCATGCCCGTGCACATGCCGCCACCGTGGAAGGCCGCTTTAGAGAAGAAATTGCCCCTATCGAAGGCCATGATGCCGATGGCCTACTCACCTTGGTGGAAGACGATGAAGTGATTCGTCCAGAAACCACCGTAGAGAGCCTCGCCGGTTTACGCCCCGCCTTTGACCCTGCCAATGGCACAGTAACCGCTGGCACGTCGTCGGCATTATCGGATGGCGCTTCTGCAATGTTGGTGATGAGTGAGGAAAAAGCCAAGTCGCTTGGCTTACCGATCCGTGCGCGTATCCGCGCCATGAGCGTGGCGGGTTGCGATCCATCGATTATGGGATACGGCCCGGTTCCTGCGACCAAAAAAGCGCTAAAACGTGCTGGTTTAAGCATCGATGACATTGACTTGGTCGAACTGAATGAGGCATTTGCCGCCCAGTCTCTGCCTTGTGTCAAAGATCTTGGCCTGATGGATAAAGTGGATGACAAAGTTAACCTCAACGGTGGTGCAATTGCACTAGGTCATCCATTAGGCTGTTCCGGTGCACGCATCTCGACCACCTTGCTGCATCAAATGGAGCGCCAAGATGCCACCTTAGGCTTAGCCACCATGTGCATTGGTTTAGGCCAAGGGATTGCGACTGTGTTCGAACGCGTCTAACCATAAGGCGATCTTTCGTTAATAAAGAGCGGCTGAGTCCGCTCTTTTTTTTGGCTTGCTGTCCCGTCCTGAAATACGTTGACATAAAGAGGACTTCTTTATGACAACATCAAGTAATTCAAGCCGTAAGCGCACGCAACGTGATTACACCTTAGCCTTTAAATTAGGCGTTGTAGAGCGTGTTGAAAAAGGCGAAATGACGTACAAACAAGCTCAAGCCCGTTTTGGCATTCAGGGCCGCTCAACGGTACTCGTCTGGCTCAGAAAACATGGTAGACTCGATTGGTCGAAGCCATTTCAGCATCCCCTTATGCCACATTCAAAAGAAACCCCATCCGAAACTATCAAGCGCCTTGAGCGTGAGTTAGCCGAAGAGAAACTGCGTAACCAAATCCTCAATGGTATGGTCGATATCATGGACAATGAGTACGGAGCCGGCCTCAGAAAAAAGTACTTATCCGGTACATCTGGCAAGCCAAAGCCAAAAGTAAAATAAAGTTAGCGGCGGCATGTCGTGCCACAGGCATTTCTCGGCAAGGTGTCTATCAAGCCGTTGCTCGAATGGAAAGCCGAAGAGCTGAACTATCAATCATCAGAGACTGGGTCCAATACTGGCGTAAGTATATGCCGAGGTTAGGGGCGCGTAAGCTCTACGCGTTGGTAAAGCCCAAGCTAGTTGAACACGAAATTAAGCTAGGGCGAGACGGGTTTTTTAGCTATCTGAGAAGCGAAGGCTTACTGGTTAAACCCAAGAAAAGCTACACAAAAACTACGTGTAGTAAGCACTGGATGAAGAAGCATCCTAACCTGCTAAAAGAAGACGGACTGCATGATGCTGCGCATGTACTGGTCAGCGACATCACTTATGTTGAATCAGACCAAGGTGTGCACTATCTGTCACTGGTGACCGATGCCAACTCACGCAAGATAGTGGGTCATCACGTTAGCGAAGATATGAAAGTCGACAATGTAGTGAAAGCGCTGAAAATGGCCGTCAAAGATAAGCGCTATATCGGCAATGCGGTACATCACTCAGACCGAGGTTCGCAATACTGCTCAGCCGTTTATCAGAGTGCGCTACAGGAGAGTCAAATCCAGCCGTCGATGACGGATGGTTATGATTGCTACCAAAACGCGTTAGCGGAAAGAGTCAATGGCATACTGAAGCATGAGTTTTTACTGTACCGGTGTAAGACACTGACAGAGCTTAAAATACTGGTAAAAGAATCGATAGCGATATACAACGAAATGAGACCGCACCTAAGTTTAAGTATGGCAACCCCCAATCAGGTGCATAATAAAAAAGGCCAGCTACTGGAGCTGGCCTAAAAACTGTCAACCTATATTAGGACGGGACATGCGTCATCCCGTGCACAATCGCATAGTGATTGATGTAACGCATGTGGTGGTAACATCATCTGGCCTAGTATGGCCGCTCACTGACTTCAACCGGGAGAATGCCATGTTTAACGCGCTTGTCCTCGAACAACACGAACAACAAATCCTCACCAAAATCACCTCACTCGATGACGACTTGCTACCTGATGGTAATGTCACCATCAATGTCGATTTTAGCTCCCTTAATTATAAAGACGGCTTGGCCATCACCGGCAAAGGCAAAATTGTTCGCCAATTCCCCATGGTACCGGGTATCGATTTTGCGGGCACAGTGGCGGACAGCCAGCACCTAAATTATCAGCCCGGAGATAAAGTGGTGCTGACCGGCTGGGGCGTCGGAGAGTCACACTGGGGTGGCATGGCCGAAAAAGCGCGTGTGAATGGCGACTGGCTCGTTCCTCTCCCAGAAGGACTCACTGAGCAACAGGCAATGATGGTAGGCACCGCTGGGTTTACCGCAATGTTATGTGTGCAAGCCTTAATCGATGGCGGCGTGAAACCTGAAGATGGTCCTGTGTTAGTCACTGGCGCCAGTGGCGGTGTTGGCTCTGTCGCAGTTACCTTATTACATGCATTAGGGTATCGCGTGAGTGCCGTTACAGGCCGACTTGAAGCCAATCAAGCGTGGCTTAAGCAACTGGGGGCTGACGAAGTACTACCGCGCGAGTCCTTTAGCGCACCCGGTCGTCCGCTGGATAAACAGCAGTGGTCTGGCGCGATTGATACTGTGGGTAGTCAAATGCTCGCCAATGTCCTTTCACAAATCCAGTACGGTGGCACAGTTGCCGCATGTGGCCTGGCGGGCGGTTTCGACTTACCTGCGACTGTAATGCCATTTATTCTGCGCAATGTGCGATTGCAAGGTATCGATTCAGTCTCTTGCCCGAAAGCACCGCGTCAAGCGGCGTGGCAGTCACTGACCAAGCTATTACCCGCCAGTTACTTTGAACAGGCCTGCCACACGATTACGCTTGCGCAGACTCCAGAGTATGCGGACAAAATCATACAAGGCGAGGTGAAAGGCCGCGTGGTCATTGATATGGCCAGTTAAAGGGGGGACACAACTGACGGTCTGCCTTCTATTGTGGGTGGACCGTTTCTTGACTTTCGATCAGCAAACAGTGGACAAAAAAATCCCGCTCGAAGAGCGGGGAAGCCCAAGAAAACTGGGAGTGAGTGTAGCTGTTGAGTGAGTTAGCCTAGTCAGGCTGCGAGCGTGGCGTTGAGGTCGATAAGGCTTCTACCCATAACCCCAAAGCTGCGGCGCAGATTGCTAGTGTTGCCAAGAGAGTGTGCTCATGACTATGCGTTAATCCCCAAAAAGCGAGTCCGCTGAGCCCTGTGTAAGCAGCGATGCGGTGTCGATAAGCCAAGCCCAATGTGCTCGTTTGTGCTTTTCTCATGATCCCGCCCTTAGTTAACGACTTGTTAAATAATTTACACAACTCATTTACAACCGCAACCCTGTTTGAATAATTTGTCGCCATAAGTATGATCAGGTCGACACTTTTTGAGGTAAAAACAATGACACTCGCTTTTGACCACGCCGATCTTCAACTTGATGCCTTAGGCCTGCGCTGCCCGGAGCCTGTAATGATGGTACGTAAACGTATCCGCCACATGGATGACGGTCAGACCTTGCTTATTACCGCCGATGATCCCTCAACCACGCGTGATATTCCCAGCTTTTGTCGTTTTATGGATCACACCCTTATCGCAGCCCAAACAGAGAGCGTGCCGTTTCAATTTTTGATCAAAAAAGGGCTGGCATAACGCCAACCCTTATCGATTCATCATTTCCCTGCGTTAACTCAGTAGATACCAGGTATCGAGTACAGCCAATGCCGCAAACATGGCTGCGGCGAGCGCGCGTACCACCGCAAATGGCACATGACGCTGAATTCTATCACCGGCCAGCACCACGGGGACATTGGCTAACAACATGCCAATGGTTGATCCTATCACCACCACCCATAGCGCATCATTAAATTGGGCGCCCAATGCGGTCGTAGCGATCTGAGTTTTATCGCCAATTTCTGCGATAAAAAAGGCACTGAAGCTCGCCCAGAAAGCGCTTTTACCCTGAATACCTTCTTCCTCAAGCTTGTCAGGGATCAGCATCCATACCGCCATCACACTAAAACTGATGATTAAAACAATATGCAATACGGTATCAGTCAGAATATCGGCTGCAACCACGCCGAGCCAGGCGGCAATGGCGTGATTGACTAACGTCGCCACGAAAATGGCAAAGATAATCACCGCGGGTTTACGAAAACGTGTCGCTAACGCCAGCGATAGTAATTGGGTTTTATCCCCGATTTCCGCCAAGGTAACGGTGGAGATAGAAATAGCAAGAACGCTCATGACATTGCTCATCTGGGGCAGGGCTTATTATGATTCAACCACGACAACACACACGCCCCACCCCGGTTCGTGCGATTGTCGTTGGTCTCGTCAAGCCCAGAGCACCTAATGGCAGGCTTACAATCACCATGAAGATTTTGCTTCAACTATGTTGATGATTGCCCCACTGACTGTGCAGTGGTCGACTACTCCCCAAGACGGCGCTAGTGTACGATTTGAACAATCGCTTGGCAACTTCTATTCCTCCTCCCCCTACACGCAGAAAATAAGCGAATCAAAGTCGCACAAAAATCCGCCAGCCCCCTACTGCTTGAGCGCGCTGCGAGTTATAATTGCCAGCTATTTTCTCCATTCATCAACTCGCGCGAACCTGACAATGCATAAATTCGATATCAAAACCTTTCAGGGTATGATCCTCGCGCTGCAGGATTATTGGGCCCAGCAAGGCTGTACCATTGTTCAGCCGCTAGACATGGAAGTGGGTGCAGGTACCTCCCACCCAATGACATGCTTGCGTGCACTTGGTCCAGAGCCCATTGCAGCGGCTTACGTTCAACCTTCTCGTCGTCCTACCGATGGGCGTTATGGCGAGAACCCGAACCGTCTGCAGCACTACTACCAGTTTCAAACCATCCTGAAACCGTCACCCGATAACATTCAAGAGCTGTATTTAGGCTCGCTGCGTGTGCTGGGGATTGATCCAGAAGTCCACGACATTCGCTTTGTGGAAGATAACTGGGAAAACCCAACGCTTGGCGCTTGGGGCCTAGGCTGGGAAGTCTGGCTGAACGGGATGGAGATCACCCAGTTTACCTATTTCCAGCAAGTAGGCGGGTTGGAATGCAAACCGGTCACCGGTGAGATCACCTACGGTATCGAGCGTCTCGCCATGTATATCCAAGAAGTCGACTCTGTGTACGACCTTGTCTGGACGAATGGCCCGTTTGGTACAGTCACCTATGGCGATATCTTCCACCAAAACGAAGTGGAACAGTCGACCTATAACTTTGAACATGCCGATGTGGATTTTCTGTTCCGCTACTTTGATCAGTGCGAAGCTGAAAGTACCAAGCTACTGGATCTCGAGCAGCCGCTCCCTTTGCCTGCTTACGAACAGATCCTAAAAGCCGGTCATGCGTTCAACCTGCTGGATGCGCGCAAAGCCATCTCAGTGACTGAACGTCAACGCTATATTCTGCGCATTCGCACACTGACTAAACGTGTCGCCGAAGCCTACTACGCATCTCGCGAAGCGCTGGGCTTCCCGATGTGCCGACACACCAAATAAGGGAGCATCATGGCAACGCAAAATTTCCTGATTGAACTCGGCACTGAAGAGCTACCACCCACAGCCTTACGCACCTTGGCTGAAGCTTTTGCCAGCCAATTCGACGTACAATTGAAAGACGCTGATCTGAGCCACCAAGGTGTCACTTGGTACGCCTCCCCGCGTCGCTTGGCACTTAAAGTCGCTGCATTGAGCGATCGCCAGCCAGACAAAGTGGTTGAAAAACGTGGTCCTGCGGTCAGCGCCGCCTTTGACGCAGACGGCAACCCCACCAAAGCGGCTATGGGTTGGGCGCGCGGTAACGGGATTGACGTGAGCGAGGCCGAGCGTCTAAAAACCGATAAAGGTGAGTGGTTGCTGTATCGTCAACACGTACCAGGCCAAGCCATTGACGCCTTACTGCCGGTACTGGCCGATAACGCTCTAAGCAAGCTGCCTATTCCTAAACCCATGCGCTGGGGTGACAAAGACACCCAGTTTATCCGCCCAGTGAAAACCTTGGTGATGCTGTATGGGGACACCTTGATTGAAGGCACTATCCTAGGCGTGGCGTCCGATCGCGTGGTTCGTGGTCACCGCTTTATGGGTGAATCGATCTTAACGCTGGATCATGCTGACCAATACCCAGAGCGCCTTGAGCGTGAAGGTAAAGTCATGGCCGATTATGAAAAGCGTAAGGCGTTGATTATTAAAGATGCCAAAGCAGCGGCTGACGCGGTTGGCGGGATTGCTGAGCTTGATGAAGACTTGGTTGAAGAAGTCACCTCTCTGGTGGAGTGGCCAGTGGTACTGACGGCCTCGTTTGAGAACAAGTTCCTTAAGGTGCCATCAGAAGCGCTGGTGTACACCATGAAAGGCGACCAAAAGTACTTCCCTGTCTATGACGCTAACGGCGAGCTACTGCCGAAGTTCATCTTCGTGTCTAACATCGAATCGAAAGATCCGGCGCAGGTTATCTCAGGGAATGAGAAGGTCGTGCGCCCTCGCCTCGCGGATGCGGAGTTCTTCTTTGATACTGACCGCAAGCGCCCATTGATTGAGCGCCTGCCAGAGCTTGATAGCGCGGTATTCCAAAAGCAATTAGGTACCATCAAAGATAAAACCGACCGCATTACTGCACTCGCAGGACAGATTGCAGAGCGTATCGGTGCCGACAAGACACACACGGAGCGCGCGGGGCAACTGGCTAAGTGTGATCTCATGACCTCGATGGTGTTTGAGTTCACCGAAACCCAAGGCGTGATGGGCATGCACTATGCGCGTCATGATGGCGAGCCCGAAGCCGTAGCACTGGCGCTGAACGAGCAATACTGGCCGCGCTTTGCCGGTGATAAGCTACCTACGACACCTGTCTCCTCAGCACTTTCAATGGCTGACAAAATGGATACCATCGTGGGCATCTTTGGTATTGGTCAAGCGCCTAAAGGGAGTGACCCCTTCGCCCTGCGTCGTGCCGCGTTAGGCGTTCTGCGTATTATCGTCGAGAACGGCTATCAGCTTGATCTTGTCGACCTTATCCGTGATGCCAAAGCTCAGTACGATGACCGTCTGACTCACAAAGAGGTAGAGGCGGATGTCCTCGACTTTATGTTAGGTCGTTTCCGCGCCTGGTACCAAGATATGGGCTATAGCGTTGATATCATCCAAGCCGTATTGGCACGTCGTCCAACCAAGCCGGCTGACTTTGACAGCCGCGTTAAAGCGGTATCGCACTTCCGTAGTCTTGAAGAAGCCGAAGCACTCGCCGCGGCCAACAAGCGTGTAGGCAATATCTTGGCCAAATATGACGGCGAGCTCCCTAGCAGCGTCGATGCAAGCCTGCTGCAAGAAGACGCTGAAAAAGCATTGGCGGACATGGTCGCTGAGAAAGTTGCAGCGGTTAAACCTTTGTTTGCTAACAGCGATTATCAAGGAGCCCTGACAGAACTGGCGCAATTACGCACCCCAGTTGATACCTTCTTTGATAACGTGATGGTTATGGCAGATGATCCCGCACTGAAAGCCAACCGTTTAGCGATGCTTCACCTTATCCGTGAGCAGTTCCTCAACGTGGCAGATATCTCTGTTCTACAGAAGTAATCATCGACAATACGCTACCCAGCCCCGCCATTGCGCGGGGCTTTTTTTGGGTGTTTATACCCGTACGCCCCTCTTCGCTACCAACATTCATCTACCTTACTACCAGGTCTCAGCCTCGTTGGCTACCCAATTCAATGACGCTAATCACCCTGTTTGTCGAGCCAAGCCGAGTTGGTTTCACGTGGAACACTTGGATTTCTATCCCTCTAAGCGACTTTCCCCTAGTGTGTACCGATAACGTAACAACCCCGTCAACCATACCCTTTAATGACGACTAGATAACAAACTTACCATGCTTTCTTTTACACAATAGATTGTTGTATGTTGATTGCAGCTTAACCACAACATCGATACAGATATCTAAAGGCAGTAATCATGGAAGTCACTCACTTTGGCGAGAAGTTCGCAAATCACTCGGGCATCACACAGTTAATGGACGATCTTAATGACGGCTTACGTAATCCAGACGCCATTATGTTGGGGGGCGGCAACCCCGCTGCGATCCCGGAAATGCTCAACTACTTTAAGACGCTAAGCCAATCAATGCTCGACGACGGTAGTCTCGTTCACGCCATGGCAAACTACGATGGTCCACAAGGAAAATCGGCATTACTGAATGCCCTCGCCGAGCTGCTTAATCAGACTTATGGCTGGCAGCTCTCAAGCAAAAACATCATGCTAACCAATGGCAGCCAAAGTGCTTTCTTTTATCTATTTAACCTATTAGCTGGGCGCTACTCCGATGGCAGCCACAAAAAAATCTTGCTGCCCCTCGCACCTGAATATATCGGTTATGGCGACGCCGGCATCAATGACGATATCTTTGTTAGCTATCAACCTGACATTGAGTTGCTAGAAAACCGACAGTTTAAATACCACGTCGACTTTAGCCGCCTAACAATTGATGAAAGTATTGGCGCCATCTGTGCCTCACGCCCGACCAACCCAACCGGCAATGTGCTAACCGATAACGAAATCCAACAACTTGACCAACTCGCTCGCGACAACAATATTCCACTGATCATAGACAATGCCTATGGCACGCCCTTCCCGGATATTATTTTTGAGGACGTCGCCCCGTTCTGGAATGACAACACCATACTTTGCTCAAGCCTGAGTAAGCTTGGGTTGCCTGGTGTGCGTTGTGGGATTGTGATTGCCAATGAAACGGTGATCAGTGCGATGTCCAATATCAACGGTATCGTCAGCCTGTCACCAAACAGTGTGGGACCGGCCATGGCGCTAGCGATGATAGAGCGTGGCGACCTATTACGTTTAAGCAAAGACGTCGTGCGCCCCTTCTACCACCAAAAGTCACAACGCACCTTAAATATGGTGCTTGAAACCATTAATGATGAGCGTGTTCGTGTTCATAAACCAGAGGGGGCCATCTTCCTATGGCTCTGGTTTAACGATCTCCCCATTTCCACGCAAACATTATATAAGCGCCTCAAAGCACGCGGTGTACTGGTTGTACCCGGAGAGTACTTCTTTATTGGTGTGGAGCACGAAGGCTGGGATCATGCTAAACAATGTATTCGCATGAACTATGTCCAAGATGATGACGCCATGCAACAAGGCATTAAGGTGATTGCTGAAGAAGTCGCGCGCGCCTACAACGAGGAATAAGCCTTAGTTTCACGTGGAACACTTGCGCATGATGTTTCACGTGGAACACTCCCACACCTCCGAATACAAGATATCGACAACGCACCCACCTCGTAATGCAGAGCTTATACCTGACTAATAGAGGAAGAAAAAGCCATATTAAGTCACCCAAGACGGTAAGACTGTAATGAAAAAACTTATATCAGGTGTGTTTAGAGGCACACACTTAGACTTGATAGAAGGTTTAAAAGAGTGATGGCTGGCAGGAACAAAAAGGGCAGCAACGCTGCCCTCTCCTTACCCATCTGGTTGGGTATCTACCGTTCCCGGTTTACTCCGCGTTTTCGAGTAGTCGGCTGCCAATCTCGATGCGACGAGGTTTTTCCTCTTCAGGCACCTCACGCACTAAATCAATATGAAGCATGCCGTTTTCCATTTCCGCACCGGTCACTTTAATGTGATCGTCGAGCTGGAACTTGCGCTCGAAATCACGCTCGGCAATGCCCTGATACAAGAACTTCGTCTCTTGGCTACGGCTTGATTTCTTGCCGGCAACCGTCAGGCTGTTTTTCTGCTGAGTAATGTCTACTTCGTTTTGGCCAAACCCAGCTACGGCCATAGTGATACGGTACTGGTTTTCCTTACTCTGCTCAATATTGTAAGGAGGAAACCCACCCGCATTATTGGTGTTGCTGTTTTCGACTAGATCAAATAAACGGTCGAAGCCAATAGCAGTACGATAGAGTGGAGAGAAATCAAAATTACGCATAATCTTACCCTTCTTATGAAGCAATAAAATGTCTTTAACGAACGGCTTTCCTACTTGGACAAGCCCCCGGCGACCCAATGGCATCGCCTCATTACTCTATATAGGGTTGCGTAATTTGATTTCAATAGCAGCTTTAACATTTTTTGCTCTCGGGGAAGGCGTACTATTCGATAGCGAGCCTCTCAAACACATCCCTCCTATCAGACTAATCAAGCGGTGCAACACGCACGAGATGCCCATCAGGATCTTGAATCACGAAGGTTCGGCCAAACACATCATCGTAAGGAGGTTGTACAACATCGATGGTTAAGTTGTTCGACCATTGGTCAAAAACCGCATCAACGTCATTATTGGTGGGCACCATAATACCGATTTCACTCAGACGCGTGATTGATGGTGATGGCTGCTCGCCGCCTGTCCACAATGCAAACAAGGCATCTCCCTGTTCAGAGGCAGAAAAGGCCACATACCTGGGACTGGTAAAGACAGGCTCACATTGAAAGAGTTGCTGGTAGAAACCTACAGAGCGGTCAATATCAGAAACATAAACCAATTGGAGATTAGCGCGTGTTTTAATAGACATAAGGCTTCCTATCACTTTGCCGTTAAGGGAATGATGAGTTTACTCGCCCCATAACAACTGTATATAAAAACAGTAACAATATGAGAATTTAGTCGCAAACAAGCATGAAAAAGGCCAGCAAAGCTGGCCTTAATAGAGGTATAAACGATTGATTAGTCGATCTAAACGTCGAGATTTTCCACTTTCAGTGCATTATTCTCAATAAAGGCACGACGTGGCTCTACTTGATCACCCATCAAAGTAGTAAAGAGCTCGTCAGCGGCAACCGCATCATGAATGGTGACCTGCATCATTCGACGCCCTTCAGGATCCATGGTGGTTTCCCATAGTTGGTCAGGGTTCATTTCACCCAAACCTTTATAGCGTTGACGTGATACACCACGCGTCGACTCTTTGATCAACCAATTTAACGCCTGCTCAAATGTTTCAACCGACTGCGTGCGCTCGCCACGTTTCACGTAAGCACCTTCATTCAGTAAATCATTCAGCGTTTCCGACAGGCTGGCGATGCGGCCGTACTCTTTCGAATTGAGGAAGTCGTAGCTAACCAGGTATTTATAATCGACACCATGGGTCCGAACCACCAGCTCAGGCACCCACACTTGGTGTTCTTCATCCAACCGGCATGATGCTTGGTAGTGGCTCTCCCCTGTCGACTTGCGGTTTAGAATTCCGACAATGTTTTCGACCCATTGTTTGGCTGCCCATTCATCACGTAAACCATCGACTGACAAGCGTGGTTGATAAAGGAGTTCATTCAGCAAGGAGGCTGGATAACGACGCTTCATCCGCTGGATAAGCTTCAGCACACCGTTGTATTCCTTGACCAGTTTTTCAAGCGATTCGCCATGCATCGCAGGCGCTTCTGGGTGAACAAACAAGGACGCATTTTCTAATGCTAATGCGACTTGGTATTGCTCCATCGCTTCATCATCTTTGATGTATTGCTCTTGCTTGCCCTTTTTCACTTTATAAAGCGGTGGCTGGGCAATATAGATATAGCCGCGTTCGATCAACTCAGGCATTTGACGATAGAAGAAGGTCAATAACAACGTACGAATGTGCGAGCCATCGACGTCAGCATCGGTCATGATGATAATGCTGTGATAGCGCAGTTTATCGGGATCGTACTCTTCGCGACCAATACCACACCCCATAGCCGTGATAAGTGTTGCGACTTCTTGTGAAGAGAGCATTTTATCAAAGCGGGCTTTCTCGACGTTGAGGATCTTACCTTTGAGCGGCAAAATAGCTTGGTTCTTACGGTTGCGCCCCTGCTTGGCTGAGCCGCCTGCAGAGTCACCCTCCACAATGTAGAGTTCAGATAGCGCCGGATCTTTTTCCTGGCAATCAGCAAGCTTGCCGGGAAGGCCCGCTAAATCCAACGCGCCTTTACGGCGAGTCATTTCGCGTGCTTTACGTGCTGCATCACGTGCACGTGCTGCATCAATAATCTTGGTGCAAACCACTTTGGCATCCGCTGGATGCTCAATCAAGAAGTCAGAAAGGTGGCTGCTCATCGCCGACTCGACCGCTGACTTCACTTCGGATGACACCAACTTGTCTTTGGTTTGGCTCGAGAATTTAGGGTCCGGAACCTTAACCGATACCACGGCGGTCAGCCCCTCTCGCGCGTCATCGCCCGAGGTCGCAGCTTTGGCTTTCTTTGAATAACCTTCTTTATCCATAAAGCTGTTCAAGGTACGCGTCAGTGCCCCACGGAACCCCGCCAAGTGCGTCCCCCCATCGCGCTGAGGTATATTGTTGGTAAAGCAGTAGATGTTTTCTTGATAGCCATCATTCCACTGCATAGCCACTTCGACGCTCACACCGTCTTCGCGCATGTGCTCAAAATGAAAAACAGAGGGGTGGATTGATGTTTTTTTGTTGTTAAGATGCTCAACAAATGCTCGAATACCGCCTTCATATTTAAAGTGATCTGATTTGTCTTCTTCTCGCTCGTCGACCAATCGAATCGACACACCCGAGTTAAGGAAGGACAGTTCACGTAAACGCTTGGCTAAAATCTCGTAGTTGAAGTTAATATCCGTGAAAGTTTCTTCACTCGGCCAAAAGCGAATGCGGGTACCGGTTTGCTCAGTTTCTCCCATTTCCACCAAGGGACCAAGTGGCTCACCGTGAGAGAAATTGAGTTGGTGGGCGTGGCCATTACGCCAAATCGTTAACTCAAGCTTTTCTGACAGAGCGTTAACTACCGAGACACCCACACCGTGTAACCCACCAGAGACTTTATAAGAGTTATCATCAAATTTCCCCCCGGCGTGCAGCACGGTCATGATAACTTGGGCGGCCGACACCCCCTCTTCTTCATGGATATCAACAGGGATACCACGACCATCATCGCGGACCGACACAGAGCCGTCTTCGTGAATGGTGGTCACGATATCGTTACAATGTCCGGCCAGTGCTTCATCGATCGAGTTATCGACCACCTCAAACACCATATGGTGTAGGCCGGTACCGTCGTCGGTGTCGCCGATATACATTCCCGGACGCTTACGGACGGCATCCAAGCCCTTCAGTACCTTGATACTCGATGAATCGTATTCGTTGGACATTGAGTTACTCTCGCTTATTTATCCTGCGTTAATTTTGCCATGTTCCACATGAAACATCTTACTCTTTTCGTCGCAAATTTCCGCGACTTGATCGGCACTAATGGCGCTGACAAAGACCTGGGCCCCGATACGGGTGAGTTCGCTAGCCAGCAGTGCCCGACGGCGACTGTCTAATTCAGACGCAAAGTCATCGATCAGGTAGATACAGGCGATGCCTTGCTCTTCACTATATAACTGGCCTTGTGCGAGCCGAAGCGCACAGACCATCAATTTTAATTGCCCCCGAGAGAGCACATCGTCGACCGGAGTTCCCGCGACTTTAATGCGTAAATCTGCTTTGTGTGGCCCCGATACCGTGTAGCCCATTTGTTGGTCACGCTCAAAATTCGCAGCCAACAACGCTTGGTAATCTGCGCCTCGCTCCCAGCCCTGATAAAACCGAAACTGAATGGAAAACTCCGGCAAAAACGCCTGGCATAGTGCGGTGGCACGCGCGGAAACGGCCTCCACATAGGCTTCCCGCCATTGACTAATCTGCTCAGCAAGGCTAGCAAGCTCTGTATCCCAGACTTGAATATCACGGTAGTGACGTGCGGTTTTTAGCGCAGCGTTCCGCTGCTTAGTGAGCCGCTTCACCCGCGTCCAAGCATCAAAAAAGCCTGGTTGGGAGTGAAAAACGCCCCAATCGATAAAGGATCGGCGAAACTTTGGCCCATCGGTTAACAGTTCAAATCCTTCAGGGGTAATCAACTGTAACGGCAGCACTTTGGCCAAGGCCACCAGCTTTTGCCCTTTTTCTTGGCCTATTTTAACATCGGTACTGCCATCTCGGCGCTTTTGAATGCCGACCGGAAGCAAGATCCCATCTTGGGTTCTTACCCGTCCATGCACGGTTAAGCTAGGCTGTTGATGACGAATGACGCGGCTGTTGAGGGCACTACGAAACGAGCGACCGTGGCCTAGAAAGTGAATGGCTTCCAAAACACTGGTTTTACCGCTGCCATTGGCACCAATTAAAAAGTTAAAGCCTGACGACAGTTCGATATCGCAGGCTTCAATATTTCTAAAGTCATGAATGACCAATCGGGTGAGCGCCATAACCTAGAGGCGAATTGGCATCACGACATACATGGCGTCATCGCGATCACAATCCTCAATCAAGGTACTGCCCACGGCATCGGTCATCGAAAAGCGCACTTTGTCACAGCGCAAGACATTGAGCACATCGAGGACATAACTGACGTTAAAGCCGATTTCAATCGGTTCCCCTTGATAATCGACTTCTAAGAACTCTTCCGCTTCTTCTTGCTCTGGATTATTGGCGGAAATCCGAAGCTCACTGCCGTCGATGTTCATCCGCACACCACGAAACTTCTCATTGGATAACACGGCCGCCAAGGAAAGGGCTTGTTTGATCTCCGCGCAATCAACCTCCAATGTTCGTGATGTTGACTGGGGAAGCACCCGACGGTAATCAGGGAATCGCCCATCCACCAGCTTAGACGTGAAGGTGACATTACCGACCACCGCGCGAATATTAGATGACCCAATCTGAATATTAACCGGGTAATCGCTATCATCGAGCAAACGCGCCAGCTCGCTCACCCCTTTACGCGGAACAATCACTTGTTGTGCGGGAACACTGTCTTCCATCATCAGATGACAGACTGCCATCCGGTGACCATCCGTCCCCACGGTGCGTAGTGTCTGGCCATCGGTTTCAAACAACAAACCGTTCAGGTAATAGCGAACATCTTGGTTGGCCATGGAAAATTGCGTTGCATCGATCAAATGACCGAGCTTGTTTTGCGCAAGCTGTAGACTGACTTCAGCTTGCCAGTCCTCAATATTGGGATAGTCACTGGCAGGCAGCGTTGACAAGGTAAAGCGGCTTCGTCCCGCACGGACCACCACGCGATCGCTTTCTTGAGTCACCGTGATACGGGCTTCGCTGTGTAGCCCTTTAATAATGTCCATGAACTTACGCGAAGGCACGGTGACAGCACCATTTAGATGCTCCCCTTCCAACGGTGCCGTTGCATTCAGCTCCACCTCCATATCAGTGGCGGTTAGCTTCAGTTGCTGGTCGGCGACTTCAATCAAAAGATTGCTTAAGATCGGTAAGGTACTGCGCCCACCTAAAGCCCCAGAGACTTGTTGCAGCGGTTGAAGTAGCTGCTCACGCGTAAGAATAAATTTCATAATTAGGACGACAATGTTCGAATCAGGTTAGAGTAATCTTCTTTAATATCGTGACTTTCTTCACGCAGCTGCTCAATCTTACGGCACGCGTGCAACACCGTGGTATGGTCACGACCGCCAAATGCATCACCAATTTCCGGTAAGCTGTGGTTGGTCAGCTCTTTCGACAGCGCCATCGCCATTTGCCGTGGGCGTGCCACCGAGCGAGACCGACGCTTGGATAACAAATCCGCCATCTTGATTTTATAATATTCAGCGACGGTTTTCTGAATATTATCGATGGTGACCAGCTTTTCTTGCAACGCGAGCAAATCGCGTAATGCCTCGCGGACAAAATCAATAGTGATCGCACGGCCGGTAAAGTTGGCATTGGCGATGACACGGTTAAGCGCCCCTTCTAGCTCACGGACATTCGAGCGCAACCGCTTAGCAATAAAGAAGGCGACTTCATCCGGCAGACGAATCGCGTGGTCTTCGGCTTTTTTCATCAAGATCGCCACACGCGTTTCCAATTCAGGTGGCTCTATTGCGACCGTTAACCCCCAACCAAAGCGCGACTTCAATCGGTCTTCCACCCCGTTAATTTCTTTCGGATAACGATCAGATGTCAGGATGATTTGCTGATTGCCTTCTAGCAACGCATTAAAGGTATGGAAAAACTCTTCCTGCGAGCGCTCTTTATTGGCAAAAAATTGAATGTCATCGATCAACAAAGCATCGACGCTGCGGTAGTAACGTTTAAATTCTTCGATAGCATTATTTTGCAGCGCCTTAACCATATCTTGCACAAAGCGCTCGGAGTGCATATACACCACGCGTGCATCCGCTTTTCGATCAGAGATGGCATTGCCTACGGCATGCAGTAAGTGCGTTTTACCCAGGCCGGTCCCACCATACAAAAACAGCGGATTATACGCTGCTCCCGGATTTCCCGAGACCTGGCGCGCAGCCGCCAGCGCGAGCTGGTTCGATTTACCTTCCACAAAGTTATTAAACTGATGCTTTGGGTTAACGTTAGAACGATGGTTCACATCCGATTGGACAGGTGATGGCGCAGGCTCCCACACACGTCCTCGGTTGGGCGCCGGGGCCATTTGCTGAGGAGCAGGGGCAGAAGCCGGCCCTGCAGGCGCTGCTTGCGGAGCGGCCGCGACGGGTTTGCTGCCCACTTCAAAGCGCAGCATGGGCACGTCGACGCCACAAAACTCATTCAGTAGTTGATTTATCTGATGCAAATATTTATCTCGCACCCAATCAAGCACAAAACGGTTAGGGGCAAACAGGGTCAACGTATTGTCATTGAGCTCGGCTTGAAGTGGCCGCACCCACATACTGAATTCTGTTGCAGGTAAATCATCTTGAAGACGTTCAAGACACTGCAACCAAAGCGATGATGACACGTTTGACTCCACGCAGTTATACCGAAAAGGAAAAGGTCATAATGGTACTCCTGTCGCACTCAGATCGCCACCCACAAGATCCCGAAATCAGTGAATAAGATCCGACTTATTCACATAGATCCCACAGATATCGTCGAGATCACCACAGCCTACTCGCTTTTTACTCACAATATTGCCCACATAATACCCGACAAGAGATCCCGCTCGCATCCATCAATCCACGATGTTTCCACAAAACAGTGCGCATTCATCGGATCGAGGGAAAGCCTGTTAATACGTTATTACTCATAACAACAAGGTATTTCTCGCAGACCGCGATATCACTCTATATTACGCATATTATCAATATTGATGTGGTTATTACGGAGCATTTCATGAGTAAATGGATTATCAACACCCTGCTCAGCCTGAGCATGGTTATTTCGGTTCCCGCTTTTGCCTCTGAAACGGTAAAAGTGGGCATGTCTGGCCGCTATTTTCCCTTCACCTTTGTCAAGCAAGACCAACTACAAGGGTTTGAAGTCGACCTGTGGGATGAGATAGGCCGTCGTAATGACTATCAGGTGGAGTATGTGACCGCTAACTTCTCCGGCCTATTTGGTCTTTTACAAACCGGTCGTATCGACACCATCTCTAATCAAATTACCATTACCGATGAACGCCAGGCAAAGTATCTGTTCACCGACCCTTATGTGGTTGACGGCGCGCAAATCACGGTACGTAAAGGTAATGATGCCATTAACGCCGTGTCCGATCTAAAAGGCAAAACCGTTGCCGTTAACTTGGGGTCGAACTTTGAGCAGCTATTACGCGAGCACCCAGCGGCTGATAATATCAATATTAAAACCTATGAAACCGGGATTGAACACGATGTGGCTCTGGGCCGTGCCGACGCCTTTATTATGGACCGCCTCTCCGCACTACAATTGATCAAAGAGTCGGGCTTGCCCCTACAATTAGCGGGTCAACCTTTTGAAACCATTGCTAACGCTTGGCCGTTTGTTGACTCAGAACGTGGGCTACGCTTGCGTAATGACGTTAACACCGCACTAGAGGCAATGCGTGAAGACGGCACCTTGGCTGAAATCTCAACCAAGTGGTTTGGCGGTAACGTCACTCAGAAGTAAGTATTTACTAACACTTATAAGCCCGCGCTGGCGGGCTTTTTTGGTTTAAAGGACACTCATGGCGTTTGATTTCGATTACATGGCCTCCTTGTTCCCCCTATTGCTTCGCTATTTGGGGATCACCATGGAAATGGCCATATTAGGACTGATATTCGCCCTTGCGTTAGCGGTCGCAATAGCTTTAATCCGCGTCTTTCGCGTGCCGGTGCTTAACGGTTTAGCGCAAGTTTTTATCAGCTTCTTCCGTGGTACACCTTTATTGGTACAACTGTTCCTGCTCTATTATGGCTTACCGCAGGTCATCCCTAGTTTAGTAGGAATGGAAGCGTTTACGGCAGCGGTCATTGGCATCAGCCTTCATTTTTCCTCGTATATGGCAGAGTCTATTCGAGCCGCGATTACGGGCGTCGACCGCAGTCAGATGGAAGCCAGTCTCGCCGTGGGAATGACCACTCGTCAGGCGATGCAGCGTATTATCTTGCCGCAGGCCGTGCGCATTGCTTTGCCTTCTTTAATGAATTATTTCATCGATATGATTAAAGCCACGTCGCTTGCCTTCACACTCGGGGTCGCAGAAATCATGGCGCAAGCTCAAATGGAAGCGTCTTCTAGCTTTAAGTTCTTTGAAGCTTACTTGGCTGTTGCCCTGATTTATTGGGCTGTCGTGGTTGCACTTACCCGTGTCCAATATTGGGCCGAGGCACACCTGAACAAGGCGTATCAACGATGATAAAGATAGAAAACCTGAAAAAAATCTATCAAGGGATCGCGGTGCTTGATGGCATCGATCTCACTATCGAGCGCGGCGAAATTGTCTGCATTATCGGCCCCAGTGGCACAGGTAAGTCCACGTTATTGCGCTGCATTAACTTTTTAGAGCGTGCGGAACAAGGGGTGATTGAAATCGGCGATCAGCGTATCGACAGCGGCAACACCGCGACCCGCAAGCAAGATATTTTAGCCTTACGCCGTCAAACCGGCTTTGTGTTTCAAAACTATGCTTTGTTTGCCCACCTCAATGCGCGCGATAATATAGCCGAAGGACTACGCACCGTTAAAGGATGGGCAAAAGATAAGGCTCGCCAACGCGCCCAGCAAATTTTGGATGATATTGGTCTTGGCGATAAAGGGGATCACTACCCTGCCTCGCTCTCAGGTGGCCAACAACAACGAGTTGGAATAGGGCGAGCCATGGCACTAGAAGCGGAACTCCTACTATTTGATGAACCCACATCAGCGCTTGATCCTGAATGGGTCGGCGAAGTCTTGGCGCTAATGAAAAAGCTCGCGACACGGCACCAAACCATGCTGGTGGTGACTCATGAGATGCAGTTTGCAAGAGATGTGGCCGATCGGGTGGTATTTATGAATAACGGCCATGTGATCGCGGAAGGGTCACCAGATTGGTTATTTAACCATTGCGACGATCCTCGTTTGCATAAGTTTCTGAATCAAGTCGGGATTGCGCCTTAATTTGTAAACGATGCACAAGGATCCTTGCGATCTCCACCCAAGCGCTTATAATTCACGCCCCGGAATGGCGTTGGTTAGTGATTGACTAATCGTTAGTCAATGGCTACAATCCGCCCTCTTTGTTGAGAGGCGTCGGAAACTAGCATACTGCTACCCTCCCACGTCGGGTTAACAAACCTAACACTGATCAGTAATAAGGTAGAAACCATGAAACGCACTTTTCAACCTTCAGTTCTAAAGCGTAAGCGCACTCACGGTTTCCGTGCGCGCATGGCGACTAAGAACGGCCGTAAGGTCATTGCCGCTCGCCGTGCGAAAGGCCGCAAGCAGCTTTCTAAATAATCCGCAGTGATTTGTGAATAAGCTCGCTTATCCTCGGGAGTTACGTCTGCTAACTCCCGAACATTTCAGTGCCGTCTTCCAGCAACCGCATCGCGCAGGTTCGCCGCACTTAACTATTCTCGCCAGAAATAACGCGCTCGACCACCCACGTCTCGGTCAAGCTGTACCGAAAAAGCAAATCAAACTTGCCGTTGATCGTAACCGCTTTAAACGCACGGTTCGCGAGAGCTTTCGTTTACGTCAGCATCAACTGCCGGCGAAAGATTTTGTGGTTATCGCGAAAAAAAGTGCCAACAACCTGAGTAATCAAGCGCTACGAGACGAATTGGACAAGTTAT
This sequence comes from Salinivibrio sp. ES.052, assembly GCF_900141775.1. Taxonomy (GTDB): domain Bacteria; phylum Pseudomonadota; class Gammaproteobacteria; order Enterobacterales; family Vibrionaceae; genus Salinivibrio. Next base: position 330,801 of record NZ_FSRI01000002.1, on the reverse strand, counting down.
GGCAACGTTTGTCGCGACCGCCGCGCAAAAAGCGCTCATCGCGCTGATTCGGGGATACCAACTGGTTATTAGTCCATTAATTGGACCACGATGCCGGTTCACACCGACTTGCTCCCAGTACGCCATCATGGCGATTCAATCCCATGGTGTGATAAAAGGGTGTTGGTTGGCAGGCAAACGTCTATTAAAATGCCACCCTATGAATGATGGCGGTTACGATCCTGTGCCGCCTTGCGACCACCATAACAGAGACAATTAACAATGGATTCCCAACGCAATATCCTGTTGATTGCCCTATTGTTCGTTTCTTTCATGCTATACATGGAATGGAGCAAACCAGAATCCCCGCAGCCGCAGGGACAGGGCGTTGAGCAGCAGCAAACCACTCACAGTGACGTGCCAAGCAGCAGTGACAGTGATACCACGTCTCTTGATGCACAGCCTGTCTCTGACAAGCTCGTCACCATTAAAACCGACGTATTAACGCTTAAAATTGATACGCAAGGCGGTGATGTTGTCCATGCAGAGCTTCCACAATATGACGCTGAGTTGGACTCTGACAATGCCTTCACCCTGCTGCATAGCAAACCTGATCACACCTTCGTGGCTCAAAGTGGATTGATTGGTGCCAATGGCATTGATACCGCCGAAGGGCGCGCTCAATACCAGGTGGCGCAAAGCGACTTCTCTCTTTCAGACTCAGAAGACACCTTACGTGTGCCAATGACAGTCGAAAAGGACGGGATAACTTACACCAAGACCTTTGTGTTTAAGCGTGGTAGTTATGCGGTGGATGTTGAGCACACTATCGATAACCAAACCGATGCCAACGCCAGTGTCACCATGTACACCCAGCTCAAGCAAAACCTGCTTGATGATGGGGGTAGTTTAACCATGCCGACTTACCGCGGCGGGGCGTACTCAACCGACGACAAGCGTTACGAGAAATACAGCTTTGATGATATGGAAAGCAAAAATCTCAACGTGACCTTTGATCAAGGTTGGGCCGCAATGATTCAACACTATTTTGCTACCGCGTGGATCCCACGTGCGGACAATAATGTGTTGAGCACGCGTACTACGTCACAATACGGTTATATTCAAACTAAAACCAGCGATACCATTACCGCTGGCACCAGCAAGACGCTGACAGCAACCTTGTGGGTAGGCCCTAAGCTACAAGAGCAGATGGCCGCGGTAGCACCAAGCTTAGATTTAGTGGTCGACTACGGCTGGCTGTGGTTTATCGCTAAACCGCTGCACTGGTTACTTTCAACCATCCAGACCTTTGTGGGTAACTGGGGTCTGGCCATCATCATGCTGACCTTCATCGTTCGTGGTGCCATGTACCCGCTGACCAAAGCGCAGTATACCTCCATGGCCAAAATGCGGATGCTGCAGCCTAAACTGCAAGAAATGAAAGAGCGCATTGGTGACGACCGTCAGCGCATGAGCCAAGAAATGATGGAGCTGTACAAGCGTGAAAAAGTGAACCCGCTGGGTGGCTGTCTTCCGCTTGTCCTGCAAATGCCGATATTCATTGCACTCTATTGGGCATTGATGGAATCGGTAGAGCTGCGTCACGCGCCTTTCTTTGGTTGGATTCAAGACTTGTCAGCACAAGACCCTTTCTATGTGTTGCCATTGCTGATGGGGGCATCGATGTTCCTTATCCAGAAGATGAGCCCAACGACAGTCACGGATCCGATGCAGCAGAAGATCATGACCTTTATGCCCGTGGTCTTTACCGTCTTCTTCTTGTTCTTCCCATCCGGCTTGGTTCTATACTGGTTGGTGTCGAATATCGTTACGCTGATCCAGCAAACCTTAATTTACAAGTCGCTGGAGAAAAAAGGCCTGCATTCCCGCTCGTAACTGAGGCCGCGTCAAGCAATAATAAAAAGGCGACCCGGCGGTCGCCTTTTTTGTCGTTTATCGCCTTCGGGCCTGTTATTGAAATAAAGAGTGTGCACTATGGCTCAAACCGACACTATCGTGGCACAAGCCACGGCAACTGGCCGCGGCGGCGTAGGAATTGTCCGCGTGTCTGGCCCGCTCGCCCATGAGATTGGTACCAACATGACGGGACGTGATCTGGCACCCCGTCGTGCAGATTATTTGCCCTTTCTCGACCAAGAGGGTCAACCTATCGATCAGGGCATTGCTTTATTCTTTAAAGGCCCTCATTCGTTCACAGGCGAGGATGTGCTTGAACTGCAAGGCCATGGAGGCCCAGTGATCATGGACATGCTTATTCAGCGTATCAGTGCCTTTTCAGGGGTGCGTGCCGCTCGGCCCGGTGAGTTTTCTGAACGGGCGTTTTTAAACGATAAGTTAGATCTTGCACAAGCTGAAGCCATTGCCGACTTAATTGATGCCAGCTCCGAGCAGGCCGCCCGCTCGGCCTTGCAATCGCTGCAAGGCGCCTTCTCTCGTCAGGTGAACGCGCTGGTGGAAAAAGTCATTCACTTGCGTATTTACGTTGAAGCCGCGATTGACTTTCCCGATGAAGAAATCGACTTTCTCTCCGATGGCAAAGTCGCCAGCGATCTCACGCAGATTATCGAGCACCTCGCCACACTGCGCAAAGAAGCCAACCAAGGGACAATTATGCGTGAGGGAATGAAAGTGGTGATCGCAGGCCGCCCCAACGCCGGAAAATCTAGTTTGCTCAATGCGTTATCAGGTAAAGACAGTGCGATTGTTACCGACATTGCAGGGACAACACGCGATGTCCTGCGCGAGCATATTCATATTGAAGGTATGCCGCTCCACATTATTGATACTGCCGGCTTACGCGAAGCATCTGATGAAGTGGAACGCATCGGCGTCGAGCGGGCATGGGAAGAAATAGAACAAGCTGACCGTGTCTTGTTTATGGTCGATGGTACGACAACCGACGCCACTCATCCTGCTGAGATCTGGCCAGACTTTGTCTCCCGCTTACCGCAAGAAATGGGGATGACGGTCATTCGTAACAAAGCCGATATGACCGGCGAGTCTATGGGACAATGCGATATCAGCGAACCAAGCCTTATCCGTCTTAGCGCCAAAACTGGTCAGGGTGTCGATGCATTGCGTCAGCACTTAAAAGCCTGCATGGGTTACGCAGGGGGCAGTGAGGGTGGTTTCATGGCGCGTCGCCGTCACTTGGATGCCCTTGCCAGCGCTGCACAGCACCTCGATATTGGTCAAGCTCAGCTCGAGGGCTATATGGCGGGGGAAATTCTGGCTGAAGAATTACGTCTCACCCAACAGTATCTCAATACCATTACCGGCGAGTTTAGTGCCGATGATTTATTGGGGAAAATCTTCTCCTCATTTTGTATCGGTAAATAATTATCCCCAGCCTGATCACGGGATCCTTTTTCAAAGGATCCCTGCTCATAACTGCATTGATCGTCCTTATCCTCATGATTAGATCATAAGTTATCCCCATAGTTTTCACCACGATCGGCTACGCTATAACGAGATGTAGACGGAGGTGAAATGCTAGCAAGTTTAAACCCAATATTATCGATTGGACTGACCGACCATAATCAATTAATGCGGCATCAGATCCGGATGACCAATTTGCTGACGCTCATTTGCGTAGTAGGAACCCTGATCTTTTCCACCATGTATTGGCTGGCTTTTCAGACCCCACTGGCAGCCTGGCATAACCTGGTATATGGTGCACTTTATGCGTTGACATGGGGACTCATGAAAGCAGGACGTTGGTATATTGCGCGCTACTATCTCTTTTTTGTATTCTTCGCCCAACAATTCATCATGTCTTACTGGGTGTTTGCGGCACAAAGCCAAAATGAGCTTTTATTGTTAGTCTCACCCACCATCGTTTTACTGCTTTTTGAGCCTCATGACCGCATTGCTCGCTATGGTTTATCCATCACAGCCATTGTCTTGATGTTCTCGATACAGGTACTGCCGTCCCCTGATCCTTTGGCTGTTTTATCCAGTTTAAACGCAAAAACAATCTATTTAAGTGTCGTGTTAGTATTCATTGCACTATCAGTGATTCTGATGGATTTTTACCTCCATGATCTCTATACCATCAACCAACAAGCTCGCCAATCGGCTCAACGCGAGCCGTTAGCTCAGACGTGGAATGCCACACAGTTTTATCGCCAAGTGAACGCTCGACAGCACTCTTCGCCCAATAAGCCCATGGCGCTGCTCTGTATAAACCTTGATCACTTTCATCAATTCAATGCTAACTATGGACATAAAATAGGCGATGAAAGCTTACAGTTCATTGCCCGTGTGTTAAAACGCCACCTTCCAGATAACGCCATCCTTAGCCGAACTCACGCGGACCAATTTTTGGTGATGCTGGTAGATAATGACTGTTCCTGCGCTCCCAAGTGGGCCGTCCAATGTCAGCGAGCCATCGCCGACACCCCCTTTACATTCAATGCGGGTGCCCATGCGTTTAGCGTATCTATTGGTATCGTCCAGCACTTTTCAGGGATCTGCCCATTCATCAACCTAATCGATCAAGCCTGCAAAGCCATGGCAGAAGCCAAGCAAGCAGGAGGTAATCAATGTGTATGCCAGTTAAGTCAACCCGTAGAAACTCACGCAGTTTAAGCAGCAATTGACTCCTTGAAGTAAGGTCTAAATACTAGACGCGAGACCCTTAATGACGAGGATAATATGGCAAATATAACCATTATCACAGGCAGCACTTTAGGCGGCGCAGAATACGTTGGCGATCACCTATCAGAATTACTCCAAGCGAAAGGCCACCAAACCAACGTAATTAATGAAGGGATCATGGACGATGTGCTCAGTGCTAGCACCTTGCTGATTATCACCTCAACCCACGGTGCTGGTGATTTCCCGGAAAACATTGCTCCATTAATCGATCAGTTACTTTCTGAGCGGCCTATGCTGCGTGATGTGCAATATGGCGTCGTCGGGATCGGTGATTCCAGCTACGATACTTTCTGTGAAGCTGGGGCAAAAGCTGATGCCCTATTACAAGATCTAGGAGCCATTAAAATTGGCGAGCGTATAGACATCGATATACAAGCGCATCCCGTTCCAGAAGATGAAGCTGAACGCTGGTTAACAGACTGGATGCCGTTACTCAACGCGTCTAACTGAGCAATAATTAACCAATCAATCTGTGGATAACTAAGGAATAACCCAGTGATCTTCCTTTAGTTATCCATTTGATAGTTTTACCCCCTCCCCCTCCTTGTGGATAAAGTGTCGTTTTGATCCCAGGTGATACAGGATCCGATCCAAGGCCGCCCACAGAAAGTGATCCTATCAAGATCCCTGATCTCAATGATCTTTTTCCACTTATCCACTAAGATCCTCTTCCTTAGTAGTAGATCTAATAAAGGATCTATATAAAGATCTTATATATATAGAGCGAAAGCATAAAGAAGATCAGGATCAAGGTTTGGTTCCCAGTTGAGAGAAAAAGCGCTAGAATGTCGCCCCTTTTGCTTAGTTCATGCGCAAACACTTAACCAGGTTGAGGCTTTAATCATGTTTTACCAGGATCACTTTGACGTCATCATTGTCGGTGGTGGCCATGCTGGTACCGAAGCGGCATTGGCAGCGGCACGGATGAATCAAAGAACGCTGTTGCTCACCCATAATATCGACACATTGGGACAAATGTCGTGTAACCCAGCGATTGGTGGGATCGGGAAAGGACACCTGGTAAAAGAAATTGATGCTCTAGGCGGCGCAATGGCGCAAGCCATCGACAAAGGCGGGATCCAGTTTCGAACGTTAAACGCATCGAAAGGACCGGCGGTTCGAGCTACGCGAGCTCAAGCTGATCGAGTATTATACAAAGCCGCTATTCGCCACGTATTAGAAAATACGCCCAACTTATCTCTGTTCCAGCAGGCCGTTGTTGATGTGATCGTTGATCAAGATCGTGTCACTGGAGTCGAAACGGAAATGGGGCTAAAATTCAGTGCTACCACGGTAGTGCTTACCGTAGGCACATTCTTAGGTGGAAAAATCCATATCGGCATGGATAACTATTCAGGCGGCCGTGCTGGTGATCCCCCCTCAAATAAGTTAGCGGATCGTTTACGCGCCCTGCCTTTCCGGGTGGATCGACTTAAAACCGGGACGCCACCGCGCATTGATGCGCGCTCGGTCGATTTTTCGGTGATGCAAACGCAACATGGTGACACCCCTTGTCCCGTGTTTTCGTTTCTAGGCGATGTCAGCCATCACCCTAAACAAATGCCGTGTTATATCACCTATACCAATGAAAAAACTCATGATGTGATTCGAGATAATTTATCTCGTAGCCCCATGTATGCTGGTGTTATTGAAGGAATAGGGCCGCGTTACTGCCCATCAATTGAAGACAAAGTGATGCGCTTTGCCGACAAAGACAAGCACCAGATATTTGTTGAGCCTGAAGGGCTTACCAGTAATGAGCTCTATCCTAATGGTATTTCCACCAGCTTGCCGTTTGATGTGCAAATGGGGATCATTCAATCGATCAAAGGGTTTGAAAACGCCAAAGTGATCCGCCCAGGCTATGCGATTGAATATGATTTCTTCGATCCGCGCGATCTCAAGCACACCTTAGAAACCAAATTTATTAGCGGACTATTCTTCGCGGGACAAATTAACGGTACCACCGGCTATGAAGAAGCGGGGGCACAAGGCTTACTGGCTGGATGTAACGCAGCGCTACAAGCGCAAGGCAAAGAAGGTTGGAGTCCTCGTCGTGATCAAGCCTATATGGGAGTATTGATTGACGATCTCTCTACCATGGGGACGCAAGAACCCTACCGTATGTTTACTTCTCGTGCTGAATATCGCTTATTACTGCGGGAAGATAACGCCGACATGCGTTTGACCGAAAAAGGCCGTGAATTGGGTCTTGTTGATGATGTGCGTTGGGCGCGATTTAACCAGAAGATGGAAAACATGGAGCAAGAGCGTCAGCGCCTGCGCGGCACTTGGATCCATCCACACTCTGACGACGTGGCCGCGCTCAACACGATGCTCAAAACGCCCCTGACACGTGAAGCCAATGGTGAGGATCTGTTGCGTCGCCCTGAGCTACGTTATCAAGATATCGTTTCATTACCGAGCTTTGAACCGGCTCACGCCGATCAACAAGCGAGTGAACAGGTCGAAATACAGGTCAAATATGCCGGTTATATCGATCGCCAACAAGATGAAATAGCGAAATCTCAACGTCATGAAAATACCGAGTTACCCATTGATCTGAATTACGATCAAATCAAAGGGTTGTCTAACGAAGTGAAAGGCAAGTTGACCGATGCTCGTCCTGAAACAGTAGGGAAAGCCTCTCGAATTTCTGGGATAACGCCTGCGGCGATCTCCATTTTACTCGTCCACTTGAAAAAGCAAGGCATGCTGAAAAAAGGGGCATAAAATGGAACAACAACTACAACAGGGGCTAGCGAAAGCTGGCCTAAGCCTGTCGACGCTTCAACAGCAACAATTAATTGATTATGTACGCTTGCTGCACAAGTGGAATAAAGCCTATAACTTAACCTCTGTCCGTCGCCCTGATGACATGGTGGTGAAACATATTCTCGATAGCCTCGTTGTATCCCCGCATCTTCATGGCGATCATTTTATCGATGTTGGGACAGGGCCTGGCTTGCCGGGGATCCCGTTAGCCATTGCTAACCCAGATAAGCATTTCACGTTATTAGACAGTTTGGGCAAACGGATCCGCTTTATTCGTCAGGTCCTGCATGAACTTGGTCTAACAAACGTGATACCGGTTCAAAGTCGCGTAGAAGACTTTACCCCTGACCACGGATTTGATGCTGTACTCAGTCGCGCCTTTGCATCGATGAGCGACATGGTGAGCTGGTGCCACCACTTACCGCATGCACAAGGGCGTTTTTATGCGTTGAAAGGCCAAGTCGACCAGCAAGAAATCGATGCACTCCCGGCTGATTGTTCTGTGACCGATATCAAAGCTTTGAAGGTACCGGGATTGGAAGGGGCGCGTCATCTAGTAATCTTGAGAGCCAAGAGTAACGAGTAGAGGTCAACAGCACGTGGGTAAAGTTATCGCGGTAGCAAACCAAAAGGGCGGCGTGGGTAAAACCACCACGAGTGTCAATCTCGCAGCATCACTGGCTGCCACCAATCGCAAGGTGCTACTGATCGATCTGGACCCACAAGGCAATGCGACCATGGCCAGTGGCGTCGACAAATATGATGTTCATGCCACGACCTACGATCTGCTCATTGAAGAAACCCCGTTCGAACAAGTGGTGGTTGATGACACAACCGGCAGCTACCACTTAATTGCAGCCAATGGTGACGTGACCGCCGCTGAAATCAAGTTGATGGAAGTGTTTGCCCGAGAGGTTCGCTTGCGGACCATGCTTGAACCTGTGATCGATCGCTACGACTATATCTTTATTGACTGCCCTCCCTCACTAAACTTGCTCACCATCAATGCGATGACAGCGGCTAATTCCGTCTTGGTGCCAATGCAGTGTGAGTACTTCGCCTTAGAAGGCTTAACCGCATTGATGGATACCATTAGCAAGCTCGCCAGTGTGGTCAACGCGGAGCTACATGTGGAGGGGGTGTTACGTACGATGTATGACCCGCGTAACCGATTAGCGACCGAAGTATCGGATCAGATCAAAAAACACTTCGGTGATAAGGTGTATCGTACAGTGATTCCCCGCAACGTGCGGCTCGCGGAAGCGCCAAGTCATGGCCGACCCGCCATGTACTACGACAAACTATCGAGCGGTGCCAAAGCCTACCTCGCCCTTGCGGGTGAAATTCTGCGTCGCGAAGAGCAAGCTCGCTCCTCGCCAGACGCTGCCAATGCCTGAGGAATACAATGAATTCAGCGAAACGCGGTCTTGGAAAGGGCCTGGATGCCTTGCTGGCGACCAGTGCACAAGCACAGTCTTCACAAACAGCGGCCCCTGAATCCACCGATACCAGCAACAGTGAATTACAGCAGTTGCCGGTCACTGCGCTGGAACCGGGTCAGTATCAGCCTCGACAAGGCATGGCTGAAGAGGCGCTTGAGGAACTGACAGAGTCGATCCGAGCCCAAGGGGTGATTCAACCCTTAGTGGTGCGTCAAATCGCTTCTGGGCGTTACGAAATCATTGCTGGGGAACGCCGTTGGCGAGCCGCCAAACAGGCAGGGCTAAAAAGTGTGCCTTGTTTGGTGCGTGAGATGACCGATAAAGTCGCCAGTGCGGTTGCTTTGATTGAAAACATTCAACGCGAGAACCTCAATGCGATGGAAGAAGCGCAAGCATTGGCGCGTTTAGTGGATGAATTTGAACTTACCCATCAACAATTAGCTGAGTCGTTGGGTAAGTCCCGGGCCACCATCAGTAACCTACTTCGGTTAAATGGATTGGAGTCCGGCGTGCGGCAATTGCTGCTTAATAAACAACTCGAGATGGGTCACGCACGTGCCCTATTAGCACTGGAAGGCGACACGCAAATTGATGCCGCTCTGACCGCTGTCAATAAAAAGATGACGGTTCGCCAGATAGAAAAACTAGTAAAAAAGATGCTTTCGCCACCGGTTGAAACGGAAAAGCCTAAATTATCACCTGAAGTTGAAGCGCTTCAACAGCGCTTAAGTGACAAGTTTGGGGTGAGTGTGGCATTAACACAACAGAAAAACGGTAGTGGCAAATTAGTGATTAATTTCGAAGAATCTGAAAAGTTAGCGCAAATTCTTGCAATTTTCGACGAAGAAATGTGACCTATGCCATTCGCTTTTTGTTACATAAAAGCGCTTACTGTGATCAGGTTACTCTGTTGTAAAATTTTCCCTGCTTTTTTACATCGATGCGATTGCATTAGCTGGGGCGAAACGTATAATTTTTGCTGTTTTCCCAGCACGGCAACAGTGCTAAGTGGAACGGAATCGAGGAACAAATACATGGTATCGACGCTCGCGCGGCCGGGTCGCGAAATCGCGACAAAATTGGTGCTTTTGCAAGCTGGCGTCGTATTAGCAACGGCAATCGTGATGGCACTTGCCATCAATGTCGACTGGGGAAAATCCGCGTTAATCGGTGGGGGTATCTTTGTGATAGCCAATGCCGTATTTGCGTCGTGTGCTTTCCTTTTTAGTGGGGCAAGAGCTGCAAAATTTGTAGTCGCGTCCTTCTTTGGTGGTGAAGTCCTAAAAATTTCACTGACCGTCGTCTTGTTTGTCCTTGCTTACCTGTATGTCGAGGTGGAACTTGTTCCCCTCAAACTGGCCTATTTGCTGGCATTAGGGATTAATATCTTTGCGCCAGTTTTATTCATTAACAACAACAAATAGGATGAGTTATGGCTGCGTCAGGTGATGCGCTTACACCGTCTAGCTATATCACTCACCACCTGACACACTTGTCAAGCGGTGAGGGGTTTTGGGCGGTTCACATTGATAGCCTGTTTTTCTCTGTCCTCATCGGCATCGTCTTCTTAGGCATTTTCCGATCGGTGGCAAAGAAAGCATCGACAGGTGTTCCGGGTAAGCTTCAGTGTTTTGTCGAGATTTTGGTTGAATTCGTTGATGATAATGTCCGCGAAACCTTCCATGGACGAAATCCACTGATCGCACCTTTGGCCCTGACTATCTTCGTCTGGATATTCCTGATGAATACGATGGACTTGATTCCTATCGATTTTCTTCCTTATCCGGCGGAACACTGGTTGGGCATTCCATACTTGAAAGTGGTGCCAACTGCAGACGTAAATATCACCCTTGCGATGGCGCTGGGCGTGTTCTTCTTGATGATTTTTTATAGCATCAAGATAAAAGGTGTTGGTGGCTTTGCCAAAGAGCTGGCGCTGCACCCGTTCAATCACCCCATCATGATTCCGTTTAACCTCCTGTTGGAAATCGTCTCGCTGTTGGCGAAACCTATTTCACTCGGGATGCGTTTGTTCGGTAATATGTTTGCCGGTGAGGTGGTATTTATTCTTATCGCGGCCTTGTTGCCGTGGTGGGCACAATGGCTGGGTTCTGTGCCGTGGGCAATCTTCCACATTCTAGTCATTACGATTCAAGCCTTTGTCTTTATGATGTTGACTGTCGTGTACCTGTCTCAGGCACACGAAGACCCAGATCATTGATGACATTTTTTAGTAAGCAATTTGTTAGTCATTATTGGCTCAAAGCCGACAACGAAAACTGGAGATAGTGATGGAAACTTTATTGAGCTTTTCTGCAATTGCCGTGGGCATCATTGTAGGTCTTGCTTCCCTTGGTACTGCGATTGGTTTCGCCCTGCTGGGTGGTAAATTCCTTGAAGGTGCAGCACGTCAACCTGAGATGGCTCCTATGCTGCAAGTGAAGATGTTCATCATCGCAGGTCTTCTCGATGCAGTGCCAATGATTGGTATTGTAATCGCACTGCTGTTCACTTTCGCGAACCCATTTGTGGGTCAACTGTAAACTGGCTTGTAGCTGAACTGATCCTTTAGCTAATGATTAAGGAGGCGCCGTTGTGAATATCAACGCAACTCTGCTAGGCCAGGCAATCGCATTCACTATCTTTGTGTGGTTCTGCATGAAATATGTATGGCCACCATTGATGCAAGCGATTGAAGAGCGTCAGAAAAAAATTGCTGACGGACTTGCGGCAGCCGATCGTGCTGCCAAAGACCTGGATTTAGCCCAGGCGAACGCTTCTGATCAATTAAAAGAAGCGAAGCGCGCTGCAACTGATGTTATCGAGCAGGCCAATAAGCGCAAAGCACAAATCCTTGATGAGGCACGTGCGGAAGCGTCTGCTGAGCGCGACAATATCCTAAATCAGGGTAAAGCCGAGCTAGAAGCCGAGCGTAATCGAGCTCGCGATGAGCTGCGTAAGCAAGTTGCATCGCTCGCTGTTATTGGTGCCGAGAAAATTATTGAGCGTTCGATTGATGAGAATGCTCATAAAGATCTTCTCGATAAAATCACTGCAGAACTGTAACAAGGAGGGGCAGCAATGTCTGAACTGACAACACTCGCTCGCCCCTACGCGAAAGCAGCCTTTGATTTTGCGGTAGAAAAGGGCGAGTTGGCTCAATGGGCTGAAATGCTCGCCTTTACTGCTGAGATTGCCCGTGATGAACGCGTTCAACATATGTTGGAGGCGTCTTACTCTGCTGAGAAATTGGCCGATATATTCATCACAGTTGGCGGTGATCAGCTCAACGATTTCGGTCAGAACCTAATTAAGGTGATGGCGGAAAATAAGCGCCTAAAAGCTCTTCCTGAGGTTTGTGAACAGTTCCTGGCCATGCGCTTGGAGCTAGAAAAAGAAGTTGAGGTCCAAGTGATTTCAGCGACGGCTCTTTCTGAAGAGCAACAACAAGCCATCAGTGATAAGCTCGCGACGCGTCTTGAGCGCAAAATAAAGCTGAACTGTAGTGTAGACGAAGCCCTGGTTGCCGGGGTTATTATTCGAGCTGGAGACTTGGTCATCGATAACTCAGTAAGTGGCCGTATACGCCGCCTGAGCGATGCATTGCAGTCTTGATTGGGGAATTGGAGCATGCAACTTAATTCCACGGAAATAAGCGATCTGATCAAACAACGCATTGAGAAATTCGACGTTGTGAGTGAAGCGCGTAACGAAGGTACTATCGTGTCAGTCAGCGACGGTATCATTCGTATCCATGGCCTTGCAGATGCGATGCAAGGGGAAATGATTGAACTGCCTGGTAACCGCTATGCGCTAGCATTGAACCTTGAGCGTGACTCAGTGGGTGCGGTTGTGATGGGTCCGTATTCGGATCTGCAAGAAGGCATGAAAGTAACCGGCACTGGCCGTATTCTTGAAGTTCCAACAGGCCCTGAATTATTGGGCCGAGTGGTGAATACCCTGGGTGAGCCTATTGACGGCAAAGGGCCGATCGAGGCAAAAACCACTTCGCCAGTTGAAGTGATCGCCCCAGGTGTTATCGCCCGTCAATCGGTTGACCAGCCTGTACAAACGGGCTACAAAGCGGTTGACTCAATGATCCCTATCGGCCGAGGCCAGCGTGAGCTGATCATCGGTGACCGCCAAACGGGTAAAACCGCGCTGGCAATCGATGCGATCATTAACCAGAAAAATTCGGGTATCTACTCTATCTACGTAGCGATTGGTCAAAAAGCGTCTACCATTGCCAACGTAGTACGTAAGCTAGAAGAGCATGATGCATTGAAAAACACCATCGTGGTGGTGGCATCAGCCTCTGAAGCAGCAGCCTTGCAATACCTGGCGCCTTATTCCGGGTGTGCAATGGGTGAATACTTCCGTGACCGTGGTGAAGATGCACTGATTGTCTACGATGACCTGTCTAAGCAGGCCGTTGCTTACCGTCAGATTTCATTGCTACTACGTCGTCCACCGGGTCGTGAAGCCTTCCCTGGTGACGTTTTCTACTTGCACTCGCGCCTTCTAGAGCGTGCGGCACGTGTCAACGCGCACTATGTGGAAGAGTTCACCAAGGGTGAAGTGAAAGGCAAAACCGGTTCATTGACGGCGCTGCCTATCATTGAAACCCAAGCCGGTGACGTATCGGCGTTCGTACCGACTAACGTTATCTCGATTACTGACGGTCAGATCTTCTTGCAAACCGAGCTATTTAACTCCGGTATCCGTCCAGCGGTAGACCCAGGGATCTCGGTCTCTCGTGTGGGTGGTTCGGCGCAAACCAAGATCATGAAAAAGCTCTCAGGCGGTATTCGTACAGCCTTGGCCCAATATCGTGAGCTTGCGGCGTTTGCTCAGTTCTCATCCGATTTGGATGATGCTACCAAGAAGCAATTGGATCACGGTCAGAAAGTGACCGAGCTGATGAAGCAAATGCAATATGCACCGATGTCTGTGTTCGAGCAGTCGATGGTTATTTTTGCTGCTGAAAAAGGCTACTTGGAAGACGTTGAGCTGAACAAGATCGGCGACTTTGAGCGCTCGTTATTGGCCTTTGCGAAGAGTCAGTATGCTGACTTAGCGGCTCAGATTGATGAGTCTGGTGCTTACAACGATGACGTTGATGCACAGCTGAGAAAGCTGTTGGACGATTTCAAAGCGACCCAGACTTGGTAACACGTAGGTGACCACCTTGGTGGTCACCCACTAACGGAGAGTAACTATGGCCGGCGCAAAAGAGATTCGTAATAAGATCGGAAGTGTGAAAAACACACAGAAGATCACTAAAGCGATGGAAATGGTGGCAGCCTCCAAAATGCGTAAAACGCAAGAAGCCAGGGAATCGTCACGTCCATATGCTGTCACTATGCGCAAAGTGATCGGTCATCTTGCACTGGGTAACTTGGAGTACCGTCATCCTTATCTGGAAGAGCGGGAAGCCAAGCGCGTTGGTTACATCATTATTTCTACAGACCGTGGCTTGTGTGGTGGTTTGAACATTAACTTGTTCAAAAGCGTCATCAATGACATGGAAAGCTGGACTCAAAAAGGTGCTGAAATTGATATGGCACTGGTTGGGGCAAAAGCGACCGCCTTTTTTAACAGTTACGGCGGCAATGTAGTGGCACAAACTTCTGGTTTAGGGGATACCCCTGTCTTGGAAGACCTGATCGGTACGGTTGGGGTGATGCTGAGAAAATATGATGAAGGCGAGCTGGACCGCTTGTACCTAGTTTTCAATAAGTTCGAAAACACCATGGTGCAGACCCCAGTGATCGATCAATTGCTGCCTTTGCCAAAATCAGATGATGAGGATATGCAGCGCAGCCACGCTTGGGATTATATCTATGAACCCGAGCCAAAACCCTTGCTCGATACCTTATTGGTCCGCTATGCGGAATCACAAGTGTATCAAGGTGTGGTTGAAAACCTCGCCAGTGAGCAAGCGGCACGTATGGTGGCGATGAAAGCTGCGACCGACAATGCAGGCAATCTTATTGATGATCTGCAGTTGGTTTACAACAAAGCCCGTCAGACTGCGATCACCCAAGAGCTGTCAGAGATAGTCTCTGGCGCAAGCGCGGTGTAAAGGCAAGGGTTAACGAACTAGTTTAGAGGATTAACGATGGCTACAGGTAAGATCGTTCAGATCATCGGTGCGGTAGTCGACGTAGAGTTTCCACAAGACGCAGTACCAAAAGTATATGATGCGTTGAATGTGAAACGTGAAGGCGAGCGTCTGGTGCTGGAAGTTCAGCAGCAGCTAGGTGGTGGCGTCATCCGTGCCATTGCTATGGGCTCATCTGATGGTCTACGTCGTGGAATCGAAGTAGAAAACACAGGTAAATCAATCGAAGTGCCCGTGGGTGAAGCCACACTGGGACGTATCGTCAACGTCTTGGGTGACGCGATTGATGAGCGTGGCGATCTTGGTGAGAAAGAGCGTTACTCTATCCACCGTGAAGCGCCAAGCTACGAAGAGCAGTCGAGCGCGACCGAACTTTTGGAAACCGGCGTGAAGGTTATCGACCTTATCTGCCCGTTTGCGAAAGGCGGTAAAATCGGTCTGTTCGGTGGTGCGGGTGTCGGTAAAACCGTCAACATGATGGAGCTTATCAACAACATCGCATTGCAACACTCGGGTCTGTCTGTTTTCGCTGGTGTCGGTGAGCGTACTCGTGAGGGTAACGACTTCTACTACGAAATGCAGGAAGCCGGTGTTGTCAACATCGAGAAACCAGAAGAGTCAAAAGTGGCCATGGTCTATGGTCAGATGAACGAGCCACCAGGTAACCGCCTGCGTGTGGCACTGACCGGTCTAACCATGGCGGAAAAATTCCGTGATGATGGCCGTGATGTTCTGCTGTTCATCGATAACATCTATCGCTATACCCTTGCCGGTACTGAGGTATCTGCCCTATTGGGTCGTATGCCATCGGCAGTAGGTTATCAGCCAACGTTGGCTGAAGAGATGGGTGTATTGCAAGAACGTATTACCTCAACCCGTACCGGTTCTATTACCTCGGTACAGGCGGTTTATGTTCCTGCGGATGACTTGACGGATCCGTCACCCGCTACCACCTTTGCCCACTTGGATGCAACGGTTGTATTGTCACGTAACATCGCGTCAATGGGGATGTACCCAGCGATCGACCCATTGGACTCAACATCACGTATGTTGGATCCATTGGTAGTTGGTCAAGACCACTATGATGTCGCACGTGGCGTACAGTCAGTGCTTCAGCGCTATAAAGAGCTGAAAGATATCATTGCGATCCTGGGTATGGATGAGCTGTCTGAAGAAGACAAACTGACGGTTGCACGTGCACGTAAGATTGAGCGTTTCTTGACTCAGCCTTACCACGTTGCCGAAGTCTTCACCGGCCAACCAGGTGTTTATGTTTCGCTGAAAGACACCATTGCAAGCTTTAAAGGCCTGCTAAGTGGCGAGTACGATGATATCCCAGAGCAGGCATTCCTGTACTGCGGTAGCATTGAAGAAGCGCTCGAAAAAGCGAAAAACCTGTAAGGCTTGAGTAGGAGGCGATATGGCAGCGATAACCTTCCATCTGGATGTGGTCAGTGCAGAGCGACAATTGTTCTCTGGTCGTGCTGAGCACATTCAGGTGACCGGTAGCGAAGGTGAACTGGGTATTCACGCAGGACACACACCGCTGCTGACCGCTATTACGCCGGGTATGGTTCGCATCGTCAAACAAGGCGGTGACGAAGAGATTATTTATCTTTCTGGCGGCACGCTTGAAGTGCAGCCTAGTACAGTCACTGTACTGGCTGACACGGCAATCCGTGGTGAAGAGCTAGACCAAGCCAAGGCGGAAGAAGCGAAGCGCCGTGCTGAGGATAAGATCCATAATCAGCACAAAGACGTCGACTTTGCTCAAGCGGCCAGTGACCTGGCTAAGGCAATTGCGAAGCTTCGAGTGATCGAGCTGACCAAGCACAAGCGTTAATCAGGCGCTTACGGTGAGAATAAAAGCGACGCTTCGGCGTCGCTTTTTTATTGTTGCCGCCTATGGATGGTGCGCAAGAGGATTCGCTCACCGATAAAAACGCGCTACACTATGCGCAACTTTGTAGTCAATCCACTTATCTCATCACGGACAGGTTATGCAATACAGTGCAGTTATTCTTGCGGCCGGAAAAGGTACGCGCATGTATTCTCAAACACCCAAGGTACTCCATCCATTAGCAGGGAAACCGATGGTTGAGCACGTGATCGATACGTGTCACGGTTTGGGAGCCTCGCAGATCCATTTGGTTTATGGCCACGGGGGCGACACCATGCAACGTGTGTTGGCACACTCGCCAGTGAATTGGTGTCTGCAAGCGGAGCAGCTGGGAACCGGTCATGCGGTACAGCAGGCCGTGCCATATTTTGATGATAATGAGCAAGTGCTTGTCCTTTATGGTGATGTGCCTCTGATTTCTACACAGACACTGGAGCGTTTGTTGGATGGCCAGCCTGATGGCGGCATTGGGTTATTAACGGTGTATCAGGACGATCCTACCGGCTATGGCCGTATCGTTCGTGATAATGGCGATGTGGTGGCGATTGTTGAACAAAAAGATGCCACAGACGCTCAGCTTGCGATTACTGAGATTAATACTGGGGTGTTGGTGGCGACAGGGCGGGATTTACGTCATTGGCTATCGCAGTTAGATAATAATAATGCCCAAGGTGAATTTTATTTAACCGACGTCATTGCTTTGGCGCACCAACAGGGACGACCGGTTCATGCTGTTCATCCGGTTAATCCTGTGGAAGTTGAAGGTGTGAATAACCGTCTTCAGCTATCGCGTTTAGAACGTGAATACCAAAAAATACAGGCGGAACAACTTTTACTGAGCGGAGTGATGCTCAACGATCCGGCCCGCTTCGACTTGCGTGGCCAGTTGCAATGTGGCCGAGATGTCACCATTGACGCTAACGTGATCATTGAAGGCAGTGTGACATTGGGCGATAACGTCACCATTGGCGCGGGCAGTGTACTGATTGATTGTGAGGTGGACGATAACACGATCATTCGCCCGTATAGTGTGGTCGAAGGGGCGAGTATTGGTGAAGATTGTACGGTAGGACCGTTTACCCGTTTGCGCCCAGGAGCGGAGCTGGCTTGTGACGCCCATGTCGGTAACTTTGTGGAAATGAAAAAGTCTCGTCTTGGTGAAGGGTCAAAAGCGAACCATCTGACTTACCTGGGCGATACCGAAGTGGGTCGCGATGTGAATATTGGTGCGGGCGTAATCACCTGTAACTATGACGGTGCCAATAAACATAAAACCGTGATTAAAGATAATGCCTTTATTGGGTCGGACTCTCAGCTGGTGGCACCTGTAGTGATTGGTAAAGGTGTGACCGTCGGTGCCGGGAGTACGATCAGTAAAGATGTTGCCGATGGTCAACTTATCATCACTCGTGCAAAACCAAGAACAATTGAGGCTTGGCAACGGCCGAAAAAAAAGTAGAATAATGGCTGTGGAGCGCGTAAAAGCGGCTTTTTAGTCTAAACGGCTAAAAGTTATGCGGTTGGTAAAATCAGGTATTGACTCCCGATAAAAACCAGCCTATTATGCGCGCCTCAGTTGGGGTATCGCCAAGCGGTAAGGCAACGGGTTTTGATCTCGTCATTCCCAGGTTCGAATCCTGGTACCCCAGCCAACGCGTCCGTAGCTCAGCTGGATAGAGTACCTGGCTACGAACCAGGCGGTCGGAGGTTCGAATCCTCCCGGACGCGCCATCTTTCTTCAACTACCATGAAGTGAGATGAACAATTTGGAAAGCGGAAGTGGCGGAATTGGTAGACGCACCAGATTTAGGTTCTGGCGCCGCAAGGTGTGAGAGTTCAAGTCTCTCCTTCCGCACCATTTATTAAAGACATGTGGCTGTTAAGCGGCATGGAAAATTGGGGTATCGCCAAGCGGTAAGGCAACGGGTTTTGATCTCGTCATTCCCAGGTTCGAATCCTGGTACCCCAGCCACTTTAGGTTGGCTACGTAGCTCAGTTGGTTAGAGCACATCACTCATAATGATGGGGTCACAGGTTCGAATCCCGTCGTAGCCACCATTATCCCGATTTATTGCTAAC
This sequence comes from Salinivibrio sp. ES.052, assembly GCF_900141775.1. Lineage (GTDB taxonomy): Bacteria > Pseudomonadota > Gammaproteobacteria > Enterobacterales > Vibrionaceae > Salinivibrio. Next base: position 311,822 of record NZ_FSRI01000002.1, on the reverse strand, counting down.
GCAGTGGATCACACCGATTTGCGGCGGTGGCGGAATTGGTAGACGCGCTAGCTTCAGGTGCTAGTGTCCGAAAGGACGTGAGGGTTCAAGTCCCTCCCCCCGCACCAAGACAATTGATACTCGGCCCGCCCGCCGAGCTATCATAAAAATTTGCGGAAGTGGCGGAATTGGTAGACGCACCAGATTTAGGTTCTGGCGCCGCAAGGTGTGAGAGTTCAAGTCTCTCCTTCCGCACCATATTAAACCCATCAGCATTTGCTGGTGGGTTTTTTTCGTTTCTGCATCCTAGCGAATCGCCGATACGTGACAGAACAACATTTTTCACTGGCTTTCACTTGATCTTTGTTTTGTTTTCCCTACTATAAGTTTCGAATCGAAACTTTAGTGGTTATATGTCGAAACGAAATACCCAACAACGTCGTCACACTATCGTCACCTTATTGACCGAACAAGGGCAAGTCAGTGTCGATACGCTCTCGCAACGCTTTGAAACCTCCGAAGTCACCATTCGTAAAGACTTGGCTGAGTTGGAAAAAAATGGCCTGCTACTGCGCCGTTATGGCGGAGCTGTGCCTGTACCGCAAGAAATGGTATCGGAGCAGGCCGTTAAAGTGTCAAAACAAAAGCAGAGCATTGCCGATGCCGCGGCGGCCCGTATTCGTGATCATAATCGCATCGTGGTCGATAGCGGCACCACCACCGCCGCCTTAATCCCGCTTCTCGATCAAAAACGTGGGCTGGTGGTAATGACTAATTCGCTGCACGTTGCCAATGCGATCCGAGAGCTGGAGCATGAGCCGACGCTGCTGATGACCGGGGGTACCTGGGATACCCATTCGGAATCCTTCCAGGGCCAAGTGGCCGAACAAACCTTGCGCGCGTACGACTTTGACCAATTGTTTGTCGGTGCCGATGGTATCGATGTGGCACGCGGTACCACGACCTTCAATGAAATGACCGGTCTCACACGCGTGATGGCAGAGGTCGCGCGTGAAGTGGTGGTGATGATTGAGTCCGACAAAATTGGCCGTCGGATCCCCAATCTAGAGCTTGCGTGGTCCAGTATCGATACGTTGATCACCGATAGCCAACTCGACGACGAACTCAAGCGTGCGATTGAACAAACCGGCACAGATGTGATCTGTGCTGACCAGTAATAAGACCAGTAAGGAAAGACTATGTGTGGAATTGTAGGCGCTGTGGCGCAGCGTGATGTGGCAGAAATTCTGGTCGAGGGCTTACGCCGGCTTGAATACCGTGGTTATGATTCTGCTGGCGTTGCGATCACTGACGACCAGGGACAGTTAACCCGTTTACGCCGTTTAGGCAAGGTAGCCGCGTTATCGGAAGCGGTGGCTGAATCTAATCCTATCGGTGGTACCGGCATCGCACACACGCGTTGGGCAACCCACGGTGAACCCAGCGAAGCCAATGCCCACCCACACATGTCCGGAGATGATATTGCGGTGGTACACAATGGCATTATCGAAAACCATCAAATATTGCGTGAACAACTCCAGGCACGTGGTTATCAATTTGACTCGCAAACCGATACCGAAGTGATCGCTCACTTAGTGGACTGGGAGCTCCAACAGTGCGGTGATTTGCTAGAGGCATTCCAACGCACCGTTAAGCAGCTAGAAGGCGCTTATGGTACCGTGGTGATGGATAAAAACCAGCCTGAGCGTCTTATTGCGGCACGTTCAGGCAGCCCGTTGGTGATTGGGTTGGGGGTGGGGGAAAACTTCCTCGCGTCGGATCAGTTGGCCCTATTGAATGTGACGCGTCGCTTTATCTACCTTGAAGAAGGGGATGTGGCGGATATTAGTCGTCGTGACGTGACGATTTATAGCCAGGAAGGCACACGGGTTGAGCGTGAGGTGCATGAAGCCAGTGCTCAATACGACGCTGCCGATAAAGGGCAATATCGCCATTACATGCAAAAAGAAATCTACGAGCAACCCACCGCGCTCACCAATACCATGGAAGGACGATTAGGCAGCGATCATGTGATTGTCGAGGCGATTGGCAATGGGGCCAGTGACATTCTCGCTAAAGCGCAGCATATTCAAATCATCGCGTGTGGCACGTCCTATAATGCGGGAATGGTGGCGCGTTATTGGTTTGAATCGCTGGCAGGGGTAAGCTGTGATGTGGAGATCGCGTCAGAATTTCGCTATCGCCAGTTTGTTACCCGTCCGAACAGTGTACTGATTACCTTATCGCAGTCCGGCGAGACCGCGGACACCCTAGCAGCACTGCGTTTGGCCAAAGAGCGCGGCTATATGGCCACCATGGCGATTTGCAATGTAGCAGGCTCCTCGCTGGTGCGTGAATCTGATTTGGCCTTTATGACTCGCGCAGGGACAGAAATTGGTGTGGCATCGACCAAAGCCTTTACCACCCAGCTTTCAGCCTTGCTGATGTTGGTGACCGCGTTGGGCAAAATGCAGGGGTCCATTGGACGTGACAAGGAGCGTGAGATTGTTGATGCCTTACACCATCTGCCTTCTAGCATTGAGCAAGCCCTGACGTTTGATAAAGCCATCGAACAGCTTGCTCAGGATTTCGCGGACAAACATCATGCGCTCTTCCTTGGGCGTGGTGAGTTTTATCCGATAGCGGTTGAAGCAGCGCTTAAACTAAAGGAAATTTCTTACATCCACGCAGAAGCTTACGCGGCGGGAGAGCTGAAACACGGTCCATTGGCATTAATTGACGCCGATATGCCGGTCATCGTGATTGCACCGAATAACGAGCTGTTGGAGAAGCTGAAATCCAATATTGAAGAAGTGCGTGCACGGGGTGGCCAATTGTATGTGTTTGCCGATCAAGACGCCGGTTTTGCCCCTGAAGAAGGGATGAATATCATTGCCATGCCACACGCGGATGAGATTATTGCTCCGGTGTTCTACACCATCCCGATGCAGCAGTTGTCTTATCACGTCGCCTTGATAAAAGGCACTGACGTTGACCAGCCTCGTAACCTTGCTAAAGCCGTAACAGTTGAGTAAGCCTGCCTAACATTCACCACGCTCTGACTAGGAGCGTGGTTGATCTTTTATCAGTTACGTCTTTCTTGCTATAAAAATGCGATCTGCACAATGTTTGTTGCAAAATGCAAATCATTTTGCACCGGATCCCAGACATCTCGTACGGAATTTTAAACAGAACGCTATTCTTTGTTATAAATAATTGATTTATATGTAATTGTTGGTTGCCTAATAACCTGGCCTACATTGTGCATACCTAGGGTATAGACACAAACATCGACCAGTTGTAGAGAGGAAGCAATGATTGATAACAAGACCCAAGTAGCAAAACGCATTAAAGAAGCGCGTGAGTGGAAAGGGATTACCCAGGTAAAAATGGCTAAATTGCTCAATGTTGCACGCCAAACTTATCTGGATATCGAAAACGGTAAAACCGAACCCCGTGTTCGCATGCTTTCCAATATCGCAGAGCTTACAGAGCGCCCATTGGTATGGTTTGTCTACGGTGACGAAGATGTCGAAATGCATGATGTTCAATACAAGCAAGATGTGAACCGCTTGCTCGAACACTTTTCTCGTTTACCGCATGAAGCACGCACAGCAATTTTGAACCAAAGCGTGAACATGGCGTCGTTCTTAGTGAACTATTCTAAAGCGGCCCAGCGCGCATAAAAGCACTGCCTGATCGACTAGATATGCGGGTAAGTGCTTGCTTACTGAGGTAGGCATCAGCAGCGCAGCATCACATTATCGATGTGTGCGACCATGATACGCCTATCTAGCCATGCATAATGCAGGGTTGGTGTTGTGACGGGCTTTTGTTTAATACAGCTCGGGTAGCAGAGATGAGGCATGAATCATGGTGATTTCGACCGCGCGTATGGCGCAACGGATCCGTGAAGCACGGGAATTCAGTAAAATCACTCAGGTAGAGATGGCGCAGCGTTTGAATGTGGCGCGTCAAACCTATCTGGATATGGAATCGGGTAAGACGGATCCGAAAATCCTAGCGCTGGTCACGATTGCGGAGATCACCGGTCGCCCCTTTAATTGGTTTGTGCATGGCGAGACAGATGAGCGGGACATCGCATTTTCTCATCGCGATGATCTGGCTGCCTTGACCAGTCTACTCAGCCAGATGCCACAAGTCGCGCGGCAAACCGTGATGGATAATGCTTTGTCGATTGCTGAGTATGTGGTGTCGCTGTCACCTGAACCGCGAGATCGATAAATAAAGGGCCCGACATGCGATGTCGGACCCTTTATGGATTTAGGGGGTGGCGCGAGAGAGGAAGAAGCGATAGGCGGGGTTCGATGTTTCATCTTTCCACCCATAGCCGAGCTTGCGTAAGTGTGCGGTAAATGCCAGTAGATCTTTATCGCCAATCTCAAACCCACATAGCACACGGCCATAGTCTGAACCATGGTTTCGGTAGTTAAACAAGCTAATGTTCCACTGGGTGCCCAGTGTCTGCAAGAAATGCAGCAGCGCCCCCGGGTATTCAGGAAATTCAAAGCTGTATAAACGTTCATTGAGGTTGACGGATGGACGCCCACCAATCATATAGCGTACGTGCACTTTTGCCATTTCATCGTCAGACAAATCCTCTACAGGGTAGCCTGCTTGGCGAAGGTCACTGATAATATGATCCAACTCTTCTTGGCCCCCAAGCAGTCGTACACCGACAAAAATATTCGCCAGCTGTTCATCCCCATAACGATAGTTAAATTCAGTCACGGCGCGATCGCCTAATATCTGGCAGAAATTGAAAAACGCCCCCGTTTGTTCAGGAATGGTGACGGCGAGCAAGCCTTCTCGTTTTTCACCCAGCTCTGCACGTTCTGATACATAACGCAGCGAATGGAAGTTGGTATTCGCGCCTGATAAGACAGCGGCCATTTGTTTGTCTTTTAACTGATGTTTCTCCACGTAGTGTTTTAGCCCGGCAAGGGCCAGTGCGCCGGAAGGTTCGGAGATCGCACGGGTGTCTTCAAAAATATCTTGCACGGCGGCACAAATCGCATCACTCGACACCGTGATGCTGTCATCCAAGTATTGCTGACAAAGCCGAAAGGATTCATCGCCAATTCGTTTAACCGCCACGCCATCGGCAAAGGTCCCCACGCGATCAAGGGTGACAGGAAAACCCGCATCCAACGCTGCTCGCAGGCACGCTGAGTCTTCGGCTTCCACGCCGATAACTTTGATATTGGGCATTAACTGCTTGATGAGAACGGCGACGCCAGCAGCAATGCCTCCACCACCGACCGGTAAGAAGACATAATCAAGGTGGCCATTTTGTTGCACTAATTCCAAACCAATGGTGCCTTGTCCGGCAATCACCTGTGGGTGATCAAAAGGCGGCACAAATGTGTAACCGTGTTCTTCGGCAAGCGCTTGCGCCATGCCTTTGGCTTCATCAAAGTTATTCCCGTGTAAGATCACGTTGCCGCCAAAGCCACGTACCGCATCGACTTTAATCGCCGGCGTGGTACGGGGCATGACAATGGTTGCTTTCACGCCTAGCTTGCTTCCCGATAAGGCGACCCCTTGGGCGTGATTACCGGCAGAGGCTGCAATCACGCCAGCTTTCTTTTGCGCGTCACTCAGTTGTGCCATCATATTGTGTGCACCACGGAGTTTAAAGGAGTGAACCGGTTGGCGGTCTTCACGCTTGAGTTGCACCGTGTTTGCTAAGCGCTCAGACAAGCGCTTCATGGTTTGAAGTGGCGACGTTATCGCCACTTCATAAACAGGCGCGCGCAAGATATCCCTAAGGTAATCGGCACCGTCCATCGGTTGTGCGGGTGAGGGTTGCGCCTGCTGCATGCTTATTCCTCCAATTTACTGCGATCGCGCACCGCGCCCTTATCGGCGCTGGTGGCGAGTGTGGCATAGGCTCTTAACGCGTAAGAAACCTGACGTTGGCGATCTTTTGGTTTCCAGCCTCGGGCGTTGGCCTCAGTGCGACGAGTGGCGAGTGTGGCCTCATCCACCAGCAAGCTGATTTCACGGGTGGGGATATCAATGCGGATCCGATCGCCACTTTCAACTAAGGCAATGATGCCACCGTTAGCCGCTTCCGGTGAGACGTGACCAATAGACAGCCCGGACGTCCCCCCAGAAAAACGGCCATCGGTGAGCAGGGCGCACGATTTGCCGAGTCCCATCGACTTCAAGTAGGTGGTGGGATAGAGCATTTCTTGCATCCCAGGGCCACCCTTTGGTCCTTCATAGCGGATCACTACCACATCACCGGCTTTGACCTTTCCGCCGAGAATGGCCTCCACTGCCGTATCTTGGCTTTCGAAGACCACCGCCGGCCCTTCAAAAGTCAGGATGCTTTCATCGACCCCTGCGGTTTTGACGATACACCCTTTTAAGGCAATATTGCCTTGCAACACGGCGAGGCCGCCATCTTGGCTAAAGGCATGGTCTAGAGCGCGAATACAGCCTGATTGACGGTCATCATCCAGGGTGTCCCAACGACAGCTTTGCGAGAAGGCTTGCGTGGTACGAATCCCGGCGGGTCCAGCACGATAAAAGGCTTTGATGTCTTCATCGTCGGTTTGCATGATGTCATAGTGCGCCAGTTGCTCTTTAAGGCTCATGCCCAGCACGGTTTGCTGATCAATATTCAATAAATGGGCGCGTTGGAGTTCACCGAGGATCCCCATCACACCGCCGGCGCGATGAACATCTTCCATATGATACTGCTGAGTTGAGGGGGCCACTTTGCAAAGATGAGGCACCTGTCGTGACATCCTATCAATATCATCCATATCGAAATGGACATCACCTTCTTGCGCGGCGGCAAGTAGGTGCAACACCGTATTGGTCGAGCCGCCCATGGCAATATCAAGGGCCATGGCGTTTTCAAAGGAGGCGCGGTTAGCAATATTGCGGGGCAGGATGCTGTCGTCGTCTTGCTCATAATAGCGCTTGGCGAGTGAGACAATGCGTTTGCCGGCATTAATAAACAGCTGCTCGCGGTCGGCATGAGTGGCGAGCATCGAGCCATTACCGGGCTGGCTGAGTCCGAGTGCTTCGGTTAAGCAGTTCATTGAGTTGGCAGTAAACATGCCCGAGCAAGACCCGCAGGTTGGGCAAGCGGAACGCTCAATTTGCTCGCTTTGCTCATCAGACACATCCGGGTTGGCCCCTTGCATCATCGCATCGACCAAATCGAGCTTGAGGATTTGATCGGATAACTTGGTTTTCCCTGCTTCCATGGGGCCACCCGAAACAAAAATCACCGGCACGTTCAGCCGCATCGACGCCATGAGCATGCCCGGGGTGATTTTGTCACAGTTGGAAATACAGACCATGGCATCGGCACAGTGGGCGTTGACCATGTATTCCACGGAATCGGCAATGATCTCGCGAGAAGGCAGCGAGTAGAGCATGCCGCCGTGGCCCATGGCGATACCATCATCGACAGCGATGGTATTGAACTCTTTGGCGATCCCGCCAGCTTGTTCAATTTCTCTCGCGACCAGCTGACCCATGTCTTTAAGGTGGACATGACCGGGGACAAATTGGGTAAATGAGTTGACGACCGCGATGATGGGTTTACCGAAATCATCATCTTTGACGCCGGTGGCGCGCCACAATGCACGCGCGCCAGCCATGTTACGACCGTGGGTGGTAGTTTTGGAACGATAGGTTGGCATATTACGACTCCTTTGCCTTATGCGCGCTGGTCTGGGTGGACCGGGTCAAGCCAGCCCCATTTATCTTCGGTAGTACCATCAAACAGGCCAAAAAAGGCGTGTTGTAGCGAGGTGGTGATCGGGCCACGTTGGCCTTCACCGACGGTAATTTGGTCGACACTGCGTACCGGGACGATTTCGGCGGCGGTGCCGGTCATAAAGACTTCATCAGCCAGGTACAGGGCTTCACGCGCAATCGGCTCTTCACGAATGGTGAGTCCTTGTGCTTTGGCGAGCGTCATGATCGAATCGCGTGTGAGCCCTGGCAAAATGGCGCTGGTGGCCGGTGGGGTACTGATCACGCCGTTTTTCACGATAAAGAGGTTCTCACCGGCGCCTTCAGAAAGATAGCCACGCACATCCAAGGCAATGCCCTCGGCATAACCGTGACGACGTGCTTCGCCACCCACCAACAGAGAGGATAAGTAGTTCCCACCGGCTTTGGCTGCGGTCGGAATGGTATTGGGCGCGGCACGGTTCCAGCTCGACACCATGGCATCCACGCCTTGGGCGAGTGCTTCTTCACCTAAATAGCTTCCCCAACTAAAGGCGGCGATGATGATATCCATTTGCGTATCGGGTGGCGGGCAGACCCCTAAACCTACGTTACCGACAAAGCCAAGCGGGCGAATATAGGCGGAGCGAAGCTGGTTCACGCGTAGGGTTTCTCGGCAACCTTCCATCAAGGCATCCACGCTAAATGGGATCGGAAAACGATAAATCTTGGCCGAGTCTTTTAAGCGTTGCATGTGCTCGCGATGGCGAAATACCACGGGGCCGTTTGGGGTGTCGTAGCAACGGATCCCTTCAAACACTGAGGTGCCATAGTGCATGGCGTGGGTGAGTACGTGCACAGTGGCATCCTGCCAAGCGATCATTTCACCGTTAGACCAAATGTAATCAGCGGTATTTGTCGACATTCTTTTTTTCCTTTTTGGTTATGCGCGTAGGGATTGTTTGTTGGATGAGGCCATCATGACCTCTGCCACATCCCATAGCTTAGTCAGTTGTGGTCGCAAGGTCTCGATCGCTCTTTGGCTTTCGACGGTGACATCAAAAATGACGTGGCCGCCTTCTGAAGGCAAAGACATGTTGAACTGGCAAACCGTGAAACCACGATGACGGATCACACGCAAAACACGCTCGAGCAGTTCAGGGCTATGTGTGGCGTGAATGGAAAATTGGTGTTGTGTCATCAGCTTTTCTCCATCATTTGTTGGTTGGCGGCACCAGGTGGCACCAGCGGCCATACATTTTCCATCTCATCGATAGCCACATGCAGCAAGTAAGGGCCTTGATGCGTCATCAGAGTGTTGAGCGCATCGTCAACTTCCTCTTTGCGATGGATAGTGTGTCCTGGAATATCAAAGGCGCGTGCCAGGGTGAGAAAATCCGGGTTATCAGACAGGTCGGTTTCACTGTAGCGTTGATCGAAAAACAGTTGTTGCCATTGGCGTACCATGCCCAAACGCTGGTTATCCAGCAGGATGATTTTTACGCCGATACCGCGACGCTTTAGCGTGCCGAGCTCTTGGACGTTCATCATGAATGAGCCATCTCCGGACACGAGTACGACTTCATCCTCGGGACGGGCCACTTTGGCGCCCATCGCGGCAGGCAAGCCAAACCCCATGGTACCAAGCCCCGCCGAGGTCAGCAGGTTCTCCGGCCGTGAGGGACGAACATGTTGTGCGACCCACATTTGATGTTGACCCACATCGGTGGCGACCACTGTGCTCGCTGGCATCCTATCCGACAGATTTTTGAGCAAGGCCGGCGCATAGATGGCTTCGCCAGGGTGGTCGTAGCGCCACGGGTGCGAGGTTTGCCATTCGGTAATTTGTTCCCGCCATGCCGGTGAAGTATCAGGGCATGCCAGAGTAGGAAGCACTTGATTGAGAGGGGCGCAAATTGGTGCTTGTGCACGGCGCAGTTTATTGATTTCGGCCGCATCGATATCAAGATGCACCACGCTCGCGTGAGGGGCGAAGGTATCGAGCTTGCCGGTCACTCTGTCATCAAAGCGCGCGCCGATGACAATCAGCAAATCGGATGCTTGTACCGCGAGGTTCGCGGCTTTGGTGCCATGCATGCCGAGCATCCCCAGGTAATACGGATAGTTTGATTCAACCGTGCCCAAGCCTTTCAGCGTGCTGACCACAGGCAGCTGACTGCGAGTTAAGTAATCGCGTAACGCCTCGGTGGCTTTACCGAGCACGACGCCACCGCCTAGGTAGACCATGGGGCGCTGACTGGTACGGATAAGCGCATTCGCCTGGTCGATATCTGTTTTGTTGAGTGGCGCGATAGATGGCGTGGTGATCTTAACTGTGGTATCAGGGATCAAGCCTTGTTGCACATCTTTGGCGATATCCACCAATACCGGGCCGGGTCGGCCTGATTGTGCAATCTCGAATGCCTGAGCCAAGGTGGTGGTCAGCTCGGCCGGATCGGTGACCAGAAAACTGTGTTTGGTACAGGCGAGTGATAAGCCGAGTATATCGATTTCTTGAAAGGCATCTGTCCCTATCAGTGGGCTGGCGACTTGGCCGGTGATCGCGACCACAGGTACCGAGTCCATCATCGCATCGGCAAGCCCCGTGACTAAGTTCGTGGCGCCTGGCCCGGATGTCGCAAGACAGACACCAGGACGGCCACTGGCGCGGGCGTAGCCGATGGCGGCCATGGCGGCACCTTGCTCATGGCGACACAAGATATGTTCAACACCACCGTCAAAAAGCGCATCGTAGACAGGCATGATGGCGCCCCCCGGATACCCGAAAACGGTATCAACGCCTTGTTGCTGTAACGCTTTTACCACCCATTGAGCACCTGTCATCGTTGTCCCTCCCCGTCGGAGCGGGGAGGGCAGGTGTACGAGTGCTCTGTTTCTGCGCTCTCCATCATTATTACTTCCGTTGTCGCGTGGCACGGCCACATGAATGAAAAAAGCCCCCGAACCTGGTGGTTGCGGGGGCTTGGTTGCGATGTTGCTGCTGTCTTTCGCGTACCTACACCCCTCGCGGAATAATGACCACGATGAGGCGAATAATAAGGACCATAGCGAAATTTAACATTTGTCTGTCTTATCTTTTATTTAAGCCCATTTCATGAGCTTTTTGTTAATCGTGTTTGTGTTTATGCCTGCTTGTTACAGGTCAGTCACGGACTCGATCTATCGCCGAATCTTGTGTTTAATTGTTGTGCATTTGTAGTGGTATCACAGACCTCACTCGCATGACAAGAAAAAATTACTCTGAATCGCCGATTAGCACGGCAGTATAAGAGTCGAGTTTCATAGTCATTGCATAAAGCTGAGCGGGGAAATATGGCGTTGGCGATAGTTCACAGTCGAGCCTGTGTGGGCGTAGAGGCACCGAGTGTGACCGTGGAAGTGCATATATCCAATGGGTTACCGGGGTTTGCGCTCGTTGGGTTACCGGAAACGACGGTCAAAGAGGCCCGTGATCGAGTGAGGAGTGCGATCGTCACCTCTAATTTCGAGTTTCCCTCACGACGGATCACCGTTAACCTTGCCCCTGCTGATCTCCCTAAAGAGGGTGGACGATTCGATCTTCCCATCGCGTTAGGTATTTTGGTCGCGTCGGGGCAGCTGCCGGATAAGCGGTTAAATGCCTTTGAATTTTTGGGTGAATTGGCCTTGTCGGGGCAACTTCGTCCGGTCAAAGGGGCTTTACCGGCCGCCCTTGCTAGCCAGAAGGCACAACGCGCCCTGGTGGTCCCTGATGATAATGCCAGTCAAGTGGCATTGGTAGACAATGAGCGGCATGTGTCGGCGCCCGATCTTATCGCTGTGGGTCAGCATTTGGCTGGCCAGCAACGTTTACGTTTAAACGCAACGGCTAAGGGGGATGAAACGCCAGACTCAACCCAATGTCTACGCGATATTATCGGCCAGCAGCAAGGGAAACGGGCGTTAGAAATTGCTGCCAGTGGCTCCCATAATTTACTGTTTGTTGGCCCGCCAGGGACTGGCAAAACTATGCTCGCCTCGCGTTTGTGTGACCTGCTGCCACCGATGAATGATGATGAGGCGTTAGCGTCGGCAGCCGTCACCTCGTTAACCCAGCAGCCACTCCATGAAGGAAACTGGCGACAACGCCCTTTTCGTCGTCCTCATCACTCCAGCTCCATGGCTGCGCTCGTTGGCGGTGGCAGTGTGCCTCGTCCAGGCGAGATTTCTCTCTCTCATCATGGTGTGTTGTTTCTTGATGAGATGCCCGAGTTTGAGCGTCGTGTACTGGATGCGTTGCGCGAGCCGCTGGAATCGGGAGAAATTGTGATTTCGCGCGCCAACGGCAAAACCCGTTTTCCGGCTCGCTTCCAACTGATCGGTGCATTAAACCCCAGTCCAACCGGTCATCATGAAGGGGAATTGGCTCGGTCTAATCCACAACAAATTCTGCGTTATTTAGCGCGTTTATCTGGGCCTTTATTGGATAGGTTTGATATGTCGATTGATATACCTGCGCTACCACGAGGCAGTCTCTCTAGCGGAGGGGATCGTGGCGAGTCAACACAGACAGTGAAAGCGCGGGTAGCGGCTGCGCGTGAGCGTATGCTGATACGGCAAGGTAAGGTGAATGCATTACTGACTAACCGCGAAATGGAGCAACATTGCCAGCTCGCTCATACTGATGCTGCGTTTTTAGAGCAGGCCTTACATCGGCTGGGGCTGTCTGTGCGTGCCTATCATCGAATCATTAAGGTTGGACGCACTATTGCTGATCTGGGGGGTGATGCCCAGATCTCCCGTCCCCATTTAGCGGAGGCGCTGGGGTATCGGGCGATGGATAGTTTACTTCGCCATCTCAACGCCCAAGTCAGTTGATTACTTCTGGGTGAGTAGGTAGTTGATTAACTGGAAGTATTCTTCCGGTGTTTCTACTGTTTTTGGTGTGACATGGTATTTACCGTTCACGATCACCGCAGGCACACCACGTAATCCCGATTTTTGGAATGATTGGTCAAAACGCTTGGCCATTGAATTAGCGGCAAAACTGTTATAAGCGCCGTCAAACTCGCTGCCCTCAATGCCATTATCGATAAACATCTGGCGAACATCCGCTAACGATTTTGGCGGGTTCTGTGCGACGTGGATGCGATCAAACAGTACGGGAATAATGGTGTCTTGCGCATCCAATACAACCGCGGTTGCGTAAGCGCGTGTTATGACATCACCCATATCACCGCCCATAAAGGACACGTGGTTTTTAACCACTTTTGCATTGTCCGGGACTTGCTGTTTGAGCTGTTGGACTAGGGGTTCAAACTGATAACAGTGTGGGCAGTAAAAGGAGAAAAACTCGGTGACTGTTGGCGTATCCGTCGCGGGTGTATCCAGTACTTGGTAATCTTCCCCTGCGTTAAAGCGGCCTGGTTTGGCGTCGGCAATGTCGATTGAGGCTGCAGGCTCGCTTTGCGTCTGAGCCGTTTTTGTCGTTTGCGTGTTTTCAGATGACGTCTGTGTCACGTTTTCAGGCTCAGAGCAGGCGGTTAAGCCTAGAATGAGTAGCACAGGCAACAGTTTCTTTAACATGATTAAATGACTCTCCATTTTCGATTAAGCGCTTACGGATACAGCGTAAGCGGCGGCGCTTCTAGGGTGGCAAGTTGTTCTTTAAACGCGAGCACCTGACCTTCCCAGTATTTTGCATCAGCAAACCAGGGAAATGCACGTGGAAAAGCAGGGTCTTGCCAACGTTTTGCCAGCCACGCCATGTAATGCACCATTCTCAGACCACGCAAAGGCTCGATCAGTTGCAATTGTTCGGCGGGAAAGTCGCAAAATTCACGATAGCCTTCCGCCAGTGTATCGAGCTGAGCGAGTTGATCGGCGCGACTGCCGTTTAAAAATAGCCATAAATCTTGAATCGCTGGACCGTTGCGAGTGTCGTCAAAATCGACAAATAACGGGCCATCTCGCCATAAAATATTGCTTGGATGGCAATCGCCATGCAAGCGGATCGCAGGCCAATTAGTATGCCAACGTGCGGCAATGGCGTCGATCAAGCGGTCAAGGTCAGAAAAAAACGTGGATTGAATGCCTTCAGGAATGAGGCTGGCTTCACTCAGCGTTTGACGAGGCTGATAGAGGTGGCTGTCGAGATCAAACTTGGCGCGCGATTGAAACGGCTTTGCCGCACCTACTTGGTGGAGTCGCCCCAAATACCGACCTACGGCTTCGAGTTGGTCCCAATTATCCACTTCAAATCCTCGTCCCCCGACACTGGGGAACAAGGCAAAGCGAAAGCCTGATGCGTGAAAGAGGCTAGTGCCATCACGTTGAATCGGCGCAACGACTGGAATATCAGCCTCGGCCACCTCATGACAGAAGGCATGCTCTTCGTGTATTTGTGCATCAGACCAACGGGCGGGACGGTAAAACTTCACCACATAGCGGTGGTTATCATCGGCGACAAATTGAGCGACCCGGTTTTCATAGCTGTTCAGTGCGAGCAGGCCAGATTGAGGATAAATCCCGACCGATTCAATCGCATTCAGTTGAACATCTGGGGTGAGAGTGTGAAAGTCAAAGCCTATCTCGGTCATGCTCCACCTGGGAATGACAAAAGAAAAAGCCATGGTAACAAATAAAAAGGGCGCTGCCTGCGCCCTTGGTATGAGTGCGGTAATTTATGGGTTACAAGTCAGTAATAAAGCGGCTTTCTGCTGTGGCGACTTTTTGTTGTTCACCAGACTCACGCTCCATCATAAACGTGATATCAGCAATGCGTTGCTCCATGTCATAGGTGTCTACCGCGAGGCTGATAGGAAGAGAGAACACTTCCCCCGCTTGTACATTGACAGTTTGTGGTCCGTGCCATTGCACCTTGTCGAGCCCTTTAACCGAGAGCTGGTAGGTTTCATCTGACTGTGTTTTGTTTAAGATTTTTAGTGTATAGGTATTCTCAACCAGACCTTGGTTGTTGATACGATAAAGCTGATTACGGTCGCGTATGATATCAAGCTCCATCGGCATGACCGACATGGCTAGATAAATAAACATCGCGGTGACGATGATCATGACGGCACCATACCCCACTAGTTTTGGCCGCATCACCGCGGTTTTCTTGCCTTCCAACTTGTGCTCGGTGGTGTAGCTGATCAGGCCTCGCTCATATCCCATCCGATCCATGGTTTCATCGCAGGCATCGACACAGGCACCACAGTTAATACATTCATACTGAAGGCCATCACGAATATCGATACCCGTCGGGCAGACTTGCACACAGAGGTTACAGTCAATGCAATCGCCCAGCCCCAATGCTTTAGGATCTTTTTTACGTGGGCGAGGGCCGCGTTTTTCTCCGCGCTGTGCATCATAAGCGACAATAAAGGTGTCTTTGTCGAACATGGCTGATTGGAAGCGCGCGTAAGGACACATATGGATACACATAATTGAGCGCATCCAACCCGCATTACCATAGGTGCAAGCGGCAAAGAAAATGACCCAGAAACCGATCCAGAAACTGGTATCAAACGTGATCAGGTTTACGGCCAGTTCTTGCATGGGGACAAAGTAGCCTACAAAGGTGGCCCCTGTAACCAATGAGATCACCCACCAAGCCGCATGCTTCGCTGTTTTGCGTGCCACGAGCGATGGAGTAAGTTTGAGGGAATCTTGCTTACGACGCTTATTGGCAGCGCCTTCTAGTTTTTCTTCAAACCAGATAAAGAGAAAGGTCCAAACCGTTTGTGGGCACAAGTATCCACACCAGACGCGGCCAAGAAAAGTGGTAATAAAAAAGAGGCCAAATGCCGAAAGCATCAGTAGCGCTGCTAATAAGGTCAGATCTTGTGGCCACAATGTGGTGCCAAAAAAGGTGAATTTCTGGTTACCAATATCTAATAGAATGGCTTGCCGGCCTTGATAGGGGATCCATGGAATGGCCAGAAACAGCAGCATGAAGAACCAGCCCATATAGCGTCGCATACGCTGATAATACCCTTTGACTGCTCGCACATAGATGCGATTGCTGGGATTAAAGCGATCATCGTTTCCTTTATGGGTTTTGGGGTTGTACTCTTTTGCAGTCACGTCTTTGACGTTTATCTTTTTATCGCTCATGACATTGGCTTTCCTTGGGATGTCGGGTCCATGGTGCATTGCCAGGCCCTGATTATCATTGTTGCCTGTGATTGTAGCGCAGCGAACGCCGTGAATACGCTACCAGAGTCATAGTTTTAGACACAGCCACAAAGTTGACGAATTCCAGCTATAACAGACGATTAGCCGTGGTGGTTTGCTCACTTTTTCGCGCTATGAATTCCTCGTGCGCGTAAAATAGCAGCCTTAAAGTCATCTTCACTGTCTTTTGCTAAGCCGGGGATAGGCGCATGACTCTCTTCTAGCCGCATTTTGAGTTGATAGATCAATGTATCGTCGGAGAGGGTGGTCAAGTCATCGTTATGCCCTGCCTCTTGGGCAATCAGGGTCAGCATCGCTACGAGTGAGCGATCGGGCGTTTGTTGCCAAGATTGATTGAGCAAATCGAGTAATTCGTTAATACGATGGCAGTGCATGATGGCATCCTTTGTGTGGCACGTAAAAAATACCATTTTGCCCGACCGGACTAGGTGGAAACTTAGCCAGGATCAAATTCCCATCAGGTGACGGTTAATTTATCGGCATCACGCGATTACGCCCGAGGTTTTTGGCATTGTAGAGATGTTGGTCGGCACGGTAAATGAGATCCGCGCCTGATTCGCGTGTTTGCTCATCGTATTCGGCAACCCCCATGGACACGGTGATATGATCCAAGGTTTGACCGCGCCGTCGATCTTTTATCACCATTCTATCGATAGCCGCCCGCAGAGTTTCGGCAGTACGTTTGGTGCTATTTAGGCGTTTTTGTGGCAACAGTAGGGCAAATTCTTCTCCGCCATAACGAAATGCTTGTATGCCGTCCCGGCAGTAATCGAGCAACCGCTTGGCGACCTGCTTTAACGCGATATCGCCCAATACATGGCCATAAGTGTCGTTGAGTTTTTTGAAGTGGTCGAGATCAACGAGGATGAGACAGAATGGCCAAGTTTGTGGACTATCAATATATGCGGTGAGTTCACGTTCAAAAGCGGCACGATTCAATAGGCCAGTTAGACCATCATGCGTGGCTTGCTCGGTCATTTCTGCGAGGTTCTGTTTTAACTGGGCGATTTCTTGTTGTGCATCACTCAACTGGTGTTTGAAATAGCGCGTCGATTGGGTGAGTGCTTGTGAATCTTTGACGACGTTGCGAACAACCGCAATGGTTTCATCAATCGAAAGCCCTTCATTTTCAACGCGAGATAATTGTTCGAATGCTCTGTCGAGCACGGAATGAAAGGCATCGGTATCTTGTATGGTATCAGACATCGAGTGACTCATTTCCGTCATCATCGATTCAAGGCTTTGCTTGAGTGTGCTGATATTTTGACTATGTTTATCCGCCATGTGCTTCTGGTACAAGATGTCGCTTTGCAAAGGACTACAGGTGCCATGCTCATTGACCGTGTTGTCCACATCGGTGTTGAGCTTTGGATCCGTATTGGCGACGTAGGTGTACCACAGCGCATAGTTGGTCGGCGTGGTCGGCACCTTATATTTCATCATTAGCGGGACCGCTTTTTTTAAATATACGGTCGATTGTTGAAATTGATCGTCAGACATGGCTGTCCTTTCTGTTTACGCGACATAGATAGGGACTCAGTTCAGTGTATACCCAAAGTCACTGGAACGGCAGCATCGAGATAAAAAGCGTGAGCCTGCAGACACGCGGGTCTACAGGCAACGATTAGAGGAAGAATGGACTGGGTTGGAATAGGCGCTCTACATCGGGAATGTACTTTTTATTCACCAAGAATAAGACGACATGGTCATCTTGCTGAATCACGGTTTTATCGTGCGCGATCAATACCTCATCACCACGTACCACAGCCCCAATGGTCGTCCCTGGTGGCAGCTTGATCTCGCCGATGGCGCGCCCAACGACTTTTGAGGTCGATGCATCACCGTGAGCAATGGCCTCAATCGCTTCTGCCGCCCCACGTCGCAGTGAAGAAACATTGACGATATCGGCGCGTCGTACATGGGTGAGTAGCGCAGAAATGGTGGCTTGTTGGGGCGAAATAGCAATATCAATCACGCCGCCCTGAACCAGGTCAACATAGGCACCGCGCTGGATAAGCACCATGACTTTTTTGGCCCCTAATCGCTTAGCCAGCATTGCTGACATAATGTTGGCTTCGTCCTCGTTGGTGACAGCGATAAATACATCAATTTGGTCGATATGTTCTTCGCTTAGTAGCTCTTGATCAGAGGCGTCGCCACAAAAAACGGTGGTTTCTTCGAGCAGCTCAGCTAAATGTTCGGCGCGTGTAGGGTTGCGTTCGATCAATTTGACGCTGTATTGGCGCTCAAGCGCCATGGCCAAGCCAGCCCCGATATTTCCTCCACCGACGATCATGATGCGCTTGTAGGGTTTTTCAAGTCGCTGTAACTCACTCATCACCGAACGGATATGGTTACTGGCGGCGACAAAGAACACTTCGTCATCGGCTTCAATGATGGTCGTGCCTTGCGGACGGATCGGTCGGTCACGGCGGAAAATAGCCGCCACACGGGTATCGACATGTGGCATATGTTCACGAAGTGCAGACAAGGCTTTTCCGACCAGTGGGCCACCATAATAGGCTTTAACTGCCACGAGCCCGACTTTTTTATCGGCAAAACTCACAACCTGTAGAGCGCCTGGGTATTCAATCAAGCGACGAATGTAGCGGGTGACGAGCTCCTCTGGCGCGATAAGGTGGTCAACGGGACAGGAGTCACTGTTAAATATTTGCTCTTTGACTGCCAGGTACTCCGGACTGCGGATCCGAGCAACCCGGTTGGGTGTATTAAAGCGGGTATAGGCTATTTGGCAGGCGATCATATTGGTTTCGTCTGAGTTGGTGACCGCCACGAGCATATCAGCATCTTGAGCGCCAGCTTCTTGCAAGGTCGAAGGGTGACTGGCAAACCCCTGCACGACGCGTAAGTCATATTTGTCTTGCAGTTCACGAAGCCGTTCGGGGGCACGGTCAACAATGGTGATGTCATTGTTCTCCCCAACCAGGTTTTCCGCCAAAGTGCCGCCAACTTGGCCTGCGCCCAAGATAATGATTTTCATGCTATTTTTACTCCCTGCCTAGTGATTAGCTGGCTGGCTTTTCTAGGCATGCGTAATAGAAACCGTCCATGTCATGTTCTCCGGGGAGAATTTGGCGTCCTGGCTGGTCGTGGGTGCCGGTGTGCAATATTGCCGTTGGCTCGCGAGTTAAAAATGCGCGAATTTGTGTCGCGTTTTCATCCGGTAACACGGAGCAGGTCGCGTAAACCAGCGTACCTCCTGGTGCCAATTGCTGCCACATTACGTCCAATATCTCCGCTTGTAACGTGACCAAGGCGTGGATATCGCTATCGCGTCGTAACCATTTAATATCGGGGTGGCGACGGATCACACCGGTTGCCGAACAGGGCGCATCAAGCAAAATACGGTCAAATGCGGGCCCTTGATGCCAAGCGTTTGGTTCGCGAGCATCGGCGTGTTTGACATCAGCATTAAGCCCTAACCGTGACAGGTTCTCTTTGATCCGGGACAAGCGGTTTTCATCGGCATCAATGGCAGTGACATTGGCATCAGGCTGATGCTCGAGAATATGACAGGTTTTTCCTCCAGGGGCGGCACAGCAGTCGAGAATATGTTCTGCAGACGCTGGTTGGAGGTAATCGACCGCTAGTTGCGCGGCGGCGTCTTGTACCGAGACCCAGCCTTGGTCAAAGCCGGGTAAGCGAGAAACGTCGCAAGGTGTGTCGAGTTTTAGTGCATCCATGGCGTTTGGATGAACGCTAGCGCTAATACCGGCTTGTTGCAGTTGTGCTTGATAGCTTTCTCGAGAATGGTGCTGGCGGTTGACGCGCAGCCACATCGGTGCTTTTTGGTGATTTGCCGCCACGATGTCTTGCCAATGAGATGGATAGGCAGTCTGAAGGCGTTTCAGCAGCCAGCTGGGATGACAATAAAGCCCAGCATCGTGTGCTTGACTGGCTTGGTCTAGCGCGGCTTGATCGCGCTGATAATTGCGCAAAATGGCATTAATCAATCCACGTAATTGCGGGCGCTTCAATGGCTTGGTGGCATTGACGGTTTCAGCCACGGCCGCATGGGCCGGGATGCGCATATAGTTGAGCTGGTACAGACCCACCAGTAATAAATGATGGAATACACGCTGCTTGCCTTTTAATGGCTTATCCATCAGGACTTGCACGATATGCTCTAATCGCGGTAACCAGCGCAAGGTGCCGTAGCAAATCTCTTGCAATAGGGCGGCATCACGGGGGGCGA
This sequence comes from Salinivibrio sp. ES.052, assembly GCF_900141775.1. Classification (GTDB taxonomy): domain Bacteria; phylum Pseudomonadota; class Gammaproteobacteria; order Enterobacterales; family Vibrionaceae; genus Salinivibrio. The sequence continues at coordinate 291,727 of NZ_FSRI01000002.1, read as the reverse complement.
TTTGCTGTTGAGCAAGGGGGAGTTGCTGCGACAATGACTGGCCCTGATCGACCACTTGATACAGAACGCGGGCAGCCGCGGCTCTTACATTCATACGTTTACCTATTCAAAGGCCAAATTGGCATCAAAAGATGCTGTTCGCCAGATTAAAAAAGGCCAGCGTACTGGCCTTATATTCGTGCGTCGACAGCACTCACCTATAGTTGGGTGCCCGTTTCAAACCATTCACGGCGTGCATTGAGCAGCTCATGGGCCTGCATGGCTTTTTTGCCAGGTGGCTGTAGCTGGGTGAGCTGGATCACGCCTTTTCCGGTCGCCACTTGGATACCGTGTTTGTCAGTGTTGATCACGGTACCTGGTGCTGTGTCTACATTGATATCCAATGCATTAGCGGCCCATACCTTAATGTTTTGGTCACCGAGTGTGAAATAGCTGACTGGACGTGGATTAAACGCCCGCACACAGCGTTCGATAAAGGTGGCCTCTTGGTGCCAATCGATGCGTGCTTCTTGCTTGGTTAGCTTTTCAGCATAGTTTGCTTTGGCATCATTTTGCGGTTCAGCTAAGACAATGCCCTTAGCCATATCATTGAGGCAGTCGATCAGTGCTTGTGGCCCAAGTTCCGCGAGGCGATAATAAAGGCTCCCACTGGTCTCTTTCTCATCAATAGGGAGAGTGGCTATTTTTAGCATGTCACCCGTGTCGAGCCCTTCATCCATTTGCATGATGGTGACGCCCGTTTCATTATCCCCAGCCCACACGGCACGCTCGATCGGCGCTGCACCACGCCAGCGAGGAAGAACCGAACCATGCACATTGATACAGCCCAGTTTTGGCGTTTCTAGCACCGCTTTAGGTAGGATCAACCCGTAGGCAACCACGACCATTATATCTGCGTTCAGTGCGGCTAGGTCGGCCTGTGCTGTTTCGTCACGTAATGTGCGAGGCTGATAGACGGGCAGAGAGTACTCAAGGGCGAGCTGTTTGACGGGGCTGGCCGTCAGTTTTTTGCCTCGCCCAGCCGGCTTGTCTTCGCGGCTATAAACCGCGATCACCTCATGCTCGCTACCGAGCAGGGCTTGCAAATGGCGCGCGGCGAAATCCGGCGTGCCCGCAAATACTATACGCAGCGGTGTGCTCAAAGTGACCTCAGCTTACTTTTTGATTAGCGCGTTTGATTTTTTCCATCTTTTGCTTGATACGTTGACGCTTCAATGGCGAAAGATAGTCAACGAATAGCTTACCGTCTAAATGGTCAAGCTCGTGTTGTACGCAAATTGCCAACAAGTCTTCAGCATCAAATTGGAATGGATTGCCTTCACGGTCCAGTGCTTGGACCGTCACTTCGGCAGCACGAGGTACCAAGGCGCGTGAACTCGGCACAGAGAGGCAGCCTTCTTCAATACCATCTTCACCGCGTTTTTCGATGATTTCTGGGTTGATTAGCACCATGGGCTCATTGCGCATCTCTGATACATCGATCACCACCATGCGGTGGTGAAAATCGACCTGAGTGGCCGCAAGGCCGATGCCATCTTGATCATACATGGTTTCAATCATGTCATCGGCCATTTTCTGGATCTCAGGGGTGACCGCTTCCACCGGTTTGGCCACGGTGCGAAGGCGTTCATCTGGATAGGTTAATACGTTCAGTAAAGCCATAACGTCTCGTAAAAGTTGAACTGTGCCGAAGGTGGCACGGGATAATTGGGTTAATTCTAGACATTTTGACAGCCAATTGACAGCATCGGCATCATCCATCTGGTGAGGAAGACATTGATGACAAGAAAGCTATTCAATCTCGTCGCTGTTGGGTTATTGGTTGTCGCGCTACCTTTAATGGCAGCTAGCCCTGCCAAGACTCAACGCTATGTGGTTGAGCGTGGGGATACCTTGTGGGATATCGCCGCCACCTTTTTCGATAATACTTGGCAATGGCCTGAAGTATGGTACGCCAATCCGGCAATAAACGATCCTAATCTGATTTATCCTGGCGATGAGCTCACCCTCACATGGCAGGAGGGAAAGCCGACAGTAAGCTATAAGCCCAGACGTGTGATTACGCAACAGACTAATGCTTCTGAAACATCGGCACTCAGCAGTGTTGACCCTGTTCTCTTGCCGTATTTACAACAAGATATGTTGGTGGAAAAAGCGCGCTTAGTCGCGCTGCCACGCGTGCTTGGCTCAACGGATGGGCGCCAATATATATCGTTACAGGATACGGTTTATGTTGATGCCGCGTTAAGTCCGGAAGATTGGCAAGTTTTTCGGGTCGATAAAACCTTTTTGCGTCCCGTTAAGCCAGACGCTAGCGCTGAGCCAATCATCATGGTGAGCTTAAAACATGTTGCGGATGGACGTATCAATGCTCGTAACCACGGACGCAGTGTGATGACGCTAACTCGAGTGGCGCAGGAAGTGCGTCCCAATGATGTATTACTGCCGTTGCCGGAGAAGAAGTCCCCTCACTTCTGGCCACAACCCGCTAAAACGGATGCGACCTTGTTAGGGCACCTTTACGGTAGCGAATATGTGGCGAACGGTCAGCTGGTGGTGCTCGATAAAGGCGCGAATGATGGTGTTGGTGCTGGTCAGGTGTTTACTGTCACAGAAACAGGGGCGAGTGTGCTAAATGGTCCCGGTGATTATCGCTATCAAAACGCGAGCGACAATATTGCGCAGCCAGCGATGCAACTGCCTGACGTACCGATGGGACAAGCCATGGTCGTACGGGCCTACCCCTGGGTCAGTTTGGCGGTGATAACCCAAGCTCGTCAGCCGATCAAAGCTGGCATGCATGCGGTGCCTCCTACACCTCAATTGGCCTATGTACGATAAGTCGCTGCGAGGATGGTTACTGCTTACCCAAGTTCCCCGATTGCGCGCTCAGCAGCGGCGCGCACTGCTGGCTAAACGCCCTATCCAGACCCTGTGCGAGCAAACGCATCACGAGCTTGCCGCTGTTGGGCTGACGGCTGAGCAATGTCAGGCGATTATTCAGCCCAATGAGGCGGTCATTAATTGTAGCCTTGAATGGGCGGAGCAAGAGAACTGCCATCTGATTGGGTTTGACCATCCCGCTTACCCTGCGCTGCTTCGTGAAATAGCGCGGCCACCTTTGGTGCTCTATGTGCAAGGCGATCCTGCTGCTTTAGCAAAACCACAGCTTGCCATGGTAGGAAGCCGTCATGCGACACAGTCTGGATTAACGACAGCCTATCAATTTGCTAAACAACTGGCCGAGCATGGTTTAGTGATCACAAGTGGTTTGGCCTTGGGGATTGACGGGCGGGCGCACAAAGGCGCTATGGATGGCTACGGGCAAACATTGGCGGTGCTGGGAAGTGGGTTGGATCGTATCTACCCTGCACGTCACCGTGACTTAGCCAGCCGGATTGTCGAACAGGGCGCATTGGTATCGGAATTTTGGCCTGATGCGCCACCACGTGCTGAGCATTTCCCTCGTCGTAATCGACTGATCAGTGGTTTGTCTGCGGGCGTATTAGTGGTTGAGGCTGCACCGCAAAGTGGATCCTTGATTACTGCGCGCTATGCCTTGGAACAAAACCGTGGTGTGTTTGCGATCCCAGGCTCGATTGACCAGGTTCAATCGCGCGGGTGTCATCAATTGATAAAGCAAGGAGCTACCTTGACTGACTGTGTTGATGATATTTTGAACGAGGTGGACAGTCTGGTTCAGTTTGCTGTGAGTCAACAAAGCGAATTATTTAGTGATGCACTCAAGTTAGATACGGATCAAGGATTGCCATTTCCCACGCTGTTGGCTAACGTAGGGTCTAACGCGACGTGTGTCGACGTACTGGCTGAGCGCTGCAACCAACCGGTTCACGAAATCATGATGCAGTTGTTAGACTTAGAACTCCAGGGGCTTGTAGCAGCAGTACCCGGTGGCTATGTCAGAACGAGGAGGGGCTAGCCATGATGGACATTCTTATGTACCTGTTCGAAACTTATATCCATAGCGATATTGAAGTCATTATCGATCAGGACGAGTTAGCGGATGAATTGTCCCGAGCGGGTTTTCATCAAGACGATATTTACAAGGCCCTGAACTGGCTAGAAAAGCTAGCACAGTTGCAAAATGCGGATAAACAGCCTTACCTATCAGGCAGTGCCCAAAGCTCGATTCGAATCTACACCGAGCAAGAAACACGCTTTATCGATCAAGAAAGCCGAGGTTTTCTCCTATTCTTAGAGCAAGCGGGTGTCTTATCACCAGAAACACGTGAAATGGTGATTGATCGGGTGATGGAACTAGAAACCCAAGAGTTCGGCTTAGACGACCTTAAATGGGTGATCCTGATGGTACTGTTTAACGTGCCAGGGAATGAGCGTGCGTATACGCAGATGGAAGACATGCTTTATGACGCGCAAGAGGGGTATGTGCATTAACCTCATCAAACAAAGCTCAAGGTGTGAATGAATAAACAAAACATCCCCAACACGGACGAGCGCTGCCCTGAATGTGGCAGCGCTCTTGCGTTTAAGTCTGGCAAACGAGGCCCGTTTCTGGCCTGTACCGCCTACCCAGACTGCCACTATACCAAAGCGTTACATCATGGCGATGGCCATGTAGTAAAAGCCCTTGGCGTGGCTTGCCCGGCCTGTCATCAGGGAGAATTGGTGTTACGCCAAGGTCGATTCGGTATGTTTATTGGCTGTGATCAGTTCCCGCAATGTACGCATATCGAAAAACCGGATGAGCCGGATCATACTACCCTAACGTGCCCTGCCTGCCACAAAGGTGAGCTGGTGGAGCGCACCTCTCGTTACGGCAAGCGCTTTTTTGCCTGTGACCAATACCCCAAATGCCATTTTGCCGTGAATACGTCACCGGTCGCTGGCATCTGTAAGCAATGCGGTTTTGCTTTGTTACTTGAGCGGAAAAAAGGTGGAAAAACCGTGTATCAATGTGCCGATAAGCCCTGCAGCGCGATTCAAGATGAACCGGCTGCAGAATCGGAGACCGAAGGCTAATCGGTTTGTGCAGCCAGTGCCAACGCGGCCGACTGCAAACCGTGAAAGGCATCGTTTGGCAGGTAACTGGCTAAGCTGGCTAATTTAGTGGCAAGCTCGGAGGCCGATGCCGCCGTGACATTGATGTGGCCCACTTTGCGCCCCGGGCGTGGCGTTTTGTTGTACCAATGCACATGGGCATCACGATAGGTCGCGAGTGGAACACTGCCTTGGCCTAAGATATTGATCATCGCAGTTGGTTGAATTAAATCAGTCGGACCGAGGGGTAAGCCGCTGACTGCGCGCAGGTGGTTTTCAAACTGGCAACACGCGCTGCCTTGCTGTGTCCAGTGACCGGAGTTGTGCACCCGAGGCGCGATTTCGTTAACCAGCAAGCTGCCATCCACATCAAAGAATTCCACCGCGAGCACACCCACATAATTCAGCGCGCTGGCAATCTTTTCCAACATGTCCGCTGCTTGTGCTTGCAAGGCATGCTCATCCGGGCGCACCACGGACAAAGTCAGAATCCCGTCATGGTGGTGGTTTTGGGTCAGGCTATAGCTGGCAAATTCACCATTCGCACCACGAACCCCAATCAGCGACACTTCTCGGTCAAAGGGGATCATGGCTTCGGCAATGATGGCTTGCCCATCGCGTTGCCCAGGCGCGGTGAGAAAGGCGTCGAGCTCGGCCCATAATGCGTGAAGATCATCGCCGTCACGATAGCGCCACTGTCCTTTGCCGTCATAACCATCCAAGGTGCTTTTGAGGACCAAGGGTGCCCCCAGTGCGTCGACCGCCTTTTCTAAATCAGCCTGTGTATACACCACTCGGTATGGCGCATTGGCGACGCCTGCTTGCATCAGCAGGGCTTTCTCAATTTGGCGGTCGCCACCGGTTAGAATCGCTTGCGCACTGGGGCGTAACTTCCCGCTTTGCTCGCATTGATGCAAGATATCAGCGGGAATATGCTCGAACTCGGCGGTAATAATATCCGCTCCAGCGATGGCCGTATTGAGGCCGTGACCCAGTGGTTGCAGCGTCAGTGGGTGAACAATGTCGCCACTACGCACATCATAGGCGCTGACGATAAGATTGAGCGGCGCGCCGGCCAAGGCCATCATCCGGGCCAGTTGCCCCGCGCCTAACACCAGAATATTCATGGCCTTACCCTTGTGGGTTGGGTTGAGCGAGAACGGCTTCAGTTTGCGCTCGGCGAAACGCATCCACTTTTGCCATCAAATCAGGGTCGGCCGTTGCGAGAATTTGTGCCGCAAGGAGGCCAGCATTCGCTGCGCCTGCGTCACCAATGGCGAGCGTGCCCACTGCCACGCCTTTGGGCATTTGAGCAATGGACAGCAATGAGTCTATGCCCTTTAATGCTTTTGACTGGACCGGTACGCCGAGTACAGGCAGGCTGGTGTGTGCGGCGGTCATCCCGGGAAGATGGGCGGCACCACCGGCGCCGGCAATAATCACTTTAATCCCTCGCTCAGCCGCTTGTTGGGCGTAATCGGCAAGTAACTGTGGCGTGCGATGGGCGGAGACAATACGGGTTTCGTAAGGGATGGCAAAGTGATCCAACATAGCTGCTGCATGTGTCATGGTGGGCCAATCAGATTGCGAACCCATGATGATACCGACAGTCATAATACGTCCTTCTTGATGACAAGCGTGAATAAGATACGCTGAGCGTGGCGCGAATTATACCCAGATTTCATCGCAAGGAAAACGTTTGCGTCAGCGGTGGGGAATGAAATTCCGTCAAGATCCTACTGCGTGGATCAGGTAAAGTAAGCACATAGTCTCAGTAACAAAGGATGTGAGCGTGGCACACGGTCAGTCGACAATTGATAAACAAGCCGTGAAGGCTTTTTTTCTCCAGCTTCAGGATGATATTTGTCAACAGCTTGCGCAGGACGATGGTCAAGCGCGTTTTATTGAAGATGCGTGGGAGCGTGAGAAAGGGGGCGGTGGCCGAAGCCGCGTCCTTCGGCAGGGACACGTCTTTGAGCAGGCGGGGGTGAACTTCTCACATGTCTTTGGCGATCAAATGCCCGCCTCGGCGACAGCGCACCGTCCTGAGCTTGCCGGCCGCTGTTTTGAGGCCATGGGAGTGTCGTTAGTGATCCATCCTCACAACCCGTACGTGCCGACCTCGCACGCGAACGTGCGTTTTTTCATTGCTGAAAAAGAAGGCTCTGATCCGGTTTGGTGGTTTGGCGGTGGATTCGATCTCACGCCCTTCTATCCCTTCGAGGAAGATTGTCAGCACTGGCATGATACCGCAAAAGCTTTGTGTGGGCCTTTTGGCGATACTGTGTATGCAGACCACAAGGCGTGGTGCGATCGCTACTTTTATCTGCCCCATCGCGATGAAACCCGTGGCGTCGGCGGGCTTTTCTTTGATGATTTGAACCAGTGGCCATTCGAGCAGTGCTTTGCCTACACCCAAGCGGTTGGAAAAGGCTTTATCGATGCCTACCTGCCGATAGTACAGCGCCGCAAAGCCACGCCCTATGGTGAGCGTGAACGCGATTTCCAGCTTTATCGCCGCGGACGCTATGTCGAATTTAACTTGGTGTATGACAGAGGCACGCTATTTGGCTTACAAAGTGGTGGGCGTACCGAATCTATTCTGATGTCGATGCCGCCGATGGCACGTTGGGAATATAATTGGTCACCCGATGAAGACGCGCCGGAAGCGAGACTCTATCGTGACTATCTCAAACCGAGGGAGTGGTAACAGATGACCGATCGTTATTGTGTGGTCGGCCACCCGATTGGCCACAGTAAGTCGCCGCAGATCCACGCCGCATTTGCGACGCAAACCCAACAAGACATCGACTATCAAGCCATTGAAGCACCGCTCGAAGGCTTTGTGACCACCATGCAGGCGTTTTTTGCGCAAGGAGGGTGTGGCGCCAATGTGACCGTGCCTTTTAAACAGCAAGCGTATGACTGGGTCGATACACTGACAGAGCGTGCCCGCCGCGCCGGTGCCGTGAATACGCTGGTTAAGCAAAGCGATGGTTCCCTACTGGGTGATAATACTGATGGGGCAGGTTTGGTGACTGATTTGCACTACCACCGTGTGGCACTGCGTGATAAGCGCATTATGGTCGTGGGTGCGGGCGGTGCAGCACGGGGTGTGTTGCTTCCTTTACTGGAGCAAGAGCCAGCATCGCTGATGATTGTGAATCGCACCGAGCAAAAAGCCCAGCAACTAGCCGCTGCATTTAGTGAGGCCGGACCGATTACTCGTCACGCCGTAGATAGACCCATGGCGGCGCCCGTGGATGTGATCATTAATGCGACCTCGGCGAGCTTACATCAAAGCCATCCCCCTCTCCCTCAAGGAGCGATTGGCCCAGCGACCACTGTCTATGACATGGTGTATCAAGCTGGCTGCACAACCAGTAACCAGTGGGCGCAACACCAAGGAGCAGGACGGTGTTTAGACGGTTTGGGCATGCTAGTGGAACAAGCGGCAGAAAGCTTTACCCTATGGCGCGGCTGTCGGCCACAAACCGAACGTGTGCGCGAGCAGTTAAGAGAGGCACTCAATCAATGAATCAATCCCTTATTCTGGCTGCGGACCAAGCGCAGGTCGATACGGCAAAGGCTCGTGTTTGTTTCTACGGCCAACTTATGGTGCATTGTTACCATGCGCTGTCCGCTTTACTACCTTATCCACGCTTGCCGGCTGTGCGGTGGACACGGATAATGCGCAGGCGATCGTCGAACAGGTCTGGTTTGATATAGAAGAGCACATGGAAGCGGCCATCGAGTCAGAAGCGTTTGAGCCCGATGGCAGCTTGGTGATCTAGCGCTCGCAGCGGTAGATGTCTTTGGTGTCGACATAGTTTTGCGCTGAGCGTGCAAAATAAGCACGCTCTTTGTCGGTGAGGGGGCGAACTTGTTTGACGGGTGAGCCAACATACAGATAGCCACTCTCTAAGCGTTTTCCTGGCGGGACCAAACTGCCAGCACCAATCAGTACCTCATCTTCTATGACAGCGTCATCGAGAATAATCGTCCCCATTCCCACTAGGACTCGGTTGCCAATCCGGCAGCCGTGTAACATGACTTTGTGGCCGATTGTCACTTCTTCGCCAATGATCAGCGGGTAACCTTGTGGGTTTTCGGCATTTTTGTGAGTAACATGAAGGACTGAGCCATCTTGCACATTGGTCCGAGCGCCAATCTGGATATGGTTCACGTCACCACGCGCTGCAACCAGCGGCCAAATACTCACATCATCGCCTAGCGTAATATCGCCAGCCAATACACTGGATTCATCAATATAGACGCGTTCGCCAAGCTGAGGCGTCATGCCTTTATAAGCGCGCAGCTGTTTTGCCATCACAAATCCCTCTTTATATCGCTATAAAACGTTAGATAACGGTAAGTTTGATACCAGTTTTACACCCTGGCGAGCAAAAAAACAGCGAGTGACAGTTTTTTTCTAAGAAACATTAAAAAAGGGGTTGCCAATTTGATCAGCTCCCCTATAATGCGCCTCCATCGACACGGCAGGCAGGGCAAGCGCTCATCGGCCATGTCGGGGCAAAAAATCGAATGAAAATAAACGCTTGACGTGAGTGTTCAAACGATTAAGATAGCCCACCTACTTAACGCAGACAACGCGTTAGGGAAGTCAATAAGAGGTTTTGTTTTGGCCGGTTGGCTAAAAAGAAAAGATAAAATTTCTTCTTGACTTTAACGGTAAGGCGCGTAAGATACGCAGCCCTGACCAAGCGAAGCGCAGCTTCGCACAGTCAACGCTCTTTAACAATTTGACCTATGCAATCTGTGTGGGCACTCGTTGAGAATAGACAAAAAGATTTATTCGATGAACTGAGTGACCAAACGATAACTTTTAGTTATTCGGCACAGTCAATTCGTTTGTCTCTTAGGAGACGAACAAAACAGTATTTATCGAGCCGTTTGTCTTTCCTTTTAGGAAAGCGAACAAAAGAACTTAAATTGAAGAGTTTGATCATGGCTCAGATTGAACGCTGGCGGCAGGCCTAACACATGCAAGTCGAGCGGAAACGGCAGTATTGAAGCTTCGGTGGATTTACTGGACGTCGAGCGGCGGACGGGTGAGTAACGGCTGGGAACCTGCCCTGACGAGGGGGATAACCGTTGGAAACGACGGCTAATACCGCATAATGTCTACGGACCAAAGGTGGCCACTACATGTAAGCTATCGCGTTGGGATGGGCCCAGTTAGGATTAGCTAGTTGGTAAGGTAAAGGCTTACCAAGGCGACGATCCTTAGCTGGTTTGAGAGGATGATCAGCCACACTGGGACTGAGACACGGCCCAGACTCCTACGGGAGGCAGCAGTGGGGAATATTGCACAATGGGGGAGACCCTGATGCAGCCATGCCGCGTGTGTGAAGAAGGCCTTCGGGTTGTAAAGCACTTTCAGCAGTGAGGAAGGTAATGTACTTAATACGTGCATTGCTTGACGTTAGCTGCAGAAGAAGCACCGGCTAACTCCGTGCCAGCAGCCGCGGTAATACGGAGGGTGCAAGCGTTAATCGGAATTACTGGGCGTAAAGCGCATGCAGGCGGTTTGTTAAGTCAGATGTGAAAGCCCGGGGCTCAACCTCGGAACCGCATTTGAAACTGGCAGGCTAGAGTCTTGTAGAGGGGGGTAGAATTTCAGGTGTAGCGGTGAAATGCGTAGAGATCTGAAGGAATACCAGTGGCGAAGGCGGCCCCCTGGACAAAGACTGACGCTCAGATGCGAAAGCGTGGGTAGCAAACAGGATTAGATACCCTGGTAGTCCACGCTGTAAACGATGTCTACTTGGAGGTTGAGGTTTTAGACTTTGGCTTTCGGCGCTAACGCATTAAGTAGACCGCCTGGGGAGTACGGCCGCAAGGTTAAAACTCAAATGAATTGACGGGGGCCCGCACAAGCGGTGGAGCATGTGGTTTAATTCGATGCAACGCGAAGAACCTTACCTACTCTTGACATCCAGTGAACTTTCCAGAGATGGATTGGTGCCTTCGGGAACACTGAGACAGGTGCTGCATGGCTGTCGTCAGCTCGTGTTGTGAAATGTTGGGTTAAGTCCCGCAACGAGCGCAACCCTTATCCTTGTTTGCCAGCACGTAATGGTGGGAACTCCAGGGAGACTGCCGGTGATAAACCGGAGGAAGGTGGGGACGACGTCAAGTCATCATGGCCCTTACGAGTAGGGCTACACACGTGCTACAATGGCAGATACAGAGGGCAGCGAGACAGCGATGTTAAGCGAATCCCTTAAAGTTTGTCGTAGTCCGGATTGGAGTCTGCAACTCGACTCCATGAAGTCGGAATCGCTAGTAATCGTGGATCAGAATGCCACGGTGAATACGTTCCCGGGCCTTGTACACACCGCCCGTCACACCATGGGAGTGGGCTGCACCAGAAGTAGATAGCTTAACCTTCGGGAGGGCGTTTACCACGGTGTGGTTCATGACTGGGGTGAAGTCGTAACAAGGTAGCCCTAGGGGAACCTGGGGCTGGATCACCTCCTTACTGACGCTATTCTTGCGAGTGTTCACACAGATTGTATAGGTTGAAGTTATAAGAGGATATGTTCCCAAACATATCAGCGTGTCCCATTCGTCTAGAGGCCTAGGACACCGCCCTTTCACGGCGGTAACAGGGGTTCGACTCCCCTATGGGACGCCAATGGGTTGTTAGCTCAGTTGGTAGAGCAGTTGACTTTTAATCAATTGGTCACAGGTTCGAATCCTGTACAACCCACCACACTATTGTGGGCGATTAGCTCAGTTGGGAGAGCACCTCCCTTACAAGGAGGGGGTCACTGGTTCGAGCCCGGTATCGCCCACCACGCTTTAAAGGTTTTTGTTTGAGAATCTTTAGAATGTGGTTTATTTAGCAATAAACGACATGCTCTTTAACAATCTGGAAAGCTGACAAAGTCATTCTTTAAGAATGACAGTAAAGTTCTCAATCAGTGACATGTAATGTCACTCACACAATCAAGTGTGCTTGGGCTTTGTCTTAGTAATAAGCAAAGTCTCTATTTGAGTCCGGCAAAAACAAAACCTTAGTTGTTTTCATACAAGACCTTTTGGGGTTGTATGGTTAAGTGACTAAGCGTAGACGGTGGATGCCTTGGCAGTCAGAGGCGATGAAGGACGTATTAACTTGCGAAAAGCCCAGATAAGGCAGTAAAAGCCATTTGAATCTGGGATGTCCGAATGGGGAAACCCACCTGCATAAGCAGGTATCTTAGCGTGAATACATAGCGCTAAGAGGCGAACTCGGGGAACTGAAACATCTAAGTACCCGAAGGAAAAGAAATCAATTGAGATTCCGGCAGTAGCGGCGAGCGACCCCGGAGCAGCCCTTAAGCAGACTTGGCGTTAGGTGAACAGGTTGGAAAACCTGGCAACAAAGGGTGATAGCCCCGTAACCGACGGCGCCATATCTGTGAAAACGAGTAGGACGGGACACGTGATATCTTGTCTGAACATGGGGGGACCATCCTCCAAGGCTAAATACTCCTGACTGACCGATAGTGAACCAGTACCGTGAGGGAAAGGCGAAAAGAACCCCTGTGAGGGGAGTGAAATAGAACCTGAAACCGTCTACGTACAAGCAGTGGGAGCCTCCTTCGTGGGGTGACCGCGTACCTTTTGTATAATGGGTCAGCGACTTAATGTAAGTAGCAAGGTTAACCGCATAGGGGAGCCGTAGGGAAACCGAGTCTTAACTGGGCGCACAGTTGCTTGCATTAGACCCGAAACCGAGTGATCTAGCCATGGGCAGGTTGAAGGTTGAGTAACATCAACTGGAGGACCGAACTCACTAACGTTGAAAAGTTAGGAGATGACCTGTGGCTAGGGGTGAAAGGCCAATCAAACTCGGAGATAGCTGGTTCTCCCCGAAAGCTATTTAGGTAGCGCCTCGGACGAACACTACTGGGGGTAGAGCACTGTTAAGGCTAGGGGGTCATCCCGACTTACCAACCCTTTGCAAACTCCGAATACCAGTAAGTGCTATCCGGGAGACACACGGCGGGTGCTAACGTCCGTCGTGGAGAGGGAAACAACCCAGACCGCCAGCTAAGGTCCCAAAGTTATCGCTAAGTGGGAAACGATGTGGGAAGGCTCAGACAGCCAGGATGTTGGCTTAGAAGCAGCCATCATTTAAAGAAAGCGTAATAGCTCACTGGTCGAGTCGGCCTGCGCGGAAGATGTAACGGGGCTAAGCGATACACCGAAGCTGCGGCAATGCGATTTATCGTATTGGGTAGGGGAGCGTTGTGTAAGCCGTTGAAGGTGTGCTGAGAGGCATGCTGGAGGTATCACAAGTGCGAATGCTGACATGAGTAACGATAATGGGGGTGAAAAACCTCCACGCCGGAAGACCAAGGGTTCCTGTCCAACGTTAATCGGGGCAGGGTAAGTCGGCCCCTAAGGCGAGGCCGAAAGGCGTAGTCGATGGGAAACGGGTTAATATTCCCGTACTGCTACTTACTGCGATGGGGGGACGGAGAAGGCTAGGTGGGCCTGGCGATGGTAGTCCAGGTTCAAGGGTGTAGGCTGTAATCTTAGGCAAATCCGGGATTACACACGGTCGAGACCCGATGTCGAGCCACCAAGGTGGTGAAGTCATTGATGCCATGCTTCCGGGAAAAGCCTCTAAGCTTCAGGTAAGTAGGAACCGTACTCCAAACCGACACAGGTGGTCGGGTAGAGAATACCAAGGCGCTTGAGAGAACTCGGGTGAAGGAACTAGGCAAAATGGTACCGTAACTTCGGGAGAAGGTACGCTGCCCACGGTGAAGTCCCTTGCGGATGGAGCTATGGGCAGTCGCAGATACCAGGTGGCTGCAACTGTTTATTAAAAACACAGCACTGTGCAAAATCGAAAGATGACGTATACGGTGTGACGCCTGCCCGGTGCCGGAAGGTTAATTGATGTGGTTATCGCAAGAGAAGCCATTGATCGAAGCCCCGGTAAACGGCGGCCGTAACTATAACGGTCCTAAGGTAGCGAAATTCCTTGTCGGGTAAGTTCCGACCTGCACGAATGGCGTAATGATGGCCACGCTGTCTCCACCCGAGACTCAGTGAAATTGAAATCGCAGTGAAGATGCTGTGTACCCGCGGCTAGACGGAAAGACCCCGTGAACCTTTACTACAGCTTGGCACTGAACATTGAGCCTACATGTGTAGGATAGGTGGGAGGCTTTGAAACGGCGACGCCAGTTGTCGCGGAGCCAACCTTGAAATACCACCCTTGTATGTTTGATGTTCTAACTTAGCCCCCTTATCGGGGGTGAGGACAGTGCCTGGTGGGTAGTTTGACTGGGGCGGTCTCCTCCCAAAGAGTAACGGAGGAGCACGAAGGTGGGCTAATCACGGTCGGACATCGTGAGGTTAGTGCAATGGCATAAGCCCGCTTAACTGCGAGAGTGACGGCTCGAGCAGGTACGAAAGTAGGTCATAGTGATCCGGTGGTTCTGAATGGAAGGGCCATCGCTCAACGGATAAAAGGTACTCCGGGGATAACAGGCTGATACCGCCCAAGAGTTCATATCGACGGCGGTGTTTGGCACCTCGATGTCGGCTCATCACATCCTGGGGCTGAAGTCGGTCCCAAGGGTATGGCTGTTCGCCATTTAAAGTGGTACGCGAGCTGGGTTTAGAACGTCGTGAGACAGTTCGGTCCCTATCTGCCGTGGGCGTTGGATGATTGAGGGGAGCTGCTCCTAGTACGAGAGGACCGGAGTGGACGAACCGCTGGTGTTCGGGTTGTGTCGCCAGACGCATTGCCCGGTAGCTAAGTTCGGCACAGATAAGCGCTGAAAGCATCTAAGCGCGAAGCTGGCCCCGAGATGAGTCATCCCTAGAGCTTCGAGCTCTCTAAAGGGTTGTCGTAGACTACGACGTTGATAGGCAGGGTGTGTAAGCGCTGTGAGGCGTTGAGCTAACCTGTACTAATTGCCCGTGCGGCTTAACCATACAACACCCAAGAGGTTTTGGGTTGGACTCGAAATAAGCCAGTTGATTGTGGCGAGAACGAACAGCTTTCTAGATTACCGAATTTGCTTGGCGACCATAGCGCTTTGGACCCACCTGACTCCATGCCGAACTCAGTAGTGAAACGAAGCAGCGCCGATGGTAGTGTGGGGTCTCCCCATGTGAGAGTAGGACATCGCCAGGCTTGCTTTCTTGTTTTCAGATTTTTGGAAAAATCTGAAGGCAAAAACGGATTTAAGCATCAAAGCAGATATGCGTAAGACTTTGATGAGACAGAATTGGTGCGGAGTGGTAGTTCAGTTGGTTAGAATACCGGCCTGTCACGCCGGGGGTCGCGGGTTCGAGTCCCGTCCACTCCGCCACTACTTAGAAACCCTAGCTGAAAAGCTGGGGTTTTTTGCGTTTGGGCTATTCGAGTAATTTGCTTTATAAATAAGCAATTAAACGTTTGAGTGTTAATTGATGGTGGTAATTTGTCGCGGGATCGCTACAATAGGCACCTATCTACAGGGGTATAGCTCCAACTGGCAGAGCAGCGGATTCCAAATCCGCGTGTTGGGGGTTCGAATCCCTCTACCCCTGCCAAATACCAAAGCATCGACATTGTCGGTGCTTTTTTTGTATCTGCTGTCTGCGGTGAGAGCCGTGCTTCCCTTTACCTTCTGTTTCTTACGCATTTGTCGCGGTATGATGCCTTTTTGCCAATTAAAAGGAGCACCCAGTGATTAGCATATTATGGGTAGGGCTTGGTGGTGCATTAGGGGCGTCCTCACGCTTTTTGGTATCAGAATGGAGCGTCGCGGTACTTGGCCGTGGATTCCCGTACGGAACCTTGATGGTGAATGTGTTGGGATCATTGGCGATGGGGGTCTTTTTAGCCGCCATGAGTCAAGAATTGATCGCCCCTGTGCCCTGGCGTCAGCTAATTGCGATTGGCTTTTTAGGGGCTTTTACCACCTTCTCGACGTTCTCTGTCGATACCTTGATGCTGTTCCAACATGGGGAAACGGTGAAAGCCTTGCTAAATGTTGGTTTGAATCTCGCCTTATGCCTGGGGGCGGCAGCGATGGGAGCTTGGCTGTTAGGGCGCATCACCGGGTAATGGAAAACATCGTGTTCGTCGCTTGTTGTTGCAGCGGTGATTTCTTATACTGGCGTTGAACTTGTCGGAGTGCCAATTGGCTGAGACCACATAAAGTGGGATCCGTTGAACCTGATCTGGTTAAGACCAGCGAAGGGAACAAGAGATGCTTCAGATCACAGACGCAACCCGTCTGCCACTTTGCTCACATCTCAAATTCAGCGTTTTCCGGCAAGCATTAATTCCCATAATGAACACCGGAGTAATGCTATGTCGACCCGTAAACAGGCCCGTCTCGAGGCCAAATCCTTTATTGATTCCCTCTCTGTGCAAACCTATCCCAACTCGGAAAAAGTCTATGTCGAAGGCTCGCGACCTGACATTCGCGTCGGCATGCGCGAGATCCATCTTTCCCCCACCTTTGTGGGCGGCAGCAAAGAAAACCCTCAGTATGAAGATAATGAATCGATTTGGGTGTATGACACCTCGGGCCCCTATACCGACCCAGACACCTACATCGATATTTACCAAGGCTTAGCCTCAGTGAGAAAAACCTGGATTGATGAGCGTGCCGATACAGAGTTTCTTGATGCAGTGAGCTCAGACTATGCGCAGACCCGCCTCAGTGATGAAACCTTAGATGATCTTCGCTTTAGTGCCTTACCGCCTATCCGTCGGGCGAAACCTAACCAATGTGTGACCCAACTTCACTACGCACGCCAAGGCATTATCACCCCAGAGATGGAATTTATCGCTATCCGGGAAAATATGGGGCGTCAGCAGTATCGTGAAGAGCAGCTAAACCGCCAGCACCCAGGAGAAAGCTTTGGCGCGCATTTACCCTCAAACATCACTCCCGAATTTGTGCGCCAAGAAGTTGCTGAAGGGCGTGCGATTATTCCTGCCAACATTAACCACCCAGAAGCGGAGCCGATGATCATTGGGCGTAACTTTCTGGTGAAAGTGAATGCTAATATTGGTAACTCGGCGGTGAGCTCCTCCATTGAAGAAGAAACTGAAAAATTAGTGTGGGCGACGCGTTGGGGCGCGGATACGGTGATGGATTTATCGACCGGACGCAATATCCACGAAACTCGCGAGTGGATTTTACGTAATAGCCCAGTCCCGATTGGCACCGTACCTATGTATCAGGCGCTTGAGAAAGTGAATGGCGTTGCCGAAGACCTGACCTGGGAAGTGATGCGCGATACCTTGATAGAGCAAGCCGAGCAAGGGGTCGACTACTTTACCATTCACGCCGGGGTGCGTTTGCACTATGTGCCCATGACTGCCAATCGCGTGACTGGGATTGTCTCGCGTGGCGGTTCGATTATCGCCAAATGGTGCTTGGCGCATCATCAAGAAAGCTTCCTCTATACCCATTTTCGCGAAATCTGCGAGATTTGTGCTGCCTATGATGTATCGCTGTCACTAGGCGATGGGTTACGTCCCGGCTCAGTAGCTGACGCGAACGACGAAGCCCAGTTCAGTGAGCTACGTACCCTGGGCGAGCTGACCAAGGTGGCATGGGAATACGATGTACAGGTGATGATTGAAGGCCCTGGCCATGTGCCCATGCACATGATCAAAGAGAATATGGACGAGCAGCTCACCCATTGCCACGAAGCGCCTTTCTATACCTTAGGCCCGCTGACTACCGATATCGCGCCGGGTTACGACCACATTACCTCCGGGATTGGTGCGGCGATGATTGGCTGGTTTGGGTGTGCGATGCTTTGCTATGTCACGCCCAAAGAGCATCTGGGTCTGCCCAATAAAGAGGATGTTAAAACCGGACTGATTACTTACAAGTTGTGCGCGCACGCCGCCGACTTAGCCAAAGGACATCCGGGCGCGCAGGTGCGAGATAACGCCATTTCCAAAGCGCGCTTTGAATTTCGCTGGGAAGATCAGTTTAACCTTGCATTAGATCCGGTGACGGCGCGTGCTTATCACGATGAAACCCTGCCTCAAGAGTCAGGCAAGGTCGCGCATTTTTGCTCCATGTGTGGGCCAAAATTCTGCTCTATGAAGATCAGCCAAGAAGTCCGAGATTACGCCAAAGAAAATGGCTATGCCGCTGCGGGCGAAGCGATTGATGTCACCATGTTGGAAGACCCGTTAGCAGGCATGCAGCAAAAATCGCAAGAGTTTCGAGCAAAGGGCAGTGAGCTCTACCTGCAGAAATCCCATCATTCGTCACAACAAGGCGCTGAGATAAGCGACAGCGATAAGGTGGAATCATGAGCCTGACCCCGTTTGCGCCTATGGCGGAAGGTGTAGGCCCATTATATCCGGTGGTAGACGACGTGGATTTACTTGAACGCTTACTTTGCTTGGGCGTGAAAACCGTGCAACTGCGTGTGAAGCAGCCAGCCCATCCACAATTGGCAGACTGGGTACAGCGCGCGGTGGCTTTGGGCCGCGCGCACCATGCGCAGGTGTTTATCAACGATTACTGGCAGCTTGCGCTTGAGGCTGGCGCCTATGGCGTTCATCTAGGGCAGCAAGACTTACAAGAGGCGGACCTTGACCGGCTTGCGCGGCAAGGCGTGCGCCTAGGTGTATCGACGCGCAGTCCCGAACAGCTTGCCGCAGCGATTGCGCTCTCGCCCAGTTATCTCGCCATCGGCCATATTTTTCCCACCACCACCAAACAGCTCGCTGAGCCGCCGCAAGGCATTTCAGCGTTAGCGCAGCAGGTGGCGGTTGTCGATGGCCGTTTCCCAACGGTGGCGATTGGCGGTATTGATCTCAACCGTGCCCCTGACGTTTGGCGAACCGGCGTAGATGCCATTGCGGTGGTCCGCGCCGTGACGCAAGCGCCTGATTTAGCGGCGCGCATTGACGCATTTAATCGCTGTCTTAATCCATCCAGACAGCAAGGAGAGCGTGATGCTATCGGACAGTGAATACCAGCGCTATAGCCGGCAAATCATGCTGACAGAAGTCGGAGAGCGTGGGCAGCAGGCACTTAGCAATGCGCGCGTGTTGATGGTCGGTGCCGGTGGGCTTGGAACCACCGCGGGCCTCTACCTTGCGGGGGCTGGCGTGGGGCAGTTAGCGATTGCTGACTCGGACCACATTGAACTATCTAATTTGGCGCGTCAGGTGGCGTATCGGGAGGCGCAAATCGGCACCGATAAAGCCGCGTCGCTAGCCGCTAACTTGGTCGCGCTGAATCCACATTGCCAGTGCCGAGCCATCAATGCCTATCTAGAAGGTGAGCGTCTGGCGCTTGAAGTGGCGATGGCGGATGTGGTCCTTGATTGTAGTGATAATCTCGCCACCCGTCATGCGGTCAACCAAGCCTGTGTAGAGGCTGGCACGCCGTTAGTGAGCGCGGCTGCGATTGGCTGGCAAGGCCAGTTATTGGTTTATCAACCGCATAGCGCATGTTATGCGTGCGCCTTTGCGGACGTGACGCTTTCTGAACCCACACGCTGCGCTGAAGCTGGGGTAATGGGACCTGTGGTCGGCATGATGGCCACCGCGCAAGCGCTGGAAGGGATAAAACTGTTATTAGGGCAGGCGGTCGGGACCAATCGCTTGTCACGGTTTGATGGACAAACCATGACATGGCAGCACTTTTCGCTGCCTGTGCATCCGCACTGTGCGGTTTGTCAGCCAACGCGGGAGGTAAGTGATGCAGTTAATCATTAATGACACGCCGACAGAGGTCAATGCCACGACCGTCGCGCAACTGATTGAGGAGATGAAGGTGCCAGCCGAGTCGGTCGCAGTGGCGCTGAATCAGACCATTATTGCGCGTGATGCTTGGTCATCCACGTCACTCACCGCTGGCGATAGCTTGGCGGTCTTTCAAGCGATTGCCGGAGGATAATTATGTTAACCATTGCGGATACGACGTTTTCATCTCGGCTGTTAACCGGCACCGGCAAGTTTGCCAGTCGCAAGACCATGGCCGAATCACTGGCGGCCAGTGGTACTGAACTGGTCACCATGGCGCTAAAGCGAGTCGACGTCCATGCCATACAAGATGATATTTTAACCCCGCTGCGCGAGCTCGGTGTGCACTTGCTGCCTAATACCTCGGGAGCGAAGAATGCGCAAGAAGCGGTCTTTGCCGCGCGTCTTGCCCGAGAAGCATTGGGAACGCGTTGGGTGAAGCTGGAAATTCATCCCGACCCCAAATATTTGATGCCTGATCCGATTGAAACCCTTCAAGCAGCGAAAATGCTTGTAGATGAGGGATTTGTGGTACTGCCATATTGTCATGCCGATCCTGTGCTGTGTAAGCGCTTGGAAGAGGTGGGATGCGCGGCGGTGATGCCCCTTGGGTCACCGATTGGCTCCAACCAAGGACTGGCCTCAATGGCGTTTCTCGACATCATTATCGAGCAAGCCCGTGTGCCAGTGATCATTGATGCCGGCATTGGCGCACCGTCAGATGCGGCGTTAGCGATGGAGAGGGGCGCCGATGCCGTCTTGGTGAACACCGCCATTGCCACCGCCGGCGATCCGATTGCCATGGGCGCGGCGTTTAAACAAGCGGTTGAAGCAGGCCGATGCGCGTATCAAGCTGGACTGGCGGGCACACACAATCACGCCCATGCTTCCAGCCCATTAACCGCGTTTCTTGATGTGAAGGAGGGAGGATGAGTTTTTCTGAGCGGTGGGCGGCACTCGATTGGGATCATCATCGTCTTTCGATTTACAGCAAAACGCGCCAAGATGTCGAGCGGGCGCTGGCCAAGTCATCGCGTAATTTGGACGACTTCGCCGCCCTGATCAGTCCTGCTGCTGAAGGGTATCTCGAGGCCATGGCTCAGCAATCTGCGGCGCTGACGCGGCAGCGGTTTGGCTACACCATGGGGTTTTATATTCCGCTGTATCTCTCCAATTTGTGCGCTAACGTGTGTACCTATTGCGGTTTTTCGATGGAAAATCGAATCAAACGGCGCACGCTGGATGAAGCTGAGATCGCCGCCGAGTGTGAAGCGATAAAAAAAATGGGCTTTGACAGTGTGCTCTTGGTGACCGGTGAGCATGAAACCAAGGTGGGGCTCGATTATTTTCTCCGCGCCTTACCGGTGGTGAAGCAATACTTTCATCATGTGGCGATGGAGGTGCAGCCGCTGGATACCGAGGCCTATCGCGCCTTGGTGGCACAGGGGGTGGATGCGGTAATGGTGTATCAAGAAACCTACCACGCTCCAACCTATGGGGAACACCACAAGCGCGGGAATAAAACCGACTTTCACTATCGGTTGCAAACCCCAGATAGGTTGGCACAAGCAGGGGTCGATAAGATCGGCTTGGGCGCCTTGATTGGCCTTGAGGACTGGCGTACCGACAGCTTTTTTACCGCCCAGCATCTGGATTATTTGGAAAAGCAATACTGGCAAAGCCGCTACTCGCTATCCTTTCCTCGCTTACGCCCTTGCGCGGGCGCCTTACAGCCGAAATCGGTGATGACGGATAAGCAGCTGGTTCAGCTGATTTGTGCCTATCGGTTGTGGAATCCGCAGGTGGAGCTGTCGCTATCGACACGTGAGTCACCGCACTTTCGCGACAATGTGTTACCGCTTGGGGTCACGAGCTTATCCGCGGCGTCAAAAACCCAACCGGGCGGCTACGCGAACCCGGAGCCACAATTGGAGCAGTTTGCTATCAGTGATGAGCGCAGCGCGGCAGAGGTAGCCGCCAGCGTTCGTGCGCTCGGTTTTGAGGTGGTATGGAAAGATTGGGATAACATCTACGATATCGCGCGTCAGGCGCAAATGGCTTCACAAACGGCAGCGGGTTAGCGACAATGCGGGCATGAAACGTATTACTGTATATGTGGGCCCGCGCTGTCCTCACTGTGAGGCGGCCAAAGCTTACTTGGATAAAAAGGGGCTGCGTTATCGTGTCGTCGATACGGCCACGCCCAAAGGCAAGAAGCTGCTGGCGGCAACAGGCTCGCGGGGTGTCCCGGTGATTTGCATTGGCGATACCACCTTGCGCGGCTTTTCGCCTAAAGCGGTCGAGAAAGCCCTGAAAGGGGAATAAAAAAAGCGTCCAATCGGACGCTTTTTGTTTTTCACACTCGGTGAAGACGCGACTTAACGGCTTAGCGGCGTGGTCGCTTGTTTTAACCAAGCTTGGTCTTGATCATCGAGGTGCGGGCTGACTTCATCCCACACCGTTTGATGATAGCGATTCCACCACTGAATTTCCGCCTCGCTGAGCAAGCTGACATCGACCAAACGACGATCGATCGGTGCACGCGTGAGTGAGGCAAACCCGAGCATCGTCATGTCGCCCTCGGTGGGCTTTTCTTCAATCAACTCGAGGTTTTCAATCCGGATCCCAAACGCCTCGGCGCGATAGTAGCCCGGCTCGTTTGACACCACCATGCCCGGCAATAGCGCGACGCTATTGGGCGCTTTGGAAATGCGCTGTGGACCTTCGTGCACGTCCAAGAAATGTCCCACACCGTGACCGGTGCCATGGTCAAAATCATAGCCGTGTTGCCACAAATACTGGCGTGCCAAGGCATCAAGCTGGCTGCCTGAGGTGCCTTTCGGGAATAGCGCGGTCGCTAACGCAATATGCCCTTTAAGCACCAGCGTGAAGGCCTTTTTGATCTCAGCGCTGCACTCGCCCACCGGCACGGTACGGGTAATGTCAGTGGTGCCGTCGTAGTATTGGCCGCCTGAGTCCACCAAGTAGACATTGTTGCTTTCAATCACGCTCGGTTTGGGCTGATTGTTGTGGTTATAGTGACACATGGCCGCATTGCCACCGGCGGCGGAAATGGTATCAAAGCTTAAGTCGACCAGTTGATCGTCTTGTTGGCGGAATTGATACAGGGTGTCTGCGAGCACGGCTTCATCAGGGCGTTCACCTGCGTCGACTTGACGGTCAAACCAGGCCAAAAAGCGAGTCACGGCAACACCATCGCGCACGTGACAGGCTTGCATACCGGCGATTTCTTGCGGGTTCTTGGCCGCTTTTTCAAGCGCACACGGGTCTTGCGCTTCCACCACGGTCACTTGCGCTTGTTGGAGGGTGTCCAGTGTCCAGGCATTGGCACCGTTTGGGTCGACCAATACACGTTGACCACTCAGCGCTTGCAGGGCATCAACCAGGCTATCAGGGTGCGCGACGCTCACGCCTTGGCCTACGTGAGCAGCAAAGCCTTCGGGGAGACGGTCAGGGTCGATAAACACCGTCACGTCACCGGATTGCTTGATAATCGCTTGGGTCAGTACCACGGGTAAACGTGGGATGTCGCGACCACGGATATTGAGCAGCCAACAGACGGCATCGGGTTGAGTGAGTACCGCGGCATCAAGACTCTGTTCGGCTAACTGCTGGCCAATGGTTTGACGTTTATCCAAGCTGGCGCGGCCGGTTTTCTCTTCACCCAGTAAAATGGCAGGGCTATTAAGCGGGGCGGGGCGATCGTCCCACAGGCTTTCAATCGGATTTTGCTCAACACTTACCAGTGTCAAAGCCCCATCCAGTGTGCGTAGAGTGCGTTTGTACCAAGCGGCGCTATGCATGCGAGCGTCGATAGCCAGCTTGGCGCCCTTGGGTAATTGTTGTTGGGCCCATTGCACCGGTGGCTCATCAATCAGATGGCAGTAGTCAAACAGGCCAGCGGGGACTTGCTTACGGACTTGAACCACATAGCGGCCATCAACAAAAATCGCCGCCTTGTCGCGGGTGATCACCGCGGCGCCTGCTGATCCGGTAAAACCGGTCGCCCAATGCAGGCGTTCGTTGTGCTCAGGCACATACTCACCGAGATATTCGTCTTCATGGGGGATGAGTAGGGCGTCATAGTCGTGTTGAGCCAGCCAGTGTCTTAGCTGCTCAATACGCTTAGTAAGGGTCGCGTCCATTATTCTTCCTTCTTTGTATAGGGTGAACTCGCCATGTTCGGCCACGCGTGAAAAGCCGGTGGGTTAGACCCTAGCGCGATTGGCAATAGGCTGCAATTTCGCTGGGCTAAATTGCTGACAGCGCGAAATAATCAAGGCTTTCAGCCATTGGTGCCCTGGGTCATTTTCTTGATTTTGATGCCAAAACAAGGTGTACGCCATCGGCGGTATTGGCGTTGGTAACGGCCGTACCACCAAATTGAGCGATGCGGCAATATAATGCGCAAACTGGCTTGGTGAGGTAAACACCAGGTCGGTATAGGTACACAGGCTCGCTGCACTGTTGAAATCTGGCACGTACATGGCTATGTCACGCTCAATATTACGCTCTGCCAGTTTATAGTCCAACAGCCAGCGGTCATTCCCATCACACTTAACCTGTACATGTCGCAGTCCAAGGTAACGCGCTTCATCCCATGGTCCCTTGAGTGCTGGGTGATCGGCACGCATCAACACACACTGGTGATCTTGGCAAAGCTCTTGGTAGCGCACGCCTTTGGGCGGCATCATGGTCAGCATGGCATCGGCGGGATTTAAATCTTTACCGGTGATGCCAAAGTCGATATTGCCTCGCGCAAGCCCATCAAAGGTAGTTTGATCCCAAGCGGCGGTATTGAGGGTGATAGCTGGGGCCGCTTCTAGCATATCGCCAATAAATTGTGGCAGTAGCAATGGATAGGCGCTCTCGACGAGGGCAAAACGAAAACAGCGATCGCTTAAATGCGGCTGAAAGTGATCCGGCTCGGTCATCGCCGCAACATCATTGAGTAAAGCGCGTAGTTTCGCTTGTAAGGCTTGCGCCCGAACCGTGGGTTTGAGCCCGTGGGCCGCTCGCGTAAAAAGTGGGTCGTTAAATTGCGCTCTTAGTCGGGCCAAATTTTTACTTACCGCCGATTGGCTTAAATGGAGGCGTTTGGCCGTGCCCGTGACATTGCACTCTTCCAACAATACATGTAGGCACACCAATAAATTGAGGTCGGTACGCTGCAGCTGATCCAAATCCATTGCTGGTATTCTCCTTTGGAATATCTGCTTTTACTATAAACCATTATGGTTCATATCGTGAAACCACTATACTGCGTGCCTGTATAGAGGAGTAACCAATGACACACACTGATTCACCGACATCGAATCGTTTGCTGGTCGCCTTAATGGTGCTACTGGTGCTGTTTAGTCCGATGGCGATTGATATTTACCTGCCTGCATTACCGTATATGGCAGGTGACTTTAACGTCGATCCGACCTTGGTGCAGGATACCATCACTTGGTTCATGTTTAGCTTAGGCTTAGGGCAGCTATTCGCAGGGCCGTTGGCTGATCGCTTTGGTCGCAAACCTGTGGCCGTAATTGGTATACTGCTTTACGGATTGAGCTCTTTGATGGCGTGGCTCGCCACCTCGATGGATATGATGTTGGTCGCTCGCTTACTGCAAGGCTTTGGCGCGTGTGCGACCTCTGTGTGTGCTTTTGCCGCCGTGCGTGATCGCTTTGGTGCCGAACGAAGCGGGCATATGATTAGTTACCTAAACGGCGCAATTTGTTTTGTGCCAGCGTTAGCCCCGTTGCTGGGAAGCTGGCTCACGCAGGTATTTGACTGGCGAGCCAATTTTTCTTTTATGCTCGGCTATGCCGTACTTGGTTTGGTCTTGGTTATGGTGTTTCTGCCTGAAACGCGCCCTGCGCATACTGACACCTCGGGTCGCCTATTTAGCTTACGCCGTTATTGGCAAGTGCTACGCGTACCAACATTTACCTACCACATTATTCTTTGCATGCTGGCCATGGCGGTGATCTTAGCCTATGTCACGTCCGCACCTGTATTGTTGATGGAGAAATATGGCATTTCCATGAACAGCTTCACTTTTTGGTTTGGTGCCAACGCAGCATTAAACATTGCCGCCGCGATGTTAGCGCCCCGTTATATGCAAAAGTTTGGTAGCCGCCGTGCGCTTAATATTGGCTTGATGATGCTGGTCGGCTCGGGTGGGCTGATGCTGGCATTAAGCTCTATTGCGACGCCTTGGGCCTTTATGTTGCCGATTTTTACCTCGTCATTTGGCTTTGCTTGGGTGTTAGGCGCGTCAGCGGGCGCGGCGTTGGCGCCGTTTTCTGACCGGGCGGGCACGGCGGCAGCCTTGTTGGGACTGTTCCAAATGAGTGGCGCTGGCCTTTTAGTCAGCTTAACCCAGCGCTTGGGATTATCGGCCAGTGACTTGATGACTGTTCACATGTGGATGCTGCTTCCTGGCCTGATTATTTTGTGGTCGCCGACAGGAAAACGGTGGCATGCCACCACGGTAAAAAGCTAATAAACGAATAAAAACAACGTATCAGTTGGCAAAAATAATAAGACGTGCAAAACGCAGGGGTCTCGACAACCCATCATCCCTTTTCGCTGGCTTCGGCCAGCTTTTTTATTTTGCTAAAAGCCCATAGTTCAGAGTATATTTACTAAGCAAGCTGAATTAATGCTCATTCCTTTTCGTTTTATATCCAAAGGTCAGTTACACACTATGTCATTATCGACAATCGAAATGGCGCGCGTCCTTGAACAACTAGAGGAATCGCCCGAAAAAATCATGTTTGGCAAATTACTGGCAGAGTTAGGTAGCCAAAGTGAAGAGCGTGTACGTAGCGCAGCACACCAAGTGCCATTGAAATATTTGCGCGAACTGGTTTATCAATTTAATCAAGTGATTGACGATCGACGTGCTGAACGCCTTGAAGAACTCACCCAGGGCTTGCAGCAAGACGGCTTGTCAGCCGACGAGCTGTACCAGTATATGATCCAGCGTAAAATACGTTAATGCCGATTGGCGCCGTGCCACGGGCGCCGGTCTTCTTTGAAAGCGTTAACGCCCATCCGATATAGCAGAATTAATTATGCACTCGCGGCAGGCTGCTTATGCTTTTTCGGAGTGCGCTGTTGGATCAACAACCCCACCACAATAAAGCCCAGGCCGATCAGAGTACTGATGTGAATGGTTTCGCCGATAATAGTGGCCAGTAATAGCAGCGATATAAACGGCGAAATAAAAATAAGGTTACTGATCCTCGACGTATTCTGGGTATATTTCATTGCGCTCAGCCAGAGCATAAACGTTACGCCCATTTCGAAAAGTCCCACGTAACTTACCGCTAACCAACCTTGCCAGGGGATCCCTTGCCAAGAAGCGGTCACCCCCGCCAATATTAATGAAATAGGCAGTGAGAGTATAAAACTCAGTAATATACCGAGTACAGGCTCCGCGGGGTTTTTGGCGTTGAGCACCCAAAACCCTGCCCACAATAGAGTGGAGAGCAACGCGAGCCCAATGCCTAGAGGACTATCGAACTGGAGCGATAAAAGTTGGCCTTTCGTCGCAATGACAACCACACCAAAATAGCCCAATGCGGCTGCGATCCAATCTTGACGGCGAATCGTTTGTCCCAAAAAAATGGCAGCCATTAACGTGAGCGTGATGGCCCAGCTGTAGTTCAAGGGTTGCGCCAAGGAAGCGGGAAGAAGGTCGTAGGCTTTGAAAAGTACCAAATAGTAAATCAAGGGGTTAACCATCCCCAGTAGACAATAATAGCCAGGTCGGCGACGGAAGGTGGGCCACAGGGCATGAAGTTTTCCTTGCACAGCAGCAATCACCGTTAAAATCGCCACCGACACCACACTGGCGGCGGCCAACATTTGAATGGGTGTCATGTAGTTTAAGGTGATTTTGAATGCGGTCGCGACCGTTGACCATAATAGCACTGCAGATAACCCAAATATCAGCGCCTTACGTTCATTATGCATATTGCCTCCTTGCAGTGATGCCTTTTATTCCAGGCAGTCTACGGTATTCATGAGGCCCGAGATAGACTGGACATCTATCCAGTATCCCATTAGCCTTGCTGACATCAATGACCGCACAATAGAGAATCCATTATGCTTGATGGCCTGTCATTATCCACTTTGTCTATCCTCACGTTTTTTTTCGGCGTTATCAGTGCCTCTGGGCTGAGTTATTGGCTGCATCGACGTGTGATCGCTCAATATCAACAATGGTTTGATACCCAATATGCCCAACAGCAAGCCAATGCCGACATGCAACAGCAACAACTGCAGCAGCAGCTTGATCAGCAACAGCACGAGCTAGATAGCTTAGATATCGAGCGCGATCGTCTGACGCAAGAGTTACGCCAGTATTATGGAAAGTTAACGTCGGCGAGCGAGAAGCTACGCCAATTGGAACAATTACGCCAAGACAATCATACACTGTCAGATAAACTCGATACGGTGCGTGAGGAAAAGTCTGAGTTGCTCGCTGAGCTGCGCGAGGTCAAAGCCAGCGCGGAGCAACAACTCAATGCCGCGAAAGAAAAGCACGCCTTATTGGAAAATGCGGAGGAAAGACTGCGTACCCAATTTGAGCAGCTGGCCAACCAGGTCTTTGAGCAAAAAGTGCATTCCGTGGATGAGCAAAACAAGATGAGTTTGGAAAGTTTGCTCGGGCCGCTTAAATCGCAGCTGGAAGGATTTAAAAAGCAAGTGACAGACAGCTTTGGAGAGCAAGCGAAAGAGCGGCATACTCTCATTCATGAAATCAAAAACCTACAGCAACTGAATGCGGATATGACCCAAGAGGCACACAACCTTACGCAGGCTTTAAAAGGGGATAACAAACAGCAAGGCAACTGGGGAGAAGTGGTTTTAGCGCGCATCTTGGAAGAGTCCGGCTTGCGAGAGGGACGAGAGTATCAAACCCAAGCCAGCTTTGAAAATGAGCAAGGCAAGCGCTACCAGCCTGATGTAGTGGTGAAACTGCCACAAGAAAAAGATGTGGTGGTTGATGCCAAAATGGCTCTGGTGGCGTATGAACGGTATTACAATGCCGACACATTGGTGGAACAGGATGCCGCACTGAAAGAGCACGTTCAGGCTATTCGTCAGCATATTCGTGGTTTAGGCCGTAAAGATTATCACCAGCTCCACGGTGTGCGTTCACTGGATTATGTACTGATGTTCATTCCGGTGGAGCCAGCGTTCCAGGTTGCTGTTGAAGCGGATGCGACCCTCATTCGTGACGCGATGGATAACAACATTATGTTAGTGAGCCCAACAACCTTGCTGGTGGCACTGCGTACCATCAATAACTTATGGCGTTATGAGTATCAAAATCAGAACGCCAAACAGATTGCCGAGAAGGCGAGCAAGTTGTACGACAAGGTACGGCTATTTGTTAACGATATGGAAGCGTTGGGAAGTGCGCTGGGTAAAGCCAGTGACAGTTATCAAGGTGCACTGAATAAACTCAGCCAGGGACGCGGGAATATTCTACGCCAGGCAGAGAGCTTTAAAACACTAGGAGTTGAAGTGAAACGGGACATTAGCCCGTCTTTAGCCAGTGTGGCGACCGAGTCAGAGCCCGGAGAACCAGACAATCTCGCGCACCCAGATCACGCCACTGACCGTCAAGAATCACAATAAACTTGGTCGCGAGCTTGGAGTCAGGATGGGCGATAAAGTAAACTGGGGCCAATATGTTAGGGGAATACAATGACAGAGAAAAATTCGCAGCAAGACCAAGAGACCATTGATTTTGGCTACCAGCAAGTTAAGCGCCAAGAAAAAGAAAGTTTAGTCGCCAATGTGTTTGATTCGGTCGCCGCTAAATACGATCTGATGAATGACGTCATGTCGATGGGTATCCATCGGATATGGAAGCGCTTCACTATTGACTGCAGCGGTGTACGCCCAGGGCAAAAAGTGTTGGACTTAGCCGGCGGTACCGGGGATCTGACGGCCAAGTTCTCTCGCTTAGTGGGAGAGAAAGGTGAGGTCGTCCTCGCGGATATCAATAATTCAATGCTCAAGGTCGGCCGCGATAAACTGCGCGACAAGGGCATTGTCGGCAATGTGAGCTACGTACAAGCCAATGCAGAAGCGCTGCCGTTCCCTGACGATCACTTTGATTGCATTACCATTGCGTTTGGCCTACGTAATGTGACCGATAAAGACGCAGCGCTGCGCTCGATGTTTCGAGTTCTAAAGCCAGGAGGGCGCCTACTCGTCTTAGAGTTTTCGAAGCCTGTGGCTAAGCCATTATCGAAAGTCTATGACGCTTATTCGTTTCATATTCTCCCCAAAATGGGACAACTCATTGTTAATGACCCAGACAGTTACCGTTATCTTGCCGAATCAATCCGCATGCACCCTGATCAAGACACCTTGAAAGGGATGATGGAGCAAGCGGGTTTTGATCAAACTCGCTACTACAACCTTACCGGTGGCATTGTCGCGCTACACCGTGGGTACAAATTCTAAGGAGCCAATATGGCGTTTGATTCACTTTTGTGCGCGGCATTGGAAACGGCACTCAACGGTGTAATTGCGCGGGATGTCGATAGCCAGCGTCGCTTGGCACGGTTAAAAGGACGCTGTATTGGCGTGACCCTTCAAGAACTAAACCGGCAATGGATCTTTGTGTTTGGCCAACGACTTGATGTCCTCAGCCATTATGAAGGTGAGTGTGATTGCCGGTTATCCCTCTCACTGTCAGCCCTGCCGCAATTACAGCAAAAAGCGAACTTAACGGGGTTGATAAAAGCCGACCAGCTGACGCTTGAAGGGGATATCGATGTCGCCCAGCAATTCTCTCAATTGCTAAGCGGGATGCAGTTTGATGTGGCCGAGTGGCTTTCATCTTATACCGGTGATGTGTTTGCCCACACCGTTGTCAGTCAGGCACAGCAGCGTTGGCTGCAGTTACAGCAGCTGGCGCAGCGTCAACAGCGTTATGCTGGGGATGTGATCACCGAAGAGTGGCGCCTGGCGCCGGGGCCATTAGAAGTGGCGGCATACAGTGACCAAGTGGACGAACTGCGCAGTGATGCCGCGCGATTAGACGCCAGGGTTACTCAGTTGGTAGAACGGATGGAGTCCGCATGACGCTCAATGAGATTCGTCGCTTATATTTTATCATTCGTACTTTGTTGTTGTACGGTGTCGACGCCTTGCTTCCCAAGCAGCCACTCACGCGGCTGGCTCACCTTGGGCGTCAATCGTTGTTTTGGCTAAAAAACCAACACCCAGACAAGCCGGTGGGAGAGCGTTTACGCTTAGCATTGCAGAGTTTGGGGCCAGTATGGGTCAAGCTAGGACAAATGATGTCGACCCGTCGCGATCTCTTCCCTGCCCACATCGCCAATGAGCTTGCTCAATTGCAAGACAAAGTGGCACCCTTTGATGGCCATAAAGCGAAAGCGCAAATAGAAGCCTCTCTCGGTGGGCCGCTTGAGACCTGGTTCAATGATTTTGATCCGATCCCTTTAGCGTCAGCCTCCATTGCCCAAGTCCACACCGCGACGTTGAAAGAAAATGGTCGAGAGGTGGTACTGAAGGCCATTCGGCCCGACATTTTGCCCGTAATCCAAGCCGATCTTCGCCTTATGTACCGTGTGGCGAGACTGGTGGCACGTTTTCTCCCTGATGCGCGTCGCTTAAAACCTGTGGAAGTGATCCGCGAATATGAAAAAACCTTGCTCGATGAGCTGGACTTGATGCGCGAAGCGGCCAATACCATTCAATTACGTCGCAACTTTGAAAACGATCGCGCCTTGTACGTACCTGAGGTGTTTAGCGACTATTGCCGCAAAGATATGATGGTATCTGAACGCATTTACGGGATTCAGGTGTCTGATATCGAAGCGCTAGAGGCCAACGGTACGGACATGAAACTGCTTGCTGAACGTGGCGTTGAAGTTTTTTTCACTCAGGTATTCCGCGATAGTTTTTTCCACGCCGATATGCATCCGGGGAATGTCTTTGTCTCCTACGAGCACCCCCAAGATCCACAATGGATAGGGTTAGACTGCGGCATCGTCGGGACCTTAAATCGCGACGACAAGCGATATTTAGCAGAAAATTTTATTGCCTTCTTTAACCGAGACTACCGTAAGGTGGCTGAGCTTCATGTCGATTCAGGTTGGGTGCCGCATGACACCAATGTGGATGATTTTGAATTTGCCATTCGTACTGTGTGCGAGCCGATTTTCGAAAAGCCGCTCTGTGAGATTTCGTTTGGCACGGTATTGCTCAATTTATTTAATACGGCACGGCGCTTTAATATGGAAGTGCAGCCACAATTAGTCTTACTGCAGAAAACGTTACTTTATATTGAAGGGCTGGGGCGGGAACTGTATCCACAGCTAGACTTATGGACGACCGCTAAGCCGTTCTTAGAATCGTGGATGAAGCAGCAAGTCGGCCCGCAAGCGGTGTGGGCTGCTGTACGTGAGAAAGCGCCATTCTGGGCAGAGAAGCTGCCCGAAATCCCAGAACTTATTTATGATGGCCTACGCCAAGGTCGCCAAGTGAATCAACGGTTAGATGCGTACTATCAAGGTTACTTGCAGACCAAGCAACGGCATTCTCGTGCCACTTATATGCTGGGGATTGGGGCGACGTTATTACTGACGGCGACCATTTTATTTGCGAATCGAGTCGAAACCCTACCGAACATTGCTGCCGCAGGAGCGGTGATCTTTTGGTTGTGGGGCTGGCGACTTTGTAATAAAACCTGTCATAAATAGCAGTCATACAGCTGCGCACGTGACGTTAACCAAACAGAATTAAAGGGAATCGGTATGGGTGGAATTAGTATTTGGCAGCTGCTGATCATTGCGGTGATTGTGGTATTGTTATTTGGCACCAAGAAGCTACGCAACATGGGTGGAGACCTAGGTTCAGCGGTAAAAGGCTTTAAAAAAGCAATGGGCGATGATGAAGAAAAGCACGCCGACAAAACCGACAAAGACGCCGACTTCCAGCAAAAGTCGTTAGATGAGAGTGCTGAGCCATCGAAAAGCGACAAAACGCGAAACGATAAAGAGCAGGTATAAGCGGTGTTTGATATTGGTTTCTGGGAGCTGGTGCTCATTGCCATTATTGGCTTAGTGGTGCTTGGCCCAGAGCGGTTACCCGTGGCGATACGTAATATATCGCGTTGGGTGGGAGCAGCCAAGCGTATGGCTGGTTCGGTGCGTGATGAGTTGGAACAAGAGCTCAAGCTCAAAGAATTGCAGGATAATCTGCATAAGGCGGAACAAGCTGGGATGAAAGATCTCTCTCCTGAGTTACAAGAGTCGGTGGATACCTTGCGTCAGCGTGCTGCCGATGTGCAGCGCCCTTATGCGTCTTCCTCAACGCCAACCGACAGTCACGCCACTGATCTGGATACGCCTTCGGGCGCTTCGTCGACCGACAAGCGATAGAGAGCTAAACCCATTATGTTTTCTGTGAACAAATCACCATGTCTTCTGTGAATGATACCCAGCCGCTTATTAGCCACTTGATGGAGCTTCGCAATCGCCTGCTTCGTGCCATCATTGCTATTTTAGTGGTGTTTGTTGGGTTGGTCTATTTTGCCAATGATATATACAGCCTGATTGCGCAGCCACTGATCGACAAGCTACCCGAAGGGGCGAGCATGATCGCCACCGATGTTGCGTCACCCTTTTTTACTCCGATTAAACTGACCTTAGTGATGTCGGTGTTTGTTGCCATTCCCGTGGTGCTCTATCAAATCTGGGCGTTTGTCGCGC
The DNA here is from genome assembly GCF_900141775.1 of Salinivibrio sp. ES.052. Taxonomy (GTDB): domain Bacteria; phylum Pseudomonadota; class Gammaproteobacteria; order Enterobacterales; family Vibrionaceae; genus Salinivibrio. The sequence goes on along the minus strand of NZ_FSRI01000002.1, from coordinate 258,169 downwards.
CAGGTCTTTATAAACACGAACAGCGTTTGGTGATGCCGCTATTAGTGTCGAGCTCCATGCTGTTTTATGCAGGTGTCGCGTTTGCATACTGGGTGGTGCTGCCGCTGGTCTTCGGATTCTTTACGTCTATCGCGCCGGAAGGGGTGCAGGTGGCAACGGACATTGCCAGTTATCTCGACTTTATTTTGGCGCTTTTCCTCGCGTTTGGTATTGCTTTTGAAATCCCCATTGCGATTATATTGTTGGTTTGGACAGGCGCGACGACCGCGCAAAGCTTGAAGAGCAAACGCCCGTATGTGGTGGTGGCGGCGTTTGTGGTGGGGATGATGTTGACCCCACCGGATATGATTTCGCAAACCTTGCTGGCGATCCCCATGTGTTTATTGTTTGAGCTTGGTGTGTTGTTATCACGTTTTTATGTGCCATCAGAACCACCGGGATCTGAAGAGGCCAGCGAATGATCGATATTGGTGTCAACCTTACCAGCTCACGCTTTGACCAAGACAGAGACACCGTGGTGGCCGACGCGCAGCAGGCTGGGGTCACTGGCATGATCCTGACGGGGACGAGTATAGAAGAAAGCCAAGCGGCTGCGGATTTGGCCGTTCGCTACCCGCGCTATGCTTATGCCACTGCCGGGGTGCATCCACATGATGCCAAGTCAGTCGATTCAGCCAATTTAAGCGTTATCCGGCAGCTGGCTCAGCGCCCCGAGGTGGTGGCCATTGGCGAGTGTGGTCTCGACTTTAATCGCGACTTTTCGCCGCGCCCGCAGCAAGAAGCGGTGTTTGAGGCGCAGCTTGCGCTAGCGGCTGAGCTTTCGATGCCAGTGTTTATGCACTGTCGTGATGCTCACGATCGCTGGTTCGCCATTTTGCGTCCGTGGCTCGACAAACTGCCCGCGGCGGTGCTGCATTGCTTTACTGGCGATGACAACGCATTGCGAGACTGCGTAGAAGCAGGGCTTTATATCGGTGTCACGGGGTGGCTGTGCGACGAACGCCGCGGACAGCAACTTCAGCAACAGATAAGCTGGCTACCCGATGACAAGCTGATGATAGAAACCGATGCACCTTATTTACAGCCGCGCGATCTGCGTCCACGCCCTAAACGTAGTCGCAACGAACCTAAATATTTGCCGCACATCGCACAAACGATCGCACGGCTCCGGCAACAGCCGGTTGAACATGTTATTGATTGTACAATAAAAAACACTCAGCACTGTTTCTCGATTCAGTGAGGGGTGCATAACGATAGCGAGGCAGTACGCTGCCCCAAAGCCCAGGTCTGCAATATTAAGGAGGATACAGTGGCCGTATCCATTCAAGGCGCCTTTCCTGCTCGACGCCTGCGTCGTACACGCAAAACTGATTTTAGCCGCCGTTTGGTGGCAGAACACGCACTCTCTGCCAGTGATTTGATTTATCCGGTTTTTGTTCTGATGGGAAAAAACCGTCGCGAGCCAGTGGCATCCATGCCAGGGATCGAGCGACTCTCTATTGACTTGCTGCTGCATGAAGCCGATTACCTTGCCAAACTGGGCGTGCCGGCGATTGCCTTGTTCCCCGTGATCCCCAAAGACGCTAAAACGCTTTGCGCCTCGGAGGCCTTTAATCCTGAAGGTTTAGTGCCCCGTGCTGTGCGCCTGCTCAAAGAGCATGTGCCACAAATGGGGGTGATCACTGATGTTGCACTTGACCCTTATACGGTGCATGGTCAAGACGGAATTATTGATGAAGACGGCTATGTGATGAATGAGCCGACCACGGAAGTGTTGATCAAGCAAGCGCTGTCGCATGCCGAAGCAGGTGTCGATATTGTTGCTCCGTCAGACATGATGGATGGGCGAATTGGTCGTATTCGTGAAGCATTAGAAGACAATGGCTACATCCATACCCAAATCATGGCGTACTCGGCTAAATATGCGTCCAACTATTACGGCCCGTTTCGCGATGCCTTAGGCTCGGCAGCCAATCTAAAAGGCGGCAATAAAGCCAATTACCAAATGGATCCGGCTAACAGCGATGAAGCCCTCCACGAAGTGGCGATGGATATTGCCGAAGGGGCCGACACCGTGATGGTCAAGCCTGGGATGCCGTATTTGGATGTGGTGCGTCGGGTGAAAAATGAACTTAAGGTACCGACCTTTGCTTATCAGGTATCGGGTGAGTATGCGATGCACAAAGCGGCGATTGATAATGGCTGGCTGAAAGAGCGCGAGACCGTGATGGAGTCTCTACTGTGCTTTAAGCGCGCTGGAGCCGACGGTATTTTGACCTATTTTGCCAAGCAAGTGGCGGAGTGGCTGGCGGAAGACGCGGGCGCGACGTTACCACCGCGACCGGAAGAGACAGTCGGCTAATCAATAAAATAACCTTCACGCCCTTGCCGTTCGCAAGGGCGTTTTTTTATGTGCGATGAGTGACCACACAAAAATCAAGGGATAACATTGCGGTTAATCGGGTTCTGTAGTGAGATCAGCGTCTCAGTGGACTGGACCTCATCGATGGCTTGCAGCTTATCAATCAGTACGAACTGCAATTCTTCGATAGATCGGCACATCAGCTTAACAAAAATGTTATAAGCCCCAGTGGTGTAGTAAGCCTCTACCACTTCGTCGAGCTGATTGAGCTTGTCCAAGGCAGAATGGTAGTCGCGAGCCGCTTTAAGGTTGATGCCGATAAAGCAACATACGTCATAGCCAAGCTTTTTGGTGTTCACCAAGATCTCGGTGCCTTCGATGATGCCAGCAGCTTTCATTTTTTCCACTCGAACGTGGACGGTGGCAGGGCTGACGTTAAAGCGCTTGGCCATTTCCGCGTAAGGGACGCGTGCATCATCCAGCAAGGTGGAAAGGATTCGGCGATCCAGGTCATCCAGTTTCGGCAACTCATTCATTGATTTGATCTTTTTGTTGTAGCTCGGCCAGGTTTTTCGTTAACGCTGTTGCTTGGTCGTTCCGTTAACACCTAATGTAGGGTATCGCGTTGTTCCGTAAGATACCAACAAACCAATAGGAAGTGGATGTGGGGATCAAATACTTTTTAAGCAGCTTACTGCTCATTATTGCAAGTAGTGTAAGCGCAGCACAGAAAGACGTGCTGGTGGTGCATTCCTACCATCCTGGTTTCTTTTGGAATCAATCGTTAGTCGAAGGGTTAGAGACGGCGACGGAAGGTAAGGACATTGCCTTCCAGCATGCCTATCTCGAGAGTAAGCGCTACCAATCGGAGGCATACCGAGAGCAGCTAAAAAAGCTCTATATCCATAAACTGACTAATCATAACTTTGATGCCATCTTAACCACCGATAACGCGGCACTATGGTTGATCCATGAACTCCATGATTATATTGGTGATACGCCGGTTGTGTATGCGGGGTTAAATAATTTTGGTCGCCAGCATTACCCGCTACTGCCTCAGTTAACAGGTGTTAAGGAGGAGGTTGATTTGCCGCGCAACCTGGCGCTGATGAAGCAACTACACCCCGATTTAGAGCGTGTTTATTTACTGCTCGATAACACCTTTTCCAGTCGCCAGTATTGGAATGTGGTGCAAGCGCAGCTAGCGAGGGGCGGTGACTCAGGATTGGATATTGTACGGATATCGAGCCTTTCATTCTCAGCACTCCAAGATAGAATTCAAGCCATGCACGACGGTGAGGCCGTGTTTTACCTTTCTTATTTCCGTGATGCTAATGGGCAATTCCTTGACCGGCTGAGTGGGATAAGCACACTCACTCAACATGCACCTGTTCCTATCTATGGTGCGATGAGCTTTATGCTTGGCCAGGGTGTGGTCGGGGGCATTGTGATCGACGGAAAGACCCAAGGCCAATATCAGGGAAAGCTATTGCTCGAGGTGCTGGATGGCAAACTACCCGCGGAGCGTGAAAGCACTAACCGGACAATGTTTGATTACCTGGCGATTCAGCGGTGGGCGCTGGATGTCAGCGCCCTTGACGATGCGGTGATCATCAACACCCCCCAGCCGATCTGGCAAGCGCATCCCGTCGCCGTACAAGCGGTTGCGCTGGCGGTCTTGGTGCTGGGTAGCGTAATTGTGATGCTGGGGGCCAATATTCGTCAGCTTCGGCGAAGTGAATCGTCCTTAATGCGCCATCGCGCCATGTTGAAAGGGGTCTTTGACCAAAGTAACCAATTTATCGCGTTGTTGGATCAAAACGGTATTTTGGTCTCAGGCAATGCGAGCTTTAAGCAACTGGTTACGGTCAGCCCCGCATACCGGCGTCGACCTGTGTGGTTGTGGCCAATCTGGCGCACCCCTGCCAGGTTGGAAGAACATCTAAAACTGACCGAAACCACACAACCTCATCGCTTCGAGTTGTGTTTAAGTGAGGCCCATCGTGAAGTGATCCTTGATGTGGCAGTGAAAAGCTTCCCGAGTGAGTCGGGTCAGCAGCAGGTATTGTTTGAAGCGCGCGATATAACCCAGCGTAAACAAACCGAAGAAAAGCTACAGCGTAGCGAAATCGAATACCGCATGCTGTATGAACAGCAACCTGTGATCCTACTTACCATTGATTACCAAGCCCGTATTCAATCGCTCAATCAGTATGCCGCCGATCTGTTTGGTTATGACAAATCGGCGTTATTAGGGCACAAGATCACCACCTTGTATGCGGATCATCAAGTGCCTCCGCATCGGATGATTAAACGGGGTAATAACAACCAAGAGCAGGTGTGGCGGCGTGAAATCCCGTATCGTGCTGGTAATGGTCACACACTTTGGGTCCGAGAAACCATACGTGCGATGCACAATCAAACGCAATTGCTGGTGGTCGGCGAAGACATTACCGCGCATCGAGAAATGGAAAGCCAGCTGACCTACCAAGCGCATCATGATTATTTAACTGGGCTGTATAACCGCAGTTATTTTGAGCAAAAGCTTGCCGCCGCGCTGTTACAAGCGCGAGAAGAAGATCAATGTCATGCCATGTACTACATCGACATGGACCAATTTAAGTTGATTAATGACACCGCGGGTCATGAAGCGGGGGACGAGGCACTCAAACAAGTTGCGCAAATTATCCAGCAGCACCTACCGAAAGGCTCCGTCTTATCACGACTCGGTGGTGATGAGTTTGGTGTCATTGCCTATCACCACCCGGCAGAGCAGGCGGTTACCTGGGGACATAAACTGCTTAGCACCCTGGCTGACAGTGAGTTTTTCTGGCACGGCAGCCGGATGCGTTTAGCGTGTTCACTGGGTATTCGTCTTCTGGATCGCACCGCCGGTTCGCCTCAGCAGGTGCATGCTCAGGCTGATACGGCGTGTTATGCCGCCAAAGACGAAGGGCGTAACCGCTTACACCTTTATCATCCTGATGACGAAGAGCTACAACGTCGTGAGCAAGAAATGGCGTATGTTAGCCACATCCATGATGCCATTGCCCACGACCGCTTTGATATTTATGCGCAGCAGATCGTGGATATCCGGCCCGGCAGCCAAGATACGCTCTACATTGAAGCCTTGGTGCGGATGCGTGACACCCAGGGAGGCTGGTTACCGCCTAGCATGTTTATCCCTGCGGCCGAGCGCTACAATATGGCACATCAACTTGACACCGTGGTGGTGACTAAGACCCTAGCGTGGTTTGATGCTCACCCGGAGCAAATTGCTAAGCTAGGCAAGATCTCCATTAATTTGTCGGGACGGTCGATTACCCAAAAAGATTTCGTTACCTTCTTAATTGCCGCGATTGAGCAAACTCAAGTGCCTAGCGAGTGTATTTGTTTGGAGATCACCGAAACGGCGGCTATCACCAATATGAGTAGTGCCATCGAGCTCTTTTCTCAGCTTAAAGCCTTGGGGTGTGTGATTGCCTTGGACGATTTTGGTGCGGGCATTTCGTCGTTTGGGTATTTGAAGCGCTTGCCGGTCGACATCATTAAAATCGATGGTCAATTTATCCGCGATATCGCCACCGATGACACCGATTACGCGATGGTGAAAGCAATCAATGATTTGGCTAAACAAATGGGTAAGCAAACCGTGGCGGAATTTGTCGAGAATGCCCATATTCTCAACAAACTGCGAGCGCTAGATGTGGATTATGCTCAAGGCTATCACTTTAGCGTACCCGCCCCCTTGGGGGAGCAGGTAAAAAATTGGTCTGCGCGTCGAGAGACGATGAAGGAAAAAATCCATCTCTGATATACTCGGCCCATCACCAGCCGTGGAGAGCCAATGTGCAACTCTGTTTGATTTGCGACGCCCCTGAAAAATCCTCGAAATTCGAGGGATTAAAAAGCAAGTGGTCACTTACACACAACCCAGATTCGCCGTTTGCTTTGGTCATGACAGCGGCGCGCCTTGAGCTACGCAAACAGGATGAGCCTAAGCTAGGTGCCGTATATGTGGATTTTATTGGTGGCACAGTCGGCCATCGGCGAAAATTTGGTGGCGGCAAGGGACAAGCGATCGCCAAGGCGGTGGGGCTCAACAAAGGCGTCACGCCACGGGTGTTGGATGCCACGGCCGGCTTGGGTCGTGATGCGTTTGTATTAGCTTCCTTAGGCTGTCAGGTACAAATGATTGAGCGGCACCCTGTGGTTGCTGCCTTACTCGATGATGGGTTACAGCGTGCTTATCAAGACGTGGAGATTGGCGCCTGGATGCAGTCACGCATGACACTGCTGCATGCCAGTAGTGAGCAAGCACTCATCGATATGGCGAAAACGCCAGGATTGCTACGGCCTGATGTGGTCTATTTAGACCCCATGTACCCTCACAAGAAAAAAGCGGCCTTGGTGAAAAAAGAGATGCGGGTGTTCCAATCTCTGGTAGGAGCGGATGCAGACGCCGATGCATTGTTAGCGCCTGCGTGCCAGCTCGCACGGAGTCGTGTGGTGGTTAAGCGGCCAGATTATGCCGAGCCTTTGGCGGCAACGCCACCGCATTCGAGTATTACCACCAAGAAAAACCGCTTTGACATGTACATCAACGCAGCGTTAAGTGCGGAGGCGTAAATGGCCAAGTCTTTGTGTAAGTGGCGACGGGGTGAGGTCGAGGCCAATTTAAGTGCCTTAGCAGCGATCACGACACCACCACGCGCGGCCTGTAGCAAGTGTGCGCGGGTCGCCAGTGAAAAAGGGTATTTATGCCGTCCGGTTTCACTTTCCCCTGAAAGCGGGAATAAAGTGACCCAGAAGGGAGACAACACGGATAAAAAGGCGCAAAAAGCTAAGAAAAAAGCGAGTAAGAAAGCTAAAAAGCTAAAAAGCTAAAAAAAGACAAGAAAGAAACAAAGAAAGGCAAAAAAGCGGAAGGAAAAATAAAGGCTCCATAGCGAACCATGAAGCCTTTGAGGGCTTAGTCGAGGCCTTTTACCATCAGTACCGTTAGTAGTCCGGTGATCACTGAGACAATCAGGCCAGAAACGATTAGCCAAGGCAACATATCCATCATGTTCTGCACTCACTTCTTTTTTATGATTTGGGGGAAAAGCGAGCATGATTGAGCCTGATTTTATCTGCATCTGCAATGTGCTAGACGCAGCTAGTTAAGCTTAGTAACGATTAGAAACAAGGTGGCGACAAAGCCATCAACAAGCCCTCGCGGCACATAGGTCTATAAGTACAAAGGGTCCACCATGAGTGTCAATCAAGGAAAAGCCGATGTATCGGTTTGGGATAAAGAAGAAGCCTTAAGCCGGCTAATGGATAGCCCGGCGCTTCTCGATGAGGCTTGCAGTATTTTTGTTGAAGAAAGTGAGCAGCAACTGCCAAACATGGAAAAGCAGCTTGCTAATGCCGATTACGCTGCCTTGGCGCGCGAAGCGCACAAAATGAAAGGCAGTGCAGGTAATTTGGCCGCCTTAGAGTTGTATCAACAAGCGCTTACGCTCGAGCAAGCGGCAAAACAAGAGGCCGCCGACCAAGCCGCTGCCGCGTTAGCGGACATTAAAGAAGGCTTAGCACGATTTTGCGCGCAGCTCACTCACTAGTCGCCTGTCTTATCATGCTCGAGAGTGACCAATAAAAAACGCCGTGTTGTCGACACGGCGTTTTGATGTAAGCCCATCTCACACGGCTTAGCGCATGGTCACAAATTCTTCTGACCCGGTAGGGTGAATCGCCACGACACTATCAAAATCCGCTTTGGTCGCGCCCATTTTCATTGCCACGGCAAAGCCTTGGATCATTTCATCGACAGTAAAGCCGATACCATGCAGACCCACTACTTTTTCTTCATCACCCGCACAAACCAGCTTCATTTTACACGGTTGGCGGTGTTGCGTGACGGCGGTGTACATGGCCGCAAAGCTTGATGTGTACACTTTAACGTTATCATCACCAAACTTGGCCCGGGCCTCTGGCTCGCTTAAACCGATGGTGCCAATCGGTGGATGGCTGAAGACCACGGTAGGGATCAAGTCATAGTCCATTTTGGCATGGGTTTGGCCGTTAAAAAGACGCTCTGACAGTAAGCGTCCGGCTTTGACCGCCACAGGTGTGAGCTCAACCCCGCCATCCATGATATCACCGACACAGTGAATGTGTGGGACGCTGGTGGTCTGGTAGGGGTCAACCTTGATGTAGCCATCGGCAGTGGTCTGCACGTCGGTGGCGCCGAGGTTGATTTTATCGGTCGTCGGGTGACGGCCAATCGCCCAAATCAGGGTATCCGTGTTGTGGGTGGTGCCGTTTTCAAAGGCCAGAGTCAGGCTACCATCACTTTCTTCTGTGACCGACACGGGGACGTGTTGGGTGTGAAGAGTGGGGCCTTCTTTTTCCATCACTTCGACCAAGGTGTCGGTGACCATAGGGTCGAAGGTGCGCAATGGGCGGTCTTTACGCACAAATAAGTGGGTGTCTGAGCCCAAGGCATGTAGCACGCCGGCGATCTCGACGGCAATGTAACCGGCACCGACCACGGCCACGCGTTTTGGCTGCTCGGGCAGGGCAAAGAAGCCGTCGGAATCAATCCCCAACTCTGCGCCTGGAATGTTCGGGATGGTGGGCGTGCCGCCTACTGCGATTAAGAAATGATCAGCGGTGTAGTGTTCACCTTCCACTTCCACCGTGTTGTTGTCGACAAAGCGGGCAAAACCACGGATCACATCGATATTGTTTTTGCCTAGCACATTGTCGTAGGCCTTGTGGATACGGCTAATATAGGCTTCACGGTTATCGACCAAGGTTGACCAATTAAAGCCTTTTACATCCACATCAAAGCCGTAGTCTGATGCGTAGAGGTTGAGTGCTTCGGCCACTTGGGCGCCATGCCACATGACTTTTTTAGGCACACAACCTACGTTTACGCAGGTGCCGCCGAGGTGTTTTGCTTCAATAAGGGCGACTTTAGCACCGTGCATCGCGGCACGGTTGGCTGAGGCAATACCGCCGCTGCCGCCACCGATACAGATGTAGTCGAAATGCTTCGCCATGTCTTTCTCCATCTTATAGGCACTGGGTGCCACTGGCATTGATATCGAGGTCAGCTTGTCGTGTTTGGTGTCGCTTGTAAAGCCACCATCTCTGACCGACAAAGCCATAGCATACCAAACCAGCAGTGAGGCAGCAGTCTCAGAATCATTTTGTAACGCTCGCAATACACTTAGGCGGGTATGCAGGGATTGAAAAGCGTAGAAGGAGACGGCATATAAAGAGGGTCACTCATCTTCCCGGGGCTTGCAATGCGAGCGCCTTATCAGCAAAAAGGAAGGCACTATGTCCAACCCGCTTCTTCAATTTGAAGATTTACCTCCGTTTTCAGCCATCAAACCAGAGCATGTTAAGCCGGCCGTGGAAGCTGCGATTGCTGACTGTCGTCAAGCGGTGGATGCCGCGGCGGCGGCTGAGCAGCCAGGCTGGAATACTGTCAGCGTGCCTGTCACGGAGGCGGAAGATCGCCTTGGCCGCATCTGGTCGCCAGTGAGCCATATGAACGCGGTAGTCAATAATCAGCCATTGCGTGAGGCCTATGAAAGCTGCCTGGCGTTGCTGTCAGAATATTCCACCTGGCGTGGTCAGCATAAAGGCTTATACCAAGCATACAAAGCGATGAAAGACAGTGCGGAGTTTTCCGCCCTCGAGGTGGCACAGCAAAAAGCGATTAACGATGCGCTGCAAGACTTTGAACTGTCAGGGATTGCTCTGCCAGCCGACCAGCAACACCGCTTTGGTGACATTCAAAAGCGTTTGTCGGAGCTGTCGTCGTCGTTTAGCAATAATGTGCTCGATGCCACCATGGGGTGGAGCAAGCTGATTAGCGATGAAAGTGACTTAGCGGGTTTGCCCGAATCGGCGCGCAACGCGGCGAAAGCGCAAGCCGAGAGCAAGTCGCAACAAGGTTACTTATTTACGCTGGATATCCCGTCGTATCTGCCAGTCATGATGTACTGTGATAACCGAGCGCTGCGTCAGGAAATGTACGAAGCTTTTACCACGCGCGCCTCTGATCGCGGGCCGCAGGCGGGGCAGTGGGACAATACTGAGCTGATGAACGAGTCGCTGCGCCTCAAGCATGAGTTAGCACGTCTACTTGGCTTTAATCACTACAGTGAACTATCCCTCGCCACGAAAATGGCGGAAACCCCAGACCAAGTGATGGGCTTTTTGAACGATCTGGTCGATAAAGCGCGCCCACAAGGTGAGCGTGAATTCGCGGAAGTGAAAGCCTATGCCAAAGAAGAGTTTGGGGTTGATGCCCTCGAGCCTTGGGATATCCCTTATTACAGTGAAAAACTCAAGCAAGCACGCTACACCATCTCTGACGAAGCGCTTCGCCCTTACTTCCCTGAAGCACGTGTACTCTCCGGCTTGTTTGAAGTGATGCATCGTGTGTTTGGCATGACGATTACCGAGCGTAAAGGCATCGACACCTGGCATGAGAGCGTGCGCTTTTATGATATTCATGATAGCCAAGGCACCCTGCGCGGTAGCTTCTACCTTGACTTGTATGCGAGAGAAAACAAACGTGGCGGCGCATGGATGGATGAGTGTCGCGTTCGTCGTCGTCAAGCAGACGGTGAGCTACAAACGCCAGTGGCGTATTTAACCTGTAACTTTAACCCACCAGTGGGCGATGACCCTGCGCTGTTTACCCATGACGAAGTGGTCACTTTGTTCCACGAATTTGGCCACGGCATTCACCACATGCTGACAAAAGTAGAAGTGGCGGATGTGTCGGGGATCAATGGCGTACCTTGGGATGCGGTTGAGCTACCAAGTCAGTTTTTAGAGAACTGGTGCTGGGAGCAAGACGCACTGAGCTTTATCTCGGGGCATTACCAAACGGGAGAAGCCTTACCGGAAGACATGCTAGAAAAAATGCTCGCCGCGAAAAACTTTAACTCGGCGATGGCGATGTTGCGTCAACTCGAGTTCAGTTTGTTCGACTTCCGTTTATTCAGTGAGTTTGACTCAGAGGTCGGCCCACGGATTATGGAAACCCTGAACGCGGTGCGTGAGCAGGTCTCTGTGGTGCCAGCGCCAGAGTGGAACCGTTTCCCGCATGCGTTTGGCCACATCTTTGCCGGTGGCTACAGCGCGGGTTACTACAGCTACAAGTGGGCAGAGGTGCTGTCGAGCGATGCTTACTCGCGCTTTGAAGAAGAGGGGATTTTTAACCGTGACACCGGGGAAGACTTCCTGAACCATATTCTCAGCCGTGGCGGCAGTGAGGCACCGAAAGATTTGTTTGTTCGCTTTAGAGGCCGCGAGCCAAGCCCAGAAGCGCTGCTGCGTCATTGTGGGATTGCTACTGCTTAGCATTGTAAGGTCTTCAACAAAAAAAGCCCGCATCATCACTGGTGCGGGCTTTTTTATTCATCGCAGTTAGATACGACTCTCGTCAGTGAGCACCACTAGGGGCAACCCAAGGCTTGATTGACGCAATGCCTCTTGCTCAAGTTCGGCACGTAATAGCGGGCTAGCATCAAACAGTGTGGTATCTAGCTTCAGCGTCAGTGCATCCTCCTCGGTGGTGAGGGTGATCATCGGTCGGACGCGGCTGTCGCGGCGGTGGCATAAGATCACCGCAATCCGCAGCAAGCGCAACAGGCGGTTGGCACTGGTGGTGGATAGCGCATGCTGGCCATCAATGAGCATCAGTTGCTCACGGTAGTAGCGCAACAAGGTCGCGACCAATTGTTTCTGTGCTCGGGTAAAACCGGGAAGGTCGAGGTGTGTGATCAAATACGCGGCATGATCACCATCTTGCTTAAAGCCAATGCTCAAACCAATTTCATGCACGCAGGCGGCGGCATGGAGCAAACTTTGCGCTTCAGGTTCAGGCACCCAGGAAGTGGGGCACTGGGTGAGCAGCTCCAGTGCGGTATCGGCGACATTGATACCGTGTGCTTCATCGAGTTGATAGCGTGATTGAATGCTAGCAATGGTACGCGCGCGAATGTCGCTATGGCGCATCGCGGTCATCATTTCATACACCAAGCCTTCCCGCAGGGCGCCACCGGCCAAGGTCATACGGGTCACTTCCAAGCATTCAAAAATAGCGATCAGGATCGATAAACCGCTTGGAAACACCAGCGCCCGTTCTAAGGTCAAACCTTCGATGTCTAGCGCATCCATTTGCCCACAGACAATGGCTTGATCGCGCAAGCGGTGAAGTTTATCGAGCGTAATCACCTCATCCATGCCCTGGGTGACCATGATCTCTTGTAGCGCCTGCACGGTACCGCTGGCGCCCACACAACAATCCCAACCGAGCGCGCGGTATTGATCAATCAGAGGAGCTAACTCGGCTTTGGCACCGGCAATGGCAGTATCGAACGCAGACTGGTTGAGTACGCGATCGGCAAAATAGTCTTCTAAAAAGGTGACACAACCCATATTGAGGCTACGTAGCAGGGAGGGCTCAAATTGCTCACCAATGATCAGTTCGGTACTTGCGCCACCAATGTCGACGACCAAGCGTTTCCCTGGCCCACCAGAGGTATGCGCGACCCCTTGATAGATCGTGCGGGCTTCTTCTTCCCCCGAGATAATCTCAATCGGATGACCGAGCAAAGCGTTCGCTTTCGCTAAAAACGCATCGGCGTTACTGGCACGGCGCAGCGCGGCGGTGGCGACCACGCGAATATTGTCAGTATTAAAGTCCTGCAATCGCTCGGCGAAGAGGGCTAAACAATCCCAGCCACGTTGCATCGCGTCGTCACTGAGTTGTTGTTGATCGTCCATCCCAGCGGCAAGGCGAACTTTTCGTTTAATTTTAGCGAGGGTTTGCACACTGCCTGCCACTTGGCGCACCACCAGCATGTGAAAGCTGTTGGAGCCTAAATCAATCGCGGCGTACAGCGACGGGGTCGATGTTAAATTTCCGTGACCACTCATGATGCGCTCTGACCTATGCGTGCCTTAAGGGTTATGCCGACTTTTGGGGTCGACGACGTTGGCGGTTGCGATTATTTCCGCCGCCTTTGTTGGTGCTGCTGCGACGCTGAGTATTTGGGCGTTTCGCTATTTTCTTCGGCGGCGGCAGATCCTGCAACAAGGCGTTTCTATCAAACTCGCTCACCGGAATACTATGCTCGATATACTCTTCAATTGCTGGCAAGTTAACCGCATATTCTTCGCAGGCAAAGCTGATGGAGCTGCCACTCGCACCGGCACGCCCAGTACGACCAATGCGATGAACATAGTCTTGCGCATCATCGGGGAGGTCATAATTGAAAACGTGCGTAACCAAAGGAATATGTAATCCACGTGCTGCCACATCGGTAGCGACAAGCAAATCCAGTTCGCCGTTAGTAAACTGTTCTAGAATTTTAACCCGTTTTTTCTGTGGGACGTCACCGGTCAGCAAGCCCACACGATGATTATCGGCCGCGAGATGTGCCCAAATCGATTCGCAGCGATGCTTGGTATTGGCAAAGATGATCGCGCGTTCAGGCCAATCTTCTTCGATCAGTGTTTGGAGCAGCGGCATCTTTTCTTTATTAGATGGCTGGAACAGCTCTTCCTTGATGCGATGCCCGGTAATTTGCTCTGGCTCGACCACCACATGTTCAGGGTTGGTCATATGCTCAAAGGCCAACTCTTGTACGCGGTACGATAAGGTAGCGGAGAACAGCATGTTTAAGCGTTGATTGGGTGCAGGCATACGGTTAAACAGAAAACGAATGTCTTTGATAAAGCCCAAGTCAAACATACGATCGGCTTCATCCAACACCACCGCTTGAATACTGTGTAAATCAATCACTTTCTTTTTATGAAAGTCGATAATGCGGCCACAGGTGCCGATTAACACATCAATGCCTTGTTCCAGCGTTTGCTGCTGCTTCTCGTAACCTTCGCCACCATACGCCAATCCGGCTGTGATCGACGTATTGGCCAGCAAAGACTCGGCATCATTATAGATCTGAATCGCTAATTCACGCGTAGGAGCTAATATAATGGCTCGTGGTTGATTCTTTTGACGCGACGAAGGTGCGTCGGTCGTAAGGAGGTGATGAAACGTTGCAGCGAGGAACGCCAGGGTCTTGCCTGTCCCTGTTTGAGCCTGTCCTGCAATGTCTTGGCCGGTGAGCAGGACCGGCAATGCCAGTGCCTGGATAGGGGTACATTGAGTAAACCCTTTGGCATCCAAGCCCTTGAGAACATCGGCGTGCAAGCCGAGCTCGGCAAATTTCTGCTCTGTGATATGCGTCATTTTCATCCGGATAGAATATCAGCTTAGGCTTGCAATACGGAAGCGAATCCAGTCAAATAGTCCCATAATTTACTGGTCGCTATTTAGCCAGTAACAAAAACATGTATTGGAGTAGAAGATGAGCGACAAAATTATGCAGCTAACCGACGACAGCTTTGAGGCAGACGTTCTAAAAGCTGCAGGGCCTGTCTTGGTTGATTTTTGGGCAGAATGGTGCGGGCCATGTAAAATGATCGCACCGATCCTTGACGAAATCGCCGAAGAATACACAGGCAAAGTCACCATCGGAAAACTGAACATTGACCAGAACGCAGGTACACCGCCTAAGTTCGGCATCCGTGGTATCCCAACGCTGCTATTGTTTAAAGATGGCAGTGTGGCAGCAACCAAGGTTGGGGCTGTATCAAAAACTCAACTTAAAGAGTTTCTTGACGCTAACCTATAGTGTTAAAGTAACCGTCGCTGCCTCTCAGCGGCGGTTGTTTTTCTGTCAACTAGACGATATCCCATTTAGGTGCTACCTTATTGCACGGAATTTGTACTTCTGTTCATCTCTCGAACATGCCACTGGTCTCGACACGCTAACTAATTTCAGACCTCAACTTTGACAAACAAGACACTCACCAATATGAATCTTACCGAACTGAAGACTCAACCCGTCTCGACGCTGGTTGCGCTTGGCGAAAGCATGGGACTTGAAAACCTGGCTCGCTTGCGTAAGCAGGACATTATTTTCTCGATCCTCAAACAGCACGCCAAAAGCGGTGAAGACATTTTCGGCAATGGCGCGCTGGAAATCCTTCAAGACGGGTTTGGCTTCTTGCGTAGCGCAGACAGCTCGTATTTGGCCGGCCCTGATGATATTTATGTCTCGCCAAGCCAAATCCGGCGTTTTAACCTGCGTACAGGCGATACTATCGCGGGTAAAATTCGACCACCGAAAGATGGCGAGCGTTACTTCGCGCTGTTGAAAGTCAATCAAGTCAACAGCGACAAACCCGATAACGCCCGCAGTAAAATCCTCTTCGAAAACTTAACCCCTTTGCACGCCAGCGAGCGGATGGTGATGGAGCGTGGAAATGGTTCCACAGAAGACATCACCGCCCGTGTACTCGATTTAGCATCCCCCATTGGTAAAGGCCAACGTGGTTTGATTGTGGCGCCGCCAAAAGCCGGTAAAACCATGCTGCTGCAAAACATTGCACAAAGCATCGCGTTTAACCATCCTGATTGTGAGCTGATGGTGCTTCTGATCGATGAGCGTCCAGAGGAAGTGACTGAGATGCAGCGCTTGGTGCAAGGTGAGGTGGTTGCCTCAACCTTCGATGAGCCGGCTAACCGCCACGTCCAAGTTGCCGAAATGGTGATTGAGAAGGCAAAACGCCTGGTTGAGCATAAAAAAGACGTAGTGATCTTATTGGATTCGATCACGCGCTTAGCTCGCGCTTATAACACGGTGGTGCCGTCATCGGGTAAAGTATTGACCGGTGGTGTCGACGCCAACGCATTGCACCGTCCCAAGCGTTTCTTTGGTGCGGCGCGTAATGTAGAAGAAGGCGGCAGCCTGACCATCATTGCTACTGCATTGGTGGACACCGGCTCGAAGATGGATGAAGTGATTTACGAAGAATTTAAAGGGACAGGGAACATGGAACTGCACCTGTCACGTAAAATTGCTGAAAAACGTGTTTTCCCTGCCATCGACTTCACCCGCTCAGGTACTCGCCGTGAAGAACTACTGACCAAACCGGACGAACTCCAGAAGATGTGGATTCTTAGAAAGATCATGCATCCTATGGGCGAGTTTGAAGGAATGGAGTTTTTGATTGGTAAATTGGCGATGTCCAAAACCAACAATGAGTTCTTTGATGCGATGCGTCGGCAAAACTCGTAATCGATAACGGAATAATGTTAAGCACTGCGCATTCGCAGTGCTTTTTTATTGCCCAAAACATAGCGAGCTCGCACAATCATCGTTACCAAGAAAAGGTGACGCAGGACGCGTAACACTGAAGATAGGATTGCAACGGATGGCAAGACGTTTTCGCATCAAGCTATTAGGGGTATGCCTAGGGATTATAGGCGTGATTTCCCCCTGTGTGTTGGCATCCAACGAGCCAGCCGCGGACGGACAAATTGTGGCGCAGCCTTTTATCGAGAAAGTGTTAGATAAAGCGAGCACCGCTGACGCAATGCGTACCGCGTTTACCCTTCAAGCCAGTGGCGATATCAAGGCGCTTGAGTCGCACATCCTCCAGCTTCCTCCGCTGACGCGTGAGGCGACCTTATACCGACTGCTATCCTCCCCTTTGCGGCTTGATAACGATAAGTGGCGCGATTATCTCGCCACCTTAAGTCAGCAGCAACCACACTTTCTCCTGCGTCATCAACAAGATGGTTACTGGGTGACCACGCCAGCATTTCACTATGCGGCGGCGGCGCGCAAGCAGCTTAATCGGTACCGTCAGCAACAATTGACCCAAGAACTCGGCATGCTATTGAGTTATCGTCAGTTAGTGATAGCGGATTGGGTTGACCCTGATCGGCCGGATTATCGCCAACGCCGTGATGCATTAGTCACTATGATTGCCGATTATGATGTCGATGGTTTGACCTATTTGGTCGACCAGTACCTCAATGACCCGACCTTGATGTGGATGCCGGACAACGCCATTCTCGCGGCGCTGGCACAAGCCACTGAGCGTGTCGCACTTTATCAGCGGTTGTGGCGCCGAGGCACGGATAAGTACAGTCTTTCCACCTTGCATGCACTGCGTGAGCGCGGTGCAGAGCCCTTTGCACTGCAACAGATGATGGCCGCCGCCGATAACCCCTCGTTACGTGGACCTGCGATTCGCCAGATGGCCAACTTGTCGCCGCTGCCTGCGCCTGTCGCGGATTTTCTTCTGACACAATTGTCGTTGCGACAAGGCAACGAAGTGGCGCAGTTGCTGGTGGATGCGGGCAAGGGGGATTGGTTGAGCGGGTTACAAGACCAGCTCGGGCCGCTTGGCCAACAGCACATTGCATCTGCGTTGCCGTCGCGCTAATGTCGAGCCTTTATCGATCCGGATACCGGTTTACTTGGTATCATAGAGGCATCCCATTAACCCGTTGAGCCTGATATGAAACTTTCCGATTTGCGTGATTTTATTGATTACCTTGAAGCTCAAGGCGAGCTAAAACGCATTGCCCAGCCGGTTGATCCTGATCTTGAGATGACCGAGATTTGCGATCGCACTTTACGGGCGGGTGGCCCCGCGCTTTTATTCGAAAACCCGGTGGGTTATGACATGCCAGTACTGGCGAACTTGTTTGGCACCCCTAAGCGTGTTGCCCTGGGTATGGGACGTGACGATGTGCTTGAACTGCGTGAGGTCGGTAAACTGCTTGCCTACCTGAAAGAGCCTGAGCCGCCCAAAGGTTTCCGAGATGCGCTCGATAAACTACCCGTGTTTCGTCAAGTGCTCAACATGCCCGCGAAAACCGTGCGGCGCCCGCGTTGCCAAGAGGTGGTGCTGAGCGGCGATGAAGTTGATCTGGATACCATCCCAGTGATGCGCTGCTGGTCCGGGGATGTGGCACCCTTGCTCACGTGGGGATTGACCATTACGCGCGGGCCCAACAAAAAGCGGCAAAACCTGGGTATTTATCGCCAGCAAAAAATCGGCAAAAATAAAGTGATCATGCGTTGGCTGGCTCATCGCGGCGGCGCGTTAGACTTGCATGATTGGATGCAAACCCATCCTGGTGAGCCTTTTCCGGTCACAGTGGCGTATGGTGCCGATCCAGCCACGATTTTAGGTGCTGTTACCCCCGTGCCAGATACCCTGTCCGAATATGCGTTTGCCGGCTTGCTGCGTGGCAGTAAAACCGAGGTAGCAAAGAGCATTAGCAACGATTTGGATGTGCCGGCGAGTGCCGAAATCGTGATGGAAGGCTATATTGACCCTAACGAGTACGCCGATGAGGGGCCTTACGGTGACCATACTGGCTACTACAATGAGGTTGAGCGGCATCACGTGTTTACCGTGACCCACCTGACCATGCGTAAAAAACCGATTTACCACAGCACTTACACCGGTCGTCCACCGGATGAGCCAGCAGTACTTGGGGTGGCGTTAAACGAAGTGTTTGTGCCTATCTTGCAAAAGCAGTTCCCAGAGATCGTCGACTTCTACTTGCCGCCAGAAGGGTGCTCGTATCGCATGGCGGTAGTCACCATGAAAAAGCAATATCCTGGGCATGCCAAACGGGTGATGATGGGAGTATGGTCTTTCTTGCGTCAGTTCATGTATACCAAGTTTGTGATAGTGTGTGACGATGATGTCAATGCGCGTGATTGGAATGACGTCATTTGGGCGATCACGACACGTATGGATCCAGCGCGCGATACTGTAATGGTAGAGAATACACCGATTGACTCGCTTGATTTTGCCTCGCCAGTGGTGGGTGTGGGTTCGAAAATGGGCCTAGATGCCACCAATAAATGGCAAGGTGAGACCGACCGTGAGTGGGGGACCCCGATAGCCAAAGATCCTGACGTGGTGGCGCGAGTCGACGCCATGTGGGAGGAATTAGGCATATTAACGTAGCGTATTGCACACGTGTAAAACGAACTGAGCGTTGGCCCTGAGTCATAGGTGCGAACAGCCAACACCAACGATAAAATACAGCCAAAGGTGACATGCGTGTCACCTTCATTAACCTCATCGGCTGTAGCAAAACGAACAGAGGAACAGAATGTCGATACTATGTGAAGTGACCGCCGTTGAGTCGTTGGCGTGTCACACCTACCGCATTGTGCTGAAACCGCAGCAAGCGGTGAGTTATCAACCTGGACAGTACGTGATGGCAGTGATGGGCGAAAAAGATAAACGTCCTTTCTCGATCGCGAGCAGTCCAAGCCGTAAAGCTGGTGCAGAGTTAGAGCTCCATGTGGGGGCGGCGGATGAAAACCCCTTTGCATTAGAAGTGGTCGAAAAAGCGAAAACGTTGCGGAAAAGTGGTGACGCCGGATTCGAAATTACTGAGCCTGATGGCGATGCGTGGCTGCGCGATAGCGAGCGTCCGCTGCTTTTGATTGCCGGCGGTACGGGTTTTTCTTACGTGCGAAGCATGGTAGACCACTGTATTAGCCAGAAGATACAGTCGCCGATCTTTATTTATTGGGGCGCACGTACGCCGTGTCAGCTCTATGCGCATGACGAAATGCAAGCATTGGCTGAGCAACACACGAACATCACCTTTATGCCAGTGGTTGAGCAAGCAGAAGGCGAGTGGCGCGGCAAAGTGGGTAATGTGTTAGAAGCGGTGATGGAAGATTTTGTCAGCCTCGGCGCTTATGACATCTACATCGCTGGCCGCTTTGAAATGGCCGGTGTGGCGCGCGATATGTTCTGTAAAGAGCGTGGCGTGAGTCGGGATCACCTCTACTCGGACGCGTTTGCATTTATCTAACGACGTCGCTGATGCCGGAATCGTAAAAGGCAGGGAATCCCCTGCCTTTTTTGATCGGCTGTTACTGAGGTCGTTGGTCATATCTCATTGGGCGGCACCCCGTTGGGCGGCAACGCGGCGTTTCACCCACGTTTGGTTAAACCAAAGTGCGGCGAGGATCAGCACGCCGCCGCTGAGTAATGGCATGAGATCCGCATCGCGGTTCCAAATCAGTACATTGACCACAATCCCTACTGGAATTAAGGCGTTGTTCATCACTGCGAGCGCGCCCGCATTGACTAGGGTGGCGCCCTTATTCCAAAAGAAATACCCCAGCCCAGAGGCGATAGTGCCTAGATAGATTAATACACCCCACTGGGTTGGTGTAGAAGGCAGCTTGTCGCTGTTGCCCAGCAGTGCGAAAGCCAACACGCCCACCACTAAGGCGCCGAGATAAAACCAACCGAATACCGCATGTTGAGGCAGCGGCGCTGGCTCTTTCTCGAGCAGATACTTATAGCCCACCTGGCCAATGGCAAAGCAAAGGTTCGCGCCTTGCACTACCAAAAAGCCGATTAAAAAATCAGGATTGATAGTCGCATAGCGGATCACTACGGCACCGAGCACCGCAATGGCGGCAGTAACCAGATACCAGACGCTGAACTGGCGTTTTAGCAAATCATAAATCAAGGTGACGTAAAGCGGGGTAAAGACGGTAAACAGCAGCACTTCTGGCACCGACAAAAATAAAAAGGATTGATAGAAAAAGCAGTACATAATGCCGAGTTGAAATGCGCCGACCAGCATCAATTTAGCGGCAAACGCGGGGCGCACTTGGCGAGGGCGCAAAAACGGTAAAAACACCAGCCCTGCCAATACAATGCGCATCAGCACAGAAAAATAACTGTCTACTTGGCCAGCGAGATACACGCCAATCAAACTAAATGAAAAGGCCCACAGCAGTGTGACGCCGCTAAGATACCCCATGAATTCGGTTCCTTCGATAAAGTGGTAAAAGGGCAGTGTACCGTTTCATCGCGGGGGCGCAATCGGTTCGTCTTGTGTGGATAAGAGAGAAAGCGATGATGGCAGCAAGAAGGCGGAATCACCGCCTTCGCGAGGAAATAAGGCGGCACGGCTAGTCTCGGATAGGTACCATCAACAGATCGACCGGTGTTTTATTGAGTAACTGCTTGGTGGAGGAGAGCAACGAGCTCCAAAAATCTTGGTGGTGGCCGACAACGACCAGATCAATCCCCATATTTTGAATCGACTCCGTGATTTCTTCGGCCAAATCGCCGCTGCTGACTAAGGTATGCGTCACTGGGCTTTGCGCGTCACTGGCCAGTTGATTAAGCTTTTGCTGCGCCTCTTCAATCACACGGTTACGCGACTCGACCAAGTTAATGTCGATGAGCCCGGTGTAGAGCTCGGCGTAATTGACGTCGATATGCACCAACGACAACTTCGCTCCTACCGCTGTGGCCAACGCGTCAGCTTTTTTCAATAGTCGTTCACTGTCATCAGACAGGTCAACGGCAACTAAAATATGCTTGTATGACATAGGGTTATCCTTTTTTTATCAGGTTGTCATCGCAGTCTAGCGGGCTTGCGTACTAAAAACAGTCACTGCGATCGCATTCCGATCAACAATTCAATAATGATACTTGTCATAAATTCGGTACAAGACTCGGCATTGGAGGATATAGTCGGCGTGATTCGCTTGAAAACCAACGTGCTGCTGGTCAGAATGGCAGCTAACCCCAAATAAAGAGGACGTTTTATATGCTAGCACCTGCCATGGTTGACAGGCTCAATGAGCAGATCAATTTGGAGTTTTTCTCATCAAACCTATACTTACAAATGAGCGCTTGGTGTGAAGACCAGGGTTTCGAAGGCGCGGCGAAATTTTTACACAAGCACGCACAGGAAGAAATGCAGCATATGCAGCGCCTGTTTACGTACGTGAGTGAAACAGGGGCGATGCCGATTCTGGGTTCGATCGACGCACCGCGTCACGAATTTGCGTCGTTAGGTGAAGTCTTTCGTGAAACGTACCAGCACGAGCGCTTGATCACGGAAAAAATTAACAGCTTGGCGCACGTCGCGTTTACCACGCAAGACTATTCTACGTTTAACTTCTTGCAGTGGTATGTGGCGGAGCAACACGAAGAAGAGAAGTTGTTTAAAGGCGTACTCGATAAGATCGAGTTAGTCGGCGAAGATGGCAAGGCACTGTTCTTTATCGACAAAGACTTGGCATCAATGGCGGTTGAAGAATCTACGTCAGTGATGGACGGCTCAGTGGGTCAGTAATCTCGTTACCTCTCCCTCTGAACCGCTATCTCGCGTAGTGGAGGGAGAGGATTATGAACGGTGATATTCTAATCGTAGCGGTGTTCACAGTGACACTGATCAATCTTGCACGTTATATATCGTCATTGCGGGCCCTCGTGGTGATGCTACGCGATGCCAACCCGTTGCTTTACCAGCAAATCTGTCGCCGAGAAAGCAACTTTTTCTCACTCTCCCCTCAAGGCGATATCTCGCGCCAAAAACGCTTGTATCAGTACATTCGTAGTCAAGAGTATCTTCATCATCACGATGAGATGTTTGTGGGGAAATGCAACAAAGTGCGCCATCTGTTTCTCCTCAACGCTGCGCTGTCTGGTGCCTTGCTCGCGACCTTTTTTCTTGTCGCTTTTGCGGGCTGGTAAGCGGACGCTAACAATTTCGACAAAATGCTGACCTCGGTCAGCATTTTTTTTGTTAACCTGACGCCACTACTCGGATCACAGTGTAATTGAGGGAATCATGCAAAGCCTACTCCAATGGTGGCAGTCGCTTCATGAGGCAGCGGCGTGGGAATGGATCTCTGATGTTGTCACGTTAACGGGCATCAGTGCCATTGCCTGGACGATTTGGCACGTACTGGTTGGGCGGCTGAAAGCCTTGGCGGAAAAGACCATCACCCGCTGGGACGACATCATTTGGCCGGCGATAGATACGCCTTTAAGTGTGTTGATTTGGTTATGGCCAGCCTCTCATTCGCTGGAAATCGTTGTCGATAACACCTTAGGCAATGTCTCACTCAGTTGGCTTACCTTGGTGCAAGATTTGGTGGTGATCTGGGTCATCATTTGGGTGCTGTTACGCCTAGTTAACAGCGGCGAGCAAGTGATGATTGAGACGAGCAAACGCGACCACACCACTATCAATACCTTGGGGAATGTCTTACGCGCCCTCTTTGTGTGCTTCGGGGTCTTGTCCTTGCTGAAAAGCCTGGGCGTTAGCGTCTCAGGTCTACTGACCGTCGGGGGTGTCGGGGGTTTAATTGTTGGTTTTGCCGCTAAGGACTTGCTGTCGAACTTCTTCGGTGGGGTGATGATTTACTTTGATCGCCCGTTTAAAGTCGGTGATTGGGTGCGCTCGCCGGATCGCAACATTGAGGGCACAGTGGAGAAAATTGGTATTCGTATGACGGTGGTGCGCACCTTTGATTTGCGCCCTTTATACGTTCCCAATTCGGTATTCAGTAACGTGGTGGTCGAGAACCCCTCGCGGATGCTCAACCGCCGCATCTATGAAACCATCGGACTACGTTACCAAGACGCCGATAAAATCAGCGCGGTGATTGACGATGTGTATGCCATGCTTGAAGCCCACCCAGACATCGAAACGCGACAAACCTTGATTGTGAACTTCAATAGCTTTGGACCACATTCGCTCGATTTCTTTATTTACACCTTCACCAAAACGGTGAACTGGCAACGTTATCACCGTGTGAAGCAGGATGTACTGCTGCAAGTGATTGGTATTATTCATCAGCACGGTGCGGATATTGCTTTCCCAACTCGTACGCTGCATATGGATCCAAGCCTGATGACGCAGGGCGCCGATGCCATGGTGCCACCGCCCGAAGCGCAGGCGCGTTAAATCGCGCTTGCCGCTCACGTGCGGGCTGCTACAATGCCGCTCCCACAGGGTGAGCAGAGAATAAACAGGTAAGCGTGTGACTGAGTATGATGTAATTGTGATTGGCGCCGGTGCGGCAGGGTTGATGTGTGCGGCACAAGCCGGCCAACGTGGCCGCCGCGTTTTGGTGGTGGATCATGCCAAAAAGCCGGGCCGCAAGATCTTGATCTCAGGGGGCGGACGCTGCAATTTCACCAACTATGACGTCACCGCCAATAACTTCCTGTGTGAAAACCCGCACTTCGCCAAATCCGCATTGGCGCAATACAGCCAATGGGACTTTATTGGATTGGTGGCCACCCATGGGGTGGCCTATCACGAGCGTGACCACGGCCAGCTATTTTGTGATGACAGCGCTAAAGATATCGTTAACCTGCTGTTGGCCGAATGCGACCAAGCCACCATCAGTCAACGCTATCGCTGTGAAGTGCATGATATCGAGCAAGAAGAAGCTGGCTTTCGCCTTAAACTCAATGGAGAGCCGGTACGCTGCCAGTCGTTAGTGGTCGCCACGGGCGGCCTTTCGATGCCCAAGCTTGGCGCTACCCCCTTTGGTTACCAGCTTGCCGAGCAATTTGGCCTAAAAGTGCTGCCCACTCGCGCCGCCTTGGTGCCGTATACCTTGCACCAAGAGGACAAAACTCGCTTTGCCGATATTTCCGGGGTGTCGGTGCCGTGTTCGATCACCACCGAATCGGGTGTGTGTTTTACCGAGAACCTGCTCTTTACCCACCGCGGCTTATCGGGCCCGGCGGTGTTGCAAACCTCCTCGTTTTGGCAGCCGGGCGAAGCGGTCACCATCGATTTACTCCCCAGTGAGTCGCTAAAAGAGGTGCTGGTGGCGATGCGTGATAAGCACCCCAACCAAACCTTAAAAACCTCACTGTCTCGCCTATTCCCCAAACGCTTGGTCGAGGTCTTGATTGCGCGCGATAGCTTGCCAGATAAACCGCTCAAGCAGCTTGATGACAAACAGCTCGATCAGCTTCATCACTACTTTCACCAGTGGTCCATTGCCCCAAACGGCACCGAAGGTTACCGCACCGCAGAAGTGACGCTTGGCGGGGTAGATACCCACGCAATTTCCTCGAAAACCCTTGAAGCGCGAGATATCCCCGGCCTGTATTTTATCGGTGAAGTGCTTGATGTCACCGGCTGGCTCGGCGGCTATAACTTCCAATGGGCCTGGAGCTCCGGCTGGGTAGCCGGACAGTATGTATAAAAAACGTGACCAAATGCACGTTATCTTACTGAATATATTACTTAATCTCTAATCACATAGAGAATCTGCTGCGGGGTGGATAAAGGATGGAAACGCCCCGTTTTTCCTTAAGCAGAACCAAGGAGTGGTTGAGTGATTTCTTTTCTTAGCGTGAGAGAGATATGCCGTGGTATATCGAATAAAAACACGCTCTATACGTTTCTATTTGTGCTGCTTCATCAGTCTTCGATTGCTTTTTCTATTTTCGCCTCTGTGATGGTCTCAGGCTATATTATTGAAATTAATCAACATTATGAAGCATTAAAGCTCTGGGTGTTCCTATATATTGTCGCGATGATTCTTCCCCATATAATCGGCTACTTTTCTGATGTGTATAAAGAAAAGTGGTTGTGTGAATCACTAAGTCGATTTTGGCAATCCGCGACTAATCGCTATCAATCTTGCACTGACAGTCGCACTGTCGACCATACGCTGGGCGTGTACGTTTCTCAGGGAAAGAGTGCGATTTCTGACTTTATTGGCTATGCCTTTTGGGGGATGTCGTCTGGCCTCAACTTCTTCCTGAGTCTGCTAATGATCACCGCTTTTATTGATTGGCGTTTTTTTGTCAGCGTGATGATCAGTGTGCTGCTTATCTTGGGGTTCAATAAAACCATTTCCTCGCACCTAGAAAAGAACGCTGTTACCACCCACAAAGCGGGTTCATCACTGACATCAACGTTATCGACTATCCATGACAATGTACATTTTGGTTCGTCGGTGAATGCATTGGCTTATCAAACGCGCTTCGAGGAAGGGAAAGCGAAATACTTAGGGCTGAGAATCAAAGAGGCTGTGTTTAGGTATAAGGCATTGTTGGTCTCTTCCTTACTCGCGCTTGCGCCAACTTCCTGTGTATTACTGTTCATTTTTACGTCTAGCAGTGTCCCGATGGAGGTAAAAGTGGCGTCGATTGTTAACCTCACACGCATTTATCATCTTTTAAATTCTGCGTCTGATATTGTTAGCTTGTTAATCTCTTTTCCGTCTATCAAAGGCCAGCTGTCGGTGATGACGTGTTTTTCGAAACGTAAGTCGCTTTACCAACCACAATGGAATATCGCGATCCTTAAAGATAACGAGAGCGTTGATACTGTGAACCTTACTCAAGCGCAGGAGGGCCGTTTTCGCGTTGTTGGAGAAAACGGATCTGGGAAAACGTCTTTCTTAAGGCACCTCTGTGCCAAAAATGATTATCTCTACTTCAACCCGTCTAAGCGCTTACTGTGGCCTTGGGATGATTCAGCAATACTGTCTGATGGTATGTACTCCGCCAAGAGTATTCAGTGGTTACTGGAAAATAGCTCGGGTCACTTGATTCTGGATGAATGGGATGCGTTTCTCGATTCAGAGAATACGAAAAAGATAGGTGCGCTGATTGATTCATATGCAGATAGCCGAGTTATTATTGAGGTCCGCCAATAGGCCGCGTTTCTGTCGGTCTTGCGAGGAGTGCTAATCCTCAGATGCTTGCTTTTGTGTTGTTTGCAACAAACTGCGTATCATAAGCGATGGTTGGTTTATGTGATCTTTATTCTAAATATTCTCTAGTTGACTGTTTTTTGTCTAAAAAATGGCAATCTTTGTTGCGCGCTGTTACATTAGCGCGCGCTTGCCATGTCGGATAAAAATTATCCGGCGCTGTGAACCCGCGACGCGCTGGATGGGCTCGCGGTACCCTAGGGACGGGGTGACGGCTGTTCACTATTGCTACCTCGGTTATCGGGGAGTTTGGAATTAACCTGTCGTTGCTTTGAGAGCCGTTCCCATGCAGTTATCACTAAAACAAAAATTAATTGGGGCATGCTTATCTGCTGTATTGCTGATGGCCGCCTTTCTCACCTGGCTTGCTGTAAGCCAAATTCAAGCCCAAACCCAGTCGAGCATCTATAGCCGCGTCAGTGGTATCGCCGATGCGGCGACTGAATCGATCAGCGGTTGGGTGCAAATCCGTGCTGATATCACCAGTGCCTTTACCGATTACACCAGCAGTAGCCATCGTGTGAGCTATTTACAGCAAGCACGTGAGGCCGGTGGGTTTGACGATATCTATTATGGTACTCCAAAAGGCGCCATGTATCGCTCGCGCCCAGAGCGCAACCGCGATGATTATGACCCTCGCGCCCGCCCGTGGTACAAGCAAGCGGTGAGCGCGGGTAGCCCGATTATTACCACCGCTTACAGTGATGCGATTACTGGTGCGATGTTGGTGACCTTGGCCGAGCCGGTGCGTCGTAATGGCGAATTGATCGGTGTGGTGGGCGCGGATGTGTTGATTGACCAGCTGATCCGTGACGTGACCCAATTAAAAGTGGGCAAAAATGCGAACGCGATGTTGTTAGGCGCTGATGGCACCTTTCTCGCCCATAAAGACAAAGCGCGCCTGCTAAAACCGTATCGCAGCCTGTCTCCTGAGCTGAATGAAAACCGCGTGCGTCAGGCGTTGGTACAGCAATCGCTGGTGGAATTGCCTGTCGATGGGGTCGATAAACTGTTTTATTTTGCCTCGGTTCCTAATACCGATTGGGTGCTAGCGATTGAGCTGGATAAGCGCACCGAATACGCCAGCCAGCGTGATACCTTGTTCGACCTGATGCTGACTGCGGTGGTGATCACCTTACTGGTGGCCGGTGCCGTGACGTGGTTGATGCATGTGTTGTTCCGTGACTTGCTCAATGTATCCGCCGCGCTAGAAGAAATTGCCTCCGGTGAAGGGGACTTAACCCAGCGCCTTGAGCCACACAGTAATGATGAAATTGGCAAACTTGCCAACAACTTCAACCGCTTTGTCGGCAACATGCACACTATGGTGTCGCATTTGCGCCATCTGTCTGGCTCGCTCAAGCAACAAGCCGAGCTGACCGCGGCGCAAGCGGAAGAGCGCTCTACCCGGATTGGTCATCAGCAAGATGAAATCAATATGGTGGCAACCGCTATCCATGAAATGGCCTCGGCGACCCAAGATATTGCCGGCAATGCGGATAACACTGCGCGCACTGCTCAAGAGACCGAAAGCGTTGCCAACGATGGCGGCCAGCAGGTAGAGAAAAGTAAGCACGCGATCACTGAGTTGGCCCATGACGTTGAGGCCGCAACGGGGGTGATTGGCGAGCTGGATCAACATGCGCACAGTATCACCAGCATTTTGTCGACCATTCAAAATGTGGCCGAGCAAACGAACTTATTGGCGTTGAACGCTGCGATCGAAGCGGCGCGTGCCGGTGAGCAAGGTCGTGGCTTTGCGGTGGTGGCCGATGAGGTACGGATACTGAGCCAGCGAACCCATGCCTCAACCACCGAAATCCAGCAGATGATTGATACCTTGCAGCAGGCGACCGGTAAAGCGGTGACTATGATGCAAAATAGCCAACAACGAGCACATGCGAGTGTCGATGAGGCGAGCGTGGCACATGAGAGCTTGAGCCAAATTGTCGCGGCGGTGAGCCAAATTAGCGATATGGCCACCCAAATTGCCTCGGCGGCGGAAGAGCAGTCGAGTGTGACGTCGGAGATCACCCGTAACTCAGAGGGCATTCGCGATGTGTCGAATGAGCTGTCGACAGAAGCGGATGAGGCCGCGCGTCAAGCCGCGACGTTATCCGAGCTTTCTCATAGCCTCGAGCAAGAGATCAGCCGCTTTAAGCTGTAGCCCATAAACGGCTTAAACGCCGGGCATGGCAGCGCGCTATGCTCGGCGTTTTTTTGTTCACGCGTTTGACGTCAGCATCTTGGGGGCGGGGAGCGGTGTGGTGTGATGGTGGCGATCGGCCTCGTAGCTCTCCATAAAGTGGGCAAGAAAATGGTCCAACTGCGTGGCAGCACACACGTCGCCTTGGCTTCGTAGTAATGCACTCACCGCTTCACTGGTACACAGATGTCCCGGTGGCTGGTTGCGCCTAAGCGTATATTGCGAGGCGGCTGTCGACGGCAAACTGACCCGCGGCAGACCATTGAGCCACGGACTTTTATTGAGCATTTTTCGCGCCTGCTGCCAAGTGGCATCCAGCACCACAAACTGTAATGGCGCGCGAGGCGCATTGGTGGCGGCTAACGCCTCTGCGCAAGAAACTGACCTATCCGCGCAAGAGACAGACCGAGCCGCGTCAGCGAACAGTCTATCGGCGGGGACGGCATCATCACTGGGAAACAACAACCAAGGTGACACATCACCGCGCGCCCAGCTGTCGAGCAAGGCTTGCGGTGGTTGTTTGCGTTGCCAAATCTCGATTTTTGTGTGGGGCAGCGCCGCTTTAACCAGTTTGCCGGTGTTGGATTGGCGCGCCGCTTCGTTTTCGTGCATCACCAGCACACATTGCAATTGGCTTTCCAGCGGCCAATAGCAGTGACAGAGACAGTGATAGGTAAAACCGCATTGGCGGCAGGGCGAACGGGCCATGATTGTCTCCTTTGTTAACAGCGCGCTATTGTGCGCAAGCCCAGCCACGAATGCCAGGTTATTGTTGGCTGCTGTCTGGGTTCCTCACTTGGCGTTTAAGTGTTAACCCCTTTGTACCCAAAGGATACGTGTTGCCATTAAAGGTTTCCTCGGACGCGGTGAGGGTAACGCCTTTACGTGTATATACGCGCTCAGACACCACCATTTGCTCTCCACTGCGGGTGGTGAGCACCTGTACTTGGTTTTTTTCTACTGGCTGCCAAATGCCGGTTTCTTTGGTGACTGTCTCACCTTGTGGGTGATACGTCGTGATAGCACTATGATCCGGGAGTAAGGTTAGCTGAGTGGTCAGTGTCGGTTGGCCGGGCGACTGGTTGGTGCCTTGGTACTCCCCCGCCCAATGTTGACTGGTGTCCTCCGAGGGCAAGATCGCACATCCTCGGTACGTGGCTTTCGCCGTTTTCAAACGTGCTTGCCAGCCATAGAGGGTGTTGGCGCTTTGTTGGCAGCCTTGTGCGCTAAGCGTTAATACGGCCTGTTTACTGCTAAATTGCGCCTGTTTTTTATCAAGCTGATGCCCTTTGAGTGGCACTTCATCCGAATCTTTTTCGCTCTCCCACGCGAGGTGTCCTTGCCCGACGGCGGCTGACCAAGGCAGTGGTTCATGGCCTTCAGCAAGCAGGGTGTTACGAGGCTGGGCGCACCCCTCTAGCTCACTGGTTAGCATGTTCAAGCGTGTCATGGTGACGGTGGCGGGATAATCGGCACTAAAGCCACGTCGCGACACCGGGGTGAAAAAGCCTTCAAATTCAGCATAGACAGATCCCGCATGCTGATCGAGGGCGGCGCGCTGGTCGGCGGTTAAATCAAGCCAGTACTGCTGTTGGCTGCCGCAAGGAGTGAAACTGGCTGTTTCTGGACTCACCGAGATTCGGCCTGCTTGCATAAAAGGCTGCGGCGCATGAACCAGGCCCGTGGTGACCATGTCGCTACGGTGACCAAGCTCTACTGGCCCCGAGGGACTACTGCAACCGGCGAGGGCGAGCAAACTCATCGAGGCAATGATTAGGGGGCGAATAAGTGGCACGAAAAACTCCTTGTACTGAGCGAAAAGAGAGGCTTGCGCCTGGAATGCGGGGAGGGCAAGATTGCCGCCATCATCCGATTAAGAGCAAGCTAGCATGCGTTATTGGTTATTTAAAACAGAGCCAGATACCTTTTCGATAGACACGCTAAAGCAGCAAAAGGTTTCATGTTGGGAGGGCGTACGCAATTATCAGGCGCGGAATATGCTGCGTGATGAGGTAAATGTTGGGGATGAAGTATTGATTTATCATTCATCGTGCAAGCAAGTCGGTGTGGTGGGGATCGCCAAAGTCGTGCGAGCAAGTTACCCCGATCATACCCAATTTGAGCCAGAAAGTGGCTACTTTGATCCCAAAGCGACACCTGAAACCCCACGTTGGTTTATGGTGGATGTGGAATATCAGCGCCATTTACCCTTGATTGCGTTGGCTGACATGAAGCAAAACCCAGCGCTGGCCCAGATGCCACTCGTGAAAAAAGGTAACCGGCTGAGTGTTATGCCAGTTACCGCAGCGCAATGGCAGGCGATTGTTACGATGGCGGGGGAATAGTGCATCGCAAGCAGCCTGTTGGCTCATAGTGTGAGCCAAACCGCTTATAAACGTTGGTCTAATAGGTGCGTTTTTAAGTAGCGCGCCACCGCTTCATCAGCGTGACTGCCAATAATCGCCTTATCTGAGAGCGTGGCTTTCACGCGTGCTTGTGCGGTTGCCA
The DNA here is from genome assembly GCF_900141775.1 of Salinivibrio sp. ES.052. Lineage (GTDB taxonomy): Bacteria > Pseudomonadota > Gammaproteobacteria > Enterobacterales > Vibrionaceae > Salinivibrio. Next base: position 226,662 of record NZ_FSRI01000002.1, on the reverse strand, counting down.
TGACGAGGCCCTGCCCAGCAGCACGTAACATTTCCACATCATTCATGCCATCGCCAAAGGCGATACAGTCCGCCAAGCTGAGCTGATGACGACGGGCAACCTCCTCCAGAGCAGCGCCTTTGGAGACGCCATTGCCCATCACTTCCAGGCAGAATGGCGTGGAGAAGGCGATGCTGACTTTTTCGCCGTATTGCGACAAAAACTGATGCTCATATTTGAGCAAGTGGTCGTGATCGTGGCGAATAAAGAAAATCTTCGCGATGTTATCGACCGGTGGGTTATCCACATCAAACACCTTGGCGTTAAAGCCAGAGTCTTGGTGATAGCGTGCGAGCTCTTCATCCATTTTGCTCAGCAGCCAGTCATTGTCGCGATACAGGTGAATGGTCACGGTTGGATCCTGTTTCACCTCATTGATGAGGTCGGCGACAATCTTAGGATCAACATTGTGCTGAAAGACCAGCTGGTCATTGCTGTCGTGCACACGGGCCCCATTAGAGGTGATCATGTAGGCAGGAATACCCACGGTCTCGCGGATACTGGCAACATCGACATGATGGCGTCCGGTCGCAAACACAAAGTGAACGCCTTGCTGATGGAGTTGCTCTAGCACTTGCTTGGTATAGGGAGCGATACGGTGCTCAGGAGTCAGCAAGGTACCGTCTAGGTCGGAAGCGACAAGTTTGTACATCATGTCCTCATTAGTTAAGCGATCATAATCACAGTATGTTCTGAGTCTACTGCAACTTAACGGGGTTAAAAAGGGAACACTGCCATTGTGTTTTTTCCGCTTTTACTTGAGGGCATCGCGAGAGAAAAATTCATGGATGGCATCAAGCGCCGTGACTCGGTGGTTATCCGTTTCAAATAAAATCTCGTGGTAGGCACCGTCAAAGGTTCGCCAATAGCTCGGTTTTCCCGCATGTGTGCGGACAGCGTGAAACTGTGACATGGCTGGGTTAGAGACAATTTGATCATCGCTAGCTTGGCAGACAAGCGTGGGGGTTGAAAGTGTCGGAGCAATGCCTAGACATTGCTCCGCCGCTGTCATCCCCTCGACAATCCAGCGCGAGCTTGGCCCACCAATTTGTAACTGTGGTTGGTTGATATACAGCTGTCGGAACCAAGCATATCGTGCTCTTGAATGCGTAAGACGGTTTTGCTCAAAGGGCACGTGGCGATAACCGACTTGCCCGGGTCCAAACCGTGGCGGGTGTTGATAACGCGCCAATGATCGACATAGCCAAGGGGCAATACGTCCGAGCCAAGGATGCACTTGTACGCCAAACATTGGCGCGGTAAGTGCTAATCCATCAATCGCACTCGGGTAGTGATGGGCATAGAGCGTAGCGATTGCTCCTCCCATCGAATGACCAAGCATGAACGTATGATCGTAATGGCGATGTGCTCGGATCGTCTGCATAAAGGTGGCTAGATCGGTCACATAGTCATTAAAGCGTTCAACGTGACCCAGATCACGTGGTTTGATCACCAAACGTTCTGACAAGCCCTGACCACGGTGATCAAAACTGTAAACGTCATAGCCCAACTGGAAGAGGTCATAAAAGATCTCTTGGTATTTCATCACACTTTCTATGCGGCCATTGACTACAACGATAGCCCGAGTATTTTGCGGATGGGTAAAGCTGCACCAGTGCAGGCGTAATCCCCCTTCACCGTGAAAGAATCCTTGTTCACGATGTTGCCAAAAGGGCGTAATACTGTGTTTAAACACATCGCTAAGCTGCGCTTCTCTGTCGAGGGAGTGCGAGTCAAAAGCCGGTTGGTCCTTACTGTCGGCGAGAGTTGTCATCGGTCATTTACCATCACTGAGATAGCGATACTATAACCGTCTTAAGGGGGGGATGAAAATGACACGTAAGTGGAAAAAAAGGCAAGACGAACCCGCTTGCCTTTAGATGGGGGGCTATTACTGATTAAAATTGTAGTAAGTCTCTGCTCCCGGGCCAACAGGTAAGCCCAGCACAAAAACCCAAACATAGAACAAGATGCTCCAGCCGACCATAAAGATCATCGAGTAAGGCAGCATGGTGGCAATCAAGGTGCCTATTCCAAGGTTCTTCACATAGCGACACGCCACCGCCAAAATCAGCCCGAAGTAGCTCATCATCGGGGTAATGATGTTGGTCACGGAATCGCCAATCCGGTAGGCCGATTGAATCGTCTCGGGGGCATAACCGACCAGCATTAACATCGGCACAAAGATCGGGGCAGTGATTGCCCACTGCGCCGATGCCGAGCCGACCGAGAGGTTAATCAGGCCACACATTAAGATAAAGGCAAAGAATAATGCTGGCCCTGTTAAACCGATAGTTTGCAGGAAATCCGCGCCGCCGACCGCAATCACTTGGCCAAAATTGGTCCATTTAAAGAACGCCACAAATTGCGCCGCGAAGAACACCAGCACGATATACATGCCCATGGCGCTCATCGACTTGGACATCGAATCAATCACATCGCGATCGTTATTGATGGTGCCGACGGTACGGCCAAACACGATGCCTGGGACGGCAAAGAACACCATAATAAAGGCAACAATGCCTTTCAAAAACGGCGAGCCTGCCACTTCATTAGTCTCGGGGTGACGTAGTGGTCCCCACTCAGGGACGATGGTTAGCGCTAAAATACCGCTGACAATCAGCACCGCAATGCCGGCATTACGAAGACCACGCTTCTCGTCGTCATTGAGCTTGCTCGCGGATGCGGCGGCGACATCTTCAGAGGCTTGGCTGTGGTCATACTGGCCCAGCTTAGGCTCGACAATCTTATCGGTGATCCACGCGCCAACAATCGCGATGAAGAAGGTAGAAACGAACATAAAATACCAGTTCATTTCGGGCCCAACGATGTAGTCTGGGTCAATCATTTGCGCGGCTGACTCGGTGATCCCCGACAGCAAGGGGTCGACAGTCCCCAATAACAAGTTGGCAGAGTAACCGCCTGATACCCCGGCAAACGCCGCGGCAAGCCCGGCTAATGGATGGCGGCCTAATGAGTGGAAGATCATCGCGGCAAGCGGGATTAAAACCACATAACCGAGCTCTGAAGCCGTATTAGAGATAATACCGGCAAAGACAATGGTAAAAGTGACCGTGCGGCGCGACGCGCCCATCACCAGCCCGCGCATGGAGGCTGACAGTAGCCCGGAATGCTCTGCGACCGATACACCGAGCATGGCCACCAGCACGGTGCCGAGCGGGGCAAAGCCGGTAAAGTTTTTCACTAAGTTGGTGACGATCATTTGCAAGCCTTCCGCGTTGAGCAGGCTTTGCACATAAATCATGCCATCAGCGGCACGTCCTTTTGCGCCTTCTGGACGCGGATCCACCACGGAAACATCAAAGTAACCGGCGACACCAGACGCCAACAGAATGGCGACGCAGAAGATCGCAAACAGAGTTACAGGATGGGGCAATAAGTTGCCTAGCCACTCGACGGTATCGAGGAAGCGAGTAAACAGGGTGCGCTTTTGCGGCCCGCCCTGCTGCTCGGAGGTACTTGAGTGCATGTCATTCTTCTCCTTGGTTGTACTGCATTTCCCGTCTATGGGAAAAGAGGCCGAATGTTAATTGTTTTTTAACGTAAATGGCAAGATTAAAAACTAACTTTTAACCTTAAATACCGATCTGTGTGCTAATAAATAGACAAAAAAGAAACATATTTGACTGGATAATGACTTTAACGGACATCATTTGACGGGAAGTTGGCGTATGATGGATAAGTGCTCGATTCGGTGACCGGTTAAAAGTGTTAACAAATGCAACAGACTAAAACACAGACACACATTGATTACCTCGACATATTGCGCGTTCTCGCTGCTTTTTTCGTGGTGGCGATTCATGTACTTGGCCCGTATCGCTCTCAGATAGGCGATATTGCGCTGAGTGATTGGGTGGTCGCGGTGGGGCTGAACAGCGCGAGTCGTTGGGCGGTGCCGATTTTTATTATGATTTCAGGCTTGTTGCTGCTCTCCTCGACACATCCTTTCACCTTGGGGCATTTTATTCGCCGCCGCGTCGTCAAGGTGGTGGTGCCGTTTTTGGTGTGGTCACTGGGGTTTGCGTGTCTCTCTGGACTGACGCCCGATGGTTTTTCGTGGCAGACCGTCACTCAAACACTGCAAGCGGCCCCTCAGCATGAAACCTATTATCACCTTGGTTTTTTCTACTATTACATCCCGTTGCTCCTGTGGGTGCCATTGCTACGCCCGTTAGTGCCACGCTTACCGCCATGGTCAGTGGCTCTGGTTGGACTGGTGTGGATAGGCTTAACCGCCTGGTATTTAACCGGTGCCCATGGCTGGTGGCGGAATGATTTTATCCTCTATGGCGGTTATCTGTGGTTAGGGTATTGGTTGCACCAGTTCCCTCGCGCGTTGCCCCTTTGGTGGGGGCTAGGGCTCCTGGCGTTAGGGGTTACTGAATACCAGGTCGTAGCCACCAGCATCGCGCATCAGCGCTATATCACTGAGGGTTGGCTGTCGTATACCACGGTCAACACGGTGCTGATTAGTGCGGCCTTTTTCTTGGCGATCCGGCAGTGGCGAGCCAATAAAATCACGCCACCATGGGTCGCAACCCTGAGTCGTTATAGTCTGGGAATTTATCTGATCCATCCGCTTTTCCTTTGGCCTGTGAGGGCTTATTGGCCCACTTTATCGCCCGCACTGGTTTGGATACCCTTGCTGACCATCTATGCCTTTGCGGGCGCAGCGTTGACGACTGCTGTATTGCAACGATATCGCACCACTGCTTGGTTGGTACCATAAATGGATGACACTTTTGGCGACAAAAGCGGTCATAACTGATTGAATGTAGGATGACAGGATCAGATCGCAATCATGAAGCCTGATGCCCCTAAATGGTATAAAAACCACCATACTCATAAAGTGGGAGCCGGTAAGGAGAGAGACCATGGATGACGTCGCAGTCGTGATTAAGCACAGTAAGCGCCTAGAAAGCTTGCTGCGTGAGCACTATCACGCGGAAGGGAAAGGGCTTCATCAGCTGGTGGATAGTTGTCAAAAGCGCCTGCCACATGATGTGGTTAAAAAGCTGCGCTTTATCGCCAGTATTCGTAATAAAGTGGTGCATGAAGACGGTTACGAAGTGGATGATATCCGTGAATTTATATCGGTAAGCAAATACTGTGAGTCGGAGCTGGTACCTCGAAGCAATCGGCTGATTTGGCGGCTTGCTGCGGGATTAATATTCTTGTTTACTGCTGGCGCGCTCGGATTTTATGCGCAAGTGTGGCCGCAATGGAGCGGTTAACCGCAAACGTGCTTTCAGAGGTAATACCGGGGTAAACCTTGCGATTTTTTTAAACTGGATCTTATTCTCACCAAGGAGAGCTGGACATATTGTCTGGCCTGCCTAGACTTGTCGTCCTTGTCGTGAAAGGAATGATACTCATGTGGAGCTGGTTCGCTGTCTGTTGTTCTGGACTGCTGCATATCTCCGCAGCCTACCGGGGCCCTCGCTGGCAGTTTTATCTATTTAAGCCACTGACCATAGTGCTATTAATGCTTATTGTCAGCGCGCATCTTAGTGTCTCAACTTATGCGCAATGGGTGCTCATTGCCTTATTGCTTTCCATGGTGGGTGACATCTTCTTAATGTGGCCCAAAGATCGGTTTGTTCAAGGCCTGACGAGCTTTTTACTCGCGCACTTGGTGTACATTTTTGCCTTTTGGGCACAATTCGATGGCCATATGGTCTGGTGGCTGCCCGCTATGCTCTCAGGGCTTGGTATTATTGTATTTTTATTGCTATTGCCTAATTTAGGACAATTTGCGTTCCCTGTGGCGGTCTACATTGCTGTGATCACCCAAATGGTATGGGCAGCAGGCGAGTATTGGTTGAATACCCACTCTCCAGCCGCTGGGTTGGCGTTAGCGGGGGCAATACTTTTTATGGTGTCAGATACGGTGCTCGCCTTTGCCCGTTTCAAAGGGGAGTTTCACGCGGCACAAGCGACGGTGATGTCGAGTTACTTTATTGCTCAGGCATTGATCAGTGCTTCGGTCGTTATCGCGTAGAAGAGGCGCACATGGAAAAAGTCTATCAAGCGATGAATACCCTAGAGGCACATAGTCTGAAAGGTTTGCTGGTGAGCCATCAGATTGATTGTGTGTTAAAAGGTGAAGCCCTAAGCGCAGCGGTTGGCGAGCTACCCACCGATGTACAGGGTGTGACGTTATGGGTCGCGCGAGAAGATGTCACCCGGGCGCGGGGATTACTGCGGGAATACGAAGCACAAAGCCGCACCCATTGGGAATGCCGAGAGTGTGGAGAAGACAATGCCGGTAGCTTTGAACTATGCTGGCAGTGCCAGCATAGTCGCGATGGCTAGCGTGACATTCGACGGTCAGTTAGACCATGTACTTGCGGCGAATATCGAGCAGCGCAAAAATACCAAAAATCAGAATCGACCACTTCTCCCAGCGACTCATGGCAACTTTATCGCCAAACGCACCCAAAAAGATCAGCATTTGCAGCCCATGCATCACTAATAAAAACCCCGTCATAATGTAGAGAGCCATCGCTGCTACACCAGGGAATGGGTGGACAATATTGGCGATCAATACCGCCCAAACAAAGGCGATGGCCGCTTTAGCCAGTAAAATTAACGCTTTCATTCATTTTCTCTCACATCGTCTTGCTCTCTGAAATATAACCGGTAATGGACCTGGCCTGCACGTTTTTCACGATGGCATTGCCAGTAAGCCGGCACGAGAAACTCGCCCAAATCGCTTTCCGCTTCTACGTAAATACAAGCATCGGGAGCCAGCCAATGATTTGCTTCCAGTGCCGCTAACGTGTCATTCAGCAAGCCTTGATGAAACGGAGGATCAACAAAAACGATATCATAAGGGCCGTCTTTAGGGGGATTCGCCAGTATGGCGAGCGCATCGCCGGTATCAATGTGCGCGTTCTCAGCTCCCAGTTGGTTCAGGTTAGTGCGTAACTGTTGGGCGGCAGGTGGATGTTGTTCACAAAAGTGGACCCAACCAGCACCGCGCGACAGCGCTTCAAAGCCCAGCCCGCCACTCCCAGCAAACACATCCAAACAACGCGCACCGGGTAAATAAGGCGCAAGCCAGTTAAAAACGGTTTCTTTTACCCTGTCGGTGGTGGGGCGTAACCCTTGGGCGTCTTGCACCACAAGCTTACGGCCACGCCAGCGACCAGCAATAATTCGGACGGATCCAGCCCCACGAGATACTTGAGTCGATGAGGGTTTGCGGTTAGCGCGTTTAACCATAGATTTTTTGACCGTAAAGAAGGTGATAGACTATGTCGATTCGGTATTGTGCCGCTGATTGTATCAAGCATGCTTTAGGATTTGCCAATGGCAGAAAAAAAGAAACGTGGATTTATGTCATGGTTGGGCTTGGGTCGTAAAAAAGACCAGGCACAGCCAGAGCCAGAACAAGAATCGCTAACCTATTCGCCAGACGTGGCGGATGATTCGGTGGAGTCAGTGACGTCGACGGATACGTCCGTTGATACACCATCACAAACCCAACAAGAATACCTTGAACCTGAGGGTAAAAGCGACGCTAATACCGTGCCAGAGCCAGAGCCAGAGCCAGAGCCAGAGCCAGAGCCAGAGCCAGAGCCAGAGCCAGAGCCAGAGCCAGAGCCAGAGCCAGAGCCAGAGCCAGAGCCAGAGCCAGAGCCAGAGCCAGAGCCAGAGCCAGAGCCAGAGCCAGAGCCAGAGCCAGAGCCAGAGCCAGAGCCAGAATCCTCCCCCGTGGTGGCGGTGCGTGAGCGGGAAAAACCGCAACGTGAAGGTTTCTTTGCCCGTTTGAAACGCGGCCTGCAAAAAACTAAAACCAACCTTGGGTCCGGTTTCTTTAGCTTGTTTAGCGGTAAGAAAATCGATGATGATCTATTCGAAGAGCTTGAAGAGCAGTTACTGATTTCTGATGTGGGGATGGAAGCCACCACCAAAATCATCGACAACCTGACCGATAAAGCCAGTCGTCGCGATCTCAAAGATGGCGAAGCGCTGTACAGCATCTTAAAGCAAGAAATGGCACAGATGTTGGAAAAAGTGGAGCAGCCCTTGGTGCTGACTGATCAAAAGCCGTATGTGATTTTGATGGTCGGAGTGAATGGCGTCGGTAAAACCACCACCATTGGCAAAATGGCACGTCAATTCCAAGATCAGGGTAAATCTGTGATGTTGGCTGCCGGTGATACCTTCCGAGCCGCCGCCGTCGAGCAGCTTCAGGCTTGGGGTGAGCGCAATCAAGTGCCTGTTATTGCCCAGCATACGGGCGCTGACAGTGCTTCTGTTCTTTATGATGCCATTGAAGCGGCCAAAGCCCGCAATGTGGATGTGGTGATTGCTGACACCGCGGGACGTTTGCAAAACAAAGCCAACTTGATGGAAGAGTTACGCAAAATTGTCCGTGTGATGCAAAAACTGGATGTAGGCGCGCCCCACGAAGTGATGCTTACTCTGGATGCAGGCACCGGACAGAATGCGATTAGCCAGGCCAAATTGTTTAACGAGATTGCGCCGATCACCGGCATTACGCTGACTAAGTTAGATGGTACCGCGAAAGGGGGCGTGATTTTTGCGGTGGCTGAACAATTTAATATTCCGATCCGCTATATTGGTGTCGGTGAAGGTATTGAAGATCTGCGGACCTTTAATGCCAATGACTTTATCGAGGCGTTGTTTAGCCGGGAGGAATAACCGTGATTCAGTTTCAGCAGGTAAGCAAAGCCTATCGGGGTGGACGTCAGGCCCTGCAAAAAGTCAGTTTTGATCTGCCTAAGGGAGACATGGCTTTATTGACGGGTCACTCGGGCGCAGGGAAGAGCACCTTGTTGAAACTGATTTGTGCCATTGAACGTCCCAGCGATGGGCAAATTTATTTCAATGGGCATGATATTTCGCGTATTCCTCGTCAAGACATTCCCTTCTTGCGTCGCCATTTAGGGGTTATCTTTCAAGACCATAAATTGCTGATGGAGGCGACGGTATTCGAAAACGTCGCCTTACCACTGCGCATTGAACAACAGCCGGACAATGAAATCAAAAAGCGGGTTTCAGCTGCCTTGGATAAAGTGGGTTTACTCGATAAAGCGCGTTGTAACCCGATACAGCTTTCTGGGGGTGAACAACAGCGCGTTGGCATTGCTCGTGCGGTGGTCAATCGCCCTCAAGTCCTCTTAGCGGACGAACCAACGGGTAATTTAGATGCCGCTCTGTCAGCGCAAATCATGGAGCTATTCCGCTTGTTCAACCAAGTCGGCGTGACCATTTTAATGGCAACCCATGACACCAGCCTGCTGGCGCAATACCACCACTTACGGCGTTTTGACCTCCAGCAAGGGAGTTTGGCGGAGGTACGTCATGGCTGAGTCATTTATTCAGACCCAGAAACGCCACGCTCTCACTGCCTGGGATGATCTTTTTCAGCGTCCGATGGGTAATTTACTCACGCTGATGGTGTTGGCGGTCGCGTTATCGTTGCCGGCTACCTTTTATTTACTCGCCAAAAATGTGGTGGCAGTGAGTGAGCAATGGCACAGCCCAGCGGAGATTAATGTTTTTTTAACCCCTGTGCAGTCTAAGCAACACGGACAAGATCTTGCTGATAAGCTGAGCGCTTGGCCTAATATTGATAGCGTAGAATATGTTTCTCCCTCTGAGGGGATGACAGCACTCAAAACCCAGCGCGGATTTAATCAAGCGATTAGTTTATTAGACGATAACCCTCTTCCCAGTGTGATTGTGGTCGTGCCAACGACGGATACGGAGGAAGGGGAGTCTGCGCTTTCCTTATCAGCTCGCGCAGAGGCATTGGCTGAGCAATTAAGCGCGTTAGACGCCGTGGATGAAGTACGCCTTGATACGGATTGGTTAGCGCGATTGGATGCAATTAAAACGTTGGCCCTCACCTTGGCCTGGCTATTTTCCTGCTTAATGCTCGCTGCGGTGGTGTTACTGGTTGGTAATACGCTTCGGTTACAAGTCCTGCATCATCAACCCCGCATTCAGGTGATGAAAATGGTGGGGGCGACAGACAGCTTTATCTTGCGCCCGTACTTATATATGGGGGTATGGTTAGGTAGCTTAGCTGCAATAGTGGCCTGGATACTGACAGCGTTAAACACGTGGCTCATGGATGGCGCGGTTCGCCAATTTGCACAGCTTTATGACAGTCCCTTTACCCTCCGTGGACTGAATTGGGACGAGTCTTTGCTATTATTGATGGGGTCAACCTTACTTGGCGTCTTGGCAGCATTGCTTGCCACACGTCGTCACTTAAAAGAGATTGAACCTGTTTAGGGGTAAAACGGTCATAGAACAACGAGAGAGACATCAGGGCTTGCAGTTTTTCCCCGCTTGGGTATATTTTGCATGCTTAATCAGCAATTCGGTCTTCGACGATTCGGAAACGAGGTTTGAATGACAAAAGAGATGAACGCACTGGCACCGATTGTACAAGGTAGCATTGACGGTTACCTGCAAGCGGTAAACAGCCACCCTATGCTCAGCGCGGAAGAGGAGCATTCGCTGGCCGAGCGTCTCCATTACCATGGTGATCTGGAGGCGGCAAAGTCGCTGATCCTATCTCATTTGCGTTTTGTTGTTCATATTGCCCGTGGATACACCGGATACGGCTTACCCATCGCGGATTTGGTTCAAGAAGGTAATATTGGCTTGATGAAGGCGGTCAAACGTTTCAACCCTGAAGTTGGCGTCCGTCTTGTGTCATTTGCTGTCCACTGGATCAAAGCCGAAATTCACGAGTACGTACTACGTAACTGGCGTATCGTTAAAGTGGCGACGACCAAAGCGCAACGTAAGTTGTTTTTTAACTTACGTAAAAACAAGAAGCGCTTGGGTTGGTTTAACAACGACGAAGTGAATATGGTCGCCGAACAGCTTGGTGTTGAGGCATCGGAAGTCCGAGAGATGGAAGCGCGTCTAGCGGCACAAGATGCGACCTTTGAGGCTCCTGCCAACGCTGACGACGAGCGTGAAAGTGGCCCGATGGCACCGGTTTTCTATCTTGAGGATAAAAGCTCAGATATTGCCGAGTCACTAGAGGCCGAAAACTGGGAAGCGCACGCGAATCGTCGTTTAGCAAACGCATTGGCGGGACTGGATGAGCGCAGCCAGCACATTGTTCGTGCCCGTTGGTTGGATGACAACAAGGCGACGCTGCAAGATTTGGCGACGCACTATCAGGTATCAGCAGAGCGCGTGCGACAGTTAGAGAAAAACGCGATGAAGAAGCTGAAACAAGCAATGGGTGATGCCTTATAGATCCTAGCAGGATCAGATAAACCGGCCAGTGGCCGGTTTTTTTATGCCTGAAAAAGAAGTAAATGATGGGGTGTCGACAATGTTATTCACAGCTTATCCTGGATCCATACTACATCTAGTGGATCCAGGAATAAGATCATCGCTTATCAACGCAATCCACAGCTTTTTCCACAAACGATCAAAAAGCGCGCACAGCATGTATGGCTAGGCAAGCGAGCGAAAACAAACTCAGGTACAATGCGGACTCTTATCGAGGAGCACGCTATCCTCGTGTAACGCCTACTGGGAATAACTTTGTGAGTGGAGTGGTATAAGGTATGGATCAGTTCGCACATATCTCTGTGACCGATGCGTGGGAAATGCTGAGTGATGATCAGCAAAATGCAGTATTAGTGGATATTCGGGATCCTCAAACATTTCAGGTCTCGCACCCCCAAAGTGCCTATCATCTGACTAACGATTCCTTGGTGGCATTTATGGATCAGGTTGACTTTGATCAACCTGTTCTGGTGATGTGCTATCACGGGATCAGTAGCCAAGGTGCCGCCCAATATCTCATTAATCAAGGGTTTGATTCGGTATACAGTGTTGATGGTGGGTTTGAAGCGTGGCACCGACAAGCGCTGCCGACCACATCGGGGATCGATCTTAAATAGGATAGTCCATGCAAAAAATCGCGGTATTGCCTAATGCTCGCTTAGCACAAGCTTTTGTTGATTACGCGGCGGCACATAGAGTCAAGCTTGAGTTAGCGCCTGAACCCGAGGCACAGGTTGCTCTCTGGCTGGTCAATGAAGACGATAAAGCCTGGATCGACACAGAGCTCGAACGTTTTATCGCGGATCCTATGCATAGCCGTTACCAAGCGGCGTCTTGGCAAGTGGCTGAAACTCGCCAAGCGCGCTTCCATTATCCCTCTGCTGGATTATGGCAAACGGTGAAAGATAAGTCTGGCCCTGTCACCTTGGTAGTGATGTGCGTCAGTGTGGTGTTGTTTGCCTTAATGACGTTAGGCGGGTTTGAGGTCGTGGTGCGCAGTTTGCTATTTCCGTCAGACAGCCACCAGCGTTGGCAATTGTGGCGTCTATTCAGCCATGCGCTGCTGCATTTCTCTGCCTTACATATCATCTTCAATCTACTGTGGTGGTGGGTATTAGGTGGCCGTATTGAGCGCCTTGGAAGTAGCAGTAAACTGGTTCAGATTTTCCTGTTTGCGGCACTGTTCTCTGGTTTAGGTCAGTATTGGTTAGAAGGCCCATATTTTGGTGGCCTGTCCGGTGTGGTTTATGCGCTCTTGGGCTATTTATGGTGGTTAACTTGGCTAGCCCCCGAGCGTGGATTAACCATCGAGAAACCTTATGTCATCTTTATGCTGGTATGGCTTGTGATTGGCTTTTTCCAGCCTATGGGCATGAATATCGCCAATATGGCACATTTATTTGGTTTAATGATCGGTTGCGCCCTTGGTTTATGGGATGCTAAACGCCACGCTTGACGACATTCTTCCCCCGGCTCCTTCGACAGATACGAGCAGCAATCAAAAAAGAGCAATGACTTGCTCTTTTTTTGTTCGAAAGCACGCCTTTATTGCGTCAGATCTATGTTTTTATGTTCGCTTTCACGGTTTTAACTTTCATTTTGAGTAATTATTCCACTCGTTGAGCGAATGCGAAAAATTTATTGCTCACTTTTTTGATTTTTATCCTTTTTATAAATCCATCGCGTACATCTTACTGAGGACCCTCTCATGTTTGGAATCTTCCGGCCGGCAGCTCACCGGCAAAGGTTGCCAGAATCACAGATCGGTGATACCTACACCCGACTGCGCTGGCAACTGTTTTTTGGTATTTTTATCGGCTATGCCGGTTACTATCTGGTGCGTAAAAACTTTAGCTTGGCGATGCCTTTTCTGATTGATGAATATGGCTTTAGTCGAGGTGATTTAGGCGTGGCACTGGCGGCGGTGTCGATCGCATATGGCTTGTCCAAGTTTCTGATGGGCAGTGTGTCTGACCGCTCAAATCCAAGGTATTTTTTAAGTGCCGGTCTTTTGATGTCATCGTTGGTGATGTTCAGTTTTGGTTTCTTGCCATGGACGACGAGCAGCATTGCGATCATGTTTGTGCTGTTGTTTATCAATGGTTGGGTGCAAGGCATGGGGTGGCCGGCCTGTGGGCGAACCATGGTGCACTGGTGGTCACGACGTGAGCGAGGTGAGTTAGTCTCGGTATGGAACGTTGCCCATAATATCGGTGGTGGGCTGATTGGCCCCTTGTTCTTACTGGGCTTATGGCTGTTTAACGATGACTGGCGTGCTTCTTTCTACGTGCCGGCATTCTTCGCCGCGTTGGTTGCCGTCTTTATCTGGTTTACCCTCCGAGATACTCCACAGTCTTGTGGCTTGCCCCCGATTGAAGAGTATAAAGACGATTATCCGGACAACTATGACGAAGAAGCGTTTGAAAAAGAAATGAGCGCTAAGGATATTTTTGTCACCTACGTGATGAAAAACCGTCTGTTGTGGTATATCGCGATTGCCAATGCCTTTGTGTACTTGATTCGCTATGGTGTGCTCGATTGGGCGCCGGTTTATCTCGATGAAGCGAAAGGCTTTACCGTGGATAAATCCTCATGGGCTTACTTCCTCTATGAATGGGCGGGGATCCCAGGAACATTATTGTGCGGCTGGATGTCTGATAAGTTCTTTAAAGGTGCACGAGCGCCAGCGGGTGTGCTCTTTATGGTACTGGTGACCGTGGCGGTGCTTGTCTACTGGTTCAACCCGGCGGGTAACCCAGGTATCGATATGGTTGCCTTGGTCGCGATTGGCTTTTTGATTTATGGGCCTGTGATGCTGATTGGTCTGTATGCACTTGAGCTAGCACCGAAAAAAGCGGCAGGGACTGCGGCAGGTTTGACCGGATTATTCGGTTACCTTGGTGGCGCGGTTGTTGCCAACATTGCACTCGGTTATACCGTTGACCACTTCGGTTGGGACGGCGGCTTCATGCTGCTCACCGGTGGCTGTATCTTGGCGATTTTCTTCCTGTGTTTGGCATGGGTCGGGGAGCATCGTGTGCGTCGTGACACGCCTGTGCACGCTGCTTAAATAATCTGTCTTGGCATCGCCTAGTGGCTATGCGTAAACTAGGAAGCCCTCGTGATCGCGGGGGCTTTTTTTTGTAAGGGGGAGAGGCAGTGAAGCAAAACAAACGTCACCAGCAAATCATTGATCTGGTTAAATCACAAGGATACGTGAGCACGGAAGACTTGGTTGAGCGCTTCAATGTCAGCCCACAAACGATTCGACGTGATCTGAATGAGCTGGCTGCGGAAAACCATATTCGTCGTCACCATGGGGGAGCAACGGTCCCTTCAAGCTCGGAAAATACGGCGTACGCCACTCGTAAAGTCCTCCAGCAACAAGAAAAAGACACCATTGCTCAGGCGCTTGTCCAACATATTCCTGATGGGGCGACCTTGTTCATCGATATCGGCACCACCCCCGAAGCGGTGGCTCGAGCACTTCTCGAACATCACAACTTACGGGTGGTCACCAATAACCTGAATGCCGCCGCGATCTTGATGCCAAAGCAGGACTTTACGGTGATTATTGCTGGCGGAGAGGTACGCAATCGCGATGGCGGGATTGTCGGCGAAGCCACGCTCGACTTTGTTTCTCAATTCCGGCTCGATTTTGGTATTTTGGGGATCAGTGGCATCGATGACGATGGGTCGTTACTGGATTTTGATTATCATGAAGTACGGGTCAAAAAAGCTATCTTAGATAACAGCCGCTGTGTGATGTTGGCCGCGGATCATACTAAATTTGGCCGTAATGCGATGGTTAATTTGGGGAACATTACTCAACTGGATATGGTCTTTACCGATGCGACGCCCCCAGCGCAGATCCGCGAGATGTTAGCAGCCCAAGGAAGCCACCTTGAGGTGATTAGTCATGCAGCTCCAGCAGATGATCTCGCGGCGTCGTAATTACTGGTACAAATATTTCGTAAATAGCAGGTCGGTGAGCATCCGCCGGTTGGTTTCGGCGAGCAATAACTCGTTGACCTTTTCTAAACAGGCTTTGCGGATGGTCTCTCGTCCTGATAGCGATTTTATTTGGGTGGCGGTTTGCTGATTCAAGGTTTCAATGATGACATCGCGGATCAGCGGAGAGTGGTATTCCAGTTTGCTGACTAAATTTGGGTCATCAACCATTAATTCAACTTTCACTTTGATAAAGCCCAGACGACGGCCTTCAGTGACATAATTGGTGGTAATTTCCGGCTCTAAAGAAAAATAGCTGTACTTAGGGTTATCACCGTTACTGCCATCTTCTTGTGCATGGACGGCGGTGGTAACCCATAACAGCAGGCTTAGCATAACCATCAATAAAGGTTGTCGTTTACTCATAACCACCCAGCAATTCCGTTCGTGGTTCATAGGGATAGGCCGCGCGCATTCTCCAATGGCGGTGAGCCTGATATAATTGCCCACCGAGTATAGCAACATTGTCCGCCTCATAGGGGTAAGGACAGGCGAATTTTGCGCGATGTGGCACAGGAAACAATGTCGGAATTAAATCATACCTATCTAGAGGCGCTGCAAACGGCACGCTGGGAGCGACCAGATATTGCGGCGCTAAAGCGCACCGCAGAAGGGAGCTGGTTACTCGAATCGCACTCAATGACAGCACGATTAAAGCGCCACTGTCATGACTTTGATGTGGATGTGCTTGCTGTCTATCAATTAACCCCAGACAAACTGACCGA
Source organism: Salinivibrio sp. ES.052 (assembly GCF_900141775.1). GTDB lineage: Bacteria > Pseudomonadota > Gammaproteobacteria > Enterobacterales > Vibrionaceae > Salinivibrio. The sequence goes on along the minus strand of NZ_FSRI01000002.1, from coordinate 210,568 downwards.
CAGCGAAAGCGCGCTGATTGGTCAAGAGGCCTGTGTGGTGCGTGAAGTGGTACTAAAAGGCGATGGACTCCCTTGGTTGTGCGCGCGTACCTTGATGCCGGCCTCCACCTTGGAAGGTCAAGGTGATCATCTGCACGCACTGGGGACCGAACCATTAGGCCAGCATGTGTTTAAGCAGCGCGCCTCACGGCGAGATGCGATTGAAACCGCTAATGTAGTGTGCCTGCCCCATCAGTTGTATGCGCGTCGCTCTCGCCTTTGGCTCCACAACCGGCCAATGTTAGTGGCAGAACTGTTTCTGCCAGACTCACCTGTGTATGGAAAGGAGATCCCTGCATGAGCGCAAAACTGGCCGCCTTCGGACAGCTGGCCCGTCTAGACCGGCCCATAGGCACTTTATTGCTATTATGGCCAACTTTATGGGCCTTGTTTCTCGCTGCCGATGGCATGCCGTCACTGTTAACCCTGGTGGTCTTTGTGCTCGGGGTATATATGATGCGTGCCGCCGGGTGTGTCATTAACGATTATGCGGATCGCCATTTCGATGGCCATGTTAAGCGCACCAAAGATAGGCCCTTACCGGCCGGACGGATCAGCGAAAAAGAAGCGCTTGGCTTTTTTATTATGTTGGTATTCGGTGCGTTTTTGCTGGTGCTCACCCAAAACCGTTTGACCATTCAGCTTTCTTTTGTCGGCGTCGCGCTGGCGTTTATTTATCCTTTTATGAAGCGCTACACCCATCTGCCTCAGTTAGTATTAGGGCTGGCGTTTAGCTGGGCGATCCCCATGGCGTTTGCGGCGGCGCAAAATGCGCTGCCACCAGTGGTTTGGTTGCTGTTTCTCGCCAATATTTGTTGGACCATCGCTTACGACACCTTGTATGCCATGGTCGATAGAGACGATGACGTGAAAATTGGTATCAAATCGACGGCGATTCTATTTGGCTGCTGGGATAAAGCGACGGTGGGTGGCTTGCAATTATTAACCCTAGGGCTGCTGATGCTCGCCGGGCAGTGGTTAGCGCTGTCGCCAGCCTATCAGTGGAGCTTATTGGCCGCCTTTGCATTGTTTGTCTATCAGCAATACCTCGCTAGAGAGCGCGAGCGGATGGCGTGCTTTAAAGCCTTTTTGAACAATAACTACGTCGGCCTAGTGATTTTTATTGGTGTACTTTTGGGCATATACGGATAATCCAGCGAGTAAAATAAAAAGGCGCTTCAGATAGAAGCGCCTTTTTTATCAATGTTGTCCCGTCCTGAAATACGTTGACATAAAGAGGACTTCTTTATGACAACATCAAGTAATTCAAGCCGTAAGCGCACGCAACGTGATTACACCTTAGCCTTTAAATTAGGCGTTGTAGAGCGTGTTGAAAAAGGCGAAATGACGTACAAACAAGCTCAAGCCCGTTTTGGCATTCAGGGCCGCTCAACGGTACTCGTCTGGCTCAGAAAACATGGTAGACTCGATTGGTCGAAGCCATTTCAGCATCCCCTTATGCCACATTCAAAAGAAACCCCATCCGAAACTATCAAGCGCCTTGAGCGTGAGTTAGCCGAAGAGAAACTGCGTAACCAAATCCTCAATGGTATGGTCGATATCATGGACAATGAGTACGGAGCCGGCCTCAGAAAAAAGTACTTATCCGGTACATCTGGCAAGCCAAAGCCAAAAGTAAAATAAAGTTAGCGGCGGCATGTCGTGCCACAGGCATTTCTCGGCAAGGTGTCTATCAAGCCGTTGCTCGAATGGAAAGCCGAAGAGCTGAACTATCAATCATCAGAGACTGGGTCCAATACTGGCGTAAGTATATGCCGAGGTTAGGGGCGCGTAAGCTCTACGCGTTGGTAAAGCCCAAGCTAGTTGAACACGAAATTAAGCTAGGGCGAGACGGGTTTTTTAGCTATCTGAGAAGCGAAGGCTTACTGGTTAAACCCAAGAAAAGCTACACAAAAACTACGTGTAGTAAGCACTGGATGAAGAAGCATCCTAACCTGCTAAAAGAAGACGGACTGCATGATGCTGCGCATATACTGGTCAGCGACATCACTTATGTTGAATCAGACCAAGGTGTGCACTATCTGTCACTGGTGACCGATGCCAACTCACGCAAGATAGTGGGTCATCACGTTAGCGAAGATATGAAAGTCGACAATGTAGTGAAAGCGCTGAAAATGGCCGTCAAAGATAAGCGCTATATCGGCAATGCGGTACATCACTCAGACCGAGGTTCGCAATACTGCTCAGCCGTTTATCAGAGTGCGCTACAGGAGAGTCAAATCCAGCCGTCGATGACGGATGGTTATGATTGCTACCAAAACGCGTTAGCGGAAAGAGTCAATGGCATACTGAAGCATGAGTTTTTACTGTACCGGTGTAAGACACTGACAGAGCTTAAAATATTGGTAAAAGAATCGATAGCGATATACAACGAAATGAGACCGCACCTAAGTTTAAGTATGGCAACCCCCAATCAGGTGCATAATAAAAAAGGCCAGCTACTGGAGCTGGCCTAAAAACTGTCAACCTATATTAGGACGGGACATGTAGCCACTGACCGTTCGTCACTGATCTAGTGCTTGCTCAGGGGTTGATTTAATACCGCCTCAATCGTGAGTTGCACTTCTGGTGATGTCAGCCCACAGACTAAATCATTCAATGCGTGAATACGTTCCGCATTGGCCTTAGCATCGTCATCGAGATAGCCTTGCTCTCGGAGCGTATCGACGAAGGTACTAAATACGCCTTTGTCGAAAAACTCGGGCGCATTAATCCCGTGTAAACGGCTGAGTCGCTGTGCCAACATCTGGCTATGTTTCTCCAAATCACGCTTTTTAATATGCGGCTGGTGAGTATACAAGGTCAGCGTGATGGCATAGCGCTGCAGCGTTTCGGCAATGGTACGGCCAAGCAATTGCAGCTCACCGAGCTTGGCGTTGTTCATGGTCACTTTGCCGTCGTTACAACACAAGAGTGACTGAGCATGCATCGCTTGTAAGAGGGCATCAAAATAACTGTCGAGCCCTGCGTCATTAAAGCTCATAAATAGCTCGGCTTTGAGCAGTGGGTAGAGCTGTTGTACACAAGCGCGTAAGCCCGATTGGCTGATGGATTTGTGGGTCACCAAGATTTGCGCGATCAGCGATGGCAGTGCCACCAGATGAATGACATTGTTGCGATAGTAGGTCATCAAGATCGCTTGCTGTCGATCCAGAGAAATCACTTCACCCATGGTGTCTTTTTCGACCACCAATTTGTTGAGTGATAACGCGTGATCGACCAGATCCGCCGGTGAATCTTGAGGCACGCTGCTGCTCGCCGAGTAGGGAGCCTGTGTCAGCAGGGCTTGATACACCCCTAGCTGGGCCTCGAGCGCTTCACGGCTTAAGGCGCGCTGACGTGAGGCCAGCAACGCGGTGGCGCATAAGTTGAGGGCATTGGTCGCTGCGGCATCGTTGATATGGGTCATTACCTTGGTGGCCAAATCACTGACGACCGGATTCATCCACGCCGGTTTTTGCGGCTCCATCGGGTTAATGTAATCGTGCCAGTCAGGCACTTGCTCATTGAGGTGTTGGTTGAGCGCAATGGGTTCACCAAAGTTCACGTAACCCAAGCCGTAGTTACGCAGCTTACGCACGATGCCTAATACTTGGCCGACGCTTTCTTTCTCTTTGCGCTGGCCTTGGAGCTCTTTGGCGTAAGTGTTGACCTCCATCACGTGTTCATAGCCGATGTAGACGGGCACCAAGGTGATCGGGCGTTGTTGGCCGCGAAGCATCGCTTGTAGGGTCATGGCGAGCATCCCGGTTTTCGCCGGCAGTAGGCGGCCTGTTCGAGAGCGGCCACCTTCGGCAAAATACTCGACCGAGTAGCCACGGGCAAACAGTTCCGCGAGATACTCACGGAATACGGTGGAATACAGGCGATTGCCTTTAAAGCTGCGGCGAATAAAGAAGGCACCACCACGGCGGAATAAGGGGCCGGCCGGGAAGAAGTTAAGGTTCACACCGGCGGCGATATGCGGTGGTACCAAGCCCTCTTTGTATAACACGTATGAAAGTAGCAGGTAATCCATGTGCGAGCGGTGGCAGGGTACGTAGACAATCTCGTGGCCATCTTGCGCGAGTTGACGCACCCGCTCGGCGTTGTTGACATGGATGCCTTGATACAGCTTGTTCCACAGCCAGGTAAGAATGCGGTCACTGTAACGGATCAAGCGATAAGAAAAGTTGGCGGCGATCTCCTCCATCATATCGACCGCTTCTTTACGCACCTTGTCAACCGACACATTGCGGCTTTGCGCTTCATCGTGCACTACTTTATCGATCGCCTTAGAGGCCAATAAACGCTTGAAGAGCAAGGCACGGTTGGGCAAGCGTGGGCCAGAGGCGGCGAGCTTTTGACGGGAGAAGTGGATCATCGCCACGCGCGCCAGTTTATGGGCGATGGCTTGGTCGGTGCCGTGCTTATCGGCCATGTAGCGTAGCGATACCGCTTGGCTAAGGCGTACCATGCCATCGCGGCCACGGGTGAGGATGGTCCACAACTTTTCTGGCCCATTCATCGCACGCAGAATCGCTTGGTGGCGTTGGGTCTCATTGCCCGGATCGCGCTGCCAGAGCACCGAAGCTGGGACGAGCTGGATATCTAGCTCGCTATCTTGACGGTGTAAGTGGAGTAAGTCTTTAAAATGCGCTAAAGAGCGCGCGGGCAGATCGTCACCCCCGGAGAAAACCTTACGCCCGTGACTAATAAACACATAGCGCGGCAAGGTGGTGTCGCCAATGGTGAGGGGCGTTAACGGATCGGGTAGCCCCTGACGCAAACAGGTACGCCGTAAGGTTAATAAATCGGAGTGAGACTGAAACGGCAACACATACACGATAGGGCGTGCGAGTGACAGATTAAGCTGTTCGACCGGTTCAGAGGGAATACATTGGGTTTTCACCCAGGCAGAAAGCGGCAAATTCAATAGCTTGTAATAAATCTTTTGCCAGAGTGCCATGATTGTCAGTGCCTCAATTTCAAAATGCGCGCCAAGGATAGCAGAAAAGTGCCGCGAACTTGCAATCAAAGGCAGAGAATTGGTCGTACCCTGCGCGCTTGTTAGGATGTGTTCGAGAATGAGAGCCACTTCTCGTGCTAATAATTAGTCCTTTTCAAGCTGTATATTACTGGATATACTCACAGTTAACTGTATAAAAAGACAGGTAAGAGCATGAAGCCGTTAACCGCGAGACAGCAACAAATCTTCGAGCTGATTAAAGCCCACATAGAAGGCACCGGGATGCCCCCGACCCGTGCAGAAATTGCCCGCCAGTTGGGATTTCGCTCGGCCAATGCTGCTGAAGAGCATTTGAAAGCCTTAGCACGTAAAGGTGTGCTGGAAATTATTCCAGGTGCATCGCGTGGTATTCGTTTGATCTGTGAAGAAGAAGTGGTGACCCCCGAGGATCAGGGTTTGCCATTGATCGGTCGTGTTGCAGCCGGAGAGCCCATTTTGGCGCAAGAGCACGTCGAAAGTCACTACCATGTTGACCCGACTTTGTTTAAGCCCAATGCGGACTTTTTGCTGCGAGTCAGCGGCATGAGCATGAAAGATATTGGCATTCTCGACGGCGATTTACTGGCCGTGCACAAGACGCAAGATGTCCATAATGGCCAAGTGGTGGTTGCCCGTGTCGATGATGATGTGACGGTTAAACGCCTTGAGAAGAAAGGCGCTCAGGTCGTGCTCCATGCTGAAAATGACGAATTTATGCCGATCTCGGTGGATTTAACCGCACAATCGCTGACTATTGAAGGCGTTGCTGTGGGGGTGATCCGCAATACCGACTGGATGTGATCTTTATCGTGGCGGGCGACAGCGTCCGCCATTGGAACGCGGTTAAAAAAACACCTTTGCATTCTTGCCTAGTTAAACGATAATTATTATCATCAATGATTATCGTGTGTGGAGGTGTCCGTGCGTACTCAACAGCATTCTGTTCCCAGTAAGCTATTTAAGCCAATGTGGCTGCGCAGTCGTGAGAGCCTGACTGACGACGGCGTGATCTATGATCCCATGGCCGCTGCCGCGTGCCAGGGTTGTGTCTTGCAGCCCGAGTGTGACTGGCACAATTTAGATCAAACCCAGCTGCTTTATGCCACGCTCACCAGCCAGTGCGATGGCATTGTAAAACAGTTTCTTGCTCAGCATCCTACCGCATGGATTATTAACGTTGGTGGTGGATTGGATACCCGTTTTTACCGTCTCGACAATGGCCGTTGTCGCTGGTTGGAAGTCGACGTCGACGAAACCCTGCTCTGGCGAGAGCGCTTATTTCATACCAGTGAGCGTTTTCGGATGGTGCAAGGCTCGGTGAAGCAGCTTGATTGGCTGGCGCAGTTGGCGGTGCCGGCAGGTCATCCAACCATGCTGATTTGCGATCAAGCCTTGTTAGAGTGCACCAACCAAGAAATTTCTGCCTTTTGCCACCACATTAGCCGTTATTTCCCTCAACTGGAGGCTTGCTTGGTCTTAGCGGGAGATAAATGTCATACCCGTATGGGTCAAAAACTCGGCTGTGAGCACTATCAACATGGATTTGCAGATCCGCGAGCGGCCATCATTAATGCTCTCCCTTGGGCGTGCCGGGTGGAAGAAAAATCGCCGCTGGATAAACCTTGTCCCCGTTGGCGTTTTTGGCAGCGTGCGCTGGCGGCGATGCCACGCTATCGTCTTCGCTTTACCCCTGTGGTGCTACATCTCGAAATCTGATGCGGTGCCAGCCGTCACTCCACCTTACTGTGTTACGCATCAGTATGTGCTTGGCATCACAATCTTTTTCCCTCTGTTTTTTTGTCCTTTGGACAAACCTCTCCTAAATTGAATGTAAATAAAACGTTAATGGTTGTGACCAGCTGTATCGAGGTTTTTCCTTAACGACGGCTTGCTGATATCGCCACTCTGACCGCTATAACAGCGTGCGACGTTGATATGTGGCCATAAGCAGCAACGCTTTGCATTGATGCCGTGAGGCAGGAGGGAGCCGTGCTGAGGCACCAACGACGAATCCTAGTATTGGGAATGGCCTTGTTCAGTGGCCCAGCGCTGGCCGCAGAGCGCGAAGGCTGGAACCTCACCCAAGGGGTGACGGCGATCAGTCAGCAGGTATATGACCTGCACATGACCATTTTCTATATCTGTGTTGCGATTGGGGTACTGGTGTTTGGGGTGATGTTTTGGGCCATCATCCGTCACCGTAAATCCAAAGGCGCGAAGCCTGCCTCATTTCATGAAAGTACCAAGGTCGAAATTGCGTGGACGCTCGTGCCGTTTTTAATTTTGGTGGGCATGGCGATCCCGGCCACCCAAGTCTTGCTCGATATGGAAGACACTACCGAGCCGGAACTCACGGTGCAGGTGACGGGCTCACAATGGAAGTGGCATTACCGCTATTTTGATCATGATGTTGCCTTCTTTTCACTGCTTGCCTCAAGTCCTGAACAAATCCGCAATGAGAGACAAAAGCGGGATACCTATTTGCTCGAGGTCGACCAGCCTCTGGTGTTGCCAGTTGGGCGTAAGGTGCGCTTTTTGATCACCTCGCAAGATGTGATTCATTCGTGGTGGGTGCCTGCCTTTGCGGTGAAAAAAGATGCTAACCCCGGCTTTATCAATGAGGCGTGGACCAAAATTGATAAGCCCGGCATCTATCGCGGCCAATGTGCCGAGCTGTGCGGTAAAGACCACGGCTTTATGCCGATTGTGGTAATTGCCAAGCCTCAAGAGGAATTTGATGTTTGGGTGCAAAAAACGGCGCTAGCACAGCAAAAAGCGCGCGAAGAGGAACAACGCCTGCTGGATATGGACATGCCGATGGATGAGCTGATGGCGCTAGGCAAACAGGTGTACGACAGCCGCTGTGGCATGTGTCACCAAAGCGAAGGACAGGGGATGCCAGGCGTGTTCCCGGCGTTGGCCGGCGCTGAAATTGCCGTTCAACCGGATAGGTTGGTCGACCATATCGATATCGTGGTTAACGGCAAGGCAGGCACGGCGATGCAAGCGTTTGGTCCGCAACTGTCGCTTAAAGAATTGGCGGCTGTAGTGACTTACGAGCGTAATGCGTGGGGCAATGACACCGGTGATACGGTGCAGGCGGCGCAAATTAACGCAGTGAAGTCAGGTGAAGATCTTTAGGAGCGCGTGATGACAGATACTACCCCAGATACCGTTCATGATGATCACCACCATAAACCACGCGGGATCATGCGTTGGGTGTTGACCACCAACCATAAAGATATTGGCTCCATGTATCTGATTTTCAGCTTCACCATGTTTTTATTGGGTGGGGCGATGGCGATGGTGATCCGCGCCGAGCTCTTCCAACCCGGCCTACAACTGGTTGAGCCTAATTTTTTCAACCAAATGACCACAGTGCACGGTTTGATCATGGTGTTTGGTGCGGTGATGCCCGCGTTTACCGGTTTGGCTAACTGGATGGTGCCGATGATGATAGGGGCGCCGGACATGGCGCTGCCACGGATGAATAACTGGAGCTTTTGGATCCTGCCGTTCGCGTTCTTACTGCTTATTGGTTCGTTGTTTATGGAAGGCGGCGGCCCTAATTTTGGCTGGACGTTTTACGCGCCGCTGTCGACCACTTATAGCCCAGACAGTACCGGTTTGTTTGTGTTTGCCCTGCATATCATGGGCATCAGCTCGATTATGGGCGCCATCAATGTGATTGTCACCATCACCAATATGCGCGCGCCAGGCATGACTTACATGAAAATGCCGCTGTTTGTCTGGACTTGGCTGATCACCGCCTTTTTGCTGATTGCGGTGATGCCGGTATTAGCAGGGGCCGCTACCATGGTGCTCACCGATAAGTACTTTGGCACCAGCTTTTTTGATGCTGCGGGGGGCGGCGACCCGGTGATGTTCCAGCATATTTTCTGGTTCTTTGGTCACCCCGAGGTCTACATCATGATTTTGCCCAGCTTTGGCATTATCTCGGCAATCGTACCGGCATTTTCACGCAAGCGCCTGTTCGGCTATAGCTCGATGGTGTATGCCACCGCCTCGATTGCCGGCTTGAGCTTTTTGGTGTGGGCGCACCATATGTTCACCACCGGCATGCCGGTATTTGCCGAGTTGTTCTTTATGTTCTGTACCATGCTGATCTCGGTGCCGACTGGGGTCAAGGTCTTTAACTGGGTTGCCACCATGTGGCGCGGGGCGCTGACTTTTGAAGTGCCCATGTTATTTGCGATTGCCTTTATTGTGCTGTTCACCATCGGCGGGTTTTCTGGCTTGATGCTGGCCATTACGCCGGTCGATTTTCAGTATCACGATACTTATTTTGTGGTCGCACATTTCCACTATGTACTGGTCTCGGGCGCGGTGTTCTCGATTATGGCCGCAGCTTATTACTGGCTCCCCAAGTGGACGGGTCATATGTTTAATGAAACCTTGGCCAAGTGGCACTTTTGGTGCTCGGTGATTTCGGTAAACGTGCTCTTCTTCCCCATGCACTTTCTGGGGCTCGCGGGGATGCCGCGCCGGATCCCCGATTATGCCCTGCAGTTTGCGGATGTGAACGCCATTGTCAGCATCGGTGGCTTTGCCTTTGGCCTGTCGCAACTCATCTTCTTGGTCGTGGTGGTTAAGTGCGCACGTGGTGGCGCGCCAGCCGCGGCTAAACCGTGGGATGGCGCCGAGGGTTTAGAGTGGACCGTGCCTTCACCGGCACCGTATCACACCTTCGAGATACCGCCTGATCTAGAGGAGCTGCGCCATGGCCACTAAGTCGGCCCGTTCCGTTCGCCGCTTACTGCTACTCGCGGTGGGTATGTTTGGTTTTGCGTTTGCCTTGGTGCCGTTGTACGACGTGTTTTGTGACGTCACTGGGATCAACGGCAAAACCGATAACGAGGCAGCGGCATCCAGTGCGGGCATTGATGAAAGTCGGTTGGTGACGGTTGAATTTATTGCCTATACCAACCCGGGGATGCGTTGGACGTTTGAGCCGCAGGTCAACCAGATGCAAGTGCACCCTGGTGAGACCCATACCATCAACTACCTTGCGACCAATAACGCGCGCTATGACACGGTAGGGCAAGCTGTGCCGTCCGTATCGCCGGGATTGGCGGCGCAGTATTTCAATAAAATTGAGTGTTTTTGTTTTAACCGTCAGCCACTGCCGCGTGGCGAGGATGCATCCTTGCCGCTGATCTTTTACGTGGATCCCGAGTTGCCGGATGATATTAACCACTTAACGCTGGCGTACACATTGTTTGATGTGACCGCCAGCGCCAAAGAATAAGGAGGCGCTCATGGCAACGCCTGAACGTTATTATGTCCCAGCGGCAAGTATTTGGCCGATTGTGGGTGCTGTGGCGCTGTTTTTAATCGCCGCGGGCGCGGGGGCGACCGTGGGGGGCTTATTTGGTGGCAACGGCCCTTGGCTGTTGCTGGTGGGCACCGTACTTATTCTGATTATGCTCACCGGTTGGTTTCGCGACGTGATCCGCGAATCCATGCAAGGCTTGTACTCGGCACAAATGGATCGTTCTTTTCGCCAAGGAATGAGCTGGTTTATTTTCTCTGAGGTGATGTTTTTTGGCGCTTTTTTCGGGGCCCTGTTCTATGCCCGCTTTATCGCCGTCCCTTGGCTGGGGGGTGCGAGCAATAACGCGATGACCGCGGCGGTGCTGTGGCCAGATTTTGTCGCCCAGTGGCCGTTGACCCTCACGCCTGGAGGAATTGAAACCACTGCGATGCCGGCAATGGGACTGCCCTTACTTAACACACTGATCCTACTCACCTCATCGGTCACACTCCATATTGCCCATACCGCGATTGAAAAAAATCAACGTGAGCGATTGAAAGGCTTTTTACTGGTAACGGTGCTGCTTGGGGCGGTGTTTATGTTCTTTCAAGGTGAAGAGTATGTGCACGCTTATCAAGAAATGAACCTTCGTCTCGACTCCGGGGTGTACGGCAATACCTTCTATTTATTAACCGGCTTTCATGGTCTACACGTGACCTTGGGCACCATTATGCTGTTGGTGGTGTGGCTGCGTGTGATGCGTGGGCATTTTAGCCCTGAACATCACTTTGGCTTTCAAGCCAGTGCCTGGTATTGGCACTTTGTCGATGTGGTCTGGTTATGCTTATTTGTCTTTGTGTATATCTTGTAGCTCAGTAAGGGCGCGGGTTGGGGGCAATCCAGCCCATGGATAGCGCAATCAGCAATAACACGAAGACAACCACGGAAAACAGCACACGCCGACCGAGATAACGCGACAAAGGCACAGCGCTATCGCCTTTTAGTAGCACGGGCAAGGCACGGAAGAGATTAAACAGAATAAAAATCAGTAAACAAATCAGAATGGCTTTGACCAACATAAGCGCTCCTTAGCGCAATAGGTAATCATGAAACAAGGACGGCGAATGGGGTTTCTGATATTGACTGTGGTTGTGGTCTTGCTGCTCGTCAAGTTAAGCCATTGGCAATGGACGCGTGGTGAGCAAAAAGCCCAACATCTGGCACAGTTTGACACCAACCAAGCACCACGCTCACTCTCAGGTTCGGTGCAAAAAGGGCAATACCTGGCGATGGACGGCCAGTTTCGCCCTGAGTTTGCTGTGTGGCTCGACAATCAAACCCACCAAGGCCAAGTGGGTTACCGTCTTTTCCTTCCCTTTATTCCGAGCCAGCAACCATCGCGATGGTGGCTGGTGGAATTGGGCTGGATGGCCGCCCCTGCGCTGCGCACCTTACCGGCGGTGCCCGCGTTGGCATCGCGCTATCAGCTGTCTGGCTTTATTGATACACCATCAAAGCGGGTGGTACTCAAGAAAGAAACGGCATCGCATAAGTGGCCCGCTTGGGTGCAGCGCATTGACTTACAAGCACTTAAGGCCCAAATGCCCGCGCTGGAGGCGCAGTGGTTGATACGGGCCGAAAAACTGGTGGATGTGACCACGCCGAGCCGAGATGCCTTGGCGCAAGCGGGGGTGACGCCGGTGTGGCAGCCGGTGGTGATGCCGCCAGTGAAACATTATGGCTATGCCTTGCAGTGGGCGTTAATGGCGCTCGCGGTCAGTATTGGCGCGGGCATCTGGTGGTACAAAACTAAACAGAGGGAAGCGGTGTGAAAGGACGCATGACGCTCGTGGCTTTGATTGGCATCTTTGTCCTGCCCGTGGTGGTGGCGAAATTGGTGTTGGAGCAAAGTTGGTATGAAAAAGGGGTCACCAATTACGGACAGTTTCTCACTGAGCCGGCGACCTTGAATTGGCTGCCAAAAGAAGGTCAGTGGCGGTTAATATACCGAGTGCCAGAGCAGTGTGACTCGGTGTGTGAACAAGCGCTGTTTCAGTTAACACAAATTCCAATTGCGGTCGGTAAAGAGCGCGATCGGGTCAGTAGCGTGGCACTGACAAGCTCCACCCCGAAAGTGCCGGAGGTACTGACATGGCAAACCCTGACGACGGAGCAGGCGCAGGCATGGCAGAAACAAGCGTTTGATAAAAACACCATTTATCTTAGCGATCCGATGAATAATGTGGTTCTGGCGTACCCAGTCAGTGACGATAAAACGCAGTGGGTGGCGCAAGGCAAAGGCTTATTACGCGATCTCAAACGGCTTCTCAAATTGTCTAAGGTAGGCTGATTATGGCAACGCGTCGCTACCAACTCGCCGTCTTATCGACACTGATATTGGCCGTGCTGGTGGTCGGACTCGGCGCGTTTACCCGCCTCACTGAAGCGGGGCTCGGCTGCCCAGACTGGCCCGGATGTTATGGTCATTTGGCGGTGCCCGCCAGTGAAAACGCGCAATCGGTCGCCATGTCGCGTTTCCCAGATGCGCCCATTGATATCAATAAAGCGTGGAATGAAATGCTGCACCGCTACGTGGCCGGCACCCTCGGGCTGGCGATTTTTGCGTTGGCCTGGATCAGCTGGCGACGTCCTGACTATCAGGCTTTACGACCACTGACCACCTTGCTCAGTGTGGTAGTCATCGCGCAAGCCGCCCTAGGAATGTGGACGGTGACCTTAAGTTTAATGCCGGTGGTGGTGATGGCGCACTTACTCGGTGGTTTCACCACCGTATGCTTGCTGGTTTGGCTGACGGTGGCGACAGGCGCATGCCGGTTGCCGGTGATTGCAATGTCGTCATCCGCGCGCCGAGTGGGCACTTTAGCTTTGGTGGCGGTGATTGTTCAAATCGGGCTCGGCGGTTGGACCTCCGCCAACTATGCCGCCACTGTGTGCACCCAGCTACCTATCTGCGAAAGCCCTTGGTGGCAGCTTTTCACCCCTTCCGCCTTTCATCCTGTCAGTCCGCTAAGCGACACCTATCAGTTTGGTGTGCTGAACCATGCCGAGCGGGTGACCATCCATGCCTCCCACCGTCTTGGCGCCATGGTGGTCACCGCATTAGTGCTCGCTTGGGCATGGATGCTGTGGCTGGCCGGAGCGCGGGCGCTGGCAATGACGGTGAGTGGCGTGTTGGCGATTCAAATTACCTTGGGAGTGACCAATGTGGTCGCGCTACTGCCGCTGAGTGTGGCGGTGGCGCATAACATCGGTGGATTGTCGCTATTGGCTACATTATTGCTTACCCGATTCTTATGTCTTTCACCGTCGACCCGACAAGGAGCCTGTGATGGCACAGTTTCAACGTACCGTTAGTGTTTCGACGCCTGTTGGCGCCCGTTGGCGAGATTATTATGAGCTGACTAAGCCGCGTGTGGTCGCCATGCTGCTGCTCACCGCGTTGGTGGGGATGTGTTTAGCCACGCCCGGCTGGCCGCCATGGTGGGCCGTGCTGGTGGGTTTGTTGGGGATTGGTGCGCAAGCCAGCGCGGCGGCGGTGTTTAATCACGTTATCGATTGGAAAATTGATACGAAAATGCAGCGCACCCGCCATCGTCCCGTTGCCGAGGGGCGAGTCAGTCAAGGCGCCGCGTTGGCCTTTGCGGTGATACTGATGGTGATGGGATTCATTGCCTGCTGGTGGCTGAATCCGCTCACCGCGTGGCTAACGTTTGCTAGCCTGGTTGGGTATGCGTTGGTGTATACCCAGTGGCTTAAACCCGCGACCCCGCAAAACATCGTGATTGGCGGTTTGGCCGGTGCAATGCCTCCTCTGCTAGGCTGGACCGCGGTGACAGGGGAGCTACACGCGCATGCGCTGCTGTTGGTGATGATTATTTTTACCTGGACGCCGCCTCACTTTTGGGCGTTGGCGATTCATCGTCGTCAGGATTATGCCAAAGCCGATGTGCCGATGCTGCCGGTCACCCATGGGGTCGGTTTTACCCAGACCATGGTTCTGCTTTACACCTTATTGCTGGTGGTCGTAGGCATTTTTCCTTGGCTGACCGGGATGAGTGGTTGGCTGTATCTGGTAGGCGCGACCACGTTAAATCTGGTCTTTGTCGGCTACGCCTGGCGACTGAAAACCCAGTCGCAAAAAGGCATCGCGTGGCAGACCTTTAAGTTCTCGATATGGCATATCTTCGCGACCTTTGTGGTGCTCCTTGCCGACCACGCGTTGCGCTATTGAGGGACTACTTTAGCCCTTGTGCCGACAGTACCGTGGCTTTGTCTGCGACAAACGAGACTTTGATGTGTTTGCCATCGCCGCCCCACACACAGTGAGTCAAACCCATGGTGTCGTCGCATTGGCTTGGCTCGCCAATGTGGCTCACGACCACGTCATAGCTCATGCCCACTTCGATTTGATCATAGTTTTGCTTGGTGACTTTCGAGCAGCCCGCTAGCAATACTACCAACACACAGGCAAAAAACACACGCATAACCATTCCTTATTCATTCAGTGATGAGCGCAGTTGACCCAGTGCAACTGGCGCAGTGAGGCTGCCGCTCGTCGATTAGATTGCCGTAATGGTACACTGCTGCACCGATAAGGGCTACCGCCTATCACGCCGCTTGTCGACGCAATCGTGCGCTTTGTCAAAAACGATACGTCATCATGACGTATTGAGTGTAATTCAAACTTTAGAATGAGGCAGTATGTGGCAGTCTTTAACCCAGCGTGAGCTTCACTGGCGCGTTTTATCGCTGGCTTTACCCATGGTGATCTCCAATATTACCGTCCCCTTGCTGGGACTGGTCGATGCCGCGGTGATCGGCCATTTAGAGCATGCGTGGTATTTAGGTGGCGTAGCGGTTGGCAGCACCATGATTAATGTCACCTTTTGGCTGTTGGGCTTTTTGCGTATGGCCACCACCGGGTTTACCGCGCAAGCCTATGGCGCGAGTGATAACCGTGAGTTGGCGGCCACCTTCGTGCGTGGCGCGACCTTGGCGGGTCTACTGGCTGTGTTATTAATCGCACTGCATGTGCCCATTTTAAAGGGGGTGATGCACTTGAGTGATGCCAGTGCCGAGGTCAAACACTACGCTAGCCAGTATGTCTCCATTCGGATCTTTAGCGCGCCGGCGACCTTGATGAACTTGGTGATCATGGGGTGGCTGCTGGGGGCGCAAAATGCGCGTCAGCCGATGTGGCTGCTGATCATGATCAATAGCGCTAATATTGTCCTTGATTTGCTGTTTGTAGTCGGTCTCGACATGAAAGTCGAAGGGGCCGCGGCGGCGAGTGTGGTCGCCGATTATATGGGGCTCATGCTGGGGCTCTATTTTGTCAAAGGTATCTGGCAATCCCGCCAGTTACCGACCGTACGGTCGGTGTTTGAGCGCGGGCTGACTGGGATGAGCCGCTTGCTTAAGCTCAACCGGGACATTTTTCTACGCAGCCTTAGTTTGCAGCTGGCGTTTACCTTTATGACGTTCCAAGGGGCCACGCTGGGTGACGACATTGTGGCCGCCAATGCGGTCTTAATGAGCTTTCTGATGCTGATTTCCTTTGCCATGGACGGCTTTGCCTATGCGATGGAGGCCATGGTCGGTAAAGCGATTGGTGCGCAGAGCAAGTCTGAACTGTTGGTGTCACTAATAGGCAGTACGTTTTGGTCTGTGATGATATGCGCCCTGATCACCGTTATTTTTGGCGTTGCCGGTGGATATATTATCGCGCTGATATCTGATATTGAGGCGGTACGGCAAGAAGCGTCCCGTTATTTGCCTTGGCTGGTGGCCATGCCATTAATCTCGGTATGGTGCTTTTTACTCGATGGTATTTTTATTGGTGCCACGCGGGGGAAAGACATGCGCAATGGGATGTTTGTCGCCACCGCCGGTTTTTTTGCCACATGGTGGTTGGCGCAAGGATGGGGGAACCATGCGCTTTGGTTAGCGATGCTCACCTTTATGGCGCTAAGAGGGCTAAGTCTCGCGGTGTGCTTTGTTTACCACTGGCGGCGGGATAGCTTTTTCAGGTGATGCACTGATGCCGCAAAAAAAACAGGCTGAAGAGCCTGTCTTTTGTACGTGATTAGACCCCATGAAGTAGGGGGCTGAAATGGGGATTAAAAATAAGAATGGTCACCGCGAGCATGTTCGGTGACATCGCGCACGCCGTGTAGCTCGCCGCTGAACTCAGCCAGCAACTGCTTCTCAATCCCTTCTTTTAGGGTGACATCCACCATGGAACAACCATTGCAACCGCCACCGAATTGCAGAATAGCAATGGCGTCATCGGTGATTTCAATCAGATTGACATGGCCGCCGTGGCTGGCAAGTTGCGGGTTCACTTGGCTTTGGATCACGTAATCTACACGCTCCATCAAAGGTGCATCGGAAGCGACTTTGCGCATTTTCGCATTCGGTGCTTTCAGCGTCAGCTGTGAGCCCATTTTATCAGTGACAAAATCGATCTCCGCTTCATCCAAGAACGGCATGCTCATTTCATCCACAAAGGCCGAAAAGCCGTTGAACTTGAGTTCGGTATCGCTGCTTTCTATCGCTTCGGGTGGGCAATAAGAAACACCGCACTCGGCGTTTGGCGTGCCTGGGTTAACCACAAACACGCGAATATTGGTGCCCTCGGGCTGCTGCTCAAGCAACTTCACAAAGTGGCTTTGTGCATTTTCTGAAATATTGACTTCTGACACGACAAATACCTGACTAATCCAGTGTGTTTTATACAGTGTACTCCGGTTTGCGTTGGCTATCACCCCTTGAACCATGTGGCTACTTTATGTGCAGGGATAGCACGCTTTCCATTAGGGTAAATCGGTACGTGCCAAACAGTAAATATCGATCGTTTTTGCGCCTGCGCGACGCAATAACCGGCACAGTTGTGACACGGTTTGCCCGGTCGTGACCACGTCATCAACGATAGCCACATGCGTATTTGGCAATTTTCCTCTGATCGCAAACGCATTTTTCAAGTTCGATAGCCGTGCCTGTCGGCTTAAACCTTGTTGTGGCGCAGTATGGCGGTTTCGGACTAAATAGTGATCGACAACTTGAGTATCAAGGTGGTCCGCCAGCGCCCAGGCTAAATGCAGGCTTTGATTAAAACCGCGTTGCCAGCGGCGCCGCCAATGGAGAGGAACAGGAAGCAACACGGGGGCGGGACGAGGGATGCGCTCACTCAACTGCTGCGCAAAGGGCAGTGCCAATTCAAAGGCCTGTTGGTATTTGAATGCATGGATAAGTTGCGGCAAGGGATCATAGTAAGCGCTGATGGCAAACAGGTGATCCCACGCCGGTGGGTGGCTCAGGCAGGCACCGCATCGCGCTTGGGGGTCGGTCACCGGCAAACCGCAACACTGGCACAGGCTATATTGGTAATGAGCGTCCCAGCAGGCATTGCAACATAGCGTTTGTGTGGCACCCAATGATAGGTGGCAAACTGGACATTGAAAGGGCAACAGTTTGCCTCTCCAGTGGGGAAGAAAACGTGTAAAGCGCAGTGGGTTGATTGCTGATATCATAGGCACCTTGATTGAAAAGCAACCAAGGCAGTGTAAAGCATGGCGTTATGTGATTGGCAATCTCACGGTCAAGGCCCCGATCTGGTTCTCATTCACGGCTGGGGCATGAACAGTGCTGTCTGGTCGCTGCTACTTCCTTACCTGACGGCGCATTACCGCGTTCACTGTGTTGATCTGCCAGGTTTTGGCTACAGCGCACACCAACCGGATCTAGATATTAAGAAACTGGCACAAGTGTTGCTTAAAGAATCACCAGCGCATGCAACTTGGATCGGTTGGTCACTGGGCGGATTAGTGGCCACACAAGCGGCACACTTATCGTCACAGCGTGTGAGTGGTTTAGTCACCTTGGCCAGTTCACCCAAGTTTGTCGCAGAGCCAGGATGGCGCGGAATCAAGCCAGCGGTATTGACCGACTTTGCCGATCAGCTTGAGCGTGATTTTTCGCAAACGGTGGAACGCTTTATGGCGCTGCAAGCCATGGGGTCACCCACGGCGAGAAAAGATGTGAAAGCGCTCAAACAAGCGGTTTTTTCGCGGCCGGCGCCCGACCCTCGTGCTTTGGCAGATGGATTGTCGATGCTGGCAACCACGGATCTGCGCAAGGAGTGTGAGGCGATAGCGGTGCCTTGGTTGCGGTTATACGGGCGGCTAGACGGTTTGGTGCCAGCGTCGGTGGCGGATGCCGTTTCTGCGTTGGCGCCTCACTCACAATGTGAGGTATTAGCACACAGTGCTCATGCCCCCTTTGTGACGGAGCCTGACGTGGTGGTGGACAAGCTACTTGCCTTTTTAGGCAACGTATTGCCGGTTAAATAGTGTGCGCAGATCGTTTTTTGGTAGAATTGACTAAATCCTGTCATGGTTCTGCCGATAAGTTAACTATGTCACTTGCTCTGACATTAGGAGAGACCATAATGAACGTAGGTAACGTTGGGCAGTCTCAGGCGTATCATCAACAAGCGATGAAGCCAAAAGCGCCGACACAGCCGCAACAAAATGCGGACAACGCGGCCAAAGAAGCGAAAGAAGCGAAACCCGTTGAAAAGCTTTCAGCTGCCGATGCGGCAAAAGAAAGCAAAGATGTGAAAGCAGCGAAAAACGCTGAAGGTATCAACAAGCCAGAAGAGAAATCATCGGTTGAATCCTTTACCTATGGTGCGTTGGGCATGGACCACCCGGAAAAAGTGAAAGAAAACGATGATAGCGCCTATAGCGCTGGGCAGTTTTTGTCTGCGCTTGGAACAATAGGCACAATACTCGCGGTTGTCGTCTAAACTATAAGAAGACAAGGCCGCACTGACAATTAGGCCTTCAGCTGATGTTGGGAGGTAGCATCAGATGAATATATCGCCAGCCAGCGTCAGTATCCCAACTGTCGCGCCATCGGTGAACCCGCCAACCGAGCAAGTTGCGCGGGACAATCGCATGCGCGAAAAAATTGTCCCGACCAAGCAAGCCCCCGAGCCGGAACAGGGAAAAGCGGCTACCGATCAAGGTAAGCAACTGGGTCGGTCGTCTTGGGATCCGTCACAACACCCTAACTACTCGCTCGACTATAGCCGTGAATCCTTATCCGATGCTGATTACGACGGGGCCAATATTGCCGGCCGTGTCGATGCCATGGCGCGTACTGAGCCGGGAGAGCAAGCACGTAAAGACAACGGCTACCCGCTAGGCTTGAAAATGCCGGAAGAAGTGCTTGAAAAAGTGGAAGAGCTGAAAAGGTTCGAGCAAACCCGTGCAGTGGTGGCGATGCGTTATCAGCAAGCGACCGTGGCGAACATGCCCTCAGAAGTGTTGATCGTTATTTAAGTTCGCGCCTTCAGCCGATTGACCCCAAAGCCCCGCGAATTCTCGCGGGGCTTTTTGCGTGGTTAAGAGCGCTTCGCGCGGGCGAAGGCATCTGCCATACTCCCGGCCGTGGCTGGTTTTTCCTGTCGTTTTGTCGGGCCTTTCTCTCGATGCTTAGGGGCGGCTGCCGTGTTCTCACTGGCGACTGGAGTATCGTCGAGGCGCATCGATAACCCAATTCGCTTGCGCGGCGCATCCACCTCCATGACTTTCACCTTCACCACATCACCGGCCTTCACTACCTCGCGAGGATCGCTGATAAAGCGGTTTGATAGAGCGGAGATGTGCACGAGGCCATCTTGGTGGACGCCGATATCGACGAATGCACCAAAGTGCGTGACGTTAGTGACCACGCCTTCGAGTTGCATGCCTGGTTTTAAGTCACTGATTTTGTTGACGCCTTCGGCAAAGGTGGCCGTCTTAAACTCAGGGCGCGGATCGCGGCCTGGCTTGGCCAGCTCGTTCAGTACATCGGTGACCGTGATCTGTCCAAAGGTCTCGGTGGCATAATCGCTTGCGTTTAAGCTTTGTAGCATACCCGCATTGCCCACCAAGGCATCGATGGCTTTGCCGGTCTTTTGGGCGATGTGTTTAACCAAAGGGTAGGTTTCTGGGTGGACACCCGAGCGATCCAGCGGGTTAGCGCCATCCATCACCCGTAAAAAGCCAGCGCATTGCTCATAGGCTTTCGGGCCAAGGCGCGGCACCTTCAGCAAGGTTTTACGATCGCCAAATCGGCCATTTTCGTCGCGAAAGGCAACAATGTTTTGCGCCATGGTTTGGCTAAGACCCGCCACCCGGGTGAGCAGTGGCGCGGACGCGATATTTAAGTCGACCCCCACAGCGTTCACACAGTCTTCCACCACGGCATCGAGCTTTTTGGCAAGCTGACTTTGAGAGACATCGTGCTGATACTGACCGACGCCAATCGATTTAGGATCAATTTTAACCAGCTCGGCGAGGGGGTCTTGCAAGCGACGGGCAATGGAAACCGCGCCACGTAGCGAGACATCGAGATCGGGAAACTCATTGGCTGCCAGCTCTGACGCCGAATAAACCGAGGCACCGGCCTCACTGACCATCACGGTTTGAATGCTTAAGTCGGCTTGCTTGAGCATGGTGGTGACAAAGTGCTCGGTTTCACGCGAGGCGGTGCCATTGCCGACGGCAATCAAGTTCACGCCATGGCGATCAATAAAACGGCGTAGTGTTTTACTTGCCCCTTCAATATCGTGTTTAGGCGCGGTGGGGTAAATGGTGGCGGTATCAAGTAGCTTGCCGGTGCCATCCGCCACCGCCACTTTACAGCCGGTACGCAAACCTGGGTCAATGCCCATGGTGCAGCGAGGGCCAGCCGGTGCAGCCATCAATACATCTTTTAAGTTCGCCGCAAACACATCAATGGCATCATTTTCCGCACGCTCTTTCAGGTTGGCCATGAATTCGGTTTCAAGGTGCATCAAGATTTTTACCCGCCACGCAAAGGCAATCACCTGCTTGCGCCAGCGGTCTGCCGGTGCGGTATCTAAAGACAGCTGGTAATGTTGAGCAATCATGGTCTCGCATACGCTTTGCTTGCTGTCTGGTGCTTGGTCGGGGTCGGCAACCAGCGCCAGCTGCAGTACGCCTTCATTGCGACCACGTAGCATCGCCAGTGCGCGGTGAGAGGGCACTTTGGCAATCGGCTCTTGGTGGGCAAAGTAGTCTTTGAACTTTGCCCCTTTCTCTTCCTGACCCGCAATCACAGTGGCGCGTAGCACCGCATATTGCTTAAGGTATTGGCGCAGCGCCTCAAGTAAGCTCGCATCCTCGGCCAGGCGTTCCATCATGATGGCGCGCGCACCATCCAGTGCCGCTTTGGTGTCGGTGATGCCATTGTCGGCATTGATGTATTGCTCGGCAAGCGCGTCAGGATTGTGTGAGGCGTCGTGCCACAACGCGTCGGCCAAGGGCTCAAGGCCCGCTTCAATCGCAATCTGTCCTTTGGTTCGGCGCTTGGGTTTGTAAGGCAGATAGAGATCTTCTAATCGGTTTTTACTCTCCGCGGCGAGAATATCGCGGCGCAGGCTCTCGGTGAGTTTGCCTTGTTCGTCAATCGATTTGAGGATGGTGTCGCGCCGGGCATCCAATTCGCGCAGATAGACCAATCGCGTTTCTAGGGTACGCAACTGCGAGTCATCCAGGCCCTGGGTCGCTTCTTTACGATAGCGAGCGATAAAAGGGACAGTGTTGCCGTCATCAAGCAGCTCAACGGCTGTCTTAACTTGACCTGGTGCCACATTGAGTTCGTGCGCCAGGGTTTGTGTAATCGATGTGTGCATGTGTTTCCTTTTCTCTACAAGCACGGCAGGGGATACCCTGCCAAGGGATAGCATTTTTGACCGCGATGGGGGCGAAGGTTCCCTCCGTGATTACTGAGCGTCGGTGTCATTGGGCTTTGAGTAGGTAATAGTATTAACAAACCACTGCTTTTCACCTTCAGGGGTTGAGACCACCACTTCGTCATCAACGGCTTTTTTTAATAGCGCCCGCGCCATAGGGGCATCGATAGAAATGTAATCTTTGCGTTCATAAATCTCATCAGGGCCAACGATTCGAAATTGCTTGGTGTCGCCGGCCTCGTTTTCTATTTCCACCCAGGCGCCAAAAAAGACTCGCCCTTCTTGCTCTGGTGCGTAATCAACAATGGTTAAGTCATTGAGGCGTTTGCGCAGATAACGGACGCGACGATCAATTTGACGTAACAGCCGCTTGTTGTAGGTGTAGTCAGCGTTTTCTGAGCGATCACCCAAGCTGGCGGCCCAGCTGACAATTTTGGTCACTTCTGGGCGTCGTTCGTGCCACAGGTAATCGTGCTCGGCTTTGAGCGCGTTAAACCCTTCTCGGGTCACCAATTTGGTTTTCACGTTACCTCTCCTTTCGCTAGTCATTCGGCGTCGCGCGATATAACCTTGTCCAGGAAAGTACAAGAAGCGGGCAAGCTTGTCGAGGCAACACTCGGTAACAATTTACCGCGCGGTTGTGTGCTGACAAATACGCGGTCTGGCGCACAACTGTGGCAAAATTCAATATGATGATGGCAACGACTGCTTGATTGTCAGGCAGAAAAAGCATTGAGGGCTTAGCATGCAAGAGAACTATAAAATTCTAGTGGTGGATGATGATATGCGTCTGCGCTCGCTACTGGAACGCTACCTGACCGAGCAAGGTTTTCAGGTGCGCAGCGTAGCCAATGCCGAGCAAATGGACCGATTATTGGCCCGTGAAGCGTTTCATCTTATGGTTCTTGATTTGATGTTGCCGGGCGAAGATGGTTTGTCGATATGTCGTCGGCTTCGCCAAGCTAACAATCAGTTACCGATTTTAATGCTGACGGCAAAAGGCGATGAGATCGACCGGATTGTTGGGTTGGAAGTCGGTGCTGATGACTATCTGCCTAAGCCATTCAATCCGCGAGAGTTACTCGCACGGGTACGGGCGGTACTGCGTCGACAAACCGTAGAGGCACCAGGCGCACCGAGTGCCGACTCAACCACGGTCACTTTTGGTGAGTTCCGCCTTAACTTAGGCACCCGTGAGATGTTTCGCAATGATGAACCGATGACATTAACGTCTGGTGAATTTGCGGTACTCAAAGCCTTGGTGACCAATGCACGTGAGCCTTTGTCACGTGATAAATTGATGAACATGGCGCGTGGCCGGGAATACTCGGCGATGGAGCGTTCCATTGATGTGCAAATCTCCCGCCTGCGTCGCATGGTTGAGGAGGATCCGAGTAAACCGCGTTACATTCAAACCGTATGGGGGCTCGGCTATGTGTTTGTTCCGGATGGTGAGGTATAGCGATGCGAATGTCGCCGCGGACTAACTTTGCGCGTACCTTATTTATCTTGGCTGGCTTATTAATTGCCAGCCAAGTTTTTTCCTACCTGACCATTGTCAATTATGCGCTGCTCCCGAGTCTGCAACAGTTCAATAAAATCTTAGCGTTTGAAGTCCGCTTGATGCTCGAAGAAGACTGGTACCTTAAAGATGGGGAAGTGCTGCATTTGGGGGCCCCCGTACGTCGGCAATTGCTGGAGCAAATCGGTGTGACCTTGCATGCGCCTAACAGCGAACAAGCGTTGGCGTTCAAAGATGCAATGGAAATCAGTTACCTAAGTGAGCATATCAGCGAAGAGCTTGGAACGCAGACTGAAGTACGATTAGTCAGTGGTGAAGAAAGTTATGTGCTTTGGCTCAAATTTGATGCCATTGATGACTTTTTAATGCGTATTCCCCTCTCCGAACTGCATCAAGATGACTTTGCCCCTTTGTTTCAGTACAGCTTGGTGATTGCCTTGTTGGTGATTGCTGGAGGTTGGCTGTTTATCAAAATGCAAAACCGCCCCTTGGTGGCGTTGGAGCGGGCGGCACTCGATGTTGCGGATGGCCGTTTTCCTGATCCGGTCCCCCCGCAGGGAGCCTCGGAAATTCAGGCTGTCACGGTGGCGTTTAATAAGATGTCGGCAGGCATACGCAAACTGGAAGAAGATCGCGCCTTGCTGATGGCCGGAGTTAGCCATGATCTGCGCACCCCTCTGACACGTATCCGGCTTGCCACCGAAATGATGTCATCGGATGACGCCTATTTGGCCGACAGCATTACCGAGGATACCGAAGAATGTAACGAAATCATCAATCAGTTCATGGATTACTTACGTGCGGTGCAACAGCAAGATCCCGATCCGGTTGATTTAGCTAGTATCTGCCGTGATGTGGCAAGTAATCAGTATCCAATGGGCGTTGATATTGAGTTGGATTTAGGGGCGCTGCACGGGGATTTGTTTGCCAACTCGGTGGCCTTAAAGCGTGCGGTGACTAACCTGGTGGTCAACGCAGTGCGTTACGGCCATGGCTGGGTGCGACTGCGCTGCGGCAGCAATGCCGATCACACCTACCAGTGGGTGGAAGTGGAAGATAATGGTCCTGGCATTGACGCCAATCTCGAAAACTCGCTGTTTCAGCCTTTTACCCGTGGCGATACCGCGCGCGGTAGTGAGGGGACTGGCTTGGGGTTGGCGATTGTTAAACGGATTGTCGAGCAGCTGCATGGTGATATTCGCTTATCGTCGCGCACGGAAGGAGGACTTCGTATTCAACTGACGTTCCCCGTTAGCGGAAAGACGGGTAGTCGCTAATGTGCGCGCTCACACGTTTCTGGGTCACAGCGTCGCAGCCAAGGCAGCATTGTCCATACTGTCATAGAGACTCAATACACTGGATAGGATGAATGCGATTATCGTTAGACAGCAAGGACGCCACGCCGAAATTTCAGCAACTGATTGAGCAAATACAGCGTCATATTGCCAGTGGTACCTTGTATCCGGGGGCGAGATTACCTTCGGTACGTCAGCTGGCCCGTGAGCTTGGTATGAACCCCATGACGGTCTCGCGTAGCTATCAACAGCTTGCGGAAGAAGGTTGGTTAGAGCGTGTGCGTGGGATCGGGATGCAGGTGAGTGCAACCATACGCCCGGCAGAGCCTGAGCAGCGCTTGCAATACGTCGAAGGGGCGTTGGCGCATTTTGTTCAGGCCACCAGTGAAGCTGGGTACAGTAAGTCTGAAGCCATGGCACTGGTCATGACATATTGGGAGGCCTATAGTGATGATCAGGCGTTGGAATAATGGGTTTTATGGCCGAGCCAGCGGCGAATAATGGCCTCAGCATGTCGAGGGTAGTGCTGGTGTAAGTGAGTCGCCAGCTTTTGAACCTCCGGGATCAGTGCTTGATCTCTGACCAAGTCGGCAATTTTAAATTCGGCCAAGCCCGTTTGTCGGGTGCCCAATAGCTCCCCTGGTCCGCGAATATCGAGGTCGCGTTGGGCAATCACAAAGCCATCATTGCTGTCGCGCAGCACCCCAAGCCGCTGACTCGCGGTTTTAGATAAGGGGGCATGGTAAAGCAGCACACAATGACTGGCGACCGATCCACGGCCGACGCGGCCGCGTAGTTGGTGGAGTTGCGCCAGACCCAGCCGCTCCGGGTTTTCAATGATCATCAAGCTAGCATTAGGTACATCGACCCCGACTTCAATCACTGTGGTTGCCACCAATAATTGTAGCTCGCCTTGTTTAAAAGCGTCCATCACCGCTTGCTTGTCCGCCGCTTTCATTCGCCCGTGAACCAGACCAATTTCAAGATTGGGCAGGGCTTCTTTGAGTGCGGTGGCCGTGTCTTCAGCGGCTTGAGCTTCTAAGGCGTCGGACTCTTCAATCAAGGTGCATACCCAATACGCTTGTCGACCGGCTGCACAGGCGGCACTGACGCGAGCGATAATATCGTCACGGCGGGTGTCGGGGACGGCAACCGTTTGTATCGGTGTTCGTCCAGGCGGCAGTTCATCAATGACGGATGTTTCCAAGTCCGCATAGGCGGTCATCGCCAAGGTACGCGGGATCGGCGTGGCGGTCATGATCAGCTGGTGTGGATGTATGCCCTGCTGCTCGCCTTTTTCACGCAAGGCAAGCCGTTGGTGGACACCAAACCGGTGTTGTTCATCAATAATTACTAACGCCAAACTTTTAAAGTGAACACTGGCTTGGAATAACGCATGGGTACCGACCACCATTTGTGTTTTGCCGTCGGCAACTTGTGCTAGGGTGTCCTCGCGTGCTTTTCCTTTTAACTTGCCAGCCAGCCAACCGACTTGAATGCCTAGCGGTGTCAGCCATTGGGTAAAATTCGTGGCGTGTTGCTCAGCCAAGAGCTCGGTTGGCGCCATCAAGGCCACTTGATGGCCTTGCTCAATGGCTTGCAAGGCGGCGAGAACGGCCACCAAGGTCTTACCCGCGCCGACATCCCCTTGCACGAGTCGCATCATTGGAAATGGTTTGGCTAAATCGGCGCTGATCTCGCTCACCACTCGGGTTTGTGCGCCGGTGGGAGTGAAAGGCAGGTTATCTAAAAGACGCTGTCCCAGCGACTGACTGGGGACGAGCGCAAACCCTTTGACTTGCTGTGCCTGGTGGCGCACAGACAGCATCGACAGGTGCTGGGCAAGGAGCTCTTCAATGATTAAGCGCCGCTGGGCGGGATGTTGACCGGTTAATAGATCCTCTAGCGCGGTATCTGGCGGTGGGCGATGTAATAGGTGCAACGCCTCGCGCAATGAGAGTTGTCGATCGTACAAGCCCTCGGGCAGCAGCTCGTCGACACCACTTTTATCCAGCAACGCCAGCGATTGATCGGTCAGGCTGCGTAGGGTCGCTTGGCGTAGCCCCTCCGTGGTGGGATACACGGGGGTCAGGGTTTCTTCCATCACCAGCTCGGTAGGCTCGGAAAAAACCGTGTATTCAGGATGAATAATTTCTAACCCATGTTTGCCCCGTTTAAGCTCGCCGTAGGCTTTCACTTGTTTGCCTACTGCCAAGCTATTTTTCATTGCGGCGTTAAAGTTAAAAAAGCGCAAAGTGAGCGCGCCGTTGCCGTCGTGGACGCGGACGGTGAGCATGCGACGTCGGCCAAAGACGGTATCGTTATGGGTGATTTCACCCTCTATCGTGGCGTGCTGACCCGGCAGCAAGCTGGCGATTGGCCAAACGCGGGTGCGATCTTCGTAACGATACGGCAGATGAAATAACACGTCCTGCACCGTGTGCAGGCCAACTTTCGCTAATTTCTCAGCCATTTTGCTGCCAACACCACTAAGCGTGTCGACGGTTACCGCGCTAAGCATGGAAGATCGCATCAGTCTATTTATCCGTCCGTTTCAGCTCGTTCGCTTTATCGACGAGTGTGTTTGGCGGCCTGCATGTTTGCCCACCACGCTTCATCAGCGATAATTTGTCCGTTTTTATCCAGTGGCGGATAAGGCAGGCCTTTTTGTTTTGCTACGCGGGCGAGAACTGGGTGTCCGCGTTCAAATAATATTTGATGTACCTCATCGTCGGGCAAGCGGGTCTTATCTTGCTGATACATGCCCGCCGCTTGGCGTTGGCGCTGGGCTTCATACAAAATCAACGCACTGGCCACTGATACATTTAGCGACTGTACCATACCCACCATTGGAATGAGGATATCTTGGTCTGCTTTATCCAGCGCTTCGCGACTAATGCCTTGTTTTTCTTGACCTAAAACAATGGCCGTAGGGCGGGTGTAATCAATCTCGCGAAAATCGACCGCGGTCTCTGAGAGGTTGGTCACCAACACTTGCATCCCTTGTGCTTGCATGGCGTCGAAAGCCTCTGCCGTGGTGTCATGGGTGACCACATCAATCCAATTGCGTGAACCAGCAGAGGTGCCGCCGAGGGTACGCATTTTGGTGTCTTCGGGCCACACGGCATGCAGGCGATGGATGCCAACGGCATCGGCGGTGCGAATGATGGCTGAAATGTTGTTGGGCTTGTGAACTTGCTCCATACACACGGTGAGATCAGGTTGGCGCTTTGTCAGCACCTGGTGAATGCGTTCAAAGCGTTCAGGTGTCATGATGTAATTCCGTAAATGACAAGACGAAAGACAGATGCGCCCGCCAAAAGGCGGGCGACATAAAACAATGTATCGTTAGGATCAGTTTTTCTGACGGCTGACCTTCACCACATTTGGCATCACACGAAGTCGGCGCATAATGTTGGCTAGGTGCACTCTATCTTTTGTCGTTAATCGCACAAAGATGGTGTACAAGCGGCCATCACGCTCTTCGGTGGTTAGCCCTTGGATATTGGAGCCGGTTGATGCAATGGTATTGGTTAAATCCGCCAATGCGCCTTGATGATTCTGCATATCCACCCGCACTCGTGTGCTGAACTCTTGTTCAAAATCATCCGCCCATTCTACCGGCATATATTTGTCCGGCTCTTGGCGATGACCACGAATATTGGCACAGGTTTCACGGTGAATGACCAAGCCCTTACCGGGACTGACATGGGCAATAATCGGATCACCGGGAATGGGGCGACAGCAGTTGGCATAGGTGACCAAGATGCCATCGGCACCACGAATGGCCATTTTACCTTCTGTCGGTGCGGCTGGGTCTTTATCGAGTAAGCGTCGAGCAATTACCACACTCATTAACTCACCTAAGCCGATGGACGCTAATAGGTCATCGCTGGTTTTGAGCTTGAGATCACCTAGCACAGCACCAAGGCGTTCAGCGTCGATATCTGGTAGGTTTTTATCTCCAAGTGCATGGTTGAGTAGGCGACGACCTAAGGTCACCGACTCTTCACGACGCATGGTTTTTAGCACTTGGCGGATTTTTGTCCGAGCCCGAGCGGTCACCACATAGTTGAGCCATGCCGCATTAGGGCGTGCGCCCGGCGCGGTAATGATCTCGATCGTTTGACCATTTTTCAGTGGTTGGCTCAGTGGGTATGGCTGGCGATTAACCCGCGCACCGACACAGGTGTTGCCGACATCGGTGTGGACAGCATAGGCAAAATCGACCGCGGTGGCATCAACAGGCAGCTCGACAATCCGCCCTTTGGGCGTGAACACGTATAATTCGTCGGGGAACAGATCGGACTTAACACTTTCGATAAACTCAAACGAGCTCCCTGCACTTTGCTGCAGCTCGATAATATTTTGCATCCAGCGTTGAGCACGTTTTTGTGCCGTGGTACCTGATGGACGATCGGAACCGTTTTTATACGCCCAGTGTGCGGCCACCCCTTTATCCGCCATCTGATCCATGTCTTCGGTACGAATTTGCACTTCAACGGGCACGCCATGGGGGCCAATCATAGAGGTATGCAATGATTGATAGCCGTTGGCTTTGGGGACGGCAATATAGTCTTTGACGCGACTAGGTCGGGGCTTATACAGATTATGCATTTGCCCAAGAACGCGATAACAAGTGTCGAGATCACCCACAATGACGCGAAACGCATACAAGTCCATAATGGTATGGAAGCGTTGTTCCTTGTTTCTCATCTTGTTATAGATGGAATACAGGTTTTTTTCTCGCCCCAGCACACGCGCGTTAATCCCGGCATCTTCCAAACGACCTTCAATTTCCGCATGGATTTTTTGGATCATCTCTTTGCGGTTACCCCGTGCTTGCGCGATGACTTTTTTAAGGACGCGGTAGCGATTTGGGTAGAGGGCTTCAAAGCCCAGCTCCTCGAGCTCGACTTTAATATTATGAATACCCAAGCGGTGGGCGAGAGGGGCGAATATTTCTAGCGTTTCACGCGCAATGCGGCGCTTTTTATCTGGGCGTAATGCACCCAGTGTTCGCATATTATGGGTCCGATCACTGAGCTTGATCAGAATAACGCGGATGTCATGGGCCATCGCCATGACCATTTTACGGAAGTTCTCCGCTTGGGCTTCTTTACGATCGCGGAATTTGAGCTTATCAAGCTTGGATACCCCGTCGACCAGCTCGGCCACCACATCACCGAAGCGTTGCTGCAGATCATCCTTGGTCACTTCCGTGTCTTCAATCACGTCATGCAACAAGGCTGCCATCAGGGTTTCACAGTCCAAGCGCATTTCGGCTAGGATCCGTGCCACCGCAATGGGATGAATGATGTAAGGCTCGCCGGTCGAGCGTGTTTGCCCGTCGTGGGCATCCCGAGCCACCAAGTAAGCTTGCCGGAGTGCTTCAAGCTGTGACTCCGGCAAATACCGACTAGCGACTTCTTTCAGGCTATCAAATAGGTACAAACGGCCTGTCCCTGATAAATGACGCGTTTAACGTTGACCAGAAATGGTGCTCACCGCGGCCATTTCGGCGGCTTCTTGCTCTTGTTTTTCTTTGCGCTCACGGGCGTCGAGCACTTCTTTGTTGATCAGTCCTTCTTCAACTTCACGCAAAGAGATCACTGTGTACTTATCGTTTTCTTCTGCGACCAAAGCGTCTTTGCCACCTGTTTGTAGTTGGCGGGCGCGGCGAGCCGCAACCAGAACGAGATCGAAACGGTTACCAATTTTTTCAACGGCGTCTTGAACAGTTACGCGTGCCATGAAGGACTCCAGCTATGTAATAAACAGGTCATTAAAAATGACCGAAAAGTATACAAAAGGCCGCGACCTATTGCCAGCCTTGGCTGTTGCAATCCGGCCACGTCTTAATGTGGTGGTTAATCGGCCAGCAGTTCGTCGATCATTGCATGATATTTGCTGGCTTGTTTGGCTTGACCCATCCGCTCGGCACGGATAATGGCTTTAATATCCATTAATGCGACGTCAAAGTCATCATTAATAATCAGGTAATCATAATCAGCATAGTGAGAAATCTCCGAACGTGCTTCTTGCATGCGTTTGGCTATGACCTCATCACTGTCTTGGCCACGAGTGGTGAGACGACGCTCAAGCTCTTCTCGGCTCGGCGGCAAAATAAAAATACTCTTGCTGTTTGGCATTTGCTGGCGAATTTGCTCAGCGCCTTGCCAATCGATATCGAGAAAAATATCGACGCCATTATTGAGCATTTTTTCAATCCAGACGCGCGAGGTGCCGTAGTAATTGCCAAACACTTGTGCGTGCTCTAAAAACGCTTCTTGTGAAATCAGTGACTGAAATTCTTCTACCGAGACAAAATGATAATGCACGCCATCTTCTTCACCCGGACGCATGGCGCGCGTCGTGTGAGACACAGACACTTTCATGTCATAGCGAGGGTTATCATTCAGCAACGCTGAAATCAGACTGGATTTGCCCGCACCACTGGGGGCGGAAACAATATAAAGCGTACCTTGGCTCATGGATTGATCACTTTCACTGGCTGATGCCCATCCGCAGTATAGCGTACACGTACAGGCGTCGAACGACGAATAGATGTTTGTCTCCCGTGGGAGGCGTGCAGGTTAGCATGAACCGGCCGGAATTTGAACGAGATTAAGGGGAAAGTGCATGACCCTTATCCGCGTAAGAAAAATTTCCTCTATTTTACAAAGGTTCACTGTTCGATGTTGAGCTGGTAGGGTAGCTCGCAGTTATCCAAGAAGATGCATAGCACGCGTTGGGGGGTGATTTTTGATTAGCCTCCCACACCTGTGTTGTGTTCAATTCACGCCCCTTTAGGGCCTCAAACAGCGAGAAGATATCACCAAAAAACGAACGACATGAAGGAGGTGTCAATAATGGAAGGTACACCTGATTTGTATCCCTCACGCGTCAATGGACAAGAAACCTTATCTCCCCGCTTGGATCCTGTTGTTTACGGCAACGCTCAACCAAACATCCCGCATAGTTTGAGCCTGGACGCGTTAGATCACTTTGAGCGTCACGGCTTTCTGGTGATGGACAATTACCTGCCGGAAATGGTGGCACCGCTTAAACGCGAAATAACCCGTTTACGCGATGATATGGCCGGCTGTGAAGAGCTTTATACCGAGTCGGATAGCGACGAGTTGCGCACGATCTTTAAGCCGTTTGCTTATAGTGACCTCATTGATCGTTTCTCTCGTGATCCCCGCATTTTGAATAAAGTCCGGCAAATTTTGGGCTCGGACGCGTATTTGATGCAGTCGCGCATCAATATTAAGCCTGCGTTTAAAGGTCAGTCGTTTCCTTGGCATTCTGACTTCGAGACTTGGCACGTTGAGGATGGAATGCCACGGATGCGAGCAGTTACCGTTTGGCTGATGCTCACCGATAACACCGAGCACAATGGACCCTTGTATGTGATCCCAGGCTCGCACCATCACTATGCGTCTTGTGAAGGCAACACCCGCGAGAAGAATTATCAGCAATCACTGAAAAAGCAAAGGCTGGGTGTGCCCAAGCCGGAGACCATGGAGGCATTGTTAGAAGACAATGGCATTGCCTCTGTAACGGGACAAGCCGGTACATTGGTGTTCCATGATTGCAACTTAATGCATGGTTCACCGGATAATATTGCCAACGATCCACGCTCAATTTTAATGTTTGTTTATAACAGTGTGGAGAATAAAACAGGGAAGCCATATAGCGGTTTGCCACCGCGTCCCCACTATTTATCTAACCCTGATCATCGGCCTTTACAGGCGGTTGAGTCACTCTGGCCGTTGGCCTCGTAGCGAGATTGACGCCCACATGCTTGTGGGCGTTTTTAGTTTGTTTTCTCTTTAAATCAGGCTTTTGCTATGCTGTCTCGATAATTGAACAAGCATTCAATTATCTCGCCAATTTCAACGACATTAAGGAGTATCCGTTGAACACATCATCGAACGCGACCCTGAGCGTAACTGTTACTGCCCTGAGCGTGGCCAGTGCCCTATCTTTCTCTTCTTTTGCCCAAGCCAGTGACAGTGCGTTAAGTGAACAGCTTGGCATTGCCGATCACGCCGTGATTGCCCACCGTGGTGATTCCTACAATGCACCAGAATCTACCTTGCCGGCTTATCAGCTTGCCTGTGAAGTGGGTGCAGATTATCTCGAGCTTGATTTGCAACGTACTCAAGACGGCAAACTGATCGCCGTGCATGACGACAACCTTAAGCGCAACACCAATATTGAGACGGTCTATCCTGAGCGTGCTGACGATCCGGTCAACACCTTTACCTGGACAGAGCTGGAAAAACTGGATGCAGGCAGCTGGTATAACCAAGCGTACCCAGAGCGTGCGCGTGAAAGCTTCCGCGGTTTGAAGCTAGTGACGCTGGATCAGGTACGTGAAATTGCTGAAGACTGTGCGCACCAGCCAGGGCTTTATATTGAAACCAAGGTGCCTGAGTTCTTCCCGGGGATTGAGAAGGATTTGAAGCAAGACTTGACCGAGCATGGTTGGTTGGATGAGGACGCCAAAGGCAAAGTGATCCTGCAGACCTTTAATAAATCGAGCCTTGAAGCACTGCAAGATGTGATGCCGAATGTGCCAAAAATCTTGCTGCTATGGGCAGGCGATGGCTACATTCCGACCAAAGACAGCGCGCCGAAAGCGGATGATGAGTCTTACGCCCAGTACTACGCGCGTCAAGAAGTGGCCTCGAAAGCGGGCTACGCAGAATGGTTGGATTATGCCAGGGAGCACGGTGCCATCGGTGTGGGGCCATCGGGCACCCAAGCCAACTTTGATGATGCTTGGTCAAGCCAGTTTAGCTATATGGACTTGGCGAAGTCTTGGATGGTGGATATGAGCCATGAAAAAGGCTTGCTGATGCACATGTATACCTTGGACGATCGCGAAGATTTGATCCGTTACCGTGAGCGCGGCGTGGATGGTTTCTTTACCAACCGTCCTAACGTGGCAGTCACCGCCTTAACCGACAGTGACGGCAAGGACATTGAAGCGACCTTAACGCAACTGGGTTATTAACCCCGCGCGTTAACTGTATTTACCTTTTGAGCCCGCCTGTTATTAGCGGGCTTTTTTAGTTATGTGCATCGACTGGAGTCGCACGCAGACACGCCGTTAATCCATCCCTGGAGGCTCCGCCGCGCCATCCTTGGCGCGGAGGGTCTGCTAAGCGAATCCAGTCGATGATAGCAGTGAGTATCGACTCAGTTTAGCGGGGCTGGTGCGCCATCAGTTTAGCCAGCGTACGTCGGTACATGGTATAAGCCACTGCGCCCGCAAGGAGGTTACCGATTAAGGCGCCAGCAAACAGGCCAAACAGCTCGCCAATTTGTGCCCCCAGCCAGAGGCAGGGCAGGAAAAAAGCAAATAGACGGAGCGCAGAAATGGTCAGTGCGGTGTATGAGCGGCCTAATGCATTGGTAATCGACACCATCAACATACACACACCAAGCGCGCCAAGGCTAAAGGGGACCAGGGTAAGGTGGGTGTGCAAGATATCGGTGACTTGTTGATCACTGGTCATCAAGTCCGCTAAGGGAGCGGCGGCAAGCCAAGTGACCACGGCGATCAGAAGTTGAGAGCCAAGAATGAATTGGCATGCGAGTTTCACCAAGTGCTTTACTTCGGTTAAATCGCCTTTACCCAGCAAGCGGCCCACCATGGGGGGCATCGACATGGTTAGCGCCAGCACCGAGACAATCGCGAAAAACTCAAAACGCGAGCCCAGTGCCCAGGCGGCCACCGCGGCTGAGCCAAAACTGGCGAGCAATTTGGTGGCGAGCATGGATGACACGGGTGGCAGCAGCTGGCTGATCATCGCTGGCCCCATAATGTGGGCAATCGAGCCCACACTTTGCTTGATGTCTACGTCATGCCAGTCAAAAGCGATCCAACCTTTGCCGAACACGCGAGGCGCGACAATGGCGATGCCAGAGCCAAACGCAATCAAGGTGGCGACGGCGGCACCATTGAGTCCCCAATCAAGCCAAAAGATAAACACCGGGTCGAGGGCGAGGTTTAATAAGCTGGTGACCACCATCATGGAGCCGGGTAGCATGGTGTTCCCGTTGGCGCGTGCCAAGCTATAAAAAAAGTACAGCACCGCGCCTGCCCAAGCACTGACTAACCAAATTGGCCAATAGCTATCAATCACCGGAAAGACATTGTCCGGTGCATCGAGCAACATCAAGATCGGATGGCGCAAGGCATAAAGCAAGCCGGCAAACAAAGCAACGCCTGTGGTGCCAATAAATAAAATCAGGCCGCCTAATTGTTTGGCATAGCGACACTGGTCTGCCCCAAGCGCCCGAGAGATAACAGCGGTCGTGGCAATCCCGAGTCCAACTTGCAGCCCAATAATGATCATCTGAATCGGCAAGGTAAAGCCTTGTGCGGCGAGCGGGAGTACACCCAGCTGACCAATGAATGCACTGTCAACGAGCTGAAAACTCATCAGTGACAGCACCCCGAACAGCATGGGCAGGGTGGTAGAAAACAGGCGTTTGGCGCGAGAAGCAGACTCCATCAGGCACTCTTTGCTTAATAGGATGAAAAAAAGCCGAGCAGGGAGAGGCTCGGCATGACCCAACCAATTGTAGAGGATTGCTAAAAATTACCAACCCCTAATAAATGCGGGTATTCCGTGCTTGAAGGAATCAGCATGATCTTGGCGGCTGGGTGGTGATAAAGCGCTCAACCGCAAACAACGATGAGTGCTAGTGATTAATGCTGGTTATTTGAGGTTACTGCCGGACAAGTCACTATCTATTACGCGATGAGCCTGATGAATGGATATGGACATGCGCATTTAAGTCGGAGGTTTCTGTCTTTTAAACAAGGCAGGCATAGTGGTGGGGTATTAATGAGAGAAGACATTGCTGGATATGATAGATAGATTAAATGTCAGTTTTATTGCATTTTAAACCAAACTTTTTTGACTATTGAGTGAAATATTTATTGCTTTTGGTGATAAGTAAGTTAGCACAACGCGGTAAAATGTACGGGGTGATGTTCATCGTCTTGTAGCAAAAAAATCACTTCTGACAGGTTGTTATCGTTGATTGTGACCAAGATTCAAGATAAATATAGACCACTTTATGTAAGTGTGTAATACGTAGTGTTGCTTTCAGTGCTTAGGATGGCCAAGAGAGCACAACGGCAGGCGCAGTGGTCTGCAAAAATATCAGACAGTGGACAGGGAGTAGTGGACTATGCTGTCGTACTTTTTACGCCGGTTATTGTTGGTGGTGCCGACGTTTCTTGGCGTTACCATTTTGATCTTTGGTATCACCCGCCTCGTGCCCGGGGGGCCCGTCGAGCGGATGATGACGCAAATGCAGGCACAGGCCGATGGAGGCTCGAGCTTGCAGCGAGCTGGCGATAGCTCAGCGTTATCAGACGATCAGATTGCTGAACTCAAGGCATTTTACGGCCTCGATAAACCCGTACTCGAGGCCTATGTGGATTGGCTCGGCAAACTGGCCAACTTGGACTTGGGCGAGTCGACCCGCTACTACGAGCCGGTCACCGATATGATTGCCGAGCGTCTGCCCGTCTCGCTGTTTTACGGCGGGATGACCTTCTTTATCAGTTATTTTATTTCTCTTCCGCTTGGTTATTACAAAGCCCTCAAACACGGTTCGGTGTTTGACTCCTCTTCCTCTGTGCTGATCTTTATTGGGTTTGCCTTACCCGGCTATGTGGTGGGGGTATTGCTGATCACCTTGTTTAGCTATCACCTCGAATGGTTCCCGATGGGGGGCTTTGTGGGGGACGCTTACTACGACGCCACCAGTTTTTGGGAGCGCGCCAAAGATGTGATGTGGCATGCGGTACTGCCGCTGATTTGTTATCTGATTGGTGACTTCGCTACTTTGACCATGACGATGAAAAACAACCTGATGGAAAATTTATCTGCCGATTATATCCGTACTGCCATCGCCAAAGGATTACCGTTCCGCTCGGCAGTACGCAAGCACGCGCTGCGCAACAGCTTAATTCCGATAGCTAGCCATTTTGGCAACTCTCTATTGTTCTTTATGACTGGCGCGTTTTTGATTGAAGTGATTTTTAATATCAACGGCATTGGCTTGCTTGGCTATGAGTCCATTATGGAGCGCGATTATCCGGTGGTAATGGGCATTGTCGCCATCAATGCGCTTTTACTGCTGGCCGGCAACATTATCTCTGATATCTGTGTTGCTATGGTTGACCCTCGCGTGAAGTTTGGATCTTGATATGTTGACGCTTAGCCCTTTAACTCAAAAGAAAATCCGCAGCTTTAAGCAAATTAAACGCGGTTACTGGTCGTTTATGATCTTGACCACCATGCTGGTGTTGTCGCTGTTTGCCGAGCTGTTGATCAACAGTAAAGCATTAATGGTTAAGTACAACGGCGATTACTACTTCCCCGTATTGAGTGATGTGCACTTGGCGAGCGATTTTGGGCAGGTAGGAACCAGTGAGGCCAACTATCGTCAGCTCGCCAAAGCCTTTGCCGCGCAAGGTGGCGATAATTATGTGGTGATGCCCCTAGTGCCGTGGAACCCGCTTGAGCAAGACTTTAGCGGTGATTTCCCGCCGACAGCGCCCAGTGCTGAGCATCAGCATTACCTTGGCACGGATGAGATTGGTCGCGACATCCTCGCCCGCTTGGTGTACGGCTTTCGTATCGCCATGGGCTTTGCGTTGCTCACCATGGCCGCTTCCTATGCGATTGGCACGGCTGTCGGCTGTGCGATGGGCTTTTGGGGCGGCAAGTTTGACCTTTTCTTCCAACGCTTTATCGAAATCTGGTCGATGGTGCCTTTTTTGTACGTGATCATGATTTTGGTCTCGATTCTCCAGCCCACTTTTTCTCTGTTTGTGGGGATTAACGTGTTGTTTGGCTGGATGGCGATTACTTGGTATATGCGCACCATGACCTATAAAGAGTCAGCGCGTGATTATGTGATGGCCGCGCGTGCACTCGGTGCCTCGACCAGCCGGATCTTATTCCGTCATATTTTGCCCAATACCATGGTGATGATTGTGACCTTGGCGCCCTTTACCATCGCACTCAATATTACCGCGCTAACGGCGCTGGATTATCTCGGCCTAGGACTGATGCCGCCGACGCCAAGTTGGGGCGAGCTGTTGCAGCAAGGCAAATCAAATTTGGACGCGCCATGGATTGTTGCGTCCGTGGTGACCTCACTGGTGGTGGTATTGGTGATGGTGACCTTCATTGGTGAAGCGGTGCGCGCCGCGTTCGACCCGAAAAAATTCACCCGTTACGACTAACGTTAAACACAATGTGCAATGTTTGAATCACGATAAGGAAATCACGATGAAAAAACTGATCCTTGCGACCTCAATCTCAATGTTTAGCCTGACTGGCTGGGCGGCGGATTTGCCTGAAAACCTCAATTGGCAAACCAACTGGGATGCGCCTAAAATCGGCTCTCCCGACGCCAAGCGCGGCGGCGTTCTGCGCTCACACTTAAGCTCCTTTCCCCAGACGCTGCGCACGGTAGGCCCAGACTCCAACTCAGGCCTGCGCAGCTATTTTCTCGATGAAATGCCCTCATTGGTAAAGCGCCACCCTGACACGCTGGAATGGATCCCGGATTTGGCCAACGAGTGGGCCTATGGCGACGACCATAAAACCATCTATTTTAAGCTTAACCCAGAGGCGACCTGGTCGGATGGCGAGCCCGTCACCGCTGATGATTTTGTCTTTATGATGCAGTTCTACCGCTCGAAAGACATTGTTGCCCCTTGGTACAACGACTACTACACCAACACCATTGGTGGGGTAGAGAAAATTGACCAACACACCATTGCGATATCGACCGCGATAGAGAAAAGTGACGAAGATCTGATGTACACCTTGGGTAGTTTGGTCCCACGTCCCGCGCATTTTTACGCCAATCCGCGTAAAGATGAAAACCAAGACGGCATTGCCGACGACTTTGTGCGTCGTTATAACTTCAAAGCGACGCCCACCCTGGGTCCGTACGAATTAGCGCGGGTGCAAAAAGGCCGCAGCGTCACCTTTGAGCATGTCGATGACTGGTGGGGCTACACCAACCCCTATTATCAGCACCGCTATAACGTCGACAAAATTCGCCTGCGTGTGATCCGGGATAACGATATCGCCATGAAGCACTTTGAAAAAGGCAACTTGGATGTGTTCGACTTGCTATTACCGGATGTGTGGCACGACAAAACCCAATCTGAACCTTATAGAAAAGGCTATATCACCAAATTCTGGGGCCACAACGAGGTGCCGGTTGGCGCGGGTGGTTTATGGATGAATACCGCCATGCCGCTGCTCGATGACATCAATGTGCGCAAAGGCATCATCTATGCCACCGACTTTGATGGCATGATTGAAAACATTACCCGCGGTGATTACTCACGCAAGCCGCATGCAATGGGACATGGTCATGGTGAGTACGACAACGATGGTGCGACGCCACCACCGTTTGACCCTGAAAAAGCGATCAGCTATTTCGAAAAAGCCGGCTTTGACCAAGTGGGGCCCGACGGTATTCGTGTTAATGACAAAGGTGAGCGCTTAAGCTTTGCCATCACTTATGGGTATCAGCATCACACGCCGCGTATTGCCTATTTGAAAGAGCAAGCGAAGCAAGCGGGGTTGGATTTTACCATTCACCTGGTTGATGGCTCATCGGCGTTTAAATACGTGCTGGAGAAAAAGCATCAGCTAGCGTTTCTTAATATGGGCACCTCAGAAATCCCGGCCTATTGGGAGTACTTCCACTCGGATAACGCCAATAAAAAGCAAACCAATAACCACACCAATTATAGCTCCCCGGCGCTGGATAAGCTGATCATGGCGTACAAGACCGAGTTCGACATGGCGAAGAAATACCAGCTGTCGCACCAGATCCGCGCTAAGATCTCAGAAGCCAGTGTGATTGTGCCCGGGTACATGGTGCCCTATGTGCGTCAAGGTTTTTGGCGTTATGTGCAAATCCCAGATAACGCGATGACCAAGCGCACCGAGAAGATGGTGACCAGCGGCCGCGTGATGGGCTTTGGCACCTTCTGGATTGATGAAGAAATGAAAGACGCCACCGAAGAGGCCATGGACGAGGACAAAGCCTTTGAGCCGGTGACCATCATTGATGACAGATACAAGCTGTAGAGGCGGTTATGACCCAGGATGTCATTCTTTCGGTTAAGGATTTGACCGTTAATTTTACCACTGACGATGGCCCCCGTGAGGTACTTCACGGGGTAAGCTTTGAGGTGAAAGCCGGGCGCACGCTCGGCTTAGTGGGCGAGTCGGGCAGCGGCAAAAGTGTTACAGCGATGTCGATCATGGGCTTACTGCCTAAGCCTTACGGGCAGGTGACGGGCGGTGAAATCTTGTACCGCGGGACCGACTTGGTGACCTTGCCCGCCAAAGAGCGCTATGCGATGCGCGGCAATCGGATCTCGATTATCTTTCAAGACCCGATGACGGCGCTGAACCCTGTGCACACCATTGGCCGGCAAATCAATGAAGTCTTGACGCTACACCGCCCAGAGCTCGACAAAAAAGCACGTGCGGCGTGTGCGCTCGATATGCTGGCTAAGGTGAAAATCCCGATGCCAGAAAAGCGACTGAACGAGTATCCGCATAACCTATCCGGCGGGATGCGTCAGCGGGTAATGATCGCGATGGCACTGGCCTGCAAGCCTGACCTCTTGATTTGTGATGAGCCAACCACTGCCCTAGATGTGACGGTGCAGGCCTCAATTTTGGATCTGATTAACGAGCTGCAAGAAGAAACCGGTATGGCGGTGATTTTTATCACTCATGATTTGGGAGTGGTCGCCGAGGTGTGTGACGATGTGGCGGTGATGTATGACGGGCAAATTCGCGAACGGGCCGATATTTTCACACTCTTTGATCACCCATCCCATCCGTATACCAAGCGGCTGTTGGGATTAATGCCGGGGCGTACTCATCAACCCAAACAGATGATTGATATTCGGCCGTTGGAAGACTTTGATGCCGCGCCATCATCCACGTAGTTGCAGGAGAACGAGATGAGCAAGGAAGTCCTCAGAGTAGAAAGTCTGAAGCAGTATTTTGTCTCGGGCAAAGGCCTGCTTCGTCAAGGCTACACCATTAAAGCCGTCGATGGCGTATCGCTCTCGGTGTCACAAGGTGAAACGCTCGGGCTGGTGGGGGAATCGGGATGTGGCAAAAGCACCCTTGGCCGCACCATACTTAAGCTGTTTGAGCCCACCGAAGGTAAGATCTTTTTTGAAGGTAAAGACATCACGCATTTGTCGCCACGTCAGATGCGTCCACTGCGTAAAGATATGCAGATTGTCTTTCAAGACCCGCTCGAGTCGCTAAACCAGCGTCATACCATTGGTGGGATCTTAGAAGAGCCTTTTATCATTCATGGTGTTGGTAGTGCGAAAGAACGCCGCCAATGGGTGCTTGAGCTGCTAGATAAAGTCAGCTTGCCCCACGATGCGGTCAACCGCTATCCGCACGAGTTCTCGGGCGGCCAGCGTCAGCGGATTGGTATTGCGCGGGCGATCGCCCTTAAACCGAAACTGCTTATTTGTGACGAATCCGTCTCTGCCTTGGATGTGTCGGTGCAGGCACAGATTCTTAACTTACTGCTGAAGTTACAGCAAGAGATGAACTTGGCGATGATTTTTATCTCCCATGACTTATCGGTGGTCCGTCATATCTCCGATAAGGTGGCGGTGATGTACTTTGGTCATGTGGTGGAAGAAGGACCGACCGAAACCGTCTACCATCAGCCGCAGCACGAGTACACGCAAACGCTACTCTCCGCGATTCCGATCACCCATCCCAAATACCGCAAACACAAACGCCGCGCCGAGCAACCGGTGGCCGAAAAAAAGCCTGAAACTATCGGTTAAGTGTCGCCCTACCCAATTTCAGGGTGGGGCTCCTTTCATGTCTAATGATTTGATGAGAGCCAAGTAAACGGTGAGCCCATCATGTGGCTTGCCTCACATTTCCCTCCTTCCCGTTATCGCTTGTGACAAGTTAGTCAATAACTGTGAGTTTGATCTCTGTTCATTGCTTAGTGTTACCGGTAACTTTTGTGAAAGGAAGGCTGGTAACATAACAATTACATCCAGTGTTCGGGTTAATCGGCATTCCAATAACGCGGAACAAATGGAAATAAAACAAGGACCTACTACGATGAAAGCAATAACGAAAACCCTGCTCGCTGCCTCTATCTCTGGCTTGTTCTCTGTGTCAGCGATGGCGGCGGATTTTAATCTGAAAATCCAATCCTCTGATCCCTCAGGTGATCTCAACTTTAAGGTTCAGCAGCGCTGGGCGGATCGTGTTGAGACCATGTCTGATGGCCAAATCAATATCGATTTATTGCCTGTCGGCTCTGTGGTGAAACACACCGAGACCCTTGGGGCGATAAAAATGGGGATCCTGGACGGCCATGTCACCGCCACGGGCTACTTTTCGGGCAAAGATCCGGCCTTTGGCTTGATTGGTAATATGGTCGGTGCCTGGTCCGATACCACCCAGCTGCTGCAATACATGAATTACGGTGGCGGGAATGAGCTGATGACCGAGCTTTACGCCCCGTATGGTGTGCAGTTTGTAGGCGCATCGACCACAGGCGTTGAGTCGTTTATTTCTAAAAAACCGATTGATGGCGTGGCTGATCTGAAAGGACTCAAGCTGCGTGCCCCAGAAGGCTTGGTGCAGCAAGTGTTTGCCGCCGCCGGCGCCACACCGGTTAACTTGCCGGGCTCGGAAGTCTTTACCGGTCTGAGTAAAGGCGTCATTGATGCAGCCGATTACACCGTGTTTTCCACCAACCAAAAAGCGGGGATGAACGATATTGCCTCGCATCCGGTGCAGCCAGGCTTCCACTCATTGCCACTGATTGATATCTCTATTGCGCAGAAAAAATGGGACAAGATGCCGGAAGACTTGCAGACCATTTTGAAAACCTCTGTTCGTGACTTTTCTTACGACATGACCACCCAACTGAAAATGGCAGATATGGCAGCCGTGAAAGAGGCCAAAGCCAACCCAGAGATCACTATCCACGATTGGTCTGACGAAGAACGCAAGAAGTTTCGTGAAATCGCCAAAACCCAATGGAAGGTGTTTGCCGAGCGCTCACCGAATGCGCAAAAGGTGTATGACTCAGTCACCGAGTTCTTAGAAACCAATGGCTTGTTGTAAGTACTAACCCCTTGTCAGTGATAGGAGGGCGTTGCCCTCCTGATTGTGGACCTATTTTATGACTGAACAAACGCCTCATACGCCGCCCGAGCCCGAAGAGCACCCAAGAAACGTGCTCGACAAGGCAATCATTAAGGC
Source organism: Salinivibrio sp. ES.052 (assembly GCF_900141775.1). Taxonomy (GTDB): domain Bacteria; phylum Pseudomonadota; class Gammaproteobacteria; order Enterobacterales; family Vibrionaceae; genus Salinivibrio. The sequence continues at coordinate 167,285 of NZ_FSRI01000002.1, read as the reverse complement.
GAGCCACCTATTAAGTTGGTTATTTATCGCCACCGTCTTTATCTCTTTTTATGAAGTAGTGATGCGCTACGTGTTTGATTCGCCTACCACCTGGGTGCATGAAACGGCCTCATTTATCGGCGGTTCACTGTTCATTATCGGTGGCATTTATGCTTTCGCGGCCAATCGTCATGTGCGTGTGGTCCTGGTTTACGACGCAGTGTCGTCACAAACGCGCAAGTACCTCAACCTGGTTCATCACCTCGTCGGACTCGCGTTTGCCAGCATGCTGGCCTATGCCGCGTACCTGTTGGCCAAAGAAGCCTGGTTTGCACCTTGGGGAGAATTGCGGCTTGAGACCTCAGGGTCCGTGCTCAATGCTCCCTATCCGGCGCTGCTTAAAGGGCTGATTTTTATCGCGCTGTGTATTCTCGTGATCCAGTTTGTATTGCACCTCATCCAAGAGCTGATGGGACTGAGGAATAAAGATGATGTTTGATTTATCTTCGATTGGACTGGCGTGGGGAAGTCTCCTCATGTTGGTGATGTTGATTGGGCTACTACTCACTGGAATGCAATTGGCGTTTGTCTCTGGGTTTGTGGCGATCTTTTTTACCCTCTTTTGGTTTGGCCCCGAGGCGATGCCGTTAATTGCCAGTCGTACCTACAGTTTTGCCTCCGGTTACGTCTTTTTAGCCGTGCCGATGTTCGTATTAATGGCGGCACTGCTTGACCGATCAGGCATCGCCAAAGATCTTTTCGATGCCATGAAGTCCCTAGGGCGCAAGGTGAGAGGCGGGGTGGCAGTTCAAACCATTTTGGTCGCGGTGCTGCTGGCTTCTATGTCTGGCGTAATTGGCGGTGAGACGGTGTTGCTGGGGATTTTGGCGTTACCGCAAATGCTCCGCCTTGGTTATGATCGCAAACTGGCGATCGGGACTACCTGTGCCGGGGGCGCGCTGGGGACCATGTTGCCGCCCAGTATCGTACTGATTATTTACGGCATGACCGCCAGTGTGTCGATTGGCGATTTGTTCAAGGCATCTTTCCTCCCTGCCTTTATTCTTGCTGCCTGTTACATCGCTTATGTGTTGATTCGCTGTAAGTTAAACCCGTCGCTGGCGCCGCTCCCAAGCGACAGCGGCGAAGAAGACGCACCGCAAGTGAGCTACTTTAAAGCGCTGTTTTTCCCCCTTTTCTCGGTGGTTGTAGTGCTTGGCAGTATCTACACTGGGGTGGCCTCGGTCACCGAAGCCTCGGCGCTTGGCGTGGTGGGGATTATGCTGTCTGCGATTGTCCGCGGTGAAATGAACCTCTCGATGCTTAAAGAGAGTGCGATTGCCACCATGCGCACCTGCGGGATGATCATGTGGATTGGCATTGGTGCCAGCGCATTGGTCGGGATTTACAACCTGATGGGTGGGATTGATTTTGTTGAACAAGTGATCCTGAGCCTAAGTGGCGGCAGTGCGATAGGTACCTTACTCATCATGATGGCTATTTTGCTCGTGCTGGGGATGTTTTTAGATTGGGTCGGGGTGGCGCTGTTAACCATGCCGATTTTTGTGCCCATCATCACCGGGCTTGGTTTTGACCCCATTTGGTTCGGGGTGGTGTTCTGCCTCAACATGCAGGTGTCGTTCCTTTCGCCACCATTTGGACCCGCTGCCTTCTACCTTAAATCGGTCGCCCCGAAAGACATTAGTCTTGGTGAGATTTTTACCTCACTCCTGCCTTTTATCGCCCTGCAAGTGTTCGTGCTGTCATTGGTGATTATCTTCCCTGAGTTGGCAATGTGGTGGCAATGATCATGATATTAAAACAGCAATATCGAGTTCTCAAGGTGTTATCGCTGGCGTGTGGCCTGGCTAAGGGTTGTGGTGTGCAATGAAAGTAAAAAAACTATTAATCATGGGGGTTTCAGGGTGCGGCAAAAGCCTGATTGGCAGTGAAATTGCCCGTGCGCTCGACCTGCCTTTTTATGACGGTGACGACTATCATCCCGCTGACAATGTAGAAAAAATGCGGAAAGGGATCCCTCTGACTGATGCTGACCGCAGTGGCTGGTTGCGTACCTTGAACCGCCTGTATACCGACAACGAGGCGGCGGTGATTGCCTGCTCAGCATTAAAGTCGGAATACCGCGACGTTCTACGACAAAACAACCCAGAGTTAGTGATTGTTTACCTGCAGGGTGACTACGCTACGATTTGGTCGCGGCTACAAAAACGGGCTAACCACTATTTTCATGGTGAAGCCATGCTGCGTAGCCAATTTGACGCCTTGGTCGAGCCCAGCGCTGAAGAGGCCTTGTTTGTCGATATCTCTTACCCCGTCGACACCGTGGTCGGGCACGCGTTGCAACAAATAAAGGAGATGGAGTCATGATGCCATCACAGATAAGTCTGGTTGGATTAGGTGTGATGGGGAAAAGCCTGGCTTTAAACCTTGTCGATCATGGCTTTAATGTCGCAGGCTTTGATATTGATCCGCATCACCGGCAAGCGGCGCATGAGGCCGCGCTACCCCTGAATCAGGCGTCGGGAAAAGGCCAGCTAACGGTGGTCGATTCGCTATCTCAGCTGCTGGCCAGTTTGCAAACGCCGCGTGTTATCGCCTTGTCGGTGCCCGCCGGCGAGGTTGTTGATCGGGTGATCGATGAGTTGTTGGCGGCGGGCCTGGCACCTGACGATATTGTTATCGATACCGGCAACAGCCTGTGGACAGATAGTGAGCGGCGCGCCCGCGACTACCAAGGGCAGTTGCGCTTTTTTAACACCGCCATCTCCGGTGGGGAAGTGGGCGCGCGTACCGGCCCCTCGCTGATGGCCAGTGGCGATGCGTCAGCGTGGGCGCAGGTTAAACCCATGTGGTTGGCGATTGCGGCAAAAGTGGATCACACCGGTCAGCCTGTGGGCCAGTTTGAGCAGGGGGAGCCGTGTGCCGCTTATCTCGGCGGGGCGGGCGTGGGTCATTATGTCAAGATGGTACATAACGGCATTGAATATGCGGACATGCAGTTAATTGCGGAAGCGTATCATTTTATGTCGCAAGCATTAGGACTGTCGGCGGTGGAAATTGGCCAATGTTTTGCTCGTTGGAACCAAGGGCCACTCAATAGCTACTTGATGGCAATCAGCGCCGAGATCCTACAAACCCCAGACCCTATCACAGGTAAGCCGTTCGTCGAGGTGGTACTGGATAAAGCCGGCCAAAAGGGGACAGGCATGTGGACGGCAGTGAATGCGCTGCAAACCGGTGTCGCAGCCCCGACCATTGCCCAGGCGGTGTTTGCACGCGCCCAAAGTGGCTTAAAAGCGGTGCGAGTGGCGGCTGCGAAAACTCGCATCAACCCAGCGTCTGTTGCGTATGATGATATTGATACACAGCTTGAAAACCTCCACGACGCCCTGTATTGCGCCAAATTATCGGTGTATGCCCAAGGGTTTGATCTGATCAACACCACCGCGCAGCAACAAGGCTGGACACTAGACTTTGCGCAAATTGCCAAGATCTGGCGCGCAGGGTGCATTATCCGCGCACAATGTTTAAGCGAGATTGCTAGTGCGTATCAACAGACGCCAGATGTTGCTAACTTACTTCTCGTCGCGCCCTTTGCCGAGGCGATGAGCCGCCAAGCTCCCGGCTGGCGTGCGACCGTTGCCAGTGCCGCGCAAGCGGCGGTGCCTATTCCCGCGATGGCGGCGTCATTGAGCTATTTTGATGCTCTTCATAGCGAGGTGTTACCCGCTAACTTGCTTCAGGCTCAGCGCGACTATTTTGGCGCCCATGGTTATGCACGTGTCGATGATGATGGGTCACGCCAGTACCATTTGACCTGGAGTGAGCAACCAAAGCGACAACAAACACGATAAGCCAACGCGCGCTGTGATGGGCGCGCCTTTTTGTTACACGTAACAACAAAAAGGGCCAAAGAGTGGGTATGATGGAGCCAAAACAAGACTGCATCAATGAAAGACCCAGATGGCGAATAAGAAAAAGCGACCGACATTACAAGACATTGCCGATCGAGTCGGCGTCACCAAAATGACAGTAAGCCGCTGTTTACGCGATCCGGCGATGGTCTCGGACGCCGCCCGTGAAAAAATCCAATTGGCGGTAGAGGAGCTGGGTTACATTCCCAACCGCGCCCCCGATATTCTCTCCAATGCAAAATCCCATGCAATTGGCGTACTGGTACCTTCCCTGACCAACCAAGTCTTTGCCGAAGTGATCCGCGGGATTGAATCCGTTACCTCACCAGAGGGCTATCAAACCATGATTGCCCACTACAGCTACAGCGCCGCGCTTGAGGAGCAGAGCATTGAGTCTTTGCTCTCGTATAACGTCGATGCGATCATTTTGTCCGAAAATGTCCATACCGATAGAGCGCGTAAAATGCTGCAAACCGCCTCGATTCCGGTGATTGAAATCATGGACAGCGTGTCGCCACGCCTCGAGCAAGCGGTCGGCTTTGACAACACCAAAGCCTCGCGCGATATGACCAACGCCCTGATTGAAAAAGGGCGCCGATGCATTGCGTATTTTGCCGCCCGTATGGATGAGCGCACGCGGTTAAAGCTTGATGGTTATCATCAAGCGATTGCTCAAACCCAGCAAACGCCGATCAGCCTGCAAACTGAAGACGCCTCGTCATTTACCTTAGGGGCCAAGTTACTCGGCCAGATCCTTGAATTACATCCCGAGGTGGATGGCATTGTTTGCACCAACGATGATTTGGCGATTGGCGCTTTATATGAATGCCAACGACGCGGGATCAAGGTGCCGGAACACATTGCGATTGCCGGTTTTCATGGCCACGACATCAGCCAAGCCATGCTCCCCAAACTGGCGACAGTGATCACCCCTCGAGAAGAAATCGGCCGCGTCGCCGCCACCGAGCTTATCGCCCGACTCCGCGGCGCCGACACCTGGCCGAGCCACATCGATCTTGGCTACCGCATCGAACACGGGGAGAGTATTTGAGGCAGGGATCATGACACAGCGATGAGGCGTTGTCTGCGAACGCGTTAACCGCTATTTATCGCTAGCGTGAGTATGGCTGCCAGCAAACGTACGAGTAAGCAAATCAGACTTGCCCCAGTGGCGATGATGCGGCATCACGCTATTTGCATCAGCTGCACGATTATTCTGCGTTCTTTTAATTGCGGTTTAAGCGCTTTGTAGCAGCCAATAGCCGTCGTGAAGCGTTGTTCGCAAAAAATATTGTTGAGTTTTGATTGGTTGAAAGCCTTTATGTCCGCCACTAGGTCTACACATTGTTACCTATTAAGTCACTTTGTGTAGACCCCAGATGAGAGTCTGACTTAACTCTTTGTTGCTATTGTTTGAAAAGTATAGAAAAGTGATCCTTTCATAGCGCCTACACCCCGTGGTTTGTAAGGTGATGCAGGCTCATAGCGTGGAAGGAAAAATGCAGCAGATCGGAATTTATGAGCAGCTGGTAACGCAGCTTATTGAGAGCCGTATTGATCGAGAGCGATTCTATGTTGGCGAGCGAGCGCTTACCAGCAACGAGGCGTCAGTTTGGTTGTCTCGTTTTTTATCGCATGTTTTGCACCATGTACTCGACGCCGTGCCTGCCAGTGATGATCGCCTAGAGCAGCAAATCACACTATCCAACCAATTCTTGCTGTGGCTGAAAACCCAGATCCACGATAAAGACATTATCGACGATAATTTGCTCGCGAGTCAGGGAAAAATCCTGACGGCCCTTTATGAGTTTGAAAACCCGATAGCATCTGATTTAGCGCGCTATGTGCAAGATATTTTCCCACTCACCGGCTTAACGCAGAGTGAGCTTTTTTGTGGCAGTAATGCGGGTCTTTCATTGGAGTCAGAGCTGAAAAGAGAGATTTTATCCGCAGACAAAATCTATTGGTTGGTATCATTCATCAAGTGGGCGGGGATAAGAATTTTCCGTAAAGAGCTGGAAGCCTTTACTCGCAGTGGTCGCGAGTTAAAGGTCATCACCACCTCATACATGGGCGCGACAGATGCGAAAGCGGTGGAGTATTTAGCCAGTCTACCCAATACCGAGGTGAAGTTAAGCTACAATACTGAGCGCGAGCGCCTTCACGCTAAAAGCTATTTGTTTTTACGCGAGACCGGCTATCACACCGGTTATATCGGATCGTCAAACCTCTCTCATTCTGCACTGACGAATGGGTTGGAGTGGAATCTCAAAATTACCTCGCAAGAAATTCCCCACATTATCAATAAATCACACAGCACCTTTGAAACGTATTGGGCGTCGAATGAATTTGAACGATTTGACGGAGATGCAAAAAGTACCGAAAAACTGAATCAAGCCCTTCGGCAGCAGCGCGGTGGCGAAGAAGATGGTACTACGTTTTTCTTCGATCTCTCTCCTTTCCCTCACCAGAAGGAGATTTTGGAGCAGCTGACGGTTGAGCGTCAGACGCATCAACGTTTTCGCAACTTAGTGGTGGCGGCAACAGGCACTGGTAAGACACTGATCTCTGCGTTTGATTTCGCCCGTTTTTTGAAAAAACACCCTGATGCCAACTTTTTATTTGTGGCTCATCGTGAAGAAATCCTTAAGCAGGCGCGTGCGGCCTATCGAGGCGTATTACGTAACAGTACCTTTGGCGAGCTGTGGGTCGGTGGTCTCACGCCAGATCATTACCGGCAGCTATTTGTCTCGATTCAAACATTGAACAACCAGCTCGATACGCTCAACTTGACGGCCGATTACTATGACTACATTGTGATTGATGAAGTGCATCATATTGCTGCGAGCAGTTATCGAGCGGTTTTGCACCACTTTTCGCCGTCAATACTACTGGGTCTGACGGCGACACCCGAGCGTCACGATGGCGGCGATATTCTCGCGGATTTTGGTGGTGTTATTGCGGCTGAGATTCGGTTGCCAGAGGCGATTAACCGTCGTCATCTTTGCCCATTCCAATATTTTGGTATTGATGATGATACCGATCTACGGACCATTCCTTGGCAGCGTGGCCGCTATGATATTGCACAGCTGACTAACCTCTATACCTCCAACCAAGCACGGGTGGATAAGATATTACTCAGCATGAACGAGATCATCACGGATCTTAGCCGTATGAAAGCACTCGCTTTTTGTGTGAGTAAAGAACACGCTCAATACATGGCTCAACAGTTTTCACTGCAAGGGCTTAAGGCGGATGTGTTAACCAGCGACAATCGGCATGAGCGCCAGCGAAAGCAGCAATCGCTGCGCGCCGGTGAGGTCAATGTGCTTTGTGTGGTTGATATTTTCAACGAGGGGGTCGATATCCCTGAAGTAGATACCTTATTGTTTCTACGTCCTACCGAGAGTTTAACCATTTTCCTTCAGCAGCTAGGCCGCGGTTTACGTTTAGCTGAGGACAAGGAGTGCTGCACCGTCCTCGACTTTGTCGGTCATTCGCGTCCCGAGTATGACTTTGCAAACAAGTTTCGGGCGCTGGTGGGCAAGAGCGCTCGAGCGATTAACCATGAGATTGAACAAGGCTTCCCCCATGCGCCTTTGGGCTGTCGTATTGAGCTTACTAAGCGCACCCAAGAAATGGTCTTGGATAACATCCGCAAAGCGTCGCTAACGCTAAGGCGCTTAGTGGCAATGGTTCGGCAATATCCTCAGCACACCCACCTGCCGCTGACGCTAGCGAACTTCCTAACCTTGTATCCGCATATTGATTTGAACGAACTATATAAGCGAGGCTGTTGGTCAGAATTGGTGTTCAAAGCAGATCTACAGGTCAATGATTCTCCTTTTGATGAAAGTGCACTTAAAACAATCAAAAAGGCGATTTTTCAGCGGATTTTAACTACGGATGATCATGCGTATCTACAGTTTTTACAGCAGCTTTGCCAAACAGATTTTTCATCTGATACGGGTAGCGAACGGCATCGACTCATGTGTCATTATGATGTTTGGCAACAAACAGGGCCAGCACTTGGCTTTTCATCCATTGCGCAAAGCTTTTCCGCGTTAAGGCGGCTGGGCATCAAAGCAGAATTAGTGGATGTGGTGGACTGGAAACTATCACAAACCAAGCACGAGCAGTCGCGGATGGACGATTTGCCTGATGTGCCATTGCGGCTTCATGCGCGATATTCGCGTGAGCAAATTCTAGTTGGCTTTGGCGCTACCATCTTTGAGCGGCAGCCACCTGCACGAGAGGGGCTTTATGCGCTTAAAGATCAAAACATTGAGTTGCTATTTGTCACCTTGGATAAAAATGAAAAGCAATTTTCCCCGACAACCATGTATCACGATTATGCGATCAACGCGTCACGCTTTCACTGGCAATCGCAAAACAGCTCGCGTCCTGATAAAGGCCGAGGCAAAGATTACATTCAACATCAAAAAATAGGGAAGCGCCTGTTTTTGTTTGTACGTGAGCAAACCAAGGATGAATACGGGCGTACCATGGGATTTGTGAACTTTGGCGAAGTGAATTATATCTCCCACACTGGATCTCAGCCGATGGATATTACGTGGGAGCTAATCACTCCGATGCCAAACTTTATGTGGCAGCAAGCGGCGAAGTTGGCGGTAGGCTAGGGGATGGCGAATCTTTTGTAGACACTGGTTGGATGAATAATGTGGGAGGGTAGAGCAAGCTATGACTGAGAATACGTGGGCATTGATTGGGCTCTGGCTATTTTTTACTGCGGTATTCGCGTGGTGCGGGCTTAGCCTAAAAATCCAAAAAATGAGTCAAAACAGTGAAAAGCGGGATAACACAAGCGGTTAATACAGATTTGCTTTACCGCTCCCGCAAAAGGGGCCTACTCGCATAACGCTATAGGCAATACAAAACAACCCGACCTGTAGAGCCGAGCTGTCTTTATATGACTGATAGTTAAGTGCCGCGAACCGCTATTTATCACTCAATATTCTGGATCTGCTCGCGCATTTGTTCGATAAGCACTTTGAGCTCGACGCCGGAGGCGGTGATCTCGGTGCTGATTGATTTGGAGGCGAGGGTGTTGGCTTCGCGGTTGAACTCTTGCATCATAAAGTCCAAGCGTCGGCCGCAAGCGCCACCTTTTTTGAGGATTTTATGTGCTTCTGAAACGTGTGAGTCCAAGCGGTCAAGCTCTTCTGCAACATCCACTTTTTGCGCCAGCATCACCATTTCTTGCTCAACGCGGGCTGGGTCGAGTTCCACTTTGGCTTCTTCCAAACGTGTGGTTAAGCGTTCACGCTGCCACTCAATCACGGTGGGCATCTTTTCACGCACTTTGATCACTTCGGCGCTAATGGCATCGAGTCGCTGTTCAATCAGGGCTTTCATGTTCTCGCCTTCGCTGGCTCGAGCCGCAATAAAGGCCTCTAGTCCGTCATCTAAACCTTCGAGTAAAACACGGTGCAACTCATCGGTATCTTGCTCCGGCGCTTCCATTACACCCGGCCAATTCAGTACTTGAAACGGATTGATGTTGCCTTCACCTGCAGTCTCTTTTACCCATTTGGCGGCGTGAATCACTTGCTTGGCCAGCGCCTCATTGATAGTGAGCTTATCTTGGCTGGCTTGTGAGGTATCAAAGCGCAGGTTGCATTCCACTTTGCCGCGGGCAAGGCGCTTGCGAAAACGCTCGCGTACCACAGGCTCAAGGCTACGTAGCTGCTCAGGCATGCGAATGTAGGTTTCGAGGTAGCGCTGGTTAACGGAACGGATTTCCCAAACCGCGTTGCCCCAGTCGCCCTTAAGTTCTTGTCGGGCGTAGGCGGTCATACTGTGGATCATGTGTACCTGCTTTGTGTGCTTAGAGTGAATAGTTAAGAGTATACGCATCTGCTCTTCTTGCGTCAGCTGTCTTGGTGTGAGGGGCGGACAGGGATCGCAAGCGAGCGGAGAAACACGTATAATCGCGACCACATTCTGTCAGTCAATAAGGTAACTTGCATGCGCCCAAGTGGAAGAGCACTCGACCAAATCCGTCCCGTTAGCTTTACCCGCGGTTTTACGGCCCACGCAGAAGGCTCTGTGTTGGTGTGCTTTGGTGATACCAAGGTGATTTGTAACGCCACGATTGAAGAGGGCGTGCCGCGCTTTTTAAAAGGCAAGGGCCAAGGTTGGGTGACTGCCGAGTATGGCATGTTGCCACGTGCGACCCACACCCGTAACCGCCGTGAAGCGTCAAGCGGCAAACAAGGTGGCCGTACCGTCGAAATTCAGCGCTTGATTGGCCGCAGTTTGCGCGCCGCGGTGGATTTAAAAGCCTTAGGTGAGCGCACCATTACGGTTGACTGTGACGTGATTCAAGCCGACGGTGGCACGCGTACCGCGTCCATCTCTGGAGCGAGTGTGGCACTGGCGGACGCGCTTAATGCACTGGTACGTAATGGCAAGCTGGCGGCTAACCCCATGCGTGGTCATGTGGCCGCCGTGTCGGTGGGCATTTATCAGCAAACGCCGATTTGCGATCTCGAATACGTGGAAGACTCGGCGGCAGATACCGACATGAATGTGGTGATGCTCGAAGATGGCCGCATGATTGAGGTGCAAGGCACTGCCGAAGCGGAGCCGTTTACGCCAGATGAGCTGAACGCGATGCTCGCGTTGGCCAGTAAGGGCATTGATGACATTGTCGTCGCGCAAAAATCGGCACTCGCCGACGCATAACAGATTGAATAGCTCCCACATCGGGGGCTATTTTTTTATCTATCCGACCCCGGGTGACATGTGGCGTGTCACCAAGACAACCAAGAGAGGAACGAATGAAAGCCTATCAGCGCCAGTTTATTGAGTTTGCCCTAGAGCGTGAGGTGTTAAAGTTTGGCGAGTTTACCCTTAAATCAGGGCGGAAAAGTCCGTACTTTTTTAATGCCGGCTTGTTTAACACTGGGCGAGACTTGGCAAAACTGGGTGAATTTTATGCGGCCGCGTTGATGGATGCAGGGATTGATTACGATGTGTTGTTTGGTCCTGCGTACAAAGGGATCCCGATTGCAACGACCACCGCGGTAGCGCTTGCTGCGCACCATAATGTGGATACGCCTTATTGCTTCAACCGTAAAGAAGCCAAAGACCATGGTGAGGGCGGTAACTTGGTAGGCAGCGCGCTGAGTGGCCGTGTGATGTTGGTGGATGATGTGATCACTGCAGGTACCGCTATTCGTGAGTCAATGACACTGATTCAGGCGCAAGGGGCGCAGCTTGCTGGGGTGTTGGTGGCGATTGACCGCCAAGAGCGTGGCCAAGGAGAGTTGTCGGCGATTCAAGAAGTGGAGCGTGACTTCGGTTGCCAGGTGGTTTCCATTATCAGCTTGTCGGACTTGGTCGCCTATTTGGAGCAAAGCCAAGCGGATCCGGCTCATCTAGCGGCGGTGAAAGCGTACCAGGCGAGCTACGGGATTTAAGTCACACGTGTGCAGCTGGCTGGCTTGAGTGCGCCAGCTGCACTACGCTCGTTGCACTGCTATTTACTGCAGTTGATTGGTGAGCAGTTGCCAGTATTGCTCGAAATTGGCGGTCGGTAGCTGTTTAAATGACGAGCGTACGTAGCGACAAAAGCCGCCTTCCACTTGGCTAATCAATTGACTGGCAAGCACCGCCTCATCCAATGGAAACCCCTTTCCTTCACGTAAACGACGCTCGCGCAGTACTTGCTTAAGCTGTGCCTCGACGCGTTCAAACAGCTGGTTGATACGCGCTTGCAATCTATCTTGCTCAAACATCAATGCATGACCTGTCATGATGCGTGTTAGCCCCGGATTACGCTCACCAAACACCAGCAGTAATTGCAGAATCAACTTGAGGCGGACCAAGGTGTCTTTTTCTTCTTCAATGATCAGGTTGATACGGGATAACAGTGAATCTTCGATAAACTCGATCAAACCCTCGAACATGCGTGCTTTGCTGGGAAAGTGACGGTAAAGCGCGGCCTCTGATACACCCACTTGCTCGGCAAGCTTGGCGGTGGTGATGCGTTGGCTCCCTTGGGTTGACTCCAGCATTTGCGCTAATGCTTGGAGGATCTCTTCGCGGCGATTACTTTTTTTTGGGGCTGCCATGGATGCGATTCCTTTGTCTTTTTATCTATCACTCTGGCGACGTTTAAAAGAGGCATCATGGAGAGGTGCCGCCGAGTGTCAGTCTTTATGGCTATCTTAGCGACGAGGTCTCTGTATTAAAAGCAAAAAGCGTGGCCATGGCGCACGCTTTTGAACTTGTATTTTGGCGATAAGTAGGTTGCCCCTCTCACCCGCGTCAATGCTCATCCTGGATGGTTTGCTGTAAATAGCGTGCATGTATGTGCGTCATCACCTCGTGGGCTAATGTGCGCTTTTCCGCGACAGGCAGGGCCTTGTCTCCCCCAGGCCAAAACAGATGCAAGGCATTGCGATCGCTGTTAAAGCCTTGATCGGATTGAGACACATCGTTAGCACAAATCATATCCAGTTTTTTGCGCGCCAGTTTATCGCGCGCGTAGGCTGCGACATCCTGGGTTTCGGCAGCAAAGCCGACAGTGAACGGACGATGCTGGGTGAGACACGCTACCGAGGCGATAACGTCGGGATTCTTCACCATGGTGACGGTCATCATGTCTTTATCAGCCTGCTTTTTCATCTTCTGCTCGGCCATGGTCTGTGGACGGTAGTCCGCGACCGCGGCACAGCCGATAAAAATATCCTGGTCGGTGATGCTTTCATGCACCGCATCATGCATTTGTTGGGCGCTGGTGACATCAATACGCGTGATACCTGCCGGCGCTGACAGCGCGACTGGGCCAGAGACTAAGGTCACGTCGGCCCCTAAACTTACGGCTGCCTCGGCGAGGGCATAGCCCATTTTCCCAGAGCTATGATTAGACAGATAACGAACAGGGTCCAGCGCTTCTCGGGTGGGGCCGGCGGTAATCATCACTCGTTTGCCAGAAAGCGGTTTGGGACCTGCCCAGTGCTCACACTCGGCCACTAAGGCCAGAGGCTCGAGCATGCGCCCTGGGCCGACATCGCCACAGGCTTGCGCACCATTATCGGGCCCCCATATCAGGCAGCCACGAGCCCGCAGCCCGCTTAAGTTCGCCTGGGTGGCTTGGGCGCGGTACATTTGCTGGTTCATCGCTGGCGCAATCGCCAGAGGCGCATCGGTGGCCAAGCATACGGTGGTGAGCAAATCATTGCCCATGCCAGCGTGGATCCGGGCCATCAAATCGGCAGTTGCCGGGGCAATCAGCACGAGATCCGCCCATTTAGCCAGTTCAATGTGTCCCATTGAGGCTTCGGCAGCCGGGTCGAGCAAGCTATCAGACACGGGATGCCCAGAAACGGCTTGCATGGTCAATGGTGTAATAAACTCTTTTGCGGCATGGGTCATCACCACCTTGACGGTGGCCCCACGCTCGATGAGGCGGCGGGTGAGATCGGCACACTTATACGCGGCAATCCCGCCACCCATGCCAAGCAGAATACGTTTACCGGCCAGCGTCTGGGCTGGCTGCTGTGAACTATTGGCCATAATGCTCTGTGTGTTTGAACGACAATGACGAAACCATACCATAATCCTTAGCGCAAAAAGCTTGTTTGAGCGCATGAATCCGCATGGGGTGTGACGTGCGTTGCATGTGATATGGCTAGCGCGTGGCTGAAAGCGTTGACGGTGGCACATGATAAAACCACGAGCGCGCCGCAGTTAAAAGGAAAAGAGATTGCGGCATGGTAGACGCTTACTTTAACTGGCGGCAACGTTGAAGAGGAATAATAATGAGCTTAAAAACCTTGCCCTTAGACTGCCGCCCAAGAGAACGCTTATTGGCGCGTGGCGCAGACAGCTTGTCCGATGCTGAGCTGTTAGCGATATTTTTACGCACGGGCGTGACGGGAATGAGTGCCGTCGCATTGGCTGACCACTTACTCAATGATTTTGGTTCGTTGCGAGCGTTGATGGGGGCCGAGCAATCCGTCTTCTGCCAGCGGAAGGGGTTAGGCAGTGCGAAATATGCGCAGCTTCAAGCCGTGCTTGAGCTCAGTCGGCGCTATTTAAAAGAGACTTTGAGTAAAACCGATGCCCTAACCAGCCCCGATCACACTCGGCGTTACCTCTCTACGTTACTTCGCGACCGACCGCGTGAAGCCTTCTATGTATTATTCCTTGATAACCAGCATCGGGTGATCGCGGATGAGCAATTATTTGAAGGAACCCATAATGCGGCGAGTGTTTATCCGAGAGAAATTGTTCGTCGCGCGTTGGAGCTGCATGCGGCGGCGTTAATTTTGGCCCATAATCATCCTTCTGGGGTTGCTGAGCCGAGTCAAGCGGACCGACACATTACCGATAAAATCGCCAATGCCTTGTCATTAGTGGATGTTCGCGTGCTAGATCATCTGGTGGTTGGGGATGGAGATGTGGTATCGTTCGCCGAAAGAGGTTGGTTGTTATCCCCCTAAAGATCGCCTTTGGCGAAAAAAACGATCAAAAAGCGTATAAAAGGATCTGCTCGGGACTTGAGCAATCTGAATTCTGTTAGTATAATGCGCCACCTTTGATAGCCTTGACCTTCGACCTGACCTTAACGTTGCAGGACTGGCGGACAAGGTTGATATCGAGCCGAAACGATTTTGGAGAGACTTTCATGTCACGAGTATGCCAAGTAACTGGCAAGCGTCCTGTAGTTGGTAACAACCGCTCTCACGCTAAGAACGCCACCAAGCGTCGTTTTCTGCCGAACCTGCAAACTCATCGTTTCTGGGTAGAAGGCGAAAAACGCTTCGTTAAACTGCGCCTGTCCACTAAGGGTATGCGCATCATCGATAAAAAAGGCATCGAATCTGTACTGACAGATATGCGTGCCCGCGGTGAGAAAGTATAAGAGGAATTAGAGAATGGCTAAAAGCGGCGTTCGTGAGAAGATTCGTCTAGTATCCTCAGCGGGTACTGGTCACTTCTACACTACAGATAAGAACAAACGTAACATGCCGAGTAAATTCGAGATCAAGAAATTTGATCCTGTAGTTCGTAAGCACGTTATGTATAAAGAAGCTAAAATCAAGTAATTTGATGGATGCTTTGAAAAAGACCCAGCCTCGGCTGGGTTTTTTTATAACTAAAATCTGCCAGCGTTTGCGGTTATACTGCGAAAGGTAAGCATGGCATTATCGGTGGGTGGATAAGCATGAAGCTAAAACGGCAGACATGGAACAACATCCTGATTTTTTCAGTGGTGGTTTTTTTTGGCTTAATGCTGTTACCCGATTATTTACGTCATCAGCGTCAATCCCATGCTATGCCTGAGGGGGTGATCGCGCTGGTGGAATCGCGTAGTGAGGTCCTGTCACTACGTTTTGCGCATTTAACCTTGACCCGCACTCTGGATGGTTGGCAAACCGACAAGGCTCTCGTGATTAGTCCGACGGAGCTGGCTCAGCGCTGGCTTGGATTAACGGGGACACAAGTGGATGAAACCACCTTACAGTCATTGCGCCTCCAATTAACGGCTCCGCGTACGCTTGAGTTGACCTTTGGCCCAGAGAAAGAGCCGATCCGCATTACCTATTATCAGCAACCCCAGTTTTGGTTAATGCAAAATGAGCAAGGCCAATGGCTAGCAGTTTCTGTTGATAGTCGGTATCTTTTCCCGTTATCGAAATCGTGAGAACCCAGAGCCATCCCTATGCCAGAATTACCAGAAGTGGAAGTGAGCCGCTTAGGCATCATACCGTATGTCGAAGGACAAACGGTGACCGACATAACGATTCGTCAGCCTAAGCTGCGTTGGCCCATTCCTGATACGTTGCAGCAACTTAAAGGGCAGGTGATCCGCCGGGTGACCCGTCGCGCCAAATACCTATTACTGGAAACTGACGTAGGCACCGCGATTGTCCATTTGGGAATGTCGGGAAGCTTGCGTGTCCTCCCCCTGTCACAACCACCTGAGAAGCACGATCATGTTGATGTCATTCTTAGTAACGGACGATTGATCCGTTATCATGATCCACGCCGCTTTGGCGCTTGGTTATGGCAAGAGGGTGAGACGCCTCATGCCGTTTTAGGCAAATTAGGCCCTGAACCATTAACGGATGCGTTTGATCCCGAGTACCTGTTAGCGAAAGCGAAAGGGAAAAAAATGGTGATGAAGAGCTTTATTATGGATAACGCGGTAGTGGTAGGCGTGGGGAATATTTACGCCAATGAATCGCTTTTTTGTGCCGGGATCCACCCCAAACGCCCCGCAGGTAGCCTTTCTTTAGCTGAAGCAACGCGCTTGGTGGACGAAATTAAAACGGTGCTAGCGGCGGCAATTACCCAAGGCGGCACGACGCTGAAAGACTTTACTCAGGTAGACGGTAAAGCGGGTTATTTCGCCCAAGAGCTGCGTGTCTATGGCAAGTCGGGCCAGCCTTGCCCAGTGTGTGGTTCGGCGCTTGAACGTATCATTATCGGCCAGCGGGCAACCGTATTTTGCCCGCAATGCCAGCCCTTATGACGGTGTCTTGCCTTGCAGCTTGGCCTGCAAGGCCGTCAACACACTAGGCGCGACAAACTCACGGGTATCACCGCCGTGCAACGCGACCTCTTTGACCAAAGTAGAGGAAATAAACGAATGCTCCTCTGATGGGGTAAGAAAGACGCTTTCCAGTGTGGGCATCAGCCGGCGGTTCATATTGGCGAGTTGGAATTCATACTCAAAGTCGGAGACCGCGCGCAAGCCTCGCACCAGAATGTTGGCCTGGTACTGCTTGGCAAAATTGACCAGTAACCCTGAAAAACCAACCACAGAAACATTGGGAAGATGTGCGGTAACGGCTTGGGTGAGTGCCACTCGCTCATCCAGATCGAACAATGGTTTTTTGCTCGGGCTGGCCGCGATCCCCACAATCACGTCATCAAACATTCGTGCCGCACGTTCAATCAGATCCAGGTGGCCATTGGTGATGGGGTCAAATGTGCCCGGATAAATCACGCGTGTATGCTGTTTGTGTGTCACTGGTTTATCCTTAAAAACGTTGTTATGGGAAGAGGTTATCAAATCCTTGTTCATCACGCATTGTTCTTGCAACCCCGCGAGGTCTTGTCTGTGAATCCATTGACGAGCAAGGTACACTGATGCGCGCCAGCGTCAGTGTGCAAACAGGAAAAATCGTGAGTATAGAAGTCGAGCAACGCGAGAACGAATGTATTTGGTATGACTCTGCCTTGGTGGAAGGCGATCCTCGTCAGTATTTTGATATTCATTTTTGGCACCAGCAAGCGGCGGTCACTGGCTCAGCCAAAGGGCGCGGTACCACGTTTTTTATCCGAGGACCGAAAATGGAGATGGCGTTACGTCATTACTATCGCGGTGGTTTGTTTGGTAAATTCGTTAAAGATCAGTACTGGTTTCAAGGATGGGAGGCGACCCGTTGTGGTGCGGAGCTCAACTTACTGGCTTATCTGCGCGAGAAAAAGCTGCCTGTTCCTCGCCCTGTCGCCGCGCGCGCGATAAAAAATGGCCGCACCTACCGTGCCGATATCTTAGTGGAGAAAATTCCAGGCGCGCGTGATCTAGTTGCTG
Organism: Salinivibrio sp. ES.052; assembly: GCF_900141775.1. Taxonomy (GTDB): domain Bacteria; phylum Pseudomonadota; class Gammaproteobacteria; order Enterobacterales; family Vibrionaceae; genus Salinivibrio. The sequence goes on along the minus strand of NZ_FSRI01000002.1, from coordinate 149,792 downwards.
TCTTGAGTGAGAATAGCTTACTTACCCATGATTACCGTGCCATTGGTCGGCTGGTTCGCCGCCTACACGACGCCGGCGTGTGTCATACCGATCTGAATATCCACAACATCCTGCGTGATAGAAAAGGAAAGCTGTGGTTGATTGACTTCGATAAGTGCCAGCAGCGTGATGGAGAGCAGTGGAAAGAGGATAACCTTGCCCGCCTCCACCGCTCGTTTAAAAAAGAAAAAGAGAAGCGTCAGATCCGTTGGCAACCCGAAGATTGGGCTGCCGTATTAAAAGGCTACAATCATATCCGTAAGTAGCGCACTAGCGTGGATGATTAAGCCAGGGCGCGATCGCCTGCAAAGTGCGCTCGACCGCGCCGCGGTTTTGCTCTACCACAGAGAGCCCAGCGTTGCCGGCCTGTGCGGCAAGGGATGGGGCACTGAAAAAGGCGCCGATTTTGGCAGCGAGATCTTGGCTGTCGTTACACACCTGTAGGGCGCCAGCGTCAATCAGCGCATCGCCGATCACTTGGAAATTATAATAGCTTGGGCCCGTTAAAAGGGGCTTGCCTAACGCCGCGGGTTCAAGCAGGTTATGCCCACCTACTTTGGTACCCAGAAAGCTACCCGCCATCACTACCACATCTGCGCCAGCAAGGTAGGTCATCATCTCTCCCATGGTGTCGCCAAGATAAACTTGAGTACTGAGTGCCAGCGGCTCACCCTCGGTGCGTCGCTGCACACTGAGGCCTTGGCTAGCCACTTGCTGGGCAACATCATCAAAACGTTCAGGGTGGCGAGGGACCAGTATCAGTAGCGCGTCTGGATAATCGCGCAGTAATACACTGTGAGCGGCGAGCAAGGTGGTGTCTTCTCCCGCGTGAGTACTGGCACCTATCCAGCAAGGGCGATCACCGCGCGCTTGGCGAAGTGTGGCACCCAACGCCGGATCCACGGCTTTAATATCAAATTTCACCGAGCCAGCCACCGCAAGCTTGTCGTCAGCGACACCGAGGCTTGCAAAGCGCGCTTGGTCGTTTTGATGCTGACAAACGATTAAGTCGATATGTTTACTCATGGCTTGAAAGAGCGGTGCGATTTTCTGATAGCGTTGGCAAGCTTTTTGAGAAAGCCGGGCGTTGATAACCGTAATGGGAATGCCCGCTCGACCCACATGATGCAAGGTATTTGGCCAAAGCTCAGTTTCCATGATCACGCACACCCGTGGTGACACCGCGCGGAGAAAACCTTTTACCGAAAAAGGAAAATCAACCGGCATATAGCGGTGTATGATCCCATCAAGATGCTTGGCCTGCTCTGCGCCGGTGGCGGTGGTGGTGGTGACCAGGATCGGCACGTCTGGATAGGCTTGTTGCAGTGCGCTGATCACCGGCTTTGCCGCGAGTACTTCTCCCACCGACACCGCATGGAGCCAAATAGGCTGACCGTCTACGTTGGGCGTACCGCCAAAGTGCTCACGCCATCGCTCGCCAACAGCAGGCTTACCAGGCCGTTTACGATAAAGTCCGACAAGCAAAAAAGGGGCGGAAAGCGTGAGTAATAGTGTATATATCCAGCGCACAAGTAGGCCCTCATACCGACCACACATAGGAATGATATGATACAGTTACCGCAGCATTTTATGAACAACGACTGCTATGAAAACGACATCTGCAACCTTGATTATTTCTTTTTACAATAACAAAAACGCTTTGGAACTGATCTTTCAATCATTGATTGAGCAATGGAATCATGATTTTAATGTCGTGATAGCCGATGATGGTTCGAAAGAAGAAGTGAAAGACTGGTTATCTGTAAGAGTAGAGCAACTGCCATTTTCTGTTACACATGTTTGGCATGAAGATAAGGGTTTTAGGAAAAATAGAATTCTTAATAAGGCTGTACTTGCATCCAAAAGCGACTACTTAATATTTATTGATGGCGATTGCGTTCCTCAAAATAGATTTGTCAGAGATCATCTACAGGCTGCTGAATCGGGTGTTGTCGCTTGTGGGCGCAGAGTTGAGCTGTCTAAGAAGTACACGGATTTACTGGTGAAAGCTAATAATAAGTCTACATTTAGTCATAAGTATATACTCTCCATGCTGGTCGACTATCTAGGTAATCGATATGAGAAAAACACGACAGAGTATACGGGTAAACACCTTAAAAATGGCCTGTGTCTGCCTTGGTTGCAACGTTTAACGAGCCTTTCCTCGAAGCCAAGATCGATTATAGGATGTAATTTTTCCATATATAAGAAAGATTTAGAAAGAATAAACGGTTTTGATATGAACTATGAGGCGCCAGCAGTGGGTGAAGATACTGATATAGAATTCAGGCTGAAAGGTGTGGGCGTGCGAACCAAGGCTATCAAATTTGGTGCGGCGTTATTACACATGTATCACCACGAATTACCGAGGCCGTCAACTAACAAAGAAATCTTTCAAAGAACCGTTCAAGCAAAAGCGTTTTGGGCTTCTAATGGCCTCGACCAGTTGAAAGGTTAACTCTTTACTTTTTTATATAAGACTTCATATTTTTTAGCGCACTCAGATATGCCAAACTGTTTTATTCTAGCTGCGGAGTTTTCTTTTATTTGGGAAAGTATGACATCATCTTTGCTGATTTTGAGGGTCCTCGCGGCGAGAGATGCACTATCGCCTGGTGTGATTAAGTAGCCGCTGATGCTGTCTTCAATGATATCAGGTATCCCGCCGGCTCGAGCGCCTATCACGGGTAGCCCTGCTGCCATTGCTTCTAAAATGACTGAGCCCAACCCCTCGGTATAGGACGGGTGAACGAGCAGATCTGCCGCCGAAAACCAATCTCCCATATTGGTTTGTTTACCCATAAAATGCACATTCGTGAGCCCTTGAGCTTGCGCCTCGAGTGACGCGCGCTCTTTGCCATCACCCAGTAAACAAAACTGGATGTCAGGTGATGTGTCAGCAAGTAAGCGTGCAGCTTCAATAGTGACATCAAAGCCTTTATGCGCATACATATTGGCGGCATGAATGACCAAAAATTTCCCACGAAAGTGCGCTTTGATTTGCTCAACTTTATCTTGCGATACAGGGTACGTGACAGGAGAGCTAGGAATTTTGACTAACTTGGCATCGGGATGGCGTTTTTCTAGTTGATGGATAATTTCCGAGCTCAAGCCGACCAGCGCACTGGCTTTGCGGTAAGCAAGTTGAGATAACCACTTTTTCTTTAAAGGGTTATCAATACGGCGTGTCACTATGTAGGAAACACGATGCAATAGGTGTTGAAGCAACGCCCAATAAATGGCGCGGCCTTCGTGGACATGGACCAGATCGCATGTTGCGGTGATTGAGCGCCCGTGTCGCCGAGTATAGTGCGGACAAAGCACGATCTGGCATTGAGGTATCGCACGAAGTTCGTGGACCAGCGGGCTTTTGGGGTTCACCACTGCGGTGAGCTGATAGCCCATTTGGGCTTGTTGCTGTATCAAGGTGAGGGTTTGACGTTCACCACCGCTAAAACCTGACGCGAGATTGACGTGACAAATGTGCATATTGTCACCACACCTTATTGAAGTCTTCGTTTTCCAATACTTTCGGATCGCGTTGAAACTCCAAGAGTTTGGCATACTTAAGGTAGCTATTGACGGCTGAGCTCAGTGCGACTGTCATCCCGTCAACACCGCCTAAAAAGCCCCGCTGAAACAGATATTTGCGAATAAATGCATTGAGTCCGTGTATAAACGGTGAGAATGCGTTGGCGCGCTTGCCCTTTTGATACATGATTTTCGCGGCACGGCCGCTAAAGTTACGCCCAGGCTTGGCAAAGAGCTGTCCGATGTTCTCAAAGGAGTAGTGGATGAGATCGCAATCAAGCTGTTTAGGATTTTTAGCCTGTACTGCCGCGTGTTGCTTAACCTCGGCAAAACGAGTTTTTGATTTGTTATACAAGCGAATGCAGTAGTCTGGATACCAGCCGCACTGTTTCACCCAGCGGCTACCAATATGGTTACGACGGCGAAAGGCAAAGGCATCATGCGCTGTATTGACCAAATCTAGCGCTTGGATTTGCTGCACTGCTTTTTCGGTAAGACGTTCGTCAGCATCAATACTCAGGATCCATTGATTGTCAGTGTGCGCTAAGCCAACGTTTTTTTGCAGGCCATCACCGAGGTAAGCTTGAGTGACTACGGTGGCACCGAGTTGCTTTGCAATGGCAAGCGTGCGATCTGTGCTTTGCGAGTCAACCACCACAATGTCAGAGCACACCTTCTGGAGCGACTCGATACAAGCTTTGATGTTTTTTTCTTCGTTGAGCGTAATGACGACGCCTGTGATCATGAGTTTATCCTTTGTTATCTGTGCTCTGAAAGACATCTTGGTTTAGCTCTTTGTACTTTTGGACGATCGTGGCTTGGTTGAATTCAGCGAGTTTATCGTGAACGTATGCTTGTTCTTCCGTAGACCAGCCGGTATCGAGTGCTTTTTTCATGCAATCTGACATCGATATTTGCTCTTGATTACACAGATACTTCTCTAATTCGCCATTCATTATTTGACGAACACCGCCAGGGGAGTCCGTACAGACGATGCGTGTGCCACAGGCCAGAGCTTCAAGTAATACCATGCCGAGCCCTTCAAACCTTGAGCTCAATACAAAAAGATCGGCGTGTTTAAACCATGGGAAGGGGTTTTTACGTGCGCCTTTGAAAAACACGCGATGTTCAATCTTGAGTGCTTTTACTGACGCCTCGATATTGTCTCTATCTTTACCTTCACCCACGATAACCAGATCGTGATGGATATCATATGTCTTAACAAGGTGCGCGTATGCTTCGACCAGTAATGTAAAGTTCTTTACTTGAGTGAGTCGCCCAAGGCCAAGAATAAAAGGTCGAGGGTGCATATCGGGCTCTACCTTGTCCGCCTGCTCACGGATATACACGTCGTTGTTAGGGTTGCTAATCACTCTAGCTTGAGACGGCGTGATGACATGTGTTTGAGTCAGGGATTGGAACGTGTTGTAGGCACCATCTGAGACGCAGACAATACGTTTCTTATCGAACAGCGCTCGGTAAACTACACCGGATAAAACGCCATATTGCTGTGGCTTGATAATGTTTTCACAGACATAGACAAAGCGGTCATCATGCAGCGGCCAGAGTTGTTCAAAGGTGCCTTGGCCACGAAAAATGACCAAATCAAACGGTCCTTTTTCCGCTTCGAGCTGCCGTAATTTTCGCTTGAAGAAAAAAGCACTGGGATAGGCAAATAGCAGTGGGAAGGTTTTGCTGACCAGTGCATTAACCAGTTTACAAATCAAATAATAAAGCGCACCTATGCCAGTTTTTAACACTGATTTCTTAAGATCAAAAAGGCGGACGTCAACATCCGACGTCGGCTTTATATCTTGAGGTCGATTTTTGAGATAGATTAACGTGGCATCGTCACCATTGGCGGCGAATGCACCGGATAAATTAACCGCGACTCTCTCCATACCACCGAGTTTCAGACAATTGACGACAATCGCGACACGCATATCAATGCTCATCCTGTGTGTTGTTTTTTATGTTTGCTAGTGAGTAAAAACAGCCTGACACAATCACAAAAGCAAATACGCCAAGGCTTCGGCTGTTAAAGGTTTCGAAGGCATTGATCGTTAGCCAGTAGATAAAAAAGGCGATAGAGAAGAATGCGACTACCTTACCGTTCTCCGACGTATCGCGAGCGACAAAGCAACGCTTAGCAAGCTGGAAGTAGGTAAACAAAATCAACGCAAAGCCTGCTAAGCCATATGCGACTAACGATTCAATATGGCTACTATGTAAATGAGATAGGTTTTTGTATCTAGGAGTATTCTCCTTTAATGCAGATAGCTTTTCAGATGAAGAGATAACATGCCCGATACCATTTTCCCCCAGGCCTACCAAGGGACTCTTTTGAAATACATCCCAAGCGGCTAACCAAGAGTTGAGCCTGACACCGACACTGGTCATCGGGATGTTATCGAGGTTGCCCTGGACCACGCTCGAAATAACCGCGCTCTCTTTTAGCGCGCGGTTTTGAATATAGTCAGATTGACTGACTGCAAACAGGGTGACGACGACAAACGCATAGCCTAGGAGCAACTTCTTCTTTCCCTCAATGACGCCCACAAAGAACAGCAGTATCGGCGTTAATGCGCTGACGATCGCGAGGGCAAGCCACACTTGTCGCGACTGGCTGACCAGTGTCAATACGAGGCCTAGGATGGCTGAAAGTGCAAAGAACGCGCGAAGCGTCCAGCGACTTTTGTCGACGAGATAAAAGCTAAACGCCGAAATAATCGCGATCACACCGCCCAGCATGGAGGTGTATTGAGCATTCTTTAAGCCAAAGTCTACGCGGTGCGTGTGGAGCAGTTGCTGAATTTGGTTTGAGAAGTCGCTTTGTGTATAGCAAGCAATGAACACGCCCAGAACAAAGCAGGCGGCGAGCCCAATCACGGTGTCTTTTCGCCCTTGCAAGGCGAGGCCGATGGGGACGAACAAAAACAGTTTTGCCAGCCGGTCGACATGTGGATAGGCATTGGCAATATCAGGGATCTGTATCAAGCTATTTGCCCAACTCAGGCATTGGACAATAATGACACCGAACAAGGCCCACATAATGGGGTCTTTTTTCAGTTGAGGCCAATGGGTATAAAGCAAGGGTAAGCTTAACAACAAAAAGCCTGCGCGGAAGACTTCACCCACGTCAGGAAATGCGATTGCACACAAGGCATAACCGAACAGGAAAAAACGGGTGATTTGGTAATACAACTGATGTCTAAAGTATCGAGATACGGATGGTGTCGTACTATTGGTGCTCACGGTAGAATCCTTTTTACAACTCGGCTCGGGGCGAGATCGTTTAAACATTTTAAGTGCCCTAGGGGACATTCGCGCTGGAAGCAAGGACGGCACTCGATATCCGTGTGCACAATATCGACCTTACTGGTCAGCGGCGGGGTGTAATCAGGGGATGTCGAGCCGTAGATGGCGATCACTTGGCAGTTGACTGCCGCGGCGATGTGCATCAACCCCGAGTCATTGCTGACCACGGTTTGACATGCGCCTAAAAGGTCGACGGCTTCGATTAAGTTGGTTTTGCCTGCCAATACATGAATATTAGGCGCATGCTCTGCGAGAGCGGCAATTTTTTCACAGGTTTCAACATCTTTCGCCGAGCCAAATAGCCAGATTTGGTAGCCTTGTTGATGCGCTTGGCGTGCGACCTCAGCATAGTGCTGCTCAGGCCACTTTTTGGCCGGCCCGAACTCGGCACCCGGGCATAAACCAATCACGGGTTTGTCTTGGTTTAATCCCAGTTTGGCGATGACAGTCGTTTGGGCGTCTGGGTCGATGTCTAGCGCCGGCTTAGGGAGGTTGTCGAGCCCGCCCAGCGAGGCATAGCTTTGCATCTCGGTACGCGGGTGAGCGAGGGCAACATAACGCTCAACCATGTATTGAAACGCTTTCTTGTTGGGACGCAGGTCGTTGAGCAAGCCATAACGCATTTCACCTTTCCAACCCGTACGCGTCGGGATCCCCGCAAACCACGGGATCAGTGCGGATTTAGCGGAATTAGGCAACACGTAGGCGCGATCATAACCGTACTTTGCTAAGCGTTTCCCCAGTTGGTAGCGCTTACCCAGTGCCAATTCGCCATGGCCGAGTGGCATTTCAATGCTGCGATTAACCTCGGGCATGCGCGCGAGAATCGGCGCGCACCAAGCGGGTGCCATGACATCAATCTTGGCATCCGGGTGCTGTTGCTTGAGGGTTTTATACAAAGACTGCGACATCACCATATCGCCGACCCATGATGGGCCAATGATTAATACGCTGGTCATGATGCCCGTTTCCTCTTTGCTTCTTGGTAGATATTACGGCCGTCCTCGCGAGTACGAAGTAGCTGCAAGATCCACATGTATTGATCCAGCTGACCGTCGAGCATGGTTTCGATTTGCTGGTTCATCATGCGTGCGTCGGTGCGACTGTCTCCCGTTGGGAAGTCGTTAAACGCAGGGTGCACCTCGATGACGAACCGACCCGTCTGGGCATCAAAGCCTGACAGCACAGGGACAATATGCGAGCGGGTGACTTTGCTTAACTTGCCTAGACTCGGCAAGGTCGCTTTGGTGGTGGCAAAAAACGGCACGAACTCGCTGCTCTCATCTCGCATATCTTCGTCGGGCAAGTAGTAGCCCAAAAATCCGCGCTTAACTGCACGGATAAAGGGCTTAATCCCTGCCTCGCGCTCATAACAGTTACCGCCATATTGTACGCGTTGGCGATGCATCAGCCAGTCTAGTAGCGGGTTTTTTTGTCGTTTTGAGAATGCCGCCACGGGGAGCCCTTGCGAGGCAAATAAAATCGCGGCTGCATCGATGGCCCAAGTATGGGGCACAAAGAGGATCACTGCTTCGTCGTTATCAGTGTGCCGAGTGATATGTTCCATGCCAGTCACATCACAGTGGTGTTGAAACCACTGGCGACTGCGCAAGGTGATCAGCGGAAAGCTCAGCAAAAAGGCCCCTGCGGTGGTCAAGGTGTCGACTAATATGGCTTCGCGTGCTTGCACCGATTTCTCGGGAAAGCAGGCTTCCAGATTAAGCCAGGCGTTAAGGATCGTGCCTTTTTTCTTTTTAACCAGTTTGCGCGCCACCCATTGTGCGAAGCGATGCTTACCGCGCGCCGGCACCAGAAGACTGAAGGGCATTGCGATGAGTAGCATCAGCCACGTGCCCCAGTATTTGGGCGCTAAGTAAGCACGCGAGAACTCTGGGTTATACGCGTGCGTGTCGTAATCGTGTCGCTGTTTTGTCATTGCTCTTTCTCGCGTCCCACCATCAAGGAGGACGAATTGCTTTTATTAGCGATTGATTTCGGCTAGATAAGCGGCAACACCTTCCGCCACTGTCTTAAAGGAGGCGGTGTATCCCGCTTCACGCACTTTGGTCAGATCCGCTTGCGTGTACGCTTGGTAGCGACCTTTTAGGTGTTCGGGGAAGGGGATCTCTTCAATCTCTCCTTGACCGTGGAAGTCGATAACTGCGTTGGCAACCGCACTAAAGGGCTCGGCCCGGCCGGTACCACAGTTGTAAATCCCGCTGATTTGTTGTTGCCAGAACCAAATGTTCATCGCGCAAACATCACCGACATAGACAAAGTCACGCTTGAAGGTATCACTGCCTTCAAAAAGTTTGGGATTTTCGCCTTTTAGAATTTGTTGATTGAGGTGATAAGCCACTGACGCCATGCTGCCCTTGTGCTGTTCGCGAGGACCATACACATTAAAATAACGGAAGCCAGTAATCGGTGGCAGTGTCTCACCATGGGCCTTGGCATCTTCTTGCACACGACGGACATAGTTGTCGAATTGCTGCTTGGAATACCCATAAACATTCAGCGCGCCCTCATACTCTGGCGCTTCAATAAAGTCACTGTCGCGGCCGCCATAGGTGGCTGCTGACGAGGCGTAGAGAAAGGGAATATCGCGGTCAATACAATAATGCAACAGTTCTTTCGAGTACTCGTAGTTGTTGAGCATCATGTATTTGCCGTCCCACTCAGTGGTCGCCGAGCAGGCGCCTTGGTGGAATATCGCTTCGATAGGACCGAAGTTTTCACCGGCCATGATTTGGGTAAGAAAATCTTCCTTATCCATGTAGTCCGCGATGTCGAGGTCAACCAGGTTAACGAATTTGGTGCCATCTTTGAGGTTATCGACCACCACGATGTCACGGTAGCCTTGCGCGTTCAGTGCTTTTACTAAGTTGCTGCCAATCATGCCAGCACCACCAGTCACAAAAATCATATCGTTACCTAATTCATCTCTATATGGCGACCGACCCCGTCGCCATTACTGTTGACTGTGATAGTATGGTTGAGCATCAACCGGGCAGAGGACTGAACCATACATGAAAACCCGAGACCGAATTATCCATGCTGCACTGGCTTTATTCAATCAACACGGTGAGCCGAATATCACCACCAACCATATCGCGGCAGATCTCGGGATCAGCCCTGGGAACCTTTACTATCACTTCCGTAATAAAGAGGCGATTATACACAGTATATTCGACCAATACGCGCAAGATCTTGCTCTTGCCTTTGATCCTAGTCAGCCTCGCGACGATACCCAAGCCTTGTTGCAGCATTACTTAGACGCGACCTTTAGCTTGATGTGGCGCTACCGGTTTTTTTACGCCAATCTGCCGGACATTTTGCGCCGTGATGACGCGCTGCAGCAAAAATACTTGGGAGCACAGCAACAACTGCAAACCAACTTGATGACCATCTTGCTCCATTATCGCCAAGCTGGTTGGCTGAGCCTTAATGACAGTGCCTTATCTGCGGTCGGAGAAACGCTTAAGCAGGTGGCGTCAAGCTGGATTTTCTACCAAAGTGCACAAGCCCCACAAACACAAATCCATGCGGGAGTGATTTACAAAGGCGTTTTGCAGATGCTGGCATTGCTCCACCCTCTGACATCGGCACAGGGACAAACGGCCATCAATGCATTAGTAGACCATTATGAACAGCAATTAGTTCGCCAAGACTCACGATCGCTGGATACATTGAACTAAGCTATCTCTCTAGGCTGGTGTCGCGTTGCGCGATATTCGCCCAGCAGAGAAGTGATTACACGATATGAATCACTGTCTCGCGCCCCCTGTTGGCACAGAACGCATGAACGTGCCATGATAGCCACCAATCATTCGCCGTACATTTTATGTACGGCGGCCTTCCCAAAGTAATCATCACAGCATGGAGATTGCGATGACGGCTGCCTTCTATCAGCAAATCCGTCATCAGCTTGAGCAAGTAAAAGCTGATGGCTTGTACAAAAGTGAACGCCTTATTACTTCCCCGCAATCGGCCAGTGTGGCCGTTAATCATGAGCAACAGGTGCTCAACTTCTGCGCGAATAACTACCTAGGCTTAGCCAATCATCCCGCCTTGGTTGAAGCTGCCAAAGCGGGGATGGATGAGCACGGCTTTGGCATGGCGTCCGTGCGCTTTATTTGTGGCACGCAAGACGCCCATAAAACCCTTGAGGCTAAACTCTCTGACTTTTTGGGAATGGAAGATACCATTCTGTATTCGTCATGCTTCGATGCGAACACGGGCTTATTTGAAACCATCCTCGGCCCTGACGACGCGATCATCTCTGATGCGCTCAACCATGCGTCGATCATTGATGGTGTGCGCTTGTGTAAAGCCAAGCGATTCCGTTATGCCAACAATGATATGGACGAGTTGGAATCCCAGTTAAAAGCGGCGAAAGCGGCCGGTGTGGCGAATATCTTGATTGTGACTGATGGTGTCTTCTCGATGGACGGCGTGGTAGCGAATTTGCCGGCTGTGTGCGATCTGGCGGAGCAATATGGCGCGTTGGTGATGGTGGATGACTCTCACGCGGTCGGCTTTATGGGCCAGAACGGTCGAGGCACGCACGAATACCATCAAGTGATGGATCGTGTCGATATCATCACCGGTACCTTGGGCAAAGCCATGGGCGGTGCATCAGGAGGCTACACCTCAGGGAAAAAAGAGGTGATTGATTGGTTGCGTCAACGTTCGCGTCCTTACCTTTTCTCCAACTCTCTGGCGCCCGCGATTGTGTCGGCATCGATCCGGGTACTGGATATGCTGGCCGAAAGTGATCACTTGCGTGCTCAGCTCTGGGACAACAGCGCCCATTTCCGTAAGCGTATGAGCGACGCTGGTTTTACACTGGCGGGCGCTGATCACGCCATTATTCCCGTGATGCTCGGCGATGCCAAAGTGGCCAGTGAGTTTGCCGAGCGGATGATGCAAGAAGGCGTGTATGTGGTGGGCTTCTCCTTCCCGGTGGTACCGAAAGGACAAGCACGTATCCGTACCCAGATGTCGGCGGCGCATACGCGTGAGCAACTGGATCGTGCCATTGATGCTTTCATCAAGGTCGGTAAAGAAATGCAACTGATTGGGTAATGTCATGACACAAACAACCATGAAAGCCCTAGCGAAGCTAAAAGCCGAGCCTGGGATCTGGATGACAGAGGCCGAGCTCCCTGAGCTGGGCCATAACGATCTGCTGATCAAAATTCGCAAAACCGCCATTTGCGGCACCGATGTGCATATTTATAAGTGGGATGAGTGGTCGCAAAATACCATTCCTGTCCCTATGGTGGTCGGCCACGAGTACGTCGGTGAAGTGGTGGGCATTGGCCAAGAAGTTAAAGGGTTTTCGCTTGGTGATCGCGTATCTGGCGAAGGGCATATTACCTGCGGACACTGCCGTAATTGCCGAGGTGGGCGCACCCATCTTTGTCGTAACACCGAAGGGGTGGGGGTGAATCGCCCAGGCGCATTTGCGGAGTATTTAGTGATCCCTGCGTTTAATGCGTTCAAAATCCCCGATGAGATCTCGGATGATTTAGCCTCGATTTTCGACCCATTCGGCAATGCCGTGCATACGGCACTGTCATTTGATTTGGTGGGCGAGGATGTGCTGATCACCGGTGCAGGCCCGATTGGGATCATGGCCGCTGCGGTGGCGCGCCATGTCGGGGCACGCCATGTGGTGATCACCGATGTGAACGAATATCGCCTCGAACTGGCCCGCAAAATGGGCGTGACCCGTGCGGTCAATGTCGCCAATACCTCGCTGGAATCGGTGATGGAAGAGCTGGGAATGACAGAAGGCTTTGATGTTGGTCTAGAAATGTCAGGGGTACCGGCGGCATTTAATAGCATGCTGACAGCCATGAACCATGGCGGCAACATTGCGCTCCTTGGGATCCCACCCAGTGATATGGGGATTGATTGGAATCAGGTGATCTTTAAAGGCCTAGTGATTAAAGGTATCTATGGCCGTGAAATGTTTGAAACTTGGTACAAGATGGCCTCGTTAATCCAATCAGGGTTAGACTTGACCCCGATCATTACTCACCACTACCGCGTGGATGACTTCCAAGAAGGCTTTGAGATGATGTGTTCGGGGCAATCTGGCAAGGTTATCCTCGACTGGCAAGCATAACCCGTTGCGTGTCATTGCGTGATAACGCCCGCCAACGTGGTGGGCGTTTTTAATCCAACCAAGGGATGGGGTTGGTGGTATTGCCTTTGCGGCGAATTTCAAAATAAAGCGACGGTTGCGATTGTCCGCCACTGTCGCCGACCAATGCGATGGGCTCACCGGCAGTCACTGTGTCACCTACCTCTTTGAGTAATGCTTGGTTATAGCCGTACAACGTCATGTCGCCTTTGCCATGGTCTACGGCAATCAAAAGGCCATAGCCGCGCAGCCAGCTAGAAAGCACCACCTTCCCCGCATGAGCCGCCTTCACTTCGGTGCCACGCTTGGCACTGATCACAATCCCGTTCCAGGTTACCTCACCGGATTGACGCTCTCCAAAACGGTGGAGCAGCTTCCCAGGGGTTGGCCAACCGAGTTTTCCTTTAGCGTGGCCAATACCGGCCATGTTTACTTGCGCTCGTCGTGCTGCAGCCGCTATTTGTTCTTGTAAGCGTTGTTTATTGGCTTTTAGTTCCGCCAAATACGCACTATCGCTGGCAATTTTGGTGCGGATTTTTTTCGCAGTCTGGCTTTGCGAGGTTTGCTCACGCTCAAGATCTCGTTTTTTGTCGGTTAATTCAGCCACGAGGCTCGCTTGTTTGTTACGTTGCTGCTTGAGCTGGTGGGCCGTGAGCTGATAATCGGTGCGGGTCGCAGCTAATGATTCGATCGCCTCCTGCATGGTGCTTGCTAGCACTTCAGCATACTTCGTGAGTCGGTCGAGCTTGGTGGGTGACTCTTGGCTAAGTAGGCGTTTGAGTTGGTCATGCTCTCCCTGACGATACTGGGCGTCGAGTAGCTCCCCCAGTCGTGCTTGCTGGGCGATCACCTCTTGCTTGAGTCGAGCCTGTTTTTGGGTCAGGCGGGCGATTTTTGTGTCTGTGTGTTTCAGGGTACGTTGTGCTTGGCGGATACGTTTGGATAAGGCATCAATACGCTTGGACTGGGCTTTTAAGTCACTTTGGAGCGCGTCTAATTTCTTATTATGTGCAGCCAGTTGTGATTGTTGACGTGCAATTTCATCGCTCACGCCCTCTAGCTCAGAGTTGGCATGGACTGGGCTAACCAACAGACACAGAAAAACGCCAGTGCATAAAGCACTGGCGCGGAGGGTTTGAGCTAAGCGTGTTCGTATCTCCCGCATGGGGGTGATTATTTCAGATCGAACAGTGGCTTGCCAGTCATCTCTTCAGGGATAGGCATCTCTGATAGCGACAACATGGTTGGGGCTAGGTCAGATAGCTTACCGCCATCTTTCAAGCGCACTGGCTTACTGCCCACATACATCAGTGGAACGGGCAAGTTGGTGTGCGCGGTGTATGCACCACCGGTTTCCTCGTTAACCATCATCTCGGCGTTACCGTGGTCGGCGGTGATCAGCATTTGACCATCCACTTCTTTGATCGCTTCCAGGACACGGCCGATGCAATGATCGACGGCTTCACAAGCTTGAACTGCCGCGTCATACACCCCAGTGTGGCCAACCATATCACCGTTTGGATAATTACAGATGATCATGTCGAACTTACCTGATTTGATCGCATCGACCAGCTTGTCGGTGAGTTCTTCCGAGCTCATTTCTGGCTGAAGATCATAGGTTGCGACTTTTGGTGACGCCACCAAAGAGCGTTCTTCGCCCTCAAAGACCGTTTCCATGCCACCGTTAAAGAAGAAGGTCACGTGCGCATATTTCTCAGTTTCTGAAATACGTAGCTGGGTTTTCCCCTTTTTCGATAGCCACTCACCCAAGGTGTTAGACAGGCTTGTCGGTGGGAAGGCTACCGTGGTATCGATGTCTGCCGCGTACTCAGTCAGCATCACAAAATCAGACAGTTCCGCGTACTTCTTACGCGCAAAACCATCAAAATCAGGCATAAAGGCACGGGTCATTTCACGCGCACGGTCGGCACGGAAGTTCATAAAGACGACCGCGTCACCATCATTAATCGTCGCTTTATTATCGCCGTCGCGATGGATCTCTGTTGGTGCCACAAACTCGTCGTTTTCTTCACGGCTGTACGCCGCTTCTAGACCTTCAACGGCACTGTTTGCACGGTGCTCACCTTGAGCCAAAGTCAGTAAGTCGTATGCGCGTTCAACACGGTCCCAGTTATTGTCGCGGTCCATCGCGTAGTAACGTCCCACTAGCGAGGCGGTGCGTCCTTTTCCTAACTTGGCAAAAAGGGCGTCGAAACGCTCAAGTGACGCTTTTGCGCTACGTGGTGGCGTATCTCGGCCATCCAAGAAGGCGTGAAGATAGATTTGATCTGCGCCACGTTCAGCAGCCAACTCCACCATGGCAGCAATGTGATCTTCATGGCTATGAACGCCACCCGGTGACATCAGGCCCATGATATGTACGGCTTTGCCTTTATCGACGGCTTTATCGACCGCAGCAGTGAGCGCAGGGGTCTGGTTGAATTCACCATCGGCGATGGATTTGGTGATACGTGTGAGCTCCTGATACACCACGCGACCTGCACCGATATTCACGTGACCCACTTCAGAGTTACCCATTTGCCCGTCAGGCAGGCCAACGTCAAAACCTGATGCTGAAATCAAGGTGCTATTATCGGCCATCAGGCTGTCGATCACAGGGGTGTTCGCATTGGTAATGGCGTTATCGCTTTGTGGATCACGATAGCCCCAGCCATCGAGAATCACCAGAGCAAGTGGTTTTTTCGCAGACATATTACGTCCTCTTAATTCAAGCTAAAGACTGACATTGGATGCCACTGACATTGTATGTCATGGAGCAGCCACTGAGGCTTGGTGCCAGAGATTTGGCTAGCATCAGGCCTCAGTGGTGCAGTGTGCGTAATTTTACAACATTTTACGCAAAGATAAGTAGGCTAAGATCAATTATCCCAGCTGGCAAGTTAACCAGCAAGCGTTGCTTTACTTGCCTTCGACCCTTGACTCCCCTCATTATGGCGAAGATTGTCGGTATACGCGAATGGCTTCACTCGATGTTTGCGATTGATGAAACCTTCTTTCTTTTCAACTTATTGAGGGGGGAGAAAAAGCGTTGACTGAATACGGCGAGTGAGCAAGCGCGCGATTTCGTCTTGGCAGGCTGTAAAACCCTGGCGAGCAGGTTATACTCGACACCATTTTCACCCCTTGATGGACTCTCGCCATGCGGGACAAACAAGCAGTATAGAGCAAAGGTTATGCAGGAATATATCGATTTTGTCTCCAACAACATGATTATGGCACTGGTATGGGTTGGCTTGGTTGCCGCCTTATTAATGTCGCTAATCAAACAGAAAACCGCCGCTTATAAAGTGGTTACGCCTAACGATGCCGCCATTCTTAACAACCGTGAGAACGGGGTGTTTGTCGACATTCGTAGCCATGACGAGTTTCGTTCCGGTCATATCACAGGGTCGGTTAACTTATTGCCTAGTGAAATTAAGTCGCAGTCGTTTGGCGAACTTGAAAAACACAAAAATGCCCCCATCATCGTGGTATGTAAAACAGGTCAAACCGCGGCAGAGAGTGCCAACCAGCTTGCCAAGGCGGGGTTTGAATCTGTCTATGTTCTTAAAGACGGATTAACCTCTTGGAACGATGCCAAAATGCCGCTGGTGCGCGCAAAAAGTGCCAAAGGCAAAGGCAAAAAGAAAAAGTGATCCCTCACCCAAATCTCGAGCGATCGCATGACGCGGTGGCTCGCATTTTTTAATGTGCTTGGCGCATTAGCAATTTTTTAAATAAGGACGAACCATCATGGCTGAAGCCGAAAACAACCAACAAGCCGAGCAAAATTTTGCCATTCAACGCGTTTTTCTTAAGGACGTGTCTTTTGAAGCGCCAAATTCCCCCGATGTTTTTCAACAAGATTGGGCGCCAGACGTTAACCTCGATTTGGATACACAAAGCCGTGAGCTAGGTGAAGGGATTTACGAAGTGATCCTACGTTTGACCGTGACGGTCAAAAACCAAGAAAGCAGCGCGTTCTTGTGTGAAGTACAACAAGGTGGCATTTTCTCAGTGACCGGTATGGAATCGCCGCAACTGGCGCATTGCTTGGGGGCTTTCTGCCCTAATATCTTATTCCCGTATGCACGTGAGACGATTTCTAGCCTAGTGGTAAAAGGCACCTTCCCGCAGCTTAACCTAGCGCCAGTGAACTTTGATGCCCTGTTCATGAACTACCTGCAACAGCAGGCCGATGAAAAATCTGGCGAAGACGTTCAAGCCTAAGAGGATATGATGACGGATCTTGCTCCCACTCAAGACGCAGCCATTGCGGTATTGGGCGCTGGCTCGTACGGAACAGCGCTAGCAATTTCATTGGCGAGAAACGGTGCCACCGTCGTATTATGGGGGCACGATCCTGGTCATATCGCGCAGTTAGAAATGGATCGCGCCAATGAAGCCTTTTTGCCAGGCGTCACTTTCCCCGACTCACTCGTGGTATGCGCCGATCTTCCCATGGCTGTGAATGCCAGTCGTGATTTGTTAGTGGTCGTGCCTAGCCACGTTTTTGGGCAGGTATTGAGCCAAATTCGCCCCTACTTACGGGCAGATTCACGTGTATGTTGGGCCACTAAAGGCCTTGAGCCCGAAACTGGGCGCTTGTTGCAAGATGTCGCGCGCGAGCAGTTGGGTGAATCCCGTTCGTTAGCGGTTCTATCTGGCCCGACGTTTGCAAAAGAACTTGCGGCAGGCATGCCCACTGCGATTTCGGTTGCCTCTCCGGACCCTGAGTTTGTACGCGATTTGCAAGACACCATTCACTGCCAACATAGCTTCCGTGTTTACGGCAACCATGATTTCATTGGAATGCAGCTCGGAGGAGCAGTGAAAAATGTGATCGCGATTGGTGCGGGGATTTCCGATGGTATCGGCTTTGGCGCCAACGCACGTACGGCGTTGATCACGCGAGGCTTGGCGGAAATGACCCGATTGGGTGAAGCGCTGGGTGCCTCCCGAGACACTTTTATGGGGATGGCCGGCTTAGGTGATTTGGTGCTGACGTGCACCGATAATCAATCGCGCAACCGACGTTTTGGCCTCGCGCTTGGCGAAGGTGAAGATGTGCAAGTGGCGCAAGACAACATCGGTCAAGTGGTCGAGGGCTTTCGCAACACCAAAGAAGTATGGGCACTCGCCCAGCGCGCGGGCGTCGAGATGCCTATCGTTGAGCAGATTTATCAAGTTCTATATCAGGGTAAACTTGCCCAGCATGCTGCGCGAGATTTGCTGGCCCGTGATAAAAAATCAGAGTGATAGCAAAGATAAAGGATAAACGCGCGGGTGAGAACCGCGCGTTTTTTTATACACTGGCATCGGGCGTTGAGTCGTCTTGGTTGTAGGTTGTTTTTGATAAGGATGAAGGCAGTGAATCAGGCCAGAAAAGAATGCCAACAGTACCGTGTGTGGCAAGCGGTGAAAAAGGAAGCACGCGAGCATTCCGAACGCGAACCGATGTTGGCGAGTTTTTACCATGCCACCATCATTAAGCACGACAACCTTGCCAGTGCATTAAGCTATATTTTGGCTAATAAGCTTTCGACGCCGTCGATGCCATCCATGGCAGTGCGAGAAGTGATCGAAGAAGTCTATGCCAGTGATGCGTCTGTGACTGAATATGCGGCCTGTGATATTTGTGCCACGGTAGAGCGGGATCCCGCGGTGGAGCTTTACTCGACCCCGTTGCTGTACCTAAAAGGTTTCCATGCACTGCAAGGCTTTCGGGTGGCTAATTGGCTCTGGCACCAAGGTCGAAAAGAGCTGGCAACGTACCTACAAAATCAAATTTCTGTGACCAGCCAAGTGGATGTTCACCCCGCGGCCTGTATTGGTCGTGGCATTATGTTTGACCACGCCACGGGTATCGTGATCGGTGAAACGGCCGTGATCGAGGACAATGTATCGATTCTACAAGACGTCACCTTGGGCGGAACGGGCAAAGAGGGCGGCGACCGCCATCCGAAGATCCGCACTGGGGTGATGATTGGTGCCGGTGCTAAAATTCTCGGCAATATCGACATTGGTGAAGGTGCGAAAATCGGCTCATGCTCGGTGGTACTCAATCCTGTCCCTCCCCATACCACGGTGGCGGGGGTGCCCGCCAAAATTGTCGGCCGTCCGAGCTCGCAAATGCCTTCTCTGGATATGGACCAAGAATTTAACGGCTCACATAAAACCTTTATCTCTGGCGATGGGATATAAGCGAGAACGCTTTCTAAGAGACCGTCATGCGATCACCGCTTGCGCCAAGTGATGCGACAACACAAAAAACGGAGCCAAAGGGCTCCGTTTTATTATGGGTATATTGGCCGGATAATTAGAAGAGCTTTTCTGCGACTTCGTACAAGTCGTCGCGGAATGGACGCTTCATATTTTCAATCGCATCAATGATGTCGTGGTGCACCATTTTGTCATCCTGAATCCCCACACAACGACCACCTTCACCGTTTTGCAGCAGGTCGACGGCATAAGCACCCATGCGTGAAGCCAAAATACGGTCGAAGGCACCAGGCTGACCACCGCGTTGGATATGGCCTAAGATGGTTGCGCGCGTTTCGCGACCGGTTTCGGTCTCGATGAACTTCGCCAGCTCATTGGCATCGGTCATCAGCTCCGTAATCGCGATGATCGCGTGCTTTTTACCTTTGTAGATGCCTTCTTTGACTTTGGCCAGCAGCTTGTCTTTATCTAAACCGATCTCTGGGGTGATGATGTACTCACAACCACCGGCAATCGATGCCATTAAGGTTAAATCACCACAGTGGCGACCCATGACTTCGACAATCGAGATCCGCTGGTGCGACGACGAGGTATCACGTAAACGGTCGATAGCATCGATCACCGTGTTCAACGCCGTCATATAGCCGATAGTATAGTCAGTACCGGCGACGTCATTATCAATGGTCCCTGGTAGACCAATACATGGATAGCCCATCTCGGTCAGTTTTTTTGCGCCCATGAATGAACCGTCACCACCAATCACGACGAGCGCATCAATGCCGTGCATCTTTAAGTTTTGGATCGCTTGCTCACGGACTTTTTCGTCAGCAAATTCGGGGAAGCGGGCTGAACCTAGAAATGTGCCACCGCGGTTAATCACGTCAGAGACGCTTGTACGATTGAGACGTTCGATACGGTTTTGGTGTAGGCCAAGAAAACCGTCATAAATACCATACACTTCTAAGCCTTCGCTTAATGCGCTGCGAACAACGCCGCGAATGGCTGCGTTCATACCTGGCGCATCACCGCCACTGGTCAAAACACCAATTTTTCTAACCATGGTTACCCTCTGACTCTTCGTCACTTATTTCGTGCCGATTGCGGTAATGGCAACCTGCTTGCCCCAGTGAACCCGCAATGACGATTGCTTAAACTGTAATTTTCCTACTTCTGTAATAGTATTACAATTGCTGTAGTAAAAAAGTTGATACATGTCAGACCGACGAGCTTTTGTTCATGTCATTCATCACGCCTTTGCTTCTCGTGCTACCACGGATTTCGGATCTTGATGAATCATGACATCGGCGCCAGGAAAGGCGACCAACAGCCTATCTTCTACCTCATCGGCAATGGTATGTGCATCCACTAAGGGTAGCTCGTCTTCAAGCTCTATGTGCAGTTGGATAAATTTGGTCATGCCCGCTTGGCGTGTTCGTAATTGGTGAATGCCATGAACACCCACCACTGAACTAGAGAGGACGGCAATTTTTTCTTGCTCTTCAAGCGGTAACTGCCTATCGAGCAGTGATTGAATCGCCTCGTAAGCCATTTTTATTGCCTGGGATAAGATGAATACACTGATGCCGATCGCAAACCAAGCATCAGCGTGAACCCAGCCATACCAACTTAGCACCAGTGCCACGACAATAGCGATGTTCATCAATAAATCAGATTGATAGTGAAGGGCATCAGCCGCAATGGCGGGACTGGCGGTTTTCCGGATCACCCATTTTTGGAATAGTACTAACCCGAACGTGACGACCGTAGCCCCTAGGCTGACGGCAACACCAAGTTCTGGTGATGCAATCGGCATTGGCTTGAACAAACGTTCAAGGCCGCTGAGAAGTAAAAAAGAAGCAGAGCCGACGATAAATGTCGATTGTGCGAGTGCGGCAAGGGATTCTGCTTTGCCATGACCGAAACTGTGCTCATTGTCGGCGGGTTGGACTGCGTAGCGCACGACCACCAAGTTGGTTAACGAGGCAAGTAAATCGAGCAGGGAGTCGACAAACGAGGCAAGAACACTGACTGAGCCCGTCAGCCACCATGCGATCAGTTTGGCGAGCAGTAAGGTGGTGGCTACCGCAGTCGCTGCCCACGCTGCGGCTTCGACCCAAAAAGCATACTGTTTTTTCATAAAAGGGGCTGTGTCATTAAACGCAGCCCTTAGTATATAGGTTGTTTACGGTATGCGTATGACTCGGCGCAGATTTATCGTGAACAATTGCCACGGCGATCATGGTGACCTTGGCCGCGCTTGCCTGTTTCTTTATTCCAGCTGCCGTGTTGGCGTTGGTCATGCATCTTATCTAAAAAGGTTTCTTGCTGCTCTGGCGTCAACACTTGCATCATGGCATGCATGTGGCGAGCGCGCTCGATACCTTGGTCGTTCATCTGTCGGCCATGTTGTGGCATAGCATTGAATAGCTCGGTGGCCGCCGCTTCATCAAATTCAGGTTGAGTCAGCAGTGCCCCCATTTTCTGCCGGAATTCGTCACGCGCCTGGAGGCGCTGATCGCGATAGGTTTCGCGTAGGGTGTCGAGTTGTGATTGTTGTGCTGCCGTTAAGTCAAGATCCTGCCAGATCCCGCGGTTGGAGTCGCCACCGAAATGCGGGGCAGCCAAGGCGGGAATCGCAATGAGCGCGGCTGCTAAGCCAAGGGTTAAGCGTTTCATTCTTTCTCTCCGTGATTGAGTGTGTACCCTTTTAGCTTAACGACGGGGATGTAAAGTCACGTTATGCGATGTAAAGATGGGTAAAGTCACTTATGGTAATGCGTGGCTGTGATAAAAAGAGCCCACAGGGTAGGTTATTTTAAGTGGAGACATAGGCTGGCGATGCATCAGGTTTTAATTATTGATGATGACACAGCGTTAACGGACCTTCTGAGCGAACTGCTGTCCTTGGAGGGATTTTCGGTGCGCTGTGCGGATAACGGCCAAGTGGGTTTGGAGATGGCCAATGCGTCACCGCCAGATATTATTTTGCTCGATGTCATGATGCCGGTGCTTAATGGTATGGAAACCTTACGCCAACTGCGCGCTACCTCGAATGTGGCAATCCTGATGTTAACGGCGCGTGGCGAGGAAGTAGATCGGGTGATGGGGCTCGAACTTGGGGCGGATGATTACCTGGCCAAACCATTTAGCGATCGGGAGTTGTTAGCCAGAATGCGGGCTATTTTGCGGCGTACGCGTTTACCGGATCCTGAGCCGCCTTCCCAAGAGGAAGAGCCTGTCTTGGCGCATCACGATGTCTGCGTCTATCCACGGCGACTGGAAACGCTATGCCAAGATAAACTCGTTGAACTTACTGGGATGGAGACAGAAATGTTGGCGTGTTTATTGGCGCACCCGGGAGAAGTCGTGAGTAAAGCGCACCTGAGTGATCACGTTTTGGGTAAACGCCTGATGCCTTTTGATCGTGCTGTTGATGTGCATATTTCTAACTTACGTAAAAAGTTACCCGAGCGTCTCGATGGAAAACCCAGAATTAAAACGTTGCGAGGGAAGGGATATCTATGGGTCGACTAGGGCGCAGTCGTCAGCGTATTTGGCAAGCCATGTCTCGCTTCCCTTTTTTTAGCCGTTTGTATGGACGTGTTTTTGTGATTTTCTGGCTCACCTTATTGCTGGTTTTGGCCGCCGTGATCTGGGCCCAGCGTGGTGACCCTCGCTCACTGCATCCCGTGCCTATCTCAGAACAAGCGCACATTACCGACCAGTTAAACCCATTAGTCGCCATCGCCGCGGCACGAGATATTCCGATTGCGACCGTAGTAGCTCGACATAATCAACATCGCGGTCACCGCCATAACCGTGGAAAGAACACGCTTTACTGGGTGCCAAAGGCGGCCCGGCTCGATGATTTTCCCTCAGAGTTACGTCGCTTTATGTCCCAAACCACTGAAGCTGACAAGCCGATGCAACGTTTAGTGCGTCGAACCATGCTCGCCGGTCCGTTTCCAGTGATGACCGAGAAGGAGCAAGGTGCTCTTTATCATGCTCGGCGTTGGCAGCCTAGGCTTCCTTTTGTACTGAAAATATTAGAAAAACCACAGCATTTGTTGATTGTCACCATGCTGGTCAGTACGCCCCTGTTATTGTGGTTAGCGCATACTCTGACACGTCCCGCGCGCCGGTTTGAGGCTGCCAGTCGCCGGGTTGCTAGTGGTGAGTTGGTGACCGATCCAGAGTTAGAACGCGGACCGCGTGAGTTTAGTGAAGCAGGGAAGGGGTTCAACCATATGATCCGTGCCGTGAATCAAATGGTGACGGGACAGCAGCAATTGGTGTCCGATATTTCTCATGAATTACGATCGCCATTAACGCGTTTACAGATGGCGAGGGCATTGGCTGAGCGAGAGTTAGGGCAGAGTGACACCTTGGCCAGGATAGAACGTGAAGCGAGTCAGCTTGAAGCCTTAATTGCAGAGCTTCTCACTTTATCCAAACTGCAAGCACAAGGACAGCTTGAACGGGCGTCTGTTAGCGCCGAGTCACTGTGGCAGCCGGTGGTTGATGACGCGTGCTTTGAAGCTAACCAGCAGGGGAAGCAGGTAACAGTCAACACATGGCCATCCGCAATGCTGAGCGTGAATGTGCGGTTGGCCTGCAGCGCCTTAGACAACGTGCTGCGTAATGCAATCCGTTACGCTGACGCGCACATCGTGATTGACGTTCAGACTGACAGCAACATGCTCTTGATCTGCGTGTGCGATGATGGCCCGGGTGTACCTGAGTCGATGTTAGTGGATATTTTTCGCCCTTTCTATCGTGTTTCTGCTGCTCGAGATCGGCAGTCAGGAGGGACAGGGTTAGGGCTCGCGATCACCGCTCAAGCGGTTCAGCAACATGGTGGACAGGTCGTGGCACAAAATCGACCGACAGGTGGGTTGGTCGTCACCCTCCGTTGGCCGATCAGTTAATATTGCGCTGGGTTCCCGCGGTTGCGACAATAAGCGCCTGATTATCACTGTGGTAACTGACCATGTTTGACATTGCGCTCTATGAACCAGAAATTGCGCCTAATACGGGCAATATTATTCGATTATGTGCCAACTGTGGTGCCAATTTGCACTTGATTGAACCACTGGGCTTCGACTTAGAAGAGAAAAAAGTGCGCCGAGCGGGGTTGGATTATCATGATCTAGCGCGGGTCACGCGTCATGCGGATTATGCTGCATTTGTCGATGCGATGGCGGGACGTCGCATTTTTGCTTGCACGACCAAAGCGAGTCAGTTTCATACAGATGCCGAGTTTAGGCCTGGGGACGTACTGTTATTCGGGCCTGAGACACGGGGGTTGCCTCACGATGTGATCCAGGCGTTACCGGACGCGCAACGTCTACGTATTCCGATGCAACCCAATGCGCGCAGCCTTAATTTATCCAATGCGGTGGCCATTATTGGTTATGAAGCTTGGCGTCAATTAGGGTTTGAGGGCGCTTAATAAAAACCCGACAGGCAGAACAAAAAACGCCCCCTCGCTAGGCTGAGGGGGCGTTTTCTTATTAGCCAATTAGCTTTTTCAATCGATTAAACTTGTTTCGCTTCTGCAGCGGCTTTAGCAATGGCTGCGAAGCCGGCTGCATCAAGCGCGGCACCGCCGACTAGCGCACCGTCGATGTCAGGCATGGCGAATAGCTCTGCCGCGTTACCTGCTTTTACAGAGCCGCCGTACTGGATCACGACCTTGCTTGCTACGTCTTCGCTGTACGACGCAATGTGCTTGCGAATCGCTGCATGGATATCTTGCGCTTGCTGAGCCGTTGCTGCTTTACCGGTGCCGATGGCCCAGATAGGTTCATAGGCGATAATGGCGCCTTCGAGTGCTTCAACGCCTTGTGATTGGATCACCGCATCTAGCTGGCGTGAACAAACCGCCAGGGTTTCGCCTGCTTCGTTTTGCGCGTCTGATTCACCGATACATAGCACAGGGGTCAGGCCATTTTCTTTCAAGAAGGCAAATTTCTTCGCCACAAACTCGTCAGACTCTTGGTGATATTCACGACGCTCTGAGTGACCGATAATAATATGGGTCGCACCAAAGTCTTTCAGCATCTCTGCAGAGATATCACCGGTGAATGCGCCGCTGTTGTGTGTGTCGACGTTTTGCGCACCAAGCTTAATGGCGCTGTCTGCCAGAAGTTGCTCGGCTTGTGCCAGGTACATGGCTGGTGGCGCGACAGCCACGTCTACACCTTCAACGCTTTTGAGTTCAGCGTTCAGGCCGTTAAGTAGTTCAGTGACCATGGCTTTGCTGCCATTGAGTTTCCAGTTACCCATTACCAATGGACGGCGCATAGGAATTCCTCCGCGGTTTAGTTGATTTGAAGTCAAAAGATGTAAAGAAGGTAGTCTATTGTAGCGCGGCCTTCTCTGTTTAAAATCATAGAATGGCGAGAATGCCTTCGTTTTTACCCGTTTTACGTTTAAAAGGGAACCTTCACGTAGTAAATTTTCATCATAATGAGACCGAGACGGGCGCAAAAAGTGTGACAGGAACACTCGTGATGAACGCCATATTCCGGCACGATATCGGTTTATGTTTTCAACGGAGTGAAAGTATGCCCCATTTGGTGATGGAATACACCGAAGCGTTGGCTGAGCGGGTTAACATCGATCAGCTGGTGGACGATCTCCATCGAGCCGCCATCGCAACAGACTGTTTTGATCCAGAAGCACTAAAATCGCGTGCAGTGTCCTGTGGGGTTTGGCGTGTTGGTGCCCAATCGGATCGTGGTGAGTTTGTTCATGTAGAATTTAGGTTACTTGCCGGACGCAGTGACCAACAGAAACAATATATCAGTGACGCACTGACCCAGCCATTGCGCGAGCATGCGGGCCATGTGAGCAGCCTAACGGTCGAAATACGAGACATGGATACCAACAGTTATCGCAAGTGGGTTGGTTCAAACCAAGCGATGTAATTCGTTGCGCCAGTTTTGTCTATGAGCGTTCGGTGACATTGGAGGCCGCTCGGGCTGCTTGTCCGACTCTAAAATCCATGACATCGGCCTGATGACTGCGCAATGCATTTGGGTTTGTAAACGCAATAGCAAAACGCGAGTACTGGCGGCTGAGTGCTTGGAATAGCATCATATTAACGTGCAACGGATTTTTCCCATGGTCGATCATCCTATTGATATGGCTCAACATGGCATGAAGTTGCGGCTGGGTGGCGTGGGAGGCATTCGCAATCACGTCTTCGCTCATTTTCAGCCGGAGGGCTTCTAATGCATGAGGGTCGGACTGAGCCAAGGCTGCTAACTCATCAAAAGAAGGTAGGGTCTTCATAGCATACTCCTTACACGCCGTCGGTCGTCTGACCGTGTTACCAAAGCGTTAAGTTAACTATGAGTCGGAGTGTGTGGGGGATCAAATTCAGGCTGTCTGGCTAAATTGGCGTGCTGAATGGAGATGCAGACGCACTGGCGAACAATCAACTGAATCAATACCACTTTTCTTGGTTAATTATTGTCAATAAAAATGCCCTGCTTTACCGTATGCATACCAGAAAAGCAGGGAGCATGTTTACCAATAGTGCTCAGTCGTGACATTTCCCGGCTTACGGCGTAAGTTTTTACTCAGTCCTTTGCCTTCGAGTAAGCTTTTTACTTCTTTCACCATCGCGGGGTTACCGCACAACATGACTTGGCTATGTTCTGGGGTGAGAGGTAAGCCAACTACACGTTCGAGTAGCCCATCTTCGAGTGCATGGGTCACTCGCCCTGATAACGCGCCTGCTGTTGGTTCGCGGCTGACGAAGGGTTGTATCACCAACTGGTCAGGGTATTTTTCTTCTAGCGCGTTAATGCGAGCTTGATAGGTTAGATCAGCCGCAAAACGCACCGCATGGACCAAGATAATTTTACGAAAGCGCGACCAGACGTCACCTTGTTCCATGAGTGAGATGTAAGGGCCGATTGCCGTCCCTGTAGCAAACATCCACAGGTGTTGGCCTTGTGGGACTTCGTCGAGGGTAAAGTAACCGGCAGGATCTTGGGTGATCATTACATTATCGCCCGGTTCGAGTGCATGGAGTCGGGGTGACATCAAGCCATCGGCAACACGCGTGGCATAGACTTCTAAATATCTATTCTGAGGAGGATTCACAAACGAATAGGCGCGCTGGATCAGTTTTCCATCGATTTCCATGCCTAGTTTTGTGAACTGACCTGCCGTAAACGGCGCGACAGGGGCGGATAACACCAGGCTGAAGAGATCCTTCGTCCAATGTTGGTTCTCCACGACGTCAGCCTTGATCCAAGTGGCCATATTACCTCCTCACGTTTTTTCTCCAATGCGGTATGTGCAGCGATGTTGTCCGGACACAATGTGCTCTTCGCGTTCAATCCGATAGTGATCGCCCAGTAGATGTTGGAATAACTGGATTTCAGAACGGCATAGCGCCGGACAGGTTTTCGCTGCGTGACAGATAGGGCAGTGATGCTCAATCAAAATATAGTCGGCGCCGTCCCGGTGGAGCTCGGCCATATATCCCTCGCTCTCTCTAAGATACGTCAAGGTTTGCAATTTAGCCTCTAAATTATCGCAATCTTTGAGCGCCGCTTGATATTGGGCAAAGGTTGCGGCTTCACGTTGCGCGATGACTTTGGCAACACCGTGATCGCCAAACACTTCCTGTACTGAATCGATGAGAGTCACGGATAAGTCATTGTGGCTGTCAGCAAACCGACGGTGTCCGTTGGCGGTCAGTGACCAGTGGCGTGTTGGGCGTCCGATTTTGGCGCGGTGATCTTCAAAATCCACCAAGTCGTCCCGCTCAAGGCTTTGTAAATGCTGACGCACGCCCATGGTGGTCATTCCTAGCTGGTCAGCCAAGGCTTTTGCACTTACGCTTCCTTCACGTTTAATGGTGTCCAAAATGCGGTCTGTGGATTTCATAGTCCGGATCCCGATTACCCCCAATCGCCTATCTACTAATAAATAAAGTAAAGCATTTATAAAAGGGTAATCGAAATCCGTCGAGTTGACTAGTCAGCGACTGCATTCATCGTGACGAATCTTATACGATGTGTGGTTTGATCGCGTCATCTTTACGGCTTAAATAATGGGTGGAGCGAATGCGGCGAATGGTGCGACACTGGCCACGGACGACCAGGGTTTCTGTTGTGGCCAAGTCTCCGTTTCGACTGATGCCATCAAGTAAGTCACCTTTTGTTATTCCGGTAGCGGCAAAGACAACATGATCACTGCTCGCCATCTGCGAGAGTGCCAATACTTGATGGGGTTGGATACCCATTTTCTCGCAACGTGCGATCTCTTGTTCGCCGTGTAGGCGGTTATCTGGTGTATCACCTTTAACCTCATGGCGAGGTAGCAAGCGTCCTTGCATGTCGCCCCCCAATGCACGGATCACGGCCGCTGATACCACACCTTCTGGTGCGCCCCCGATCCCAACCATAACGTCCACTTCACTTTCTGGCATACAGGTTAAAATGGAGGCGGCGACATCGCCGTCAGGGAACGCAAACACCCGGATCCCTTGTGCCTGCATATTGGCAATCATCTCGTCATGGCGTGGTTTAGCGAGGGTGGCGACGACTAAGGTATCGAGTGTTTTACCGAGCGCGGTGGCGACATGTTCGAGATTCTCAAGCAAAGGTTTATTGAGATCAATCACGCCTTTAGCGCCAGGGCCAACCACCAGTTTTTCCATATACATATCCGGCGCTTTCAAAAAACTGCCTTTTTCACCGGCGGCGAGGACGGCTAAGGCATTCGCTTGGCCCATTGCTGTCATGCGTGTCCCTTCAATCGGATCCACGGCAATATCGACAGCTTCACCACCAAGGCCGACTTTTTCACCAATATAGAGCATGGGGGCATCATCGATTTCCCCTTCTCCAATGACGACTTCACCCTCGATGTCGGTGAGGTTAAGCAGCGTACGCATTACCTCAACGGCTGCGCCATCAGCCGCATTTTTATCGCCTCGGCCCAGCCATTTATAGCCAGCTAAAGCAGCGCCTTCGGTGACGCGAGAGAAAGCCAAGGCAAGATCACGTTTCATCAGTACTCCGGAAATATCAGCCACTCGGGCGGAAGCCGCCCAATTTTCGCGCAAGTCTACCAGAAATAGAAAACGTTTGCGTTGTGCTGTAATGGATGGTTTTGGGATGTGTAGAGCAATAGACCGCTAAGACGCTGCATTTTTGCGCACTTGTACGTTAACAGGTGGTTAGAACAGTGGCAGTCTGGCACCACCTGAGTACAATAAAGTCGGGGTGCACATCCAGTTGCACGGGTTGCTGCCTTCTGGGTAGTAACGGGATCAATCGTCAGAAATAAGGTGGCCTTGATGTCATTGGAAGTATTAGAACAACTCGAAGCTAAAGTACAAATGGCGGTGGATACCATTTCGCTGCTACAAATGGAAATTGAAGAGCTCAAAGAAAAGAATGGGTCGCTGGAGCAAGAGACAGTGGCTGAAAAAGAACGCCGTGAGCAGCTAGAGCAAGAAAATGCCAAGCTCCGTGAAGAGCAAGAGGCATGGCAAGATCGCATTCGTAACTTGCTGGGTAAGATTGAGAACGTCGAATAAACCAAAAACAGAGCCAAATGGCTCTGTTTTTCATTGGTTAGGTATCGATGAGGACTTAGTCCTCGTCGTCCTCTTCTTCTACGTCGGTCATGCTGAGAGGATCGGGCGATAAAATAACGCCTGTGGTATCGGCATAGACATGGTCGTCAGGCAAGAAAGTGACCCCACCAAAGTTCACAGGTACGTCTGTTTCCCCTGTGCCTTGCTCGTCGGCACCCACAGGGATAGACGCTAGGGCTTGGATACCAATATCTATCTCATCAATGGTATCGACATCACGGACACAACCATAAACAATGATGCCAGCCCAGTCGTTGTCAGCGGCAAGCTGCGCAATCTCGCCGTCAATCAGAGCACGACGTAGCGACCCGCCGCCATCAACGAGCATAATCCGCTGTTCGCCGTCTTGTTCGGCCATCTCGCGAATCAAACCGGTATCTTCAAAGCATTTTAGCGTGGTTATTTGGCCACCAAACGAACTGCGGCCCCCATAAGAGCTAAACATTGGCTCCACGACATCCACTTGATCGAGGTACATGTCGCATAGTTCCGAGGTATTGTATTCCATAGTCTAACTTCTTGTTGAGGCAGAAAAAGGCTGGCTAGCTTACGCTGCCAACATGGCTAGTCCAAGTATAACGGGGCAATAAGGGTTTGCAATGCAAAAGCGGACAATCTGTGGCCTGATTACACTAATAGCATACCGGTCATAAACAGTCCGTTAGTGACTAAAGCGCAGCGAACCATGTTGCCCATCATTGGGCGCAGCGCGGTGGCACTGGCTGCTTGATACACCTCGCGTCCATGGCGAACCAGTAAGGGCACACTGGCGAGAAATAACCAGCCAAGCCAAGCTTGCAAGGTGAGGGCAGCAAATAATGCGTAGCAGATAATCGCCCCTGCGAGCAAAATAACATGGTACTGTCGTCCACGGTGGGGCCCTAAGCGGACCACCAACGTATGTTTACCACTGGCGCGGTCGTTATCAATGTCGCGCAAATTATTGATGTTGAGCACACCTACGGCGAGTAGGCCACAGGCCGTCGCGGGTAAGATCACCAGCGAATCGATATGCCCGACTTGCAGGTAGAAGGTGCCCGCCACGCCAAGCCAACCAAAAAACATCAGGACCGATAAATCTCCCAGCCCTCGATATCCATAGGGTTTATTGCCGACGGTGTAGGTGATGGCGGCGACAATCGACATCAGCCCGAGCAGCAAAAAGCTAATAATATCGGTGGGTTGTTGGCAGGCAATCGCAATGAGCGCACTACCACTCAAAAGCGTTAACCCTGTATTGAAGACTAAAGCGCGACGCATGGTTGTCAGGCTAACCTTGCCCGATTGGATGGCGCGCATCGGGCCTAAACGGGTGGTATTGTCGGTCCCTTTTATCGCATCACCGTAGTCGTTCGCGAGATTGGAGAGGATCTGTAAGCACAAAGCGGTGATCAGTGCCATGATGCTAATTGACCAAGACAGGCTGCCTTGGGAGGCGGCAACGGCGCTGCCAGATAAAATCGATGTCACCGCCAGTGGCAGGGTTTTGGGTCGCGCAGCATCAAGCCAAATAGCGAGGGTGGAGTGCAGCATAGCGATCCTCAAGACAAAAAAATAATGTCGCTATTATTACGCAAGCAGGACAAGGAGTAACGGATTCCCGGTCGAAATCCGACGTCCTATTGCGTCAGCTCAAATTTTGATGCAAAAAAGGGCAGCGTTTGCTGCCCTTAATCTGGTTTGTGACGCAGCTTTACAAAATAAAGCGGCTTAAGTCTTCGTCGTCAACCAACTCTTCGAGATGGCTACGTACGTACTCAGCATTGACTGTCACGCTTTGGCCGGCACGATCGCAGGCGTCGTATGAAACTTCTTCCATCAAGCGTTCCATCAAGGTATGCAGACGGCGGGCACCGATGTTTTCGGTTTTCTCGTTGACGCGCCATGCCGCAGAGGCTAGCTCATCAATACCGCTTTCTTCAAACGTCAGATCAATGTCTTCGGTTTTTAGCAGCGCGGAATATTGCTGGGTGAGAGAGGCATTTGGCTCGGTCAAGATCCGCTTGAAGTCATTGGTTGAGAGTGCTTCAAGTTCAACGCGGATCGGCAAGCGACCTTGCAGCTCAGGGATCAGGTCGGATGGACGTGATACCTGGAAGGCCCCCGAGGCGATAAACAGGATATGATCGGTTTTGATCATGCCGTGTTTGGTTGACACTGTGCTACCTTCGACCAGAGGCAAGAGATCGCGTTGCACCCCTTCGCGCGACACATCGCCACCGCTGGTGTTGCCGGATTTACAAATCTTATCGATTTCATCCACGAACACGATACCGTTGTTTTCCACCATGTGGATGGCTTGCTCTTTGATTTCTTCTTGGTTGACCAGCTTGGCGGCTTCTTCCTCGGTCAGCGCTTTCATGGCGTCTTTGATTTTCATCTTACGCTTTTTGGTGCTGTTGCCACCGAGGTTTTGGAACATGCTTTGAAGCTGGTTAGTCATTTCTTCCATGCCTGGTGGTGACATGATTTCCACGCCCATTTGTGGGGCGGCGACATCGACTTCCACTTCTTTATCGTCAAGCTTGCCTTCGCGTAATTTCTTACGGAAGTTTTGGCGTGTTGAGGAGTCGTCTTGACT
The DNA here is from genome assembly GCF_900141775.1 of Salinivibrio sp. ES.052. Taxonomy (GTDB): domain Bacteria; phylum Pseudomonadota; class Gammaproteobacteria; order Enterobacterales; family Vibrionaceae; genus Salinivibrio. The sequence continues at coordinate 117,317 of NZ_FSRI01000002.1, read as the reverse complement.
CTCTTCGTTTTGGCCCCAGGCATCGCGAGCGGGCGGCAATAAGATATCGAGGATCCGATCTTCCGCTTGCTCTTCTGCGTGGAATTTGACCTTTTCCATCGCCTGTTGTTGGGTCAGGTTCATCGCCACATCCGCAAGATCACGAATGATGGTTTCGACTTCTTTACCCACATAGCCCACTTCGGTGAACTTGGTCGCTTCGACTTTGATGAAAGGCGCATTGGCAAGTCGCGCCAGACGGCGGGCAATCTCAGTTTTACCCACACCGGTTGGACCAATCATCAAGATGTTTTTAGGGGTAACTTCCGCACGCAGGTCTTCGGGGAGCTGCATTCGGCGCCAGCGGTTTCGCAGTGCGATCGCCACCGCACGTTTGGCATTGTCTTGACCAATAATATGACGGTCAAGTTCGTGCACGATTTCGCGTGGAGTCATTTCAGACATCACTAATCCTGTTTATTACTGTCGAGTTCTTCAACGGTGTGCTGTTGGTTGGTAAACACACATATATCACCAGCGATGGTGAGCGCTTTCTCTGCGATCTCGCGGGCATCTAACGCTGTGTTCTCTAGCATGGCAACGGCGGCGGCTTGCGCGAAGTTGCCACCGGAGCCAATGGCGATTAGATCGTTCTCTGGCTCAACCACATCCCCGTTACCGGTAATGATCAATGACGCGGTTTCATCAGCGACGGCCAACAAGGCTTCAAGGCGACGAAGCGCACGATCGGTTCGCCATTCTTTGGCGAGCTCTACCGCCGCTTTGGTTAAGTGCCCTTGGTGGAGCTCAAGTTTGCGCTCAAAGCGCTCAAACAAGGTAAAGGCATCAGCCGTACCGCCGGCAAAACCAGCTAATACTTGGCCGTTATACAAGCGACGCACTTTTCGGGCATTACCTTTCATGACAGTATTGCCAAGCGAGACTTGGCCATCGCCAGCAATAACCACTTTACCTTCGCGACGGACGGAGACAATTGTAGTCACGGAAACCTCTTTATTTGTGTCTGGTGCACCAGATGGGTGATTACTCTAAAAGGTTGGGCTTTTACGCTGGTTTTTCAAGGGGAGGGGCGTGATTTCAAGGCGAGGATGAGCCAAGAGCTGTGCTCTTGGCCTCGTTATCGATATGTTTACTAACCGTTATTCCCAATACCAGATAGCACAAGGTTCAATGCCCGCACGACGTAGCATGTTGCGATCACGCTCAGCTTGTCGCTTACGTGGATAAGGGCCTAATACCACACGGTGCCAAGTGCCTTTTTCCCCTTGACTGACCTTTATTTGGCTTTCTAGGCCTTGAAACGCGATCGTTGCTTTGCGCTCGTTTGCCTGTCCTTGGCTCCGGTAGGCGCCACATTGCATCAAATAAGGACGGGTCGACTGCGGCAGCGCTTTGGCTTTGACCTCCACTTTCTTACTTTCCAGCTCTTCGATATAGCTCCACTTTTCTTCAGGCTTTTTCGGTAGACTCTCGCCTTGGTTTTGCCTCGCTGGTTTGGCTTTCGTGGTGGGCGTTGGTTCAGGCGTGGGTGCCTCTGTTTTGCTTAGCAAATAGAGGCCATAACCGAAAGCCCCCACCAGTACGACTGCAAGTAGCGCCCATTTTAATGGGAGCCCAGTGCGGCCCTTCGTGGGTTGGCGACGGGTATTTTTTTTACGTGGTGCTTTGCCACGTTTAACGTAATCACGAGTTGCCACAGCAAATAATCAAATCAAGAAGCCAGTAAAGTGGTCATGTTACTGGCTTCGGCCCGTGCTGACCAGTCTTACTAGCGAGACGGTGGAGCGACGCTCTCACGGATCACTAATTTGGCATCTAATAGCCGCGATCCGGCATTCACTTCTCGTCCTTGTAAGGTGTTGAGTAGCATCAACATGGCTTGGCGGCCAATGTCGTAGCGAGGTTGGGAAACGGTGGTCAGTGGTGGATCGCAATATTCTGCGAATTGAATATCATCAAAGCCAACGATAGAGATATCTTGCGGAACGCGCATCCCCAAGCGTTTGGCTTGTTGCATGGCACCGACCGCCATCACATCGCAATGACAGAACACGGCTGTAGGGGGTTCGGGGAGTGATAATAAGCTGGTCATCGCTCTCGCCCCAGATGCAAAACTAAAATCACCGACCACGCTATAGGCGGGATTGATGGTGATGCCAGCACGGTGTAATGCTTGTTGGTAGCCTTGTGAGCGGAATTGCGTCAGCGCCGTCTCTGGCAGCCCAGTGATGTTGGCAATGCGAGTATGGCCGACTTGTGTCAGGTAATTGACTGCCTCAAACGCCGCAGTGAGGTTGTCGATATGAACGGTCGGTAACTCGAGATCAGGTGCGTATTCACAGGCCATCACCAGTGGTGGCAAGTTCTTTTGTTCCGGCTTGCTGACATCAAAAGGCACATCAGACCCTAGCAATAGCATGCCGTCAGCTTGTTTGGTAAAGACCAAATTCACAAACGAATTTTCGCGGTGATGTTGCTGTGCGCTGTCACCTAATAAGACAAGGTAACCGTGTTCCATTGCGGCTTCTTCAATGCCGCGAATGATTTCACTAAAATAGGGGTCGCAAATATCTGGTACGATAGCGACGATCGTTTTTGACTCATTACGGCGCAAATTGCGTGCGAGTGAGTTGGGGGAGTAGCCGGCTTCTACCACAGCATGCTCGACCTTTTTACGGGTCGTGGCTGAGACCTTTTCTGGGTTCATCAGCGCGCGCGATACGGTTGCTGTGGATACACCGGCAATGTGGGCAACGTCCTTCATTGTCGCCATAATGACAGTCCTCTTGTTATCTATATTGTTAGATCAAACAGTTATTAGCTCATCTGACCTGTTTTCTTAGCCAATCGCGGCCTTATTCTACCTAGCCTTGCCCCATTTAAATACGGACAAGCTAACACTTATTGCAATGAAAGTGTGACTAGTGTCGCTTTACTGCAAGGGAATGTTAAGAAAGGTCTTGCGGTTCGACATCTAGCGACCAACGAACCTTACGTGACAGTGGTAACTGATGGATCGCGGGAAGGGCGACGGCTAGCCACTGTTGCATGACTTTTCTACTTGGTGCCTGGATCAACAGTTGCCAGCGATAGCGGCCTGCCCGTTTGGCCATTGCTGCAGGCATAGGGCCCATAATATGGCTCTCATCCTGTTGGATCGGAGAGGCGGCGAGCGTTTGGCGAATTTGTTGTAGAAATTGTTGCACACTGTCTTCTTCGTGACCTTCGGCACGGAATAAACTCAGGAACGTATAAGGTGGAAGCCAAGCTTGGCGACGTTCAGTGAGGGCTGATTCTGCAAAGGCTTGATAGCCCTGATGAACCAGCGATTGGATCAGACTATGCTCGGGATGGTGAGTTTGTAATAGCACCGTCCCTGGTTTGCTGGCGCGTCCAGCTCGACCGGCGACTTGCACCATCAGTTGGGCTAAACGTTCTGGGGCACGGAAGTCATTGCTGAATAGCGCGCCGTCAACATCGACTAAAGCGACGAGGGTGACGTTGGGAAAGTGGTGGCCTTTGGCGAGCATCTGAGTGCCGAGTAATATTTGATACTCACCCTTTTCAATGTCGGCCAAGTAGCTTTCTAAGCTGCCTTTACGACGGGTATTGTCGCGGTCAATGCGTACGGTGCTGTACTCTGGAAACAGTGTCCCCAATTGGCTTTCGAGTTGCTCGGTGCCGACCCCTACACTGATAAGCTGGGTTGAGCCACAGTCACCACATTGATGGGGAATACGTTTTTGGTGACCGCAGTGGTGACAGCGCAACTCCTGATGCTGCTGGTGGAGCGTGTAGTAAGCGTCACAACGCTGACAATTAGCCAGCCAACCACATTCATGACACATCATGGCAGGGGCATAACCGCGGCGATTTAAAAACAACATCACTTGATTGCCTTGTTGCAGGTGCTGACGCATTTCGGCAATCAGTGGGGCAGACAAGCCGGCTTCGAGGTGATGACCTTTTATATCGAGTATGCCTTGCCGAGCGGTGACCGCGTTACCAGGACGTTGAGTGAGTTTAAGGTACTGGTATTTGCCGGTCTTTGCATTGTGTAAGCTTTCCAGCGACGGCGTTGCCGAGCCCAAAATCACCGGAACCTGTTCTTCATGACCCCGCATGACCGCCAGATCACGCGCATGATAGCGGAAGCTATCTTGCTGTTTATAAGACGGATCATGTTCTTCATCGATAATGATCATGCCTAGATGAGCTATCGGGGTGAAAAGGGCAGAGCGTGTCCCTATCACGATCGCAGCTTGGTTTTCTCGAGCATCAAGCCATGCTTTGAGTCGGTCGGTGTCATTGAGCCCAGAATGCATTACGGCCACTGGGACATGAAAGCGGCGTTCAAAGCGGCGAATGGTTTGCGGCGTAAGGCCGATTTCTGGTACCAGAATTAACGCTTGTTGGCCTCGCGCGAGCACCGGTTCTAGTACATTGAGATATACCTCGGTTTTACCTGAGCCGGTGATCCCTTCTAATAATGAGCAGGCAAAACCATCGCTGGCATTGATGGTGGCAACGGCCATCGCTTGCTCGTGATTTAAGGTCGGTTTTTCTTCGGTCACGGCAAAGTCGCGCACCCAGCCGTTCGCCTGCACTGGAGGCGAGTAGGGCGCGATCCAGCCTTTCTCTGCCACGGTTTTTAGCACCGGCGCGCCAATGTCTTGTTCGATTAAATCGGCATGAGTGGTAGGGCCGTGAGTGAGCAGTTGCAATACCCGGGCTTGTTTGGGCGCACGGCTCAGGCCTGATAGGGGTTGGTTTTGTCCTGCTTCGGTGATTTGCCACCATTTTTGTTGCTGCAATGTCGCTGGGCGCCCTTTACGAAGTAGGGTAGGCATTACCGCTCCCATCGCATCGCCAAGAGGATGGTGGTAAAAGCGACTGGCCCACTGGAGTAGGTTATACACGCCAGGGCTCCAGACCGGTTGAGTATCCAGGACGGTATCAATTGCTTTGAGCTGGTTGGCCTCGACACTGGCGGTTGAGGACAGGCCCATGACAATGCCAACTTTGTGCTGGCGACCAAAAGGGACTTTTACGCGTCCACCGATAACGGGACGTTGCTCGTCAGCAATTCGGTAATCAAAGGTTTTCGCCAATGGGACCGGTAAGGCCACCTGAGCAAATGATTCCATCACAACATCTTATTGACCAGTAAGGAATGCCAGTGTAACGGTTCGCCTTGGGTTGGCAAAGCGTTGTTACAGGGTGAGGGGCTCTTTTGATTGCACAAAAAAGTTGCGAAATCGAGGTCGCTTGATTAGAATTGCGCGCCTTAGAAAATGTTTGTTAACGACGTGTGGTGCCCGGCTTAGGATCGGGAGAGCGACACGGCCTTTAAAATGAGGTTATCCCTATGAAAGCTGGTATCCATCCAGAGTACAAAGCCGTTAATGCTAAATGCTCATGCGGTAACGAATTCGCGTTCAGCACCACCCTAGGTAAAGATATCAACCTAGACGTGTGTGACAAGTGTCACCCATTCTACACTGGTAAGCAGCGTATCCTTGATACCGGTGGCCGTGTTGACCGCTTTAAGAAACGTTTCGGTGCCCTTAGCAGCAAAAAATAAGCCGCTATTGACCGAATACAGAGAAGGGACGCATTCGCGTCCCTTTTTTTGATCGTACCGTTCTGGTGTTCGGGTAACAGGTCCGAGCATCGTCGCGAATAGGGGGTTAAGACTGGTGGACGTTTGCTCCCTGCGTTACCATCTTTTCTCTTATACAAACCTTCCCTGTGTGGTTTGTAGAGTGTTTGGCTAATATCGGTGACACTTCCCTGTCGATATTGGTTATCCCTTCACGATAATAACTAGGAATACGACATGTCGGACGATAAACGCCAGCAAGCGCTGGATTATCATGCATACCCTACTCCCGGAAAAATTTCTGTTGAATTGAGCAAGCCTGCCGATTCAGCGGCGGATCTGGCCTTGGCGTACAGCCCAGGTGTTGCCGAGCCAGTGCGCGAGATAGCCCAAGATGCGGATGCCGTCTACCGGTACACGGGTAAAGGTAACATGGTCGCGGTGATCTCAAACGGCACCGCGATTTTGGGACTAGGCAATTTAGGCCCTATGGCTTCTAAGCCCGTCATGGAAGGTAAAGCATTATTGTTCAAACGTTTCGCAGGTTTGGACTCGATTGACATTGAAGTGAAACACCGCACCATCGATGAGTTTGTCGATACCGTTGCCAATATTGCCGATACCTTTGGCGGAATCAACCTCGAAGATATCAAAGCCCCAGACTGTTTTGAAATTGAAAAGCAATTGATTGAGCGTTGCGAAGTGCCGGTGTTCCACGATGACCAACACGGTACTGCCATCGTCACCGCTGCTGGCATGCTTAACGCGCTCGAGCTACAAGGCAAAGATATTCGCGAGGCCACCGTCGTCTGTTTAGGCGCGGGTGCTGCTGCCGTGGCCTGTATGGAGTTATTGATCAAATGCGGTGCCCAACGTGAAAAAATCTACATGCTGGATCGTAAAGGTGTGATTCACACGCGTCGTGACGACATCAATAAGTATAAGCAGCTGTTTGCCAATAACACCGATAAACGCACCCTCGAAGAGGTGATTGAGGGCGCAGACATGTTTGTTGGTGTGTCTGGCCCTGATCTGTTGTCGCCTGATGCACTTAAGCTCATGGCAGACAAGCCCATCGTCTTTGCTTGCTCAAACCCAGATCCAGAAATCAATCCTGACATTGCGCATCAGGTGCGTGACGACTTGATCATAGGGACTGGACGTTCTGACTATCCGAACCAGGTCAACAACGTGCTGTGTTTCCCGTTTATTTTCCGTGGTGCATTGGATGTCCGTGCCAGTGAAATCAATGATGCCATGAAGCTGGCCGCCGTCGATGCGATACGTAGCCTGGCGAAAGAGCCTGTGCCACAAACGGTGTTGGAGGCGGCTGGCTTGTCTTCACTGAGCTTTGGGCCGGATTACATCATCCCTAAGCCAATGGATGCGCGCTTATTGCCCAAGGTAGCAAGAGCCGTGGCGTTGGCTGCAGTTGAAACTGGCGTGGCTCGTATCGAAATGCCAGAAAACTACATGTTATAAAGCCGAGTGAGTAGGCCGACTGATGCCGAAAACAATAAAAAAACCCGCCGATTGGCGGGTTTTTTTAGTATTCGCTATCGTCGAACTCAATACCAAGCTCTTCCATGATCCGACGCGCTTCGGCGGGAATGCTGTCGGGTTTATCCTTGCGGATATCGTCATCGGTTGGCAGAGGCTGACCGGTATAAGCATGCAAAAATGCCTCACATAACAGCTCACTGTTGGTCGCGTGACGCAGGTTATGAACCTGACGGCGAGTACGCTCGTCAGTCAGAATTTTTAGTACTTTTAATGGAATAGAGACGGTGATTTTCTTTACCTGCTCTTTCTTTTTACCATGTTCGGCATACGGATTAATGTAATCGCCGTTCCACTGCGCCATGTCTCACCTATCTTGATTATGGAATACCCAGAATGATGCTGCGGAGATTTTAGCTATATTAACCGCCACATGCAAAGGAGTATAGACGTCTAGAAGTGTTGACGTCCCAAAAAGTGCAAGGTAAGGTGGGATGATGACGGTGAGATCACCCACCTCAGAATAGCAAGGATGGAGCATGACACGTAAAAAAACCGATACCATTGCCGTGAGAACAGGCATTGGCACCGACACGCAACATCATGCGGTGGTGCCGCCTTTGTACTTGTCGACCAATTACCGCTTTCCCGCGTTTGGTGATGTGCCGACCTACGATTATGCACGGGGTGGGAACCCAACACGTGCACAATTAGAGCAGGCGTTGACCGATTTAGAAGGGGGCGCGGGGGCGGTGGTGACCAACTGCGGCATGTCGGCGATAAACTTGGTGCTGTCCCTGTTGAATGCTGGCGACAAGGTTGTGGCACCACATGACTGTTATGGCGGCACCTACCGATTGCTGGAATCACGTGCTAAACAAGGGATTTGGCAGGTGAGTTTTGTCGATCAATCGGATAATAATGCCTTGGATAGCGCCCTGGCTGAGCAGCCAAAGCTGGTGCTGGTGGAGACCCCATCGAACCCACTACTACGCGTGGTCGATATCGCGGAAATATGTCAAAAAGCCCATAAAGTGGGCGCCTGGGTCGTCGTGGATAACACGTTTTTATCGCCGGCATTGCAAAAGCCCTTTTCGCTTGGCGCCGATATGGTAGTGCATTCCACCACTAAGTTTATCAATGGTCATTCGGATATCGTGGGCGGTGCTGTGATTGCTGGCACCCAAGAACTTGCCGACACGTTAGCATGGTGGGGGAATTGTTTAGGGGCCACAGGCAATGCATTTGACAGTTATATGACATTAAGAGGCTTGCGCACATTGGGCGCGCGGGTTAAACAACACCAGCAAAATACTGAAGCAGTGCTTCGCTATCTACAAACGGTGCCGGCGGTACGGAAAATATACTATCCCGGTTTGACGTCTCACCCTGGCCATGCCATTGCGGCACGCCAGCAAGCGGGGTTTGGTAGCATGCTGAGTCTCGAGCTGGAGACTGACCAAGCAGGCTTGGCGCGATTTATTGAGGGCTTATCCTTATTTGCATTGGCTGAGTCTTTGGGAGGCGTTGAAAGTTTAGTGACGCACCCTGGCTCGATGACGCATCGTGCAATGAGTGATGCAGCACAGGCGGAAGCGGGTATTGTTCCAACCTTGCTACGTTTTTCTATCGGGCTGGAAGATGCTGAGGATCTCGTCACTGATTTGGCTCAGGCCTTTGCCCATTTAGCTGATGAAGTGCACCTGTCGTTTTAACAACCACTTAGCGTCGCACTTTGCTTTACTGATATTTATTGAGATCAAGAGAGACCTTGTCATGCACGTGCAACCGACGGAGACGTCCCCCGAGTCACAACGCCAATTGCATAAATTTGGTGGGAGCAGTTTAGCGAGCCCAGATTGCTATCGTCGCGTGGTCGATGTATTGATCGCGCATGCGAGCCCGCAAGACCTCATTGTGGTGTCTGCCGCGGGTAAAACCACCAATCAGCTGATCATGTGGCTGACGCAGTTAGGTAAAGATGGGCGTGTTGCGCACGAGACCTTGCAAGGTGTGCGTACGTTCCAGCAAGACCTGATTGAGAATTTGATAGATGGTGAGCAAAAGCAACAGCTGGTGGATGCGCTATATGCAGATATTGCCACCATCGCCTCGCTGGGGGATAACGGCGTGAGCGAGAGCAGCAAAGCCTACGTGCAAGGCTTTGGGGAGGTCTGGTCTGCGCGTTTGTTAGCCCAGCTACTGAATCAGTACCGACGTGCCGCGGTGATGTTAGATTCACGTCAGTGTTTACGCGCCGAGCGTGCGGCTCAGCCAGAAGTGGATCGCGGTGCCTCTTGGCCTTTGCTGCAAAGCCAGCTGTCACAACATGGCCATACCCACGTGGTGATCACCGGCTTTATGGCACAAAACCAAGCGGGAGAGACGGTGCTGTTAGGGCGCAATGGCTCTGATTATTCGGCGACCGTTCTGGGGGCGCTCGCAGGCGTGAGTCGTGTGACCATTTGGAGTGATGTTGCTGGGGTGTACAGCGCTGATCCACGGCATGTGGAGAACGCCTGCCTGTTGCCCTTAATTCGTCTTGATGAAGCGGGAGAGTTAGCCCGCCTTGCCGCGCCAGTCCTTCACAGCCGAACTTTACAACCAGTGGCACAAAGTGCAACAGACCTGACATTACGCTGTACTCAGGCCCCAGACAGTGGATCTACCCATATAGAGCGTGTGCTAGCCACCGGGCGTGGAGCCAAAATTATCACGTCCTTGGATGACGTCTGCTTGTTGCAGTTTGACGTTGCCAAAGGACAAGACTTTCAGGCGATTAAACAAGAACTCAGCCGGATATTGTCTCAACTTAAGGTGCAGCCACTGGCGACGGATTATCAAGATGATCAGTACCGTATTTTGCTTGCGTTTACTGCTGAGGTTGTCGCCTTAGTGATGGCTCAGATCCAAGATACCGGTTTATCCGCCGAATTGAAATTGCGGGAAGGCTTTACCATGGTGGCTGCGGTGGGGGCGGGTGTGGTCAATAACCCAGTGCATTGTCACGGTTTCTATCAACAGCTGAAGTCGCAGCCTGTCGAATTTATCAGTGAGTCTGCGTCTGGCTTGAGTATGGTGGCGATTTTGCGTGAAGTGCAAACGGAGGCGCTGGTGGCCAGCTTGCATGATGCCTTATTCCAAGCGCAACGTCGTATTGGCTTGGTGTTAGTGGGTAAAGGTAATATCGGTGCGCGCTGGCTCAGCCTGTTTGCCGAGCAAAAAGCGCAATTAGAAAAACGCCATGGCAAAGAAGTGTCGCTGATTTCGGTGGTGGATAGCCGCAACCAATGGTTGGACTTTGCGGGCATCGATCCAGTTCAGGTGCGGGATGATTTTGACGAGAACGGAGCCCCCTATTTTAACGATGAGTGGTTAACACGATTACTCAATCATCCATATGATGACGTCGTGATCCTTGATGTAACGGCCAGTGTCTCATTGGCGGAGCTGTACCCCCGTTTGGCGGAGCACGGTTTTCACCTTATTTCCGCGAATAAGGAAGCGGGTGCGGCGCCGGCAGAGCAATATTATGCGATTCAACACGCCTTCGCCAAAACGGGGCGTCACTGGCTATACAACGCGACCGTGGGAGCGGGCTTACCGGTGAATTATGCGGTTCAAGACTTGCGTGAAAGCGGTGACACTATCTTAGCCTTGTCCGGTATTTTCTCCGGGACTTTATCGTGGCTATTTTTACAATTTACCGGTGAGGTGCCTTTCAGTGCGTTACTCGAGCAAGCTTGGCAGCAAGGCTTAACCGAGCCTGATCCGCGTGATGACCTGTCTGGTGCCGATGTCGTGCGTAAACTGGTGATCTTGGCGCGAGAGGCAGGGATGCCTTTGGAGCCGGAGCAGGTAAAAGTAGAGTCATTGGTGCCTAAGGCGCTTCAGTCACTGTCTCTAGACGCCTTTCTTGATAACGCGTACCAGATGGATCAATGTTTACAAGAACGACTGGAAAAAGCTAAGCAAGATCGTGCTGTGTTGCGTTATGTGGCACGTTTAGATGCTAATGGTAGAGCCAATGTCAGCCTAGAAACGCTGCCGAGTGAGCACCCGCTTGCACACTTATTGCCTTGTGATAACGTTTTTGCCATAGAAAGCCAATGGTACCGTGAAAACCCCTTGGTGATCCGAGGTCCCGGTGCAGGCCGTGATGTCACGGCTGGAGCGATTCAATCCGACATTAACCGTTTGATTGGGCGGCTTCACTGAGAGACGACATTACGCCGTTTAAAGCTGCCTAACGTTGGTTAGGCAGCTTTTTTATGCCTAAAAGCAGGTATTTATGCCTGTTTTGCCTATCTTCATAACACCATGATTTTTTTTCATGGACGAAATCGTTGACATTTTAGCCGTATAACGACAACATTTAGACATATGGACGTCTAAACGTATAAATGAAAACACAGCAGACACAGGCATTATTAACCGCGTCGTTCGGTGTCAGGGAGAGGATATGAGCTACACGCATGCAGGCCACATTGATGCACTTAATCAAAACATTGCCGACTTAGACGGTGATATTAATGTCTCATTTGAGTTTTTTCCTCCCAGCACCCCAAGTATGGAAGAAACCCTTTGGAACTCAGTACATCGCTTAAAAGCGCTCAAACCTAAGTTTATGTCGGTGACTTATGGTGCCAATTCGGGTGAGCGCGATCGCACCCATGACATCGTGAAAAGTATTCATGATCAGACCGGTATCGCCGCGGCGCCGCATTTAACCTGTATTGATGCCAGCGAAGACGAACTTCGTCATATTGCCCGCGACTATTGGCAGAATGGCATTCGGGACATTGTAGCATTGCGCGGGGATTTGCCGTCACCGGAGAAAAAGCCGGATATGTATGCCTCGGACTTGGTGCGCCTGCTAAAAGAAGAGCATGACTTTGATATTTCCGTCGCTGCTTATCCTGAGGTGCATCCTGAAGCGAAAAGCGCGCAAGCGGATTTAATTAACCTCAAACGTAAAGTGGATGCCGGTGCCAGCCGGGCGATCACCCAGTTTTTCTTCGATGTTGAAAGCTATCTACGCTTTCGTGATCGCTGCGTCGCCGCCGGCATTGATGTTGAGATTGTGCCTGGGATTTTGCCCGTGTCTAACTTTAAGCAGGCGTCGCGTTTTGCCAAAATGACCCATGTGCGTGTACCACAGTGGATGCACAAGCAGTATCAAGGGTTGGAAGATGATCCTGTCACGCGCCAGATGGTGGGCGCGTCCATTGCGCTTGATATGGTGCGGGTGCTAAGCCGCGAAGGCGTGAAAGATTTTCACTTTTATACTCTCAACCGTGCTGAATTGACCTACGCACTGTGTCATACCTTAGGCGTTCGTCCGCTCGCGGTTGCCCCCTAAAAAAATACGCCCCGATGAGACGGGGCGCATTGGGTTACGTGTTGTGTTTGTTGTAACGCTTAGGCGCTGGCGGCCAGCAGGGTTAGCTCGTCGCGTACTTCCTCAGCCCATGCCATCCATGCACGACGTTGATGGATGCTGCGTCGCAGTGCGAGGCGCATTAAACGTTGTTGTGATGTGAGCCGGGCACCTTGGCTGTATTCACGCTGCTCAAGCAGGGTGTAATGATTAAGCAGCTGCTGAGACTCGACAATCAAGTTATTAACATGGTCGAGCATGGGCGCTGGGTCGAGCACATCACAGCTGAGTAACCTGGCGACATACTCGTCACGTGGTGGGGCTAACTTGGGGGCTTGAATAAACCACGCTTCAAGCACCTCAGTTCCAACAGGTGTGATGGCATAGACCTTTCTATCAGGCTTACCGACTTGCGGCTCAAGTCGGTAAGTGACAGCCCCTCGCTCGGCGAGTTTATTCAGTTCACGATATACCTGCTGATGGCTGGCTTTCCACACATTACTGATGCTGGTGGAAAACGCCTTGGTAATATCATAACCCGTGGCTTCGCAATTGCTCAGCACTGTCAGTATTACATGGGGGAGTGACATCTCTTATATCCACAGTTTTATTGTACAACGATTGTTTAGCATGGGGGACGATTAGCCTTCTTTGGGCTATTTCACCGCCGCCAATGCCTGTTCTAAGTCGGCAATGATGTCATCGAGATGCTCAATGCCGACACAAAGACGGATCATCTCTGGCGTCACCCCGGCTTTCGCTTGCTCTTGTTCGTTCAATTGGCGATGGGTGGTCGAGGCGGGATGACATGCCAATGACTTAGCATCCCCGATATTCACCAATCGTTTAAACAGATTCAGCGCATCATAAAACATCACCCCTTCATCAAAGCCGCCTTTTAAGCCGAATGACAGCAGTGACGCGGGCAGTCCACCGCGAATGAGGGATTGGGCGCGCGCATGATGCGAGTGATTTTCAAGACCGGCATAGTTCACCCACGCGACGGCAGGGTGACGGGCAAGATAGTTCGCCACCGCTTGGGCATTCTCACAATGACGCTCCATACGCAGGCTCAAGGTTTCTAATCCTTGCATCAACATAAACGCGTTCATCGGTGAGAGTGCCGCGCCGCTGTTACGCAGTGGCACCGTGCGAGCACGCGCAATAAACGCCGCCGGACCGAAGGTGTCACTGTAGACCACGCCGTGATAGGCCGGTTCGGGCTGCGAGAATTGCGGGAAGCGCGCTTGATGCGCCAGCCAATCAAAGGTGCCACCATCGACAATCATGCCGCCGAGGGTGGTGCCATGGCCGCCAATGTATTTGGTGAGTGAGTGCACCACGATATCGGCACCATGCTCAATGGGTTTGCACAAAACGGGTGTGGCCACGGTATTGTCGACCACCAAAGGCACCCCATGCGCGTGTGCGACGTTGGCAAAACCGGGTATATCCGCGATATTGCCAGCGGGGTTGCCAATCGACTCGCAATACACCGCTTTGGTGTTGTCATCAATCAGCGCTTCAATCGCACTGGCGTCGTCACTCGTAGCAAAACGGACCTCAATGCCTTGCTCGGGGAGCATGTGGGCAAACAAGGTGTAAGTACCGCCGTAAAGCTGTGGGGTCGCGACGATGTTATCACCGGCTTTGGCGAGGGTTTGAATCGCATAGGTGATGGCGGCCGCCCCGGCACTGACACACAGTCCCGCAATACCCCCCTCTAATGCCGCCACCCGTTGTTCCAACACGTCGTTGGTCGGGTTCATGATCCGTGAGTAGATATTGCCTGGCACATCGAGATTGAACAGATCAGCGCCGTGTTGGGCATTATCAAACTCGTAAGCGACGGTTTGATAGATAGGCGTTGCCACCGATTTGGTGGTGGGGTCGGTCTGGTAGCCGTGATGAATCGAGAGGGTTTCGTCTTTCATGGCAATTCCTTTGCGTTGTAGGGTCGCGTCAGTGCGACCTTCAATAGTAATAATATTATCAATGCAACAGCAAGCATTAGCTGCGGCTTTGCATAAAAAAGTCTGTGGTCAGGATTTCCTCAGCGTCGTTCATGTGCCAAGACAAAAAAGCCGCACCCAAGGGTACGGCTCGACTATCAAGGACTAACCGGTATTGCGCAGCCCCGCGGCAATCCCCGCGATGGAAATCATCAAGGCATCGTCGAGCGATTGATCCCCTTGTTCCGATTGCCGTGTACGGTGTAATAGCTCTGCTTGCAGCATGTTTAACGGCTCAACATAAATGTTACGCAAGCGGATGGCTTCGGCACCCCACGGGTTTTGCTCCATCAGGTTATCGCTGTTTTCTACCGCTAACACCACCTGAATATCTTGGCGCAACTGATCTCGCAAGGATTCACCCAACGGCCAGAGGCTTTCGTCGACCAAACGCTGATCATAGTACTTGGCAATGTCTAGGTTGGTTTTGGTAAACACCATTTCTAGCATGCCGAGGCGGGTTGAGAAAAACGGCCACTCACGACACATTTCTTCCAGCTGTGCTTTGTGGCCTTTTGAAATAGCGTGGTCAATCGCTTGTCCAGCCCCCAACCAAGCCGGCAGCAATAAGCGGTTTTGACTCCACGCGAAAATCCAAGGAATCGCGCGCAAGCTTTCGACACCGCCGTTCGGGTTACGCTTAGAAGGGCGCGATCCCAGCGGTAGTTTGCCTAATTCAAGCTCAGGGGTGGTGGAGCGGAAGTAAGGCACAAATTGCTCATGGCCACGCACCACATCACGGTAGGCCTGGCAAGAGATATCACTCAAGGTGTCCATCAGCTGTCGCCACTCCTGCTTAGGCTCAGGTGGTGGCAGCAAGTTCGCTTCTAAAATGGCGCTGGTATACAGGTTTAAGCTGTTGACTGCGACACCAGGCAGCCCCAATTTAAAGCGGATCATCTCCCCTTGCTCGGTCACGCGTAGGCCACCTTTCAAACTGCGAGGAGGTTGTGAGAGCAGGGCCGCATGTGCAGGGGCGCCGCCGCGGCCAACTGTCCCGCCGCGGCCATGGAAAAGGGTGAGATTAACCCCTTGTTCATCACACAAATTGACCAAGGCTTCCATGGCGCGGTATTGCGCCCAACCCGCGGCCATCACTCCAGCATCTTTGGCTGAGTCCGAGTAACCGATCATCACCATTTGAACGTTCTGGGTAAAGCCACGGTACCAATCAATGGCCAGTAGCTCACCAATCACTGCCTCGGCATTGTTCAGATCGTCCAAGGTTTCGAATAACGGGCACACGTCCATACGGAATGGACAGCCAGCTTCTTTTAGCAATAAATGCACGGCCAACACGTCGGAGGCGGTGCGAGCCATCGAAATCACATAGGCGCCCAAGGCTTCGCGCGGCTGTTCGGCGATCACCTTGCAGGTATCGATCACTTCTTGTACCTCAGGCGACGGTGACCAATCACGTGGCAGTAGCGGACGCTTAGAGGCCAGCTCGCGGGTTAAGAAGGCTTGCTTGTCTTGCTCGCTCCATTGGGCGTAGTCGCCCATCCCCAAATAACGGGTCACTTCTGAGAGCACATCGGCATGACGGGTACTTTCTTGGCGAATATCGAGCTTGATCAGATGCACGCCAAAGCATTGCACGCAGCGGAGCAAGTCAAGCAACTTGCCGTCGGCAATAATGCCCATGCCACATTGATGGAGAGACTGGTAACACGCCAGTAATGGTTGCCACAATTGCTGGGTGTCGGTCAGGATCCCTTGTGATGAGGCGCGTTCGCCTTTCAGTTTGGCGTCCAAATAGCTTAAGGTGTGAGTTAGCTGGCTGCGCATGGTTTTGAGGATGGCGCGATACGGCTCGTGCGCCTCGCCGGCCATTTCACGCACTGTGTCATCACACTGTGTCATTGACAGTTCACTGATCAAATCTTGCACATCACGCAAGTACAAATCTGCGGCTTTCCAGCGTGATAACAGCATGACTTCACGGGTAACCTCGCTGGTGACATACGGGTTACCGTCGCGATCGCCACCCATCCACGAGGAGATCTGTACCGGCTTGGCATCAATAGGCAAGTTGATGTCGAGGTGATTCTCAAGCTGCTGATCAAATTGACGTAAAAATGCGGGCACTGCTTGCCACAGTGAATTTTCAATCACCGCAAAGCCCCACTTGGCTTCATCAAGCGGGGTTGGTCGCTCTTGGCGGATCACATCGGTGTGCCACGCTTGGGCGATCAACTGCTCGAGACGTTTCTCGGTTTTGGCGCGCTCACCGGCACCCAAATGTTCACTGAGCTCTAATTTCGATAAGCATTTATTAATCTGCACCAAGTTATGAATGGTGGTACGGCGCGCGATTTCGGTCGGGTGGGCGGTCAGGACTAACTCAATTTTTAAATCGGCGATCGCTTTTTGCGCGTCATTGGCATTTATTTCACCTTGGCTGACACGGCGGAGTAAATCGTCAATAGCGTCCGGGCTGCACTCCAACGCGTCGCATTGACGCGAGACGGTGTGATATTGCTCGGCGATATTAGTCAGATTCAAAAATTGGCTAAAGGCGCGGGCGACCGGAAGCAGTTGGTCAGCCGGCAAGTTTTGCAGCACGGTTTTCAGCTTAGCATGATCGTCCTGATTGCCATCGGCAGCCGATTTTGAGAGCTGACGAATTTCCTCAACTTTTTCTAAGAGTGCTGGACCATGGGCATCTTGGATGGTGTTACCCAGCAGACGGCCAAGCATACTGACATTGCTTTTTAAGGCAGAGTACTTTTCGTTCATAGCGTATCCATTCTGTAACAAAGTTACATCCTACTGTGACTGTAAAGAACCAATCTAGCGAATATTGCGCGATCGGGTCAACTTTACCGCAAGTTAGCGCGAAAACTGGCCATCGGATTTGATGCTTATCATAGAGCCACCCCAAAAGATGAAAAAAAGTTTCAGCTTTCATGCTTGCCAACTTCCAGAGAGCGTCTCTGCGCCTGCGATATCGTGATGTCGCGGTTAATGACGACTATGTTATTTGCATGGTTAAATGGAATTTCTGCTCTAATATGAATGAATAGACACTAAAAGTGACTTTTTACGCTTTTAGGGCTTGACGGCTAAACGGGAATACGATAAAAAATAACCATTCACTATTTATGAATAAAAATATTTTTGAGAGTTGACCCATGATGCCACTCGCCACCAAACACAACGCCCTTTCTGCTCGACGACGCTAGCCTGCCTTGCGTGGCTATTGGCTACGCCCTCGATACTCTGCTGCCCCGCAGCACACCGTAAACACCCATAAAGAGAGACACCCATGACACGTAACACCATTATTGTCGGTGCCAGTGGCTACACAGGAGCCGAGCTTGTCGCCCTTGTCCATCGCCATCCGCAACTGCACTTGGCCGGTTTATATGTCTCGGCAGGCAGTGAAGACGCCAACCTCCCCGTGAGCGCGTTGCACGGCCAATTGCGTGGTGTAGTGGATATGCCACTGATGCCTTTGACCTCGCCACAGGATGTGGCCAAGCAAGCCGATGTGGTGTTTTTAGCCACTGCGCATGCGGTTAGTCATGACTTGGCGCCGACTTTTCTGGCTCAAGGTTGCGTGGTGTTTGATTTGTCGGGGGCGTATCGGGTCAATCAAGCTGATTTTTATCCTACCAATTACGGCTTTTCGCACCAGTCACCGGCATGGCTGGCGCAAGCCGTGTATGGCTTGGCGGAGTGGCAACAGGAAGCATTATCTGCAGCGCAGCTGGTCGCCGTGCCGGGATGTTACCCGACCGCCAGCCAATTAGCGCTCAAACCTGTGCTGGATGCAGGCTTGTTGGATAAACAAATGTGGCCGGTGATCAATGCCACCAGCGGCGTGACGGGCGCGGGGCGCAAAGCGAGCCTGACCAACAGTTTTTGCGAAGTGAGCTTGCATGCTTACGGGGTGTTTTCTCACCGTCATCAGCCAGAGATTGCTGCGCACCTTGATACACCAGTGATTTTTACCCCGCACCTTGGCAGTTACAAACGCGGTATTCTTGCCACCATTACCGCCAAATTAGCGCCAGGTGTTAGTGAGGCGGAGGTGGGGCAGGCACTGACCCAGACTTACCAAGATGCGCCGCTGGTACGGGTACTTCCTGCCGGTGAGGTGGCCAAGCTACAAGCGGTGCAATACACCGGCTTTTGCGACATAGGCTATCAGGCCGCGCATGGGCATCTGATCCTTACCAGTGCGATTGATAACTTACTGAAAGGCGCGGCCAGCCAAGCCGTGCAATGTTTAAACCTTAAGTTTGGCTTTGCCGAAACCACAGCGATTGTCTAGGAGAAACGGATGAAAACGCCATTAGTGATTAAATTAGGCGGCGCGGCACTGAGCTGCAGCGAGACTCTCGCCAAGGTTTTCGGCGCAATAAACACCTATCGCAGTGAGGCTGAGCGTCCGCTAGTGCTGGTGCACGGTGGCGGCTACTTGGTTGATGATCTGCTGAAAAAGCTCGCCCTCACCAGTGTGAAAAAACAAGGATTACGGATCACGCCGGCTGACCAGATTGATTATGTCACCGGTGCCTTAGCCGGGACGGCCAATAAGCTACTGTTAGCTGAGGCGCGTAAGGCGAAGATTAAAAGCTGTGGCTTGAGCTTGGCCGATGGTGGCTTGTGTCAGGTCAGCCAACTGGACCCTGATCTGGGGGCGGTGGGCGAGGCCAGCGCCGGTGATCCTAGCCTGCTGCAGGCGGTACTGGCCGCGGATTGTGTGCCGATTATTAGCTCGATTGGTATCAGTGACCAAGGGGAACTGATGAACGTTAATGCCGACCAAGCGGCGGTGGCGGTGGCAACCACCCTCGGGGCGGAGCTAGTGCTGCTGTCGGATGTCAGTGGTGTGTTAGATGGCAAAGGCCATTTACTGCCTTGCCTGACCGAGCTGGATGCGCAACACCTGATAGAAAAAGGCGTGATCACCGATGGCATGGTGGTCAAGGTTAACGCGGCGTTTGCCGCCGCCCGCGAGCTAGGTAAACCGGTGGAGATTGCCACCTGGCGTTACCCAGAAAAACTCACGCAATTATTCGATGGCCAGCAAATCGGCACCCGGTTTAGCGCCAGTTAATAAAACGTATAACGACGCGACGCAAACCGTCATTTCAGGATTTAAGGAGAGCAAGATGAGCAAAATCAACAAAGTGGTACTGGCCTATTCGGGTGGATTGGATACCTCGGCCATCATTCCATGGCTAAAAGAAAACTATGACTGTGAAGTCGTCGCCTTTGTCGCCGACGTCGGTCAAGGCGAACAAGAGCTAGAAGGCATTGAGCAAAAAGCGCTCGCCTCCGGGGCATCGCAATGTTTTATCGCCGATCTGAAACACGAAATGGTGGCGGATTATATTTACCCCAGCCTGAAAACCGGTGCGGTGTATGAAGGCAAGTATCTTCTGGGCACCTCGATGGCGCGTCCGATCATTGCCAAAGCGCAGGTCGAGTGCGCCCTTGAAGTTGGAGCGGATGCACTTTGCCACGGCTGTACCGGAAAGGGGAACGACCAAGTTCGTTTTGAGAGCACCTTCTCCGCGCTGGCGCCGCAGCTTAAAGTGATTGCACCTTGGCGTGAGTGGGATCTCACCAGTCGTGAAGCCTTACTCGACTACTTGGCCGCCCGTGATATTCCTTGTACAGCGAGCCTTGAGAAAATCTATTCACGTGATGCCAATGCTTGGCACGTTTCGACCGAAGGCGGAGTGCTGGAAGATACCTGGACCGCGGCTAACCAAGACTGCTGGGTATGGACCGTCGCACCAGAAGACGCGCCCAATACGCCCGAATTTGTCACTTTAGGGGTACAAAGCGGGGAAGTGGTCTCGGTCGATGGTGAATCCATGTCGCCTTATGACGTGCTGACGCTGCTGAACGATAAAGGTGCCGAACATGGCGTGGGACGGATTGATATCGTTGAGAACCGTTTGGTGGGGATGAAATCCCGCGGCTGCTATGAAACCCCAGGTGGCACCATCATCATGGAAGCGCTGCGCGGTGTTGAACAATTAGTATTGGATAAAGAGAGTTATCAGTTCCGTGAGGAGCTCGGTTTAAAAGCGTCTCACCTAATTTATGATGGGCGTTGGTTTACGCCACTTTGTCAGTCGATTGTTGCCGCGGCCAATTCCCTCGCCGCGCCGGTAACGGGCGAGGTGGTAATCAAGCTCTATAAAGGGCAAGCGGCGGTGGTACAAAAGCGCTCGACCAATAGCTTGTACTCGGAAGACTTTGCCACCTTTGGGGATGATGATGTCTACGATCACAGCCACGCCGAAGGCTTTATCCGTTTGTATTCGCTGTCGAGCCGGATTCGGACACTGAACAAACAAAAACAATCCTAATTAAAAAAGCATCGTGAGCAGTAAGGAGAGACAGCATGGCATTATGGGGCGGACGCTTTAGTCAAGCAGCAGACAAACGGTTTCAAGCGTTTAATGATTCGCTGCGCTTTGACTATCGCCTAGCAGAGCAAGACATTGTGGGCTCCATTGCTTGGTCGAAAGCCTTGCGTTCAGTGGGCGTGCTGAGTGAAGACGAGCAACAGCAATTGGAGCTCGCGCTTAATGAGCTCAAGCTGTCGGTGATGGAAAACCCGAAGCAAATCTTACGCTCAGAGGCCGAAGACATTCACAGCTGGGTTGAGCAGCAACTGATCGAGAAAGTCGGGGATTTGGGCAAAAAGCTGCATACCGGACGCTCGCGTAACGATCAGGTTGCCACGGATCTCAAGCTCTGGTGTCGCCAGCAAGGCCAGCAAATCTTACTGTCTCTCGACAAGCTTCAGCAGCAGCTGGTGGATGTGGCGGGTCAGCACCATGGTACCGTGCTGCCTGGCTACACCCACTTGCAGCGTGCACAACCGGTGACCTTTGCCCATTGGTGTCTGGCCTATCTGGAGATGTTTGAGCGTGATACCACGCGTTTGCAAGATGCGCTCAGTCGCTTGGATACCTGCCCACTCGGATCGGGGGCGCTGGCAGGCACCGCGTATCCAATTGACCGCGATGCCTTGGCACAAAATCTGGGATTTAAACGGGCCACCCGTAATAGTTTGGATTCGGTCTCGGACCGCGATCATGTGATGGAGATGATGTCCGCCGCATCCATGTCGATGTTGCATCTCTCACGGATGGCCGAAGACATGATCTTCTACAACTCGGGTGAATCGGGCTTTATTGAATTGGCGGATACCGTCACCTCAGGCTCCTCGTTGATGCCACAAAAGAAAAACCCCGATGCGTTAGAGCTTATCCGCGGCAGAACTGGCCGTGTGTATGGCACCTTGTCGGCGATGATGATGACAGTGAAAGCCTTGCCGCTGGCCTACAACAAGGACATGCAAGAAGACAAAGAAGGACTCTTCGATGCCATGGACACTTGGCACGATTGTTTGGACATGGCTGCCCTGTGCTTTGAAGGCATTACCATCCATAAAGATAAAACCTTGCAAGCGGCGCAGCAAGGTCATGCCAATGCCACCGAGCTGGCCGATTATTTGGTGAGTAAAGGGATCCCGTTCCGTGAAGCACACCATATTGTGGGCGTGGCGGTGGTATCCGCCATTGAGCAAGGTTGTGCATTAGAAGCGCTGCCGCTTGCCACCTTGCAGCAATTCTCACCGGTGATTGAAGACGATGTGTATGCGATGCTCACGATTGAATCCTGCTTGGCCCAACGTCGGGCGCTGGGTGGGGTGGCACCTGAACAGGTCAGCTTTGCCATTCAAGAGGCGCAAAAGCGTTTAGATAAGCGCTTTACCCCCAAAGTCACGGTGCGCTCGGCAAGGCTCACTGACCTCGATACCATCGAAGGCATGGTGGTGTATTGGGCAAAATTGGGGGAGAACTTACCCCGTGATCGTCATGAACTGGTGCGCAATATTGGCCTATTTGCGGTCTCAGAGCATCAAGGCGATTTGACCGGCTGCGGCTCGCTGTATATTTACGACTCAGGATTGGCAGAGATTCGCTCGTTAGGCGTAGAAGCGGGCTGGCAGCGCCAAGGACACGGCACGGCGTTGATGATGCACTTGATTAAAAAAGCCAAGCAAATGGCGATTGAGCAAGTCTTTGTCCTCACCCGAGTGCCAGAATTTTTCACCCAATTAGGCTTTACCCCAGTGTCAAAATCGCAACTGCCAGAGAAAGTGATGAAAGATTGTGAAATCTGTCCGCGTTTTCACGCCTGTGACGAAGTGGCTCTGACCTACAGTATTGCTGGGCCGGCCACAATATCGACCTTCTCTGCATTGGAGTAGGGTGACACTGTCGATCGCGTGACGGCGTCCGTGTCGTCATTGCGCCCCCTAAGGCTGCGAGTGGATTAAGCTGCAGCCTTTTTACCTACCTCTGTCATAAAAACTTCATCAAATTGAGTGGCTTACAAGTTGTTACATTGTACGGTTTGTCACAGAAGCGTCACGCTCAGTGGTCACCATGCCTGCGTTTCTCATTAATGATGGAGATTTTGTAGTGAAAACAATCCTTACGGCCGCGGTGGCCTCAGCGTTATTAACGGCGACTGCACACGCGGCAGTGCCTCAACAAAATGATGTTTGGTATCAAGACGCGCAAGCGGCACTGGCGGCGGCCAAAGCCAATCCACCTATCACAGGTAAAGCCAAAAATGTGATCCTCTTTGTCGGTGACGGCATGAGCGTAGGGACAGTCACGGCAGCACGTATCTATCAAGGACAGCAACAGGGTAAAACCGGTGAAGAAAATCGTCTCGGCATGGAAAGCTTGCCGCATGTAGCGCTAGCAAAAACCTATAATACTGACATGCAAACGCCTGATTCGGCAGGGACCGCGACAGCCATGGTCACCGGGGTGAAAACCAAAGCGGGGATCATCAGCGTTGACGATAACGTCCAGCGTGGTTTTTGTAGCACCGCAAAAGGTAATGAAGCAAAAACCTTGTTCGAAATGGCAGGAGAGAAGGGTAAGGCCCTTGGCGTGATATCAACCGCCCGTTTAACTCATGCCACTCCAGCCACCACCTACGCGCACAGTGCAGATCGCAATTGGGAGAACGATAGCAAGTTGCCCAACATTGCCAAAAACCAAGGTTGTACCGATATCGCCAGCCAATTTGTCGATTTTGACTCCGGGGAGGGTTTTCAGGTGGCCTTTGGCGGTGGACGCCGTGAGTTCATCCCTGCCGATAGCGTCGACCCTGAAGGCAAAAAGGGCAAGCGTAAAGATGGACGCAACCTGATTGAAGAATGGCAAACACGCCATCCTGATGGCCAATACATTTTTAATCAGTCCGGTTTTGATGCCATCGACGCTGCTAACACCTCTCGGGTATTCGGCTTATTTGAAAGCAGCCACATGAAATACGAAGCCGATCGCCGCGAAAGCCAAGATGAGCCGTCATTGGCGCAAATGACCAGCAAAGCGATTGATATGCTCAGCCGTGACAAAGATGGCTATG
Organism: Salinivibrio sp. ES.052; assembly: GCF_900141775.1. GTDB lineage: Bacteria > Pseudomonadota > Gammaproteobacteria > Enterobacterales > Vibrionaceae > Salinivibrio. The sequence goes on along the minus strand of NZ_FSRI01000002.1, from coordinate 93,394 downwards.
TGATGATGGTGGAAGCTGGACGTATCGACCATGCCCACCATGCGGGCAACGCCGCGCGAGCGTTAGAAGATACGCTGGCTTATGACGATGCCATTAAAGTGGCCTTAGAGAAAACTAACCCAGAAGACACCCTAGTGATCGTTACTGCGGACCACGCCCATACCATGGTGATGAACGGTTACGCAGAGCGGGGCAATCCGATCCTCGGTTTATCGCGCCAAAAAGGGCGCTTGAATCAGGATGATTTTGGTAAAACCTATACCACGATCACCTATGGCAACGGCCCGGGTGCGGTGAAAGGTGAGCGTGAAAACTTGCAAGAAGGGCAGGTGCGTGAGCTGGATTACAAACAGCAATCTTTGATTAAGCTCGGTTCGGAAACCCACTCCGGCGAAGATGTGGCCATCATGGCGCGTGGTCCGATGGCGTGGTTGTTCCAAGGGGCCGTGGAGCAAAACTACATTTTCCACGTGATTAACGAAGCCACGGATCTGGCTGATTAATCGTCTGGTGTGTCTGATGACCCGCGCCCCGGCGCGGGTTTTTTATTGCGCCGAAACGGATAAATCACCACATGCAGCGTGAGTAGCACACTGGCACTGCCGGCGGCGAATAACAAGGCAATCGACTCCACTTGCCGTGGCGTGTCGGCATAGCCCCACCACCAAAGCGGCCAAAGTAGCGCGCAGATGGCGGCCAGTTGTTTCATACAACGGGTACAGCGTCCCAGTTTTTGTTGCCAAATCGCGGACTGGCAGTATTTGCAAGCCATGCGGTTTCTCTTGGTCGGTGATGGCGATACGCTATTGTGGCGCAGTGGGCCGCCGGATACAAAAAAAGCCCTCCAATCAGGAGGGCAAAAAAGGTAAGCAAGTGCTTGGGGAAGCAACAGGCAGCGCCTGTAAAGCGCCGAAGGTCGGCGAAAAGAGCAGTGGATTAGCAGCCTGGGCCGCAGTCCAAACAGTGTTTGATCATTTCAGGGCCGAGTTTGAGCTTGGCATTCACATCCCGCAGCGCGGTACGTACCCCTTCTTCAATCACTGGGTGATAGAAGGGCATATCCAACATTTGCGAAATGGTCATTTGGTTTTGATGTGCCCATGCCAACAAGTGGGCCAAGTGCTCGGCGTTCGGCCCGATCATTTCGGCGCCAAGGAAGCGACCAGTGCCTTGTTCGGCATAAACGTGTAACAAGCCTTTGTTGCGCAGCATCACCCGTGAGCGGCCTTGGTTTTCAAACGACACCACGCCGGTTTCAAAGCAGCCACAGGGGCCGAGACGGTCGGTAATCGCTTTGTAGCTTTCGCCCACCATTGCGATTTGTGGGTCGGAGAAGACTGCGGAGAGCTTGCTGCGGCGCAATCCGGCACGGATATCTTTGCCGCGTCCGGCATTGTCACCGGCGATGCGCGCTTGGTCAGCCGCTTCGTGCAGCAACGGAATTTGGTTACTGGCGTCACCGGCAATAAAAATGTGCGATGCCGTGGTTTGCAGGGTGTAACTATCGGCAACCGGCACGCCGCGGGCATCCACTTTGATACTGGTCGCATCGAGGTTTAGCTTGTCGACATTAGGGCGACGACCGGTGGCGGCAACCACATAGTCGACCCAGCGCAGTTGGCTTTCGCCCTCTTTATCACGATAACAGATTTGCACCTTATCGCCTTCACGCACCATCTCTTCCACCTTGGCATCGGCGTCGAGATAAAACTCCTCGCTAAAGGTTTTATCCGCATAGGCCATGATGTCCGGATCGGTCAGCGGGCCCACTTGGCCGCCGACGCCAAACATGGTCATCTCGACCCCAAGGCGATGCAGCGCTTGTCCGAGCTCAAGGCCAATCACGCCCGGGCCAAACACGGCGACTGAGTTGGGCAAATCGTCCCATTCAAAAATATCATCATTGACCACTAAACGATCGCCAAGGTGATCCCAAGCGGACGGCCAGCTTGGACGCGAACCTGTCGCGATCACGATGCGATCAGCATGGATGGTGGTGTGATCGTCAACCATTAAGGTGTGATCATCGATAAAGCGCGCATAGCCATCAATTTTGTCTTGGGCGGGAATGTCATCGACACTTTCCAGTACAAAGCCGACAAAGCGGTCACGCTCGCGTTTCACCCGATCCATCACCTCACGGCCATTAATTTCCGTGGTGCCGCCGGGATACACACCGAAGCCGGGGGCTTTGTCGATATGATGTGCCGCTTCAGCCGCCGCAATTAACAGTTTGGAAGGCATGCAGCCAACCCGCGCGCACGTGGTGCCATAGGGGCCGCCTTCAATCATCACCACGTTATCCGTATGCGCTTTGGCTGCGCGATAAGCACCGAGTCCGGCGGTTCCGCCACCAATCACAGCCACATCAACCGTTAATGTTTTCATTGCTTTCTCCTGGGAAAATAACGGGCGGCAAAGAGGCCGCCCAAACAGCGGATTACTGATTTAGATAGGTGTCGAGCTCTTCACTGCCACCGATATGACGGCCACCGATAAATACTTGTGGCACGGTGGCGCGACCGCTCACCGCACGCAAAGAAACCGTGGTGGCGTCTTTACCGAGGATGATTTCTTCAAACTGAAGGCCTTCATCGATCAGGGCTTGTTTGGCCTTGGCACAGAATGGGCAGCCTGGCTTACTAAACACAGTGATCGAGTCTTGCAGTTTGTGCTCAGGGGCGATGTAGCCCAGCATGGTGTCGGCATCAGACACTTTGAACGGGTCGCCCGGCTCGTTGGGTTCGATAAACATTTTCTCGACCACGCCGTTTTTCACCAGCATGCTGTAGCGCCATGAGCGTTTGCCAAAGCCAAGATCGTTTTTGTCGACCAGCATCCCCATGCCATCGGTGAACTCACCGTTGCCGTCAGGTAGGACATGAATGTTGTCAGCGTCTTGGTCGGCTTTCCACGCGTTCATTACAAAGGTATCGTTGACGGACACACAGACAATGTCATCGACGCCGTACTGTTGGAACACCGGATACAGCTCGTTATAGCGTGGCAGGTGCGACGATGAACAGGTTGGGGTAAACGCACCTGGCAGGCTGAATACAATCACGGTTTTGTTGGCAAAGATGTCATCGGTGCTAACGTCTTTCCATTGGTCGCCTTCGCGTGTACGGAAGGTGACTTGTGGTACTGGCTGACCTTCTTTTGTTGCTGTCATGGTGATGTCCTTTTTTGATTCAAGTTTTGCTTCAAGTGAGTGGGCGAGTGCTTCGCCGCGTTTTGATGGGATCAGTATTACCGATTGCGATTGATAGCTCTAATCGCTTAATGCTATGGTTTTGATAGTTATCCTCTATAGAAGAGACAAAGATGAACATTCGTGACTTGGAGTACTTGGTCGCCTTGGCCGAACATCGACATTTTCGTAAAGCGGCCGAAGCCTGCTTTGTTAGCCAGCCGACCTTAAGCGGGCAAATTCGCAAGTTGGAAGATGAGCTGGGTGTGAGTTTGTTAGAGCGAACCAGCCGTCGTGTGTTGTTCACCGATGCCGGTATGAGGTTAGTACAACAGGCACGTAACGTCTTGCGGGAAGTCACAATTTTGACCGAATTGGCCAGTGAGCAAGGGGAAAGCATGACCGGCCCTTTGCATATCGGTCTGATCCCTACGGTCGGGCCTTACCTGCTGCCTAAAATTATCCCGCTACTGCGTGATCGTTTCCCGGATCTGGAGCTGTTTATTCACGAAGGGCAGACGCAACAGTTGGTGCAGCAGCTGGAAGAGGGCAAGCTCGATTGTATTATTCTGGCTTCCGTGGAAGAGGCTCAGCATTTAAAAGAGCTCCCACTTTACAACGAGCCGATGTTGCTCGCGGTGAACGAAAAACACCGCCTCGCCGATTGTGCCGAGGTGGCGTTAGATGTATTGCAAGGCGAAACCTTATTAATGCTCGGCGATGGCCATTGCTTACGTGACCAAGCGATGGGCTTTTGCTTTAAAGTGGGCGCGCGCGAAGATCAGCGCTTTCGCGCCACCAGCTTAGAGACCTTGCGCAACATGGTGGCGGCGGGGAGTGGGATCACCTTGTTGCCTCAATTGTCTGTGCCTGCTGATAAGCGAGATGGCGTGGTGTATATTCCGACCACCTCGCCGACGCCGTCGCGACAAATCACCCTCGACTACCGTCCTGGCTCGCCATTACGTGGCCGTTATGAGCAGTTGGCTGACGCCATCCATGAACAAATGACTGCCGTGATGAATGATCGAACTCGTCACTAGAGCGGCGCGTGACGCGTAGATAAAAAGACGCCCGCATCGTGAATGCGGGCGTCTTGATTTTATGCGGCTATTGACGATGTAACAGAGTTAAAACAGCGACTCTGTGCCTGACTCATAAATGTTGCCATCCGATTGTGACGACACATATTCGGTGGGCTCGCTGCCTTTCACGAAGTACTCGAACATCGAAGTATGATCGGTTTTCCGTGTGAGTAGGCCCGTTTCGCGGTCAATGCGCACTTTGACGATGCCCGGTGGCGCGGCTTTACTCTGCTCTGGCACATCCGCGAGCGCATGCTGCATAAAATCAATCCAAGCCGGTTCGGCCGTTTTTGCCCCAGACTCGGCACCACGGATAGGCTGGCGCTCGTCACTTAAGTTGGCATTGCGGGTGGTGCGGCCAAGCTTGCGAGAGTGGTCATCAAAACCGACCCACACCGTAGTCACAATGCCTGGGCCATAGCCGGTATACCAAGTGTCTTTGGAGTCATTGGTGGTCCCGGTTTTGCCGCCAATATCCCGTCGTTTGAGTGCTTGTGCGCGCCAACCGGTGCCATTCCAGCCTGTCCCGTAGCGCCAATCACCGCCACCCCAGATGTTGCTTTGCATCATTTCGCGCACCAAAAATGCATTTTGCTCATCAATGACCTGTTTGGCATGACGCTGTGTGGTGGTGTCGTTGTTCTCTAGCAAATTCTGCTCGTTAAATGGATCGGACTTGTCGGCTTTTTGCTCGCAGTTATCACAAATGATGGGTGGATTGGCGCGATAGATTTCCTCACCGAATGGGGTTTCGACCCGATCAATGATAAAGGGCTCCATGAAGTAGCCGCCATTGGCAAATACGCTAAAGCCTTGTGCCATTTCAACCGGGGTTAAGCTTCCCGCCCCAAGGGCGATGGCTTCGGCACGAGGCAGGTCGTCGCGTTTAAAGCCAAAGCGGGTGAGATAATCTAAGGTATCATCCAGTCCTACTCGACGTAGCACGCGCACTGCCATCACGTTTTTAGACTGGGCTAAACCAAGTCGTGCACGGGTGGGTCCTGCATAGCGCGGGGGCGAATTTTTCGGCCGCCAGGCGACCCCTTGGCTACGATCCCAACGATTAATGGGGGCATCGTTAATCAAAGTGGCAAGTGTCATGCCCTCATTCACCGCCGCGGAATAAATAAACGGCTTGATACTCGAACCCACTTGGCGCACTGATTGGGTGGCGCGGTTAAACTTGCTGTGGACAAAATTAAAGCCACCCACCAGTGCTTTGATGGCCCCCGTCGATGGAGACATGGAAACCAGTGCAGTATTGGTGTTGGGGACTTGGGCTAAATGCCAGCTGTCATCGACCTGGCGAATAAACACCTGCTGACCACTGGCGAGGAATTCATCAGCACGCTGAGGCGCCGGGCCTTGGCGACTATCGGTGATATAAGGGCGCGCCCAGTCTAGGCCTTCCCAAGGGAGAGATATTTCACGACCATTGGGACCCACTACTTGGGCAGATTGTGCCTGAACGTCAGTCACAACGGCGGGTTCCAGTGGACCATAACTGGGTTGCTTGGCAAGGTGATCGACAATACGTTGATGTTGCCAGCGTGCGCTAGACGCCTGCCAAAGTATTGCAACCGGCCCCCGGAAACCATGGCGTCGGTCGTAGGCAAGAATGTTATCCATCGCAGCGTCATTGGCCGCCCGCTGCATATCGGCATTCACACTGGTAAAAATACGGACCCCAGAGGTGTAAGCATCATCACCCAATTGTTCTACTGCCCAGGCACGTGCCATTTCAGCGACATAAGGCGCAGCGAGTTCAATTTCAGCACCATGATAGCGCGCGACAATAGGCTCATTTTTCGCTTGCTGGTATTCTGCGTTGGAAATGTAGCCTTCTTTGAGCATTCGCCCCAACACGACGTTTCGACGCTCGGTTGAGCGCGAGAGTGAATAAAGAGGGTTCATGGTGGATGGCGCTTTAGGGAGACCGACAATCACCGCCATCTCACTCAAAGTCAGTTGATCGAGGGTTTTGCCAAAATACACTTGTGCGGCCGCGCCCACACCGTATGCGCGGTATCCTAAGAAGACTTTGTTGAAATAGAGTTCGAGGATCTCTTCTTTATTGAGTAACTGTTCGATATGCACCGCGATAAAAATTTCTTTTATCTTGCGCATGATCCGTTTTTCATTGGAGAGGAAGAAATTCCGTGCCAGTTGTTGGGTAATGGTACTCGCCCCTTGCTTGGCACTACCGGACATCGCCACCACCACCGCAGCCCTGACAATACCGATTGGGTCAATACCTGGGTGTTGATAAAAGCGGCTATCTTCGGTAGCAATTAAGGCGTCAATCATCGGTTGAGGAATATCCTCAAGCTTGACTGGAATGCGACGCTTCTCGCCGAATTGCGAGATCAACTCACCATCTGCACTATAAACCTGCATCGGCGTTTGTAGCTCGACATTCTTTAATGTTGCCACATCGGGGAGGTCGGGTTTCACATACAGGTAAAACCCAAAGATTGTAGTGACTCCAAGCACTGTGCAAACCAGTGCAAAGATAAGCAAACGCTTTATGAACTTCACCTGAAATTTCCCGTTCTATTGCCGTTGAGCCGTTCAATAATCATACGTGAGTAGTATAAAGGCACCAGCATTAAAAATAACCCGTGATGAGGTCAGTTTTATAAATACTGACCTTACGCTGACGTTGGAGCCTAACACGAAATGATCCCAAGTTCGGCAGTTTTAGGTATCGCTGTGGGCCAAGAGATAAGCCACGCTGTCGCAGTTCGCCCTGCCTCATCAACCCTGACTGTCTCTGCTTATCATACCTTTGAGTGTGATAATAAAGACACTTTGCCTGAGACGATAAAAACACTCAAAAAAACACTGCTCTCCCACCTGCCTTGGCATCAACGGTTTTCGCCAACCGTAGTCGTTGGGGTTGAGGATGAAACGGTGATCAGAAAAACCCTGACAGCAGCAGACATTGATGACCCACTCGAGCAGGAAGTGGTTGTTGGCCAAGCATTAAGTGTGGCGCTTAATATGGACATGAGTGGTCTATTTTTTGATTTTATGAAGCAGCGCTCATCGTGTCCTCAATCTGGGCAGGTGTCCTACGAGGTTGTGGCGTGCCGCCGACAAGCATTGATGCCCTTACTCGCGGCGTTTAAAGAGGGAGGCCTGAATGTCAGCATTGTGGATACGCAACAACAAGGGCTACAAGAAGTTTATCATGCGTTGGTTCAGCATTATCAGCCTGATAGTGCACCATTATGGTTACACCTCAGCGCGGGGACACTGTCGGTCATCTGCGCTTTACCTGATGGAGAACTGTATCAACATCGTTTGACAGTTAGCACAATGACGATGGATGCAAACCCGGAGGTGAGAGAACGAGACCTCGGGCGCTCTCGCGTACTGCAACAACATCTTGACCAAGCGTATCAACGTTACGGTACCCACCACCCCCATTCAGTTGTCCCGCTTTGGCTCAGCGGGGATTGGCCCACACATGTCACTAGCCCGGCATCGACATCGTGCACGTTTATCCATCCTGGCGAGGCATTTGGTCAGGCTTCTCTGTGTGCCCAAAGCTGTGCAGCGCTGGGTCTCGCATTTCGTGGGGTAAGGCCATGAGGATTAATCTACTTCCATGGCGAGCGCAAGCACAGCGTCGCCTAGAGCGTGTTTTTATCTTGCAAACTTTCATGGTCGTAGTGTGTGCGTTGATCACAGTGTTGATGATCACTCAATGGCAGCAGCATTGGCTCCATGAGCAGCAAAGCCGCCACCAACAACTAGAGCAAGGTATTGAGCAGTTTGAACATACGTTGGCGAGATTTGCACAGCAAGATGAAAAACGGCGGGCGTTGCAATCTCGTCTCGGGCTCGTTAACCGCCTCCAGCAGCAGCGTAACAATGTGACGGCTGTGCTCAATTTTATACCGACGGTGATCCCACCAGGCGCCTATTTAACCCGTTTAGTGCAACAAGAAGGCCAGATCAGTCTAGAGGGATGGGTCACCTCAAACGCTGAGCTTGCCCGCCTGTTGGCCGCCTTGGAGAAACAGAGTGACGTTTCTGGGTTAAACATTGACACCGTGATCACCGATGAAAAGGTAAGCGGGCCCAACAAGCGGTTTAAATTAAACTTTTCGCTGACGCGTTATGTCGCACCGCAGCTGCCAGGAGACCAGGAGGAAGAGTCATGATGGACTGGGATTGGCGGCGCTTACCGTTTGCGCCTTTGTGGGTGAAATTAAGCCTATGGGGAATAGTCATCATGGTGCTTGGGAGTGTGGCTTGGGTCGGAATTGTGCAGCCCAACCATGCAGCGTTACTGCAAGCTCAAGAGCACACGTCGCAACTAAAAACGCGTTACCGGCAGCGGGCCTACGAGGTGGCAGCATTACCGGATGTAGACGAGCAGTTAGTCGCGCTGAACCAACAATACACTCAGCTTATCGCGCAATTACCGGAAGAAGAGGAGCTGGCAGGCCTACTCGCGGGGGTCAACGAGGTAGGAATGCGCCATCAGCTGCAATTCGAAACGCTGGCGTGGCAACCAAGAATACACGGTAGCTGGTTAGACGCAATCCCCATGAACATTGTGCTCCAAGGTCAGTATCAGGACATTGGTGCCTTTAGTGCCGATATTGCGGCAATGACTCGTTTGGTGTCTCTGCAAGACTTTGTGCTTACGCGGGAGACAGAACGATCATCTCCTCTATTACGTCTCTCTGTCTCCGCGACTACATATCGTTTCACTGGCCGTACCACGCCGAAAAAGCACGCACAATAGGGAATAGGGCCACATGATGTTCAGAGTCTGTGTATGGGTTTTACTGTTTATATTAAGTGGCTGTCAGGGCGAAGACAGCGATATTCGCCATTTTATGCAACAAGTACGTGGACAAGCGGCAGTCACTGCCACTCGGATCCCTCCGCCCCCTAAGTATCACTCTGTGGCATTTGTGCATGATCATCGGGATCCGTTTGCACTTCCTGCTGCGTCAGGCCAACAACGGGTGTCTCCCGGAGACTGTTGGCAGCCCTCTTTTTACTGGCGTGAGACCCCGCTTTCAACATTATCGCTAGAGCAACTGGCCATGAAGGGGAGCTTAACTAAAGGGGGACAAAAGCATGCGCTCATCGCTTTACCCAATGGTGTGGTAACGCAAGTCGCTCAAGGTGACCGACTGGGTCAACATCATGGGCGGGTGATGGCGGTTAACCACGATCACGTGGCGATAAAGCAAGTACTACCCGACGGTTTGGGTTGCTGGCAGCAGCGCACCGTTACCCTATCAATCGCCCCAAACTTGTCGTAAAAGGAGTACTATTATGATCATTTCCACTGCACCAATAGCGTTTGGTATGCGCAGGGTACGAGCTGTCATGATGCTGATGGTTATTTGGAGCGCCATGGTCAGTGTACCGGTGCAGGCATCTACGGTTGTGACACTGAAAAATGTGAATATAACGCGCTCAGCACAGGGAGCGGCGCAATTAGTTTTGGACTTTGACCATCCGGCAATAATGGCGGACTTTCGTCAGCCTACCCCAGACCAACTGAACATTCGTTTACCGCAAGTTAAGGTCTCGCCAGTGTTGATCCAGCGTATGGATACCCGAGAGAGCAACACGCCAGTGATGGCTATCGACGTTTCTCAGCCGTCTGGATATGCGCAACTCCGCATTCAGTCGGAGCACGCGGTGGAGTTCGACTATCACCAACAAGGAAAACAGTTAGTCGTGACCGTACTCGCATCGGAACAGGCCACAGCGTCTTCTCAGCCAACCCATCGTAATGCGCCGATCTCAATCAATTTCCAAGATATTCCCGTACGGGCGGTGCTTCAGCTGATTGCTGAGCAAAATAGGTTCAATTTAGTCACCTCGGACAGTGTTCAGGGCAATGTAACGATGCGGATTGACGGTGTGCCTTGGCAAGATGTGCTAGATGTCATTTTGAGAGTGAAGGGTTTAGATAAGCGTCAACGCGGTGATGTGATGCTGGTGGCTCCTCGCAACGAATTGATGGCTCGAGAAAAACAAGATTTGGAAATGGCTCAACAAGCTGAGACGCTGTTGCCCTTGTCGTCTGCCGTGATCACTGTGAATTATGCCAAAGCCAGTGAGGTGGCGGCGTTAATCCGCGGACAAGGTCAGGGAGTGAGTTTATTATCTCCGCGGGGAGCGGTATCACTTGATGCGCGGACCAACGCCATTATTATCCGGGATATCGATAAAAATATCGGCCGCATTCGCACTTTGGTGAAGCATTTGGATGTGCCCGTTAAGCAAGTGGAGATCGAAGCGCGCATCGTCACGGTTGAACAGGGGTCGGTGGATGAGCTTGGCGTGCGTTGGGGGTTATTGAATCGAAACCGCTCAACAACGGTAGGCCCTTCGATTGAAGGCAACGTGATGTGGGATAGCGATTTGGCGGCACAAGGGCCGGATAGCTTAAACGATGCGGCAAATGAGGGCAGCACGATTGGTGATTTCCTCAATGTCAATTTGGCGGCGGTGAACCCATCGGCCTCAAGCATGGCCTTTCAAGTGGCGAAGCTGGGGAACGATTTACTGCTTGATTTGGAGCTTTCTGCGCTTGAAAGTGAGAGGAAGGCTGAGGTCGTCTCTAGCCCAAGGCTAATCACCACGAATAAAAAGGCCGCTTATATCGAACAGGGGACGGAGCTACCCTATTTAGAAGCTTCATCCAGTGGCGCGGTGGCGGTTTCTTTTAAGAAAGCGGTGTTGAGCTTGTCGGTGACACCACAGATCACTCCGGATAATACCTTAGTGCTAGATTTAAAGCTGACTCAGGATATGCCGGAAAAATCGGTCGTGGCAGGCAAAGGGGAGGCGATGTCGATCAGTACCAAGCGCATCAACACCCAAGTTTTAGCTCGAAATGGTGAAACGGTGGTCTTGGGGGGTATTTTTCAGCACACGATGATCAATAAAGAAACGAAAGTGCCATTATTAGGGGATATTCCCTTGCTTGGTGGACTGTTTCGGCACCAATTAAAAGACCATGCAAAACGCGAACTTCTGATCTTTGTGACCCCTAAAATCGTCACAGGGTAGGTTAGGTGTTGCCAAAGGGGTCACTGTCCTGAGATAATTTTTAATCTGATCACGAAATATCTGTGAGGAATTGGCGCCTCGGGCTTTTTATATTAAGCCTGCGGGCGGTGTTGTCTTATTTAACCGCGCGTAAAATTGCTTAAAATGGCTGAAAAACGAAACATCTTTTTGGTAGGCCCTATGGGGGCTGGTAAAAGCACAATTGGTCGTCATCTTGCTCAGCAACTTCATATGGAATTCTATGATTCTGACTCAGTGATTGAAGATCGTACTGGGGCAGACATTGCATGGGTGTTTGACGTTGAAGGTGAAGAAGGTTTCCGTAAACGCGAAGAAAACGTGATTAACGACCTCACTGAAGAACAGGGTATCGTACTCGCGACTGGCGGTGGCTCGATAATGAGCAAAGAAAGCCGTAACCGCCTATCAGCTCGTGGCGTAGTGGTGTATTTGGAAACCACTATCGAGAAGCAGCTGGCACGTACCCAACGCGATAAGAAACGACCATTATTACAAACCGACCAACCACGTGAAGTGCTGGAATCGTTAGCGGAAGAGCGTAATCCTTTATATCAAGAAATTGCGGATTACGTTGTGCGTACCGATGATCAAAGTGCCAAAGTGGTGGCTAATCAAATCATGGCGCTGTTAGAGCAGCAATAACCAACCACAGGACCCGACCATGGAACGGATAGACGTTAACCTAGGGGCGCGTAGCTACCCTATCTCGATTGGTGAAGGGCTTTTAGCTGATGCTAGCCTATTTGAGGGCGTCCATTCGCGTCGGGTTGCTGTTATAAGCAACGAGACAGTGATGCCGCTTTATGGTGCCTCACTGGTCTCGACACTCAAACTGGCGGGTGCGGCAGAGGTTGCGTGCCTGAGCTTACCTGATGGTGAAGCGTATAAATCGCTAGAAACATTCAACACCATCAATACTTTTCTATTAGAAAATAACTATAACCGTGATGTCGTGCTCGTTGCCTTGGGGGGCGGAGTGATTGGCGACATCGTCGGATTTGCCAGTGCCTGTTATCAACGCGGTGTGGATTTTATCCAAGTGCCTACCACCTTATTGGCGCAAGTTGATTCGTCAGTGGGTGGTAAAACAGCGATAAATCATCCGCTTGGCAAAAACATGATCGGGGCTTTTTATCAACCCAAAGCGGTGGTGATTGATACGCAAGTGCTAAGCACTTTGCCCTGTCGTGAATTTGCTGCGGGGATGGCAGAAGTGATCAAATATGGTGTGATTGCTGATGCCCCCTTCTTCGATTGGTTGAACAGTGAAATGGCGGCGCTGACCGCGCTTTCTCCGGATGCATTGAGTTATGCTATCCGGCGTTGTTGTCAAATCAAAGCCGATGTCGTTGCTCAAGATGAGCGGGAAACAGGCGTACGTGCATTGCTCAACCTCGGTCATACCTTTGGGCATGCCATTGAAGCAGAAATGGGTTATGGCAACTGGCTACATGGTGAAGCGGTATCAGCAGGGACAGTCCTCGCCGCCAAAACCGCTTTGCATCACGGCTTGCTCGATGAAAAAAGTGTGTCCCGCATCACTGCCTTGTTGGAAAGTGCGCATCTTCCGGTACAGTCCCCGAGTGAGATGAACTACGATGCTTTTATTAAGCACATGATGCGTGATAAAAAAGTGCTTTCAGGACAGTTGCGTCTGGTTTTACCGACAGCGATAGGCCAGGCTCAAGTGGTTGCAGATGTACCACATCAGTGTATTGCTGATGTGATTGATGCCGGTTAACCATTGAATGCATGACAGACACTTTTGATACCTTAGCGTTGGATCTGGAAAGCCAAACCCAGCTTCTTTCTCGACTGCAATTTATCACTCGATTTAGCGCTAACTTGATCCAAGTCACCGGCCCAGAGGGAGCCGGTAAAACGTGGCTCAGTGAACGTTATATGGAGCAATGGGCGGATGCCCACGTTCATGCACTCCTGGCTTGCCACACGGCACAAAGTGATGCACAGCGTCGCGCTATCCTGCTTCGCCAGGTCGTCAAAGACGGTGTGTTTAATGAAGCCGACCCCCTCCTAGACAGCTTGACGATGATGCTAGATGGTGCTGGATGCGATGCACTGTTGGTGATTGATGATGCGCATCGCTTAACGCCGGGGCTATTGTCTGAATTATGGGCATTGGTACAACATGCTCAGAATCAAGACCATTTGCGTATCAATGTGGTGTTGTTTGCCTTACCAGGAAAGTTGAACAAGTGGTTACGTCAGGTGTCCTATGGCCATGATCAAAAGCCATTAGAACTGGAAATCTCACCGCTTAATGACGGTGAAGAAGAGATGTTCATCGATGTGTTAGCGGTCACGCAGCGTATTGATGCTGAGAAAAAGAAGCAGTGGTTAGCCAAACTTGCCAATCAAACCGTGTACCCCGGCACTATCATGGAAAAGGATAATCAGGAGACAGGCGCTGTGAGTAAAGACAATAAAAAGCCCGCAAAGAATAATAAACCCTTCCTAATGCTGCTTTTGGCGGTAGTGCTGATGATTGTGGGTGCCGGTGTGATTTGGTGGGTTTTCCCCAGCCAAGACAGCGCGTCGTCAGAAAGCATCTTGCCTGAGGGCCTGCAGAGTTTGGATGATTTGCTGAATGAACAGCAAGCGACCATTGATCCACAAACTACCGGCACAGAGCGCAATGCCACTGAGGAAACGTTATCAGGCAAGATGGTAACGGTGCAGACGCAGACTGACTCAGGAACGATCACCGAAGATAAAACCAATTTACCAGAAGAAGTGAACGGTGAAGGGTTAACGGTCGGCCGCAATGACGAAGGACAACGTGTGGTTGTACCTGATGACGTCGTTGACGCTATTATTGATGAGCAAGATGTTGGAGGAGATGGTACCCAGGCTGTCGATGAACCGCTTGCCAGTGAAATCAGTGAGGCAGTACCCGCACCGGCATCACCAGAAATGACCGATGAAGGCGTCGCGACTAACACTCAAACGGTGGCAGAGACCGAGATAGCAGAGCCATCGATATCCACGGCAAGCCGCCAAGAGGCCCTTCCGTTAGCCACTCAGGCTTTGCTCAATGTTTCTGAGCAGCGCTATGCTTTACAGTTGGCCGCATTACAATCACGCCAAGATGCAATCGATTTGATCGATGACTACCAGCTGGGCGATCGCGTACAGGTTTATCAAACGCGTCGGAACAATACGACGTGGTACATGGTTTTACTCGGTGATTACGCGAGTGTCACAGCGGCGCGTCGTACCGAACTGACATTGACAGATAACGTGCGTGCGTTACAGCCTTTTGTGAAGTCATTCAGCCAGATTCATCGCGAAATCAACCGCGCAAATGGGCAGTAAAATCCGCTGATTGATGAGGCAAAATAAGGTACAATCCGCCCCTTTTCACACCGCAGAGATAGATCAGGGGCAATGAGAAAGCATCGCGCGTTTCTAAAGTGGGCTGGTGGTAAGTATTCGCTAGTCGATGACATCCGTCGTCATCTTCCCGAGGGGAACACGCTTATCGAGCCCTTTGTCGGTGCTGGGTCGGTATTCTTAAACACCGATTACGACCATTATATTTTGGCTGACATCAACCCAGATCTTATCAATCTATACAACATTATTAAGCAAACGCCGCTGCGTTTTGTGGCGGATGCGCGCGCCTTCTTTTGCCAAGAATACAACCAAAAAGAGCGCTATTTGGATGTGCGCCGTGAGTTTAACCTTACCACGGACCCTTACTTGCGCTCGCTTTACTTTTTGTACATGAACCGCCACGGTTTTAATGGCTTATGCCGGTACAATAAAAAAGGCGGTTTCAATGTGCCGTTTGGGTCGTATAAAAAACCGTACTTTCCGGAAAAAGAGTTAGCGATGTTCGCTGAAAAGGCCCAGCGTGCTGACTTTGTGTGTGAGGGCTATGCCGAGAGCTTTGCACGCGCGAGGAGAGGGGATGTGATTTACTGTGATCCCCCGTATGCCCCGCTGACCGCAACGGCTAATTTTACCACTTATGCGACTAACGGGTTTACGCTGGATGATCAAGCCTTGCTCGCAGAGCATGCCGAGCACGCGTCTGTGGCTCAGGGCATCCCCGTTCTTATCTCGAATCACGATACCCCTTACACCCGTCGTTTGTATCGTGGCGCCTCTTTTAATGTGGTCAAAGTTAAACGGACCATTAGCCGGAATGGTAGCGGTCGAAATAAAGTGGACGAATTATTGGCACTTTTTTCTCCTTCCGCCTTCCACCCCCTAGTGGCATCGAATGTGCCTAAAGCGGATGTCACTCCTCGCGGTTAAGTCACCATACTGACCAGTGCTAATAATGCCGCCACCAATAGCCCAATCATCACCACGCCGGTGATGATGTAGGCGGCCGGTGAATCATGACCGAAATCCCGCTCGCGATTGTGTTGTGATTGGACCCCAAATAAAGCGGCAATCACACTCTTCATCACGTCTTTAGGTCTAGGTTTGTTACCCATCCTGCCTCCTTTTTCGGCATCTCTTGTTACTTTAGTTAAGTGTCTGGTACTTGCCAATTGCCAGGGCGAGAAAACACCGATCAGATAAGACTTCACTATGGATATCGGGTAGAATTATGGCGACTTTTTGGCAACTGAGGCGACCGTACTATGAAGGATTTTTTAATCGCGCCATCGATTTTATCTGCAGACTTTGCCCGGTTAGGCGAAGAAGTTGAAAACGTGCTCGCCGCGGGAGCGGATGTGATTCACTTTGATGTGATGGATAATCACTATGTACCCAATTTGACGTTTGGTGCTCCGGTTTGCCGAGCCTTGCGTGATTATGGTATCACCGCGCCCATTGACGTTCACCTGATGGTGAAACCAGTAGACCGCATTATTCCCGATTTTGCCAATGCGGGAGCCAATATGGTGACATTTCATGCGGAGGCCAGTGAGCATATTGACCGCACCTTGCAGTTGATCAAAGAGCACGGCATGCAAGCTGGCTTGGTCTTTAACCCAGCAACGCCGCTCCACCACCTAGATTATGTCATGGATAAACTGGATATGATCCTGCTTATGTCCGTTAACCCAGGCTTTGGTGGCCAATCTTTTATTCCTACCACGTTAGATAAACTGCGTGAAGTCCGCCAACGTATCGATGCCAGTGGCCGTGATATTCGCTTGGAAATCGATGGTGGCGTGAAAGCCAATAACATTGCTGAAGTGGCACAAGCGGGCGCCGATATGTTCGTCGCGGGTTCAGCCATTTTTGGTCAACCTGATTATAAAACCGCTATTGAAGAAATGCGTGCCGAACTGGCCAAAGTAGAAAGGTAATGAAGTCGTATGAGCCTGCGTTATATTGCATTTGATTTAGATGGCACCTTGGTTGATAGTGTGCCGGATTTGACCCAAGCGCTGCAGATGATGCTGGCAGACTTGGAGATGCCGACCGTCACGGTGGCGGAGGTGACGGGTTGGATCGGTAACGGGGCGGATATTATGATTCGCCGTGCCTTGTCACGTCATCATGATCACGATCCTAGCCTTGACGCTGCACTCGTCGCAAAAGCGAGAGCACGCTTTAACTATCACTATGAACACAATGGGCATGAAAAAACGGTGCTCTATTCTGGGGTGAAAGAAACGCTAACCACGCTGCACCAGCAGGGTTATCAACTGGGTGTGGTCACCAATAAGCCATACGCTTTTGTGCCAGCCATCTTAGAAGATTTGGGCTTAGCGTCCTTGTTTAGTGATGTGATTGGCGGTGATAGTCTATCAACCAGCAAGCCAGATCCAGAAGGCTTGCATCTGTTGCGCGATAAGCATGCGTTAACCAATGCCCAGATGTTGATGGTCGGCGATTCAAAAAATGATATTTTAGCAGCGCACAATGCGGGTATTGCCTCAGTGGGGCTAACATATGGTTACAACTACGGTGAACCCATCAGCGATAGCCAGCCAAGCTATGTGCTTGACCACTTTAGTGCGCTAGGACAGGTGGTTGCCAACCACCCCGCATAGCGATTTAAATACGCAAATAAGATCGCCCACACGGGCAATATGTAAAGGAACTGAATCATCATGAGTCAATCTTCGAAACCCATTGTATTGAGTGGTGTGCAGCCCTCAGGCGAGTTAAGTATTGGTAACTATCTGGGCGCACTGCGTCAGTGGGAACAGATGCAAGATGATTATGATTGCCAATATTGTGTGGTGGATTTACATGCGATCACTGTGCATCAAGATGCTAACGCACTGCGTGAAGCCACACTGGATGCGTTGGCGTTATGCTTAGCGGTTGGTGTCAGCCCAGAAAAGAGCAATTTGTTTGTTCAATCTCATGTGCCGGAGCATGCTCAACTCAGCTGGGTACTGAATTGCTACACCCAAATGGGTGAACTAAACCGCATGACCCAATTTAAAGATAAATCCCAGCGCCATGCTGAAAACATCAATGCCGGATTGTTCAGTTATCCGGTGTTGATGGCCGCGGATATTCTGTTGTATCAAACGAACCAAGTGCCGGTGGGGAATGATCAGAAGCAGCACCTGGAACTGGCGCGTGACGTGGCGACGCGTTTTAACAATCGGTATGGCGATGTGTTCGCGTTGCCAGAGCCTTATACGCCAGACGTGAATGCACGGGTGATGAGCCTGCAGGATCCGACCAAGAAGATGTCGAAGTCAGACGATAACCGCAATAACGTGATCGGTTTGTTGGAAGACCCGAAAGCCATCGCTAAAAAGATAAAGCGGGCGGTCACCGACTCAGAAGAGCCACCACGTGTGCGTTTTGATAGTGCAGAAAAGCCAGGTGTCTCTAATTTGCTTGGCTTGCTGTCTGGTGCGACAGGTGAATCGATTGATGCGTTGGAAAAAGCCTATGAAGGCAAAATGTATGGTCACTTGAAAAAAGATACCGCTGAGGCTGTGGTGGCGATGCTCGAACCACTACAAGCGCGTTACCGTGAGTATAGAGCCGATCGCACTCTGCTTGATAGCGTGATGCAAAAAGGGGCGGAACACGCTTCTGCCAGGGCTCAGGAAACGTTGCGTAATGTGTACGATGCTGTCGGTTTTGTTCCACGCGTCTAGCACATCATTGTTACCGTACAAAAAAGCAGCGAGCTGATCTCGCTGCTTTTTTGATCAACACTGAACCGGCCTCTCACTTCTTATCACTTCATCAATAGCGGCTGATTTTGGTGCGATTCATATCACGTCATACCTTGTATCTATCGTGAATAATACATGCGATTTTCGAGTAAACACTCAATTTACGTGAAGGAACAGGTATGAAAAAGTCATTGATGTGGTCACCGCTTGCGTTGGTGATAGCGGGGATTACCCTCCCTGCTTCGGCAAAAGCACCGCTCACAGAAAACTATCAGTGTGGGGTGACCCCCCCAACCCCCATTTACGCGATTCAAGGAGATGGAGAGCGTAGCCCACTCGTCCCTGATGGGAAGTACAGCTCAGAGAAAACCTATGCGGTAGAAGGCGTGGTCACGGCGGTGACGGAAGGCTTATATCAAGGGGTATGGATTCAAGATCGTCAAGGAGACGGTGATCCGGCAACATCAGACGGCCTGTTTGTCTATTTGGGCGATGCTCAACGCTTGGACTTGGCGCCAGGCGATATGCTTTGTGCCAGTGGTAAAGTTAAAGAGTATTACGGTCATACCCAATTAGGGGTCACCGATGGACAGGTGGCAAAAGGCGTGTATCAGGGGGCGCTCCCACCGACCACGATCCGTGTGGCACCAGAGGAAACCTTGCATGATGCATTGGAGCGTTATGAAGGCATGCATGTGACCATGGATGCGGACAGTGAGTTAGTGATCACGCGTAACTTTGGCTTTGACTATGATGCCTTCCGTAACAATATGGTGTTATCGCATCAAACGCCTTTATATAAACCCACTCAACTTTATCCGGCGTTAACACCCGACACCCAAGCTTTGGCTGAGCATAATGCGAATAATCAGCTGTACATCGAAAGCGATCAGAAAGCGAAAGACGGTGAGATCCCTTACTTCCCTGGCTTAGATGCTGAGCAGGGATATTTACGTATTGGTGATCGAATAGAGCGTCTGAACGGTGTGGTGGGTTACAGCTATAGCCAATATCGGTTAGTCACGACCAATACCATCACCGCCGGCGATATTGTTCATCGTCGTGATCGCCAAGCCGCGCCAGATACTGTCCCGGGGGCGGATATTAAGGTCGCGAGTTTTAACGTACTGAACTATTTTACCAGCGCCAGCGCGGTGGGCGGACCATTGAACGTGACGTGTGAAGACCGTGCTGATGCTGACGCCAATCGTGGATGCAACCGAGGCGCGAAAACCGCTGCCGAATTTGACCTCCAACGAAGCAAAATCGTTAATGCGTTAACCGCGATGGATGCCGATATTGTTGGTTTGATGGAGATCGAAAATAACGGTTTTGAAACGGGGAGTGCCATTGCTGATTTGGTCACCCATTTAAATGCCCAATTTAGCCATCCGGATGATCATTACCAATTTGTCGAACCGAGCGATGCAGAGAAAACCCAAGGTGCTTTCTTTGGTTCGGATGCCATTATGGTGGGGATGATTTACCGGCCGGCTAAGGTTGACCTTGCCGGTGATGCGCAAGCCGTTCGGATGCCAGAGCAGCATATCAGTGGTGAAAACCCAGACGGAGAGACCAAAGCGCTGAACAAATATCAGCGTGATAGTTTAATCCAGCGCTTTACGATCAACGATCAGCCGCTGAGTGTGGTGGTGAATCATTTTAAATCGAAAGGCTCGGGGTGCTATGAAGATTGGATCGCCGGTGAATTTGAAACTGACACGGCTGATATGCAAGGACATTGTAATGCGTTCCGGGTGTCTGCAGCCGTTGCACTACGCGATCGTCTCAAAGCCGTTGACGGTGACGTATTAATTTTGGGTGACCTCAATGCTTACGCCAAAGAAGATCCGGTCCGTGTTCTTACTGACTACCAGCGAACACCAAGCGATCGGGACATTATGACCGCTGCAGGGACGGAAATTCGTGGCGTGCCCATGCATCCAACGGCAAAAGCGGTCGAGCAAGGGCTCGGTTATACGAATCTTGCGACAGATTGGTTAGGTGAAAAAGCTTACTCTTACTCTTATTCCGGTGAGTTAGGCAGCCTTGACCATGCACTCGCCAATGCCAGCTTGGCCAACAAAGTGGTAGGGGTTGAGGATTGGCATATTAACTCGGTAGAGAGCACCTTGTTTGAATACAGCCGTCAATATACCGGGGATTTGGTCAAATCGAGTAATCCATTCTCGTCGTCAGACCACGATCCGGTTCTAGTGTCACTCAACTACCCGGAACCTGTGGTGCCCGTCTCGGTCACTGTGAATAACCGCAGTTTTCTGCCGATTATTCCATTGCTGAACGGGAAAAAAAGTCCGGTACACGCATGGATGAAATGGCGTAGTCAGCGTCAATTTGACCAAGCGAGCCCTTTGGTTCAATCATTGGCACTGCAGGGTGACGACCGCATTATGGTCTCGGTCAAAGCACTGGGCTTGTTTCCAGTTTATTGCGGCAGTGCGCCAGCCGATACGCCAATGACCGTGCGATATACGGGATTTCGCTGTCAGCTACGCTAATCCTAATGTGAGCAGCGAGCACCTGCCCGCGCTAGGATGACGCCTTATAAGCACTGTGTTAGCATCATGCCGATTCTCTCATCGCATGGCTTAGCACAGTGCTTCTTATCATCGATAACTACGACTCTTTTACCTACAACCTGTATCAATACTTCTGTGAGCTAGGCGCATCGGTGTGCGTCAAGCGTAATGACGCGATTAGCTTGGCCGAGATAGCAGCAATGGCGCCGACTCATATCGTGATATCCCCCGGCCCTTGCTCCCCAGATGACGCCGGAATTTCGTTAGCGGTGATTGAGCACTTCGCGGGAAAAATACCTATTTTAGGCGTATGCCTTGGTCATCAGGCGCTCGCACAAGTCTTCGGAGCTCAGGTGGTACGTGCTAACCAAGTCATGCACGGCAAAACCTCCCCGGTGACGCACCAAGGAGAAGGCGTCTTCGCAGGCTTATCAACGCCGATGACAGTGACACGTTATCATTCTTTATTGGTTGACCCGCAGAGCCTTCCTGCCTGTTTTTCGGTGACCGCAACCACTGCTGGCGTTGATGGTCGCGAGATCATCATGGGCCTTAAGCATCGCCACCTTGCCGTTGAAGGGGTTCAGTTCCACCCAGAGAGCGTTTTGACCGAAAACGGGCATGCCTTACTGGCCAATTTTTTACAGCAATAATCTCTTGGTGCAGCGATTTTCCTACTCACTGTTTACAGAAACAGTTGCAATAAATAGCGATCTTTATCACTAATTTTACATTTCGCTATATTTGACTGCTTTATCAATGGCTGCAACCTTATGCAGCCTCGGCAGTGGGGGTGACCACCCTTGCCTCAATCGCATCATACCCTTGCTCACTCTCGCCTTCTCTTTGCTCTCAGTTTATGCATAACTATCTCTTTAAACTGCATGAGGTTTGTTATCCTGCTGGAAACAAAACATAATCTGCTATTGCTGCAGTTAAAATAATGTAAATACTATGCATCATAGATAAAACACAGAAGGATTGAGTGATGACAATGGAGCACAAAGTAGAACGTAAACTCTTCGATGAAGTCATGGTGCCGTGTTACAACCCAATGCCAATGATCCCCGATCACGGTAAAGGGTCGCGCATCTGGGACCAAGAAGGCCGAGAGTATATCGATTTTGCCGGCGGCATTGCGGTGAGCTGTTTAGGCCATTGTCATCCGGTCATGGTCGATGCGCTCACAGAGCAAGCACAGAAACTGTGGCACCTCAGTAATGTGATGACTAACGCCCCAGCATTGCGTCTGGCTAAACGCCTTACAGAGCTTTCATTTGCCGATCGCGTTTTTTACGCCAACTCGGGTGCAGAAGCGAACGAAGCCGCACTGAAACTGGCACGTCGTTGGGCGAAAGAAGAGCACGGTGAGCACAAGAGCGAGATCATCGCCTTTACCAAAGGTTTCCACGGTCGTACCTTCTTTACCGTGACCGTTGGTGGCCAGCCTGCCTATTCCGACGGCTTTGGCCCCAAACCGGGAGATATCACCCATCTGCCATACAACGATATTGCCGCTCTGGCGGATCACATCTCCGATCGGACCTGTGCGGTGATGATGGAGCCCCTGCAAGGGGAAGGTGGGATCGTGCCGCCAGAGCCCGGCTTTCTACAGGCGGTGCGCGAGCTGTGTGATAAGCATCATGCCCTGTTGATTTTTGATGAAGTGCAAACCGGTAATGGTCGCACAGGGACCTTCTACGCCTACCAAGAGTCGGGTGTTGAACCGGATATTTTGGCCACTGCCAAATCCCTAGGTGGGGGGATCCCCATTGGCGCCATGCTCACCACGGAAAGCTTAGCGGCGCACATGAAACCTGGTGTTCATGGCTCAACTTATGGCGGTAACCCACTGGCTTGTGCGGTGGCTGAAGCGGTGGTTAACGAAGTCACCAAACCGGAAGTCCTCGCCGGTGTGATTGAGCGAGAGCAATGGTTCCGCGACGGTTTAGAAGCGATCAACGATAAATATGGCATTTTCAGTGAAGTGCGTGGGAAAGGGCTGTTACTGGGTGCCGCGTTGAGTAAAGACTGGGAAGGCAGTGCACGGGATATCTTGGTTGCAGCAGGGGATGAAGGATTGCTCGTCCTCGTCGCCGGACCAAACGTTGTCCGTTTTACTCCCTCATTGGTGATTACTAAAGCCGATATTGAAGAAGGGATGGCGCGCCTAGACCGTGCGATTGCGAAAGTCGTTGCAGGATAAGCGACTTCATATATTCGGAGGGATTTGAGATGTTAGTTATTCGGCCTATCCGTGCATCAGATTTTGATGCACTGATGTTGTGTGCGGAAGCGTCTGGCCATGGGTTTACCTCCTTGCCGGTCGATGCCGATTTGCTACAGGGACGGATTAATAATTCGTTAGAGAGTTTTGCTAAACAGGTCACGGAGCCGGGGCCAGAAGGCTACCTGATGGTGGCAGAAGACCTAGAAACCGGTGAGATAGCAGGGACAACAGGCGTCGAGGCCGCGATTGGTCTCGACAACCCTTTTTACAGTTACCACCTGACCAAAGTGGTACATTCATCGCGTAAACTCAACGTCCACAATATTGTTGAAGTGCTGACGTTTGGCAACAACTACACCGGGACGACTGAAATTTGTACCTTGTTTTTGCGCCCGGAATTTCGCGGCGGGCTAAACGGCAAGTTATTGTCTAAATGCCGTTTTTTGATGCTTGCGCAATTCCCTGAACGCTTTGCTGATGTGGTGTTTGCAGAAATGCGTGGCGTATCCGATGAGGACGGTAACTCTCCATTCTGGCAGTGGTTGAAAGACAACTTTTTCTCCATTGATTTCACGATGGCCGATTACCTCACCGGTATTGGCGCGAAAGGCTTCATTGCCGATTTGATGCCCAAATTGCCAATTTACGTGAGCTTGCTCAGCGAAGAAGCGCGAGCGGTTATTGGTCAAGTACATCCCAATACGCGTCCGGCGTTGCGCTTACTCGAAAAAGAAGGCTTTTCCTGCCGAGGTTATGTCGACATTTTTGATGCAGGCCCCACGGTGGAATGCCTGCGAAACAATATTGAATCGGTCCGTCATTCGTTTACCGCGACCGCTAACGTACGTGAACATAGCAGCGCTCAGGACTACTTAATCTCGAACACGGACTTTGCGGGCTTCCGTGCGACCGCAGCGAAAGCAGCGATTGATCATGAGACCAATCAGGTTGTGATTCATCCAGACGTTGCCGATGCGTTGAATGTAAAAGAAGGCGATCAGCTGCGGTTGATTGCCATGGAGGGGTAAAATGACAAAGCAATCAGCAGGCCATTTGATTAACGGTGAATGGGCCAAAGGCGAGGGCGAAGTGATGACCTCGCAAAACCCCTTTGACAGCCAATGTATTTGGCAAGGTGAGGAAGCGAGTCGCTCCCAAGTTGATCAAGCGGTTCGCGCGGCTCGAGAGGCTTTTCTTCGTTGGCGTAATACGGATTTTTCTGAGCGCCAAGCGTTGGTTGAACGCTTTGCCGAGATAGTGAAGGCCAACACAGATGATCTGGCACGCACCATTGCTGAAGAAACAGGTAAGCCATTTTGGGAAACCAAAACGGAAGTCGGCGCCATGGTGGGGAAGATCGCAATCTCATTGCGCGCCTATCACGAGCGGACTGGTTCGCGTGAAAAAGACGTGAATGGCACGCAAGCGGTTTTACGTCATCGCCCCCTTGGGGTCATGGCGGTATTTGGTCCTTACAACTTTCCCGGACATTTACCCAACGGGCACATTGTCCCCGCATTGCTTGCCGGGAACAGTGTGGTATTCAAACCCTCCGAGCTGACACCAAAAGTGGCAGAAAAGACGCTGGGGTACTGGTTAGAAGCAGGCCTCCCTAACGGCTTGATTAATCTTGTTCAAGGTGGTCGAAATACCGGAGAGTCGTTGGCGCAAGCGCGTGGAATCGATGGTTTGTTGTTTACCGGTAGCGCCAATACCGGTCACATCCTCCATCGTCAGTTTGCCGGACAGCCCGATAAAATGTTGGCGCTGGAAATGGGCGGTAATAACCCCTTGGTAGTCAGTGACCAGTTTGGCGATCTGGATGCAACCGTATATACCATTCTCCAGTCTGCTTATCTGAGCGCAGGCCAACGCTGTACTTGTGCGCGGCGTTTATTACTGCCAGAAGGGGAGGTAGGCGACACGATCTTAACGCGTCTTGCCGACTGGACCAAAACGATTCGCGTCGGTGGACAATTTGATGATCCACCTCCTTTTATGGGGGCTCAAATTTCAATGGCGGCGGCCGAAGGGATCTTAGCCACACAGCAAAAGCTGATTGATCTCGGCGGTAGACCCGTGATTGAGTGTGAGCATCAACATGATGCGGTGATCTCGCCGGGGATTTTGGACGTGAGTGGCATCCAGGACTTGCCCGACGAAGAGTACTTCGGCCCGCTATTACAAGTGCAGCGTTATCATGATATGGACGATGCGATCACCAAAGCCAATGATACCCGTTATGGGTTATCCGCCGGCCTGATCAGTGAAGACGATGGTGAGTGGCAATATTTCCTCGATCATATTCGTGCAGGGATCGTAAACCGTAACCGTCAACTGACAGGTGCGAGTGGTGATGCCCCGTTTGGCGGTCCAGGCGCATCCGGTAATTTGCGCCCCAGCGCCTATTATGCGGCGGATTATTGCGCCTATCCAATGGCATCAATGGAAGGTGATCAGGTCGTATTGCCAGAGACGTTCGCGCCTGGGATCCCGGCGCAACAGGACTAAGGAGACCAACATGGACAGTGGCCAAGAGTTATTCGATAAACTTTGGCAAGACTATATCCATCGGCTTTGCCCGTCGGCACATAAGGTGCATGCCTTATTAGAGGAAGGGCAGCCGTTGATCAATGATCATATTGCTTTACGGACATTTGGGTTACCTAAAGTAGGGCTTGAGGTGCTTGCGCGTCCGTTTCTTGCGCTGGGCTATCAGCAAAAAGGGGAGTATACCTTTGAGGCGAAGAAGCTAAATGCACGTCACTATGAGCATCCTGATCCCTTGATGCCGAAAGTCTTTATCAGTGAGTTGATGGTGGAGCAATGCTCGCCAGCACTTCAGGCCATCGTCGAAAAGCTGGTGGCACAAGTGGATGCATCGTCATTGACGAGCAGTGACTTTCTGCATCAGGGCCGCCTATGGGATATCGATTGGGCAACCTACCAAACGCTCGCTGAAGAGAGTGAATATGCGTCCTGGGTGGCCGCACATGGTTATGGCGCAAACCACTTTACCGTGAGTGTGAATCAGCTGAATGCGCATGATGATTGCCAATCAGTTAACCAAGCACTGCGTGACAACGGCTTTGCGATCAATGAAGCGGGCGGTGAAGTGAAAGGCGATGCCTCGGTGTATCTGGAGCAATCCTCCACCATGGCTGATCGCGTACCGGTTGCCTTCTCCGATTGCACGCAAACCATCCCTGGGGGGTTTTATGAGTTTGCCAAACGTTATGTGTTGCCCAACGGTGGGTTGTACCAGGGGTTTGTAGCCGCCTCAGCGGATAAAATCTTTGAAAGTACTCACTAGCCATAGCGGCAAGTATAGACTGAAACACCAATGAAGAGAGGGGGCACAAGGTGCTCCCTCTTTTTGGTTGTTACTGCGCTTCAATGTCGAGCCAGAACGTCTCAGGAATGGCCTGCGTTTCGTTGCTTAGGTGAGGGTTATCGACGCGGATAACCGTACGGCCACTGATATTGGCTTTTTCAAACGTCTCTTTGACCAAGGGCGCACTATCGAAAAACTCAATGAAGGAGCCATCTTGATACGCGGTTTCAAACGCACTGTTCAACATATCGGCGACGTCTGAATGTTGCGGAGAAACAAATAAAAACATTGGGAAGCGATAAATCAGCATCAGATGTGGATCAACCAGTAAATTTTCATACTGTTGCCGTTCATTCAATTCGCTAAAGGGCTCAATCAATGCGCGAGGAAACAGATCAGCGCGCCCAGCATTGACTGCTTTGAAAATGTTTTCAAAGCTGGATATTTCTCTGACACGAAATCCGGCGGACTTTAGGACATTGACATCAGCCCACCCTTGCCCTTGGATCATGGTTAACGATTTTAAGCCCTCAACGTCGCTAATTGGCGCCAGTGTCGGCTCGGTCTTTTGGTTGGTAATAAATAGACGATGTCCGAGTAAACCGCGGAAGACTGGGTAGCGGATAGGGATAAGCTCTGATTCCAAGGTGCGATCGGCGCCAAGCCAATCCACGGTCAGTTTCCCTTGTTTCATCATTTCCACTTTCCGCGATTGAGAGCCAATCTGACCATCAAACGCCTGCAAGGTGACCGATTCACCCGACTTGTCGGCGAGAAATTCAATAAGTTCAATCGCATAAAGATCCAACGCAGAGCCTGATCTGGGCTCAGGGTGGACAATGGTGACAGTGGCGAGGGCTTGTGAGGTAAAGATTGATATCACGAAAGGGAGGACAGCGTATAGGCTCTTCATAAACGACACCTTGTTAGTTAAATGTTAACGGCATGGTGTTGAGTTTAGATGTAATCGGCAGGGTTTCCAGATAATAGAGATAAAAAAACCGACGCCAGGGCGTCGGTTAGATACAGAGAGCGGTGCGATTAGCGTGTACCGTATACCACGATGGTTTTACCATGGGCTGAAATAAGGTTTTGCTCTTCCAGCATTTTAAGAATACGTCCCACTGTTTCACGTGAGCAGCCAACGATTTGGCCGATTTCTTGACGCGTGATTTTAATTTGCATCCCGTCAGGGTGCGTCATCGCATCAGGCTGCTTCGCCAAGTTCAAAAGGGTTTGCGCAATGCGCCCCGTGACATCCAGGAAGGCAAGATCCCCCACTTTTTGGCTTGTTACCTGCAAACGGCGCGCCATTTGCGAGGATAGACGCATCAAAATATCAGGGTTAACTTGGATTAGCTGGCGGAACTTTTTGAATGAGATTTCTGCCACTTCACAGGGTGATTTGGCACGAACCCAAGCGGTGCGTTCTTGATCTTCTTCGAAAAGACCTAGCTCACCAATGAAGTCACCTTGGTTAAGGTAAGACAGGATCATTTCCTTGCCTTCTTCATCTTTGATCAGTACGGCCACAGAGCCTTTCACGATGTAATACAAGGTCTCCGCCTTTTCGCCTGCATGGATCAGCGTGCTTTTCGACGGATACTTATGGATATGACAATGTGAAAGGAACCACTCGAGTGTAGGGTCCGTTTGAGGTTTTCCTGGAACCATATAACTTATTTCCTCTGCATGTGTTGCCCGGCAACAACGTCCTGTCTTTATCTGAGGGGTAACCCATCAGATCATTCCACAGAATACGAAGTCTGAGCGCGGGCGACAAGCTCACTGTATGTTAACAAGAGTGTATCTTTTTTTGTTGGTGATTTCTTGATTTTGATCTAGGCCAACCGCCTAAAAATCTGGCAAAAACGTGGCTAAGATCACGGCTTGAGAAGTAATACATCACGGATGCGCTACGGCTTAGCCAATCTTGCCTTTTTCTATCAACTGTTGGATCAGTGGGCGGATGATTAACTCCATCGCAAAGCCCATTTTTCCACCCGGTACCACGAGGGTATTATGTCGTGACATAAAGGCTCCGGTGATCATTTGCAGCAGATAGGGAAAGTCGACATTTTTCATTCCCCGAAAGCGGATCACGACAAAGCTTTCGTCGAGTGAAGGGATCCCTTTCGCGTTAAGTGGGTTGGACGTATCGACTGTCGGGACACGTTGAAAATTAATGTGGGTGCGCGAGAACTGGGGCGTAATATAGTGCAAATAGTCGTCCATAGAGCGAACGATCGAATCGGTCACGGCCTCACGCGAATGACCGCGCTCACGGGTGTCGCGGACAAATTTCTGGATCCACTCCAAGTTGACGATGGGCACCATGCCAATCAATAGATCAACATGTTGGGCGACGTTCACTTCACCGTCGACCACGCCGCCATGCAGCCCTTCATAAAATAGCACATTGGTATTGTCTGGCAGATCTTGCCAAGGTGTGAAAGTGCCTGGCATCTGATTGTAGGGCACGGCCTCATCAAAGGTGTGCAAATAGCGACGATATTTTCCTGTCCCTTGATCGCCATACTCACGAAAAAACTGCTCTAGACGTGGGAAGTCGTTGGCGGTGGGACCAAAATAACTAATGTGCCGTCCTTGCTCGCGTGCTTTACGGATCTCGACGTCCATTTCGGGACGAGTAAAGCGGTGAAAGCTGTCCCCTTCTAGCCACGCTGCTTTGATGTTCATCATCTGGAACATCTTGCGAAAGGCTTCCGAGGTGGTGGTGGTACCGGCTCCTGAAGAGCCGGTGACCGCAATAATTGGATGTTTAGCCGACATGACGCGCCCTGTCATTCAGTCTGAATTTGTATCGCGATACTGTGTACTGCGATGCTAGGATCTGAGTGCTGCTTTACGACGAATATCCACTGTCTCGTGCAACTCAGAATACACAATCACGGCCTCACCGGATTGCAGTTGTTGGCGAACATCGTCAACTTTTTGCGCAAAGCTGACTTCTTGCTCACCATAATCGGTTCCTTCCCGTAACACAAAGTGCTCGATTAATTGGGTGAGGGTGTCATCGGGAACCGATTGCCAAGGAACCATCATACTACATCACCTTTTACTGTTCTCAGGGTGGCACGCGAGGGTGCCTGATGCGAATGTTGTGAATTAGTTCGCATTTTACCCGATCATTCAGCGTAATGCAGTGGTTCTCTACGCTTTATCGATCGCGCGGTGTTTGCTGACAAGATCTGAATGATGCTATTACACGGGCAGATAGGTGGCTAACCAGTTGGGCACGGCTTGCTCGAGCCAAAATTGCGGTTGGCGCCAACTGCCTGCCACAAAGCCAACATGGCCACCATGTTCGGTTAATTGATAATCGATATTGGCCGGCAGGGGTAAAGTGGGGATCACTGCGTCGGTCATGAAAGGGTCGTCTTTGGCATGAATAATCGCCAGAGGCACCTTAATCACATGGAGTACCGACAAGCCACTGCACGCTTGATAGTAATGGTGGGCATCGTCAAAGCCGTGAAGCGGGGCGGTAACGGTTTGATCGAACTCGAGCAGAGTTTTGATCGCTGGGCGCTCACCCGCATGCCATCGGCCCACTTGCTGATGCCGAGTTAGCTTTTCTGAGAGGGTTTGGCGCATTGAGCGTAGTAAGTATGCTTGATAAATGCGGGAAAACCCTTGTTGAATACGGGCCGAACAGGCAGCTAAATCGAGTGGCGGTGAGACAGCACAACCACAGGTAACGATAGGATCATCATGATAGTCCGCCAGATAACGGACCAGCATATTGCCTCCCAATGAGACCCCCACCGCTGCAATCTGACTCGTTGGGTAGGTAGTGCGCAAATGGGTTAAGAAGGCGCGCGCGTCTTGGGTTTCTCCCGAGTGATAGGTCCGCGCCGAGCGATTGAGCCGACCACTGCAGCTACGAAAGTGCATGACGACGCCGCACCAGCCTTGGTCTTGGAACGCCGAGAGTAAACCGTTGGCATACGGACTGTCAAAGCTACCCGCAAGCCCATGAAAAAGAACAATGATTGGCTGTCCAGGCCTAGGTTGATGGGTCCACGCTAGATCGATAAAGTCTCCATCGGGCAGATCAAACTGTTGCCAAACAGGGACGAACAGAGGTTCACGGCGGAGTAAGCGTGGTAGCAGTGTTTGTAAATGTGCGTTTCGGGCGCTTGGAATAGGGTTAAACGGTATCATCATGGTCCGATCCATCACTTTCTGCAGGCGGGGTGACCTGCAGTGATGTATAAAGGTTACGTGCCGATGGTGAGAGCTGTCGGCAGTAGTACGCCAAGGGGGACGCGGCTTGCGTCAGCCAAGTTTGACGGTTCAGTGCATCGACTAAGTCTTGCTGTTGGAATTTTTCCAAACTGAGCTCAAAGTTGAGCATTTTTTTGTACTGGCCACTGCCCACACGCGGCTTGAGATCGCGCCGCAGGTGTCGGTAGGCAATCAGTAGATGCTCAGAGCGACTGAGGGCGTGCTTGAGCTGGGTTAGGCTTTCGGGGGCGAGACCGTAACCGTAGCTTTCAATCCATGCCAACAGCAAGGCAAGGTTGACATTGCCTTGATGCTCGTCTTGTAGCTTGAGACAGGCTTGCTTTACCTCTTGTTTGTCATAGTGGTGCAAACAAAATTGCCACAAATCGGCAGCATTCGCCATGCCAGGGGTTAATGTTGATTGAATGCCGCCTCCAGGGTTTCCAACTCTTCTTGTCGCTCCATCCATTCTTGTTCCACCTCTTCGAGCGTCGATTTTGCCGCGGCTTGGCGCTGCAATTGCTCCGTCAGACGCGTTTTGTTGTCACTGTGGTAAATATCCGGGTCTGCCAACTGGGCTTCTGCCTCTGCAATCGTGGCAGAAAGTTGTTCTATCTTTGTGTCGAGATGGTCAATTTTTTTTCGCAACGGCGCGGTTTGTTTTCGAAATTCGGCTTCTCGACGCTTTTGGGTTTTACGGTCTAGCTGTGACGGTTGTGGGGCTGTCTTTTCTGCCGCGGCCTGTTTTTTATTCTCAGCACGATCAGCGCGCTGTTGGTCGGTGAGCCAGCGGTGATAGTCAGTCAAGTCACCTTCAAAGGGTAGCACTGTGCCGTTGTCGACCAAATACAAGTCATCCGTGGTGGCGCGAAGCAAGAAACGATCGTGGCTGACAATTACCATTGCCCCTTCATAGGATTGTAACGCCAGCGTTAGCGCTTGGCGCATATCGAGATCTAAATGGTTAGTTGGCTCATCCAACAACAGCAAGTTAGGCTTTTGCCAAACCAGTAAAGCCAAGACTAAGCGTGCTTTTTCCCCGCCAGAAAACGGGCCTATGGTTTCGAGCGCTTTGTCGCCTTGAAAACCAAACCGACCCAAAAAATCACGCAGTGTTTGTTCCGCCGTGGTCGGTGCTAATCGGTTGAGATGTTGAAGAGGCGTTTCATCAATTTGTAGGGTATCGAGTTGATGCTGGGCGAAATATCCCACTTTCACCCCCTGCGAATAGCTTAGCTCCCCCGCCATGGTCGGTAAGGACCCTGCTAGCAGTTTAATCAGTGTCGATTTGCCCGCGCCGTTACGACCCAGTAAACCAATCCTTGCTCCGGGCACTAAGTTTAAACGGATATTTTCGATGATCGGCGTTGTGCCATAGCCTGCGGCAACTTTATCCATCATGAGGATAGGAGTGGGTAGCGCATCAGGAGCAAAAAAAGTGAAGCTGAACGGATTATCGTATTGCGCAGGCAGCACTTTTTCCATTCTCTCCAGCGCTTTAATGCGGCTTTGCGCTTGGCGGGCTTTGGTGGCTTTGTAGCGAAAACGGTCAATGTAGGATTGCATATGCGCAACTTGTTTTTGTTGTTTTTCGTATTGCGCTTGCTGCTGAGCGAGTTTTTGTGCCCGCATCCCTTCAAAGTCGGAATAGTTGCCTGTGTATTCATTGAGTTGTTCATGCTCAATATGGATGATGCGATTAACCACAGGATCAAGGAAGTCGCGGTCATGCGAAATGAGGACTAACGTCCCAGGATAGTGTTGTAGCCACTTTTCCAACCATAGTACGGCATCGAGATCCAAGTGGTTGGTGGGCTCATCCAACAATAGGAGGTCGGAGCGACATAGCAGTGCTTGCGCTAAGTTGAGTCGCATTCGCCAGCCGCCCGAAAACTGAGTGAGTGACCAGTGAATTTGTGGCTGACTAAAACCTAATCCATCCAGCAGGCTGGCAGCCCTGGCTTCCACGGTATAGCCGCCAATCGCATCCAACTTATCGTGTAACATGGCGACTGCATTGCCATCATCACGGGCTTCGGCGTCGCTTAGGGCTTGCTGGAGCTCGCGGTATTCGCTGTCGCCATCAATAACATATTCAAGTGCGCTTTTATCAAGTGCGGGGGTCTCTTGCGCTACCCAAGCCACTTGCCATTGACTAGGGTAATCACACTGCCCAGCATCCAGCGATAATTGATGACGTAAGAGGGAAAACAGGCTGGACTTACCACAGCCATTTTTGCCTACCAAGCCGACTTTGTCGCCTGGTGCGATGGTGGCGGAGGTGTGGTCAAGCAGGGGCTTACCACCACGAAGCAGTTGAATGTCGGAGAAGCGAATCATGATTACTCAGTCTGTCTCGGGTTGATGGATGCGAGGTTACGCGCGGTCGTTATACCAGCTTGATGGTGGGATTGCCAAATTCGTGTCAGTGAAGCGACAGCTCAGGCACGGGCTTGGCATTTTTGTGTGTTAAAGTTAAAAATAGGCAATAAATGAGCACATTGCGCTCGCACAATAATCATAACGACAAGGAAGCCTATGCCCCAAAATAAGGCTGAATACCAACGACCTCCCAAGGTCGTCGTGATCTTTGCTCACCCTGATCCGGACGAATCGGTTGCCAATCGTCGACTACTGGCTGCGATAAACACACTGCCCCACGTTAATGTGCATGATATTTACGCCGCTTACCCTGACTTTGTGGTTGATGTTCATCATGAGCGTGCATTGATCACCGAGGCCGAGGTATTGGTTTTCCAGCACCCGTTGCAAATGTATTCCTGCCCCGCGTTATTAAAAGAATGGATAGACGTGGTCCTTGGCAAAGGTTTTGCTCACGGGCAAGGAGGTGATGCATTGGCAGGGAAAACGTGTCGCTTTGTGGTCACGACGGGCGGCGCAGCAGAAGCCTTTAGCCAGGAAGGGTACAACAAATACTCCATGGGTGAGTTGCTTCAACCGTTTGAGCTGACGGCATCACTGTGTCGTATGCATTGGCTTCCTCCGCTTGTGCTGCACTGGGCGCGTCGAGTGGGTGATGCCGATCGCGATGCGTTTGCGGAGCTTTATACTGATTGGTTAATTGACCCTTTATATCTTCAGGAGGAGTCCAATGGACAATAATCTCCTCGCGGTCGCGTTTGTCTTTTTGTTAGCCGCGGCCATTGCTGTTCCGTTAGCGCAGCGCTTGGGGATGGGCTCTGTGCTTGGCTACTTATTGGCGGGCATAGTGATTGGGCCCTGGGGGCTGGGTTTAATTCGCGATGTGGACGCGATCCTCCATTTTGCTGAATTTGGCGTGGTGCTACTGCTCTTTCTGATTGGTCTGGAGCTAAATCCGAAAAAGCTGCTGCAGATGCGACGACCGATTATTGGGCTGGGGGGAAGCCAGGTTTTAGTGACCGCGGTGATCATCGGCGCGATCAGCGTTTTTGCTGGATTGACCTTACAACAAGGCGTTGTGATCGGCGTGGGTTTGGCCCTTTCTTCTACCGCGATTGCGATGAAAATCATTGAAGATCAGCGGCTAATGCGCAGCGAATCCGGCCAATCTGGCTTTGCGGTTTTATTGTTTCAAGACATTGCGGTAATCCCCATGTTAGCGGTGATCCCCGCATTAGCCGGTGGCAGTGCGGGCAGCTGGTTAGATGTGCTGTGGATGTTTGTGGGGATCGGCGCGCTACTGGCCGGCGGTCACTTTTTATTGCGCCCCTTGTTCCGTTTAGTGGCAATGAGTGGTGTGACGGAGCTGTTTAATGTCGCGGCATTAGCCTTGGTTCTTGGCATCGCGCTGGCAATGCAAAGCCTCGGGCTCTCCATGGCGCTAGGCGCATTTCTGGCTGGGGTTCTGTTAGCGGAAAGTGAATACCGACACGAGTTAGAAACGGCCATCGAGCCCTTTAAAGGGTTGCTGCTTGGGCTTTTCTTTATCGCGGTCGGGATGACGGTCGATTTAGGGCTACTATTCGACTACCCGTTGGCCATTATTGGTGCGGTACTGGCTCTGGTTTGTGGTAAATCATTGCTGCTTTATGGATTGGCTCGTGCGTTTGGTGTGGCACCAAAGGCGCGTAGTCAAATGGCGGTCCTCTTGAGCCAAGGTGGAGAGTTTGCCTTTGTGATTTTTACGGCAGCGCGCAGCCAAGGGCTACTCGATCAAGAGTTAAATGCGTTTTTGCTGGTGGTAGTCAGCCTATCGATGATGACTACGCCATTGATGCTCACCTTACAACAGCGCTGGTTTGCACGTACATTTAACGAACCAGAAGAGTTACCTTCACAAGGACAATTTGGTGAAACAGATGCGAGAGTGATCATTACTGGCTTTGGCCGGTTTGGCCAAGTGGTCGGTCGCTTGATGTTCGCCAATAAAATAGGGGTGACCATACTGGAACGTGACCCGACGCAAATTAAGCTGCTACGACGTTTTGGCTACGAAGTGTATTATGGCGACGCGACCCAGTTAGACTTGTTACGTGCAGCGGGTGCTCAGACGGCTGAAGCGATTGTGATTTGTACTGATTCACCCGATGAAGTCATGGAGATTGTTGATCTTTGTGCGCGCCACTTCCCTAATCTAAAAGTAATGGCGCGGGCACGAAGTCGGGTCGAAGCGTACCAACTGATGGCTCAGGGCGTGAATCAATTCTCACGCGAGACGTTTTTGGGCGCTTTGGAGCTAGGGCGGCAAACACTCGAATCGCTAGGCATGCACCCTTACAAAGCTAAACGTGCAGAAATATTGTTTCGCAAACTGGATATGCGTGTGTTGCAAGACTTGTTACCCCAGCACAGTGAGGACTTGGCCACCGCATCACGAGTCAAAGAGGCACGCAAGGAGCTGGAAGAAATTTTTGACAGAGAAATGCGTGGTGACAGTGAGCGGCACCAGAGTTGGAATCGAGATGAATAAGGTGTTGATGTGAAAAAACGTTTTATTGCAGGCGCAGCCTGTCCGTCATGCCAACAACGCGATACATTGCGAGTGTGGCGTGAAAATAACATTGACAAAGTGGAATGTGTCAGCTGCGATTATCATGATAGTCGGTTGCCGGATTCGGCACAACAGTCACAATCTGGCGTCGAGTCGACAGAGAATGTCATTGGGATCTTTAAACCGGAGTAGGGGATCCGTTATCATCGGCAGTCCATTTACCTTCCGGTCTCGGAGCGAGCATGAAAATTGCAAAAGATGTGGTAGTCAGCCTGGCTTACCAAGTAAAAAATGAAGACGGTGCACTCGTTGATGAATCAACAGCACAAGAGCCCCTCCAATACCTGCACGGTCATCGTAACCTGATCGTCGGTCTTGAGAAGGCACTGGAAGGCCGTGAGAAAGGCGAAAGTTTTGAAGTGACTGTAGGCCCAGATGAAGCTTATGGTGACTACCAAGAAGCCATGGTACAACGTGTACCGGCAAACGTATTCCAAGGCGTAGACCAAGTTGAAGTCGGTATGCGCTTTATGGCTGAAACCGACCAAGGCCAGATCCCAGTCGAAGTGACTGAGGTGGAAGGCGATGAAGTGGTTGTTGATGCGAACCACATGCTTGCAGGCCAAACCCTGTCTTTCTCTGTGGATATTACGGATGTACGTGAAGCGACGGAAGAAGAGTTGTCACACGGTCATATCCACCAAGACGGTGAAGAGTGCGGCCACGACCACTAATTTGTCGTGACTCACGCAGTAAAACAAAAAGGCGCCAGCGGCGCCTTTTTTTGATCGTTGCGATTAGCCCCAGATCAATAATGCGGCGGTGGCGTTTCTTCAGCTTGGCTGGCGATATTTTCGGGCTCGATATTCTTTAGTTTGCTGACTAAGTACTGAATTTGTGCCGTCATACGCTCAATGTCTCCTTGCTGCTGAGTCAACGCGCTGTTGAGTTGGTCGATGGTATCTTCTTGAAAAGCGATCTTGTATTCAAGATCGTCAATTTGTTGCTGTAGTTTATCAATCTCGCTCATGCTGTACTCTCGTTATTGCGCGTCGGTTAACCAGGCCTGGGCGATCCCGGCTGACGTACCAGAAATGACACGTCCGGTTGGGTCGATGGCCACATCATACACCACTGCGCTTGGTGGGCGAGTGTCGGGCTGGGCCAATGCTTGCCAGCGGCCGATATTTTCGCCGGTCTGTACATCCCATAACTCCACCCGTTGAGACGGCGTGCCGGTCGCGAGTTGGGTGCCATCATCAGAAAAGCGCGCGCTGGCATAAATGGCTTGGCGGGCAAAGATATCCAACTCACTGACTTTATCACCACTTGGCAACGCCCAAATCACGGCTTGATTGCCCCCGTCAGACACAAATGCGTACTTCCCTTCCCGGTGCAAAGCAACTTGTTTTACTCGCTGATCATAGGCAAAGTCACTGATGATCTGGCCGGACTGGGTGTCCCAGAAATAGGCATGATGGTCATTCCCGCCAGAGAGCACATAGGCCCCGTTCGGTGAAATAGCGACGGCATTAATTTTATCGCGATGGGCCAGGAACTCTAAGCGT
Organism: Salinivibrio sp. ES.052; assembly: GCF_900141775.1. Classification (GTDB taxonomy): domain Bacteria; phylum Pseudomonadota; class Gammaproteobacteria; order Enterobacterales; family Vibrionaceae; genus Salinivibrio. The sequence continues at coordinate 56,107 of NZ_FSRI01000002.1, read as the reverse complement.
CTCCCCGTGCCTAAGTCGATAAATAGCGCTTTATCATTCGACATGGCGAGCACCACTTTTTCGCCATTATTACTGATAGCGGCATCGCGAATGATGCCCTCAGAAATGGACCATAGCCCTTGTGACTGGCTCCAAGCGAGATCCCAAACGGCAAAATTTTGGGCTGTCGCAGTAATGGCATAGCGCTTATTATCGGATATATGGCTGACGACGACCGGATTGGCGCTTGGATCTTGTGCACCGAGCTCAGCCAGTTGCTGATTGGTTACAAGGTCCCAAAGGACAATGTCGGTTTCCTTAGATGCGAGCAGGGCAAAACGGCCGTCACGGCTGAGGCTAAAGCTGGTCGCGCCTTCAGGATGGATTGACCAGCGCTGGGCTTCTTTGCCAGACTGCCAACAGCCAGTGAGGCCACCAACGAGAATAAAAATGCAAATAATGTGGCGGATTTTGGGCATCATGCTTGAGTTCCAGAGTATGCAGCCATATAACCATGAGTATATTGATAGAATCAGGCTTTCGCATTGTTGATGCGTCAGTAACTACAATACGAGGATTAATCCTTACCATCAACGGAGTACCCAATGAAATCAGTAATGAAGATGTCGCTACTCGCGGCAACCGTTGCCTTTGCCGTCGGCTGTCAGCAGGAAGACGCAAAAGTAGAGCAAACTAACCAAGCCGCAGAGCAAGCGGAAGCGGCGTTTGCGAACGAAGACGACAAAGCAGCTTACGCGATTGGCGCTTCTTTGGCACAATATCTCAATGCCAACTTAGAGCAACAGGCTGATATCGGTCTAGATCTTGATAAAGAAGTGGTATTGCAAGGGGTGCAAGACGTCTTTAAAGGCGAGTCCAAGCTAACGGATGAGCAAGCGCAAGCCGCGCTGCAATCGCTGGACCAACGTGTGACCAAACTCGCACAACAGCAAGCCAAAGAGAAAGCCGAAGCCGCGATTGCTGACGGTGAAAAATACCGTGCTGAGTTTGCGAAACAAGAAGGTGCCAAAGAAACCGATTCAGGTCTCTTATACAAAGTCGATAACATGGGTAAGGGCGATAAGCCATCAGCGGAAGACACCGTCGTTGTCCATTATAAAGGCACGCTGACGGATGGCACCCAATTTGATAGCTCGTACGACCGTGGCGAGCCAGCAACCTTCCCGCTTAACCGTGTTATTCCAGGCTGGACAGAAGGTGTGCAGCTGATGCCAGTGGGATCTACATTTACGTTTGTTGTCCCGCCAGAATTGGCATATGGTGATCAAGACACGGCCTCTATCCCGGCTAACTCGACACTGGTTTTTGATGTCGAACTACTTGAAATTAAAGATGATGCGAAAAAGGATAGTGCCAGCGAGGGCTAAGCCTCCACTGTCTTATTGCGTATCAAAGAGCCCTGGCATTGCCGGGGCTTTTGCATTTTTAGCGTCAATTTCTGTTAAACTGGGCGCAGAGAAATAGAGATTGACGGTCGAATAAGGATAGGCGTACGTGGTACCGACAGAGGGTTTTGACGCGAACATTATGACGGAGAATGAGCTCATTGAGCCTAATCCCTTGAATCAGCAAGACAGCATTATCTTGCGCTCATATGCCGCTGTGGTGGATGGGTTAGCAGCCCTCATTGGTGGGCATTGTGAGATCGTGCTACACGCATTAGACGATTTGAATAAATCGGCGATAAAGATCGCTAATGGCGAAAACACGGGTAGACAAGTGGGATCACCCATCACCGACTTAGCATTACGTATGCTGCGTGATATTGAAGGCTCTGAGCGTAATTTTTCGCGGGCGTACTTCACCCGAGCAAAAAGTGGCACCTTGATGAAATCGATCACGGTGGCCATTCGCAATGGCGATAACCGTATCATTGGGTTGTTGTGTATCAACATCAACTTAGATGCGCCTTTTTCTCAGGTACTGCAAGCCTTTATTCCTGATGACTTAGCGAAACAAGCCGCTTCATCGGTTAATTTCGCCAGTGATGTCGAAGAGCTAGTGGATCAAACCGTTGAGAGAACGGTTGAGGAAGTCAACGCCGATAAGAGTGTCTCCAACAACACGAAGAATCGCCAAATCGTGATGGCCCTTTATGACAAAGGAATTTTTGATATCAAAGATGCCATCCATCGCGTCGCCTCTCGGCTCAATATTTCTAAGCACACGGTCTATCTCTACGTTAGGCAGCGTAAAACAGAGGACGCGGAATCATGAGCCTACGTTATGTTCTTGTGGTCACTGAACCGGCTTACGGATCACAATTAGCGCGTACGGCTTATCAGTTTGCCTGTGCGGCAATAGAGGCTGGCCATCAAGTCAGTAAGGTATTTTTCTATCAAGATGGCGTATTGAATGGGGCAGCGAGCACTGTCCCTGCAAATGATGAATTTGATTTGGTGGGCGCGTGGCAGGCGTTAGCCCGTGATCACCAAGTGGAACTGGAAACCTGTGTGGCTGCAGCACTGCGGCGCGGTATTATTAGTGAACAAGAAGCGGCGCAACATCAGTTGTCACAGGCCACATTGGCCGCCGGGTTTTCTCAAGCCGGCTTAGGCGCGTTGGCAGAGGCCTTGTTGACCGCTGATCGTGTGATGCAATTTTAAGAGGGTTTCATGCAAATAGGCTTTGTATTTTCCACTGCGCCCCATGGCAGTGCGAGTGGCAGAGAAGGATTAGATGCCTTACTCGCCACCTCCGCTTTTTGTGACACATTGTCAGTGTTTTTTATCGGTGATGGCGTCCTTCAACTGATCGATGGACAACAACCCAGTCAGATATATAGCCGAGATTATATTGCTAGCTTCAAAATGCTACCGCTTTGCGATGTTGAGAACATCTACGTTTGCCAATCGTCATTGGCGGTACGTGGACTGGAACAGGCCGAGCAAGTATTACCGGCACACAAGCTCTCGCTTGAGCAGATAAAAAAGCAGTTGTCAGACTGCGACCGCATACTACATTTTTAAGGAGTTGGCTGTGCTGCATTTGGTAAAGACATCCCCCTACAGTCATCAAGCGCTTTGGCAGTGTTTACATTATGCCGACCAAAACAGTGTGGTTGTATTGATCAGTGATGCCGTCCTTGCAGGTGTGGCGGGGAGTGAGTGGGCCTCGCAGCTAGTTACCGAAAGTCGTTCTGTTTACGTGCTTCGCAACGATGCGCGCGCGCGGGGTTTACACAAGCGGATAGACTCTGCGATTGAGATGATTGATATGGACAAATTGGTTGCCTTGAGTGTTGAGCATACTACGCAAATGACATGGTAATGGGCGCGTTTCGCGGGCACATTCAAAGCCCTTTCTCGCTGATCAAAAAACAAACAATGCAAAGATCTCTGTATAAATCTTGACACCCCATACCCCGACGCCTAAAATTTCGCGTCCCTGTTGTATTGGGGCTAGATTTTTCACACTTATACGTTAAGTAATATCAGGAGCTATTTAATGGCAACTATTAACCAGCTGGTCCGCAAGCCACGCTTAAAGCAAGTTGCGAAAAGCAACGTGCCTGCGTTGGAAGCGTGTCCACAAAAACGTGGTGTATGTACTCGTGTTTACACCACTACTCCAAAGAAACCAAACTCTGCACTGCGTAAAGTATGCCGTGTGCGTTTGACTAACGGCTTTGAAGTTACCTCATACATTGGTGGTGAAGGCCACAACCTGCAAGAGCACAGTGTTGTTCTGATCCGCGGCGGTCGTGTAAAAGACTTGCCGGGTGTGCGTTATCACACTGTTCGTGGCGCACTCGACTGTGCAGGCGTTAACGGCCGTAAACAAGGTCGTTCTAAGTACGGTGTGAAGCGTCCTAAGTCTTAATGGATTCCGTTAAGTAAGGCCAAACACTCAAACAATTGAATTTTGAAAAAACTGAAAAGTTTTGGATAAAACCTGAAGAAGACAACGGAGATAATCCATGCCACGTCGTCGCGTAATTGGTCAGCGTAAAATTCTTCCAGATCCTAAGTTCGGATCAGAATTGCTGGCAAAATTTGTAAACATCCTGATGGTTGACGGTAAGAAGTCAACCGCTGAAAAAATCGTTTATGGTGCACTAGACATCATGGCTGAGCGTTCTGGTAAAGATCACTTGGCTGTATTCGAACAAGCTCTTGAAAACGTACGCCCAGCGGTCGAGGTTAAATCTCGCCGTGTAGGTGGTTCAACTTACCAGGTGCCAGTAGAAGTACGTCCTGTACGTCGTAATGCGCTGGCTATGCGTTGGTTGGTTGAAGCCGCTCGTAAGCGTGGTGAAAAATCTATGGCTCAGCGCCTAGCAAGCGAGATGCTAGACGCGTCAGAAAACAAAGGTACTGCTGTTAAGAAACGTGAAGACGTTCACCGTATGGCAGACGCGAACAAAGCGTTCGCACATTACCGCTGGTAATGCCTTCATGGCGTGTCCCGTTCGGGGCGCGCCAAACCCATTTTCTAAGGTTAACCTTAGCAAGAGGATACTATTGTGGCTCGTAAAACCCCTATCGAGCGCTACCGTAATATCGGTATTTGTGCTCACGTAGACGCCGGTAAAACCACGACTACCGAGCGGATCCTGTTCTATACAGGTCTGTCACACAAGATCGGTGAGGTTCACGACGGCGCCGCGACCATGGACTGGATGTCGCAAGAGCAAGAGCGTGGTATCACTATCACCTCGGCTGCGACCACTACTTTCTGGGCCGGTTCCGATCAGCAGTTCCAACAGCACCGCGTCAATATCATCGATACTCCAGGACACGTTGACTTCACTATCGAAGTAGAGCGTTCACTGCGTGTTCTTGATGGTGCGGTGGTTGTTTTCTGTGGTTCTTCTGGTGTTGAGCCTCAGTCTGAAACCGTATGGCGTCAGGCTGACAAATACGAAGTTCCACGCATGGTTTTCGTCAATAAGATGGACCGTGCGGGCGCTGACTTCCTGCGCGTTGTTGATCAAATCAAAAACCGTCTTGGTGCACACCCTGTGCCAATCCACTTGAACATTGGCGCTGAAGACCAGTTCAAGGGCGTGATCGATCTGATCAAAATGAAATCGATCAACTGGAATGAAGAAGACATGGGTATGACTTATACCTATGAAGAGATTCCAGATGATCTGAAAGAGCAAGCAGAAGAATGGCACAACTTCCTGGTTGAGTCTGCTGCAGAAGCGTCTGAAGAGTTGATGGACAAATACCTTGAAGAAGGTGAATTGTCTGAAGAAGAAATCAAGAAAGCGCTACGTCAGCGTACGCTTGATAACGAAATCGTTCTAGCAACCTGTGGTTCTGCGTTTAAGAACAAAGGTGTACAGGCCGTGCTGGATGCGGTTATCGAATACTTGCCTTCACCCATCGACGTTAAGTCAATTAAAGGTGAAGACGAACTAGGTAACCCAATTGAGCGTCACGCAGACGACAAAGAACCGTTCTCAGCGCTGGCATTCAAAATTGCAACTGACCCATTCGTCGGTACGCTGACCTTTATGCGTGTTTACTCTGGTGTGGTTAATTCAGGCGACACGGTTTACAACTCTGTTAAAGAGAAGCGTGAACGTCTAGGCCGTATCGTACAGATGCATTCTAACAAGCGTGAAGAAGTGAAAGAGATTCGCGCGGGTGATATTGCAGCTGCCATCGGTCTAAAAGACGTGACAACGGGTGATACACTGTGTGCCATGGATTCAAAAGTTATCCTAGAGCGCATGGAGTTCCCAGATCCCGTTATCCAGATCGCGGTTGAGCCTAAGTCTAAAGCTGACCAAGAGAAAATGGGTATTGCGCTAGGTAAACTGGCGGCAGAAGATCCATCTTTCCGCGTTGAGTCTGATGAAGAATCTGGCCAAACGTTGATCTCGGGAATGGGTGAGCTTCACCTAGACATCATCGTTGACCGCATGCGTCGTGAGTTTAGCGTTGAATGTAACGTTGGTAAGCCTCAGGTTGCTTATCGCGAAACCATCCGTGGTAGCACCAAAGTCGAAGGTAAGTTCGTTAAGCAGTCTGGTGGTCGTGGTCAGTTCGGTCACGTATGGCTGAAGATCGAACCATCAGAGCCAAACGAAGGCTTCGTCTTTGTTGACGAAATCGTGGGTGGTGTGGTTCCTCGTGAATACATCGGCGCGGTATCGAAAGGTATCGAAGAGCAAATGAAAAACGGTGTACTCGCCGGTTATCCAGTGCTCGACGTTAAAGCGACCTTGTTCGATGGTTCTTACCACGATGTTGACTCTAACGAAATGGCGTTTAAGATCGCTGCATCAATGGCCTTCAAGAAAGGTGCACATGACGCGCAACCTGTTATGCTTGAGCCAATGATGAAGGTTGAAGTAACCACGCCAGAAGAGTGGATGGGTGACGTTGTTGGTGACTTGAACCGTCGTCGTGGCCTGATCGGTGGTATGGACGAAGGCCCAGCGGGTCTGAAGATCGTACGTGCCCAAGTGCCACTGTCTGAAATGTTCGGTTACGCTACTGATCTCCGTAGTGCAACACAAGGCCGTGCGTCATACTCGATGGAATTCAGCGAGTATGGTGAAGTGCCTAAGAACATCGCTGACGCCCTGATTGCAGAGCGTAGCTAATTATTTTGGTCCAGATGCCGGTACGATGACCGGCATCAAACACTGACTTCTGAGTTACTAGGCCAAGCCCTTTAACTCACAACTAGGAAGGAAGACGATCGTGTCTAAAGAAAAATTTGAACGTACGAAAACGCACGTTAACGTTGGTACTATTGGCCACGTTGACCATGGTAAAACTACGCTGACCGCTGCTATCTGTACGGTACTTGCAAAAGTACACGGCGGTGCTGCGCGTGACTTCGCGTCAATCGATAACGCACCAGAAGAGCGTGATCGTGGTATCACCATCGCGACGTCTCACGTTGAGTACGATACGCCAAACCGCCACTACGCACACGTAGATTGCCCAGGACACGCTGACTATGTGAAAAACATGATCACCGGTGCTGCGCAAATGGACGGTGGTATCCTGGTTGTTGCAGCGACTGATGGCCCAATGCCACAGACGCGTGAGCACATCCTGCTAGGCCGTCAGGTAGGCATTCCAAACATCCTCGTGTTCATGAACAAATGTGACATGGTTGATGATGAAGAGCTGCTTGAGCTGGTTGAAATGGAAGTCCGTGAGCTGCTTTCAGAGTACGACTTCCCAGGAGACGACTGCCCAGTAATTCAAGGTTCTGCACTGGGTGCATTGAACGGCGAAGAGCAGTGGGAGCAGAAGATTGTTGAGCTAGCAGAAGCCCTGGATTCTTACATTCCAGAGCCAGAGCGCGCAATCGACAAGCCGTTCATCCTGCCAATCGAAGACGTATTCTCAATCCAAGGCCGTGGTACTGTAGTAACTGGTCGTGTTGAGCAAGGCATCATCACCGTGGGTGACGACGTTGAAATCGTGGGCATGAAAGACACCACCAAGACCACTTGTACCGGTGTTGAGATGTTCCGCAAGCTTCTAGACGAAGGCCGTGCAGGTGAGAACGTTGGTGTTCTTCTGCGTGGTACTAAGCGTGACGAAGTAGAGCGTGGTCAAGTACTGGCGAAGCCTGGTTCAATCACCCCGCATACCAAGTTCGAGTCAGAAGTCTACGTACTAGGTAAAGACGAAGGTGGCCGTCATACGCCGTTCTTCAAAGGCTATCGTCCACAGTTCTACTTCCGTACAACTGACGTGACCGGTACTATCGAACTGCCAGAAGGCGTTGAGATGGTGATGCCTGGTGACAACATCAAGATGGTTGTTGAGCTGATCGCACCTATCGCGATGGACGAAGGTCTACGCTTCGCTATCCGTGAAGGTGGCCGTACTGTAGGCGCGGGTGTTGTTGCTAACATCATCGCTTAATTTGATAGACATCTTGTCTTATCAATCAAAGGGAGCGCATTTGCGCTCCCTTTTTGTTTGCGCTTTCTTTCGCGATAACTTGATATAAATGAGTTAGTCATCAATAACCAAGCGTTATATAAAAAACCTTTACCTTGAGAGTAATGCGAACTATTCTCGTTATAGTTCATGTTTTGAGATGACAGAGATGTTAGTTTGTATTTGCCACAGCGTGTCGGATAAGACCATTAAGCATTGGGTGCGTCAGCAAGGCGTCACCAGTATCCGTGAGTTACGCCAGCTGACCCCTCTGGGTTCGCAATGTGGTAAATGTGTCCGTCAAGCCAAAGAGGTAATATATGACGAGAGCCAACTGATCACGCTACAAAAAGCGAGTTAACCTGCAGTCAATATTTGACAGCCTCCTTATGGGTTCTACATTTGTTAAGTAGAACCCATAAGGAGGCTTTTGCCATGAAAGGCGATCCAAAATCGATAGCGTTTCTCAACACGGTACTCGGCAATGAACTGATTGCGATTAATCAGTACTTTTTGCATGCGCGCATGCTTAAAGACTGGGGCTTAAAAGTCATCGCGGACAAAGAATATGAAGAGTCCATTGATGAGATGAAACATGCGGACAAGCTCATTGAGCGTATCTTGTTTTTAGAAGGGACGCCCAATTTGCAAGATTTAGGCAAGTTACGCATTGGTGAAGATACACAAGAAATTTTCGAGTGTGATTTGGCGCTAGAGATGCAAGCGCACGAAGACTTGAAAGAAGCGATTGCCTACACCGAAAGCATCCGTGATTTCGTGTCGCGCGATCTGTTCCAGTATATCCTCGATGATGAAGAAGAGCATATCGATTGGCTGGAAACCCAAATCGGCTTGATTGATAAGGTCGGTATCGCCAATTATAACCAAGCCCAAATCATCGAAGACGCGAGCGACAAAGGTTGATGTTGTCTATCTCCTGAAACGGCTTAGCGCTAAGTGCAAAAGAAAGGCGCGCGGTTATGCGCGTTTTTTTATGGATTGATTTTTAACCAAGGCTTGCAAAGCCATGGTGTATCGGTATAATGCCGGGCACTGCTTAAGTCATTGCGACTTCCGACGCAGTTGTGAACCAATGAGCATCGAGGAATGGAACAGTAAACTGTTCGTTTAATGTATACTCCGCTTATGTTCGCAGTCATAGAATAATGGCTGACAATGTGCCTAATTTTGGCACTACGGTTTCACATAAATTAATCGGCATTCCCTCGCCTTAGTGAGAAGGAATGGCGATATTGTTTGTGTAAATATTTTAGAATTTGGAGCTCTGTCTCATGCAGAACCAACGTATCCGTATCCGCCTGAAGGCATTCGATCATCGTTTGATCGATCAGTCTACAGCGGAAATCGTTGAAACCGCTAAGCGCACTGGCGCACAGGTTAAGGGACCTATCCCTCTGCCTACTCGTAAAGAGCGCTTCACCGTTCTTATTTCTCCGCACGTAAACAAAGACGCACGTGACCAGTACGAAATTCGTACTCACAAACGTCTGATCGACATCGTTGAGCCAACAGATAAAACTGTTGACGCCCTGATGCGTCTTGACCTTGCTGCGGGCGTTGATGTTCAAATCAGCCTGGGTTAAGGGGGAGTAGATAATGATTGGTCTAGTCGGTCGTAAAGTCGGTATGACTCGTATCTTCAACGAAGATGGCGTTTCTATCCCGGTTACCGTAGTTGAAGTTGAAGCAAACCGTGTTTCTCAGGTACGTAAGCCTGAAGTTGATGGTTATGCTGCAATTCAAATCACTACAGGCGAGAAGAAAGCAAGCCGTGTTAACAAGGCACAAGCGGGTCACTTTGCGAAAGCAGGTGTCGAAGCAGGCCGTGGTTTGTGGGAATTCCGTTTGGAAAACGATGAAGAGTTCGAAGTTGGCGCTGAGCTAAACGTAGAGCTGTTCAATGAAATCAAAAAAGTAGACGTTACTGGCACGTCGAAGGGTAAGGGTTTCCAAGGCGGCGTTAAGCGTTGGAACTTCCGTACTCAAGATATGAGCCACGGTAACTCTTTGTCTCACCGTGCTCCTGGTTCTATCGGTCAATGTCAGACTCCAGGTCGCGTATTCAAAGGCAAAAAAATGGCAGGTCACATGGGTGCTGAGCGTGTAACGACTCAAAACCTCGAGATCGTACGTGTTGACGCTGAGCGCAATCTGCTCCTTATTAAAGGTGCGGTACCAGGTGCTACAGGTGGCAACGTGATCGTTAAACCAGCCATTAAAGCGTAACGTCGAGGAGATAGTAATGGAATTGGTAGTAAAAGGCGCCGACGCGCTAACTGTTTCCGAAACTACCTTCGGGCGTGAATTCAACGAATCCCTGGTTCACCAGGTAGTCGTTGCATACGCAGCTGGTGCCCGTCAAGGTACTCGCGCTCAGAAAACTCGTTCAGACGTGTCTGGTGGCGGTGCAAAGCCATGGCGTCAGAAGGGTACTGGTCGCGCCCGTGCAGGTACAATCCGCAGCCCAATCTGGCGCAGCGGTGGTGTCACTTTCGCAGCACGTCCCCAGGATCATGCTCAGAAAGTTAACAAAAAGATGTACCGCGGTGCTCTTAAGAGCATCCTGTCAGAGCTGGTTCGTCAAGAGCGTTTGATCGTTGTTGATAACTTCTCTGTTGAAGCACCTAAAACTAAAGAGCTCGTCGCTAAGCTGAAAGAGCTTGAGTTGAATGATGTTCTGATCGTCACTGCCGAAGTTGATGAGAACCTGTTCCTTGCAGCACGTAACCTTTATAAGGTTGACGTACGCGATACAGAAACCATCGACCCAGTTAGCTTGATCGCTTTCGACAAAGTCGTGATGACTGCTGATGCAGTTAAACAAGTTGAGGAGATGCTGGCATGATCACTGAAGAGCGTATCCTAAAAGTTCTGCGTGCTCCGCACATCTCTGAAAAAGCGACGATGGCTGCTGAAAACAACAACACTGTTGTGTTCAAAGTAGCTAAAGAAGCAACAAAAAAAGAGATCAAAGCGGCAGTTGAAAAACTGTTCGAAGTTGAAGTGAAGTCTGTTCGTACCCTTCTTGTAAAGGGTAAGACCAAACGTCAAGGTATGCGCGAAGGTCGCCGTAGCGACTGGAAAAAAGCGTATGTTGCCTTGAAAGAAGGTCAGGACATCGACTTCGTTGGCGGCGCTGAGTAAGACGGAGGAGTAACAGCAAATGGCTATTATGAAATGTAAGCCGACTTCACCGGGTCGTCGTCACCTTGTTAAAGTGGTTAACCATGATCTGTATAAAGGTAAACCATACGCGCCACTTCTAGAGAAAAACTCTAAGTCTGGTGGTCGCAATAACAACGGTCGAATCACAGTGCGTCACATCGGTGGTGGTCACAAGCATCATTACCGTGTAATTGACTTTAAACGTACTAAAGACGGTATCCCAGCGAAAGTTGAGCGTCTTGAGTATGATCCAAACCGTAGTGCAAACATCGCGCTTGTACTGTATACGGATGGTGAACGTCGTTACATCATCGCACCGAAAGGCCTAAAAGCCGGTGATCAGATTCAATCTGGTGCAGATTCAGCTATTAAGGTGGGTAACAGCCTACCAATGCGTAACATCCCAGTGGGTTCAACGATCCACAATATCGAGCTTAAGCCTGGTAAAGGCGCTCAACTAGCTCGTTCAGCGGGTGCTTATGCACAAATCGTAGCTCGTGACGGCGCGTACGTCACACTCCGCTTGCGCAGCGGTGAAATGCGTAAGGTTCTTGCTGAGGGTCGTGCGACTCTTGGTGAAGTGGGTAACTCTGAGCACATGCTACGCGAACTGGGTAAAGCCGGTGCCGCGCGCTGGAAAGGCGCACGTCCAAGCGTACGTGGTGTTGCAATGAACCCAGTTGATCACCCACACGGTGGTGGTGAAGGTCGTACCTCAGGTGGCCGTCATCCAGTATCACCTTGGGGTATGCCAACTAAAGGCTTCAAGACCCGTAAGAACAAACGTACCGACAAGTACATTGTACGTCGTCGTAACAAGTAATTATTATCAGAGGATAAGCCATGCCACGTTCTCTCAAGAAAGGTCCTTTTATTGACCTGCACTTGCTGAAGAAGGTAGAGAAAGCGGTGGAAAGCGGTGACAAGAAGCCTTTAAAGACTTGGTCCCGTCGTTCAATGATCATCCCACAGATGATCGGATTGACCATCGCTGTCCATAATGGTCGTCAGCACGTACCTGTTTTCGTTTCTGAAGAAATGATCGGTCACAAGCTAGGCGAATTTGCACCAACACGTACTTATCGCGGCCACGCCGCAGATAAGAAAGCTAAGAAGCGTTAAGGGGTAAGAAATGGAAGCTATTGCTAAACATCGCTTTGCTCGTATCTCGCCTCAAAAAGCACGTTTGGTTGCGGATCAAGTGCGCGGTAAAGACGTAGCACAAGCACTGGAACTACTGACTTTTAGCGACAAGAAAGCCGCTGATCTGGTTAAGAAAGTGTTGGAATCTGCTATTGCAAACGCCGAGCATAACGAAGGTGCGGACATCGACGACCTAAACGTCGCCAAAGTCTTCGTTGATGAAGGCCCAATCATGAAGCGTATTATGCCTCGTGCTAAAGGCCGTGCCGATCGCATCTTGAAGCGTTCTAGCCACATCACTGTTGTTGTAGCAGACCGCTAAGAGACGAGGAGATAAAGCAATGGGTCAAAAAGTACATCCTAATGGTATTCGTCTTGGCATTGTAAAGCCTTGGAATTCCACTTGGTTTGCTAGTAACCAAGATTTCGCTGACAACCTAGACGGCGACTTTAAGGTACGTCAGTTCTTGAACAATGAACTGAAAAAAGCGTCTGTTTCTCGCATCGTTATCGAGCGTCCTGCTAAGAGCGTCCGTGTGACTATTCACACTGCGCGCCCTGGTGTGGTGATCGGTAAGAAAGGTGAAGATGTTGAGAAGCTGCGCGCTCGTGTTGCAAAACTGGCCGGTGTACCAGCGCAGATCAATATCGCTGAAGTACGTAAACCTGAGCTAGATGCGCAACTCGTTGGCGACAGCATCGCATCACAGCTAGAGCGTCGTGTTATGTTCCGTCGTGCGATGAAGCGCGCGGTACAAAACGCTATGCGTCTAGGTGCCAAAGGTATCAAAGTGGAAGTAAGTGGCCGTCTTGGCGGCGCTGAAATCGCTCGTACCGAGTGGTACCGTGAAGGCCGTGTGCCACTGCACACGCTTCGTGCTGACATTGATTACGCAACTTCTTCTGCTCACACCCAATACGGTGTTATCGGCATTAAAACCTGGATCTTCAAAGGTGAAATCCTAGGTGGAATGGCTGAAGTGGAGCAAAAGGCTGACAAGCCGAAGAAGCAGCGTAAAGGCCGTAAGTAAGGAGTCTATCGATGCTTCAACCAAAACGTACTAAGTTCCGCAAGACCTTTAAAGGTCGTAACCGCGGTCTGGCGCACGGTACTGACGTAAGCTTCGGTACCTATGGCCTGAAAGCTGTTGGTCGCGGTCGTATCACTGCGCGTCAAATCGAGGCGGCTCGTCGTGCGATGACTCGTCACATTAAACGTCAAGGCCAAATCTGGATTCGTGTCTTCCCTGACAAGCCAATTACTGGTAAGCCGTTGGAAGTTCGTATGGGTAAGGGTAAAGGTTCAGTTGATTACTGGGTTGCCCAAATCCAACCAGGCAAAGTCCTGTACGAAATGGATGGTGTTCCTGAATCACTGGCTCGCGAAGCGTTTGAATTAGCTTCACGTAAGCTACCGATCAAAACCACTTTCGTAACTAAGGCGGTGATGTGATGAAAGCACAAGAACTACGTGAAAAGACTGCTGAGCAACTGAACGAAGAGCTAATGGGCCTGCTACGTGAGCAGTTTAACCTGCGCATGCAAGCGGCTACTGGCCAACTTCAGCAAACTCACACTCTTAAAGCAGTTCGTCGCGATATCGCACGTGTTAAAACCGTACTGACTGAGAAGGCTAACGCATAATGAGCGAGAACATCCGCACTCAGCAAGGTCGCGTTGTCAGCGACAAAGGCGATAAAACTATCGTCGTTGCTATCGAGCGTTTTGTGAAACACCCAATCTACGGTAAGTACATTAAGCGCACGAGTAAGCTACATGTACACGATGAATCGAATGAGTGTAACCAAGGTGACACTGTTGAGGTTCGTGAGTGTCGTCCAATCTCTAAGAAAAAGTCTTGGACATTGGTTCGCGTTGTTGAAAAGTCACGTATCTAAGCGATTTTTCATACAATAATAAGCAAACGGCTCTCATTTGGGGGGCCGTTTATTTTTTATCTACCCATCTGGTCAAAATAGTGTTATTATTCGCCGCCCTTGTAAAAAGGCAGCCCGACCCGAGATGGGTCTAGATGTAATAACAGCGGAGCACTAACAATGATCCAAATGCAAAGTATGCTGGACGCAGCCGACAACTCTGGCGCTCGCAGTGTAATGTGTATTAAGGTTCTGGGTGGCTCTCACCGTCGTTACGCCCACGTTGGCGACATCATCAAAGTTACCGTTAAGGATTCAATTCCTCGCGGTAAAGTAAAAAAAGGTGATGTGCTTAAGGCGGTGGTAGTTCGCACCCGTAAAGGCGTACGTCGTCCAGACGGCTCTGTCATTCGCTTCGACCGCAATGCTTGCGTGTTGTTGAACAACACGAACGAGCAACTAGTCGGCACACGTATCTTTGGCCCTGTGACACGTGAACTTCGTAACGAGAAGTTTATGAAAATTGTGTCTCTGGCGCCTGAAGTTCTGTAAGGAGCGATCTCATGGCAGCTAAAATCCGTCGTAACGACGAAGTTATCGTTCTTGCCGGTAAAGATAAAGGCAAGAAAGGTAAAGTATCTAAGGTTCTACCCACCGGTAAAATTATCGTTGAAGGTATTAACCTCGTGAAGAAACACCAGAAGCCGGTTCCGGCTCTGGGTACTCAAGGCGGCATCGTAGAACAAGAAGCCGCAATTGATGTTTCTAACGTGGCTATCTTTAACGCAGCAGCTGGTAAAGGTGACCGTGTAGGCTTCCGATTTGAAGACGGCAAAAAAGTCCGTTTTTTCAAATCGAATGGCGAAACTATTAAGTAATTCTGGAGTAGTACAATGGCGAAACTGCATGATTACTACAAAGAGACAGTTGTAGCTGAGCTATCTAAGCAATTTGGTTACAAAAGCATCATGCAAGTCCCAGGGATCGACAAGATCACCCTTAACATGGGTGTGGGCGAAGCTCTGAACGACAAAAAACTGCTTGAAAATGCAGCTGCTGATATGACCGCGATTTCTGGTCAAAAGCCGCTCATCACTAAAGCACGTAAGTCAGTCGCAGGCTTCAAGATCCGTGAGGGCTACCCAATTGGTTGTAAAGTAACCCTACGTGGCGAGCGTATGTGGGACTTCTTCGAGCGTTTAATCGCGATCGCAGTTCCTCGTATCCGTGATTTCCGTGGCCTGAACCCGAAAGCGTTCGACGGTCGTGGTAACTACAGCATGGGCGTTCGCGAGCAAATCATCTTCCCTGAGATTGACTATGACAAAGTCGATCGTATCCGTGGTCTTGATATTACTATCACGACTACTGCAGGTACAGATGAGGAAGGTCGAGCTCTGCTGGCTGCCTTTAACTTCCCATTCCGTAAGTAAGGTGAAGGGTTACTGTTATGGCTAAAAAATCGATGAAAGCACGTGATGTAAAACGTGCGAAGCTCGCAGCTCGTTATGCTGAAAAGCGTGCGAACCTGCGTGCGACCATTAAGAGTGTCAACACGTCAGACGAAGAGCGTTGGGACGCCGTCCTGAAGCTTCAGTCGCTACCACGTGATTCTGCGAAGTCTCGTCAGCGTAACCGCTGTAACCAGACTGGTCGTCCACATGGCTACCTACGCAAATTCGGTTTAAGCCGAATCAAGGTTCGTGAAGCTTGCATGAAAGGCGAGATTCCGGGTCTGCGTAAGGCAAGCTGGTAATTGAATCACGGGAGTAAAGACTTATGAGCATGCAAGATCCGATTTCGGATATGCTGACCCGCTTACGCAACGGTCAGACAGCAAAGAAAGTTGCTGTTAAAATGCCTTCGTCAAAGCTAAAAGTGGCAATTGCTGAGCTACTAAAAGCAGAAGGTTACGTGGCTGATGTCGCCGTAAATAGCGACGCCAAGCCTGAACTGGAAGTGACGTTGAAATACTTCGAATCTAAACCAGTTATCGAGCAAATCCAACGAGTTAGCCGTCCAGGCCTGCGCATCTACAAAAAGAAAGATGAGTTGCCTTCAGTGATGGGTGGCCTTGGTATTGCGGTTGTATCAACTTCGAAAGGTTTGATGACCGATCGCGCAGCTCGCAAAGCGGGTCTGGGCGGTGAAATCATCTGCTACGTAGCGTAATAAGGAGTAGGAAATGTCTCGTGTTGCAAAAGCACCTGTCGTAGTTCCTGCCGGCGTAGAGGTGAAACTTGACGGTCAGGACATCACTGTAAAAGGAAGCAAAGGCGAACTTAGCCGCACGCTTCACGATATGGTGGCAGTAAACCAAGAAGAAAACACCATTACCTTCGCACCAAGTGTGGAACACGCTAAAGCATGGGCTCATGCTGGTACAGCGCGCGCACTGGTCAACAGCATGGTTGTTGGTGTAACAGAAGGCTTTACCAAGAAACTGATCCTGAAAGGTGTTGGTTATCGCGCAAACATTGCCGGTAACAAACTTAACCTGACACTTGGTTTCTCTCACCCGGTAGAACACGTTCTACCTGAGGGTGTAAAAGCAGAGTGCCCAAGCCAAACTGAAATTGTTATCAGCGGTGCTGATAAACAAGCAGTTGGCCAGGTTGCTGCTGAAATCCGCGCATACCGCAAGCCAGAGCCTTACAAAGGTAAAGGTGTTCGTTACGCTGACGAAGCTGTGCGTACTAAAGAAGCTAAGAAGAAGTAAGGTAACACTATGGATAAGAAAGCATCTCGTATCCGTCGTGCGACCAAAGCACGACGCAAGATCGCGGAAATGGGTGCGACTCGCCTGGTGGTACACCGTACTCCACGTCATGTGTACGCACAGGTTATCGCTGGTAATGGCGCGGAAGTTATCGCCGCCGCTTCTACCGTAGAAAAAGCGATCCGTGAACAAGTTAAGAGCACCGGGAACAAAGACGCCGCTGCAGCCGTGGGTAAGATCATTGCTGAGCGAGCGAAGGAAAAAGGCATCGAAGCCGTTGCTTTTGACCGTTCCGGTTTCCAATACCACGGCCGTGTGGCTGCACTGGCAGATGCTGCCCGTGAAGCTGGTCTGAAATTCTAAGGTAGGTGGAAGATGGCTAACGATAAACAACAAAGTGATTTGCATGAGAAGCTGATCGCTGTAAACCGTGTATCTAAGACGGTTAAAGGTGGTCGCATCTTTACCTTCACTGCCCTAACAGTGGTTGGTGACGGTAACGGTCGCGTAGGTTTCGGTTACGGTAAAGCCCGTGAAGTACCTGCTGCGATCCAGAAATCAATGGAAAAAGCGCGTCGTAATATGACTACGGTCGCGTTGAATAACGGTACTCTGCACCACGCTGTTAAAGGCCGCCACACTGGTTCTAAAGTGTATATGCAGCCAGCATCAGAAGGTACAGGTATCATCGCAGGTGGTGCGATGCGTGCCGTGCTTGAAGTAGCAGGCGTTCAAGACGTTCTGGCGAAAGCATACGGTTCGACCAACCCAATCAACATTGTTCGTGCAACGATCGATGGTTTGGGTGGTACGAAGTCTCCAGAGATGGTAGCTGCTAAGCGTGGCATGCCTGTTAACGAAATCCTGGGGTAATCGACATGGCTAAGACAATTAAAGTAACTCAGACTCGTAGCGTTATCGGCCGCTTGCCGAAACACAAAGCGACCCTGCGTGGCTTGGGCCTACGTCGCATCAACCACACTGTTGAACTTGAAGACACACCGTGTATTCGCGGTATGATCAACAAAGTCAACTACATGGTTAAAGTGGAGGAGTAATCACATGCGTTTGAATACTCTATCTCCGGCTGCAGGCTCAAAGCCTTCTGCGAAGCGTGTAGGCCGTGGTATTGGTTCTGGCTTGGGTAAAACTGGTGGCCGTGGTCACAAAGGTCAGAAATCACGTTCAGGTGGTTCAGTACGCCCAGGTTTCGAAGGCGGTCAAATGCCTTTGAAACAGCGTCTGCCAAAATTCGGTTTTACTTCGCGTAAAGGCCTAACGTCTGCTGAGGTTCGTCTAGGCGAACTGATGAAAGTTGACGGTGACGTGGTAAGCCTAGAGTCACTAAAAGCAGCGAATGTGATCGCACAAGACACGCGTACGGCGAAAATCGTACTGTCTGGTGAGATCGCTCGCGCAGTGACTGTAAAAGGTGTTCGTGTCACGAAAGGCGCTAAAGCGGCAATCGAAGCTGCAGGCGGTAAAATCGAGGAATAATTTAGCTCGAGGACGAGGTACAGATGGCAAAACAACCAGGACAAAACTTCAGTAGTGCAAAGGGCGGAGTTGCGGAGCTGAAAAGTCGTTTACTTTTTGTAGCTATGGCATTATTGGTATTCCGTGCCGGCTCTTTTGTGCCAATTCCTGGTATTGACGCTGCTGTACTTGCCGATCTGTTCGAACAGCAACAAGGGACCATCATTGACTTGGTTAACATGTTCTCTGGTGGTGCCCTTGAGCGTGCTTCGATACTGGCATTGGGCATTATGCCGTATATTTCGGCATCGATTATTGTCCAGCTCTTGTCAGTCGTTCACCCCGCATTAGCGGAGTTGAAGAAAGAGGGTGAGTCTGGTCGTCGTAAGATTAACCAGTACACCCGCTACGGCACGTTGGTGTTGGCAACCTTCCAAGCAATTGGAATCGCGACTGGGTTACCGAGTATGATGCCAGGTCTGGTGATTAATCCAGGTCCTGCATTTTACTTCACTGCGGTAGTCAGTTTGGTCACAGGTACCATGTTCTTAATGTGGTTAGGTGAGCAAATTACTGAACGTGGTATAGGTAACGGTATCTCGCTGATTATTTTCACCGGGATTGTCGCGGGTCTGCCACCCGCAATTGGACAGACAATAGAGCAAGCGCGTCAAGGCGACATGTCTCCGCTTCTCTTGCTAGGTATCGCAGTGATCGTATTGGCGGTCGTCTACTTTGTGGTCTTTATGGAGCGTGGTCAACGTCGTATCGTCGTTAATTACGCCAAACGGCAACAAGGTCGCCGTGTCTTTGCAGCGCAAAGCACGCACCTGCCACTTAAGATCAACATGGCAGGCGTTATTCCTGCGATTTTTGCATCAAGTATTATTTTGTTCCCTGGCACGCTTGCTAACTGGTTTGGTAAGGGTGATCAGACAAGCTGGTTAACCGATGTGTCATTGGCACTGAGTCCGGGGCAACCAGCGTACGTAATACTTTATGCGGCAGCGATTATCTTCTTCTGCTTTTTTTATACAGCGTTGGTATTTAACCCACGTGAAACAGCAGATAACTTGAAGAAGTCAGGAGCGTTCGTACCTGGTATTCGCCCGGGTGAGCAGACTGCTAAATACATTGATAAAGTAATGACACGGTTAACCCTCGCAGGCGCTATGTATATTACCTTTATCTGTCTGATCCCCGAGTTCATGATGATTGCGTGGGATGTCCACTTTTACTTTGGTGGTACGTCACTACTTATCGTAGTAGTCGTGATCATGGACTTTATGGCTCAAGTTCAGACTCATTTGATGTCTCAACAATATGAGTCCGTGTTGAAGAAAGCCAACCTCAAAGGCTACGGCCGCTAATAGGTTGTCTATTTACGGAGTTTAGCAATGAAAGTTCGTGCTTCCGTTAAGAAAATCTGCCGTAACTGTAAAGTGATCAAGCGTAACGGTGTCGTTCGTGTGATCTGCAGTGAGCCAAAGCACAAGCAGCGCCAAGGCTAATAGCAGAATATTTTTCTTGCAAAATGAGGTCAGGCTGGCTACATTAGCCAGCCCACCTTTTGTATGTGCAAAAGAAGTGGTTATGCCGCTGCGTATCCTCGACGGGCTCTGCAGCGGTTCTACTTGAAAAGTACTAGGAGTGAATAGTGGCCCGTATAGCAGGCATTAACATTCCTGATCAAAAGCACGCTGTTATCGCACTGACTGCGATTTACGGTGTCGGCAAAACTACCTCTCAAGCTATCTTAGCTGATGTCGGTATTGCTGAGAGCACAAAGATCAGTGAACTATCAGAAGAACAGATCGACCAATTGCGTGACGGTGTGGCTAAATACACCGTAGAAGGCGATCTACGTCGTGAAATTTCCATGAACATCAAGCGTCTTATGGACCTTGGCTGTTACCGCGGTTTGCGTCATCGTCGCAGCTTGCCACTACGTGGCCAGCGTACGAAGACCAATGCTCGTACCCGTAAGGGTCCGCGCAAACCGATCAAGAAATAATCGGGGTAGGTAAGTACTATGGCTAAACAAGCAACTCGTGCACGCAAACGCGTACGCAAGCAAGTCGCTGATGGCGTTGCGCACATTCATGCGTCTTTCAATAACACAATCGTGACGATTTCTGACCGTCAAGGCAACGCTCTCGCATGGGCAACTGCCGGTGGTTCAGGTTTCCGTGGCTCTCGTAAGTCTACTCCATACGCGGCGCAGGTTGCTGCAGAGCGTTGTGGTGAAATGGCGAAAGAGTACGGCCTGAAAAACCTCGAAGTGATGGTTAAAGGTCCAGGTCCAGGCCGCGAGTCTACTATTCGTGCCCTGAACGCTGCGGGCTTCCGCATCACTAACATTGTTGATGCGACGCCAATCCCGCATAACGGTTGTCGTCCACCTAAGAAACGCCGCGTTTAATACGCACTAGCGCTGTTTCTTAGAATATTGGAGAAAGATCATGGCAAGATATTTGGGTCCTAAGCTGAAGCTTAGCCGTCGCGAAGGCACTGACTTGTTCCTTAAGTCAGGCGTACGCGCGATTGATACCAAGTGTAAAATCGATAACGTCCCAGGCGTTCACGGTCAGCGTCGCGGCCGTTTGTCTGACTATGGCGTTCAGCTTCGTGAGAAGCAAAAAGTACGTCGTATCTATGGCGTAATGGAAAAGCAGTTCCGTAACTACTATAAAGATGCTGCCCGTATCAAGGGTAATACAGGTGAAAACCTGCTTCAGCTTCTTGAAGGTCGCCTAGACAACGTAGTTTACCGCATGGGCTTTGGTGCTACCCGCGCTGAATCACGCCAGTTGGTAAGCCACAAAGCGATTCTCGTTAACGGTAAAGTCGTTAACGTACCTTCTTTCAAGGTTTCGGCAAACGACGTGATTAGCATTCGTGAGAAAGCTAAGAACCAGGCGCGTATCAAAGCAGCTCTTGAAGTTGCTGCTCAGCGCGAACTGCCAACTTGGATCGAAGTAGACAGCAAGAAGATGGAAGGCACATTCAAACGCCTACCAGAGCGTTCTGATTTGTCTGCTGACATCAACGAACACCTGATCGTCGAGCTTTACTCTAAGTAAAGCTGAACTAAAGAGAGGACATAATGCAGGGTTCTGTAACAGAATTTCTTAAGCCGCGTCTCGTTGATATAGAACAAGTTAGCTCGACGCACGCAAAAGTAACTCTTGAACCTCTAGAGCGTGGTTTTGGCCATACTCTAGGGAATGCGCTACGTCGTATCCTACTTTCATCTATGCCAGGCTGTGCGGTGACGGAAGTTGAAATTGACGGCGTATTGCACGAGTACAGCACCAAAGAAGGGGTTCAGGAAGATATCCTGGAAATCCTACTTAACCTTAAAGGCCTAGCCATTAAGGTTGAGGGTAAAGATGAAGTTATCCTTACTCTGACCAAGTCTGGTGCAGGCCCTGTTGTTGCAGGCGACATCACCCATGATGGTGGTGTTGAGATTGCGAACCCAGAACACGTTATCTGCCACCTGACTGATGCAAACGCTGAAATTAGCATGCGTATCAAGGTAGAGCGTGGTCGTGGCTATGTACCAGCGTCAGCGCGTATTGATAGCGAAGACGACGAGCGTCCAATCGGCCGCCTACTTGTTGATGCAACGTTCAGCCCAGTAGACCGCATTGCTTACAAAGTGGAAGCAGCGCGTGTCGAACAGCGTACCGACCTCGACAAGTTGGTTATTGATATGGAAACTAACGGTACACTGGATCCTGAGGAAGCGATTCGCCGTGCAGCAACTATTCTGGCTGAGCAGCTAGATGCGTTTGTTGACTTACGCGATGTCCGTGTCCCTGAGGAAAAAGAAGAGAAGCCAGAGTTCGATCCGATCCTACTGCGTCCTGTAGACGATCTTGAACTAACTGTTCGCTCTGCCAATTGTTTGAAAGCAGAAGCGATTCACTATATCGGTGATCTGGTACAGCGTACTGAGGTTGAGCTTCTGAAAACGCCAAACCTTGGTAAGAAGTCTTTAACTGAGATTAAAGACGTGCTGGCATCACGTGGTCTATCTCTAGGCATGCGCTTAGAAAACTGGCCGCCAGCATCAATCGCTGAAGATTAATCAGAGACTGATTATTTAGTTAGAAGGATTAGGTCATGCGCCATCGTAAGAGTGGTCGTCAACTCAATCGCAACAGCAGCCATCGTAAAGCGATGTTCAGCAACATGGCTAGCTCGCTGGTAACTCACGAAGTTATCAAAACAACTTTGCCAAAGGCAAAAGAGCTGCGTCGCGTCATTGAACCGTTGATTACCTTAGCTAAAAACGACAGTGTTGCTAACCGTCGTGTAGCGTTCGCCCGCACTCGTAACGACGAAGTGGTAGCGAAACTGTTTAATGAACTCGGCCCACGTTTTGCTTCACGTGCAGGCGGTTACACTCGCATTCTAAAATGCGGTGTTCGTTCAGGTGATAAAGCTCCAATGGCTTACATTGAGCTCGTAGATCGCCCTGAGCAAGACGCTGAGGAAGCTGCAGAATAATTTAATTATTATTATGTAGTATATTTAGAAAGCCAGGCTAATCGCCTGGCTTTTTCTTTGTTTAAACAACGTAGAGATACGAGTTACTCATAGATAAAATCAAAGTGCTGTTAGGACTCATATCTGTTACTCGATATGAGTCCTAACAGTACATATTGAATGGATATTGCCCATCATGCTGGAAAAGTCGACGATGAGGTTTTATTTTGACCAATCAAAAAAGAAAATGAAATTTATTGTTGACGGTTGTCACGTTTTCTCTAGAATGCACCCCTACTTAACGCAGACAACGCGTTAGGGAAGTTAATAAGAGGTTTTGTTTTGGCCGGTTGGCTAAAAAGAAAAGATAAAATTTCTTCTTGACTTTAACGGTAAGGCGCGTAAGATACGCAGCCCTGACCAAGCGAAGCGCAGCTTCGCACAGTCAACGCTCTTTAACAATTTGACCTATGCAATCTGTGTGGGCACTCGTTGAGAATAGACAAAAAGATTTATTCGATGAACTGAGTGACCAAACGATAACTTTTAGTTATTCGGCACAGTCAATTCGTTTGTCTCTTAGGAGACGAACAAAACAGTATTTATCGAGCCGTTTGTCTTTCCTTTTGGGAAAGCGAACAAAAGAACTTAAATTGAAGAGTTTGATCATGGCTCAGATTGAACGCTGGCGGCAGGCCTAACACATGCAAGTCGAGCGGAAACGGCAGTATTGAAGCTTCGGTGGACATACTGGACGTCGAGCGGCGGACGGGTGAGTAACGGCTGGGAACCTGCCCTGACGAGGGGGATAACCGTTGGAAACGACGGCTAATACCGCATAATGTCTACGGACCAAAGGTGGCCACTACATGTAAGCTATCGCGTTGGGATGGGCCCAGTTAGGATTAGCTAGTTGGTAAGGTAAAGGCTTACCAAGGCGACGATCCTTAGCTGGTTTGAGAGGATGATCAGCCACACTGGGACTGAGACACGGCCCAGACTCCTACGGGAGGCAGCAGTGGGGAATATTGCACAATGGGGGAGACCCTGATGCAGCCATGCCGCGTGTGTGAAGAAGGCCTTCGGGTTGTAAAGCACTTTCAGCAGTGAGGAAGGTAGTGTACTTAATACGTGCATTGCTTGACGTTAGCTGCAGAAGAAGCACCGGCTAACTCCGTGCCAGCAGCCGCGGTAATACGGAGGGTGCAAGCGTTAATCGGAATTACTGGGCGTAAAGCGCATGCAGGCGGTTTGTTAAGTCAGATGTGAAAGCCCGGGGCTCAACCTCGGAACCGCATTTGAAACTGGCAGGCTAGAGTCTTGTAGAGGGGGGTAGAATTTCAGGTGTAGCGGTGAAATGCGTAGAGATCTGAAGGAATACCAGTGGCGAAGGCGGCCCCCTGGACAAAGACTGACGCTCAGATGCGAAAGCGTGGGTAGCAAACAGGATTAGATACCCTGGTAGTCCACGCTGTAAACGATGTCTACTTGGAGGTTGAGGTTTTAGACTTTGGCTTTCGGCGCTAACGCATTAAGTAGACCGCCTGGGGAGTACGGCCGCAAGGTTAAAACTCAAATGAATTGACGGGGGCCCGCACAAGCGGTGGAGCATGTGGTTTAATTCGATGCAACGCGAAGAACCTTACCTACTCTTGACATCCAGTGAACTTTCCAGAGATGGATTGGTGCCTTCGGGAACACTGAGACAGGTGCTGCATGGCTGTCGTCAGCTCGTGTTGTGAAATGTTGGGTTAAGTCCCGCAACGAGCGCAACCCTTATCCTTGTTTGCCAGCACGTAATGGTGGGAACTCCAGGGAGACTGCCGGTGATAAACCGGAGGAAGGTGGGGACGACGTCAAGTCATCATGGCCCTTACGAGTAGGGCTACACACGTGCTACAATGGCAGATACAGAGGGCAGCGAGACAGCGATGTTAAGCGAATCCCTTAAAGTTTGTCGTAGTCCGGATTGGAGTCTGCAACTCGACTCCATGAAGTCGGAATCGCTAGTAATCGTGGATCAGAATGCCACGGTGAATACGTTCCCGGGCCTTGTACACACCGCCCGTCACACCATGGGAGTGGGCTGCACCAGAAGTAGATAGCTTAACCTTCGGGAGGGCGTTTACCACGGTGTGGTTCATGACTGGGGTGAAGTCGTAACAAGGTAGCCCTAGGGGAACCTGGGGCTGGATCACCTCCTTACTGACGCTATTCTTGCGAGTGTTCACACAGATTGTATAGGTTGAAGTTATAAGAGGATATGTTCCCAAACATATCAGCGTGTCCCATTCGTCTAGAGGCCTAGGACACCGCCCTTTCACGGCGGTAACAGGGGTTCGACTCCCCTATGGGACGCCACTTCATGAACACATTTTCGAGTGTGGTTAAGAAGTGGCGTTTTATCCTCGTGATAAACACACATGCTCTTTAACAATCTGGAAAGCTGACAAAGTCATTCTTTAAGAATGACAGTAAAGTTCTCAATCAGTGACATGTAATGTCACTCACACAATCAAGTGTGCTTGGGCTTTGTCTTAGCAATAAGCAAAGTCTCTATTTTGAGTCCGGCAAAAACAAAACCTTAGTTGTTTAAACCGTTTGTTTTCACTTTTTAAAAGTGAAAGTAAATAAGCAAGACCTTTTGGGGTTGTATGGTTAAGTGACTAAGCGTAGACGGTGGATGCCTTGGCAGTCAGAGGCGATGAAGGACGTATTAACTTGCGAAAAGCCCAGATAAGGCAGTAAAAGCCATTTGAATCTGGGATGTCCGAATGGGGAAACCCACCTGCATAAGCAGGTATCTTAGCGTGAATACATAGCGCTAAGAGGCGAACTCGGGGAACTGAAACATCTAAGTACCCGAAGGAAAAGAAATCAATTGAGATTCCGGCAGTAGCGGCGAGCGACCCCGGAACAGCCCTTAAGCAGACTTGGCGTTAGGTGAACAGGTTGGAAAACCTGGCAACAAAGGGTGATAGCCCCGTAACCGACGGCGCCATATCTGTGAAAACGAGTAGGACGGGACACGTGATATCTTGTCTGAACATGGGGGGACCATCCTCCAAGGCTAAATACTCCTGACTGACCGATAGTGAACCAGTACCGTGAGGGAAAGGCGAAAAGAACCCCTGTGAGGGGAGTGAAATAGAACCTGAAACCGTCTACGTACAAGCAGTGGGAGCCTCCTTTGTGGGGTGACCGCGTACCTTTTGTATAATGGGTCAGCGACTTAATGTAAGTAGCAAGGTTAACCGCATAGGGGAGCCGTAGGGAAACCGAGTCTTAACTGGGCGCACAGTTGCTTGCATTAGACCCGAAACCGAGTGATCTAGCCATGGGCAGGTTGAAGGTTGAGTAACATCAACTGGAGGACCGAACTCACTAACGTTGAAAAGTTAGGAGATGACCTGTGGCTAGGGGTGAAAGGCCAATCAAACTCGGAGATAGCTGGTTCTCCCCGAAAGCTATTTAGGTAGCGCCTCGGACGAACACTACTGGGGGTAGAGCACTGTTAAGGCTAGGGGGTCATCCCGACTTACCAACCCTTTGCAAACTCCGAATACCAGTAAGTGCTATCCGGGAGACACACGGCGGGTGCTAACGTCCGTCGTGGAGAGGGAAACAACCCAGACCGCCAGCTAAGGTCCCAAAGTTATCGCTAAGTGGGAAACGATGTGGGAAGGCTCAGACAGCCAGGATGTTGGCTTAGAAGCAGCCATCATTTAAAGAAAGCGTAATAGCTCACTGGTCGAGTCGGCCTGCGCGGAAGATGTAACGGGGCTAAGCGATACACCGAAGCTGCGGCAATGCGATTTATCGTATTGGGTAGGGGAGCGTTGTGTAAGCCGTTGAAGGTGTGCTGAGAGGCATGCTGGAGGTATCACAAGTGCGAATGCTGACATGAGTAACGATAATGGGGGTGAAAAACCTCCACGCCGGAAGACCAAGGGTTCCTGTCCAACGTTAATCGGGGCAGGGTAAGTCGGCCCCTAAGGCGAGGCCGAAAGGCGTAGTCGATGGGAAACGGGTTAATATTCCCGTACTGCTACTTACTGCGATGGGGGGACGGAGAAGGCTAGGTGGGCCTGGCGATGGTAGTCCAGGTTCAAGGGTGTAGGCTGTAATCTTAGGCAAATCCGGGATTACACACGGTCGAGACCCGATGTCGAGCCACCAAGGTGGTGAAGTCATTGATGCCATGCTTCCGGGAAAAGCCTCTAAGCTTCAGGTAAGTAGGAACCGTACTCCAAACCGACACAGGTGGTCGGGTAGAGAATACCAAGGCGCTTGAGAGAACTCGGGTGAAGGAACTAGGCAAAATGGTACCGTAACTTCGGGAGAAGGTACGCTGCCCACGGTGAAGTCCCTTGCGGATGGAGCTATGGGCAGTCGCAGATACCAGGTGGCTGCAACTGTTTATTAAAAACACAGCACTGTGCAAAATCGAAAGATGACGTATACGGTGTGACGCCTGCCCGGTGCCGGAAGGTTAATTGATGTGGTTATCGCAAGAGAAGCCATTGATCGAAGCCCCGGTAAACGGCGGCCGTAACTATAACGGTCCTAAGGTAGCGAAATTCCTTGTCGGGTAAGTTCCGACCTGCACGAATGGCGTAATGATGGCCACGCTGTCTCCACCCGAGACTCAGTGAAATTGAAATCGCAGTGAAGATGCTGTGTACCCGCGGCTAGACGGAAAGACCCCGTGAACCTTTACTACAGCTTGGCACTGAACATTGAGCCTACATGTGTAGGATAGGTGGGAGGCTTTGAAACGGCGACGCCAGTTGTCGTGGAGCCAACCTTGAAATACCACCCTTGTATGTTTGATGTTCTAACTTAGCCCCCTTATCGGGGGTGAGGACAGTGCCTGGTGGGTAGTTTGACTGGGGCGGTCTCCTCCCAAAGAGTAACGGAGGAGCACGAAGGTGGGCTAATCACGGTCGGACATCGTGAGGTTAGTGCAATGGCATAAGCCCGCTTAACTGCGAGAGTGACGGCTCGAGCAGGTACGAAAGTAGGTCATAGTGATCCGGTGGTTCTGAATGGAAGGGCCATCGCTCAACGGATAAAAGGTACTCCGGGGATAACAGGCTGATACCGCCCAAGAGTTCATATCGACGGCGGTGTTTGGCACCTCGATGTCGGCTCATCACATCCTGGGGCTGAAGTCGGTCCCAAGGGTATGGCTGTTCGCCATTTAAAGTGGTACGCGAGCTGGGTTTAGAACGTCGTGAGACAGTTCGGTCCCTATCTGCCGTGGGCGTTGGATGATTGAGGGGAGCTGCTCCTAGTACGAGAGGACCGGAGTGGACGAACCGCTGGTGTTCGGGTTGTGTCGCCAGACGCATTGCCCGGTAGCTAAGTTCGGCACAGATAAGCGCTGAAAGCATCTAAGCGCGAAGCTGGCCCCGAGATGAGTCATCCCTAGAGCTTCGAGCTCTCTAAAGGGTTGTCGTAGACTACGACGTTGATAGGCAGGGTGTGTAAGCGCTGTGAGGCGTTGAGCTAACCTGTACTAATTGCCCGTGCGGCTTAACCATACAACACCCAAGAGGTTTTGGGTTGGACTCGAAATAAGCCAGTTGATTGTGGCGAGAACGAACAGCTTTCTAGATTACCGAATTTGCTTGGCGACCATAGCGCTTTGGACCCACCTGACTCCATGCCGAACTCAGTAGTGAAACGAAGCAGCGCCGATGGTAGTGTGGGGTCTCCCCATGTGAGAGTAGGACATCGCCAGGCTTTGATTATAAATTGCGCCTATTGCTTGCGATTTTTGATAGCTGCGATGCTCATGTATTGGCATACATTGTGCGTCTCGCTTCAAAACTCACTGCGCATAGCTCGCAATTTAAGCATCAAAGCTGATATGCGTAAGACTTTGATGAGACAGAAACAGTAAGCCCTGACCTAACGGTCAGGGCTTTTTTTGTTTATAGGTCTGCCCGAACTAGGCTCTTCATCGCTCTATCCCTGTTCGTCCCTGCCTTGGGGATATCGCTATTGTGTGCTTAGTGACTAGCAACCTTATATCGAACTGAAAGCCGGCCTTGATACCGACCCTCTCTATATCTCAATGTGTGGATTCGCTCATTGAGGTAGGACATGCGTGCTGGTAAATGAACGGGCATAAAAAACCTCCCTTTGTTTGGGAGGTTTATAATCACTATGATTAGTCTTGATTCGCTAAACGGGGTTCTTCTCCATCAGTTTACGAGTACGTTCAGCCGGCTCCTCAAGTCCTAATTTTTTATACGCTTTTAGCATAAGAGGCAAAGACGCCTTGGCGGCTTCAGTATCAGGGAAGTCACGCTGCAACGCTTGGCAACGGTTAACCGCGGCAACCCAAGCTTCTCGGCGAATATAGTAATCAGCAGTCGCAAGCTCGTAGTTAGCTAAGCGATTTTTTAATGCCAACATACGGGCTTTTGCATCAGCAGCGTACTCGCTATTGGGATAGCGCTCGAGTAAGCGGTGAAAATCAGAAAATGCCTTACGTGCGGGTTGAGGGTCTCGATCATCCCGCTCCATACGCAGGATGTCATGAATCAAGCTCCGATCTTGTGCCATATGAACGAGGCCGTGCATGTAGGCAACCCAGTCACTTTCTGAGTGAGCTGGATGCATGCGCATAAAACGGTCGATAGTTGCCTCGGCTAAGGCAAGATCGTCATTCTTATAATAGGCATAGATAAGATCCAGTTGTACTTGATCGGAATAAGCACCAAAGGGATAGCGAGAGTCCAGCGCTTCAAGCTTTTCAATCGCGGTTATCCATGCTCCTTTGTTTAACTGCGCTTCAGCATCCTGGTACAGTTTAGAGGGCGGATCGTCTTGAACAACTTGGTTGTTGCTTGAACAACCGACGAGAACAGAGGCTGCCAGTATTGCAGTAAGGGTTAGGCGTTTCATGGGTTATCGCACTTCCTTGAAAAGTTTTTATGCCATCTGGATTACGGTCACAGCGGCAAACAGATACAATGTCATTATTCCGGCTATTTTATCCAGTGACAGGCGACTATAGCAAAAGGTGTTTATAGGCGATATGCCGAGCGCCACTATAACGACTGTCGCGAGGGTTTAGTCATAGAAACCATAGAAAAGTTCGATATGGCACAACAGATAGAGTTATCACACCAGATCCAAGAGCACCAATTGGGCCAGCGCCTTGATCAAGCAATTGCTGAGTTATTCCCAGATTATTCGCGATCTCGGATTAAAACGTGGATTCAAGCAGGTCAAGTATCACTCGACGGCATTGCGATTGATAAACCGCGCCAGAAAGTAATGGGGGGAGAAGCGGTTGAGATCACGGCGGAAATCGAAGATGACGATCGCTGGATTGCGCAAGATATACCACTTGATGTGATCTATGAAGATGATGATCTTCTCGTCATTAATAAACCTACAGGGCTTGTCGTCCATCCCGGTGCTGGCTGCCCTGATGGTACACTGTTGAACGGTTTGCTTTACCGCTACCCAGACATTGGCGACGTACCGCGTGCTGGCATTGTGCATCGTTTGGATAAAGAGACAACCGGTTTGATGGTCGTTGCGAAAACCATTCCGGCACAAACACGCTTAGTTCGCGCCTTGCAAAAACGGAAAATCACCCGTGAATACGAGGCCATCGCTATCGGTAATATGACCGGGGGCGGCATGATTGATAAACCGATAGGTCGTCATTCCACCAAACGTACTCACATGGCGGTACATGAACTCGGTAAACCCGCGATCACACATTATCGTGTTGCAGAGCACTTTCGCGGGCATACTCGGTTACGTTTGCGGTTAGAAACAGGACGAACTCATCAAATCCGTGTTCATATGGCCTATTTGAATCATCCTCTCGTTGGTGACCCTTTATATGGTGGTAAAGCAAAGCCACCACGCCAAGCGGGTGAAACCTTGGTGCAAGCATTACGGCAGTTTAAGCGCCAAGCTTTGCATGCGGCGATGCTACGTCTTGACCATCCGATCACTGGTGAAAAAATGGAGTGGCATGCGCCCGTTCCCGAAGATATGGTGACATTAGCCGAACATTTACGCGCCGACCAAGCGCAAAATGGGGAAGATGAATACTGATGCAGTACCTCCAACCGGATTGGCCGGCGCCGGATAATATACAGGCGTTAACGACAACACGGACGGGTGGTGTGAGCCAAGGCGCTTTTGCCGGTTGGAATCTTGGAATGCATGTGGGCGATGAGCCGAATGCAGTACAACAAAATCGTGTGACACTCGCGAGGCAGGTTCGTGGTGATATAACCTGGCTTGAGCAAGTGCATGGTACTCAAGTAGTACGTTTACCGCATTATGGTCCGAACTTAGAGGCGGATGCGGCATTCACAGACGTCACAGGACATGTGTGCACCGTTATGACCGCTGATTGCTTACCCGTACTTTATTGTAGTCATGATGGTCGCCAAGTTGCTGCGGCTCATGCTGGCTGGCGCGGCTTATTGCATGGTGTCCTGGAAACGACGTTATCGATGTTTGCGGATCCAAGCCAGTGCCTCGTTTGGTTAGGGCCGGCTATCGGGCCTCAAGCCTTTGAGGTGGGAGAAGATGTTTACCTGGCATTTACCTCTCTGTCACCGGAGGCAAAGGCCGCCTTTATGCCTAAAGGCGATCACAAGTACCTTGCTGATCTTTATGTGCTCGCCACGCAGCGACTTAGGCGGGCAGGCGTGACAGCGATCTATGGGGGAGAGTTCTGCACCTATCAGCAAGCTGACCAGTTCTATTCATATCGAAGAGATGGGCAGACGGGGCGGATGGCAACGTGTATCTGGCGAGCAAAATAAAGTCATACTCGACGCTTGAAAAATACCTGTATCGTGCCCATTTATTCATCAACTAAAGGTGTTAAATGGGAGGAGCTATGCGCCTTGACCGTTTTACGAGTAAGTTTCAAATTGCTATCTCTGATGCGCAATCACTCGCATTAGGACGAGACCATCAATATATTGAACCCGTTCACTTGATGACCGCATTGCTGAATCAAGACAGTAGTGCGATTCGTCCATTATTGACCATGATGAACGTGGATGTGAGCCAGTTGCGCTCTAGCCTTTCCGAACTACTAGACCGGTTACCACAAGTCACGGGCACCGGCGGTGAGGTTCAACTTTCTAATCATCTAGGCACCCTATTTAACCTCTGCGACAAAGTCTCACAAAAGCGCAAAGATAAATATATTTCCTCTGAGCTTTTTGTGTTGGCTGCGGTGGAAGACAAAGGTCAGCTTGGCGAACTCCTACGGAGTCATGGCCTGACTTCGCAAAAAGTTGAAGAGGCGATAGAGAAAGTTCGTGGCGGCCAGCAAGTTGATGACCCCAATGCGGAAGAAAATCGACAAGCGCTTGAGAAGTTCACCATCGATCTCACCGAACGGGCTGAGCAAGGTAAGCTTGATCCGGTAATCGGGCGTGATGATGAAATTCGCCGTACGGTACAAGTGCTTCAGCGCCGAACTAAAAACAACCCTGTGCTGATTGGTGAGCCGGGCGTCGGCAAAACCGCCATTGTGGAAGGCCTCGCTCAGCGTATTGTTAACGGTGAGGTGCCAGAAGGCTTACGTAGTAAACGTGTCCTTTCTCTCGACATGGGCTCACTGGTAGCTGGTGCTAAGTACCGTGGGGAATTTGAAGAGCGACTCAAATCGGTGCTTAATGAACTCGCCAAAGAGGAAGGCAATGTCATCCTCTTTATCGATGAACTCCACACGATGGTGGGGGCGGGTAAAGCCGAAGGAGCGATGGATGCGGGTAATATGCTCAAGCCTGCATTGGCACGTGGTGAGCTCCACTGCGTGGGGGCAACGACCCTTGATGAATATCGCCAATACGTAGAAAAAGATGCGGCATTAGAGCGTCGTTTCCAAAAAGTTTTGGTGAATGAGCCGAATGTTGAAGACACGGTAGCGATTTTACGTGGTTTGAAAGAGCGTTATGAACTGCACCATGCGGTAGAAATTACGGATCCCGCTATTGTTGCTGCTGCTAGCTTGTCACATCGCTATATTGCAGATCGGCAACTGCCAGATAAAGCCATCGATCTGATTGACGAGGCGGCTTCCAGCATCCGAATGCAAATCGACTCCAAACCTGATTCACTGGATCGACTTGAGCGGCGTATTGTTCAGCTTAAAATTGAGCAGCAAGCGTTAGAAAAAGAAGAAGACAGTGCAAGTCTAAAGCGCTTAGAGACGCTTCGCGAAGAGCTCGAGGCGAAAGAGCGTGAATATGCAGAACTGGAAGAGGTATGGAATACCGAAAAAGCCGCGGTATCTGGCGCACAACATATCAAAGCAGCCTTAGAGCAAGCACGGACCGATATGGAGATTGCACGTCGGGCGGGTGACTTGAGTCGAATGTCTGAGCTGCAATACGGCAAGATCCCAGAACTAGAAAAGCAACTGGACTTGGCTAGTCAAGCCGAGATGCAGGAAATGACCCTGTTGAAAAACCGGGTGACTGAGGCTGAGATCGCTGATGTCATTGCCCGCCAAACGGGGATCCCTGTTTCTCGTATGTTGGAAAGCGAAAAAGAGAAGCTGCTAAAAATGGAATCGGCATTGCATGCTCGCGTGATAGGCCAAGATGAAGCGGTCAGCGCGGTTGCCAATGCTATTCGTCGAAGCCGTGCTGGGCTTGCCGATCCTAATCGCCCAATAGGCTCCTTCCTATTTTTAGGCCCAACAGGGGTGGGGAAAACGGAGCTGTGTAAGTCGCTCGCTGAATTTATGTTTGATAGTCGTGACGCCATGGTCCGGATTGATATGTCCGAATTTATGGAAAAACACTCAGTCGCGCGTCTTGTGGGAGCACCTCCAG
>NZ_FSRI01000002.1:0-17500 GCF_900141775.1 Salinivibrio sp. ES.052 | reverse complement strand
TGCCCGGTGCCGGAAGGTTAATTGATGTGGTTATCGCAAGAGAAGCCATTGATCGAAGCCCCGGTAAACGGCGGCCGTAACTATAACGGTCCTAAGGTAGCGAAATTCCTTGTCGGGTAAGTTCCGACCTGCACGAATGGCGTAATGATGGCCACGCTGTCTCCACCCGAGACTCAGTGAAATTGAAATCGCAGTGAAGATGCTGTGTACCCGCGGCTAGACGGAAAGACCCCGTGAACCTTTACTACAGCTTGGCACTGAACATTGAGCCTACATGTGTAGGATAGGTGGGAGGCTTTGAAACGGCGACGCCAGTTGTCGTGGAGCCAACCTTGAAATACCACCCTTGTATGTTTGATGTTCTAACTTAGCCCCCTTATCGGGGGTGAGGACAGTGCCTGGTGGGTAGTTTGACTGGGGCGGTCTCCTCCCAAAGAGTAACGGAGGAGCACGAAGGTGGGCTAATCACGGTCGGACATCGTGAGGTTAGTGCAATGGCATAAGCCCGCTTAACTGCGAGAGTGACGGCTCGAGCAGGTACGAAAGTAGGTCATAGTGATCCGGTGGTTCTGAATGGAAGGGCCATCGCTCAACGGATAAAAGGTACTCCGGGGATAACAGGCTGATACCGCCCAAGAGTTCATATCGACGGCGGTGTTTGGCACCTCGATGTCGGCTCATCACATCCTGGGGCTGAAGTCGGTCCCAAGGGTATGGCTGTTCGCCATTTAAAGTGGTACGCGAGCTGGGTTTAGAACGTCGTGAGACAGTTCGGTCCCTATCTGCCGTGGGCGTTGGATGATTGAGGGGAGCTGCTCCTAGTACGAGAGGACCGGAGTGGACGAACCGCTGGTGTTCGGGTTGTGTCGCCAGACGCATTGCCCGGTAGCTAAGTTCGGCACAGATAAGCGCTGAAAGCATCTAAGCGCGAAGCTGGCCCCGAGATGAGTCATCCCTAGAGCTTCGAGCTCTCTAAAGGGTTGTCGTAGACTACGACGTTGATAGGCAGGGTGTGTAAGCGCTGTGAGGCGTTGAGCTAACCTGTACTAATTGCCCGTGCGGCTTAACCATACAACACCCAAGAGGTTTTGGGTTGGACTCGAAATAAGCCAGTTGATTGTGGCGAGAACGAACAGCTTTCTAGATTACAAAATTTTGCTTGGCGACCATAGCGCTTTGGACCCACCTGACTCCATGCCGAACTCAGTAGTGAAACGAAGCAGCGCCGATGGTAGTGTGGGGTCTCCCCATGTGAGAGTAGGACATCGCCAGGCTTGCTTTCTTGTTTTCAGATTTTTGGAAAAATCTGAAGGCAAAAACGGATTTAAGCATCAAAGCGGATATGCGTAAGACTTTGATGAGAAAAATTTAAACATCAATAAGTAAGACGTTGATAACGATTTTGCTGATATAGCTCAGTTGGTAGAGCGCACCCTTGGTAAGGGTGAGGTCGGCAGTTCAAATCTGCCTATCAGCACCAGAATTTTCTTGGTAGCCATAGCGTAGCGGTCCCACCTGAATCCATGCCGAACTCAGAAGTGAAACGTTACTGCGCCGATGGTAGTGTGGGGTCTCCCCATGTGAGAGTAGGTCACTGCCAAGAGCCATTTTAAGCCCTCCGCTTTGCGGGGGGCTTTTTTCGTTTTAGCCCACCTCTTTTTATTTTGGTTCTATTCTAGCGGGTTTTCTATCTTGATCAGGATGATTGAGGGTGAGCACTGATTATAGCTTGAGCTTAATCAGACACTACGTTATGTTATTAGGTATCTGGACGTCTAAACATCCCTAGGAGGCAGTGATGCCGATAAAAATCCCGGATCAGCTCCCCGCCACTAACATTCTTCGCCGAGAAAACATCTTTGTGATGTCGCAGACGCGGGCAGTTAGTCAGAACATTCGCCCGTTGAAGGTGTTGTTGCTTAACTTGATGCCCAAAAAGATCGAGACTGAAACGCAATTTATGCGTCTGCTGTCTAACAGTCCTCTACAAGTCGATGTGGAACTGTTGCGAATTGATAACCGGCCAAGTAAAAATACGCCGACAGAGCACTTGGATACTTTTTACCGCCAGTTTGAGACGGTACGCGCGCGTAATTTTGACGGCTTGATTGTCACCGGTGCGCCATTAGGTCTCGTCCAGTTTGAAGATGTGATTTATTGGGAGCATTTGCAGGATGTGATGAATTGGGCGCATCAACATGTGACTTCTACTCTCTATATTTGTTGGGCCGCACAGGCGGGCTTAAAGCTCCTTTATGACTTACCCAAGAAAACACGTAAAGAGAAGTTATCTGGGGTATATCGCCACCATATAAATGAGACACTCACGACCCACCCCCTACTCCGTGGGTTTGATGATAGCTTCCTTGCACCGCACTCTCGTTATGCGGATTTCTCTCCCAGTTTTCTGAGTGAGCATACTGATCTTGATATCTTGGCGACATCTACGCAGGCTGGAACCTATCTAGCTGCAACAAAGGATAAGCGTAATGTGTTCGTGACTGGCCATCCCGAGTATGATTCGCACACATTGCATCATGAATACCATCGGGATCTTGAGGAAGGTATGGAGCCAGAGGTTCCAATTAACTATTACCCTGACAATGATCCTTCGCAACCCCCCTATGTGAGTTGGCGTAGTCATGGGCATTTATTGTTTGCTAATTGGCTAAATTACTGTGTTTATCAAATGACACCATTCGATTTGGCTACATTTTCAGAGTCCAACTTCACTGTTGACGAATGATAGGGCGTCATAATGGCGCCCGATTAAAAAGTGACTCAAGGTTGGCGATGATCCATGTCATCTTGAGCGGCATTGGCCTTATCGACCATTCCTGCCATGGTCGACCCTTGTACCAGTATTGAGAATACGACGACGGCATACGTCATAACCAGTATCAACTCCCGCACGTCGATGTTTTTATCGGGAACCACTATGATACCTGCAGGCACTGCCATCGCCATGGCAAGCGCCAGTCCACCTCTCAATCCTCCCCAAGTTAAAATACGAACTGCCCAAGGGTTATACTGACGGAAACGATTAAAGCCTAGGTAACATGTCTTAACGCTGATATAGCGAGCGAGAAGTACAATGGGTACGACCGCTGCCATAATAATCCAGTCTTCTTGGTGGAAACTAATCTGCAACAGGCTAACCCCGATCAACAAAAAAAGCAGGCTGTTAAGAAACTCATCGACCAGCTCCCAAAAGTGATCCAGGTGGTCTTCACTTTCTTTGGAAAAGCCAATAAAGCGCGTCCAGTTACCAATCATTATCCCAGAAACGACCATCGCCAGTGGGCCGGATACATGAAAGATATCGGCAAGCACATATCCCGCGCTTGGTATAGCCAGTGTTAGTAGTAGTTCCATTGAATGATCATTGGTCGCGCAGATTAGGCGATGGAACAGATAACCTAATATCAGGCCGTATAAAACCCCACCTATTGCCTCTTGTAAGAACAACGCAAGCGTGCCACTTACTGTCGGATCGCTGTCACCAAACGCTAGGGTAAATAGGGTCACGAAAATAACAATACCGACCCCGTCGTTAAACAATGACTCTCCTTCGATTTGGGTGGTAATCCGCATTGGTGCTTGCAGTTTCTTGACAATGGCTAGGACGGCAATGGGATCTGTCGGTGAAATTAGCGCACCAAAGAGCAGGCAGTAAATGAAATCAAAAGGAATATTGATCAGCTGAAAAACGCCCCAAATGCCGATGCCTATGGTGAAAACAGAGACCAGTAACCCACCGATAACCAGGGATGTAATTTCCCATTTTTGATCAGAAAAAGAGGGCAGTTTGACCCCAATACCACCGGCGAAGAGCAGGAATCCGAGCACGCCCTTGAGTAAAAATGTATCGAAATGAATATCTGTCAGTATTTGCTCAGCCATTGTTTTTAATGGGATGGCTTGATACTGACCGGCTATCACGATGAGTAAAGAGAGCATCAGTGAACTGGCGGTGATCGCAATAGTAGTTTGTACTCGGCTGATTTTACTATTGATAAACGCGATAAAGATGGCCGCGGCAGCCATAAAGCTTAGGATTGCGTAGGTCGACATGCAGCTTCCTAGTACGACGAGGAGTAAAAAAGAGTGTCAAAATATTAATGGAAATCGCTCTCAAAACGAACAGCTTAATTGAAATAGATCAAAATTAATTCATATTTATAGACGTCTAGATTTCCAAATTGACTGTGGTAGGATAAAACTATCGCAACCAGGAAGATGATGCAGCGTGATAAATATGGACCGATTAACACAACAATTAGCTGAGCGTATTTTAGTCATCGATGGTGGTATGGGTACCATGATTCAGGGGCTAAGGCTGAGTGAGGCTGATTATCGAGGCGCACGTTTTAAAGATTGGCATTGCGATGTCAAAGGGAACAATGATCTCTTGGTGCTCACCCAGCCAGATAAAATAGAGGCCTTACACAGCGACTACTTGGCAGCTGGCGCCGACATTATTGAGACCAATACCTTTAATGCCACGCAAATCGCGATGGCCGATTACGACATGCAGGCACTGAGTGAGGAAATTAACCTAGCGGCAGCCCGGCTTGCGCGCGAGGTCGCCGATACGTGGAGTGCCAAAACGCCCGATAAACCACGCTTTGTCGCAGGGGTTCTAGGCCCTACTAACCGCACCTGCTCCATCTCCCCCGATGTTAACGACCCAGGTTTTCGCAATGTCAGCTTTGATCAATTGGTTGAGGTGTATGCCGAATCCACCGAAGCGCTGATCGAGGGGGGGGTTGATATCATCATGCTGGAAACCATCTTTGATACCTTGAATGCAAAAGCGTGTGCCTTTGCGGTTGAGAAAGTGTTTGATACACGTGGGCAGCGCTTGCCCATCATGATTTCCGGTACTATCACTGATGCTTCAGGCCGTACCTTATCGGGACAAACCACCGCGGCGTTTTATCATTCCTTACGCCACGCAGAGCCGCTCTCTTTTGGTTTGAACTGTGCCCTTGGGCCCGCCGAGCTGCGTCAGTATGTCAAAGAGTTGAGCGATATCTGCGAAGGCTATGTCTCTGTTCACCCCAATGCCGGCTTGCCTAATGCCTTTGGCGAATACGATCTCTCGCCTGAAGAGATGGCAACACACATCGACGAGTGGGCAGCGTCTGGTTTTATTAACTTGGTAGGAGGGTGTTGTGGGACCACACCAGAGCATATTCAAGCCATCAGCGAGGTAGTGGCCAAGCACGCACCACGCACGCTCCCATCTCATCCGGTAGCCTGCCGGCTATCAGGCCTTGAGCCGTTGACCATTAATGCCGATAGTTTGTTTGTCAATGTGGGAGAGCGCACCAATGTGACGGGCTCTGCGCGGTTTAAGCGTTTAATTGTCGATGAGCAGTATGACGAGGCACTGGAGGTCGCGCTGCAGCAGGTCGAGAGCGGCGCGCAAGTGATCGACATTAATATGGATGAAGGCATGCTCGATGCGCAGCAGGCGATGGTGCGTTTTCTCAACTTGTGTGCCACGGAGCCTGATATTGCCCGTGTCCCCGTGATGATTGACTCTTCTAAATGGGAGATTATCGAAGCGGGGCTCAAGTGCATTCAAGGTAAGGGGATCGTCAATTCCATTTCGTTAAAAGAAGGCGAAGATGCCTTTATTCGACAAGCACGTCTTGTCCGCCGCTATGGGGCCGCGGTGATTGTGATGGCGTTTGATGAGCAAGGCCAAGCCGATACCCGTGAACGAAAAGTCGAGATTTGTACTCGCGCTTATCACCTGTTAGTGGACCGCGTGGGCTTCCCACCTGAAGACATCATTTTCGATCCGAATATTTTTGCGATTGCCACTGGGATTGAAGAACACAATAACTACGCGGTCGATTTCATTAACGCGGTCGCGGATATCAAACAAAACCTGCCACATGCGATGATTTCTGGCGGCGTATCGAACGTGTCTTTCTCGTTTCGCGGCAATAACCCAGTGCGTGAAGCCATTCATGCCGTATTCCTGTATCACTGTATTAAAAATGGCATGGACATGGGGATCGTCAACGCCGGACAGCTGGCTATTTACGATGATCTTCCTGAATCGTTGCGGCTGGCCGTCGAAGATGTGGTGAGTAATAAGGACAATGACGCGACAGACCGATTATTGGCCCTGGCGGACAGCTACCGTGATCACGGTGAAAACGAAGTCGCAGAGACGGCGGAGTGGCGAGGTTGGCCGGTGAATCAACGGCTTGAGCACGCACTGGTCAAAGGGATCACTGAGTTTATTGTTGAGGATACCGAACAAGCGCGTCAGGCGGCGAGTAAACCACTCGAGGTAATTGAAGGCCCGTTAATGGCGGGCATGAATGTGGTAGGAGACCTGTTTGGTGAAGGAAAAATGTTCCTGCCTCAGGTGGTAAAATCGGCGCGTGTGATGAAACAAGCGGTCGCTTACCTAGAGCCCTACATCAATGCGGAGAAACAACAGAGCCAAACCAACGGTAAGATTTTATTGGCCACAGTGAAGGGGGATGTTCACGATATCGGTAAGAATATTGTTGGCGTGGTCTTACAGTGCAATAACTTTGAGATCATCGATTTGGGTGTCATGGTCCCCACTGAGAAAATACTGTCGGTCGCACGTGAAGAACAAGTTGATATTATTGGCTTATCCGGCCTTATCACACCGTCTTTGGATGAGATGGTCAACGTTGCCAAAGAGATGGAACGGCAAGGCTTTGATGTGCCATTACTTATTGGTGGAGCGACGACGTCGAAAGCACATACAGCCGTCAAAATTGAGCAGCATTATCACGCGCCTGTGGTCTATGTGCCTAATGCGTCACGTGCAGTGGGCGTCTGTTCGTCGCTCCTGTCATCCACACAATATCCAGACTTTGTCGCACGGTTACAAAACGAGTATGTGTCGGTGCGTGAACAACACCAACGTAAAACTCCGCGCACCCCACCGGTGACCCTGGAGGTGGCGAGAGCGAATAAATGGCAAACTGATTGGGCGAGTTATACGCCGCCACAGCCCGTAAAACCGGGGATCCATGTTTATGATGATGTGTCGATTGCCACGCTCCGCCAATACATTGATTGGACCCCGTTCTTTATGACCTGGTCGTTGAGTGGGAAGTTTCCAGCGATTTTAGATCACGAGCTGGTAGGTGAGGAGGCACGTCGCCTGTATCAAGATGCTAATGCCTGGCTCGATCGGTTTGAAGCGGACGGCTTGATCACGGCAAAAGGGGTCTGTGGCTTATTCCCCGCCAATGCGATCGATGATGATATTGAAGTTTATCACGACACCTCTCGGCAAGACGTCGCGGTGGTGCTTAATCACTTACGTCAACAAACCAAAAAGCCGCGCGGTGCCAACTACTGCCTTGCCGACTTTATTGCGCCGAAAGCCAGTAAGCAGCCCGATTGGATCGGTGCGTTTGCGGTAACGGGTGGCATGGGAGAGCATGAACTGGCGGATGCTTACAAAGCCAACGGGGATGACTACAACGCGATTATGATCCAAGCCGTCGCCGATCGGCTGGCTGAGGCGTTTGCGGAATATTTGCATCAACAAATTCGAATAACGCTGTGGGGCTATGCGGCGGGTGAAACACTGGATAATGACGCCTTGATACGAGAACAATACCAAGGGATCCGCCCAGCGCCTGGCTATGCAGCGTGCCCTGAGCATACCGAAAAAGGCAAAATCTGGCAGCTGTTATCGGTTGAGGCGCATACCGGGATGACGCTGACAGAAAGCTATGCCATGTGGCCGGGGGCCTCGGTGTCGGGTTGGTATTTTTCCCACCCGGAGTCACGCTATTTTTCGGTGGCCAAGATCCAAGCGGATCAGCGAGATAGCTATGCCGCCCGTAAAGGTTGGAGCACGGAAGAGGCAGAAAAGTGGCTCGGCCCTAACTTAAATGCGTAATCAATAAAGCCAGCCGGTGC
Source organism: Salinivibrio sp. ES.052 (assembly GCF_900141775.1). Classification (GTDB taxonomy): domain Bacteria; phylum Pseudomonadota; class Gammaproteobacteria; order Enterobacterales; family Vibrionaceae; genus Salinivibrio. Next base: position 9,562 of record NZ_FSRI01000002.1, on the reverse strand, counting down.
GCTGGCTTTATTCTGAACCTTGTCCCGTCCTGAAATACGTTGACATAAAGAGGACTTCTTTATGACAACATCAAGTAATTCAAGCCGTAAGCGCACGCAACGTGATTACACCTTAGCCTTTAAATTAGGCGTTGTAGAGCGTGTTGAAAAAGGCGAAATGACGTACAAACAAGCTCAAGCCCGTTTTGGCATTCAGGGCCGCTCAACGGTACTCGTCTGGCTCAGAAAACATGGTAGACTCGATTGGTCGAAGCCATTTCAGCATCCCCTTATGCCACATTCAAAAGAAACCCCATCCGAAACTATCAAGCGCCTTGAGCGTGAGTTAGCCGAAGAGAAACTGCGTAACCAAATCCTCAATGGTATGGTCGATATCATGGACAATGAGTACGGAGCCGGCCTCAGAAAAAAGTACTTATCCGGTACATCTGGCAAGCCAAAGCCAAAAGTAAAATAAAGTTAGCGGCGGCATGTCGTGCCACAGGCATTTCTCGGCAAGGTGTCTATCAAGCCGTTGCTCGAATGGAAAGCCGAAGAGCTGAACTATCAATCATCAGAGACTGGGTCCAATACTGGCGTAAGTATATGCCGAGGTTAGGGGCGCGTAAGCTCTACGCGTTGGTAAAGCCCAAGCTAGTTGAACACGAAATTAAGCTAGGGCGAGACGGGTTTTTTAGCTATCTGAGAAGCGAAGGCTTACTGGTTAAACCCAAGAAAAGCTACACAAAAACTACGTGTAGTAAGCACTGGATGAAGAAGCATCCTAACCTGCTAAAAGAAGACGGACTGCATGATGCTGCGCATGTACTGGTCAGCGACATCACTTATGTTGAATCAGACCAAGGTGTGCACTATCTGTCACTGGTGACCGATGCCAACTCACGCAAGATAGTGGGTCATCACGTTAGCGAAGATATGAAAGTCGACAATGTAGTGAAAGCGCTGAAAATGGCCGTCAAAGATAAGCGCTATATCGGCAATGCGGTACATCACTCAGACCGAGGTTCGCAATACTGCTCAGCCGTTTATCAGAGTGCGCTACAGGAGAGTCAAATCCAGCCGTCGATGACGGATGGTTATGATTGCTACCAAAACGCGTTAGCGGAAAGAGTCAATGGCATACTGAAGCATGAGTTTTTACTGTACCGGTGTAAGACACTGACAGAGCTTAAAATACTGGTAAAAGAATCGATAGCGATATACAACGAAATGAGACCGCACCTAAGTTTAAGTATGGCAACCCCCAATCAGGTGCATAATAAAAAAGGCCAGCTACTGGAGCTGGCCTAAAAACTGTCAACCTATATTAGGACGGGACACCTACTCAAATAAATCGGCATGTAGGCGCTGTACTACGTCAGTGGCGTCGTACTCGTCCACCACCACGCAGACATTATGGTTACTGGCACCGTAGCAAATCATCCGTAGTTTGGTTTGCTCCAGAGCATTGAATACAGACGCTGTCGCACCCGGCGTTTGGTTCATCGCATTACCGATTAAGGCAACAACCGCAAGCTGTTTACAAACATCCACATGACATAGCTGAGAAAGTTCATCGACTGCTGCATCGGGTAGCTGGGGCGCGTCACCTTGGGTATTGGTCTGATCCAAGGTCAACGCGACGCTGACTTCCGAAGTGGTAATCAAATCCACCGAGATCTCAAAGCGTGCGAGGATCTCAAATACCTTGGCCAAAAAGCCGTAGGTATGAAACATATTTAAGCTCGTCAGCGTGACCATGGTTTGGTTACGTCTAAGGGCCACGGCACGAAACAGCGGCGCCGAGTGCGCTTGCTCACGGATCCAGGTACCGCCTTGTTCTGGGGCTCTCGCCGCGCCGACAAACACCGGAATATGCTGGCGTACGGCAGGTACTAAGGTTGATGGATGTAGGATCTTGGCACCAAAGGTTGCCATTTCCGAGGCTTCGCTAAAGCTAATCTCGCCGATTGGACGCGCTTGGCTCGCGATTCGCGGATCGGTGGTATAAATCCCGGGGACGTCGGTCCAGATAGCCAAACTTTTTGCCTCTATCGCCTCGGCGAATAACGCGGCACTATAGTCACTGCCGCCACGGCCCAGTGTGGTGGTCTGTCCGGCAGCATCCGCACCGATAAACCCTTGCGTGACCACGAGGTGTGTCGCTAAGTGGGGGAGTAATTGGTCTTGGCACTGTGCCTTGGTTTGCTGTGGGTCAGGCTGGGCGCTGCCGAATTGACTATCAGTGCGCAGTAATTCTCGCGCATCGGCCCTCACCGTCGCCACCCCTCGGCTATTGAGCAAATGGGTAAAAATATGGGTCGAGATCAGCTCACCACAGGCGACCAAAGCATCCGTCAACGCTGTACTAGGGGCGGAGGCCGCGGTATCGGCATACTCGGCAATCGTGAGGTGCCAATGATCTACCTCCGCCTGCGTGTTTTGGCAGTCGGGAAGCTGGGTTAATATGGTTTGATGGATAGTGGTGATGGCCGCCAGTTTGTCTTGACGTGCTTGTGGGTCGTCGATCCCTTGTGCCAGGGCAACCAGGTGATTGGTCACCCCGGAGCAAGCACTGATCACGACCAGGCGTGTTTGTGGATTTTGCTCGATAACATCGGCGCTTTGTCGCATCGCATGAATGGTGCCAACGCTAGTGCCGCCAAATTTAGCGACTGAAATCGGTGATAATGGGTTCACGTCCTTTTCCCCTCTCTATAATGCAACGATCATTAATCATTAAATATGGGGAACATCAGAAGTCACATCGTGACCGCGGTGGTGGGCCGCGACAAGGTAGGAAGAGCAAACGGCAGGCAAATCTGCCAGAAGCGCTCCACCTGTCTGTCCATATGGATGACAAGTGACAGCCTGAAGGATTCAGCCTTCAAGGCCGGTAGCGTATCGACCCCGATCTTTACGCCACCTCGGCATTGTCTCCCCTGATTATCACACTTTGGAGTGGGGCTCCGTATGATAACTGCCTGAGAAATGCACCTCTTCTGCATGTTCAGTTCATGGGTCGGTTGCCACATGAACGCTATTCACACTACGGGGGTGGCCACAGGGTGTCAACCGGGTTTTATTCACGCGGCTTGTCGTGATGGGTTTGTTTGAACTGACGGTAGGGATGTGTTGAAAAAATATGCTATAACGGTGAGCTCTCTGTACCAACAACAAGGAAAGGTTATGGCTCGTTCAATTTCCGAAATTCAATCATTTCAACCCGTTGCACGCACGCTGATGGGGCCAGGTCCGTCAGATATTTATCCTCCCGTATTGCAGGCGCTAAGTCGTCCAACGTTGGGGCACCTTGATCCGCTTTTTATCGCCATGATGGATGAAGTTAAGCAACTGCTGCAATACGCATTTCAGACGGAGAACCCTTTTACCATCGCGATATCGGCGCCTGGCAGTGCAGGGATGGAAGCCTGCTTTGTCAATTTGGTTGAGCCTGGAGAGAAGGTGATCGTTTGTCGCAATGGTGTTTTTGGCGACAGAATGCGAGAAAACGTCGAACGTTGTGGCGCGACGGCCGTGGTGGTTGATGATGCCTGGGGAAGCCCAGTCAGCCCGCAAAAAGTGGAAGACGCACTGAAAGCACACCCAGATGCCAGTATGCTCGCGTTTGTTCACGCCGAAACATCCACCGGCGCTTGTTCTGATGCACAGGCCCTCGCGACGTTGGCGCGCGAACATGGCTGTTTAACCATTGTCGATGCGGTGACATCACTCGGCGGGGTACCATTAAAAGTGGATGAATGGCAGCTTGATGCGGTGTATTCCGGTAGCCAAAAATGCTTGTCGTGCGTGCCGGGTTTATCGCCCGTTACTTTCTCACCGAATGCTGTTGCAAAAATGCAGGCGCGTACTCACAAGGTGCAAAGCTGGTTTCTCGATCAAAGCTTGGTGCTCGGCTACTGGAGTGGGGAAGGCAAGCGTAGCTACCACCATACCGCGCCGGTGAATAGCTTATATGCATTGCACGAAGCCTTGCTCAAGCTCTATCAAGAAGGAATAGAGAATGCATGGCAGCGACATCAAGATATGCATCAACGCCTAAAAGCGGGGTTGGATGAGCTAGGGATCACCTTTGTCGTCGAGGAGCCGTATCGCTTGCCACAACTCAATGCGATATACATTCCACAAGGGGCGGATGATGCTGCCGTCCGTCAGCACCTACTCAATACGTATAACCTAGAGATCGGTGCTGGGCTGGGCGACTTGGCAGGTAAAGCATGGCGCATTGGTCTGATGGGGTATGGAGCACGTCAAGAGAACATTGCTCTGTGCCTTAAAGCGCTAGAAGACGCGTTGCGCTAAGGTTGACTCGCAGCGGGTAAGGTGTGGCGAGTGGTCCATACCTTGGCCGCTTGCGGAAACAAATAGCGGGCCTCTTGTTGAATATCCCTTGCGCGTTGATGGTCACCGATTTGCAATGCCACTTGATAGGCGTGCTGATAACCAGAGAAGTGCGGGTGCTGAGCGGTTTGGCGCAATAACGCGTTAAGGTGCTGGTGGCGAGCAGCATCGGACAGGGTCGCCAAATCGGTTTGAAAGCGGCGATCTTGTTGGGCGTGGTACAGTTTTTTTTGCCACCATGGGTGTTGTTGATACAAAGCAAAACGCTGTGAGGTTAATAAGGATTCGCGTAAATAGCGGTTGGCCAAATAAACCGATGACAGGCACAGTAAGGTGGCGAGCACGAGCGCTGAGATCACTGTCCGGCTGGCAATACGTTGGCTATAGCGGTGCGAGAGCACGGGATAGCGACGATATTTACTGGTTAAATTGTCCAACCAATAGAGCCAGAGCAGTAATAACACGCCGTTAAACCACTGTGTGCCACTGGCCGGATAAATCATCAGTCCAGTGAGCGGTGGCAACACCAATGCGACTAACACTCGCCGCGTGCCAGATGGTGCGCGTAGGATGCGGACCGCCAGCGCGGCCAGTACCAAGAGATAGCCTAAGGCAATAAGTAAGCCGCCTTCAATCAGCCACAGCAATAAGGCGCTCGGTAGCGTGACCGGACCTTGGTGGCCGGCTTGTGAGGCTGAGAGCAATAACAAGGCTGGTTTTCCATTGCCCATGCCCACACCAAAAAAGGGTGTCATCTGCCATTGCTGCCAAGCCAGCATGAGAGCACGTTGATCGCCTGCAGTCAGCCATTGCCAACTGTCTTGATCGTTCAGGCCAAATACCGCCAATATTGCGCCAGCCGAGATCGCGAGCAACCAAGCCAAATGCTGGCGTCGAGACGCGAACCGAGCCAAATACACTTGTTGTAATGCAATCGCACAGAGGGCAAAGAGAAGGAGCAGAGGCTGTCCCTGCATCGCGAGTACGGGAATAAAGGCCAGAGGCGTCAACGCGAGCAGGCTTTGGCTCACTGGATGACGATATCGACCACTGGGCTCTCTGGCTAGAATATAGGCCGCCAAGGTTAATCCGGTCAGCAGTAAGGTATGGGTGACTGCCGGAGGCAGGTGTGGGACCCATTGATCAAACATAAAGGGAGCCATGCCCGGAGGTGGCTGGTTCCCCAATACCGATAACACCGCGAGCCAAGAGGCTAATAACAACACAGCGAGTAGCTTTTGTCGTTGAGTGTGATTAAAAATAAACTGTTGCAGGCTAGAGAAGAACCCCAGGCTGAGTACCAGAGCGGCGAGAGCATAACCGCTGTTTTGCGCCTGCGCCTGCGGGTAAAAATAAGGGATAATAGCCAAGCCTGTAGCAAGTGCTAGCGTCCCAGTGAGTCGGCTTGCCCGCCAAGTATGCTGTCGGATGACTTCTAAACCGGCAAACCCCAGTGTGAAGGCTAGGGTTAATAATGACAGCGCTGCCGCCGGATGGCGTATACCGACCAAAGGCAAAGAGACGGCATAGAGTGGCAGGCACATTAGCCACAAAGCCGCTAAAGCCACCAAAAATGGCGCCGTCAACGGCTTGCGTATCACGCGGCTAGGGGGCAGCGCTGAGGTCATTATCGCTCCAATATTGGTTTAAGGAAGTGGGCGGTGTGGCTGCCACTCACATCAACGATGTCTTCCGGTGTGCCTTGGGCGATGATTTCTCCGCCGCCATTACCGCCTTCTGGGCCGAGGTCGATGATCCAATCAGCGGTTTTTATCACATCCAAATTGTGTTCAATCACCACGATGGTATTTCCTTGCTCGCGCAAACGATGCAGAACGTTGAGGAGTTGTTGAATGTCGTGGAAGTGTAACCCTGTCGTAGGCTCGTCGAGAATGTACAGGGTTTTACCGGTATCACGTTTAGACAGCTCTCTTGCCAGTTTGACCCGTTGCGCTTCACCGCCAGACAACGTGGTGGCAGCTTGGCCGAGACGAACATAACTTAAGCCAACATCCATCAAGGTTTGCAGTTTCCGTTTGATGGCAGGGACGGCATCAAAGAACTCACGCGCATCCTCTACTGTCATCTCCAGCACTTCATCAATGGTTTTGCCTTTGTAACGTACTTCGAGGGTCTCGCGATTATAGCGTTTACCTTTACACACATCACACGGGACATAAACGTCGGGTAAAAAGTGCATCTCCACTTTGATAACCCCATCACCGTGGCAGGCTTCGCAGCGACCGCCACGCACGTTGAAGCTAAAACGGCCGACTTTATAGCCCCGAGCGCGGGCTTCTTGCGTGCCCGCGAAGAGTTCGCGGATCGGGGTGAAAATGCCGGTGTAGGTGGCTGGGTTCGATCTTGGTGTACGGCCAATCGGGCTTTGATCGATATCGATGACTTTATCAAAGTGACCCAGCCCATCAATCGATTCATAGGGGGCAGGCTCGGCGGTGGTTGCCCCGTTTAACTGCTGATGGGCCACTTTAAAGAAGGTATCGTTGATCAGCGTGGATTTACCCGACCCAGACACGCCCGTGACACAGGTTAGCAAACCAACGGGCAAATGCAGATCGACATTTTTGAGGTTATTTCCGGTTGCACCTTTGAGCACCAACATCTTGTTAGGATCGCGTTGGATCCGCTGTGGTGGCACGGCAATCTCTTTTCGGCCGCTGAGGTATTGGCCGGTGAGAGAGGCCTCACTGGCTAAAATATCGTCCAGGCCCCCTTCGGCGACGATCTGGCCACCGTGAATTCCCGCACCTGGTCCAATATCGATGATGTAGTCTGCGGCTCGGATGGCATCTTCATCGTGTTCGACCACCATCACGGTATTCCCCAAATCGCGCAGATGCTCCAGGGTTTCTAGCAAGCGGGCGTTATCCCGTTGATGCAAGCCAATCGATGGTTCATCCAATACGTACATGACACCGACCAGCCCTGCACCGATTTGGCTAGCGAGGCGAATACGTTGTGCTTCGCCGCCCGATAACGTATCGGCGCTGCGCGAGAGATTGAGGTAGTTGAGGCCCACATTCACCAAAAAGCGCAACCGGTCATGGATTTCTTTCATCACCTTTTCGGCAATTTTGGCCCGTTGGCCCGTAAGCGAAAGTTGCTCGAAGAAGTCGAGTGCTTGTTGAATGCTTAGCTCACAAATTTCGGGCAAATTACGATGCTCGATAAAGACATGCCGCGCTTCTTGGCGTAAACGTGAGCCGCCACAGCTGGCACAAGGCTTGGTTGCAATGTATTTCGCCAATTCGTCACGGACGGCATTGGATTCGGTATCGCGATAGCGACGCTCCATATTGTTGAGGATCCCCTCAAAGGGATGCTTGCGTACCCGGATGTCGCCACGATCATTGACGTATTTAAACTCAATCTCTTTCGGGCCTGAGCCATAAAGGAGAATATCTTGAAGGGTGCCAGAGAGATCTTGCCACGGCGTTTCTAGATCAAAATCATAGTGTTCAGACAGTGACCGTAGCATTTGGAAGTAATAGAAGTTGCGACGATCCCAGCCACGAATGGCACCGCCCGCAAGACTGACCGCCGGGTTTTGGATGACCCGTTTACGGTCAAAATATTGCTGCACGCCTAATCCGTCACAAGTGCCACAGGCGCCCGCTGGATTATTAAATGAAAACAAACGGGGTTCCAGCTCTTGCATGCTGTAACCACAATGTGGACACGCAAAGTTGGCGGAAAAAATGATTTCTTCGCCGTCGCCATCCATCCAACTGATCACTGCGCTACCGCCAGTTAGCTCGAGCGCGGTTTCAAAGGATTCGGCTAAACGTTGCTGTTGATCCTCACGGACTTTAAACCGATCGACCACCACTTCAATGGTATGTTTTTTTTGTAGCTCTAGGGTGGGAGGATCGGACAGATCACAGACTTCACCGTTGATTCGGGCACGAATAAAGCCTTGGGCGGCTAAATTTTCTAACGTTTTAACGTGCTCGCCTTTACGGTTTTTAATGATCGGCGCCAGTAACATCAACTTACTGCCTTCTGGTAGCGCTAAGACTTTATCGACCATCTGACTAATGGTCTGTGCAGCCAGCGTTACATCATGCGTTGGACACCGCGGCTCTCCCACTCGCGCATAAAGCAAACGCAAATAGTCATACACTTCGGTGATGGTGCCAACGGTGGAGCGGGGGTTGTGTGACGTGGACTTTTGCTCAATCGAGATCGCGGGAGATAGGCCTTCGATATGATCCACATCGGGCTTTTCCATCAAGGATAAAAATTGACGCGCATACGATGACAATGACTCCACGTAGCGACGCTGTCCTTCAGCATACAGAGTATCGAAGGCGAGCGATGATTTCCCTGAGCCGGACAAACCGGTGATCACAATCAGCTTGTCACGGGGGATGGTGAGGTTGATATTTTTGAGGTTGTGCGTACGCGCGCCTCTGACGTCGATATTGTCCATTATTATCCTACTACTCAGTCAGCTCACTGGTTGGTCGCCTAGTATCGCACAGGGACGACCATGACCAAATAAAAAGGCTGTATATTTACACAGCCCTTACTCGTATTGGAACCCCGCTCGCTCAGAGGCATCGTCCACTACTTGCTGTTTTTCACCGTCGCTTCATCTTATTGCTGCCACCGAGATAATGATGCTCATAGCAATGGTTGGTTGCTTCTATAAAGCCTTCCACACTGCCACAGTCAAAACGTTCCCCTTTAAATTTATATGCGAGGACGCAGCCTGACTGTGCTTGCTTTAACAAAGCGTCAGTAATTTGTACTTCACCATTTTTTCCTGGTGGGGTCGTTTCCAACAAATCAAAAATGTCGGGTGTCAGAATATAACGGCCAATGATGGCAAGAATTACTGGGAGCACTGCCCGGATCGGGTTTTTCCACCATGTTATCTACGCGGAAAAGGTCATCTTTGATCTCTTGGCCTGCAATGACGCCATATTTATGGGTCTCGTCTTCAGGTACTTCCTCCACGGCCACAATCGAACAACGGAACTGGTTATAGAGCGCCACCATTTGTTTGAGTACGCCGTTGCCGGATGGATACAAAGATCATCGGCCAATACCACAGCGAAGGCTTCATCACCGACCAGGTCACGTCCTGTTAAGATAGCGTGGGCCTAGCCCTCGCATCTCGTGTTGGCGAATATACGTAAAAGATGCTTTCTCGATGGTATTGCGAATGTCATCAAGCAGGGCTTCTTTATTGGTA
>NZ_FSRI01000004.1 GCF_900141775.1 Salinivibrio sp. ES.052 | reverse complement strand
GTGTCTATCAAGCCGTTGCTCGAATGGAAAGCCGAAGAGCTGAACTATCAATCATCAGAGACTGGGTCCAATACTGGCGTAAGTATATGCCGAGGTTAGGGGCGCGTAAGCTCTACGCGTTGGTAAAGCCCAAGCTAGTTGAACACGAAATTAAGCTAGGGCGAGACGGGTTTTTTAGCTATCTGAGAAGCGAAGGCTTACTGGTTAAACCCAAGAAAAGCTACACAAAAACTACGTGTAGTAAGCACTGGATGAAGAAGCATCCTAACCTGGCTAAAAGAAGACGGACTGCATGATGCTGCGCATGTACTGGTCAGCGACATCACTTATGTTGAATCAGACCAAGGTGTGCACTATCTGTCACTGGTGACCGATGCCAACTCACGCAAGATAGTGGGTCATCACGTTAGCGAAGATATGAAAGTCGACAATGTAGTGAAAGCGCTGAAAATGGCCGTCAAAGATAAGCGCTATATCGGCAATGCGGTACATCACTCAGACCGAGGTTCGCAATACTGCTCAGCCGTTTATCAGAGTGCGCTACAGGAGAGTCAAATCCAGCCGTCGATGACGGATGGTTATGATTGCTACCAAAACGCGTTAGCGGAAAGAGTCAATGGCATACTGAAGCATGAGTTTTTACTGTACCGGTGTAAGACACTGACAGAGCTTAAAATACTGGTAAAAGAATCGATAGCGATATACAACGAAATGAGACCGCACCTAAGTTTAAGTATGGCAACCCCCAATCAGGTGCATAATAAAAAAGGCCAGCTACTGGAGCTGGCCTAAAAACTGTCAACCTATATTAGGACGGGACACCTACTCAAATAAATCGGCATGTAGGCGCTGTACTACGTCAGTGGCGTCGTACTCGTCCACCACCACGCAGACATTATGGTTACTGGCACCGTAGCAAATCATCCGTAGTTTGGTTTGCTCCAGAGCATTGAATACAGACGCTGTCGCACCCGGCGTTTGGTTCATCGCATTACCGATTAAGGCAACAACCGCAAGCTGTTTACAAACATCCACATGACATAGCTGAGAAAGTTCATCGACTGCTGCATCGGGTAGCTGGGGCGCGTCACCTTGGGTATTGGTCTGATCCAAGGTCAACGCGACGCTGACTTCCGAAGTGGTAATCAAATCCACCGAGATCTCAAAGCGTGCGAGGATCTCAAATACCTTGGCCAAAAAGCCGTAGGTATGAAACATATTTAAGCTCGTCAGCGTGACCATGGTTTGGTTACGTCTAAGGGCCACGGCACGAAACAGCGGCGCCGAGTGCGCTTGCTCACGGATCCAGGTACCGCCTTGTTCTGGGGCTCTCGCCGCGCCGACAAACACCGGAATATGCTGGCGTACGGCAGGTACTAAGGTTGATGGATGTAGGATCTTGGCACCAAAGGTTGCCATTTCCGAGGCTTCGCTAAAGCTAATCTCGCCGATTGGACGCGCTTGGCTCGCGATTCGCGGATCGGTGGTATAAATCCCGGGGACGTCGGTCCAGATAGCCAAACTTTTTGCCTCTATCGCCTCGGCGAATAACGCGGCACTATAGTCACTGCCGCCACGGCCCAGTGTGGTGGTCTGTCCGGCAGCATCCGCACCGATAAACCCTTGCGTGACCACGAGGTGTGTCGCTAAGTGGGGGAGTAATTGGTCTTGGCACTGTGCCTTGGTTTGCTGTGGGTCAGGCTGGGCGCTGCCGAATTGACTATCAGTGCGCAGTAATTCTCGCGCATCGGCCCTCACCGTCGCCACCCCTCGGCTATTGAGCAAATGGGTAAAAATATGGGTCGAGATCAGCTCACCACAGGCGACCAAAGCATCCGTCAACGCTGTACTAGGGGCGGAGGCCGCGGTATCGGCATACTCGGCAATCGTGAGGTGCCAATGATCTACCTCCGCCTGCGTGTTTTGGCAGTCGGGAAGCTGGGTTAATATGGTTTGATGGATAGTGGTGATGGCCGCCAGTTTGTCTTGACGTGCTTGTGGGTCGTCGATCCCTTGTGCCAGGGCAACCAGGTGATTGGTCACCCCGGAGCAAGCACTGATCACGACCAGGCGTGTTTGTGGATTTTGCTCGATAACATCGGCGCTTTGTCGCATCGCATGAATGGTGCCAACGCTAGTGCCGCCAAATTTAGCGACTGAAATCGGTGATAATGGGTTCACGTCCTTTTCCCCTCTCTATAATGCAACGATCATTAATCATTAAATATGGGGAACATCAGAAGTCACATCGTGACCGCGGTGGTGGGCCGCGACAAGGTAGGAAGAGCAAACGGCAGGCAAATCTGCCAGAAGCGCTCCACCTGTCTGTCCATATGGATGACAAGTGACAGCCTGAAGGATTCAGCCTTCAAGGCCGGTAGCGTATCGACCCCGATCTTTACGCCACCTCGGCATTGTCTCCCCTGATTATCACACTTTGGAGTGGGGCTCCGTATGATAACTGCCTGAGAAATGCACCTCTTCTGCATGTTCAGTTCATGGGTCGGTTGCCACATGAACGCTATTCACACTACGGGGGTGGCCACAGGGTGTCAACCGGGTTTTATTCACGCGGCTTGTCGTGATGGGTTTGTTTGAACTGACGGTAGGGATGTGTTGAAAAAATATGCTATAACGGTGAGCTCTCTGTACCAACAACAAGGAAAGGTTATGGCTCGTTCAATTTCCGAAATTCAATCATTTCAACCCGTTGCACGCACGCTGATGGGGCCAGGTCCGTCAGATATTTATCCTCCCGTATTGCAGGCGCTAAGTCGTCCAACGTTGGGGCACCTTGATCCGCTTTTTATCGCCATGATGGATGAAGTTAAGCAACTGCTGCAATACGCATTTCAGACGGAGAACCCTTTTACCATCGCGATATCGGCGCCTGGCAGTGCAGGGATGGAAGCCTGCTTTGTCAATTTGGTTGAGCCTGGAGAGAAGGTGATCGTTTGTCGCAATGGTGTTTTTGGCGACAGAATGCGAGAAAACGTCGAACGTTGTGGCGCGACGGCCGTGGTGGTTGATGATGCCTGGGGAAGCCCAGTCAGCCCGCAAAAAGTGGAAGACGCACTGAAAGCACACCCAGATGCCAGTATGCTCGCGTTTGTTCACGCCGAAACATCCACCGGCGCTTGTTCTGATGCACAGGCCCTCGCGACGTTGGCGCGCGAACATGGCTGTTTAACCATTGTCGATGCGGTGACATCACTCGGCGGGGTACCATTAAAAGTGGATGAATGGCAGCTTGATGCGGTGTATTCCGGTAGCCAAAAATGCTTGTCGTGCGTGCCGGGTTTATCGCCCGTTACTTTCTCACCGAATGCTGTTGCAAAAATGCAGGCGCGTACTCACAAGGTGCAAAGCTGGTTTCTCGATCAAAGCTTGGTGCTCGGCTACTGGAGTGGGGAAGGCAAGCGTAGCTACCACCATACCGCGCCGGTGAATAGCTTATATGCATTGCACGAAGCCTTGCTCAAGCTCTATCAAGAAGGAATAGAGAATGCATGGCAGCGACATCAAGATATGCATCAACGCCTAAAAGCGGGGTTGGATGAGCTAGGGATCACCTTTGTCGTCGAGGAGCCGTATCGCTTGCCACAACTCAATGCGATATACATTCCACAAGGGGCGGATGATGCTGCCGTCCGTCAGCACCTACTCAATACGTATAACCTAGAGATCGGTGCTGGGCTGGGCGACTTGGCAGGTAAAGCATGGCGCATTGGTCTGATGGGGTATGGAGCACGTCAAGAGAACATTGCTCTGTGCCTTAAAGCGCTAGAAGACGCGTTGCGCTAAGGTTGACTCGCAGCGGGTAAGGTGTGGCGAGTGGTCCATACCTTGGCCGCTTGCGGAAACAAATAGCGGGCCTCTTGTTGAATATCCCTTGCGCGTTGATGGTCACCGATTTGCAATGCCACTTGATAGGCGTGCTGATAACCAGAGAAGTGCGGGTGCTGAGCGGTTTGGCGCAATAACGCGTTAAGGTGCTGGTGGCGAGCAGCATCGGACAGGGTCGCCAAATCGGTTTGAAAGCGGCGATCTTGTTGGGCGTGGTACAGTTTTTTTTGCCACCATGGGTGTTGTTGATACAAAGCAAAACGCTGTGAGGTTAATAAGGATTCGCGTAAATAGCGGTTGGCCAAATAAACCGATGACAGGCACAGTAAGGTGGCGAGCACGAGCGCTGAGATCACTGTCCGGCTGGCAATACGTTGGCTATAGCGGTGCGAGAGCACGGGATAGCGACGATATTTACTGGTTAAATTGTCCAACCAATAGAGCCAGAGCAGTAATAACACGCCGTTAAACCACTGTGTGCCACTGGCCGGATAAATCATCAGTCCAGTGAGCGGTGGCAACACCAATGCGACTAACACTCGCCGCGTGCCAGATGGTGCGCGTAGGATGCGGACCGCCAGCGCGGCCAGTACCAAGAGATAGCCTAAGGCAATAAGTAAGCCGCCTTCAATCAGCCACAGCAATAAGGCGCTCGGTAGCGTGACCGGACCTTGGTGGCCGGCTTGTGAGGCTGAGAGCAATAACAAGGCTGGTTTTCCATTGCCCATGCCCACACCAAAAAAGGGTGTCATCTGCCATTGCTGCCAAGCCAGCATGAGAGCACGTTGATCGCCTGCAGTCAGCCATTGCCAACTGTCTTGATCGTTCAGGCCAAATACCGCCAATATTGCGCCAGCCGAGATCGCGAGCAACCAAGCCAAATGCTGGCGTCGAGACGCGAACCGAGCCAAATACACTTGTTGTAATGCAATCGCACAGAGGGCAAAGAGAAGGAGCAGAGGCTGTCCCTGCATCGCGAGTACGGGAATAAAGGCCAGAGGCGTCAACGCGAGCAGGCTTTGGCTCACTGGATGACGATATCGACCACTGGGCTCTCTGGCTAGAATATAGGCCGCCAAGGTTAATCCGGTCAGCAGTAAGGTATGGGTGACTGCCGGAGGCAGGTGTGGGACCCATTGATCAAACATAAAGGGAGCCATGCCCGGAGGTGGCTGGTTCCCCAATACCGATAACACCGCGAGCCAAGAGGCTAATAACAACACAGCGAGTAGCTTTTGTCGTTGAGTGTGATTAAAAATAAACTGTTGCAGGCTAGAGAAGAACCCCAGGCTGAGTACCAGAGCGGCGAGAGCATAACCGCTGTTTTGCGCCTGCGCCTGCGGGTAAAAATAAGGGATAATAGCCAAGCCTGTAGCAAGTGCTAGCGTCCCAGTGAGTCGGCTTGCCCGCCAAGTATGCTGTCGGATGACTTCTAAACCGGCAAACCCCAGTGTGAAGGCTAGGGTTAATAATGACAGCGCTGCCGCCGGATGGCGTATACCGACCAAAGGCAAAGAGACGGCATAGAGTGGCAGGCACATTAGCCACAAAGCCGCTAAAGCCACCAAAAATGGCGCCGTCAACGGCTTGCGTATCACGCGGCTAGGGGGCAGCGCTGAGGTCATTATCGCTCCAATATTGGTTTAAGGAAGTGGGCGGTGTGGCTGCCACTCACATCAACGATGTCTTCCGGTGTGCCTTGGGCGATGATTTCTCCGCCGCCATTACCGCCTTCTGGGCCGAGGTCGATGATCCAATCAGCGGTTTTTATCACATCCAAATTGTGTTCAATCACCACGATGGTATTTCCTTGCTCGCGCAAACGATGCAGAACGTTGAGGAGTTGTTGAATGTCGTGGAAGTGTAACCCTGTCGTAGGCTCGTCGAGAATGTACAGGGTTTTACCGGTATCACGTTTAGACAGCTCTCTTGCCAGTTTGACCCGTTGCGCTTCACCGCCAGACAACGTGGTGGCAGCTTGGCCGAGACGAACATAACTTAAGCCAACATCCATCAAGGTTTGCAGTTTCCGTTTGATGGCAGGGACGGCATCAAAGAACTCACGCGCATCCTCTACTGTCATCTCCAGCACTTCATCAATGGTTTTGCCTTTGTAACGTACTTCGAGGGTCTCGCGATTATAGCGTTTACCTTTACACACATCACACGGGACATAAACGTCGGGTAAAAAGTGCATCTCCACTTTGATAACCCCATCACCGTGGCAGGCTTCGCAGCGACCGCCACGCACGTTGAAGCTAAAACGGCCGACTTTATAGCCCCGAGCGCGGGCTTCTTGCGTGCCCGCGAAGAGTTCGCGGATCGGGGTGAAAATGCCGGTGTAGGTGGCTGGGTTCGATCTTGGTGTACGGCCAATCGGGCTTTGATCGATATCGATGACTTTATCAAAGTGACCCAGCCCATCAATCGATTCATAGGGGGCAGGCTCGGCGGTGGTTGCCCCGTTTAACTGCTGATGGGCCACTTTAAAGAAGGTATCGTTGATCAGCGTGGATTTACCCGACCCAGACACGCCCGTGACACAGGTTAGCAAACCAACGGGCAAATGCAGATCGACATTTTTGAGGTTATTTCCGGTTGCACCTTTGAGCACCAACATCTTGTTAGGATCGCGTTGGATCCGCTGTGGTGGCACGGCAATCTCTTTTCGGCCGCTGAGGTATTGGCCGGTGAGAGAGGCCTCACTGGCTAAAATATCGTCCAGGCCCCCTTCGGCGACGATCTGGCCACCGTGAATTCCCGCACCTGGTCCAATATCGATGATGTAGTCTGCGGCTCGGATGGCATCTTCATCGTGTTCGACCACCATCACGGTATTCCCCAAATCGCGCAGATGCTCCAGGGTTTCTAGCAAGCGGGCGTTATCCCGTTGATGCAAGCCAATCGATGGTTCATCCAATACGTACATGACACCGACCAGCCCTGCACCGATTTGGCTAGCGAGGCGAATACGTTGTGCTTCGCCGCCCGATAACGTATCGGCGCTGCGCGAGAGATTGAGGTAGTTGAGGCCCACATTCACCAAAAAGCGCAACCGGTCATGGATTTCTTTCATCACCTTTTCGGCAATTTTGGCCCGTTGGCCCGTAAGCGAAAGTTGCTCGAAGAAGTCGAGTGCTTGTTGAATGCTTAGCTCACAAATTTCGGGCAAATTACGATGCTCGATAAAGACATGCCGCGCTTCTTGGCGTAAACGTGAGCCGCCACAGCTGGCACAAGGCTTGGTTGCAATGTATTTCGCCAATTCGTCACGGACGGCATTGGATTCGGTATCGCGATAGCGACGCTCCATATTGTTGAGGATCCCCTCAAAGGGATGCTTGCGTACCCGGATGTCGCCACGATCATTGACGTATTTAAACTCAATCTCTTTCGGGCCTGAGCCATAAAGGAGAATATCTTGAAGGGTGCCAGAGAGATCTTGCCACGGCGTTTCTAGATCAAAATCATAGTGTTCAGACAGTGACCGTAGCATTTGGAAGTAATAGAAGTTGCGACGATCCCAGCCACGAATGGCACCGCCCGCAAGACTGACCGCCGGGTTTTGGATGACCCGTTTACGGTCAAAATATTGCTGCACGCCTAATCCGTCACAAGTGCCACAGGCGCCCGCTGGATTATTAAATGAAAACAAACGGGGTTCCAGCTCTTGCATGCTGTAACCACAATGTGGACACGCAAAGTTGGCGGAAAAAATGATTTCTTCGCCGTCGCCATCCATCCAACTGATCACTGCGCTACCGCCAGTTAGCTCGAGCGCGGTTTCAAAGGATTCGGCTAAACGTTGCTGTTGATCCTCACGGACTTTAAACCGATCGACCACCACTTCAATGGTATGTTTTTTTTGTAGCTCTAGGGTGGGAGGATCGGACAGATCACAGACTTCACCGTTGATTCGGGCACGAATAAAGCCTTGGGCGGCTAAATTTTCTAACGTTTTAACGTGCTCGCCTTTACGGTTTTTAATGATCGGCGCCAGTAACATCAACTTACTGCCTTCTGGTAGCGCTAAGACTTTATCGACCATCTGACTAATGGTCTGTGCAGCCAGCGTTACATCATGCGTTGGACACCGCGGCTCTCCCACTCGCGCATAAAGCAAACGCAAATAGTCATACACTTCGGTGATGGTGCCAACGGTGGAGCGGGGGTTGTGTGACGTGGACTTTTGCTCAATCGAGATCGCGGGAGATAGGCCTTCGATATGATCCACATCGGGCTTTTCCATCAAGGATAAAAATTGACGCGCATACGATGACAATGACTCCACGTAGCGACGCTGTCCTTCAGCATACAGAGTATCGAAGGCGAGCGATGATTTCCCTGAGCCGGACAAACCGGTGATCACAATCAGCTTGTCACGGGGGATGGTGAGGTTGATATTTTTGAGGTTGTGCGTACGCGCGCCTCTGACGTCGATATTGTCCATTATTATCCTACTACTCAGTCAGCTCACTGGTTGGTCGCCTAGTATCGCACAGGGACGACCATGACCAAATAAAAAGGCTGTATATTTACACAGCCCTTACTCGTATTGGAACCCCGCTCGCTCAGAGGCATCGTCCACTACTTGCTGTTTTTCACCGTCGCTTCATCTTTATTGCTGCCACCGAGATAATGATGCTCATAGCAATGGTTGGTTGCTTCTATAAAGCCTTCCACACTGCCACAGTCAAAACGTTCCCCTTTAAATTTATATGCGAGGACGCAGCCTGACTGTGCTTGCTTTAACAAAGCGTCAGTAATTTGTACTTCACCATTTTTTCCTGGTGGGGTCGTTTCCAACAAATCAAAAATGTCGGGTGTCAGAATATAACGGCCAATGATGGCAAGATTACTGGGAGCACTGCCCGGATCGGGTTTTTCCACCATGTTATCTACGCGGAAAAGGTCATCTTTGATCTCTTGGCCTGCAATGACGCCATATTTATGGGTCTCGTCTTCAGGTACTTCCTCCACGGCCACAATCGAACAACGGAACTGGTTATAGAGCGCCACCATTTGTTTGAGTACGCCGTTGCCGGGATGGATACAAAGATCATCGGCCAATACCACAGCGAAGGCTTCATCACCGACCAGGTCACGTCCTGTTAAGATAGCGTGGCCTAGCCCTCGCATCTCGTGTTGGCGAATATACGTAAAAGATGCTTTCTCGATGGTATTGCGAATGTCATCAAGCAGGGCTTCTTTATTGGTACCGCTGATTTGATGCTCGAGCTCATAGTTTTTATCAAAGTGGTCCATGATGGCATGTTTGCCACGACCCGTGACGATACACATGCCATTGATATCCGCTTCCAACGCTTCATCCACACCATATTCAATCAGGGGCTTGTTGACCACTGGCATCATTTCTTTCGGCATTGACTTAGTGGCCGGTAAAAAGCGGGTGCCATAGCCAGCCGCTGGGAACAGACATTTTTTAATCATCTTGGATCCTTTGTTTTTGATGGGGTGGCAACAAGCATATTGTGTTGGGCCCACACCGCTAGCGGGGTTGTTAGCAAGCAGCTGCTAACAAAGTTATATGGGACAATAGTTTGCTGGGTTACGGACAGTGACGCAAGCACTGAGCGCTCTCTGTGCGAGATAGCGTGACGCCCTTGGCGTTGCCTATCTAGGATTGGCTGGAAAATGCGCCATGAAAGCGGAGGTAAAGGCCGACAGTGAGGCGTGAGGGAGGGCATTAATCCCTGCTGCTGATGCACGGCCGCCGCCGGTTTTAAATTGCTCCGCTAACTGTACCGCCCCCGTGGGCTGGTTTAATGGGGCACGAATACTTACCATCCAGTCACCACTTGGCATCGGGGTCAGGACAGCATGAGCGCGGTCTGGATTAAGGTTGGCCAGCTGATTGCCCCACATACCACTGATCCGACGCGCCCAGGCGGCATCAGGTAGCAGGTACACCTGGGCTGTTTCATCGCCGAGAGCGGGCGTTAAGGCTTGCGCACATTCTCGATCGCGTTGATACGCGTTAGCCAGTTCCATCACCATATCCGGATAGGCGAGCATAAAGTCATCGGGGGTTTCAAACTGGCAGAGGTGGCGATATAAGATGGCGGGCGGCATGATGAGATCATCTAAATTCGCGCCATAGCTGTTGTAATTCAGATAGTGACCGAGTTGTTCCAGGCGTGCGCGCTTTTTCTCCTCGATATCGGATTGATGAGCAAGGGCATTGGCGGTGCGATCTAAGTTATCGCCATACGCACCAACCAATGCCCAGTCGCGATATCGCCCACGCAGCAGCGTATCGATAATCAGAGCGGTACACGTATTGGCGCGAGTATGAATATGTGCGTCCAGCCGGGGGGATTTAGGTATAGGACCGCTTTGATGATGGTCGGCATAAAAGACCGAGGTGCCGGACGTCAGTAAGGCCGAAAGGGCCTCATGGTTTTTCGCCATCGAAATATCGAGCACAGTAACCTGCTCGGCCTCTACAGGCACTTGCTTTAATAATTCAATGTCTCGCTTAACCCCTGTGACAAGCGTATTGGACTGTGGGTGAGCGAGACGCCATTGCACCAAAGCCGTAAGGCCATCAGCATCACCGTTAAATACATCAAACCCCATCTTGTCACGTCCTTTTAGCGGGAATGAAAATGCGCCATGGTAACGTGGTCGGTGTTGTAACCCAAGTTAACCATCATCACGATAACTGTCGGTGGGTATCTCAAGCCCCTGAGAGCCAATCAACGATAAATTACTTTTTGCCCAGAACACCGCTTGCACGCGGTTTTTGACATTAATCTTTTTGAACACATTATATAGGTGAGATTTGACCGTATGTTCACTGACCGCCAAGGCACTGGCAATGTCTTGATTTGAGGCTCCGGTGACCAAATGGCGCAATATTTCTTGCTCGCGGTTGGTTAACACGATCGCCTGTTCATCGATAGTTTGCTGGTGGTGCTGTTGGTAATAATGGATCAACGCGGCCATTTTATGACGAGGTAGCCAGTACTCGCCGGAGAACATTTTTTCGATGCCATAACACAGGTGGCGGATCTCATCTTCTTTTTTGAATACCCCTTTAATAAAGGGCCAGCTAGCCAGCTCTTTCGCACTTAAATCATGCGCGTTAAGCAGGGCAAAGACATGTTGATCGGCAAAAGGTGCCAAGGCGTGCTTGAGTTGGTCGGTGGCGGTGTCGTCAAAGGCGTTTAAGTCAACCAGCACGAGGCCAGAGCGCGCGGTGAGTTTGTCCGTGATGTCATCGGGGGTGACGAGCTCAACCGTACCCTGGATCTCTTTTTCTAAGCACGTCATCAACGCTGAGACCGACATACTAGGCTGCGAGATAAGAAGGAGTGTGTAATTGTCTGAGGTGGTTTCCGCTTGGCTCATAAGCATCCTACTGATTATGACTCAACATGCGAACGAATCTGGGACGTTATGAACAAGGGGTTCATGACGCCAAGACGGCGCAGAGTTTCTATCAGTCTAAACCATTTTCATCCCTTGGGTATACGCTCTTGACGGTAAGTCATTGTCGTTAAGTTGCAAGCGTAGAATATGGAGCCTGATCGCATGGAAAAGCTTCGAACCTCTGGGGTGCTCGTGCTAGACTTCACGCTTATATATCCAGTAAGCGAAATCGTTTCGCGCGTAACAGAAACAGTGGGAGTCACCTATGGCCAGCCGTGGCATAAACAAAGTCATCTTGATTGGTAATTTGGGCAATGATCCGGAAATCCGTTATCTTCCCAACGGCGGTGCGGTGGCGAACCTCAGCCTCGCGACCTCAGAGTCATGGCGTGATAAAAACACCGGTGAGATGCGTGAAAAAACAGAATGGCACCGCGTGGTTCTATTTGGTAAAACCGCAGAAGTCGCGGGTGAATATCTACGTAAAGGTTCGCAAGTTTATATCGAAGGCCAACTGCAAACGCGCAAATGGCAAGATCAAAGCGGTCAAGATCGCTATACCACCGAAGTGGCGGTGCAGCCGTTTAGCGGCAGTATGCAAATGCTAGGCGGACGCGGCGGCCAAAACCAAGGTCAGCCGATGCAGCAGCAACCGCCGCAGCAAGGTGGATGGGGACAGCCACAGCAACCACAGCAATCACAACAACCACAGCAAAATTTCAACCAACAGCCACCGCAACAGCAGTCGGCACCGCAGCCACAGTCGCAGCCTCAGCAGCAATATAACGATCTGCCTGATTTCGACGACGACATTCCGTTCTAAAACGTATTGCGTCAAATGGCGTGTCGACGCCAACGTGGTTGAAACGAAAAAAGCCCCTGTTGGGGCTTTTTTGTTTTTAGAGCCATCCTATCTTGTGACGGATAAGCGACTAGGCAACGCCGGGCCCCGCTTTTAAAAAGTGGGGCAGTTGGGTTGGCGTCGGACATTTTAATTGGCCCATCACTTGGGTCATTTGTTGCGTCAGCATTTCAATTGCGTGTTCGCCACCATGGTGGCCAACGGCGCCACAGGCATACACAAAGGTACGGCCAAGCAGGGTAAAGTCGGCCCCCATTGCCATGGCTTGCGCCACGTTGCCACCACTTTGCACACCGCTATCCATCAAGAGTTTAATTTTATCGCCGTACTGATGTTTGATGGTTTGGATAGTATCCAGCGGTGACTCGCCCACATCTAACTGGCGGCCGCCGTGATTCGACAACACCACGGCATCGGCACCAAGCGCAACGGCTTGCGCGACATCCTCTGGATTGACTAAGCCTTTAAGTACCAATGGCCCGTCCCAGTTATCGCGGATCACTTTGAGGCTCTCAAAATCGACGGCGCCCATTACGGTATTGTTCATGAAATTAGCCAGCTCGCTGGTGGGCATGTTCTTTGGCATATACGGCTTCAAGGTCTGCATTTCCGGCACACCCGCTAGGAGCGTATGCCAGCTCCAGCTTGGACATTGCATCATTTGCGCGATATTGCGGAGGTTCATTTTCGGTGGCATCGCTAAGCCATTTTTAATATCGCGAGGGCGATAACCAAAGGTCGGCACATCCACCGTCACCACCAGCACTTTATAGCCTGCGCGTTTGATACGGCCCATCAGATCGTCACGGATCTTGGCATCCGTCGGATTATATAACTGGTACCACGCCGTGCCCTCAGAGATCTCGGCAATGGTTTCAAGACTCGCTGAGGATACGGTGCTGAGTACATAAGGAAGGTTCGCCTTGTAAGCCGCTTTCGCGAGAGTTTCTGGCGCTTTGGGCCACATTAGCCCTTGTAATCCGACGGGCGCGACACCGAATGGGGCAGCATAGCGCTTACCAAAGAGCTCGACCGATAGGTCAATGTCAGGGGTCGGGGCGAGTAAATCCGATTGCAGTTTTACTTGGGTGAATGCACTGGCATTGTGCGCGACCCCGACTTCATCGTGACAGCCGCCGCAAAGGTAATCAAAGGCAAAGGCAGGAATACGCTTTTTCGCCGCGCGTTTGAGGGCCGGGGTGTCAGGATAGTTCGGATTATAATAAGACATAGATATCGCATGTTTGTGAGGTGAGTGTTTGTCACTACCCTAGCGCAGCGATTGTTAGTGATATATAGACAAAAAATAAAATACTTTTTCCAAAATCGCTTAATCCTTGATAAATCCTTGCCTTGTCAGGCAAGGCATCGAGCGCTAAATATACAATTGCTTAACCTTTTGTTTTATAAAGTCGATAAATAGTTTGGTTTTGGTGTGGTTGTATTCCAATTTAGGGTAGTAGGCATAAGCGGATGAGCGTGGCTGCTTGAGTTCAGGTAACACGGGGACCAACAAACCTTGGTCAATTTCTTTTTGTACCGTGCCGGCGCCACCCAAAATGATCCCCATACCAATCACCGCCGCACTGACTAGCGCTTCAGGGTTGGGTGAGACGAAGTTGCCAGATAATTGCAAGCGTGTACCATCTTCAAAGACCCGCTCTTGAGGCTGGTGTGAGTTGCCGTAAAGTAAAATATTATGCTGGGTCAGTTGGTCAGGGTGGGTGATAGCGGCATGGCGTGCGAGATAAGTGGGTGAAGCGAAAAAACCGGGCTGGAAATCAAACAATTTCGCAGCTATATAGCTGGCGGAATTAAAGTACTCAAGCTCGCGACTGATCACAACATCGAGGTTAAGATCAGGTAGTTGCCCAGGCGTGAGGGTGGTGAGTTCAACCTTGATTTTCGGATAAATTTCAAGAAACTCAGCAATAAAGTTGACCAGAAAACGGTTCCCTGTCACCAATGGCGCACCAATACGCAATATGCCGCTGACTTCCCCAAAGGTTGAGGTGGTTTCACTGACGAGCTGTTGCCAGTCGTCGACCCAATTTTTGGCGCGGTGATAAAAAAGGTCACCCGCATCCGTCATCGACAGGCTGCGCGTAGTACGTTTGAGCAGTTGAACTCCTAGCTGGCGCTCAAGCCAACTCAGGCGCTTTGATAATGCAGAACTTGACGTGTGCAGCTTGGTCGCGGCTTGTGCTAACGAGCCATGATCCACCACACAGATGAAGCTTTGTGTACAGGTGATCCAGTCCATGAGTCCTCTTATAGGAAGAAAAGATAGCCACTGTTCGTGGGCTGGGCATTCACATTATGATAACCAAGCCTGATAATAGCGGCTAATAGCCCCCGAAGGCGACCCAAGTCAGCAGAGAATCATGGATAGAACAGCTAATACGATAAAAGTCAGCGGTATGAAACTGACCAACCGGCTCGTTGCCTTTGTCACTTTAATTGTGGTGTGTGCCATTTTTGTGTTGTTTATTGGTGGTGCTATCAGTTTCCGACAGCTGGGTATCGACTTCATATCTCACTATGTTGACGGCATGGTGGATGTGATTGATCAGGAAATGGCTAGCGAACAGCGTGACAACCAGTACTTTTCCCGCTGGTTACCGAAAATGCTTAAAGCCAGCGACGTGACGTCACTGACTATTTACTCAGACACCGGGATTTTGTATCAATACGAACAAATCCAATATCAAGCTGCGCCGACTCAACAGATGATTACGCGCGACATTCCCCTCGACAGCAATCCTGGTTTCGCCGTTAAACTGACTTTTGTGCCCCCTTATGCTGAGTTTGCCTACTCGATAGGCCCGCTATCTTCGCTTTCAGCCGCGATATTGGTGATTGTCTTGGGTTTGGCCTGGGGGATCCGATGGTTAAGGCGGCAACTGTATGGTAGCGAAGTGCTAGAACAACGAGGGCGATTAATTCTAGCGGGTCGATTGGATGATGCGCAGCAAGGCGATACGCGTGAATGGCCGATCCCTGCCAGTGCCGCTTTAACCCAATTGATTGAAGAGTTAAGAGAAGCCCGCCAAGAACGTAGCCGCTTTGATACCTTTATCCGGACCAATACTTTTCTTGACCAATTGACTGGGGCGGCAAACCGAGTGATGTTTGACAATCGTTTGCACACACTCGCCAGTGACGACGCCAGCCAAGGCAGTGTCATTTTGGTCCGAGTGGCGGATTGGGACGACTTGGTAACTCAGCATGGACAAGAGGCGGCGGATCATCTTATCCAAGGGATTGGAAACGTATTATCTAACGCAATTCAGCGCTTTCCTGATGCGGTATTAGCTCGCTATTTTGCGTCTGATTTTGCGATCTTATTGGTTAACCAAGCTGGAGATGAAGTTCATCCTTTCTTAGCGCAAATCACCAATACGTTAGATAAACTGACCCCAGCCGAAGCGCTGAATAAAGATAATTGGTTCCATTTAGGGATGACATCCTTTGGTGCAGGCGAACGACGTGGCCGGTTAATGGATGAGGCTGAACGCGCATTAAAAGCATCGGAATTGACAGGCCAAAATGGATGGTCACAGTTTGATAAGCAATTCAGTCGCTTGGATAAACGTGGCAGTGTTCGTTGGCGGACCCTCTTAGAGTCAGTCATGGCGGGTGAAGGGCCGATGCTTTATCGTCAGCCTGTCTTTGCACGAGATGGCAAAACCCGCCTACATTATGAACTTTTGGCCCGAATCAAAGACGAAAAAGGCAAGGTATTAAAAGCGTCGCGTTTTTGGCCCGGGGTAGAATGGGTGGGGATGGACGTCACCTTTGACAAGGCCACCGTTGGTCGTGCGCTATGGTGGTTAAAAACCCGTGACCATATAGATAACTATGCGGTGAATGTTAGTGCATACTCACTATGCCAGCGCGAATTTGTTATCTGGCTACGCGATGCCTTGTTACAAACTCCTCGTGGCACATTGAATCGGCTGCTGGTGGAAGTGTCAGAAGGGGCGTTAGTCTCACAGTTTGATGCGGCACGGCCTTGCTTACGAATGATTGCCGCGTTAGGGTGCCGTTTAGTTGTTGATCAAGCAGGTAGAACGATAGTGAGTACTCACTACGTTAAAGACATTCAACCGGCTTATATCAAGCTGCATCGTAGCTTAGTTCGTAATATCCACCAACGTCCAGAAAACCAGCTTTACTTGCGGAGCGTGTTAGGGGCGTGTGAAGCCACGACCACAGAAGTCCTAGCCGTGGGCGTGGAAACGAATGAGGAGTGGTCGGTAGTGAAAGAGCTTGGCGTAGCTGGCGGACAAGGGCGATTGCTCGGCGCGGAAATGTCACCGCATCCGGCTCAGAAAAAGCGACGCCGTTGGGGGAAACGATGACACCAGGGATAAAAAAATCAAGCCAACGGGGACGCGGGTGGCTAGAAGCTTTATTATTGGTGAGTATTTTATCGGTTCTTGTCGTCATTGCGGTGCCGAAGTTCTATGATTATGAAGCCGATGCGAATGTCTCTGCGCTACAAGGCTTAAAAAGTGGTATTGATAGTGCTTTGGTGCACACACACGCATTGGCGAAAAAAGAACAAATCAGCGATCAGGCGTCACAATCACTGATCGTGAATGACACGAATATTGACGTTAAATATGGCTACCCCAAAGTCAGTGCGCTTCCCAAGTTAGTGAGTGCGCTGCAGGACAGCACACGTTGGCAGGTGCGACGACACCCTGATGAAAACCGCGTCGACTTTATCTGGTTGTTCCATGAACACCCGTCGCCTGCGTGTTACTTGACCTATCAGGAGGCAACGGTTTCACAAGAGGCGTCCACCCAGTTGGTGATCCGGGAGTCATGCCAATCACCAGCAGAATAAAGACAAAGGGAATGATGCTTTTTTGATGGAAAAATCATCAAAATGACAGCGCATTGAAAAAAAACACAGATCTCATTCAGGTTTAAAGCACCGTATCTTGCTGCTTACCGTGCACGTTGATACATTTAGCTCAATTTGTCTGATTTCACAGCTTGCAGGATTAACCGACCATCATGTTTAAGAAACTTCGCGGGATGTTTTCCAACGATCTATCGATTGATTTGGGAACCGCCAATACACTGATTTATGTAAAAGAACAGGGCATTGTTCTGGATGAGCCGTCTGTTGTCGCTATTCGCCAAGACCGCGCGGGCTCTCCCAAGAGTGTGGCTGCTGTGGGCCATGATGCGAAGCAAATGCTGGGGCGTACACCGGGCAACATTGCTGCAATCCGTCCAATGAAGGACGGCGTTATCGCTGACTTTTACGTGACAGAAAAAATGCTGCAGCACTTTATTAAGTCTGTGCATGACCATAGCTATATGCGCCCAAGCCCACGTGTGCTTGTGGCTGTGCCTTGTGGTTCAACCCAAGTTGAGCGCCGTGCGATTCGTGAATCAGCGGTGGGCGCAGGTGCACGCGAAGTCTACCTAATAGATGAGCCGATGGCGGCGGCAATTGGTGCAGGCTTGCCAGTCTCTGAAGCGACGGGATCAATGGTGATCGATATCGGGGGCGGTACCACCGAAGTGGCGGTGATCTCGCTTAATGGTGTTGTTTATTCCTCGTCAGTTCGGATTGGTGGTGATCGTTTCGATGAGTCCATCATCAATTATGTTCGCCGTAACTATGGCAGTCTGATTGGGGAAGCGACGGCTGAGCGTATCAAGCACGAAATCGGCTCGGCGTATCCTGGTGATGAAGTCCGTGAAATCGAAGTTCGTGGCCGTAACTTGGCAGAAGGGGTGCCGCGTAGCTTCACCTTAAACTCCAACGAGATCCTCGAAGCATTGCAAGAGCCACTGACCGGGATCGTTTCTGCGGTTATGGTCGCGTTAGAGCAGTGCCCACCGGAACTGGCGTCAGACATCTCAGAGCGCGGTATGGTGATTACCGGTGGGGGCGCCTTGCTGCGTGATCTCGATCGGTTATTGACTGAAGAGACAGGCATCCCCGTGGTAGTGGCTGAAGATCCCTTAACGTGTGTGGCGCGTGGCGGGGGTAAAGCGCTGGAAATGATTGACATGCATGGCGGCGATCTTTTTAGCGAAGATTAACGTGATTGTGCCCACAAACAGGTTGTTTTCATTATGAAACCTATGTTTGGCAGAGGGCCGTCTCTGCAGCTACGCCTGTTTTTCGCTCTTTTACTATCAGTCAGCCTCATGCTGGCTGATAGTCGTCTTGATGCTTTCGCTGGGGTACGTTATTTCCTCAACACCCTGGTAGCACCGCTTCAGTATGCGTCTAATGTCCCGCGGGACACGCTTGATGAATTAGTGATGCAATTTCGCTCCCACCAACGGTTGGTGGCCGAAAACCGCGCATTGCGTAAACAAGTCGTGCAGCTTGAAAGCGATCAGCTCTTATTGGCACAGACAGAGCGCGAAAACCAACGTTTACGCGAGCTACTGGGTTCATCTTTCATTCGTGACGAACGGAAGATGGTCGCGGAAGTGATGGCAGTCGATTCCGATCCTTATAAGCACCAGGTCATGCTCGATAAAGGGCGCACTAATGGTGTTTATGAGGGGCAACCTGTGATTAACGAACACGGGGTGGTTGGGCAGATTGCTTATGTGGGGGCTCACAATAGTCGTGTGTTGCTATTAACCGATCCCACTCATGCCATTCCGGTGCAGGTTATGCGCAATGATATTCGTGTGATTGCGTCGGGCCGCGCCTCTACGGCGTATATTGGGTTGGATAATATCCCAAGTAGTACTGATATTAAGGTGGGTGACAAGTTGGTGACCTCTGGGCTCGGAGGTGTGTTCCCTGAAGGCTATCCCGTAGGAACCGTCACCGAGTTTTCGTTTGATAATAAACGGCCGTTTGCCCAAGTCCGTGCGACAACCGCGGTAAAATTCGATCGCCTACGTTATTTGCTTTTAGTGTGGCCAACGCCAGAAAAAGGGGAGAACGCGCGCCCCGACCAGCCAGTGGCTCAATCTTCATCTGAAACAGCACAGCCATCACCGGAAACAGAGGGCCCATCATCCGAGGCTGCGCCATCGTCAGATAGCGAGGGAGAATCGCCATAATGGCAAATATGACAGTTCGCGGCCAGCTTGTAATTTGGCTCTCTTTTATTGTGGCGCTGATTTTACAAGCCGCGCCGTGGCCGGGTGAGCTCGCGCCATTTCGCCCCTCTTGGGTCTTACTGGTGACGTTTTACTGGGTGCTTGCCTTACCGCACCGCGTTAATGTCGGCACAGCTCTGGTCTTAGGGCTCTTGTGGGATCTGATGCTGGGGTCGACCTTAGGCGTTCGCGGCATGATGATGGCGATTCTGATCTACATCGTCGCACTGAACTTTCAATTGCTGCGTAATATGTCCTATTGGCAACAAGCCTTACTGTTGGCACTGTTGACGTTAGCAGGGAAATTGATCGAGTTCTGGGCAGAGTATTTAGTCTCTAATATACAGTTTAATCCTGAGCAGCTTTGGGCTGGGGTACTTAACTTTATTCTCTGGCCTTGGATTTTCTTATTATTGCGCCGGCTGCGTCGACGCTTTGCCATTCGCTAATGGACTCATCGATAAAGAGGTATCATGCGCTGTGATTTATATCTGGCCTCGGGCTCGCCTCGACGCCATGAACTGCTCACCGAGATGGGTGTGAACTTCTCGCGCGTCGTGGTTGATGTCGAGGAACAACAAATACCCGGTGAATCGCCTTACGCGTATGTTTCGCGTCTGTCGCAAGATAAAGCGCGTGCAGGGGTGATTCAAACCGGTGGACATGCCCCAGTACTAGGAGCCGATACCATCGTGGTTGACGGTGACCAAGTGCTCGAAAAGCCTAATGATCAGGCGGATGCGATACGGATGCTCAAACAGCTATCCGGACGAGAACACCAAGTGATGACCGCGGTTACTGTCGCCAATGCGGTAAAGCAGGTGACCACTGTCGTCACCACGAAAGTGTGGTTTTGTGAACTGACCGATGACGTGATTGAGGCGTATTGGCTGTCAGGTGAGCCGGTGGACAAGGCAGGCGCTTACGCTATTCAGGGCCTCGGCGGTAAGTTTGTGACGCGTATCGATGGAAGCTACCACGCAGTGGTTGGTTTGCCACTGTATGAAACCGAGCAACTGCTCAAACAATTTTCGGTCTGAACGCGCGAGCGAGTGGCGCCAGGCCCCACTTTTGAGAGATCGGGGAAACCATGAGTGCGGAACTGCTAATTAATGTCACTCCCAGTGAAACTAGGGTGGCGATGATCGAGGGGGGCAACCTCCAAGAAATCCACATAGAACGAGAAGCAAAACGCGGGATTGTAGGCAATATCTACAAAGGCAAAGTCAGTCGTGTTTTGCCTGGAATGCAGGCAGCCTTTGTCGATATTGGCTTAGATAAAGCCGCGTTTTTACACGCCTCCGATATTGTTCCACATACAGAATGTGTGTCAGAAAACGAGAAACAGCAATTTCAAGTGCGCGATATCTCTGAGCTCGTTCGTCAGGGGCAAGATATTGTGGTGCAAGTGGTCAAAGATCCGTTGGGTACCAAGGGAGCGCGCCTTACCACCGACATTACCTTGCCGTCACGCTACTTAGTGTTTATGCCGGGGGCTGCCCATGTGGGAGTGTCACAGCGCATTGAAAGTGAAGATGAGCGTAAGCGACTAAAAAGTATCGTCAGCGACTACTGCGACGAACTGGGTGGCTTCATTATCCGCACCGCCGCAGAAGGGGCGACAGATAATGAAATGGCGGAAGATGCCGCCTTTTTGAAGCGCTTGTGGAATAAGGTGCTGGAGCGTCGTTCCCGCTATCAAGCCAAATCAATGTTGTACGGTGAGCTGGCGCTTGCACAACGTATCGTTCGGGACTTTGTTGGCACCGAGCTGGATTTGATTCGGGTTGATTCCAAACTCGCGTATGAAAAGCTGCAAGAGTTCACCTCAGAGTTTGTGCCGGAGTTGGCGGATAAGCTGGTGTACTACGACGGCGAGGTGCCGATTTTTGATATGTATGACACCGAAAATGAGATCCAACGTTCGCTAGAGCGCAAGGTACAGCTCAAATCAGGGGGTTACCTGATTATCGATCAGACCGAGGCAATGACGACTGTCGATATCAATACGGGAGCATTTGTTGGACGCCGTAACCTCGATGAGACTATTTTTAATACTAATACCGAGGCCACTCGTGCGATTGCTCGTCAATTACGACTAAGAAATTTAGGCGGGATCATCATCATCGACTTTATCGATATGAGTGCCGATGAGCATCGTCGCCGAGTCTTGCACTCTCTAGAGCAAGCACTTAGCCAAGACAGAGTTAAAACCAATATCAATGGCTTCACCCAGTTAGGGTTAGTCGAAATGACACGCAAACGCACACGAGAAAGTATTGAACATGTGCTATGCGGTGGTTGTCCAACCTGTGATGGGCGAGGCTCAGTCAAAACGGTAGAAACCGTGTGTTATGAGGTGCTACGGGAGATTACCCGTGTTAATCGCACCTATGAAGCCGACAAGTTTGTGGTGTATGCCGCGCCAGCGGTGATTGAAGCGCTCGCGGGCGAAGACTCTCATCTCGTTGCGGAACTGGAAATATTTATCGGTAAACAAGTCAACGTGAAATCAGAGCCTTTGTATACGCAAGAGCAATTTGACGTAGTCATGATGTAAGCAATGGCCTGGGTGAGAAAGTGTATGCGTTGGTTAATGATCAGCGCGATTAGCGTGACCGTTATCACCGCCATCCTTGTAGGCGGTTTGCGCTTTTTATTGCCTAACGTTGATGTACTGCGTGAGCCTTTACGGCAATGGGTATCTGAGCAAACCGGCTTCAGTGCCCGGCTTGACGGTATTGCGGGTCAGTGGCGTAATTTGACGCCGTCGCTGCAGCTGGACCATGTGGTGTTATCAACCAGCGATAATGGCCCCCCTCTTTTAACGGCCCAGCATATCGATTTACAACTGGATGTCTCTGCCTCCTTCATTCGTCGTCAGCCAGTCTTTTCTCATGTCACGCTCGAAGGCGTCGTGTTCGATACTGGCCAGTTGCCGGAGAAGAACTCCCGCACCGATGTCCGTGATCGACTGGAAGATCTTTTTCTCGCCCGCCTGGGTCAATTCTCGGTACCGAATGCCAAAGTACTGCTCGTCACTCCTTCCTTGGAAACGGAAGTGTTAACCATCAGTGATCTTTTTTGGCGTAATCAGTCGGGCCACCACCAAGCACAAGGCAAGATAGGTGTCGTCGGGACCCAGCTAGATAAAGTACGTGTTAAGGCTGACTTCAGTGAAACGGAGGGGTTAAATACACTGACAGGTGATTTTTATTTAGAGAGCGAGGCGATGGATGTCGCACCGTGGCTGATGAAAAAATTAACGCCTTCGGTGGCGATTGATGCGGCGCGTTTAGATGCACAAGCATGGGTGCGGGTGGATAAAGGACACATCGATGATGTCTTGTTGTCGGTGGATCGTTTGACTCTAGCGTGGCATGACGCGATGAATAACGCGAAACAGTGGGCGTTAAAAGAGAGCCGATTCCAGTTGAAAGCCCAAGGAGACAATGCTTGGCGGATTGATACGGATGGAGTGTGGGTCCAGCATGGTACCACTACCCAGTCGGCCGTCTCTCGGCTTTCATGGCAAGGGACCGAGGACGATTGGCGGCTCAATGCTGCAGACCTCGATATTGCTCTATTACGCCCATTATTGGGGCTGGCAAGCCAGTCGGCTCGTCAACATCGTATTGCATCTGCGCTGTCCCCTGCGGGGCATATTCGTTCCTTGGCATTGAGTAAAAAAGCGAAAGCCCCCTTGCGTTACCAAGCGATGCTTGATGATGTCACGGCTAAGCGTTGGGGGTATCTCCCCGCTTTTAACGGATTGAATGCGAGTGTTTCTGGTGTTGGGCAGCGTGGGCAAGCGCACCTGGCACTGGGATCTCAGTTACTTCCCTATGGGGATTTCTTTCAAGCCCCATTGCCACTCGAGAACGGCCAACTGACGCTAAATTGGCAACATGATAACCAAGGCCTGTCAGTGTGGAGCCAAGACGCCGTGGTTAAAGGGGCTGATATCCAGGGAAAAGGAGCGTTTCGCCTCGATATTCCTCAAAAGGGTACGCCCTTTTTAGCGCTGTATGCCCATGCCGATGTGTCAGATGCTGGGCAGACATGGCGCTACCTGCCGACACGTGCGTTACCTGATTCACTAACCGATTACCTCTCGCGTGCGATTCAAGGTGGTCAAGCCAAGGACAGCGAAATCCTTTGGTTTGGCGCATTAGACGCTTTTCCGTACTCGGAACATGACGGCGTATTTCAAGCGAAAGTGCCACTGCGTCATGGGGCGTTTAGCTTTAATACGGCTTGGCCGACACTCACTGAGCTAGATGCCCGTTTACTGTTTGAGAATGCACGGCTTGCGATCAATGGTGATCATGTCCGTTTAGGCGATGCCGTGAGCCGTCAGATTCAGGCTGAGATTGCGGATATGACCCAGCCGGATAGCCGCCTCGAGTTAGAAGCATCACTTGCCGCCACGGGAGGGGCTGTTCGTCGGTATATGCTCTCGACGCCCTTGGTGGACACTGTCGGTGCCGCATTGACCCATGTAAATGTTCAGGGGCTGGTCGACGCTAACCTAGCCTTATCGATACCGTTAAATGGCGAGCAGCCGCATGCGAAGGGCAAGGTACGGTTTGCAGGGAATCAAGTTACGATCCAAGCCCCGGCAATGCAGCTGGATAACGTATCCGGACAATTAGCCTTTCACGACGATACGATCACGGCTCAATCCATGCGGGCACAGTGGTTAGGGCAAGCGATCACGGTTGGGTTTGAGGGGGAAACCGCTCCTGCAGGTTACCAGTTAGGCTTAGGCATCAATGCCGACTGGGACCTAGCCCCATTGCTGAATCAATTATCACTGCCACTTAAGCGGTATCTCTCGGGGGGAGCGCGTTGGCAGGCAGGGCTCGATCTAACACTGAACGACACCGGCTTTGACTATCAACTTGGCGTGGATGTTGATACAACGCCTCTCCAATCACAGCTTCCTGTTCCACTGAATAAACCACGTTGGCAGAGTGGCCAGGCGCGTATTGAAGCCACAGGTAATAGCGAAGGGTTAACCGGACATATCCAGCTGCCTCAGGTGAGTTACCAAGCACGGATTCATACTCAAGGGCCGACGCCTGACATTGTGGCTAGCCAGTGGCGAATCGGTGACAAGCGCTTAGCCCAATTAGCCACGCATGGTCACCGTATTGATCTGGATCTCGAGCGTTTAGATGTAAAAGCGTGGGAAGCCGTGTGGCAACATGTTCGCCAAGCCTGGCCCCGCGGACGGAGTCAGTCTCTTGTCTTGCCGATGCCCCGTCGAATCAATGCCAAAGTTAATCAAGTGGTTGCAGGGTCGTTGGCATTCCACGATGTCTCTGTCGCGGCACGACAAAAAGCCCATGGTTGGGATGTCCTGATGGGAAGCAAAGAGCTTAGCGGGCAAATAAGATGGCCAACCAAAGGGCGTTTGGCGATAGATATTGATCACTGGCATATCAATCGGCAGCCTAGGACCGAGACGGAAAAAGCCGATGCGCCTCTATTTGAACCGGTGGATATACGCGCAACCGCAGCCGATAAAGCCCTACTTGCCGCGGTGCCTTCCTCGCGGCTCACCGTTGATGATCTCTGGCTTGAAGGGTATCGATTGGGGCGTGTTGAGGCGATACTCGATAAGCAAGACCAACGGGTTGACCTTTCGTCGCTGACGGTAGAAAGTGGCCATAACCATGCGTTGGTAAGTGGGCATTGGTTCATCGATGCAAAGGGGCATAACCAAACCGCATTGACGTTATCGCTGGGAGGCGAAAGCACCTCCGATCTGATGGGACGGTTCGGTGTCAGTGGTGGGATCCAAGACGCGAGCTTTACCTCCAATGCCTCGCTCGACTATGCGGGCTTACCGTGGCAAGCCGATATCTCTAGCCTCAATGGTGATGTAAGCGCTGACATTAAAGATGGTTACATCAGTGGTGTTGGGGGAGCTGGTAAGCTGTTAGGGCTGTTCAGTCTTGATTCGATATTGCGCAAAATCCAGCTCGATTTCTCTGGGGTGTTTGAAGATGGTTTAGCCTTTGATGACATTACCGGGCGGGCGGTGATCACAAATGGCGTGGTGGTTACTGATAATATCCGTATGGATGGGATTGCGGGTGATATGGTTATTAAAGGCATTGCCAATTTGGTCGATAATCGCGTCAATGCCGATGTCCGTTTTACCCCAGATATTACTTCAGGGATCCCAGTATTAAGCGCGTTTGCGGTGACACCACAAACCGCATTATATGTCTTAGCGGTGACGACAGCGATTTCGCCTGTTGTGGATGTATTTACCCAGGTTCGTTATCAAGTCACAGGACCCATTGGTACGCCAGATATCCGGGAAGTGTCGCGTAATAAAGAGGCGTTGACCCTCCCAGCAGAAGCGACTAAACGATTGCGTGAGCAGGCAGAAAAAGCCAAGGAGTGAGCATGATAAAAGCCGGTGTTATCCAGATGACATCCAGTGCCGATCCCGCCCATAACATGAAGACACTGCAAGCCAGTTTGCATCGACTGAGTGAGCAAGGGGTAAAACTAGCACTGACCCCAGAAAATGCGTTGG
This sequence comes from Salinivibrio sp. ES.052, assembly GCF_900141775.1. Classification (GTDB taxonomy): domain Bacteria; phylum Pseudomonadota; class Gammaproteobacteria; order Enterobacterales; family Vibrionaceae; genus Salinivibrio. The sequence continues at coordinate 50,180 of NZ_FSRI01000004.1, read as the reverse complement.
TGTTTGGCGGTAAGCGGGACTATCAGCGTCATGCTGAGCGACTCGGTCAGGGGCCTTTACAGCAGCAACTGGCCGAGCTTGCGCATCAGTATGATCTTTGGCTGGTGGTCGGCGCTTTTCCCATTCAAAACGATAACGGCATGTTAAGTAGCACCAGCTTGGTATTTGATAACGCGGGGCATTTACGCGGCAGCTACGATAAACTGCATTTGTTTGATGTGGAGGTGGGTGATGCGCATGGCCGGTATTGTGAGTCGGATTACTTTGCCGCTGGAGACCGACTGACGACCGTCGACACCCCTTTCGGGTGTCTAGGCTTGAGCATTTGTTATGACGTACGCTTTGCGCCCATGTACCAGGCTTTGCGCACTCAAGGCGCGGATGTGATCACGATCCCTGCCGCCTTTACTCGAGTCACCGGACAGGCTCATTGGGAAGCCTTATTACGGGCTCGGGCGATTGAAACCCAGTGCTGGGTGATCGCAGCGGGTCAGTGTGGCGAACACAGCAAAGGGCGACAAACCTGGGGCCACTCGATGATTATCGATCCGTGGGGACAAGTGGTGGCCTCGCTGGGGAGTGAGCCTGGTGTCACGTGGGCCGAACTTGATTTAAGCGTGAGTGAATCCATCCGGGGCAAGATGCCCGTACAATCCCATACCCGGTTGCAAAGCCAACTGAAATAGCGCACCCTCGGCGCGTTATCTTTTATCTTCGGCTGTCAGTTTGGCAGCCACAACCAAGAGTAAGCGAATGAGTCTGGAACAGGTCGAAGAAACCTTACTGCGCCCAGCTGGCGTGAGTGAGTCGCAGCTCCATGCGACCTTGGCGCACCTGAGCGGTCGCCAGATTGATTACGGTGACGTTTTTTTCCAATCCACGTGGCATGAGTCCTTGGCTTTGGAAGACAGTATCATTAAAGACGGTTCATTTAACATCGACCGCGGGGTTGGTGTTCGAGCGATCAGCGGGGAGAAAACAGGCTTTGCCTATTCTGATCAGCTCACCCCTGATGCATTAATGCAAAGTGCGACCGCTGCGCGGGGTATTGCTCCTGCAGGGGGGCAAGGAAAAGTCAGTGCATTTCGTGCCGTACAGGCCACCCCTTATTATGGCCCTACTGACCCATTGGGAAGCCTAACGCGTGAGCAAAAGATTGATTTACTAAAAGAAATAGACAGCTATATCCGTGCTAAAGAGCCGCGGGTAAAAGAAGTGAACGCAAGCTTAAATGGATTGTATGAGCAAGTGTTGATTGCTGCGACGGATGGCACCTATGGCGCGGATATTCGTCCGCTCGTCCGCTTGTCGGTGTCTGTGCTGGTAGAACAAGATGGACGCCGAGAACGCGGCAGTGCCGGCGGTGGCGGTCGTTATGGCTACGAGGTGTTTTTGCAAGAGCATGCAGGCAAATCCCGTGCGTTGCAATTCGCTGATGAAGCGATTCGTTTGGCGTTGGTTAACTTACGTGCCGGAGCCGCACCGGCAGGCACAATGCCTGTTGTCCTAGGGGCCGGCTGGCCGGGCGTATTGCTGCATGAAGCGGTTGGGCATGGACTGGAAGGTGATTTTAACCGCAAAGAGTCGTCGGTCTTCACCGGCAGCCTTGGTGAGCAAGTGACCTCACCGTTATGTACCATTGTCGATGACGGCACAATGGCGGACTGCCGTGGCTCGTTGAGTATTGATGATGAAGGGGTGCCAGGTCAGTACAACGTCTTGATTGAAAAGGGTGTGCTCAAAGGCTATATGCAAGACAAGCATAATGCGAGTTTGATGGGCGTAGCACCAACAGGCAACGGGCGTCGTGAGTCGTATGCGCATTTACCTATGCCACGGATGACTAACACGTATATGCGGGGTGGTGAGAGCTCACCAGCGTCGATCATTGCCAGCGTGGAGCGAGGCTTGTACGCGCCGAACTTTGGTGGTGGCCAGGTCGATATCACGTCGGGAAAATTTGTTTTTTCAACGTCCGAAGCCTACCTGATTGAGAACGGTGAGATTACCACGCCGGTGAAAGGGGCTACCTTGATTGGCAGTGGTATCGAAGCGATGCAGCAAGTCTCGATGGTGGGTAATGACTTGGCGATAGACCCAGGTGTCGGCGTTTGTGGTAAAGCGGGGCAAAGTGTGCCTGTTGGCGTGGGACAACCCACACTGAAATTGGATGCAATGACTGTCGGTGGCACCGAGTCATAAACAAGCCAGGCCAGTGCGAGGCGCTGGCCTGTCATTTTATAGGTTTTGGTCGTAGAAACCTTTGAGATACTGGAAAATCTCGCGATATGCCTTGGGGGGCTTACTCTGTTGCTGCTCCTTTTTCGCTTGACGCGCGAGCTGACGTAAACGCTGTCGGTCGGCATCAGGAAACTGTAAGAGAGCATCGCTAATAGCGCTATCGCCTTGATCAATAATTCGGTCGCGCAGTTGCTCGAGTTTATGGAGCTCTGCACTCTGCTGGGCATGCTTATTTTGTATTTTGTCTAGCGCCGCTTGAATCGGTTCAGGATCGCGAGAGCGCATCAGTTTACCCACATACTGTAGCTGGCGCCGACGGGCTTCATTTTTTAAACCTTGCGCGTCGATAATCGCCGCCAGTAAGTCCTCGTCGAGTGGGAATTTTTCGAGTAGAGCGGGTTTGAGTTTGACCAGCGCTTCGCCGAGCTCTTGCAAGACGAGCATATCGCGCTTCATCTCGGATTTACTGACCCAGATGATCTCTTCCTCTTCCTCCCAGGGAGCGGGTTTATTTTTACGGCCCATGTTCAACCTCAGTGAGAATGTGCAATGACACGTATGTTAACAAGAAACGCGCCCAAACGCGGGCTTTTTTATCATAGGCTCGCTGAGCGGAGTGTGTCGAACTTGAATGCGAATCAAAAAGGTCAACTATGAGTGTGAAACAACAGGTCGCTGAGCAAGAAGAGCAACTTCGTCAAGCTGTCAGTCGTGCGCTAGATATGGCATCTGCTCGAAGTGACCAAGCAGAAGTGGCGATTACTAAAAGTACCGGTATTAGCGTTAGCTCGCGAATGGGCGAGGTCGAGAATGTTGAGTTTAACCAAGACGGTGCCTTAGGGATTACGGTTTATCGGGATCAACGTAAAGGGAGTGCATCGACCACCGATCTGTCAGAAAAGGCGATTGCCAAAACCGTCGAGGCCGCGCTAGAAATTGCGAGTTATACTTCGCCAGACCCTTTTGGAGGCCCAGCTCCAAAAGCGTTGATGGCGTTCGATTACCCAGATTTAGATCTCTTTTACCCTGATGAGCCTGAGCCCGATACAGCCGCGGCGTTGGCGATTGAAGCCGAACAGGCGGCGCTTCGCCACGATAGCCGCATCAAGTTTAGCGATGGCGCAAGCTATGACAGCCATTATGGTGTGCGTGTATATGGCAATAGCCATGGCATGCTCGGCAGTTATCCCTCCAGCCAGCAAGCCTTGAGCTGCTCCGTGATCGCCCAAAGCGATGCAGGGATGGAGCGTGACATGAGCTACACGGTGGCACGCGATAAAGCCGATTTGTGGACGCCAGAGTTTGTCGGGGTTGAAGCCGCGAAGCATGCCGTCGCCCGCCTTAATCCACGCAGTGTCTCGACGTGCCAAGTGCCCGTCATGTTTGATCGCAGTGTGGCCACTGGATTGTTTGGCCACTTGGTGATGGCAATCAGTGGGTCGGCCCTTTATCGAAAATCGTCTTTCTTGTTGGATAAAAAGGACGAGAAAATTTTTCCTCACTGGCTCACCATCAATGAGTTACCTCATGTGTTGAAAGGAGCGGCCAGTGCGCCGTTTGACAGTGAAGGGGTCATGACGCAAGACCGACGCATCATTGAGCAAGGGGTATTAAAAACGTATCTCGCCACCAGTTATGCCGCACGTAAGTTAGATATGACGCCCACGGGTCATGCCGGTGGGATCCATAACTGGTATGTCAGCCATACGGGGCAAGACGCTGATGCTATGCTTAAAACGCTAGGAACGGGATTGTTGGTGACCGAGCTAATGGGTCAAGGGGTGAATCCCGTGACAGGAGACTACTCACGCGGTGCCGCAGGGTTCTGGGTGGAAAACGGTGAAATCCAATACCCAGTCAGTGGGATCACCATCGCTGGAAATTTGAATGATATGTTTGCCAACATTGTGGCCATTGGGACGGATATTGAAACCCGAAGCCAGATTCAAACCGGTTCAGTGATCATCGATGCCATGAAAGTGGCGGGTGAGTAATCTGTTCGCTGAGCGTACAGATGCATTGGACTAACCGGTTTCACGTATAGACGTCGATGGCCAGACGCGATCCCCTCGCGTCTGGCCATTTTTTAACGGGCAATAAAAGCGATCAATAGAACGCCTAACACAAGGCGATAAATCACAAATGGCAACATGCCGACACGAGTGACCAGTTTTAAAAAGGCATGAATACACGCATAAGCGCTGACAAACGACACCAACACGCCGACGCCAATGGCATCAAGTGCGATTGGGGCTGGACTGGTAGCAAGTTGCATCCCTAAATAAGATCCAGCGAGTGTGATAATCGGGATCGACATCAAAAACGAAAACCGTGCGGCTGCCTCGCGGGTATAACCGAGCATCAATGCGGCGGTGATGGTGGCGCCGGAACGAGAGGTGCCTGGGATCAACGCCAATGCTTGGGCAATACCGATAAACACAGCGCGCGATGTGGTCGTTTGGTACTCGTCACACTGCTGGCTGGCTTGACGATCGGCCCACCACAGGAGTACACCAAAAATCAATGTTGTGGCCGCAATGACCCATACAGATCGCAAGTACAACTCAATCACGTCCTTTAAGAATAGCCCCGCGATACAAGCCGGAATGGTCGCTAATACAATCATCCATGCGAGTTGGCTGTCACGGCTGTGTTGACCTTTTAGCGAGGCAAAGAAGGCAACCAACAGGTTCCACACTTCACGACGAAAGTAACCAACGACCGCGGCTAAGGTTCCGACATGAACGGCTACATCAAAAGCCAACCCTTGGTCAGCCCAACCAAAGAGTTGAGAAGGCAATATGAGGTGTGCTGAGCTGGAAATGGGAAGAAACTCAGTTAATCCTTGGATCAAGGCCAAAAAAAAGGCTTCAAAGATGCTCATGGTGCTTAAATATCCTTTAAATAAGTCGGTGTCTCAATCGGCCAAAGTGGTTGGTCTTGGTCAAAGGCCTGCCAGAGCTGGGAGAAGGTACGGCCGTCGCCAGGAATGGCTTGGTCAGGACAGAGTTCGGCGAGAGGCCAGAGAGTAAAAGCAAACTTATAGATATCGTTGCGTGGCAACATCGGGCCTTTAGGTTGGCAATGGGTACCAAAGGTGAGCAGATCGATATCTATTGTACGGTCTTGGCATTTTGCATCGTTACGCTGCCGACCATGACGAGATTCAATATCACGAATGGTTTGCCAAAAGTCGTGTAAAGCAAGTGGCGTATGGATCTCGGCAATCAGGTTATAGAAATTAGCACCTTCGAATCCGACAGGCTCGGCCTCAAAGATGCGTGAAAAACGGCAACCAGGGTCGAGTTGGCGTAGGGCTTGAACGGCCGCTTTGATATGATCATCTCGCTCAATGTTTGAGCCGATGCTAAGTAATGCTTGTGTCACCGTGTGCCTCGCTCTATGACAACGCCTACAGACTGTGCCGGTGCGACGGCACCTGGTTTCGCGACACGCACCTTTATCCAAGGAACATTAAACTGTGACTGGATAAGGCTCGCCACCTCTTCAGCGACACGCTCGATCAAGGCACAACGACTGGCCTGAACGTGGGCGATAACAGCCTCACTGACGCTAGCGTAATCAAGGGCAAGTGCAACGTTATCTTGTAGCGCTGCGGGGCGGTTATCGTGTGCCATTTCAATATCAAACACCAACTTTTGCTGGATGGTTTGTTCCCAATCGTAGACACCGATAGTGGTGTACACGTCGAGTTTTTCTATGAATACGGAATCCATGTTTTTTTCACACTCCGTGACAGGTCGGATACCACTGTGGTAAGAAAGTTCGTATCATTGGATGAGTCCATTGACCGATGGATACGCGATACGTTCCGATCCATGATAGGTTTATTGATGAACGTGGACGCACTATAGCAACGAATGCGGCACAAACTCTAGGGATTTCACATGACTGCACTGGCCATTGCCATCATCATCGCTGCCTACCTACTCGGCTCTATTTCCAGTGCAGTGTTGGTCTGTCGAGCCTTTGGCCTCCCCGATCCAAGAGACCAAGGGTCTAAAAACCCAGGCGCGACCAATGTTTATCGTCTTGGTGGACGTTTTGCGGCAGCCTGGGTGCTACTGTTTGACATGCTGAAGGGCACTATTCCCGTTTGGTTGAGCTATTTAATTGGCGTTAATCCCTTCTTACTGGGATTGATTGCGATTGCAGCTTGCCTAGGTCATATCTACCCCGTATTTTTCCATTTTCGTGGTGGTAAAGGCGTGGCGACAGCATTAGGTGCGATGGCGCCAATCGGATTAAGCCTGACAGGGCTATTGGTTGCCACCTGGGGGCTGGTGTTGGTGTTGACCGGCTATTCGTCACTCAGCGCCATCGTGACAGCCATCGTCGCGCCCCTATTTACCTGGTGGATCAAACCACAATTTACCATGCCCGTGGCGATGCTTTCTTGCCTGATCCTATTCCGACATTACGACAATATTCGTCGCTTGCTGGATGGCGAAGAAAAACCGGTCTTATTCGGAAGGTGGCGACGTTAGCGAAAAAGGGTGACAAGCCATTGTAAGGCATCGTACCGGGCGCTGATTAAAAAAGGCAGCCGATGGCTGCCTTTTCTCTATTCATTTCATTGTATTGGTTCACTACCCATCGTATTCGACGGCATCAAGGGTATCGAGTGGCCATCGAGGCTGGGCTTTAACGCCTAATCCTAGATGCTCGCCGTTTTTAAGCCGTTGCATCCCCGCATAGGCAATCATCGCACCATTATCGGTGCAAAATTCAGGACGAGGATAGAATACGTCGCCGCCACGCTTTTTGGTCAGGTGTTCCAGCTTCTCGCGTAGATAATGGTTTGCACTGACACCGCCAGCGACGACGAGGCGGTTCAGCCCACACTGATCTAACGCGCGCTTACATTTTATCGCTAGGGTATCAACCACCGCATCTTGAAACGCATAGGCGATGTCCGCTCGTGTTTGATCATCGTTGTCGTTGGCTGCGATGGTATTAGCCGCAAAGGTTTTCAAACCTGAAAAACTAAAATCTAACCCTGGGCGATCGGTCATTGGACGCGGGAAAGTAAAGCGGCCGTGGGTGCCTTTCTCTGCCAATTTAGACAGCAAGGGACCGCCAGGGTAATCGAGGCCCATCAGCTTGGCGGTTTTATCGAAGGCTTCACCGGCTGCATCGTCAATCGATTCGCCAAGAATGCGATACTGACCAATACCTTTCACTTCGACTAATAACGTGTGCCCGCCAGAAACCAATAAAGCAACAAAAGGAAACGGCGGCGGGTTATCTTCCAGCATGGGAGCCAGTAAGTGGCCTTCCATATGGTGGACCCCAACGGCAGGTACTTGCCATGCATAAGCCAGGCTACGACCAATGGTAGAGCCCACTAATAATGCCCCGACCAACCCCGGGCCGGCAGTATAGGCAATGCCATCTATCTCTGCAGGGGTGAGGTTTGCTTGCGCCATCGCTTCTTTAATTAGCGGTAAGGTTTTTTTGACGTGATCGCGAGAGGCTAGTTCAGGCACAACGCCACCATAGTCAGCATGGAGTGTCACCTGGCTGTAAAGTTTGTGTGACAAAAGGCCCGCGTGGTCGTCGTAAATCGCGACGCCAGTTTCGTCACAAGATGTCTCTATGCCTAAAATGCGCATCTTAACCTCAGAATAACAGCCGATAGATTGGGGACTTAAGGTCATTGGGCACGTTATCGTGTATGACCGAAGCGAAGCAGACGGTGTCAGCGCAGACTGACCGTGTGCGCAATCTTACATGGCTTAGAAGTAATTCGCTAGATGCGCTTTACATTCACCCCTTATTCGGATTAGAATTTCGCACCATTTTTAATCAAGGCTGGCCAATTGTTCGCCAGCAGTAACTGACAACCCCCGAGGTGAAAGGCACATGCCAGTAGTTAAAGTACGTGAAAACGAACCATTTGACGTAGCACTGCGTCGCTTTAAGCGCTCTTGTGAAAAAGCAGGTATTCTTTCTGAAGTTCGCCGTCGCGAGCACTTTGAAAAGCCAACTACCGTTCGCAAACGCGCTAAAGCTGCAGCTCAAAAGCGTCACCTGAAGAAGTTGGCACGCGAAAACCAACGCCGCGTACGTCTTTACTAATTAAGACAGATTCAGGAAGGTGTTATGGAATTGCTTGAACGTCTAAAAGACGCACAAAAAACGGCGATGAAACAAAAAGACAAGGTGCGCCTCGGTACGCTCCGTCTTGTAATGGCAGCCATTAAACAGCAAGAAGTGGATACCCGTCAGTCGCTTAGCGATGATGAGATCCTGGCTGTGCTGACCAAAAATGTTAAGCAACGTCGTGATTCCGTAACCCAGTACCAAGCAGCGGGTCGAGATGATCTTGCCGACATAGAACTTGCTGAGATTGCGGTGATAGAAGAATTTCTACCTCAGCCTCTTAGCGATGATGATGTTGATGCATTGGTGAAAGCTGCCGTTGAAAAAACGGCGGCATCATCAATGCAAGACATGGGCAAAGTGATGGGGATTTTAAAACCCCAAGTTCAAGGCCGTGCTGATATGGGGAAAGTAAGCCAGCGTGTCAAAGCGCATTTAGGCTAATCTTTCCCTGCTTTATAACAAGCCGTGCTTTCCATTTTGGACGGCGCGGCTTGTTTGCTTCTCTCCATCTAAATTTCAGGTTATGGCAGGCAGAATCCCGCGCGCATTCATTGATGACTTGCTTTCACGTCTCGACATCGTCGAGATCATTGATGCACGGGTCAAGCTTAAGAAAAAAGGCAAAAACTATAGTGCCTGTTGCCCTTTCCATAACGAGAAAACTCCCTCATTTAGCGTGAGTCAAGACAAGCAGTTTTACCACTGCTTCGGGTGTGGCGTACACGGCAATGCGATCGATTTTGTGATGGAATTCGAGCGGCTCGAGTTTCCTGATGCGATCGAAGAGCTGGCAAACGGTTTGGGCCTTGACGTGCCCCGCGAGCAATCGTCGGGTGGATACACGCGTCCCAGCATGCCCAGTGATGATAAACGCCAGATCTACGAGATGATGGAAGCGATCGCCCGCACTTACAGCGGTGAGCTGCGCACTGACAGTGGACAGATAGCGATCGATTATCTCAAACAGCGCGGTCTGTCCGGAGAAGTGGTAAAACAATTTGGCGTTGGGTTCGTCCCAGATAAATGGGATACCATCAAACGTCGCTTTGGGCGTAACCAAACCGATCAGCAACAACTGCTAACCGCAGGGATGTTGATTGAAAACGAAAACGGGCATACTTATGACCGTTTTCGTGGTCGAATTATGTTCCCGATCCGCGACCGGCGTGGCCGTGTGATTGGTTTCGGTGGACGCGTATTGGGTGAGGGAACACCGAAATACCTCAACTCGCCAGAGACGCCGATCTTTCATAAAGGTCGTGAACTGTACGGCTTGTATGAAGTGATGCAATGCTACCGCCATCCCGAGCGTATTCTGGTGGTAGAAGGCTATATGGACGTGGTGGCGTTAGCGCAGTTTGGTGTGGATTATGCGGTCGCCTCGCTGGGGACCTCCACCACGGGTGAACATATTCAGACCCTGTTTCGGCAAACCGGGACTATACTGTGTTGCTACGATGGCGATCGAGCCGGTCGTGATGCAGCGTGGCGTGCGATGGAGCAAGCCTTGCCGTATATTCACGATGGCAGACAGCTGAAGTTTATGTTTTTGCCTGAGGGTGATGATCCCGACTCCATGATCCGCCAAGAAGGGAAAGATGGTTTTGAGCAACGCTTAGGTGAGGCGCAAAGCTTATCGACCTTCATGTTTAATACGCTCCTTAAGCAAGTGGATACCAGTAGCCGAGAGGGTAAAGCCAAGCTCGCCAATTTAGCGGTGCCGCTGATAGAGAAAGTGCCCGGTGATACGTTGCGCCTGTATTTACGTAATACCTTAGGACAAAAACTCGGTATCATGGACGATCATCAGCTTGATACGCTGATCAGCCGTCAAGGCCAGCCCGTCAAGGTGCATGGCCAGCCTGATATCAAACGCACACCGATGCGTGAGGTGATTGCGCTGTTAGTGCAATACCCGATGCTGGGCCAAGAAGTGCCGTCGTTACCCTCGGCGGACACCATTGATTTACCAGGGTTAGCGTTGTTAAACCCGATCCTTGAGATCTGCCGACAGCGCCCCCATATCACTACCGGTCAGTTGCTTGAGCACTGGCGGGGAACGAAACAGGAAACCTTGCTAGCACGCTTTGCTGGCTGGGATCTACATGTTGACGATGATAATGCGTCAGAACTTTTTTGCGACTCGCTGGATAAAATACTTGCCCAGTGTGTCGAACAACAAATAGCCAAGTTGCAAGCGAAGTCAAATACCGTCGGCTTATCAGTCGAAGAGAAGCGGGAACTAATGCTCCTTATACAGAGCCAGTCCGCTTAGAAAGTAGCCAGCAAAGGTGACATTTGTTAAAATTGGCGGTTTGCGTTTCCGCATACTAAATTCTTCACTCAGACCCGAAGTTGGATATCGTCTATGGATCAAAATCCGCAGTCACAGCTGAAGTTACTTGTCGCAAAGGGCAAAGAGCAAGGCTATCTGACCTATGCCGAAGTTAATGACCACCTACCGGAAGACATTGTCGATTCCGACCAAATAGAAGACATCATTCAGATGATCAATGACATGGGCATTCAAGTGGTGGAAGCCGCGCCAGATGCCGATGAATTGATGATGTCAGAAACCGTGGCCGACGAAGATGCAGCAGAAGCTGCGGCGGCGGCACTTTCTAGTGTGGAGAGTGAAATTGGCCGCACCACGGATCCTGTCCGCATGTACATGCGTGAAATGGGAACAGTTGAGCTGTTGACCCGAGAGGGTGAGATCGATATTGCCAAGCGTATCGAAGATGGCATCAACCAGGTGCAGTGCTCGGTAGCAGAATACCCGGCCTCGATCGCTTCACTGCTCGATCAGTTCGATAAAGTGGAAGCGGAAGAGCTTCGCTTGACCGACATTATTTCTGGTTTTATCGATCCAAACCAAGACAATGTCGCTCCTACCGCAACGCATATCGGCTCCGAGCTCAGTGAAAAAGAGCTTGAAGACGAGGATGAAGACGACAAAGACGATACTGACGAAGACGATGAGAGTGATGAAGATGTTGGTATCGATCCTGAACTCGCACGTGAAAAGTTCAGCGATCTGCGTCGTACCTATGCGGCAATGGAAACAGCGATTCAGCAGTACGGCCGTTATGATGAGCGTACTAAATCGTCGATCGAAGATCTGTCAGAGACATTTAAACAGTTCCGTTTGATCCCTAAGCAGTTTGATCGTCTGGTTAATAGCATGCGTCAGACCATGGACAAGGTGCGTACCCAAGAGCGTTTGGTGATGCGTCTGTGTGTGGATCAGGCGAAAATGCCGAAGAAAACCTTTGTACAGCTGTTTGCCGGCAACGAGTCGTCAGATGCATGGATTGACCAAGCACTGAATTCAGGCAAGCCTTACGCAGAACGTGTGGCACGCTATGAAGAAGACCTACGCCGTTGTGTGCAAAAACTGAAGATCATCGAAGATGAGACTGGCCTGTCGGTTGAGCGAATTAAAGACATTAGCCGTCGGATGTCTATCGGTGAAGCAAAAGCACGTCGTGCGAAAAAAGAAATGGTTGAGGCCAACCTGCGTTTGGTCATTTCGATTGCGAAAAAATACACCAACCGTGGCCTGCAGTTCTTGGATCTGATTCAAGAAGGTAACATTGGCTTGATGAAAGCGGTTGATAAGTTTGAGTACCGCCGTGGTTACAAGTTCTCGACCTATGCAACGTGGTGGATTCGTCAGGCGATTACTCGTTCGATTGCGGATCAGGCACGAACCATTCGTATTCCGGTGCACATGATTGAGACCATCAACAAGCTCAATCGTATTTCACGTCAAATGCTGCAGGAAATGGGGCGTGAGCCTCTACCTGAAGAGCTGGCTGAGCGGATGCTGATGCCGGAAGATAAAATCCGTAAAGTGCTGAAAATTGCCAAAGAGCCGATTTCGATGGAAACCCCAATTGGTGATGATGAAGATTCACACTTGGGCGACTTTATCGAAGACACCACCTTGGAGCTACCGATGGACTCGGCGACGTCGAATAACCTGAAGATGGCCACCAATGATGTGCTCGCCGGCCTGACACCGCGTGAAGCGAAAGTATTGCGCATGCGTTTTGGTATCGAAATGAATACCGACCATACGTTGGAAGAGGTTGGTAAACAGTTTGATGTCACGCGTGAGCGTATTCGTCAGATTGAAGCGAAGGCATTACGTAAGCTTCGTCACCCAAGCCGCTCAGAAACACTACGCAGCTTCTTGGACGAATAAAGCCGATAGCATTTTAGCGTTGTCCCGTCCTAATATAGGTTGACAGTTTTTAGGCCAGCTCCAGTAGCTGGCCTTTTTTATTATGCACCTGATTGGGGGTTGCCATACTTAAACTTAGGTGCGGTCTCATTTCGTTGTATATCGCTATCGATTCTTTTACCAGTATTTTAAGCTCTGTCAGTGTCTTACACCGGTACAGTAAAAACTCATGCTTCAGTATGCCATTGACTCTTTCCGCTAACGCGTTTTGGTAGCAATCATAACCATCCGTCATCGACGGCTGGATTTGACTCTCCTGTAGCGCACTCTGATAAACGGCTGAGCAGTATTGCGAACCTCGGTCTGAGTGATGTACCGCATTGCCGATATAGCGCTTATCTTTGACGGCCATTTTCAGCGCTTTCACTACATTGTCGACTTTCATATCTTCGCTAACGTGATGACCCACTATCTTGCGTGAGTTGGCATCGGTCACCAGTGACAGATAGTGCACACCTTGGTCTGATTCAACATAAGTGATGTCGCTGACCAGTACATGCGCAGCATCATGCAGTCCGTCTTCTTTTAGCAGGTTAGGATGCTTCTTCATCCAGTGCTTACTACACGTAGTTTTTGTGTAGCTTTTCTTGGGTTTAACCAGTAAGCCTTCGCTTCTCAGATAGCTAAAAAACCCGTCTCGCCCTAGCTTAATTTCGTGTTCAGCTAGCTTGGGCTTTACCAACGCGTAGAGCTTACGCGCCCCTAACCTCGGCATATACTTACGCCAGTATTGGACCCAGTCTCTGATGATTGATAGTTCAGCTCTTCGGCTTTCCATTCGAGCAACGGCTTGATAGACACCTTGCCGAGAAATGCCTGTGGCACGACATGCCGCCGCTAACTTTATTTTACTTTTGGCTTTGGCTTGCCAGATGTACCGGATAAGTACTTTTTTCTGAGGCCGGCTCCGTACTCATTGTCCATGATATCGACCATACCATTGAGGATTTGGTTACGCAGTTTCTCTTCGGCTAACTCACGCTCAAGGCGCTTGATAGTTTCGGATGGGGTTTCTTTTGAATGTGGCATAAGGGGATGCTGAAATGGCTTCGACCAATCGAGTCTACCATGTTTTCTGAGCCAGACGAGTACCGTTGAGCGGCCCTGAATGCCAAAACGGGCTTGAGCTTGTTTGTACGTCATTTCGCCTTTTTCAACACGCTCTACAACGCCTAATTTAAAGGCTAAGGTGTAATCACGTTGCGTGCGCTTACGGCTTGAATTACTTGATGTTGTCATAAAGAAGTCCTCTTTATGTCAACGTATTTCAGGACGGGACACGTAACAACAAAAAGGCGAGCCAGTGGCTCGCCTTTTTTGGGTTTATTTTCGTGGTTTTTCTCGTGGACAAAACCCACACGCCTGGCCTATTAACCTTACCCGCGCGTTAAGTAATAAACAGTGTCGCTAAGCCTAAAAAGGCAAGCAAGCCGACCACATCGGTGATGGTGGTGAGCGCCATGCCGCCCGCCAGCGCTGGGTCGATATTGTATTTTTTCAGCAATGTCGGTATCGCGACCCCTGCAATCCCAGCGATAAATAGATTGACCATCATCGCACCGGAGATGATCAGGCCTAATTCAACACTGCCTTTCCATACCACGACGACCCCGCCAATAATCACGGACCAAAGCAGCCCGTTAATCATACCGACCGTTGCCTCTTTGGCCAGTAGCCAGCGGGTGTTTGAATCCCCGATATGGCCGACCGCAAGGCCGCGGATCACCAAGGCAACAGTCTGATTTCCCGCCACCCCACCCATAGAGGGCACAATGGTCATTAACACGGCGATAGCGGCCATTTTATCCAGGGTGCCTTCAAACATATTGGACACTGAGGCGGCGGTTAATGCGGCTAAGACATTAATCCCGAGCCAAATACTGCGTCGACGCGCACTTTTAAAAGCCGGTGCGAAGGTATCTTCCTCGTCATCCAAACCGGCCATACTCATCATTGAGTGTTCGGCATCTTCACGAATAATATCGACCACATCATCAATGGTGATCCGGCCGACGAGGTGATTTTGCTCGTCAACCACAGGGGCAGAGACCCAGTTACGGCGCTCAAATAAACTGGCAACGTCGCCATCATTCATGGTGACGTTGATCGCCTCATCTGGCGTATCTACTATGTCAGAAATAGCAGTGTCAGGCTGATTGACCAGCAAGGCACTGATCGGTAAATTACCGATTAAACGGCCGTTTGGGTCGATCACATACAAGGTATCGGTCGTATCGGGGAGCTCTCCACGCATCCGTAAATAGCGTAATACCACGTCCACGGTCACGTCATCACGAATAGTGACCACGTCGGTGTTCATGATCCCCCCGGCGGAGTCTTCAGGATAGGACAGGGCCTGTTGCACCCGTGTTCTGTCCTGCGCATCCATTTCTGCTAAGACCTCTTGTGAGACCTCTTGTGGCAAACTCCGCAGTAAGTAGGCAACGTCATCCGTTTCCATCCCTTCGGTGGCGGCGGCTAGCTGCTCGGGTGCCATGCGCACCATGATGCCGTCTTTCACATCCTCGGAGAGCTCATCAAGGATCTCACCTTGATCTTCGGGATCCGTTAATTGCCAAAGGACCAGACGCCCTTTTGGTGGTGATGCTTCAAGTAGATGAGCCGTATCTTCCGGCTCCATATCCTCAAGCATACGACGTACGCGCACGAACATCCCTTGCTCAAGGAGTTGAGTGACTTCTTGGAGCCGTTGGTGGGTTTGGTTGCTTTGCTCTTGTTCTGTTGATTCTGCCATCGGCCACTCCCCCAAATGCAATGACTAAAATTCTAACCCAATCAGGGGAGTCTGTCTCATGACAAATCGGTTGTTAGTGGTGATTGCCGCTCATTAATGCGCTGGTCGGTGCAGTGGATCAGTTGTCTTCGTCGAAACCGGCGTCGAACAATGTTTTTACGGCCTCAAGGGCAGGTTCTGCTTGGGGGCCGCTCGCAGAAACCGTCATCGTTTCACCTTGGGCTGATTCCAACATCAACATGGCCATCACACTGTCAGCATTGGCGGACTTACCATCGGTGTGAAGAGCGACCTCGGCATCATACTCTTGAACCAGCTCGACGAGTTTAATGGCGGCGCGGGCATGCAGGCCCAGGCGATTACGGACGCGCACTTGTGCCGATAAGGCGGCCATCCTTATGGCTCCAGAGTACGATGACGGATTTGTACTTGTTCGCCTAATTCATGGAAATAATCCGACAAGTATTGCGCCACATATACAGAGCGGTGTTTACCGCCCGTACAGCCGATAGCCACGGTCACATAGCTGCGGTTATTGTTTTTGAGGGCAGGAAGCCAGGATTCTAAAAACCCTTTGATTTGTGCAATGACCATGGCGACATCTGGCTGCGCGGCAAGAAACATGCGAACCGGCTTTTCTAATCCAGTATGGGGGCGTAAAGCGGGTTCCCAATGGGGGTTGGGTAAGAATCGAACATCAAACACATAATCGGCATCGGCAGGCAAACCGTGTTTGAAGCCGAATGATTCAAACACCATTACAAGGTCACTACTGGTACGCCCCAATACCAGAGAACGAACGGATTCACTGAGATCATGAATAGAAAGACCAGACGTGGTGATCACTCGATCGGCATGCTCTTTAATCGGTGCCATCTGCTTTTTTTCTGCCTGGATAGCTTGTTCAAGTGAAAGGTTATGGCGCGATAACGGGTGTAAACGTCGCGTCTCACTGAATCGCTTAATCAGATCTTTGTCGTCCGCATCCAAATAATAAACGGTGACATCGCAGATCTGGCGTAAAGCGGTCAAGGTGTCTGCAATGGGTTCATTCGCATTGGGAAGATTTCGAATATCTAAACTGACCGCGATTTTGGCATCGGCATCATCTTGTGAGACGACAAAATCGCGTAGTAAGTTGACGGGCAGGTTGTCGACGCAATAGTAGCCGAGATCTTCGAGCACCCTTAACGCGACTGATTTGCCTGAACCGGAACGGCCACTGACAATTTTTAGCATCATAATTCGCTCCCGTCAGCGTTGTTTATTATTGGGTGATAATATTGTACAGCTCTTGATCCGAATCGGCATTACGAAGCTGACGACACAGTTTTTTATCATTCAGTTTTTCAGCAATGACTGAGAGAGTTTGTAGATGCACCTTACATTGCTCATCGGGGACTAAGAGAGCAAATAGCAGGTCTACCGGGCGTTTATCTACCGCATCAAACTCGATAGGCTCCGCACACTGCAGCAGCACACCGACAGCCTGTTGGCTATTGAGTGTTCGTCCATGCGGAATTGCAATACCGGCACCGATCCCTGTGGTACCCAGCTTTTCACGGCTGAGCATGCATTCAAACAATTTTTGTGCGTTAGTGTCCAGCTTGTTCGCAGCAACCTGGCTGATAATTTCCAAGGCGCGTTTTTTGCTGGAGCAGTGGACGGCACTGCGGGTGCAGTCCACTGAGAGTACATCTTTTAATTCCATAGCTTAATGCTGTTTGAGCTTTTCTTTGTGTTTACTCAGTTGTTTGACCAGTTTGTCGGTCAACCCGTCAATCGCAGCATACATGTCCTGCGATTGTGCTTTTGCATGGATCTCCCCGTTGTTCACGTGGAGTGTTGCTTCTGCAATCTGATCGAGCTTTTGGACATTCAATACAACATGGACATTGTTAATGTGCTCGAAAAAGCGCTCGAGTTTAGCAAATTTACTTTCCACATACTCGCGTAGTGGTGGCGTGACGTCGACAGACTGTCCGGTCAGGTTGATTTGCATACACACTTTCCTTCTGTTGAGGCGCCTATAACAGACGCTTGCGCTGGTTTGACGGCGCGATCCCCAGTGATTCTCGGTACTTGGCGATAGTCCGTCTTGCAACTTTAATGCCTTGCTCGGCCAGTAATGCGGCAATTTTGCTGTCACTGAGCGGCTTGTTGGCTGGCTCATCAGCGACTAATTTCTTGATTAAAGCACGAATCGCTGTAGATGAGCACTCGCCTCCGTTGTCGGTACTGACGTGGCTGGAAAAGAAATACTTCAGCTCAAAAATACCACGTGGCGTATGCATATACTTCTGCGTCGTGACACGGGAAATGGTCGACTCATGCATATCCACATCCAGTGCGATATCGTTAAGCACCATGGGCTTCATGGCCTCTTCACCGTATTCAAAGAAGTCGTGTTGATGCTCAACAATACAACTGGCTACCTTGAGTAAGGTATCGTTGCGGCTCTCTAAGCTTTTTATCAGCCACTTGGCCTCTTGTAGGTTGGCGCGAATAAATTGGCTGTCAGATGCACTACAGCCATTACGCCCATAAGCGGCATATTGTTCGTTGACCTTGAGCTTGGGCACGCTGTCAGGGTTGATTTGAACCACCCACTGACCATGGTGCTTAAACACTGAGACATCGGGGACCACATATTCCGCTTCGTTGGTGACAATTAAGTTACCCGGGCGAGGTTCTAAGCTGTGGATTAACTGCATCACCGCTTTGAGATCGGGTTCTTTTAGCCGGGTATCTCGCATCAGCTGACGATAGTCACGATTCGCGAGCAAATCCATATGTTCGGTCAGCACTTTGCGCGCCTCTGCGAGCCAAGGTGTGTCGTTGTCATAGGTGGCAAGTTGCAGCATCAGACATTCTTGTAATGAACGCGATGCGACGCCTAGCGGGTCAAAGTGCTGCACACGCTTAAGCACAGCTTCAACCTCGTCGAGCTCAATGTCATCGTTGCCGAGGCTTTCTAGGATTTCGTCGGTACTGATCGAAAGATAGCCTTGGTCATTCACCGCGTCGATGATGGCCATTGCGATGACCTGATCGTTTTCTGAGAAGGGGGTGAGTTCCAGCTGCCACTTTAAATAGTCATAGAGGGTCTGTGTTGTTTCCCCTTGATAAACCGGCTGGTCGTCATAACCACTTGCACCGACCCCGGTGCTGCCTGTGCCAGCGGAATACAGATGATCCCAGGTAGTATCAACCGGGAGATCGTCAGGCAGTTCGTTTTTCTCAAACGCATCGGACGTTTCCATGGTATCAGCACTGGCGGTCGCCGTTTCTGGTGATGATGCGCTTTGATCATGCTGATTGTCACCCTGTTCGGCTTCTTGTTCTTGGCCTTCGTCATGCTCCAACAGGGGGTTGGTTTCCAACGCTTCTTGGATCTCTTGTTGCAAATCCAACGTCGACAGCTGCAGCAAGCGGATCGCCTGTTGCAGCTGTGGTGTCATTGCAAGTTGTTGTCCAAGCTTGAGCTGAAGCGTGGGTTTCATAGAGGCAGTACACCTTTCCTTATTTCAACGACCAAAGAGGTTAAAAACGCTTGCTCTGGCTAACAGGGCAAGCGCTCTTATTTAACTATAGCCTTGATTGGCAGTTTTTAGCGTGAGCAAGTCCACTATATTCAGTGTGAGCACGTTCACGATACTCGCGTAACCGGTTCATGCATGCAGCGAGATGCTGCCGACTATAACGTAAACTGATCGCCGAGGTAGACCCGTTTGACATGCTCATCATTCAACACTTCATCAGGCGTACCATGGGCAATCAAGTGCCCTTGGCTAACAATGTAAGCATGCTCACAGACACTGAGCGTCTCTCGCACATTATGATCGGTGATGAGTACGCCCAACCCACGATCACGTAAATGCTCAATGATTTTTTTGATGTCGATAACCGAAATCGGGTCGACCCCTGCAAAGGGTTCATCAAGTAGAATAAATTTAGGGTTCGCGGCCAGTGCGCGAGCAATTTCCACTCGGCGACGCTCGCCTCCTGACAGGGCCATCCCTAAGCTGTCACGGATGTGTTGGATATTAAACTCGTCCAACAAATCTTCGGCTTTGTCCTGACGCTCTTCTTTACTCAAGGACTTACGGGTTTGTAGCACAGCCATTAGGTTATCGTATACGCTTAGCTTACGAAATATCGACGCCTCTTGGGGTAAGTAGCCAATGCCCAAGCGTGAACGGTTATGCATGGGCTGAATGCTAATATCTTTATCGTCGATATAAATAGCCCCTTCATCACGGGCGACTAACCCCACAATCATATAAAATGAGGTGGTTTTGCCTGCGCCATTAGGCCCTAATAAGCCGACGATTTCACCGGATTTTACTTCCAAGCTCACATCGGCGACCACTTTTCGCCCTTTATAACTTTTTGCCAAATTGGCCGCTGTTAGTGTTGCCATGTGGCCTCTTATTGCCCGTCTGAGTCTGATGAGTCGTTACTGGATGCATTCTTATTTGTTGGCTGCAAAATGGTGGTCACGCGTTTATTGCGATCACTCTCAGCTACAAGCTGTTGCTTGTCGATTTCGTAAGTGATCACGTTCCCTTCCACCTGATTACCGCTTTGCTCGAGCATGGCATTGGTCGACATTCTTAAGAATTCATTACCAACTTCGTAGCGTAATTTATTTGCTTCACCGTGGATCTCTTTACCATCATCCATGGTTTGTTCAAACGTTGCGGGTTTACCGTAGGCTTCGATGGTTTCGTCACCTTCTTGACCATCAGGACGGATCACGACAAGTTTATCCGCCAAGATTCTAATGCTACCTTGGGTGAGTACTACGTTTTGGGTGAAGGTGACCGTGTTGGTCGCCATATCTAGGTGCTGGCTCTCTGATTCAATGTAGATCGGCTGTTCAGTATCACTGCTCAATGCGAGTGAGTAGTGAGAGAGTAATAACATGGCACCTGCCAGTGCTCTAACGAGGGGTCGTTTCATATCGGCCTTTAACATCGTCTAACAATTCCATCTGGTGGTTACCGAAATTTCCTTTTACACGCTTTCCTTTGGTTTGAAAACGCGTGCCGGTGATGGTGGTAGGACTGTTGGACCAAAAATCTCGCGTTGTGAGATCTAAGGTCACAGACTCGGTTGCTACCGAGTCAATTTGAGCATTCGGTAGTAAATTGAAAATACGGACATTGCCCGTCATTGTCAGCAGGTGCTCGTCGGATAAGACAGCGTAGTTGGCGCTAACGCGCCATTCTTCGTCCTTGCCGTTTTTATAGGTCCAGAGCACCGGCTCATTAAAATGTGTTTCATCTATTTTAACGTAGTGTTCAAGATGTGTCGCTTGAACGGTATAGCTGCGTATGCCGTCAGCATTGTACTGCACGGTTTCGATGTCTTCGCCTGTGAACAACGGTTTTTCCGCGTCAGGTGTCACCTGCTGCACTCTCTGCCAGCCATGTTGAGTTAACAGATAATAGCCACTAACGGCACAAAGCACGATGAGCGCAAGCAGGCCAAGCCGCCGGATCATAAACTCAAACCCTTGTGCTGTTCGAGTTCTCCACGCGCTTCTAACAGTAAATCACAGACTTCCCTGACGGCACCAAAGCCGCCGCGAATTTGCGTGGTAAAATCGGCACGACGTTGTAGAAGCGGGTGCCCGTCAGCCACGCAGCAAGAGAGCCCGACCTTTTCCATCACTGGCCAATCAATTAAATCGTCACCTATATAGGCGGTATGGGCCGGGAGGACATCACAACGGGCACACAAATCCTGATAAGCCGCTAACTTATCGCTTTGTCCTTGATAGACATGTTTGACCCCGAGGGCGCGCATTCGGTTCTCAACAATTTTCGACTGGCGGCCGGTGATAACGGCGACGTCAAGGCCTGCATTCATTAGCGATTTAATGCCATACCCGTCGCGAGTGTGAAAGGCTTTCAGTTCTTCGCCTTGGTTCCCCATGTACACGCGGCCATCTGAGAAGACGCCATCAATATCGCAAATTAACAGTTGAATCGCGGCGGCGCGTTGGAATACGTCTGCCGCGACGGGGCCATATAGGGTCTCAATCACTGTAGAGGCCATTAGATAACTCCGGCTTTTAAAAGGTCATGCATGTTTAGGGCGCCGAGCAACTGGCCATTTTTGGCAACCAGCAACCCGTTAATTTTACGCTCTTCCATGAGTTTGAGTCCTTCTGCCGCCAGCAGTTCCGGTTCAATGGTGATCGGGTTTTTCGACATCACGGATCCGATCGTCGTAGTATGCAAATCAATGCGCATGTCCAGCAGGCGGCGTAAATCCCCATCGGTAAAGACCCCGGTTAGCCGTTGACTTGCATCGACGATAGCCGTCATGCCAAGCCCTTTTTCTGACACTTCTAAGAGCGCATCGCGGACGGTCGCTGTCTCGGGTACCACGGGTAAGCGGTCGTCTTGGTGCATCAAATCACTGATGCGTAATAATAGCTTACGCCCCAGAGCGCCGCCGGGGTGGGAGAGGGCAAAGTCGTTCGCCGTAAAGCCTCTCGCTTGCATCAACGCCATCGCCAGGGCGTCTCCCATCACCAAGGTCGCCGTGGTACTCGATGTCGGTGCCAGATCGAGCGGACAGGCTTCCTGCGGCACGTGAATGTTAAGGTTCACTGTCGCCAATTGCCCCATACTGGACTCAGCCTTACCTGTCATACACACCAGAGGGATCCCGAGGCGTTTAATCACCGGGAGCAAGGTCAAAATCTCGCCCGCTTCGCCTGAGTTGGAGATCGCAAGCACAACGTCGCCCTGATTAATCATCCCTAAATCACCATGGCTGGCTTCACCAGGATGAACAAAAAAGGCAGGGGTGCCCGTGCTGGCCAGTGTGGCCGCGATTTTTTTACCGATATGCCCTGATTTCCCCATTCCCATCACGACGACTTTACCCGTCGCGTTGAGAATGAGCTGGCAGGCCGCATTGAAATGATCGTCAATAGCGGCTTTTAACTGTGCGATAGCGTCTTGCTCAATGTTTAGCACATCAAGCCCGGCGCGGCGAAAATCAAAACTGTCATTACTCATAGTCGTGTCCGTTTAGGCTGCCGCGTTGACAAATAGGTAGCCCTGATAGCCGATATAACAAAGTAGGAAAACGGCGCCTTCGATACGATTGATACTGCGTGACTTGCCCAGCGCAAAGACCAACAACATGATAGAAAGCACCAACATAATATAATAATCACGGCTCATCGCATATTCGCTGATCGCCGAAGGGTTAAGTAACCCGGGAATGGCCATTACCGCCAAGATGTTGAAGACGTTTGAGCCGATGATATTCCCGACGGCCAAGTCATCTTCGCCTTTCATCACCCCAGCAATCGACGCGGCCAGCTCCGGCAAGCTGGTACCAATCGCGATGATGGTCAAGCCAATCACCAGATCACTCATGCCAAAGTATTGCGCGATCGTCACTGCCGAATCGACCACCTGATCTGAGGACAGTAACAGTAAGGGTAAGCCGACGAGGATCCACATAGTGGCTTTCAGGTTACTGACATCATTCGGGATATCCGACTGCTGGTCGGCCAGCACAGGATCGGTGCCACCCGAGTCTTTACCAATCTTGATCATCATTAAAATAAAGATGACGAAGAGCGTGATGAGCCCAACCCCTTCGAAAAAGCCAAGGTGACTGTTCCAAAGCAGTGCTCCCGCGAGCACGGTGACTCCTAGCATCAAGGGAAGTTCACGCCGGATAATGGTAGAGCCGATAGACAGTGGCTTGATCAGTGCGGTAAAACCAAGAATCAACGCGATATTGGCGATGTTCGATCCCAGCACGTTGCCCACGGCAGTGTCCGTTTTGTCCGCCAGGGCGGCGTTGGCTGAAACCATCATCTCGGGTGCCGACGAGCCCATAGCCAAAATGGTCATTCCGATCACTAAAGGAGAAACACCGTAGTTTTTCGCGATCGCTGCCGCTCCGAACACCAGTCGGTCTGCACTCCACACCAGCACGACGAGTCCAACTATGAGTATGGCAACCGCTATAACCATGACACCTATCCTTTGCGTTTTTAATTCGGTACAAATGAGGTGCAATTCTGACGGCTAATGGGGTAAATGTGAAGCGAAAAGCCCCGTCTTTGGTGATGAAACCTGGCATTTCACCCATCAACGCGAACACAGTGGCACTTTTTCTGCTAGTGACGCGTTCTAGCATAAATATCATCGGCTTCTACGCGCTAACATGCGAATAGCAAGGAAAGCATGAGCTGCTATTATCAGGGGTAAGTCACGTCCTGTTGGGCCCGTGATGCGGCGTGGCTTGTGTTAGGGTGGGGGACGCCTTATTATCAGCCACTTAATTTCGTTCCTTTCCAACCATGAGATGCGGCCATGGCAGCACAGAGCCTAATAGATATCAATGGGATGACATTCTCACGGGGCAACCAATGCATTTTTGACCATATTGATTTGCAGGTGCCTCGCGGGGAGATCACCGCCATTATGGGGCCGTCAGGGATTGGTAAAACCACATTACTGCGTCTGATTGCCGGTCAGCTTAAGCCGGATGCGGGCGACATTGTGTTTGATGGTCATTCTATTCCCTCGTTAGGCCGTCGTCAGTTATTTGATGTGCGTCAGCGCATGAGCATGTTATTTCAATCGGGTGCGCTGTTCACTGATATGTCGGTGTTCGACAATGTCGCCTTTCCGTTGCGTGAGCACACTGAACTGGATGAATCTCTGATCCACACCATTGTTATGTTGAAACTGGAAGCGGTGGGCCTGCGGGGAGCGGCAGCATTAATGCCGAGTAATTTATCGGGTGGCATGGCGCGTCGAGCCGCACTAGCCCGTTCCATTGCATTAGACCCAGAACTGATCCTATTTGATGAGCCTTTTGTGGGGCAAGATCCCATCACCATGGGGGTGCTTGTCACCTTGATTCGTCAGCTCAACCAAGCCCTAGGCCTAACTTGTGTCGTGGTATCTCATGATGTACCAGAAGTCATGAGTATTGCTGACAAAGTGTATCTATTAGCGGATAGCCGCATTATTGCCAGTGGTTCTCCTCAGTCATTGCGGGATAACCCCGATCCTTGGGTAACGCAATTCTTAGACGGGCAGGCTGATGGTCCCGTGCCTTTTCGTTATCCCGCGGGTGAGTTAAAGCAGGAGATTTTCCGGTGATCAAAACACAGATAGCCGATGTTGGCCGCCGTGCAATGAGTGTGGCCGAATCGATGGGCCGAGCCACTTTTGTGATGACAGGTGCTCTGATTGGCCGCCCTCAGCCGAGCAAAACCTTTCCGCTGCTTATCAAGCAACTCTATTCTGTTGGTGTGCGTTCGCTCGCTATTATCATTGTATCGGGTTTGTTCATCGGCATGGTACTAAGCCTGCAAGGCTACCTGGTATTGTCCGATTTTGGTGCGGAGACCAGCCTGGGACAAATGGTGGCGCTCTCACTACTGCGCGAACTGGGTCCCGTGGTAACAGCACTGCTTTTCGCAGGACGAGCTGGGTCAGCACTGACGGCGGAAATCGGCTTGATGAAAGCCACTGAGCAGCTATCAAGCTTAGAGATGATGGCGGTGGATCCGCTGCGACGGGTGATTGCACCGCGCTTTTGGGCGGGCGTGATTGCGATGCCACTGTTAGCGGTAATTTTTATGCTGGTGGGCATTTGGGGCGGCGAATTGGTCGGCGTCGACTGGAAAGGCATTGACCACGGCAGCTTTTGGTCGGTGATGCAAGCATCGGTCGATCTGGGCTATGACGTGGGCAACGCACTGATCAAAAGTGTGGTGTTTGCGGTGGCTGTGACCTGGATTGCGCTTTTTAACGGCTATGATGCCACTCCGACATCGGAAGGGATCAGCCGCGCGACCACACGTACTGTGGTACATTCATCGTTAGCCGTTCTCGGCTTAGACTTTGTCCTTACTGCACTCATGTTTGGGAATTAATTATGCAACAGAGTCGTAAAACAGAATTTTGGGTAGGCTGCTTTGTGATTGCTGGTATCGCAGCCTTATTAGCACTCGCGTTTCAAGTGGCCGATGTTCAGCGTTGGGGACGGGCAGATACCTATACGCTTACCGCGGAATTCGACAATATTGGTGGCCTAAAAGTGCGTTCACCGGTGAAAGTCGGTGGGGTGACCGTCGGTCAGGTTGCGGATATTTCGCTCAATCCGGACACCTATGTGCCACAAGTAACCTTGCAAATCAGCGAAGAGGCCGGCCAGTTCCCTGAATCAAGTTCTGCGTCAATTTACACGGCAGGCTTATTGGGCGAGCAGTATATCGGCATTACCCCAGGGTTCGTTGATGAAGCCTTGGGGATCGGATATTTGCAAGCAGGCGAAAAAATCCAGGACACCAAGTCTGCCTTAGTCTTGGAAGATCTGATTGGTCAGTTTCTCTACAGTGTGGGTGACAAGGAGTAAACAGGATGAAAAAGACACTGATAGCACTGGGCGCCGCATTAAGCCTGCTAGTAGGGAGCATTGGACAGGTCGTGCAGGCGAGTGAGCCGGTAGACCAATCCAACCCTTATCAGCTTATTGAGCAAGTGGCAGCCAACACATTTTCGCGTTTACGCAAAGATCGCACCCTGTTTCGCGCCGATCCGGATTTATTACGTGATGTCGTAAAAGACGAACTTTTACCCTACATCCATACGCGCTATGCGGCCTCTTTGGTTTTAGGGGCACAGCATTACCGCAAGGCGACGCCTGAGCAGCGTGATGCGTTTACGGAGGCATTTACTGAGTACATGATTGCCTCTTATGCGCAAATATTGATCGAGTACGACAATCAAAAGGTCGACGTTCAGAAGAATAAGCCGATTGACCCTGACGATAAGATTGTCAAAGTACGGGTGGACATTACTGATCCCTCACGCCCGCCTATTCGCCTGGATTTTAGCTTACGTAAAAATACTCGGACAGGAAATTGGCAAGCCTATGACGTGACGGCTGAAGGAGTGAGTATGATCCAGTCCAAGCAGTCAGAATGGAAAACGCCTCTTCGTCGTGATGGGATAGATTCGGTGATAGCGCAGTTAGAAGAGCTCTCTCAACGACCGATACGTCGTGAAGATAAGCAAAAGCAGGATGCGTCATGAGTGTCAACTTGACGGCTAGCGGTGGGCAGCACTATCACTTGTCAGGACGCTTGGATCGTGACACAGTGCCTGCCTTTTGGCGCCAGCGTCACCAGTGGATCCCGGCCGATAAGGCCTTGAACCTAGATTTAAGTGCCTTGTCACGTGTGGATTCTGCGGGCATGGCCATGCTGCTACACCTTGATAAGACACTGCGTGAAAATGGACAACATGTGCGCTATCAAGGGGTACCTGAGCAACTCAATCTGTTGCTAACGCTGAGCAATTTAGACACATTTTTAGACGATGCTGAGCATCAACAAGGGGTTTAGACGTGGAAGCAAGCGAAGTTAAAGCCATTTTAGAGGCCGCTTTGTCAGTGGACGAGCTGCACGTAAAAGGCGACGGCAGCCACTTTGAGGTGATTGCCGTAGCAGAGATGTTTGACGGTATGTCACGCGTAAAAAAGCAACAAACCATTTATGGTCCGTTGACGGAGCATATTGCGCGTAACGATATTCATGCAGTCAGTATTAAAGCGATGACGCCAACTGAATGGGCGCGCGATAAAAAGCTGATGCAGTTGTAAGAGGATCTGATGCAAAAGTTTCGAGTGACGGGCAATGGCCCGCTAAAAGGTGATGTGGCCATTTCTGGCGCGAAAAATGCCGCCCTCCCGATTTTATTTGCTTCACTACTGGCCGAAGAGCCGGTCGAAGTCGCGAATGTGCCAAAACTGCGCGACATTGATACCACCATGGCTTTATTGTCGCGTTTAGGGGCAAAAGTGAGTCGTAATGGCTCCGTGCATGTTGATGCCAGTGATATCACGGAGCTCTGTGCGCCTTATGACTTGGTCAAAACCATGCGCGCCTCTATTTGGGCATTAGGGCCCTTGGTGGCACGTTTTGGTAAAGGTGAAGTCTCCTTGCCAGGAGGCTGCGCAATTGGGGCTCGCCCGGTCGACTTGCACATTAATGGCCTTGAGCAGCTAGGTGCGACGATCACGCTTGATGAAGGCTATGTGCGTGCCGCTGTTGAAGGTCGCCTTCAAGGTGCGCATATAGTCATGGACAAAGTGAGCGTTGGCGCGACGGTCACCATTATGAGCGCAGCGACCCTAGCGGAAGGGACCACTGTGATTGAAAATGCGGCGCGTGAGCCTGAAATTGTTGATACGGCCAAATTTCTCAATATGCTCGGCGCGAAAGTTTCAGGTGCAGGCACGGATCGGATCGAGATTGAAGGTGTGGAACGCCTAGGTGGTGGTAAACATTCCGTGGTTGCTGATCGGATTGAAACCGGCACTTTCTTAGTCGCTGCGGCGGTATCTGGCGGGCATATTACCTGTCGTCATACATCCCCAGAGTTACTTGAAGCGGTATTGCACAAGTTGGAAGAAGCGGGAGCCAAAATAGTGACTGGCGACGACTTTATCGAGCTAGACATGACGGATCGAGAGCTCAAAGCGGTCAATGTGCGCACCGCACCACATCCTGGCTTCCCCACCGATATGCAAGCACAGTTTAGTTTGCTGAACTTGGTGGCCAAAGGCACTGGGATTATCACAGAAACCATCTTTGAAAACCGCTTTATGCATGTGCCCGAACTTCAACGGATGGGTGCCCATGCGGAGATCGAAGGGAATACCGTGATTTGCGGAGATACCGAAAGTTTAAGCGGGGCACAAGTAATGGCGACAGATCTGCGCGCCTCGGCCAGCCTAGTCATTGCCGGTTGCATAGCCAAGGGCGAAACCTGGGTCGATCGTATTTATCATATCGATAGAGGTTATGAACGCATCGAAGATAAATTGCAGGCGCTAGGGGCAAAAATCGAGCGAATCGACGCAGATAGCTAGCGTTTAGCCGAAGTACGTCCGACGAGCACGCCAGCATCCTGATGCTGGCGTTTTTTATTTGTTGGTTGGTCGGGTCACAAAGCGCCAGGCGCAATATTGCTAGCGTTGCTGAGGCTCATTGCCAACCTTGACCGGTAAAGTCAGTGTTTCTCCGTTTCTGATCAGCGTAATGTCCAGCGTTGAGCCTGGACGGGTATCAGTGACCATATCCATGGCACTGCGTGCACCGCGTACCGGTTGATCGTTAATTTGAATAATCAGGTCTTGAGGTTGGATCCCTGCCTTTTCTGCAGGACCATCTTCATCAAGGCTGGCGACCATGACACCGCGCTGTTGTTCGGTGTCTAATAGACGAGCCATCACCGGGTTTACATCACGGCCATCAATACCAATATAGCCACGGATCACTCGGCCGTCAGCGATCAGCTTATTCATGATTTTCTCGGTTAAACGGTAAGGAATAGCAAACGAGATGCCATACGTTTCAAGATCCGTCGCTTGTTGGAACGATGCCGTATTGATTCCGACCAATTCGCCACGACTATTCACTAAAGCCCCGCCAGAGTTACCACGGTTAATGGCGGCATCAGTTTGCAAAAAATCCTGGCGACCATAAAAGCTCATGCCTGTCCGGCCGGTCGCTGAGATGATGCCATAGGTGGTCGTTTGCCCTAAATTATATGGGTTACCGATAGCCAGCACTGTATCACCAACCGTGGGCTGATAACCCTTGTTGACTGGGATAACCGGAAGGTTTTCTGCTTGGATCTTAATCACTGCCAAGTCAGTACGTTGATCTTTGCCGACCATCTGTGCCGTAAAGATACGTCCATCTTGCAGGGCGACAATAACTTGGTCCGCTTCGGCGACGACATGGTAATTGGTGACAATGTAGCCCTTGGCGCTCATGATTACGCCCGACCCTAACCCTTGGGTATTTAACTCCAATCTATCATTCCCAGTATAATTACGGGTATAGATATTCACCACAGCGGGCGACGCTCGCTTGACCGCATAACTGAATGACACTAATTCGGCAGGGCTTTCATCTCCGTTTTCGGCAAAAGAAAGATCCGACAGCAGGCCTGAACGCAAATCTGGAACAGCCACCAAGAGCAAGGCGGCAGTGACAAGGCCGATAATCACGGAACGAACGAGTAAAGCCAGCATAAATAATGCCATCCTAAAGCAAA
The DNA here is from genome assembly GCF_900141775.1 of Salinivibrio sp. ES.052. GTDB lineage: Bacteria > Pseudomonadota > Gammaproteobacteria > Enterobacterales > Vibrionaceae > Salinivibrio. The sequence goes on along the minus strand of NZ_FSRI01000004.1, from coordinate 20,677 downwards.
ACGAAGCGGAGCTAGAGAATAGCATTGTGAGGCAGGGTTGTGGAAATCATCACCGCTGAAGACATATAAAAATGCCTGCCGAGTGAGTGGCAGGCATTGAGACTATCGTGCCGGTATGGCCATTATGGAATCACGGATTATCGGATCACGAGGTAAAGTGAGCCGTTATCGCGGACAATATTCAGCGCGAGCACACTGGGTTTGTCTTCGAGTAGTTTGCGCAAATCACCGAGGTTGTCGATTTTATGCCGGTTGACACCAACAATCACATCGCCCTCACGCAGGCCATAACGCGCGGCCAAAGAGCCTTCTTCAATGGCAGATACTTCGACACCCGCCGGCTCAGTGTCATGGTTTTTCAACTCAGCACCAGCCAAGGCTTTGTGCAAGTTATCCGCTTTGGTTTGCGTCTGGCTGGCTTCTTTCAGGGTGGTTTTCATTGTCAGGTTTTCACCATCACGGATCACCCCCAGCATCACTTCTTTGCCTGCGCCTAAAGTAGCGATTTTGGCCCGCAACTCCCCGAAGCTACGAATACTCTTGCCGTTGACTGATACGATAATATCGCCCGCCTCGAGGCCTGCTTCTTCGGCGGCCGACTCGGACATCACCTGGCTGACAAAGGCACCATGTTGGGTAGATAAGCCAAAGGCATCAGCTAACTCGGAGGTGAGCTCGCGCCCGGTGACGCCGAGCATACCGCGTCGCACTGAGCCATACTCGATAATCTGATCGACGAGGCTTTTCGTCATATTCACTGGGATCGCAAACCCAATCCCTACATTACCGCCGTTAGGACCCAGAATGGCGGTATTGATCCCCATCAACTCACCATTGAGGTTAACCAAGGCACCGCCTGAGTTACCACTGTTGATTGCCGCATCGGTTTGAATAAAGTTCTCAAAGTTTTCCAGATTCAAACCACTGCGCCCGAGTGCTGAGATGATCCCTGATGTGACGGTTTGTCCCAGCCCGAACGGATTACCAATCGCGACCGCGAAATCACCGACACGCAAGTCGTCAGAATCGGCGAGGGGAATTTCGGTCAGATTATTGGCATTTTCATCTACCTGAAGTAGGGCGATATCAGACATTTCGTCACTGCCAATAAGAGTGGCGTCATACTCACGGCCGTCCTTGAGTTGCACGCGAATTTGGTCGGCATCATCAATCACATGATGGTTAGTCACGATATAGCCTTTATCGGCATCAATAATGACCCCTGAGCCTAACCCACGAAAGGGACGCTCTTGGACTTGTTCAGACGGGGCGTTGGGACCAAAGAAAAAACGAAAGGCTTCGGGAATCCGTTGTTTGGAGACCTTGTTCCCTTCTACGGCGATACTGACTACTGCCGGCGAGACGTTTTCTAACATGGGGGCCAAGCTGGGCATGGCTTCACCACTGACGGTCTGGGGCAGGGCAGCGTAGCTAGGAAGAGGCGAAAAGGCCGCGCCAAGAGTCAGCGCGGCAACGCTAATCGCTAGTAAAGATTTCTTCATCATAACTCACACTCCGGTTGTCGAGGTATGAGGTGAGAGTGGGGGCAATATAAAAAAGTTCAATCCTTGATCAGCGGGCGCGGGCGCTTTCTTCACCCTTTAGCAAACCAGAACCACTGCCAGCATAATCTCTAGGAGGGTTGCTTGAGGCTCCCTCTTTTTTCACTTCTGTAATTTTTCCCAATCGTTTCGCAAATGGGTTGTCTTGATCGGGTAAATTCGGCATCAAATCCGAAGATGTCTTCGCCATATGCTGGTATAGCTTGCTGTAGTCTTTCGATAATGTATCGAGTAGCTCAGCGCTTTGGGCAAAGTGATCCACAAGCTCTTGGCGATATTGCTCCAGCTCGTAACGTGACTTTTCCAGCTCCCTTTTCATGTTCTTTTGTTGTTTGAGATCGCGTGTCGTCATGCGGGCAATCAGAAAACCCACCGCGATACCGATGACGAGAAAGATCAGGCTATTAATCCAGGCCATAACTGCTCCTTGTGGTCACTCGTTGACTCACCACCGTTATCATTAGAGCGGTCAGTCGAGACAAATAAAAACACTTGCCTACTTATCATATCGTACATCCACCTTTTGCTCAGCAAGAATGAATGACTATTTACTATACATGTCCAGACGTAGACGTGGTACTGCCGCGCTTGCGTATTCCTCTTTTTCGGTTGCGTGTTACTATGCGGGCCTAGGCGATAACCAGTGAGGCCTTCAAGGAATGACGCCATTAGAACATTATCATAACGATCTGACCCAACACGATTTTATCGACGATCCAGCACAACGAATGGCAGTAGAAAAGCTCGATGAACTTTACCACCGCTTAGTGGCAAGCCCCGCCGTTGAAACACCAACAAAAACACGTCGCTGGCTACCATGGCGTAAACAGGAGCCATCGACCATTACCCCCATCAAAGGATTGTATTTTTGGGGGGGCGTAGGGCGCGGAAAGACCTACTTAATGGACACCTTTTTCCACGCCTTACCGTTTGAGAAAAAAATGCGGATGCATTTTCATCGCTTTATGCACCGGGTCCATCAAGAATTGAAAACACTGGATGGCGAAGTCGATCCTTTACCGCAAATTGCTGATAAATTTGCGCAAGAAACGCGCGTGCTTTGCTTTGATGAATTTTTTGTGTCGGATATTACGGATGCGATGATTTTAGGCACCCTCATGGAAGCTTTATTTGCCCGGGGGATCACCTTGGTTGCAACATCTAACATTGTGCCTGATGAGTTGTATTGGAATGGATTACAGCGTGCGCGTTTTTTACCTGCCATCGCGTTGATTAAGCAACATTGTGAGGTGGTGAATGTGGACTCGGGCGTTGATTACCGTTTACGCACCCTCACTCAGGCAGCGATTTTTTATCACCCTCTCAGTGATACAACCACAACAACCATGCAGACGTATTTCAATAAACTCAACGGCGAAGGTGGGGTTCGCGAGGATGTCATTGACGTGAATAACCGGCCGCTCCGCACGATTGAAAACGGTGATGGTGTGGTGCATTTTAGTTTTGCCGAGTTGTGCCAATCCGCCCGCAGTCAGACGGACTATATGGAGATCGCGCGGCTTTATCACACCGTGTTGATTGCCGATATGCCGCAATTGTCGGGGGCGCAAGACGATGCTGCACGCCGGTTTATCGCGTTGGTCGATGAGTTCTATGAGCGCAGCGTGAAGTTGATCATTTCAGCGGCGGTTCCTATGGACAGCCTCTACAAAGGGGAACGGTTGGCGTTTGAATTTGAGCGTTGTCAGTCACGTTTGATTGAGATGCAAAGCCACGACTATCTCGCGTTACCTCACCGACCATGACGGACAGGCGTGATCATCAAGTGCTTCGTTTTTACCCGTAAGCCAGTCTGCGAACAACAGAGTAACCAGATATCGCCACCCGTGGATAAAAACGGCCGAAATTTTTTGCGAAAAGGAGGTGATTTTTTCTCCACTCTTCCCTATAATCTCGCGACCCACCGTTACTGTTGAAAGGCTTAGGCCGAGGGTACCACCACTCGAAGGGGTGATGTATGGACGCTTAACAGTGGGAGCTTAGGCTCCTGAAGTGAAACTTATTAATCGGGTAATCATTAGCATGAAAACTTTCGTTGCTAAACCAGAAACTGTAAAACGCGACTGGTTCGTTGTAGACGCTGAAGGCAAAACGTTGGGCCGTCTGGCCACTGAAATTGCAACGCGTCTGCGTGGCAAGCACAAGCCAGAATACACTCCTCATGTTGACACCGGTGACTACATCGTTGTTGTTAATGCTGAGAAGGTGGCTGTTACTGGCCGCAAAAAGACTGACAAGATGTACTACAGCCACACTGGCTACATTGGTGGCATCAAGTCAATCAGCTTTGAAAAACTGATCGCGGAAAAACCTGAACTGGTTATTGAAAAAGCCGTTAAAGGTATGTTGCCACGCGGTCCTCTAGGTCGTGCTATGTACCGTAAACTGAAAGTTTACGCAGGTTCTGAGCACAAGCACGCGGCACAACAACCGCAAGTACTAGACATCTAAGAGGAATAAAGCAATGGCAGAACAATACTACGGCACCGGCCGTCGCAAAAGCTCCACAGCTCGCGTCTTCGTTAAGCCGGGCAGCGGCAACATCGAGATCAACAAGCGTTCTCTCGAAACTTACTTCGGTCGTGAAACCGCTCGCATGGTTGTTCGTCAGCCACTTGAGTTGGTTGAAATGAACGAGAAGCTAGACCTATACATCACTGTTTCTGGTGGTGGTATCTCTGGTCAAGCTGGCGCTATCCGTCACGGCATTACTCGTGCCCTAATGGAATATGACGAGTCACTACGCCCTGCACTACGTGCTGCTGGCTTCGTTACTCGTGACGCGCGTAAAGTTGAGCGTAAGAAAGTGGGTCTACGTAAAGCACGTCGTAGCCCGCAGTTCTCGAAGCGTTAATCGACGATCCAGTCAGATTTTCTGTAAAAAGCCTGGTGGTAATACCAGGCTTTTTTTATGCGATTGTCCCGTCCTGAAATACGTTGACATAAAGAGGACTTCTTTATGACAACATCAAGTAATTCAAGCCGTAAGCGCACGCAACGTGATTACACCTTAGCCTTTAAATTAGGCGTTGTAGAGCGTGTTGAAAAAGGCGAAATGACGTACAAACAAGCTCAAGCCCGTTTTGGCATTCAGGGCCGCTCAACGGTACTCGTCTGGCTCAGAAAACATGGTAGACTCGATTGGTCGAAGCCATTTCAGCATCCCCTTATGCCACATTCAAAAGAAACCCCATCCGAAACTATCAAGCGCCTTGAGCGTGAGTTAGCCGAAGAGAAACTGCGTAACCAAATCCTCAATGGTATGGTCGATATCATGGACAATGAGTACGGAGCCGGCCTCAGAAAAAAGTACTTATCCGGTACATCTGGCAAGCCAAAGCCAAAAGTAAAATAAAGTTAGCGGCGGCATGTCGTGCCACAGGCATTTCTCGGCAAGGTGTCTATCAAGCCGTTGCTCGAATGGAAAGCCGAAGAGCTGAACTATCAATCATCAGAGACTGGGTCCAATACTGGCGTAAGTATATGCCGAGGTTAGGGGCGCGTAAGCTCTACGCGTTGGTAAAGCCCAAGCTAGTTGAACACGAAATTAAGCTAGGGCGAGACGGGTTTTTTAGCTATCTGAGAAGCGAAGGCTTACTGGTTAAACCCAAGAAAAGCTACACAAAAACTACGTGTAGTAAGCACTGGATGAAGAAGCATCCTAACCTGCTAAAAGAAGACGGACTGCATGATGCTGCGCATGTACTGGTCAGCGACATCACTTATGTTGAATCAGACCAAGGTGTGCACTATCTGTCACTGGTGACCGATGCCAACTCACGCAAGATAGTGGGTCATCACGTTAGCGAAGATATGAAAGTCGACAATGTAGTGAAAGCGCTGAAAATGGCCGTCAAAGATAAGCGCTATATCGGCAATGCGGTACATCACTCAGACCGAGGTTCGCAATACTGCTCAGCCGTTTATCAGAGTGCGCTACAGGAGAGTCAAATCCAGCCGTCGATGACGGATGGTTATGATTGCTACCAAAACGCGTTAGCGGAAAGAGTCAATGGCATACTGAAGCATGAGTTTTTACTGTACCGGTGTAAGACACTGACAGAGCTTAAAATACTGGTAAAAGAATCGATAGCGATATACAACGAAATGAGACCGCACCTAAGTTTAAGTATGGCAACCCCCAATCAGGTGCATAATAAAAAAGGCCAGCTACTGGAGCTGGCCTAAAAACTGTCAACCTATATTAGGACGGGACAGATTTTTTCTTATGCAATAAGAGAGGGGGTTACCTCTTTATTTCCTTTTAAAACAGCGTATAAGCACGCACTTTCCAACATTTTTATTACCCTTTCCTTAATTCTGTGCACACCGCTCACATTTGTTACAAAAAGGTAGCTTTATCTTGTCAAAAAGTAGGGTTTTCTCTATCATCTAGCCGACGTAATAGCAGCTAAGATTTAATCGAACTGATCCCAGTCAGCCGTTATTACATATTCGTTTTTAAGTAAGCCGTACGCTCCATGGACGCAAAGGACATTATAAAAATCCAAGCGGGAGCACATGGGAGAATGTTGGATGAGCAATGCGCCAGTGAATACCGGCCGACGCCGTTTCCTGACTGCGACGACGTCAGTTGTTGGCGGTTTAGGGGCCGTAGCAGTTGCCGTACCTTTTATTAAGTCTTGGAACCCAAGCGCGAAAGCCAAAGCGGCGGGCGCGCCCGTTGAAGTCGATATCAGTAAGCTGCAAGACGGACAAATGATCCGTGTTGAGTGGCGAGGGAAACCGGTTTGGATAGTGCGTCGTAGCGACGCGGTGGTTGAGGAGCTTTCAAGCTTCGAAGACCGACTCCGCGATCCGCAGTCGGCACAGCCGCAACAGCCGGGATACGCAACCAACCAGACTCGCTCTATTAAACCTGAACTTTTTGTCGCGGTTGGTATCTGTACCCACCTTGGTTGTTCGCCAACCTACTTGCCAGACAGCTTCAGTGAGCAAGTAAGTGGCGTTAAAGCCGGGTTCTTCTGCCCGTGTCATGGTTCCAAATTTGACATGGCAGGACGTGTCTTTCAAGGCGTGCCTGCGCCACTGAATCTGGTCGTACCGCCTTATATGTACTTGGACGATAAGCGAGTACTCGTGGGACAAGATGAGGGGGCTGCGTAATGGAAAACTTGCTGAACTGGGTTGAGAAACGCATTCCAGCGATGAATGCGTATCGCAAACACATGACCGAATACCCAATGCCGAAGAACTTTAACTTCTGGTATATGTTCGGTGTGCTTGCGATGCTGGTTCTGGTTAACCAAATTCTGACCGGGATTTGGCTAACCATGAACTACACCCCCTCAGCCGAAGGCGCATTTGCGTCGGTTGAATACATCATGCGTGATGTTGAGTATGGCTGGCTATTGAGATACATGCACTCCACCGGGGCATCGGCCTTCTTTGTTGTGGTGTATCTGCATATGTTCCGAGGGCTGATTTACGGTTCCTACCAAAAGCCGCGTGAGCTGTTATGGCTATTTGGGATGCTGATCTTCGTGGTGTTGATGGCGGAAGCCTTTATGGGCTACCTGTTGCCATGGGGACAGATGTCATACTGGGGCGCTCAGGTTATCATCTCATTGTTTGGGGCCATTCCTGTCATTGGTGATGACTTAACGCTTTGGATCCGCGGTGATTACGTGGTCTCAGGCGCAACCTTGAACCGCTTCTTTGCCCTGCACGTGGTTGCACTACCGATTGTGCTGTTACTGCTCGTGGCGCTGCACGTGCTTGCCCTGCACGAAGTGGGGTCAAACAACCCAGATGGCATCGAAACGAAACTGCCCAAGGGCGGAGCGGATGACGATGGCCAACGGTCACAGTTCAAGTTTCACCCGGACTACACCAAAAAATATAAGATCATCGATTCAATTCCTTTCCACCCTTATGGCACGGTGAAAGACCTCATCGGCGTCGGGGTGTTTGGTATCTTGTTCGCCTATGTGATCTTCTTTAACCCTGAAATGGGTGGTTACTTCCTTGAGCCACCTAACTTTGAAGCAGCGAACCCGCTGAAGACACCTGAGCACATTGCCCCGGTTTGGTACTTCACGCCGTTCTATGCGATTTTGCGTGCGATTCCAGATAAGCTGATTGGTGTTATCGCCATGGGTGCGTCGATTGTGGTGCTGTTTTTGCTTCCATGGTTAGATCGCTGCCGTGTGCGTTCGTATCGCTATCGTAGCAAGCTTCATTTAGCGAACATTGTGCAATTTGTGATTGCCTTTATTGCTCTCGGGATTCTGGGCGCGTTGCCAGCGACTCCGACATACACCTTGCTGGCACAGATCTTCAGCTTCTGTTACTTCATGTTCTTTGTGCTGTTGTTCTTCTACAGCAAAAATGAAGCAACAAAACCGCTACCAGAGAGGGTGACATTCAAATGAGAAAATGGATTGTAATCTTGTGCGCGCTGTTGCCCTCTTTGGCAATGGCCGCGGGCGGTAACGTTCACTTGGACGACGCCAACAACGATTTAACGGATAAAGCCTCATTGCAACGTGGTGCCAAGGTGTTCATGAACTACTGCTTTGGTTGTCATGCAACGCAATACCAGCGTTATCAGCGTGTGGCGGAAGATCTTAATATCCCACAAGACTTGATGGAAGATAACCTGATTGTCGACAAAAACGCTGATTACGGCGAGCTGATGAAAAACGCCATGACGCAAGAATCGGGTGCGCAGTACTTCGGTGCGCCCGCACCGGATCTGACCTTGGTGGCGCGTGTTCGTGGTGTGGATTGGTTGTATACCTATCTCCGTTCATTCTACGTTGACCCATCGCGCCCATTTGGTGTGAACAATACAGTATTCCCTAACGTAGGGATGCCACATGTGCTCGAAGAGCTGCAAGGCACTCCCCGCAAGGTGTATGAAACACGTATGGTTGACGGTGAGCCGGTTGAAGAATTTGTTGGCTTAAAATCCGACGGTAACGGCGAACTGAGCCCTGGCGAGTATGATAACACGGTACGCGATCTGGTTAATTTCCTTGAATATGCCGGTGAGCCCGTGAAGCTAGAACGCCAGCAACTCGGTTGGTGGGTGATTGGTTTCTTCGTGGTATTCTTGATTTTGGCTTACTTCCTCAAGAAAGAATATTGGCGCGATGTGCACTGATCGGTTAATCTAGTGTGTTGCTAATCCGCAATGGGGACTCTAGGTCCCCATTGCTTTCTATTGATATTGAACATCCTGGAGGGGTTGATGGCTGTTGCTGCCAATAAACGCTCGGTGATGACGTTATTCTCTGACGCATCTGATCTCTATAGTCATCAGGTACGCATCGTCCTTGCAGAGAAAGGTGTCAGCGTAGAAATCGAGCTGGTGGATCCAAATAATCTGCCAGAAGATCTGGTTGACTTGAATCCTTATAACTCTGTTCCAACCTTGGTAGACCGTGAGTTGGCGTTGTATAACGCAGACATCATCATGGAATACTTGGATGAGCGTTTCCCTCACCCACCATTGATGCCGGTTTATCCTGTCGCGCGTGCCCAGAGTCGTCTGATGATGTATCGCATTCAGCGTAACTGGTACACCTTGGTCGATAAGATCATGGAAGGCAGTGCAGACGAAGCGGATAAAGCACGTAAACAGTTACGTGAAGAATTACTGGCATTGGCGCCCGTGTTCGCCGAAGACCCTTACTTCTTAAGTGAAGAATTTAGCCTAGTGGATTGCTACCTTGCTCCATTGCTATGGCGCTTGCCTGTGCTGGGCATTGAACTAACAGGCCAAGGTTCAAAGCAAGTCAAAGATTATATGACGCGTCTGTTTGAGCGTGATTCGTTTCTCGCCTCACTGACAGAAGCTGAACGTGAAATGCGACTAACAGGTCAATAATGTCTACATCTGAATTTTCCATGACACCGCGCCGTCCTTACTTGGTTCGTGCGTTCTATGATTGGTTACTGGATAACGATCTCACGCCACACATGGTGGTGGATGCGACCTTGCCAGGAGTGCAAGTGCCGTTTGATTACGTTAAAGACGGTCAAATTGTACTTAATGTTGCACCGCGCGCAGTGGGTAACCTTGAATTGAGCAATGAACATGTGAGCTTTAACGCGCGTTTTGGCGGTAAACCACAACAAGTCCTCGTGCCAATGGTGGCTGTGCTTGCGTTGTATGCGCGTGAAAATGGCGCTGGTACCATGTTTGAAATGGAATCAGCCTACGCGAACGCTGACGATGAGACGATGGTCGATGAGACCTTCGAACCTGCAGAGTACGATGAGGAAGAGCCAGCCCTAGTATCGGTTGACAGTGTGGACGATCCAGATGCGCTGCCTCAGGCGGATGACGAAGAAGACACGCCGGCGACCCCAAGTAAAAAAGGCAAGCCGACGCTCACCGTGGTGAAATAAACACGGTGATTGGTTGAGCGTTAACCTGTTTGCTTTAGCGTGAAACATGAGAAAAACAAAAGCCAGCATCTCGGTGCTGGCTTTTTTGTGGCTGTCGTTCCTGATTTACTCAGTTATTCACTTACCAAGTTATTCGCAGTGGTTATCCAGTGAATGCCCAAAGGCGCTTAGAGAAAGTGCCTGACGGGGCTTGGTATTTTATGCCTTATCGGTTTAATGTCGCTCGGTCATGATTTCACGTGAAAAGACCTTCTCACAATATTTGCAGTGCAGCTTCACATCGTCGGCCTCAGTCAGTACTCGGAAGGCACTATCGACCGCCGGCTCACCGTGGGTAATACAGTTGCTGTTTGGGCACCGGAACACCCCTTGAATGACCTCGGGCAGGGTCAGCGGTAGCTTCGCCACCACCTGATAATCTTCTATTTGATTCACCGTGGCTTGTGGCGCATACAGTGCCAGCTGGCTGGCTTGATCTTCACTGATGACCACATTTTCAATCTTGATCAAATCCTTGCTACCGAGTGCTGACGAGGGAAGATTCAGACCAATGGTGATCCGCTGATCACTGCCGTGCATTTGGAACAGGTTTAAGATCTTAAAGCCAATATGCGCGGGGATATGATCAATCACGGTGCCGTGACAGATCGCTTCGACTTGTAGTTTGTTGTCCGTGCTCATTTCGCCACTCCTTCAACGTGTTCATTTAATACCAGAGCCAGCAGGGCTTCTCGGGCGTAAACGCCATTCTCGGCTTGCTCAAAATAATAAGCGTGCGGGGTTTTATCGACATCCACGGTGATCTCATCCACGCGTGGCAGCGGATGCATGACCTTCATATTGGGTTTGGCATCACGCAGCATGTCGGCACTTAAAATAAACGCCGCTTTTATATGGGCATATTCAGATTCGTCAAAACGCTCTTTCTGTACACGCGTCATATACAACACATCAAGCTCTGGGACCACATCGCTAATGCTGCTATGCAGACTATAAGGATGACCGCCAGCCGCGAGTTCATCGAGCAAGTGCTCCGGCATCGCCAGTGCATCCGGAGCAATATAGAAGAAGCGGTTACCCTCAAACTTTGACAGTGCTTGTGTCAGCGAATGCACGGTACGGCCATATTTCAGATCACCCACCATGGCAATATTGAGGTTATCGAGCCGGCCTTGGGTTTCGTAAATCGAGAACAGGTCGAGCAGCGTTTGCGTCGGATGCTGGTTAGCGCCATCGCCGCCGTTTACCACCGGCACACCTTCCGAGAACTCCGAGGCCAACCGCGCTGCGCCTTCTTTTGGATGGCGCATCACAAAGCCATCGACATACGAGGAAATCACCCGCACCGAGTCGGCCAAGGTTTCGCCTTTTTTGCCTGACGAGGTATTGCCACCGTCGGGGAAGCCAATCACCGAGCCGCCAAGGCGCTGAATCGCGGTTTCAAACGACAAGCGCGTACGCGTCGACGCCTCAAAAAAGCAGCTGGCAATCACCTTGTTTTTTAACAGCGTCGGATTAGGGCGCGCTTTGAGCTCGCCCGCCGTAGCAACGATTAACTCCAGCTCGTCGCGGCTGAGCTCGGGAATGGAAATAATATGTTTGTTATAAAGCGTATTGGCCATAACGCGAGTCCCTTTCTTTGCAGTGTGTTACAGGCAAAAAAAAACCTCCGAAACGGAGGTTTTTACGATCACGACCAGTGCGGATACCGTCCCGCAATGGGGCGGATAAATCGCTGTTTGTGGGAGGAATAACCAACATAACTTCTGGCCGTGTAGTGAAATCTGGCCGAATTATACGCCCCTAATCATGACGTGCAAGCAAAAATGCAATCGTTTACGTGCTTGCTTTGACGAGTGTGGCAATCATCACAGCCTTAATGGTATGCAGACGGTTCTCTGCTTGATCAAAGACGATCGACTGCTCAGATTCGAATACCTCATCGGTCACTTCCAAGCCATTGAGCCCGTACTGCTCGGCAATTTGTTTACCCACACCGGTCTCATCGTTATGAAAGGCAGGCAAACAGTGCATAAACTTGGCGTGTGGATTCGCGGTAGCGGCCATCAAGGTTGGGTTCACTTGATATGGTGTGAGATCGGCCACGCGCTGCGCCCAAGCCGATTCTGGTTCGCCCATCGACACCCAGATATCGGTATAGATAAAATCACACCCTTCAACGGCTGCGGTATCCTCCGTCAGCGTGATGTTTGCCCCCGTACTCGCGGCGATATCTTGGCAGGCAGCAATTAAATCGGCCTCGGGCCAATAAGCTTTGGGGCCGATAAGACGCAGATCCATCCCCATTTTTGCCGCGCCCACCAATAGCGAATTGCCCATGTTATTGCGCGCATCGCCGACATAGGCAAAACGTATCTGGTGAAGCGGTTTGTCACTGTGCTCTTGCATCGTCAGCAAATCGGCCAGAACCTGGGTGGGATGAAAGTCATCGGTTAATCCATTCCACACCGGCACACCAGCATGGGCGGCGAGCGTCTCGACCACCTCTTGACCAAAACCACGGTATTGAATGCCATCATACATTCTCCCTAACACCCGCGCGGTGTCCTTCATGGTTTCTTTATGGCCAATTTGGGTGCCACTAGGGCCGAGGTAACTGACCTGTGCGCCTTGATCAAACGCCGCCACCTCAAAGGCACAGCGCGTACGGGTCGAGGTTTTCTCAAAAATTAGCGCAATGTTTTTGCCTGTTAGCTGCGGAGTTTCCTCACCACGGGCCTTGGCCGCTTTGAGTGCGGCGGCATCATCGACCAGATCGTGGATTTGCTGGGGTGACAAATCGAGTAAGGTGATCAGTGATTGCTGGTAGAGGTTGCTTTTCATATCTATCCCTGAATATCGTCAATTAGTGAATATAAAATCACATTTATAGTTTATTTATTCTTATCGATAGTAAGGCCCATGCAGGGGAGATGCAAGTATCCAATAGGGGAGTTACTTCGGTGTCTTGACGAAAAACACACCGGGTTGATGATTTTATGACCAAGACAGTCGAATTTAAAGACGCGCTGACAATGCTGAACCGCTGGCGACAAACTGCGCAATGCTTTTACCGACCTATGGCGTAGTAATGACAGTACCGATGAGTGGATGAGAGATAGTGTTTACGTCCTCAAGGGCAACGACAAAAATAGGAAGGAGAACGAGATGAAAACACAAAACAAAGCACTGACTCTGAGCGCATTGATGATGATGGTTGGCCTAGCAGGCCCTGCAATGGCCAATGAAGCGAGCCAACCGCAAGGCGACCAGCCCGTGGTGACCTGCCCAGACGGCGGCACAGATTGCGATACCCAGCCAATGCCAGATGAAGACAACAGCACCTGGCCTGCAGACGATGATACCCAAGACCCCGCTATGCAATAGAGGATACGTCACCTCTAAGCAAGCAAAGCATGAGTGCCGTCACATTGGCGGCGCTTGTTTTTGGTTCGTTGAGCTAAGTGCTCAGAAAGCATACTGAATTCGCCCCCCTTACCGCTAGACACCCTGTTAGCCTTCCCCTATAATCCCATTCCATTCGGCCCCTTAGCTCAGTGGTTAGAGCAGTCGACTCATAATCGATTGGTCCCCAGTTCAAGTCTGGGAGGGGCCACCAGTCATAGCAAGGCCTGAGAGGTTAGTAACCACTCAGGCCTTTTGCTTTTTATTTTGCTGTGTAGCATATATGTAGCAAATTAATCGTTCTTAAACGTCCTTTTGATTCGCACTCCCCACCTGCCATACCCATTCTCAGGTTCGATATTAGTGATAGCTTGCTTAAGCACAGCTTTCGAACAGTCCGCCTTTTTAATCCATCTCACAAAATATGGCTTATCTAACACTTTGGACAATAGCGCACGAAAACCAAAACAGCCCTTGATACACTAGTCCCAAATCTGCCAACTCGATGGCGTGTTAGGTGCCGACAACTGATCGGCGGTAGCATGGCTAAACACTGGATGCTTAATCAGCTTATCGGCTAGATGCAGCCGAAAGCGTGCGCGTTTATCCGTGACAGATTCACACTATCGCAGAACGGATGACAAAAAGAACCTATTAGTCAGGCATTTACATACTTACGCTTGGAGATAGTGTGAGTACCAGAATAGAGATAGGCGGCATGCACACTTTCGCGGAAGAGCAGTATTCATTAAAGATGGAAAATCCTTATAGGAACAATCGGTTAGGTAGAAAAGATTGCGTATAACGGTTTTGGGAAATCGTGCGTGCGCACTAATACAATGTTATGCCACAAATTGACGGTGAAGAAGTATGAATAAAGTAGAACGGTTCGAAGGCGAGGCGCCAAAGATTAAAGGTGATGGTTCAATTCGTTACCACCTGTGGACGGACGATCAAGGAGCTCTATTCGTTCAGCTATCTGCAAATGAGGTAGACACCGCAAGCCCAGGAACATTGGACCAATATTTGTTCCCCGTCGCCGAATACATTGATAGGCGATGTGAGGAGAGTCAGTTGAACGTGACGCAAGGTCTGCGTGTCGAGACTGAAAGCCCCGAGAGGGTAGAGAACAATAACACCAGTGCTTTTCTCAAAGCGGTGCTCAGGCATCTGTTCCCCTGCTCAATGAAAGCATAACCAGCAGCGTCAGTCGGACCGTTTTGTTCCGCTGCGCTCCACAAATCGGCCGCTGCGCAAAGCGTTATACAAACGGAGGCAGCAACAAAATATGAGTAAGCAAGAACATCCTAGAAAAGCGGTAGAAAACTTTAAAGCGGTCATGCAATTACTCAGTCCGTCACGGTTGAAGCTTATAGCTTTCTCGGTTTCGTTCGTTGTGCTTGTTGGCTATTCAGTCAATTCAGAACAATTTACCTTGTTAAAATCAATTTTGCTTGTTTACTCATACATTCTTGGTCTTTCTGTTTACTCATTGAATAGACTATCCCAAGTTAAGAATGACATCGAGTATTTGTCTCAGGAGTACTTCGGTGATTTTCCTGTACGACAACCAAATGGTTTTGCTTGGGAAACTCCAGACGGACAGCGCCTAGAAAGCGAACGTTTGAACAAGCACTATAGCTATCGTATAGCGTTAATGTTTATTGGGTTTGTTCTCTTGGTTTTTGGTCTGTGCTTGCTAACAGTGTTTGTATAATAAAGCATTTAAGACGGATTCCCAACGCTTGGCATTTTCGGTTTGATTCGACTTTAGTATTTACGGCACAATGGCTTAGGTCGGGTGGCAGGCGTTGCTCACCACTTAATGCGGCGTTATGCCCTAGGTAGATATCATGAACATGAGAGAATTTTCGGATAAAGTCGAATTATCGGCTTATACCCTTCGTTATTACGAAAAAATTGGTTTACTCAAACATGTCCAAAGAAATACTAGTGGTCATCGGGTTTATTCAAATAGAGATATTGATTGGGTAAGTTTTATTAAACGACTTAAAGACACGGGCATGCCTCTTGAAGAGATTCAGACATATGCCTCTTTAAGGGAGTTAGGAGCTCAAACAGTAAAAGAGCGGCAAGCGCTGCTAGAAAATCATCAAGAAAATCTAGTAAAGCATATCATGCAGCAAAATGAGCACCTGAAAGCATTGGATGAAAAAATTAATTTATATAAAAGTGGAGAAATGAGTTGACTTAGAGTTAACTCTAACTAGTAAAGTGTGCTGGTATTCATAAAACAGGAGCACACAAAATGGAAAATTCACGTTTCGACAAAGGTTTAGCGCTATTATCAGAAATTGACGGTGAAGCTGGGCAAAAAGTTATCGATAGCCTAGAAGATATTTGTCCTGATTTGGGTAAATACACAATCGAATACCCATTTGGAGATATTTATTCTCGTTCAGGGTTAGATTTGAAATCAAGAGAATTAGCTACTGTTTCAGCCTTAACTGCAATGGGTAATTGCATACCGCAATTAAAAGTTCATTTACATGCAGCTCTTAATGTTGGTTGTTCAGAGACAGAGCTGAAAGAAGTAATTATACAAATGTCAGTCTATGCCGGTTTTCCAGCAGCACTAAATGGTATGTTTGCACTCAAAGAAGTGCTCTCTGAACGGCGGGCATAACAAATCGCATCAATTGACAAAAGTACATGTCACGAATTTTGGTACCCAAAATGTAGCGCCATGTATTTCTGCAACTGTGCTCAGCGTTAAGCAATACCAGGTGTTCCAATGGAAAATATAGACCAAAGAATTGAAAAACTTACCGATTTTCTCGGACTGCTGGATGCCTGGGAAGAAGAGCATCCAGAAGAAATACGGTCACGGATTAGTCGTGCAAGACCAAGCGTGCAAAGGGAAGTATTGGAAGCTGGTTGTCTGCATACCATTACAGTTTCTCCCCCACCGGCAGTTGGTGGAATGGTCATGCAAAACGTTAATCCCTTTGACATGATTTTTGAACGTGTCTACTTGCGTAGTCTAAACCCATACGTTCGCGACATGATAAATCAGACCATTGGAGTGCTAGAGGAATGGAAAACACATCCTCCTGAGGAGAAAACCGCGCGCAATGAGCCCGAAGTCAAATTTCAGATTCAACAAGGCTATGTTTTTGTAGCAATGCCTATCGGGCCTGAGAATCCGTTCGACGACGTACTCGATGCTGTAAAAGAGGCATGCCAGCGTTGTGGTCTGAATGCTGAGCGAGTGGATGAAGCACAGGCAAATGAGCGAATAACAGATCGGATATTGGAGTCCATACAAAAAGCTGAATACGTTATTGTGGATTTGACTGAGTCACGACCTAACGTATTTTACGAGGCAGGATATGCCCAAGGGATTGGAAAGCTACCGATTTACATAGCGAGATCAGGAACAAAGCTTGAGTTCGACCTGAAGGACTATCCGATTATATTTTTCGAGAGCTACAGGGAGCTCAAAAGCGGTTTAGAACGCCGACTCAGGGGGCTTGCCGAAAATAATGCTTAACCAGTGCAGGCACGGCGACACCCATTACATTGCGCCTTCGGCTCCATTTCATGGGCGCGCATGCTGCAGGCGTTATGTTTTTAGGAGAAAACTATGAGTAAAGAAACACAACATGTAGTCAGTAACTCACAAGGTGGATGGGACGTTAAAAAAAGTGGTTCTGACAGAGCATCTAAACACTTCAATACACAGGAAGAAGCCATTCAATGGGCGAAAGGTGTAGCGAAGAATCAAAAAACTGAACTCTATATCCATGGTAAAGATGGGAAAATTAGAGAAAAGAATAGTTATGGCAAAGATCCACACCCGCCTAAAGGATAAGGTTTGGTGATCAAATATGGAAAGTTTTGAACGAAACGTATTTGTAAATTGCCCGTTTGAATCCGCGGGGTGCCTCCAATTTCAAACCCATACCTAATTTCTGTTCTTCGAGCGGGGCATGTTATTCTTTATGCTTAATTTGAGGTTTGCAGCAATGAAAGAGTTAATTGAAAAACACAAGCAAGGAGACTTGAGCGATAGCGACCTTATATACTGTGTTTATGAGTTTCTGTTCTCAAAAACAATGAGAGATACGGAGTTTAGTTGCTTATCAGAAAGTGAAAGGCATCTTTTCTATACATTAGCGCTTGAAGGTCAGGTTTTGAATGGTGGTTTTTATCAATACTTTGACAGCTGTGATGGTGACAATATTTTTCACGCAATTGAAGGCTTCGAAGTGATTGGATTACGGTCAGCAAAGAAAATAGCTATGAAAACATTACTCCTATTTCAAAATTCAAGCCCAAGCATGAACGAGGATGTTAGGCGAGAACAGCTACAAGGGCTAACAGTTAAAGATTTTGGAGTGCTACAGACGTTGAGTCATGAGTTTGCCGATTTAGAAAGTGAAAATGCGAAACTTTTTGTCCGATTTATCTATTCTCTTTCCTAGTAATCATGGATCTTCAAAAATCTAATGAATTTTTCAAGAGGGAATTACAGCGCACGGTATTTTATTGTGCGTTGATTTAAGTGGTTTACGCGCTATGCTTAAGATGGGTAGTAGCGTCGGCTGCTTCTTAAGTGAACGTTAAATTTATAGGTAATTCAGCAGATGTACAAGATTATAGTAGTCCTTTTTACATTATTTTCTTCAATGGTATTTTCTAGTGGTGAAGACTCATTTTCAAAAAAAATTGAGGAAATGCAAAAGAGAGGCGAAGAAATATTTCGCAGTGAGGCTATTGGTATTTGGAAATGCACTTATATAGGTGAAAGTAACCTAGACAAAAGTGCTTTACTAGTTGTGTCAGAAAGTGAGATAGCGTTATATCCTTCAAATGATATTATTTCATTTAATGTGTATGAAATTAACGGATTACCTAAAAACAACCAATATATGGTTGCACAAACAGAACGGTGGCATGTAACTCGTAACTATAGTGATGGAGACTCAATCGAGCTAAAATTTAAATACCGTGGTAATGTCTTATCTGTTATTCGTTCAAACTCTGCACAAATGGAAATTATGAATTTAGTCTGTCAAAAAACGGAAAAGTAAATTTAACAAAGTATTCGAAAGTGTTCGCAAAGCATAGTGTTTTCACTATGCTTTGGTTTAAGTGATTGAAGAGATTTGAAGCGGTTTCTGTATTACATTGTCCCTTTACAAGGCGTTGGAGTGTCTCTTCATAATTGAGCGAGGCTCATCGCATGTACGAGCCGTATATATTCTATTCCCGCCCATTGGTATCAATGGATAATAGAACATTGGAGAAAAAGCTTACTAGTGTGCTTGTTAGCCACCATCCATCACTATTTTGAAGTGCTAGTGGTTTGGTCTCGGCGTGAATGATTTGCGACACAAAGTCCTTTCATATGTATTTATCGATGTTTTATCGCGTAACCTTCTATCGCTAGCTTGATGCTAAACATATCAAATTTCCAAAAATACAGTTATTCACAGAACTCCAAGTAAAAGCGCATCTGTCTTCAAGACAGATGCCATTCGTTCGTGCGGGTGATGATGGCCTTTCCGCCTGCTGAGATGCCTTTAAGCACCTTTAGAAGCTCGTCTTCGCTATACATGGACGTTTTCACCACGCCTGTATCACTATCAAAAGCCAGCTCATAATGAGGGGCTATAGCCTGCTCTGTGCGCTTGCAGAATACGCCACCCATTAAATCTGTAAAGCTTTTCCAGTTGCCTTTGTCGGCTGCGTCGTGAATATCCTGCACTAGCTGACTTTCTGCCATCATTGCCTTTAAACGGCGTAATTCACGCCAAACCGTCACCGAACATCCTCCCAGTTGTTGAAACTGGCGAATGCTCCAGCATGCCGCCCATGCATCGACGCGCGCCGCTGCACATTTCGGGTCTTCACCGTAGATACCTGCATCAAGATGATCACCGTCGATGTTCTTTGAAATGTATTTCGCGATATACCCCGTCGCTGAGCCCTTGTTTGGGTCAATCTTCACTTCCGTAAAGCGGTGCTGCTCGGCGCCTGTTTCGTCGCCATCTTCCCGTAAAGCGTAATCTCTCATGGTAGTGATGAGGGTGTCGTAATGCGCAGGTTCGACGAACAACAATAAATGCCAATGGGGTGTACCGTCGTGCTGTGGCTCCACAACCCGAAAGCCATAGAATCGCACATCCTCGCGCTGTAGTTTGGCACGCATAAGCTTCCAAATATCATTGAGATAATCCTGAGCCTCAGCAGGCGTATAGCCTCCCCATTTTGGATTTTCATCGCCCGTTGTCGCATAGCTGCGGTGGTATTTAGACGGGCAAGTAATAGTGAGAAAGGTCGCCACATGGCCGAGCTCATTGGCTAGGTCTTCAAAACCTCGCGCCCTCACCATGAGCTCAGTTTTGCGAATTTTCGGATCAGCAACGCCCTTTTTCGATAATTCCAGCAGGCTAAAACTTTGCCCTAGTTGATTGGTAACAGTCGTGTTCGCAAGGTATTGCTCTTGATGAAACTTTTGAGAAGCGCGGGCGCTTAGGGTTTCTTCGGAGCAGTAGATAGACTTGCGACGGTTTACTTCATTGAGGTGTCGCATCACGGTTTCAATGTTCTTACGCTGGGCTTTTCGAAGTTTGCGCAGCCACCATGATTTATCGGACATACGACGCAGCCGACCCTCTAGGGTGTATTTTTCCTCATCGGGAGGCAGCACGCCAAAGCTGGCACATAGGGCGTGAAGGGTTGTGATTGTTTGCTGTTCGTCCCCCATTAATTCACGCCTAATCGCCAGTGCAGAATCAACAAGGTTTTCCGCCTCTTCTCGCAAGGCATCTTCTGAGATATTGAGATTTAGCTTTTCGGGCGACACGGTGAGCTTGCTCATCAGGCTGTCGGTGAGCTCGCGTAGGTAGGTGTTTCGCGCTTGCTTGTTGGAAATGGCGAGATAGTGCTTGAACAGGATTTTTTGCGCTTTATCCGGCAAGCGACAAAGGCGCTCTTTGACGAACGCCTTATCATCCCAGTCAATTTGAGCAAAGTCAGTTTCAGGAATGGCTAACATCCAATGCCCTCCCTGCTGGTGTGAGCTCAAAAACATACCACTTGATACCGTAGGGGTAGGTGGTTCGGTACGTGATGAGCTTTTCTCGATAAAGCTTAAAGACAGTGCGTGGGTTTAATTTCATATCAAACCCTGTTGCGCCAATGTATCCGGCCTGATTGACGCGATAATCGGCACATAGCTCAAACCAATGCCCCGCTTGCATCGCACGGATAACCGCTTGTTGATGTTTATTCAGCTTAGGCATGCTCACGCTCTCCATAGCTGAGGTGTGCCTGTTTGC
>NZ_FSRI01000005.1 GCF_900141775.1 Salinivibrio sp. ES.052 | reverse complement strand
ACCGACTGCCCCATCACTTCCAGTGCCACGCGTGACAGCATGTCTTCGGTGAGATCCATCAGATCGTTATAATCGGCATACGCCATATAGAATTCCATCATGGTGAATTCTGGGTTATGGCGTGGTGATAGCCCTTCATTACGGAAGTTACGGTTAACTTCGAACACGCGCTCAAAGCCGCCAACCACGAGACGCTTTAAGTAAAGCTCTGGCGCCACACGTAAGTACATGTCGATATCTAACGCATTATGATGGGTGGTAAACGGACGTGCTGTCGCTCCGCCTGGGATGACATGCATCATCGGCGTTTCCACTTCCATAAAGTGTTTTTCTACCATGTAGTTACGAATGGCGGTCACGACACTTGAACGCACTTGAAATGCGTGACGTGACTCTTCGTTCACAATCAAGTCGACATAACGTTGGCGATAACGGAGCTCTTGATCCGCCAGGCCATGGAATTTTTCAGGCAGTGGCCGCAAGGCCTTGGTCAGTAACTGGTAGCGTTCCATGTTGACATAGAGATCGCCTTTGCCCGACTTGTGCAGCGCACCATGGACACCAATAATGTCACCAATATCCAGGCCTTGATACTCGGCTTTCAGTGCTTTTTGGACCTCTTTTGAGGCGTAAGCCTGAACCCGTCCTGACACATCTTGCACCACCAAAAACGGCCCACGTTTGGCCATGATACGGCCCGCAATGGTCACTTTATGGTCGAGTGTTTCGAGTTCCGCTTTCTCTTTTTCGCCAAACTCAGCCTGTAGGTCAGCGGCAAGATGTTCACGACGGAAGTCATTAGGATGGCCGTTTGCCTTACAGTTTTCACGAATGTGATTCAGTTTGGCGCGACGCTCGGCAATCAGCTTATTTTCGTCTGGTAACTGGTCAGTCATAGAAAACCCTTAACATTAAATCGTGATTACAGGCCAGATTTGAGGCTGGCTTCGATAAATTTATCTAAATTGCCGTCAAGAACGGCCTGTGTATTACGGTTTTCAACACCGGTACGCAAATCTTTGATACGGGAATCATCTAATACGTAGGAGCGGATCTGACTGCCCCAACCGATATCCGACTTCGCATCTTCGTTGGCTTGTTTTTCCGCATTTTGCTTTTGTAGCTCAAGTTCAAACAGTTTCGCTCGGAGCTGCTTCATCGCCTGATCTTTGTTTTTGTGTTGTGAGCGATCATTTTGACACTGCACCACCGCATTGGTGGGGATGTGGGTAATACGTACCGCTGACTCTGTGGTATTGACGTGCTGTCCCCCTGCCCCTGAGGCGCGGTAGACATCAATACGCAGATCCGATGGATTAATGTCGATCTCAATATCGTCATCGATTTCCGGATACACAAATGCAGAGGCAAATGAGGTATGACGGCGTCCACCGGAATCAAACGGAGATTTACGTACCAAACGGTGCACGCCTGTTTCAGTGCGCAACCAGCCGTAGGCATACTCACCCGAAATACGCACAGTGGCGGATTTAAGCCCTGCCACATCGCCTTCAGACACTTCAATGACTTCGGCTTTAAAGCCTTTGGCATCGGCCCAGCGCAGATACATGCGTAGCATCATGTTGGTCCAATCTTGTGCTTCTGTGCCACCAGACCCTGCTTGAAGGTCTATGTAGCTATCGGAGGCATCATGTTCGCCGGAGAACATGCGACGGAACTCAAGCTTAGTGAGCTTGTCTTCAAGATCAGCCAATTCGGGCTCAATTTCATCAAAGGTTTCTTGATCGTCTTCTTCGACGGCAAGCGTCAGTAGCTCATTAACATCTTCGCCACCTTGCGTCAGTTGATCGATGGTATCGACCACCGCCTCCAATGACGCGCGCTCTTTACCCAACGCTTGCGCACGTTGTGGTTCGTTCCACACATCCGGTTGTTCTAATTCGGCATTGACTTCTTCTAGACGCTCT
Organism: Salinivibrio sp. ES.052; assembly: GCF_900141775.1. GTDB lineage: Bacteria > Pseudomonadota > Gammaproteobacteria > Enterobacterales > Vibrionaceae > Salinivibrio. The sequence goes on along the minus strand of NZ_FSRI01000005.1, from coordinate 42,836 downwards.
TTCTTGGCGTCATAGTCAAAGATACCCCCGAAGGACATCGGTGCGTTCAGCGATATCCGCGAGGCGATTTTTGATTGGATTAATCTCAAACATGGTCAAGCATCTTCATTAATTAGCGGAAATTTAACCGCCGAATTTTAGCGAATTGTCACGCCAATAAACAGGGCGTGATGAAAAAAGCCGCATAATTAAGCGACTTCAAGGTGAGAAACGATCAACTGAGCGCTACGGTTACCGCGAAATTCATTAATATCCAGTCGATAGACCAAATGAAGTGTTTTTGCACTTGGATCTGGCCAGCGACGTAAATCGATATTAAACGCAATCGCATCAATCATGGTGCCACCCCCCGCTGGCTCTACCATCAGCTTTAGATGTTTCCCTCCCACCAACTTTTGCTGCAAGACATTGAAGGTGCCATCAAATTGAGGCTCTGGGAAACCTTGCCCCCACGGACCGCCCGATTGAATAAGCTCGGCCGTTTCTAGCCCAAGTTCATGGCTTTGTAATGGGCCATCGCTCAGCAATATGCCTTTTAGATCGTCATCACTCACTTGTTCCCGAACTTGCGCATCAAACAGCTGTGAAAAGGTGTTAAATTGAGTTTCATCGATGGTCAGCCCTGCCGCCATCGCGTGACCACCAAACTTTTTAATCAGGCCAGGATGTAACGTATCAATCCGATCTAACGTATCGCGCATATGTAAGCCTGGGATCGAACGTGCTGAGCCTTTTATCAGTCCATCACCACCATCGGCAAACGCAATCACCGGGCGGTGAAATTGATCTTTTAAGCGCGAGGCGAGGATCCCAATCACTCCCTGGTGCCAATCTCGCTGAAAAAGTGCCAGTCCGACCGGCAACTCACGCTCAGACTGCTCGGCAATCAAGCGCTCACACCAAGCCACGGCTTCTTGCTTCATTCCTTGCTCAATGTCTTTGCGGGTTTGATTGAGCGCATCCAACTCAGACGCCATGCGTCTGGCAGCATGAATGTTATCGCACAGTAATAACTCTACCCCAAAGGCCATGTCATCTAATCGTCCAGCGGCATTGATCCTGGGTCCTAACGCAAAGCCAAAATCACTGGCCACCAAGGTTGCCATATTGCGATTGGCGACCTCGATTAACGCTTGGATCCCCGGCCGACAGCGGCCTGCGCGGATCCGCTGTAACCCTTGATGAACCAATATACGATTATTACTATCAAGCGCTACCACATCGGCCACTGTACCCAGAGCCACGAGATCGAGTAACTCTGCCAAGTTGGGGATACCTAAGCCTTGTTGCTCAAACCACCCCTGATCACGTAAGTGCGCGCGCAGCGCCAGCATCAAATAAAACGCCACGCCCACCCCCGCCAGTGCTTTCGATGGAAAGTCACACTCATCAAGGTTCGGGTTAACCATCGCATCGGCATTCGGCAATTGGTCACCGGGTAAATGGTGATCGGTGACCAACACTTGCATACCGAGGTTTTTTGCATGAGCAACCCCTGACAATGAAGACACGCCATTGTCGACGGTCATAATCAGCTCGGCCCCGCGCTCAGCCGCCTGATCGACCACCTCAGGGCTTAAGCCATAACCATCGTCAAAACGGTTAGGCACTAAATAATCAACACGGGTCGCCCCCATCATACGTAGCGCTTTGACTGACAGCGCAGACGAGGTAGCACCATCAGCGTCAAAGTCACCAACAATAAGAATAAATTGATGGTTAGCTAAAGCGTTTGATAATAACTGTACCGCGGCATCGATCCCCATTAACGCTTGATATTGATACAGTCCCGCAGCACTTCGGTTAAGTTCGCTGTCATCGCGCAGCCCGCGATGTGTATATAAGCGCTGTAATAGCGGAGGAATCGCATCACTGAACGCTGGCGTCACCGAAGGCGTCCGTCTTTTTATTTCTATCATGAAATTACCACCAGTTATCAATTAGCTTAGCCACGCGGGTGATGCGCTTGATGGAGCTGCTTCAAACGCTCCGTTGCCACATGGGTATAGATTTGGGTCGTCGACAGGTCACTGTGCCCAAGTAACATCTGCACCACACGTAAGTCGGCCCCATGATTAAGTAAGTGGGTCGCAAAGGCATGTCGAAGGACGTGCGGCGATAGATCATCAGTTTCAATACCTGCCAGTTGAGCATAATATTTGATCCGATGCCAAAACGTTTGCCGCGTCATCTGTCGCGCACGCTTACTCGGGAAAAACACATCCGTGCTGGTTTGGCCTAATAAGATTGGGCGACCATGAGATAAATACTGTTCAAGCCAATCCACGGCCGACTCTCCCATCGGCACCAAGCGCTCTTTATCGCCTTTACCCAAAACGCGCACCACGCCTTGCCGTAAACTGACATTTTCAGTGGTCAGCCCAATTAGCTCAGTCACACGTAACCCCGTCGCATAGAGCAGTTCCAACATCGCTTTATCACGCAATTCAAGCGGATAAGCGGTATTAGGTGCTTCCAATAAATCGTTGATTTGCGCCTCCGTTAGATCCTTGGGAAGCCGCTTAGGCTGCTTGGGGCTGATCAAGGTAGCACTCGGATCGTCAGGCCGTAATTTCTGCCGATACAAATACTGAAAAAGCCGACGCAGGGCCGACACCATCCGACTGCGAGAGCTAGCCTGATAGCCTTGTTCATGTAGCCAGTACTGATAATCTTGCAAATCTTGTTTGCTTACTGCCACCAGCGCACGGCTATCCAGCCAGCGACACAGCTTGAGTAAATCGGTGCGATAGGAATTTAAGGTATTCTCAGACAACCCTCGCTCCATCCACATCGCGTCCAGAAACTGCTCGATGAGTTCAATGTTATTATTCACGTTCAGCCTGCTTGGTTATAAATTGGAAAACACGTGGTTTGCCGAGGTAGGGCCAGCCTGCCATTATACAAAATGTCGCCTTGTCCTGCTGGATCAAATTACCATTCAACAGGTAAACTGCCCCCATTCCAAACAAAAGAGTCGCGTTATGAAAATCGGTCTTTTTTATGGCTCTACCACCTGCTACACCGAAATGGCGGCGGAAAAAATCCGCGATTTTATCGGTGACGACTTGGTCGAGCTACACAATGTGAAAGAAACACCGCTAGCCAAAATGGCAGATTACGACTTGCTGCTGCTGGGTATTTCCACTTGGGATTTCGGCGAACTACAAGAAGACTGGGAAGCAATTTGGCAGGATATAGATACCCTAAAGCTGCACGATAAAACCATTGCATTATTCGGTCTGGGTGATCAGGAAGGATACGCTGAGTGGTACCTAGACGCCATGGGGATGCTACACCAACAATTACAAGGCAGTGGCGCACAATTTATCGGTTATTGGCCAACCGCAGGCTACCGCTTTGACGCATCCAAAGCCATCACTGAAGATGGCGAACAGTTTGTTGGATTGGCTCTCGATGAAGACACCGAATACGATCTCAGTGATGAGCGCATTCAAACATGGTGCGAGCAAGTCCTCTTAGAATACCAAGCTTTGCTCTGATCACGCCCTTACGCGCTATCGCTTACAAAAAAACCGCGCTCAGTCAGCGCGGTTTTTCTTCTCAAAAATGCGTTTTTCGTCGTACTTATGCCTCCGCTAAGGCACTGTCACGGGAACCGACAAATTTTGCTAAGACCATCGCAACCATCGTAGGAAGTAACCATGCCATGCCGATATCAAACAGTGGCAAGAAATCGAAGGTGCTCATGTCTATCCCCATCACTTTAGCCGCATCGAGCAAGCTAAAGAGCAATGCCACGCCGAGTACCAGACGATAGCCTAGCGCTGGATTTGGCAACCAGCGACGAATAAAGGTTAACCCAATCAGCGCAATGGCAACGGGGTATAAGGCAAAGAGGACCGGAACAGAAATAGCGATAAGCTGCTTCAAGCCAACATTGGCAACCACCGCACAGATAGTGGCCACCAGTACGACCCAACGGCGATACGTCCATGATGTGAGCGAGCTAAAGTAATCCGCACACGCACTGACCAAGCCAATCACCGTGGTCAAACACGCTAAACCGATAATCGCCGCTAAAATAATTTGTCCGACAGGGCCAAATAGGGCATCCACGTAAGCGGCCATGATCTCGCCACCATTTTGCGTCCCCTGTGCCACGGCACTGGCCGTGGAGCCTAAGTAAAACAAGGAAACGTAAACAAATGCTAGCCCTGCCGCGGCAATAATACCGGCGTAAATCAGATACATACAGGTTGCTTTGTTATCTTCAATCCCTTTTTTGCGGATAACATCGACAATTAACATGCCGAACATTAGCGCAGCAAAGGTATCCATGGTGTTATACCCTTCCAAGAAGCCTGTGGTCAGCGCATTCTCGATGTAATTGCCTTGAGCCGCAGCGACGTCACCTTGCGGGTTAACAATCACTGCGATCGCCAGAATGGCTAATGCCGCGAATAATAAAGGCGTTAAGAACTTACCGATACTATCAATCAATTTGCCTTGAGAGAGGGAGAAAAACATCGCGACAGCGAAAAAGACAACGGAGAAAGCACCAAGCTCAAACTGCCCAGGCTCTGACAAAAAGGGTTTAAAGCCAATCTCATAAGCAACGAGTCCCGCACGCGGAGCAGCAAACGCAGGACCGATTATGATAAAAATTAAGACGGCCATGAGTGTCGCCACGCCAGTGGGCAAATCACGCGTCAGCCCCTTCCAGCCTCCGCCGGCAACGGCAACGGCAATGATACCAATTAAAGGAAGGCCGACTGCGGTGATCAGAAATCCGATCATGGCGGCGGTGTAATGTTCGCCGGCTAACATGCCAGCTTGTGGTGGAAAGATTATATTTCCCGCGCCTAAGAAAAAGGCAAAGGTCATAAAACCTAACGCTAAAATATCTACTAATTTTAAACGTTTAGTCACGATGAATACCTACAGCTTTAGAGGGTGTTTGCAATGAATAATACTTCGCCCATTAGAAACGCTCGTTTATAATATTTTGTTTCAAACGATGGGCAGAATGCAGAATAATGAACAAGTTCCCTGCGACAGTAAAGGTGTTGGCAAAAAACCTTGTGATCTTCTGCTTTAGCAATAACAATTAGCTCAATAAACTGTCTGTCTTGCAATCTATGGCATTTTTTAACGAGCACACCCAGCTACATCACCGTCACATAAAAGCAAAAAATGCTATCGACTTGATAGAGAAAGGAAAATAAAGAAAACGAGAGATGTGTGAGTCAATTTCAATTTAAGCAATTTAGTATCACGCACGGCGACTGTGGCATGAAAGTCAGCACAGACGGGGTGCTATTAGGCGCATGGGCAGACCCAGGTGAGGCAGCATCCAGCCTAGATATTGGCACAGGGACAGGGCTACTCTCACTGATGTTGGCACAACGTTTTTCTCACCTATCCATCACCGCGGTTGAATACGATACGTCAGCGTATCGCTGTGCATGCCACAATGTGTTGCAATCTCGGTTTGCCCATCAAATTTGTTTGCGGCATGACGATATCAAGGCTTACCAGACTGCTCAACAGTGGCCTCATATTATTTGTAATCCTCCCTATTTCACCAGTGGCGCACCCTCACAAAACAGACAACGTGCGCAGGCCAGACATACCGACACACTCACTCACCCGGACTTAGTCACGACCTTGCGCCGTTTATTATCCCCCACGGGCTGTGCCGATCTGATCCTGCCAATCAAGGAAGCCGATGCTTTGATCAATACAGCGCATCACTATGGGCTATACTTACGCCGCCGTGTCGTTGTATATCCAACGCCCAATAAGGGGCCATCACGCTTACTGTTCACCTTAAGCCCCACGACGGGAACGCTAAGATCTGATACGATCACCGTGCGTGAGCAAAACGGCAACTACACCCAGGCTTTCGCAGCCCTGACGAGAGCGTTTTACCTCAAGCTACCGTAAGCCAAACATCGCAGTGTAGGACAACCGAGTTGGTCGTTGACGCTCTGCCCATTTACACCATTTGCGTCTATAATGCCGCGCTTAACTATCCTTGGAGAATTACCCTGTGCGAAGCTTTGCCGAACTAGAGCTGGATCCTGAACTGCTCAGTGCACTCGACGAGATGGGCTATCAGCGCCCAACGCTTATCCAGTCCGAGGTCATCCCCCATGGTATGGATGGGCGCGATATCCTCGCATCTGCGCCCACCGGAACAGGCAAAACAACTGCCTTTGTGCTGCCGATGCTACAACACTTGTTGGATTTCCCTCGACAAAAGCCAGGACCTGGGCGCGTTTTAATTCTCACCCCAACGCGTGAGTTAGCCATCCAAGTCGCCGATGAAGCGCGTGCATTGGCGAAAAACACCAGCCTAAAAATCTTCACCATCACCGGTGGAATTTCATACCAGGAGCATGCCGAGCAACTGGGTAAAACACAGGATATTGTGGTGGCCACACCAGGCCGTTTGATGGAATACATTGACGCAGAGCGTTTCGACTGCCGCGCGGTCGAGTGCCTGATCTTGGACGAAGCGGACCGCATGTTAGATATGGGGTTTGCCAACGCAGTTAACCGTTTATCTGATGAGTGCCAACGCCGTCGTCAAACCATGCTGTTCTCGGCCACATTAGAAGGTCGAGGCGTGAGTGGGTTCACTGACAGTCTTCTGGAAAATCCAGAGCTTATCGATGTCACCCCGCCTCGCCGTGAACGTAAAAAGATCACCCAGTGGTACCACCGCTGCGACGATCTTAACCACAAACGCGCTTTATTAAAGACCATTGTCACCGAACAGGCTGAACGCGCGATTGTCTTTATCAAAACCCGCGAACGCCTTGCTGAGCTTCGCGAATATATGCAGTCACAACAACTGGAATGTGCCTGGATCCAAGGTGAAATGCAGCAAGCTAAACGCAACAACGCCATCACGCGTTTTAGTGAAGGAAAAGTGCGTGTGCTTTTAGCAACCGATGTAGCGGCTCGAGGGATTGATGTGCCGAATATCACCCACGTGATTAACTACGATCTTCCTCGTACTGCCGATGTCTATTTACACCGAATTGGACGGACAGCGCGTGCGGGCAAAAAAGGATCAGCCATTTCTCTCGTCGAAGCGCATGATCAACCGATGATGGATAGAATCACCCGCTATATGGACGAAGAAATCAAAGAGCGCACCATTGATGGCTTAAAGCCAAAACATAAAAAAGCATCGCACAAGAAGAAAAAGAAGAAGCAAAGCGGTAAAAAATCGACTAGCGCGAATAAGCCCAAAAAACGCAAGTAGAGCTAGACACCGGTCAGCCTCTCTGACTGGCTGATATATAAGGATTTACTCAAGGAGGCCTCAAAAGGCCTCCTTTTTTTCGCCTATCACGTCCATTTTACTGAGCACAAAACGATCAGATTCACACAACACACAATGTGATGATACAAAATATTAACAATTGAGCATCGAATCAGTTTAAGATGCTGGTGGTGATAACAACAACATGATGCAAACACAGTAGAAGGAACTCACTATGCAATCGTTTGTCGATTTCTTAAATAGCATCATATGGAGCCCAGTGCTGATTTACACCTGTTTAGGTGCAGGCCTGTTCTACTCTATATTGACGCGTTTCGTTCAAGTTCGTCACTTCGCAGAAATGTGGCGACTCCTTTTTTCCGGCAAAAGTTCAGAAAAAGGGATCTCTTCATTCCAAGCACTGGCCGTTTCCCTTTCTGGCCGCGTCGGTACCGGTAATATTGCGGGTGTCGCCGCTGCGATCGGTTTTGGCGGTCCAGGCGCAGTTTTCTGGATGTGGGTCGTTGCCTTCCTCGGCGCGGCAACGGCTTACACCGAATCAACACTCGCGCAAATATACAAAGAAGAAGACAACGGCGAGTTCCGTGGTGGCCCCGCTTATTACATCGAAAAAGCCATGGGCCAAAAATGGTATGCCATCCTCTTTGCCCTCGCCACCCTCCTTGCTTGTGGTGTGATGCTACCCGGCGTGCAGTCTAACGCTATCGGTAATGCCGTTGAAACTGCCTTTGGGTCTGGCGCAATGGTCGATACCGCCATGTTTGGTGCACTTGAAGTATCGAAAGTGATCACCGGTGCCTTTATCTCTGTGGTACTCGGCTTCATCATTTTTGGTGGTGTTAAGCGTATTGCTCACTTTACCCAAATCGTGGTGCCTTTCATGGCACTGGCCTATATCATCATCGCATTCGTGATCATTTTGCTAAACATCAGCGAAGTGCCGACCGTGTTTGCCATGATTGTTGGCGATGCTTTCACCCCGATGGCTGGTGCTGGCGCGGCAATTGGTTGGGGGGTTAAACGTGGTGTTTACTCTAACGAAGCCGGTCAAGGTACAGGGCCCCATGCGGCGGCAGCAGCGAATGTTGATCACCCCGCACAACAAGGGTTAGTGCAATCTTTCTCGGTTTACATCGATACCTTGCTGGTCTGTTCAGCGACCGCGTTTATGATTATTATCACAGGCGCGTACAACGTGCATGGTGCCGGCGAAGCCTTCCTCGTACAGAACCTGGCCTCATCGGTCGCGGCGAACAGCCCTGAATTTACTCAGTTGGCAATTGAAGCCGCCATGCCAGGATTGGGGAAACCCTTTATCGCGTTTGCGCTCTTCTTCTTCGCTTTTACCACCATTTTGGCCTACTACTACATCGCAGAAACCAACATTGCTTACCTGCGCCGTACGTTTAAAGTGCCTGGTATGATGTTTGTGCTGAAACTGGTATTAATGTCCGCGGTGTTCTATGGCTGTGTCCGCAGTGCTAACTTGGCATGGGCGTTTGGTGATGCTGGGGTCGGCCTCATGGCGTGGTTAAACATTGTCGGGATCATCATCATCTTCTTTATCTCCAAACCGGCGATGAAGGCATTAAAAGACTACGAAGAGCAACAAGCCCAAGGCGTCGAAACTTATACCTTTGATCCTGTGAAGTTGGGGATTAAAAACGCTGACTACTGGGAGCAACGCCTCGCGCGTCGCAATGGCTCCCAAAGCAGTGACGCAACGGACCCTGACGGCAAGCCCGTTAATCCGACCGCGTAACACGTAAGATAAGCAAGAAAAAGGGCGCCTACTTAGGCGCCCTTTTTGCTTGATGACCCATCACATACCACCAACTGTATTCACAATTAATCATCTAAGCGGAAAATAATATCGACTTGGTCACTGACCTGCATTGTCATGTCTTGATAGCTTGCGGCAACATCGGCACTGCCACTGCGCATTTCGGCATTCATCATCACCGGACGTGGGTTACTCGAGCGGTAACGAACTTGCCATACTCCATCCAAATGCATATTTAGGCTTTCTGCCAATGCTTTCGCTTTCACTTTCGCATCGTTCACAGCAGCTTCTCTTGCTTTATCTTTGAGCTTGGATTGTTCACTGCTGGTTAACTGCACTTGGCGAATACGGTTAATTCCCTCTCCAAGAGCGCCATCCAGTACAGCATTCAGCTTGTCTAGCTGGTTTAGCGTCACCGTGACGTTACGCTCAGCGCGATAACCGATCAGTTCAGGTGCTTTGTCTTTCGTGTGTTGATAACGCGGTGAGAGCTGGATATGAGCGCTTTCTATCTGATCACGTTTCACCCCTTGCTTTGCCAGTCGTTCAATAAAAGCAGCTACCGCTTTATCTGAAGCGCCTTTGGCTGCTTTGGCGGTTTTACGCTCAGTCACCACCCCGACCTCAATATTAGCCATATCTGGGACAGCGGTGACTTCACCGACTCCGGTGATCTCTATATGAGGAAAATCGATGTTGGCCATCGCCGCTGGCGTCATCACCAAGGCCCCCGTAAGCCATACCATTGCTTTCAACTTACGCATAATTTCTCCTTTTCTGGACTCAAATAAGTTTGAGGGTATAAGGTCAGACTCTTATATCAACGAAAGGCTCCCTCGCGTCAGTCAAGTTTATGTTAAAACTGTGCGAGTATACCTTTCGCGGTCTGCTCACAGGCATGGGTGATGTCTGAGAGCACACCGCTTTCCATCGCCCAAAAATGCCAATATAGATGGCGAGACTCAACTTTTCCTGGCATCACATCCACCAACTGTCCATTCGTCAGTTGGTCCGCCACCATAATCCGAGGAATAAGACAGTACGCCATACTTTGGCTGGCCATGGCCACAAAAGCTTCTGATGAGCGAACAATATGCCGACGCCAACCTGCTGCTGGCATAGCAAAATGGGTCGCCAAAAAGTCAGCATGCATATCATCGTGGGCATCAAAAATGACGGCAGGCGCGACCATTAATGCTTCTCGGTCTATGCCTTGAGAAAAGTAACGCTGGGCAAACGCAGGCGTTGCCACACAACTATAGTCCATCCGCCCAAGGTACCGGCAGTCGCACCCATACATTGGGGTTGTGTCTGTGCTAATAGCAGCGATCGCCTCACCGCTACGCATTTTTTTAAGTGTACGGCTTTCATCTTCAACCAGCAGATTGAGATCAAGCGCTTGGTGTGCGGTTAACGGTGCCAACGCCGACAGTAGCCAGGTTGCTAAACTGTCAGCATTTGTTGCAATAGACACAGACAGCACAGAACCATCAATATCGGGCGCGAGCTCAGGCAATGTTTCTTGTTCCAACAACTGCACGCGTCGATAGAGCCCAAGTAAGCGCTGGCCGATCGGCGTGGGTCGCGGGGGTTGTTCACGCACCATAACAGGTTGCGCGATTTGCCGTTCTAACTGCTTGATCCGCTGGGAGACCGCCGACTGGGTAATAAACAGTGCCGCCGCCGCGCGTTCAAAACTCCCCCAAGAAATTACCGCATCTAACGCTTCAACCCCTCGATAATCCATCCCGCCTCCCAGATTATTAGTTCAACTAATTAACCATAAATATAATTAAGTTCCCTTAATAGGCATCTCTGCTTAAAGTGAGAGTCATCCCACGAGATAAAAGGAAGAGAAAGTGAGCAGTTTTTTAGTGGCACTTCAAGGCTTAGGCTTAAGCCTTACCATGATTATCCCAATTGGTGCGCAAAACGCCTATGTGATTAACCAAGGGATCAGTCGTGAGCATCATATGACCACCGCTTCGATTTGCTTTTTATGCGATATCATATTGATTTCAAGTGGCATTTTTGGTGGCGGTGCCTTGTTGGCAAGTTATCCTTTGCTGCTAAACACGATCACCCTCGCTGGGATCGCTTTTCTGAGTGTGTATGCGTGGCAGTTTATACAAAGTGCACGTCAGCAAAATCAGGAAGACGCATTGACAGTGCCGAGCATGAGCCGTGGACGCCGAGCGGTGATTATAGGTGCACTCGCTGTTACCTTGCTCAACCCCCATGTTTACTTGGATACAGTGGTGGTGTTAGGGGCGATTGGCGGGCAATTTGCCTTTGATGAACGCATCGCCTTTACCGTCGGCGCACTAGTGGGATCGTGCCTGTGGTTCTATGGCTTATCGGCAGGAGCCGCACGCCTATCCCCGTGGCTATCCACCCCTTCTATCCGGCGGCTGCTCGATCTGTTAATGGCGAGTATGATGTTGTTTGTGGCCGGAAAGCTCGCGCTTGGTCTTTATGCACGCTTGCTAGCGAGTTAGTCAATAATGGATGCGACCGTTCGCCGCATCCGTATTCGCTGAAGCGCATCGCGTGATTACGCTTGGCTCTCGCCGCGCTCGAAATGTACACTCATTTGCGGGAAAGGAATTTCGATACCGTTTTCGTCCAGCGCTTCTTTGATGGTTGGTAGGAGCTCAAAGTAAACACTCCAATAGTCTTCAGTTTTCACCCAAGGACGAACCACAAAATTGACCGATGAATCAGCTAAGGTCATCACCGCTACGTTAGGTGCGGGATCGTTAAGGATCAATGGATGATTCGTAACAATCTCCGTCAAAACCGCTTTGGTTTTCTTCAGATCAGCACTATAAGACACGCCAATGGTTAAATCGACACGACGCGTCGCATGCTTAGAATAGTTAGTAATCGGACTACTGATCACCGAGCCATTAGGGACGACAACCATTTTATTATCAGGCGTGGTCAAAACCGTAGAAAAAATTTGTATCGACTCGACAGAGCCTGCAACCCCAGCCAGTTCAACATAATCGCCAGATTTAAAGGGACGGAAAGTGACAATCAACACTCCCGCGGCGAAGTTTGCCAACGAGCCTTGCAAGGCTAAACCCACCGCTAACCCGGCAGCACCAAGAATCGCGATGACAGAGGCGGTTTGTACGCCTACACGGCTCAATGCGGCGATCAATACGATCACAAACAGCAGATAACGGACCAAGCCATGAATGAACTCGACAACGGCATTGTCCATATTGCGCTTGCGCATGATACCAGACACTGAGTTAGCTAAGCCTCTAACCACGAGGTTACCGATCACCAAGATCAACAATGCAGAGACAATATTGACCCCATATTGAATCAACAAGTCTTGGTTGTTGGTGAGCCATGCCTGTGCCCACTTAGCCCCTTCTACCACCGTATTTTCTTCACTCATTCCCTCTTCCCTCTATGATTGGAATAAATCATTACCTAATAGTAACAGGCTTTTACCATCCATTGTCTATCTTAGCGTCTTACTTCAGTGAACGCGGCATGACCAAATATAAAAAAGCCCGCCAAATATGGCGGGCTCATGTCTTCTTACGCTACCAGTACTGAAACTTACAGTACGTCAACCGCGTTAAGGTCTCTAAAGGCTTGCTCAAGACGCGCAACCATCGACTCTTGACCTTTGCGCAACCATACGCGTGGATCATAGAATTTTTTGTTAGGCTGATCATCCCCTTTCGGGTTACCGATTTGGCTTTGCAGATAACCTTCGTTGTCTTGGTAATACTGACGAATACCATCCCATGTTGCCCACTGGGTATCGGTATCGATGTTCATTTTGATCACGCCATAGCCAATAGACTCTTGAATCTGCGCTTCTGAAGAACCCGAGCCGCCATGGAAGACGAAGTTCAGACCATTGGTCGGCAGACCAAACTTCTCTGAACAGTAAGCTTGTGATTCACGTAGGATTTCTGGCTTAAGTACCACGTTACCTGGCTTATAAACACCGTGAACGTTACCGAATGAAGCGGCAATGGTGAAGCGAGGGCTGACAGCAGACAGTTTTTCGTACGCGTATGCCACTTCTTCTGGCTTGGTGTACAGGTCAGCGGTATCCACATCGCTGTTATCAACACCGTCTTCTTCACCACCAGTGATACCCAGTTCGATTTCCAGCGTCATGCCCATTTTGTCCATGCGCGCGAGGTATTCCGCACAGATTTCCATATTCTCTTCTAATGACTCTTCAGAAAGGTCAATCATGTGAGAAGAGAAAAGTGGCTTGCCGTGCTCTTTAAAGAAGGCTTCACCAGCGTCTAGTAGGCCGTCGATCCATGGCAGCAGTTTTTTCGCTGCATGGTCAGTGTGCATAATCACTGGCACACCATACACTTCAGCCATTGCGTGAACATATTTTGCACCCGCAACCGCACCTTTAATTTGCGCTTCTTGACCGTCTAGTTTCAGGCCTTTGCCTGGGAAGAAGCCAGCACCGCCGTTAGAGAATTGGATCACTACCGGCGCTTTCACTTTCGCCGCGGCTTCCATCACTGCGTTGATAGAGTCAGTGTTTACCACGTTAACCGCTGGCAACGCGAACTTGTTCTCTTTGGCAACTTCAAATACTTTCTGAACGTCATCGCCAGAGATAACGCCAGGTTTTACAAAATCAAAAACTTTAGACATAGCTCTTGTCCTATTAATTCGGGTTGTCTTCGCTGAACTGAGTAAAGATGCTATCGGCACCCTTATCAATATGGTGCAATCGTTTACGACTCGGCCTATTGTAGCCAAACGAAAGCAAAAACGGGAGGAGTCACTCCCGTTTTCTGATTGGGTTTATGCGTCTTTCGCACGCGCTTCCAGCATTTCTACGGCTGGAAGTGGTTTGCCTTCAACAAACTCTAGGAAGGCACCGCCGCCGGTTGAGATGTAAGACACATCAGCTTTAATGCCAAACTTATCAATGGCGGCCAGCGTATCGCCACCACCGGCTACAGAGAAGCCGTCTGATTCAGCGATCGCTTTTGAAATCCCGGCTGTACCCGCTTCAAAGTTTTTAAACTCGAAGACACCGACTGGGCCATTCCAAAGAATCGTTTTGGCATTTTTCAAAATATCAGCCAATGCTTGCGTTGATTCAGGACCGAGGTCGAAAATCATGTCATCGTCTTGCACGTCTTCAACACGCTTGATTTCTGCTTCTGCATTTTCATCAAACGCTTTGGCGCACGCCACGTCAGTCGCAACAGGGATGTGGCATTCTTCCATCAAAGATTTCGCCGTATCCACCAAGTCGGCTTCATAAAGCGATTTGCCCACATTGTGGCCATCAGCCGCAATAAAGGTGTTGGCAATGCCACCGCCGACCACGAGTTGGTCTGCAACGGTAGACAGTGATTTCAGCACCGTCAGTTTGGTCGACACTTTTGACCCACCCACAATGGCAACCATTGGGCGAGCAGGGTTGTCCATTGCTTTGCCAAGCGCGTCGAGCTCGTTGGCCAGTAATGGTCCGGCACATGCGATCGGCGCATGCGTGCCCACACCATGGGTTGACGCTTGTGCGCGGTGCGCAGTACCAAAGGCGTCCATCACGAAGATATCGCACAGTGCGGCATATTTTTTCGACAGCGCTTCGTCGTTTTTCTTCTCGCCTTTATTAAAGCGAACGTTCTCAAGCACCACCAGCTCACCGGCGTTTAGTTCAAGACCGTCTAAGTAATCTTTAGCCAGGCTAACTTTGCAGTCCAGCGCGTCGTCAAGATAGTTCACAACTGGTTGCAGTGAGTATTGGTCTTCAGGCTGTCCTTCTTCAGGACGACCTAAATGAGAGGTCACCATCACTTTTGCGCCGGCTTCCAGGCAGTGTTTGATGGTAGGCAATGACGCCAAAATACGTGCGTCAGAGGTGACTTTACCGTTTTTCACCGGTACGTTTAGATCGGCACGGATAAAGACACGCTTTCCGGCAAGATCTAAGTCGGTCATCTTAATTACAGACATAGGGTCCTCTCTATAAGGTTGCAAATTGAAACTGACTTAATCAGGGTGACACTCCCCCAGCTTGTACGCTCACTGCGCCATGGCAAGGGTGGTATCCAACATTCGGTTGGCAAAGCCCCACTCGTTGTCGCACCAAACCAGCGTTTTAATCAGCTGATGATTGCTTACCCGCGTTTGCGACCCATCGACAATGGCACTGTGTGAGTCATGGTTAAAGTCAATCGACACCAAGGGTGCTTCGGTATAATCCAGTATACCGTCTAATGTACATCGAGATGCGGTTTGCAGGGCTTGATTTACGTCATTAACTTTCACTTTAGTACGTACAGTGACACTTAAATCCATGGCTGTCACGTTTATCGTCGGTACGCGGACAGAGATCGCTTCAAACTTGTCAGAAAATTTCGGAAAAATCCTACCAATTCCAACATGGAGTTTGGTATCAACGGGAATAATAGACTGACTCGCCGTACGTGTGCGACGGAGATCAGAATGGTAAGCATCAATCACTTGCTGATCATTCATAGAAGAGTGAATAGTGGTGATGGTGCCGGACTCAATACCAAAATGCTCATCCAGCGCTTTGATCACTGGCACAATGCAATTGGTGGTACAGGAACCATTGGAGACAATACGATCATCCGATGTCAATGCTTCGTGATTGACGCCATATATCACGGTTCGGTCAACATCTTGACTCGCAGGGTGTGAAAACAAAACTTTTTTAGCCCCAGCAGCAATGTGCGCTTCGCCGTCTTCGCGTGTGCCAAATTTGCCCGTACAGTCTAGGACAATATCGACATCAAGATCACGCCAAGGTAAGAGTTGTAACTCCGGTAAATGTAGGAGACGAATGCTATCGGTGGCAACAAACAAGTGTTCTTGATTGTAGGAAACGGGCCAGCCGAATCGACCATGGCTAGAGTCATACTGGAGCAGGTGCGCCATCGCTTCCGGTTCTGCGAGTTCATTAATCGCGACCACTTGGATGCGATCGTGCTTACCGCTCTCATATAGGGCACGCAATACACTGCGTCCTATGCGGCCAAATCCATTAATTGCGACTCTTAATGCCATGTCCATCGGTGCTCGTTTAACGATGACACACAGTGTATCTCAAGCACGTAAAAGACGCACGTCTTGTGTGAGTCTTCTCACGTTGTTCAAAACAAAAATGCCCACCAGTAGCAAAGCTTGGCGGGCAGACAGCTGTCAGTAAACGCCCTCGTCGGTTAGCCTTATTTAAAAGTGCACATTCATGCCCAACCAATATCGACGTTCATCGGTTATATAACCGTAGTCGTCGTAATCAAGCGTATTATCCAACACATTATGTATCGCGCCTTGAAGCTTGATCGACTCGGTTAATTGATAATTCGCCCCCATATCCACCATAGTGTAAGCAGGCTCTGTATTGCTACGTGACGACGGGCCAGTAACAGGATCCATCTCCTTACCGCGGTAAGTGGCACTCACCCAAGGGCTAAGTTGTTCTGTGGCTTGCCAGTTTACTTCACCATAAGCAAGTTGCTGCGGTATTTGCGTGAGTGGTTGTCCTTTATAATCACCGGTTTTTTGCTCTGAATCGGTGTAGGTATAGCTTGCACTTACATCGACCGTATCAGTCACCGGCATAAAGATATTGGCTTCAATGCCTTGGGTGACGGCTTCATCGACGTTTATTCGATAGGTAGGATCGGAGCCAAACTGGTTGGCGCCATCCGTGCACACTGAGATTGGGCAGGTCACACGAGTGATTTTATCTTTAAAATCATTATGGAATGCGGTTAACGAGCCACTGACTCCGGTATCGCCTTGGTAGTTGATACTGACTTCTGAATTCACAGAGGTTTCGGGTTCCAGATCGGCGTTACCATAGATATTTCCCCCGCGACTGACTTGCGCCCAATTCGGCGCAATCTCTCGCAATTGTGGCGAGCGGAAACCGGTCGCCACCCCACCTTTCACTATCCAGCTATCGGTGAGCTGATACACACCATACAGGCGTGGACTGGCGTGGTAGTCGTAGTTCTCATCGTGATCGACACGCAAGCCAAGGGTGAGGCTAAATGGATCAATGACACGCCATTCATCCTCAACAAACAAAGCGGCTTGTGTATTGTCAATTTCAGTTTGAGTCGAAACTTGGTTAGAGGAAAAGTCCTCCAACTTCGCCTTGTTCACTGAGCCGCCAACAGTCAACGTATGTGTTTCAAAGTCACGAATGAGACGGGTCTTAAATTCCGTGTTTTTGATTGTCATCTCGCGACTTTTGTTACGGCTCTGCTCGTATTGCAAGTGCGAGTCTGACCAGCCCCAGGTCCAATGCCCTTCATGCCCCAGCGCTACCGACTGTCGCCGATATTCATTATTACTGTTTTCACAACCGCGTCGACAACCTTCGGTCGGGACGGTTTTACCCATCTGGCCACTGCGCTCTTGCGAGCTCGCGCCTAAGTCCAAGGTCCACTGTTGAAAATCGCTTGCATCATACGTCAACGAGGTTGATAGGCTGCGTAAAGATTTATCCTCGTAACCGAAAGTAATATCGTCTTCTTGGCGCTGAACGTTTTGCCCTGATACCGTCATCCCCAGCTTATCGCTCAAGGCACCAGAGAGATAAAAGTTGGCGCTTTGTTCGTCACCGGATGTGCGTTTTTCTTGTAACAACGTGCTTAACTGTACGTTGCCATGCCACTCCTGTTGGTCTCGACGAGTAATGATGTTAATCACCCCACCAATCGCATCAGAACCATAGAGTGTCGACATCGGCCCTCGAATCACCTCGATACGTTCAATCGCTTGAAGGGGGGGTAACCAGCCTTGTTCAATGCCCGGGCCATCGCTATTCGGACGCGTTTCGCGACTACTGGTCCGTTTACCGTCAACAAGCATCAAGGTGTACTTTGAGCCCATACCACGAATACTGATATCCGTGGTATCACCACCTCCGGTCACCACCACGCCAGGAATACGTTTTAGGGCATCGGTGACATCGCGATAATAACGATCTTCAAGTTGGTCACGGTTAATCACACTGATACTTGCTGGCGCCTTTGCTGTGGCTTGTTCAAACCCTGAGGCAGTGATAACCATGGTTTCAGTATTTTGACCTGCCGCTTCAGCAGCATGAATCGCGCTGACGGGGATACCGGCTAATACCATCCCAAGAACAACGGGACGAAGACAACTGGACATAATCAACTCCATTTTGTGATAATGATTATTGTTTGCTAAACGATAATTATTCACAATTGGGTCGGAATGCCTAGGGACAAAAAGGGAACATCTCGTTCCAGTTATAGAACGAGGCAATGATCACCATCGCGAACCTCTGGTATCGCTCTTCACCGGATTGAAAAAGGACCGTTATGCAGGACTTCTCCTCTATTCGTGCATTTGTTGCGTTGTGTCATCATCAAAGCCTAACGGCGGCGGCGAAAGCACTAGAACAACCCAAATCGACAATCAGTCGCCGCCTAGCCCAGCTCGAGACAGACATGGGGCAATCACTGACTCAACGACAAGGAAACCGGCTGGTGTTAACCAAAGCGGGCGAGATATTTTCTCGCTACTGCCAGCAAATGCTCGATCTGGTGGAGGAAAGTGAAGAAGCAATACAGGGGTTAAACAATTACCTACAAGGTCCCGTTGATGTTATTTGTCACCCGGGGATGATGCGCGGATGGGCAGGTCCATTAATTAATGCGTTTTTGGCCCAGCACCCCAAAGTATCCATTTCCTTAACCAGTGAAGTCAGCGCGCAACGCATTCAATCTGCCGATATTATTATTTGGGCTGGCGATATCATGCTACCGGTTAACGCTCGCTCTCACGAACTAGGCCATTGGCGATATGGCATTTATGCGGCCCCCCACTATATTGAGCAACATGGGCCATTCACGCATCCCAAGTCACTCGATAAACACCCTTGGCTGGATGTCTTTGCCCTACGGCGACAAGGATTGACCCTTTATAATCACGATAAAACCTACCACCTGAGGGCCATGCCTAGCCGCTTTAATTGCGATATGATTGCGATTCAATTAGATGCCATTGCTGATGGACAAGGGGTAGGATTGTTGCCAATTTGGAGTGCGGCTGGCTATCAACATCATCACCCTGCTAGAATCACACGGTGCGTGCCCGAGTGGCACTCTGTCGCTATTCCTTTGCGTCTACACTGCAGTGCGGGCCGGCTTCCGCTACGCGTTGAATCGCTAGTTCATTGGCTACGAGACGCGGCACCAGCATCTTGGCTGTCAGTTAATCCGTCCGATCCAATTGGCGTGAGGTAAGCGATAACCCCTCGCCTTTGCTATACCTTAAATACACCCATATGCATCAACTGACTTGCGTTTATCACAATTGCGAATAAAATAGACGTCTAGAAGTTAAAACATCTGAGATGATCGGCGGCGCAATTTATTACGTACCGTCAATCCCCTTGATAATCAATGAGAGTGTCACATGGCTAAGCACCTGTTTACCTCAGAGTCCGTCTCTGAAGGCCATCCTGATAAAATCGCAGATCAGATTTCTGATGCTGTTTTGGATGCCATTCTTGAGCAAGACCCCAAAGCACGCGTTGCCTGCGAAACCTACGTAAAAACTGGCATGGTGATGGTAGGCGGGGAAGTTACTACCTCGGCATGGGTGGATATTGAAGAGCTCACTCGTCAAACCGTCGAAGATATTGGGTATGTCCATTCGGATATGGGCTTTGATGCCAACTCTTGCGCAGTATTGAACACCATTGGTAAACAATCGCCTGACATCAACCAAGGCGTTGATCGTGCTGACCCGAAAGATCAGGGCGCAGGCGACCAAGGGATCATGTTTGGCTTTGCTACCAACGAAACCAATGTGCTAATGCCTGCCCCTATCACTTATTCACACCGTTTAGTCGAACGTCAGGCGCAAGTGCGCAAAGACGGCACCTTAGACTGGCTACGTCCTGACGCAAAAAGTCAGGTCACCTTTGCCTATGACAACGGTAAAATAGCGGGCATTGACGCCGTGGTCCTGTCAACACAGCACTGCGACAGTATTTCAACTGAAGATCTGCGCGAAGCGGTGATGGAAGAAATCATCAAGCCGGTGTTACCGTCAGAGTGGCTGACCAAGGATACCAAGTATTTCATCAACCCAACGGGCCGATTTGTAATTGGCGGGCCGATGGGAGACTGTGGTTTGACCGGCCGTAAGATCATTGTTGACACCTACGGCGGCGCAGCCCGTCACGGTGGCGGGGCTTTCTCGGGTAAAGACCCATCGAAAGTCGACCGTTCCGCGGCTTATGCGGCCCGTTACGTGGCAAAAAACATTGTCGCGGCTGGCCTTGCCGATCGCTGCGAGATCCAGTTGTCCTATGCGATTGGTGTCGCGGAGCCGACCTCCATCATGATTGAAACCTTTGGCACCGAAAAAGTGGCCCCAGAGGTGATCATCAAAGCAGTCCGTGAGCATTTCGATTTACGCCCGTATGGCCTGCAAGAGATGCTAGATTTGTTGCAGCCTATCTACAAGCAAACCGCTGCCTATGGTCACTTTGGTCGTGACATCTTCCCATGGGAGAAAACCGACAAAGCCGATCTGTTGCGCGACTTTGCCAAGCTCGGGTAACCTCCGCTGACTCATGGTTTTTAAGGGAAGCTTCGGCTTCCCTTTTTGATCGCCACCAGGACCGCCATACTATGTCTTCTGTTTCTGACACACTCATAAAAACGGTGACTCACCGAGTTAATGGCTGTATCGATACGGCCAATCGTGCGCTAGGCACACAGCTTGAGTATCCGCACATTGGTTTTACACTCAGAGGCCGCTCAGCCGGCACCGCGCATCCGACGCAGTGGCGAGTGCGATTCAACCCAGTCTTGTTGCAGCAAGCACCTGACGCATTTTTTGAGGAGGTCATTCCACATGAAGTATGCCATTTAGTGACTTTCGCGCTGCATGGACGTGTAAAGCCTCATGGCTCAGAGTGGCGCCATTTGATGATCCACGTATTTAGCGTACCAGCGAATACCACCCACCAGCTCGATATCACGGCAGTGCAAGGAACAACCTTTGACTATCATTGTGATTGTGGGCCTGTGGCATTAACAATACGGCGTCACAATAAAATACAGCGGGGTCAAGCGATCTACCATTGCAAACGCTGCCGCCAAACCTTGGTGCCAGGCTGAGATAGACACCACGGACCGTTTGCTTTTCCATTCTTGATCCCCATATTACCTCCAGAGCCTATTGTTTTGGGTGCAAGCATATTCATGCTCCCTCCCGTCCCCATTGGCCGTGTTACACTGGGGGCTGATTGATAATGGAAAGCGAACACAATGCGAATTCCTCGAGTTTATCATCCGACGCCTTTGCCTTCTCAAGGCTCGGTGACCTTAAGCGATGAAGCGGCGAATCACTTAGGCCGCGTATTACGGATGCAGGTAGACCAACCTATTCTGCTTTTTGATGGCAGTGGCGCACAGTTTCCCGCTACGCTGACGGAAGTCAGTAAGAAGCAGGTATCTGCCGCCATCTCTGCGCGTAAAGCACACAGCGTCGAGTCTCCACTTGACTTTGAGCTGGGCCAAGTGATTTCGCGTGGTGAAAAGATGGAATTTACCATCCAAAAATCGGTTGAATTAGGGGTGAATACCATCACACCGCTTTTGTCGGCTCGGTGTGGTGTCAAACTCAATGCCGAACGACTCGAGAAAAAACGCCAACAATGGCAAAAGATCGCGATTGGTGCCTGCGAGCAAAGTGGACGCAATATCGTTCCCGTCATCAATCCAGTAATCCATCTAGACACTTGGTGTCAACAGACGTTTGATGGCTTAAAACTGAACCTTCATCCGCGCGCGCCCTACTCTATCAACACGCTCCCTGAGGCGCCCAAAAAGTTACGCCTGCTGATTGGTCCGGAGGGGGGATTGTCAGAGGAAGAAATAGCGATGACACGCGAGCACGGCTTTGACGAAATATTATTAGGCCCACGCGTGTTGCGTACTGAAACAGCCGCACTCACTGCCATCACGGCACTCCAAGTGCGTTTTGGCGATCTGGGTTAACAGGCAAACAGGAGAAAGATAATGAAAATAGGTGTGGTGATGGACCCCATTGAGGCCATCAGTGTGAAAAAAGACTCCACGTTTGCCATGATGTTGGCGGCACAAAAGCGCGGTTGGGAAATACACACCATCTTGATGGATGACATGTCGATGCTGCAAGGTGAACCTCACGCCCGAGCTTACCGTGTCACTCTGACAGATGATCCCAATGATTGGTACCAAGTGACGCAAACCCAAACATTCCCCTTACGCGAATTTGACGCTATTTTAATGCGTAAGGATCCACCATTTGATACCGAGTATATTTACGCTACCTACCTGTTAGAACGCGCGGAGGAAGCGGGCGTATTAATTGTTAACAAGCCGCAAAGCCTGCGTGACTGTAACGAAAAGCTTTATACTGCCTGGTTCCCGGAACATACCCCAACCACCTTAGTGACCCGACGGGCCGACGAAATCCGCGCCTTTCAGGCTGAGCATGGTGATGTCATTTTAAAACCACTCGATGGGATGGGAGGAGCTTCCATTTTTCGAGTCAAGCAAGGTGACCCTAACCTTGGCGTGATCATTGAAACACTCACTGAGCACGGTCAGCGCTTTTGTATGGCACAAACGTTTGTCCCTGACATCAGTAACGGCGACAAACGTATCTTGGTTGTCGACGGCGAGCCCGTTCCCTACTGCTTGGCGCGGATCCCTGCAGAAGGTGAAACGCGCGGTAATCTGGCGGCTGGCGGCCGTGGTGAAGCGCGTCCCTTATCTGAAACGGATTGGGCCATCGCCCGTGCCATTGCCCCGACCTTAAAAGACAAGGGCTTGATTTTTGTTGGCCTAGACGTGATTGGCGATAAGCTAACGGAGATAAACGTCACCAGCCCAACCTGTATTCGAGAAATTGACGCCGCGTATGACATTTCAATTGGTGACATGCTGATGGAGGCCATCGCCAAGCGCTGTGCCTAAGCCAACGAGGCGTACCGCGCCTCTTTCATTGTCTAAATACTGATTTATCGCGCATACTCAAGGTAAGCGCGCCAACAGGAGACGGCGATATGGACCTAAAAAATCACTTTTTAATCGCAATGCCTAGCATGGCTGATAGCCGTTTTCAGCACGGAGTGATCTACGTCTGTGAACATAACCACGAAGGGGCGATGGGGCTGATGATCAATCACCCTATCAATTTGTCAGTCGGTAACATGCTCGACCAGATCGACGTCGAGCGCCAGTTGCCACTATCCAGTACCACTGAAAGCCTCACTCAGTCGGTCCTTTTCGGTGGCCCTGTCTCTGAAGATAAAGGTTTCGTGCTTCACCCTGCCAACTGCGAGTATGGCACCAGTATTCCACTATCCGATCAGCTATCCGTCACCACCTCCAAAGATATTCTGTCCATCCTTGGCACCGAACAACAGCCTGAGCAGTTTGTAGTAGCGTTAGGTTATGCTGGGTGGGATCCCGGACAACTAGAGCAAGAATTGGCGGAAAATAGTTGGTTGACACTAGAAGCCGATCCCAAAGTGATCTTTGATACGCCGGTTAGCCAACGTTGGCAAAAAGCACTCGATCAATTAGGTATTGATGCGGCCAACCTTTCTTCACAAGTAGGACATGCATGAACTCACAAACCGTTATTGGGTTTGATTACGGCGTAAAAAGTATTGGCGTCGCGGTCGGTCAATCATTGATGGGCACGGCTCGTCCTTTGTGCGCCTTAAAAGCCCGTGATGGCATTCCCAATTGGGACGAAATAGACGCAGTGCTCAAAACGTGGCAACCTGATTACCTTGTCGTAGGGTTGCCACTCGACTTAAACGGCCAACCCTTAGACACCATTACGCCAAGAGCCAAAAAGTTTGCCAACCGCTTACATGGGCGTTTCGGTTATCCGGTCGAGCTGCACGATGAACGCCTTTCAACCCGCGAAGCACGTGCTGACCTCTTTGCCCGTGGTGGTTACAAAGCATTAGGAAAGGGTGCCGTTGACGCCCAATCGGCAGTGGTGATTATTGAAAGTTGGTTTGAGCGCCAATATGCTGAGTAGAGGATTTCGGGGGAATGATCCCCTGCTCGACTAATCTCGCCATGGCTTGCTCCATCGTTTGCATCCCCTGCACGGCACCGGTTTGAATCATCGACGCCATTTGGGCCACTTTGTCTTCGCGAATAAGATTACAAATGGCAGGGGTCGCCTTCAAAATTTCGTGAGCAGCCACTCGTCGTCCCTGAATATCTTTCACTAGCTGCTGAGAAATAACACCTTGTAATGAGGCAGAGAGCATCGAACGGACTAAGGGTTTATCGCTACCAGGAAAGACGTCGATGATCCGATCGACACTTTTAGCGGCACTCGCAGTGTGTAAGGTCGCAAAGACCAAATGTCCGGTTTCTGCGGCCGTCAGGGCTAAACTGATGGTTTCTAAATCTCGCAATTCACCGACTAAAATCACATCAGGATCCTCTCGTAACGCCGAACGCAACGCGACTTGAAACGATCGAGTATCACGTTTGACCTCCCGCTGGTTCACCAAGCTTTGCTGCTGTGAATGAATAAATTCGATCGGATCCTCTATGGTCAAAATATGCTTTTGTTGATAGCGGTTAATATGATCAATCATCGCGGCAAGTGTGGTTGATTTCCCTGAACCAGTCGGTCCGGTGACCAACACCAACCCTTGTGTTAGCGTGGCTAATTCAGCAAAGACGGGGGGAGCCTTTAACATGTCCAGTGTCGGCACCTCTTCAGGGATAACTCGAAAAACAGCCGCACACCCATGTTGCTGATGAAAAGCGTTAACTCGAAAACGCCCTACTGACGCCAGCTTAAATGAGAAGTCGATTTCCCATTCAGCCTCAAACAACTGCCTTTGGGACGGGTTCATCACCTCTAGAACCAATTTCTGAACCGCCTGATGGTTAAGAGCGGGGAGACTGAGCTTGCGCACATCGCCGTCTACCCGCACCATAGGCGGCACCCCAGCAGAAAGATGTAGATCTGACGCACGATGCTTTACACTAAAGGCCAATAGCTCAGTAATTTCCATTCATTTTCCTCGCAGAATCAGGTATGTGTCATATTAAGAAGAATATTCAACAGGTCAGGGAAGAAATAGACCACGCAACCCATAAATGCGGCCGACTCGATCATTCGGTGCAATTACTCGCGGTCAGTAAGACAAAGCCCATCGAGGCGATCGCAGATGCTGTTGCAGCGGGTCAAACCGCCTTTGGGGAAAACTACGTACAAGAAGGGGTGGAGAAAGCCGATTATTTTGCCAAGCATCATCCAGAGGTACCGATTGAATGGCACTTTATTGGCCCAATTCAGTCGAATAAGACGCGGCTGATTGCTAGTCACTTTGATTGGGTGCATTCCGTCGACCGGATTAAAATCGCTAAGCGCCTCAGCGAGCAACGTCCAGCGTATTTGCCGCCGCTCAACGTTTTAGTGCAAGTTAACACCAGTGGTGAGGCCTCCAAATCCGGTATAACACTGGATGAGGCTCTCGCGCTCATCGAGGAAATACAGGCATTGCCCAACATTACCGTGCGTGGATTAATGTCGATCCCTCAACCTGAAACCGATTACCAACATCAATGTGCGGCGTTTGCACCTTTAGCGAAAGCATTTGATTCACTCAAGGCAAGCATAGAAACCATTGATACCTTATCCATGGGAATGAGTGGAGATATGACAGCCGCAATTGCTTGTGGCAGCACCATGGTACGGATAGGCACTGCAATCTTCGGCGCGCGCGATTATCGTTAATTCAACGCGTATCGTGAATAATACACAGTATGACGAGAACAACAGGAACACTTTTCATGGAACATCGCTCTCTCTCCTTTATTGGCGCTGGTAACATGGCCCGCTCAATCATTGCAGGTTTGGTTGACGCCGGTTATCCCGCCTCTGCGATTACAGCATCGTCACCCAGTGCACATCCACAAGATGCGCTGGCAACGCAATATGGGATCCAGACCACGACGGACAACCTTCGCGCTTGCCAACAGGCGGATGTGATCGTTTTAGCCGTCAAACCCCAATTAATGGCACAGGTCTTAAGCGACTTGTCAGACGTCGACTGGTCATCGAAAATGGTGATATCGATAGCAGCCGGTATCAATGTTGAGCGCCTCAACCAAATGGCTGGCACATCTCTCAACTTGGTGCGCGTGATGCCGAATACACCTTCGCTGGTGGGGAAAGGCATGAGCGGTCTTTACGCATCACAGGGCGTGACACAACGTGATCAAGACTATGCCTCGTCGTTAATGAAAGCGGTGGGTGAGGTCTGCTGGGTCGATAACGAGGCGAGTATTAATGGCGTGATTGCGGCTGCAGGCAGTGCCCCTGCCTATTTTTTCCGCTTTATGGAAGCGATGCAGCAAGAAGCCATCCGTCAAGGCTTTACCGACCAGCAAGCAAGGCAGCTGGTACAGCAAGCGGCACTGGGAGCGGCAGAGATGGTGGCAGCGAATTCAGACACCCCTCTTGGCGAACTGCGCGAGCAGGTCACCTCCAAAGGAGGAACCACTGCGGAAGCCTTGCGGGTATTCGATCAACATAAGATCAGCGATATAGTGGCACACGCCATGCAAGCGGCTGTGAGCCGTGCAGAGCAAATGGAAAAAGAATTTTAATCACTAAGGCGACGATATGAATGCAATGACCTTTCTGATCAACACCGCGTTTGATCTCTACATCATGGTGGTGTTACTCCGAGTATGGCTACAGTGGTCTCGAGCCGATTTTTATAACCCGTTCTCTCAGTTCGTGGTGAAAGCGACGCAACCGGTTGTCGGTCCACTACGCCGGATGATCCCTGCGCTTGGGGGCTTGGATCTCGCCACCGTGTTATTTGCTTACCTTCTCATGGTGGCCAAATTTGTGGTGCTTGATTTAGTCGCCGGTAACCCGTTTGCGATGAGCTCAGGGATGTTTATCTTCTCCGCTATCGCACTGCTTAAAGCTGCCGGTAAGCTCTTATTTTGGGTGCTTATCCTGCGCGCGATCCTCAGCTGGGTCAGCCAAGGGAACAACCCCGTTGAATATGTTTTCCATCAACTGACGGAGCCGGTTTGTGCCCCAGTACGCCGCATACTGCCACCTATAGGTGGGCTCGACCTGAGCATTCTGGTGATCTTTATCGCACTGCAATTTATCAATATGCTGATTGGCGATTTTGTCGGTCCCATTTGGTATGCACTATAAAGCCAGGAGCCTTCGGGGTCACTTCGGTAAGCGGCCTCGCTTTTTTGGTTTATTGTAATGGCTTAAATAAATGCCGTTGATCGCGGGTGCCTCACTGTGTACGAGGATCGTACGGAGCCCCCGTCGGTACTGATAGCGAGCAAATCTCGCGACGAGGACAAGGAAAGACGATGCGTAATACCACAGCTTTACGTCATACGATGACGTTAATGATCGGCCTAATGAGCTTGATCATGACCCCGGCTTGGGCCGGCCAGTTTAAAGAAGTTGGTGAACTCGAGGTGCACTACAACACCTTATCAACGGCATTTTTAACCCCAGAGATTGCCAAGCAATACGACATTAGCCGTAGCGGCTATCGCGGGTTGGTCAATATCGCGGTGCTCGATACAATGCAACTCGGAAAGCCCGCCGTTAGTGCCGACATTCAAGGCCAAGTGAAAAACTTAGTGGGCAACAGTCGTGATCTCGAGTTCACAGAAATCCGTGAAGGAGAGGCTATCTATTACATTGCGACTTTTGCTGCGGATGATGAAGAAACCTATCGGTTCCATATTGATCTCAATGCAGAGGGTAATCGCAGTGCCTCCTTTGACTACAATTATACATTTTACGTCGACACCCCTTAACAAGGGCAACAAACAAATAGGTAACCGTCATGAATAAAGTTGTGCTGGCAACCGGCAACGCAGGCAAAGTAAAAGAAATGGCCGGCCTGCTCGGCGAGTTTGGCTTCGAAGTGTTGCCGCAAAGTGACTTTGCCGTCAAAGACGCTGACGAAACAGGCACCACCTTTATTGAAAATGCCATTATTAAAGCACGCCATGCTGCAAAAATTACCGGGCTTCCAGCCATTGCGGATGATTCTGGCCTCGAAGTGGACGTATTAAATGGCGCACCAGGTGTTTATTCCGCGCGTTACGCCGGTGAAAAAGCCAATGATGCCGATAATATCGCCAAGCTGCTAGAGGCGATGCGCGACACAGACAGTGATGAGCGCCAAGCTCGCTTCCATTGCGTATTGGTCTATTTGCGTCATACTAATGATCCAACACCGCTGGTCTGTCACGGAGTATGGGAAGGACAAATCGCTCACGCACCGCAAGGGGAAAACGGCTTTGGTTACGATCCGGTCTTTTTACCTGCCGATCAGCAGTGTACCGCAGCAGAAATGCCCGCTTCCGAGAAAAAACAACGCTCTCACCGCGGACAAGCACTCAACGCCCTGTTCCAAGCCTTAAAAGCGTCGCAATAAGCCATGATCCCATTGAGTTTATATGTGCACATCCCTTGGTGTGTACAAAAATGTCCCTATTGCGATTTTAATTCGCATACCCAAAAGGGCGCGATCCCAGAAGAGGATTATATCGATGCGCTGCTTGACGATCTTGATACCGATCTTGCCGCCTATCCTTCAGTCATCACGCGCACACTGCACTCGATCTTTATTGGAGGCGGTACACCAAGCTTGATGTCGCCTTCACAGATAGCTCGCCTATTGGATGGCATCAAAGCACGCCTTCCCGTCAGTGAGAGCATGGAAGTGACCATGGAAGCCAACCCTGGCACCGTGGAAGCCGATAAATTTATCGGTTACCGACAAGCAGGCGTTAACCGGATTTCTATCGGGGTGCAGAGCTTTTCTGCTGATAAGCTCGAACGCCTAGGGCGTATTCATGGCCCTGGCGAGGCAGAGCGTGCGGCCCACCTTGCTCATCACGCTGGATTAAACAGTTTTAACCTCGATTTAATGCATGGTTTACCTGAGCAATCAGAGCAAGAGGCACTGGATGACTTGGAAAAAGCCATTGCACTGAAGCCACCACATATTTCTTGGTATCAGCTCACCATAGAGCCCAATACGCAGTTCTATTCCAAACCACCAACCCTGCCAGAAGAAGACACCTTGTGGGATATATTTGATCAAGGCCACCAGAAACTGACTGACGCCGGCTACGTGCAATACGAGACATCAGCCTACAGCTTACCGGGTCACCAGTGTGCTCATAACCTCAACTACTGGCGTTTCGGCGACTATTTGGGCATTGGCTGTGGGGCTCACGGCAAGTTGACGTTGCCCGATGGCGATTATTTTCGACAATTGCGAACCGTCAAGGTTAAGCATCCTCGAGGCTATCTAGATCCAGAAAAAGCATATCTCACGGACAGTCAGTGGGTAAAACATACGGATCTGGCCTTCGAGTTCTTTATGAACCGTTTTCGTTTACTGGAGCCATGCCCTAAAGCCGACTTTGTTCACCACACCGGCCTGCCGCTTACGCATCTCGTTACCCCTATCGCGCAAGCACGTCAGCAAGGTTTAATCACCGAGACAGAGAGCCATTGGCAAATCACGCCAAAAGGGAAACTATTTCTCAACGACCTGTTGGCCATTTTTTTAGCTGACTAGTGCAACAAACTGTGTGTTAAGGTGCCTATTATTTAGGCGCCTTTGCCTGCCTAGCCGTTCTGTCTACCCACGTGGCCTGTAGGACGAGACAAACACTCAACAAGCTAAAAGGATACCCCTGTGACTCCGTCATTTCGCGTCGAGCCCAAACATTGGACCTTAATCGCGGCCCTTATCATTGCCGCCTATGCCTGTTATCTACTTATAGAGCCCTACATTGGCGCCATTGTTCTCGCCTTTATCGTGTCTCTGCTCTTTTTCCCAGTGCATAAACGCATTGAAGAAAAAATTGGCCAACGCCCCAATACCGCCTCGGTACTGTCCTGTGTGTTGATTACCTTTATCATCATTATCCCGCTGACTGTGGTCGCGGGTGCGATCATTGAGCAAGGTGTGAGCTTTTTCACTCAAAGCTACGAGTGGCTTAATAATGGTGGAGCCAAACAGCTACTCAATAATCCACAGATACAATCAGCATTGCACTTTCTTAACCAGTGGCTGCCATTTGATTTGATTGATCCGCAAGAGACAATCAAAAAGCTCGCATCCTGGATGTCTTCTTTCAGTGGGCAAATGCTTGAATTCAGTTCCAAGGTGTTAGGTGATGTCACTGATTTCTTTATCACCTTTATGCTGATGTTGTTTGTGCTATTTTTCTTACTGCGCGATCACGACAACATTATTCAAACGCTTCGTCATGTGATCCCCTTGTCACGTAGCCAAGAAGATCAACTGTTAGATGAAGTCGAAAAAGTAGCCAAGTCAGCAGTACTCGGGTCATTCCTTACCGCGTTAGCACAAGGAGCCGCTGGTGGCTTAGCCATGTGGGCGGTAGGTCTACCTGCTCTGTTCTGGGGAACCATGATGGCCTTTGCGTCCTTCATTCCAGTTGTGGGCACCGCTTTAATCTGGTTACCAACAGTGCTTTACCTGGCCGTCACCGGCGAATGGCAGTGGGCGCTTGGCCTCCTGGCGTGGAGTGTCGTCGTCGTCGGCTCCATTGATAATTTACTTCGCCCCTTCCTCATGCAAGGGAACTCGGGGAT
Source organism: Salinivibrio sp. ES.052 (assembly GCF_900141775.1). Taxonomy (GTDB): domain Bacteria; phylum Pseudomonadota; class Gammaproteobacteria; order Enterobacterales; family Vibrionaceae; genus Salinivibrio. Next base: position 12,075 of record NZ_FSRI01000005.1, on the reverse strand, counting down.
GAACACTTTGCTTATCTTTTTCTCGCTACTCGGGGGGCTGCATCTCTTTGGTTTAATGGGGCTCATTTATGGCCCGATCATCTTTTCCATTACGTTGGTATTATTTCGGATGTACGAATTAGAATTCGAACATTTTCTTGATCGACAAGATAACGCTTAGGCGGTTTGATATTGGCCTGGTGCGCACTTTGTGGGAAAATCCCTGCCTTGGCGCGCCATGCCTTCTAAACGCGGCCTATAAGCACTTATAATTGGAAAGAGAACCATCATGACCCTCACGGCTCCCAGCGAGATTGCTCAGCGTCACCTCACGCTGTTTGAAAACAAACATATTCTATTAGCCGGTGAGCTAGAAGATGACTTTGCGCAGCAATTGCTTTCACATGCCGCGCGGGTGTCGGTATTTTCCACTCATCACGGCTATGCCTCACGGATGAAAAATACCGGTGTTGAGGTACATGAAGGGGCAGAATATGGCGGTGAGACCCCAGTCGATTTGGTGCTTTTCTACTGGCCTAAATCGAAAGCGGAAGCCGATTTTCTTCTCGCGATGCTCACTCATCGTCTCGGTGCCAACGTCGATTGGATCGTGGTGGGTGAAAACCGCAGCGGTGTCAAAAGCATCGAAAAACGTTTTGCCCCGTATGGCCAAGTCACCAAGCAAGACTCAGCTCGCCGGTGTAGTCTGTATTACGGCGAGTGCACCTCCCCAGCGCCTCACTTTGAGTTAGCGGCATGGTTTAATGATTATCCCTTGCAAGTCGGTGAGGTGGCCCTTACTATCCGAGCGCTCCCCGGTGTATTTAGCCACAAAACTCTTGATGATGGCACGGCCTTGTTACTGAAGAACCTGCCCGACATACAAGGCGATGTGATGGATATCGGTTGTGGCGCAGGAGTGATTGGCACCGCACTGCTGGCGAGCAACACCAAGCTCGCTCTCACCTTTATCGACGTTAACCACTTAGCTGTTGCCTCTACACAAGCGACCCTCGAGGCCAATGGACTCACCGGCTCCGTGTTTATATCGGACATGCTAAGTGCCGTGAGTGGACAGCAGTTTGACACCATTATCAGCAACCCGCCTTTTCATGAAGGGTTAGACACCTATTACCGCGCCACCGAGTCGTTACTGGAAAGCGCCCCTCGCTACCTACGTCGCCACGGCCAAATAGTGATCGTCGCTAATAGCTTCTTACGTTATCCACCGATTATTGAAAAAGGGTTCGGTCAGTGCGATACCCTCGCGAAAACCCGTCGATTCGCGGTTTATCAAGCGCAAAAATCACGCTAGTTGCTGACAACACCATCAATCAATGCACTAACACAGATTTAAGGCTTGATACCTGACAGCAGGTCACAGTTTTGGCTCATCGGACGTGTTAGCGTCTATCCACTCGCGGCTGCCTTTGGGCAGCCGTTTGCGATTCAAGCCCGCGTGATCTAGGGAGAGGTACTCACAGCGTGCAAATGGACACGGGTTACTCAAAACGTCTTCAGCGACGCTTTATGTGGTGGTTTTTCAGCCTTAGCATTATTCCAGTGGTGCTTCTGACAGGGTATTTTACCTGGAGTCAGTCGCAACTGTTGATCAATCACGCTCATCAACAGCTAAAAAATGAGCGCGATCGTTACTATGTCACCATCACATCATATTTTGATGACCAAGTCCGTGCCGTGAGTGATCTCGCCGCCTCCGATTTGGCGATAAGCAGTGGTGGGCGTTTTTATGGCTTTCCCAACGCCTTTCAGCAATTAGGCGACGATAATATCCAGGCACAGCGTCAACTAACACAGTTACGCCAACAGGCTTTACATCAGACAACCGATGCAAATTCGAAAAAATATCAACGCCTCTACCGCCGATTTAATCACCAATACCAATCCTGGTTAGCAAGGCATACCTTCCGTAATGTAGCGATGTTCGATTTAAGCGAGAACCTTGTTTACGCGGCCAAATTTGACGCGCTCACCGACAACAGTCCAGCGCTCAAAAATGCTGTTAGCCACTTACTCGCTTTACCCGACTCGCAGCGTCCGCCATGGATACGCACGCCATTTTCAGCTCGAGGCTCTCAAACAATGCAAGCCTGGTATCTTGCTCCCGTGATAAAAAGCGGCCAAATTCAAAGTATACTGGCAATTAGCACCACCACCTCGAGTTTGTCTGCGACGCTAAGGCAGCGTCAGCGGCCTGACACCGGCCTGTGGCTCGTTAATCGATCACACCAATCCTTGCTTAGCAGCTGGGTGCCCCACACAAATCAGGCAACACTCTCGGTATCTCCACCAAAAGATGCGATTCATCACGCCTTGAACGGTAAAAAAGGGGTGTTATCCCCCGGTCAGCATGCACTGATTCCGCAGCTGACCGCCTATCGTGCCGTTAACATCGCCAAAACACCTTGGGCGCTTATTACCTGTCAGCCCCAAAAAACCGCTTACCAACCGCTTTACCGTCTATACACGACCAGTGTGACATTGGTTATCGCACTCTTTATTCTATGTCTATTGGTTGGGCACTGGCTCTCCCAGCGTCTTGCTCTCCCTATTTTGCAGCTAACTTGGTGCGCCGAACAATTTGCAGCAGGTGAGCTCGACTACCCAGTGACGCATCGGCAACGCCAAGATGAAATCGGACGGCTTGCCACTGCCCTCTCGCACTTACAGCAACGCTTAAAAGCGACGTGCTTTTCAACATCATCTCCTTCACCCAGTGAGCACACGCCTGTGATGCACTCAGACAGCTTACATCACAGCTTAGTGATCGCGATGAACCTCGCGTTAGATGCGTGGGACGGAGATAAAGTCGGTTTAGCGGAGCAAAGCGGTTTATGGCGAGTCTATTCCGACAAAGGTAGCCTGCAAACAAGAACCTTGGATAAATACCTACACCTAGAAACCGTCCCTAAAACCCCCCGCTGGCGAAATGTGGTGCGCAGTCTCGACTTTGTTATCCAGCATACCGAGAAGCTATCGCCATACTATCAGCCATTAAAACAGGCACAGCAGGAGATCCAATATTGGATCACACAGGACAAAGGGCAGCGTTAACGTTGTCATTGTAAACAGGCAGACTTATAGTGGCTAAAACCCTCAATCGCTAGGTCTTGATGGCACTTTCTCTCCCCCAACTGCGGGTATTTTTAAGCATTGTGCAAGAAGGTACGATCACCGCCGCTGCAAAGAAACTTTTTCTGAGTAAACCGGCGGTCAGTATGGCGCTCGCCGAGTTAGAAAGTCAGTTAGGCTATCCGTTATTCGACCGACGAGGCAACCGACTTCACCTTAATGACCAAGGAGTCGCCCTTATCCCTAAAGCGGATGAACTACTGACTCGTAGCGATGAGATTAGCGTCGCATTAAAAGACGACAGTCAACTGATTGGTTGCCTACGGTTGGGGGGAAGCGATACGGTGGGAAACCAGCTTTTGCCGGCACTGATCAGCGATTTTCGTCATGCGACCTCGCATCAACAGCAAACATTGGTGATTGCAAACAGCCAAGAAATCATCACTCGTCTTCAACATTTCGAGCTGGATATTGGTCTTATCGAAGGTGAGATATTACACCCAGATTTACTCCAAACACCGTGGTTAAGCGATCAGATGGCGGTGGTTTGTCACCCTAATCACCCCCTTGTTGGTCAAGCTCCGTTAAGTGTGGGGGATCTCGACAATCAAACCTGGCTGATCCGCGAATCTGGCTCCGGCACACGTGAGCACTTTCTCTCACGCCTTGCACCTCGCTTCGAGCGATGGCATCTTTCTTTCGAGCTCAACACCACGGAAGCGATTTTAAATGCTGTGAGTGCAGGATTAGGCTTAGCATATCTATCTAAACTCTCCGCTCAGCACGCCATTGCAGACGGTCGAGTCGTTGCCCTCGAACTCCCCTTGCTATTATCTCGGCGCTATTGGCTCGTGCGCCACAAAGATAAATACCAGTCAGGTTTACTCACCCGCTTCTGGGATTTCTGCCTACAATGGCAACCCCAACCCCACTCTTCTTAACCAGAAATCACAAAAAGACAGACACAAAAAAGCCCCGACCGTGAGGTCAGGGCTTGGTGTTTCTGCTAATTAAAGTCTTACACTTAGCTGCTTTAACTAGGTTATCTTATTTGATGCGATGAGGATGTTGAGTCGAGACGCGCAGTGTATGCCAATACATGAGCATCGCAGATATCAACACTATCAAGCTATCAATAAGATGAGCCGTTTTTGCCTTCAGATTTTTCCAAAAATCTGAAAACAAGAAAGCAAGCCTGGCGATGTCCTACTCTCACATGGGGAGACCCCACACTACCATCGGCGCTGCTTCGTTTCACTACTGAGTTCGGCATGGAGTCAGGTGGGTCCAAAGCGCTATGGTCGCCAAGCAAATTCGGTAATCTAGAAAGCTGTTCGTTCTCGCCACAATCAACTGGCTTTATTTCGAGTCCAACCCAAAACCTCTTGGGTGTTGTATGGTTAAGCCGCACGGGCAATTAGTACAGGTTAGCTCAACGCCTCACAGCGCTTACACACCCTGCCTATCAACGTCGTAGTCTACGACAACCCTTTAGAGAGCTCGAAGCTCTAGGGATGACTCATCTCGGGGCCAGCTTCGCGCTTAGATGCTTTCAGCGCTTATCTGTGCCGAACTTAGCTACCGGGCAATGCGTCTGGCGACACAACCCGAACACCAGCGGTTCGTCCACTCCGGTCCTCTCGTACTAGGAGCAGCTCCCCTCAATCATCCAACGCCCACGGCAGATAGGGACCGAACTGTCTCACGACGTTCTAAACCCAGCTCGCGTACCACTTTAAATGGCGAACAGCCATACCCTTGGGACCGACTTCAGCCCCAGGATGTGATGAGCCGACATCGAGGTGCCAAACACCGCCGTCGATATGAACTCTTGGGCGGTATCAGCCTGTTATCCCCGGAGTACCTTTTATCCGTTGAGCGATGGCCCTTCCATTCAGAACCACCGGATCACTATGACCTACTTTCGTACCTGCTCGAGCCGTCACTCTCGCAGTTAAGCGGGCTTATGCCATTGCACTAACCTCACGATGTCCGACCGTGATTAGCCCACCTTCGTGCTCCTCCGTTACTCTTTGGGAGGAGACCGCCCCAGTCAAACTACCCACCAGGCACTGTCCTCACCCCCGATAAGGGGGCTAAGTTAGAACATCAAACATACAAGGGTGGTATTTCAAGGTTGGCTCCGCGACAACTGGCGTCGCCGTTTCAAAGCCTCCCACCTATCCTACACATGTAGGCTCAATGTTCAGTGCCAAGCTGTAGTAAAGGTTCACGGGGTCTTTCCGTCTAGCCGCGGGTACACAGCATCTTCACTGCGATTTCAATTTCACTGAGTCTCGGGTGGAGACAGCGTGGCCATCATTACGCCATTCGTGCAGGTCGGAACTTACCCGACAAGGAATTTCGCTACCTTAGGACCGTTATAGTTACGGCCGCCGTTTACCGGGGCTTCGATCAATGGCTTCTCTTGCGATAACCACATCAATTAACCTTCCGGCACCGGGCAGGCGTCACACCGTATACGTCATCTTTCGATTTTGCACAGTGCTGTGTTTTTAATAAACAGTTGCAGCCACCTGGTATCTGCGACTGCCCATAGCTCCATCCGCAAGGGACTTCACCGTGGGCAGCGTACCTTCTCCCGAAGTTACGGTACCATTTTGCCTAGTTCCTTCACCCGAGTTCTCTCAAGCGCCTTGGTATTCTCTACCCGACCACCTGTGTCGGTTTGGAGTACGGTTCCTACTTACCTGAAGCTTAGAGGCTTTTCCCGGAAGCATGGCATCAATGACTTCACCACCTTGGTGGCTCGACATCGGGTCTCGACCGTGTGTAATCCCGGATTTGCCTAAGATTACAGCCTACACCCTTGAACCTGGACTACCATCGCCAGGCCCACCTAGCCTTCTCCGTCCCCCCATCGCAGTAAGTAGCAGTACGGGAATATTAACCCGTTTCCCATCGACTACGCCTTTCGGCCTCGCCTTAGGGGCCGACTTACCCTGCCCCGATTAACGTTGGACAGGAACCCTTGGTCTTCCGGCGTGGAGGTTTTTCACCCCCATTATCGTTACTCATGTCAGCATTCGCACTTGTGATACCTCCAGCATGCCTCTCAGCACACCTTCAACGGCTTACACAACGCTCCCCTACCCAATACGATAAATCGCATTGCCGCAGCTTCGGTGTATCGCTTAGCCCCGTTACATCTTCCGCGCAGGCCGACTCGACCAGTGAGCTATTACGCTTTCTTTAAATGATGGCTGCTTCTAAGCCAACATCCTGGCTGTCTGAGCCTTCCCACATCGTTTCCCACTTAGCGATAACTTTGGGACCTTAGCTGGCGGTCTGGGTTGTTTCCCTCTCCACGACGGACGTTAGCACCCGCCGTGTGTCTCCCGGATAGCACTTACTGGTATTCGGAGTTTGCAAAGGGTTGGTAAGTCGGGATGACCCCCTAGCCTTAACAGTGCTCTACCCCCAGTAGTGTTCGTCCGAGGCGCTACCTAAATAGCTTTCGGGGAGAACCAGCTATCTCCGAGTTTGATTGGCCTTTCACCCCTAGCCACAGGTCATCTCCTAACTTTTCAACGTTAGTGAGTTCGGTCCTCCAGTTGATGTTACTCAACCTTCAACCTGCCCATGGCTAGATCACTCGGTTTCGGGTCTAATGCAAGCAACTGTGCGCCCAGTTAAGACTCGGTTTCCCTACGGCTCCCCTATGCGGTTAACCTTGCTACTTACATTAAGTCGCTGACCCATTATACAAAAGGTACGCGGTCACCCCACGAAGGAGGCTCCCACTGCTTGTACGTAGACGGTTTCAGGTTCTATTTCACTCCCCTCACAGGGGTTCTTTTCGCCTTTCCCTCACGGTACTGGTTCACTATCGGTCAGTCAGGAGTATTTAGCCTTGGAGGATGGTCCCCCCATGTTCAGACAAGATATCACGTGTCCCGTCCTACTCGTTTTCACAGATATGGCGCCGTCGGTTACGGGGCTATCACCCTTTGTTGCCAGGTTTTCCAACCTGTTCACCTAACGCCAAGTCTGCTTAAGGGCTGCTCCGGGGTCGCTCGCCGCTACTGCCGGAATCTCAATTGATTTCTTTTCCTTCGGGTACTTAGATGTTTCAGTTCCCCGAGTTCGCCTCTTAGCGCTATGTATTCACGCTAAGATACCTGCTTATGCAGGTGGGTTTCCCCATTCGGACATCCCAGATTCAAATGGCTTTTACTGCCTTATCTGGGCTTTTCGCAAGTTAATACGTCCTTCATCGCCTCTGACTGCCAAGGCATCCACCGTCTACGCTTAGTCACTTAACCATACAACCCCAAAAGGTCTTGCTTATTTACTTTCACTTTTAAAAAGTGAAAACAAACGGTTTAAACAACTAAGGTTTTGTTTTTGCCGGACTCAAAATAGAGACTTTGCTTATCAAATAAGACAAAGCCCAAGCACACTTGATTGTGTGAGTGACATTACATGTCACTGATTGAGAACTTTACTGTCATTCTTAAAGAATGACTTTGTCAGCTTTCCAGATTGTTAAAGAGCATGTCGTTTATTGCTAAATAAACCACGTTCTAAAGATTCTCAAACAAAAACCTTTAAAGCGTGGTGGGCGATACCGGGCTCGAACCAGTGACCCCCTCCTTGTAAGGGAGGTGCTCTCCCAACTGAGCTAATCGCCCATCTTTCAGACTTGGTGGAGCTAGGCGGGATCGAACCGCCGACCTCTTGCATGCCATGCAAGCGCTCTCCCAGCTGAGCTATAGCCCCGTGCCTGAGAAAATGGTGGGTTGTACAGGATTCGAACCTGTGACCAATTGATTAAAAGTCAACTGCTCTACCAACTGAGCTAACAACCCATTGGCGTCCCATAGGGGAGTCGAACCCCTGTTACCGCCGTGAAAGGGCGGTGTCCTAGGCCTCTAGACGAATGGGACACGCTGATATGTTTGGGAACATATCCTCTTATAACTTCAACCTATACAATCTGTGTGAACACTCGCAAGAATAGCGTCAGTAAGGAGGTGATCCAGCCCCAGGTTCCCCTAGGGCTACCTTGTTACGACTTCACCCCAGTCATGAACCACACCGTGGTAAACGCCCTCCCGAAGGTTAAGCTATCTACTTCTGGTGCAGCCCACTCCCATGGTGTGACGGGCGGTGTGTACAAGGCCCGGGAACGTATTCACCGTGGCATTCTGATCCACGATTACTAGCGATTCCGACTTCATGGAGTCGAGTTGCAGACTCCAATCCGGACTACGACAAACTTTAAGGGATTCGCTTAACATCGCTGTCTCGCTGCCCTCTGTATCTGCCATTGTAGCACGTGTGTAGCCCTACTCGTAAGGGCCATGATGACTTGACGTCGTCCCCACCTTCCTCCGGTTTATCACCGGCAGTCTCCCTGGAGTTCCCACCATTACGTGCTGGCAAACAAGGATAAGGGTTGCGCTCGTTGCGGGACTTAACCCAACATTTCACAACACGAGCTGACGACAGCCATGCAGCACCTGTCTCAGTGTTCCCGAAGGCACCAATCCATCTCTGGAAAGTTCACTGGATGTCAAGAGTAGGTAAGGTTCTTCGCGTTGCATCGAATTAAACCACATGCTCCACCGCTTGTGCGGGCCCCCGTCAATTCATTTGAGTTTTAACCTTGCGGCCGTACTCCCCAGGCGGTCTACTTAATGCGTTAGCGCCGAAAGCCAAAGTCTAAAACCTCAACCTCCAAGTAGACATCGTTTACAGCGTGGACTACCAGGGTATCTAATCCTGTTTGCTACCCACGCTTTCGCATCTGAGCGTCAGTCTTTGTCCAGGGGGCCGCCTTCGCCACTGGTATTCCTTCAGATCTCTACGCATTTCACCGCTACACCTGAAATTCTACCCCCCTCTACAAGACTCTAGCCTGCCAGTTTCAAATGCGGTTCCGAGGTTGAGCCCCGGGCTTTCACATCTGACTTAACAAACCGCCTGCATGCGCTTTACGCCCAGTAATTCCGATTAACGCTTGCACCCTCCGTATTACCGCGGCTGCTGGCACGGAGTTAGCCGGTGCTTCTTCTGCAGCTAACGTCAAGCAATGCACGTATTAAGTACATTACCTTCCTCACTGCTGAAAGTGCTTTACAACCCGAAGGCCTTCTTCACACACGCGGCATGGCTGCATCAGGGTCTCCCCCATTGTGCAATATTCCCCACTGCTGCCTCCCGTAGGAGTCTGGGCCGTGTCTCAGTCCCAGTGTGGCTGATCATCCTCTCAAACCAGCTAAGGATCGTCGCCTTGGTAAGCCTTTACCTTACCAACTAGCTAATCCTAACTGGGCCCATCCCAACGCGATAGCTTACATGTAGTGGCCACCTTTGGTCCGTAGACATTATGCGGTATTAGCCGTCGTTTCCAACGGTTATCCCCCTCGTCAGGGCAGGTTCCCAGCCGTTACTCACCCGTCCGCCGCTCGACGTCCAGTAAATCCACCGAAGCTTCAATACTGCCGTTTCCGCTCGACTTGCATGTGTTAGGCCTGCCGCCAGCGTTCAATCTGAGCCATGATCAAACTCTTCAATTTAAGTTCTTTTGTTCGCTTTCCCATAAGGAAAGACAAACGGCTCGATAAATACTGTTTTGTTCGTCTCCTAAGAGACAAACGAATTGACTGTGCTCCTGTTGGCATCCACTTTTAAAAAAGTGAAATCAAAACAGCTCAAGGCTGCACCAACATGAATTGGTCACTCAGTTCATCGAATAAATCTTTTTGTCTATTCTCAACGAGTGCCCACACAGATTGCATAGGTCAAATTGTTAAAGAGCGTGTCGATTTCGTGGTCGGCATTTCGTGACTTGCGTCTCACTTGCCCCGTCGACAGGAAGCGCAGTATAGAGATCTCAGTTTTTACCGCAACCCCTAAATATAAAAAAAATGCGCCTTGCTACTCGTTTGTTCACAAAACAAACAAAAGTAGACAAAAGGCGCTTTTTCTAGTCGGCGGGCACGTAAGCTGGCTAACCCTCACGCTCCCTTATGCTCAAACAATTAGTGCGATTGTCGTCTTTCTTCCTCACGCTCTTTCGCTCGGCAATAACGCACAGAGCCCCACGCCATCAGCAATAGAACAAAAGGGATCGCACCAGCTGTCCATTGTGCCCATGTATAGTAGGCAAGTGTCTCTATGATGATGACATGGCCAAGGATCAATAAAGCCGCGCAGATTATCGCGACAACCATCATACTCAGTTCTGATTTCATCCTTTCCCCCTCAATATGTGTGCTTATTGAGTTTATCCACTGAGAGGTCTAGAGGATTAGTACAGAACGCTCAATATTCAGCTGTGACAGTTGGGTGCGTAGATAAAGCTGAGAGCGAAGTCGCAATCTGCGTTAGGCCGTCAAGGGCCTCATTATGACTGGCCGTCTCTATTCTCTCTCTTCCATCAATCGAAACATTGAGACGAAAGCAGTGATTGAAACGGTCATCGGTCGCAAATAATGCTCCCGGTGCTATCGTCACTCCAAAGGGTTGTAACGCCTGAAAAAGCTTTCGTGTATCAATTTGGCTATCTAAGGTCACCCACAGAAAATATCCGCCTTTGGGCTCACTGATCATCGTTGATGACGGTAGGATCGATTTTAATTCAGCACGAATCGCCCTCAAGCGCACAAAGAGCGTTTTGCGTAATCGGCGTAAATGCGCATCGTAACCGCCTTGCTTGAGATAATCGGCAATAGCAAGTTGGTTCGGGGCTCCAACCGCAAGGCTTGAGACATACTGACGTTTTTCAATTTGCATCGCATAACATCCCGCTGCAATCCACCCGACACGGAACCCTGGCGCCAGTTGTTTAGAAAAAGATCCACAATGTAGAACCCCACCTTGCGTGTCGTACGCCTTTAAAGGCATTGGACGTGAGGACGAGAAAAAGAGCTCGCCATACACATCATCTTCAATCAAAGGAACCTGGTAAGCAGCCAATAAGCTGACCACTCGCGGTCTATCTGCATCAGGAATAGACGCCCCGGTTGGATTATGAAAATTACTCATGAGCCAACAAGCCGTAACATGGTGTGAGGCAAGAGCGCTTTCAAGCTCATTGATATCAACACCCGTCTCTGAGTCAACAGAAACAGTGATCGGCTCAAGTTGCAACCTTTCAAGTGTTTGTAGCACGCCATAGAATGCAGGCGCTTCAATGATCACCTTGTCCCCTGGCTGAGTCAGTGCCGCTAACGAGAGGCTTAATGCCTCTATCGCACCATTGGTTATAATAATTTCATCAATACTGACTCTAATGCCTTGGCGAAGGTAGCGCTGAGCGATTAGACGACGTAACCCCATATCGCCTGGTGGCAGTATTGTAAAGTGATCCGGGTGTGACGATTGTCGTAACACTCGGGCCATCGCGCGACCAAGCGCTTGCATCGGAAACAATTGCGGATCGGGAAAAGCAGATCCAAATGGATAACGTGCCCCTTTATGGCTCGCACTGATCACATCAAAGACATCCTGATGCGTATTCAGCCATTGAGAATCAGCTTGTGGCCTCGCCAACGAATCAACCATGACCTGGTTATAATGAGGGCGAACAAAAAAGCCAGAGCGAGGGCGCGCTTCGACCCAGCCATCCGCTTCGAGTTGTTCATAAGCACGCATCACCGTCATTGGGCTCACATGCTGGAGCCGGCTCATTTCTCTCACTGATGGGATCCGATCGCCGACTTGCCAAACGCGCTGCTGGATTTGTGCCTCTATCCAGCTTGCAATGTCTTGGTAACGCACTTGCACGCTGCTACTCCCTATTTTTCCCCAGAGGGTGATCATACATTGGCAGATAAGGATTGGAGGGAGGGAATGTGGCGGATTGTGACTTGATCAGCGCTTATCGATTCTAATGTCCCGTCCTAATATAGGTTGACAGTTTTTAGGCCAGCTCCAGTAGCTGGCCTTTTTTATTATGCACCTGATTGGGGGTTGCCATACTTAAACTTAGGTGCGGTCTCATTTCGTTGTATATCGCTATCGATTCTTTTA
>NZ_FSRI01000006.1 GCF_900141775.1 Salinivibrio sp. ES.052 | reverse complement strand
TCTTTCTACTTCGAGCTTGATGCACGTTACTACATTTTATATGTCGATTTTTGCAATCCTGAGCAGCGCGAAAATCCAGATGCCAGTCGTTATACGATCGTGATTGCCATCAACGACGGTGATGCCGAGTATCCGGAGATTTTCCCAGATGACATGGAACCTGATTTGTTCACCACTAACGATGCTGCCGCGTTGGTGCAGTATGTGACGTCGTTAGCGAAAGGAAGCGCCAATAAAGCGCATTGATGGGGGAAGTACTTCCCTGTGGTAATCACAGATAGTTTCACACTTATCCACTGAAACTGTAGTTAAGTCACCGGCAAGCCAAAAGCTCGTTACTACACTTATGCCATAAACGTAACTTACGTAATAAAAGTAAGTTACGTAAGTTAAATAAGCCTAAACCGATTGGCTTTCCACTCTTTGCCGTCAATCAAGCCGCTGTCATAAAGCCCGCCCCAGTCGTAGAAGAAAGGTGCAAAGCCATCGCCGCCGGTTAGGTGAGACAGGGCAATGCAGACCAGGACCACCGCGCCGGCAATCGCATATTCCACCGGATCGCCGGTGCGAAACCGCCCACCGAATAAATGAAAGCGCCGGTCACTATACGGCGAGAACGGTACGCCGGTGACGGTCATTGCATCAGTAAGAATATGGCTGACGCCGCCCCATGCAAACGCGGTGAGCAGCCCGTGCCAATCCCAAATAAAAGTGGCTGCGAGTGCGAAGATTAACCAGTGTGAAAATAAGTGAGTGTGGCCACGGTGTTTGACTCGTTTGCCGGTGAGTTTTATTAACCACTCGAGCCAATCCGGCGCGGTAGCTCCGGCGACAGCTGCAGCCACATGGGGTGGCGAAACCACCGCGCATGCGGCACCGGCGATAAGCGTGTGATTAAACCATCTCATTGTGGTTTCTCACTGGGTAACTTGGCCACTTTTTTTAAGTAGTCGTTCATCACTGCTTGCTGGGTGTCATCGCACATTGCAGCGAGCGCTAAGCGAAACTCGGTCACTTTGGCTTCAAATTGGAGAACATCGCGCTGGCTACCGGCCACCTTTTCTAAATAGCCAACCTGCTCATTCACGTTTGCGATCCCTTCTGTCACCCGCGCCTGGGCGCGCGCTTCAAGCGCCATGTATAGCCCCATCATTCGGTACGCGTGATTGCGGTTTGCTACTGCATTGGCAAAGCTTGCGACCGCGGTCGCTGTGTTGGTTCTTCGCTGATACTCCCAATTGCGTTCGCGAGATTGCTCGGTAGAGCTATATAGCGGCATCTTGCCGACGATACCCACGTAGTGCTCGCTAATTTCTGGCCAGTTGTCGGTGCTGTATTGATCCAAGCTGCTTTTCATGCCGGCAACGATATTGATATCGATGTTGAATTTGCTCTTTTCGGGGTAGCAGTGCGTGATCGCGCGATAAATCGCATCGGTGTCCGGGCGCGGTGCCGTTTTGAGCGCCGGTACGGCAGTATTAAAGTGGGGCGCTTCGCCGTTGAGTGTGGGCAGCTCAAACGGGTGTACTTCTGGCGGCGGTGGTGCGCTGTCTTGCCAGGAAAAATCGGCGCTTGGCCACTCAGCTGCATGCACAGAAACAGCAAAAAATGCACCGGCGACAGCGAGACGCGCCCTAATCAGCACGGCTCGATCTCCGGCCTGTTCCTAGCATTTGTAATCCGCCCAACACGGCGCCGGCTTCCCAAGCACCGGCCATCATGCATGTTGCAATAACAATCCAGATAAGCACCTTGGTGGTGTCGTAACTGACATCCGACTCGAGGTTGGTGCGCTGTGGCTCGCGGCGTTCAACCAGCGGCCGCACCGAAGGCGGCAAACGGCCTTCTTCGCTCGCGCTCACTAGCCAAAGCTTGCTGGCAAGCATGCACTGACGCGCAATTTGCGCTTTGCGTCCAGTGAGCTTATGCGCGTCATCGATAAACAGCATCGCGCCGGTTTCAGCAATGTACTCACTGAGTAACGCGGCTTTTTGCTGCAAGTTGAGTTTCGCCCAGGGCGGGGCGGGATTCTCGTCATCCTGTTTTTCAGCATGCCATTTATCAATCCCGGGCACTTCAATCCAGCTTGATAGCGGCATCAAGCCTTCTAGCCAAACCGGCTCGGATTGCGCGCCCCAAATTTCTACGCGTGAATCGTATAAGCGACATAGCCAGCGTGATTTACCGCTGTCGTGCGCACCAGTGATCAGCTGACATTGCTTGCGCTTTAACGCCCGCTCGCGCCGCGACTTAGAGGGGGCATAGCGACGCGGCGCATCGACAATCAGTGGCGTCACGTATTTGTGGCCACTTTTGCGCGTGCGTTTGCTGTCTGTGCGTAGCTTTAAAAAGCGCATGCTCCCTCCTTTGAATCCTCAATCCTAGTGACCCAACGCGCAGAGAAAACGCTTGTCACGTGAGCGTGCGATCCAGTGTTCATCACCGTGTAACGGGCGCAAAACATTGCGCGAATCGCCGCGCCGCAGGCAACAAAAATTGTTCGGATAACATGGGCTTTTCCCGTGCATGCAAAAAGAAAAAAAAGACAAAACTAAGGGGTAAACAAACCACAGCAACCAAAAACACATCCGCAGCACCCCACAGACACGAAAATTCCGACCCTTAAATCCGGACAAGACAATAGCAGGTCTTTGACGGGGGCTGGGTGATGCACCAAAGAGGCGTTAACATCAACCCAAATCCGTGCCCGTCTAGACAAGTTATGTTGGCTATTCAGTGCAGATGCTTTATCAGGTGCGATCATTTCGTAGCAGATTAGATAGGGCTGGGCCTAGCTACACAGGTCGCCACTCCTGTTGCAAAGTTGGGACGTCAATCCTTCTATTTCCAAGTCAGTTTGCTGCTCGAGTAAGTTAATAAAACTCATAAGTTAAGTAACTTACGTAATAAGCGAACCCTTATAACTTGGCGATCACCCGTAGCCAGAACCTGTTTATCGCATTGCTTTGGCCAAGCAATACGCGTTCCCGTCAAAACGGCATCTGTCTGTCACTGCATGCTTGCTTTTGTTCATAACAAACAGCCGCCCACTTGTTTTGTGTCGCTGGCGTTGGTTTACCCGCAACGACTAAGTGCATGCAGAAACTTATAAAAATGCGAGAGGTATCTCGAGGACGAATTGAAGTGACCTCAGTCAAGAGGCATACTGAAAAGCGATGTGTATTCTCCGTTGTGAGCGCAACGGCCAATTCGACCTAAGTAATTACATTGATTCTCCTTCCAGTTGATCCTTGCGATCCACCATACTGAGCTATGTTTCACTGTCATAAGCGACAAAGGTGTGTGCGACGAACAAGGATCATTTTTTTTTGCAAGATTATTTAGTTGCAGTAATACCTTGAATTGATTCCAACTCTCTAACGCACTATAACTTTAAATGTGTACTAATAAAGAAAACCAACCAAAGTACTTGCGGTAATATCTCTACCCATTAGCAACCGATGGCAAATCAAACGATAGACTGGGTTCTCTTATCGATTTATACCTCATGAGGCCTCTCGTTTTTGTTGTTCATTCCCACTAATCACAACAAACCTTCTTGTTTTAACGCGATTTTTTTATTTACTTAACTTACGGAAATTACTACACTTACGTAAGTTTCATAACTTACGAGGGGGCGAACGATGGGTAAGATATTTCTACTCGGCAGCCAGAAAGGCGGCTGCGGTAAATCCACGCTGGCCATCAATGTCGCTGGCTGGCTGCTCAATAAAGAAGCGGATGTGATTTTAGTGGATGCTGATCCCCAGGGCAGTGCGGCGCGCTGGGCGCAAGACCGGCAAGAAAATGAAAGCATCGGCAACATCCCGCACGTACAAGCATCCGGCAACATCAACCAGACGCTGAAAGATTTGGCATCCAAATACGAATACGTTGTGGTTGATACCGCGGGTCGCGACAGCCGCGAACTGCGCACCGGCATGGTTGTCGCTGATATCGTCATTTCGCCATCGCGTCCCTCGCAATACGATCTGGATACGCTTCCACACCTCACGGAGGTGTACCTACAAGCCCAGGATTTGAATCCTAACTTGCGCGGTTACCTGGTGCTCAACATGAGCCCAACCAACCCTGTTATCAAAGAAGCGGATGACGCACGTGAATACCTGAGTGATTTTCCCGAGTTCCAGCTGGCTGAGACACTGATCCACGATCGTAAAGCGTTCCGCGATTGCATTGCGGAGGGTAAGACAGTGTTTGAATGGCGCGATGCAAAAGCCCGCGATGAGATGGATAGGTTGATGGAGGAAATTACCCATGGTTAAACGTCGCGAACGCACACCAAACACACAAGACATCGAAAAATTTGCCAGTGCGGCAGAGCCACTCGTTGAAACGCAAAAAACGTCGAAGCAAAAATATAAGCGTTTGACGTTCTCGCTCACAGAGCGTGAAGACTCGCTGATAGAAGAATTGTCGTTAAAGCCACGTACATTCCGGTGTAGTCGTTCAAAGGTCGTCACAGCCGCTGTGGCTCATTTAGCGACGTTATCTGACGATGAGATCGTTTCACTTCTTGAAAAAACACAAAAAGATTGATGATGGGAACTGTGGATTTGTGTGGTAACTCAGCGAGTTATCCACAATCCACAGTCTCTATAATAATCTATATAGATCTATAAGATCTCTATAAGAGATCTATAAAGATCTATAACGTCCGAAAAACCATTTAAAATCATCACTTTATAACGCTAATGGTCACAGATTTTTAGTGTTATGGTCACATTTTTTTAGTGTTTTCACCCTTTAAGGTCACACTTTTTTATTCTATGGTCACATATTTTTAGTGTTTCAGATCTTTTTTTTAGTGTTGTGGTCACATTTTTTTAGTCTCATGCGATTATTTATCTAATGGTCACAGATTTTTAGTGTCTGTAACTAATCAAAACAGCGTGTTGGGTAAAAAGTAAACAGTGCAACTAATTAGATCGTTATGGTCACAGATTTTTAGTGTTTTGTGGGATATCGGGTTTAATGGTCACAGATTTTTAGTATGCTAAGCGCTCACACTAAAAAAATGTGACCTTTGGCACGGAACCTTCTAATGACAGACGATGATGATCGCCGCTTTCAAGTCTCGACGGAGACAGCAAGCGACCTACCCAAGCAATTTTTTAAGAAAAGTCATGAGCTTGTTTTCAGCCAGCTTGGCTTAACCGCGCGTGAGCACGACATGATGGCGCTGTTCTTGGCCAAACTGCATCGCGATCACTGGAACGATTATCGCGAGCGGCGAGACATTCATGCCCCGCGCTATGTCTTCTCATCTGATGTACTTAAAGACTGGTTTGGACTAGAGACTAAACAGCTCTACCCGACCTTACGCCCTGTTGCTGAGCGTTTATCGAGCCGCAAAGTCGGCATTGAGAACGATAGCGAACAAGAGTTTGATTTTATCCCGCTGTTCGCGCGTGTGCGCTATCAGAAGGGGCAACTGACTATCGTGCCCAACTCCGAGCTGTTGCACGCGTATGTTGACTATTCAGCTGGCCACGCGCAGATCAATCACCACGCATTCAGAAAGCTCAAATCTGAGCACTCAAAACGCCTCTTCACGCTACTTTCGCGTTTTCGTGAGACTGGCGTGTTGCATCCACAGTCTATCGATGCGCTACACGGCTTGTTTGGGCTTTTGGATGAAAAGGGCAATCTGATCAAGCCCAGTTATCGTAGCAACAAAGTGTTTATCGACCGCTGTATCCGCAAACCGATTAAAGAAATGATGCAGTGCCCGGAAGTGATCAAAGAGCTCGAGTTTCACACTGACAGCAAAACTGGCAATGTGGGCTTCGCGCCAATCATGCAGGGACGAAAAATGGTAGCCGTACAGTTCTTGTATCGTTGGAAAACCCACGATCAAGCTGCAGAAAAACAAGCACGGGAAAAACTCGCCGCTGAGCCGGCACCGGATGACCCTATGCTTACGCTCGCGCGGGAAGCCTGGCAGATTGTGATGAGCTGGCCATACGGCGGAGAGCTCACAGAAAAGCACGATTTTGCGCTGCGCTCGGTTGAGCTTGGGATCACCAATATGCCAGAAAACACACCGATTGATGCCAATTTCCTTTCACGACTGAACAGTATTCGTAGCGAGCTATCAGGCACATTAAACAGCAAAGAATAAGTTATTTAAATTACGTAAGTTATTTCAGTTGTGTAAGTTACATCACTGATGCAAGTCGTGAATCTCATCGCATTATCAATCGCTTAAATAGCCATCTCCTGGCGCACTTCGCACTATAACGTGAGGAGGTGCGCCCATGCCCAATTACGCTTATCTTCGCGTCTCGAGCGACAGCCAAGACACAGCTAACCAAAAACACGGTATTTTGGATTACGCCAACCGAGCCGGATTGGCCAACTTACAGTTTGTGGAAGACACCGCGTCGGGCGCGAAAAAATGGCACCAACGGCGACTTGGCCAACTGCTTAGTGGTATGGAAGCAGGAGACACCATTGTGTTTGCAGAGATCTCGCGAATGGCACGCTCCACGCTGCAAGTGCTCGAGATTTTAGAACACTGCATGGCGCATCAGTTAAACGTGCATATCGCTAAACAAAACATGCAGCTCGACGGCTCGATGCAAGCGCGTATCGTCGCGACTGTGTTGGGGCTAGCCGGTGAGATTGAGCGCGAATTTATCCGCATGCGTACCCGCGAAGCACTGGCGGCACGCAAAGAAAAAGGCATTCGTTTAGGGCGACCGAAAGGACCCGCTGCAAAGTTAAAACTCGATGCCAAACGGGATCAAATCGAGAAATATCGCACAATGGGGCTTAGCTTGCGCGAAACGGCACGGCTGATTGATACGCCCCCGAGTACGCTGGCCGACTATGTGAAAAGACGGGGGATTTAGAGACTGCGAGCCCCATCGCAACCAGAACTCTATAAGATGATAACCTTAGCCACACTCATGGTCCTTGTCATGATGTCGAGATGGCTACGCGAGAAGTAGCCAAACGCGCCTAGCTGATTTCCTCTGCATGTTTGCTAGGCGCGTTTTCTTTACCTGTTGCTAGCGGCTTCCATCTCTCAGTTGATATGGTGTTTACCAATCGACAGCCTCAGAGTGTTCAAAACCATGACTCCTAGATCTTTATCCGCATTGCTACTTTCTGCTTTCTTTGTAACCGGTAGCGTTGGTGCTGAAATAGTGAAGAAAAGCCAATCAGGCATTTGCCATGACAGCTATAGCTCGTACTACAATCGCACCAAGAATTTCTCTTCGTTTGATACTTTGCATGCTTGCTTAAACAGCGGTGGTGAGTTACCAAAAAACTATTCGGGACCTGGTGTAAAAGCTACTGTTAGTGACGCAACCGCAGAAGCTCGGCGAGAAAAACGAGCATTCAGTACATTGTATGATCGTGATGCTTGGCCCCACTGGTCTGATCATGACGGAGATTGTCAAAACACGCGTGCTGAGATTTTAATTACTCGTTCAGCAGTACCAGTGACGTTTACGAATAAGAGAAATTGCACGGTAAAGACAGGCCGCTGGATTGGTGGGTTCACTGGTGACACTTTTACCACTGCGAGTGATGTTGATATTGATCACGTGGTGCCGTTGAAGTGGGCTCATGGTCATGGTGGCCAAGCTTGGTCTCGCAGTAAAAAAGAGCGGTTTGCTAACGACCCAGCGAATTTAATCATTGCTGATGATGGTTTGAACTCACAAAAAGGCGCAAAAGGGCCTGATGAGTGGTTACCATTAGCGCAACCGTATCGGTGTGTTTATTTGCAAAAGTTTGTGACGATCGTGGACAAGTATGGCCTTGAGTTTGTTAACGTTGAAAAGGCGAAAGTTAAAGAGTTGCAGTTAGCCTGCTCACAGGTAGTTGATATGTGAGCGGCTGTACATTGCCCAGTGAGTAAGTAGGCTGAATGACACAGTAGCTGTATAGCCTAATCGGTATGATCGCCATGATTTGTTGCCAGCCAAGCCAATGACCCTACGACTTCTGGGTTGTGACTCATTGGGTTTCTAGGGTCGGTAAGATCGCCAGTATTGAAATCACCTAATGGATTTGAAAATGAGTTATGTGGATAGTGACCACTTTTGGGTTGCTCACTAGCGACTGGGAACACACTCCGAGGATCTACGTTAGAAAATGCAAATTTAAGTAGACGTGCGGTAATAGCGAATGCGCCTAGCGCGATAAACCCACCATATTTTACGGTATCAGCCAGCCATCCATAGCTGGCAACGACGCCAACGAAGCAAACAATGAATGCCATTATTAACCAAAAATTCCTGTACTCCATAAAACTCTCCCTTGCTGTATGAGGTCGGTCGTCTTTTCCCTAGGACGGCTATAGGCTGCTATTCGCACGTTTCTTCAAGTTGCCGCTCGCTCCTAACGCTATCATCGGATACTCCGATACCAAACGCGAGCCAGTGCTTATCAATGTCTAAGCTGTGACTGATTTTGACCACGGTCTCGAGGGTTGGGGAGCGCTTTCCTTTTTCCCAATCACTATAGGTCATCCGCGCGACGCGAAGCGATTTCGCTGCAGCAACTTGCGAGAGTGATTGACGCTTTCGAGCATACTCCAGTCTTTTCTCGAAGGTATCTAAATCGCTTGTAGCATCTGCCATATCACGCTTACTTCCCACTTCAACCGGCTTCCTGCCAGCACTGCAATTGTGATGCTTATTATCTGATTTAATTGCGCTACTTGAAAGAGAGAGCCAGAGCGGAAGTAACTTTGTTTGGTGTATCTCACACCACAGGCTGACGCCCTGCTCCGCAAGGCTATGGACGTCGCACCGCAACTGAACAGCGTTGCCGTGCGGTATGCATTGTGCCTTTTGTCGTGGTATATCGCTCGCGGACGGTTAAAGACCAAGGCCGCGCCCGCGCTTTACGGCAAGTTGGCCATCACGCACAGCGCCCAGCTAACAACGGTCCGCAAGCGCACCACGCTGGGCAGCGTCATGGCCACCGCCGCGCATCGCGGGCACACTTTCTTTGCTCAACCCCTGCCCCAATCTAGGGGCGCCCTGCTTCGCAAGGCTATGAACGTCGCACCGCAACTGAACAGCGTTGCCGTGCGGTGACGTATTATAACCGCCTTTAGTTATGCGTTCTTAAAGGTAGACATGCTCTCGAAGAAGTCAGCGATGCTATCAATAACAACCCTTAAACGAGCGGTATGTTTGAAGTCTTGATGAGTCACTAGCCAAATGTCATAAGAATCAGACGCTGTCCAGTCAGGCCACACCCTTTCTAACTTTGATTTCTCGGCAAGAGGTATCGCGACCTCACCTATTCCCATGCCTTGAACAAGCGCTTGTCGCATCATAAAACTTGTGTTCACGCCCAGCTGAATAATCGATTTTTCACATATTATGCCACCAACATGAATGGTCTCTCCTCTCTGATAATGTGGTGAGTAAACAACCAGTGAATGATCGTGAAAACTTTCGTCTTTTTTGGGAACGCCATGCTGGGAGATATACGTTTTCGATGCAAACAGACCTATTGGCCAACTGGCTAATTTTCTGACAATCAAATCTGGGTTGCTGGGTTTTACCGTTCTAATGGCAATATCTGCTTCGCGACGAGATAGATTCACAATGTCTGTTGATGTATCTAGTGTGGTTTTTATACTGGGATAGCGGTCTTTTATCGTGCGCAGCGCAGGAAGAATGAAGTCTACACCCAATGAATCAGTGGTTGATATTCTTACCTCGCCTGCATATTGTTCATCGATACTTTCAACCGAGCGGACTAGGTCGGATGCTATATGTTCCATCTTGACTGCGTTTT
Organism: Salinivibrio sp. ES.052; assembly: GCF_900141775.1. GTDB lineage: Bacteria > Pseudomonadota > Gammaproteobacteria > Enterobacterales > Vibrionaceae > Salinivibrio. The sequence continues at coordinate 13,532 of NZ_FSRI01000006.1, read as the reverse complement.
TTAAAAAAACGTCGCCGGCTTGAGTAAGGACATACCCTTTTGATGTTCTTAGAAATAGCTTCGCCCCGAGTGACTCTTCAACGGCACTAATGCGTCGACCAACGGTTGCTTGATCAACGTCCAAAGCTTTTCCTGCACTTCGTAAGCTGCCTTTGCGATATAAAGCAAGAAACACTTTTGTGTCATCCCAATTCATTATCATTCTCTCACGGTAAAGATGCCTGAATCCTAGCATTTCCCATACTTACATTCGTCAATATATGATGAATTTTTGCATTTCTATCATGAGAAATCGCCGCATTTTCTCTTCATATTTTTGTTTACAATCCTACCTTCACTGTAAGTTAGGAAGGTTAGATATGATCCAGTCAGACAAAACACACAATGCAATGAAGGCCGTAGAGATAACCAAACCGGGAGGACCAGAGGTTTTATCCGTGACTCACCGACCGATACCTGATGTCGGTGATGACGAGGTACTTATCCAAAACTATGCCGCAGGTGTGAATGGCCCAGATGTCATGCAAAGAAAGGGGCTATATGATCCGCCGAAAGGCGCGTCAGACATTCCAGGCCTAGAAGTATCAGGTACGGTCGTTGCGGTAGGGAAAAACGTGCATCAATTCAAAGCCGGTGATCGCGTCGCCGCACTGCTTACAGGCGGTGGATACGCAGAATATAGTGTTGCCAAAGAAGATAATGTACTCACAGTACCTGATGGCTTAAATCTTGTAGAGGCAGCCGCACTCCCTGAGACGTTTATGACCGTATGGCTGAATATGTTTGAAAGGGGACAGTTTAAAGCGAACGACATTATCCTCATTCATGGTGGGGCGTCAGGGATAGGCACAACAGCAACAATGTTGGCAAAGGCCTTTGGTGCAAAGAAGATAATAACTACTGTCGGCTCTCGAGAGCACCAAGAAGCCAGCTTAGCACTGGGAGCGGATGTGGCCATACTTTATAAAGAAGAGGACTTTGTTGATATTGTTCATCAAGAAACAGAGGGTTACGGTGCTGATATTATTTTAGATATTATCGGTGGAGATTATGTTGAGAGAAATTACCATGCAGCCGCGACCAATGGCCGGATCGTCCAAATAGGCATTATTGGTGGTAAAGCAAAAAATCTTGACCTATTCCCGATGCTATCCAAAAGGCTTACTCACATAGGCTCTACATTGCGCTCTCGGACTGCTGCGGAGAAGAAAGAAATCATCACACAGTTAAAGGAAAATGTATGGGGACTTATTCGATCAGGAGAGATCAAGCCTCAGATTTATAAAATGTTTTCTCTTGACGAGGTACAGAGTGCCCATCGATTAATTGACTCAGGTCTTCACGTGGGAAAAATTGTGCTGACAAATAAATAAACAGATAGGACGTTGTCACTGTAAAGCCGCGCCCGCGCTTTACGGCAAGTTGGCCATCACGCAAAACGCCCAGCGAACAACGGTCCGCAAGCGCACCACGCTGGGCTGCGTCATGGCCACCGCCTAGCATCGCGGGCACACTTTCTCTTCTCAACCCCTGCCCCAATCTTGGGGCGCCCTGCTTCGCAAGGCTATGAACGTCGCACCGCAACTGAACAGCGTTGCCGTGCGGCGACCATCGAGTGACGGTGTCACATTATCACGCGCGGAAAGTTCAGCTCGCATTGCCCACCTTTGTGGACGCTCCAAATTACGGCAGGGTTTTCGGCCAGCTAAACGACAGCTGGCACGATCCCCCTGCCTTAACATAACACTGCAATAATGCGTAATTGCTACGCGCCTATCGCCAGCAAGCTGTCGGGCGCTGGGCAACTCCGCATTATAAGGTGTTATATTAAATTTTCCGCGTACCCACCATCGCAGTTTTATGCGGCTGCCGGGATTGACCCGGGTAGCCGCATAATCGTTCCGTCTCGCAAGCGGCCTCCACGAAACCCACCACATCCCCCGCCCGCCCAGGCTGCGCCCCGCTTCTTTTATAGTGGGCTTAGGGGCATACATCGGCTTTGTGCCTTAACCTACCAACGATGGTACTTTAGCCATTTACGGCGGGGCGCGGCGGGCTGGTCGTGGTGGGGTTAGGCTGGTATCTGTTGACAATATCCCACCTCGCCCACATAATAAATTCATCAATGGCTTCCTCCAGGTGCGCACGCCGCCCGTAAGAGTGGAAGCTTTTTTTTTGCCTCAAGGATGTCCGTTTTGTCTGCGCGCGTGCCTTATAACAAGCCTTATATGAGTGCCGCTGAGCTGTGTGATAAGCTGGTTGGCCAAGGGATCACCATCGCTGATCGTGATTTCGCCGCTCGAGTACTCAAACGGTGCAGTTACTACCGATTTAAAGCGTACTTGCTGCCGTTCTCTGAGTCGTCCTCTCACCCTCGTCGCTATCAAGCTGGTACCACGTTCGAGCAATGCTATGCCCTTTATCAGTTTGATGAAGCGCTACGTAATTTGGTGTTCGATGTGGTGGGTAAAGTAGAAGTAGGGATCCGCTCTGGCTTTGAGGAGTGGATGACCAAGCAAACCGATAATCGCTTCTGGTATCTTGATTCGGCTTTATTTAAGGAAAACGGCGAGCAGGTCAAAACTGTCAGTCGTGTGCGGGACATGTTCAAAGACTCCAAAGAGCAGTTCGCTGAGCATTACCGCAGCAAGTATTACAACGACTACTGCCCGTTCTTTCGCGATCTGCCGCCGGGCTGGGTCGCCATTGAGCTGATGACATTCGGTAATGTCTCTAAGCTGATGCGCAGTTTGCAAAGCGATCAGGTGAATGCACTGAAAATGAACCGCTTTGCGAAAACCTTGAACGTCGAAAAGTACCAAACCTTGTGCGCTTGGGTAGATGCCATTCACCAGGTACGTAACCACTGCGCGCATCACTCGCGCCTGTTTAACCGCAACTTGCCGGCACCCACAGCGATTAAGCGTATTTTGTCTCCCGATGTGGCGTTAGTGCGTACACGGCCTGATCCAACCAAGCGCGAAGAAGACCAACTGAACCGCCTTTATACTGTGTTAGCTGCCGTCCAACAGCTTTATAACGGCTTGGGCTATGACGCGCTATTGGGCCCCGCATTGGTTGATCTATTTGAGCGTTATCCAGTGGCTAAGCGCTTTATGCCGTCGATGGGCTTCCCTGCCGACTGGGAAAATGAACCATTGTTTTTCAGGTAATCGTCGAGTCCTTCGCCAAAATCCGACACACTTGCGATCGGCTGTAGCCGGTCGCGTCGGCCAGTTAGTTTTGGTTATCTGTTGCCATCAATCCCGCAGCGGTTCCGTTAGTTTTAACTAGTCCTGTGAGCGAGACTCTAAGTCTTTAATGACGACATCAACCATGTCTTGGTTGGTGAGTTTAAACTGATATTGCAACGGATCGCACTGAGGCCTTTCATCGATTTCGTCCTCTGTTCGAGCATCAATTTGCCAAAGTTTCGTCATTACATAGACCAGCGCTGCTCGTTCATACACGATCAGTTTCGTGTCGTGCATAAAGCCAAAATCCATCTTAATGATGTTTTGTTGATCTTCTGGCAGGTTCGGATGTGGAATGAGTAGTAGCGGAACTTGAGTGCTCCACATCTTATCGTTACTCAAGCTTTCTTCATTCGATATCCTGTTGTCTTCATTAGCTTTTACTTCTTTAACCCTCGCAAAGTCGAAGTTTTTAAACACGCCTTCAGGGCTGTCTTTTTTACAACACCCTCGAAAGCTCCATGTTTTACCGTTAAAGAAAATGGCTAATGGGAAGATTTCACGCCAAGATTCGCCTTTGCTGTTTGCGGAGAAGTAGTTTGCTGTAACCGAGTAGCCACCGGCGATAGCTCGAGTAATGCAAGCGACGTTGTTTACATCAAGGTGGCTGTTGGGGATACCTATTCGTGCGTAGGGAAGCATAGGCTCAGTGAGTATTTTGTTTTTATTGAACCCATTGGCGAGCATGCCTAATGCGGTATCAGCAGACAGATCTAGCAAAGGTTTAAAGGTGTCTACCAGTATGGCGTTGGCTCGCTTCTTCCGGACGTAATCCATATTTCCAGGACAAATGCTGGCATACGTTTTCATCATTTTGGATGATGCCGCTTCTGCTAAGCCAAACATATTTTTTAAGTCAGAGCGGTTAATCGTCCCCGTGAACTGCAGCTTAAAATCGATATAAGCCATGCGCTCAGCCAGGGAGACGTCCTCTGCTTTTAAGTCTCGATATGTGGTCATGATATAGCCCTCTTTCTTTCCTCCATTGTAACAGAAAACCCAAAGCACGTATTTAAAGTATAGGTGGCAAGATCATTTTTAATTAAAAATTAGATCTATGCCTTGAATCTCAAAAGAGATTTGGTTAAGATTTAATCTGTCCATGCTGAAGATGAAATAGGAGGAAGAGTATGGCTACAAATGGTGTTTCTGGTGACAACCGCCGACACGGTGCAGTACGAGAGCGTTCTCAAACTCAAACGGCTTCAGGGCATTGGGTGAAGCGAGATGCGAACACTGGCCGCTTTATGAACGTGAAGCAGGATGGGAATCCGTTCAAGGGGGTAAGAAAAGAAAAATAAAAAGGCATATCTACGCCAATAGATATGCCTATTTACCGTTGAGATGGGGTTTTGCTTGCGCCAACAAGCAAAATAGCTCTACTACTGAGAGGTCCCACGCTCTGAGGTGTGTACTATTTCAATACGACTCAATAATACGCACAAACTCGGCCTATCTCAACTCATGGGGATCCCTCTCTCATTAAAATGAGGAGTATCTCATGAAAAACCGCGTTCGCTTTCCGAAAGCAAGAAAGCAAAAAGTGGTGCCTGTAGTGGCTTATCCACGCTTTCGTTTCGGTCGCTGGGAGCACGTAGTTTCCCATTACCGTTCCCTACCAAACTGATAAACACTAAGGGCGCTCAGGCGCCCTATTTTTTCGCCAAAATTCGACACACTTGCGATCGGCTGTAGCCGGTCGCGCCGGCCTGTTAGTTTTGGTATCGCTCCGCTGAGACTAGCTATTTCGGGCGGAGCGAGATACTCAGTCGCTTTCTTTGCTTAGGATTTCGGTGCGGAGTGTCTGCAGTTTTCTCCCTTGGACGTATGCTTTGATGAGATCCGACGATGGGCAGTAATGGCAGTGAATGGCTGGGTACTCTGGTAATGCTACCAATTGCGTCTGCTTGTTTTGTCCGCGGTTTCCAACGTGTGTGGAGACGAGTCTTTGTGCTGTTCCTGGAAAAACAAAGTGAGTTGTCACCTGTTTGTCTTCTCCTACAACGGAAGAAACGGCTTTTTGATAGTAAAGCTGTTTGACAATATCGGGCCAGCCAGGCGCACTTTGTGGTGTTTGCGCCGCGTAATATTTGGCATCGACAACTGCATAATGTGATTTATCCGCTGTTCGTATCACTGTATCGGTTCTTTGCCCCTTTTCCGCGGCTTCAATGAAGTGGCCGTTTTGGTAGTAATAAGGGACAGGAAGTCGCTGGTTAAATTGTTTGATGCCATCAAGCGTGGTATCAAGCATCGCTTCCCAGACGTTGTGAAAGTGGCGTGTCCCGATCACTAGGGCACCTTGTTCCTTGCCCCATGTTTTTTCTAAGTATCGGTGTAGCCATTTAAGCAATGTAATATCGCGTTCGGAGTAGGTTTTGGAGAGCTCTAGCGTTAGCAAGGCCAGCTGAGTTTGCTGATCTGTTGTTGGTTGCGGAAACGTGGTTAAGTGAGTGTCATCTTCGCTTTGTTCCCCTGCGATGAGTACGCCAAATTTTTTATAAATATCTCTGATTACGGCCGCGTGAATTTTTGCAATTTCACAATCCGAGGCGTATGTGCTTCTAGATGATTCAAGCTCTAGATAAACCGGTGTTGCATGATGATCACTCACAGGGAACGGTGTTTGTCTTGCGACGGTCCGCGCCCAATTGACTTTGCCAGTGTTCACGCTCTTTTTACGGTAGCGCTGAACGTAAAGCCCGTGAGTGATGTAATCTTCGAATAAGTGAATGGCCAATGAAAGCAAATCTGCATTGATCAGATCATCACCATCGTCGTTATAAATAGCCGTTGGATTTTCAAGATAATAGCGATCCAGTGCTTTTAGCAGATAGTGTGCTGCCAGTGACTGGTTTTCCTTCTCGTCGCTGTTCATGGGCAGAAAAAGCGCCGAGCCTTTGGGCCAGGAAAATAGCCCACAGAACCTTATTCTTTGATGATCAGGGGCTATCAGCCCCTGATGTGTCATCGCACTGATCAGCTCTGCCGGTAGGGTTTGGACCAATGAACGATCAGTAAAAAACTGCAAATCACTCATTGTTGTCACTGTCTTCCTCGTCGACATCTATAACCGCGGGGGCCGCTTCACTATGTTCGATAATGAGCTGATCAACTGTTTCATTAAAGACTGGGCTGTCACCTTGGTTGAAACGGGCTTGTAAATCACCAAAGGTCGTAATCCCTTCTCTGAAAACATTAGTTCTGCCTTTGTGGCGTAACACGTCGTCCCAGAGGTAGACAAAGAGCTTTCCGCACAGTGATTGTTGCGCGCTCTCATCACTGTCCAACTCTTCTTTGTTGAGGAAGAATGGTCCAAGCAATCTATCTTCAGGAACGCCTATCTCTTGCAGCTTTCTGTTGACAACACGGTTGGCGAAGTTTTTCCATGTGATTGTTTTTTCGCCGTCACTGGTGCTCAGTTTGAAGGTTTGCTGACTGACATCTGGGTTGGAAAAATCGATTTTGACATACTCAAAGGACCAGCGGCGTTTGAAGGCAGTATCGAGTGGCATCACGGCTTGGTCGCTGCTGTTCATGGTAGCTAACAATGACAGATTATTGGGTAGTGCCAGTTTTGTAATCGGCGCGATACCTTTATCCGCTAGCTTCTGGTTGATGTAGCTCAGCATGTCTGGGTCAGTGGCATCAATGTCATACTTACTGGCGCCATTTTCTCGGTCGAGTAACTGAAATAACTCTCCAAATACGGCCGCCGCCGGCGCGCGGTTTATTTCCTCGATAATGAGGTAAACATGCTCGTCGGCGTTTGTTAGGGCTTCGATTAGCGCTGTGGTAAACGGGCCTGGACGAAATTGATAGGTGACCGCTCCGCCTGACATGGTTGGTTTAAGTGCACCCACAAAGTCAGAGTGCTGTGTGTCTGGGTGGAAAACGGTGACGACTTTCTTTTGGCCATCGGTTTTTTCGGCAATTTTGTGGCTTTTTCCTGTTCCTGGCGCACCATAGATAATTTCGTTTTTTGCGGCTATGGCGAGATGAGGAGTGGCTTTTGCCGTCGGTAAACTGGATTGATCTTGATAGTGGATCGGCTCTTTACTCAGCTGCTCAAAATACTCTCTAATTGTTTGTGATTGCGTAAACGTGCGCACGACGGACTGTAATTTTGAGGCGTTATTGACTATCAACCTTGCTGCGAGCGTCAATGCTGATTGGAAAACGTCCGATCTTTCTAGCGTTTTTCCCGTTGTCTGTTCACTTTTCTTATGAGGTTGTATCCACCATGATCTATCTGTGAGCAGGTTATGGAAATTATTAGCATCGCTTGGATTCATGGCGTCTATAAACGCTTTGATTTCTTTACCAATTGATGAGCTGTAATCAAGATCTTGCGAAGGTAACGCTTTTAAAAATGCCTTCACCTCAGCATAGGAAAAACCTTTACCAACCAAGTGTTTTCTCAAGCTGTCACGTTTTTGTTGATAAGCGACCAGAGCTTCATCTAATGGCCAAAACACATGGGCGTACCAAAGCAGTGAAGAGGGTAAGTCGGCTCTTAACCCATCCTCACTAATCAATGAAATAGAAAAAGGAAAAATATGACACTTTGATTTCTCGATAGCTTCAAATTCTTGCTTGAGCAATGTTGCCAAGTGCGCATCTATATGGATATCGCCAGTATGCTCGAGGCTATCAAAGTGATCTCGGCAGTCTTTAATTAATTGGTTTAAATCTTTAAGCACAACTCACCTTGCCTGTGTACATATACAGTGCTACGATTGCCGGGACTAAAACCGGATAAGAGCCCAGCATGAAAACGACAAATCTAGACAAAGCTCAATATATCAAAACATTGCGCGAAAGGCTTGGGTTTGGCCCGACAGAAATGGCTAATTTATTAGGGCTAAATACGACAGGCGAACGCACTGTCCGCGGATGGGAGAACGGTGAACATGTCCCCACCCCCGCCAAATGGAAAAGCATTTTATCACTGGAAAGTCAGATGCAAGCACACTATCAAAATGCGCCCTTTCGGCAAGGCAAACAAGAAGACGCAGCGTTTACTTTCATTGACCTTTTCGCTGGGATTGGTGGTATCCGATTGCCGTTTCAGAATCAAAACGGTCACTGCGTGTTCACCTCAGAGTGGGACAAGTTTGCGCAAAAAACCTATCTAGCAAATTATGGTGAAATGCCTAATGGTGATATCACACAAATCCCCGCGCGCACTATCCCTGATCATGATGTTTTGCTTGGAGGATTCCCTTGCCAAGCATTCTCTCAAGCCGGCTTAAAACAAGGGTTTAGTGATACACGAGGCACCATGTTCTTCGAAATTCAGCGTATTTTGGCGGAGAAAAAGCCTAAAGCCTTTTTGTTGGAGAATGTTAAGCAGTTACAAGGGCATGATAAAGGCCGGACGTTGAAGACCATCGTCGATATTTTGCAGGGTAAGTACGATCAAGAGATCCCTGATGATGTACCGATGAGTGATGAGTCTCGTCGTGCGCTTTCTCAACCACTTAACTACTGGGTGGATGTTCGAGTCTTGCGGGCCGCGGATTTTGGCGCTCCTCAAAACAGAGAGCGGATATTTATTGTCGGTTTTGATCGTGACTATTTTACAGATGTAGATTTTAGTCAGCTTTTCCAGTGGCCGGTACCGACGAAGACACCAACACGTGTTGGTGACATTCTTCAGCCTCAACATGAATTAGATGAAGAAATTCAACGTGTAGGCAAAGATAAGTACACGATTTCTGATCGGTTGTGGGATGGTCACCGCAAGCGCAAAGAAGAGCACAAAACTAAAGGAAATGGGTTTGGTTACTCTCTGTTCGATGCGAACAGCCCTTACACCAATACCATTAGCGCCCGTTACTATAAAGACGGCTCTGAAATCTTGATTGATCAGTGTCACTTAGGGAAAAACCCAAGAAAATTGACGCCTAGAGAGTGCGCAAATTTGCAGGGCTTCCCACCTAACTTTATCGTTGATGCTGTGTCACAGGGCCAGATTTACAAACAGTTCGGTAATTCTGTGTGCATGAAGGTCATTGATGCATTGGCCGAGTCATTGGTTTCAACATTACATTGTGCTGAGCAAGCGAAGCTGAATCGCAACGTGGCCTAGTTGTTAGGCCTGTATCTCTTTCGCCAAAATCCGACACACTTGCGATCGGCTGTAGCCGGTCGCGTCGGCCACTTCAGTTAAGCTCATCCCCATTTCTCGGTAGCGGTGCACTTTTTGGTGGCGTTCGCTGTCGGGTTGGCGCCCTTTGTATTTTCCGGCTTGTTTGGCGGCGGCAATGCCTTGTTGCTGTCTGGCGCGGCGAGTTTCGTAATCCTTTCTGGCCATGGCGGCCATCAAGTCAATCAGCATGTTATTTATCGCATCGAGCACCGCACTCATGATCGGGTCGTGTTGCGCGGTTTGGGTTTGCAGCGCTTGCCAGGAGGTCGGCACATCAAGGCTGACAATGCGCAGGCCGGTGTCTTCAATATGGCGTTTGAGGCTTTTCCAGTCTTGATCGTTTAAGCGTGTCAGGCGGTCGATTTGTTCAACCAACAAAATGTCGTTGGGTTGGGTGTCTGCCAATAGGCGGTTGAGCTCGGGACGTTCCAGCTGGGTACCGCTGATATTCTCGGTATAAAAGGCGGCGATGCGTTGGCCATGGTCGTTGGCAAACTGGGTCAGGCTGTCTTTGGCGCGCGCGGCGTTTTGCTCGTCGGTGGAGGCGCGTAGGTAAGCTCGGATAAACATGAAGGGCCCTTGTGCGTGAAACGTCTCATTTAGATGGTCGCACAAAGGAGTGTCGCATTTAAGTGGTCACATAGCAAGAATGGGCGACTCCCGAGGGAGTCGCGTTTGGGTATACTCTAATGAAAGTGTAAGTAAATTGATCAGTCCTAACTCACGCACTGCCTATTTAATTTGTTACTTGGTTAACACTATTCTAGACAGTTGTTATACGTTAGGGACTGCTCCGTTTATAAAGGGACAGCGCTAATGGAGGATTATCAATGAGTAACAATGATACTGTATCGCCGGATCAACCGACTAAGTTGGCCTGGAACTATAGAAGGAATAAAGCGAAAGCTATTCTGACCTTACAAGGGATTCTTGATGGTGTTCAGGCGGATAAACATCTTAATGATGTGGAAACTGTTTTTCTTCGTGCATGGCAAGATAATGACATTTTCAGCTTAAATGATGGCGATTTCGTCGACATCCGTGAGCAAATTGACGATATCCTTGAGGATGGTGTCATTACTCATGATGAACTTGATGATATACAAAGTATGCTATCGACGATTTTGGAGTATAACGACCTCGAAGATGGTGGCTATGAATCAACCGTAAACCATTTACTCGGTTTTTTAAGTGGGATAAGTGTTGATGAAGAGCTAAATGACTTTGAAATACGGAAATTATCCACGTTATTAAACGGCGATCCTGAGCTTGCAAGCAAATGGCCAGCGAATGCAATCAAAAATCGTGTAGATGAAATTCTCGAGGATGATGTGATTGAAGATCGAGAGAGAGACGATTTATTGAACCTAATCAAAGCGGTATCAGGTCAGTCTTTAATGGACTCGGGATTAGCCTACGGGATGTCTGCTGACTTTTCCACGAAAGACAATGCAGATATCTGCTTATCAGGTAAGTCAGTTTGCTTCACTGGTAAATTTTTAAGCGGCTCTAGAAGTACACAGCAACAGCGAGCAGAGGCTCTTGGTGCCTCTGTAAAAAAGAATGTGACAAAGACCTTAGATATCTTAGTGCTTGGTGCTGTCGCGAGCCGGGATTGGCGCTATTCAAGTTATGGACGCAAAATTGAAGGTGCGCTAGAACATCGTATGAACGGCGGCGATATTGAGATCATCAATGAAGAAATATGGAATGAACTTATCAAAGCATAACTGATGTAACTTATATAAGTTACGTAACCGCCCTATCCTGCTCTATTTCACACGGCTTGCCGGCGGTCGTTCCTCCCTTGTCGCGCCGGTTCAACCGAGCCTAACTGCGCTTCGCAACGTCTCGGCCCTTCGGGTCACGATCAGGGCGAAAGAGCTTTTCACCCCAGCGGCCAAGTGGCGCTAAGCGGCTGGCCGGTTCGTTGTCAGTGCCCTCCTGTGTTTCTTTCATCCCGTTGACGCTGCTTTCTTATCCTCGGCGCGCAAGAACCTAACACACAAGCGTAAAGTGCACGCTGCGCGCGCTTGTGTCTTAGAACCTTTTGCGCAGTCGGGAAAGCAGGCGAAAACGGCGATGAGAAACACACAACAGGAGGAAATCACCATGCCTAACTCACCTTTATTACCCGCAAGCGCCACTAAGCCCGCTGGGGCGAGCAACGTATCGTCGTTGCATCACTCAGGCTCTACAGCAATGAGTGGGCTGCGCCCGTTCCGGGCGGAGCTGATGGATGCGCGTTTGTATCAGCTCTATCAAAATTTAGCGGATATCAACCCACCGGTTGGCCAAGTGATCGCGGCGCTTAATACTTGCTTGCGCCCGCACGGCTGGGTGATCGCTACCATTGAGGATTTTGAAGCGTTTTTAATGGCCGCGGAAGCGTGGGAGGATGCACATGAATAAGCAAGATTATGCCAAGCAAACCGCGCGTGTGATTATGGGGCAGTTTGGTGGCCAGCGTTTTATTGCAATGACCGGCGCGCGTCAGTTCGTCGCCCTGCCCGCCCCTGGTGTGCAATTTGATTTGCCCGCGCGCTTTGCGCGCGGTGGCATCAACCGCGTTCAGGTGGTGCTTGACCCGTGCGATACCTACACGGTGACCTACATGCGCATCAATCGGCGCACCTTTGCGGTAGAAACGGTACATCAAGAAACCGGTATTTACTGCGATATGCTCGAGGAGCGTTTTGAGGCGGTGACTGGCTTGGCCACGCAGCTATGATGCTTTTGCGTGAAAGAGGCTTAAAAAGCTGTTGTGTAGTTGCTCATTTTTGAATCACTGCCAACTAAGATACTATGTATATGGAGCTAGGAGGGATTAGATTGTGCTTATAAGGTTTCATCATCCAACAGGTCTTTCTACTATTTGCATTAGTGAAACGGAAAACAAGATTTGGACGTCAATTTGTGAGGAAGAGGGAGAGTCTTTGAGTCAAACTCTCTCTTGGTTATGGAAGCAAACCACTGCCGAAGAACGCCAATCAGATAATTTCACGCAGTTTGTGCGTGATAATTTTCTTATTCGGATCCACACGGAAACGTGGTTTGGTTAAAAAATGGTATTGGTTGGTCATATGGAGCTATACAGTTACCGGTTTGGCTACGCAGTTATGATTGTTACGTAAACAACACAACCTGCATAACTTACGTAAGTTATGCAGGTTGTTGAATAAAGATCTCAATGCTCTGCATGTGGTAATCATGTTGGAATAATTTTTTTGAACACTTTCGAGTTACTATTCATAGAGCACTCGGTACTTTCGGATTGCTGAATAGTCACTGAGTCAGTAAATACTAGTTGATTCAATATAGAATAATATTTTTTATATAGCGTTGTGGAAATAAAGTTAATAAATAAGTATGGAGGGATAAGTAAAATGTTTGAAGATTTTATTGGAGAGAAAATCAAGTATGTACAAATTGATGAAGATGGAGGTGAGGTTACTACTATGGGTTCAACCCTTATTAATAGTGAAGGTTATTTAATTAAGTTAAAAGCTCCACGCGGTGATATTACCATTATTAATACTACAGCGAGTAACTTTGTGAGTTTAGAATTAATGGATTAAGTTTACGTCAAATCATTAAGCGTAAATATACACCCGCAAGCTATAACCTTAACTATCGTAAACGGTTAATTAACCGTTTACTCTCTAACTCGATTTGAGGCACGAGTATTTTACCTGCCCTAACTCAAGTCATCCTCAAACCACGCGGAACTTACAGCAACCAGCCACAGCACTACACAATAAGCCAAACCGACACACTCAGTAGCAAGCCGAGGATAACGGCCTCTAGCGCGTATTTTTTGATGATTTTCGTCATTTTCGCGCGTATACCTAACCGTTAAAAGTGGTTATAAAAATATGCATGATGCCATGCTATGTAGTCAATAGACAGGCTCTTTGTATGGCTAAAAGTGATAAATTTATCACGATTAACTTACATAACTAGCATAACTTACGTAAGTTATGCTATAATTAAAGTATTGAATTAAAAGGGGTGTGGCAATGAGTTATCAAGCATGTTTTGGCGCGGACTTTGATTTAGGCTTTTCCATGGCGAGCCTGCCGATTACCTTGGTCGACAGAAGCTATCACAATGATGTGTGCCCA